>NZ_CP054257.1 GCF_017893945.1 Treponema parvum
TTATTTTTTATAATCTTTTACCTGCCTCATGAGCATTTGAACCAGCGAATTTAAAGAAGAATCCGTCTTGAGCATATTTTCAATCTTTTCATACGAATGCATCGCCGTAGTATGATCTCTTCCTCCGAATTCGTTTCCCAGTTCGGGGAATGAGTATTCGGTCAATTCTCTTGCTATGTATAAGGATATCTGCCTTGGAAATACGAATTTTTTGTCCCGTTTTTTGCTTTTAATGTCCGAAATTGAAATATTAAAATGATCGGCCACTATTTTTTGAACAGTATCTATCGTTATCGTTCCGGACATTGGAGAGCTGAAAATGTCTCTCAGTTGTTCTTGGGCTATCTCTATCGTAAGATTTTTGTTTATAAGCTCCGAATATCCTATCATCTTGGTTAAAGCCGATTCAAGATCGCGCACGTTTGTAACTACGTTTTTTGCTATGTAAGAAACCACTTCTTCGGGGATCTTTTTTTGAAGCATTTCAAGTTTTTTTAAAAGAATCGCATAGCGGGTTTCAAAATCGGGCGGCTGAAGATCTACTACAAGTCCGTTTGAAAACCTTGAGCGAAGTCTGTCGGTCATATCTTTAAGTTCAGTTACGGGCCTGTCGCATGTGAATACCATTTGCGAGCTGCTGTCGTGTAAAGCGTTAAACGTGTGAAAAAGTTCTTCCTGAGTTTGTGTTTTTCCCTGTAAAAAATGAATGTCGTCCAAAAGCAGAACGTCAAGATTTCTGTATTTGGATTTGAATTTGGCTATGGTTTTATTTCCTATGGAGGTGGTGAATTCGTTTATGAACGTTTCCGCCGGAACGTAACAGATTTTAAATTTTTCTCCTTTATCCTGATATATGTAATTTCCTATAGCTTCCATGAGATGAGTTTTTCCCAAGCCTACGCCGCCGTAGAGCAATATAGGGTTGTAAGTTTTTCCGGGATTTTTTGCTACGGCTATGGAAGCGTTGTAGGCGTAATCGCTGTTACTTCCGGGAATAAAGGTTTCGAACGTGTAATTAGGATAGAGCTGCGGATGCCGTTTCGCTTCAGTTTTAACGCGGGTGTTGTTTAACGAGGAATTTTGAGGGTCGTTTTGCTTTTTGCCGGTCTGCTCTTCGATAGGATAATCTTTTTGACTTTGTGAAAAAACGGATTCGTTGTTTACAAGATGTTTTAATGAAATGTTTTTTTGCCCGGTAAGATCTTTGATTTTATCGGTTATCCTTTGAACGTTTCCTTTAGATACCATCGATTGCCATAAAAACTCCGAAGCGACGGAAACGGTTATGGTTGAAATAGTGTCTTCTTCGTATTTCATGTTGTACCAAAGTTTAAAATCCGTTTCTTTTCCGGCTTTTTTATATTCTTCGTGGATTTGATTTAAAGCGAATGTCCAAACATCTTTGTAATTATGTTCACCCATAAATCTCATTATAAACCGTCTTTACTTTTTTCTGCAATATCGATATACTATTATTTACGTTTCTATTTTCCGCAATGTGCTTATTTCATATAATAGAAGGAATTACATTAATCAAATTTAAGGACGAAAATAATGACAGCTACATATTCAGCCGGTAATATTCAAGTTCTCAAAGGACTTGAAGCGGTTCGTAAAAGACCGGGAATGTATATCGGATCGACCGGTCCGGAAGGTTTAAACCATCTGGTGTATGAAGTTGTCGATAACAGCATAGACGAGGCAATGGCCGGTTTTTGCGATACTATAACCGTAGCTCTTGAAAAGGACGATATCTGCCGCGTCGTGGATAACGGGCGGGGCATTCCGGTCGACATACACCCTACGGAACACATAAGCGCGCTTGAACTTGTTTTAACAAGGCTGCATGCCGGCGGTAAATTCGATAAGGGATCTTATAAGGTTTCAGGCGGACTTCACGGCGTAGGCGTAAGCTGCGTAAACGCTCTTTCCGAATGGATGGAAGCCTTTATCGAGCGCGACGGAAAAAAATACGTTCAAAAATATGAAACGGGAATTCCGAAGACTAAGGTGGAAGTTGTAGGAGATTCTGAAAGTCACGGCACGATGATCAGGTGGAAAGCGGACAAATCCATCTTTACCGAAACTACGACTTACAATTTTGACGTTCTTGCAAAGCGCTTAAGAGAATTGGCTTTTTTAAACAGCGGGATTACTATTGTATTTCGCGACGAAAGACTTGAAATGCCCAAAGAAGTAGTGTTTAAATTCGAAGGCGGAATAAAACACTTTGTGTCTTATCTTGACGAAGGAAAATCTACCGTTCCGGCCGAGCCGATTTATATGGAAGGTTCCGAAAACGACGTCCTTGCGGAAATTGCCATGCAGTACAACGACGGATATGTGGAAAATATTTACAGCTATGTAAACGACATCAATACGCGCGAGGGAGGAACACACTTAGAGGGATTTAAAACAGGCCTTACCTTTGTGATGAACAAATTCCTTGAAAAATATCCTAAGTTGCAAAAGCGGCTCGACAAGGATGAAAAACTGTCCGGAGAAGATGTAAGGGCAGGCTTAACGGCGGTTTTGTCCGTAAAAGTTCCAGAACCTCAGTTTGAAGGACAGACAAAAACAAAACTCGGCAACACTGAAGTTCGCAGCATAGTGGAAAATCTCATAAAAGAAAAACTTGTGTTGTTTTTTGAGCAAAATCCTTCGGAAACCGAAAAGATCCTTGAAAAGTCCGTGAGCGAAGCCGCCGCGAGAATCGCCGCACGTAAAGCTAAAGACGCTACGCGCAAAAAATCCGGCTTGGACAGTTTCGGCCTTCCCGGAAAACTTTCGGATTGTTCGTTAAAAGATCCTTCTCTTTGTGAAGTATACATAGTTGAAGGAGATTCGGCCGGCGGTTCGGCAAAAAAAGGAAGGGACAGCAAAACACAGGCCATCCTTCCTCTTTGGGGCAAAATGCTCAATGTTGAAAAAGCCCGTATAGACAAGGTTATAAACAATGAAAAGCTTGAGCCGGTAATTGCGTCCCTCGGAGCGGGAATCGGAAAGGAATTCAATATTTCAAAACTCCGCTATCACAAGATAATAATCATGGCGGATGCCGACGTTGACGGATCTCACATACGTACCTTGCTTTTAACGTTTTTTTTCAGATACATGCCGCAGATCATAGAAGACGGATATGTTTATCTTGCCATGCCGCCGCTATATAGAATCAGCTACCAAAAGAAAGAATGGTATGTTTATGACGACGATGAAAAAACCAGAATTATTTCGGACATAGGAGCCGACACGGATAAAATATCGGTACAACGCTATAAGGGATTGGGTGAAATGGACGGAACTCAATTGTGGGAAACCACGATGGATCCTTCCCGCAGAAAGATGAAAAGAGTTACATTGCCGGACGCCGTTGCGGCGGATAAGATCTTCAGCGTCCTTATGGGAGAAGAAGTTGAACCCAGACGGCAATTCATAGAAGAAAACGCCGTTTACGCCAACCTTGACGTTTAAAGGATTTTTTAATGGAAGAGATAAAAACGCCCGAAGGCGGAACCCTGATTCCCATACCTATCGATACTGAAGTAAAGCAGGCCTATATAGATTATTCCATGTCCGTCATCGTAAGCCGCGCTTTGCCGGATGTCCGCGACGGTTTAAAACCCGTTCATAGAAGAATTTTATACGCAATGGAAGAGCGGGGCCTGCGCAATAACGGACCTACGCGAAAATGCGCTAAGATCGTAGGCGACGTTTTGGGAAGTTATCACCCTCACGGAGACGCTTCGGTTTATGACGCGCTTGTGCGATTGGGGCAGGATTTTTCTTTACGATATCCCGTTATCACTCCTCAGGGAAATTTCGGAACCATAGCCGGAGATCCGGCGGCAGCCTACCGTTATACCGAAGCGAAGATGGCAAAACTTGCCGAAGAGATGACGGTCGACATAGGTAAGGATACGGTTAATTTTATTCCCAACTTTGACGAAACCACTCAGGAACCGACGGTTCTTCCGGCAAAATTTCCGTTTCTTTTGGCGAACGGCTCGTCCGGAATCGCCGTAGGTATGGCTACAAATATGCCGCCTCACAACTTAAAGGAAATAGCGTCGGCGGTGACGGCTTACATAAACAATCCTGACATCGACGTAGATGAACTTTGTAAATATATAAAAGGACCGGATTTTCCGACCGGCGGAATAATTTTCGGCAAAGCGGGCATAAAAAAAGCTTATAAGACCGGCCGCGGTAAGATCATCGTAAGAGGAAAATTTACGATAGAAACTTTAAAAAACGGAAAAGAGTCTATCGTCTTTACGGAAGTTCCTTACGGTATAAATACTAAGGTTTTGTGTGAAAGAATAGCGGAGTTGGCAAGAAACAAGGCTATAGACGGCATCGCCGGTATAAACGACGAATCGTCGGATCGCGTCGGCATGAGAATAGTTGTCGATCTGAAGCGGGGGGCTATCACAAAAATAGTATTGAACCAGCTTTTTACCAAGACGGCGCTGCAATCGAATTTCGGCGTTATAAACCTTGCGCTTGTAAAGGGTCGGCCTCAAATCTTAAATCTTAAAGATCTTGTAAAATACTTTGTCGAACACAGAGACGAAGTGGTTACCAGACGCACAAAGTATGATTTGGCTAAGGCCTTGGCGAGAGCCCACATACTTGAAGCTCTAATAATTGCGATCAACAATATCGACGAAGTTATAAAACTCATTCGATCCAGCCGCGACACGGAAGACGCAAAGAACGCTCTTATGCAGAGGTTTTCTTTTGACGACGTTCAGGCGCAGGCTATCGTCGACATGCAGCTTAAACGTCTCACTCATCTGCAGATCGATGAGCTTAAAAAAGAAATAGCCGAGCTTGAAGCGTTGATAGCTCATCTTCGCGATTTGCTGGAACACCATGAAAAAATATTGGAATTGATAAAAACCGAAACCAACGAAATAGCGGAAAAATACGGCGACGACAGAAAAACCGATATTGTAGCCGACGAAGTCGAAGATATCAACGTCGAGGATATGATAAAAGAAGAAGACGTCGTTATTTTGATTTCGAAACTGGGTTATATAAAGCGCGTACCGGCGGTTCTGTATAAACAACAGGGCAGAGGCGGAAAAGGAAGCGCAAGCGCAAACCTTGTTGAAAACGATTATATTAATCAGCTTTTTATAGCTTCCACTCACGATTACCTTATGTTCATAACGAACGAGGGCAGGGCTTATTGGATCAAAGTGCATGAAATTCCCGAAGCGGCAAGGACGAGCAGGGGTTCCCACATAAAAAGCCTTTTGGCCGTTTCCGCAAACGAAGAGATAACTACGATAGTGGCGCTTAAGGATTTTGAGGAAAACACTTATCTTTTTATGGCTACTGCAAACGGAATCGTAAAAAAGACGCCCGTAACGGATTTTTCCAACGCAAAGACAAGGGGAATTATTTCCATAAAATTGGATGACGGCGACAAGCTCGTAAGCTCCATTTTAACGACGGGTTCGGATGAAATAATGTTCGTTACCAGAAGAGGTCAGGCGCTCAGAGTTTCCGAAACGGATATACGGCAGATGGGACGGGCCAGTCGAGGAGTACGCGGTATTCGTTTACGCGACGGAGACGAGTTGACCGGCGCCGTAAGAATAGAAAATGACAAATCCATCTTGGTGATGACGGAAAAAGGATACGGAAAACGCATAGACTTCGATCAATTCCTTTCGCACGGCAGAGGAACCGGCGGCCAGCGCATATTCGGAAACACCGAAGCCCGCGGAGAAATAATAGGGATTTTGGCGACTGCAGAAACGGATGAGATTGTCTGTATGACAAGCCAAGGAAAGACGCTGCGGGTACTCGCTTCGGCTATAAATAAACAGGGAACAAACGCCAGCGGAGTGAGCATTCTTAAAATAGAAGACCCCGATTATCTGATCGGAATCGACCGCGTAGCCCAAAACAACGAAAAAGACAAATAGAAAACCGCCTTGTGCATCCGATAATGTTTCACGTGAAACATTATCGGAATTTTTTGCGGTTTTAAATCCGCCGGCGTCAGTCGCTTATTTGCATTCTCAACAGTTTGGAATTTCTGTTTGCCGTCCATGTTTTTTTTCTTTTTTCCGGAAGAGTTTGAATGTCTGCGGCTTTAAATCCTAAATTTTCAAACCAATCGGCGGTTTGAGTCGTCAGGACGAAAATATTTTTCAGTTTTTGTTTTTTTGCCCGCTGGGTAAGGTGAGATATTAACTTCGGACCTATTCCCGTGTGGGAATAGGATTCGTCTACGGCGAGGGCCGCTATTTCACCCTGTGCGCCTTCAAAGATGTGAAGAGCGGCGCAAGCGCGTATACCGTCGTCCAGTTCATATATTATAAAGTCGTTTATTTCGTTAAAAAGGGAGCTTTCCGTTCGCGGCAAAAGAATTCCTTTTTCGACAAAGGGACGCATAAGTCTTAAAACCGCCGGAATATCTTCAGGCCGCATTTCACGTATACGACCGTAATTGTTTGTGTAAATCATAGTGCCGGATCCCAGCTCGGAAAAAATTTCACAGGGAATCACGCCGTCCGACAAGCCGTTTAAGATATGTACTCTGTGCACTCCGAGGTCGCAGGCTTTTTTTGATAAGCGCAAAAGAGAAAGAATTTTTTCTTTTATTCGTTTTTCTCTTGTTCGTGCGGAAGGTTCGACACCCTGATAGCTGCGGTTTTGCTCGGAATCTGCGGCCGGGTTACCGATTTGATTGTTTGATCGATCGTCTGCACGGCTGTCCGTGCAATCCCCCGTGCAAGAGGGCGCACAATCGTCCGCCGGGCTTTTTTGATTTATATCCATAAAAGCGTTTAATTCTTCTATGTTTAAAGCGGGAAGATGCCCTTCTTTTGATAGGATCATATTGTCGGGAATTATAAAATTTTCCTTTGAAATTTCCGCTTCGGGAACCACAAAAAAAAGTTTATCCGCTTGTAAATATACGGCTATCTCCTGCGCAAGCTGTAAAGAAGAAATATTGTAAGGCTTTCCCGTAAGACTCCAGCCTATGCACGGAAATATGGGAATGAACCGTTTTTCCAGTATCGTGCGTATGGAATCTATTTCAAGTTTGTCTATTTCTCCGGAAGTCGCAAAGTCAAAACCGTCTATCACGCCCATTCCCCTCGCTCTTACCCAGTTTCCTATTACGGCGTTTATGTGTTCCCCCGCCAAACCGGTCATAACTATGTTTGAAATTTCAAAGGCGGCGGTTTTTATAAGAGGCATGGCGTCTTCGCTCGTAATGCGGCAGCCGTTTTTTATTTTCCAGGGGATGTTAGCTTTTGTCAGAGTTTTATCGATGTAGTTCCTCGCTCCGGGTATGATGACTACGTTTAAGCCTGATGCGTGAATGAGGGCGATGTCGCGGATGTGGCTTGAAAACAAAGGAGAGTCTATGAGTTCATCATCGATGTATATGACTACGGTTGCGTCTTTAAATTTTTTTATGTATCGAATAACGCTTCTTATCTGTTCCGCTTTTGCCGTTTCCGTTTTCATTTTTGCCCCCGCTGATTTTAAAGTCGCACAACTGTGAATTCGATTTTATCACACGGAAGACATTTTTTAAACCGAGAAGGAAAACAAGGACGATAAAACAGTATTTAAAAAGAGATGAAACTGCACTATGCAACTGCTTTGTAGACAAAACGCTTAAATATGTGGTAAAATAATCCCACGAGGAGATAAAATGCCGAGAATCGTTCCTATAAGGGATTTAAAAAACACTACAGCAATTTCACAAATATGCCATGAGGATAAAGAACCTATTTTCGTTACGAAAAACGGTTATGGTGACATGGTAATTATGAGTATGGAAACCTATGAGAAAAATCTTTTTCTTTCTAACGTTTACGGTAAACTTGAAGAAGCAAAACAGGATATGAAAAACGGCAGATATTCTTCCGTAGAGGATGCCGTTGCTCGTATAAAGGAAAAACATGGCCTATAATGTTCGAATTATGGAAAAAGAGATTACAATAATTTAATATAAATAAAGCCGGCCGAGTCCGCTTTAAATCAGTTCTTCGAGGTCTATTTCACCGGCAACGCACGGAACGTTTATAGCCCAGTTTTCAAGGACAGCCGGATGGATCTCGCCGAACACGCCTACCTGCTTACCGTTTACGATAACGGCTGCCTGTCTGCCCGGTATAAAGCGCGGATCGCTGCTTTCTTTTACTTCATATTTGTGGTCAAGATAATACAAGAGGGCGGAAACTTCTCCGGCGGCGCCGTTAAAATTGGCGTTGTTTGCGGCTGTCAAAAAACCCAGGTTCTGTCTTGTTCTTGTTCCCGTGTTCTCTTTTTCACAGATATAAGCTACTTTACCTATTTCAAAAATTTTGTGCGGAAAGACGGCGTTTGCGGAAATGCTTTCGGCCTTAAGCAGGGACGGAATTACGGAAGATCGTATGAACTGATAATTTTCGCTCATGGGGTTGGCAATTTCTATCACATTCGAACCGTCCGTGTTCATTTTTTCAATATAGTCCTGTCTGCTGCCCACGTAGTTGAATATCATTTCCTGATAGCCGAGTCCCACCATAAGGGTTTTGGTTTTTCTGGAAAATTCCGTAAGAGGCAAAAGGCGGCCTATCGTAAAGTCGCCCGGTTTTTCGGGTTTAAAAGTCGTAAGATCAAGTCCAATCATAACGTCTTCGATTATGTCGACTTCGTGTAAAAAATCATTGCGGTAGGGCGGCGGATTTAATATAAATTGGGTATCTTCGCCGCCGTCTTTGTATTTTATGTTTTTTACGCTTACGGCGTTACCCATGCGCTCAAGAGCCGCCGTAACTTCCTTTTGCGTTAATTCCAATCCCAAAAGCTTATTTATGTGTGAAAGAGAAGTCGTTGTGGGAAGCTGGAAATAATACGGCGCGACTATGTCTTTTCCCAGCCCGGTATCGTAAGGATGGCAGACTTTTACGGGCAAAATTTCATATCCGCAGTCGGCAAAATCGCAGGCGACCATGTTGGCCGAAAGTATGAGATTTTCGATATTGTCGCCGGTAAGCTCTACCATTAGATCTTTTTCTCCGACTTGTACGGCGCCCAATGTGGCGCTGTTGATTATAGGCGCCATGGACAAGATTTCACCTTTGTCGTCTACCAGCAGGGGAAATTTTTTCATGTCTTTTAAAATCCAGCCGTAGTCTTTCCCTTTTGGATGATCTGTAAGGATCTGCCTGCATGTCATGGGCTCGGTAACCTGCAGGGGGACAAAGGACGTTTTATCGGGATCTACAGCCTTATAGTGAACAGGGAATTTTATTTGCGACACATTGTATATTCCCATGGAAATGGATTTTCTCTTTCTTCCGAAATTCCAGGCAAGTTTTTCCTGTGTCTGGATGATATCCAAGAGCATGGGTTCGTCGATAGCCTTGCCGGAAATGACGAAGGCTACCATGTAAGGCCGAATGTTTTTTAATTCCGGATCGACGGTCGCGATTCTGTTTCCAATGTCTTTAACGTCTCCTTTTTTTGACATAAAAGACGAATAATCGACGCTTTTTTTCCCGCTGTAAAGGCGTATCTGCCTTGCGATTCCGTTTGTAGACCAAAGATCCGGGCGGTTGGTATCGTTTAGTTCGATTTTTATGGTGCGCAGGTCTTCCGGTAAAGATTCATCGGGTTTTTCATCAAGCTCGGCCTTTCCGCAGGTCAGTATTTTTTCAAGAGATTCATAATCATATTTTTTACCGATCTGTTTAAAAAACAAAGATTCGTTCACTTCTATTTTGGGCATATAAGACCTCGCAGATTTTCGACATTTTCGTTGTTCAATGAAATGGCGTGTTTTGAAAATGAGGTACTCAAGGCGAGGTTCCGGCAGCGTGACGCTTCGAGCGTTATGCTTACGGAATTCTACTCTAAAAGCTCGACCGCGGCATACACAGCGAGTTTGCAACGCAAACTCGGTAGTGAGGCGAAGCCGAACGGCGTTCTCGCCGAAAGTACATTTCTTATTATGTCTTGCTTTCAAAGCTCGACATTCAGACTATTGTAGTATAACAAAATAGGTTTATGCTGTCCATAATTCGGAAATTATCGGCATTCCGGCCGGAATAGATGACCTATCTATAAGACTTCAGTCAACCAACATTTCTTTTAGAATGTTTTTTACTGCCGAAATTTCTTTTTTAGTTATTTTTCCCAAATGCTTTACAAGTCTGGTATTATCAACGGTTCTTATCTGATCCAAAACAATCCACCCGTTTTTCCCCTCAAACTTAACAGGAATTCTGGTCGGATATTGGCGGGATTTACTCGTCATGGGCGCAATGATAACGGTATCGATATGATGATTCATCTCATCGGGGGAAATGACAAGGCACGGTCTTGTTTTCTTTATCTCGTGTCCCACAGTCGGGTCAAGACTCACGCGATAAACATTATACTGACTCGCTACCATTCCCATTCAAACGCTCCCGAAACCGGAATATCGTCCAAAATATCTTCCTTGTTTTGGTGCATGGCGCAAAAGGCCTCTGCCCAACCGGAACGAGGTTGTTCTGTTACAGGCGTAAGCCATATTCCTTTTTCCGTTACTTCCATGTTCATTTTGTCTTTTACGAAAAATTTATCCAGAACGGGTTTCGGAAATCTTACTCCGCGAGAATTGCCGATCGGAACTATGGAAACCAACATAAAGCACCCCTTTATTGATGTAATTATTATGTAATAACATGGTTTTGTCAAGGAAAAATCGCTAAAAATCGCTAAAGGCGAGTTTTTAGAGCTGCCCTAAAACAACGGAATGTTCGGCAGTTTTTTATAAAAGCAACGGAGGTTTAAGAATGGTTCGCCTATAAAACAGTTCGTCATCTCATCGCATTATCAGATGCTTGGCTGCGGGATTATATCGTTAAAACTCGACGTTTTATGCCGCGTTTATTGATCATGCAAAGTAAAGTCAATAATATAGTGACATGAATATAAACATACTTGAAGTGCCGCTTGATTTTGGGGCAAGCCGGCACGGGTCGGATATGGGGCCGGCGGCGATAAGGCTTGCGGGGCTTCAAAGCCGGCTTGAACAACTCGGACACAAAATTGTAGATTACCGTTCAACCGTAAAAATAGAATCCGAAGATTATAAAAAAGAAGGCAATCCTAAGGCAAAATACCTATTGCCTATAGTTGCCGCCTGCACTCAGCTTGCAAGAGAAGTTGAAAGCATTGCGGACAGGGAAGAATTTCCTTTGATTTTAGGAGGAGATCATTCCATTGTGCTGGGGTCTCTGGCGGGAATGGCGGCCGCATGCAAAAAAAAGCAACAGCGGCTCGGCGTTTTGTACGTAGACGCTCACGGGGACTTTAATACGGCGGAGACTACGATTTCGGGAAATGTGCACGGCGAATGCCTTGCGGCTTCATGCGGATACGGATTAAAAGAGTTGACGGATTTGTACTTTGCCGGAAGAAAAGTAGATCCTGCAAACGTGTGCTTTGTAGGAACACGCGATCTTGATCCCGGTGAAAAAGCTCTCATGAAAAAAGCAGGGGTTACGGTCTTTAGCATGAGCGACATAGACAAGCAGGGTTTTCCGGTGATATTGAAAAAGATAATTGAGTTTTTTAGAGAAAGAGCGGACGCGGTACACCTGAGCTTCGATATGGACGTTCTTGATCCCATGTTCGCTCCTGGCACGGGAATCCCGCTGCAAGCCGGCCTTTCAAACAGGGAAGGTCTTCTCATAATGGAAGAAATGTGCGGTACCGGAATGGTAAAATCGGCGGAAATCGTAGAAGTAAACCCTGTATTGGATATAAGGAACATGACGGCGGCTTTAGCCGTAGATCTCATAGCAAGATTGTTGGGAGATAAGATTTATTAAGAGGCTCGGCTTTTTGTCCGCCGGAATCTTCGTTTTTGTTTTTTCTTTGCCGGCGCTGCAGATACAGACAAAATCTTCTCTTATGGATATGAGCTGGACTATTGAAAAGACGGCGGGAGCTCTGAGCGTAATAAATGAAATAAAAGGCAATTCGGGAGAAACGGACAGATCCTTTTCAAAATTCATGAATTATTCCGGAGCCTTAATCGTAGTAGAGATAAACGATTTTTTTCTTATAAAATCGCTGACTAATTTCGGAGTGCTTTATCACCCGCAGGGAATCGCCTGGTCGGATATAATGAATAAAACGAGCGACATATATTCGGTCTCTACTCAGGAGACTATAGGAATTCCGATCCGCATAGGTTACGGGATAACCGCATATCCGTTCGTGGGATATTCTTATTTAAAACTTGATTATAAAAACGACTATGAGTTTTTACCTAGGAATTTTTACGGGCATACGATATATCATGATTTTTTATTCGGAGTTGAACATAGGTTTTATTTAAAAAAATGGTTCGGGATGGATATAAAAGGCATGGTTACGCCCTTTTCCTATTATTATCCTTTGAAAAGCGATTATTCTTTCTGCTTTGAATGGGGTGCCGATTTATTTTTTGAATATGAATATTTCGGTTTACATCTTTATGTTTCACGCCGCAATACGCTGGAAAAGGGGGACAATTACGAACGCTATTTTTCTTCCATAGGCGACATCGGAATCACGTTCCGCATCGGAGCGAAAACGGCTGAAATGTAAGTTGACGCAGAACCGTATAAGCCCCGCGGTGTACCGGTGCGAAGATGACAGCGGAAACGGCGCAAAGCAGGCGCAGCTTCGGAGCGAAACGAAGCGATCAACACGGTGCGGAATCGGCGCGGATCGGACTTTAAAAAATCTTGCCGCCGAAAGCGGTTTTTTATTATATTTTTATAAGCCGGTTCATTTTCGAGATTGATAGAACTCGAAATTTTCCAACCTTTTAGTGTGTCGACAAAATGTCAAGTTTTGAAAACACAGCGCTTAAGGCAAGGTTCCGGCAGCGTGACGCTTCGAGCGTTATGCTTGCAAATTCTAATTTTAATTGTATGAGGAAAAATTTATGGCAAAACATCAATTTCAAACAGAGGTTAATCAGCTTTTAAAACTCATAATACATTCCATGTATTCGAACAAAGATATTTTTTTAAGGGAAATAGTTTCAAACGCATCCGACGCTATCGACAAGTTGAAGTATTTGACGGTTTCCGACGATTTATATAAGTCTATAAAATTCGATCCGAGGATAGACATTTCCTTTGATGAAAAAGAAAACGTGCTGACAGTGCAGGATTCAGGATTGGGAATGGATGAAAAAGATCTCACCGAAAATCTGGGCACAATCGCCCGTTCCGGGACCAAGGCCTTTCTTGAAAAACTCGGCAGCGACGCGGCAAAAAATTCATCGCTGATAGGACAGTTCGGAGTCGGTTTTTATTCGGCGTTTATGGCTTCAAAAAGGATAGACGTCTATACGCGCAAGGCCGGCGACAAATCCGGAAAACTTTGGCATTGGTCGAGCGACGGAGTTAATTCTTATGAAATAGAAGAAACGGACGCCGCCGGTGAAATTTCAAAAAAATTCGGATTCGACGATAAAGAAAAAGTCGGTTCGGTAATAGAAATGCACCTTAACGACGAAAGCAAAGAATACGCGAGCCGCTGGAAAATAGAAGAACTTATAAAAAGATACAGCGACCACATAGCCTTTCCCATCTTTTTGCACTATGTTCAAAATAAGTACGACGATAAAGGAAAGATTACCGGATCCGAAAATAAGGTTGATCAGGTAAACAGCGCGAGCGCTTTATGGAAGCGTCCCAAGTCGGAACTGAAAGACGAAGACTATAACGACTTTTATAAGACTTTAAGCCACGACACCCTAGATCCTTTGATGTATGTGCACACTCATGCCGAAGGAACGCAGGAATACACGACGCTGTTTTATGTTCCACAGCAGGCTCCGTTCGATATGTACCAGGCGGACTATAAGAGCGGAGTAAAGCTTTATGTAAAGCGCGTTTTTATTACGGACGACGACAGGGAACTGTTGCCGGCGTATTTAAGATTTGTCCGCGGTATTATAGACAGTGAAGATCTTCCTCTGAACGTAAGCCGTGAAATTCTTCAGAAAAACAGGATTTTGGAAAATATCCGCACAGCGTCCGTAAAAAAATTGCTGGGAGAATTTAAAAAGATGGGAGACGCCGCCGACAAAGCGCGCAAGGCGGAAAAACCTGGCGATGACGAAAAAAAGGCTTTGGAAAACTGGAATAAGTTTGTTTCCGCTTTTAACCGTCCCGTAAAAGAAGGGCTTTATTCCGATTATGCAAACCGTGAAGAAATTGCAGATATCGTGAGGTTTAAAAGCACCGACGAGAGCGGTACCGGAGACGATAAGTGGACCAGCTTTGCCGACTATGTGCAGCGCATGAAACCTGAGCAAAAAGCCATTTACTATATAACCGGGACGGATGAAAAAAATCTGCGCTTAAGCCCGCTGCTTGAAGCCTACAGAAAAAAAGGCTTTGAAGTTCTTATTATGTTTGACGAAATAGACGATATTGTAATTCCCGCTTTCGGCAAATATAAGGATTTCGAACTAAAGGCCGTAAACCGTGCAGGAAGCGACGAAGAGCTCGGCGTAGATAAAAAAGAAGCTGAAAAAAAGGACAAGGAATTCAAGCCCGTAGTTGAAAAAATAAAAAAAGCTTTGGGAGACAGGGTAAAGGACGTTCGTTTGAGCAAGCGGCTTTCCGATAGTCCTGCTTGTATCGTAGTTGATGAAAACGATCCTTCTTTGCAGATGGAGCGCATGATGAAAGCTATGGGACAAAAAAGCTTTGCGGAAGTTAAACCCATTCTGGAAGTAAACGCCGATCACGCGATACTTGCGAAAATTCGCGAATCTGAGGACGAACAATACATTGAAAAGATTTCTACGGTACTGTTGGATCAAGCCATGCTGATGGACGGCGCTGAAATAAAAGATCCTGCGGATTTTGTTAAAAAACTCAACGACCTGCTCAGCATTTGATTTTTTCGATGAGACGTCCGGAACAAGCAAAGTTCTTATGACCGGACATAACGGCGATAAAAAGGCGGCTTGAAAATTTTAGGCTGCCTTTTTTTGTATATTTGACAACAGAGTAAACTCAAAGGTATAATTTCCTGAAATGAATGTTTTTACCGGTATTTCGGCCTCCGGCGGCATAGGCTTGGGGACGGCCTTTATCATTCCCGAAACTGAAAAAAGAATTGTTCCGCAAAGATCTGTAAAACCCGAAGATATTGGAATCGGATGGGAACGTTTTAAAGCGGCTGTCGAAGCGGTTTCCGCGCGCCTTAAGGCACAGATAACTGAGACTGCGGCAAACAAGATACAAAAAGAAATATTTGAATCGTATCTTGCCATGCTGTCGGACGCGGTTTTCATAAAAGAAATTAAAACTTCTTACGAAAAAGAGCTTTACAATATCGAATATGTTCTTGACAAAAAAACCGGCGAATATGAGCAGCGCTTGCGCGATTCAAAAAACGAGTATTTAACCGAAAGAGCCAAAGATATCCGCGACGTCTTCGATCAGGTTTTAAATGAACTTTTGGATTATCATCCGTTTAACACAGACTCCGTTCCCGACGGGGCCGTCATAGTTGCAAGGGTCATGAATCCTACCGACGCTATAGTCCTTTCAAAAAGAAAAATAGCGGGACTTGCTTTGACGGAGGGCGGAAAATCAAGCCACGTTACAATTCTTGCAAGAAATTACGGTATACCTAGTGTTTTTGCCGTTACAGGAATTACCTCCGGAATACCTTCGGGGACTACGGTTATTGTTGACGGTGAAAAAGGAAAGATCATTGCGGATCCGGACGAAAAAACGCTTTCGCTTTATCGCCAAAGGATAAAAGACGAAGAAGAGCGCAAAAAAGTCTTGAACGTATTTAGGACAAAAGAAGCTTTGACCAAGGACGGCGTAAAATTTCATGTTTTTGCGAATATCGGAACTCCGGATGAAGCCCGTACCGCGCTAAAAGAAGGCGCCGACGGAATAGGCCTGTTCAGAACGGAATTTCTTTTTATGGCCGAAAATCAAAGCTTTTCGGAAGAAGCCCAGTTTGAAGCATACAAGGAAGTTTTGGAAACGATGGGCGGTAAACCCGTGACCATAAGAACGCTTGACGCCGGAGGCGATAAACTGATAAAAGGTTTGGGCGATATGACTTCCTCAATAACTTCCGCGCCGACCTTCTCACCGGCTTCCGCTCCGGATGCAAAAATTTCCGGCGGCTCAAGTCAATCCGGTCAATCCGATCGATTCAATCAACCCGTTCAATCCGATTTTAAAGAAAAAAATCCTCTGATGGGATTGAGGGCTATACGGTTCAGCCTGGCGCATCCTGAAATTTTAAAAACACAGCTCCGCGCTTTGTACAGAGCCGGAGTGTACGGCAATCTAAAAATAATGCTGCCGCTTATTTCGAGCGCGGAGCAAATTGAAAAAGCAAAAATTATAGCAGATACGGCGCAGAAAGAACTTGCCGCCGAAGGCGTGCCTTTTAAGAAGAATGTTCCTTTGGGAATCATGGTTGAAACGGCTGCAGCAGCTCTTATTTCAGACAGCCTTGCAAAGACGGCGGATTTTTTTTCGATAGGGACAAATGATCTTACGCAATATACGATAGGCATAGACAGAGAAAATCCTTTTGTGGCGGAGCTTTACGATGAATGTCATCCTGCCGTCTTGCGTATGATACAAAACACGCTGCAAAATGCGGCGGCGTCCGGTATATCCGTTTCCGTGTGCGGTGAAATGGCGAGCCGGCAAAACGGAGTTCTTGTTCTTGGCGGAATGGGAATAAGAAATTTGAGCATGACGGCCAAGCAGATATCGGCGGTAAAAGAGATACTTTCAAAATTTACGATAAAAGAGATGCAGGATATTTCATCAAAGGCCTTAAACAACTTAATTTAAATGCGGAAAAACATGTATAAAAAAACCGGAAAAACCGGACGGAATTCTTTTAAATCCTCAAAAAGAAAAAATGAAGGCATTGCGGAAAATGCAATTTTAAATCCTGAATTTCCGGTGCCGCCGGAATTTCCAGCGCAGGAAGAAGAAAGCGGTTTGAATTTCGATCCGGAAAAAACATATCACAATCTTCCTCTCATAGTAATAGCCGGCCGGCCCAACGTGGGAAAATCCACCTTATTTAACAGGTTTATGAAAAAAAGAATTTCCATCACGGATCCTACGCCGGGAGTTACCAGAGATCCCGTTGAAGGAACCGCCTTTATATGCGGAAAACCCGTTCATTTGACGGACACGGGCGGATACAAGCTTGATCATGCCGAAGGAACAAAGGAAGCTCTTTTAGATAAACTTGTCGTAAGCAAAATGCTTGAAACGCTTAAAAAAGCCGACCGCATTTTACTTTTGCTTGAAGCCGGGCAGATAACGGGCGAAGATGAGGAATTCATAGCCTTGTTGCGGCAATATTGGGACAAAGTCATAGCTGCGGTAAATAAGGCGGAAGGCGGCAGAAACGAAGGTTCCGCATGGAATTATATGAAATACGGATTTAAAGAGCTTATCTTTATATCCGCGGAACACGGGGACCGCATACCGGAACTTTCCGAAGCTATAGTCAAAGGTCTTGATTTTTCCAAGGTTACGGAAGGAGAAGAAAGAAATCCGATAAGGATTGCGGTTTTGGGAAAACCGAACACGGGGAAATCCACATTGACCAACAGGCTCACCCATACGGAAGCATCGATTGTAAGCGATTATGCGGGAACTACCCGCGATGTCGTTGAAGGTTCGTTCAGGTACAGCGGCCGTGATTTTCAAATTCTCGACACTGCGGGTATAAGGCGTAAAGCGCGCGTGACGGAGGACATAGAATATTATTCCGTGAACAGGGCCATAAAAACGCTTGATGATTGCGACATCGTTTTTTTAGTGATCGACGTTCGCACCGGCCTTGCGGAACAGGACAAAAAAATTTGCTCTTTAGCCTATGAGAGGGGACGCGCTATTATTTTTGTTATGAACAAATGGGACGCCGTAGACAAAAAAGAGACGAAATTCAAAGACATTGAAAAAGACATCAGAATAATGTTCGCTCATATGAATTTTGCGCCCATACTTCCTCTTTCCGCGAAGGAAGGAGACGGCATAAAACTTCTTATGGACACAGCCATTGAATTATACGGACAGCTTTCCAGAAAAATAGACACTTCCGCTTTGAATACGGCTCTTAAAGATTGGCTTTTCAAATATCCTCCGCCGGCTTCAAAAACCTTACATTTTCACATAAGGTACATGACGCAAAAAAGCGTAAATCCCGTAGGATTTATTATATTTGCAACTCGGCCGGAAGTTGTTCCTCAAACTTATATAGCTTATCTTAAAAACCGGATCAGGGAAGACTTAGGGTTCTCTAAAATTCCCGTTCAGCTGGAAATGAAGGCCAGCCGAGTAAAATGGGAAAAACGGGAAAAAAACTGATGGCACAGTATACGATCGGCGACGTTGAAGAATTGACGGGATTAAAAGCTCATGTGCTTCGTTATTGGGAAGAAGTCATTCCCGGTATGAGGCCTAAAAAAGATTTGGGCGGAAGACGCGTTTATACGCAGAGAGAAATAGACATCATACAGCGCTTAAAATATCTGATATATGAAAAAAAATTTACGATAGAAGGCGCAAGAGATAATATTATCGCCGACATGAATGTGGAAAGTGAAAATGCGGAGCTTATGCAAAACATTCGCGAAGCGAGAAAAGAACTTACGGATATTTTTTTGACAGTAAGGAAACACCGCATTGACGGCAAGGCGGACGTTAAAGATGAAACGCGATAAAGCGCCGACAACGCCCGACGGAAATGAAAAATGGTACGATAAATTTTCAAGGAAAAAGTCGCCTGATCGCTGTAAAACTTTAAAAGAAGAAAAATCCGGTAAAATTTATAAAAAAACGCTCAAAAATAAAAATACCGAAAACGCCGAAAGTGTGAAAATTCCTGTTTCGGGCGGCGGAAATAAAATAAGAGTTTTTGTAGCGGAGACGGCAAAGATGTTTCCCGAAGAAAATCTTCCCCCGGATTCAAAAAAGATACTTACGGAATTCTTATCAGTGATACAAAACATACGCCCTTTGAACAGCCGTCAGCTTGCGAAGATTCCCATGCAGATAAGAGAGCTCTCTCATGAACTGACGGATGAAAGACCCGACAGGCGAAAAAGCTATATGAACGAAACGGTTAAACTTTCTTCGTACGTGCGCTATTTTATGTGGTGGAACCTCATAAGGCTTACAAAACTGTTTGCAGGTTTTGCGCCTGAAAATCTTTGCCTTGAAGACGGAGACGTTTGTCTTGATGCGGGAAGCGGACCTTTGACGGTAGTGACAGCTTTGTGGCTTTCACGGCCGGAGCTTCGTAAAAAAAAATTGACATGGTACTGTCTTGATATTTCTCAGGCGGCTCTTACCCTTGGCGAAGAAATTTTTTTGTCGATCGCCGCTAAAACCTTACCCGAACCGGATTCTTTTCCGTGGAAAATCATCCGCTTAAAAGGCGAAATGGGATTGCCGGTAAAGCAAAGAGCGTCGTTTATAACCTGCGCCAACATGCTGAACGAAATGCTTGAGTATACGGCGCCGAGCGCAAGATCGAAATCCGATTTTTTTGCAAAAAAATTCTGCGAAGATCTGCTGAACTATGCGGATGAAAAGGCAAGCGTTCTCCTGATAGAACCCGGCGTTCCGCAGTCTGCGCGGCTCGTAAGTGCGATGAGAAAAATTTTTATTGATAAAGGATACGAGCCTGTTTTGCCCTGTCCGCACGCCGCCGTATGCCCTATGGACGGAAGGCGCGGCCAAAAATGGTGTAATTTTGCATTTACTACGGAAGATTCTCCTTTGCCGCTTTTAAAACTTTCGGCTGACGCGGGCTTACCCAAAGACAGGGCGGTTTTAAGTTTCGTATTGGTTTCAAACCGCTTTAAAAAACGGGAACACGATGAAACGGACATTTTAAGAATAGTATCGGATCCGATAAAGCTTCCGGACACAAAAAAAGGATATTACGCCTGTTCCAAACAAGGTATGCTGCTTGCGGTAGATGAAGGAGAGCGCGATATAAATTCCGGAGATAAAATATCAACAGAAAAGCTGCCGCAAAAAGGCGCGTACAGCCGCGATAAAAAAACGGGAGCCGGCGAAATATTTTTAAGAAAGTAAGCGGATCCGGACAATGCGTACTATGCGCCTTCCGTTGAAAACCTGAGAGATGCGGAAGCCGCTTCCTTAGTGCTTTATCAAGTGAAATTAAATTTCTACGTTGCCTTCGTACACCAGTTCCGTTGCGCCCGTAAGAAAGACCGTTTTTCCCGTGTATTTTACTATCAATTCGCCGCCGCGAACTTTTACCGTAATATTTTCGTTTAATTTGCAGTATCCGTTAAGAACGGCCGCTACGACCGCCGCGCAGGCTCCCGTTCCGCAGGCTGGGGTTTCGCCGTTTCCTCTTTCCCATGTACGCATTTTTAATTCGTTCGGGCCTGCGACGCGCACAAATTCGGTGTTTACCCTCTGCGGGAAGGCTTTGTTGTTTTCAAACAAGGGGCCGACTTTAAAAATGTCTACCTTGTCGACGAAGTCGCAAAAAACCACGCAGTGAGGAACTCCGACGGAAATACAGGAAACTTTGTATTTTTCATCGCCTACAGCAAGGGTTTCGTTGACAATAGCCTTTTTAGGCAAAAGGGCATTATCCTGCGTTTCGTTTGACGGAGGAAAAAACGGCGTGTCTTTCAGCGTTGTCGGTAAAGAAGCCGGTGAAAATTCCGGTTTTCCCATATCTACGGTTACGGACGATATTTTTCCGTTTTGTTTGTACAAGACCAAAGATTTTATGCCGCTTGCCGTTTCTATGGTTATCGCCGCCGTAGGATCGGTAACGAGCGCATGCCGCGCGGCGATTCCGTTTATGTTGTTGTCGAATAAATACTTTGCCACGCTGCGTATTGCGTTGCCCGCAAGCCTTCCTTCGGAGCCGTCCTGGTTAAAAAATTTCATGTAAGCGTCGGCCTTATCGCTCCTTTCTATGAGGGCTAAAGAATCCGCTCCTATGCCCGTACGGCGGTTGCAAAGCCTTACGCTCAGACCGGCGGGATTGTTGATAACCTGCGCCATCGCGTTCATGACGATAAAATCGTTGCCGGTACTGTGCATCTTGCTGAATCTTATTTTCTGCTTTGCCGATCTTAAATCGTTTATGTTTACAAGTTCTACGTTTTCGGCCGAATAATGGCTCATAAGGCAATTGGCTATGGCGTTGGCGGTGTCTATGGACGTAAGGCACGGAATGTCACGCTCTATGGCGTGTCTTCGCATTTTTACGCTGTCAGCTGCAGGATTTCGTCCCTTCGCGCTTGTGGAAACCACGTAGTCGATTTTTTCCGAATCCAAAAGCGTAAGAAAATTATTTTCGGAATTTTCATGGATTTTGTTTACGGTTACCACTTCCATACCGAAATCGCGGATTACCTTTGCGGTTCCTTCCGTTGCATAAAGGGTAAAGCCCATGTCGTAAAATTTGCGCGCCAGATCGGGAATTTCGTATTGATCGGTTTTGCGCACCGTGAACAGAACGCCGCCGCCTCTTTTCATTTTATAACCGGCTGCGATAAGTCCCTTGAAAATAGCTTCTTCCATAGTGGAAGCCAGGCCTAAAACTTCTCCCGTCGATTTCATTTCCGGGCCCAAATGGGTGTCCACATCCATGAGTTTTTCAAAGCTGAATACGGGAACTTTTACGGCGAAATACGGAGGAATTTTATAAAGTCCTAAACCGTAGCCCATCTCTTTTATGCTTTTACCCAGCATGGCCTGCGTGGCAAGTTCTACCATGGGAACGCCGGTCACCTTGCTGATATAGGGGACGGTGCGGCTTGAACGGGGATTAACTTCTATGATGTAAAGAGAATTGTTGTAAATCAGGTACTGAATATTGATAAGTCCCCGCGTTTTAAGGGCGAGAGCGAGTTCGCGGGATTGATTTATGATTTTTTCACGGAGAATATCGTTTAAGTTCCAAGAAGGATAAACGGCTATGGAATCTCCGGAATGAATGCCCGTCCTTTCTATGTGTTCCATTATTCCCGGAATAAGAATGTCTTTTCCGTCGCATATAGCGTCGACTTCCAGTTCCGTGCCCATCATGTATTTGTCTATTAAAACCGGGTTTTCAATTTCTTGGGCAAGGATGATGGACATGTACTCTTTTATGTCCGCCGGAGTAAAGGCGATGATCATGTTCTGTCCGCCTAGAACATATGAAGGGCGAAGTAAAACCGGATATCCTATCCGCTCCGCCGAAAGCAGAGCCTGTTCCGTCGTAAAAACGGTTTCTCCTTTTGGCCTGTTTATCTTTAACTTTTCACAAAGCTGTTCAAAACGCTCGCGGTCTTCAGCGATGTCTATAGAGTCGGCGCTGGTTCCCAGAATTTTAATTCCCTGCTTATCAAGAAATTTAGTAAGTTTTATTGCGGTTTGTCCGCCGAAGGCGACGACAACCCCGAAGGGCTTTTCCGTGTATATCACGTTCATAACGTCTTCCGGCGTAAGAGGTTCGAAATAAAGCCTGTCGGCAGTGTCGAAATCGGTAGAAACGGTTTCGGGGTTATTGTTTATAATCGCTACTTCGTAACCCAGTTTTTTCAGCGACCAAACGCATTGAACGGAAGCATAGTCGAATTCTATTCCCTGACCGATCCTTATAGGGCCGGAACCTAAAACAATAATAGTACCTTTTTTGCCTTCCGTATTTTTCCTGTTTTTAAGGAATTCGGCGGCTTCGTTTTGCTCGTCGTAGCCTGCGTAAAAATACGGAGTTTCCGCATTGAATTCTCCGGCGCAGGTATCGACCATTTTATATGTTGCGGGAATGTGCGCCAGTTTGCCTTCTTTCCGCAGTTTTTCCGCCGCTTTGGAGTCTTGTAAAATTCCCGAGCCGCCTGGAATTTTCACTTTCGACAAAGATTCTATTACCTTATCGGGAAAGCCTGATTTTTTTGCTTTTAAATAAAGTTCGTTTGAAAGCGTCGAAATTTTGTTTTTTACGCTTTCAAGTTCATCTTCAAGGGCTGCTATATTTTCCAACTTGGAAATAAACCATGCGTCTATCTTTGTAATTTCACTTATCTGTCTTACAGATAAGATTTTGCGTCTCAGGGCCTCGTAAACGGCAAAGATACGTAAATCCGTTATTTCACCGACTCTTTTTTTTATTTGCTCGTCGGTTTCTTGGGAAAAAGCTTTTAGGCGCAAAGAATAAACGCCTATTTCCGCCCCGCGGACGGCTTTCATCAAGGCTTCTTCGAAAGAGCGACCGATCGCCATTACTTCTCCTGTCGCCTTCATCTGAGTGCCTAAGGTTCTTTTGGCGTAGACGAATTTATCGAACGGCCATTTCGGGAATTTTACGACGATGTAATCCACTACCGGTTCGAAACATGCCGCCGTTTTTTGGGTAACGGCGTTAGGAATTTCATCCAAATTGTACCCGATTGCGATGAGGGTTGCGACTTTTGCTATAGGATATCCGGTCGCTTTTGACGCAAGAGCCGAAGACCTTGAAACGCGGGGATTTACTTCTATAACTGCATATTCAAAAGAATCGGGTTTTAGGGCAAACTGACAGTTACAACCGCCTTCGATCTTGAGCGCTGAAATTATATTAAGCGCGGAAGAACGCAACATTTGATATTCTTTGTCCGCCAGAGTGACGGCCGGCGCTACTACGATGGAATCTCCAGTGTGAATTCCTACAGGATCGAAATTTTCCATGGAACAGACGGTTATGACATTGCCCGAATGATCCCGTATGACTTCAAATTCTATTTCTTTCCAGCCGGAGATGCATTTTTCAACTAAAATTTGATGTATGGGAGAGCGATGAAGACCGTTGTGAGCGATTTCTTCCAGTTCTTTGCGGTCGTTTGCTATTCCTCCGCCCGTTCCGCCCAAGGTAAACGCAGGTCTTACGATCACAGGATATCCGATTTCGTTATCGGCAAAATCCAAAGCCCCTTCTAGAGTTGTTACCACTTTGGAGGGAATACAAGGCTCTCCGATGGAAAGCATGGTGTCTTTGAACATTTGACGGTCTTCAGCCTTGTCTATGGTTTCGGGATTCGCTCCGAGCAGCCGTACGTTGTGTTCCTTTAAAAATCCGGACTTTGCCAATTCCATGCTTAAAGTGAGCCCTGTCTGTCCGCCGAGCGTTGAAAGCAAGCTGTCGGGCTTTTCCTTTTCAATTATGCGCTTGACGGTTTCAGGTATCAGCGGCTCTATGTAAATAGAGTCCGCCATGGAATGGTCGGTCATGAGGGTTGCCGGATTTGAATTTACCAAAACAACGTTTATGCCCTGTTCTTTTAAAACCTTGCAGGCCTGTGTTCCTGCATAATCGAATTCCGCAGCCTGTCCTATGACGATGGGGCCGGAACCTATGACCATAATCTTTTTTATTGATGTGTTTAGCGGCATTAAAGACTCCCGGATTGTTCGGATATACGAGCGTTTTCTTTTATAGCGTCGGCAAAATATGAAATTGAATCGATGAGGGCGTAAGGCGTTTTAAAATTCTTAAAATGATCGGGATTGTTTATAAGAGAAATAAATTCGTCAAATAAGAAATTAGTATCCAAGGGTCCTCCGGCAGCTTCCGGATGAAATTGAACGGAAAAGGCGGGAATATCGGTATAGGTAATCCCTTCGCACGTTCCGTCGTTTGTGTTTGCAAAACTCAGTAAGGCCCCTTTAGGCAAAGAAGCGTTTTCTACGGCATAGCCGTGATTTTGGCTTGAAATATAAACGCGGCCGGTTGACAGATCTTTTACCGGATGATTTGATCCGCGGTGTCCGTATTTTAACTTTGAAGTTTTAGCTCCGCGGGCAAGGGCAAGGATTTGGTGCCCCAAACAGATACCGAAAACGGGAATGCGTTTTTCACACAGTTTTTTAAGCTGGTCGATGATTTCTTGATTATCCTTAGGATCCCCGGGGCCGTTTGAAAGCATTAAGCCGTCCGGCTTAAGATCGATGATTTCTTTTGCGGTGGATTTTGACGGAACGGAAATAACACAAACTCCGCGTTTTAAAAGTTCCCGCCGGATATTGGCTTTTGCGCCGAAATCCCAAAGGACGACTTTTTTATTTTTACCGTTTTTCATGGCCAATGATGCGTCGTTTATTTTAAGTCCGTCTTTTGTAACCGGAACCGCACGATATTTTGCGGCTTTCGCGAAAACCGTGTCTGCAGGCTCTTCGATTTTAACGGCGTCGCAGCTTACCGATTCTACGGCATTTTCAATTTTGTGTGCGCGGATTTTTTCCAGCAGCTTTTTCTTTTCTTCCGGAATATCAAGGGCGCCGAATTTCTTTTTCGCTTCCGGCGAATCGCCTGAAATCAGCATGGCATTCATGACGCCCGCTTCCCTTAAAATTTTTGTTAGAGAACGGGTGTCGATGTCGTACAAGCCTACAATGTTATTTGATTTTAAAAAAGAATCTATCGCGCCTTGGCTTCGAAAATTGGAAGGAAAATCACAATATGAGCGGACGACGTATCCTCTCAAGTGGGGCCGCGAGCTTTCAAAATCCTGCGGAATCAAACCGTAGTTCCCGATTAAAGGAAAGGTCTGCATGACGATTTGTCCGTAATAGCTGGGATCGGAAAGCGTTTCAATGTATCCGGTCATTCCCGTTGTAAAAACCGCTTCGCCTGTCACGCAGCCCAAAGCGCCGAAACTTTTTCCTTCAAAAACTTGTCCGTTTTCAAGTACAATACAGGCTCTAATACTCATTCTAAAGCCTCATTATACATTTTTTTAAAAGGAATGCCTAGACAGCTTGAAATGTTGAGTTTCAAAAGTATTTCTAGATAAAGCTTTGCTTTCGGCGAGAACGTCGTTTGGCTTCGCCTCACTACCGAGTTTGCTCTGCAAACTCGCAGTACATGCCGCGGTCGAGCTTTTAGGATTGTATATTGCTCAGTCAATAAAACACATTGCTTTTTCATTACTTTTGTATTATATTGTAAACATGGAGGTTCATATGAAAACAGCAGTAGTTCAAACAAGAGTTGACGCAGCTCTAAAACATGATGCAGATGCATTTTTTGAATCTATTGGAATGGATACAACTACGGCAATACGTATATTCTTGAAACAAACCTTAATTCAGCATAAAATTCCGTTTGAAATTATTCAAGACGGCTCTTTTTATTCTGAAAAAAATATGAAAGCATTGGAACATTCGAAAAAGCAAATGGAAAACGGGCAACATTCAATACATGAACTTGTTGAGATATAAAAGTGCACAAGGATTTTTCAGATGATGCATGGTTGGATTATACATATTGGATAAAGCAAGACAAAAAAACGCTGAAGAAAATTAATCAACTGCTTATTGATATTGAACGAAACGGCAATAACGGCATAGGACATCCTGAACCGTTAAAAGAAAATTTATGCGGATATTGGTCACGGACAATAGACGAGAAAAATAGACTTGTCTATAAAATAGAGGACGGACTAATAAAAATTATTCAATGTAAAAATCATTATGATGATAAATAGGAAAACAATTCAGAAAAAATTCATACAACTGAAATGGGTATTGAGAGAATAAAACGTAATTTTGAGAAAAAGACTCTATGACAATAAAAGAATTCGAAAATAAATATTGGTACATGAGCGAACTCAAAGCATTAGCAAAATCGCTTGAAATTCCTTTTGATACAAAAATACGAAAAGATCAGCTTGAAGACATTATTATTCAATTTTTGAAAACCGGAACGGTGAATAAAAAGAATAGTTATCGGAGTAAAAGCCGGAATATAGATATATTGAATAGTCATACTTATGTTGAAAATTTTAGCAACAAAAAAGAAACATGGGAATTCATACATAGTGAAATGGATAAACGGATTCCGGGATTAAAACCGAAATCAGGAGCAAAATATTGGCTTAATCGCTGGATTGAAAATAAACTTTCTCATGGTGAAAAAATAACTTATAATGATGTCATTTGTGAATATATTTGTTTAAATAAAACTGAAGGAAAGCTTCCACAAATTCCATCCTGTAAATTTAATAACTTTATAAGTGATTATCTGGCAAATGAAAAAAATGCAACAAGAGAAGATGCTTTGGAAGCGTGGAATAAACTAAAAGATATGAAGATCAAAAAAGATTATATAACGTGGAAAAAGAATAAGCATATATAGCAAATTTCATCTAAAATTGCTTTAGTCGGACAACAGCGGTACGCTCCGTTATAGGTTCAGCGAATGTTAGACGGATTATCCAGCATGCAACTTTTTTCCTTTTAACATTTGATTTGTGCGGTTTACTATCCGTGATGTTTTTGTTGAGGGGACTGATTCAGACTGAAAATAAATTTAGGAGGTTTTTATGTTTATTGAAATTAAACCTTATGAACAAGAAACTTTAGCGGTACGTTTTAAAGCAGGCAGAGAAGATTTTTCTAAAATCTTGCAAGCGATAAAAAAAGTACCAAACAGAGCTTGGGTCCCGGATCGGTGCATTTGGACTATCCCCGCTGATCGTAATTCTTGTGATATTTTATTGAATAGTATTTATAGTGAGGGTTTTTGCCGTGCGGATTTCGATTTTATCGAGAAAATTTGTCAAGGCGCTGATAGCGATCCTCATGATGCTATAGGCTTGAATACAGGAATGATTGAGGAAAGTAATCTGCCTACTGCACCGGATATTCAGGATATTTTAAGAAAACTGGATGCAGTGATTACTGCAAAACACTACAGCAAACGTACACGGGAAGCATACAGCTATTGGATAAGCCGCTTTATACGAGAACATCAAAATAAAAATTTTAAAACATTTTCCGCTGCAGAGATAAATTCCTTTGTGAGCCGTCTTGCAATAAAAGAAAAGGTTGCCGCTTCAAGTCAAAATCAAGCCCTTGCCGCTCTTTTGTTTCTGTATAAAAACATATTAGGCTTAACTATACAAAGTCCCGAGAATATCATCCGTGCTAAAAAGTCTCAAAAGTTGCCCGCTGTATTGAGCCGTGAGGAAACGGCAAAGATATTTTCGCTTTTACCAGATAATGATTACGGTCTTTGTATCCGCTTGCTCTATGGAACGGGAATGAGGCTGATGGAAGGCTTGCAATTACGGGTACAAGATATTGATTTTGATAAAAATGAAATTACGGTACACTGCGGAAAGGGCGCAAAAGACCGTAAAACGATGCTGCCGGTATCTCTGAAATTTCCGCTGCAAAAACATTTGGAAACAGTCCGCCGCATTCATGAGGCAGACTGCAAGGACGGTTTCGGCTCGGTATCACACTTCCCGCTGCCCTTGCGAAAAAATATCCCAATGCCGGTAAAACTTGGGCATGGCAGTGGGTGTTTCCCCAAGTACGCCGATGGCAAAATAATAAGACAGGCGAGCAGGGGCGGTACCATATTGATCCTTCGGTTATTCAGCGCACCCTGCATGAAGCTGTTTTACGGTCGGGTATTCCGAAACCGATCGGCTGCCACACGTTCCGCCACTCATTTGCAACACATCTACTGGAATCCGGTTACGATATCCGCACCATCCAAGAACTTCTCGGTCACAGCGATGTTTCAACCACTATGGTTTACACCCACGTCCTCAACCGCGGCGGTCTCGGCGTGCAAAGTCCTATCCTATCGACCGAATGTGATTCGTTTTAGCTTGTTTAGTGAAGATAGGCCTAATCTGACTATTGATGATGTGTTCCGGGTAGTATTATGGTAGAAAGATGTAATTTCTTGTCTTGTAGTAGTTTAGATTGTAAACGAGTAGTTCTTACGGTATTATGAGGAAAGGTCGAAAAGATGTTAGACGGACGGCGCATTACGCCGCGAAACATTATAAAGGAGTATTTAGAATGTTAGGAATTATTGTAAACTCTGTAACATTAGTAATTTGTTTAATCTGGTCTTTAAAAATTCCTGGGTTCGATTCTTTTGTTGCTCTTGGTTGTACTATATCTACTTTATTAAGTCAAATTGTTGATAAAGTAGTCCATAAATCAAAAGTTAATCAAAAAATTAAAAGTGGAAATAATTCTATTAATACACAAATAGGAAATATTAATAGGTAGTAATAAATGAGACAAACAATTAACAGTGGAAATGATTCTATAAATAATCAGGCTGAAATTATAAATAATTATTATGAAAATAAAAAATATTTTGATTTGTCTGATTCAAATTCTAGACAAAAATTTTTTATGAATTGTATAGCAGAAATTATAAAAAAAGAACATATTGAAATAATATCAATAAATCAGTTAAAAACAAAATTAGCTTTAGAAATTTTTCACAATTGTGCGAATTCTGAATATAATTATTCTATGGAAGAATTACTACCATCGTTTAATGCTTTCATTGAATCTAGTATTTTTTCAAAGGAAGAAGGATATAAATTATCATTTGGTGTATAAAGGAGGTAAGATAAAAAGGAAAACGAACAAGCGGTAATGTGATAAGCTGAAGTGATTCAGCGGAACCCAGGCAATAGTTCGTCATATTTTGTAGAGGCATGACCTCTGGAAAGGAGAATGAAGAGCTTTTGCCGTATCATACGATAGTCGTAAGAGACTGAATGGGAGATTGGAACACACTACCGATTAGACTTTCGGCTGAAGCAAAACGGAGGTCATCATGACAGTTTACATTGGCGTTGATTTACACAAGACACAGTTTACCGTGCATGTGAGAGTTGGGGACAGGATTGAAAGTTTGTCTGAAATCAAGCAGTACCCGACTACAGCAGCCGGTTATACGAAGTTTCTTGAAAGAATTGCCGGTTACAAGACAGCGGACTTTGCAGTGAAAATCGGAGTTGAATCAACCGGAAACACAAGATTCTTTAAGAATCAGGTTGAGAAAGCCGGAGCGGAAGTGACGGTAATCAATACGTTGAAGTTTAAGGTAATCAACGAATCGACGAAGAAAACCGACAAGCATGACGCTTCGACGATTTCGGAATTTCTTTCAAAGGATATGCTTCCTGAAAGCCATATCTGCAGCAAGGAAACGGAAAACTTGAGGCGGTTGTTGAAATCGCGAGAAAGACTTGTTCGTTCAATTGTGGGACAAAAGAATGAAGTTCATGCGCTTCTGGTAAGCATGGGGCTTACTGATGAACTTAGAAGCTTACAAAGTAAAAAAGGGCGCCAGAAAGTTCTGGACACCCTGTTGTCGCATAGCGACCTCGTGCTCGAAGCACAATCAGTAAAACTGATATTTCAAATCATAGAGCAGATGATAGAATCAGTCAAGATGATTGAAAAGCATTTAAGCGAATTAACAGAAGATGATGCAATGGTCAATCGTCTTATGACAATCCGCGGCTGCGGAAAAATCACGGCATGGATAATCAGAGCGTACACCGAAGATATAGGCAGGTTCGCGAATGCAAACAAATATGCGGCCTTTTGTGGACTTGTTCCGTGGGTACAGGATTCAAACGAGAGTGTTCGTCACGGAAAGATTACGAAGCGAGGACCACAGGAATTGAGGACGGCATACGTTCAGTTGGTGTTGGGAATTCGGCGATGCAAAGATACTTGGGAATGGAGAATCATGCAGCGACTGGATTATATGAAAAAGAACAAAGGCAGCGGCAAATCGATTGTTGCTGCTGCGAGGAAGATGGCAGAAATCGTGTGGGTATTGCTCACGGAAAAACAGGACTTTGATTCAAGTAAGATGATGGGTACTTATAAGCCTTTGACTCTTGCTGAACAAGCTCTTGCTGCCATGAATTAAATAGCTTAGAAAGTCACCTTGTTCGTTGACTTTTTATGGGAGTAAAAAATGGCAGAAGTGATTTCTCAAGAAGATTTAAAACAAATTATAGAAACAATACAAAAAAATAAAACTAAACCATCTCTGACGCCTGAAGAGAAAATTAAAAAACTATCAGCCTGTTTTGAACGTTATAATGAAAAAAACGAGTTCAAGCCCGGAGATATTGTTTTTTGGAAAGAAAATTTAAAGAACAGAAGACTTCCAAATTATGATGAGCCTAGTATAGTTCTTGAAGTATTGAAAGAACCTATTTATGACTCTGTTCCTGATTCTGGAAACTCTTCTTTTAAAGAACCCCTTACATTAAAACTAGGAACATTGCTTTTAGAAGGCAATGAAAATCGCTTTGTCGCCTTTTATTATGATGGTCAAAGGTTTTGTACAAGAGAAAGCAACTAACACCCGCTTCAACGCTGACATTGCCTTTGTCATGGAAATTGCTTATGTCGCTGCGCCGCTAAAGCGGCTGCGCTTTTTTTATGCAATTTCCACGCCAAGCCTTATACAGGCACGGCAATGCAGGTTAAGCGAGAAGTTAGGTTGACAAGCTGACCGCTTGCGGAAAGACTTGTGCGGAACCGACCTATAACATTTATTTCGATCTAAAAATAAATATTTATAGGAGATGTAAATTATGTTTTTAAATGTAAAAGGTTGTGATTCTTTCAAACTTGCATATGGTTATCAAGCTCCGACTCAAATGTCAATCAAAACAGAAGATGTTGAATCATTTATAAAGCTTGATCGTGGAGATGAATATAAAACCGGTTTGAGTATAAGATCTGGAAACGGAACTTCAAGATCTATTTACATTACTGAAGATTTTGATTCATTTGCAGCAAAGATGAACTAATTGTTTATGGTTCTAAGGAAACTTTATTTTCTTAGAACCATCTTTTTAATTTTTGAATTTAATTGGATAACAAACGCGATGTTAATTTTAAAAGAATGTAAGGAGAATCAAAATGACAAAAGTCAAAATTCAATCAGTACAGTATGAAAAATCTGATACAATTGAGATGCAAGGAACCAGTGCAGATACTAAACGTTATATACGTAATGGTTACTTCGTCAAAGAAGAGAGAAATGGGTACTGGGTACTTAATAAACCTTCGCGAGTATTAGCAGAAATTCTTATTAATAATAAGCCTGTTTTACAAAACATAAAAAATGAAATATTGAATTATTATAATCGTGATAGAATTTCGCAAAATCTTGTTCAAAAATTTGAAAATGACTTAGTATCTGGAAGTATTAGCTTGTATAGTGATTCAAATGGTGAATTTGTCATATCATAAAGTATAGTTCAAGAAATAAATATTAAGAAATTATATTAATATATTAGAAAAAGTAGATTATTGAGAAACCTAACACCCGCTTCAACCTGACATTGCGGACGAGCCGCAAATGCAGGTTAAGCGAATGTTATGCTCACACGCTAGTGGCGTGGTTGGAGAGAAAATGAAAAAAAAATATTTATTAATAGTAATTATTTTTTCTCTTATATTTATCAACTGCAAACAGAATAGAGAACTATTATTTGAAAAAATGATCAGTTCTGCATCAAAAAGAAAAGAGAAAATCTACTTATCATTTAATGATGCAAATCAGAAATCAGGGAATAAATATTATGATTATATAATCAATTCAAAAGGAATAAATCTCGATTATTACTATAAGTGGGCACTTACAAATCAAGAAACAAATTTTGTATTTGAATTAATGAACTGTGAATTAACAACTGGAGATTTGGCTTTAAGTATATTATGGGACAGATTCAGATTTGATGATGAAAATATGGAAGGATTATTTCCCATTGAAATTGTTGACAAATATAGAAAAACAGGAAGCAATAATTTATATAAATGGGTTCAAGAAGATATAAATCATAGAGTTTATATAACAAATAAAACTATGGAAATTATATTACAAAAAGAAGGGGTTAATCGAGAGATAAACATAAATGAAATTAAAAAGAGCATTATGAAAAAATATGTAAAAGGTAGAGATTACATAATAACCTGTGAGTTTCTGCGATGGGGGCCTACAGTTACTGGTGTATCATGGCCGAAGTATTATTTGTGGATAAATATTTTTAATCCAAATTCTTATGAACTTGTTGCAGAAGGAGCAATAAGAGTAGCTTTGATTGAAAATGAAAAAGAATCGCAAAAACTTGATATTACAGATTTTATTAAATTTGATGATAATAAACAAAATATTCAAGAATTTGAAAAGGTATTTCCTCATGCAATTGTAGAACAAATTGCATATAGAAATGATATAGAATATTAGCATAACACTGTTTTCAAAGCCGACAACGCAGACAAGCTGCGTTGCGGTTTAAAACCATGTTATGTGGACTGCCCTTCGGGCAGCTATTATGGAGAAAAGAATGGCATTTGATTTCAAGAAAGAATACCGGGAATTTTATCTTCCCAAAAATAAACCGGAAATTGTAACAGTCCCAAAAATGAATTATATTGCAGTTAGGGGAAAAGGAAATCCAAATGAAGAAGGCGGCGCTTATCAGCGGGCAGTTGGAGTATTATATGCGGTAGCGTATACCCTAAAAATGAGTTACAAGACTGATTATAAAATTAACGAATTTTTTGAATATGTTGTTCCTCCGTTGGAAGGTTTTTGGTGGCAGGCCGGAATTGACGGCGTAGACTATTCAGACAAATCAAGCTTCAATTGGATTTCGGTAATTCGTATTCCAGATTTTGTTACAAAAAAAGATTTTGATTGGGCTGTAAAGACTGCTGCTGAAAAGAAAAAAATCGATTGCTCCTCTGCGGAATTTCTATCGATTGAAGAAGGCTTGTGCGTTCAGATAATGCATAACGGTTCTTATGACGATGAACCGACAAGCGTAAAAATTATGGATGATTTCATTCGATCAAATGGATATGAAAACGATATGACGGAAAAACGTTTGCACCATGAACTTTATCTTTCAGACCCCAGAAAAAGTTCTCCTGAAAAATGGAAAACGGTCATCAGGCATCCGATAAAAAAAGCATAATTTTGTGAAAAATTGTTTGAAATATGGTATAATGAAAGTTGGAGGTGCAATATGTCAGATACCGCTTACGCAGATTTTACGGAACAAGTGCTTTCTCTTTCCTATGAACAGACAATTATTTTAATGGAAAAAATGCTCGAGTCTTTGAAAAAAAAACGGAATGAAGAAAACTATGCCGAAATGGAAACTGATATTGCCCGAAGTTCAATGAACACTATGTGGGAGGAATTAAAAAATAACACATGGTGAGATATGGACAATTGATTTTGGGCAGCCGGTAGGCAGTTTGCCGTCAAAAATACGTCCTGCCGTCGTAATGCAAAATGATTTGCTCGGAATAAAAGATCTGAATACAGTTGTGGTAATTCCTTTTACTTCGAATCTAGATCGAGCAGATTTTGAGCCTAATATTCTTATTGAAAAAGAAGAAACTGGGCTTTCGAAAGATTCGGTCGCAGTAATTCATCTTATTGGTGCGGTAAATAAATTTTGCCTTGAAAAGAAAGTGCCAAAACTTTCCGAAGAAAACTATCAGAAGCTTGTGAAAGCTGTGGTAAAATTAGTTGCAAATGAGTAAAAATCACATAACAAGTAGCTCAAAGCCGACAAACGGGACTGAGCCCGTTTGCGGTTTAAAACAATGTTAGACAGATGCCTTAGGGCACAATAAACTGTAACTATTGAAAAATAGGATGTATTTTTTATAAATTAAAGCTTAAAACTAAAATTAGTAACTTAGTTTTTTGAATAAAGTTATGTTTTATATAATGCCTGCTTGTGCAAGGAAAGATAAAACTTCTATTCAGAGAATCTTAAAACTTGGTAAAAAAATTAACAAACTATAAGTTCGTCAGATACTTTTGGTGATTGTATATAGTTAATCTATTAAAAAAATCAAACTTTAATTTTTGTATTTTAATATTAGTTTCTCCCATAAAAAGCCAAGAAGAAAGTATCAACTTTCGATTGACTTTTTACGCACGTTCGCAACGAAGTGAGAACGTGCAGATGATATACAAGTTTGTGCTTGAGCAAACTTGAGTAAATAAAAGTTGTGCCATTTGTACGGCTTTTATTTTACACTCCTTGACAAATACTTCTGTTTGGCATTAGTATAGAAATATGATAAGAAGTTTTGATGATATAGAAACAGAATCAATATGCAAAGGTAATAAAAGTAAAAAGTTACCGATGACAATTCAGAATGTTGCAAGAAGAAAACTTCGAATGATTGAAGCTGCAAAAGTTGTAGAAGATTTAAGGCTCCCTCCAGGTAATCGTTTAGAAAAACTTGTTGGGAATTTAGACGGATTTTATTCAATCAGAATAAATGATCAATGGAGAATTGTCTTTAAGTTTGAAAATGGAGGTGCAGAAAATGTTAGAATCACAGATTATCACTGATGAAGATGAAAAATTACCCAATATTCATCCTGGAGAAATTCTCAAAGAAGATTTTTTAGATGCGATGAATATTTCTGCATATCGTCTGGCAAAAGAAATCAATGTTCCTGAAACAAGAATCTCAGAAATAATTCACGGAAAGCGTTCAATTACTGCGGATACCGCTATCAGGTTTTCAAAATTCTTTGGAACGACAGCTGAATTTTGGCTCAATCTTCAGAATCTGTATGATTTGGAAGAAGAAAACAATAATCACTCCCGAGAATTTGAAACAATAAAAATGTATGCATATGCCTAAATTGTCTAACGCCCGCTTCAACGCTGACATTTGTTTTGTCACGAAAGTTGCTTGGACGGTCGCCTCATTAAGAATGAACATCCGTGTTCATTCTTAATGGACGAGTTTTCCTACGAAAACTCGCTACTGCTTATACCACGGACATCCGTGTCCGTTTTTGTGCAACTTTCGCGCCAACTTTGCCTTACGCTTCGGCAAAGGCACAAATGCAGGTTAAGCGAATGTTGAACGGACGCTGCTAACGCGCATGTTAAATAAGACTAATGTATGTTTTCTAAATTTTATACCTCAAGGAAAGGTAAGGAGGCTTGTAAGATGAAAAAAATAATATTAACTATTCTAATCATTTTTATCGTCTTTTCTGGAAATATATTTGCAGAGGACTTAGATAATCAGGAAAAAATCATAAGCATCGATTTTGATTTTACCAGAAAATTCGGCTTAGCAAGTAATCAATTTGCTGTATGGGTTGAAAACGAAAAAGGTATTCTCGTAAAAAATTTATTTGTTACGGATTTTACAGCAGGGAAGGGTTGGGAAAAAAGAGCGGAAAGTATACCTTTATGGAGAAAAGCGGTAAAAGATACCGGTATAGACGGAATAAGCAGTGCGACTCCTAAATCCGGAAAGGTTCAATTGGAATGGGATATCAAAAATGAAAATGGAGAATTTGTAGAAAAGGGAACCTATAAAATATGTATTGAAGCAAATATAAAATGGGAAAACACCGTATTATTTACATGTGAGATAAAAATAGATGATAAGATTACAATAGGTGAAATTACCGAAAAAATATCGGGCAAAGGTTATGATAAACAAAACCTAATAAGTAATGTAAAGATAAAATAAATTTTACTTTCATGAGGTAATTATGAACAAAATTGCCATCATCTACGCTTCGATCCATCATAAAAATACCGAAAAATTGGTAACAGAAATTTCAAAAGAGATAGAAATCGATATCTTTAATATTAATAAAGTAAAAGAAGTAGATTTTTCAAAATATGAAACAATAGGTTTTGCCTCAGGAATATATATGGGGAAATTCCATCAATCAATTTATAAATTTTTAGAAAAGCATGAAGCAGATATACCGAAGAAAACTTTTGTACTCTGTACCAGCGGAATTGGAAAAGGACGATACGCAAAAAAATTCTATTCTTATTTACAAGACAGAGGTTTTGAAGTTTTAGGAGCTTTTGAATGCAAGGGATTCGATACCTACGGCTTATTTAAATTCTTTGGAGGTCTAGCCAAAGGACATCCCAATACTAAGGATATTGAAAATGTAGTTACATTTATGAAAAGTATTGGAGCAAAAATACTGCTGTAAGTGGAAAATTTCTCAATGATTATTTATACACACTAGCTTATTAGAACTTTAATATAAGCAATGTAAAGAAAAAAGTAGTTATTATAATGTATCTATTTTATGCGAAACGTGATTATGGAAAATTATTATAAGCATCTAACACCCGCTTCAACCTGACATTTGTTTTGTCACGAAAGTTGTTTAGGCGGTCGCTGCAAAAGCAGACCCAGCATATCCTAAAAGCTGTAACATTGCACTTCTCTCATCCAACATCTACCATTCTGAAACGAGCCAGTTCTCCTCATCCATACCTGAAACAGTGGAGTTACGGATTATTAACCGACCTTCCATCCTGAAACCAACAGGTTCATGAATCAAATCATCTTTGTTGCGATCCATCAGAGAGAACAGAAGGTTTGCAGCCTTAACGCCAGCACTCACCTTAGGAACATGGATAGTGGAAATGGAAGGTTCCGTAATGGTTGAAACGAATGAATCATCATAACCTATTATCTTCACATCCTCAGGGACATGCTTCCCTTTTTGTTTCAGAGCTTTTAGAGCACCAATTGCCATCTGATCATTACCACAGAACACTCCATCAAGCTGAGGGAATTTCTCCAGAAGTTCTATCATCGCTTTGTAACCACTCTGATGAGAATAGTCTCCATAGGAAATCATTGTCTGCATATTTACACCCATATGATTTTCATCCATACAAGTGAGGTAACCTACCACACGCTGTTGCGCAACATGCATGGAAGTAGGTCCTGAAATATGGACAACATGACGGCATCCACAATCAATCAGATGCTGAACTGCAATCTTTGCATTCCCCAAGGAATCATAATATACGGAGTCTATCCCTATGGAAGTCAGATCTCTCTCAATGCTGACAAGAGGAGTATATTTCTTTCTATTGCCATGCTCCTTGATTGTTGAGAAATAATCTCCAAGAGTCTCAATCTTTGCAGCTGTGACGAAAATCACGCCATCCACTCGAGTGTTGAAGAACTTGTTGAAGATTTCCTTTTCATTGTCAACAGCAATTTCGTTTCCGTTCATTCCCTGAGCATCAGAAATCAAAAGACTGTAGCCTTTCTTTGTCGCCACTGAATTGATTCCCTTTATTATGTAGGGATAGAATACGCCACAGATATCCTCAACGATAATACCAATCTGACCTGTCTTGCTGTCCTTGAGACTTCTGGCAATAGGATCAACCTGATAATTCAGTTCCTTGGCGATTTTTTCAACTTTCTCTATTGTTTTCTGGCTTACACTTCTCGTTTTATTCAGGACATTGGAGACAGTGGAGATTGAAACCCCAGCAAGTCTTGCTACATCTTTTATGCTGTAATTTGGCACTAACATATCCTCCAAAACGAGCTGGCTGAACTACTGACCGTAGTAGGTTTTTGGCCCGTGTTTTCGGAAATAGTGCTTGTCCAAAACATACTGAACCATATTGTTCTCGGGATTCAGCATCAAAGTCCTGAAATCCATGTTAGCCACTTCCTCCATCACAACTGCCTTGTAGACCGAGACAACGGCATCTTCTCCCCACGAGAATGGGCCATGGTTCTTGACTATGATTCCTAGAATAACCATTACAGTGTAGCCATATTTCTCAATAGTTTCAATTATTACTTTTCCAGTATCACGGGAATCAAGTTTTTAAACGGAGAGCTCACCAAAATTGATTTCCGTACATTGCCCCATGTATACAGAACAACGCCCTTCGCAACCAAATCCGAGTTGGTATGACAAACCTCTTTCTTCAATTCCTCTAACATCTTGAAAACTTCTTTAAGACTATTCTACAATCGGTGGCTCGTATCCAAGTTTCTTTCTGATTTCATCCAGAGTCTCCATCGAAGAAATGATTTCATCATGAGGAAGAGCTTTGCATTCTACGCAATGATTCTCAATTGCCTCAATACTTGCCTGAACTTCATATTCAAAACCTGTAATCTGTTTTGGCAACGTGTATGTTGCGATCTTATGATACTCTGAATCGAACACTTCTATCAATTCCGGATTGTTAATGTTCTGTATTTCAATGTATCCCCTTGTCCCGAATATACTTCCATTTCTGTTCAAGACGGCCACCGCACTGCATTGCATAGTGGCGACTTTGTCTCCAAAGAGTAATGTAATGCTGTCTATCGCATCGACGTCGTTTCTAAACACTGCAGAAGCTTTGATGTCAGTAATCTCCGTTCCGAATATCATCCTCGCGAAATGGACAAGATAGCACCCCACATCCCAAAGAGCGCCACCAGCTAAATTAATGTCCCAGATTCTCTTGATAGCAGACAATTCATAGCCAAGATTTGCAGTCAATGATGTCACCTGACCTATTACCCCACTCTTGATTATGTCGTCAACAATTTTTCTTGATGGCATGTATCTAGTCCACATCGCTTCGGTTGCAAGAAGTCCGTTCTTTTCAGCAAGCGCAATAATCTTTTTTGTTTGCTCAGCATTCACCGTGAAAGGCTTCTCACACAGAACATGTTTGCCATGCTCAAGACAAAGCTTCATGTATCTATAATGAAGTGAATGAGGAACAGCGATATAGACAATATCCACTTCCCTATCTTCCACCATCTCCTCATATGACCCATAGGCCTTTGCAAAGCCGTATCTAGCAGCAAATTCCGTTGCACGGTCTAAATCTCTCGCAGCAACCGCATATGCCTCAACTAAAGGCATATGCGATATCGTGCAGGCCATCTTATTGGCAATTGTTCCAGCTCCTAATATGGCAAACTTCATCATCTATTTCACTTCATTGGGTACATTAGGGCAATTCGGTCCGAAATGCTTCAGCATCACCAATGGTTCTACCTTGCTAAGATTCGTTACAAGAACACCATTCTTTGATACCTTTTCTGATACGAAGAATTCATCCGAGCTCTGCTGTCCGAAATGCAGTAAAGTGGCAGATTCGGCGTCATAGACTCCAAACTTACCATGTCCCTGAATGAATATGCATCCATAGGCCGCTCCATCCTTGATCTGCGCACTTTTTCCAGGATTGATTGTCAGCTCTTTTGCGGCAAAGTACGGATTTGCATAGACAATCCATTTTGAAGTATATTTCTCGTTTTCAGCTTCGATAATCGGCTCGCGGAAGAAATGCTTTCTGTAATGAGGATCCACGTTCTTGTCCCAATCCAGAAGATTAATCACGTCATCAAGACTCTTGCGCCCTACAGGAAGCTCCTCATCAAGCATATTGGGAGGGTAGACTTCTCCCGACACAATATTCTCAAATACCGAATTGACATCAGAATTCCACTGTGGTTCGTATGTAAGGACTGAGGCAGGCGCATGAATCACTCCTGCAGGTGTATACCAGCCTGTTCCAAGCTGAATCCTGTATGCACGTGACAGATCAGTGATTCTGGTATCATCATCACGGAACTTCGCGATACGGGCTTTCACCTCTTCCTTTGTCACATCAGGATCAAATCCGAAATATGTATAGTCGGCTTCTCCTGTATGGTTGTTCATCTGCTTCGGAAAGAAGTAGCTCTCAGGCTTGCCAAGTTTTCCAACACGCGCAGCATCCTCAAAGCGAAGATGAAGATGATGAAACAACGGCGCCTCATTGTCAAAGAACTTGGAATACATTGGCCATCCGTTGTACTTATCCATCAGCTCCTGACCTACAAGCTGAGCACCAAGCACCTTCACTGCGTCACGAAGAGCAAACTTTTTGTCATTGGCATAATCAACACATACATAGGATAGACCTTCGTCTGCTTTTGCCGCAGGTCCGTTCTGTGCTGCAATCGTAGAAGAAAACCATCTCTCCGTAATGGAACCTCGCTCCATTCCAAATACAAAATAATCATCCGGATGCAGTCGCAGTCGCTTTCCGGCCTTATTGAACAATCTGGGAACAAAAGCAGGGAACAGTCTGAAAATCCCCGCCCCCTTTTCAAACGTCTCACGTATTGTCTTTTCATCACTTACAGAATTCTTGACAACAAGATTTCCTGTTTTTTTGGCTTCCGCCAGTTGCTGATCAAGTTTTTCACTTGCCTTCATTCCTATTTCTTTACTTGTCATTTCAAATCCTCTCAATTTTAAAACTTCTTTATCCATATAATTCAAATCAATATTTAATTGATTCAAACTCTCTCTTCCCTTTCAGAATAGAAAACACCAGATCATATTCAACCGATTCATCAGGTTCCAGATATTTCATCGAACCGTTAGAAACAGCATCAGCAACTCCGTCAATAGTAGCATTAGCAGGCTCGAGACCTGTTACATAATCATTTACACCCATCATCTTCCATTGGATGAAATGATCAAGTGTAAATGCATCAAAATCAATCGATACACCAAAATCAAGCAGCACGTTGAATACACCTACTCTGGCACGCCCATTGCCGTTCTTCTTGAGCTTATGGTAATAACACATCTCCTCATATTTAGGATCGGGATCTTCAAGATTTATCCATCGTTTAATTCCAGACTGGGAATGTTCATTTCGAGGTATCACCTCGTCCGATGGGATATAAATCTCACTGTCGGGTGATAGAAGCGGATAACCGATATTACAGTGGTAAAGAATCATGTGACGAGTTCTTCTTGCACCATCGTTTGTTACTCTGTCATGCAAATAAATTTTTCTTTCCCTGTAGTAACATTTGATAGTTCTATGCAAAGTCAGCCTTTCACCGAAAATTATTCCATCATTGACATCACCTTCAATCAATACATACGGATTCTCATCCTCCACCAGAGAATACCTAAAGTTCTCTGCAGGAGTGTTGGATATATTTCCATGAAGTCCATAAGACTGACCTTCGAATTCGCAAGGGACGCCAACTATCTTCAGCCCGCAGGTCGTAAGGAAACCTGGAGCGAAACTCTTGAGAAACCCAAGTTCTTTGTCATCAAAATATGAAGGGTGAACGATACCGCATGGGGCAAGAAATCCAACATTTTCTCCATTGAAATCCAAATATGGAATATCAAGCCCTCTACTTATGTTCACATCAAAATGCATGCCTGAGCGATTCGAGACATCTATCATCTCAACTCCTGCTGCTTTTCCGTCTTTTCTCTCTATCCTATTTATTCTGAACAGCTGGTCACGATTACCAATCAGTCTCTTTTCTTCCTTGTAAGTCATCCTCATCACCTAGCAACAGCCTTTCTGAAGAATAATATTCCCGTATCTAACCTCATCACCAGTCTGAACGACCACATATGCTTTCTCGGCCAGATCATAGAAATCTAAGCGATCAAGAAAGGCGAAATCCTTGAATGCTCCATCCTTGTCATATTTTTCTAATAGCTTTCTGTACGTTTTCCACACCTCTGGCACGGGTTCGGTCGGAAGGTTCCTCATAAGCCTTACTGAATCATCGACAAACGAATCAAGCGGGAACAAAGGTAGCACTGCTTCCAAAAGCGGTTCAAGTGACACACTATCCATACGAATCAAACGTTTTGAATGAGATGTGCCTGGGAAATTCGCATCAGCCAAGACAAGAAAATCTGCATGTCCCATTTCCATCATATATTTTACAAATTCAGGTGGAAGAATCTTCGGTATTCCTCTAAGTATTTCAATACTCCTTGATTAAAAAAGCATCGCTCGAAGTTCAATTCAGGCGATGCTTCGATACGACTCGGCGGATAACATATAACCTATCCACCGATCAGATAATTGTTACTTTGTGATGGCAGATACGCCACCAGCAAGATAAGCATCAACATTCTCTGCTGTGATTCCAACAAATGGGATACGGGTATCCTTCTTATATTGCTCACCCTTGACAATCCGCACAGCAACATCAATTGACCCGCCACCCTGTCCCGAAGCATCCTGGAGAACAGAAATCTTGTAAGTTCCCGCTTTTACAGCCTGAACAGCATCGGTAATTGCATCAACACCACCGACAATAACATCGGACCTTCCAGCAGCCAGACAGGCAGAAAGAGCTCCCATACCCATGTCATCATTCTCACAGACAATGGCATTGAGCTTACTTCCATAAGTGGTCAGCCAGTCCTCAGCAAGAGCCATGGCCTCATCTCTCTTCCAGTTTGCAGTCTGCACGGAAAGGACATTGAACTTGTCCAGCATTCCTACAGCCTTGAACCCAGCATAGCGTCCAACCTGTCCTGATTGTCCCATAGGCCCTTCAATAATACAGATGTTTGAGCCTGCGGGAAGGTTGTCACACATCCACTTTCCAAGAATCTCACCGGACTCCTGGTCTGTACACCCTACGAATGCAGTGTAGTTGGTATCGGCGATATCACCGTTGCAAACAACAATCGGAATTTTAGCTTCATTGCACATTGAGACAACAGGTGCGCTACCTTCAACACTCTGCGGAATCACAATCACTGCATCGACTTTCTGTGCGATGAAGTTCTCGACATCACTGATCTGGGTGTTCACATCACCTCTTGCATCAGACATAAGCAACTTCACACCAAGTCTCTTTGCCTCTACCTTTGCTGCATCACTAATGTTCTTTACGAACACATCCGAGTTGTCCTTGCTTGAGAAACCGATTGTAATCTGCTTCGTTCCTTTGGCGGTTTCTGATCCGCCCTGTGCGAGCACAGCGAACATTGCCATGCATACTACCAACAGAATAACGATGATTTTTTTCATTTTCCATTCTCCTTTTCCGTTTTCTATTTCCTCACCTTTCGGTGCTGAATTCATTACTTGTTCTTCTTTCCCTTGCTCTTCATATCAACGAATACAGCTACTATAATCAGACATCCCTTTACAATCTGCTGATAGAACGAATTGATGTTTAAAAGATTCATAGAATTGCTCAGTAGGCCGATGAGAACGAATCCAAGGAAGGTTCCAGTTAGTGATCCTACACCACCGTTCATACTAGTTCCACCTATAGCAACAGCTGCAATTGCATCAAGTTCGTATCCGTCTCCTGAGTTCGGTTGTCCTGAACTGATTCTTGCTGACAGTATCAATCCTACGACACAGGCACAGATTGCCGAAATGATATATGCAGCCATCTCAACATGTTTCGTTTTAACACCAGAAAGCCTAGCTGCATTCTTGTTTCCACCGACTGCAAAGAAGTGTCTTCCAAATGTCGTATAGTTCAGTATGATAAATCCGATCACACACACAACAATCAGCAGAATTACAGGTATCGGTACTCCTGCGATATATCCTTGACCAATAGCCTTGAACGCCAGATTAGAAATGATGTATGGCCTTCCATTCGAATAAGCAAGAGCAAAACCCCTTCCTATCGTCACCGTTGCAAGAGTAGCTACGAACGGTTGAAACTGAAAATATGCGACCAGCGTTCCGTTGAAGATGCCGAATATAATTGCGACACCAAGAGCAATCATGCAGACTATAAACCAATTCAAACCACTTTCAAGCAAATTACCACAGATAACGCTCACAACTCCGACAACAGCACCGACAGAAAGGTCAATATCGCCAAGAAGAATTACAAATGTCATTCCTACAGCAATTATTCCATTGATGGATATCTGTCGAAATATATTGACAATGTTCTTCTTTGTCATGAATACAGGCGAAAGAAAACTCATCGCCACAACGATAACCAGTACAACTACTACCAGAGCGAATCTTGGCAGTATTCTCTTGAACCTTTCCTTATCAATTGTCAACTGTTTCATTAGTGAGCCTCTCCAAAAGCCATGCTTAAAATCGTCTGCTGCGAGAAATCCTTTCTATCGGTAAGTTCTCCCATGATTTTTCCGCCAGACATGACTAGAATCCTATCCGCAACCCCTATTAGTTCCGGAAGTTCGGAGGAAATCATTATTATGGCGATCCCTCTCTTTGCCAAATCGACCATGATGTTATATATGGTCGCCTTTGCACCAACATCGATACCTCTGGTAGGCTCATCCATTATCAGAACTTTCGGCTTAGACATCAGCGACTTCGCCAGAACGACTTTTTGCTGATTCCCACCAGAAAGGCTACCGATTTCATCCTCTATGCCGTTCATCTTCACGGTCACCTCATCAGCAAACTTATTGCATTTCTTCTTCTCAAGATACTTTCGGATGAAGCACCCTGAAGAAACCTCTGAGAGATTCTGCAGAGCGATATTCTCACGAATACATCTTCCAGAAACTAGTCCTAGAAGTTTTCTGTCCTCAGGAACCATTATGACATGATGCTTTATAGCTTCATGTGGATTATTGATATGAATTTCTTCTCCATCTAGGAATATCTGTCCTGACGTTAACTTGTCATAACCGACAATCGCCCTCATCACTTCACTTCTTCCTGCACCTACAAGTCCTGCGAACCCCAGAATCTCACCTGCATGGACAGAAAAATCCACACCATTGAAAACACCATCACGAGTGAAATCCTTGACTTCAAGAACCTTCTTTCCTCTTTTTGCAGTATTATGAGGATATCCGCTTCCAAGTTCACGTCCAACCATCATATTGATCAATTCTTTTGTCGAAGCACCCTTTGCATCAACACATCCTATGAACTTTCCATCTCTCAGAACAGAAATCCTGTCGGCAATTTCAAACACTTCCTCCATTCTGTGAGAAATGTAAATAATTCCTACTTGCTGCGTCTTCAGATTAGCAATAATCTTAAAAAGAACCTCTGACTCGTTCTCTGAAAGGGAAGAAGTGGGTTCATCCATGATAATTATCTTCGAGTTGTAGGAAACAGCCTTGATGATCTCAACTACCTGCACCTGAGCGATGTTTAGATTGTTCATCTTAACCGACGGCTTGATGTATTTGGAAACTTCATACCTGTCCAGCAACTCCTGAGTACTGAGATTCATTGCCTTCCGATCCACGAACGGAAGCCCCTTGATTTTCTGCTTCTCTCTTCCCAGAAAGATATTCTCAGCCACAGTCATTTCTGGAATTGGGGTCAGTTCCTGATGAATCATTGATATACCCGCATTCAAGGCCTCTTTAGGATCCCGAAACTCAACCTCTTTTCCATTTATTAACACTTTTCCAGCATCCTTGGTATATATTCCCATGATGATTTTCATCAGTGTAGACTTGCCTGCACCGTTCTCGCCCATCAATGCATGAACTTCGCCAGGCATTACGGTCAGTCCGGCTCCATCCAATACCTTAACTCCGGAAAATGACTTACATATTCCACAAGCTTCAAGTAAGTAATTCTCATTTACCACTTGTCAACTCCTTCGCATTGAATTATCTAGAGAGGCAGATCCGGGTTTTCTGAGAAATGCTTCAGAATAACAATCGGATCGGTAGATGAATCGTTATGAATAACAACTCCGTCCTTTGCAGCCCTTTCAGTTACAAAGTATTCATCATGGGTAAGCTCTCCGTAACGAATCAGAACAGGAGATTCTATCAGTTGACCACCGAAGGTACCATGTCCTTGAAGGCAAATCAGACCATAAGGTGCATTATCCTTGATGGTAACAGTGCTTCTTGGTAGAACTGTCAGCCTCTTTGCACAAACAAAGTTGTTCTTGTAGCAGATCCATTCTTCTACATAACCGTCAGAAATCATGTCCTCCATCTTTCTTACAGGTCTCGGCTTCATGAAGTGCTTGCTGTGAAAGTCAGGATCGACATTAACATCCCAGTCTATTACATTAAGAAGATAATCATAGTTTCCAACCTCTTCTGGGGGTGTGTTTTTCCACAGAAGATCTTCGCTCACAAGTTGTCCGTTCATAAGTACAGACTGATACATAGAATAGACATCAGAAGCAAACTGAGGTTCATATGTACAAAGGGAACCTGGTGCATGCATGACTCCAGGTGGGACATCCCATCCCGTATCCAACTCAAGCTTGTATGCTCTGGAAAGGGCAAGAATATTGTTATCGCCCTTAGTGAAATTTTTCAGAGACTTAAGAACCTGATCCTTGGTTACCTCAGGATTGAATCCGAAAAAGGTAAAAGGGAACTCCCCCCCATGGTTGTTCATCTGTGCTGGGAAGAAATACATCTCAGGCTTACCACTTGATCCGACTCTTTTTGCATGTTGATCTCTATGATGGATATGATGTGGGAGCGGTCCTGCATTATCAAAAAACTTGGAGAACATCGGCCATCTACGGTACTTGTCCCAAAGATAATTACCGATTATTTCCGAACCAAGCAACTCCACTGCATCCCTTAAAAGAACTTTTTTCTTCCCATCCTCATCAACAACAATATAACTGAGACCTTCGTCTTCAGGTGTTCCAGGTCCGTTCTCTGCCCATGTTGTGGATGAGAACCATCTCTCATCAATACCGCCTCTTTGTCCAAGTACATAATAATCATCTGGATGGAGTTTGATCCGCTTTCCAGGCCGACAGAAAGATCTGGGAACCCAAGTTGGCGACAACCGTAAAACACCCTTTCCGTTTTCCAAGGCCTGTTCAGCCAACGCTTTTTTATTTGCCATAACAGCGCACTCCTTTTGCATTGACACATAACTGCGGGCGAGACGCATTCAATAAAAAAGTGCTCTCGACAAATATTATGCTAAACCACAAAAACGTTTTTGTAAAGTAAAACTTTAAAAAACTTCTAAAGTTAAACAATACTGTCGGAATTGTATAAATGTTGAGTATTTTTAGTCCTTTTTATTTGTTATTTCAAAAAATTTTATAAAAACGTTTTTATTTTGAAGATTGTGTGCTACTATAAACAGGGTAAATTAAAATCGTTTTTATAGAAATGCAATTCCCTTTTGTATTATTGTGGACTTGACGTGATTTCACCAACAGAACACATGGATATGCAATGTGTGCCGGGGTTGTAACAGGAGATTATCCTGAATATATAAAAGAGATTACAAAAATGGGACAATTCCCAGAAAAGCAAGGAGGAAAAGACAAATGCGTTACTACATCGGATTGGATAATGGCGGAACAAACATCAAGGCCTGCATATTCACTCAAGAAGGAAAGCAGATAGCGCTTGCCCAGAAAAGTACTCATGTGATTTCAACGCAGGCTGGTATGGTCGAGATTGATATGAATGAGACAAAAGCCGTTAACCTAATGCTCCTGAAGCAAGTAATCGATCAGAGCAAAATCAATGTCTTTGATATTTCCGGAATTGCAATATGCGGACATGGAAAGGGCTTGTATCTTGTCTCAAAGGACGGTAAGCCGTGCCGTCCGGGAATTCTGTCTGGAGACACACGTGCGCAAGCAATAGTAGACAGGTGGAACAGAGATGGGACTTCAGAAAGGATATACAAGAAGACCTATCAGAAGATTATGGCATCACAGGCTGTCGCATTGCTTACATGGCTCAAGGAGAATGAACCGAAGAGTCTCAAAAATCTTGGATGGATATTTGAATGCAAGGACTATGTTCGCTTTACACTGACAGATACGGCAAAAGCAGAGCTGACTGATTATTCGGGGGCTAATCTTGTGAATCTCAATACGCGAAATTACGACAAGGATCTTCTTGCAGACTTCGGGTTGGGGGATTTTATCGATAACCTTCCTCCTCTGGTATCCTCGACTGACTACTGCGGAGGAATCACCGCTGAAGTCGCCAAAGCGACAGGTCTAAAGGAAGGAACCCCAGTATTCGGCGGAATGTTTGATATCGATGCCTGTGCCATAGCAGTGCATGTTGCCGACACACAGCATATCTGCATGATTGCGGGGACATGGTGCATGAATGAATTTCTGAGTGAGGAACCTATCGGCGAGCACAAGATTGCCATGAATTCCATTTTTTGCGATTCAAGATACTACCTTCAGGAAGAGTCAAGCCCAACGGCTGCTGTGAATCTTGAGTGGTGGGTAAAGAAAATTATGCCTGAATTCTATACACAGTGTAAGAGGGAAGGAAAAAATCCGTATCAGGAAATAGACAATCAGATTTCAAGTATTCCAGCTGATGAATTCTATCCGATTTTCTTCCCATTTATTCTTGCAAGCAATGCCAACCCTTATGCAAAGTCATGCTTCATCGGCATGTCCTACTACCAAGAAAGAAAGCATCTTTTGAAGAGCATCTTCGAAGGCGTCATATTCTCCCATCGTTATCATCTCGAAAAACTGCTTTCAGGCAAGAAGACAGATACCCCAAGCATACGACTTGCAGGCGGGGCAGCCAATTCGAAACCATGGGTTCAAATGTTCGCCGACATCACCCAGATTCCAGTTGAAACAAGCGTCACTGAAACAGGAACACTTGGATGTGCAATGTGTGTCGGGGTTGCAACAGGAGATTACCCTGACTACGAGAGTGTTGCTGACAAGATGTCTAAAATACGTAAGCCTATTGTGCCCGATCCAAGTAAGAAGGCGTTCTACGACAGGCGTTTTGAAATATACAAGAAACTTCTTGACGATCTTGATCCAATCTGGAAGGAAATTGAGGTCTTATCGTAATGGAGGCTGTCTGTGCGATGCTTTATTTATTAACGGTATTGTTAATACCGTTGTTTCACATGATATAAAACCTTTGAGGGGGCATGATATTTTAGCTGGTCGAGCCATTCCTGTAAAATGGCATTCACTTGCGCCGGAAATTAATTTAACTAAGGAACAATATGATGCCCGTCAAGCACTATGGGAAAAAGAAGGACCCCCCCCAAAAAAAAATGCATGCAGCTGTAAAACCCGGTTCCGTTCTTGTATTTGATAACGGAGGTGACACGCAAGCTGCCATTTTCGGCGAAATGAGCTGCACCATGGCTCGTGCACACGGTTGTGTCGGCGTAGTAAATAACGGTTTTACTCGTGATTGCCAGTATATTTTAAAAATGGAGAATTTCCCATACTATACAAGAGGTACAACGCCGAATGCATACGGCGGATGGCGTGTAGTTGCCGTCAACGAACCGATATATCTTCCCGGTCATCTCACTCATTACGTTATTGTGAATCCCGGTGATTTTATTTTCGGAGATGATGATGGTTTGCAAATTATCCCTGAACCATATGTCGACTCCGTTCTGTTAAAAGCAGAAGAAATATTAAGCTTTGAAAATCAGGAACGGAAAATGATAGCGGACGGTTTGCCGATAGAAGAAGTATACAAAAAATTCGGTGATCTGTAATAGATTTTTGCTTTAATAGCTGCTTTGCTTTGCGATTCTTTGCGTGCCGGCTTCATGGCAATCATTGCCACTGCCGACAAATAGGCGGTTTTGCTTTTATGCGAAATATAAGCCGATGTATCTCTAGGTACATCGGCTTGTGGCGAATTTTGTCAAGGCCGAAATATAGCTTTTATAATGCCGGATATCAGATATCATGTAAAATCTTGTAAACCAATGGCAATATGTAAGCTTTCCCTTGCAGTCCCCGGCCGGAAAGATCAACCTTCCCGCTCGGAGGGCGTATCTTCGGCGGGGCGGTAGACTATAGCCGTATTGCCTATAATTCTGACAAGGGATGCGGAGAGCGCTTCACAAAGTTTTTGAGACAGAATTTCTTTTTCTTCTTTAAAACTTATGAATTTAATTTTTATAAGCTCGTGGCAGGCGAGAGACTGATCGATCTTTTTGATTACGGCGTCGGTCAGCCCGTTTTGTCCTATTTGTACGACAGGCTTTACGGTTTGAGCCATACGGCTTAAAATTTTTCTTTGGCTGCTGTTCAGTTCGCTCATAAAAATCCTATAATCCTATATCCTACAATAGATGAATACCGGCTTTTTTGCATTCTTTTCGCATAGCGTCAGGCCAAGTGCTTACCTGCGTTTCTCCTATGTGCGCTTTTCGCAAAAAATACATGCAAAGGCGCGACTGCCCTATTCCGCCGCCGATGGTTTGGGTAAGGTTTCCTTTCAGGAGCTTTTTGTGAAAATCGAGTTTTGTCTTTTCCAAGCAGCCGCGCTCTTGCAGTTGAAGAAGAAGGCTTTCTGGGGAAACTCGAATTCCCATGGAAGACAGTTCGAACGCCGAGCCTAAGACAGGATTCCACACTATGATGTCTCCGTTTAAGCCGGTGTGCCCGTTTTCGTCTTCGGTTATCCAATCGTCGTAATCGGGCGCTCTGCCGTCATGTACGGTTCCGTCGGGCAGCTTTCCTCCGATTCCCGTTATAAAAACGGCGCCGTATTTTTTTGCGGCGTTTAATTCCCGCTGTTTCGGAGTGAGCGAAGGAAATTCTCTTTGCAAGTCGTCCGCATATAGAATTTTGATTTCTTCCGGCAGCACGGGTTTGATTTTAGGATAATGATCGTAAATGTAAAATTCGGTTCGCTTCAAACACCGGTATATCTTTGCCACTATTCCGTGTAAAAACGATAAATTCCTGTCGGCCTTATTCATCGCCATACACCAGTCCCACTGATCGACGTATAAGGAATGTATGGCGTCGAGATCTTCGTCGGGGCGAATGGCGTTCATGTCCGTGTAAATTCCGAATCCCGGAGATAATTTCATTTCCGTCACTTTGAGGCGCTTCCATTTTGCAAGCGATTGAACGATTTCAAGTTTTTCGTCGTTCATATCTTTAACGGGAAAAGAAACAGGCCGCTCGATACCGTTAAGGTCGTCGTTAAGACCTTTTCCCGATTTTACAAAAAGAGGAGCCGTAACGCGTTTTAAATTCAATTCGGTAGAGAGCGCAGTCTGAAAAAAGTTTTTTATCATTATGATGGCGTGTTCGGTTTCCGCAACGGAAAGCAGGGATTTATAGTTTTTGGGCAATGTAAAGTTTGACATCGTTACCTCGTAAATATTTTCTTATTTTAACGACAGAATGTTTATTCGTCCATAGCGGTTTTGCTTTTCTTCAGGGCAATTGCGGCGTCTTTTTCAGGATGGACGCGGCGCCTTAAGTGAGCGCGAAGAGTGAAGCTTTCGGCATACATAGTAAGGCGAAACTCGAGGGTTTCCGCACAGCGGCAGCCCTCTGCCTCGCTTTTCGCCGCCTTTTCGCGCCGAATTTACTTGTCTGAGAAAAAGATGTTGAGTAAATTTCAATATATAAGGTGAATTTTATGGAACAAAAAGAGAATATGCTCGATGCGGCTGTTATAGGAACGGGTCCGGCAGGAGTTTCTGCGGCGTTGACTTTAGCCGCACGTGGAAAGAGGTTTAAAATTTTCGGAAGCCCTGAGCTTAGTCCGAAAATTTCAAAGGCTCATGCGATAAATAATTATCCGGGATTATACGGAAAAACCGGCGCCCAAGTTGCCGAAGAATTTAGAAAGCATTTGGAATTTCTGAAAATCGAAATAACGGACGCGCGCATAACGAATATTTACGATATGACGGATCACTTTACTCTTTTGTCCGGACAGGAACAGTTTGAAGCAAGGACGATAATAATTGCTACCGGTGTGGATTTCGGCAAAGCGCTCCCCGGCGAAGAAAATTTTTTGGGACGGGGAGTGAGCTATTGCGCAACTTGCGACGGAATGCTTTACAAGGGAAAGACGACGGCCGTTATCGCTTATGCAAAATCGGAGGAAGCGGAAGCTGAGTTTTTGGCTTCGATATGCAAAAAGGTTTACTTTATACCTATGTATAAAGAAGACGTTTCTCTTGCCTTAAATTCCGTAATTGATATAATTAAAGACGTTCCCGAAGAAATAAAAGGACAATTAAAAGTGCAAAAACTTATTTTAAAAAAACAGGAACTGGAAACGGACTGTATTTTTATACTGAGGGAGAGCATTTCTCCTTCGGCGCTGTTGCAAGGCCTTAAATTGGACGGTACGCATATAGCCGTTGACAGAAATTGCAGAACGAACATACCGGGCTGTTTTGCCGCCGGAGACATTACGGGAATTCCGTATCAATATGCAAAGTCCGCAGGTGAAGGAAATGTAGCGGCCCTGGCGGCCGTATCTTATTTAAATGCAAAGGATAAAGTATGAAAAAGTTAAAAATAATCGCAGCAATTTGTTTATCGGTTTTGTCAATTTCATGTTCGAAGAGTAGTAAAACCGCCGGTGAAATTCAAAACACAAGCGTAAGAAAAATATACGTAGCGCATTCGCAGTCTTATATTCCCTACGCCTTTGTAAATGAAAAAAACGAATCCGACGGATTTGAAGTTGCGCTTTGGAAAGAAATAGACAAGCGCCTGAGCCAGTATGAGGTGGAATTTGTTCCCACGTCAAGCGAAGACCTTCTCATAGGCGTGGAAACGGGAAAGTACAATGTGGGCATAAAAGGAATTTGGTCTACGGAACAACGACGTCAAAAATACTTGTTCCCCAAAAATTATCTCGGAGCGAGCGTGATCGGTTTGACGTTCAGAAAAGAAAACGCAAACGTCATACACGACTTGGAAAGTTTTGCAGCCTTCAGCGGAAAACTTGTTCCCATATCTCCGCAATCGGCGCAATATGCGATCATTACCGACTTTAACGATAAGCACCCCGATAAACCTATTAAACTTATTCCGGCGGACGTCTTTGACATTCCCGAGTCTTATTCATGGGTTTTGGAGGGAAGATACGACGGTTTTTTTGACCTTCAGGTCGCTTATAAGCGCAATATAGAAGCCGAAAACGGATCTTATCATAAATATGCGGACAAGCTTTCTTATGTAGTATACGAAGCTGTTCCCACGTGGCCGCTGTTTTCCAAAAATGAAAAGCAGCTTGCCGACGACTATGACAAAACAATAGCTCAAATTTTTGCCGACGGTACATATGCTTTGCTTTCAAAAAGTTTTTTTGGAGAAGACGTATCAAAATACGTAAAAAAATAGTATCTTCAATTTATGCGGCCCTTTGACGTAAGTTATATTTGGAAATACATGGTGGTCCTTTTGCCGTTTATGAGGATCACCTTGCAGGTAACCTTACTTTCAACTTTTTTCGGGGCATTGTTCGGATCTTTTTTGGCTTTGGGAAGGCTTTCTTCTTCAAAACCTGCGCGTTTTTTGTCCGTTTTATACATACACGTTATAAGATGCACACCTTCGATCGTCTTATTGTTTATTGTTTTTTACGGGCTGCCTGCGCTTTATAAAGCCTTTACAGGTATCACGCTTCACGCCGGCAATACGGAAAGATTTTTTTCCGTAGTTACGGTTCTTTCGTTATTGTCCGCGGCATCCATGTGCGAACTTATAAGATCGGCGGTTTTGTCGGTAGACGACGGACAAAGGGAAGCGGCTTTTTGCTGCGGTATGTCCAAGATACAAACCGCTTTTCTCATAGTGATTCCTCAAGCTATTCCCGCCGCCATTCCGAATTTTTGTAATACCGTAACCGGTATTTTAAAACAAGGCGCACTCGCTTTTACCATAGGATTTATAGACATAATGGGGCAAACGCAGATAGTGATAAACCGCGCCTACGGAGCGCACGGGCTTGAAGCGTATATCGCGCTGGCTGTCATATATTGGACTGTAACGCTTATAATTGAAAAATTGCTGAACATTGCGGAAAAATATTTTTCTAAAGGAAGAAATTCTTTGGAAGCGGCGTCCGAAAGGGAGGATTCGTGGAACTGAATTTTCCTTTTTTAAAAAACACTTTTTTTGCCGTTCTTCACGGAATTCCGACGGCTTCGGCAATAACATTTTTTTCTTTAACGCTTGCCGCCGTTCCCGCTTTTTTTATGGCGCTGGCAAGAATTTATAAAATAAAGATACTTTCAAATCTGGTAAAAATTTACGTATCGTTTATACGCGGAACGCCGATGGTGATACAGATCCTTATCATATACAGTTTGCTGCCCAGCCTGATAAACCGAACTATATCGGCCTTAGGCCTGCCTGTGAGCGTGTTTGACATTGATCCGTTTTTTTATGCGATTGTCGTTTTTACGCTGCATTCGGCGGCGGCTTTTTCGGAGATTATAAGGTCTGCGATTTTGACTGTTGATCGCGGGCAAATGGACGCCTGCCTTGCGCTGGGAATGAAGCCGCTTAAGGCGTTCCGTCTGGTAATAGTTCCCCAGGCGGCGGTAAACGCCGTAGCAAACGTGGGAAACTTAACCGTAAATCTGTTTAAAGAGACGTCGCTTGCTTTTTTGATGACCGTAAAAGATATTACGGCTATAGCCAAAATAGAAGCGTCCTTCGGCTATAACTATATAGAAGCGTATCTTGACATATTTGCCGTTTATTTAGTGATCTGCTCGCTTTTTCAGTTCGCTTTTTATGTGTTGGAAAAAAAGGTTTTTGTAAGAAACTGACCGGGGACGGGAATATGGCAGGGAACGGTTTGCCGCCGCGGCTTCTCGGTATTATGCAAAGTTTGATCATCGCTGCCGCTAAATAGGCGCGGCGTCATTACGTGTTTTTACTGCCCCAAAACATGATCTTAAGCAGATTCTTAAAGCGCTCATTTTACGACGGATCGTCTTCAGTCCATATTTCAACAAGCCTTTTATCAAGAGAAGATATGATCGATCCGGGCTTAAATGAAATGTTTTTTTCAGTCAATCTGTCAAAGTATATGAATACACGGCTTAAAAAAAAGCCGATCCTTCCGGGAAGGTGCAGCTTAGGCGAAACGGCGAATTGGGACAAAAACACCATACCGCAAAGAAGCCCCGATCTGTGAAGACCGTTTTGCAGAGCGCCGTCCGTCACTGAAAATCCGCCTATTGAAAACATAACCCTGCCTGCAGGCGATAAAAGCGAAAAGAAAACTATTCCCGCAGTGATGATAACGGAAGGAAAAACAAGAATTTTTCCCTTTTTTAAAAGATTCAAGACAAAGAATAAAAAAACAAACGCCCACAGAATCTTTGAAGAGGGTAAAAATATAAAAAAAAGCAAAAGACACATCGAAAGAATGAAGAGAATTTCAGGGCGACAAACTTTGTTAAAAAAATATCCGGTGCGGCGAAAGACGGGATCAGGAAGCTTCATATCGGCCTCGTATAAGTGAAAACCACTTTGATTTTGACGTAAAAAATTCGGCAAAAATTCCTATAAGAACGCCGGTGACCAGTCCGCTTGCGAGCAGCACAGGAGCTATAAAACGCGTGTTTTTTCCGAAGATTATGAGCCGCGCAAGAGCGATTTGCGAAAGATTGTTTGCAAGGGATCCGGCGAGCGACAAGCCGATTACGGAAATATATTTTGATTTTTTTAAAACCGTATACAGGGCCAGCATGGTAATTCCGCTTGCAAAAGAACCCGCCGCTGAAAAAAGAAATATATATGAAAACAAGGTGCCCGAAACGAATCCCTGCGCAAGGATCTTAAGAAGGATCAAGAGCAGGACGTCCCGTTTTTTCAATACGGAAAGCGATAGTAAAACGGGCAAATTTGTGAGTCCCAGCCTCAAAAACGGCAAAGGCTTGGGAATTGCGTATTCTACGGCGGAAAGGAACATGCACAGCGCCGTAAAAAAAGAAATGAGCCGGACTTTATCATCGCGGGAATTGTAAGCCGTATCGGTCTGCATGAAAAACAGTCTAGCATAAAACGGCACGATTGTCTTGATAAGCGTAGTTCCTTAAACTGCCGTTTTATGGTAAAGTCTTGTCTATGTTCAAAACTTTCAATAAAAACAGAACCATTACCGGAATAGTTTTAGCCTTGATAAGCATATTTTTTTGGGGCATAACTTTCGTTTGCACGAAGTATTTATTGAGGACCTTTTCTTCTTTGGAAGTGCTGATTTTTCGTTTCTTTTTAGCTTACTGTATTTTATGGTGTATATATCCGCATCCTTATCCCTCTCAGAAAAAAAAGCACGAATTTTTGTTTGCTTTTGCGGGGCTTTTCGGTGTAACGGTCTATCAATTTATGGAAAACATTGCCATAGAATACACGTCCGCTTCAAATGTGAGCATAATAGTTTCGATTTGTCCGATTTTCACGGCGGTGATAGCGCAGATATTTTTACATGAAAAGCATCTGTCTTTTAAATTTTTTGCAGGTTTCGCTTTGGCGATCTGGGGAATTGCCATGGTAAGCTTTAACGGAAAAATCACGTCGGGCCTTAATCCTAAGGGGGACGTCCTTGCTCTTATAGCGTCGGTTTCGTGGGGTTTTTATTCTCTGTTTATGTCGAAGATAAACGAATTAGGGTACTCTTCCGTTCCTGCTACAAGAAAGATATTTTTTTACGCGCTGCTTTTTATGCTGCCCATCGCGTCGGCGCGGGTTATAGGAATCGGCACGGCGAGCATGGACGTTTCGCTTTCTCTTAAAATGAACGCATTAAGGTTTTCCGATCCGCTCAACTGGTTCGGTCTTTTATTTTTAGGCATTCTTGCTTCGGGATTTTGTTTTGTCGCATGGAGTATCGCCTGCCGTTTTTTAGGCACTGTGAGAACTACGGTCGGACTGTATCTCATACCCGTCGTAACCATAACGGTTGCGTTTTTTGCACTGCATGAGCCTATTACGGTTATGGGTTCGATCGGCGCGGCGCTTACCATAACGGGACTTTTCGTTTCCGAGTGGAAGGCAAAAACTAAGAGCAGTTAAGTTTCAATTAGCCGGTAGAAACTCGCCTGAAATCTTGAAAAAACGGTTAACGACGAGTTTCGGACAAAGCCGACGCTTATTGGACTATACGCTGCTCGAAACTTCGCGCTTACGCGCTCATTGCGGGGTAGGCGTCTCTACGGAAAGCGGCATTCATACTATAAAATCAGTTCCGAAAGCTTTACCATTATAGGCAGCGTGGCGACGCATACTGCGGAAGAAACCGAAACCAAAAGGCTGCTGTAAGATTCTTCTTTTCCGTAAAGAACGGAAAAACTGGCGATAGTCATTCCTACGGGACAGCTTGCGGCTATAAAGACAATCAAAATTATTTCTTTTTGTAAGTCCGAAAAGTCAAAGAAGTTTATTGTCAACTTGAGCAGGATCAGAAGCAAAACGGGAATTATAATCAGCCTGAAAACAACGACTCTTGCGACGCGGAAAAAAGGAGTTTTTTCGCCTTTTACCGGTTTTTTAAAATTTGCAAATAAAATCCCCAAAATGATCATGGAAACCGCGGTGTTAAGATCTCCGAAGAATTTTATCGTTTGATTCAATATTGACGGCAGCTGAAACGGCATTGCAAAAAGCAAAAAACCTAAAAGAATTGCAATGATGTTCGGATTAAAAAAAATCTGTCTTATGCCTATCTTGTGAGAGATCGTGTAAACTCCGTTTGTCCACAAGAACAAGTTAAACATGACTATGTATCCCATAAGGAAAAAAGTTCCGTGAGACCCGAGAATACCGTTTATGAGCGGAATGCCTATAAAACCTGCGTTGGAATAAACGAACGACATTTTATCGAGGCTGTCGCGGGTTTTTCCTATTGCGGTTTTTGAGTGAATAAAAACGGCTGCAATGACGACCATAAACAGCAAAACCACAAAGCTCACAGCCATAGAAAACCCGAAAGATTTTATTTTTTCCAAATCGTAGGGAATGTTGAAGGTATTTAAAATAAGACACGGTGAAATTACAAAAAGCAATAAGTTACTTAGATATCGAGACTCCGGTTCGCCGTATTTGTGTTTTTTCGAGAATACAAAGCTTACGGCAGCTATCAGCGTCATGATGGTAAGCTGTTCAGCAACTAGAAGATACATATAAAATCCTTACAAAGCAGTATGCGGAGAATTGCATTTTATCGGCTCATGAGCCGCAGATGCCTATAAGATTATACATTTTCTGAATATCAGTGTCAAAAAAAGAGCCGTCTAAAAAATTTAAACGGCTCTTATCTTAGTAAGAGATGACGCTCGGAAGCCATGTTGTAAGAACGGGAAACAAGCTTATTGCAAGTAAGACGATCACGTTGCAGACGATAAACGGCAGGGCTCCTTTAAAAATTTCAATGATAGGCATGCGGTTAATCTTATTACAAGCGTTTAGACACATACCTACGGGCGGCGTAACCAAACCGATAGCAAGACCCGTAATAATCATCGCGCCGAACTGTAAATCGCTTATACCTATTTCCTGCATAATAGGAAGCAAAATAGGCGTTAATAATAAGATGGCCGGTGAAACGTCGATAAACGTTCCGATTAAAAGGATAAGTACGTCAAAAAGCAAAGCATAACCCCAAACCGGAAGGTGCATGCTTAAGAAAAAACTTGCGATTGTAGACGGTACGTTTGCCATCGTTAAAAGCCATGTAAAGATTGTGGTAAAGCCTATGATGATCATCACGGAACTCGAAGAAATCAATGTCTTTTTTAAGGCGACTATGACGTCTTTTACCGTAAGTTCATGATAAACGAAGAACCCCAAGACAAGAGAATACAAAACGGCGATACCGGCGGATTCGCTTGCAGTACAAATTCCGAAACTTACAAACAGGACAATAACCAGCGGCATCAGTATTGCAGGAAGACCGAAAATTACGCTATGAACAAAATCTCTAAAGTTAAAAGGTTCTTTTTTGGGGTGATAGCCGTGTTTGACCGAAAGGACGTAAACCGTTGTCAGTTGCGAAAGCCCTATGAGAACTCCGGGAACCAGACCTGCGATAAACAGCTTTCCGACGGAAGCGCCCGAAATCATTGCGTAAACAAGCATCGGCACGCTGGGCGGGATTATCATTCCCATCGTGGACGACGCAACCGTAACGCCCGCCGCAAATTTCGGAGGATAGCCGCGCTGTTCCATAGCCGGAATTTCAATGGATCCCAGGGCGGAAGTATCCGCGACGGAAGATCCTGAAATTCCGCCGAAGATCATGCTTGCGATGACATTTACTTCGCCGAAACCGCCGTTAATGGGGCGTACCAAATACATGCTGAAATCCACGATTCTCTTTGTAATTCCGCCCGTATTCATGAGCTCTCCTGCAAGCATGAATAAAGGCATCGCTACCATAACAAAGCTGAAAACTCCGCCCCAAACTCTCTGAGGCAGCATTTGAAGAAAGTTCGGGTTAAACGAATTGATATATGTTAAACACGAAGCCCCGATTGAAAACGCAAGCGGCGTACCGAGAATGGCAAAAATGATCAGAAAGACTAAAAGAAATATCATTGCCATAGTAATCAGGCCTCCTTAGTTTTTTTACAAAACAAAGATTTTATAAATTCGATAAATTGCAAAATTACGACAATTAATGAAGTAAAACATCCGACGGGAATAATTCCATACAGCCATACGTACGGAATTTCCATTCCCGAAGAAATTTGATGACCGAATTTTATTGCATATCTGTAACCGAATTTCATCATTACAAATAAAACACAGATAGTGATTATAAAACTGATAAATTTGGATATTTTTTTTATAGAAGACGGAAACAGATTATAGAATGAATCGATCCAGACGTGTTCGTTTTCAACGAAGCAAACAGTCATTCCCCAAAATGTGGTAAACGCAAAAACCGTTGTTGTAAATTCTTCAAGTTCTTTAAACGAAAGGCTGAAAATGTAGCGGGCAAAAACGGAAAAAATAACACAGCCCGCCATCAAGGCGACGGAAAAAATTCCTATGCCTATAAAAACTTTATATACGGCAAAACGAATCTTTGTAAACATCTGTGCGCTCTCCTGATTTATTAGGTTAAAATCAAACCCTGCGCCGTCCAAAAGCTGAAGTTCTGGACAGGCTCCGGTTTGGAAAATCAATTTATTTTCCCGCAACTATAGCACGCATTTGGTCAAGTTCGCTTTGTGTCAACATTCCGGACGAAAGGTACTGTTTGTAGACGACTTCGGTCGCTTTTTTAAATTCGGCCATCTCTTCAGCAGTAGGAAAGTAAACTTCCGCATTCGCTTTAACCGTGTCAAGCGCGGATTGCTGCATATCGGCTATGGCCTTGTTGTTTACCTTAAAGCTTTCGTTAGCAGCTTCCTGAATGATTTTTTGATAATCGGCCGGAAGGGAATTCCACCATTCAAGGTTTACATAAAAAGGATCCGGATGGAATTGATAGTTAATGGCGGTAAAATATTTTTGCACTTCATAAAATTTCATACCCCTTACGTTTACCCACGGATTTTCCTGTCCGTCGGCGACGCCCGTTTTAAGAGCCATGTAAAGATCTGCGTAAGGAACGGCTACGGTAGAAGCTCCCATAGCTTTAAATGTCTTGTCGATTGTGTCCATGCCGTTTGTGCGCATTTTTAACCCCACGAGGTCTTTGGGGCTTTTAATCGGGCGCTTATTGTTTGAAAACTGTCGGAAGCCGCCGGCGTCGCAAAGCCCCAGGATGAGGACGCCGTCTTTTTGTGACCCTTTGCACATTTCGCGCGCAAGGTCGGAAGACATAAGGCGCGTAATCTGATCCGAATTTTCACAAAGGAAAGGAAGAGAGAAGACCAATAACTTGGGCAAAAAGTCCATCTGTCCGCCGCGGAAGCCCTGAATTACGCCCGAGCAAGCTTGCTCCAGCATTTCTTTTTCCGTTCCGAGCTGTCCTGCCGGATAAAGTTCTACTTTAACGCCACCGTTTGTTTTTTCTTCAACGATTTTTTTGAAAGCCGTAAGGGAAACATGGCGGGGGTTTTCTACCGGCTGCGCATGTCCTATCTGCATAGTGTAGACTTTGTTTTTTGCCGTTTTTTCCGTTTTTGCGGAATCGCTCGCTCCGTTAGAGAAAACAAGAGAAGTTACAGCTGCGGCAAGAAGCGTGAACCATAAAATTTTTTTCATAGCATTCCTCCTAAATAAAAAGCTTTGATAAATTTTATGGTACAACGGAAATTTCAATCTCACACTATAAAATATTGCGGAAAATCTATAAATTTTTGCTGAAAAGCGCGGGGTGTTTGAGGCGGGACAAAAATTTCCACTTTCGGCAAGGATTTGTCAGCTTTTGGGCAGATTCATCGCCCTGTATTGCATGGGAGAAACGCCTTCCAGTTTTTTAAATGTCCACGTAAAATAATTCGGATCGGAAAACCCGACTTGAGCGCTTATCTGCTTAACGCTGTCGTTTGTGCCGGACAGAAGCTTTTTTGAAATTTGTATGCGATGCGAAATAAGATAATCGATGACGGTAATGTCTTTGTAGGCTTTAAATATCCTGGACAGGTGAAATTTGCTGTAGCCGCAATGGTCGGATATATCGTTTAAACTTATTTTTTTTGAATAGTTGGTTTCTATATATGCGCAGACCTTTTTTACCATATCCGGTTCGTTTATTGTTACGCCGTCCGTATTGTCTTTTGTGACTTTTGCCGGGTTTATGTTTTTTTCATCGTCCAGGGTTTCTATTGTCTTTTTTAGACTTTCAATAAAGATTTGCTGCGATACGGGCTTGATCAGAAAATCCACTACGCCGAGATGAATGGCGTCGATGGCGTTGTCAATTTTGCTGAAAGCGGTTGAAACGATTACTTTTGAATGATTTTTTTGTTCGCGGATTATTTTTAAAGCTTCAAGCCCGGTCTTTCCCGGCATGTTTATATCAAGAATAATGATGTCGGGCTTTTCATTTAAAGCTTTGTCTACTATCATGTTTCCGTTTTCGGCTTCGATGATCTTGTTTATAGGAAGCTTCGCTTCTTCTATAAAAAGCTTTAGAGCTTCGCGTTCAAGTTCTTCATCGTCCGCCAAAAGAATACTGTACGTCATTTTTCTTCCTGCATAATTTTAAGTCTGATTTGGATCATTGTCCAAGATTCTTTTTCAGTTTTGCGGGTAAAAATGTCAAAAACTCTGCTGCCGCCTTTTTGCTCCGCGAATATTTCCAAACGTTTTTTTGTGTTTGCAAGTCCTATCCGCTTGGAACTTACGGGATCTGCATTAAGGGATTCGTTGAATTTTTCTTTTGACATTCCTATTCCGTTGTCAAATATCCTCAGCAAGGCGTAACCTTTCCGTCTTGAAACGGAAATGATGATTTTTCCTCCTTCTTCTTTAGGTTCAAGGCCGTGTATGATTGCGTTTTCTACGAGCGGCTGTAACGTCAACTTGGGCAAAAAAAGATTGCAAGCGGCTTCTTTTGAAACGTTTGACCTATATGTTATACGGTTGCCGAAGCGAAGTTTTTGAATCTTTATGTACTCTTCCGTAATTTCAAGCTCTTCCTGAAAAGACACGGGAGTTCCGCTTTCAGAAAGGCTGTACCTGAGCAAAAGCGAAAGAGATTCTATCATCTGCAGAGCGATTTCTTTTTTGTTTAAAGAAATTGTCCTGCTTATGCTGTTTAACGTATTGAATAAAAAATGAGGATTGGTTTGCGCCTGTAACGCTAAAAAAGTTGCCTGGCTGAGAAGTTTTTGATATTCGACGTTCTTTTTTACACCGTTGACCATATTGTTGAATGCCGTTATGAGAACTCCGACGGAATTTTTAGGATTTTTAACCGGAACTTGAATATCGAAATTGCCGGATGAAACGCATTGCGCCTGTTTTACGAGCAAAGACAGCGGTTTCGTCAAAGCCGAAGAAACATACCAATGAAACAGAATATCTACGGCGATAATGATAAAGATAAAAAACATCGTGTAGATTTTAAGGACTTTTATGTTGCGGATGATAGTTTCGGTTTTTTCCGAAGTGTTTGTGAGAGACAGTTTTAAAAGTTCGTCCGCATAGGACTGCAGATAAGTTTGTATTTTTTCAGAATAATACAGTCTGCCGTAGTAGTCGTAGTTTCCCATGTTATAAAAAAAAGAGGCCCGGCAGCCTTCGCTGAAATAAATGTTGTGAACTTTCCGCATGCTTTGCAGCAAAAAGTAGGATTCGTCGTCCTGAGATCTGTCGCTTAATTCAAGAATTATTTTATTTGTGAGCGCTATAGAATCGTTGTATTCCGAAAGCTGAGAGCGGTTTCCCGTTTTTAAATAGTTTAAAAGAGATCGTCTGCTCTTTGAAAAACACTCTTTCATTTCTTGAATCGAATAAAAATAAGAAAGCTGATTATTGTATGAATTTGAATACGAGTCAAAATAATGTTGATTTATCACGGTTGAAGCAAAATAAAAAACCATGATCCCTGCAAGGATGATGTTTATTTTTAAACCTACAGAAAAAACAAGCCTTTTGAAGATTTTTTTAACGTTCATTTTATAAAGTCCTCGTAAACGGTTTTTTCTTTTTTCAGCGCGGGAAGTTTATCTTCTAAAAATTGCTTTTGCCGATGAACATAATACTTACCGGCGTCTTCGGCGCATTTGATTAAAAGATCTTTGTCCGTACTCGAAAAATCCGAAAAAACTTCGGCGCTCATCACAAAAAGATCCGGGAGAGAAATATACGGCGTTATAAGAACATAGTTGATAAACGGATATTCGTCGCCGATCAAAAAATCGCAAAGAGCCGCTTCTCTTGCGTCCATGTAGCCGTTTATGAGAGAGCCGTATATGTCCGCCGATATTATATTTACAGGATCGGCTTCAAGTTTTTTTATTGCGGAAATTAAAACCCTGTTTTCAAAAATGCCTATTCGCCTTTGTTTTAGTTCCGCAACGGAAGATATAAGTGTGGAATCGCTGTAAAAACATCTTAAATCGGGATGCAGAGCTCCCAGGGGAATTAGTTTTTCGGCTTGACATTCGAAAGACAGGGAAGTTTGGTTTTCTTGAAAATAAGAAGCAATTTCTTCCGGCGAAGAGTACATTAGTTCTTGAAATTTTGAGGAAAAAGACTGAACTTTTTCAAGTAAAAAAGAAATATTAACGCGCCCTATGTCAATTCCCGCAAATTGTATTTGATCCAAAACTTCTTCTTGAGTACCGAGCTGACCGTTAAAATAAATTTTTATGTTTATTCTTTGGCCGCTTCTTTGTTTTACGATGTCCGCAAAATATGAGCTTGCTGCGGCGCTTGGATGCTCGGAAGGCATGGGTTCTGAAAATCTGAGAACAATCTGTTTGCCGTTTTCAACGGTTTCTTTTTTACAGGAAACAAATCCCATCAAGATAAAAGCGAATGACAGTGCGTAAAACAGCCGAATAAGTTTTTGCATTGTTTCAGTATATCATTCAAAAAGCCGCATTGACAAATGTCAAGTAAAATGTAATATTTATCATAATTGGTACTATATCCTCAATACTAAGTACCGCGGCAAATTACTGCTTGTAAAAGCAACGATAAAAGGACTTATAACTATGGCAACACGAAGAGGCCCTCGTTTTAAGGAATGTCGCCGATTGGGCGTAAACACATGCGGTCACCCTAAAGCTCTTGACAGAGCAAAAGATCCCGCTTTTCAGAAAAGACACAAGGAATCGGAATACGGCAGACAACTTATTGAAAAACAGAAGGTAAAAGCTTATTACGGAATTTTTGAAAAACAATTGCGTAACTATTATGACAAGGCAAAAATAAAAAAAGGACAAAGGACGGGCGACTTGCTTTTGATTACTCTGGAATGCCGTCTTGATAACCTTGTTTACCGCATAGGTTTTGCCAATTCCATCCGCATGGCTCGTCAGGTGGTAAACCACGGACACGTTCTTGTAAACGGGAAAAAAGTGGACATCCCTTCTTATTTGGTAAAAGAAGGAGACGTGATCTCTTTGCGGGAAAAATCGCAGAAGATCGAAACTTTTAAAACCAACTTTTTGGGAACGGCGCGTTTTAATCTTCCGTACATCGAAAGAGACGAAGAAAAGCTTAGCGGAAAATTGGCAAGAATGCCGCTGAGAGCGGAATTGCCGGTAGAAATAAACGATCAGCTGGTCATAGAATACTATTCCCGCTAATTATTATTTCTTATTTGAGCTTGAAAAGGCTGTCTTGAAGGCAAAAGAGTTCTTCAAAGACGGCCTTTTTTTTGTTGCGTTATATCTAAAACCGTGTAATAATAATTTCAGAAATACTTGCAATCGAATTCAGGGAAAATATGTCGGAAGTGACGATCTATAAAATTGCAAAAATGGCGGAAGTTTCGGCCTCGACGGTATCAAGAGTAATAAATAACTACCCTTTTGTTAAAAAAGGAACAAGGGCAAAGGTATTAAGAGTCCTCAGCGAATGTAATTACGTTCCTAATGAAACGGCCAGAAATTTGGTAAATCAGGCTACGAAGATGATAGGTATCCTTATAGCGGATATAAGGACTACCCATCATACTGACGGAGTATATTATGTGGAACAGGAATTTTCTAAAAACGGCTATTCCTGTTTAATATACAATACCGGCACCGATCCTGAAAATCAGGCTGAATATATCCGCCTTTTAGGTCAAAAAAAAGTTGAAGCCGTAGTGTTAATGGGATCGATTTATCAAAATGAAACGGTTCAAAATGCAATAATGGTAAACATTCCTCACGTTCCCGTAGCGATATGTAACGGTTATCTTGACGGGCAAAATATCTACGGAGTTGTGGCTGACGAACGTTCCGGAGTCTGTGATTGCGTTAAGCTTTTTGCGGATAAAGGACGCAAGAACATAGCCTTTATAACAAACCATTACACTCCAAGCAATTATAATAAACTTGAAGGATTTAACGAAGGTTTTGATAAGTTTATCGGTAACGGTAGTAAGACGGTCATAGAAGCCGGAGACGCCATAGAGGATATTTTGAAAGCGACCGTAAAACTTCTTACGGAAAAACCCGAAACGGACGCGCTGCTTTATGCGGAAGATTTTCTTGCCCTAATAGGACTGCATGCGCTTTATGACATGAAACTGGAAATTCCGAAAGACGTAGCCGTTATCGGCATTAACAACTCAAGGCACGCGGAAATAAGCAATCCGGCTCTCACCTCTTTGGATAATATGCTTTATGACACAAGCCTTATAGCCGTACGAAATCTTATTGAAGTTTTAAAAGGCGAAAGAGTAAATAAAAAAATAATGATCTGTCCTGCGATCGTAGAACGAAGCACAACTTGAATTTGACTTTGCGTCTTGAGAATTTTAACCGGGCAATTAGTGTGCTCTTTACGCGCAGCTGATAAGCGGCATTTGTGCAGCAAACTCGAAATTCAAGCACCGCCATGGACGGCGGCAAAATATATAAAAGCTATATTTTGAGTTTGCCAAAATTCGGTATAAACCGATGTACATGGAGGTACGTCGGTTTATGCTCGCGACTATTTAGCGGCGGCTTTTAAACCTTGACATCGCTTATTTGTGGGTCATAATAGTATTAATGAAATCATATCTGGAGGATATATGAAAGTCATAAAAAACACGGGGAAGGTGCTTGCCGTATTTGCGGCGGCGGCGCTGTTTTTTACCGGATGCGCAAGTTCAAAGGTTTCTTCCGGGGCCGAGCAAAAGCTGGTTATACTTCACACTAACGACCATCACGGATCCGTTTTGTCGCGTAAAGACAAAGAGGGAATAGGACAAGGCGGTCTTGCAGAACGCGCTACTTTTATTAAAATGCAGCGCGCCGAAGCTCAAAAAACGGGAAGCGACATCCTTGTTTTGGATGCGGGCGACGTGAATACGGGAATGGCAGTTTCAAATATGTTTGCCGCTGAACCCGACATAATGGCCTATAACGCTATGGGCTACGACGCGGTAGCTTTGGGAAACCACGAGTTCGACGGAACGCTTGAAAAACTCTTAAAGCAGATAAAAATATCCAAATTCCCGTGGCTGAGCGCAAATATAAAGCAGGGTAAAAACTATCTCGTTAAACCTTACATAATAAAAAATTTTAATGGCCTTAAAGTAGGTATTTTCGGGCTGACGACGCTGCGGACAAAGGTAATTGCAAGTCCCGATAAGTCGCTTACGTTCTATGATGAAATAAACACCGCAAAAGAGATGGTTTCTCTCCTCAGGGACAAGAAAAAAGCGGATATAGTTATTCTCGTCGGACATTTAGGGGATGTTTTGGAAACATCGGATCAGGAAACTTCAGTTAGAGTAGCCGAAGCCGTTTCGGGAATAGATCTGATCGTTGACGGGCATTCGCACAGTTATTTTGCCGAGCCTAAGTACGTAGGGGGAACGCCCATTGTTACTTCCAACGAATGGGGAAAATACATGGGCAAGGCCGTGTTTACGGTTAAAGACAAAAAAATCACCAAGCTGGAATGGACGCCCGTAAAGATTAACGATAAGGACTTCCCTCCCGATGCTGAAATGGTCGCATTGCTTAAGCCGTATGTGGAGAGGGCCAATGCGTCTTTAAAAGAAGTGGTAATGAAAACGACTGCGGAATTCGAATTCGGAAGAAAATGGCCGCGCTATAAAGAGATGGCAAGCGGCGATCTCTTGTGCGACGCGACGGTCGGCTATGTGAAATCCACGGGAGTTGACGTTGATTTTGCCATTCATAACGGCGGTAACATAAGAACTTCCTTGCCCAAGGGAGATGTCACTAAAGAAAACATTGTTACCATGCTTCCGTTTGAAAACTATGTTTATGTTCTTACCTTAAAGGGAGCGGATGTAAAAGCTCTGTTTAATTTTATTCAAACGCAAAATCAGGGCGCAGGCGGATTCCCGCAGGTTTCGAAAGAAGTAAGATATACTTTGACCTATGACAGCGACGGAACCAACGGCAGAATTTCAGATATTACGATAGGCGGTAAGCCTATCGACAACAATAAGCTGTACCGCATTGCTACAAACGACTATATGGCCGGCGGCGGCGACGGTTACGTAGTGATGAAAAATTCCGTAGACACATACAATACTTCAATGCTGGTCAACGATGTGTTTATAGAATATGTAAAATCACTGCCTCAGCCCGTTACACCGGCAACCGACGGCCGTATTAAGATTGTAGGAGGAGCGCCTCTTCCGTAAGGCCTTGGCGGCTTAAGCAATGCCGGAGCCGCTTTAAATGAATTTAATCTCCGAAGTTTATCCCGAGCGAACGTCCCGTAATAAGAAGAGGATCGTCGTTCGGGATATTTTTTATTTTATCCGCTATATCTTCCAGGGGAACGCCGACGATCTGTCCGTTTTGAATAGCTACGAGTTTGCCGAATTTTCCCTTTGCAAGAAAATCAGCCGCCGCGACTCCGAACTGTGTTGCAAGAACTCTATCGTAAGGCGAAGGCGTTCCTCCGCGCTGTAAATAGCCTAAAACCGTGACGCGGGATTCCAACTGGGTCAAAGATTTCAGTTCCCGTGCAACCCGGTAAGCTATGGAATATGTCATAGCTTCCCTTTTGCTTTTTAATTCTTTTTTAGACAACAGCGCCTCTTCTTTGGTCAGCGCGCCTTCCGCTACGACGATAATGGAAAATTGTTTACCTTCGTCGCTTCGACGTTTAACTTCTTTTGCGACGGATTTTATGTTGTACGGAATTTCAGGAATTAAGATAACATCCGCACCGCCTGCTACTCCGGAGTAAAGAGCAAGCCAGCCGGCTTTGTGACCCATAACTTCTATGAGCATTACGCGGTTATGGCTGTGCGCGGTTGTATGTATGCGGTCTACGGCTTCGGTCGCCACCTCAAGCGCGGTATGAAAACCGAAAGTTATATCCGTATGAACTATGTCGTTGTCTATTGTCTTGGGAAGGCCGATAATGTTGACGCCTTCTTTTGCAAGCAAGCTTGCCGTCGTGTTTGTTCCGTTTCCGCCAAGCACGACGAGAGCGTCAAGGTCCCATTTTTTCATATTCGCTTTTATAGCTTCAAGCGGCAAAAGTCCCGTTTGGGGATCTTTTACGGGATTTTTCAAAGGCTTGTCGCGCGACGTTCCTAAGATAGTTCCTCCCCTTGTTAAAATCCCTGAAAAATTATTTACATGAAGTTCTTCGGCGTCTCCTTCTACAAGTCCTCTGTACCCGTTGTGTATACCCATAATCTTCATGCCGTATTGGGTTATGGCCGCTCTGCACACTCCTCTGATAGCGGCGTTAAGACCCGGTGCGTCGCCGCCGGATGTTAAAATGCCGAACTTCTTTACTTTTATTTTTTTCATGATTTAAGTATACCAAACGGAAATACAAAAGTCAGTAACGCATACAACCTTTAAGAGTTTTATTTTTTTGCCGATATTATAAGGAGCGGTGAAATTTCTGCTGTGAGAAAGTATAAGATGAAAAAAAATGAAATAATAAATATTTGTTCTTCGATCCTGCTGGTTTTGCTGGCAGCCTTTTTTTCCGTAAGCCTCTTGTTTCGATTTTTAAATTTCGGAAGCGGCTTTTCGGAAAAGATGATCTTGTTTTTTAAACTCGGCCATATTTTGGTTTCCGTTTACGGACTTACCAGCATTTTTATTCCGGTTTTTTTACTTTTCAGTGCGATTTTGTCTTTGTCGTCGGGGTGGAATTTAAAAAAAGGAATATCGCTGCTGCTCAGTTTTTTTCCGTTTTTTACGGCCGTCATCATAGAACGGATATGCCGTTTAATCGCACAATATGAAGAAGGCCCCGTGCTTACCGTAAAAGTTTTATTTACGATTTTAATGGGAATATGCATCATCATAATAGAATATTTGTTTTTCGGAATTATCGGGCAAAAATATATTTCTTCGTTGCAAGGAAGACAAAAAAACTTCGGAAAAAATTTTGACCGCAAAAATGTCGAAGAAAAAAGATCTGCTAAAATAGAACCGGAGCGAACGGCTGACAACGGGGACGCAGGCACGGGTTCGGCTGCTGACAACAGCGACCTTTTAGTGAGCGGCGACAGAAGTTTGTCCTGCACCGACTTGGCCGACGACGGCATTGGAGCAGAACCTGTTCCGGATACCGGCGACAACGGTTCAATCGGAAAAAACAGCGATTCGGATGCGGACATCGATACAGAGCATACGGAAGCGGAAGCAGAGGCAGCCGCAGGATTTGAATCGAGTGCCGGATCTGAGTTTAGCGCAAGTCCAGAATCCGAGCCGCTTGAAACAAGAAATGTGTCGGCGGTCATAACTCCGGAAGAATTCGATGCGCTCATTCAGCCTTTGCCGGAGGAACCCGAAAATGCCGGCGATAAAGAGAAAATGCTGGATCCCGACTTTTTTGACATGGATCCTAACGACGAAACCGAAGATGAAAATGACGAAATTGAAGATGAGGTAAGAACGGAAACTTCCAATTTTGAAGGGATAACCGATGTCTTTGCAGAAATGGAAGAAGACGCCCGCCGCAATATCGAAGACGATGAAAACGGCGAATTTAACTCTTTTGACATTGACGATGCCGAAAATCAAGAGGATACAACGGTCTCCGATGCCGGAGCCGCAGATTGTGAAATCGGAAAACAGGAAAATGCGGAAAAAACAAAACCTTTATTCGGCAGGCGAAACACAGGCAAAGCGTATAATATACCGGTAAAAAATTTGCTTACGGAATATGACGACGAGCCTTACTGGGTGATAGACGATGAGACAAAGGCCGCTTCCATTCAGTTAAAGGAAACTTTAAGCGAGTTTAAGATTGACGCTGAAATAATCGGCATAAGAAAGGGGCCGGTTGTCACGATGTTTGAAATTCTTCCCGCTCCCGGCGTAAAGTTAAGCAAGATCGTTGCGCTGCAGGATAATATCGCTTTGCGGCTTGCGGCAAGCAGCGTGCGCATTGTAGCCCCGATTCCGGGAAAGCAGGCCGTAGGCATAGAAGTTCCCAACAAGGACAGAGCCATTGTCAGTTTTCGGGAAATAGTCGAACAGGATATTCCTCCCTTTAAAAAAATGCAGGTACCGGTTATTTTGGGAAAAGACATAGAAGGAGACCCTCAGATAATCGATTTGGTAACTACGCCGCATCTTTTGATAGCGGGAGCTACGGGATCGGGCAAATCCGTCTGCGTAAACAGTATGATTCTGTCCATATTATACAAGCGTGCTCCCCAAGATGTAAAACTCATCCTTATCGATCCGAAAATAGTGGAATTAAAGCTTTATAACGACATACCGCATTTATTGACGCCTGTGATAACGGAATCTAAAAAAGCTTTTCAGGCTTTGCAATATTGTCTTTGCGAAATGGAAAGGCGCTACGCTTTGCTGGACGGAATGGGCGTTCGCGACATTGCAAGCTATAACAGGCGTATTGTCGAGAGGCGGATCGCTACGGAAAAACTTCCGTACATAGTCGTCATAATCGACGAATTTGCGGATCTCATGGCGACAACGGGAAAGGAACTGGAATCCACCGTAGCGCGGCTTGCCGCAATGAGCCGGGCTATAGGAATCCACATCGTTCTTGCGACGCAGCGGCCTTCCATAGATGTTATTACCGGTCTGATAAAGGCGAATATTCCCACAAGGATCGCCTTTATGGTTGCATCGAAAATGGACAGCCGAATCATCATAGACCAGGTAGGAGCTGAAAAACTTCTAGGACGCGGCGACATGCTCTATGCCAGCGCGGTAGACCCTTTCCCCATCCGCATACAGGGAACCTTTGTAAGCGACAATGAAGTTGAAAACGTAGTGGAATATGTAAAACGCTACGGTCCGCCGGAATACATAGACGATGAAATTTTTGTGGATACGGACGAAGATTCGGACGGATCGCCGGATTTATTCGGCTACGGGGCGGATCCCATGTATGACCAGGCCTTGGATATAGTACTTCAAGCGGGGAAGGCCAGTGCTTCGTATATTCAGCGGCGTTTAAAGATAGGATATAACAGGGCTGCAAGATTAGTAGAAGAAATGGAAGCGCGGGGAATCGTAGGTCCTCAAAACGGCAGCAAACCCAGAGAGATAATACACGTGCCGTAAAATAATCGGCTAATTAAACGCAAGTAAAAAGGCAAGGAGAAAGGCTGTCATTTTTAAAGTCTTTAGCGCGCTTAAAAAGCCGATGTATGCTACTTGGATGTTACTACTACGGAGTTATCGGAATTCGAATAGGGAGCCGGTACGTATTTGTCGGCTTTCCAATCGTTTTCCCATTTTTGCCCGTCGATCAAGTAGCGGAATTGATATTCTTGATTTGCCTCGAGGGTAACTTTTACCGAAAAGGAACCGTCGGCAGCCTTTTTAAGCGGGGTGTCGGTGCTGCTCCAGCTGTTAAAATCGCCTGCAAGATTGATGGTTTTTGCATTCTGAGCCGCATCTGCCGTCACTATAAAAGTAACGACGCAGGTTTTCTTGTCCTTAGAAAAACTCTTCTTTAAAGCCATAAACATTCTCCTTTGATTTTATCTTGGGCAATAAATTCTCATTTATTGCTCATAATAAACTTTTACTGTACTATAAATATATTATCATATGAAATTCTAAAAATCAAATTTTTGGTTATATAAGGCGGCGGGATTTTGAATGCGGCGAAAAGGCCGTTACTAAAATCCGGATATAAAAAACGATAAAACGTTTTTCTTGTTAAAAAGACTCTCGTGATTTCTGCGCATCATTTGGAACCGCGAGTTGTTTTATGGGGGGAATTTATGAAAAAAGAGAAATATTTGTTTACTTCCGAATCGGTCGGAGAAGGACACCCGGATAAACTGTGTGATCAGGTTTCCGACGCTATATTGGACGCTTGTTTAAAAGACGATCCTGAAAGCCATGTCGCTTGCGAAACATTCGCTTCAACGGGGCTGGTATTGGTAGGCGGAGAAATTACTACGTCAACCTATGTTGACGTTCAAAGCGTGGTTAGGGATATAGCTCAAACGATAGGCTATACGGACGCGGATTACGGACTTGATTGCAATTCCATGGCCGTCATGAACGCCATACACGCGCAGTCTCCGGATATAAACCAGGGAGTCGTCGGGAAAGGTCTTAACGAATATGCGGGACAGCAGGGAGCCGGAGACCAGGGAATTATGTTCGGTTTTGCATGCGACGAAACGCCGGAACTTATGCCCGCCCCGATCATGTATGCACATACTCTGCTGCGGCGTGCGGCGAAACTCCGCAAAGAAAAAATTCTTGACTGGCTCCGTCCCGACTCAAAAAGTCAGGTTACGGTTGAATATGAAGGTTACAGACCTGTGCGTATCGATGCGGTTGTAATCTCGCATCAGCACAGTCCCGACGTTCCTTATGACGTGATAAAAGGCAGCGTTATCAAAAACATTATAGAACCGGTTTTGGAACCTACAGGCCTGCTTGATAAGAACACAAAGTATTTTGTAAATCCTACGGGACGGTTTGTCGTAGGAGGCCCTTCCGGCGACACGGGGCTTACAGGCAGAAAAATAATCGTCGATACCTACGGCGGAATGGGGCGGCACGGAGGCGGAGCTTTCAGCGGTAAAGATCCTTCAAAGGTAGACCGCTCGGCATCGTATATGGCGCGCTACATTGCAAAAAACATCGTAGCTTCGGAACTTGCTTCCCGCTGTGAAGTCCAGCTTGCTTATGCGATCGGAGTGCCGTTTCCCGTTTCCATAATGATAGACACCTTCGATACCGGAAAAGTGCCTAATCATGTCATCTCCGCCGCGGTAGAAAAGCTGTTCGACTGTTCTCCTGCGGGAATCATAAAAACGCTTGACTTGAAAAAACCGATATACCTTCCGACTGCGGCTTACGGTCATTTCGGGCGCAAAGAATTCAGCTGGGAAAGAACCGATAAGGCGGAAGCCTTAAAGAAGGCGGTTTTATAAGCCCTATGATCCTGCTTTCGCCTGAGGAAATAGACGAAGTTTTTGCGCGTTTCAAGCGGCAAAATCCGGAACCTAAATCGGAACTTAAATGGAAAAATCCGTACACAATGCTGGTTTCTACGGTTCTTTCCGCTCAGGCGACCGATAAAAGCGTTAATAAGGCTACGGAGCCTTTATACCAAATTGCCGACACGCCTGAAAAAATGCTCGCTCTTGGAGAAGAAGGTCTGATACCTTACATAAAAACCATAGGTCTTTACAGGAACAAGGCAAAAAATGTTATACGCCTTAGCAAAATGCTCATAGACGATTTCGGCGGCAAAGTTCCCGAAACGCGGGAAGAAATACAAAAACTTCCCGGAGCGGGCAGAAAGACGGCGAACGTGGTTTTAAATGTGGTTTTCGGACAGCCGACTATGCCGGTAGACACGCATTTGCTTCGCATCTGCCCCAAAATCGGACTGGCGGAAGGCGACACGCCCGTTGAAGTTGAAGAGAGCCTTGTTTCGCGTATTCCCGCAAAGTATATGCAAAACGCGCACCATTGGCTTATATTGCACGGGCGCTATGTGTGTACGGCGCGTAAACCCGACTGCGAAAATTGTATTATTTCGGATATATGTAAACATAATATTAAAGAAGGCGGTTAAAGTATGAACGAAGAGATCGACGTTGAAACTGCACAGGCTGCTGCGCAGAGCATAGCGGCAAATAATTTCGATCCCACAAAGATAATAACGCATCATACGGAACCTATCGTCAACGCGATAAAGCAGTATTTGAACGTTCCATTTTTGATGAAATTGACGGGAACAGTGATAATGCTGTTGATAATCTATATTATATATCGAATTTGCCGTTCTATGATTCTTCGCTTGCCGGAAAACAAGCTTAAAGCGCAGCATTCGATGATGATCCAAAAGACGCTAAAGTATATTTATTACGTTTGCGCTGCTATGTATGTGCTGGGTCTGTTCGGTATAAAATTTTCGGCCATTTGGGGAGCTGCCGGCGTTGCGGGCGTCGCCATAGGATTTGCGGCTCAAACGTCCGTAAGCAATATAATAAGCGGGTTGTTCGTGCTGAGTGAAAAGGCTATGAAGATAGGCGACTTGGTTACGATAGACGGTGTTACCGGAGTCGTAGACTCTACGGATTTACTTTCCGTTAAAATACATACTTTGGACAACCAACTTGTGCGCGTGCCTAATTCCACGATCATAAATAAAAATTTTTTGAATACGTCTTATTTTCCTCAAAGGCGCATGACGATAGGCGTTTCGGTCAGTTACGACACGGACATGACGCTTGCGCTTGAAACTTTGAAAAAGGCGCCGGCTCTTTGCCCTACCGTTCTACGCGAGCCCGAACCGGCTGCGTGGTTTGACAAATTCGGTGAAAAAGGGATAGATCTTGTTCTTGCAGTCTGGTTTAAAAGCGAGGATTTTTTACAAACAAAAAACTCCGCTTTTATCGCCATAAAAAAAGTGTATGACGAGGCCGGTATAGAAATCCCGTATTATAAGCTGAACGTTAAAATGCTGTCCGGTGGAACGGAATAAAGAAACTCGGTCGCAAAAAATTCGAGCGGTTATGCCGGGATCAAAGAAATTTTAATTGTCCAAAACCGACAGATCCAGCTTGTTGCATCCGGCCGTAAGGCGCTTTACGACTTCCTTTATTCTGTTCAGATCGCCTTTTCTTGCGCCTTCGATATTAAGCGGCATCACAGGATCGTGCAGCGAGAGTCTTAAAAGAGCCCAGCCTTGAATTTTATCGTCGTTAAACGAAATACGGATTCCTTCAAAAGATTCGGGCAGCTTGTAACCGGCTTCGGCTGCATTTTTTTTGAATTGCTCTAAAACCCGGTTTCCGTATGTTTTAAAATCTTCCGTGAGAATTTTAAAGCGGTATTCTTTTGCTTCGACGGGAGGAGGGAGTTTTTCGATCAGAGAAGAAAGTTTCTTTCCGTTTTGTTTTGCTCTCGCCAAGGCGATTATAAGTTTAACCGCTAAAAAAGCGCCGTCGTCCAAATAATAATTTTCTTTTAAAGCGCCGTGACCCGACGTTTCCATTGCCAAAGGAGAAACGATCCCTTTTGCATTGAGTTCCTTGCATTTGTTTATGACGTTTTTGTAGCCCCTCATGTAACGCAGATGCTTTAATTTCAGCACGTCTTCCAAAAAATAAGTGAGCCGATCCGACGTAACCGAATCGGTTACTATAGTGCTTCCCGGATATTCCGGGGCTAAAATCGCCGCCGTAATTGCGATTATCGCATCGCGGTTTACTTCCGTTCCGTCGGAAAGGACGGCGGACATTCTGTCGACGTCGGTGTCGAAAATCAGTCCCAAGTCGGCGCGGTTTTTTACTACGGCGGATCTTATGGCGTCCATAGCCGCAGGATTTTCGGGGTTGGGAATGTGGTTCGGGAAATTTCCGTCCGGCTCAAGGAATTGGCTGCCCGCAGTATCGGCGCCGAGCGGTTTTAGAATTTTTTCGGCGAAAAAGCCTCCCGCTCCGTTTCCCGCATCTATCGCTATTTTAAGGCCGGAAAGAGGCTTTCCGTTTTTGCAATTTATCGCCGATTTTATCGCGTTTTTAAGGTGTTCCGCATAAAGGCTTAAGAGGTCAAAGGCTTCGCATTTTAAAACGCCGGGCCGCCCGGACTCGCAGGCGGATGCGAGAGAAAGGATTTCGGTTATGTCGCTGCGTTCGAGTCCTCCGTCCGCGTCAAAAAATTTCAGACCGTTTCTGTTAAACGGCAAATGGCTTGCGGTTATCATTACAGATCCGTCGAAGCGAGTTCGGTCGAATATGAGGGACATGAACATTGCCGGTGTTGTTGCAAGTCCGCAGCGCACGGGCAATGCGCTTTTTAAATTTATTCCTTCGATAACGGCGTTTTCAAGTTTCGGCCCTGAGATCCTTGAATCGCGGCCTACACCTATTTTCAGCTCATCGGCTTTTTTTCCGGTTTTTTGCGAAAGCCATAGGACAAAAGCCTGCCCTATTTTATTGCAAATATCGTCCGTAAGATTTATATCTTCTCCGGAAACGCCTTCAAGGGCGATCCCCCGTATATCGCTTCCGTTTTGAAGCTTCATCAGTTTCGGATCCGGCATAAATATTCTCCTAATAAAAATTCAGCAGTCGAATAAAATATCAATTTTGGAAACTTCTGAATTCGTGCGTATTGCGTATATTGAGCATATGCTAGCGACGTTTGCGCAGCAATCACCGCACCGGCGTGAAGTTTCGGGCAAAGCGTGCAGTCAGTTACGATCATTATACACCAAACGTTTTTAGTCGGCAAATCTTCCTTAAAATGCGGCATTGCAGAAAATTTCAATTTTCGAAAATACCGCATTCGTGCGCTGTTTAACGAGGCGGCGCCATATAGCCGCCGAAATTAAACCTTAGGTTGAATTTGCGATATAATCAGGTTATACTAAAAAATATTTGTGCGTCATAAATTTTTTTTATAATAACGGGAAATCCTATGGAACAGACACTGGTCAAGATGATCCGCAATACGGTGCGCTTATATCCTGAAGTGCCGGCACAATATTCGCGCAATTTGTCCGGGAATTTTGAATCTGTTACATATAAAGACCTTTTTGAAAAGGCGATGAATTTTGCCGGAGCCCTTTTGTCTTTGGGAGCTAAAAGAGGCGACCGTATAGGAATAATTTCCGACAACCGCAAAGAATGGCAGCTGTGCGACATCGGTATAATGGCCATAGGGGCGATCGACGTTCCGCGCGGCTGCGACGCCACTATTAAAGATCTGGAATATATACTTTCGTTTACCGAATGCAGGATAGTTATAGCTGAAAATCAGGCTCAAATAAAAAAGATTCTTTCCATAAAGGCGAATTTGCCGAACCTTCAAAAACTTATTTGTTTCGAACGCGTTCCCGAAGCTGAAATTTCGGAAGCGCAAAAAAACAACATCGAAATTCTGAATTTTGAAGATGTTTTAAACACTGGAAAAATCTTTTGCCAAAACAATGAGAATTTGATTGAGACGGAAATAGAAAAAGGCGTTTGGGACGAGACGGTTTCCATCATCTTTACTTCAGGAACGACGGGTACGCCCAAGGGCGTAATGCTTTCCAACGGGAATTTTTTGGCACAGCTTGACGAACTTCCCGAAAGAATTTATTTGAATCCGGGCGATCGCGCTCTATGCGTGCTTCCGATATGGCATGCGTTCCAGCGCCTTTGCGAATATGTGGTTTTTATTCAGGCGGCCGCTATATGCTATTCAAAACCGCTGGGAAGCATTCTTCTTGAAGATTTTAAAAAGCTCAATCCGCACATCATGCCTGCCGTTCCGCGTATATTTGAAGCCGTCTACGAAGGAATCACAAGAAAGATGCGCAAAACAGGCGGATTTGTGTACGTTCTTTTTAAATTTTTTACGGCAGTCGCCGTCATTCACAGCCGCATTGACAGGAAACTTTTTCGTAAAACCGCACGTTTTGCAAAAGACAACTTAGGTTTTTGGTGGGCTGTTTTGGCCTTGCCGTGGCTCGTTTTGTATCCTGTAAAACTCCTTGGAGCAGGGCTCATATTTTCAAAAATCAAAGCCATGCTCGGTAAAAACTTCCGCGCGGGAGTTGCAGGCGGCGCCGCTTATCCCGTTGCCGTGGACGAGTTTTTTTGGGCTATAGGAGTAAACATAGTTGAAGGCTACGGCCTTACGGAGACGGCACCCGTGGTGGCTGTCAGGCCCATGGCGGATCCTATTTTTAGAACCATAGGACGAGCAATACGCGGTGTTCAAGTGCGCATCGTCGATCCGAACGGAATGATTTTGGGGCGTTGTCAAAAGGGCGTTTTGCAGGTGAAGGGCAAGACTGTCATGAAAGGTTATTATAAGCGCGACGATCTGACTGAAAAAGTGATCACAAAAGACGGCTGGCTCGACACAGGCGATATAGCGATACTTACGCTCGACGATGAAATTCAGCTTCGCGGACGCATGAAAGATACGATTGTTTTGCGCGGCGGAGAAAACATAGAACCGCTGCCAATTGAGATGAAATTAACGGAATCACGCTTTATAACTTCCGTCGTCGTCGTCGGGCAGGACCAGCGTTTTCTTGCAGCTCTTATTGTTCCTAATAAAACGGAATTAAAAGAATGGGCGGAGGAAAACGGCATACAGTACGATACTTTTGAAAACTTTATGAATTCCGAAGAAGTTAAAAAACTCTTTGAAACGGAAATAGCGAACGCGATAAACGCTCAAAACGGTTTTAGGCTGTTTGAAAAAGTAAACAAATTCACACTTTTAAATAAGGAATTTGAAGTCGGCGTAGAATTATCCGCCAAACAGGAAGTCATGCGTTACAGACTTAATGAAATTTATGCAAAAGAAATCAACTCGATGTTTAAGTGAAGTCTTATTATTTTTAATGATCTTTTTGTCGGCTTCTTGTGCGACGATGCAAAAAAACATAAACGCCGAGCGGCCGGTTAAGGTGAATGTGTCATATTTTAAAAACGTACCGCTTTTACCGACGGAAAATTTATTCCGTCCGGTTCACGACGTATATGAGCTAAACGCAAACCTAAAAGGAAAAAGCCATTTTTATATTATTTCCTTAAAAGCCGATAAGGCGCTCGTCCATATGATGTTTTTAAACAAGGAAAATGGCGCTATGCCTGAAATAAAATACGACGACACGGGAATAAAGCTTTCAGACATTGATTTTCCGGCAGGAATTAAGAGCCAAGAAATTATCGCTCAATTTCAGTGGTGTTTTTACAACGTGGGCGATGTTGCAAAAGCCTTTTCCGAAAACGGCTTACGCTTGGCCATAGAGACGGAGCATACTTCCAATAAAGAGATAAGACGCATATATGACAAAGAAAAATGCATTATTGAAATTTCAAACAGTCCGTCGCTTATTCGGTTTATCGATCATAAAAAGCGTCATTCTTACGTATTGATACCTATCAGGTGATAAAAAATGCGGAGCGTTCTTTTTTTGCACGCTCCGCACCGTTTACGATCGGGAATATTCCGATTGATGCGAATTATTTACCTGCGTTTTTTGCAGCGCTTTCACCGGCTATGCGTCCCGAACCGATCGCCCATGAGTTCATCATTGCAGTCATCGAGTCTCGGCCGTTTGCACCGCCTACAACGCTTCCGGCTCCGTATAAGTTTTTAACGGGCTTTCCGCCTGAGAGCAGCTGCATGGAAGCATCGGCTTTTAAACCGCCCAAGGTCGTGGAAAAGCGAGGACGCTGTTCTACTATGTAGTACGTGCCGTCCGATGCAAGAGCGACGGGGTTTTTCTTGCCGAATTCAGGATCGACTCCCTTTGCACAGTTGTCGTTGTATTTTGCGACGGTTGTCTGCAATGCGCTTGCGTCTATGCCCATAGTTTTTGCCAGCTCGACAAGATTTGCGCTCTTTGCGATTACGGGTTTGCCGTCGTTAGAGATGTTGTACCATTTGTCGATATCGCTTTCGGATGCGACGAGTTTGTCTTCAAGGCTCTTTGCCACGTATGCGCGGTACGCACCTTCGTCCATTAAGAGATACAGGATTTTGTCGCTCTGCGCTACAGTCGCTTCCGTCTGTGCCGCAAGCGTTCCCGTTTCATTTACGACGCGGACTCCCTTTGTGTTTACGTAGATCGTTCCGTGTCCGTTTGAAGCGGCCGTAGAAGACGCCGTTGCGGCAAGGGCTCTTCCCGGAGTTGTTTCTACGCCCTGCGCATAGACTTTCACGCAGTCTAGGTTAATGGTATCTATGCCGATCGCCTTTGCCATCGTAAAGCCGTCTCCGGTATCCGTGCTGCGTCCGTAAAACATATATCCCGTAAGCGTATTGGGAAGGAGCTTTGCATTCGCTCCGTAACCGCCTGAGGCGATAACGGTTGAAGCCGCTTTGATCGTAATCTTCGCGCCGGATTTATCGCTTGCCGTAACGCCTTTTACTTCTCCGTTTTCAAAAATGAGGGATTCACCTTTCGTTTCCAACAATAATGTTCCGCCGAGATTTTCAAAATTCTTTTGCATTGCGACAAAGAATGCCGGAGAGCGTCCGACAACGCCGATCTGCCGGTTGGCCGAATGATCGGGGTATTGCGTTGCGGCGACGTTGTACGGCACTTTCATGTCGTCGATGAGCCAGTCTACCGTTTTGCCGATGGTTTTGGAGATCATTGAAACAAGGACGGGATCGTTTACGTTTTTTCCTATGCGCATGATATCGCTGTATGCCAGTTCGGGAGAATCTTTCGTTTCTTTTAACTGTTCTCTTTGGAATTTCGAACCGGTCGCTATGAGCGTACCTGCGTTAAGAGCTGTGTCGCCGCCTACCTGTCCGTTCTTTTCGATGAGGATAACCTTTGCGCCTTTTTCCTGCGCCCGTACAGCCGCGGTTATACCGCCTCCGCCGGCTCCGATGACGACGACATCGCATTCGAGAGTTTTATCTCCCTCGTTCGTTTTGGCAACCTCTTGAGCGTAATTGCTCGGCTGGCCGCCCGCCTGCTCGATCGCGTTCTGTACGGCCGTTTTAATCGCATAAGAAGTGATCGTCGCGCCGCTTACGGTATCGACATTCGTCGAATTGTTTTTTACGATCGCTTCGGAAACCTTCGCAATTGCATTTTCACTTACGCCCGCCGTTTCAGTGTGCTGTGTTACGGCTACCGACGTGATGGCGCCTTTTGCAAAACCTACTTCGACGGTGAGCGGGCCGTTGTGGGCGCTTGCCGTGCCGGTATAAGTGCCGTCCTTTGCCATGCCTTTTTTTCCTCCGCAGGACGATAAGGCCGCAGCTAAAAATACAATGCCTGAAACGCAGGCAATGATACGGGATCTTTTCATATAACCTCCAACGTTATTAAAGAAATAGAATTCTAATATATTGTACATAAATTTTTCACTAGTGTCCAAGATAGAAATAGAAGATTTCAATAATCGGCACAATCAATTTTTATTTTTCTCTGTTGAAAAAATATTTGTTGACAACCGATAAAACCGGAGTTAATCTATACTTAACGTCATTAAGTATTACTCGTTTTGCAAAACTTGCTTATACATGAACATTGTAAAGGAGGATTTTCTATGAGTGAGAAGAGACTTGAATTCATTGGCGGAAACGGAATTTCTTTATTACCGTTTATCGTATTTATCGTAATTACGATAGGATTATCGTTTGTCAATGCAGCAGATCTTAATATGATGATTGCATCGGGGGTAATCGGTTTAATCATCGGTATGTTGTTCTGCAAAAACAAAGATATGTATTGGGAACGAATTCTTGTAGGTTTAGGCGATAAAATGGCAATGACAGCCGTTTTAATCTGGCTTATCGTCGGTATATACGGTGCGATTTTGCGGAAAGGGCAGTTGGTAGAAGGTCTTGTATGGTTATCCGTCAGACTCCATTTGTCCGGTTCCGCATTTTGTGCCACCGCGTTTTTATTTTCTGCAGCCTTTGCTTTAGCGACAGGAGCCGCTTTCGGAACGGTTGCCGCAATGACGCCCATTTTATATCCGGTCGGAGTGATCATGGGATGTAACCCTGCCGTGCTCGGCGGCGCGATTATTTCCGGCGCTTTATTCGGGGATAATATTGCCCCGGTTTCCGACACGACAATAATTTCATCCACAGGACAGCTATACAGCAAACGCTCCGGATCCGCTGAAATCGGCGGGACGGTACGAAATAGGGTAAAATATGTAATTCCTGCGTTCATCATTTCAATTATACTATATTTTATTTTTGGAGGAACGGCCGGTTCTTTAAGAATTGATACGGCCGTTGCAGAAACGCTGGTGGCAAGTCATCAAAATCCGGCAGGACTTTTAATGATGATACCTACGGTTATCGTTATCGGTATGGCTGTCAAAGGGCATAATTTATTTGTTACACTTCCCGTCGGAATCATTGTTGCAACCGGCGTAGGTTTGATCGCAGGTCTTTTTGGATTCAATGATTTGTTCAGTATTCAAAACGGAATTGTTTCCGGCGCTCTTCCTGCAGGCGTTGCTGGAATGTTGAATGTTTGTATTCTTCTTATGGTTGTCGTTTCAATGGGAGACTTATTGATTTCAAGCGGCTATATGGAAGAACTTGTTGAAAAACTGTCAAAAAATATTAAAACGACAAGACAAGCGGAATTTTTAATATTTTTATTTTCAACCGCTTTTTCGGTTTTAATCAGCGCCATCAATACGATACCTAATATCTGCGCTTCTCCGCTGGTCAATGCATTGGGACAAAAAGCAAAATTGCATCCGTATCGCAGAGCAAATTTTTTGGCCGTCGCTTGCGATTCATTTAATGCATGTATGCCTTTCGGCGGTTCCGTATTGCTTTTATTGGGCTGCATCAAAACGCTGTCGGCCGATGCTTCATACATTGCCGTTCCGGCACCGAGCGATTTTTTAGCAACTTGTTTTTATCCTTGTATTTTATGGGTCGTTATGTTTGTTGCGATTTTGACCGGCTGGGGGCGCATTTACGAAGGCGAAAACGGTAAGCCCGTTAAAACTATGCTGAACGACTAATCCGAACTATGAGGGGTGTTTTATGATCGAGGCAAAAATTATAAACAGCCGCGGGAAAGATATGGTTTGTTTGATTGAATATAAAAGTGAAAAAGATCGGGGTAAAAAAACGATCATTTACAAGCATGGTTTTTGCGGCAATAAAATTACCCCTCATAGAATGATGGTAAATCTAGGACATGATCTTGTGGCGGAAGGCTATACTGTCGTTCGTTTCGATTGTGCCGGAGCGGGCGACAGCGAAGGTGATTGGACATATATGACAATTTCCGGTGAAACTGAAGACTTCAAAAAAATTCTTCACTGGGTAAAAAACGTATTAACTCCTGAAAAAACTATGATACTCGGATATAGCATGGGCGCTCTTGAAACCGCCCTTTGCTGCAGAGAAATTCCATTGGATGGAATATTATTTTGGAGCCCTGTTAGCAGAGCATACGAATGTTTTATGCATCTGCTTGGAGAAGAACGATTTGCTTACGGTATGGCAGGAAACAATGTGGATTTTATGGGTGATAGAATCGGAAAAGAATTTTTCCGAGATATAAAAGATAATCCGTTGGACGGCGTTGCTGCAATTAAAGGTTTTGAGAAGCCCGTATATTTTATTCACGGAGACGCGGATACCGATGTTTTACCAGAAAATTCCGAACGCTACATGGATGTGCTGCTCTGTGCCGAACGTAAATTTGTGCGGGGTGCCGGACACGGGTACGACGGTTGGGAAAAGCAAGACGACTTATGGAAATATTCGAAAGAATATATCCGTAAAATTATGAAGTAAACTATAAACGTCAATAGGGATCGACATGGATATTACGGAACTAATTAAAAAAAATCCTATCATAAAAAATATCTCCGAAGGGGAAGAAGTCTGCTGGATTAATCCAAATGCGACGAATTTCAAATTGGCAATAGAAAACCTTTCAGTACATGAAGCCGATATAGATGATGCGGAAAAACGGTTACAGAGATTTTCATCGTTTATTCAAACATGTTTTCCGGAAACGGCCGAGACGAACGGACTAATCGAATCTCCGTTGCAAGAGATCGGTGCGATGAAAGAAAGATTACATTGCGATTGGGGCGTTCGAATTTACGGAAAACTGCTGCTCAAAAGGGATAGCGATTTGGCTGTTGCCGGTTCTGTCAAAGCTCGAGGCGGTATATATGAAATTCTTAAATATGCGGAAAGCCTTGCCCTGCAGCACAATAAGATACTCATAAGCGATGATTACTCGAAATTTGCCGATTCTGAAATGAAAGCCTTTTTTTCCGAGTACTCAATCCATGTCGGTTCCACCGGAAACCTTGGTCTTTCTATTGGAATTATCAGCGCAGCGTTAGGTTTTACCGTTTTTGTTCATATGTCTGCCGATGCAAAGCAATGGAAAAAGGAACTTCTGCGTTCGAAAGGTGTCAATGTCATCGAATATGCAGGCGACTACGGCAAAGCCGTTGAAGAAGGAAGACGACACGCCGCTTCCGATCCGAAAAGCTATTTTGTAGACGACGAAAATTCGAAGAACTTATTCTTAGGCTATGCGGTTGCGGCAAAGAGACTAAAAAAACAATTGGAGCAAAAAAACATAAAAATTGATTCGGAACATCCGCTTTTTTTATTTATTCCCTGCGGCGTCGGAGGAGCTCCGGGCGGGCTGACATTCGGGATAAAACATATATATGAAAATAACGTTCATGTTTTTTATATTGAACCGACCGAAGCATGCTGTATGCTGTTGGGCTTAATAACGGGTATGCACGATCGAATTTGTGTTCAAGATGTACACTTGTCGGGTAAAACGGAAGCGGACGGCTTGGCTGTCAGCCGGCCGTCAAAATTTGTCGGTAAAACAATATACAAGATGGTAGCCGGAGAATGTACGGTAAAGGATGAAAAACTGTACCGATACATGAAAGCATTGTCAGATACCGAAAATATTTTTATCGAACCGAGCTCCTGTGCGATATTTGAAGGCGTAGTTCAGCTGGCAAAATCGCCGATTTTTCAAGATTATCTTGCAAAACAAGGATTGGCCGATAAAATGGAAAACAGTATCCAAATCGCATGGGCAACCGGAGGACGACTAGTACCGGAATCGGTTAGAAACGAATACTATAAAAAAGCATCCGATTTGTAACATTGATCAAAAATTTAAAAAAGGCAGCTTCATAAAGCGCGTCCGGTCTAAGGTTTTTAAAATGACGGCGGCGAAACGGCAAAAATAACTTCCACTTTTTCGTCGCTTTGATTAAACCACTTATGGCGGGTTTGCGGAGGAATACGGACGGCATCTCCCGAATGAAGCTGATAGCTTTTTCCATTTATATATACCGATACACTGCCGTCTATGACGTACGCCGTTTCTTCTCCTTTATGCGAATATTCCTTATCCGACGAAACTGTTTGGGGAGGAATAGTCATAAGAACAAATTCAATCATTCCTCGTGTATTTGGTGTCAGTAATCGATAATCGACTTCCTCGCCTTCTTTTCCGATTACATGGTAATTTCCTTTTCTCACGATCAGTTCATCTTCTATCGAAGTATTTTCTTGAAACAACGCATAGAGCGGAAAATCCAATGCGTCTGCAATCTGCCGGAGAGTATTAATAGAGGGATTGACATTATTATTTTCTATTTGGCTAAGCATAGAAGCCGTAACACCGGTACGGGAAGCCAATTCCCGCAAACTTATGCCCTTCATATTTCTGTATTCTTGGATTTTTACACCGAAATTAAAATCTTGCATACATTCCTCATCTGTTTTCAAAATATAATACATTTTATAAGAAAAATTAAGACAATAGTCTTAAAACAGTTCTTTCATTCGGCGAAAGTTATCGTACATCTTTTGCCAGCGGGGATTGTTTTTATGCGGAACGCAGTCTTCCTGCCAACACCACCAAAAATATCCGCCTACATAGCGGTCGTTATACGGCATCATAAGATAATACGCATCCGCCTGTGCGTCAAAGGCCGGGCCCGCTTTATGCGGAGAAGGAAAACCGCACTCGCCGAATCCCAAAGCCGAATGAGGAAACAGGGAATACAGGTTTTTAAACATTGTGTGCCAGTCTTCGTGTTTGCCGTCGTTATCTTCGTCGTAATAGCTTACAAGCACGTAATCCAGGGCGTCTTTCATATCGGAAGGTATATACTCCGTGAGCCAGTTTTCCATAGAGATGTCTTGGTCTCCCGGCTTAAACATGTAAGTCGTCAACGCCGTTTTAAACCCGCGTTCATGCGCGTAAATCCACGCGGCGTACGCTTTTCGGCCGTTTAACAAATCCGTTCCGCCTGTCCATCCTTTGCCGTTGATTTCGTTTCCGACTTCCCAAATATCTACGTATTGCGCAAGGTGTAAGGCGCATTCGGCAAAGCGTTTTTTATAGGACTCTGCGGTTTTGTAGCGTTTCATATCGTAAGAATCGCAGGGGCAGAGCATTATGTATGCGACATCGTGCAGGCGGGAAAGCAGGGGAATAAAATCGGACGGTTCGATATCGGCGTCGATTACTATGCGGGCGGTAGGCTTTACCGGAAGCGCTCGTATTGCGGCGATAATGCCGTCTATCGAAGACGGCGAGAGGTCGTCAAGGGTTATGCCGTACATAGGCGACGGCGTTTTTTGCTCTACTTGCGTCTCCGGCGGACCTGCGTAACAGCCCGGAAGCAGAATGATAAAAAACAGAATTTTTCGTATCATAATTTTTTTAAAACAGTATACAGAAAGACACGTATCGAATAAAGCCGTTTGCAGACTGTTGCTGTCGCCCGTGCGTCAATGCGGAATTTTAGGTTAGAGGTTTACGTGATTCACCGCTTTTTTCGAATCCTTGACTTTTCCTATGCATATTTATACAATCGACTGCATACAAACTTTTAGGAAGGCGTATGCCGAAATCGACCGAGGCTGCCGTCGCGCAGCGATTGCTTGAAGACAAGGACACCGACTCCCGCACCAGAGTATATACCGGTCCGACGGAAAAAATCATTACGGTTTTGCTCTGCGTTTGGGCTGTCTTTCAGCTGTATTTCAATACCGTCGGGGTTATGAGCGCCGTAAACCTGCGCGCGTTTCACAGCGTCTTTTTGCTTTTGTTCGCATTCCTGTTATACCCCGCTGCGAAAAAAGAAAACAGAAAGCGCCGCTTTCCGCCCGTCGTCGATTTTTTTCTCATCGCGTTTGCTCTTTTTACGTTCGGCTATTTTATACTTCACTATACGGCGGTCGCTCGGGGCGGCGGCCGCGTTACGCCTTTTCAAATCGCAGTTGCGGCGATTGCGCTTGCCGTCGTTTTTGAAGCGGCCCGCCGCACTTCGGGAAACCTTGCTTTTCTTGCGGCTCTCTTCCTTGCGTATAGTTTCTTTGGAAAATATATTCCGGGACAGCTCGGACATAACGGCTTTACGATAAAGCGAGTCCTTGTCACACAGTTTTGGGGTACGCAGGGAATTTTGGGCGTCGGCGTCGGAGTGTCGGCGACATATATCTTTTTGTTCGTCGTCTTCGGCTCTTTTTTAAAGCACAGCGGTTTTTCAAAGTTTATCAACGATTTTTCTCTGACGCTTGTCGGGCGCACGCCGGGAGGGCCTGCAAAGGTCGCCGTCTTAGCATCCGCTCTCATGGGCATGATAAACGGATCGGCCGTTGCAAACGTCGCGACGACCGGTACGATTACGATCCCGCTTATGAAGCAGACCGGCTACAAAAAAGAATTCGCCGCAGCTGTCGAAGCGACTGCGAGCACCGGCGGCCAATTTTGCCCTCCGATCATGGGAGCCGTAGGCTTTGTAATGGCCGAGTTTTTGAACATAAGCTATACGGCCGTCATGCTCGCCGCGATCGTACCGGCGTTTTTGTATTACTTGGGAATCCTGCTTGCCGTTCACTTTGAAGCTAAGCGCATGGGCCTTCCCGGTCTTTCTAAAGAAAACATTCCTGATGCCGTAAAAGTGCTTAAAGAACAGGGGCATCTCGTGCTGCCGCTCGTGCTGCTTGTCGCGATGATGGCGAAGGGTTTTACGCCGCTTCTTTCAGCGGTTGCCGCCATTTTCGCCGCTGTCGGCGCGAGCTGGCTCCGGAAGGATACGCGCATGACGGTCGACAAGATAATCGCCGCATGCGTAGAAGGTGCGAAGGGCGCCGTCGGAGTGGGCGTGTCGTGCGTTATCATCGGTGTCATTATCGGGACTGTAACCCTTACGAGCCTAGGCCTCAACATGGGCTACGTTATTTTAAACGTCGTGCCGAACAACAGCATCTATTTGACGGGGCTCCTCGTTATGATCATGTCGACTATATTGGGGATGGGAGTGCCGGGAGTGGCGGCCTACGTCATCGTGCAGGCTGTTGCCGTTCCCGTTTTAATAAAAACCGGCGTGCTTCCGATAGCGGCGCACTTGTTTTGCCTCATCTATGCGTGCCTTTCGAATATCACACCGCCGGTCGCCATCAGCTGCTATGTCGCAGCCGGTATTGCGGATTCCGATCAGCTTAAGACGGGACTGCTTGCCGTGCGGATAGGGCTTGTCGGATTTTTGATTCCGTTTTTCTTTTTGGCAAATCCGGTGCTGCTAATAGGAAGCGGAAGCGCGTCCCTTGCGATGAGTTTGTGGTCGGTATTTACGGCCTCTGTCGGTACGGCCACGCTTGTCGCGGGCCTTGAGGGATGGCTTTTGCGCCGCACATCCTTGTTCGAGCGGGTTTCTCTCATTGCGATCGCGCCTCTTTTGCTTTATGCGGGCGTCGTCTCGGATGCGATCGGTTTTGCGCTCCTTGCCGCGGTGTGCGTCTATCAATACGTAAAAAACCGCATGCAGGCTAAAAAGAGCTTCGATTCGGAAAAGCGCACATAAGCGGAGTTTCCAAGAATATGGTTACGCGATAGAACCTATTAATAATTATTACGCCGGTGCGATGCTTGCATGTGTTCTGCAAAAGCGCGCGGTTGAATTTTTTGAAAACTTTTTGATTTTTTATAGGAGGTACGATAAAAAGCGCCGTCTGAAATATCGCCGTCGCTTTTTATCTCGAGTTTGCTTGGATGTTTGCAGTAGACGTGTATACGTATCGTTCCGATAAAAATCGCATGAGTACGATACACTGTATTTGCAAACTCGACTATTTATTGCGCTTTCTCAACTGATGTTTGCGAAAGCGCCGAAAAAACTTTTTCGGATGTTGAAACATCCTGCAAAAGTTTTTATAGGAGAAATATGAAAAACGTATCGATTAGGATTATCTTTGCCGCTGTTTTGGCGGCCGTCATACTTGGAGGCTGCAGCGGAAAAAAGGCTTCTACAGGCGCACATGAAAAAGTGACGATTAAATTTCCGACGGCGTCCGCTTCGGGCGCGCTTTATGCGGTAGGGGCCGCGATTACGAACGTATGGGACACGAAGATCGATTTTGTGAGCGCGTCGAGTCAGGCCTCGAACGGCGGCATCGACAATCTCAATCAGATTGCAGACGGAGAGTCGCAAGTGTCGATCGCTATAAGTTCCAACTGCTATCAAAGCTATAACGGCACCGACAGCTTCGAAGGCGCTGCGAATAAAAACCTCCGCATCATAGCTGGTTTGTATTTTAACCCGAATCAGGTTGTCGTCACGAAAAAATCCGGAATAACTTCTCTTTCCGGTGTCAAAGGCAAACGCTTTGCCGTGGCCGCTGCAGGATCAAGCGTTGAAGGCGAGTGCAAAAATCACTTTACAGCTACGGGACTGAATTATCCGTCCGACATTCAAGCCGAATACATTGCGTTCGGGGACGCGGCCGACATGCTTCAAAACGGCACGCTTGACGGCGCGTGGATTATGAGCGGCATTCCCGCAGCAGCCGTATCGCAAGCGTGCTCGTCAGGATGCACGCTCGTTTCGATCGGCGACGATATTCTCGAAAAACTTCGTGTATCCTATCCGTGGTATGCGCGCTATACGATTCCCGCGGGAACATATCCCGGACAAAACGCGGATATTGAAACGACGGCTATTAAGATGACGATGTTTTGTAATTCCACGCTCGACGATGAAACGGTGTACATGCTCACTAAAACCTTTTGGGAAAACGTCGAAGAACTCGGAAACGCGCAGCGTAATTTAAAAGGATTAAAACCCGAAAATGCGGTAAAGGACATTGCAGGTTTGCCTCTCCACGAAGGCGCAAAACGCTATTACACTGAAATCGGAGTTTCTATCGATTGACGGGCGGCGTTTGATTCCTGCCCGAGATGTTGTGAGATGCGGTAGGGATTGCAGGGACAGTAAACACCGCATATCAACGTGTGTGCTGCTCGAAACTTCGCGCTTACGCGCTCGTTGCGGGGTACGCGCACCAATTCAACAGTCTCCAAAATTGAAATTTCCTTGAATGCCGCTTTTTAAGGAACGGTATGATATATAAAGGCGACCGCATTATCTTTTGGGCTCTGTATGACGACCCGCAAGAGCACAAGCATTTTGCAAAGCATGTGCTCATTTCGTCCATGCCTTTTATCTGTACGGTAGAGGAGACAAGCGAAAATCTGCGCTCGGTTGTCATTCAATCGAACGTCATGCATCGCATAAAGCGGAATAAGGATGCGCCTATGGCGGTGTTTTTGATCGATACGACGTCCGAGCTTTCACGGATAATCGACGATGAATTGCTAAAAGGGAAAAAGTTCGGCGCGCTTCCGAGCGAAATCGAAAACCATCTCATACGCATGCTGGATGGCAGAGATCCGTTGGAAGCCGTCGACGAATATCTTGTCGGGACGCTTGTTGAGCGTACTGAGCGAAAAAGCATGAAAGCGATGTCCGTGTCCGGCAGTCTTTGCAAACAAAGGGGCCAGCGTATGGACAGCCGCATCGCCGAAGCGATCTGTCTTATGGAGCAATGCGAAAGCATCGAAAGCGACGCATACGATACGTTTCCCCGAACGCTGTGTTTGAGCAAAAGCCGCTTTTTACATTTGTTTAAAGAAGAAGTCGGCATCGATTTTAAAAACTATCTGCTCTTAAAAAAACTCGAAAAAACCTGCCGCTGCGTTGTCGAAAAAGGTATGAGCATAACGGACGCCGCAATTCGTGCAGGGTTTTCAAGTTCCTCTCATTTTGCGACCGCCTGCAAAAAATACTGCGGCATATCGTTCACGGACTTTCTCAAAAGCGGAAGCTGATACCGGGGCAACATCGCTAAAAAAAATCAACCATATGATCCCGCGCAAAATGCGGCAATTTCAGAATCGGACACTTCCTTCAATGTCGCATTTTAAGATGCGCTCGAAAAATCAGCGTCCTGGTGGAAGTATTTTCCTCTCCGATCAGTCATTCTATAAAGGGCTGTTTCAAAAGTCGGTTACTTTTTCGACAGCCCCTTGAAGCTTTGCTGCGAATCTGCAGCGCGGTTGTTGATTGGAGGCGATATGGTTCAATTTAAAGTCGGTTTATACAATCTAAACGACAATGCAAATTATAATTTCCAGCTTAACAGGCTTATCAACTGGGACGGAGGCGACTTGGACGAAACGGCCGTGGTGTCGCGCGGCATTCGCACTCACGACGACTGGAAGCATACGCTCATCCGCTTGGGAGACAATGCGCTTAAAGACGGCAGAACTGAAAACGCGATCGCGTATTACCGCATGAGCGAATTTTTTATGGCGGACGGAGACGGCGACAAACTTGCTTATTATAAAAAAGCCGTCGATTTGTTTTACACGCACTATGCCGATTATTTTTCGGCGGGTACGGTTGAACGCTTCAATGTTCCGTTCGGTTCGATTCATCTGCCGGTTATGCACGCAAAGGCCGGCATGCACGCTTCTCATAAAACATCGAAAGGAACGATACTCTTGCACGGCGGGAACGACAGTTATTTTGAAGAGCTTTTTTTCCCCATGCTGTATTTTGCCGAAAACGGCTACGACGTGTATCTTTTTGAAGGGCCGGGGCAGGGCGGCGTTTTGCGCGTGCAGGGAGCGACTTTTACGCACGAATGGGAAAAACCCGTTACGGCGATTATCGATCATTTCGGTTTGGATGACGTTGTCATCGTCGGCGCTTCGTTAGGCGGAATGCTTGCGCCCAGAGCCGCCGCATTTGAAAAGCGCATTACGCAAGTTATCGCATGGTCGGTGTTTCCGAATTTTTTGCACGTAGCCCTCTCCGATTTACCCGGTGCGGTGCAAAACTTTTTTAAAACACTGCTGCGTCTCCGCTTAAAAGGCATTATAAACGCCGTGCTGTACAGTCAAGTAAAAAAAGATCCCGCTTTTCAATGGGCGCTTAATCACGGCATGCACGCATACGGCGCAAAAAGCCCGTACGAATGGATGCAAAAAATGAACGATTTTCAAATGCTCGATGTCGCGGATAAAATCGATCAGGACGTATTGATTTTACAGGGCGCAAAAGATCACTTTATCGATTGGCATTTATACCGTGAAGAAATCGATGCGCTCACCGGCGCAAAATCGGTAACGTTCAGGCTGTTCACCGACAAAGAAGCGGCGTCGAACCACTGTCAATGCGGAAACAGCCGTCTCGTGCTGGACACAATGCTGGGCTGGCTGGAAACCGTACGCGCTCCGCGGTGAGCATATCCGGACAGTATGACAACATGCAAACACGTCGAGGCACACGCGGCGGGTTTGCCGCGTTATTCCTACACTTTAAATTTCTTCACTTCTTCCGCCAGGTTTTGAATGCTCGCCTTGTTCTTTTGAGTGATCTCGTTTACTTCCTGTACTGCGTTGTTTATCTGAATGGCTCCAGCAGCCATCTCGTTCATGCTATCGGTAATAATTCTTGTAAGGCCGTCAAGTTTTTCCATCTCCCTAGCGACGCCTTCGCCTCCCTTAAGCATCTCTTCGGAACCGTCTTTTACTTCTACCGTTACGGTATTTATGTCTTTGATCGCGGCAAGCATTTCCTTGCTGCCTTTTTCCTGCTCCTGCATGGCTTCCGTCAAGCGGTCGCTCATTGTTTTTACCTGTTCGGTTAAGCTGAAAATGACGTTGAACTTTTCTTCTGCAGTTTTAGAAGAGGCCGAAAGATCTTCAATTTCACCTGAGAGTGTTTTAAGAGTGTTGGTTATCGTTTTACCCTGTTCGGCGGAATCTTCGGCAAGCTTTCGTATTTCGTCCGCGACGACGGCAAAGCCCTTACCCGCTTCGCCTGCGTGAGCGGCTTCGATCGCAGCGTTCATTGCAAGCAAATTCGTCTGTGAGGCTATGTGCTGAATAACCGCGCTCGCTTCAATTAAACTGCCTGATTCTTCTGCGATCTTTTGAGTTACACTGTTCGAGTTAACGATTGTGGTTTTACCGTCGACCGTTGCGTCGGCGAGAGTTTTAATCACGCCGTCGGTTTTTTCAAGAGTCTGTCCTATGGACGCAATGTTGCCCACCATCTGTTCGATCGCAGAAGAAGACTCCGCGACGCTCGCCGACTGGTTTTCGATGCTTGCGTTCAATTTATTTATCGTGTTAACGATTTCTTCAATCGTAGCGGCGGTTTCGGTGACGCTCGCCGCCTGTGTCAGGGCCTGCTGCTTAATGCTGTCTATGTTTGCGCTGATTTCGTGTACCGCGCTTGCAGTTTGGGTCATATTGCTTGCAAGTTCGCTTCCGATTTCTTCCATGACGCTGCTGTTTTCGCCTACCGCTTTAATTGACGAGCCGATTTTAGCTATAGTCTGATTAAAGTATTCGGACAAGTCGGTTACTTCGTCGTTACCCGTTATCGGAAGACGTACCGTAAGGTCGCCTTCGCCCTGCGCAATGTCTTTTAAAGCTTTGACGACGATTCTTACTGGCCTTACCATTTCGCGGGCAAGGAAGTAAACAATAATAAGGACGACGATCAATATGATCAGTCCCGTAACGTTCATCGATATGCTCAGCTTATTTACCGTTCCCATAAATTCATTAACCGGTGCGCGGACAATAATCGACCAATCGGTAGTCTGCATCGTAGCAAAAGAGGCTATGTACGATACGCCTTCGTATGTATAGTAGCCTATTTCGCTTTCGTCGGTATCTAAAACGTGTTCCAAAAAAGCGGCGGTTGAAGCAAGCGTTTCGTCCGTTTTTGCCTGTTCGATAATGTTCAGTTGAGTTTTAACCAGTTCGTCGTCTTTATCGGCAATAATAGTACCGCTGTTACCCATTATATAACAATTGCCCGTTTTACCGACGACTATGTCTTTAATATAACCGGAAAGTCTTTGTGCTTCTATAATGGCATTTAACGTTCCTACGATATTGTGGTCATTGTTATAAATAGGTACGGCGAAAATAATTAAAAAAGTTGTGTGGTCGAATGCCGAAAGAAACGGTTCAGTTATTCCTCTTCCGCCTGCTACGGTTGTCTTGTACCATTCTTTATGACCCTCTTTGAGCGATCCGCTTAAGGTATATGTCGTTCCTTGAGTATCGCTGACTTGTAAATCCAATATGATCGGATTAAAGGCCGCTTCTTTTTTGAGAAGATCAAGCTTTACAGAATATGATATGTTGGGATCTTGTAATTGAGGCATTCTGGCAATTCCTTCCAGCAGTTGAAAAAATGCATTTACTCTTCCGTCGACAATGCTGGCAACGTCGGTAGCTTTGTCGATAAGATGCGTTTCAACTTTTTCTATGACCGCTTTTCGTGACGCAAGGACGGCGAATACGATTTCAACTGCCGAAGTTATAGCGATTAAAAGTCCGAAAATAATGATAAGTTTATAACTTATAGAAAAACGCTTTTTCATTTAAAGCCTCCAAAATATTGTAAATAAATCTTCATTCTTGATTTAATAGGAAGAAACCGCCGCCCGTCGACGGTAAATAAATTGACGTGTAATTTTAAAGAACGCAATCTCCTTACGTCATAAAGAATAGTATATCACTGAATATATGATATGAAAAGAACGCGCATTGCATGTGCACATTGCATGTACGTGAATTTGCATAGCTTTTTGCGTTTTGTGCCGAAACGCAAAAAGCGTGGCGCAATAGCACGAAACGCAAAACATTGACAAACGGATAAAAACATATTAGCGTTGCTTACATTCGATATGAAAGCAACGGATATAAAACCCGAACGCGGGAAAAATAATGCTCATACAAAATTCCCGTCGCAATCGGAGCAATCAGCGGAACACGCAAAGACAAAGGCGCCGAATTCCAAAGAGCGCATTTTAGAGTGCGCCGCTTCCGAATTTTTGCAAAAAGGCTGGGCGAAAAGCTCGATGCGGGAGATCGCAAAACTTGCCGGCGTTACGACCGGCTCTCTGTATTTTCATTTTAAAAACAAAGAAGCGCTTTTTGACGCGCTTGTAAAAGACGTGTATGATTCTCTTTTGGCAAACCACCGCGCAATGTACGACACCTTTTTTAATATGCCGCCGGACACGAAAAAGCGGCGCGCCTTTCGTTTTGAAGGCCGCAAAAAAACAGTGGACTTCGTATATGCACATTACCGCGCGGTAAAGCTGCTCGTGTGCGGTTCGGCCGGCACGCGCTATGCCGATTTTTTTTCGCTCATGATGGAAGATACATACAAAGCCGATGTGCGTGCTTTGGCGTCGCTCAAAGAGTTCGGCGGCGTACTGCGCTCCGGCATAGACCTGCGCCTGTATTCGGCGATCGATAAAAGCTTTTGGAACTGCTTGTTCGAAACCGTCCGCTTGGACATCCTATACGAAGAAGCGCTCCGGTACGTTGCCCTGCTCGACGAATTTTACGAAGCAGGCTGGCGGAAAATTCTGTGCGAAACAGAATAAAAAAGGCTTTCGGTTACGGTACGGCAAACATTTTTTATCATTTACAATCGTTTCATTCATAGTGTAATTCAGCGCCGTATATTCTAACTGATTCGCGATTATACACTTTTATCGGTTTGCCGCTTTTTTCTTGACAAATTTCTTCGTGCTTTATATCATAACAGTGTTATGTTAGCGTCGGCTAACATAAATTCTAGATAGTACGGGTCTTTATCAATCTTCGTATTTTGATAAAGGCCGCGGTTGATGAATTAGGGGAAATTATGCTGCAAAGATTTTTTGCGTTGTCTGACGCGGGGACGCGGAACTTGCGTTCGGCGATTACGTTCGGCACTATTATCAATTTGTTTTTGATGGTTCCATTGGGGCTTTCGCTGTATGTGCTGCGCTATTTTTTGGCGCGTATTATGCAGCAGGGCTTTCAAGCGCCGAATGTGTGGGCGGTGTCGGCGGCCGCTCTCGCGATGATTGCCGTGTTGTTCATCCTCGAAAAGCTGAAGTACGGCAGAATGTACAACGGTGCGTATGAAGAAGCGGCGAATGTGCGTATTTCGCTTGCCGAATCGCTTCGAAAGCTCCCGCTGTCGTATTTCGGCAGGCGGGATTTATCGTATTTGACTTCGACGCTTTTGAACGACGTTACTCTGATTGAAGAATCGCTTTCGCACGCCGTGCCGGAGCTGTTCGGCGGCATCATTTCGATTTTGATTGCCGCGGCTCTTTTGGCGTTTTTGGATTGGCGGATGACGATTGCGCTTTTTATCTTCGCCTTTGCAGGATTTTTTATCATCGTCGCTGCCCGATCAGTGCTGGATAAAAAAGCAAAGCAAGCGTTTGCGCAAAAAGATTTGATCTACGATTCCCTTCAGCAGATGATCGACAATATCAAAGTGCTGAAATCTTCCGATAAAAAAGCGGTGTATGTGCAAAAACTCAAAGACGATATTACCGAGTCAACGTACGTAACGCTCAAAGCGGAAGCAGTGGGCGGAGCGTTTATTTTCGGTTCGGCGGCGATTGTCCGCTTCGGCTTTCCGCTGGTGATTTCATACGGCGCGTATTTGCTGGCGCATGGGAGAATCGAACTGTTGACGTATATCGTCTTTTTGCTGGTCGCCTGCCGCATTTTCGATCCGCTGACAACGGTGTTTATGATGCTCGGTGAATTCTTTTTAATGATGATTGCCGTTGAACGCAAACAGGCGATTGTCAACTATCCTAAACAGACGGGAAGCGAAACCTTCAAGCCGAACGGTTACGATATTCGCTATGATAACGTATCGTTTTCGTATAATGAATCGAATGGCGGGGAAAGTGCGGGCGGCGGCGCAAATATACCTGACGGCGCAGACGAGAATACGGTAAGCGGAATCAGCTTTACCGCAAAACAGGGTGAAATTACCGCCCTCGTGGGGCACTCGGGCTGCGGTAAATCCACGATTGCACGCTTGGCCGCTCGCTTTTGGGACGCTTCATCGGGTACAGTGAGCGTCGGCGGCGTCGATGTTTCCACCGTAGATCCGGAAACCCTGCTCGCAGCCTTTTCGATTGTGTTTCAGGACGTAGTGCTTTTTAACGACACGGTATACAACAATATCTTAATCGGCAACCGAAACGCTACAAGGGAACAAGTGCTTGCCGCCGCCAAAGCTGCCCGGTGCGATTCGTTTATCGAAAAACTGCCGCAAGGCTATGACACGGAAATCGGTGAAAACGGCTATACTCTTTCGGGCGGAGAACGCCAGCGGCTTTCCATCGCCCGTGCCCTCTTAAAAGACGCGCCGATCATCCTCTTGGACGAAGCGACCGCCGCCCTCGACCCCGAAAACGAGACGCTCATTCAGCATGCCATCAGCACACTTATAAAGGATAAAACCGTTATAGTCATTGCGCACCGATTACGCACTGTAGAAAACGCCGACAAGATTATCGTACTCAACAAGGGTATGATTGCCGAAACCGGCACCCACGCCGAGCTGATGGAAAAGGGCGGCATTTACAGGGAGATGTATAGGCTGCAGCGGGAAAGCGAGCAGTGGTCGGCATAATAATTGGTAATGAATAATGGGCGGTGTATAATTAATAATCGGCAAATTAGAGTGGGTTATAGGCAGCGTGTATAATTACAAATTGAATGATATATCCATAGAGGAGGAATACTCTGAAAAAAAGATTGAAACTATCATCATTGAAAGGTCGATTAACTGTTATTGTTAATAAGGATGAAGAGGAAGAAACAGGTGAAGTTATTATATGTGGTGATAGGGCAGGTTTGAAATCATTGGGTGAATTGCTGATCGCTTTCTCCGATGTGGATCAAATGCAATTAAAAAATATTCCGATGTATGAATCGGCTCATGTACATTTAGACTACGGAGTACATATCGGAGAAAACAATATTGATAAAGAGCGGCTCATTCTAAGCCGCCTTGATACAAAAGATGGTAAAATTAAAGATTATTATCTCGGTAATATAAAAGAAGAACGGGAAATATCAATCGCTATGGAATAGAATTGTGATATAAATATTACTGATTAATTTCGTGGATAGCATTTTTGAAAACAGGCGGAGCAGAAGGCCGCATATTTTCAAAAAACAGAGGAGGTCTGAATGGACACATGTAAAAGATTGTTTAAATATACGCCGGAAAAAATACATTGCGTGTATATTTCGGCGTGTATGCCCTTGTGCGCAATCCCATTTATTCGGCATTTTTATTTATTTGTACCGGCGCACTGCTGTTTTGCCGGAATCGGTACGTATTGATTTTGCCGCCGCTTTTTTGGCTGTACCTTACCGTGTTTATGAAATTGACGGAAGAAAAATGGCTTGCCGAACGCTTCGGCGATGAATATGGCGCATATTGCAAACGGGTCAACCGCTTTATTCCGTGGAAAAGAGGATGAATATGAATGAAATAAAAAAACGGACGGTAGAAAATCAGACGGAAAATCGAAAGCTGGCGGAGCCTCGCGCGGAACGCAATCCCGCAAAGCAGCAGACTATCAAGCGGCTTTTAAGCTATGCGGGAAAGAGCAGAGGGCTTTTGTCGCTGTCGCTTGTGCTTTCCGGCTTGAGCGCCCTCATCGGTTTTGTGCCGTACATTATGGTGTTCTTTGTAATGCGCGACGTGATTTCCTCAGTTGCGGCAAAAGAGGTGGTAAACGCCGCCGCCCTTGCACGTTACGGACTGTGGGCAGTCGGTTCGGCTGCGGCGGGCTTTGTGCTCTATTATGCGGCGCTTATGCTTTCGCACGCGACCGCGTTTACGATTCAGGAAAACCTTTCGATTATGATGACGGAAACGCTTGCGGAACTTCCGATCGGCTGGCATATCACGCATGTGAGCGGTAAAGTGCGCAAGGTGTTTGAAAAAAACGTCAATCAGCTTGAAACACTGATCGCTCATAGCCTGCCGGATACCGCGCAAAATACGGTTTCTCCCTTTGCGATACTCACTCTCATGCTCGCCTTCGATTGGCGGCTGGGGCTGGTGTCCCTGCTGCCGCTCGTGCTTGCGTTCGTGCTGCAAATGCTTTTAATGCGCATAAGTTCAAGCTCGGGCTTTATGCAAAAATATGAAGATGCGCTCGAACAGATGAATAACGCAGGTACCGAATATGTACGCGGTATTTCGGTTATTAAAACCTTTAATCAGTCCGTCTACTATTTTAAAAACTTCTACACTTCGATTATGAACTACAAAGAGTTCGTGCACAAATATTCGATATCGTGGGAAAACGGGTATTCGATTTTCCTCGCGCTCATTAAAGCGGGCTTTTTATTCCTGCTGCCTGCCGCTCTTTTGATAGCGGGAACGGCGACGCTCGATGCGCGGTTTTTTTACAGCTTTGTGTTTTACCTTGCCTTTGCGCCGGTTACTTACACCATGCTGATAAAAATCATGTACTCAAATACGTTTCATCAGCGGTCGAACGATGCGCTCAACCGTATTGAAGATATTTTGCAGGCGCCCCTGACCGAAGAGCCGGAAAAGTCCGTGCTGCCCGAAAAGTACGATATTGCATTTAAGGATATGGTGTTTTCTTATAAAACGGAAACGGCGGGATCTGCGGAAACGGACACGGGGAACTCAAACCCCGGCGGCGATAAAATGCCGCAAACCGCCGGCCGCCCCGCAGTGAACGGCATCAGCTTGCACATCCCCGAGCATTCGCTTACCGCGCTCGTCGGTCCCTCAGGCGGCGGCAAAACGACACTTGTCAATTTGCTCGGCCGCTTTTGGGAAGTCGATTCAGGGAAAATCAGCATCGGCGGCATCGACATCCGCGACATTAAAACAAGCGACCTTTTGCACACCGTCGGCTTTGTGTTTCAGGAAAATAAGCTTTTTAAAGAAAGCATTTTTGAAAACATCCGCTACGGCAAAAAAGACGCAAGCCGCGAAGAAGTGACGGAAGCGCTCCGCAAAGCCGAGTGCATGGACATCATCGAAAAACTGCCCGCCGGTATCGACACCGTGTACGGCACCAAGGGCACATACGTATCAGGCGGAGAAGCTCAGCAGCTTGCCATTGCCCGCGCGCTTTTGCAGGACGCACCGATTATTGTACTTGATGAAGCGACCGCCTTTGCCGACGCCGAAAACGAATACAAAATCAAAAAAACATTCGACGTGCTGCTCAAAGACAAAACCGTCATTATGATCGCTCACCGCCTCTCTTCGGTCGTAAACGCCGATACGATCTGTGTCATCGATGAGGGCAGGCTTGCCGAAACGGGAACGCATGCCGAGCTGCTCGAACGCAAAGGCCTCTATGCCGGTATGTGGGAAAACTTCCAAAAAGGCATCGAATGGAAGGTGTAAAAAGCGACGCACGGCTCAACACGTGGTAAAGATTATTATTTTGCGGGAGAACAGGCAATATGGTTATACACGAATACGGAAACATTGAGGCGGAAAAAATACTGGTTTTGCACCCGATGTTGCTGACCGGTGCCTTTGCGGCAAAGCTGTTTGCGCCGCTAAGCGATCGGTACTGTATTATTGCGCCGGATTTGTCGGCTCACGGGCAAGCATCTTCGAGCGAGTTTGTTTCCGCCGAAAACGAAGCTGCGCAAATCCTTTGCTATCTGAAAGAAAAAGGCTATACGGATATTGCATTGACGCTCGGTATTTCCCTAGGAGCGCGGATTGTGCTGGAACTGTTGAAGGATGACGACATACACTGGAAATGCATTGTTTTGGACGGTGCGCCGGTATACAAAAATGCCCGCTTTTTGCGCTTTGTGTATACCGCCGTCTTTTTAAGCAAATGGAAAAAGGCGCGAAAATACAAGGGGTTTGCTCAAAAGAAAATGACCGCATTGTTCGGTGAAGCGGGCGAAGTAATGGGAAGCACGTTTGAAAGCATGGGTGAAAAAAGCCTGCGAAATATCATAGCGGCATGCAGCCGCTTCGATTTTTATCCGTATCCGAAAGATGTGCAGCAGCGTATGTATTTTGAATTCGGCAGTAAAGAAATAGATGCACGGCAAGCAAAGACGATTTTGCGCCGCTACCCTTTTGTGCATATCGCACTGCATAAAGGGTACGGGCACTGTCAGTATATGGCAGCGGAAAAAAAGGCATACCTTGCGATACTTGAAGAGCGCATGAAGCAGAAGGTTTAAATAAATTGATAATCGATAATGCGATGATATCGGTTCAAACGAGCATACAATTTACAAATTAACAATTTAAATCCCGCGTCATATCTGAAGCAGTTTCATCGGTTTGTTTTTACTTCGGACGAACCCCATTTGCGATCCGCCCTGCAAATATCCCATCCATAAACGGGTACAGGCCGATAACCAGCATTCCGATTATTCCCGGGATGGCTAACTTGAATAACAATTCTTTAGGACTTTTAGTTAATAGCTGTGTTTTCATATCTTGTTTCATTGCAACTCACCTCTTAAAATATTTCTTATTTTCAAATATCCCTAGTGGTTTAGTTATTTTTTTTCAAGATCAATAATGTATTGTATGATTGTTTCTTTTATATACTTCTTATGAACGTCAAAAGAATTTCGTGCATTAAGCACTTCCGAACTCACGATTAAACCGTTAATGTAATGAACTAAAAAACCATCCTTAAAAATATGTGCTGTAATTCCCAGTTTCTTTGCAATGAGATCAAGTTCTTTAGTTGTGTGCAATTTTAGTTCTTGATATAAATCTTCCAAATCCCGATTATAGTTTTTTGCTTGCAAAAGAAGTGCGTACAGCTTCATTAAATCGGTTTTTGCTAATGCCTTACTTGTTAAAATATCACCCATTTGCTGATATTTATCTTTGCTCCGATTATGCGCTAAATATTCAGTTATCAAGCTATTTCTGTATTCATTTCCATCAAGCATTAAGTCTTTCAGCATTTCAGTTGTACTTGCATAATGATGATATACACCGCCTCTACTCATACCTATTTCCGTAATGACATCTTCCATTGTTGTATTCTGAAAGCCTTTATCTAAAAAGCATTTTTTTGCGGCTTCTCGAATTTCTCTTTTTCTCATCTGTCCGACTTTTTGTTTTTCTTCTTTCAAAATAAAGTCCCTCCTTGTCTGTTAAAAAAACCGACAGTGCTGTCGGTTTTTAATATAGCGTTATTATTAAGTGATGTCAAGTAAAAAAACACTTTGTAAACAGCGCGAAATGAACAGTATAGACAAATAATAGTTAAAAACAGTAGATTAAGGAAATCAGCAATCTGAAATATATGAAGTGAAAAATGAATAAAATAACATGCATTTGTTTAGGCGTACGAAATATGGAAAAAGCATTAAAATTTTACAGAGACGGGTTGGGATATAAGACAGACTGTAAAGAAGATAATCCACCGGTATGCTTTTTTAATACACCGGGAACAAAATTTGAACTTTTCCCTTTGGATTCATTGGCAAAAGATATTGATGAAAATAATCCGCCGACAGGAACCGGCTTTTCAGGAATTATATTGACATACAATGTAAAAAACAAAGAAGATGTAGATAGCGTTATTGAGTTGGTAAGAAAAGCCGGAGGAACTATTGTTAAAGAGCCGCAAAAAGTATTTTGGGGCGGATATCATGCATATTTTTCCGATTTAGATGGATACTATTGGGAAGTATCTTGGGGACCCGATTTTCAATTTGACGAAGATGGCCTATTGAAATTTTAGAGCGAATAGAATGGATAATTATGGCATCGAGTAAAACATATTTAGATTTTATTTTGGAGCAATTATCGGAATAATAACACTGCTCGATGTTTCCTTTTCATATCCGGATTTTGCATTATGATAATTATCCATACTTGACATTTTCAGTTCTTTTTAGTAACATTGTTATTGATTAGTAGGAATGTTATTACAAATATGGATAACTATTATGGAAAAAATATTAGCCGATAAAGATGAACTGAACACACGGGCAAAGATTTTACGCGCTGCAAAACAGGAGTTTTTTGCCAACGGCTTTGCAGATACCAATGTGCGCACTATCGCCGAAAAGGCAGGGGTTACGACGGGGGCACTGTATAACCTTTTTGATAACAAGGACGGCATATTCGAAGCTCTTGTAAGCGGTGTGTTCGACGAATTTTTAGACATAGTAGCGCATCGCGATGCATTCGACGCTGAAAATTTCGGTATGAAAACAAGCGATCTTTCAGCAATTATCGAACTGTCGCAACGCCGGTTCTTAAAAATGGTGGATTTTTTTTACGATAATTGGGATGCGATGAAACTGATTGTCTGCTGTTCGAAGGGAAGCTCCTATGAGCGCATTTTTGATAAAGCAATCGATTTAATCGACCGTGAAACACTTCGATGGCTGAAACAAGACGGCGTTAAAATGTCGCGTCGCATACGGTTTTTTATTCACGTTATGGTAACGTCCCACTGTGAAAATTTAAAAGAGATTTTTTATCATAATTTAAAAAAATCGGAAGCGGTGGAATATGTGCTCGATTTTAACGTATACCATTGTGCCGGCTGGAAACAATATTGGATGGAGCAAGTAAATGGATAATGAATAATGTTTAATTGGTAATTAAAGCGTATGCAATTACTCATTACAAATTAACAATTACACATTAAATTAAACATTACAAATTATCAATTACTAATTAATAAGTGTAGGAGAGTCTGAATGGACACATATAAAAGATTGTTTAAATATACGCCGGAAAAAATACATTGCGTGTATATTTCGGTGGTGTGCGCCGTACTGGGAGTTGCTTCTCAGATGGGGGCATTTTGGTTTTTATGGAAGTTTTTGTACGCGCTTTTGGTTACAAAAAACGTTACGGACGGCTCGATGTACGCGACGGTGATCGTTTCGCTGTTGGCGGGCTATTCGGTTGTATACTTTGCCGCTTTGTGGGCGTCGCACGTACTCGGTTTTCGGCTTGAATCGAATTTGCGCAAAACCGCAATCAAACATTTGATGAACGCATCCTTTGCGTTTTTCGATATGAACCCGTCGGGAAAAATCCGCAAGCTCATTGACGACAATGCACAGGAAACGCATATGCTGGTTGCGCATTTAATTCCCGACAATATTTCCGCATTGTTTACGCCGATTTTTATGTTTATCATCGTCTTTGCGGTCGATGTAAAGCTCGGTTTTTTGCTCCTCGGTGTTGCGCTTATCGGCGGTGCGCAGATGATGTTTATGATGGGCAATAAAAACTTTATGCAGAAGTATCAAGCGGCATTGGAGCGGATGAATGCGGAAGCGGTCGAATATGTGCGCGGTATGCAGATTGTAAAAATCTTTAAAAGCACCGTCGAATCCTTTAAAGCGTTTTACGAAGCGATTACCGGCTATTCGGATTTGGCGTACAAGTACACGCTCAGCTGCCGTTCTCCGTATGTGATGTTTCAAGTGCTGTTTAACCTGTTTGCCGTCTTTACGATTCCTGCCGCCATTTATTTTATGAATAAGGGCGCTGACGGAAATCTCATCATTGCAAAAATCGTCTTTTTTGTGTGCATTGCCGGCATTCTTTTTTCGGCGTTTATGCGCGTGATGTATGTCGGAATGTACAACTTTCAGGCAAAAAGCGTTGTGGATAAACTTGAAAATCTTTTTGCAGACATGGAAAAAGACAATCTCGAACACGGCACGGAAGAAAAGTTTGACAACTTCGGAATCGAATTTAAAAACGTTTCGTTCGGCTATACCGACGAAAAGATTTTAAAAGACGTGAGCTTTACGTTGGAGCCGAACAAAACCTACGCGCTGGTCGGTTCGTCCGGAGGCGGGAAATCAACCATTGCAAAACTTATTTCCGGTTTTTATAAAATAAATTCAGGCAACGTTTTAATCGGCGGAAAGGATATTTCGTCATATTCACGGAATGCGCTTATGCACAGTATCGCCTTTGTGTTCCAAACGTCGAAGCTTTTTAAAACGAGCATTTTTGAAAACGTCAAAATGGGTAATAAAAATGCAAGCGATGAAGAAGTGATGAACGCGCTCCGGCTCGCCCGCTGCGAAGACATTTTGGCAAAATTCCCCGAACGTGAAAAAACGGTTATCGGTTCAAAAGGCGTGCACTTATCCGGCGGAGAAATTCAGCGCGTTGCGATCGCCCGCGCTATTTTGAAAAACGCGGACATTATCATTTTGGATGAAGCCTCCGCTGCCGCCGACCCCGAAAACGAATACGAAATTCAGCAGGCATTTTCCAATTTGATGAAAAATAAAACGGTTATTATGATTGCGCACCGCCTCAGCTCGATTAAAAATGTCGACGAGATTTTAGTTGTCGAAGACGGAAACATCGTCGAGCGCGGCAGCGACGCCGAGCTTATGCAAAAATGCGGAAAGTATAGCCGGCTGCAAAAGCTGTATTCTAAGGCAAATGAGTGGAGAGTCTAAGAATGAATAAATTACAAAAATGGTTCGGGGTTACCGAATCGGGAGCAAAAGGAATAGTTACCGCGTCAATATGGTCGATGCTTGCGGATATCTCGTTTATTTTACCGATGTTTTTGACAATGTTTTTCCTGCAAAGTTATTTTGACGGAACGCTGCGGCCGGCGGGATTTTATATCGGTATTATTGCTGCCCTTGCGGTGGTGATGTATGTGCTCGTGCATATCAATTACAATACGCTCTACACCGCGACGTTCAAAGAATGTACGGAACTGCGCGTCAATATTGCCGACCGGCTCAAGGCGCTGCCGCTTGCGTATTTTTCGAAGCACGATGTTTCCGATTTATCGCAAACGGTGATGACCGATGTCGCCGCAATCGAACATGCGCTCAGCCACGCAATTCCGCAAACAATCGGTCTTGTGCTGTATTTGATTATAATCGGCGCGATGATGATTGCCGCTCATCCGGGATTGGGTTTATGCGTATTTGTCCCGATTATCATCAGCTTTATTTTATTGATCCTGTCGAAAAAAATTCAAATACGGGAAACAACGCGGGACTTTCATAAACAGCGTGAGCGCACGGAATTTTTTCAAGAAGCGATAGAACTGCAACAGGAAATTAAAAGCTATGGTCTTACGGATACGGTGTCGGCAAAGCTGAATCGGAACGTAGACGAAGCGGAAAAACTGCATTTGATTGTGGAAGCACACCAAGCGATTCCTCTCAACATCGCACTGCTGTTTTTAAAGTTTTCTATCGGCGTTACCGTATTTTTCGGACTAAAAATGTATCTGGCAGGCACGGCACCGCTTTTGTATCTTATCGGCTATATTATTGCCGCCTCCCGTGTTACGGATGCCGTTGCAGGTGTCGAAGCGAATCTTGCGGAGATGATGTATATCGATTCGCGCGTTAAGCGTATAAACGAGCTGCGTGAAACAAAAACGCAGGAAGGCGAACCCGCTTCTTTGCGGCATTACGGCATTCAATTTGAAAACGTCGAATTTTCGTATAACGACGGGCAAAAGGTTATCGACGGCATTTCGTTTACTGCCGAACAAAACCGCGTTACCGCCCTTGTCGGCCCTTCAGGCTGCGGAAAGACAACCGTGCTCCGCCTTGCATCCCGCCTCTACGATTACAACAAGGGACAAATCCTTATCGACAGCAAAGACATTGCAAAGATCGACACCGACAGCCTCTTCGATAAAATTTCGATTGTGTTTCAGGATGTCGGACTTTTTAATACGTCGATTATGGAAAATATCCGCGTCGGAAATAAAAACGCAAGCGACGACGAAGTAAAAAAAGCCGCCCGTCTTGCAAACTGCACCGAATTTATCGAAGCGCTTCCGGACGGCTACGATACGGTTATCGGCGAAAACGGCAGCAGGCTTTCAGGCGGAGAGCGTCAGCGTCTTTCCATTGCACGTGCCCTTTTGAAAAACGCGCCGATTATCATCCTCGACGAAATCAGCGCCTCGCTCGATGTGGAAAACGAAATGAAAATTCAGGAAAGCCTCAACACGCTCATAAAGGGCAAAACCGTGATTATCATTTCGCACCGGCTCAAGTCGATCGAAAACGCTGACAAAATCATCGTAATGAATAAGGGCAAAATCGATGCGGAAGGTACGCACGCTGAACTCCTAAAAGCTTCACCGCTCTACCGCAGCATGATTGAAAAATCGGGTTTGACGGAGACGTATGTTTATTAAACGGGAGAATAAGATTTTACCGGCTCCAACAGGAAAACGAACAGAGAAAGGAATTGCTATATGAATAATAAACAAAAAGCGGAAAAAAATCCCGCAGCGGAACAGCCTGCACGGCAAAGCGCTGAACGCGACCCCTCCAAGCAGCAGACTATCAAGCGGCTTTTAAGCTATGCGGGAAAGAGCAGAGGACTGTTGTCGCTGTCGCTCGTGCTTTCAGGTTTGAGTGCTGCCGTCAGCTTTGTGCCCTACATCATGGTGTTCTTTGTGATGCGTGATGTGATTTCCTCAGTTGCGGCAAAAGAAGCGGTAAACGCCGCCTCCCTCGTAGGTTACGGACTGTGGGCGGTAGGCTCGGCTGCAACAGGCTTTGTGCTCTATTATGCGGCGCTCATGCTTTCGCACGCGACCGCGTTTACGATTCAGGAAAACCTTTCTATCATGATGACCGAAACGCTTGCAGAGCTTCCCATCGGCTGGCACATCACGCATGTAAGCGGCAAGGTGCGCAAAGTCTTTGAAAAAAACGTCAATCAGCTTGAAACGTTGATTGCGCACAATCTGCCCGATACCGCACAAAATATGGTGTCGCCGTTTGCGATACTCGTCCTCATGCTGGCCTTCGATTGGCGGCTGGGGCTGGTGTCCCTATTGCCGCTCGTGCTTGCGTTCGTGCTGCAAACGGTTTTAATGCGGATCAGCTCGAATTCGGGCTTTATGCAAAAATACGAGGACGCGCTTGAACAGATGAACAATGCGGGCACCGAATACGTGCGCGGTATTTCGGTTATCAAAACCTTTAATCAGTCCGTGTATTATTTTAAAAACTTCTACACTTCGATTATGAACTACAAGGAGTTCGTGCACAAATATTCGATGTCGTGGGAAAACGGCTATTCGATTTTCCTCTCGCTCATTAAAGCGGGCTTTTTATTCTTGCTGCCTGCCGCGCTTTTTTTATAGCTTTGTGTTTTACCTTGCCTTTGCGCCGGTTACCTACACCATGCTGATAAAAATCATGTATGCCAATTCCTTCAACCAGCAGTCGAACGACGCGCTCAACCGGATTGAGGATATTTTGCATGCGCCGCGTATAAAAGAACCGGAAAACTCCGCGCTGCCGGAAAGGTACGATATAGCGTTTAAGGATGTGGTCTTCTCGTACAAAACGGAAACGGCGGGATCTGCGGAAACGGACACGGGGAACTCAAACCCCGGCGGCGATAAAATGCCGCAAATCGCCGGCCGCCCCGCAGTAAACGGCATCAGTTTGCACATCCCCGAACATTCGCTGACCGCGCTGGTCGGACCTTCAGGCGGCGGCAAAACGACACTCGTCAATTTGCTCGGCCGCTTTTGGGAAGTTGATTCGGGTTCAATCAGTATCGGCGGCATCGACATCCGCGACATTAAAACAAGCGATCTTTTGCACACCGTCGGCTTCGTGTTTCAGGAAAATAAGCTTTTTAAAGAAAGCATTTTCGAAAACATCCGCTACGGCAAAAAAGACGCAAGCCGCGAAGAAGTGATGGAAGCCCTCCGCAAAGCCGAGTGCATGGACATCATCGAAAAACTGCCTGCCGGTATAGACACCGTCTACGGTACCAAGGGTACATACGTATCAGGCGGAGAAGCCCAGCGGCTCGCCATTGCCCGCGCCCTGCTGCAGGACGCACCGATTATTGTACTTGACGAAGCGACCGCCTTTGCCGACGCCGAAAACGAATACAAAATCAAAAAAACATTCGACGTGCTGCTCAAAGACAAAACCGTCATTATGATCGCTCACCGCCTCTCTTCGGTCGTAAACGCCGATACAATCTGCGTTATCAATGAGGGCAGGCTTGCCGAAACGGGAACGCATGCCGAGCTGCTCGAACGCAAAGGCCTCTATGCCGGCATGTGGGAAAACTTCCAAAAAGGCATCGAGTGGAAGGTGTAAAAAAGGTTTGTAGTATTGGAGATGTTTTTTGTTTTCTACGAATAAACTTGAAAGAACTTGTCGTTGGGCAAACATACATGGATATGCGTCGTTTCATGCATGCGTTAGGGATTGGAGGGGCGGCAAAACCGTTCCTGACCGAGCGGTACGCGAGAGAAGGAATGGAGCGTAAGCGGAACCCCGTAAAGCCCGACGGTTTACGCAGTAGGCGTAAACCGGAGCGCCCAAAATAATTACCAAATTTAAACTGCACTGTAATCCGTATATTGATTATTTCAATGAATATCGGCTGTCTTAGCGCTGATTCTCAAGCCGCGGATGGATATTGGAATTACCTTGTAGCACTTTCAAAATTTTGAAGAAACGTACAAATATCAATTAATAAATATTGAAGAAATGCACAAAAACCGATAAATAAATCTTGAAGAAACGCATAAAGTTTGATATTATACCTAATATATGATTTTTAAAAGAAAGACTTATGATCGGCTTCTGAATTGGAAAAAGCATTATGCAGATCGTTATGCGGTATTGCTCGAAGGTGCACGACGGGTCGGCAAATCAACACTTGCGGAAAATTTTGCCAAAAATGAATACAAATCGTATATTCTTATCGATTTCTCAAAAAATGCGGATAACATCATAAAATGCTTTGATGACATAGGAAACCTCCCTCTCTTTTTTTTACGATTGCAGGCAGAAACGGGTATAACACTGTATGAACAAGAATCCCTGATTATATTTGATGAAGTACAGCTTTTTCCGAAAGCACGGCAGGCAATCAAGCATCTCGTGAAGGATGGGCGGTATCATTATCTGGAAACGGGCTCGCTGATTTCAATCAAGAAAAATGTGAAAGATATTCTCATCCCGTCGGAAGAAATGAAAATACAGGTTCACCCGATGGACTATGAGGAGTTTTGCGGAGCCGTAGAATATAACTATTCAGTATTACAACAGATTTATGAAGCGGGGAATGAAATCGGCCAAGCGACAAATAGAAAATTGATGAGAGATTTCAGAGTGTATATGGCTGTCGGTGGTATGCCGCAGGCAGTAGATGCATATATTCGCGGAAAGAATTTTACTGAAATTGATCAGATAAAACGCCAAATTATTACGTTATACGAAGATGATTTTAGGAAGCTCGATCCGTCGGGAAGAATATCGGCAATGTATCATGCGATACCGGCACAGCTGGCGAAGGGAGCAAGAAAATACAGAGTAACATCGGCCATCGGTAAAAGAAATAATACGAAATCTGAAGAGCTTCTTTATGAACTGATTGATTCGAAAACCGTACTGCCGTGTTATAATACAACCGATCCGAGGGTAAGCCTCGCGGACACAAAAGACTTTGACAGCTACAAACTCTATCTTTCCGACACAGGCTTGTTTATCACCTTGATGTTTATTGACAGACCTGCGATAGAAAACGAACTCTATAAAAAGCTGCTTTCGGATAAATTGCCTGCCAATTTGGGATATCTCTATGAAAATACGGTTGCTCAAATGATTACTGGAGCAGGCCGTGAACTGTATTATCACACATGGGAAAAGAGCGGAAGCACCCATTATTACGAAGTTGATTTTTTGATTTCAGACGGCAGTAAAATTACGGCCTTTGAAGTAAAGTCATCCGGAACCGGAAAGCACGAATCGATCATTGAATTTGCAAAAAAGTTTTCAGCAAATATCGGCGCTCTGTATGTATTGTCTCAAAAAGATGCGGTAACAAAGGGAGCGTTGCAAAAGAAACCGGTATATTTGACGCCGTTTCTTGTTGAATATCGGATTTAAACAATGCAATCAAATACGTCAGGCACACTTTGTATGGTATCATAAACATGTTATAGTATCGGTAAACAAGGGATGCTCATGAAAACGATCAGATTATTATATCCCGATTATGTAAGCGGCGGACTGGAAACGTACTATTTCGGCTCGAATTTGCTTGCGCATATTTTACCGCAAAACAACGCGCAGCCGCTCATAAAAGTCGCAATCCTGCCGCCCGACGGAACGCGAAAACCGATAACGGACGGCATCTACGGAAAAGATGAAGTACTCGGCGGTATCAAAGACGCGGTGGAAATAAAAACGGCCGCGCAAAAATACGGCGTAACGCCCGCGCAGTTGTGCATCCGCTATACGCTTGAGCGCGGTTTCGTTTTGCTTCCGAAAACCGCAAACGCCGATCACATGAAAAGCAACGCCGAACTCGACTTCGAAATTACAAAAGAAAAGATGGCATCGCTTTCCGCGTTAAAAAACTTTGTCGATTACGGCGAGACAGTCGCTTCCCCGTATTCAGCGGAAAGTAAGAAGTATGTAAGCGATGAAGAAAAAACTTATAAGTATGATTCTCATCGTGCTGTGTATCGCTGCTGCTTGTGCACTTGATATGGGAGACGGAAAGAATACGCAAGATTCAAAGACAAATATAATATAATGTGGAAAATATCGATGAAGCCGTTAAGGAGTATAGCGCACAGTGGCAAACGAAACAAGCGACAAAAAAATACTCAGCGAACTGAGAGCGATAACAAAAGACAAGACGAATTGGCGCACTGCGATTGATGATGTCGCACCAAAACTCGGCGACGGGTATTCAGTGAACGTAAAAGCAAAAGCGTTGTGGCTTCTCGGTGAAATGGGATTACAGTATCCGTTACAAGCGCAGCCGTATATTAAACAAATTGCCGGCTATTTGAAAGACGATAATCCGAAACTGCGGGAACGCTCGGTAAACGCATTGGGGCGGATAGGCAGGGCGGATAAAAGGTTGATACTTCCCTTTTTTGATGCATTGATGAACATGCGCTCCGACACGGCGGAGACGGTACGGCTTGCATTCGTGTGGGCGTGTGAAAATATCGCAACAGGCGCACCGGAACTGTTTTGCGATAAATTAGACTTGTTCTATGAACTGATGACGGATAAGGGAGAGAGGGTACGAATTGAAGCACCCGAAATGTTTCGAGTCATGGGAAAACAGCTGCCGCATTCCGTAGAACCGTATTTGGAAAAATTACAATGGTTCGCGGAACATGACCCGCACCCCGTTGTCCGCATTCATGCGAACGGTGCAATCCGCATAACGAAAAAAACATTGGAGAAAAATAAGTATGCCGCAGATGAGTAAAGGTGGAAAATATATTTTCGGTTCTTTAAAATTCGGCAAGCGAAAAGATTATCAAATCTTGAAGGTTGCCGAATTTTCTGTTTCGTAACGGAGTGAGAAACAGCATATTATAAGCGATGTTTGCGCTTGCGCAAACTCGGCATTTAACGAGAGCGCGCTATTCCAGCGCTCGAAGTTAAACCTTGGGCCGTGATACGCGAAAACGGAAAAACAACTTTTCCGACACCAGCGGTAGAAGAATATAAGCTGCAAAAGGAACAGCATATTTACATCGTTTCCGGCAGCAAGCAGACGGGCGGATTTTGTGTGATGAGCGAACCGCTGTTTTTCCGCTCAAAGCTGAATCACATCCTAAAAGAAAATCCCAATTTGGCGGATAGGACACTAAAAGAGGGCGAATTAATTTCATATAAAGGGAGAAAATACGGCTGGCTTACACTGAAAGATAATGGAGTGCGCCTTTCAAACTCTTTAATGCAAACGCTGAATATAAAAGTCGGAGACAAATTGTTGACAATTCGAAGCAGCGATATCGCTTTTACTATGGGTGCAAAGGGCACGTTGATACAAAAAGCGCATCAATACAAGGGAGAGATAGAAGTTTTTTAATTACAAATTATTTCGCAAAGTATTTTTACTCACTTGACTTAACCTGAACTTTCTTATATTGCCGGCCGTCCGCTCGTTGATGCGTATAATAAATCTGTTCGATAGCTCCGTTGTCGAACAGATTGACGAGTTCTAAATCGCGCAAATAGTACGATTTAGAACATCGCATTTTAAGGTACCCTGTTCCGAAACTGAAGTTTCCGAACAGGTTTAATGAATGGCTGAAAACACGGGGCAAGCGAAAACAACAATAAACTTTTATGGGGAGTATACGATGACGGAACTTGAAAAATTGGACTCGGGACTCGACTATTGTTTTTTTGACGATGAAGTGGTTCAGCGTAAAGAGCGGGCGCTGAAAGGCTGTCAAAAATACAATGCGATCGATCCTGCCGATTATAAAAGTCAATATGCGGCGCTCAAAGAGCTGCTCGGCTCGGTCGGCAAAGCCGCTTACATACAGCCCTCTTTTAATTGCGATAACGGCAAAAACATCAGCGTCGGTGAAGATTTTATCGCCAATTACAATGTAACCATTCTCGACATCGCTCCCGTGCATATCGACGATTACCGTATGGTAGGGCAGAATACGCTTATTTCGACGGTGGGGCATCCGCTTTCGCCGAAAGGCCGCCGTGCAAAAACGGCAAACTCAAAACCGGTAACTATAGGAAACGACGTATGGATCGGCGGCAACTGCACGATTTTACCGGGCGTAACGATCGGCAACAATGTCATCATCGCGGCGGGCGCGGTAGTAAAAAAAGACATTCCCGACAACTGCATTGCCGCCGGCGTTCCCGCAAAAGTGATAAAACAATTGGAAAACGATATTGAAGACTAATATTTTACAAGGAGAGCAGATACGAGTGAATATGTTAGGAAGTCGGTAGGAAATGCTCTAAGGGATATTAGTAAAAAATTTCCGGAGTTAATTAAAGCTGAATTCAATAACTGGAAGTTAGAAAGCAAAGAAATAAATCAAGTTTATAAGTTGGCGAGTAAATTTATCAGCTGACAAATTTGAATTTGCCGGTTTGGTAAATTTTTATTTTCCGCTCGTTTGGACTAATAAATAAGGAATTGATGAATAGTTAATATTTAAAGGAGAATGCTGAAGATGATAATAAAAAATGAAATTCCTATACTTGAATATGATAATTTTTCTATAGAGGTAATTAAACCAAATCATGGTTGCGAAGAGTTGAAACTTCCAGAAAAGTGCGTGTTTGCTTTCTTAGGAAACTGCGTAGATGAATTCGCAATGAATAACAATGCAATAATTGCCGAAGAATTTGAAAATTGCTGTAGAATTATAAATATATATGTGGTTGAGTATAAAGGGCAAAGAATATGTCTTGTTCGTCCTAATATTGGTGCACCTGCGTCCGTTCTGCTTTTGGACAGGCTGATTGCTTGTGGTTGTAAGAAAATAATTGCAACAGGTTCTTGTGGGGTTCTGAGGGATATAAAAGAGAATACATTCCTTATTCCTACAAAAGCATTGAGAGATGAGGGAACATCATTCCATTATTTACCACCATCCCGATATATTGAAATCGACCAGAAAATGATTGGCGAAATTAAGGGTGTTTTTGAAAAATTAGACATACCATTTGAAGAGTGCGTAACTTGGACAACAGATGGTTTTTTTAGGGAAACACAGGAAATGGTTCAGTATAGATTAAGTGAAGGCTGTTCTGCTGTCGAAATGGAATGTGCTGCACTTGCTGCGTGCGCACAAAAAAGAGGAGCATCATTTGGTCAATTCTTTTTTACTGCGGATTCGCTTGCAAATGTTACTGAACATGATGAAAGGAATTGGGGAATTCCGTCGCACTCTAGAGCCTTACACCTTGCTTTGGATTTAATATGCAAGATATAAAAAGATACCCCTTTTTATCGAGGTGATAATTAAAGGAAAAATTGTAATTTTATCTATGTAAAGACCACGACAAATTTCAGTTTGCCTAAATCAAACAATCCGCATACAAAAGGGTTCGCTATGCGTTTCCGATATACAGCCTTGCAAAACTTTTATTTATTATAAAAAAGGCTATGAAGCACCCTTCGCCCGGCTTGTAATCGTGGAAGACAACGCACACCGTCCGCGGGAAGGCGAAGCGGAAATCGCATGGAATTTTTTCAGGAATTTTAAACGCAGCCGAACCGGAAAATTGATCCTATCTTTGAAGAAGAAAAAAACATGGAAAAAGTCAGAGCTTTTTTGCATACGCACTTGAAATAATCAAATCAAGAGGTTACGCTGAATACGGCTTGAACTTGCGCTCCCGCGACGGATGCGTTTTTTTGCCGCTCTCTATGGGGAACCGGATGAATATTGAAGCGATCATTATCGGCGTTGCGTCTCTTGCAATTATCGGACTTTTTCATCCCGTCGTTGTAAAGTGCGAATATTATTTTTCTGCTAAAGTGTGGCCGGTTTTTCTTGTTGCAGGCATTGCGTTTTTGGCGGCGGCGCTGTTTTGGGACGGTATCGCCGCATATGTTCTTGCGCTTATCGGCACGGCGTGCCTGTGGAGCATAGTCGAATTGAAAGAGCAGGAAAAACGCGTCGAGCGCGGTTGGTTTCCGAAAAATCCTAAACGAAAACATTGACCGAACGGCAACCTGCAAACGGAATTTGCGGGTTTTTGAAAATAATCCTGTTTGAATTTAAAAATGGGAATTAGTAGAGTATGTGGAAACTTTTTGCATTTCTTTCAGCGATATGCGCTGCCTTAACTTCGATTTTTGCAAAATACGGTATGAAGGATATCAATTCAACGCTTGCAACGGCGGTGCGGACTGTTATCGTGCTGCTGCTGGCATGGAGCATCGTTTTTATCAACGGCAATATAAAAGCTCTAAAAGATTTAACACGGATGAACTGGCTGTTTCTTATTCTTTCAGGCCTTGCGACGGGAGCGTCCTGGCTGTGTTATTTTAAAGCGGTCCAAATGGGCGAAGTTTCAAAAGTTGCTCCGATCGATAAGCTGAGTATCGTGTTTACGCTCATTCTTTCGGCGCTGATTTTACACGAGCGGCTGACACTAAAGACAATGCTGGGCGGCGTTCTCATAACGGCGGGAACGCTGTTGTTTTTATGAACGCAGGAAGGGATTGTAACGTTTAAAAGCTGCCGCTAAAATATCGCGGCATCTTTTAATTTCGAGTTTTCTTAGAAAACTCGTTTATTAACTGTGCGCAAAAAGCGCACGAATTCAACAGTCTCCAAAATTGATATTTTGTTCGACTGTTGAATTTTAAGGAATGTTTAAAAACCGCCGCTGAAATAGTATAAGCCGACGTACTTCCGTGTACATCGGTTTATAAGGAGTTTTATTTATGAGAAGGATCGACAGAGCTGTAACGGATAACAGGCAAATACAATCGATTATAGAGAAGGCAAAGGTTGTACATATCGGGATGATCGACGATGGCCGGCCGTATGTGGTGCCGATGCAATACGGTTTTGTGTTTACCGGTGGACGGCTGACCTTATACCTGCACAGCGCAAAGGAAGGTCGAAAACTCGACATTATCAAAAAAAATCCGCACGTTTTTATCGAACTTGAAACGGACATTGCGCTTGTTTCAGGCGGCGAGGTTCCGTGTAAATACAGTTCGGAATATGCGAGCGTTATGGGAGACGGCACGGCAGTTTTTGTTGACGATGTAAAAGAAAAGATTTTCGGCTTAAAGCTCATGATGAAAACGCAGACAGGCAGAGATTTTGAAATATCCGAACAGATGACAAAATCGGTTGCAGTCTTACGCATAGACGTTCCGTGCATAACGGCAAAAAGCCGAGCCAAGGGTTAATTATGACGAATTCATTTTCAGAAGCTCTTTGCAGCAATGAGAAAAATAAGATAATACCTGAAGCATACGATTACTTCGGAGGCTTGATAGGCGAATGGGCTGTCGAATGGAGAGACCGTTTGGACGATACCGTACCGCGGCGTGTGAAAGGCGAATGGATATTTTCACGGGTTTTGGAGGGAACAGCCGTTCAGGATTTGTTTATCGTACCGTCGCGCACGGAAAGGTTACACAATCCGCAAGCCGACGCCGAATACGGCACAACCCTGCGGATTTATAATCCCAAAACGACGGTGTGGGATATATTCTACGGATGCACAGGCAGCGCCTTCCGCTTGACTGCGGTGAAAACGGGCGATGAAGTGGTGCTGACCGAAAACGGCGAGGGTAAAATGCGGTACATCTTTTCGGAAATAACCGCCGATACGTTCAGGTGGCGAAAAGAATATCTGAATGCAGATGGTCATTGGGCGGTTGCGGCAATCGTAACAGCCATGAGAAAGAAAGCCGGTTAAGTGTCGGATATTGGGATATATTCCCCTTTTGACGGTTGGGTAAAAAGGAGGAGGAACCGCAGTGTGCATGAATGATAAATCAATGGATAAAACATCCGCAAAAAAATCGACGGAAAATAAACAGGCGCATCTTCCGGTGATGGGCGTAGGGCCTGTGTGCGTTGCGATTATGATCGCGTTCACCGCCATAGGCATTGCGCTCGTAAAATTCGGTGTGCTTGCAGGCGGCAATGTAAACGGTACGCCCGCGGCCGTTCTTTTTACAATTGCAGGAATTTTGTGCATTACAGGCGGCATTGCATTGTGGTGCGCTGCGGTATTCGGAGCGCGGATTGACGCTAAAATAAAATCTAATCGGCTTGAAACCGGCGGCGTTTATGCCCTTGCGCGAAATCCCATTTATTCCGCTTTTTTATTCATCTGTACCGGAACGCTGCTGTTCTGCCGAAACCGGTATGTGCTGATTTTGCCGCCGTTTTTTTGGCTGTATCTCACCGTGTTTATGAAGCTGACGGAAGAAAAATGGCTTTCGGAGCGCTTCGGTGACGAGTATTCGGCGTATTGCAAACGCGTCAACCGCTTTATCCCGTGGAAGAATCGGGAATGGCTTATGTAGCGATTTTGAACTGGAAGGGAACGGCTTTAGAAGAATTGTGCAGCTGATAAGATCGTTTTACTCTGACTTGCTAATTTAATGGAAAGGGAGAATTTTGTGACCACATATCAGGACGCCAACGCGGCGGTAATCGACCGATGGATCGCCGAAGGCTGGGAATGGGGAAAGCCCGTCGATCACGAAACGTACATGAAGGCAAAAAGCGGACAATGGTCGGTTTTACTGACACCGACAAAGCCCGTACCGCGCGAATGGTTCGGCGATTTAAAAGGCAAAAAACTTTTGGGGCTCGCGTCGGGAGGCGGCCAGCAAATGCCGATTTTTACTGCTGCCGGAGCCGAATGTACGGTGCTCGACTATTCTGAAAAACAGCTTGAGTCGGAGAAGTCTGTTGCGGAACGCGAAGGCTATCGGATAAACATTGTGCGCGCGGATATGTCGAAGCCGCTGCCCTTTGCCGATGCTTCGTTCGATATCGTTTTTAATCCGGTGAGCAACTGTTATATCGAAAAAGTCGAGCCGGTGTTTGCCGAATGCTTTCGCGTGCTTAAAAAGGGCGGCGTTTTGCTGTGCGGGCTGGATACCGGCATAAACTATATCGTCGATCAAAAGGAGGAACGGATTATCAATTCTCTTCCGTTCAATCCGCTCGTTTATGAAGCACACCGCAAACAGCTTGAAGAGTCGGGCGGCGGTTGGCAGTTTTCTCACACGATCGCCGAGCAGATCGGCTCTCAGCTTCGAGCAGGGTTTACGCTCGCCGACCTCTATGAAGACACGAACGGTCAAGGCCGCCTGCATGAGCTGCATATTCCGTCGTTCATTGCAACGCATGCGGTAAAGCAGCGGGGAATAATTTGTAGTGAGCAATGTGCGGATTGGCAATTAAATGAAAGGAGAAGAGAAAATGGATACGGTTCAACAGCTTAAACAAAATTCGCATCTTCCGGGGCCTAGAGCAAATTTGGAATTGCTATACTCTTTTTCAAAAACGGCAACGAAAGATGAAATAAACGAATGCTTGGCGCTCATCCGAAGCGATACCGAAAATTCTCCCGACGAATTTGCCGGCATGTGCGGCATCGTTGCCTATGCTGTGTATCATCAAAATGACAGCAAAGCGACAATCGATTTTATTGCCCGTTATGCGTCCCATAAAAGCTGGCGTATTCGGGAAGCGGTTGCAATCGCTATACAGGAACTGGCAAAAAAAGACGTAACGGTAACCTTAAAAAATATCACGAATTTGAAAAACGGAAATTGTTGTGAAAAAAGAGCCGTTGTTGCGGGATTGTGCGAACCCAAATTATTAAAAGATAAAACCGTTGCCGTTCAAGTGATACGTCTTTTAGATGAAATAACGGCAACGCTTGCTCATAACGACAAACTCACTGATGAAGAAGATACGCTCAAAAAAGCGCTCGGATACGGCTGGAGCGTAGCGATTGTTCATGCGCCCGCAGAAGGAAAAGAGGCTTTTGAAAAATTGCTGAAAAAAGACAGTAAGCATATCAAATGGATTATAAAGGAAAATTTAAAAAAGAACCGGCTGATAAAAGCGGACGGCGAATGGGTTAGAGCGATGGAGAGCAAACTGAGCTAGATACGCGTAGTACGATGTAAGGAATGAGAACGCCTGCTACGGAATGCGCGGCGGCGGGGATAGAAAAAGCAAAAGAGGCTCTTAGAAAATTACGATTTTTGGTAAAAATTATTTCTATGGAAAAACGAGAAGTTGATTCGGCTTTAAATTCTTCTTTTTCGGATTTTGAAGACGCATTGCAATATTATACTGCAATGAGACACCGTATGGATGTTTTGTTGACGCGGAATATAAAAGACTATAAAGAAAAAGAGTTGATAATACAAACTCCCGAGCAATTCATAAAAACAATATAAAAAATTCTTTACAAAATTCCTGAGCTGATGGAAGCAGGATTGAGCTTAAAGCCTGTTTGAATGCAATGCACAAGCGGGTGTATAAAGATTTTGACAGGAGCTGATGAATGAAACAACTGCTTGCCGCAGCGGCGGCGCTGTGGATATGCGGACTGAGTTTTGTTTTTGCGCAAGGAAGGGATGGAACAATGAATATCACCGTAACTATAGGCGCCGTTGAATACGCCGCACAGTTCGATTCTAACGACGCTGCGCTCGAGGTTGCTTCGTTTTTTCCGCTTGCACTAGATATGAAAGAATGGGCGGCGAACAAGGAATATTACGCAGGGCTCGGAAAGACGATCACCGGAAAAGCGCCTGCCGCCGACAAAATAGCAGCGGGAGACGTTATGCTTTACAGCGGCCGCTCGCTCGTCATCTTTTACGGCGGATCGGCAAACACTTCAGGTTATGTCAGATTAGGATGCATCCTTGATGCAAAAAATCTGAAAGCGGCGCTTGACAAAGCCGGTGGAAAAGTGTCGTTCGCCCGTGCAAAAGAGGGAAAAGAAACTTCCGCTGTTTCCGCCGTCCCTGTTGTAAAAACAAAAGAAACCGGCGCGGCTTTGACAAAAGAACAGAAAGAAGTGTATTCATCTTACGAGGAAATCTGCCGCGCTATGGTTGCCAAAGACAAGGCTTCGATGGAGCGTTATTTTGACAAAGATTTGACGTTTACTCATATGAGCGGCAAAAAGCAGACGCGCTGCGAATACATCGGTGAAATCATGGACGGCACGCTCAATTACTATAAAATCACTACAAAAGAATATAATATACGCGTAAACGGCGACACGGCGTATATGAGCGTAACTCATACGCTGGATGCGAAAGTGTACGGCATGACCGGCGCATGGACTACGCGCGGAACGGCTACTTACAAAAAAAGAGGCGGCATTTGGGTTCGGGTGAATGAAAGCGTTCCCGAAGGCGTGTTTTAAAATATACGCTGCCCCTTGCCCCGCGTGTAGAATATAATGCCGCCGTCAGGAAAGCGGGCGCCAGCTGCAAATTCACAGCTCCACGACGATTTTACCATTTACTTTGCCGCCGTCGCACGCTTCGCAGGCTTTTGCAATATCGCAGAAAGCGAACCTTTCTCCGATAAGCGGCTGCAGTTTGTGTTCGGTTAAAAAAGTGAAAATCGAATCGATATCGGCTTGCTCGGGGAAATTGCTGTGAAAGCCGGTGAGGTACACGCCGGAGGGGATTTCTTTTATCGGATTAAAATCGTCCAAGCCGAATACGCTGCCGAGCACGCCCGTATTGCACACGATGCCGCCCTGCGCCATGCACCACAGAGTATCGCGCAGGGTTTTGCAGCCGACCAGTTCCAAAGCTTTGTCGAAGCGGCCCCGGTATTTTTCGCTCAGATTGCCGTCGTCCAAAATACACTCGTCCGCGCCTGCGTTTTTCAGCAAAGCGAGTTTGCTTTCGCGGTGCGTCGTTGCGGCAACAGTACAGCCGAGCGCCTTTGCGATTTGAATTGAAGCGTAGCCGAGCGCGCAGGTGCCGCCGCGGATTAACAGCGTGTCATCTTTTTGCAAACGCAGGCAGCGGAACAGAGAGCCCCACGCGGTAAAATATGTTTCGGGAACGGCGGCGATATCGGCCCACGCCATATCGGATTGTATTGCAAAAACGTGGTGGGCGGGAAGCAGCGCGTATTCGGCATAGCTGCCGTTAAAGCTCCGCCCCATACCGCCTATGAGCGCGACGACTTTTTGCCCGGCGGAAAAAGACGAATCGGACGTGTCGGCGATCTCTCCCGCGCACTCGATGCCGGGAATGATCGGCTTTTGTATGTAGTCGTTTTCGATTTCAAATTGCCGCAAAATCTGTTCGGAATGATTCAGTCCGAACGCGCGGATTTTTACCAGCACCCATCCGCTCGTTGCGGCGGGAACGGGAACATCGGTTAAAACAATTTCGCCTGCAGCAGTCGGCCTGGTCAGCACGACGGCTTTCATAGTATTCATAAAAACTCCTGCAACAAGAATACCGACGCCCTGCCGGCCGGTGCCGCTTCAGACGGCATTTTTATACGACTTCTTTCCAGCATTGCGGATCGGGGGCGTAAAAATCGCCGCCGAGCGCGTTTGCGACGGCGGGACATCCGCGGCAATACGAAAGCAGTTCGCATTTGGAACACTTGGAAAACTTTCCGTATTCGCGGTATGCTTCCATTTTTCCGCCCGTCCATACGTCGGCAAGGTTTTCAGTACACGCGTTTCCGACGCGGCTGTTTGCAACGCGGCGGCAGGCGTAGATATCGCCGGTCGGCAAAATCGTGATGTGGCAGTTCCCGCAATTGCAGCCGCCGTAAATGATAAGGTCGTCGGCATTGTGCTTGACGCCGGAATTCGACGGATCGGAAGCGGTTCCCGCATCCGATGATCCGGCATTTACGGTTTCGGAAGCCATCGTTCCCGTGGGCGTGCGGGAAGGCAGCTCAAATCGCCCGTGTTCGTAATCGAACAGCGTCCACAAATGGTCTTTTCTGTTAAAGTATGTTTTACAGCTCTTGTTTTCGTAATCGGTGTAGATTGCATCGATTTGTTCGAGAAAATCGCGGTAGCGTTCGGGCGAAATATACCAATCGCTCGTTTCGTTTCCTTTTGCGCAGCTTGTCGGAACGTAGCGCGAAAACGCGTATACCTCGGCTTCGGCGGCGACAACCGCATCGATGACGCCGGGGATCTCATCGATATTCGTGCCGCTGACCGTCGTCATGATCACGCTCGTTATGTCCGCATCGTTGATGACTTTGATTTTTTCGAGCGTGGTTTTAAAGCTGCCTTTTTCTCTGAACCAATCGTGCGTCTTTTCCATGCCGTCGATGCTCATCTGATACTTATCGCAGCCGTGCTCGCGCATCTTCCGGCACACTTCGTCCGTCAGGTGAAAGGGGTTTCCCATAAGCGTAAAAGGAATGCTGCGTTCTTTCATAAGGGAAAGCAGGAACCAAAAATGCGGGTGCAAAATCGGATCGCCGCCGGTGATATAAAAATAGGGAAGCCGATCGAATGTTTTGCAAAAATCCAAGGCGTTAAAAAACACCCGTTCCATGCGCTCTCGGCTCATCGTAATTAAAGCCGGATGACCTTCGGCAAAGATATAACAGTGTTTGCAGCGCTGGTCGCATTCGTCGGTGATGTGCCACTGAAAGGCGAAATACTGTTGTGCCATGGTAGTAAAAAAAACGGACGGCAGCGAAAAATCTACCGTCCGCTCTCATCTCCAAACGGATTACTTTCCGCCTGCTCCGCACGCGGAACCGCATGCTGCAGGTTTCTTTTCAGGCTTTCCCGCGCCGCAAGCAGACCCACATGCAGCAGGTTTCTTTTCGGGCTCAGCCGGCTTACCGGCCCCGCAAGCAGAACCGCAGGCCGCAGGCTTTTTCTCCGGTTTTCCGGAACCGCACGCCGTACCGCAAGCGGCTCCCTTGTCGGGGCTCGCTTTCTTTTCATTCCAATCGGCAAGATTCGAAAGTGCCATAATTATCCTCCGAAAAAAAATATAGTAACAATACACTGTATGCTATTTCGGAACATAAAACAAGAACGCACTTTTTTGTAACCGCTTATTTTGTTACCTGCGTTTTATAATAATTCCCCCATTTCCGCATTTCGTCAATAAGGGGGCGCAGCGTTTCTCCGAGCGGAGAAAGCGCGTACTCGACAATTTTGGGCGGTCTGCTTTCGATTTCGCGCCGGACGATGATGCCGTCCTCTTCCATTGAGCGTAAACTTTGAGTGAGCACTTTTTGGCTGATACCGTCAAGATCATTTTTCAGCTCGTTAAAGCGCCACGGCCGCACAAGCAGATCTTTAATGATGAACAGTTTCCATTTACTGCCGAGGATCTGCAAGGTCGTCGCTACGGGGCAGTCGGGCAAATCTTCTTTTTTTTTCATATCCGTACCTTTTTGAAATGTGCGCTTATTTTCCGCCGGGTTTTCAAACAGCCGACGAAGTTAAACGAGAGAGCTGTTTCAGCGACGCGTTTATGCATTTAACTTTTCTATCGCTTGCACCGGACAATTTTCGTAGCAGCTTCCGCAATGGAGGCAATGTTCCTGCTGAATGACAAAAGGCTGACCTTCCGTAATACAGCTTTGCGGGCAGTTTTGCGTACAGGTTCCGCATTCGATACAGTAATCCGTTATGCTAAAGCCCTTCGGCTCAACGGTACCGCTGCCGATCACATAGCTTTCGCGGAAAATCGGGTTTACGCCTAGATTGAAATATTCGATACTCGCATTGCGGATTTCAAATATAATCCCGATATTACGTGTGCTTCCGGGGTATACGTTGGAAAGATAGGGCTGCTCCGAAAAAATCGTATCGATCCAATGAGTTTGTTTTTCCTGTTCAATCTGCACGGCCTTTGCCGAAAGGCGGATCATTTCTTTATAGCGCGTGTAGCCTAGGATCTGTACTCTGCCGTCTGAAAGCAATTCTTTGCAAAAATCCTTTCCCCTTGCCGTAAAAAAATACAAAGCGTCCGGCTCATAATGAATAGCGCTGATATTGCGAACCTGCGGGTTTCCGTTTTCGTCTACGGTTGCAAATGCGAGAACGCCGACGTATTGCAGTTTTTCCAAACAAGTTTTTGCATCCATATTTTTCTTATCGCCGGATTTCGAACAGGCCGGCAAAAACTCCGTGAGCGCATAGTGATTACATGGATTACCCATTATTCGGTACTATAAAGCAATCCGCGGTATGAAACAAGAACGCACTTTTTTGTAACCGCCTATCTGCTTTTTATAAGCTGCAGCGCGTTGGATAAGTATTCGGCGATCGCGTTGTGGTCGTGCAGTTCGCCCGTTTTACGGTGCAAAAGTATATGCACAATAGAAGTTTTGCATGGCGCTATATCAAAAACGCATAGCGGACAAAACATGGAAAAACCTGATAATGTGTGCTATAGTAAAAATGTTAAGGAGTATAAGCATGCCGTTAGCAGACGTTCAGGAAAAATTGAAGACAATTCCGGATGAATACATGGATGAAGTTTATAATTATTTGGAATTTTTACAATATAAAATACTCTATAAAAAACAACATGAAGAATCTGTAAAAAGATTTCCTAATCGTCGACCGGACATTTTAAAACAACCGGATTTCTATATGTCACCGGCTTTTGACGAACCATTGGGAGATTTTAAGGAGTATATGTGAAATATTTTTTAGATACACATACACTTCTGTGGTATTTGTTTGATAGTGAAAATCTATCTGAAACGGCTAAAGAAATAATCAATAATGAATTTTGCTATTACAGTAAAGTTTCATTATGGGAAATTGCGATAAAACAGACCCGTAATCTTCTTCAATATAAAAATTCAATCCAAGATATTATAGATGCCTGTAAGGAAGAAGAATTTGCGGAACTTTTAGTTTCCGGTAAATCTTTAGAATTATTAAAAAACTTGCCGGATATTCACAGAGATCCGTTTGATAGACTTCTAATTACAATGGCACAAGAAAATAATTTAACGATTGTTACAAAGGACTCAAAGATTCCGTTGTATGATGTAAAAACTGTTTGGTAAAGCAAAATAAACCTGACACCTGCTGCAAAATTGGCATTTATTTTACCACGGCAAAAACCGTAAAAGGCAAATAACTTTTTTATCAAGGCATTCGCCTGAAAAATCCTGAAAACTTTCAGAGACTACTCTATTGTTTGTTGTGATTTTGTTATAAATACGGCGGATTTGCATCGTCAGCGGGACAGTGTGAATCGTCCACATATCATTGTTTTAAACCGCAGGCAACTCGACCGCGGCGACCGCTTTGAAAACCGTGTTGGGTTTTCATTATTCTACCCAATCTTCAATTTCCAAATCGCTTACTCTTGAAAATTCATCCACATTATGAGTAATAAGAGTCGCTTTTTCATGCAGTGCGGCGGCGGCAATAAGCAAATCGTTTGCACCTATCGGTGTTCCCGCAAGTTCCAAATCCTTTCGGATTTCTGCATAGTCATAAGACATTTCATCCGTAAAATCCACAATTTTAAAAGGCTTTAAGAACTTTTCTACTTTCTCCGTAGTCTTTTCTCTTGTCCGGCTTTTAAATGCACCCAGCAAAAGTTCTCCTTTTACTACTGAAGAAATTTTTATCTCTTTCGGTGAAACTGACAGGAATTTTTCTCGAACGGACGGAAACTTTCCATTCAGAAAACAAATGCAGGTGTTTGTGTCTACAAAATACATTAAAAAGCCTCTCGCATTTCAAGCTTCGGCTGATCAGGTCTGGTAAATGACGGATCGGAAACGGATCCGAACAAATCAGCCCATCCTTCCGGATAATGCGGTTCTATGCTCTGCATAACTTTGCTTACGACCCACTTTGAAAGTGACATGTTTTCTGCAGTGGCTTCGTTTTCAATTTTGATAAGTTGGTCTTGCGTAACATACAATGATAATTGCGGCATATTCTCACCTCTTAGATACAAAGGTAAAACTCTTTATTACAAAAATCAAGTATGTTTGCAAGTATATTATAAAAATTACGGGATTGCCCCGCGGTACAATAGTTTTCATGGAGTATACTGAGGTTCGCCTTTTTTCTTGACAAACATTGTATATACATAACCTAATACACATAGGACGTATAGATGACATTTGAGTGGGATGAAAATATAAATCGCATAAATAAAGAAATTCATGACGGTATTTCTTTTGAATATGCGGCGAGAGTTTTTCTGGATTCAAAAAGAATTGAAATTGTTGATGAAAATCATTCTGATGAATCTGAGGAAGGATGCAATATAATCGGTTGTGTGGAACGGATATTGTTCGCAGTTTATACAGAACGCAACGACAATAAGATTCGGATTATTTCTGCACGAAGAGCCACACCGAAAGAGGAGAAATTGTATTATGAAAACTATGACATTAGATGATTTAATTAAAAATCTGCTTACTGAAGAAGACAGGAAAATCATAAATTCCGCTGACCCCGTAATTACTGAGGAATGTCCGGAGGTAACCGATGCGCAAATGAAAAAATATAAGCCTTGGTATGAAGTTCATCCAAAAGGGAACGGTATTTATAAAGTTTCTGTAAAGAAAACTGCCGTTAGTTTAAGAATTGATACCGATGTTTTAATGGCTTTAAAAGAAATGGGAACAGGATATCAGACAAGAATCAATGATATTCTAAGGAAAGCTGTTTTCGGGTAAGAAATGAAACTTTATAGAAAAACAAGCGGCGGCCGCAATAAGCAAAGTATCATAGCATCTTTGTTTATGCATATGTGTATGTCTTTATTAGTTCAAGTTCCGGAGATAATTTCAATTTTACATTTCGTAAATCAATATCATTTTGCAGCGACATAAAATAACTGTCAGATACGCCGAAAAGCTTGGCTAATCTTAACGATGTGTCTACGGTTATTTTTCTTCGATTATGAAGTATATCTTGAATTCGTGAAGTAGGAACTTTTATCTCTTGAGCCAGTTTATATGCAGAAAGTCCGAGCGGAATAAGAAATTCTTCGTTTAAAATCTCACCTATTGTCGGTGTTTCAATAAATTCTTTCATAATGTTCTCCTAATGATAATCTACAATTTCTACACTATAAAAGTGTCCGTCTTTTTCCGTAAAACAGATACGCCACTGAGCATTTATACGGACAGAATATTGACCTTTTCTATCTCCGGCAAGACTTTCAAGTTTATTATTTGGCGGTGCACGTAAATCTTCTAGACTTTTTGCAACAGTTAATTATAATATGCCGAATTAATCGTCGAAGCGGCGGCCGGTTGCTATAACGCGCGCCTGTAAACACGCCCCGCCGCTATAACATTGCCCTCTGTAAACCGTTGCGTTTTTCATATAAAATACGATTATGATTCCGAATATAATTCTTTGCGATGACCACGCTCTGTTGAGAAACGGAATAAAAAACTGGATAGAAACTCATTCAAAATACAAAGTTACGCATGAAGCGGGAACTTGGGCGGAATGCGAAAAAATTGTCAAAACCTTTCGCTCGTCCAACTTGCCGGGCAACTATATCGCCGTTGTGGATATTTCTTTTAAAGCCGAATATACGACGGCAGCCCACGAAGAAAATTGCGGTTTTGAAATAATCCGCCGTTTTACCGCGCTCGGCGTTCCTTGCATCGCGTATTCGAGTCATGATTCGGGAGGGTTTGTTGAGCATGCTACAAGCTGCGCTGTCGGCGCAAAAGGTTTTGTTTCAAAAAATGCGGATGAAGAAATCCTGCTTGCGGCGATTTATGCGGTGTCTAACGGAAAAACATACATTCAGGCGGAGCTTGTAACAGGCCTTTTGGAAGTGAACCACATAACTCAGACTTTTACCAAAAAAGAAAAACTGCTTTCGGATGCTCTGACAATCCATAACTCAAACGCCGAAGTTGCCGCCGCTCTCGGCATCACGGAAAAAACCGTTGTAAACTATCTTACAATTTTGTATGACAAAGCAGGGGTAAAAAACAAACTCGAATTCTTGGAAAAGATGGGGAGGTTAAATTGAACGGCTGAAATAGCGCTGTACAATTTTAAGGGAGGTTAAATTGAACGTTCGAGTGAAAACATTTTATAAAACGGCGATTCTTTGCTCGGCGGCGCTCGCTTTGAATATGGCAACTTTCTTACTAGTCACTTATTTGAGACTTCCCGTTTTTATGGACACAATTTTTACGGTCGCTCTCACTTTTTATGCCGGACTTGTACCGGGGCTGATTGTCGCAGCTCTCTATAATCCGATTATGACAATTTTACTGTGTGTGATCTATGGAACGGAAATCTTTTACTTTGATTTTTTGTATGCGGTCTGCGGAATCTTGATAGTCATTTCGACTTGGATTTTAAGCCGAAACAAAAAAGAATTCTTTTTCAGCCATACCGTTACGGTTTTATACCTTTTGATTATCGCATTCGTTTCCGCTTTTTTAACTTGTTTTTCCGCAAGCGCGCTGAACACGTTTATTCGTCCGCTTTTCGGCAACTTATCGCGGTTTTCCGCAATCGACGATTTTTACATCGCATTCCAAAATTTAAAATTCGGAGTATTCCTTTCATATCTTTTGCCGCGTATTCCGATCATCGTGCTGGACAGGCTGATTTCCACTTTTTTAGGCTACGGAATATATAGAGTAATTAAACTATGAACGAACATCAATTACAGGATTTGCTTTCTGCCTTAAACCTCTACACGTCGTTTTTTTTCCTTTTGATCGTGCTCTGTTTTACCTCTTTTGTCGCAGTTCTTTTTATTTTGATTCGCAATATAAAGAACCGCAAAAAATTACAAAAAAACCGGGAATTTATTTCTGAAATAATCCAGACGCAGGAAGCGGAGCGAAACCGTATAAGTCGGGAACTTCACGATACGGTAAGTCAGAACATAAAAACGCTTCTTCTAAAAGAAAAAGAACTTTCGGCAATTTTGCGCGATTCCGATTTCAAAAGCGATGAAATACAATTTAAAATCGAAAAAATCATCAGTCTCGAAAAACAAAATCAAAAGCAGCTCAGAACAATCATTCAAAACTTTACAGTGCCGGCTATCGGCACTATTCCTTTTAAAACCGTCATAAACGATTTGTGCGAACAGTTCAAAGAGCAAAGCGGAATAGACTGCTCGTTTTTCGTTTCTTCCGACGTTGTGCTTGACGATTTTTCAAAAGAGCAAAAACATCACATTTTGCGGATAATTCAGGAAGCCTTGAGCAATGCACAAACGCACGCAAAAGCAAGCGCGACAAGCATTGTCATAAGAAAAGGCCGCAGTGAAAACCGCCGTTCCGAGCCGGTTCCGGAGCAAAACTTGCAGGCCGGCGAAGATTCTATTTGCATAATGATTTTTGACGACGGACAGGGCTTTGCCGGCGGTGCACGAATGGAAGGCGGACTATATTCACAAAACCACTTCGGCATGAGCGGAATGGAAATGCGTGCAAAACTTTTAGGCGGCTCTCTCATTGTGCAAAGCACTACGGAAGCCGGAACGGAAGTGCGACTGGAAATTCCGGTAAAAAAAGTGTATTGAGAACTTCTAAAAACTGCGGTTTTTAAAGGCGGCGGCGCATTTTAAGGAACCGTTAAAATTTGATATTGTAACTCTCGATAATACAACGAATTATACTCGCCGACATCTCGAAAAAGCCGCTCAAAGCCGGTTTTTCAAGATGCCCTATTCCCAATCCGATTCAGTCATATATCCCGAAGTTTTGACTTTTCCGTTTGCCCCGATTTTTTCGGGAGTAAGCTCCCTATTATGTAAGCAAAAGCAGGTGTAAAATACGCACAAAATTGTCGGAGGACGTTAACCTCGGAGGATATTTTATTATGAAAAAAATCTTATTGGCTCTGAGCTTTGCTCTTGCAACGGCTTTCACTTGTTTTGCGGCAAACCCTGCAAGCGATTTTGAGTATGACATGGCACCTGACGGACAGGGCGTAATGCTGAAAAGTTACAAAGGCAAATCTACAACAGTTGTAATTCCTGATACAATTGAAGGATTGCCGGTAACTCAGATTGGTGAACCAGATACATGGCAAAGCTTTTTTCCACACGCAATGTATACAAACACTCAGAATATACCGTATACAGTTACTGTTCCTAAAAGTGTAAAAGTCGTAGAGAAAAAAGCTTTCCAGAACTTAAAAGGTAAAATCAATATTGATATAAGCAATCTAACCAGAATTGGCAGTGATGCGTTTTACAATTCCGATCTTTCAGGCACAATAAAAATTTCAAAAGATATGAAATCTATAGGTTCCGATGCTTTTACAAAAACAAAAATTACAAGTGTTGTTTTTGAAGAAGGCGTAACGACTATAAACGAGAACAGTCTTTTTGCACAATGTCCAAACTTAAAATCCGTTACACTCCCAAAATCATTAAATAAAATAACAGGTAACGCTTTTTTTCAGTGTTCAGAACTCACAGATGTTAATATTCCTGAAGGAACAAAAATAAATTACGAAACAGAAGCAGCGTTTGCTCTCTGTTCATCTTTGACACTCGCTGCAAAAGCAAAAATAAAAGCAACCGGTTACACAGGCGACTTTTAATTTTTGACTTATTCACTGCACTTGCTTAACGGTAAGTGCAGTAGACAGCATTAAAAATAAATAGCAGGTTCAAAATAGAATTTGTAAAAAGCGGTCGAATTAAGTTAGGAGGACGGGCTGCCGGCCCGCTTGTGTTACAAGAAAAAATTCTCCAATAGATTTTCTTCGGAAAAAAATAGAGGAAAAAATGGCAAAATTAGAAGTTACTAAAAATGACGATGGATTTTTCATCAGAAAAGGTGAAAACTATTCACTGTCGGTAACAGCAACAGAAATCAAATTTTCAGAAATAACAGGTTTTTTGTGTTTCAAGGAAACTTATGAATCTGTCATAAAGATTGAGGATGTCCTTTTCTTTGATTACAATGCAAAATTTTTTGGTCTGTTGGGTTATAATTTTCGAGGCGGAAACAATGATTTATTTTATTTTAACAAATTTATAGGGCTCAAAAAAGAAATTGTTCTTGAAATACGACAATGGTTAGTTGACCATGGTGTGAAATTTGCTACAGAAGATTCTGAAGGTAAGGCTTTCAAACCAACCGGCTTTCATCCGTTGGCAAAAGAATTTCTTGCTATCAACGATACTCATATCGCTCATCATTATAATACAAAATTCAGGAATCGGGATTCAATCATTCCTTATTACAAGATTGATTTCTTCCTTATAACAACGGCATGTTGTTGTACAAAACGGCTGTTACTGATCGGTTCGTTAAATTTTGCCACAGAAGGAAGCTTTTCGAGCGGGGCAATTGATCAGGTACGGAAAGAACTCGAGGCACATTCCATAAAGCCGTCAGAAGGAAAAGTTTATTATCCGAATTTCTTCTCAGGCGTAAAGGGAAGAAAAAAGAAGACGCTCATACTGCTCGAAGACAAAATCGTTTATATGCACACTGACAAAGGCAAAACAGTTGCACAGATTGTAAAAACAGTCACAAGTTATAAATGCAAACCGATTTTTTCATTGTTTAAACGTGTCGTATATATTGAAGGCTTTGGTGAAACTGATATGCGAACCGGCACGATACCATCGTACAAGATTGTATTTCCGGGTGTATTCTTCTTCTGGTGGTTCTGCTGCGGTAAGATAAAAGTTGCTTGCAAAGCACTTCGCAAATAAAAAAAATCATGCCTTGCTTTATGGCAAGGCATTTTCTTTTCTATGATTCATAAAATACTTCGTTTCTTTTATCTCAACACTTACGGTTTTATATGTCTTGCTTTAGGTTTTATTTTTATCGCAGTTCCGTTGTGGACATTTTCAAAATTTTGGCTGATACCACAAGGAATTCTTTCTCTTATTGCCTTTATATTTGCCTACAACCTTTTGGGAATGTGGAAAGATAAAATACGTGAATATATGATTCTGATTGAGAGAAATAAAAACGAATTTCGTCCGGACACTTTTAAGATTTTTATGGATGCTCCGTGCGGAAGAAAAATTACCAAAGCAGTACTAAAAGATTTGGGAAAACCGGAAGAATACAAGAATTTGTTGATTTATAAGCCGAAACTAAAAAATCTTGCAAGAGATTTGTGTTAGAAAAAACGGATTTTTTATTGTTTTGTTTTTTAAACGCAATATGTTTAAATTATTGTTAAACGGCATAAGAAAAATAATATAAAATACTGTAAATGTGTTACATTAGATTAATTATGGCTGATATACGGAATTCCGGCAAAATCGCCCGCCGGAAAATCTTACCCGATTCTTTTTCTTGGCGCAACTTTCATTTTGTCACGAAAGTTGCTTGAGCGGTCGCTGCAAAAGCAGCTCCCTTTTTGGCGCAACTTTCGTGCCAACTTTGCCGCTGCTATGCGCGTCGTCAAAGGCCATTTGCCCGCCCGGACGGACAAAGACGCCTTGCCCGGATGCAGGTCACCGGTCTGCAAACTCCTAAAGACTTTTTCCGAAAAATTCTTCAAAATATGATATAGTTATTCTCATGAAAGTTTATCTTGACAACTGTTGTTACAATCGACCGTATGACGACCAAAGTTTTCTGCCGATTTCACTTGAAGCACAAGCAAAATTGCTTGTTCAATTGCTTATAAAAGAAAAACGCTTGGAACTTGCTTCTTCGTTCATTTTGGATTATGAAAATTCTTGTAACCCATATACGGATAGGAAAAATGCTGTAAAGAATTTTTTAGCCGACAATGTTTCCGATTATGTAGGTAGTGAAAAATCAGAAGAAGTCATTACAAAGGCAAAAACAGTGATGGCAACAGGAATAAAAATGAAAGATTCTTGTCATATAGTTTGCGCCGAAATGATGAAATGCGACTATCTTTTGAGTACGGACAAAGGTATGTTGAAGTATAAAAGCGATACTGTAAAATTGCTTAATCCGATAGAATTTATAGATTTGTTAAACGGAGGTAATGCAAATGAAGACTGAAATGATTGCCCCGCCGGCGACGATGGAGCTTCTTTCTCGCGGTATGGAATGCTTGATAGATGCTATGGGAGTTGTTGAAGCAGAATACTTTATTGCCGCTGTACGAAGAGAACGATTCGATTATACAAAATGGCAAAAAGAGCATTTTGACAAAGCAGATTTAGAAACTTTTGTTAATAATGCGAAAGCTTATGCTCAAAGTATGGGAAAGTGAAAACGAAACCTCTAAAGCAGCGGGGCTTTGTTAAACGCGAGTTTCGGATAAATCGAAACGTCTAACACCCGCTTCAAAGCCGGCGACAGCGACTGTGTGCAGTTGCTTGAGCGGTCGCTGCAAAAGCAGCTCCCTTTTTGGCGCAACTTTTGTGCCAACTTTGCCGCGCTGCTATGCGCGTCGACAAAGGCACAAATGCTGGTTAAGCGAATATTATACGGATACCCGCGTACCGGGCGCTCGGTTTTACGTCTTCTCTTTAACCGCTTTAAAAAATTCTGCAGCCGCACGGGAAAGTTCTTTATGCTTTTTCCATGCAAGTACAAGACCTGTTTCAATGGGCGGTTCAAGCGGTAAAAAAGAGAATAAATTATTTTTTATGTGGTAAGATTTTTTATCAAGGCAGAGGGCATTTCCTGTTTCGTTTTCAACGAGCGGCAGAGAAGTGCTCATAAGATTATAGGTAGATACAATGTTCTGCCTTGAAATGTCGCCTCCAAGCAGGCCGGAAAATTCTCCGCGAACAAATGATTGATTCGGCACTATGAGGGGAAAAGATTTTATTTCCTCGCTTGAAATGCTTCGTTTTTTTGAAAGCGGGTTTTTCTTTGAAACTAAAAGCCCCCATTTTCCGCGGTTCCCAATTTTATGTAATCGTAACGGCTTATTTGTGCCGTTTCCAAAAGCACTCCGAAGTCCGAAACGCCGCTGTCAAGTTTTTCCATCACATCAAAGGCATTCCCGCTGAATATCTCAAAAGAAACCGCGGTATGTTTTTCCCGAAAATCTTTTATTGATTTTGCAATTTTTGAAAAGCCGTCAAAATCGCTTGTTCCGATTGAAATTTTTCCCTGCAGTTCGCTATCGGTTGTAAAATCCGCTTGCATTCGGCTAATCATATCCGCAATTTCCTGTGCATGACGGCGAAATCGCAAACCCGCGTCGGTTAAAAGCGTTTTTTTGTTTGTCCGCATAAAAAGCGTTGTTCCGAGTTCCGCTTCCAATTCCGCTATCTGCCTTGAAAGCGTCGGCTGCGTTACATGAAGCACATTTTCTGCTGCCTTTGTAATGCTTTCTTCCTGTGCGATCGCAAGAAAATACTGTAAGGTTCTCAGTTCCATACAATCAGTATAGCATGAAAATAAATTTTGCCATACCTTAAAGGCATATCAAGTCATAAAAACAAAGTATTTGATATTTCAAAACGCTTTACATAAAATAAGACCGTAACAATTGAAAAGGCGGAATAGCGTATGAAAAAGATTTTTGTGTTTTTGATGCTTGCACTCTTTTCTGCCTCGGCATTTGCGGACGGAAATACGCTCATCGTTTACTTTTCGCTTTATAAAAATCAAGAGCATATTCTGACCGATGCCGACAGCGGAGCAAGCAGAACTTTACGGTACGGAGAAATTCAGGAAAACAATGCGACTTTAGCGCAAATGATTTCCGGGAAAATCGGCGGAGCGGATATCGTGAGCATTGAGGTTGAAGAAAAATACGCTGATGACAGATACGGAAAAGTCGTCCAAAAGGCAAAAGAAGAGCAGTAGAATAGAGCTCGTGTCCGCTTAAAAACAAAGGTGAACACAAGCGGCTATGACACAATTATTATGGGCTATCCGATTTGGTGGAAGGTTTAACTTGAACGGCTAAAATAACGCCGTCCAAGTTAACTTCGAGTTTTCTTTCGAAAACTCGCTTATCAACTGCGCGCAATAAGCGCACTAATTGCAATCAGTCGAAAATTGATATTTTCTCCCTTTGCAATTTTTAAGAATGACATGCCCCGTGCAGTATACACTTTTTTCGAGGACACGGATTTTTCAGGGAAGAACGTGTATCTTTACACTTCCACGCTCGGAAGCGGCTTTGCCAGGACAATCTCGGGGATTCAAAAACTTATCCCGGAAGCCGGCCTTTGCACACAAGGCTTGCATGTGGCAAGTTCCCGGATTGCAAATGCGGCCAAAGAAATTGACGCCTGGCTTAAAAAAGTCGGCTTGATAAAATAAAAAGGGGAATGATAAAAAGCGCCGTCTGAAATATCGCCGTCGCTAAAGTCTGAAGACGAAAAACTCGAAGAGTTTTTCTATATATCAGAGACACTCGCGATTTCTGCGCATTGCTCGAAATCGCAACGTTCTTATCTCGAGTTTGCGTGGATGTTTGCAGAAGACATTTATAAGTGGTGCTATCGCGATAAAAATCGTATGAGTGCAATACACTGTATTTGCAAACTCGATTATTGAATATGTGCGCATTTGCGCACAGCTAAAAACTTTTTCGAAAGTTGAAACTTTCTGCAAAAGTTTTTATAGGAGAAATATGAAAAAAAACATTTCAATCATTTTAACAACATTTTTGCTTGTAACAGCAGCATGTGCTTTGGAAACTTCCGGTAACTCGACGGCTTCGACCGGCTCAACCGCCGCAGCTTCAACGAAAGGAGAAACAAACATGAATAAAACGACAAGGGTAAAAATCACGGTAAAAGGAAAAACGCTTTATGCCGCATTCGACGACAACACAACAAGCCGCGCAATCATTGCGCAAATACCCATGACGCTTCCCATGCTCGACCTTTACGGAGATGAAATGTGCTATCGCTATCCGCAAACTCTTCCAACCGACAGCGTAAAATCCTACATTCACAAAAAAGGTGAAATTTTCTACTGGCCGCCCAGACACAGTTTTGTAATCCGCTATGTTTCTACAAATGAAAAACTCGACATTCAGCATATCGGACAGATTGAAAGCGGAGTAGAAATCTTTGACGGAATCGGCAATGTAGATGTAAAATTTGAAATAGATGAGTAAAAATATATAGAAAATTCGCCCGCTTCAAGATCGATAAAAAGTTCAAAAGTCAAGAGGGTGTTTTTATTACCGATCCTACAAGCCGACTCTTACCGCACCTTAAACAGCCGCCCCATAACGGCAGGGTCTTTTGCAAAAGCGTTGCCGCCCGCGTGCGGATCGGCGTATCCGCGCCGCGTAAAATATTCGTTGTCTTTTAAGTCGAGTACGAGAACGGCGTCGATTTCCTGCTTGCTCAAACCTTTTTTGCGGTACAGTTCATACAGCGTTCGATAGGTTTCGGAAACGGAATGAGAGCCGTAATAGCTGTCGTTGCGGCCGGTCGCCATATAGATGACAGGCTGCGCGCTTATGATAAAATCAATCTTTCCGCTCCACTTGGAACTGACGTGCAAAAAGGCGGCATACAAATCCGGACGCTTTGTTTATCGTATTCATTTTCATTTTCTCAAAGTACTTATTTATTCTTCCGTTCTTCAACCAACTTGACGAACCATTCCACCGTGTTCGGATCGTAATGCGAAAAGAACGAACTTTCAGCCTTATCGAGCGCGGCGATGCGCTGCATATCCTGCTCGCTTAAACAGAAATCGAACACGGCGATGTTTTCCGCCATGCGTTCCGCCCTCGTCGATTTGGCAAGCGCAACGACGTTCCGCTGCAAAAGCCAACGAAGCATAACCTGTGCGGTGCTTTTGCCGTATGCATCTCCGATTTCCTTCAATACGGGATTTTCAAAAAGACCGCCGCGCCCTTCGCCGAACGGCGCCCACGCTTCATGCACGACGCCGTATTTTTCCATCCACTTGTGCGCTTCAGTCTGCTGATCTAGCGGATGCGTTTCCACTTGATTGATCATCGGCCGGATGCGGGCAAACGAAGCGATATCGACCAAGCGGTCGGGGTAAAAATTCGACACGCCGATCGCGCGAAGTTTCCCTTCTTCGTACAAATCCTCAAGCGCCCGCCATGCGCCGTAATAATCGTTGAACGGCTGGTGCAGCAGCATCAAATCGATATGATCAAGCTGCAGTTTTGCAAGCGATGCAAGCACCGACTTGCGGCACTCATCATACCCGTAATGCTCAATCCACACCTTGCTCGTAATAAACAATTCGTCGCGCCTGGTGCCCGATTTTTTGAGCGCGGAACCGACGCCCTCTTCGTTAAAGTACGCTTGCGCCGTATCGATCGAGCGGTAGCCCGCCCTTATCGCGTCGAGCACGCACCGCTCCGTATCTTTCGCCTCAATTTGGTACACGCCGAAACCCAGCATCGGCATTTTCACTCCGTTCGATAACGTTACATATTCCATCGTTTACCTCCTGATAAAACCTTTTGCGGAAAGTTGCAGCGAAGCTTCAAGCAAGGCGCAACTGTTTTAGGGCGACCCGGTTTCCGCTTCCGCGCAAACCGTCGGGCTTTTCGGGGTTCCGCCTTTCGGCTCCATTCGACGCAACTGCTCTTAGCAGTTGCTTACGAACGGCTTCGCCGCCCCTCCAATCCCTGTCGCTTGTCCGCGGCATTTACGACCCGGCAGCTCCTGTCATACAAACTAGCAAATAAACGAAAATATGTACAATAGAAATTTTGCAAAGCGCCGTATTTCCTCAAATAAAAATCTAACCCAAATGATTTAGGTTCCTCAAGTAAAAATCTAACCGTAGCTATTTTGACCAAGGGACAGCCATAGAGATAAGCGTACTTTGGAGCTGTTGTGTTTTCTCAAGCAGCAGTTGCAAATCCAAGTTGACCATTCTCCGTCTCAGTTCCTCTTTTTCAGCAGGGCTCAGTTCCTTGCTTTCCATAAGCCTTCGGTAAGGAGTCTTAGCAGTATCATATTTTTTTATAACCTTTGCGTCTATTCGTGCCTTAGCGATAATCTTCATCGAAGGGAAAAAAAAGTTGACGAGCTTGTTATAGTATTCATACAGTTCTGCCATGACTTCTCGTGTTTCTTCTCCTTCAAAGCGGTAATAGCCGACAATTCTTCGTACCACACTGTCATTTTTCTGCTCGACAAAGCAATTGTCATTCTTTTTGTATTCTCTACCTCTGGTAAATACAACCTTATGCTCTTGGCACCATTGCAACAGCTGAGTATTTTTGAACTCACCTCCGTTATCACTGTCGATGCCTTTCATCTTAAACGGTAATTTTTCTTTTACATCATCGACCGCTTCTTTTGTCCAGCGTTGGGCTTTGTTCAAAAGAGCTCTGTTTTCCGTCCATCCTGAATGCACGTCGGTGAGTGTGAGCGTACAAACATACTGACCTTCGCTCCTCATACCGCAATGAGCGACCGTGTCGGCTTCAAAAAAGCCTGGTTTTTTCTCGTCCCAATTGAAATAGGTGCGTATGGGAATAAGCTTATTCAGATTTTTTGCAGGACGTGTGGTCGAAATACCGCGGATTGAATGTTTTGGGATTTCCGGCTTGAGAATCCTTGCGACCGTTGCGCTTGATATGGCGCTTAGTTTAAGCTTGAGTTGTTCATCATAGCCTGCCTTTTGAGCAAAGTAGTCGATGTTGTCGCGGATGAACGGAACAAGGCGTTTTGCACACAGATACATCGATAAAATCCACAGGCGAATAACTTCCTGTTGTACGTCTTGACAGTAGTATTTTTCATAGCGCCGCTTTTTGCGTACTTTCGTAATGACCTGCACGCTCTTTTTTTCAACGTTGTTAAAGTGTGTTATTTTTATGTACGCCGTGTTTTTCAAAATGTGGATGGCATACTTTCGGTTGTAGCCGGTGGTCGCAATGAACTCATCGATGATTTTCGTCTTGTGCTTTTTGCTTGCCGTACAGTAGCGTTTTGCCGTTTCTTCGGTTAATTTCTGTTTCGTTTTCATGTCTAACCCCATTTTGCCCTTCCTTCGGGCTTCTATTGTGACTCAGATTTGGGTTAGATTTTTACGTGATTCACCGCTTTTTTTTCGGTTAGATTTTACGTGAGGCAATGCGAGCGCTATCTCAAAACCGCATAGTGAGATATACTGTTTTTATGGAACTTTATCAGCTGCGACAGCTTATTGCGTTTGCCGAATGCGGGAGCCTTTCAAAAGCTGCGGAAACGGTACATACGTCGCAGAGCGCGCTAAGCCGCGCGATGAAAAACCTTGAAGACGAACTCGGCGTGCCGCTGTTTTCGCGCACCAAAAACAGTATCGCTCTTACCGAAACGGGAGAGCTTGCAGCGCGCCACGCGCAGATTGTCGTTTCGGCGCACAACGACATGATCCGCACTGTCCGCGAAGAAGACCGCAGGCGGCGCAGCTTTTCTTTCGGTTCGATTGCTCCCGCGCCGATATGGGAGCTTACGCCGATTTTATCCGAACGTTTCCCCGGCAAAACTGTAAGCACCGACTTGCAGGAAAAGGAGACAGCCCTCATTCGCGGACTCGACGACGGTGCGTACAATCTGATTATTCTGCTCCACCCGCTTGAAAAAACTGACTCCGGCGGAAAACCGCGCTATCTGTCTAAACCTTTTATCCGCGAAAATCTTTTTGTGCTTTTGCCTTCTTCGCACCGCCTTGCAAAGAAAAGCTCTCTTCAGCTTAGAGACCTTGCGGGTGAAAAAATTCTCATACACAATAAAATCGGCTTTTGGTATCCGGTGTGCCGGCGGAAAATTCCGGACGCGGTGTTTTTGGAACAGAGCGAGCTTTCGGCCCTGCGCGAAATCGTGCGCGCGACCGATCTGCCGTCATTCAGAACAAACGTTACAAACATCCGCGACGCCGACCCGCACGGCAAAGTCGCCGTTCCGCTTTCCGATCCGGATGTAAACGTGCAATTTTGGTGCGTATGCTTGGCGGAAAAAGAAACCGAATATGCGCCGTTGTTCGCCGCGCTGGAAAAACGCTACGGGTGAATTTTTACAGAATTTTGCAGAAGCGGAATTTACACGTGATGCAATGCAGAATATTGACATCATCGCTGTTTTGTATTAATATAACTAGACACGACGCAGGGTAGAGCAGTTGGCAGCTCGTCGGGCTCATAACCCGGAGGCCGTTGGTTCAAGTCCAACCCCTGCTAAAAATGTAAATCTTTGTGTTACAAGGATTTACAACACCACCAATCCCAATAAAGTAAGGCTTGGCGTGACATCAAATTACTAATTTAAGTAAACAGTTTAAGTAAAATTCAAACACTTGTTTACGGTCTTAGTGAGGTGTCTATGGCTAAGCCTTATTCATTAGGATGCATCCCCATTGAAAATTTTTTGGAAAATTGCCAAGAACGCCCGAACTCAAGATATTGCAGATTGGCTTAAGGGAAGGCGCAGCCGACTGACCTGAGCGAAGCGAACGACGCTCATGCCGAAAGCATGGCATCATTGTCTGATATTTCGAAACCGGCACGGCTATTTACCCCCGATGCGCCGATATTATCCTTGGATACAGAATAATTGATGTCAATAAAGAATTTATCGACGCCCAGAACATGAAAAAGGCTATGTCTTTCGGAAATCCGGTTAACGGCGAAAAAAGTATTGGCGCGGCGCCGAGAATTGTTGTTATTGTTGTTGATAATATGCTTCTAATTCTTTCGTTCAGGATTTTACTTGTCTGAATTCCGGACATCGATAAATAAATTGAGTTGTTTATTACGATTCCGCTTGAAATTGTAAGACCTATTAAGTCTCCCGGATACAGAGGACTTTGGGTTATGAATTTAATTAAAAACGGGATGAAGGCGGAAGCCGGGATTATCGAAATCATTAAAAGCGTTTTTTTGAAATTTTGAGCAGCTGCAGTTAAATATAAAAATATTATTGCAATTGAAAAAAAAGTTAAAACAATCAATTTAAGATATTGTTCTTGCAGCTTTTCTATTTCCTTTGAAAAGTGATAATCATATCCTTTCGGAAAACCAATCTGTTGCATTTGTTTTTTCAATTCGTTAACATTTTTTGTAGCGCTCTTTCCCTCCCGCTTTATTGTAAAAAAAGCGCATCGCCGACCGTTTAATCGATAAATCTTTCCGTTCCCCTCTTTTACTGTAATTTCGCCTAAGGTTGACAATTTTACGTTGCTTGTTTTTGTCGGAACCGGGAGATTTTTGAAATCCTGCAGTTCAAGGTTTCTTTTTGCGGAGGACAGAATTCTTATGTCATATTCATTGTTATTGCGAATCCATTTGTCAACAACGGGACCGAACAGCATCCAGCGTAATGTGTTTGCAATATCTTGCGTGCTAAGCCCCAAACGGGCATTTTGTCGAGCATCGATTTTAAGTTCAATTTCTTTCGGATTTTGTTTAAAATTCAGTACGGATTCAATATTTTGCGGGTCTTTTGAAATGAATTCGGAAGCTTTTGAAGCCAATTCGCGGCATTTTCGGTTTTCTTCGCCCGTAACTGCAATTTCGAATTCCTGTGTCCTGCGGTTGTTTAATTGATTCAAATTTTGAATAAAAATCATTCCGTCTTCTGCAAGGGAAGAAAACGAAAGAATTTTTTCAGCCAGCCTTTCTTTTGAAACATTTTCCGGGTTAAAACCGATTTCGATTTGGGCGTTCCCCTGTCTGCTTTCGCTTATAATAAAATTCGGTCGAACGTTTTTTTCAATTTGATCTGAAATATTTTTTACATAGCCGTCGATAAAAGAAACTTTCTTTTCAGGCGGATATTCTATCGAAACATATAGAATGTCGCTTTCCGCTTCTTGGGTAATGTTTTTGCCGGAAAAAAGCAGAAAAAAGAAAGGCAAAAAGCACATCAGCGCATAAATTATAGGAACCGGCTTTGAATTGTTTTTTTCAGGCGGTAAAAGGATTTTCAAAAACACTTCGACCCGTTTTTTAATCGGCTTGAATAAACTTATCGAAAGAAAAGTGCGCTTTTTTTGTGCAAATATAAAGCAAGGGAAAAAAACGGTTGCGATAATAGTTGAGTTGCAAAGCATTAAAACAATTACGGTTAAAATCGAGCGGATTCCCTGGACGATGTAATTTGCATTGTACAGCGGGATTATAGCCAGAAGCGACGTTATTGTTGAAGAAAACAACGAAGGAAGCAGAAATTTACATTGCGACGCAAAATGTTTTTTGCTTCGGCAAAGTTCCGCCTGTTCCGAAATTACAAGCATAGGATCTGCGATCAGACCGATTGAAATTGACAAACCTGAAAGACAGTTCGCATCAAGACTTATACCAATGGTGGAAAGCTGAAGAATTGTCCAGAAAATCGTAAACGGAATTGAAAGCAAAATCAGAAAAATTGTTTTGAATTCCGAATAAAACAGCGGAACAACTAAAATTAAAAAAAAGTAGCTTTGCAGAATTGCCAAAATCAATCGCTTTATAAGTTTTTTTTGAATCGCGCCCTCGTCGGTAATTATCGCGTAGTTTTCTTTCGGAATGCCTGATTTTTCAAGGATTTCATTACATTGCTTAGCGGTTTTTATGATATTTGCATCGGAAGAAGCCTTTATTTGAACGGAAACAGCTTCTTCTCCGTTAATTCTGACAATTTCTTCCTGCTCGCGGTTTGAAAAATCAATATCCGCAATCGTGTCGATCGTAATATATCGTTCGTTGAGCTTTACCGGCAATTTTCGGATCTGTTCTATAGTTTGAAGTTTTGTGTCGAATTGAATTTTATGATCAGTTTGCGGAAGATGCAAAACGCTTCCCGAATAAACTACATTTGCATCTTGAACGATTTGGGCAAAAACCTGCGGATTTAAATTTTTTGAAACAAGAATATCCGGATCAAATTTAACGGTCAGTTCTTTTATCGCGCCTCCGGCAACGATTACGTCCGCAACGCCCTGAATCGATTCAAATTGCTTTTTAATCGTCGAATCGATAAATTGCCGAAGCGAAAAAAGGTCTTTTGGAGAAGAAACCGTAAAAGAAAAAATTGCTTTGGAATCGTTTTGGGCGGAATAAATTCTGGGTTTTTGAACTGCGGAAGGCAGTTCCGCATATAAATTATCAACAAGGTTTCGCAGGTTCAAATATATTTTTTTTGAGCTTATGGATTTGTCAAACCAAGTCGTAACGGCTGTTTTACCGTTTTCGGAAACCGAACGCATTTCGGCAAGACCTGTAATCTCTGTTATCTTCTCTTCCAGCGGAAGCGTAATTGTTTTTTCAAGTTCTCCTGCGTCCATGCCGAAATATTCAAACTCAATTGTAAAAACATTATACCGGCTGTCTGAGGCCTTGCCGAAATTTATTCCCCGCCCCGTAAAAGAAAAAATCAGGCAGATTATTGCAAAAATGAACAGCGGCAGCTTTTGTTTTGCATACCATGAATTCATTTTAAATCCTCCCGTTTTGATAAGTTTTTACGCTTCAAGACGGGAAGCAACAGAAGCGGAAAAATAAAAAGCGATAGGGCAAGTGAAAAAATCATTCCACCGATGATCGTCAGCGCGACCGTTGATTGTGTTGAAGTATTTTTCAAATCAACGGCAAACGGAATCAACGAAATGATCGTCGTAAGATTTGTAAGAAGCAGAGCCTGAAGTTTTGAAACGCAGCATTTTATAATATCCTGTTCGGTTGAAACTTTTTCCTGCGAACATTTTTCATACAGAATGATCGAATTGTTTACGACGCTTCCGAAAAGCACGACCATAGCAATAACCGTGTTAATATCGGGATTTTTTTGAAAAATCGTAAGAAAAATGAACGCGCCGGACAAAGCCGCCGGCAAGGCTGCAAGAAGCAAAAGCGGAATTAAAAACGATTCGAATTGCGAGCCTAGTACAAGGTAGAGCAGAACAAAAACTACGATCAAAAGGAAGGCGCTGTCGCCCCAAAGTTCTTTTGTTTCCTGCTTTTTAAGATTTTCACATTCAAAACCATTAATTTTAAGCTGTGAAAGTTTCTGATCCTGCGGTACGAAAATTTTTGCCGCTCTGCGATTATACCGATAAAGTATCTTTTCATTTTGCTGTTGTGAAAAACCGCCCAAAACATGAAGCGGAACGGAAGTTTGCCCGATTTTTACAATCAGATTTTCCACATCCCTAAGCGAAGATATATCGTCTTTTTTGTATTTTACGACAATAGGAATATTCTTTCCGTCCTGATAAAATATCGAGGATTCAACGCCTTCTATCGCGCTTCGGGTGATTGAAGCGCTGTACAGCGCGGTGAGTGAAAAACGTGAAAGCGCAATTCTGTCCGGTGTAAAAACATATTCGCTGTCAAAACTGTCCGGAAAGATCTTGAAATCGGCTTTCCCTACGTTTTGCATGGAAGCTTTTAACGAAGAGCGGTTTTCCGAAGTGAATAAAAATTCATTTCGGCCGGTCTTTATTACTTCGGAAAGTAAATCCGAAGTGGAAATTGAAAAAGAATCAAATCCTGCCGAAGCGAATACGTTTGAAATATGATTTTTGTAATTAAGATCCGGTTTATTAAGAAAAATATCAAAATGAATTCTTTCGCGATTGATCTTCGGCGATGAAAGCAGGGCAGTATCGCTGTCTTCGACGCCGCCTGAAACCGCAACCGCTTTTATCGATTTTTGCTCAAAAAGTTTGTTTGTAATAAAAACGGCTTTGCTCCTGAGGTTTTCAAGCGTTATTCCGGATGGAAACGTTAAGTCCGCAGAAACAGTATCGGAAGCAGACGAAGGCAAAAGCGAAAATTTTTGTGTTTGAACGCATATTGCGCCGAGAAAAAGACAGAAAACGCACAAGAGGACGGCTTTTATTTTTTTGTGAAAGAGAGAAGTCAGCTGATCCCCATAAAGTTTTTTTGCTTTTAAGATAAACCCTTGTTCTGCAAAACAAGCGAACCCGTTTTTACTCATAAGCATATAAATCGCCGGAACAAGCGTAAAAGAAAGCAGCCATGAAGCTGTGATTGACGAAGTAATTGCGATCGCCATCGATGTAAAAAGCTCGCCTGAAAGACCTTTTATAAAAAAGAACGGAACAAAAACGATAATTGTCGTAAGGCAGGATCCCGTATTTGAAGAGCTGATTTCCGCTACAGCTTGAACGACGGTTTCGGCCTGCGCCTCTTTGCCGGAAGTATTTTTTGATTGAATGTTTTCTATTGCGACCGCGCTGCAGTCTATTACCATGCCTATTCCGATTGCAATTCCTGAAAGCGACATTACGTTTATCGTTTGACCGGAAATCGTCAACACGATTATCGCAAAAATTGAAGTCAGCGGAATAACGGAAGCGAGCAGAAACGAAAGCGCGAACGATTTGAAGAAAAAGAAAACCACTGCGACCGTTACGATAAAGCTGAAGAATGCGGAAATGCAGAGCTGCTTTAGAGAAGAAGAAAGATATTCCGCGTGGTCTTCGATTATTTCAAATTTAAAATATTCTCCGAGCGTTGCGTTTAAGTTGTTTATTTGCTTTTTTATCTGTCTTGAAACCGAAAGAGGACTTGAGTCGCTTCGCTTTTGTATCGATATGCAAATACATTCTTTGCCGTTCAGCAAAAAAAATGTTTTTTTCTCTTTTATACCTTTTTGTACGGAAGCTATTGAAGACAGGTTTAAAACTCCGCCGTTATTGTATTGCAGCGGAGTTTCGAGAATATTCTTAAGGCTCGTAAATAAACCGTTTGTCTTTACGGAAAGTTCTTTTTCGCCGTCGGTTAAAGTTCCCGCAGGATATTCAAAATTGTAAGATGCAAGAATCCCGGCGATTTCTTCAAGCGTAAGGTTTTTGCTCTGGCTTAATTCTTTGCCGACGAGCACGTCAATCTGTTCTTCTTCGCCCCCGCTTACGTTCACGGAACTTACGCCCGTAATCCGCTGCAAAAAAGGTTTTATGTGATTTATACAGGAATAGCGCGCATATTTTAAATCTTCGTCTAAAGGAATTACGGCGATCGTCATCGTACTTTTTTGCAGATCCGCTTCTCTTACTTCCGGTTTGCCGCATCCTGAAGGAAGGCTTTGAAAGCACGCGTCGATTATTTCACGGCTTTGGACAAGAGCCATGTCGATATCGCTTCCCCATTTCAATTCAATTGAAACAACGGAAAGACCGTCGCGTGAAACGCTTTCCGTTTTCTTCAATCCTTTAAGCGAAGCAAAGGCTTCTTCTACGGGAATAGTGACCATTTCTTCAATTTCGGCGGCGGAAATTCCTTTGTATTCGGTTGAAACGATCATGTTCCTTCCGCTTATGACAGGAAGAAAATCCGTTGTAAGTGAAAAAACGCAAAGAATTCCCGTAAGAACGGCGGCGAGCGTAAGCATTAAAACCGAAATAGGATGATAAACGCAAAAACCGATCAATTTTTTCATTTGTTAAAACTTAAGGAAATTCCTTCCTTAGCAGGATTGCCCAGATTGTCCTGAATTGTCGATGAAAGATTTAAACTTACAATTCCGCTTGAATCTTTATTTGTAATTTCCATTGTGTATTTTACGATACTTAATTTTCCGGGCGTCGAACCGACAGCTTGAATTTGAGTTGCGATCGGAAGACTTGAAAAATCGCTTTGTGGAACAAGGTTTGCGTTTTTAAGAACTATGGAAAAGCAGCCGTTTACAGTTGAAATTGCAAAGCCGTCCATCACGGTAAAAAGATTTACGTTCTGCGCATCGGCTGAAATTCTGAAAACCAGATAGAGAGTGCCGTTGGTTTCCGTGTTTTTGGGATAAAAAACGGGATCCAGCGGAAGAAATGAATATTCGGTTTGTTTGGACAAAGTTGTGTAGTCTGACAAAGAATTCTGAAAAAAAGCGCTTTCAAATAAAACCGGCCTGTTGTTTTCATTGTCGTATGTAAACGAAAAATTATGATCGGAAGGAATTCTATTTCCGTAATAATCCGAAATTCCTTTCTTTACATGAAGCGTGTATGTTTTTCCCCATTCGGCGTCGGACGGAACTAACGTAACCTTCCGGCGCGATTCCTTGTCGATTTGAATTGAATAAGACAGCGGCGGGTCAATTGAAACGAATCCTGAAACGGAGTCTGTCCGTACAGGTTTTGTGAAATTGAGTTCAATTTTAGAATTTAATAAGACGCCGCTTGCCGAAGAATTTTCAGTAAATTCTGTGGCGTCGCCCGCTTCGGAAACGCTCTGTACCGATAAAACAGGTTCAGTTCGGTCAAGGTCGTAGTAAAATATCGAAACATGATCTTCTTTCAACGAATTACGGTTTTTGTCTTCAAGCGAAGTTGAAACTGTTATCGTATAGCGCTTTTGCTTTTCAAGGCTCTGAGTAGGAATCACATGCGCCTTTGTGTCATTGTCCGAAAAATCGATCAGGTAATTAAACGCGGGAGAAACGCCGAACGCGCTGTGGAAAGTTTGAGTGTTTATCGGAACGGAAAAAGTAAACGTCAGTTCCGAAAGAGTTCCCGTAATTTCCGCTTCTTTTGCAGGAAATTGCGAAACGATAAAGGGGATTTCCGAAGAGCTTCTTGTTGAAAAAAAGTACGAAAAATCATGCATTAAAGAGCGGCCTTCGGTATCTTCTATCTGTGTTGAAAGAATAATCTGATAGTCGTAATTTTGACGGATTCCGCTTACGGGGAAAAAGTGAACCGCCGTTCCTGAAAAAACATAGGTTCCGTTTAACGAAGCTTTGTCTTCGGTAATCGAAAAACCTTTTTGAAAAGACGATTCGTCGGGGCGCTCCGAAAATGTAACGGAAACTTTTTGCGAGTCGTAAGTTACGGATTCCACTTTAAGTTCAGGAAGAAGCCTGTCGGCACAGCCTGAAATCACCGACAAAAGCAAAATCGGCAATAAAAGAGAAAAAAATCCGGAAATAAAACCGATAAAGCGCTTTAAGTCTGCGGTTTTAGAATTACGCATAAATCTTTCTCCATAAATTGTCCGCGGCCGGTATTGATTCCGTTCGCTCCGCCTGTAATTTGAAGCTTATAAAAAGTTTCAACGCCTGCGGTACACGGGGTAAAATTTTCCCAGGTAAGGCTTAATAAGGTTCCTGTCGAATTCCATAGGATTTGAGTTTGAACCGGCGTCTCCGATGAAAGAGGAAAAAGCAGGCCGAGGCTCACCTGTTTTACGGCGGAAGAACGTTTTGAACTTTCTATCCGGCCGGAAAACAAAATGCTTACCGTAAGCTCATATTTGTTGTTTAAGTTTTTTGTAATCGTGAACGGAACTGCGTCCTGACTTGAAAAATCAATTTGAGCCGAATCGAGAGATATCTGTCTGATTTCAAGATAATCTCCGTACGGCGTAAAATACAAAATTTTATCTTCGTATAATGAAACGGAATGAGTATCGCGGACGGAAGAATTAACCGTAAGTTCATATCTTTGTTTTATCGAATACATCTGAGTCGGAATAAAGGCGAAGCGAAAACCTTCTTCATCCGTTTGCTTAAAGTAGCCTGCCGCCGGCGGACTTAGCGAAATTCCCGATTTTACGGAATCGAATTCCATCGGTTTTGAAAAGACAAAGCCGATCGCTTCTTTTTCCCGTATATTCAAATCAAGTTCCTGTTCGGTAAAAAACGTTTCTTGGCCTCCGATCAGCCTGACAGGGCAGATTTTTTGCAAGACGGGAATTTCCGTATCGCTGAAAGGCAAAAAGCTCGCCGATTCGGATGTTTTGTAAAAATAGCCGTCGGCGGATTTTAAGTTTTTAAAACTCCACGTATAAAGCGTGTTGTAGGCCCATGGGGCTTTCGGTTTTATTGAAACGCTTTTGTTATCGGAAGAAAAGACAGTTTCCGTTTCAAGGCTCGGCGAAAGCATAAAATTTTCCGTAAAAGAAGCCTGGTCGAGAGCTTTGTTGAAACAAAAAAGCAGGCTGTCCGTTTGATTTATAGGCGACAGCGTCGAAGAGCTTTTTAGAAAAATCAGCTGTTCGGAAATCGATCCGTACATAAAAGTGCGTTCAATCGAAACGGAAACCCGACTCGTGTTTATCGTAATCGTTCCGCTGCACGAAAGATGATAGTTTTTGCCGTTTTGCCACGAAAGTGCAGGCTTTATGCTGAGCGTTTTTCCGTTCCAGAAATAAATCAATTCAACGGCCCTTGAGTCGGCCAAAAGCGAAACGCACTTTTCCGCCTGGTACTTGTCCGGTTTCGATGTAAAAACGAATTCAATCGTCTGCCCTGAAAAAGTATTTTCGGTTGAACTTAAAGAGCAGCTTACGCCTTCTTCATCGAACGTAATCAGCTTGCAGGAGCTTAAAAATGCGGAAAAAACCAAAAACGGAATGAGGGTTTTAGTTCGTAACGACATTTTCACCTTCCTTAAGAAACGGAGACGGCTTGTCGATTACAACCGTTCCTTCTTTTATGCCGCTTTTAATCCAAGCCTTGCCGTTTTCAATTGAATCGATTTCTACGTTCTGTAAAACGACACAGCCGTTTTTTACCGTATAAACGATATTCCGATTTTTATCTTGATTGCTTTGAATTACCGCCGTTTCGGGCAGCACGACAAATACAGGATTGTCCGTCTGTAAAATCGTGCTTTTTACGAAAATTCCGGGCTTAATCGAACGGTCAAAATTATTTAAAAGCGCTTTTACCGTAAAGTTTCCGCTTTGAGGGTCTGCAAACGGAGATATTTCCGAAATTACGGACGAAAGAGATCTATTAATAGAAGGAAGTTCTATGTTTACGGGAGTTCCTTCGTGGTATTTCAGAATATCTTTTTCCTGAATCGAAAAAACCGCATAAACCGACGACGTGTTCAAAATCGTAAAAACGGCGGCATTAGCGGCGACATATTCGCCTTCTTCAAAATTGCGCGCGCCTATAATTCCTTCAACGCCGGCTTTTACGGTCAACTCTTCGATTAGGCGGTTAATCGATTGCAGGTTCTTTTCCGCATTACTTACGCTCGCTTTTGCAGACTGAATTTGCGCCTGAACGGACCGAGTGTTAAGCTTTACAAGCAGTTTGTTTTTTTCCTCTATGGAATCGGGAATTGCGTAACCCATCAAAACTATGTCGCTGTCCGTAAGACCTAGCGAAGAAATCTGCTTTTCCTTTTTTGCAATATCGATTGAAGTTTTTTGCGATTGAAGCGACAATTCTTCGCTTTTAAATGAAACGTCGGTTATGCCGCCCAGTTTGTGAAGTTCTTCGTTATTCCGGTGAATCTGACATGCGTTTTCGTATTCGATTTCCTTTTGCCGAATCGAAAGCTCCTGTTTTTCGAGTGAAAGAAGGCGGCTTTGCACCGAAAGTTCTTCTTCGCGCAACCGGGAAAGCGCAACGGAAAGAGAGGCCTCGGCTGAACAAAGCGCGTTTTCGTACTGTTCTTTCTGGTTTTCCATCTGGACGTTTCGCAGAACGGCAAGTTTCTGGCCCTTCCGTACAAAATCGCCTTCTTTTGCAAAAAGATTTTGTACGGAACCTTCGACAAGAGACGAAACGTCGTGTTTTGTCTTATACGAAACCGTTCCGAACGTAGAAATTTTCGTATCCTTCGCTTCTTCTTTTGCAATGACCGTGTTTACGCTTGCAGCTCTGAAAGTCTGTGCAGAATCATTTTTCTTAGAAAAACATGAAGTGAAAATAAAAAAAATCGGCGGCACGACGAACAAAAATTTACCGGCACGCATTTATCAACTCCTTAAAACTCATTCCGGTCATAACCGAAATTGAACGCTCGCTTGCAACGGCGGCGACTGTCGTCCGAATCAAAGAAATTTTTGTGTTGGAAAGCTCGATCAACTGCTCAACATAGTCAATCGGCTTTAACATACCCTGATCCGTCTGCAGCTTTGAAAATTCAAGCCGCTCCTGCTGCAATTCAAGCGTCCTCTGAAGGATTTGTATTGAACGTAAATAATCGTCGTGGGTTACAAGCAGCTCGTACAGCGCTGAAAAAAGTTGCTTTTCATAATTCTGTCGTTTAATCTGTTGCTGCAAAAGCGTAAGGTCTGAAATTTTTTGATCGGTAAAATACGTCGTACCGGAAGGAAATGAAGAATCTGCGCTGTTTGAAACGCCTGTGAGTTTTTTTCTTGTATACGTGTAATTGTTTGAAACGGAAAGCGGCGCAAACGGAATATTTTGAAAGCTGAAGCTCATCTGTATCGAATACCTCGGATTTGAAAGAGGATAATCTTCGCCTGAAAAACTGACGGAAGGTTTTACGGTAAAAAAGGGCAAATACCACGCGTCCTGAACTTGCTGTCGCTTTCGCGAAAAAGCGATCATGACGTCCTCTTTTTGAAGTTCAATGCTCGAGTTTTTTACAATGTTCCAGATCTTGTCTGTGAAAGGCTCAAGTTCCGTTTGAAGCGCTTCAGGATTAAGCTCGTCGGCCAGTTTCAGTTCCGTCGTTTCTTCAATTCCGGTCGCAAGTTTTAAAATTCTTTCTTGAACTTTGCAGGAACGGCGCGCGCTTTCCATCTCATTTTGAATCTTTAAAGCCGAAGTTAAAAACTCAAGATAATCGGTTTGTAAAAGCATTCCGAGAAAAGCCCTTGCTTCCATTATTTTTAATTCGTCCTGAGCCTTTTCATAAAGTTCGGTTTTTATGAGAAACTGCCTTGAAGCGATGAGACAGTTGTAATAATCGTTTATAATTTCCGACTCAAAGGTTTTTGCCGACTGAAGATTTTCTTTGTAGGCGTAAACGGCCTGAATGTTTGCAAGTTCGTAATTCATTTTGCGCGCCGGGTTAAAAACATTTTGACTCAGGCTGAACTGAAGACTTTTTGTGCGCGAATCGCTTGCGTTAAACGAAACTGAATTCGATTCGGAAAGAGAAACGCTCAGTTGGGGAATATATTCCTGAATATTGATCTTTGTCTTTTTCATGTTTGCAAGAACCAGTTCTTTTTCGATAATTCGCTCTCTCGCATTTTGCTTTGCAAAAACAACCGCGTCTTCGGCCGAGTTAAAAACAATCTGACTTCGGATTTTTAAAGCGCACAACATAAAGCAGATGAAAAATCCTGTAAAAGCGACATTTTTCATTTTTGTTTCTTTGTTTTTTCCTTAAAATATGCGTCTAAAGCCTTGTTCAAATATCTGTGCTGAACCCTGGCCGAAAGAACGGTGTCTTCTCCGGCCGTGTACTCGGAAATGACAGAAACTTGCCTGCCGGTCTGCTTTTCCGTAAAGATAAAGTTGAAAAATATCGCATTTTTAATCGAAGCGTTTTGCAAAAACGAGCGCTGATTTACAAAAATGCTGAGGTAAACCGTATTTTCATTTGATTGAGTTGGCTGCGCCGACTGAGTTGACTGCACCGATTGATCCGATTGATTAAAAATGCTTGACTGCAGGCAGTTTTTTGCAAGCGTCGAAAGCTGCTCGCTTACGGCTTTGTCCGGCACCTGATCGATTACAACCTGAGCGTCAAAAAAATCAACTTCACAAGTGCGGATGATTTGGCTATCCAAAAACGCAATACTTTTTCCGGTTGTACAGGAGATGAACAGAAAGGCTGAAACACAAAAAAGCAAAAGTAAAAAACTCAAACCGAATCGATTCAACCTGAAATGTCTTTTCATAATATGTCGTCTCCGTTTTTTAAATGAGCTATCGCCCTGTCGATGCTCTCTTCGTCGCTTGAAAGATTTTTTGCTTTTTCAAGATAGTCGATCGCGCGGTCCCGCAGACCAAGCTGAAGCCAAACCGCTGCTAGGTCTATGTATACTTTGTTTCCGTCCTGTAAAAGCTGTTCCGCATGTTTTTGCATTGAAAGGCGCAGGTTAAAATCGTTCTGTTTTTGGGCAAGGAGCGCATAAAGGTAATAAACGCGCCAGTCCGTGTTGTTAAAGGAAAGTTCCGTGTCCAAAAGTTTTTTCGCTTCGTCATATTCCTGCGCTTGGAGCAAAATCCTTATTTTCCAGATACGAGCTTCCGTGTATTCAGGATATTGTTTTACGAGCTTTTCGATTGCTTTTTGCGCAAGAGAGTTTTTATCCTGAAAATAAAAGACTTTTGCCTGTAAAAGCCTTGCCTGATAAAAATCGCGTTTCAGCGAAATCGATTTTTCCGCAAAATCAAGGCAGGAATCAAACTTTTGATCTCCGTATTCGTCTACCGCCCGAACATAGATTTTTTGAGCGAGCTCTTCTTTTTCCCGATTCTGTGTGCAGCCGAAAAACAAAAGAGAAATTAAAAGCAAAGCGGGTAAAACCGACTTCGGCGAGTTTTTTAATCTGCCTGAATCATTAAAAACCAACTTTTTTGCCATAAAAACCTGCTAATTCAAAATGAAAGAGAGCCGATCTTTTAAACGTCCTCTGCTTTTCAAAAGCTGTTCTCTCAAAACCGCGTCGAGCGGAATTTTTGTGCGGAACTCTTTGAGCTGGGCGACGGCGGAATAAACGTAAGAGCAGTCCGGCAAGTCAAGCAATTCGTAAACGGGCGACAAAAGTTTGCGGTCGCCAGAGGCTTGAAAGCCTGCGAGGAGCGAATAAACTTCGGCGGAAGTTAAAAGTTTTTGGGCTTCTTCTTTGGGTATATCGTTTAATTCTGCAAGCGCAAGCTTTGCCAGCCTGGAATATTCGGTTGAATAGCCCGTATTGACGGCCTTTTCGAGTACCGGAGAAAAGTTTTTAAGGTTTTCCGTTCCTTGCGCTTTTATTGCGCAATATATGTTCCAGTAATAGGACGGAAATGCGGAAAAATATTTTTCAAGTTTCAGATATTCGGTGACGGCGTCTACAGTGCAATTCCCTTCAAGAATTTGTTTTTTTTGAGTAATAAATTTATAGAGGAAAAAATCCGATTCAACTTGGGGAAGGTCAACGTCGGTTTTATATAAAAACTCTATGCACCGGACGGCTTTTAAGGTCTCATTTTCTTTTTCGGTTCCTTTAACGGAAGCGGCAAGTTTTTCCATATTGGAAAGAAACGCGCCGATTGAAATGTCATTCCTGCCGGCTGAATTTGCAAAGCATAAAACGTATTCAAAGTCCCAGAACGCAAACAAAACGGACTTAAAATAACCGCCTGTATTTTCGTAAACGATCGAAGCAAATTGCCCCAGCCCTTCAAAATATCCGAACCGGTCAAGATAAAGGTCAAGTTTTTTGCGGCAATCGTCAAAACGGCCTGCATCCGCAAGTAAAAACATGTAGGCGCGTAAATCATCCTGCGCGATATCCTGCGGAACGGCCTTAAAGGCGCTCTCCATCAGTTTCAGAGCTTCTTCGTCTCTTTTTTGTCCTAAAAGAATGCGCGCCTTTAAATAGCCGAATTTTTTGCCGCGGCGTTTATCCTTTAAGGCTTTATCGGCGTAGGAAAGAGCCGTTTCCAAATCTCCTTCGTAAAAACTTTGAAGAGAGAGCCTGCCGAAAGCGTCCGCGTCCGACTGTGCCGCCGCTTTTTGCGCTTCGACAGTTGAAGCGGTTTTTTGAGCGGAATTTTCGGCGCAGCCGAAAAGCAAAGCGGATACGACGATGATAAAAAGACATTTGTTTTTCATGCTTTTAAATAGTTGGTGTGATCGTTAAAAAGGCGCAAGTTATTCAAAAAAAAATTTTCGAGAAAATTCTAAAAAAATTGCAGAGTTTTTCCAATCGCTTCAATTAATAAATGGGAGAATAAAAATCGCCGGCTGAACGGCCGCATTTAAAGTCTATCGGAGGAAAGTATGAAAAATTTTTTAAATAGACTCATCGCAAGTTTTTTTATCTTGATATACAGCGGAGCGTTCGGTTTTGCCGAAGAACTGCACCGAGGCCTTGAACGCGGAAAGATTCGGCTTGAATACTACCTTGACCGCGCAAGCCTTGAGCGGAGCTCCGAAAAATGGGAAGAATCGGCCCGGAAAGGGATAGAAGAAGCGCTCGGTCTGTGGGAAAGCGAAAACCTTCAGATAAAGGAAAGCGATACTAAAGCTTATGAAAAAGAAAGACAAGGCGCACAAAAATATTTTAACAGCGTAGCGGGCTTATCTTACGTAAAGTGGCTTTGCAAAAAACTTGAAGAAGAACAGAAAGCCGGAACCGACGGCCGATTAAAAGCGCTTATAACGGCTGCGGCAAAAGAGCGGATAGCGGAAAACCGTGATCCCGAAAGCGCCGCTCGGGAAGAAGAAGCGTGGCGGACAAAGTGCGCGCAGATTATTGAAGAATACAGCGCCGAATGGGAAGCGGACAACAATCTTTTGTATACGGAACTTGCGCTTCAAAACAACCGGTTCGGCTTAAGTGAAGGGGAAATCTTAGAGAAAGTTAAAAACGAAAAGGCTCAAATAAAAAATCGGATTGCAGTTGAAAGCCGCTTGACAGCGCAAAAAGAAGGTAGAACGTTGCTTTTAGAGCTTATGTATGACCGAACGTCGGCAAAGAATGCGGCGGCTAAGGAAGCGGCAAGAGCCGTAGTACAAGAGCTGTCCGATGAGGTTACAAAAAAGACTGAAGAAGACATGAACCGTCTTTTTCAGTCTCTTGAAACGCAGCTGTCGGAGCAGGAAGCGGACGCCGTAGGCCGCAATCAGGATGAGTGGCTTGAAAAGTTTAAGGCGGCTTTTAACAAAGGACTTTCGCTGTGGGAAAACGCGGAAACGAAATTTCTTGAAGAGCGCAGCGAATGGGAGAAGAATGCGCAGGGAGTATATGTCAAAAGCGAAGAAAGCTGGCTTACGGCTTACAGGAGTTTAAAAGAAAAAAGAAAAGAGTGGGAAAAAAATATTGAAGAAAAGATAAAGAGCGCGGAAGAAAAGCTTCACAAAGAAAGCCGCGATTATCTTGCAGAAATTCAAAAAACGCTTGATGAATATAAAGCGGTCTTAAGCGAGACGTCCGAAAAAAACGGATACCTTGCACAGATGGAAGCAGAGTTTTACAACAAGACTCGGGATATGACTGTCGTTGCAAAGGAAGGGATAGAAGCATGGGGCGGACTTTGGAGCAACAGATACCGGGGGCTTTACAGTTACTGGAAGACGGCCGTGCCGCAAGAGCTTGAAGAGATATTGGCAGCGGATAGAAATTCAAATTTAAAAAACTATGACATCAGAAATTTAAATCGGGAAAAAATCGATAAAATAAAGTCGGAACTTGACGACTGGAAACAAAAGATAGTCAACAGATCAATTCAGATATATAATAATACAGTGAATTTCGTAATAAACGACTGGAACAGACAGATAAGTATTTTAAATAATTACATGATTCGTTATGTCAAAGACAATCAATATGATGATGAAGGTCGTCTTTTTACTGAATCTACGAGATTTAGATTTGCTTATGATACATCCGATGATGTAATAAATCAAAAAATATCCGAATTAAAAAGAGCAATTTATAACTCTAATAATTCTTCTTTCTTTCAAAGATATTACGATAAGTGCTGCGCCGAAATCGATAATGCCGCAGCGACATTTAGAGATCGAAGAAGTCAATTTACAAATCTTAACCGCTACAACGAAATTTCATCAAAATTAAACGGACTGCTTTCACAGGAAAAGTATTCGGAAATAGAAGCGTACATGGACGAAGTCTGCGATAAGACAATATTAAGCCGGGAAGCGCATACTGTAAAGAGCGACTACACAAGCTGTTCGGAACTTATTTCATGGCTTAAAGAGTGCCTTGCCGCGAAGAAGCAGGGAGAAGAAGCGCAGAAGGCGCTTTACCGCCTTACGGGCGTTGCGGAAATCGGAGGAGAGAACTTTTACAACGAGCTTGATACGGAAGTCGTTAAGGCAAAGGCTGTTTTGCAGGCAAGACGCGAAGAAAAAGAGATTGCAGACGCAGTCAACGAGTATGCAGAGACTACGGATTGGAGCCGGGAAAGCGCCAAGCAGACGGAAGCAAAGCTTATAAGTGCAAAAAATGCGTACAACACGGCTTATGATGAATACGAAAAAGCCGCTAAAACACTTGAAGAATTTGAGCGAAACGCAGCCGCAGCGGAGCGTGAAATGGCTTCGGCAATGACCGTCTTAAGAGAAAAGGAAAAAGCCGTAAAAGAAGCAAAGGAAGCATACGATGCTGCAATGGCTGTTACGCTTGGAGTAAGCAGGGAAGTTGTATCGCTGGAGCTTTTGTCGCTTGTAAAGGCATTTAAAGAAAGGCAGGCAAAAAAAGCCGCTGCGGAAAAAAAATATTTTCAGAACCTGAACAAGGCTGCCATGGAAACGGAGGCGGCGAATTCCATAAAAGAGAAAAACAAATACGTAACCCCTCTTGAAGAAAAGATACAAGGCTGCGACAAACTTTTACAGCTGGAGTTGACCGACGGGAAGGCCTTTGAAAAGACTTCTTCGATTACGAATGACGAGCGGATTCTGAGCTTTGCAAGCGAACTTGATTCGCTTTACAGGCTTAATGTGAACAATGAAAAGACATTTGAAATTGTGCAGACAAAAAAATGCCTTGAAGAGTATATCGAATATTTAAAAAAGATAGCTGAGTTTAAAAAAGAGACGGTTGAAAACGGCATTACGGGCGAAAACGCACAGAACAACTCGAACGGTCAACAGAACCAGAGCGAAAACGAACTGAAAAATTATCTTAGAGTATTGAGAGAAGCGCTTGAAGAAAGCGATTCGGACGCTACGGCTTTGACTCTTATAAAAGACGCGCTTGAAAAAACGGATGAAGAATTTGAGCGGGAGATGGAAAGCTGGAAAGAAGGAAATCCGGCTGATATGCATAGCGATTTAAAAAAAGCTTTACAGAAAATGGCATACGAGGCGGATGAAAAAACACAGGCCGTCCGTAAAATAATTCTTAACAGAAACAAGTTCATCGCAGAGCTTAAAAATGCATTTGAAAGAGATAAAGAAGCTTACGCACAGGAAGCGCTCGTTTATAACAGCGATGAACAAAAAGCAAATAACGAAAAGACAAAAAAGAAAGTTGAAAAGCTGATTTTTGAAAATGAAAAGAGCCGCATAAAATCGTCTGCCGCTTCTTACAATCAGGTCGTGGACTTTGTTTTCAGCCTTAAAAAAGAAGGACTTACATTTTCAAGCGGCATGGGAATAAAACTTGACAATTATATCGATTCATATATAGAAGCGGAAAGCGCGCGCTACGTTTTACTCTGTGGCGACAGTTTCGATCAAAACGCATTAAAAGAGCGGCTTTCACAGCTTAATCGGCTTTATGAAAAATACGGACCTGAAAAAAATCTTTCGGACCAGGAAGTTGTGGAGTATGTAAAGCTTAATCTTGAGATGAATATGGTTCAGCATATTTTAAACCGGTACGACGCTCTAAAATACAGATGGTACGAGCATCTTATAAAGGCGGGCTTTGCTTCAGACGAGTATTTAAGCGGAAGCGACAGGGCTCAGATAAAAGAAATACTTGAATCGGTTCAAAACCTGATTCTTGAAAATTACGAAGAGAGCATTGATGTTCAAAAAGAGCTTTTGTTTGCAGAAGAAATTGAAACGCTTAACGGCGACGCCGATAAAAATTATGCGGAGGTAAAATCGGCTCTGGACGAAACCTTAGAAAGCCTTAAGTCGTACGCTGCGCAGTACGAGCAGTTTTCAGTAAAGGACGGCTTGCATACGGTTAGCGCAAAGCAGAAAGATCTGAATGCGGCACAGGCGGAAGCGGCCGAGGCTGAAAAAGAATATTTAAAGGCAGCCCGGAAAGTGCGCGAAGAATGTGAAAAATATAATCGGAAGGCGGCGGAAATAGGAGAGCTGTACAAGGCGCTGGATGAAAAGAGGCTTCAAAAACGCATAGCGCAAGGGGTATACGACTGGGCGCAGAGCGTTTACCTTGAAAACATAGGAAACGCGGAAGACAACGATTATGAAACTCCTAAGGAAAGAGCCGCAGCCGCGGATTATGCATATAAAAAGGCGGAAATTTCACTTAAAGTCTTGGAAGAAGTTCTTCAAGGAAAGACAAATGAAGATAATCCTTCGGAAATTGAAGAAGAATTTAAGTCATATATCGAAGCGGACAAAAAATATTACAGAAGCCTCGTATTGAATTATGAAGCAAACGTAACTCTCAATTCAAAAAGGCAAGAGTTAAAAGCTTGTGAAATCGAAGCCCAAACAAAAAGACTGGCGGCCGTTCGCGGAACATTCTTTAATGAGAATTCGGAAAACCGTCTTGTTTACGTAACTAAAAACGCCGACGGAAGTTATAATCTCAAACTTCGCCGCGGAGAAGATAGCAATGCGGAAGTTCAAAGAGAATATCTTACCCAAAAAGCCGTAACTGTGGTTAATCATGAAATTAACAACGAGGAATATACCAAGGCTGAAGATGATTTATACAAATGGTATAACTCTATGATATCCAACAGCGGAAACTTTGAAAATGTAGCTCTTGCCGCCATGTGCGTAATGGCAAATAACGGCTGGTTAAGCCCCAGCCCGTTCAACGAAGAAGGAGAATACATTACGGGAATCGGAGATCCGCATGGAATCGACGCTGAAGTGCGCTACAGGAGATACCGTACGGAAATTCTTTGGAACACATACAACGCTGTAATGTCATGGGGAGGAGAAAGTGAGATTGCAAAATGTATTTTATTTGCAACAAATTCCGACAGTGTATTTAGAAACAAGATATTTGACTATCAGAAAACGGTATTAAAAGAGCGCGCTCTGGATCGGCTTGAAGACAAGATGGATGATATTAAAGATGATAATACCTTCTTAAGGAAGGTTTTTAGGGGAAGATTTACAATCCGAAACGCAAAAGGAAAAGCTGCAGCAGCCGCAGAAGATAAAGCTTACGATTTAAAGATAGCACAGAGATGCTTAAAGAACGATTATTTTTCACAGATGGCCGGCGTTATGGTAAACTCGAAAAACGCCAACAGTGCAAAAAGCGCAAGAACGGCTGAATTTAACGTGATGATGTACGGAACCGCCTCCGTTCCGAACGGAAAAGTTTCTACAGCAATCTTAATTGAAAAGATAAAGTCCATGACGCAAAATTCCAAAACAGGGATACAGCGCGAGATAAACGAACTTGCAAAAGAGCTTACCGAAGAGGTCTATACGGATGCACTTAAAGCGCTTGAAGCCTTGAACGCAAGCCTTCTTGCAAAAAAGAGAGAAGCATATTCTTCTCTTCAGAAAAAATACATAGCGGCAAAAACCTCTCAGGCGGAAAAAGAAGCGGAGTATCAGGCAAAAGTAAGCGAAGAATGCAAGATCGATGAAGATACTTCAAAAAAACTTAAAGCGCTTGCTCAAAGAGCATCCGACAAGAGCTTAAGCATTGAACAGAGAAAAGCCGCTTCCGACGAATACGACGCTCTTTATTCAAAAACGGCGGAAAGCGCTAAAAAGATTGAAAAAGGTTTGTTAAAAAAGGCCAAAGAAATCTTTGGAAATAAGACGGTAAACACGGAAAGTTTATACAAAAAGCTGCTAGGTCACTACTCGGATTATATAAATCCTGAAAAACGAGAAAACTTTTTTGTAAACGAAAACCGTGTTACTGAAAATTATTACGCAAGCGCAGTCACAAGCTTTATACGGATGGTAAAGGAAGCGGAAACGGCCAAAAATGAAAGCCTTTTAAAAGCGTATACAACAGAACTTGAGTCCAGCTACTACAAGCTTATGGCTGAAAAAAGCGGCACGGTAAAACTCATGAAAGAAATCGCTAAGGTAGCTTCAAACGAGTGGAACAAGGCCGAAGAAAAGCTGAGGGTCAAATACAACAGCTGGAAAAAAGACTTCTTAAAAGAGTATAAAGAAAAAAAATCCCAATGGTATGACGGTTATGAAAAATTCCTGGCGTCAAAACAGGCATGGATAGATAAAAGCTACATGAACGCAGCGGCCGGCGCAAACGAGAAAACCCTTAACCAGGCGGGCGTAAGCGTAGAAGAAACGATTGAAAAAGCTATGGAAAGCGCCAAATCCATGCGCGCTATGGAAGAAATAAAGATTGACGCCGAAGCTACAATAAGCGAAATATTAGGACTTACCGGCCTTGAAAAGCTTACAAGCGCCATGAAAAGCCTTGAAGAGCGTCTTAACGAAAAAGGCATGGGCTTATACAAAAAAAAGATGCTTTCAGGCGACACAAGCGTAAACCTTTCAAAAATTCAGCTTGCCGTAAACGGCATGGAAAAGAAGCTGGAAGCTTCTTCGGCAAAGCTGGCCGCTTATCAAGCTCAGCGCACGATTGATGAAACAATCAAAGGCTACATGGAACGCATAGATTCCACAAACCAAGGCATGATCGATTGGGAAAAAGAGCTGGCGCTCGGAGCCGGCTATCAGTGGAGTCCCAACGGCATCCGCAGAAGCGTCGTAGACGGCGCTACCGTGTGGAAAGTAACTTATACCGATCAGAGCATGCGCATGTATCAGAATTATACGACTTCTTCTCCTACAATCGAGCTTAATATCGAAGGCCTTTTGAACTTAGGTTCGGCGCAGGTTATGGCAGTAGTCGCACAGGCACAGCTTGAACTTTCCAAATGGGGAGAAAAGATATTCGGAGTACAAAAAGAATATGTGCCGGATTCAGACGACGAGAGAGGACAAAAAAGGCTTTCCGAAGCAAAAGAGAAAATAAAGAGTTTTAAAGGGAAAAATTTCGAAGATCTTTCCGAAGCGGAAAGGCAATATTACAACGAAGCCTTAGCAAGCCTTTATACAGTCGAAGGCGGAGAAATATACGAGCACATAGGGGAAGCTTCCGACGGCAAAAACGATGCAAAGATCGCTAAGGCTTCGATCCGCAACGAATACGGTTCAGGCCAGATAGGTTTAATTTTACTTGACTTTAACGAAAACCAGAGAGAAGAAGCCAAAGGCTGGGCAGAAGTTGCATTACCCCTGTGGGAACAAAAGCTCTGGGACGGCGATAACGCTCCTAATATAAGGATAGTCGCAGAACTTGCGACAGATGTTGCAGGGTGTATTGTAAGCACTGCAGCCCCTGGAGTTGGTGCTGTTGCAGCAGCTGGAATGCAGGTGCAAACGGCGTTAATATTTGCAGGTCTTGATTATGGCCTCGGTTATAAAAGTGCATCGGAAGTAGGTAATGAACTCGGAAAGAAAATAGCTATGACAACAATAGAAACAGCTATTTCACTGGGAGCCTCAGGGTATGTCAAAACTACAAATCGAATAGCAAGAATAGCATTGGACACAGGTGTCAGCGCAGCAAATACTACGGCAAGAACAGCTGTGGTAAATACGGACTTTTCAAATTTAAGTTTTGACAATTCAAGTTTCAAAAGCAGCATGGGGAGCTGGAGTACGTGGCAGGGGACGGCAGCTGCAGGGATTGGAAGTGCTGTCGGAAACGGAATAGAACAGGCAGCATTAGGCTCAAGGAGTTATCAGAGCGGAACATTGCTGTTTTCCAAAGGAGCAGGACTTACAGGTAGTCAGATAGAAAATTTAATGAGTATGTCTGAGTTTATGGGAAATGTTGCAAAAAGTTATGGAGAATATAAGTTAACAGGAAGAACGACTATAAATGTGCTTGATATCGCAGATTTGGGATTAAACATCAATGGACAGAAGGTACATGCAGGACTTCTTGAATACACGATTGGAGGAGAAAATTTCGGTCTACGCTTAGGATCAGGTGGAACAAACTTCAGTTATGGAAAATTGGCCGGTGCATTTAAAGGAATAAATACAGCTGCAGAAATCGTAAACAAGCATTTAAAGACAGATAAAAAGGGCATGCTATCTGAAAACAAAGCGAATAATATTTATGAAGCTGAGAAAAAGGGTGAAGAAACTTCTGAAAAAGAACTGACGGACAAGGAAGAGACTGAAGAATCTTCAATTGAAGAGATGGGAAAAGATGGGTTGAACCCTGAGCCTGTAAAAGATGAGAATGCAGAAAAGAAAACTGAAGGGCAAAAAGCGGTGGAAGAGATAACAGGAACTATTGAACAGCAAAAAGAAGATTCCGAAGAGCAAAAAGAAGTAGAAAAAAAAGTTCAAGAAGCGAAAAAAGAAAATACAGAAGAACGGAAAGAATCAGAAGCAAATGAACCAAAGAACACGATGGATATGCTAAAAGAATTCTTTGAACAAAATGAAATGATTAGAGATCTTTTAGAAAAAACAGAAAAGCTATTTGAAAGGAAAAATACATTGGGTAAATTGCTAATAAAAAAGGAGAAGCTTTATAATTTGAAAAAACAAAAAGAATTAGAAACAAAATATGGATATGATAATACCCTTTGCTATGCTACAGATTTATTCAATCTTTATATTCTTTCAGCAAATATGACTGATAAACAAATTGATGATTATTTTATAGGTTCTGAAATTGAAAAATTTATTGAAAAACCAAGTGGTTATACTATTTTTGATAAATTATCAATGTCTATCGCAAAATCTTTAGATTTGGATAAATATTATAATTATGTTTATCCAAAGGAAAACGGCCGGAAACAGCTGTTTTATGATTCGGAAAAAGCTTATTATTCTTCTAAATATGATTATGCGATAGGTTTTTGTTATTCGTCAGAAGAATCATATAAATCAGGAGCTGTACCCTGCCACTATATTCTATATAATAACGAAAATAAATATAATCCTGGTTTAAATGATTATTTTATTGGGAAAATAGCACCTTTACAAAGGCTTCCTGTAATAAAGTAAAAGAGGAAAAAATGAAAAAAAAATGTTATTTATTTTTCTTATCAATTTTAATATGTAATTGTTTGCATTCTCAGCAATTAAAAAAAGAAAACAATTGTTATGAATGCTACAGAGCCATCGATAATAATATAAATATTCGGCAGGAACCAACTACAAAAAGCAAAACTTTAGGTCAGCTGTTTAAAGATGATGAAATTTATGTAAATCCGCAAAAGAGTAACTCTGAATGGTTTTTTTGTTATATACCGAAAATTGATAAAATAGCATATTGTTCTTCACGGTATTTTGTATTAAAACCGACTTTCCTTTCGCAAATTCCCAATTTTATTAATAATACGGACGAAACTGTTTTAAAATTACAAAAAGGCTATATTCAACCGTGTGAAGCAATTGTTTCTCTTTTTAATTCAAATAATCTTTCTGAATCAGACTGTTTGAAATTGGTACAGATAGCGTACGATAATGGAGGCAATTTACATACGGCGATGGATGTATCCTCTCCTTTGATAGAAGCTTGTCGATTGGGATATTATTCAGTTGTAAAATATTTGATTACCATAGATAAAAAATATATAAACTGGGAATGGTCTCAATATGGCCCACCGATATATTGGGCAATTCAATTGGGACGTATTGACATTATAGAATTGCTTTTACAAAATGGAGCTAATCCTAATTATTTTTTTCAAGGGAAAAATCTTTTTGGCCATATAGATGAATTAGTAGAAGATTCTATCCTTTCAAAAAAGAATGCAGAAGAGATAAAAACCGTTTTAATAAAATATGGATATAAAAAATAAAAAGAGATTATTTTTAAGGTTATATGAGCATCGCTTATGATTTCGATTTATTTTAGCTCGCCATGTAGGCGATTTAGGAGGCTATGACTGGAAGTCGGAAACGCAGTAGGAAAGAGCGCCGCAAAATCTGCATTGACAAACTTTACAACGGCAGGGTTCACTTCTATTGCAAAAGGTACTAAAACGGCAACACAGGTTGCCTTGGCTGCAACAAGCTCTACAATCACTACAGTCGGGAACAAGGCAATCGACAACTACACGTTAGGCGGAAGTTTTGACAAATCATCCTTTATGACAAGTCTTGGAAGTATACAAACATGGGGAGGGGTAGCATCCTCTGCCTTAACCACAGGAATAAATTTAAAGACTGCGGAGAAATTAAAGAGACTCGGTGAAAAAGGCGCCGCCATCAGTAAGTTCTACGGGGGAGCGATAAATCTTGGAACAAGCTTTGCAGGAAAGGGAGCGGAGTTCGGAACGTACGCAATCGACGCTTTAGCTAACGGAAGAGGATTATATTCGGCTTATGACAACATGGGCGGAATTAGCATGAACGTAGCGAGCCTTGGGGCAATGATGGACTTTGCAGGAACGATGATGAGCCGTAATAACAAAAGCGGTCAGAGCGCGATGAGCGTCCTTGCCGAAGCATTCAGAGGACAGGGAATATATGAAATCAATATAGGAACAAACGGAATAACAGGCAAGTTCGGTAACGGGGGAATAGACGTGGGAGGCAATGTCTACGATTTGGCAAAGCGCATGAGCGACAAGAGTAACCTTGCAAAATATGCAAGTAGCAACGGACAAGCCAAAGGAGAAGCGGCCTATTACGCTTACGTATACGGAGACTGGACACAGGAGAATACCGCTGCAAGGATAGCAAACGGGAAAGATACTCTGATATTTGACAATACGAATGACTTTATTGCCCGTACGGAACGGGACGCCAAAGGCGGCAGAACCATTACGATGAGAAATAGCGGCGATAAGTATGTTAATGCAATACAGCTGGGACATGAGAGCTATAGGAACGGGATAATCGGAACAACAGCTGAACAGAATGCAGAAACAATAGCGGCGGTTATGGGACATACGGAAATGGCTGTAAGGATGGAAGACTACCAAAGCTATAAAGCACAAGGATTACTTGGAGCTGAAGTGGAAGCGTATAGAAAAGGAGATATGACCTCGCTATTTATGAACGCTATGGCTAATTATGATTCGAGCGGGGATTATTGGAAGCTGACCGTAGACGGAAAAATAGAATGGGATAAATCGAAAAATCTTAATGTTGAATATTATGATGAATGGGGAAACCTAAAAACAAAGAAAGGTTATATTACAGATGATACGGGCTCCTATAGTCTGTCATTATTGAATTATGTAGGAGAAGAAAGAGCGCGGCAAATTTTAGGATTTGATTTTGATAATTTAGATAATTTTAAAGCGGATGTTGTCAAAAGTGTACTAGGAGAGAATTGCGATGTATCAAATCTTTCTGCCGCAGAAAGACAGACTATCTTGCAAAATAATCGCGATAAACTTATCGCGGAATCCTTAATGTATAATCAAGGGAAAAACTGGTCTAGTGAGAAAGGGTGGTCTGGAGATTTTGCTTCTTTGAAAATGACCGATGATCCTACGATTGGACAGGTTATAATCAATAAAACAGACGATGGCTATGAAAGATTTGGAATAACTGCAAAAGTAACAAGAAATCCATTAAGTTCTTTTTCAACTAGAAAAAACCCAAGAGATCCTAATTATAAATCATATCAAGGATTAGACTATATTACTTTTTATAAGAAAGATTTAAATGGAAAGGTCTTAGATCGATTTACTTCTGCAGGCTGGCAAACTGTTTCCAATGGTTATACATCTTCATATATAGATACGAATACTCCTCAAGCATATCCATGGCTTGGTAATAGTTCTGTATATAGAGATGACTCCGTATCAAGTTCTTCAAGTTTTAACATTAGAGCAGGGAATTTTACTCATGATCATTACAAAGGTCCGATATTTGTAATAAGTGATTTTACAACTATAGGGGGAACGTCATTTGGTGCTACTAGTAGTACAAATGGAAGGACTTTATTGCATTCTGATATGAATTGGGATGGGGCAGAGTATAGTCAGAGTAGTTATGGAAAGATATCTGCAGCATGTTTTGTAAACTCGTATCAAGCATTGGAGAACTTACAGAATAATTTAAATAACTGGAATGTTCCAAATTACCCATATAATATAAAGTCTTCTTTTTCGACCAGAGTTTATAGAGGGCGCTAGTTATGAGAAACAGAACTTTTTTAATTGCTATTTTTTTACTGATAAACGGATTTATATTTTCAGAGAAAGTTCATTTAGAAATGGAGAAATGAAATATCTAAAAATGTAACAAAACATCATGAATGGGCGGTATCTTATGTATTTCCAAATAGTATTAAATATTCTGTAAAACAGTATATTGACAAAATCGAGTTTGGAATAAAAAGAAATGGAAAAGAGTGGGAAGATAATTATTTATATCTCGATAAAGATATTTTAATCGATGAAGCAACAGGTTTTCTTTATTTTACTTTTGAAAATCAGAAATTTCTTTATATACCAGATGAATATCACCCTGTAGTATTCCCTGCGGGAGTACAAAATTCTGTGCCATATACACAAGAAGAGTTAAGAAATTTAAAAGATAATGCATGGGATTTTACTATAGAAGCAATTTCCGTTTCTTCTTTCTTAACAGAAAAAACATCCAAAGGTATATGGAAATATGATGGACAGGATATAGAGAGGTTCCCTTTAGTTTACACACCTGATTATAAATATCATTTTATTCCGATGCCTTGGGTTGAAGGTGTGAAAGGTCCTGGAATAGGAGAATGGATTGAGGTTGTGATAAACGGCATTGAACCTTGGGGAACTTGCTACTTACAAATATTAAACGGTTATGTTGATGTTAGAAAACCTCATTTATTCAAACAAAATAATAGAATAAAAGAAGCTACATTATTCTGTAAACCAAGTAGGAGCGATGAAAAGCCATTTGAAATGAAAATAAAGTTTGAAGACTTTGTTTATGTAAAGAATATTGTGTTTGATAAATCTTGTCGAAAGATAAAAATCAGAATAGACAGTGTCTATGAAGGTTCAAAATATGATGATACCGTTATAACCAGTATTTATACACCAGGAACTGTGTGGAGTCCATTTTAAGATAAATAATCGGAAACGACTTTATTGCCCGGACGGAACGGAACGCCAAAGGCGGCAGAACCATTACGATGGCCGATTCAAAAGACAGTCATACAAATGCCATACGATTAGGACATGAAGCATATCGAGATGGGATAATAGGAACGACAGATAAGCAAAGAGCCGAAACAATAGCAGCAGTTATGGGGCATACGGAAATGGCTGTAAGGATGCTGGATTATGCCGAGAAATCACCTGAATTGCAAAGAGCAATACTTGGAAATGAAAATATCTTAAACGATATAGGCGCATATTACAGCTCAAGGAGAAACAACGATGACTTGTTGTTTGATAATTATGTAAACGGTAACTATGATTCGAGCGGGGACTATTGGAAGGTCCTTTGCAATGGAAATATTGAATTTGATGGGAATTTTGATTTATATGATGAAAACGGAAAGCTTTTACATAGATATGAAAATATAAGTGGGGAAAATGGAGGCTATACAGATGCTTTGGCCGAATCTTTAAATTTATCCTATGAAGAAGCTGCTTCATTGATAAACAATGCATATACATGGAATGAAAATGAAAAAAAATATGTTCAAAAAAAAGAAGATTCCATTATAAAAACTTCTGATAACTTTAAAGCAAAATATGATTTTCAGGTAAATTTTGCTGATAATGTAATAAATTCTTATCATGGAAATATGCAAACAGCTTTAGAAGCCTATAAACAAAATATTAAAAATGGTGATGGTTTAGTAGATTATTCGTCTTTATCAAAAATGGATTTATCCGAAGTTGAATCATATGCTAAGGAATACAATAAATACATATCAGCATATTACGATGAAAAATTGAATAGGCAATATAATTCTCCAGATGCTAAAAGTGCTTTAAAAGAAGTTGAGCGGCTTATTGATAAAGGGAAATTTACAGGAAATGAATACGTATATAATGCCTTTGGAGAGGGAGGTATATTAAATCCTCTTGGACAAGTAAATGCTGAAATTACTACATATGCATATTATAAAGATGGGAAAGCTCACGGTTGGGGAATACCAAGAGGTTTTGCTCTTGATCTTGCAAATGGGGAAAAGGGAGATAGGGTTTATTCAGTTACAAATACTTTTTTATACTCTAATTCAGTAAATTCAAATATACCGCTAAATCTTGGTACTGGAAATGAAGTACGGCTTTTTGGAAATAATAATAGTGTAATCTATGGTCATCTTCTTTCAGAATCAACAGCTATGAATTCCATGAAAAACTTATCTTCTACAAATGTTATTTGGAGAAGTTTAATTCCAGCTGGTACTCAAATTGGAAATATTGGAAACACTGGAAACAGTTCAGGCCCTCATCTTCATTTTGAATATCGGAAAAAGTACCAATTTTGGAGAAATAGAAATGAATAAAAAATCTTTTTTATCTATATTGTTTTGCTTTTCTGTTTCCTTTGTATTTGCCTTAGGTAATTATCAAAATAAAGAAATTTCCGATTTTTTATATACAAAGTACAATATAAAAGGTGATAAATTTCGTGTATCTTTTAAAGAAAGTAATTATAATTCTCAAATTGCCGGTCTTACTATAGAGAGAGATGGAACTATTTGTTTATATGTAGGAACTTCAGGGTATTATTTGTATTTATCATCTATTTCGATTGATGAATACGAACTAAATCTTTCTTTTATAGAAATATGGATAGGAGCAGAAGAAGGTGTGTCATCTGAAAAAAGGGTAATGTATAAATACAAAGCTCGCGTTTTAAGAAATGAAATCGAAAACAATGAATCTTGGATGTTGAGAATCTATGATATTCCGGAGTTATTTAAAGCAATTGATGTCTATGGTAGTGTAGCAAAAAATGGTATGAAATTCTTTGTAAATGAACCAACCTTTGTGAGATATGATTCTAATTTATTCTCTAGGCAATTATTTGAATTAAATCCTGAAAGCTATTTTGATATAATTGATGTAGTCCAGACTGAAAATAAAATATGGCTAAAAATATCCTTTTCTGGAAAAGAAGGTTTTATTCCATTTACAGCTTTAGCTGACAAGTGGACAGTTTAAAATAATAATTTGTAAAACATGACTTGTTTATATGCTCAAATAAATTATCGATTTATTATTTAGTCCACCATGTAAATGTAAACATACAAACAGAATTTTTGCCCAGTAATAAGGGGTGGCAAACAACAAGGTGCGAGTGAGTGCTCATAATAAACTAGATAATTAGAGGGAAATGACTTTATTGCCCGGACGGAACGGAACGCCAAAGGCGGAAGAACAAAAATAACAGGCGCAAGCCATAATGAAAGCAGCCGGGCTTACGATGGATTCCAACGGACAATGGAATGAAGCAAAAGGCAAAAAATTGAATATGTATGACGTTATGACAGCAGCCGGAACAGGTATTACAGACGAAGTTTTCAATACTTATTACAACAATAAAGTTGACTATGAATTGTCAAGCGCATGGCAGATGGATTTGGAATTCTCTGAAACCGCTAAAAACAAAGCGGTTCCTGAGAGTCTACAAGAAAAATATTCAAAATTGATAACATCCCATTTGAATGAAACAAGAAATCCGTCTGCATTAAAAGATAAATATATGTGGACAATCTATGATAAAAACGGTATAGGTACGGATTTATTCAAGCTAGACAAGAATAATTCATACTTGGATGATTTGATAAAACAGACGGATCAGGGATTGAATGGAATAATTAATAAATATGGATGTAATTTTATGGCAACAATCGCTTTTCCACAGTTATTAACAGGGAATGTATTGAATGCAAACGAAATTGAAAAAATTTGGCAGAGGTCTGGAGAAAGAAATGGAGGAGTAAATACTTCTGATGCTGAAGTATATAATCCTGAAAAATTAACGAATATTGTATGGAGTAATTTAGAAAAATCAAATGTTTTATTATCGTCTGGAGCCCCTTCATGGACACCTTACGGATATTCTTCATTTTCCCAGTATGAAATTGGCTATAAAATTAAATTATCGTATAAAAATACTGGCCATTTTGTTTTAGGAGGTAGTACTGGTTCTATTTTATATAATCCGGGAAATTGGATTACAACAGATAAAGATAGAACTGATACAATTAAATTGTATGTTAAATAAAAAAACATTTTAATTATTGGTATCTGTGTTTTTTGTTGCTCAGTTATTTCAGGTCTTTCCGAAGATGACTTTAATGGAATCTGGATTGATTATTCTGCTTATAATTATTTAGTTTCCTCACATGATACAATTAAAAAAAACGGTCTTGTAATCCAGTTATCGGAAAAAGATAAATATTTTTATGATTATAGGTATGTTGATATTTCGTCTTTTTATTTTGAAGGGAAATCATTAATAGTTGATAGCGTGGTTTACGGTGCTTTTGTCGGTAAATCGATATTTACAAAAACTGATGATGATGTAATGTCTATAAGTGGCTGGACAACAAGTAATCCTGATAGTGAAGTTTATAAGCATTATTGGTATCGTATTTCTTCTCCTGCAAAAATCCCTATAAAAAATGCTGTCCTAAATGATTCAAATGTTCGCTTACGAGTAAAACCAAATTTAAACTGTGATACATGGGCAAAACTGAGTAAAGGAACAAAAGTAAAAGTTAAAGATAAGTCATCTGAAAAATATGAAATTGACGGAGAAAAATGGTATTGGTATAAGGTCGATATAGAAAACCTTCCTGACGGTTGGGTTTATGGAAAGTATCTTGATATTGAAGAATAGAGTTACGGGGGAAGGTGTGAAAACTAAATTTCTGCCCTATAAGAAAATATTTGGAAAAAGAATAAGTCAAAAATGCGACAACAAAATGTCGGTTTGAATTTCAAAAATGTCGCAAATGTGATATGATACCTATGTTATAGAAGGATATCACTATGAACAAATATATTGAATCAGAAACTTTAGAATTAAAAGGAAAATATGCTGATACGATTGCGAAAGAAATAGTGTCTTTCCTTAATAGTAATGGAGGTACAATTCTCATTGGGGTAAAAGACAACGGCATAGTCGTTGGCGTTGATAGAATTGATGAAGTGCTTAGAAAAATATCCGACATTATAACAAGTCAAATAGAGCCAAATCCACAGGATGAAATCAGTTCAGAACTTAAATTTGACGAAGGAAAAACAATCATTGCAATTCATATAAATAAGGGTAGGAACCATATTTATTGCCAAAAGAAATATGGTTTTTCTTCCGCCGGTTGTACTATAAGAATAGGGACAACTTGTAAAGAGATGACTCCTGATCAAATTAAAATCAGGTATGAGAAAAAGTTTATAGATACTGAATACATGCTTAAGAAAAGGTCAAGATTATCTGATTTATCATTTAGAGAACTTAAGATATATTATTCTGAAAAAGGATATCACTTAGAAAATAAATCTTTTGAAGCGAATTTGAATTTAAGAAATGAAGCCGGTGAGTACAATTTGCTGGCTGAATTATTATCAGACAGAAATAATATTCCATTTATATTTGTAAAGTTTCAAGGAGAAAAGAAGGCTTCAATATCTGAAAGAAGTGATTACGGTTATGGATGCCTTTTAACAACTTACGGAAAAATAAAAAACAGATTGCAGGCTGAAAATATCTGTATTTCAGATACGACGGTCAGACCAAGAAAAGATACATATCTATTTGACTTTGATTGTGTTAATGAGGCAATTTTAAATGCTTTAGTTCATAATGATTGGACAATTACAGAACCGCAGATTTCAATGTTCCACAATAGACTTGAGATACTTTCACACGGCGGTCTTCCCGGGGGAATGACGGAAGAACAGTTCTTTGACGGGATAAGTAAACCTAGAAATGCTACTTTAATGAGAATATTCTTGAATATGGGGCTTACCGAACATACGGGGCATGGAATACCAACGATAGTGGATAAGTACGGAACGGAAGTTTTTGATATTCAAAGCAACTATATACGCTGTACTATTCCTTTTGAAAAAAACGTTCTTGATCAAATAGATAGTAAAAATGTCGGTTTGAATGTCGGTTTGAATGTCGGTTTGAATAAAACAGAAAAGAGAATAATTGAGCTTTTAATAGAAAATCCGAGTTACATATCAGTTGAACTTGCAAAACAGATAGGTGTAACGAAGAGAACAATCGAAAGATCATTTAAAACATTACAAGAAAAGAAAATGATAGAGCGAATCGGTTCAAAGCGTGATGGTAATTGGATTGTGATTAGGTAATATAAAATGGAATAATGTGATAAATCGTTCAAAAACAGCTGGAAAAATGTGATTTTTCACTCAAAATTCAATAGAAAAATGTGATAAATAATGCTACACTAGATTTATGGAATATAAGCTTCGTCGTAAAATAGACGATTTTCTCATAAACTGGAAACAAAATCCGGATAGGATGCCGCTTATAATAAAAGGCGCCCGTCAGGTTGGTAAAACATCATCCATTGAGCATTTCGCAAAAAGCTATAATCACTTTATAGAAATCAACTTTATCAGCGAACCTCAGTACGCAAAGATTTTTATTTCAGGTTATTCTCCGGATAATATCATAAAGGAAATCACTCTCGTAAATCCCGCTTTCAAATTTGTTCCTAATGAAACCCTCATCCTTTTTGATGAAATGCAAGCCTGCCCGGATTGCGCAACCTGTCTCAAGTTTTTTAAGATTGACGGCCAATATGATGTAATTTGTTCAGGCTCGCTTCTTGGTATAAACTATGAAGAAGTTACTTCCGTAAGCGTCGGCTATAAGCAGGATTATGAAATGCATTCCCTTGATTTTGAAGAATTTCTTTGGGCAAAAGGTTATTCGCAAAATCAGATTGAAGGAATCTATGAACACATAAAAAACACAACGCCTTTTTCTGAAAATGAATTTGATGTCTGGATGAACTGTTTCAAGGAATATGTGATTACAGGCGGAATGCCGCGAGTCGTAAACAAGTTCATTGAACAGAATAATTTTTCAGGAATACTTCAGGAACAGACTCAGATTCTTAAAGCTTATGAAGAAGATATCCTCAAATATGCGAAGGGACTTGAGAAATCAAAGATTAAAAATATCTACACACACATTCCGGTCTTTCTTGCAAAAGAAAATAAACGCTACCAGATAACAAAAATCGCCACTGGCGCACGTAACAGGGAATACATTGGAACTGTCGATTGGCTAAAGGACGCTGGAATAGTAAATGTATGCTACAATCTTAAACAACCGGAATTGCCGCTCAAAGGCAATTACAATCCAACAGAATATAAAATCTACTACCGTGATACGGGGCTTTTAATTGCAGCCCTTGATGAAGAAGCTCAGGCTGATTTACGCCGGAACAAAAACTTCAACACATACAAAGGCGCGATCTTTGAAAATATAGTCGGCGATATGCTTGTAAAACAGGGATATGAACTCTTCTATTACAGAAATGAAAAATCAACGATAGAAATGGATTTCTTTATTCGTGATGCCGAATCTCTTGTCCCTGTAGAAGTAAAAGCAAGCGACAATCCTTCTTCCTCGCTTAAAAATCTTATTGAAAAAGATAAATATGCAGATGTTCATTACGGAATAAAACTCTGCGCTAAGAATATAGGCTTTAATGGCAAGTTTTATACATTCCCGTATTTTTGTACATTCCTGCTCAAACGCTATATGATGGAAAAGATCAGTTCAGAGAAAAAATAAGATATCCGGTCATAATCTGCCGTGAAAAATGTGATTTTTCACTCAAATTGTTTACAAATTTGAACGGCTGCTGCCCAAGCTGTGCCGTCCAAACTTATTATTGTTGCACACATAGCCGTATTGTGCTACTAATTCCTTATGATGCATGCGGAAGCCGAAACTCCGTTTTCAAGAACTCTCATGCTGCTCGGCGAAAGAAGAATGTTAAAACTTTCGCAGTCAAGAGTATGCGTCTTAGGCTTGGGCGGAGTAGGAAGCTACACGGCGGAAGCCCTTGTCCGGTCGGGACTGGGCGCAATAGATATTGTAGACGACGACAGCGTTTCCGTTTCGAATCTGAACAGGCAGCTTTATGCGCTGCATTCGACTATAGGGCAAAGTAAAGTCGACGCCGCTGAAAACCGCATTCTGGACATAAACCCGCTTTGCCGCGTAAAAAAACACAAGATCTTTTTTTTACCGGAAAATGCAAAACAATTTAATTTTTCGGATTACGATTATGTAGCCGACTGTACTGATACCGTAACTGCAAAAATTTGCATTATACGGACGGCAAAGGCGGCGGATGTTCCGGTAATAAGCTGTATGGGAACCGGAAACAAGATGAATCCTCTTCTTTTTGAAATCGCCGATATAAGCGAAACAAGCGTTTGCCCCGTAGCCCGAATAATGCGGAGGGAATTGAAAAAGCGCGGGATCGAAAATGTCAAAGTCTTATATTCAAAAGAGCCGCCGATTTCTCTTACGCCGGATACGGAAACGGCTCCGGATAATGAGACCGCGGATAATGAGACGCCGTTTGATTTGGAAGATGAAAATTCGAATCAAGGCGGTGTTTTTGCTGAAAACCGCATAACTAAGCGGATTCCGGGCAGCACGGCTTTTTGTCCGTCCGTCGCGGGGCTTATAATTGCGTCCGAAATAATAAAAGATCTGTGTTCATAAAATTTACTGCGGCGACGCCCCGTCTGCAAAAGCCGCGCCGTATAGCCCGCTCAAGCCGTATAGAAGTTAAACCTTCTTCCCGAGCGTCGATCATAGATCTTCAATCCGCGAACCGGCGATCATTTTATGTCAATCATTTTATTGAAGTTGTAGACGGCTTTTGATACAATATTTTGATATGGTAAATTCGCCGGCGAATCCTCTTATCATACAAAGCGACAGAACCTTGCTGCTGGACGTACACGCGCCTCGCGCACAGGAATGCCGAAACGCGCTTATTCCTTTTGCGGAACTAGAACGCTCGCCCGAACACCTTCACACATACCGTCTTACTCCTCTTTCTCTGTGGAACGCCTCAAGCGCAGGTTTTACGCCCGACGACGCCGTAAAAGTTTTGCGCGATTTTGCGCGCTATGACGTTCCCCAGGTTGTTGAAGCGTGGATAAAAGAAACGGCCGGGCGTTTCGGAAAACTGCACCTCATATCTGCCCCTGAAGACGTGTATTCAGAGGACGAGTCTTCCTCCGGCGGGAAGCTGTTAAAAAAAGAGTATCTTTACCTGGTAACGGACAGCGCTCCGGTGTACAAAGAGATATTGAACAACGCTTCGCTGAAAAAATATCTGGCGCCGCACACTTCGTCTTCTTTTCCGCACAGTTACGGTTTTTTGTTGGAACTGACCGACCGCGGCACGGTAAAGCAGAATTTGTTACAGGCCGGATGGCCTGTAAAAGACGACGTCCCGCTTAAAGACGGGGAAGCTTTAGATATAAGCCTTAGGAAAACTACGCTTTCAGGAAAAGAACTTGTTATCCGCGATTATCAAAAAGAATCGGCCGAGGCGCTGGTAGGAGATAAGGGGCCCGGAACGGGATTCGGCACTATAGTTCTTCCGTGCGGATCGGGCAAAACCGTAATAGGCATGTACATCATGGAAATGCTCAAAACCTGCACGCTTATTGTTACGACGAATATTTCGGCCGTCCATCAGTGGATGGATGAACTTATCGATAAAACGAATTTGACAGAGCGGCAGATTGCCGAATACACCGGAAGCAAAAAAGACATAAAACCCGTGACGATAGCCACATATCAGATTCTTACATGGAGGCCTGAAAAAGACGGACCATATCCTCATTTTTCGATATTCCGCGAGCGCCCTTGGGGTCTTATAATTTACGATGAAGTGCACATGCTTCCGGCTCCGGTCTTTAGGGTTGTCGCCGAGCTGCAGGCGGTAAGGCGGGTTGGACTTACGGCAACACTTGTGCGCGAAGACGGCTGCGAAGGGCACGTGTTCAGTCTTGTAGGGCCTAAACGCTATGACGTTCCGTGGAAAGAGCTTGAGTACTCCGGTTGGATCGCCGCGGCCGAATGTGTTGAAGTAAGGATAAATCTCGACGAATCAAAGGAAATAGAATATGCGGTTTCCGATGTACGCAAAAAACACCGCATAGCAGGCGAAAATCCCCAAAAAGTAAACATAGTGCAACAGATAATATCCGGACATCCCGAAGATAAAATCCTTGTCATAGGTCAATATATAGACCAGCTTGAACGGCTGTCAGAGGTATTGGGCGCTCCGATTATAACCGGTAAAACGCCTGTGGAAGAGAGGGACAGGCTGTACGCCGATTTTCGTAAAAACAAAATACGCGTTATGGTCGTTTCAAAAGTTGCAAATTTCGCCATTGACCTGCCGGACGCGTCCCTTGCAATACAGGTTTCCGGAACCTTCGGCAGCAGGCAGGAAGAAGCGCAAAGGCTTGGAAGGATTTTGAGACCTAAAAACAAAACGGCCCGTTTTTTTACGCTTATAACGAGGAATACGGTAGAAGAGGACTTCGGCGCAAACCGGCAGAAGTTTTTAGCCGAGCAGGGATATTCGTACAGGATCATAAGATACGTGGATTCTTCGTCTTTTGATGAATTGGACTCGCGCTTTATAGCGCAGGAATCGAATGATGCATAGTTTAAGCTCGGCTTCCGACAAACACATTAAAGACGTTCTTGAATGGAGGGAAAGCCTCACTCTTATGCCGGATAATCTTTTTTTTGAACTTATGAGAATGTATATCGGAGAAATAAAAACTCCGTACAACAAACAAAAACTCATAGAAGACTTGGGCGCCTTTTTACGAAAGGAAGAAAACAGAAAAAAGCTTATAACCCTTTTAAGCGACACGGATGTCCGGATAATCAGCGCGGTACATTTTATTCCTTCGTCCACCAGGGAAAAACTTGCGGCTTTTTTTTCAGGAATTTTTTCTTTTGCCGCCTTGCATGACAGGCTTCTCAACCTTGAAGAGCGCCTCATTTTATACTGCGTCTCAGACAAAGATACAGGAAAAACAGTTATCAAAATAAATCCTCTTCTTAAAGACATACTTTTGCCGCTCCTCAGATTGCAAATTCTTTTGCCTGAAGCGGTTCCTGCGCAGGTGGAGCCCCCCGCGCAGCCGAAAACCGACAGCCCCGCCGATTTCCGGCAAAGCTCCAAGCAGCAACGGGATATTGCGCCCCCCGCGCGAATAAAGCTTACTCCGTTATTGCTCGCTTCGTTTTTATCGTTTATCGCAGCGAACGGCGACGTATGCAAAGCCGACGGAAGTTTTAAAAAAAGGACTAAGGAAACGTTGGATAGAATTTTTCCCGGCCGCGCGGAAATATTGAAATATCTTATCCGTTCCTGTATTAATCTGTCGCTCATAAGCGAGGGAAAAAAAGGTTTTTCGGTTGATTTTACGCGCTGCCAAGCCTTTGCCGAATTAAGTGAAATCGAGCAGACGGTTTGTCTTTGCGTAGCTGCTTCAGGGATTTTCGGCCGCGGCGATTTTAAAAAACAGGCGCAGCTGTTGTTTGATATTTTTTCATCGCTGCCGGAAGCGGGATTTACAAGGGGCGTTCTCGTAAGAAGCGGCGTTTTTATCCTTATGTCCGCCGAAGAAGATGATAAGGGATCTTCGAAGGGGCGTTTTTCAAAAATGCTTGAAAACGGCGGTATACAGGGTATAGGCGATGGCGAGCGTAGTGAAAACGAAGGTCTTCCGGAATATTTGTCCTCGTTCTGGATTGAAAGACTCGTAGACGCGGCTCTTGCGTTCGGACTTTTTTATGTTCGGGGCAAAACAAGCGCCGGAGAAGACATCATTGCAGCCGGACTGAAATCCGAAATTATTTCAGGCAACAAAGAGAACGAACCGTCCGATAGGCTGCTTATCGGTTCGGATTTTTCCGTAACGGTTATGAACGGGCTTACTTTAGCTCGTCTTTTGCCGCTCATAAAATTTTTGGATATTCAGAAATTCGATTCCGTCGCCGTATTTTCGATAAACCGCCGTTCCGTGCTGCGCGCTTTGGACAACGGACTTTCCGCAAACGATATAATTTCGGAAATAAAAAAGAACACTGCATACGATATTCCTCAAAATCTTCGGTTTTCTATAGAAGACTGGAATGCGGTGTTTTCTTCGGCAGTTTTATACGGCGGATATGTTTTAAAAGTAAACGGCGACAATAAGATTCTGAATGAAAAAAATCCGATCTTAAAGCCCCATATAAAGGAGACGCTCGCCCCGGGAGTGTTTTTGTTGGATGCAAAAAACGCCGATGAAGCGCAAGCCCTAATGGATAAATGCGGAGTCGATTTTATAGGCCGCATAAGAGAGGCGGGACAATCCTCTCTCACCGCAGTTTTTCCGACTTTCTCCGCTGGCGTGAATATTTTCGAAAAAGAAGGCGAAAAAGACATAAAAAATGAGGCCCGTTTTAAGTGCGGAACGGAAGAAGAAAGAGCTTCCTTTTTTATAAAAATGCGCTCGGAGTTGAATGCGCTAAGTCTTGAAAATGAGCAAAGAGAAGGCCTTGAAGAAAGGATAAGACGCAAAATAATATTAAATCCTTCGCAGCTTAGGGCTAATTCAGTCCGTATCGAAAAAAAAGAAGCTCGAGGCATGGATTTTACCGGAAAAATAAGGATAGTGGAAAGAGCGATGTCCGCTCGCTGCATGCTTGAGATCGGCGTGAATAAAGAAAACGTGCAAGGAATACACGACGCTGTTCCTCCAAGAATATTGGGAATTCCGTTGTTGCTTGAAAAGCAATCCAACGACGCCTTTGTGCGCCTTAAACTTGAGCCTGACGGCAATGAAGCTGTTTTTTCCGTAGGACAGGCGGAATTTATAAAACTCATACGGGGTTCGATTTTTATGGGAGAAATATGAAAAATTTTATAAAAGATATTCGAGGAATAATATTTGACTGCGACGGCGTTATAATCGATTCCGCGGCGGACATGGCGGAAGCCGTAAACGTGACGCTTGAACACTTCGGGTTAAAGCGCATAGACGAGCAAACGGCGGTTTCTTTTGTAGGCAACGGCGCAAAAAAACTTATAGAGCGTTCGCTCGCCTGTTCTTTAGAGACGCAGTCCGCCTTGGAACCTGAAAAAATCGACGCCGTCCTTGACTGGTACGTTTCGTATTATGCGGAACACGCTTTGGAAAGAACCGTTTTGTATCCGCTCTTTGCCTACCTTATCGAGCGTCTTATGATAAAAGGAATAAGGATGGCCGTCGTTTCAAACAAACCTCAGAATATTACGCGCGATATTCTTTCTTATTTTGACATAGACGAATATTTTGATGCGATCATCGGTCCCGAACAGCTTAAGAATATGAAACCCGATCCCGAAGGACTTCAACACGCCCTTAAAGCGATGAATAAAAGCGCCGGAAATTCAAAGCATATTTCCAAAGACGAAACCTTGATGGTGGGAGATTCCGCCGTCGACGTGCAGGCGGGGCACAATTTCGGTTGCCGCACCTGCGCCGTCACCAAAGGTTTGGGCGATAAAGAAAAGCTTCTTGCCGAAAAAGCCGATATTATCGTAGGCTATGCCGGAGAATTGATATATTCTTTTTAAATTTACGTTTGTGTTCGCTTTTGTGCGTTTTCTGGCGAGGGCGAATCCTTGCAAAAATTTTTGGAGAAAAATATGGATCAGAATGCAGTCATCATCTTGTACATAGTAAAATTCGTGCTCGGAGGTTTGGCGGCCTTTCTCGCCATCATGTTGTGGTCCAAAACGCGGGATCCGGCTTGGATGTCGCTTGTTGCGGGCGCCGTTACAGGCTACACGGGCATAATGTTTAATATGATGCTGGATCTTGGAATAATTACCGCCGGAGGCGTTGAGGTTTTCGGCATTCCTCTTTCCGTGCTCGTTTTTACAGCCGTTCCGTCATTGTTTTTTATACTTGCTTTTGCCCTCATGCTCATAAGAAGCCGCTAGCCTTCCTTAAAAATTCGCGGGTTTTCTTTGTTTTCATTAATAAAACCTCTGTCTTAAAGATGACCGCGGCCTGATTTTAAAAAAATCGGGCTGTGCCGAAGAAATTTCTCTTTTGTTTATGTTAAATTCATAAAAAAATATAAAAAGTTTATAAAAAATCAATATTTTACTTTACATTTTCTAAAATTAGTTGTTTAATTAAGTAGTTAATTTTATAAATTACGGAGGCAAAAAATGAAAATAGGATTTATCGGTCTTGGAATAATGGGTAAGCCGATGGCTAAAAACCTTATTAAAGCCGGTCACGAATTGGTGATCTGTGAATTGAAAAAGGAAACCCTTGAAGAGTTCAAAGCTTTGGGCGCGGAAGTCGCCGCAAATCCCGCGGGAGTTGCCAAGGCTTGTTCCCTGTTTATCACTATGGTCCCGAATTCTCCTCAAGTGCGCACCGTAGCGCTGGGTGAAAACGGTCTTATTGAAACTGCAAAGCCCGGTTCGGTTTTGATTGATATGAGTTCTATCGATCCTATGGAATCCAAGGCGATCGGCGAAGAACTCGCAAAGAAAGGCATAGAGATGATGGACGCTCCCGTTTCAGGCGGCGAACCTAAGGCCATTGACGGAACCCTGTCCATAATGTGCGGCGGCAAAAAAGACTTGTTTGAAAAATACAAAGATCTTCTTTCCATAATGGGTTCTTCCGTTACCCACATAGGTGACCTCGGCGCAGGCAATACGTGCAAACTTGCAAACCAGATAATCGTCGCCTGCAATATTGCAGCCCTTTCCGAAGCGCTCATGCTTGCAAAAAAAGCCGGAACCGATCCTGAAAAGGTTTTTGAAGGAATAAAGGGCGGCCTTGCCGGTTCTACCGTAATGAACGCAAAGACTCCGATGATTCTTGCGCACAACTATAAACCCGGTTTTAGAATTGAACTTCACATAAAGGACCTTACGAACGCTCTTAACGCCGGACACAAGGTTTCAAGTCCGCTGCCTCTTACAGGTCAGGTAATGGAAATGATGCAAGCTCTCAAAGCCGACGGTTTTGAAAAAGACGATCACAGCGCGCTTGCAAAATACTATGAAAAACTTTCAAACGAAAAGATCGGAAAATAATCGAAAGATCAAAGGCGCCGTTTTTGTTTGAAAGGACGGCGTGTTTTTAGGAGGGCTTTGAATGGTTCCCGTAATAAAAAAGATGACAGTTTATCCGGTTGCGGGCAAGGACTGCATGGAATTGAATTTAAGCGGAGCGCACGCCCCGTTTTTTACAAGAAACATTGTGATCCTTGAAGACGGCAGCGGACGCGTAGGCTGCGGTGAAGTCCCCGGCGGACAAAAGATCACCGACGCACTGGAAAAATGCCGGACGATCGTGGAAGGCAGTTCTATTGGCGCCTATAAAAACACGCTCAAGGCCGTTTCCGATTACATGAAAAAAACATGCGCAAACGATGTGCGCGGTCTTCAAACCTTTGATCTTCGCACCGGCGTCCACGTCGTAACGGCCGTTGAAGCGGCTCTTCTTGACCTTGCCGGACAGTTTTTGGAAGTTCCCGCCGCCGCATTGCTGGGCGACGGCATAGTCCGAGACAAGGTGCGGATGCTGGGTTATCTTTTTTTTGTCGGGGATCGTACAAAGACCGATTTGCCCTATGATTCCGAAGAAAATTCTTCATGCGACTGGTACAAGCTCCGCCACAACAAGGCTATGACGCCCGAAGCCGTTGTCGCTCTGGCCGTCGCCGCTCAAAAAAAATACGGCTTTGCGGATTTCAAGCTTAAAGGCGGCGTTCTTGAAGGTAAAGAAGAAATGAGGTCGATCCGCGCTTTAAAAGAAAGGTTTCCCGATGCAAGGATTACGCTTGATCCTAACGGAGCGTGGAGTTTAAAAGAAGCCGTAGATCTGTGCAAGGGAATGAGCGGAACTCTCACTTATTGCGAAGATCCTTGCGGCGCCGAAGACGGCTATTCCGGGCGGGAAATTCTTGCGGAATTCCGCCGCGCTACGGGCATGCGCACGGCTACAAACATGATCGCTACCGACTGGCGGCAGATGAGCCATTCGGTTGTGCTTCAGTCCGTGGACATTCCGCTTGCCGATTGCCACTTTTGGACTATGGCGGGAGCCGTGCGCGTAGGCCAGTTATGCGACGAATTCGGGCTTACTTGGGGTTCGCATTCGAACAATCACTTCGACATTTCTTTAGCGATGATCACGCAGACGGCGGCCGCCGTTCCCGGAAATGTAAACGCCATAGACACGCATTGGATCTGGCAGGAAGGGCTTGAGCGTCTTACAAAGAAGCCTTTGCAGATAGTAGACGGCTGTGTCGATCTGCCTAAAAAACCCGGACTTGGCGTTGAACCCGACATCGAACAGATAAAAAAAGCAAACGAATTGTATAAAGAGCATTGTCTGGGAGCCCGCGACGATTCCATCGGGATGCAGTATTTGATTCCCGGTTGGAAATTCGATCCTAAAAAGCCGTGCCTTGTGCGTTAAACAGGGCAGATAAAAATAAACAGGAAGAGGAGAAAATATGTTTAAGCCTTACGGCATTATTCCGCCGGTTATAACTCCGTTTACCGAAGACGGAAAATTCAACGAAAGCGTTTTCAGAAAGGTGATAAATTTTCTTATAAAAGAAGGAGTTCACGGTATTTTTCCCATGGGAACTACGGGAGAATTTTATGCCTTTTCAAAGGATGAAGTAAAGCACATCTTTGAAGTGGCAGTAGACGAAGTTAAGGGGAGAGTTCCCGTTTACGGCGGCACAAGCCAAATTTCAACGAGAGGAACCATAGAGCTTGTTCATATTGCGGAAGAGGCAAGGGTCGACGCCGTTTCCGTTTTAACTCCGATGTTCGTAAGTCAAACGCAGGACGAGTTGTATGATTTTTATAAGACGGTCGCCTCGAATACGAAACTTCCTGTGATCATGTACAACAACAAACCCAAGACAAATGTGACTATCGCGCCCGAAACGGTTGCGCGCCTTTCCGAAATTGAAAACATAGTAGGCGTTAAAGACAGCACCGGCGATTTTACCAATTCCGCCGAATACATCCGCCTTACGCGCGGGAATAAAAATTTTACCGTCTTGGTGGGGCGCGACACCTTGATATATGCCGGACTATGCTACGGCGCCGGCGGAGCTATCGCCAGCTGCGCAAACGTCGCTCCGCGCATCGTCGCGGACATCTACGACAAATTTAAAGCCGGAGATCTAAAAGGCGCTCTCGAAGCGCAGTTTGTGTTAAATCCGCTTCGCATAGCTTCGAACATGGGAACCTTCCCTGAGGTAATCAAAGAAGGCCTTGAGCTGCAAGGTTTTCCCGTAGGCAAGTGCCTCTCTCCCATTAAGCCGCTGTGCGCTCAGGACCGTGAAAAATTGCAGGCAGTCCTTAAAGACATGGGACTCGTCGATTAAATTTCATAAGGAAGCGAGAATATGAAAAAGAATAGAAAAAATGCCGCTCTGTCATGGCTGGATAATAATCTGGAAAGCGCCGTGCTTATCGCCTGCCTTTTTATTATGACCGCGTTGATATCCGTAAACGTGGTTTTGCGCTATGTTTTCAGCAAATCGCTTACTTGGAGCGAAGAAATATGTAAATTTTGTCTTGTCACTTCCGGATTTTACAGCTTGGGATATTGCATACGCTTTAATAAGATGATCCGCGTAGACGCTCTGATTCAGTTTTTAGGCAAAAAAGCCGCGACAGTTTTCAACTGCGTCGCTTGGGTTTTTATGGCGGTATTTTTGGCCGTCCTTGCATACGGAAGCGTTTTTGTGCTCATAAGGGCAAAGGCGTCCGGACAGGTAAATCCGGCCTTGGATGTTCCGATGTATGTGCTGTATCTGATACCGCTGTCAGGTTGTGCGGTTGCCGTCTTTAGGATAATCCAGCTTTTTTATTTTTCGGTTCGAAAGACGCTAGGCAAAAGAGGTGCTTGAATATGCCTGTATTAGTATTTTTTGTAATCTTAATCGTTCTGTTTGTTTTTACAATCCCTGTTGCGGGAGTTTTCGGCGGAATGGCGTTTTTGCCTTCTTTTCTGGATCCGTCTTTTCCGTATACGGTCGAAGCTGCTATCCGCAGTATGGTAAACGGACTTGACAGTTTTACGCTCCTTGCAGTCCCTCTATTTATCCTTTCGGGAATAATAATGGCGAGGGGAGGAATCTCGGAAAAGATATTCGATTTTTTTGCTTATTTTATAGGCAACAAGACCGGCGGATTTCCGTGCGCCGTCATAGGCACGTGCATGTTTTATTCGGCGATTTCAGGCTCCTCTCCGGCGACGGTGGCCGCGGTCGGAAGCATGAGTATTCCGTTCCTTGTGAACATGGGCTACGACAAGCTTTTTTCCACAGCGCTCGTAACCGTGAGCGGCGGTTTGGGAGTAATTATTCCGCCCAGCATTTCATACATCGTATACGCTTCTTCGTCCAGCGCATCGCCGTCAAAGCTGTTCATAGGCGGAATCATACCGGGACTTCTGATCACTTTTTGCCTTATGGTCTACGCTTATTTTTACTGCAGAAAGCATAAAGGCAATAAAGAGCTGCTCGCAAAATCTTACGATGCGATTAGAAGCAAGGGTTTTTTGTGCGTCTTTAGGGAAAGTTTTTGGGCGCTCGTTTGTCCCATAATAATACTCGGCAGCATTTATACGGGGATCACTACTCCTACGGAAGCGGCCGCCATTTCCGTAATATATGCGCTTTTTATAAGCATCTTTGTGTACAAAAAGATCGGTATAAAAGAAATTGTCGACATGTTTTTCGAAGGCGTAAAGTCCTACGTCCCGATTCTGTTTATAATTTCCGCCGCTACCGCGTTCGGCCGCGTAGTCGCCATGTTAAGATATTCTCATGAAATCGGCAGTTTTGTAACCGAAGTCATAAGCAATAAATATGCGGTTCTCATTTTTGTCAATTTGGTTATGCTCGTGTTCGGCATGTTCCTTGACAACATACCGAACATAATGCTTTTGACGCCCATCTTTTTGCCCATCGTAAAATCCGTAGGGGTTGATCCCGTTCATTTCGGCATAATGATGACCGTGAACCTTGCAGTAGGCATGGTGACGCCGCCGATGGGAATAAATCTTTATATTGCCAACAGCTTGACGGGAGAGCCTGTGCTCAAGATCGCAAAGGCTACGGTTCCGTTCCTTATTGCATTCTTAGCGGCGCTTTGTTTTATAATTTTTGTTCCGAGCCTCAGCTTGTGGCTCCCGTCAATAATCAAATGATCGAGTGACCAAACAATAATAAAACGGTCGAATTTTTTAGGAGGATAGGATGAAAAAGGGTTTTGTAAAATCGGTTTTGCCGTTCATGTGCGTGCTTGCGCTTTTGGGATGTGCAAAAGAAAAGAAAACGGGCACCGATACTGCCGGAAAGGCGGCAAAAAAGTATACGTGGACGGCAGCGCTCAATGTGGCTGAAACTACGATCAACTATAAGATCGTCGCAAAGTTCAAAGAAAATATTGAACGTGAGAGCAACGGAGCCGTTGTCGTAAATATTTATCCCAACGGGCAGTTGGGCGGCGACAGGGAAATGTTGGAAGGCCTTGTAAACGGTTCGATCAATTTTTCTTCGACAATGACGTCGGGAATGGTCGGCTTCGTTCCACAGTATGCGATCTTTGATATGCCGTCCGTTTTTTCAGACATAACAAATATGCGCAAAGTTTTGAGCGATAAAGAATTTATCGACAAGATGAACAGCTACAGCAAGGCGAACGGAATATATGTTTTGGGATACTCAGACGCGGGATTTAGACAGATGACGAGCAACAAACTTGCCGAATCCGTCGCCGGCATGAAGGGAATAAAAATCCGCGTAATTCAAAATCCGTATCATATCGAATATTGGAAACTTTTAGGCGCGAATCCTCTTCCCATGGACTTTAGCGAAGTCTATATCGGCTTGCAGCAAGGAGAAATCGACGCACAGGAAAATCCGTACATGAACATCGTAGGAAACAAGTTTTATGAAGCTCAAAAATACGCGATCGAAACGAACCATTTGGGTCATACGATCACGTTCCTCATGAACAATGCGCTGTACGAGGGCTTGAGCGAAGACATGAAACGCCTTGTGGACAAATGTGCTGCGGACGCTAATAATTACGGTAACGGGATCGCCGACGACAGCATAATTGCGGATAAAAAAGTGTGTACCGACGCCGGTATGAAGATAATCGAATTGTCCGCCGCCGAGCATGAAAAGATGAAAGCCATGTCGCAGCCCGTTTACAACATGGTCACCGAAAAAGTAGGAAGCGAGCTGGTTTCTTTCTTCTTGAAAAAAATAGAAGATAATAAATAAGTCGATTCCTTATAAACGCAACAACTGAACAAAGTATAAACTTTGGAAGTTGTTGCATTTATGTGCACAGTTGATAAAGTTCACAGCTGATATAGGATGTCCGGATGGCTAAGATTTTAATTAAAAACGGAAAAGTTTATGAGCCCTTGTTTGGAACGGAAGAGATAAGGGACGTTTGTGTTTGCGGCGGACGCATTGTAAGCGAATTCGATAAGGACGACGCCGATATAGTCATCGACTCAAAAGACTGTATGGTAGTTCCGGGGCTTATAGATCACCACATACATTTGTATCAGGGAACCGACGGGGGCGTAAATGCGGATCTTTCCTGTCTGCCGAGCGGAGTAACCACGGCGGTTGACGGCGGGTCCTGCGGTATGTGCAATTATACACAGTTCCATAATTTTTCAATAGCTAATTCCATAGTAACCGTAAAAAGCTATTTGAATATTGCGCCCATAGGCCTTGGAACGGGTTTTTATCCTGAAAACCTGGATGTCAATTTATTCCCGAAATACGATGACAGAATAAAAGAACTTTTCGCCCGATATAAGGGAGAACTTGTGTCGATAAAGCTGCGTCTGACCAAGGATGTTACGTCGTCAATAGATCCTCTCGTTTACTGCATAAAGCTGGCGGACGAAATAGGTTGCAATGTCGTAGTACATGTTACAAGGCCTTCCGTGCCGTGCGAAGAGATAGCTTCCGTCTTGAGACCGGGAGACGTTTTTTGCCATGTATATCAGGGCGTTGAAAACACTATCCTTGATGAAAACGGAAAGATAAAAAAACAGGTTCTGGAGGCCAGAAAGCGGGGCGTAATATTTGACGCTTGCAACGGCAAAAAGAATTTTGCGTTTTCCGTTGCAAAAGGTGCGATAAAGCAAGGATTTTTTCCCGATATAATAAGTTCGGACATGTCGCCGCTAACGTTTTATGCGGATCCTGTGGTGTCTTTGCCGCACTTGATGTCCAAATATCTGGCGTTCGGTCTTTCGTGCATGGATGTTTTTAAAATGACTACGACAACCCCTGCAAAAGTTATCGGTATTAAAGATTACGGCTCTTTGACGGCGGGAAACCGTGCCGACATAGCTTTGTTCAAAATAAAAAAGCAAGGCGTAAGATTTTACGATTGCAATAATGAGTTCATTGAAGGAGATCAGGTTATTGTGCCTCAGATGACTATAAAAAAAGGAAATATCGTTTACAGGCAGACGGATTTTACTTCGGTGAAGTACACGTTTTAACAAGGCCGCTGAGATAGCGCGGCCTTGTTAAACTGCGAGTTTTCTTTCGAAAACTCGTTTATCAACTGTGCGCAAAGAGCGCACGAAAAAACTTTTTCGGATATTGAAATATCCTGCAAAGGAGGTAAGATAAAAAGGAAAACGAACAAGCGGTAATGTGATAAGCTGAAGTGATTCAGCGGAACCCAGGCAATAGTTCGTCATATTTTGTAGAGGCATGACCTCTGGAAAGGAGAATGAAGAGCTTTTGCCGTATCATACGATAGTCGTAAGAGACTGAATGGGAGATTGGAACACACTACCGATTAGACTTTCGGCTGAAGCAAAACGGAGGTCATCATGACAGTTTACATTGGCGTTGATTTACACAAGACACAGTTTACCGTGCATGTGAGAGTTGGGGACAGGATTGAAAGTTTGTCTGAAATCAAGCAGTACCCGACTACAGCAGCCGGTTATACGAAGTTTCTTGAAAGAATTGCCGGTTACAAGACAGCGGACTTTGCAGTGAAAATCGGAGTTGAATCAACCGGAAACACAAGATTCTTTAAGAATCAGGTTGAGAAAGCCGGAGCGGAAGTGACGGTAATCAATACGTTGAAGTTTAAGGTAATCAACGAATCGACGAAGAAAACCGACAAGCATGACGCTTCGACGATTTCGGAATTTCTTTCAAAGGATATGCTTCCTGAAAGCCATATCTGCAGCAAGGAAACGGAAAACTTGAGGCGGTTGTTGAAATCGCGAGAAAGACTTGTTCGTTCAATTGTGGGACAAAAGAATGAAGTTCATGCGCTTCTGGTAAGCATGGGGCTTACTGATGAACTTAGAAGCTTACAAAGTAAAAAAGGGCGCCAGAAAGTTCTGGACACCCTGTTGTCGCATAGCGACCTCGTGCTCGAAGCACAATCAGTAAAACTGATATTTCAAATCATAGAGCAGATGATAGAATCAGTCAAGATGATTGAAAAGCATTTAAGCGAATTAACAGAAGATGATGCAATGGTCAATCGTCTTATGACAATCCGCGGCTGCGGAAAAATCACGGCATGGATAATCAGAGCGTACACCGAAGATATAGGCAGGTTCGCGAATGCAAACAAATATGCGGCCTTTTGTGGACTTGTTCCGTGGGTACAGGATTCAAACGAGAGTGTTCGTCACGGAAAGATTACGAAGCGAGGACCACAGGAATTGAGGACGGCATACGTTCAGTTGGTGTTGGGAATTCGGCGATGCAAAGATACTTGGGAATGGAGAATCATGCAGCGACTGGATTATATGAAAAAGAACAAAGGCAGCGGCAAATCGATTGTTGCTGCTGCGAGGAAGATGGCAGAAATCGTGTGGGTATTGCTCACGGAAAAACAGGACTTTGATTCAAGTAAGATGATGGGTACTTATAAGCCTTTGACTCTTGCTGAACAAGCTCTTGCTGCCATGAATTAAATAGCTTAGAAAGTCACCTTGTTCGTTGACTTTTTATGGGAGGAAGGTATGAAAAAATTAATTGCAATGGCTGCAATTTTGGCGGCGGCGGGTGTCGTTTTCGCAAACGGCACAAAAGATTCTGCAAATTCAGGGGGGATTGACTGGCCTAAAAAATCGATCAATCTTATAGTTCCTTTTGCGGCCGGAGGAAATTCCGATGTAAACGCAAGAACGCTCGCAAAGTATTTGACGCAGGAATTAAAACAACCCGTGGTAATTACAAACGTAGCCGGTTCGGGAGGAACAATCGGCGCAGCCCAGGCGAAGGACGCTCCGAACGACGGATATACGGTGCTCGTTCATCAGATTTCAATGCACATGGCGCAGGTTTCGGGCATGGTCAACTTCGGCTATAAGGATTTCGAGCCTGTATGCGTGTTTTCCCGCGCTTCGGATGAAGTTCTTCTTATAAACGCAAAGCAGCATCCTGACTGGCATACGTATCAGGACGTGGTGAACGCCACAAAAAAAGATCCCGGAAAATACCGCTTTACGGCTAACACGGGCGCTTCCACGCAGTGGATAGGCATTGCGGTTCAAGCGGCCGGCGCTAAGTTCAACGTGGTAAGTTCCGGCGGTTCGGGAGAACGTCTTCAGCTCATCCTCGGCAATCACGTCGACGTAACCGAATTGAATTACAGTCAGGTCGTAGACTATGTAAAAAACGATACTCTCAGAATGATCGCCAACGTCAGCTCGGAACGCTCGGCAACGCTCAAAGATCTTCCCACGCTCAGAGAGCTCGGCGTGGATTGCGGTTACAGCTATGACAACACTTTCTTTATGCCCAAGGGCACCGATAAAGCTATAGTTGAAAAATTTGCCGCCGCATGTGAAAAAGTGATCAAGACGAACAATTCGTATAAGGCGGATATAGAAAAGATGTATCAGGTTCCCACATATATGAATCCGGCTGATACCGAAGCACTGTATAAATCACAATACGACGCTTTGATGAAAATTCAGGATCAGATCAAAGCGGGAAAAAAATAAATTTTTGACTTATTATAGACGGCGGATTGAGGACAGGTTTGATCCGCCGCTCCGTAATCGGGTTTTAAAGGTGCAGGAGCAGTAAAATTATGACAAATAAAACAAAAAACGGTTTGGGCGTAGGATTGTTTTTCTTTATCCTGGCCGTATTTTACTTTATAGGATCCGTCTCGATAGAATCCTATAATCCGTTCGGAAAAACAGGGCTGTCGTCCAGAGCGGTTCCGCAGACTTTTGCAATACTAATGGCCGTCTTAAGCTTGACGATAATAGTCGACTCGATTCTAAAAGCGAAAAAGGAAAAAGGATCTTCCGCAGAAAAGGCGAAGGTAAATCGAAAGACTACCGGGAAACTCCTTTTGGCGATTTTTTTGCTGCTTGTTTATATTTTCCTTTTTAACCGGCTCGGATTTATAATTTCTACAATTCTGTATCTTTTTGCTATGATATATCTGCTGCTTCCGAACAAGACTTCAAGAAACATCGTTCTTACGGCGCTGTTTTCGATAGCGGTCTCATTTTTAATTTATACGATTTTCAACAAGGCACTCGGTTTGATTTTGCCGGCCGGAATTTTCGGATACTGACGGAGGAAGATACATGCTGTTTTCAAGTTTTATAAATCTTTTCGCAAACCCGCTCGCACTTGTTTTGATTGTCTTCGGAGTCATGTTCGGGATTGTTTTCGGCGCATTGCCGGGACTCACGACGGTTGCCGGTATTTCCATGATGCTTCCCGTAACTTACGTTTTAACAAAGGAAGCCGGTCTTTCCATGCTTACGGCAATTTACATAGGCGGCACTTCGGGAGGCCTTGTTTCCGCCATATTGCTTAATATGCCCGGAACGCCTGCGTCGATTGCGACTTGTTTTGACGGCCGACCTATGGCTCTTAAGGGCGAAGCCGGAAAAGCCTTGGGCATCGGAATTTTCGCTTCATTTTTCGGAACGATATTCAGCATTGCGGCGATGGTTGTTATTTCAAAGCCTCTTGCCGCTCTTACGATAAAATTCGGCCCGTGGGAATATTTCGGCGTAACGCTTTTTGCGCTCACGCTGATTGCAAGCCTTGCCGGAAAATCCATGATCAAAGGCCTTTTAAGCGCTCTGTTCGGGATGATGTTCGCTACCGTAGGGCTTGCGCCCATCGATTCGGCTAAGCGCTTTACATTCGACACGCTGGAACTAACTTCAGGATTTGCCCTGCTGCCGGTTTTGGTAGGCCTTTATGCGGTGAGCGAAGTCCTTGAAACGGTAATTGAAGAGCATAAAGACGCGACTATGACCGAATATCGTCTTAAAGGTTTGGGCTTCGGATGGAACGACATAAAAGACCAAATAGGAAATCTTGTCCGCTCGGCTCTCGTAGGGCTCGGCATAGGAGTTCTTCCCGGAATAGGAGGATCTACGAGCAATCTCATAGCGTATTCCGTTGCAAAAAATTCTTCAAAACATCCTGAAAAATTCGGAACGGGAATAGTCGACGGCATTATCGCAAGCGAAACGTCAAATAACGCCAGCATAGGAGGCGCTATGATACCGCTGCTTACACTCGGCATTCCCGGCGACGGCGTTACTGCAATTCTTTTAGGCGGATTTATGCTTCACGGGCTTACCCCCGGTCCTCTGCTTTTTCAGACAAATGCGGATACGGTCTACGCTATTTACGCGGCAATGATTCTTTCTTCCGCCGTTATGGCTATCGTCATGTTTACGGGGCTGCGCGGATTTGTAAAGATATTGAAGATACCGTCTTATATTTTGTTGCCCGTTATTATAGTATTATGCGGCATAGGCTCCTACGCGCTTAATTACAGAGTGTTTGACATATTCAGTTTGCTTTTGTTCGGAATTATGGGTTATGTGATGAAAAAGGTAAGCGTTCCGCTTCCGCCGTTCATACTGGGCTTTATTTTGGCAAAGGATTTTGAAACCAATCTTCGCCGCGGCCTGCAGTATGCCAACGGCAACGCTATGGAAATTTTTACTCATCCGATTGCCATTCTGTTTATCGCGCTTGCAATGTTTTCGATTGTGCGCGCCGTAATAAAGGGCGTAAAAAACCGGAGCGGAACGGCCGCGTAACAATGAAGGTTCGTGGGGCGCAGCATGCGGGTAACTTGCAACCGGCGCCATAGTGTGAAGTTTTGCAGGGTGCAAATGATGTGCAACGCGCATGATCTGCGATACGCATTATTTGCGGTAAATGAAAATTTTAACGAGGGATTATATGACAAACGACAATACTCCTGTGATAACCGAAATGAGAGTATATCCGGTTGCAGGATATGACAGTATGCTTCTTTCTTTGAGCGGGGCTCATGCTCCTTTTTTTACTAGGAACATTGTTATAATAAAAGATAACGCCGGGCACACGGGAATAGGCGAAGTTCACGGCGGCGAAGCGATCACAAAGTCTCTTGAGGACGCCGTTCCTCTGGTTGAAGGGCAGCCCGTATGCAAGTATAAAACCATAATCGGCAGGCTTAAAAACATTCACAACGAGCGCGCCAAAAACAGCGACGGCATACAAAACTTGGATCTGACAAAGCTTAAAGACGTTGTCCATGCGGAATCGGCGGTTGAGGCGGCTCTTTTGGATCTTTGGGGACAGTTTTTGGGGCTTCCGGTGTGCGAGCTACTGGGCGAAGGAAAACAGCGCGACGATGTCGTAGTACTCGGTTACCTGTTTTACCAAGCCGACGGAAGAAAATTCGACGGCGATTACATCACCGAAGATAACGCTCCGAACGTGTGGTTCCGCCAGCGGCGTAAGCCTGCTATGGATACTCAAGGAATACTTCGGCAGGCGCACGCGGCAAAAGAGTATTACGGGTTTAAAGATTTTAAGCTTAAAGGCGGAGTTCTTTCAGGCGAAAAGGAAATGGAAGCGATAGCGGCTTTGGGAAAAGAATTTCCCGACGCGCGCATAAACATCGATCCTAACGGAGCTTGGAAACTTGAAGAAGCCGTACGGCTTTGCAAGGGCAGCTGCTTAACTTATGCGGAAGATCCCTGCGGCACGGAAAGCGGATATTCCGGGCGCGAGACTATGGCGGAATTTAAAATGCGGACGGGAATTCCGACTGCAACGAACATGATCGCTACGGACTGGCGGCAATTTTATCACGCCGTCGTGGAAAAATCCGTAGACATAGTTTTGGCCGATCCCCATTTTTGGACTATGGCCGATTCCGTCCGTATAGGGCAAGTGCTCCACGACTGGGGGCTTACGTGGGGTTGCCATTCGAACAACCATTTCGATATTTCGCTTGCAATCTTTGCACAAACGGCGGCAGCTTGTCCTAGCGTTACCGCAATGGACACTCATTGGATCTGGCAGGACGGTCAGCATCTCACAAAAAATCCTTATAAGATCGCGAACGGTAAAATTCACATACCCGAAGCGAGCGGTTTCGGACTTGAACTTGACATGGATGCGGTGCTGAAAGCGCATGAACTGTACAAAAAACTGCCTTACGGCGACAGGCGGGACGGAGTGGGAATGCAGCATCTCATACCCGGCTGGAAATTCGATTCCAAAATGCCCTGCATGGTACGCTAATTTAAGCGGCCGAACGGCGGAAAATATTTTAGTATTCGGTAATTTATGGCTAACAAAAAAGACGATAACGGTAAATACAATGTAAAAATAGTTTCTCGGTGTCTTTCGATTCTCGACTTTGCGGCGCAGAACGACGGTCCGTTTTCAGTTCAGCAGATAATGACGGCGTTGGATCTTAATACAAACATGGCGTACAGGCTTCTTACCACTATGACGACGGCCGGTTATTTGGAAAAGGATGAAAACACAAGTTTGTACACTGCGTCGCTCAAATTCGTTCATCTGTTCAACAGAGCGCTGTCTTCCTTGGATATAAGGAAGATCGCTCTGCCTTATATGGAAATGCTGAGCAAGCATTTTCCTAAGGCGAACATAAATTTGGCGCTTTTGTTTAATTACGAAGTTCTTCAGATTGACAGACTGGACAGCCAGTCCGTTTTGCGCACTTATTTTACTCCCGGAAAGAAAATTCCGTTTTACGCTTCGGGACTGGGCAAGGTTTTAGCTTCGGAATTATATCCTGAAGAAATCGAAAAGATGATAGACAAAGGCGGCGGTTTTAAGGATCTTACGGTACACACTATCGTAGATCATAATTTACTTATGGCGGAATTGAAAAAAGTTCGCGAACAAGGGTATGCGACCGACAGGCAGGAGCTCATTCTCCACGACAACTGCAATGCGGCTCCCATAAGAAATTCTGCAGGAAAGATAATAGCCGCGGTAAGCATGAGCGCGTTCGACAACGCCATGACAAGCGAAGAAATGGACGCAAACATTCATTTTGTGTGCGACACCGCCCGCCAGATTTCTTATTTTTTAGGTTATACCGGAGTATAGTTTACGGATTTTTCCGCACTTGCCCGAAAGGGCTTGTTTTAATATAATTAAAAAATAAGCGCTCCATTAGCTCATCTGGATAGAGCAGTTGCCTCCTAAGCAGCAGGTAGTGCGTTCGAATCGCATATGGGGCAAATTCAAACTTACCGTAACGGGTTGAAACAGGCCGGACGGCGACACGCCGTCCGGCCTTAATTATGTCCTATGGTACGCAGACACTGCGCAAAAATCTTTAGCTTTTGCGGCTGCTTTTTTCTATCGCTTCCCATAGACCTTCTATATAAGAAGCTCCCAAAGCTCTGTCGTAAAGGCCGTAGCCCGGCATAGCTTTTTCACCCCAGATCATGCGGCCGTGATCCGGACGGATCGGGCCTTTGAAGTTTATGTCGTAAAGGGCCTTGCACATTTCGTACAGGTCAAAAGAGCCGTCGCACGAAAGGTGTGCCGCTTCTTCAAACACTCCGGGGCCGAAGTGGTGAAGGTTACGCACGTGGGCAAAATGAATGCGTCCCGGAAGTGCGCGGATAATGCCGGGAAGGTCGTTTTTAGGATTGGAACCCAAAGAGCCTGCGCAGAAAGTCAATCCGTTGAAAGGAGCATCCACAGCCTTCATCATCCTTTGAATCTTTTCAAGACCGGTGATGATCCGCGGCAGTCCGAATACGGGCCATGCGGGATCGTCCGGATGGATAGCCATTTTAATTCCGTATTTTTCGCACACGGGCCGTATGGCTTTCAAAAAGTAAACAAGGTTTGCAAATAATTTTTCTTCATCTACCGATTTATACGCTTCAAAAAGCTCTTTTACATGGGCAAGCCGCTCCGGTTCCCAACCCGGCATCGCAAATCCGCCCGACGATGCGTTTGTCTGGTCGAAGAACGTTTGCGGATCTATTTCGTCGACTTTTTTTTGGTCGTAAGCTAGGACGGTTGAGCCGTCGGGGCGCACCTTTGCCAAATCCGTGCGCGTCCAGTCAAAGACAGGCATAAAGTTGTAGCACACAAGATCGATTCCCTGTTTGCCCAAATTTTCCAAAGTTTTGATGTAGTTGTCGATGTATTTGTCGCGCTTGTCGTTCCCGATCTTTATGGCGTCGTGAATATTTACGCTTTCAATGCCTTCGATCTTAAGTCCTGAAGCCTCGACTTCGGCCTTTATAGCCTTTATTCTGTCTTCAGGCCACAGTTCTCCGGCGGGCATGTCGTATAAGGTTGTGATAACTCCGGAAACGCCGGGTATCTGCTTGATTTGCTGTAATGTGACGGTGTCGAATTTTGAACCGTACCAGCGCAGTGTCATTTTCATGATTTAAGTTCCTCCTAAAAGTTTTCAGCATAATCCGATTATCGGATCGATAACTTAATCCATAATAACATACTAATATATTAGGCGCAAGTTAAAATTCGGTTTTACGAAATTCTCCCTTTGGCGCGGAGAAATTCGATCCCTCGTGCGGCTGGCAAGGCGGAATTTCAGCGATATGTATCGGCGGACAGAATATCCGAAAGCCGGTACACGTCGTTTACGCTTTCGACGGTAATGCCGCCCATACCGAGTTCCAAAGGAAGAGCTACGTCGATGTCGTAACGGTCGCCTACGGCAAGACAGTTTTGAGGGTTTGCATTTGTCTTTTCGGCTGCAAGCAAAAACGGCTCTTTTGCCGGCTTTGAAACTCCGCATATGTCAATACCTATGACTTCGGGGATAAAAGAAGAAATTCCCAGAATATCCAATGTCTTACGGGCGCAGACGACAGGGTTATTTGTAACGCATATAAGAGAAAAACGTTCGTTCAATTCTTTGACGACGGTTTGTAATTTTTTATCTTCCGAAAGAAAATTTTCAGGACGGATCAGATTTTTTCGCCATTCGATCGTACGAGAAATAGGGATTCCCAACGCGGCTAAGGTGTTTCCCAAACTGATCTTTTGACCGTGATTTTGTTCGGCAAATTTTTTGCGGTATTGTGCAATACGCTTTTGCGCTTCTTCTTGTGAAATTCCTTTTTCTTGCCCGTATTTTATTATTATTACGTCCTGCTGATTTTTTTCATAAGCGGGATTTGTGTACAGCGTGGAATCAATGTCGAAGATCACAGTTTTAAGTTCTTTAGGAATTTTATAAATTTTCACGGGTTTCCTCTCGGATAATATCTTTCTCCGCCTTTTACGATTGAAGAAGCGGCTTCCTGAATTGTTTTATAAAGCCCCAGCCCCTTATAGGCAAGGGCGGCGTCGCCTAAAAGTTCCGCATCGGGAATCGAGCAAACTTCAAATGTTTTTTCGACGATGTTTGCCTTCATCTGAAGCCACGCGGGGTTTTTCGCTTGTCCGCCGGTAATCCTGATTGCGTCGGCAATTTTTATTCCTTCTTTTTTTGCCGCTGCAAAAAGAATTTCATATCCGTTTCGAACTTCTTTTGCAAGAGCTTCCATTATTTTATAACCTTCGCAGGAAGGATTTTTGATGCAGCGCTCCGTCAGTTCCGCATAAGTCGCTTGCCTTTTTTCCGATATTTCAAACCGCTTTTTGTATTCGGAAAAGCGCCGTCCGCTTTTTGTAAACAATACTCCCGCATTCCAAAGTCCGCCGATTACGGACGGAAGGGTTCTTATATCGTCGCCGTATAAAGGAATTTCGGTGCAAAGATTTAAACCTTCGCTCGAACCGGCGCAGTCGCAGATTTTTCCGGACGACAAGGTATCGGTTCCTATGAGCGCAACTATAAAATCCGGCGCTCCGCAAAAAACCGGGACAGGGCGGGGCAGGCCCAGCATGAGGTTCGCCTCTGAAATGGTGTTGCCTGCAAGATAGGACGGCGGCACAAAGTCAGGCAGTTTTTCAGGCTCGATTTTAAAACGCCGCAGTTCTGCCTCGTCCCAATACGCCTGAACATAGCGTTTTTCGGGCAGTATGGAAAAAGCGGCGCCTGTCAAAACGTAGATTAAGTATTCGGGGCCTGAAAAAATTTTTTCGGAATTTTCCCACGCAAGTTTGAATTTACTGCGGAAAGCTAAAAGCCTGGGGATAAAAAGCGATTTCGTTCCCAGCCGTTCCCTGCCGTATTCTTCGGGAATTTCTTCGTTCCACAAAAGCGTAGTTGAGTCCTGTGATACGACGGTAGGCCCGTTCCCCGAAACGCAGATTCCCGCAACCGTCTTTATTTTATCGCCGAAACTTTTTACCGCTTCCGACAGGGCGGGGAGCCATAAAGAAGAAATTTTAGAGCTGTTTGAATGATTTAAACTTCGGCGGGAAAAAGCCTTTGTACGGCCTTTTTCGGTAATAAGGGCGGCTTTGAGCGACGATGTTCCGATGTCTACGCACAATACCGTTTTATTTCGGTCTGAAAAGTTAAGAATGTTTTGTCCGCCCTGCAATGATTTATTTGAGCAGTTTTTCAATGATTCCACGGTTATCGAGCAAGCCGCTTATAGACTGGTTATGATAGACTCTCATAATTACATTGGCGAACAAACCGCTTACGTCCGTGCTTATGTACCATTCGCGCTTTAAAAGATCTTCATGATAAACCGCGTTCGTGCCTATGATTCTGTAAAAAAGTCCGTTTTTGTAAGCTTCGTCAAACTGTTCGATAGCGTTTCCCGTAAAAAAAGGCAGGCTTATGGCTGCGATAACCTTCGTCGCTCCTTGGGTCCTTAAATATTCCATCGCCTTGAGCAATGTGCCTCCGGTGCCGAGCATGTCGTCCGCCATAAACGCAACTTTTCCGTTTACGTCACCGAGCAGTTTTATCGATTTTATATTTGTGCTGTGTGCGTCTTGGGTGACTATCGAATAATCGCGTTCCTTATATATCATGGCAAGAGGAAGTTTAAGCCCTGCGGCGTAAAACTTGTTGCGGTCTATAGCCCCGGTATCCGGCGAAACGACTATAAGATCTTCGGTTTTATTGTTCAAATCCACGCATTTTCCGAGCTCCCTTATTATCTGGTAGCTTGCGTGCAGGTTTTCAAGCTGCGTGAGACTGAAGGAATTTATAATTTCGCGGGAATGCAGGTCGAGAGTGATGATACGGGTAACTCCCATGTTTTCGTAAATATGACCGAGCATTCTTGCGGTAAGTCCTTCGCGGCCTTTCTTTTTATGCTGGCGGCTGTAGGGATAGACGGGAAGGACAAGAGTTATGGTTTTTGCGCCCGCTTCCTGAACGGCGTCTATGGTAACCAGCATGGAAATTACATGGTCGTTTACGGAAAGCGATATTAAATTATTCCCTTCGTTTAAGGGAAGTTTTTCATGGTTTTCGCAGTCTTGAAAGATGTAAACGTCTTTTCCGCGAATGGAGTCAAGAAGCTCCGTCTTAAATTCGCCGTTCATAAAATATGTAAAACGCGCTTTTACTTTAAAGATAGGAGGTCTGTAACCGTCGACGGAACCTCGCATGCAGACGTCGGACATCTGCACGTCGCTTTCAAGGTTTATTCTTCTGATGAGGTCGTTTTTTGTCAGTTGATAACGTTTGGAAATGACATCGGTTTTTAGTGCAAAGCGATGTTTGTACATATTGCGAAGATGTACTATGACGGCGTTAGCAAACGCTTCTCCGCCGGGACATGCTACAATCGCAAGATTGGTCGGTTCGGAATACGGCATTATTCAGACCTCACTTTATGCAGATAGCCAATAGTATCATATTATAAACTTCGCGGTCAATGAGTGCAGTAAATTGTGTGCACTCCGTATTTCCTCATGTAAAGATCTAACCCAAATGCGGTACAAATGTGCCTACGTATTTCCTCAAATAAAAATCTAACCCAAATGATTTAGGTTCCTCAAGTAAAAATCTAACCGTAGCTATTTTGACCAAGGGACAGCCATAGAGATAAGCGTACTTTGGAGCTGTTGTGTTTTCTCAAGCAACAGTTGCAAATTCAAGTTGACCATTCTCCGTCTCAGTTCCTCTTTTTCAGCAGGGCTCAGTTCCTTGCTTTCCATAAGCCTTCGGTAAGGAGTCTTAGCAGTATCATATTTTTTTATAACCTTTGCGTCTATTCGTGCCTTAGCGATAATCTTCATCGAAGGGAAAAAAAAGTTGACGAGCTTGTTATAGTATTCATACAGTTCTGCCATGACTTCTCGTGTTTCTTCTCCTTCAAAGCGGTAATAGCCGACAATTCTTCGTACCACACTGTCATTTTTCTGCTCGACAAAGCAATTGTCATTCTTTTTGTATTCTCTACCTCTGGTAAATACAACCTTATGCTCTTGGCACCATTGCAACAGCTGAGTATTTTTGAACTCACCTCCGTTATCACTGTCGATGCCTTTCATCTTAAACGGTAATTTTTCTTTTACATCATCGACCGCTTCTTTTGTCCAGCGTTGGGCTTTGTTCAAAAGAGCTCTGTTTTCCGTCCATCCTGAATGCACGTCGGTGAGTGTGAGCGTACAAACATACTGACCTTCGCTCCTCATACCGCAATGAGCGACCGTGTCGGCTTCAAAAAAGCCTGGTTTTTTCTCGTCCCAATTGAAATAGGTGCGTATGGGAATAAGCTTATTCAGATTTTTTGCAGGACGTGTGGTCGAAATACCGCGGATTGAATGTTTTGGGATTTCCGGCTTGAGAATCCTTGCGACCGTTGCGCTTGATATGGCGCTTAGTTTAAGCTTGAGTTGTTCATCATAGCCTGCCTTTTGAGCAAAGTAGTCGATGTTGTCGCGGATGAACGGAACAAGGCGTTTTGCACACAGATACATCGATAAAATCCACAGGCGAATAACTTCCTGTTGTACGTCTTGACAGTAGTATTTTTCATAGCGCCGCTTTTTGCGTACTTTCGTAATGACCTGCACGCTCTTTTTTTCAACGTTGTTAAAGTGTGTTATTTTTATGTACGCCGTGTTTTTCAAAATGTGGATGGCATACTTTCGGTTGTAGCCGGTGGTCGCAATGAACTCATCGATGATTTTCGTCTTGTGCTTTTTGCTTGCCGTACAGTAGCGTTTTGCCGTTTCTTCGGTTAATTTCTGTTTCGTTTTCATGTCTAACCCCATTTTGCCCTTCCTTCGGGCTTCTATTGTGACTCAGATTTGGGTTAGATTTTTACGTGATTCACCGCTTTTTTTTCGGTTAGATTTTACGTGAGGCAATGCGGCCTATTCTAAAATTCTCTAATTTATATTATAATACATAGGGTTTGATTTTGCCTTGCAGCAAATATTGCCTGCAGGAATATAGAAATAAAGGGCTTGGTATGAGCACGGCAAACAGAAAATACAAGGATTCGGTTTTTGTCGACCTATTCAGTGAGGACGAAAAGGCAAAAGAGAATTTCTTATCGCTCTATAATGCTTTACACGGCACAAACCTTGATTCTTCAACGGAACTGAAACCGCTCAAACTGGATCAGGCAATGTATACGAAATTGTCCAATGACGTATCGTGTTTGATTGACAATAAAATCATTGTGTTGGCGGAACACCAATCGACCATTAATGAAAATATGCCTTTACGTTGCCTGCAATATGTAGCGCGTCTGTATGAACAAATTCAAGATCCGAGGGCAAAGTACCACAGAATTCTGCAGACAATTCCGACACCTGAGTTTTATGTCTTTTACAATGGAACAGAAGCGTATCCGTCACACAGAACCCTCAAACTTTCAGACGCCTACATTGTAAAACCGGAACACGCTCCGCTGGAACTGACGGTGCAAGTTCTCAATATAAACACGGACAAGGCAAACAAAGTTTTAACGGCGTGCAAACCGCTTGAAGAATACAGCCTCTTTGTAGAAGAGGTACGTACTCAAATGCAACTCGACAGAGAAAACGGCTTTACCAATGCGGTAAAGATATGCATAAAAAAAGGAATCTTAAAAGAATACTTACAGCGAAAATCACGGGAGGTAATCAATATGTTATTGTCGGAATATGATTATGATACGGATATAGCGGTACAGCGTGAGGAAGCAGGTAAAATCGCATTTGCTGAAGGGATTGAACAAGGGATTGAACAAGGGATTGAACAAGGGATTGAACAAGGCATTGAACAAGGCTTCTCCGACGGCGCGCTTCAAGCGAAAATTGAAACTGCCAAGCTGATGCGTGCGCATAATTACCCGGTCGCTGAAATTTGTGCGATGACAGGTCTTCCCGTTGAAGAAATTGAAAAGCTTTAGAAATGAACGGAAACTGCTATGTTACTAGCGGAATGTGACTACATCAATACGGACTTTGCAGTACAAAAATAACGGTGCCGCTACGAGTATGACTGTTTTTTGAGAGAGGGGTTCCTTGCTGATTTTATGGAAACCGAAAAGGAATTTGAAAATGCGTAAATTTATCACGATAATGATCGGAGCCGCTTCGCTAGCGGCGTTGCTGACTATAACCGCCTGCAAAGAGCTTTTTGCGGACATAGAAGAAGATTTTTCGTATTGGGCGTCGGAACCCGTCATTACCGGTTTCAGATCCGCATCTCCGGTACCGACGAGCGCGGCGGGCGTTCAGTGCGTACCGTCTGCAAGTCCTGCGGTGCTTACGTTTACCGTGCGCAATCCCCAAAGCTTTTCGTTTGTAATGCCGGGTACAGGGGCGCCTTCGGATATCATAACTTTCGGAAGCGGTATACACGATGCTTCGGGGACAAACCCGCCTGCGGTAAACGCCGATTATACGCTTGTGCAAAGCGCTCGCGATACTTTGACGCTTACATATACATCGGCTTTTTTACAACGGTACGAGTACGGCGCCGGCAACATAGGAGCTGCGATCAAGCTTTACAGTACCGACGGCAGAAAGTTCAATCAAATTTACAAGTTTGATTTGTACGCGAACACCGCCCCCGTTTTGGAGTACGCGGGAATCGGAAAAACGCAGGTAGGAAGCGAATGGTTCTATGTGCTTTTATTCCGCGCAAAAGATATGGGCACAATGATAGGCAGTCCCGGCGAAAGCATACATAAAGACATCAACACAATGAACGTTACGGCAGGCGGCGTATCACTTTCCCCTATTACTTTGAGCGTAACAGGTACGGAGTTTACATCATCGAGCGCAGACCTTTTGGCGACAGCAAGTCCGCTCGACGCTGCTCATCCTCTTCCTACGGGGAGCGGGCTTCTCCGCTTAAAAACCGATGTAAAAGTCGGCGGCCCTGAAAAAGTGTACGATGTCAGCATAAAAGACGAACAAGGCTTAAGTTCCGCAGTGATACGGGCAAGCACCCAAAGAAGCAAGCTGGCCGATGTGGCATTGCTTGACGGCTCAACCCCAATAACGGGAACATCGGAGAGCAATCTGGAAGAATTCTCCGGCATAAGCGGCAAAACCTTAACGGCAACGGCAACGGCCGCTCCCGCCGGAACGACCATAACGGGAAGTATCGCAAAGTTCGACGGCAGCACGTGGACACAGATAAGCGGCGGAACGGTAAGCGGCACAACGACCGCTGTGATAAATTTACCGGCGCTTGGGACGGGCATATACGAAGAGCGTTACAAAATTACCCTAAAAGCCCAATTAAGCGGCTACGACGACAGCGACCCAAAAGAGTTTTTTATTAAACTGGTGCGGTATGAAGTTCCCGGCCTTAAAATAAAGCAGGATTTTAGCAGCAGCGATAACTCTTTGTACTGTATCAGTGCAGGTACTAAAGGCTATGTTACAGAAGACATCATTCCCGATGAGGGACAGTATAATAGCTCCTCAAACCCGCTGGTTATTTACAGTATGCTCAACCAAGGCTGCAAACTTGAACTGAGCGCGGACGCAGGTGCAACGGTAAAGTATAAACTGAACAGCGGCGCCGAACAGTCGGCACCGGCATCGGCGGAAATAACGCTATCCGGCGGTGCACACACACTTGAAGTATGGACTGTAAGGGGCGCAATAGAAGGGCCGCACACTACCGTACATATTAAGGTGGTAGATGCCGTAAGCTCCTACGGCGAGCTTAAAAACGTTGTACAAAACACTCCCGAACAGGGTACGGGGCCCGGCCAGCATGATTATAACACTTTCTTCATAAACATTAAAATCGGCGCCAACCTGACCGCCGATACCGAAATAGCCGTAACCGGCGGCAAACGCCTGATGCTGTCAAGTTCGTCAAGCGGTACCGTCCACACCGTAGACGCAAATAACAGTAGGCGCATCTTCAAAGTAAGCGGCACCGGCACGGGGCTTATACTGGAGAACATAAAGCTTGAAGGAGGCTATGCCGCCGACGGCAAAGGCGGGGCGGTTTATGTCGAAGCCGGAGGTACGCTTGGGCTGACAGAGAAAACCGTCATTACGCCGTCAACCGCACCTGACACAAACACGAAGGGCAAAAACGATGTGTATTTGGCAAACGGCACTTTGATTAAAGTAGACGGTGCTTTGACGAGTGCCAATCCTATTGTTGCCCGCATTACACCCGAACAGTACACAGACGGGATTGCATTACTTCACGGCGGTAATTTATTGAATACCTACACCAAGTTCAGCGTAACACAGCCTGCAGATGCAGCGAACCTATGGAAAATAAAGAGCGACGGAACATTGCAGGCAATACCCACAATCATAAACGGCGGTTCCGGCTCCGGCGCATGGCAAAGGCTCAAAGAAGCCGTGCAAGCACTCCCCGAAGGCAGCACTATCACCGTAAACGGCACAATTACAGCGACAAACGATAGCGGCGACGACGACAGAGGCGTAATAGACATCGACAAAAACCTGACGATAAAGGGAAAAACCGGAGCAAGCTCGGACATACTTAACGCAGACCGCGTCAGCCTCGGCTCGAATGCGCACCGTATATTCACCGTTCAGTCCGGAAAAACACTCACCCTTGAAAACCTGGCGCTTAAAAACGGCAAGGCAGGAGGCTTGTCCGAAGCCGGGTACGGCGGGGCAATTTACACAAAGGGCGGTACTGTCACGATGAAAAACTGCACGGTTACCGGCAACCAGGCAAAGATAGGAGGGGCTGTTTATGCGGAAGCGGATGGAAGTACTCCAGCTATTGTAAAAGTCAGCGGCGGCACCATCGGCGGAGATACGACTATGGCGCAAAACCTATCGTATCTAGGCGGTGGAGGAAAGGGCGGTGGCGTCTATATAAAAGGCACGGGCAGCTCTTTAACTTTATCCGATAATGCCTCCATTACCGGCAACAGAGCTTCTAACGGCGAAGGCGGCGGCGTGTATGTAGGAAGCGGAGCAACGTTTATGCTGGAAAGCGGTGCAATCACGAACTGCACCGGAAATCAAAAAAGCGGCGCCGGCGTGTATGTAGAAACAGGAGCGGTTTTTAAGATGAAAGGCTCCTCATGCGTTACTCCCACGGCGGCCGACAACGATGTGTATTTGGCCAACAACTGTAAGATAGAGCTTGTCGGCTCCTTGACAAGTACGGCGCCCGTTGCGCGCATCACGGTACCGGATGCGAACTACGCTGCGACTACGCAAGTGCTTGACGGCGCGATATCGAACGGCACACCGGCGAACTACACCAAGTTCACTGTAACGCCGCAAACCTCTCCTGCTAAAAAATGGATAATAGATGAGCACGGCAAGCTTGCAGAGGTGATAGGAGGAGGCTCCGCTTCCAATCCTACCGCTAAATGGACAGCCTTAAAAAACGCAGTAGAAAGTGCATCAGACGGTGATGTTTTTTACATTGAAGGAGAGTATACCATGTCCGCCGGCAGTGATACCATGGTGCCGGCTGCCAACTGTACAATAAGGGGTACAAATAACGCCGTATTGAATGCTGATAACAAAGGTAAAATGATTACTATTACAGCCCCCGGCATAGAAAATATGACTCTTGAAAATTTGACAATAAAAAACGGTAAGGATGATGAGTTTGCCTTATCGGCATATAGGTTCTTCAAATTTCACTTAAAAAATGTAACGGTAAAAGATACTGAAAAGATAATAAAGTCAGATTCAGGCGATGTTACTTTTGAAAACGTACAAGCATTGGATAACAATTCTATGATAGAGCTTGGAGGGTTTGATACTCAGCAGGGAGGGTCTGACTATCACTATTCTTATTTAAATGTAAAAGGAGATACGGAGATAAAAGGAACTGTTAAGCTTGTTTTTCCTATGCATACTGATCATTTTAACGGTGCTATCAAGATATGTGATAAAAAATCGTATACACTTAAACTTGATTTCAAGAACGATTCCAATAACTATTATAATTCCGCCGAAAACCAACAAGTAGTCTTTTTGGATAATTCTGTTACAGGTTTTTCATTGACACAGGCGGTACGAAACATAGCCGTAAAACCCGATGGAGGTAATACCTATCGTATTGATAACAGCGGGTATCTTAGAAGGCCGTAGAAAATTGGTAATCCGGTTTATTATGGGTAATTTGTAATTGTCGACTTAATTACAAATTACCCATTGATAAAACTTTGATGAGGAAGAATATATGACAAAATTTAAAACTCACAACAAGAAGGGAGCCGCGGCAATCATCACAGTCGCAGTTTTGGCGCTCATTGCGCTGTTCGGTATGACCGCGTGCTCGAATGCGGCGCAATCTGGTACGGGAACAGGCGGAAGTACAGCACTGCCCGAAGCTCCCTTTGTCGAAGGCGGCGCCTCGCTCATCTTAAGTCCCGGCAAGCTCGACATAAAAGTTAAGGTAACAACCTCAGACGGTTCCTCCGTAACGGTAGAAGGCTGCGAAGAAACAACGCTTACAAGCGACTCCGAATCCGTGCTGTACGCAAAGGGCACAACCGTTATCCTCAAAGGCAATATCACTGAGCTGCGATGCTTAAGAAATCAGCTGACTGCCCTTAATGTGCAGGGCTGTACCGCTTTGCAAGAGCTGAAATGCGGCTTCAATAAACTAACCGCTCTTGACGTGCAGGACTTAACCGCTTTGAAAGAGCTGTCGTGCCACGGCAATCGGCTTAATGCAGAAGCCTTTACCAAGCTTTTTAATGATTTACCGCAGCAGGCGAATAGTAATCGTGCAAATTGCATTCTTTATATCGAAAAGCCCGGCTTTACCGACGACAACCATACTGATTTTACCGCTCCGCCGGATTTAGCAGAGGCCTTTAATAATGCAAAAAGCAAAAAAAGGTGGGTTATGCTTAAAATGACTGTAGATAATAATGGAGAACTACATTGGATTAGGCTTTAATAAACCGCGGAATTACTCTCCGTCCCTAGAGGCGGACTCAAAATCTGCCAGCAGATTTTGAGCTGTAGGCTTGCCCAGCGGAAAATGCCGTCCTGTTCGAGCCTCTCGTATCGGGCGGAACGAAGGTGCCTTGAAAGGTCTAATTAAGCATTACAAATTTTTCAATCTCTCTTTCTGGAAGGCCTGTTATCTCTTTAATTAAAGCTATATAAAAGTTTTTTAGCTTCATAAGTTTGGATGTTTGCTTTAAGCTTTCGGAAAAATCTTTATACCTAGCGTCCATGCGGTCTTTGCGGTCAATGTGTGCTTGCGCTGAAACGTCCGTCTTTTTATACTGTTTTATATGATTTTTACTTTTATGGGAACGGGAACCAGTCACGGAGTTCCCGTCATAGCATGCAAATGTGCGGTATGTCGCTCCCGCGACAGAAAGGATAAACGGCTCAGATGCAGCGCGTATATCAGATCTTCGGATACATCGGGAAAAACGACGCATGTCGTAATAGACACCGGTCCCGAATTCCGCATACAGGCGCTGAAATATAAAATTCCTTCGCTGGACGCTTTGTTTATTACGCATTCCCACGCGGATCATTTAAACGGACTTGACGACCTTCGCATATTCAGCCATACAAAGTATTCCGACCATTGCCGCTCGAAGCAGGGCGATTACCCTCAGACAGGCGGACAGGGGCTGCCCGTATATACAAACGCCGAAACCGTTTCGGAAATAAAAATCAGATTCAATTATATTTTTAAACATACCCAAATTGCCGGCGGCAAACCTAAATTGTGCCTTATCGACAGCGGCGGGTTTGATTCCGCGCATCCGATCAGCGTAGGAAATATTTCGGTTATTCCCGTTCCCATGATGCACGGAGAACTTGCTTCTACGGGATGGCTTTTGTCCTGTAAGGGCAAGGATCTTAAAAAACATTCCATTGCATATCTTACCGACTGTAATTTTATAAGCGACGAATCTTTAAAACTTATAGAAAAAAACTGCGGTGTTCTCGATCATGTCGTCATTGACGCGCTGAGGGAAAGAGAGCATTCGACGCATTTGAATTTTGACTCTGCAATGAAGTATGCCGGCCTCTTAAAGGCAAAACACACATGGTTTACGCACATCTGTCACGACATGTCGCACACGGATATTTGCAATTACATACTTGACCGTGTGCACCTTTTTCCGGAACTGCAGGAGGCGGTTTTTAACGGCGCGACCGTTAAGCCTTCTTACGACGGCCTTGTGATCAGATCGGGAGAATAAAAGATTTTATGAAAATCCGGACTTTGCGCCGATAGGCGGCATGCGGGTGCGGGCGACAGCCTTATTGCCGCTGTTTTAAGTCGATCGGCGGCATTTACGGCGTTTAAAAATAAAAAAGCCGTCTCAGGATCCAAACAGGACCAAGACAGCCTTTTAACTTTTGCAGGAAAGATCTTCCTTAAAAAACGACATGCAAGGAAATTTCAATTTCCGAAAATGTCGCTTTCGTGCGCATTTTGCGCATACCTTCCTTAAGATTCAACAGCCGGATTTTCTTTAGGAATTCTTACCTTTTTTACGATAAATTCGCTTCGCAGACAGCGCGCGCAGACATTAAAAGTAGCGGTTCTGCCTTCAAATTCCGTTTTTACTTTCATCAGATTAGGCTTCCAGGTACGGTGAGAATGATTAAAGGATTTACTTACTTTATTACCATACATCGGAGATTTTCCGCAAATATCGCATGATCTGGACATATCATTACCTACCTTAACTAATTACACGTGAGTTTTATCATATTATTGAAACTTCAAAATTATGTCAATAGGAAATAAAATTCGTAAAAAAACCGCACAAGCTCCTATTGTGAAAGATTTTCGCCGGATGCGCTGCATGAGAACTTACATTTGTTAGCGCGTTTTACCATTTACAGACAGGGATTTCTTCTGTATAGTTTTTACATGGCCAAAACATTTGACGATAAAAAGATAATATACACGATGAACGACGTAAGCCGCGCTTACGGCACGAAGGTCGTTTTAAAAAACATAAGTATTTCCTATTATTACGGCGCTAAGATCGGCGTTATAGGAGCAAACGGTTCCGGAAAATCGAGCCTTTTTAAAATTCTTGCGGGAGAAGACAAGGATTTTACCGGAGAGACGATCCTTGCTTCCGGGTATACCATAGGTTATTTGGAGCAGGAGCCGCAGCTTGAAGCCGGTAAGACCGTAAAAGAGATTGTGAGCGAAGGCGTAAAGCACATTACCGATCTGTTGGCCGAATTCGATAAGGTAAACGAAGCCTTCGGCGAAGAAAATGCAGATTTCGATAAGCTTTGCGCGCGTCAGGCGGAAATTCAGGAAAAACTGGACGCAGCCGACGCATGGAACCTTGATTCCAACCTTGAGCTTGCAATGAACGCGCTGCGCTGTCCTCCTCAGGATCAAGTCGTAGACACTTTAAGCGGCGGCGAGCGTCGCCGTGTCGCTCTGTGCCGGCTGCTTTTAAAACGCCCCGACATACTTCTTCTTGACGAACCCACAAATCATTTGGACGCGGAAACGGTCGCTTGGCTTGAAAAATATTTGCATGATTATGAAGGGACTGTGATAGCGATAACGCACGACCGTTATTTTCTTGACGACGTGGCCGGCTGGATTTTGGAACTGGATCGCGGCGAAGGATATCCGTTTAAAGGGAACTATTCAAGTTGGCTTGAACAAAAAGAGGCCAGACTCGCTATGGAAGAAAAAGGCGAAAGTCAGCGGCGCAGGGAAATACAAAAGGAACTTGAATGGATTCACACAAGCGCAAAGGGGCGGCAGGCAAAACACAAGGAGCACATTACAAAATACGAAGAGCTTCTTTCAAAGGGCGCAAAGGTAAAACTTAAAGACACACAGATTTCAATACCCGCAGGTCCGCGCTTGGGAAACGTGGTTATCGAAGCGCACGATTTGACAAAGAGCTTTGGCGACAAACTCTTGTTTGAAAAACTGAATTTTATAATACCGGCAGGAGCCGTAGTAGGCATAGTAGGGCCGAACGGCGCGGGTAAAACCACGTTGTTTAAATTGATTGCGGGCGCAGCAAAACAAAAAGAGGCGGCAAGCGGGGTAAATTCCGAGTCGGAAGAAAAGCCGGACTCAGGTTCAATAAAGATCGGCTCCAGCGTAAAGCTTGTCTATGTAGATCAGCTCCGCTCAAGGCTGGACGAAGATAAAACCGTCTACGAAACGCTCACCGACAACCTTGATATTGTAAAATTGGGAGCCGTAGACGAAAAAGGAAGAGCTCTTGAAGGCGGCGTACGCGAAGTAAACGGACACGCTTATTGCGCCTGGTTCAATTTTAATGGCGCCGACCAAAATAAAAAGATAAAGGTTTTATCCGGCGGAGAAAAAAACCGGCTTAACCTCGGAATGATGTTAAAAGAATCCGGGAACGTTTTGCTTTTGGACGAACCCACGAACGATCTGGACGTTCAAACGGTGCGGGCGCTGGAAGAAGCTCTGGAAGATTTTGCAGGCTGCGCCCTTGTGGTAAGCCATGACCGCTGGTTTTTGGACAGGATCTGCACGCACATACTTGCGTTTGAGAACAACAGCGAAGTCAGATGGTTTGAAGGCAACTGGTCGGAATATGCCGCATGGAAAAAAGAACAGTTCGGAGAAGAAGCCGGTGTTCCCAAGCGGACTGTTTATCGCAAGATGACAAGGGCTTGAATGCCGCGTTTTGCCGGCGGTCAATTCATCAATCGATTGAAAGTCGGAGATGTTGTTTTTCGAGCGCGCTTAGGCTTCGTTAGCGGCTAAGCGGAGTCGAACCGCCCTATCAACCTTGGGAAGGTCGTGTAATACCGATATACGATAGCCGCAAGTGCGCTAATAATATCCTTTTTAAATAATTTTGGCAATATTCCGCATTGAATCACGTAAAATCTAACCGAACCCAAAGCGATGCCTCACGTACATTTTACAGGTACGGAAATCATCTATTTTTGAGTTCGGAAATGCGTTCATTAATAACAGGTTCCCATACAGTTCCTTTGTATTTTTTCAATAGTGTATTAAGAGATTTTAATTCATATTTATTTATGGCAGCTTTATACTCTTCCTCTGTTTTGGGTATTCCAATAACCAGTGTTCCCGGCTTATTTGCCAATGCTTTTAAAGATTCCCATTCCATAATATTTTGCTGTTGAAGTGAGTGGAGTCCCATAAAATACAATGACTTATCTTTAGGAACATTTACAGTCCATTCATCATTTTGAACTTCATATAATTTGATGTATTGAGTATGTAAAATCATATTTCCTAGAAATGCTGTAGTTGTAAGTGATTTTTGCCAGCTTGAACCTTTTACAACAAGTTTTCCGCCTTTGTGAGCTGGTGGTAAAGAAAAATATCTGTTTCCTGTCGAAATTAATGCTTCCCAATTATTATTCTCATCAACATAATAAAGTTGAATATCAGGCTCTGAAGACATTCCATAAACCAAAACTGAATTTTCTGGAGTTGCATTTTCTATCATTCCTATATTATTAGCTCCATCAACAGGGGCTGAAACGCAAGAAGAAAATAGTAACACAATCATTATAGAAAATACTGAAATAAATGTTTTTTTCATAAAATCCCCCACGGTTTCTTTATATTAATAATATTGATTGATTTTTACAATGATTACTATTTAGCCTGCACGACAAGAGCATGAAAAAAAATATAAAGCGGAGAGGGGAAACGGCATGGCGGAGAGCCGAACAGTGTGAAATCGTTTTTAAAAGCGAATCGGTTACACTCATATGCGTGCGACGCCCGTTTTTTTCGCCGCTTCGGCTACGGCTTTCGCTACTGCAGGGCCTACGCGCGGATCGAAGGCTGCGGGGATTATGTAATTGGCGTTTAATTCTTTGTCGGAAATTAAAGACGCTATCGCGTCGGCTGCGGCGACCTTCATCCGTTCATTGATCTCGGATGCGCGGACGTCAAACGCTCCCCGGAAAATGCCGGGGAAGGCCAAGACATTGTTTATCTGGTTGGGGTAATCGCTTCTCCCCGTGGCTACGATGACGGCTCCCGCCGACTTTGCTTCTTCGGGAAAGATTTCAGGCGTAGGATTCGCACAGGCAAAAACTATCGGCGAACAGGCCATCTTTCGGACGGTTTCCGGTTTTAATACTCCCGGAGCGGACACTCCTATAAACACGTCTGCGCCGTCCATGGCGTCCGGCAAGGATCCTTTTATATCGCAGGGGTTTGTAACGAAGGACATCTCTTCCTTGATCCGGTTCATCCTTTCTTTTCTGTTTTTGTAGATCACGCCTACGCTGTCGCACAGAATTATGTTTTTTGCGCCTGCGCTTAAAAGAAGTTTCGCGATGGCTACGGCCGCCGCCCCCGCGCCGTTTATGACAATCTTTACGTCTGAGAGGCTTTTCTTGACAACTTTAAGTGCGTTTGTCAAACCTGCGAGCGTGACAACGGCCGTACCGTGCTGATCGTCGTGGAAAATCGGGATGTCGCATTTTTCTTTTAATTTTTGTTCGATTTCAAAACACCGCGGGGCGGCTATGTCTTCAAGGTTTATACCGCCGAATGAGCCCGACAAAAGATAAACAGTGTTTACGAATTCGTCCACGTCTTTTGTTTTTATGCAAAGCGGGAAGGCGTCGACTCCTCCGAAGGTTTTGAATAAAACGCATTTTCCTTCCATGACGGGCATTCCCGCTTCCGGGCCGATATCGCCGAGTCCTAAGACAGCGGAACCGTCGGTGATTACCGCGCACAGGTTATGGCGCGCAGTAAGGGTATAGCTTTTGCTTATATCTTTTTGGATTTCAAGACACGGTTGAGCTACGCCCGGCGTATAGGCCAGCGACAGATCTTCCTTTGTGGCGACAGGCACTTTTGAAACGATTTCAATTTTTCCTTTCCACTGCCCGTGAAGGCGAAGCGATTCCTTAGCATAGTCCATAAAAACTCCTTGAAGTTGCGCGAGGGAGAAAATTCCAATTTTCGCCGCGTGCAATTAGTGCGCTCGTTGCGCACAGTAAAATAAATGCCGCCGCTTGTGCGCGATAAACCAACTATACAGCGAAAACGTAAAAATTTCATCCGGTCGAAAAAATATTATCGCGGTTTTATTCGGCAGATTGCTGTTTTTTAATTTTGCCGTATAATTACAACAGTCAATAAAATATCGATTTTAGCGGCCGTTGAATTCATACGCGAAAGCGCATATATAATAAGCAATTGGTTTGGATCAAATAAGAACAGTCGATAGTATTAGGCTCGTTAAATGTTTGGAGCGAAGGCGAATAAAGCAGAAAGAAAGAGGCAGACTGCAAGGACGGTTTCGGTTTGGTGCCGCTTCCGTTTGCTCTTGCAAAAAATATCCCAACGCAGGCAAAACTCAGGTCTGGCAATGGGTGTTTCCTCAAGCACGCCGATGTCAGAAAAAAAAACCGGAGAGCAGGGGCGGCGCCATATCGATCCTTCGGTTATTCAACGCACCCTGCATGAAGCTGTTTTACGGTCAGGTATTCCGAAGCCAATCGGCTGCCACGCTTTCCGGCATTCATTTGCAACGCACCTGCTTGAAGTCGGTTACGATATCCGTACCATTCAAGAGCTTCTAGGCCACAGCGATGTTTCAACCACTATGGTTTACACCCACGTCCTCAACCGCGGCGGTCTCGGCGTTCAAAGCCCTATCGACCGAATGTGATTCGCCTTTATCCCATTTAGTGAAGATAGGCCTAATCTGGCTGTTGATGATGTGTTACGACAGACATTATGGTAGAAAGATGAAGCTGCTTGGTGAGGTGCCAGTTTAGATTGAAAATGCGTAGTTTGCGTGATATAATGAAGAAAGGTCGAAACAATGTTAGATGGACATGCTGTTGCAGGCAAAATAAAATAATATGCGGATATAAAATCATTATGGAACACAATTCTGAAATTCTGTATAAAAATTCATACAACTGAAATGGGTATTGAGCGAATAAAACGTAATCTTGATTTAGATACCAAAGATGTTATTGAGCGGTGTAAAAATAAAATTCTTGATAAGAGAAGTTCAATAATCAGAAAAGGAAAAAATTGGTATATAAGTATCGAGGATATTATGAGAACTGTTAAGGCATACAGTTACACAATAGGGCATCTCTAAAAACTCGGTTAGATTTTTAGAGATGCCCGACGAGTTTTGCTTAAGTCTTTATGTCATAATAACTTAAACAAAACATCGCAAATTAAATCTAAGGAAACTGTCCAAAACTGAAGTTTTTAGAGGTTCCCAATAATTACGGCACATAAACAAAAGACTTTATGACAATAAAATAATTCGAGAATAAATATTGGTACATGAGTGAACTCAAAGCATTAGCAAAATCGCTTGAAATTCCTTTTGATTTAAAAATACGAAAGGATCAGCTTGAAAAGATGATTATTCAGTTTTTGGAAACCGGAACAGTAAATAAACAGAATAGTTATCGAAGTAAAAGCCGGAATAGAGACATATTGAATAGTCATACTTATGTTGAAAATTTTAGCAACAAAAAAGAAACATGGGAATTCATACACAGTGAGATGGATAAACGGATTCCGGGATTAAAACCGAAATCAGGGGCAAAATATTGGCTTAATCGATGGATTGAAAATAAACTGTCCCATGGTGAAAAAATAACGTATAATGATGTCATTTGTGAATATATTCGTTTAAACAAAATGGAAGGAAAGCTTCCGCAAATTCCATCCTGTAAATTTAATAACTTCATCAGCGATTATCTGGCAAATGAAAAAAATGCAACAAGAGAAGCGGCTTTAGCGGCATGGAATAAGCTAAAAGATATGAAGGCAAAAAAAGATTATATAACGTGGAAAAAGGATAAAAATACAATTTAATCTAAAATCCGCTTTAACTTGTATTTTAGAAAGTATCGAGCATTGAGAAGATAAGAAATTTGTCGTTAAGGAACCATTTTGATATTCCGCCTACCTAATATCTTTTTGTGATAATACACTCATCTTGACAAATATAGGATATAACCAATATAATTAGATTGAGATATGGCAAATAATTGGATTGTTGAATTCTATGAAACAAAAGCAGGTGAAAAACCAAGTTTAGATTTCATAAATACGCTTGAAGTCAAGCTGAAAGCTAAAGTGTTTCGTGATTTAGGATTACTGGAAAATAAAGGGAATGAATTAAGATTGCCATATTCCCAACACCTTGATGACGGTATATTTGAGTTAAGAACAATTCAAGGTAACAATATAGTAAGGCATTTGTATTTCTTTATCATAGAAAAGAAGATAGTCATAACGCATGGTTTTCGAAAGAAAACTCAAAAAACACCGACTTCAGAAATACAAAGGGCAAAAGATTATCGAACTGACTACTTGAATAGAAATCTGGAAGCAGGAGGAAAGAAATGACATTAACAGAGGCATTAAAAGAACAAATGAAAGATGAAACTTTCCGAAAAGAATATGAATCTCTTGGACTAGAATATGAACTTATCAGTTCGTTAATTGATGCCAGAAAATTAAGTCATGTTACGCAAAAACAACTTGCCGATGCAACTGGAATTGCTCAATCAGATATAAGCAAAATAGAGAATGGTTCTGGAAATCCGACAATAAAGATTTTGAAAAGGCTTGCAGACGGACTGGGGATGAATTTGAAGATAGAATTTATTGCTAAAACTAAAATATCGATGTAGATAAAGCATCTAACACCCGCTTCAACCTGACATTGCGGACAAGCCACAAATGCAGGTAAGCGAATGTTAGGACAACACGCCGCTGGCGTGCGATGTTTTGGAGGAAATCTATGAAATTAGATGGATTTGGTGTTTTTGTAAAAGATATGCCGACGATGGTGCGTTTTTACAGGGATATATTGGAATTTGAAATCAAAGAGGCGGAAGATGCATCGAATGTATTTCTTGAAAAGGACGGCACTCTGTTTCTATTTTACAGACGCTCGGATTTTGAAAAGATGACTTCTACAAAATTCAATTATGCAGAAAAGATAAATGGACATTTTGAAATTGCCTTAGGCGTAGAAAATTTTGCGGCAGTGGATAAAGCATATAATGAAATAGTCACAAAGGGTGGAGAATCTGTAATGCCGCCTACAACAGAGCCTTGGGGACAGCGAACTTGCTACATTGCCGACCCCGAAGGGAATCTTGTAGAAATCGGTTCTTTCGTGAAAGAATAAGGTGTATTTTTATCAAGATCATATTACTAAAAAAGTAAATTGAACTTTTAGGCGAAGTTAAGGCTGCATAGATTTTTACACTTTAAACCTGTAAAAAATTTGTGTTGACTAAATAGCGCAGTTGAGTATGCAAGAAAAAAGTTCTCCATTTCTTATAGCCAAAATATTTAAATCTGTGGTAAAATAATCCCACAAGGGGACATGATAAAAAGTGTCGTCTGAAATATCGCCGACACTTTTTATCTCGAGTTTGCTCGGATGTTTGCAGAAATCGTGTATACGTGCCGTTTCGATAAAATCGAATGAATACGATATACGTTATTTCGCAAACTCGACTATTGAACGTGTGCGCTGGCGCGCACGGTTAAAAACTTTTTCGGAAATTGATATTTCCTGCAAAAGTTTTTATGGGAGATATAAATGCCAAGAATAGTTCCGATAAGAGATTTAAAAAATACTACAGCAATTTCACAAATATGCCATGAGGATAAAGAGCCTATTTTTGTTACAAAAAACGGTTATGGAGACATGGTAATTATGAGTATGGAAACCTATGAAAAAAATCTTTTTCTTTCCAATGTTTATGGTAAACTTGAAGAAGCAAAGCAAGGCATGAAAAACGGCAGATATTCTTCTGTCGAGGATGCAGTTTCCCGTATAAGGGAGAAACATGGCCTATAATGTTCGGATCATGGAAAAAGCAGAGGAAGATTTGTCGGAAATAGTAACATATCTTTCTGATATGCTCTGCAATCCTAAGGCTGCTGACAGTTTGCTGGAAGAATTTTTGGAGGTAAAAACAAACCTTGAAGATAATCCGTATATGTATCCTTTAAGTAATGATTTGGTACTGCAAATGGAAGGATATCATAGGTTTCTTTTTAAGAAAAATTATATTGCGTTGTATCTGATTAATGATGACAAAAAAGAAGTTTCAATAATGCGTATTTTTTACGCAAAAAGAGATTATAATAATTTAATATAAATAAAATCTAGCACCCGCTTCAACGATGACATTGCGGCAAAGCCGCAAATGCAGGTTAAGCGGGTGTTGGATGGACGCTGCGTGCAGGAAAAAAAGAATGCTTAGCATTAATATATTTTAAGGAGGGCAAAAATGCCAGCACTTTTAAATTACAGATTATTTATTAGTCATGCTTGGTCATACCATGATGACTACACTCGCCTTATTGATTTACTTGATAATGCGAATGACTTTATGTACTCGAATTATAGTGTTCCAAGGGATGATAAATTCGGAAGAATGACTGCAAATCAGCTCAAAGAAGAGTTAAAAGACCAAATTAGACCTATAAATTGCTTTGTTGCATTAGCCGGTGTTTATATGTCTCATAGTGACTGGATTCAATTTGAGTTGGATTTTGCTGATTTAATTGGAAAGCCAATAATTGGTATTAAACCATGGGGAAATTCCAATGTTTCATCTGCTGTTTCCGATGTGGCTCAAGAAATTGTAGGATGGAATACAGATTCTATTGTAGATGTAATACGAAAATATTCAATTTAAGGAAAACATATGTTTGACTTTCCTGGAATATACAAAGAAGCAGATGATATTTCAAATAGGACTCAAAAACAATATTTACTTATATTAAGACTTTTTTTAGGTCTGCTGTTGTTCTCAACCATTGCTTTTTCTTATTTTAGCAGCATCAGGGAAGTCAAATTAGTTAATGCAATTGCTTCATTAGTTATCGTTATTCTATCATTTTTGTTTACATTTATTAATTTTCAAGGAACTTGGTATAATGCGAGAGCTGTTGCTGAATCAATAAAAACTATTTGTTGGAGATTTGCAACAAAATCAGAACCATATAATATTTCAGAGATTGATGCAAAACGTTTACTACTCAAAACAATCAAAGATATTGTAGATATGAATCATGATTTCCAAAAAAACATATCATCAAGATTTAGCTCTGATCAGCAAATACCCGACAATATGGCGCAAATGCGAGAACTTCCATTGATAGAACGATTAGAAGTATATTATAAATATCGAGTTATCGATCAAAGAAATTGGTATATAAAAAAATCAAGGTGGAACAGGAGACGCTCATATATTTTTTTTACGATTTTAATGGTTGTCTCAATTATTTTATCTATTTTTTTATTTTTAGATTTGAAAGAATTAATTCAAAGTAGTACTGCACAAGTTTATTATCCAATTGAAATTTTACTTTCTATTCTTTCTGTTATTTTTACGTGGGTTCAAACAAAAAAATACAAAGAACTTGATAAATCATATGCTTTGGCATCACATGAAATCGGTTTTATTGCCACACAAAAAGAATTAGTAAAAACTGAAAATGATCTTTCAGAATATGTAATTAATTCTGAGAATGCATTTTCTCGCGAGCATACACAATGGATTGCAAGGAAAGACAAATAAGAACATCCAACTGGGCAGAGGAGGGAAAGAATGAAGAAATTATATATATTAATAGTTTGTTTTATTATATCAGTTATTATTACATCGTGTACATCAATGCCCACAACTTCAAGGGATAGAGAATTATCTTTAAATGGTTATTCAATTTCGGAATCTGCCTTTGGTGGTGTAGAAAGATGGTATGCAGTAGATAAATATAACTATGATAGTCTTATTGATGAAGTAAGATTTCAAGTCGGTTATTTTAAAAACAATAGCATTGGTTTTATATTATATGGAAATGGAGTTGTTGGAGAAGAAGCGTATTTTAGTAGACAAGGTTTAGATTTACGTTGGGATTGGGGAAACTATGAAAGAAACGGCGAATCTAAGTTTAGATACAGTTTTGTTATAGAAACTGATGGAACAGGTCTTTATTATGATTTTATAGTATCAAAAGATGGAACTGCAAAACCTAGAGGAATATATAAAGTTCATAAATTTTAATTTGTAGGATTTATGTATGGGAAAAAAAATAAATTACAGTCAGCCACTTTCAATAATTTGGGACGCATATGATAAATCTAATAAAAACGGCAGATTAGATCCAAAAGAATTTATCTGGGAATGGCTGACTCCACAGATAAAAAATCCTTTTTTACCAGATGGTACACAAGTTCAAACTAATATTCTTATTAGTGAAATGTTTTATGCTGATACACAAAAAGAATTTTTACATTTATATTTTGTAGATAAATCTTTAAGAGACTTTTTAAAAGAATTACCTATAAAAGATTTTGAAGGATTAATACTAACTATTCTTGAAAAAGGGATAGATATTGAAGGTGGAGCTGTAAATACTTTTGGGCAAACTGTAAAAACCGGAAAAACAGAAAAAAGTTTTGAATTTGGAATACATATACCTTTTGAAAATAAACATAAAGGGTATGCTTTTAGTTTTATATATCATCCAAGAGATAAAAAGTTATTTTTTGTTTGGTTAGTTGGAGAAAATTCAGGGTTTATTACAGTTGATCAATATAAAACTCTTATGAATGATAATTCGGAAAATTCAAAATTACTTGTAGAATATTTTCAGTTAGCAGTAAATACCATAATTTATATGAATACTTTTCCAAATTGTGTCATAGATGGAGTTCCTATAAATATAAAAGAAGAATATTCAAAAAAAATTGAAATTACAGAAAAAGTTATTGATATTATAAAATCTGATTCAACAAGGATTGTTATGCCTCATTCTCGTAGAGCATATTTTAAAAGATTGACTTCTGATTTTTATACTCACAAAAAGGGACAAACTATTTTAGTAAAAGAAACTATGGTTAATGGAAAAGCTAAAACAGTTTATACAGCAAATGATCTTGAAAAATTTATAGATTAACATATAACACCCGCTTAACCTGACATTGCGGCAAAGCCGCAAATGCAGGTTAAGCGGGTGTACAGACCACCGAGCAGGTCATTTATTTACAATAAAAACGTGCGATATACGAACTCGTGATATTTCAAGCATTCTATAGATTGAAAATTATTCCATAAACAGGTTTCAATATAAAAAGTAATGTATCGATAAAAATTCTACCTGCTTTTTCCTTTTTGCATTTTATTTAATTCGGCGATATAATTCAAACCGAAAATCTCAATCTCGTCTAATACTTTTTGAAACTGAGTTCCCAATTTACTCAAAGAGTATTCAACATGAGGCGGGACTTCGGCAAAGACTTTGCGGTCGATTAGTTTATCTTTTTCAAGCTGACGGAGTTGCCTTGTTAAAACAGTTCGAGTTGTTGTAGGCATTAATCTTTGAAGTTCATTAAACCTTTTTGTGCCCGTGCTCAGATGATATAAAATTATAATCGCCCATTTCCCTTGCAATACTCTTTGAGTAGTAGCGAAGGGGCACTTATCATAAATCGACATCATGAAAAATCCTTCATCAGTATTATTTTTGATACTATGTATTATAAATGTTCGTACTTACAAAATCAAGACTAAAGACTATAATGATACTTAAAGAAGGGAGAACCACTTCTAAATATTTACCGGAGGAATTTTATGAAAAATGAAACAATGAAGGTCTTTGATGCTTACCGAGATGCATTGGAAAGGGGTGATTTTGCGGGAGTTTTTGCAACACTGTCCGATGCTATTGTATGGCACATGGGAGGCGAAAGTTCGCTTTCAGGTACGATTACAGGGAAACAGGCATTGGGAGAGCGTTTAGGAGAATTTGCAAAAAGGAGCGGCAGCACATTTAAAGTTATTACCAATTGGGCTGCGAGCAACGAATGTTTTGTTGCTGCAAGTGTTGTTTCCGTAGCGGAGAGAGGAACTTATAAGCTAAATGATCCGGGCATTGATCTATTCAAAATAGAAAACGGCAAGATACAAGAAGTATGGACTTTTGCCGAACAACAATCGGCAGAAGATATATTTTGGGGCTAAGATGGAATTTTTCTGTGTTATAGATCATTCATCATAGTAAAATAAATAAAAGACATCTAACCCGCCGCTTTAGCAAGGCATTGTCTTTGGTATTTATATTTTTGTTTTCCATTCGTTTCTTGATAATACGCGGCGGATAAATTATACTGGTTTTATGTCTGAAAACAATAAAAAAAGATCGGGATTGATCCTTTCCTGTTGGATAGTAGCAGCTCTCATAGTCTTAATCGCCTTTATGGTAAACGGCAATAAGATCATAGGAAATTTAAAATCGACAGGTTTTTTTGAGCGGATTTTCGGAACCACTCCGGAATTTGTAAAAAACTATACTGAAAAAAAACCGCCGAAATCCAACGGACTTTTGGAAATAGAGATAGAAAAACCTTCCGTACAGGGGTCGGACGCTCCTCTGGTTTCCGGCACTCCTTTTGCCCCCGGCACACATAACAGTTCGCAAACACCGTCCGAAGGAACATCCGAAAAAACTCAAGGAACTGCCGAAAGCGCTTCTTCAGTTACGGGCGAAGCAAAAAACACCGCTTTGAATGCGGCGGGTGAAAGCCGAGAGAATACCGCTTCCGCCGGACAAAACAATAAACAAGATCTTGGCCGTGACACAAACACTTCCGTAAATCAGTCAGGAACGGCGGCTTCGACCCGCCCGCAACCCAGTCAGGCTGCTCCTGCTCCTTCTGCGATAAATTTGCGCATGTTTTTCGTTTCGATCGATACCGACGGCACGATAAGCAAAAAAGAAGTGCAGCGCACGTCCTTACGGAGAGACGCTCCTTTAACGGCGGCCTTGGAAGCGCTGCTTTCAGGTCCTTCCGTTCAAGAGCGCAACGCAAATTACATGTCTTTGATTCCCGCAGGAACGCGGCTTTTGGGCGCTTCCGTAAAAAACGGAATTGCCTTTCTCAATTTCAGCGAAGAATTCGAATACAATCCTTACGGCGTGGAAGGATATTTGGGTCAGCTCATGCAGATCGTGTACACAGCCACTTCTTTTTCGACGGTCGACAGCGTTCAATTTTTAATTGAAGGGCAAAAAAAAGACTATCTGGGAAGCGAAGGCGTTTGGATAGGCTCCCCTTTGGCAAGGTCGTCTTTTTCCAAATAAAGCGATAAGAGGTCGGTTTTAGATCGGCTTGTCGCGGCAGGGCTTGTTGTGCGACATGGTTCGACGCTCCGACCTGCTTTGCCGCGCCGGCTGAGTTTATCGTGCTGACTGCGGCATTTTGCCGCCGGCGCTCACGGCGCCTGCCACACCGGTTGTATCGATTTTGCGAACGGCTCACCGCGCCGAGCGTGCTAATTTTGCCGCCTGTGTTCACTGCGCCTGCTGTGCGGAATTCACAATCGTATAGGTCTTAAGCGTTTGATTGAAATAAGCGCGGTTTTTTACGTACGAATCGTCAAAGACGGTCATGGAAACATATCCGAATTTGTCTTCGCTTATCCTTGTGATGATCTTAAAATCTCTTAGGACGGCGCCCGTTTTGTTTTGATAATAATAACTTGACAAACTCATCCTTGTCCGAGATGAGGACGAAGCGGAAAATTCAAGTTTTTCCCAAACGGAATAAGAATTTTGAGCGCTTAAAATCATATTTCTTTGCAGAACATCCGAAAATTTTTCCTTTATGTTTTCAGGGATAAAAATGACGTTTACGGACAAAACCGCGTCGTCGCCGAGAGCCCATACGTTTCCCGAAGATTGAGTCCACAAGGAATCCAAAGTGATTTCTTGCACCGTGTCCGAAATATTTACCGTATATTTTTTCTTTTCAGCGGGAACGGAAAGTTTTTGCTTGTCGCTTGAATCTTTTAAAACCTCGGGAAAGCCCGTAAAATCGTAAAATGAATTGTCTTCGGAAGAGACGAGACGCCCCGCCGTAACCGCTTCCAACAAGACTTCTCCGTTTGAGGCGGAGATGCGCTTTAAATTGAAAAGAGGAACGGCGTAGTCGTAAAGCATGGAGACGTATCCTCCGAACTGCATAAAATCGTCTTTAACGACGGCTCCTTGTTCGCTGAAGTTCTTTTCCAAAGCGACTTCCGCAGGAGAAATACTCCCCGCCTTCTGTCTGCGTGCGTTGAATTCGTACACCATATCGTGAAGGTAGTTCACTATATCCGTATCGTCCGGCGTGATAGTGTCTAAGAATCTTTCGCCCGTCATTTCCATGTGATCCGACAGGGGATCCACGCTGAATAATATTCCCACGGACTTTTCAGGAAGCTGTTTTTCCCTGTCTCCGGGCGCGTAATAGCGGGCGGCGTAAGTTGCCTCGTCGTAATATAAAAAACCTATATAGGATTTACGGCTGAAAGTATTGTCCCGGTAATAGACATATTCGCCTGAAACGTCCGGAATATACGGATCTATGCCCGGAAGAGCCGCTGCAAAGAGGATACAAAAAACGGCTTGGGCGACGGCAAAAATCAGCTTACGCATTGAGCTTTGCAAGTTCCGCGTGAACTGTTGCGGCGGCTATTTTTGATGCGTCCTTTAAGGACACCAGGCGGGATTCGCTTTCGGATCTAAGTTTTATTTCAACTTCGGGAAGATTTTTTTCACCTACGACTATTCTTATCGGAATTCCTATGAGATCCATGTCTTTGAATTTGACCCCGGGTCGTTCGTTTCTGTCGTCCAATAAAACTTCCACCTTTGCGGCGACAAGGTCGTCGTATATCCTGTCTGCGGCTTCTTTCATGTCGCCTTCGTATTTTATAGGGACTATGACTACTTGATATGGAGCAGTACTCATTGTCCAAATTATCCCGTCTTTATCGTGATGTTCTTCAATGATCGAAGCGAGAGTTCGGTCAAGGCCTATGCCGTAACAACCCATGAGCATGGTCTGCTGCTTCCCGTTTATGTCAAGATAGACGGCGTTCATCGCTTTAGTGTATTTTGCGCCGAGCTTAAATATGTGTCCCAGCTCGTTGCCTTTTTTCGTATACAATTTTTGTCCGCATTCTGGGCAACAGTCTCCTTCTTTTACCGTCCTAACGTCTGCGGTCATAAATGGAATAAAGTCGCGGCCGGGTTCAACGTGCATGTTGTCAAAGTCTTTTTCTCCGCCGCCGGTTACCGTGTCGTGTATGCAGACGTCGAATTTACCGTCGTCCCGCATGATCATAACGCTTTCGTCGGTCAAGAGGGGAAGTTTTGTGAGCCCTACCGGACCTACGAAGCCGTGCGGCGCACCGGAATATTCGATCACTTCATTTTCGGAAGCAAGTTCGGCTCCGCTTGCTTTAAGAACGGAAGCCAGCTTTGTTTCGCTTACATCCAAATCGCCGCGGATGGCAACCGCAAAAAAACTGACGGGATAATAGGGCCGTGCGGTATTTTCCGTTTCTCGTTTAAATGTTTTTCCGCCGGGCGCATTTTGCAGATCGAGCGAAGAGTTGAACACCTTATAGATCAGAACTTTTATAAACTGCCTTCCCGGCATTTTAAAAAACGTTTCCATGAGTTTGATAGTCTCAACTCCGGGGCAAAAAACCTTCTCGATCGGTTTTTCAGTCTTTATTTGCGGCTCTCCGTTAACATCTGTTGCGGTATCCGGTTTGCAGGAAGCTTTTTCCACATTAGCCGCATAACCGCATTTGGGGCATAAGATGAGCGTGTTGTCCCCGACCGTGCTTTCCACCATGAATTCTTCGGAACCTGAGCCGCCCATAGCGCCGGTGTCGGCCTTTACGGGAATCGTAGTGAGTCCGAGCCGCTTGAAAATCCTGCGATACGCTTTGGAAAGTTTTTCATACGATTCGTCAAGGGATTTTTGATCCGCATCGAAGGAATAGGCGTCCATCATAACGAATTCTCTTCCTCTCATAACTCCGTAGCGGGGGCGAATTTCATCGCGGTATTTTGTATTTATCTGGTACGGAATTACGGGCAGCTGCTTGTAACTTGTAATGCTGTCTTTAAATAGATATGTAAACGCTTCTTCGGCAGTGGGGCTTACTACCATGTCCTGGCCGCCTCGCGTTTTTACGCGGAGCATTTCACCGCCCATGGTTTCCCATCGGCCGCTTTCCTTCCATAAATCACCGGGAACAATTACAGTCGGTTTTATTTCAAAGCAGCCTGCAGCATCCAGCTCTTCGCGTATTATGTTTTCAACCTTTCTGAATGAGCGCAGCCCGAACGGCATGTATGCGTAAAGTCCGTTGGCAAGTTTTTTGATGAGTCCTGCACGCATCATGAGCTGATGGCTTGCGATCACTGCGTCGGAAGGGGGATCGCGCAGCGTGTATAATACGGTCTGTGAAGTTTTCATAATTGCAGATGATACAGCAAAAAGCCCTGAGTATTCAAGCAAACGAAGAAGAACAGGGACACCGTTTAGCCGACAGTCGGCTTGGCTGACTTGGCTTCGGCGACGCTGCCGCCGCCTCTCATTGTCGGAACCTCGCCTTGAGCATTTCGTTTTAAAAATTTGCAATTGAGTTGACACTGATAAAAATTATGTGTATAGTTTATATGTTACCGAATGATCGGTAACATATACGGCAGTATCCCGAAAAAACGCTAAACGCTAAATTCGAGTTTTTTCCAGACGACCGCAAATATTTTTGATCGGAGTGAAAATCCTGTGGCGGTAAAAACGGCCTGCAAGAGCTGTCAAAAAAGACAGTCAGCAAAAGAAAGAATTTTAGATATCGCGTTTTCTTTTTTTAAAACCCCGCTCTACGAACAGGTTTCTCTTAACGACATTGCAAAAAAAGCCGGAATATCAAAGGCCGCCATATTCAGGCATTTTAAAAATAGGGCGGATCTTGTTTTAGCTATGCAGGACAGGTTTTTTAGCGATGTGACGGACTATATAATTTCAATAAAGCAGGATCTTACCGCCGCCATATGGTCAAAAGATATTTCGCTGTATCGGATTGTGCTTCGAAACACGGTAAAGACTTATTTTGAATATCCGGAGTATTTATTTTACATGCTTTCTCACAGCGCAGTTTCTATAAAAGACTATAGGGAACAGACGCTCCTTTTGAGCAAAAAACTCGAAGAAAAAGGACTTTCGCTTAAGATGCTGGGAGGTATGTTCGGGGTAAATTATTCGCCCGAAAATTTTTCCGTGTTTAATCTGAAAAACTATGCCGCCATTTCATATGCGTTTATTTCCGTTGCATATTTTTTAATATTATCGCTTTCAGGCCAAAAAAAATCATCCGCCTCCGATCAGGCGGAATCAGGTTGTCTTGAAAAATATGTTTTGCAAGAGCCAGCTTTTGATTCTGAGACGATAGCGGACTTACTTGATTTCGGAATATACAGCCCGCAGCGATACCTGTCTTATGAGCGCATGAAGGAACTTGACGAAAAAGCCCATATCGATCTTTCAAAGATTCCTCCGGCCAATAAAATTTTTTGCGCGCTGTCGCAAGTGATAGACAAATACGGCTTTCCCGGCGTCACTGTGAAGCGCTTGGCGGATACGCTGAACATGGCGAAGAGCAGTTTGTATTCATATTTCGATTCTAAAAAGACTTTGATACATAAATTATTGACAGAAGAGATTTATTTAATGATAAGCAGTCTGGACAAGGTGTGCGGCGAAATTACGGACAGCACGGAACTAGCTTACGTATTTTTCCGCGCACTCACAGAATATTTTCTTGCACGGCAGGATATTCTTACGGTATTCAGATGGACGCGAATGTCAGGATCGATAATTCCGGAGCAGTACGAGCATGAAGATTTTTCTTTGCAAAATTTCAAATTGTCCGCCGACGTAGACGAGACGGAACAGCTTGACAAGCTGCCGTTTAAAATGACTAGGAGAATATTTTTTACGTGGATCAGCGTCGTGTCTTCTTCGATCGTCATGCGAAAAAACATTCACAATCTTAGCGACGAAAACTGTTATGAAATAGTAAAACTGTGTTTTGATTTTATGCAGAGAGGGTTAACAAGTGATACGAATTGAAAATTATCTTGAAGGAGACAGTAGACTTATGTCAATGGCGATAAAAAAATCAGGAAAAGGATTTTTGCTCTGCGGCATTCTTCCGGCAGCCGTGCTGATCTTAAGCCTTTTTCCGGCGGCGGCTCAGAGCGCAGTAAAAGAAGCTAAAACGCAGCCGGTGATTCTTACGATCGAACAGGCGGTGGATTACGCAAATAAAAACAGCAGGACTTTAAAAAGCGCAAAGATCGACTTGGAAATGTCCGAGCGCGCCAGTAAGTATTCGTGGAACGTTTTTTTGCCTGCGCTTACGGCGTCGGGAACCGCGAGTCGTGCGAATGATTATGTTCCGGGCGCAGGCGATATTATCGCAAATGCAATATATCACGTTCCCATTCCCAGCAGTTACGAAAGTGAAAAAGACCGCTGGACGGGAATAGGCAACATAAGCGTTTCGCTAAATTTAAGCCTTGCTCTCATACAGCGGATAAGAGCTGCTCACGCGAATTTTGAAAGCGGAAAGATAACGTGGACGCAGGCTTCAAAACAAAACGAACTCAATATCAGAAAACTTTTTTACGCCCTGCTTTTGCAGCAGGAAAATTTAAAAGTTCAAGAGACCAGTTTAAAAAATGCGCGCCAGAGAGCTCTGCAGGCGGAAGTAAATTATAAAAACGGTATGGTTCCGGAACTTTCGATGCTGCAGGCACAGGTTACCTATGAAAACCAAAGGCCGAATGTGGATAAAGAGCGGCAAGCTTTATCGCAGCAGCTCGATTCCTTTGCCTTTCTTTTGGGAATGCCCGTAGGCACAAAGATCGAGCTCGTAGGCGAAATAACTCCCAAATTTATTAACATTGATGCCGAAGAGGTTTATTCCAAATACGGAATGAATAATCTTGACGTCCTCAACATAAAAAGAAACATAGATGTTTTAAAACTCAATCTCAACGCTCTCAATTTGAGCTCTTTTACGCCGGCGCTTTCATTAAGCTGGAATTATCAGCCCCTTTTGATGACGGGCGGAAAATGGACCGACAGCGATTCGCGTTATGACAACGGAAATTTTTCAATTACGCTTGCGTGGACTATATCCGATATTCTTCCTTTTTCCGCTAACAGGCAAAGCGCAAAAGACATAGAAGACAACATCCGTAAGCTTGAAGTTTCGCTCGACACTCTCATCCAAAACAACGAACTTACCGTGCGTAAAACCGCAGACAGCCTTGCTCAGGCTAAGGAAGCGATAGAATCGAATGAACGGAATATAAAACTTGCCCAACGCTCATACGATATGACGGCGATAGCTTACCGCAACGGTACTACGGAACTGCTTGACCTGCGCGATGCGGAAACTCAGTTAAATCAGGCAAAGCTCGGTATGCTGAACGAGCAGTACAATTATATTTCATACCAGCTTGACCTTGAATACATATTGAACACACAATTTACAGGAGAAATAAAATGAAAAAGATAAATCAATCAAGATTAAAGATTATTTTATCCGTAGTTCTTGCGGCGGTTTTTTTCGGCGCATTTGCCGGTTGTAAAAAGGCTGACGGAGAAAAAAAAGAAAAGACTACCGCGTCTTTTGCCGTCAACACTTATAAGATCACCGAAGGCCGCTTGGACGATTATCTGGAATTCGGCGGAGACATCGTGGCGTCTTCGTTAGTGAACATAATGCCGGATACTAACGGAAAAATTTCCCGCATCATGGTTAGAGTCGGGGATCTTGTTAAAAAAGATCAGATTGTAGCGTACATCGATCCCAGTCGCCCCGGCATGACTTACAGCGAAAATCCTGTAAAAGCGCCCACTACGGGAACAATCACACTGTTTCCCTATTCCGTTGGAGAAATGGTTGGGTCTTCGGTTTCCATCGGGCAGATAAGCAGCACAGGAAATCTTGAAATCCATACGGATATTGCCGAACGCTTTGTTTCGCGCATAAAAAAAGGGCAAACGGCCGCAATAAGCTTTGACGCTTTTCCCGGCGAAGTGTTTTCAGCGCACGTGTTTGAAGTAAGCCCCGTGCTTGATACGACTACGCGCACAATGAAGGTAAAGCTCAGCTTGGACAAGGTTGATCCCCGCATAAAGGTTGGAATGTATTCCCGTATAAAGCTCATAACTGAAGAACTTGAAAACGTCATTACCATGCCCTTTGACGCGATAATCGTCAGAGACAGCAAGTCTTATGTTTTTGTTGTGAACAGAGCGGAAGGCAAGCAGACGGAAAAGCAAATAGGAGTTCCCGCCGTAGTTCACAGTCAGGAAGTAACGCAGGGAATCCACGTGGATGAAAAAGTTGAGATTACTTCGGGCTTAAAACCCGGAGACGAAGTGGTTGTTCGCGGGCAGACCGTCTTGGTAGACGGAGCAAACGTGAACATCTTAAACGAATAGCTTTTATCGTCCTGTTTTCAACTTAATTTATAAAGAGGAATCAATATGTCTATATCAGAGGTGTCCGTTAAAAAACCTGTAACGGCATTATTAGTATTCATAATACTTTCGGCATTGGGTGTTTATTCCATATTTAACCTCAATGTGGATATGTATCCGGAAATAGACATTCCGTATCTTATCGTCTATACCGGATATAAAAACGCAGGCCCTGAAGAAGTGGAAGCTTCCATAACGAGAACCCTCGAAAGTTCTCTTTCGGGCTTAAGCGGACTTAAAAAAATGCAGTCGCAGTCGTCGACGGGCTTGAGCTTAATAATTCTTGAAATGGAATACGGAACGAATTTGGACGCCGCGGCGAACGACATCCGCGATAAAATCGACATGGTAAGAAGCTATCTTCCTTCCGACGCTGATACTCCGCTTACGATAAAGATTGACCCGTCGATGATGCCTATAATGCATCTGGTTTTAAAAGGGCAGCACTCTTCCGACGAGCTTTATGACTACGCGTCGGATATTATTTCTCCGCGGCTTGAACAGATAGACGGAGTCGCTTCCGCAATGATCATGGGCGGCCGCAAAAAAACCATTAACGTCGACATTCCGCGCGACAGGCTTGACGCTTACGGGCTTACCATTTCGCAAGTAGCTCAGATGATCGGAGCGCAAAACATTCAAGCTACGGGCGGAAACATAAGGTCCGAGCAGTTAAGCTATTCCGTGAAGACGGACGGAAAATTCAAATCCATAGAAGACGTGCGCAATACGGTAATCTCTTACGCTGTGGCTTCTTCGCCTGGCGGCAAGGCTGCTCCCAGCGTAAAAAAGATATTGCTGCGCGACATTGCCGATGTGTATGAAGGCCACGAAGACGGTTCCACTGCCGCATATCTTGACGGCGAATCGAGCATAATGCTTTTGGTTCAGAAGCAGAGCGGAAAAAATGCCGTAAAAACCGCGGCGAACGTAAGGGCGGCTCTCAAAAACATAACGGAATCCCTTCCCGGCGACGTTGAAGTTATCGAATCGTCGAACACTACCGACCAAATAAAGAGAACTATAATCGAAGTTGTTAAATCCATAACGGAAGGTATGATTCTTTCCGTCATAATCTTGCTTATTTTCTTAAGGAGCATAAAAAGCACTGTCATAATAGGACTTGCGATTCCCATTTCGTTTTTAATTACGCTTTTTCTCATGTTCCTTCGTGGAATGACCATAAACATGGTTTCTTTAGGCGGAATGCTCATAGGCGTGGGTATGCTTGTAGACAATTCCATTGTAGTTCTTGAAAACATCTTTGTTTACAGGGAACGCGACGCAAAGCCTTCGGTCGCCGCGACGCTGGGCGCTCAGGAAATGATAACTTCCGTCGTCGCAAGCACTTTGACCTCCATCTGTATATTCCTCCCCATGATAATGCTGAGTTCGAGGCTCGGCTTTATGGGACAGCTTTTTAACGATCTTGCGTTTACGATCGTTTTTTCGCTATTGGGTTCTCTTTTCGTTGCCATCGCTCTTGTTCCCGTTTTAAGCGCAAAATACCTTGTTTTAGGTAAAAGTTCAAATATCAACACGCATACGCTTTTCGGTAAGTTGAATCGTGCGCTCGGCATATTTTTTGAAAGGGTGGACGGAGCCTATGCTTCTTCGGTCAGAAGAATATTGAGACATAAGGCGGCTACGGTCATAGTGATGATTGCTATTTTTATAGGCGCAATAGTCGGAGCGGTAAAAGTCGGGTTCATATACATGCCTGAAATTGCTTCCGATACGGTGACTGTAAAATTCGAGCTTCCTAAAGGCACCAGGCTGGAAGTTACGGAAGCGTACGTGCAGCAGATGGAATCCATAGCACGTCAGGAAGTCAAGGGAATTAAATTTTCAACCGTTACGGCCGGGGGCGATTCTATGCTTTCTTCAAGTGCGACGACGAACGAAGGCTCTTTGACGCTTACCTTATACCCTAAAGCCGAACGCCAAAAGGGCTGGGATACGGACAAAACGGCAAAAGACAAGCTCCGCCCGTATTTTACGAAATTCCCCGGAGCTACGATTACATTCGGAACGAATAACAACGATACGGCCAACAGCGGTATAAGCATTGACATAAAAAGCAACGATTTAAGCCTTGTGGCAAAGACGGCCAATCAGGTTATGAATTTGATAAAGACGCAGGCCGCCGACGTTGTTAATGAAGTGACATGCGATCTTGAAGAAGGGCTTCCGCAGCTGGAAATAAAGCTTGACAGAAATCGCATGTACGAGTTGGGACTGAACGTTGCCTCGATCGGCAGCGAAATAAGCGGCGCCATAAACGGGCTTAGAGCCAGCCGGTATGACGACGGAGGAAAAGAGATTAACATCGTCGTCCGTTTGCCCGAAAAAGACCGTGCAAAGGTTACGGATCTTGACCTTATATATGTCAGAAACAACAGCGGCACGAGAATACCCTTATCGAACTTTGCCCACACGGTAAAGAATACCGCGCCGGTAACGATCTTCAGAGAAAACCAGTCGCGCATTGCGCATGTAACCGTAAAACAGGTTGACGGACTTTCCTTGGGCGACGTGCAGAACCGAATAAAGGATCTCATAGATAAGAACATCCTAATGGAAGACGATTTGAACATAACGTATTCGGGCGACTTGGCCAATATGCGGGAAGCGGTTATGAATTTCCTTGCGATCATCATAATGGCGATCGTGCTTGTGTTTGCCGTCATGGCAAGTCAGTTCGAATCGTTTAAGAGCCCGTTCATAATAATGTTTACGATTCCCTTGTCCTTTATAGGAGTTACCGCCATTTACGCCCTTACGCGGCAGAGGTTCAGTATAATGACCGTTATGGGCGTTTTAACGCTTGTAGGCACGATCGTAAACAACGGTATAGTACTTATCGATCAGATCAATATACTGCGCAAAAGGGGCAGAACTCTTGACGACGCCTGTGTTGAAGCTGCCGGGAACCGCCTCAGGCCAATCCTAATGAGCACGCTTACGACGGTGTTTTCTTTGATTCCAATGGCGTTTTTCCCCGGCGAAGGTTCGGAGTCCATGCAGCCGATCGGTCTTACGATTTTCGGAGGAATGACCTTCGGTTCGCTGATGACGCTGTTTTTGATGCCCGTAGTTTACAACCTGTTTAACAGAAAAAATGAAAGGGCGCGTGTTGAAGAATTAAAGCGCATTGAACAGGAAAACGCATAACTGCGTTTGGCCGCGGCAAAATGCACAGTCCTGTACAGGCCCGCGGCGCAAGGAGATAAACTTCTATGAAAGAAAAGAAAGAAAAAAAGAAAAAGAATGACATAAAAAGCGAAGTCGTTTTACACGACATACCGGATACCGGCGATGAAAAGATAAAACTGCGCCGGCTTGAAATCATCTGTTCGCAATCGATAGCGGAAGACATGCTTGAAGGATTTAAATATAAAAAGATCAAATGCTATACGCAGTTTCCTTCCGTCATGGGTTCAGGCTACAGCGTTCCCAAACTGGGAGATTCCATCTGGCCGCAGCTGAATACTATGTTTATCGTTTACTGTACTAAGGACGATGCAAAAAAAATACGTGAACTTATCACAGATCTCAGAAAACAGTACGTGGGCGAAGGTCTTGCGTGCTATGTAAGCAAAGCAAAAGAATGGTAGATTCCGGCTCCGGAAACGCGCCGCGCCGGTTTTGTGACGGTTCCGGGCAAGCCGCCCGGAAGGCGCCAAGCGGCGCTCTTGCCGTGGGCCGGGCGGACGTCGCTCCTGCCGGAAGGCATAAGTTGCTTCAATGGCCGTATCAAAAGTCCGCCGCGTTTCGACAGCCGGCGGGCGTTTACGGCTCCTGAAGATCCGCCTTGCCGGCAGAAACGTAGGGTTTTATTAACGTCGTCGCCGTTTTGGGATTCATTATCACGGACGGCCCTCCTACGCAGCCTCCTTCACAGGACATGACTTCGATAAGATTCGGACATTCAGCAGGATAAGGAATAACACCTTCGTTTATCTTTCCGTACATGGAAAGTGTCTGCATTCCTTTTTTATCCAATCCGTTTATTACGGTAGAGCGCAATATGGACTTATCCTTCAGCCTTACCCTTATCGATTGTGCTACTCCGCCTGAAACCGCAAAATTTCTGGCGCTTGCCGTAGGAATTTTTTCGGCGGGAACGACGGGCATCTCTTCGAAATTGATGCTCTTTGCAATAAAAAGGGCATGTATTTCTTCTGCGGAAAGAACGTAGTCGACCTTTTTATCGTCGAAACCTTCCCGTCTTTTTGCAAGGCAAGGTCCTATAAAAACGGTTATACATCCGGGGTACTTTTTTTTAGCTATTTCGGCGGTGTAGTGCATAGGACTTCTCGTCTTTGAAACGCAGGGTTTTAAGGCGGGAACATGGATCTGCACTGCACGGAAATACGCCGAACAACATGAAGTCGTCATCATTTTATCGCCGCGTTCCATGCGCTCGGCAAATTCCTTCGCTTCCTTGTCTGCGCAAATGTCGGCGCCTAGAGCTACTTCAAGGACTTCACTGAAGCCCGCTTTTAAAAGGGCCGCTTCAAGCTGACCCGGCTTTGACTTGAACTGAGCTGCTATCGACGGCGCATACAGCGCGACGACCTTTTTTTTATTTTTCATGATATGTTTTATGACGTCTACAAGCTGGCTTTTGTCCATCATCGCGCCGAAGGGGCATTCGCGCATACAGTTGCCGCAGAAGATGCACTTATCGTAATCGATCCGCTCTTTACCCGACTCGTCTTTTGTGATCGCCCCCACGGGACAGGACTCTTCGCAGGGTACGGGAATCTTTATTATTGCATGGTACGGGCAGTTTTGCATGCATAGTCCGCAGTTTATGCATTTGTCAGGATCAATATGCGCGTGACGTTCAACGTGAATGGCGTCTTTGGGACAGTTTACCATGCACGGCCTGGCAAAACAGCCTTGGCAGGCGTTTGTGACCATGTAATGAGATCTGACGCACGCGTTACAGGCTTCGTCAAGAACGGTCAACATAGGCCATGAAGGTGATTTTCTTTTTAGAGCTTCCTTTGCATATTCGGCAAGAGGTTTATCGTCGCTGTAGTCTTCTACCGACCAGCCCAGCCTTGCCAAAACTCTCATGCGAAGAATTTCTCTGTCGTGAAATATACAGCAGCGTATGGATCTTCCGCCGACAGGCGCCATTTTTCTTGGAATAAAGTGTACGGCTTCGGCAAGTTTTCCTTCCAGCTGAGCCTTTGCGATTTGAACAAGTATATCCCGCTTTACGTTTGCGGCATTGTTGTTGATGTTTAGCATTTTTTTTGTTTCCCCTTTGTTTTGAATTTTTCCGCATTTTAAGACGGTATGTCTTATCTCCTAATATCCAACATATCGCCAGATTTTCATCTTAAACGCATTTTAATACATTTTGCGACTTTTGTATGCTCTGCGGCGCCGGTATCGAACACGCGCAGACCGATACCTATTACGGTCAGCCGCGGCTCTGCGGCAGTTGCAGCCGCCTCGCGTTCCGTCTTTTTTTTCGGGCTCATGTATTTCTGCCGCATTTCACTCCGCGCTTTCCCGTCTCCGCAGCGCAAACCTGAATTTAATTGCAAATTCACTTTTATAACGTATAATTAAATCAGAATGGCGAGGATTGAAAACATTGTTGAATATTACGATGAATTATTTCCCGTAACGGAAAGTCAAAAAAAATTTTATGCTGAAGAAACGGAAAATTTAAAAAAACCTGTAAAATATTTAAGAATCGGGTGCGGTACGGGCATTTTTGAAAATTATCTTGCAAGGGAAGGGGAGGACGTTACCGGCATCGAGCCGTTTAAGGAACTGGCGGATTGCGCCAATCGGCAAAGGAGAACGCCTTTAATGTCCATACGTTTTTTTCAGATGACTACGCTTGAGATGAGCCGCTTTTTGGGAAAGTCGTTTTACAACGTGATTTCATGCCTTGACGACAGGATAGAGATGATAAGCGACGCCGTTCTTTTGCGGAAATTTTTTTTCGATGTAAAAGGGCTCCTTTCGAAGGACGGAAAATTTATTATCAAAATGATCAATTTCGATCATTTTAAAGAAACCGTAGAACAGCTGCCTGAGATAAGCAATATCAGGGTGAAACTTAAAACAAAAATAACTACTCAAGCCGACGGTTCGAAATCTTTTTCGCAAGAAATAGAAACCGGCAACGGCCGCATGTGTTCCGTCTTTGAAAACGTAAAGATATATCCTTTAAAAAAAGCTGAAATAATAGAATTCGGAAAGGATGCGGGATTCAGCGATTTTACATTCTACGGCGATTATGACAGAAAGGAATTCGATTCGGAATCTTTGAATCTGATCGCCGTTCTCAGTTAATCTTCCAGTAATTGTTTTCGCGGCTGAACCTGTTTGCGTTTATTTCGATTATTCGGCCGTCTTCGCCGCTCATTTTTATCATCGATGAAATAAAATTGATTTCTATGATTTTAAATTTTGTTCCGTCATAGTGTACTGTCACGCCCTCGGACGGCAGTTTTTTTCTGGCTTCAGCGTACCAATTGTACTCATAAGACAGGCAGCACAAAAGTCTTCCGCACAAACCCGATATCTTTACCGAATTTAGAGACAGATTTTGGTCTTTTGCCATGCGGATTGAAACGGGGCGCAATTTATCCGATATGGCATGGCAGCAATAGGGTCTGCCGCATACGCCCAAGCCCCCCGTTATCCTTGATTCGTCACGCACGCCGACTTGTCTAAGCTCTATTCTCATTTTAAAGATCGAGCCCAAATCCTTTACCAGTTCGCGGAAGTCTACTCTGTTGTCCGAGCTGAAAAAGAACAGAGCCTTTTGTTCGTCCGCTAAAAAATGCGTCGATATAAGTTTCATGCTCAAGTTATGAGCTTTTACTCTGTCTTTAAATATCGTGCGGGCTTCGCTTTCTTTTTGTTTTAAAACTTTTACATGTTCCAGGTCTTCTACCGTCGCAACGCGGTCTATAGCTACAATATCCGAAGGTTTTATTCCCATGGGCACAAAAACCTGTCCCATAACGCATGCCATGTCTTTGCCGTAACGGGTGGGAATTATGACAAAGTCTCCCTCTTTAAGCTGAGGAAGATCTTTAGTCATCGCATAAACGCCTTCGCATGAATATTCAAGCTTCAGTTTGTACAAGGGTTGGGGATAAACAAAATTTTCATTTTCCTGAACCGGTGCATAAGATTCGGAAGGATCTTCCAGGGTGTTTATGTCAAGAGATTCTTTATCTATATCGCTTTCAAAAATATCACTCATTATTTTACTCACTGTGTTAAGTTTATACTGCCCACATGTCTACAAGCAGTCCGTTAATTTCGCCTATTTTTGCCAAAATTTTAAGCTTATCCATATGATTATATAATAGGTCGGAAGCAAGCGTGTCAAGTTTTCGGTTTATCAGCTGTACCTGCACGGCGGGATCGCGTTTTTTACCCTTGCGATTAAATCCGGCTCGCGGGTGTTTTATCACATCAAAATTTTGCTTTACGATAAAATTCATAAACTGCTTTATCGCGGTTCTGTATTTTGAAAATGAATCCGCCGTCATTCTTTCGGCAAACTCATCTCCCGCCGAATCTACTGCATCCTTTAAAAAGACGACCGCTTCTTCCTGCGAAAGCCCCGCTATTTCAGGCGGCAGTCCTTCGGCTTCTAAATTAAATTTCTTTTCATCCGTGTTCTGTGACAGAATTTTTGCAAAGGCGGGTCTTGCCGTCGAAGCCGTTTTTTCTTTGCGCTTCGCTTCCGCCGCCGCCTGCTGCGCCGCGTTAAAATACAGAGAAGGATTATTTACGGACTCTATCGGGTTCATTAATGTATGACCTTACTCCTGACGGCTTTTTCATCTAAGAATCTTTCCGTTTTTTCGTTAAACGACGGTTCGTCGTCAACGGCTATACAGTGTCCCTGAAATATTACCTTGTCTTCGATTTGTATGCGCCGCGTCACTATGTCGCCTATGACGGCCGAAGACGTCAAAAGCCGTACGCTTTCGCTTGCGCAAACGTCGCCGACAACTATGCCGCCTATTATCGCCGTTTTTGAAGTTACGTTGCCTCGTATACGGGCTTTTTCGCTTATGATTATGCTGCCGTTTGTTTCAAGATTGCCGTCTATATCGCCGTCCACACGCATAAATCCGTTTCCTCTTATATCGCCGGATATCACGGATCCCGGGCCTATAAAAGTATTTATGGAAATGTCGTCGGCGTGTAAATTCATAATATTTTAGTTTGAAAGTTTTACGTTTATGTGTTTCATAGGATCAACTACGTCGGAACCGATGTGTACTTCGTAGTGAAGGTGCGGTCCCGTGGTTACGCCGGTATTGCCTATCAGTCCTATGACGTCTTTTTGAGAAACCATCTGCCCTTTACGCACGCGAATCGTGGACATGTGGGCGTAGCGCGTATAAATGCTGTATTTGTGCTTGATGATCACATAATTGCCGAGGCTCGAATTGTAACCTACCGTCACAACCTGTCCGTTTGCGGGAGCGATAATCGGATCCCCCGACCGCCATGTGGAAAAGTCTATTCCCTTGTGTATATACCACTGCCCTGTTATAGGATGTATCGCCGGCCCGAACGCCATTGAAATGTGGGCGTTTTTTGCCTGCACCGGCCAAATGCTCGGAATATCCGTAAACAGTGAATTCTGACTTTCCAGCATCTTTCCGATCTGTTCCAGCGGCTGAACGGCGTTGTCAAGATATGTCGTCAGCTGGCGTATATCGGACGCTTCCCTCAAACTTCCCGACGCAGCGCCCTGCGAATCGAAGAGCGAAGACAGGTCGCCGTCCTTTACGGCGGCTTTTGAAACGGGATCGGACTGATCCATTCCTAAAATCGAAAGAGATTGCGAAAGAGATTCCTGAAAACGTTTGGCCGTTTGGAGCAGGTTGTTGTTTTCATCTCTGAGTTCGTCAAGGCTGGCGATCGTTTGCCGATTTTCGTTCATAAGCCTTGAGATTTCGCTGTTTGTGGCTGCAGCTTGTTTATTAAAGTAAAAAAACGACAAAACGATTCCCGTCACTACGGTAAGCCCCAAAATAACGGCAAAAACATTGGTTTGAAAATTAATAACCTTTCCCTGAGAATGAGGAACGATCATAACGGTCAGTTTATTATCGAATATGTGAAAGACGGAAACAAAAAAGTTACCTATCGCCTTTATTCCTCTTCCTACGATGGAAAAAAACGACAGGGAAAATCTTTTTTCGTGCGTTCTGAATTTGCGTGATTTCGGCAAAATTCTTCTCCAAAAAAATACGGAATTATCTAGCATAGAGTATACATAGAAATAATCGCCTTGTCAAAGGCAAATATTTGACAGTATAGGGAACCTGTGTTATCTTTATCGGCAGGAGTACAGGATAAAAGTATATAAATCTGCGGATTTGCTTTTATGGCTCCAGAGGCAATTCGCCTTCTAATTCAATATTTCCGGAAGAAAAGCCATGCAGTTTTTTGATACACATGCCCATATAGGGTTGATTTATGATGATCCCATTGAACAGCTCCGCGTGATTCAGAAGGCAAAAAACGCCGGGGTTACCAGAATAGTAAGCATAAATAACAGTCTTCACGATTTTGATACAGTATACAACAGTCTTAAATCCGTTTCGGGAATCTATCATGCGGTAGGAGTAGCTCCGTCCGAAGTGACGAATCCCGGCAACGATTGGGTCCGTAAGCTTGAGGACTCTCTAAAATTGCCGAATGTCGTCGCCGTAGGCGAAACGGGGCTCGATTATTTTAAACAGTTCGGAGACAAGCGCTCTCAGATAGAACTGTTTATCACTCAGCTTGAATTGGCGCAAAAACACAATATGCCCGTGATCATTCATAACCGCGATGCGGGCAAAGACGTGTTTGCCGTCCTTTCCGAGCGCATACCCGACGCCGGCGCGATCCTTCACTGCTATTCGGAAAACGCCGAGTATGCAAAGCAATGTCTTGACATGAACGTCTATTTTTCGTTTGCAGGGAACCTTACGTACCGAAACGCGCGTAATTTGCACGAGACGGTTTTAAATATTCCTCTTGACAGGATCCTGTTGGAAACGGAAAGCCCCTTTATGGTGCCCGCCCAATACAGAGAAAAAAAACGAAGCATGCCCGAATATCTTCCGTCCACAGCGCGGTTCCTTGCGGAAATGCTGGAAATGGACTTGGAAGAATTGAGCGCCCAGCTGTGGAAAAACAGCTGCAAGATTTTCCGTTTGCCTGAGTAATGCTTTATCATCCTGTAAAGATAGGTTCTCTGACGCTTCCGGGAAATTTGTTTTTAGCCCCCGTGGCCGGATACAGCGACAGGGCATTCCGTTGTGTCTGTGTGGATGGGGGTGCGGATTTTACTTACACGGAAATGGTTTCATCCGAAGCGTTGACGCGGGGTTCTTCTAAGACGGAAATTCTTATGCGCAAAGCTCCGAACGAAAAAGCCTATGCCGTGCAGCTTTTCGGCTCAAACCCCGCGACGATGGCTTTGGCCGCTCGCTTAGTGCTTGAAAAAACGGGCGCCGATTGCATAGATATAAACGCAGGCTGTCCCGTACCTAAGATAATAAAAACCGGAGCCGGTTCTGCGCTCATAAGGGATCCCGAAAAGCTTTTTGCTCTCGTGAGCGCAGTGGTAAAAGCCGTAGACAAAAAAGTTCCCGTTACAGTAAAAATCCGTTCCGGATGGGACGCGGATCATATCACTTGGAAAGAATCCGCACAGGCTGTAATCGATGCGGGGGCGTCGGCCGTAACGCTTCATGCGCGAACAAGAGCGCAAGGATACGAAGGCAAATCCGATTGGAATATTTTGCGCTCCTTGGTGGAATTTATCGGGGGAAAGATTCCCGTGTTCGGCTCGGGGGATGTTTTTTTGCCGGAAGACGCCAAGGCCATGCTGGAGACGACCGGATGCGACGCCGTGATGTTTGCAAGGGGAGCGATGGGGCACCCGTTTATCTTCAGGCAGACAAGGCAGCTGCTCCGGGAGAATTTTTATGAAGAGATCGGCTTTGAAGAAAGAATCGAAGCGGGTTTTAAAGAATTGAGTTTATTGATAAGCGATAAAGGAGAGGACGCCGCCTGCCGCGAAATGAGAAAACGTTTTTGCGCTTATTCAAAGGGTGCGGCAGGCGGCGCCGAGCTTCGACGGCGAATCGTCAGCGCATCTAGGGAACAGGATTATAAAAATATTTTCAGGCTTTAACGAGAGGGCTTTGACTTTAAATGAAAAAGGCGTATACCATACAGTATGGGAATCTTTAAACTTATTAAAGAATTATTTGAAGCTGTTTTTTCAAGTCCTTCTCCCGAAGCGCAAAAGCGGCGCCAGATTAAGAAGCTGGAAAGCGAGTTGTGCGCTCTTCAGCCGGTCATTTACAAGGGCGGACTCTTACAGCCTAATTTTGCAGAAGCCGTAAGGCAGTTGTATGTTCATGCAAAGCCGCTGGACGATCTGTTTGCCGTAACCATAAACAGCGAAGACGTAAGACGCAACGAAAATTTTATGGACAAACTGGTCATAAGCGGATTTTCCGCCGACGAGCAAGCGGAACTGGAATCTTTGTCCTATGAAAACCGTAAAAAAGAAGTAAAAGAAAACGACGCATCCGCTTCTAAAATATTTGACGCTCAGCGCCGAACCGTTAACAAATTGCTTTCAAAGCTGAATACGCAGGATTTTTTAAAAATGGATGTGGTTTTAGCCGATCTCATGCAGCTTGCGGATTTTTGCCACTTTAACTTTATTTCAATATTGAAAGTATTCGACAGGAATTTTACGGGGCTTGATCCTAATTATGAGACGGGATTTTTGCCTGCGGAACCCAAAATGATGGACAGGCCCCTGCAGGATCTGTTTTTTTTAAGCGGAAACCTTAAGATAACTCAATCCACCGTAAATGCTATCTTTGCGCTTGTCAGAATAAAAGAAGGCGATATGCTGTCAGACGATGTAAAAAACGGCGTTTTGACGCATCTTAAAACTATCCGCTATATTTTAAATCACATAGTTACGGCTCAGGCTTTAAAGACTCTGATAGCCGTAGCTCAGGAAAATCCTTCCGTAACCCCCGCCCTGGCTTCTTATAAAAATTCCGCGCGGCAAAAATTTTCCACTCATCTGCAGGAATATTTCGATGCGGACGAAAGACGCATAAAACAGGAAATAAAAGACGAAACAACTAACAGCGAGCTTAATTCCCTTTTTGCCAATCATCCGATCGAGCGCCTTGAAGGTTACAACGGCGAATTGAATTCCTATATCCAGGACAATTCCGCTCTTTCGCTCCAATGGATAAGGCCGTTAGAAATAGTAAAGACCTTTCTTACGATCTATTTAAGCGATTCCATAAAGTCTCTTTTAAACGGCATAGTTATAGAAGGATTTTTTAACAATCCCAACTACAAAACGCAGTTTTCGTCTACGGTTTATACATGCTCGGACAGTCTTGAAAGAATAAAGGCCTTTGAAGCGAAATTCGAGACTAACGGAGAATACGCTACGTCAAAGATCAGGGGATTCGTACAGGACAGCTATAAAAATGCGGATTTTTCAAAACAGCTTGCGTCGCTGATAGGGCGGATAAACGATGAAGCTAAGGGAATTATGACGCATGAGGTGAGTTCGCTGTTCGCCCTGTCTTCGGAAATAGGGGATCTTTTGATCGACGCTAAAAAGGCCAAAAGCGAAATAATCGACAATCTTAAAGTTCTGCTCCTGTCGTCTCGGAACAGAGATAATTCCGATCTGCTTGAAAGACAGTATCCGTCATGGAAAATATTCTTTGACGTGATGAAAAATTATACCATAATCAATGTAAAAAGCGCTAATCCGGCGGTATGATGAAAGTTTTGTTAAAAAAGTTTTTTTGTTTTTGTTCCGGCCGGTTCCGCCGTTTGGAGTTTTGCCGTCACATTAAATTCATTTGCCGCAGCGAAAATTACGGCCGCCGCGGTTGCGGGCTAAAGGCCGGTTATTGCCGGTTAAGCGGCCGCCTTAACCCCCGTTTCAGCTTTAATTGCAGAATGATCGAAAAGCGCCGCCGCTTTAAGGTCTTGCCGCTTTTGTGCTTTGTTTTTTGTGTGTGTTTACGGCAGGCGCCGCGGCCGCTTTTTTCACAGGAAATAAGCCAGGACAGATCCATACAACTGCATCTTTGGGCGGAGCTCGACGCTTATCCTGAAAATTATACCGATGAAAATGAAAAATATTCGCTTGAAGATTCTTTTCTGTATCCTATAAAAAGAATAAAAGAGCTTGCGCCGTATTTGCTTGAAGGAATGGTTTACGGCTGGGATTTTGTGTACGTGCCTTCCGATAAATTGCGGGGCGTTCGGGAATATTTTGAAAAAAACGTTATAAAACCTTTGGATACAGGCGGGCGAATAGTTTACAAGTATCCTGAAATTTACGACGGAAAATTGAGAGTTTGGGTGGAATTTAACAGAACGCAGGAAATGCTTTCGTATCTTCGCTACTGGGAAGCGGCGGAACACGATAAAATGCACGGCAGCGGCAGGGCTCCTTTGAAAAACGGATTTGACGGTATCGGCGAAGCCTGCGATAACGCGCTTAAAAACGCCGTAAGGGAATATTTTAGGACTAAGGTAAAAAACAAGCCTAAAGAAATCCGCGGCAGGGTTCTCATACAAAGGCAGCCCCGCATCACTACGGGGTCGGGGCAATATGTGGTTGACCTTGATTTTTTTGTAGAAACTATTAGAATAATTCCATACAGCCGGTTTTAGCAAAACCTTGCCTGAAATTCCGGTTTATTGGAAAAACAAGCTGTGCGCTAGGGTCCGAGGATCTTGGATCCCAAGATCGCGCGCGTGCCCTAGGATTTTCCTTGCATTTATAACTAGACAGGAGTTTATATGAAAAAAGCAGCCGTAATATTGGTATCTTTTTTATTTGTGTTATGCGCATCTTTTGCGCAAGAACAGAACGACGTTCCTGAAACGAAAGCCGCAGATACTACCATAGAAGTGATTACGCCCAAAAACATCCATTCGGACGTAAGGTCCGCTTCAGTACGGATAGAATACATACGCATGGCGGACGAGGTAAGGATCTATTATTCCTGCTTGGACGTGCAGTACGATCAGGGCAGCGCCATGGTTTCTCTTCTTGCCTGTCTTAAAGATTTTCAGGTTGAAAACCAATATTACAGCTATACGTATTTGGCAAAGGATAGAACGCGCTACTATACCGATCCGCGCACAAAGATGAAGATGGCCCAATATTCGTCATACGTAAAATTCAACCGGTAAGGCTTTTTAATCGAAAAATGGATATAGCTACAATAATAAAAAATCTGCACCCGCTTGAAATAAAGGTTCTTTTGGCGTATTCGGATAAAGACGATCTGACGGCCGACAAATTAAAGAGCGAGCTTTCTTACAAAGAAGGGCATGCCAATCAAGCTTTTTCTTGGCTCGGCGGCAAGGGTCTTGTAGAAGTAACAAAAAAAATTCCTCATACTTACTATGAGATAACGGATCTCGGGCGCACTTTTGCCAAAGAAGGAACCGTAGAACAAAGGGTTGTTTCTTTTTTAAAAGCTAACGGCGACAAGTCTTTGCCCGAAATTTCTTCGGCGTTAAAGATAGAAAACAAGGACGTGGGCAGCGCCTTCGGGCAGCTTTCAAAAGAAGGCGTCCTTAAAATGAACGAAGAAAAAAAAGCCGTATACACGGGAAAAGAACTTCCCGAGCGTTTTGAAACGATTTCAGGGCTTTTTAAAAAGGCCGAAAACGCAAAAACAGGCTGTCTTGATCTTGCGGAACTTTCCGAAGAAGAAAAGAAAGCCGTTCAAGACCTTGCTAAAAAACGCGGAGCGGCGGACAGCCCGTTTAAGATAATCGAACGCGAGACTGTGGTTTACAGACTTTCGGGCAATTATAAAGAAGTCGCCGCCGCTCTCAAAAGTTCCGGCATTACCGGCAATGAGATCGGGGAGCTTACTCCCAAAATGCTTGAAAGCGGGGAATGGAAAAACGCTTCGTTCCGCGGGTACAACATTTCGATTCCTCCGGCGCGCGTAGTTCCGGGCAGAGTAAATCCTTATGTTTCCTTTCTTGAGTCGGTAAAAGACAAGCTTGCTTCTTTAGGGTTTCAGGAATTCGACGGGCCTCTTGTAGAGACGGAATTCTGGAACGGAGACGCTCTTTTTATGCCTCAGTTTCACGCAGCCCGCGACATACACGACGTATACCGCCTTAAAGTTCCTACGCATGCAAAATCCATAGAAGAGCCGTATTTGACAAACGTTGCAAACGTCCATAAAAACGGCGGAAACACGGGGAGCCGGGGCTGGAATTACGAATTTGACCGTGAGTTTACAAAGCGCCTCATACTGCGCAGTCAGGGAACCGTCTTATCGGCTCACCAGCTGCACAAGGCTGAAATTCCCGGCAGATATTTCGGTATCGTGCGCTGTTTCCGCTACGACAAGGTTGACGCCACTCATTTAAGCGATTTTTATCAGACGGAAGGAATAGTTTTAGGCGAGCAGGTAAATTTAAAGACGCTTTTGGGATTTCTTGAAATATTTGCCAAAGAGATCGCAGGCGCTACGGAAGTAAAATACGTTCCCGGTTATTTTCCGTTTACGGAACCGTCGGTGGAAGTGCACATAAAACATCCCGTCTTGGGCTGGTTCGAACTCGGCGGTTCGGGGATTTTCAGGCCGGAGGTTACAAAGTCTATGGGAGTTAACGTTCCCGTTCTTGCGTGGGGAATAGGAATCGACCGCATGGCTCTTATGGCCTTGGGCCTTAACGACCTCAGAGAGCTTTTTTGCGAAGATATCGAGAGAGTCCGGCTGCGTAAGGCCAAATTTTAATCGGTTAAAATTCCGCTTAAATCACAGTTCTCAGTGAGCGCAGTGAACTGTGTGAGGCGAGCGCAGTGACTGCAGCGAACTGCGTGCGGTGAGATTTCGGCAGCGTTATGCTTACAGATAAAGCTCGTCCGCCGCGGACTGCGCGCGGCGAAACCGAACGGCGTTCGTGACGAATGCGCCGCGCCGTTTGAACGGCATTTTTGCCGGAAACATAGGATTATTAGCTGTTATGCTCAAAACCCTAGATCCGGCCTAAAGAATTTACTTTTTATAAAGCTCAAGATATTTTTGGAATTTCTTAATATACGCTTCGTGGACTTCCATATTCGGCTCTACAGTTTTGCCGATAGCCGGGCGAAAGTCCGCCGGGGAATTGAGTTTTCCCGTCAGATGCATGCCGATGACGGCACAGCCCATGACCGAACTTTGATCGGACATGTCTAAGGACATCTTTTTTCCGAAAAGGTCGGCGCACATTTGAGTCCAAATATCGGAGTGCAGTATTCCGCCTGAAAGTTTTATCACGTCCGGCTCGCCCGCAGTTTTTACGAGAATTTCATAGCACTGATAAACGTTGAACAGTATTCCCTCTAAAACCGCTTGATAAAGGTCGAACACATTGTGCTCCGGCCGCACGCATAAAAAGCCTCCCGTCCGTTTTTCATTCCAGCCGGGGCACCTCTCGCCGAACAGAAACGGCAGAAAAACGGGCGTGTCACGCGTATGCGACAGGCGGCTTTCTATTTCTTTATATGTCGTCCCTTCAGGAAAGAACTTTTGCTTAAACCAGTCCTGGCAGTTACACGCTCCCGACGTTGCGCCGCCCAAGAGGTGGGACGAAAGCACAAAGTAGCTCCAGAGGCTGGGTTCCGCCGGGAGGAGTTTCTTTTTAGCGGTTATGCGGATTGCGGCGCTTGTTCCTACCGAAAAACTCATGATTCCCTGTTCGAGAGCTCCAGATCCTATCTGATTCAGGGCGCCGTCAGGGTACGCCGGAACTACGGGAATTCCTTCTTTTTGACCGAGCAGGGCGGCCCCTTCCTTTGTGAGCGGAAAGGTTTCGGTATAGTCCGCTATTCGGGGAAGTTGAGATTCGCTTACGTTTATTTTAGAAAGCAGATCCTTGTCGTAAGAGCGCGTGTCTATGTTTATGAGGCCCGAGCCCGAAGCCATGCTCAGCGTCGTAACCCATTTGCCTGTAAGCCTGAACGTGTTGTAAACGCCCTGTCCGCCTATGCGACAGTCTTTAGGCAAGGCTGCGTCTTCCTTTTTTTTCATCAGTTTAAAATAAGGATAAGAGGAATTTACAAGGCAGCCGGTGTTTTTATAATAGTTTTTTGCAAATCCCGGAACGGCGTTGAGTTTTGCGCACAAGTCTGAAGCCTTTGTATATGACCACAGTTCAACGAGCGACATAGGGGTGCCGTCTTTAGCGCAGACGATCAGGCTGTGCCATGTAGTGCCTTGAAGGATCATATCTACGCTTGTGCCGCTTGAAATTTCTTTTGCCAACGACGCCGTTTTGCAAAAGACTTCTTCGCCGTCATGAGTGCCGTTTGAATTTTGCGCAAACCCGTACGGCCTTGAAACGATCTTTTGCTGCATGGTTTCGCTGTCAAAAAGCATGGCCTTGGCGGACGTAGTGCTTGATTCAAGGATAAGCAGCTTCATATATTGTACGTCGTGGAAGAAGTGTTGCCGCCGTGTCCCGTCCAGTCGGTATGAAAGAATTCTCCTCTTTTTTTATCCTTGCGCTCATATGTGTGGGCGCCGAAGTAATCCCGCTGCGCCTGTAACAGGTTTGCGGGAAGGTCGTTGCAGCGTATCCCGTCGAACCAAGAAAGAGCTGCCGACAGTGACGGAACGGGAATTCCGCTCATCGCTGCGGAAGAAACCGTTTCTCTTAACGACATGTGGGCTTTGTTTAAAATATCGCTGAAATACGGATCCATGACGAGGTTTTTAAGATCCGCTTTTCTTTCATAAGCGTCTTTTATCTTTTGTAAAAACACGGAGCGGATTATGCAGCCTCCCCTCCAGAGCATGGCTATGTTGCCTAAGTCCAGCTGCCAATCGTATTGTGCGCCGGCTTTTTGCATGAGTTCAAACCCTTGTGCGTAGGATATTATTTTTGCGGCGTAAAGCGCGTCGTGCAGTTTTTTGACCGCGTCGGCATTAAAGCCTTCGCTGCCCGCCGTTTTATCGGCCGCCTGCTTTGCGACCTCCTGTGCCGCAAAAATCGGACATGCCTTTTCCGGAGCCGTTCGGCCGGCCCCGATATTTGAAGAGAAAATCTTTTCACATTCTTGTCTTTTTTCTTTATCCGAGCTTAAGCATCTGGCGAACACCGATTCCGTTACGAGCGTAAGAGGAACGCCCGCTTCAAGAGCGTTTATGACCGTCCACTTGCCTGTCCCTTTTTGCCCTGCGGTGTCGAGAATTTTATTTACGAGATACTCGCCGTCGCTGTCTTTGAATTTTAGCAGGTTTCCGGTTATTTCGATCAGGTAAGAACTGAGGACGCCTTTATTCCAATCCGTAAAAACATCGGAAATGTTTTTACAGTCCATTTTAAGCAGTTTACGCATTATGTCGTATACTTCACAGATAAGCTGCATGTCCCCGTATTCTATGCCGTTATGCACCATTTTTACAAAATGTCCGGCACCGCCCGGCCCTATCCAATCGCAGCAGGGGAATGAACCGTTTACTTTTGCCGAAATGCTCTGCAGAGCGGGTTTTACTATGGGCCACGCGGCCTTGCTTCCTCCGGGCATGATGGAAGGCCCGTTCAGAGCTCCTTCTTCTCCGCCTGAAACTCCCGTGCCTATGTACAAAAGCCCCTTGCTTTCAACTTCCTTTGTGCGCCGTTCGGTGTCGATAAAATTCGAGTTTCCACCGTCGATGATTACGTCGCCTTTGTCCATGAGAGGAACAAGAGCGTTTATCATGCCGTCTACGGCGGATCCGGCTTTTATCATAAGCATTACGCAGCGCGGACGTTCTATGGAAGCAACGAATTCTTCAAGGCTGTGGGCGGGAATGATGTTTTTGTTTTTTCCCCTGCCTTGCGCAAAATTATCTACGCTTGAGACGGTTCTGTTAAAAACCGCAACCGTGAAGCCGTTCCTTTCCATGTTTAAGACAAGATTTTCGCCCATGACGGCAAGACCGATGACGCCTATAGAGGCTTTTTTATTTTCTATCATAGTAATTCCAATAATATTATGAAACATTTACTTATGCAATGAATATTTTATCGTGCCGGAGGATTTTTACATGCCGTCGCCATATAGGCCAAAGTTAAATCTTCTATTGACAGACTGAAAATGAACGACTAAGATTTCACCGTGAGGATTAGCTGAAAATGAGAAAAGTCTGTTTTGTTTTCCTATCTTTTTGTATTTTATGTTTAATCGGTTGTACCTCTGTAAAGCCGGATATAGAAGCGGACAGATCCGCTTTAAATTCTAAAGCTGCGGGGCAGGCAACAAGTTATCAAGGTTTAAAACGAAAAGTGGCTATCGCTCGTTTTTCAAATGAAACGGAATATGCAAAAGGCGCTTTTTATGATAAAGAAAACGATCCTCTCGGTAAACAAGCTGTAGATATTCTTTCTACAAAACTTGCAGCTTCGGGAAAATTTATTTTGCTTGAACGCTCCGATATGGATAAAATTCTAAACGAAATTAACATTGAAGAAGATAAAAGCAAGTTTCAAAAAATCGGAGCCGATTATCTTATCGTCGGATCCATTACGGAATACGGACGCAAGAATATAGGTGAAAGAAATGTTTTTTCACGGACAAAAAGGCAAATTGTTGAAGCAGGAGTAAGTCTTCGTCTTATAGATGTTTCAACCGGAGAAATAATTTATTCGGAAGAAGGGAAAGGCGAAGCGGAAACGGAAGCTTCTACCGTTTTAGGTTTCGGCGCTTCTGCGGGCTTTGATGCAACTTTGAGCGATAAGGCAATCAGCGCGGCTATTTCCAAACTGGTAGAAAACGTAATCAACAATTGTATGGATCGTCCTTGGAAGTCATATTTTCTTTCAGCTGACGACAATGCAGTGATTATTTCCGGTGGAAAATCACAGGGAATAAAGACCGGCGATATTTATGCCGTTTATGAAAAAGGCAAAAGTGTAAAGAACCCCCAGACAGGTATGCTTATCGAACTTCCCGGAAAAAAAATAGGGACCGTTAAAGTTCTTTCAACACAAGGCTCTACGGCGACAAATGAATATTCATTTGTAGAACTTGAAAATGTAAGAATCGATACTTCCAAATTAAATCAATATGAAATAAGAGAAGAAGACAAATGAAAAAAATCAGTATCTTTGCAATAGCTTTATTCAGCTTTTTGATCGGTTTTTCCGGTTGCAGAAGCGCGCAATCCTTTTCGGCAGACAGACCTAACGAGGCCTTTATTCAATTTGTCAGCGCAACCAAACATGGGGTTGTGACTGTTGTTATAGACAAATCCGTCACTATAAAAGCCGGCGTTAATGATATTAATCAGAGAAAAACAAAAAATGACAAAACCTATGCTATCTTTCCTGGAAAACATAGTCTGGAAATATTAAATTCAAAAGGCGAAAAACTTTTAGTTAAGGATATATTCGTTTCATCTCAGGAAATAAGAATAGTGGAGGTACCATGAAAAAAAATTATTACAGAAGGGCTGTATTACTGCTGCCTATCCTGTTGGTTATTACTAGTATTTCTTGCGCCAGTAATAAGCCGTTGTATGATTGGTATGATTATCAAGAAGATTCATATCATTACTTAAAAAATGCTGATGAAAAATCCGTAAAAACTCTTATTGAAACGTATGAAAAGATTATTTCAAAGCAGAATGCTTCTCGTGCCGCCGTTCCACCCGGAATTTATGCAGATTACGGTTATTTGTTGATCAGATCGGGTAAAACTAAAGAAGGAACGGAAATGCTCAAAAAAGAAGTTGAGTTATATCCGGAATCGGAAGTGTTTGTATCACAGATTATTAAGAGGCTTGGAAAAAAATGAAAGCAAAATTTAGTTTTATCGTATTGACGGTAACGTCACTTTTAATGCTTGCTTCTTGTGCGACTTCTACAAAGTTAGCATCTTTTGGAAAAATGTATGAAGAAGATCCTCTTGTATTTATTATTATGCCCCCGATTAATAATAGTACAAATGTAGATGCAAAGGATTATTTCTACACAACAATGAACGTACCTGTAGCGGAAGCAGGTTATTATGTTCTTCCTCCTTATCTTGCACTTGAAACGCTTCAAAAAGAAAGCGCATATGATTCGGAAAATTTCTTAACTGCAGATCTTTCCAAATTTAACAAGCTTTTCGGCGCAGATGTAGCGGTTTTTACTGTTATTAAAAAATGGGAAAAATCAATGATCGGTTCTTCCGTAACGGTTGAAATTGAGTATATCTTCAGATCGACAAAGACGAATGAAACCGTATATCATCGCGATGCGACAATTGTTGTTGATACAAGGTCTCAGACAAAAGTCGGCGGATTCGGACTATTAGGCGCTATTGCCAATTTAGCAACTGATGCCATTTCAACCGCAGCAACGGATTATGTTTCCGTTGCACGCAGATGCAACAGCAGCGCTCTTTCCGATATGCCTGCAGGTAAATACAGTGAAAAACATACTCTTGATAAGGCTGAAGGCGCTATGGGCGAAGTAATAAGAATTTCTGCTACTAAATAGCGTTCCAATAAACGTTTAATTATTTGTATTTTCTTAAAAGATCAGGTCGTCCGAAAGTCGGACGGCCTGTTTTTTTGATGAGAGCTGCCGAAGCTTATTTGATTTTTTCAGTTTACCTATAGTCTTTACAGCCTTTTTAATTTTTCGTAAAATGACGCACTATGGAATTTACACAAGAATCGATTGACGCTTTGACCGTCAATGAAGTTGAAATCATGAAAAAAATTGCCGAAGAGCTTAGCATAACCGTACGGCAAGTGGGCGCAGTTATAGGTCTTATAAACGAAGGATGTACGATTCCTTTTATTTCGCGCTATAGAAAAGAACAGCACGGGTCTCTTGACGAAGTTCAGGTTAGAGACTGCGACCGTTCATTTAAAACATATAAAAACCTTGAAGAAAGGCGGCTTGAGATTGTAAAGGGAATTTTTTCTCAGGGAAAACTTACGGAATCTTTGTATGCGGCGGCTATGGGAGCGAAAACGCTTACGGAACTTGAAGATCTGTGGGCGCCGTTCAAAAAAAAGAAAAAAACGCGCGGAATGCTTGCGATAGAAAAAGGTTTGGATCCTTTAGCCGATGCTATGCTTGAACTTGATGGCGCCGAACTTGAACTTAAGGCAAAAGAATTTGTTAAAGAAAACGCTGAAAATCCGGAACTTTCGGTTTTGACGGCTGAAGACGCTCTTTCAGGCGCAAAGGATATAATAGCCGAGCGCGTTTCTCAGGACACCGAAAACAGAGCGGCCGTGCATGCTTTTTATTTAAAAAGCGGAAGGATTATTACAAAGGGAATAGTGCCTGAAGGAACCGACGCCGAAAGCGCGGCAAAGGCTTCCACCTATCAAATGTATTGGGATTATTCGGAACCGCTTAATCAGATTAAGGCTCACCGCATCCTTGCGATAAACAGGGGTGAACGCGAAGGCCAGCTTGAGGTTACGATAGACGTCGACTCGGATGAAGCGGTTAAACTGCTTAAATCAAAGACAAAGATAAACAACCGCTATCATGATGAGGCGATCGAAGACGGTCTTGTGCGCCTTTTGTCTCCGGCTGTAGTCCGTGAAATAAGAAGCGATGAAACCGACGAAGCGGACGGGCACGGCATAGGAATTTTCAGCGAAAACCTTAAAAATCTTTTGATGACGCAGCCTATAAAGGGAAGCCGTGTCTTAGGCGTGGATCCGGGAATAAGGACGGGAACAAAATGCGCGGCCCTCGACGAAACGGGAAAATATTTGGGATATTTTCTTATAAAGCAGGCGGCCGACCCGGACGGCTCTTACAATGCCGTAAAAGAAGCGATAAAAAAATACGATATTCAGGTTGTGGCTGTGGGCAACGGAACCGGAAGCCAGGAAGTTCAGGCGATAGTGTCCAAGGTAATAAGCGAAAATTATCCCGACGTGCGCTACACTGTAGTGGACGAATCGGGCGCATCCGTGTACAGCGCGAGCGATATCGCCAGGGAAGAGTTCCCCGAGCTTGATCTGACTATAAGAGGAGCCATAAGCATGGGTAGGCGATTACAGGATCCGCTTGCGGAACTTGTAAAGATCGATCCCAAGGCCATAGGAGTGGGGCTTTACCAGCACGATGTAAATCAAAAGCGGCTTTCGGAAACGCTCGATGAAGTTGTGGGTTCCGTGGTAAACCAAGTGGGCGTAAACTTAAATACGGCGAGCGCTTCATTGTTAAAGTATGTTTCAGGCATTAATTCCGCGCTGGCAAAAAAAATAGTCGCCTACCGCGATTCCAACGGAAAGATCACCAGCCGCGAAGATTTAAAAAAGGTAAGCGGACTGGGCCCCAAGGCGTTTGAACAGTGCGCGGGATTTTTAAAGATTCCGGAAAGCTCCAATCCTTTGGACAATACGTGGGTTCATCCTGAAAACTATGAAGTTGCAGGCGAAGTGCTGCCGCTTATCAGAAAAAATGAAAAGATAAGCGACGATTTTATCGGGCAGCTCAAGATAAAATATTCTTTGGGAAACACGACAATAAACGACATAATCGACGAGCTTAAAAAACCAAATCGGGATCCGCGGGACGGATATCCTGCGCCTATCATGCAGCAGGGCGTCGTAGCGTTCGAGGATTTAAAAGAAGGAATGAAAGTTACCGGAAAGATAAAGAATGTGGTGGACTTCGGAGCCTTTGTGGACATAGGCATACATGAAACGGGCCTCATACACATAAGCGAATTGAGCGACACCTTTGTAAAAGATCCCATGGACGTTATAAAAGTAGGAGATGTAAAGGAGTTTATAATCATAGCTTTGGACACCATGCGCCGCCGAATAAGCCTGTCTTTAAAAAGTGACGCCGTAAGCCGTATAGGAAGCGCCTCCAAGCAGGATTCGGGCAATTCTTCAAAAAAGGCGGTCGTGATAAAGCGGTCGGGATCGGCGCCGGCCGAAAAAGGCGAGCATAAAAAGACCGGCGAAGGAAGAAAACCTGCCGGCGGCTATACGCAAAAAACACAAAAGGGCGCAAACGACCGTATACGAAGCGGAAACGGCCGCAATTACGGCGGAAACGACGACGGCACGACATATAATCCCTTTGCAGCCTTGCTGAAACGGTGAGTTTACGGAGCGGGCGTATAAAATGCTCTGTTTCCCCGGCTTTGTGTTGCGCGCGGTGTATCTTGCGCGCCGCTCCGTTGAACAACGAATTCAATCAAATACGTACATATACGTTCATATTTATACATAATAAAATTGACCGCAGCAAATCTTTGTAGTATCATTAAAATCAGACTGAAACTGTATACGAGGGAAACATATGTTCAAAATCATTGAAAAGCGGCAGCTTTCTGCCGATGTGTTTTATTTAAAACTGGAAGCGCCGAATATCGCAAGGAACAGGAAGGCCGGACAATTCGTTTTAGTGCAGATCGATATCGACTTCGGCGAACGTATTCCGCTTACTATTGCCGATGCAAACGCGCAGGAAGGCTGGATAGTACTTGTGTTCCAGGTGGTAGGCGCGACGACTTATAAACTGGCGGAACTTGAAGTAGGAGACGAGATAGGTTCCGTACTGGGCCCGTTGGGTAATCCTTCCATAGTTGAAAAACAGGACAAGCCCGTAGTTATCATGGGAGGCGGAATAGGAGTGGCTCCTTGTTATCCGATTGTGCAGGCGCACAAGGCCATAGGAAACAAGGTTATCATGATAATCGGAGCGCGCAACAAGGATCTGCTTATTTTTGTAGATGAAATGAAGGCGATCGCGGACACGGTGATCATTATGACCGACGACGGAAGCGCAGGGCGTAAGGGTGTTATTACCGTTCCGCTTGAAGAGATATGCAAATCACCGAATCCTCCTTCCGAAGTTATCGCCATAGGCCCGCCGATAATGATGAAGTTTTCATGCAAGACGACAGAACCGTATAAGATTCCCACAACGGTTTCTTTAAATACGATCATGATCGACGGTACGGGAATGTGCGGAGGATGCCGGGTAAGCATAGGGGATGAAACTAAATTCGTATGTGTGGACGGTCCGGAATTTGACGGGCATAAGGTGGACTTTGACAATATGATTATGCGGATGAAAGCTTTTAAAAGTCAGGAAACCGAAGCCTTTCATAAGTGTAAGCTTCAGGCGCAGGCAGACGCGCTTGAAATATCAAAATAACTGTGCGCAATGAGCGCACGAATGCGGTATTTTCGGGAATAGTGTTTTTGCAATGCCGCATTCTAAGGGAGATTTTATATGTCACACATATCCGCAGAAAAACTTACTGAAATCGGAAAAACAGAATACGATAAAATAAAAGAAAAACTTAAAGCAAGCGCATTGACGCCTAAAGACAGAATGGCGATACCTCAACAGGATATGCCTTCAAGAGAACCTATAATCCGCGCAAGACAGATGTCGGAAGTTGCGCTCGGTTACACAAAGGAGCAGGCGGTAGTTGAAGCTGCAAGATGTCTTCAGTGTAAAAATCAGCCGTGCGTTTCAGGGTGCCCTGTAAATATTCCTATCCCGCAATTTATTGCGGAAGTTGCAAAGGGAGAATTTAAGGCTGCCGTAGATATAATCAAGACGACAAATCTTCTTCCCGCAATATGCGGACGTGTTTGTCCTCAGGAAACGCAGTGCCAAGGCGTATGTACGGTCGGAAAGATTTTTAAGTCCACGGATAAGGCGGTTTCTATCGGACGACTGGAACGCTTTGTAGCCGACTTTGAGCGCGAAAACAACCTTACTACAGCTCCGGCAGTGGCGAAGTCTACGGGCAAAAAAGTTGCGATCATAGGTTCCGGCCCTGCGGGACTTACCGTTGCCGCGGACACACGCCGCGCAGGTCACGACGTTACCGTGTTTGAAGCTTTTCACAAGGAAGGCGGCGTTATGGTTTACGGCATTCCCGAATTCCGTTTGCCCAAGTCCATTGTGGCCAAAGAAGTTGAAAACCTTAAAAACATGGGCGTTCATTTTGAAACGAATTTTCTTGTGGGACGGACTTATACGCTCGGGCAGCTTTTGGATGAAAAGGGCTTTGACGCCGCCTTTGTGGGAACGGGCGCGGGACTTCCTAAATTCCTTGGAATTCCCGGTGAAAACCTTATAGGCGTTATAAGCGCGAACGAGTATCTTACAAGGGCCAATCTTATGAAGGCCTATATGAGAGAAAAGTCCGATACGCCGACTTACGAGTCGAAGATTGTGTGCGTGTCCGGAGGCGGGAACGTCGCCATGGACGCCGCCCGTATGGCTTACCGCTTGGGAGCTGAAAAGGTTTACATATTGTACCGCCGGACACGCGAAGAACTTCCCGCTCGTAAAGAAGAAGTCGCTCATGCGGAAGAAGAAGGCGTAGAGTTCAAATTCCTTGAAAGCCCGGTTGAAGTTATAGGCGACGAAAACGGACACATAAAGGCCGTAAAGCTCATAAGCTTTGAGCTTGGAGAGCCCGACGCGTCGGGACGCAGAAGACCCATAAAGATAAACGGAAGCGAACATGAAATCGCCTGCGATGCTCTCATAGTTGCATTGGGGAACGGAAGCAATCCTCTTATGGTAAAGACCACTCCCGGCCTTAACGCCGACGAGCACGGCCACATCATTGTCGACGAAAATCAGCTTACTTCTCACGCGAAGGTTTGGGCCGGCGGGGATATCGTACTCGGAGCTGCAACCGTTATACTTGCGATGGGCGAAGGTCGTAAGGCTGCGGCGTCGATTAACGAATATTTGGCAAAAAACTGAAAAATATTCCGAACGGTTAAAGGCTATTTTATAAGACCATAAGACGGCAGCCGGCCGAAAACGTTCCTTAAAATGCGGCATACGAGGAAATTTCGATTTTTGAAAATGTCACATTCGTGCGCATCTTGCGCACAGTTGATAAGCGACGTTTTCGGCCGGTTTTTGCTTTATGAGCAGGGGCTTGCAAACATGCCCAGCCCGCCGTGGCGCGGCTTGGCGACCGCAGCGAAGCGAGGACGCTGAGCGTGAGCGAACCGCAAAACGGCGGTTTGCCGATAAGAGCTGCTCCTAAACTTAAAAAACATTTGGCATAATTGACAATACGTACTTTGGATAATTGACAATGCGCGTAATTTGCATATAATTTGCAAATTATAAATGGTTAAGAATTCGAAATGTCAGCTGATATGTAAAAATCTTACTTTAGGATACGACAGAAAAGTCGTTGCGGAAAATATTAGTTTTTCCATACATCAGGGTGATTATCTTTGCATTGTCGGTGAAAACGGGTCGGGCAAAACGACTTTGATAAAAACTCTTTTGCATCTTATGCCGCCGCTCGGCGGTGAAATCATATTCAACGAAGGCTTTCGTGCGGGCGAAATAGGCTATATTCCGCAGCAGACGATAGTTCAAAGGGATTTTCCGGCTTCGGTAAAGGAGATAGTGCTTTCAGGCTGTCTTAACCGCTGCGGTTTTCGCCCTTTTTACAACAAAGACGAAAAGCTTCTTGCACAAAAAAACATGCAGCGGCTCGGCATAAGCGGGCTTGAAAATTCGTGCTACCGTGAACTTTCCGGCGGTCAGCAGCAAAGGGTTTTGCTGGCAAGGGCGCTTTGCGCTGCGGGGAAGGTGCTTTTTCTTGACGAGCCTGTGACGGGGCTTGACCCTAAGGCGAGCCTTGAAATGTATGAGATCGTAAAGGATTTGAACGACGAGGGCATTACCGTGATCATGATTTCTCATGACATAGCCGCGGCCGTAAAATATGCCGATCACATATTGCACATTGCCGACTATGTTTTTTTCGGGACGACGGAGGAATATTTAAAAAGCGACGCGGGCAAAATGTTCGCGCCGCCGCGATGAATTTTATGGCGGACATATTACAGACATTGAAACTTTATTTTACCTTTCCCTTTGTGCAATATGCGATGATCGCAGGCGTTTTGATAGCTCTGTGTTCTTCGCTTTTGGGCGTTACGCTTGTTTTAAAACGCTTTTCCTACATAGGCGATGGGCTTTCTCATGTGGCGTTCGGGGCGCTTTCCGTAGCTACGGTATTGAAGCTTTCAAACAATATGTTTTTAATATTGCCTGCTACGGTGATATGCGCGATTATTTTGCTGAGCACCGGGCGAAATGCGAAGATCAAGGGAGATGCGGCCGTCGCCATGCTTTCAGTTTCGGCTTTGGCGGTGGGGTATTTTTTGGTTAACATGTTCTCTGCGTCGGCAAATATTTCCGGAGACGTATGCACTACGCTTTTCGGTTCGACGTCGATACTTACTTTAACAAAAACTGATGTTTACCTTTGCGTCGTTCTTTCTATGCTGGTAATCGCTGTGTTTTTGCTGTTTTATCATAAGATTTTTTCCGTCACCTTTGATGAAAATTTTGCACGCGCAACAGGAATCAAAACTAATGTATATAATCTTATAATTGCGATAATAATTGCCGTTGTTATTGTTCTTGCGATGAATCTTGTAGGCTCGCTGCTTATTTCCGCGCTTATAGTGTTTCCGTCACTGTCTTCGATGCGCTTGTTTAAAAATTTCAAGTCGGTGATAATTTTTTCCGCTCTCGTGTCCGTTTTATGCTCGGTATTCGGGATAGTGTTTTCAATTCTGCTTGAAACGCCGGTCGGCGCCACTATTGTAATCACGGATTTGCTTGTGTTTTTGATTTGCCGCCTTGTAGAAAAACTTAAAGCGGCTAAAAAAATTTGATTTTTAAATAGGAACTTTGTAATTTATAGTATGAAAAGACAAAATAAATATTTTTTTACAGTTATTTTTGCGATGGTTTTTTTAGCCGTAACCGCTTCGGCTCAGTCCGTAAAAAAAGGAACGCCAGCTCCTGATTTTTCATTGACGCTTCCCGACGGAAAGGCTGTGAACCCTGCCTCCTACCGCGGAAAGGCGCTGCTTTTGCACTTCTGGGCTACATGGTGCCCTCCGTGCAGAGCGGAACTTCCTGAAATGAATAAACTTGCGGAAAAGCTCTCATCAGAAACGGATTCCAAACTCGCTTTTCTTGCCGTTTGCGTTTCCGACAGCGAAAAATCCCGATCCGCTTTTATGAAAGAAAACAATTATACTTTTACCGGCGGTCTTGACGCTTCCGGCGCCATAGCGAAAAAATACGGAGTATTCGGTATTCCGGCAAGTTTTTTGATTTCTCCCGACGGAAAAATCGAAGATGTGTTTGTGGGCGCTATGACGCCTGAAAAACTTGCTTCGTTTGTAAGCGCTTATGAAAAGTGAGCCGCCGAAATTTCTGCGTGTTTTTTTGATCGCTTCTTCTCTGGCTTTGATTTTTGCGGGCGTTTTGCTCGGCGAAAATGCGGCTATTTTTCAAAAAGCGGTTTTCGTCTGCATGGAGTGCATAGGTCTTGGTTAGGCAGAATAAAATACGAAGAAAGCTCATTCAGTTTACGGCCATGCTCGTTTACAACGCGGACGTCACAAATTGGTTTTCAGGGGGAATATCCCGTTCCGTCATCAAAAATGTCTGTGTTCCGGGATTGAACTGTTATTCTTGCCCGGGAGCGATCTCTTCCTGTCCGCTGGGATCTATTCAAAACATCATCGCAAACGGCAAATTCCCGTTTTTTGTGACGGGATTTCTTATGCTTATGGGAACTCTTATCGGCCGCATGGTGTGCGGTTTTTTATGTCCCGCAGGCCTGATTCAGGAATTGCTTTATAAAATTCCGTCTAAAAAGATAAGGAAAACACGGAAATCCGTTAAGATAACAAGAAAGGCCGCGCTGCTGAAGTATTTATTGCTCGGCGTTTTATGCATACTCCTGCCGTTCGTTTTTTTTGTGCGCGACGGGCTTGGTTCTCCGTTTTTTTGTAAATTCCTTTGCCCCGCGGGAACTTTGGGGGCAGGGCTTCCCCTAATCGTAATGAACGAAACGCTAAGGAGCGCGCTGGGGCTGCTTTTTTCATGGAAGATGTCCACGGCGGTTGTGTTTGCCGTATGGAGCGTTTTTATGTTCCGCCCTTTTTGCCGTTTTTTTTGTCCGCTCGGAGCCGTCTATTCGTTTTTTAATAAGATTGCGGTTTTCGGCATAAAACGCGACGATACCAAATGCACGCATTGCAATGCCTGCACGCTCGGGTGTCAGATGGATACCTTAAACGTGAACGACAGGGAATGTATAAGATGCAATGAGTGCATAGCCAGGTGCCGATTCGGCGCTTTAAATATAGTGGCCTTAGGGCAAAATAAAATTTTCCAAAGCGAAAAAAGTATTTAAACGCCTGTCCGGCTGCGGAGGCGCCGGAAGGAGAAGACGCTTACTTGTCGCTTCCGGCAAGAATTTTTGCCCTTAGCGTAGGCCGCCGGCTAGCCTTTAATGCCAGTAAGCGCTATTCCTTCAACAAAATACCGCTGCGCCGAAAGGTAAACCACTACGATGGGCGCGATGCTGAATATTGTGGCCGCCATAACCTGATTCCATTTTATGTCAAAGTCGCCCCGCAAGAGAGCAAGCCCCAGAGTTAACGTGCGGGTGTGGTCGCTTTGCAGGAATACGAGCGCATACAGGTATTCGTTCCAAATGTTGAGCAGCGTGATTATAAGAAGCGTTGTCAGAGCGGGCTTTGCCAACGGAATAATTATCCGCACGAATCTGGAAAAATATCCGTACCCGTCGACGACGGCGGCTTCTTCAAGTTCCCGCGGAATGGTAAGAAAAAACTGACGCAAAAGGAATGTTCCGTATGCGGTGAACGTGCCCGACAGTATTAGCGCCCAGTGGGTGTCAAGAAGACCGAGACGTCTGAACAAAAGAAAATTCGGTATGAGAATAACCTGCCGTGGGATCATCAGCGTAGCAAGATAGATGTAAAACAGCATGTCGCGTCCCGGAAAATAGAGCCTTGAAAACGCATAGGCCGCCATTCCCGATGTTACGAGGGTTCCGAGGCATACAAAGACCGAAACTTTTATCGTGTTCCAAAGGTAATTGAAAAACGGCATAGATTTAAGCACGTCCGGATAGTTTTGCCAGTGAAAGCTCGTAAACATGAGCGAATAAGGCTTTGAGTATACTTCGGAATAAGTTTTAAAACTTGTTACGACCATCCACCAAAAAGGTATGAATAAGTACAAAAAAAGGATAAAGAGCACGATATACCATATTAGATTTTCTATTTTTTTCTTTGCAATGTTATTCATTATTCCGCCGCTCCGTTGTTTACGATTTTATTCTGTATCATTGTAACCGCAAATATTATCAGGAACAGAATTAGAGCTATCGCCGACGCATAACCCATCCTGAACCATTTAAATCCGTTTTGGTATATGTACATAACAAGGGTATTCGTGGCGTTTGCGGGACCGCCGTTGGTCAGCACGGAAGTTAAGTCGAATATTTGGAATGAACCTATAAGCGACGTTACAAAGGCGAAAAATGTTGTGGGCGCCAAAAGCGGAAGCGTTATTTTAAAGAACGTATTTACGGCTCCCGATCCGTCTATGGCCGCCGCCTCGTAGTATGTTTTGGACAATCCTTGAAGTCCCGCCAGATAAATTACCATAAAATAGCCGAGCTCTTTCCAGATTCCTACAAAGATTACCGACGGCATTGCCCACGCGGTGGAAGAAAGGAAGGGTATGGGACTTATTCCTACGAAGCCTAGGATATGGTTTACAAGCCCGTTGCCGCTGGATTCAAGGAGCGGCTGCCATATAACGCCGACCGCTACGGAAGAGCATACTGCGGGAAGAAAGGCCACCGTGCGGAAAAAATTTCTGGCCCTTAAAGCCTTGTTTAAAAGTACGGCGAGCAGTAAAGAAAAGAACAGATTTAGAGGAACTTTTATAAAGGAATACAAGGCCGTATTGCGTAAGCATATCCAGAAATTGCCGTCCCTAGCGATGTCTATGTAATTGCTGACTCCTATGAAAGTAGGCTTGTTAAGGATTCCCCAGTCCATAAAACTGAGTATCAGAGAGTAGATTAGGGGCCACACGGTAAAGACCAAAAAGCCGCTCAGATTAGGCAAAAGAAAAATAACGGCCGCTATGTATTCTGGTTTTATTGATTTTTTTTTGCCGGAAATAATACTGTTCATTTTACACTCCCGTAAAAGATTCTGAAACCGTTTTTTTTGATTATCAGACGGCTTTTTTATTTTCACAATTAACAATTTTTGCCTATTGTTGTAAAATTTTTTACCGGAAGATCGGAAATTTATAAAAAATGAATTGCAAATTATCAAAATTCAATAAACAATATGTTAGGTCTAAAGCGTCGTTTTTTTGGGAGGGAATATGCCGCATCTGAAAGTCGATTTTATTTCATATACTTTGAAAAGGAATGTAGCGATTAACGTTATGATTCCCGGCCTCATAGCCGACGAAATAATTGCCGGAGTCCGTACTCACAAGCCTAAGGCTCCTTATCCGGTGCTTTATCTGCTGCACGGTTATTGGGGCGATTTCGGCTCGTGGGAACGTTATACCAGTGTTGAACGATATGCTGAAGAATACAGTATCGCGATAGTGACTATGTCTGCGGAAAACAATTTTTATATAGACATGGGGGACTTGAATTTGGGTTATACGGCGACGCGAATTTTCGGCCCGAACTATTGGGACTTCCTTGAAAAGGAATTACCGGATTTTTTAAGCGCGTTTTTTCCGCTTTCTAAAAAAGCTCAAGATACTTATATTGCAGGTTTGTCTATGGGAGGCTACGGAGCTTTGCTCCACGGATTTTCGAACCCTGCCAAATTTTGTGCGGTGGGAGCCTTTTCTCCGCCTACCACGCTTACAACCGATGTGCTGGGAAAATACGATGCGCTTGACAAAAAGACTGTTGAAAAATATGAACCGATAAATATAATTAAACGGCAGGCAGGCAAAGGAAAAAAACTTCCGGCGCTGTACTATTCTTACGGAGCGAAGGACTTTTTAGTTCCCTGTCAGGACTGGTTTGAAAAAGAACTTGTAAAAGCGGGGATCGAGCACACGTATAAAAAAGCGGACGGATATGCCCACGAATGGCCGCTTTGGGATAAGGAGCTTGACAGTTTTTTGGCGTGGCTTCCGCGGACGGATATTTATCATACGCCGGGGAAGAAGAGGAAGGTTTAACTTCGACCGCTGAGACATCGCGGTCTCGTTAAACGACGAGTTTCGGATAAAGCCGAAACGTCGCTGATTATAGCTGTGCGCAAAGAGCGCACGAATGCGGCATTTTCGAAAACTCGATGTTAAGGATAAGTTGTGGATATTAAACTGCTTGTAGTGGAAGATGAACCGCGCGCTCTTGCCAGATACCGTAACTATATAGAACTCTATAAAGGCGGATTTGAAATCGTTGCAACCGCTTCAACCTATGAGGAAGCGATAAAAGCTTTTAATACATGCAAAATTGATTGTATATTTACGGATATTATTATTCCCGGTGGAACGGGACTGGACCTGCTTGAATATGTGCGTTCAAAAAAATGGGACGGAATTTGCGTAATAATTTCCGGATACGATAAATTTTCTTATGCCCAAAAAGCCATAAGGCTCGGAGCGTTGGATTATCTTCTTAAGCCCATTTTTGAAAGCACGTTTTTTAAAATGCTGGATAAAGTACGGTTAAAGATGGGTATAATATCGCCTGTAACAAATAAATATTACGATCAGTTGCTGCCCAGATACATCAAAAAGGCGATGGAATATGTCGAACACAACTATGACAGTGAAATTCAGCTTAGCAGCGCTGCCGAACAGGCGAGTGTATCGGCGGCGTATCTTTCAAGCAGGTTTACAAAGTATTTAGGGATTACGTTCATTGATTTTGTAAAATATTATAGAGTACAGGTGGTTAAATCGCTTTTGGAAAAATCATCAATAGACTGTTCTTTAGATGAGATTGCGGATAAAACGGGATTTTGCGATTCTTCTTATCTAAATCATTGTTTTAAAAAGTTACAGGGAGTTACGCCGAGAAAATATCAGCTGGATTATCATGCAAAAGAAAAACAAAATCATCAAAGTAGCGCGACTTAAAATATCCGAAAACAACACGATAGTGATCTTATTTATCATAATCGGATTGCTGTGCGCTTCCATGTTCACTTCCATAATTTTGGAAAGAAAAAGCACAAAAATACTCAGCTCATATATCATGCAGATCCTTGCCAAATATACGCTTGGCATTAACGATGAAATTTCGGATTCGATAAAGATAGTAGCGGCGCAAATAAATTCCATCCAATACATACTTCAAACTTCTTCAAATGAAACTATACGCGATGAACTTATGCGTATAACCCGAAGCAACAATATCATAAGAAATGCTGTCGCCGTAAAGAAAAAAAGTAAAGAGGCAAGAGCAGACGGAACGCTAAACCGCACCGACGATGCGCGCTCGGATGCCGCAGTACCCGCCGTAAATTCTACGGACTATGTTTACATATCGACTATTTCCGTAAATGATGAAAATGCGTTTGTAAGATACCGTCCGTTCGTTTCGGCGATGATCGATCCCATGTTGCCGAACGGCTATCCCGTTCTTCTTAGTCCGTACATAGAAATCATGGGGTTTACAACCGTCCTTCCCTGTCTTGTAAAGGATAAATTGAACGATATCTATGTGTTTTTTGAAGTAAACACTCTTTACATGCTGCAAAATATGAAAAATTTCAGACGGTCGGCTTTGCTTAAGAATTATCTGCCTGAAAGCATAAATATTTACAACAGTGACGGCGTTTTGATTGAAACTACGGACAATATAAAGCGAAAAAAAATTCCTACGCTGCAAACGGACGATATTTTTTCTCAGTTTAATTCCTATGACAGCAGCTTGGAGCTTTTTACGTATAAGACAAAAAATTCTATTTGGATGATGGAAAAAGGATCCGACATAGGTCTGTCTGCGGCGGTATGTATCCCTGCAGACTTTATTTCCAAGAATACGGTTACCATAAGGTTTGCGATTTTTTTCATTACATTGTTGAGCAACATCGCTATTTTGCTCACGCTTCTTACCACGTTTGAAGTAGCCAAAAACAATCAGCGCTTTGCAGTCATGCAGACTGAAACGCGTTTTAATACCTTGCAGAACAAGATGCGACCTCATCTTTTTTTCAATACGCTGGACAACATTGTATGCGCGATCGAAGAAAACGACAGCCGAGGCGCGCTGGATTGCATAAGAGCGCTTTCCTATATTCTTCAAATAGACTTGAGGGATAACGAAGACGAGATTGTCATGGCAAAACAGGTACGGTACATACACAGCTACGTAAATCTTCAAGAAGTAAGATATAAGGGGAAATTCGGTTTTACGATGGACATAGATCTGGGTAAATACGACATGGACAGTTTGAAACTGCTGAAATTTTGCGTGCAGCCGCTTGTGGAAAACTGTTTTGTGCATTCGGTTCATCAGGGACGGCAGTTTACGAATATTTCGGTAACTTACAAGGTTACGGATAAGGTAAGCGTAATTGTTTTTAACGACGGAGATCCGCTGCCTGAAAAAAAGCGGAACGAGCTGCGAAAATCGCTTAAGACGGCTGCAAAACTTGACGCTTCTCACATAGGTTTGGTCAGCATAAACGAGCGCATAAAGCTTAAATACGGAAAAAAATACGGACTTGACGTGCTGCCTGTTCCTTCGGGATTTAAGGTGAGGGTGCGGCTGCCTGTTTTGACGCAGCAATAAAATATTTTACAATTAATGCAAAAAATCACACATTGCAAATTTATGAAAACGATTTGACTATATACTATGAATGCTGAGTTTTGAAAAAAAGACATAATAGAAGATGTTCTTTCGGCGAGAACACCGTCCGCTTAGCCGCGGTCGAGCTTTTAGGGTAGAATTCTGTAAGCATGACGCTCGAAGCGTCACGCGTCCGGAACCTCGCCTTAAGTATCTCGTTTTCAAAGCGCGTCATTTTATTACTTATCCGGGAATAAAGAATAGCTTTAACAGGAGATAAATTTATTATGGACACGGTCAGAGTTGCTATTATCGGAACGGGAGGTATTTCGCATTCCCATTTAAAAGGCTATCTGTCGCAGGGCGGCAGGTGTAAAATAGTCGCGCTTTGTGATATCTTTCCAGAAAAATGCGCCAAGCTCTTGGACGACCTTGGCGTAAAGATGTCCCAAGACATAACCGTTACCGAAGATTATAAAACGCTCTTAAACAGAGACGATATAGATCTTGTTTCGATTTGTCTTCCGCCGAGCCTTCACTGTGAAGTGAGCTGCGCTTTTTTACTTGCCGGAAAAAATGTTCTATGTGAAAAGCCTATGGCTTCAAGCCTTGAAGAAGCGGACAAAATGATTGCCGCTGAAAAAAAGAGCGGCAAGGTTCTGGGAATAATTTCTCAAAACCGCTTTTATCAGGATGCGTGGACTGTAAAAAAAATGCTCGACAGCGGCGTATTCGGCAAGGTTTTGCTCGCCAGAGCAAATTCAATGTGGTACCGCGGTTCAAATTATTACGATTTATGGTGGCGCGGCACTTGGGAAAAAGAAGGCGGAGGATGTGTTCTAAACCATGCGGTACATCAGATAGATATGTTGTCTTGGTTTGTAGGCAAACTTCCCGATCAGGTAACCGCGATCTTCGGCAATCACGCCCATAAAAACAGCGAAGTGGAAGACGTAGGTATGGCTTTGCTTTCGTATCCGGGCGCGTTTGCGGAAATAAACGTTTCTTTAAACGATATGGATGAAAGGCAGTATCTTCAGTTCCAGTGTGAAAAAGCTTCCGTAGCCGTGCCCTGGTCGGTAAAATGCATGAAGCAGATGCCGAACGGATTTCCTGAAGCCGATCCCGAATCCGAAAAAAAATTCAACGATCTGTTTAAAACTTATGAAAAGCTCAGCTTTACGGGGCATGACGGTGAAATTGCAAATGTGCTCGACTGTTTACAAGGGAAAAGCGCTCTTGAAGTTACAAGCCGACACGGAAGGAATGCGCTTGAGCTTATTTATTCCATTTATAAGTCTGCGACGACGGGAAAGACCGTACATTTGCCTATAAAACAAAACGATCCGTTTTATACGAAAGAAGGGACGCTTTCTTCGGTTCCGCGCTTTTATAAAAAACTGAAAAGCATAGACAATGCGGAAGGCGAGATAACGCTTGGCAGCGCTTCAAAATCATAAAACGGTCGAATTTCGGGTTTTGAAAATATAGACTAAAATAATGCTATGCTTTCGGCGAGAACCCGTTTGCTTAGCCGCGGTCGAGCTTTTAGAGTAGAATTTTGTAAGCATAACGCTCGAAGCGTCACGCAAGCGGAACCTCGCCTTAGGCATCTCGTTTTCAAAACTCGCAATTCAGTTGGTGCACTAAAGGGTTGGAAAATTTCGAGTCTTATCAAACTCGAAATTGAATCAAATCATAAAGCAAGGAGAATTTATGGCGGCAGATTATGATAAAAAAGACGGAGCTAATTACGCTCCCAAAGGCGAAAAGAACATCGTATGTAAACCGGGAGAATTCATAGTAGGAGCGTGCGGTTTGGCGCACGGGCACATAAACGGCATGTGTAACGGACTCAGCGAAGCCGGCGCTACGATCGGCTTCGTATATGATCCCGATCCTGAAAAAGTTAAGGAATTTATAAAAATGTTCCCGTCTGCAAAGGCTCTTCCTTCTCAGGAAGCTCTTATGAACACAAAGGAGATAAAGCTTGTTGCGAGCGCGGGTATAGCAAATGAGAGGTGCGGCATAGGGCTTGACGCTCTCGATCACGGAAAGTTTTATTTTTCGGACAAGCCGCCGATGACAACGCAGGCTCAGGTTGAAGAAGCCAGAACGAAGGTAAGAAAAACCGGGCTGAAATGGTTCGTCTACTATGCCGAGCGTCTGCATGTTGAATCGGCCATTTATGCCGAACAGCTCATAAAAGAAGGAAGGATCGGCGAGATTGTTTCAATAAAAGGCTGGGGGCCTCATCGTACCGGGCTTTCAAAACGTCCCGAATGGTTTTTTAAAAAAGAACAGTACGGCGGAATTATTACCGACATAGGTTCTCATCAGCTTGAGCAAGTTCTGTACTATGCGGACGCAAAGGATGCGCGCCTTATTTCCAGCCGAGTAGGAAACTTAAAACATCCCCAATACCCTGAATTGGAAGATTACGGCGATGCGACTTTTATAACCGACAACGGCATTCCGTGTTATATAAGCGTAGACTGGTTCACTCCCGACGGCCTTTCCACATGGGGAGACGGGCGTTTGTGGATCTGCGGTACGAAGGGCTATATTGAGATAAGAAAATATGTAGACGTCGCCGCGTCCAAGGAAGCCGACCATGTTATTGTCGTCGATGAAAAGGGCGAATACCACTACAACGTACACGGGAAAATAGGATTTCCGTATTTCGGTAAACTCATACTTGATTGTTTGAATAATACCGAAACCGCGATGTCCCAAGAGCACACTTTCCGCGCCATAGAACTTGCCATAGAAGCGGAAAGAAAGGCCGTCATAATAAAATGAGATACGCGTTAGTCGGCTGCGGCAGAATAGCCCCGAGCCATATTCAGAGCGCAATAGACACAGGCCTTGAAATAGCGGGACTTTGCGACACGGATATTGCTAAGGCACAGGCGTTGGCCGAACGCTATAACCTTAAAAAAGACATATGTTACGCAGATTTTAAAACAATGATAAGCGACGTAAAGCCAATTGACTTTGTTTCCGTCGCGACCGACAGCGGAAGTCATCATGACGTTGTCATGGCGGCTTTTTCCATGGGATTGAATGTCTTATGTGAAAAACCCATGGCCATGAGCCTTAAAGATGCCGATGAAATGATCGGCACGGCAGAGAAAAAAAGGCTCGTTTTGGGCGTTTGTCAGCAAAATCGGCTGAACAATACGACTGTTTTGGTAAAAAAAGCTGTGGACAAAGGCGCCTTCGGCACAATATCGAACGCCGCCGTATGCGTTCGATGGTCGCGCGAGCGCTCGTATTACGCAGGCGACGATTGGAGAGGCAAGTGGGCGAGCGACGGCGGCGCACTGATGAACCAGTGCATACACGGATTCGACCTTCTTCGCTATCTGCTAGGGCCGGATATAGATTATCTGTATGCCGTGCTAGGCAACAGGGAACATCCGTATTTGGAAGTTGAAGATATCGGCATCGGGCTGATAAAGTTCAAAAACGGCGTCATTGCGACAGCCGAAGGCACGGTGAACACGTACAAAAATAATCTGGAAGAAACTTTAACGATCATAGGCGAAAACGGAACGGTCAAACTGGGAGGTCAGGCTGCCGAACGTATTGATTTTTGGGAATTTAAAGATCCCGAAGTAAACGGGTGGAAGGCTGAAACACAGAACTTTTCTTCCGTGTACGGAGACGGGCACGCGCGTATTTTTGAAGATTTTATACGGACTTTGAAGCAAGGCGGAGAACCCTTTGTCGACGGATCTGCGGGGCGCAATGCGCTTGAGACGGTTCTGGCCTTTTACGAAAGCTGGAGAACAAAAAAAGCCGTTTTATTCCCGCTTAAAGACGGCGCGACAATTTTGATGGAAGGAATATCGTTAAGATAAAATACTATGAAAATACGCAATCCTATTTTGAGCGGATTTCATCCGGATCCGAGCATATGCAAAGTAAAAGACACTTATTATCTGGCAAATTCTACGTTTGAATGGTTTCCCGGCGTAGAACTTTCTTATTCGAAGGACTTGTGCACTTGGCGTCCGCTGCCTTCTCCTCTGCAACGGAAAACACAGCTAGACATGACAGGATGCGAACCTTCCTGCGGCATTTGGGCGCCGTGCCTTTCTTACGACGGAAAGCTTTTTTATCTCATATACACCAATGTGAGAACATGGAACCGCGGCCCGTGGAAAGACACTCCCAATTTTCTTGTGACGGCAGAAAAAATCGAAGGACCTTGGTCGGAGCCGGTATATTTAAATTCTTCGGGATTCGATCCTTCTCTGTTTCACGACACGGACGGTAAAAAATATCTTGTAAACATGGAATGGGATTACCGGTGGAAAAAAGAACGTAATTTCTCAGGTATACTTTTGCAGGAATACGATCCTGTAAAAAAACGGCCGGTCGGAGCTATAAAAAAGATATTCACCGGTACGGATATAGGGTTTGTGGAAGGTCCGCACATTTTCAAGCGCAACGGATATTACTATCTTCTTACTGCGGAGGGCTGTACTTTTTACAATCACGCGGCAAGCATCGCCCGGTCAAAAAACATCGAAGGTCCCTATGAAATACATCCTTCTAACCCGCTGATCTCAAGCAGAGGCGATGATACGCTGGCGATACAAAAAGCCGGTCACGCAAGTTTGTGCGATTACAAGGACGGCCTTTGGGCGTTGGTATTCCTTTGCGGCAGGCCCTTGCCTGGAACGACAAGATGCGTTTTAGGAAGAGAAACTTCGCTTGCACTTGTAAAGTGGCAGGATGATTGGCCTTATGTGGTTCATAACGACGGAAGCGCCGCCAACACTCCCGAGCCTTACGTTATAACCGATAACGACGAATCCGAAATTCCGCATAACAGTTCCAGACATTATGATTTTAAAGACGACGGTTTTTACGATGATTTCAAATATCTTCGCACCGTCGACAACAGAGATTTTTTTAAGCTTAAAAGCGGCGGCGGACTTGAAATTCGCGGCGGAGAATCGCCGTGTTCTACGTTTCACAAGGCTCTTTTGGCCAGAAGACAGACGGATTTTTCGTTTACGGCCGTTACAAGGTTGCATTTTGAACCCGAATCGTTCCAGCACATGGCCGGCTTGACGTACTATTATGATGAAAACCTTCACTATTACTTTGCCGTTACAAAGGATGAGAAAAAGGGACGCTGCCTTGTCATAACGAGTATGGATTCGGGCGTCTTTTCAAAAACTCCCGTCCTGCCGATCCCGGAAAAAGACGTGTATCTGAAGCTTGAAGTTGAGTATGCGCGGGGTACTTTTTCATATTCGCCGGATAACAAAGAGTGGGTTCCCGTACTGAAAGATTTTGACACTTCGATTCTCAGCGACGATTATTTTAAAGACAGTTTTACGGGCGCTTTCATAGGAATGATGTGTACCGATACGGCGGCTATGGCCAAATGTGCCGATTTTTTATTTTTTGACTACAATGTTTAGTTTTTTTATTATATCCGCGATCGTGATGTCTTTAAAACCTTGGATGACAAGATCCGCTTCAAAAAGAATTTTTTCGGAACCTATACCTACGGCCTTCATCCCCGCGTTGTGAGCGGCTTTTATTCCGGCTGCCGCGTCTTCAAAAACTATGCACCGTTCAAACGGAATGTTTAACTCTTTGGCGCCTTGTTTAAAGACTTCGGGATCGGGTTTTGCTTTTGACACCTTTGTACCGTCAACGACAGCGTCGAAAAGGTTGTTTATTTCAAGTTTATCCAGGATGAGCTTTGAGTTTTTGCTTGCGGAACCGAGCGCAGTATGAAACCCGTTTTTGCGGGCGTCGACTAAAAATTCTTTTACGCCCGGTAAAATTTCGTCTTTTTTTAACTTTTCTATGTATGACACATAAAGGCGGTTTTTTTTATCGCAGCAGGAATTTTTTTCTTCATCGCTCATTGTCCTGCCGCCTATTTCAAGGATAATCTCAAGGCTTGCCATACGGCTTACGCCTTTAAGACGCTCGTTATCCTGTTCGCTAAAAGGAATATTCAATTCTTCCGCCAATTTTTTCCATGCTAAAAAGTGATATTTAGCCGTGTCGACGATCACTCCGTCCAGATCAAATAAAAGGCCTGATATCTTATCCATACAACTCTCCTGACGAACGCTTCCATAAAAACGAAAAACGGTGCAAAAATTTGCGTATAGGCGATTATATCATATTTAGCCTGAATGTCGACATTACTTGTAAGTTGTAAGTTGCTTGAAAGTCGCACATCGCAGAATTCTTAGCCATGCCTATGCCCGCCCGGGCTGCGTCTGCGCCGTAATTGCCCGTTCCCTCTTATGCTATTCCGTCTGCGCCGCATCTGTTTGCGTTCGTACTGTGTCTGAGCCGCATATGTTCGCGCGATTCTTTTCGATATTCCATTCATATATTTTTAAATATTTGATAAAATAAAAGAATATGAGTCCGAAAAAGCACAGAGTCCTTTTAATAAAACCTGCCTCTTGCAACTGTAATATGATATGCAAATACTGTTTTTACATCGACGAAAGTGAAAACAGGAATTCCGCTAACTACGGCATAATGACAAAGGAAACGGCTCATAAAATCATTGACAGGGCTGTTGAAGAAAACGATGAGATAACTTTTTCATTTCAAGGAGGGGAACCTACTTGCGCGGGTTTTTCTTTTTTTGAAGACTTTGTTTCTTATTCTTTTTTGAAAAAAAAAGAGAAGACGATACATTTTGCGCTGCAGACAAACGGCTTTATCGTAGACAGAAAATGGGCCGAATTTTTCAAAAAAAACAATTTTCTTATCGGATTGTCGATGGACGGAAATAAAAAGACTCACGACCTATATCGGCATGATAAGGCCGGTAACGGCACATTTAAAAATGTTTTTAAAGCCAGCCAGATATTAAAAGCTTTTGAGGTTGATTTTAACATTCTCATAACCGTTACTAAGGATATCGCCAAGAATATTAAAGAAATATATGAGTTTTTTAAAAGGAACGGTTACAGGTATCAGCAGTACATCGCTTGTTTGGATCCCATTGCCGAAGGACACGGCGGGCAGGATTATTCGTTGACGCCTGAAATTTACGGAAAATTTTTAATAGATCTGTTTGAATTGTATTTTAAGGATTGGCGCCGCCGCGATTTTATTTCCATTCGATATTTTGACAATCTTGTCATAAGGCTTGCCGGAGGACAATGCGAGTCTTGCGGAATGTTGGGATTTTGTCCGAGCAATTATGTTCTTGAAGCCGACGGTTCGGTGTTCCCCTGTGATTTTTATGTTTTGGACGGTTTTTGTCTGGGGAATCTTACGAGAGATACTTTTGAGCGGATAGATCTTAAACGCAAAGAAATTCAATTTACGGAAAAATCCTGCATCATTGACGAAGCATGCAAAACTTGCCGATACTTTCCGCTCTGTAGGGGAGGCTGCAGGCGGGACCGCGAAGATTTTAAAACCGGAAAACTGAGATGTTCATATCTGTGTAAGGCGTATAAAATTTTTTTTGAAAAAGAGATCGATAAGCTGGATTATATGGGCGCTATGGAAAGACAATTTGCATTAGGCAGACATGTGTGAGTTATTTTTTTGCCGTTCAAATCTTTTCCGCAAAATCTGCAGACCTCTCACCGCCCGAAGCAGCCCCTGCTCTATGCGGTATAGGCGTCGCATATGTCGTCCACAACCATAAAACATAAAGGATCTATGGTTCTGGCAAGTTTAAACACTTTTTTTACGTTTCGTCTTTTTACTTGGACAAAAACCATTTTTACCGGGCCGTTTCTGCCTTTGCCTTCAAAGACGGTTACTCGGAACCCTTGGCTTCTAAGGCTGTCGGATATGTCGTCGCCTTTTAAACTGAAAATTCTTACAGCCTGTTCGCCTATTTTAAATAAGCCTTCTATGGTTATGCCCATAAACGTTCCTGTGGCAAAGCCCAAGGCGAAGGCTACGGAAGTGATAGGATCCGTAAGATCCGTAATCACTCTGGAGACGGCATATATCCAAATAAGGCATTCAAAAAACGATACGATAAAGGCATACAGTCTCTTTCTTCTGATGACCAATACGTTGCGGAAGGTTCCGAGAGACACATCCATTACACGAGCGGCAAATATTATGACAGCCGTAATAATCTGTTCTTGCGTGAACATGTACACCTCAAAAATTTTACTTTTTTAGCCCGAAATTCGAGTTTTTTAACTTTAGGGCGGCTTTTTGCGGCTTCTTCTATGATTGCGAGTTTGCAAAGCAAACTCGTTGAGGTCGGCTTGCTGACCGACGTCTTTCGGGGCTCCGGCTTTCGCCTCCGAACAAACGCATAGCGTTTGTTTTCGCTTCGCTCACCCCTCCACCCCCTGCCGCAGCCGCACAAAACGTGCGGCCTGCAAGTCAAGTTTACAGAAATCGGCAAAACTAGCGCTGTACGCGTCCCGATGCGTTTCCTCCGGCGAGTTTTTCAACTTCGCTTACGGAAACCGCGTTGAAGTCGCCTTCGATCGTGTGCTTTAAGCAGCTTGCCGCAACTGCAAAATCAACGGCTTCCTGTGTCGACTTTCCTTTTAAAAGCGCATAGATGAGTCCGCCGCCGAAGCTGTCGCCTCCGCCTACGCGGTCTACGATGAACATTTCGTATTCTTTGCTGAAACAGAAATCTTTTCCGTCATAGAGGAGACCCGCCCAGTTATTGAACGTTGCGCTGATGGATGTGCGGAGCGTGATAGCAACTTTTTTAAAGCCGAATTTGTCCGCAAGCTGTTTTGCTACGCTCTTGTATCCTTCTTTATTCAATTTTCCGCTGTTGATATCCGTATTTTCAGCTTCAATTCCGAAGACGTCTTTTGCATCTTCTTCATTGCTTATACACACGTCAACGTATTTGCAAATTTCAGTCATGGCTTTGCGCGCCTGATCGCGTGTCCAGAGTTTGCCGCGATAGTTAAGATCGCATGAAACCGTAACGCCGGCTTTTTTTGCAGCCTTGCACGCTTCAACGGTTATATCTACGATATTCTGTCCGAGCGCCGGAGTAATTCCCGTTACGTGGAACCACTTTGCCCCCTTGAAAATATTGTCCCAATCGAAATCGGACGCTTTTGCTTCCTGGATGGAAGAATGCGCGCGGTCATAAACGCATACCGATCCGCGCTGGGAAGCGCCTTTTTCAAGATAGTAAATGCCGACCCTTTCGCCTCCGCGCGCTATGTAGCTTGTGTTTACTCCGAAGCGGCGAAGACTGTTGATCGCGGACTGTCCGATCGGATTGTCCGGCAGCTTTGTCACAAAGCATGCGTCAAATCCGTAGTTTGCCAAAGAAACGGCAACGTTAGCTTCTCCGCCGCCGAAAGTAGCGCCGAATTTATCCACCTGTGTAAAACGATACCAGCCTTCGGGCGCCAAACGCAGCATGATTTCACCGAATGTTACAACCTTATCCATAATTAATAGCCTCCGTAAAGAAAATGAAAGTTCTTACAATGATATATTATTATCCGCCGATTAGCAAGTTAAATGCCGGCGGTTAACTGCGCAGGCACGAATGTTCTGCGCAGCGGACGTTCGGCGCGTTGGGAAAATGCATTGCGGTACGGTCTTGAAAAAGGCTGCACTCCCGGCAGCGGCCTGCCGCGTGCGACTGCGCAGGAGAACTGTGCCGCGGGAGCTTCATTAATCCTGCAATTTCATGTATCATACCGGTATGGCTTATGAGATTACGGCGACCAGACGCAGGCCGCAGCATTTTGAAGATCTTGTCGGACAGGAATTTGTCGCAGCTACGTTAAAAAATTCTATTAAATCGGGAAAAATCGCGCACGCATATTTGTTTTCAGGCCCGCGCGGCTGCGGAAAAACTTCTACCGCCCGCATACTTGCAAAAGCCTTAAACTGCCAAAGCAGCGATAGGGCCGTAGAGTCTCCGTGCTGCACCTGTACGGCTTGCATCGAAATTACAAAAGGCTCAAGCATGGATGTGATTGAAATTGATGGCGCTTCAAACACAAGCGTAAACGACGTGCGGCAGATCAAAGACGAAGTACAATTTCCTCCGAACTCATGCAGATATAAAATATACATAATCGATGAAGTTCACATGCTTTCCGTAAGCGCTTTTAACGCGCTTTTAAAGACCATAGAAGAGCCGCCGCCCTATGTCGTATTTATTTTTGCGACTACGGAGCTTCAAAAGGTTCCGGCGACAATAAAAAGCCGGTGTCAGCAATTTAATTTTCGTCTGGTTTCCGTAGAACAGATAAAAGAACTGTTGGCAGAGACCGCTTCGGAAATAGGAGTAAGGGCCGAAGAAGAGGCTCTTTATTGGATTGCACGCGAATCGACCGGGAGCGTAAGAGACGCTTATACTCTTTTTGATCAGGTTGCGGCGTTCAGCGATTCATTTATCACTTACGAAAAAATTCTTGACAAGCTGGGATTGGTAGGCATCGACCGCCTGAACAAACTCTTTGAAAAATGCGTACAGGGCGACAATGCCGATGTTATAAACACTCTTGACGAATATTTGCAGTCGGGAATTTTGATCGAACAGCTTATTTCAAACAGCGCGGATTATTTGAGAAGCGTTTTGCTTTTAAAAAACGGAATAAAAAAAGAAGCCCTGCTCGGGCAGTCCCCCGAACGCTACAGCAAGGATGTGATCGAAGCGTGGAATTGCATCCAGATTGAAAGAGCTCTTTCATTGTTTTTACAGCTTTACCGCGACATACGCTATTCGCTTTCGCCGCGTTACGAGACGGAACTTGCGTTTTCAAGGATGTGCTGGCTGAAAGAATATGTTTCTCAGGCGGAAGTAAAAAAATCGATTGATGCTGCGAGAACGGTCTTGTTGGGAAACAATGCGGGAAGCGTAACCGGGACGGCGGAAAATTCGACGCAACAAGGCAACGGTAATGGTAACGGCCGTCCCGACAGCGGCGGTTTATTTGCGGGCAGCGCCGCCGTCGAAGGGGTGACAACTTTTTCAGCCTTGAGCAAAGCAAATTCTCAGCGGAGCGTGCAGCCGGAAACGAAAGCCGCAGAAAGCTCTTATCTTTCGCAGGAGCCGCCTTTTGAAACATATTCCGATCCGTATCCCGACGTTCCTCCGGACGTGCCGTACGAAGAGGAGGAAGACACAGACCCTTTTGACTTCGGCGGAGCCCTGCCGCCTCAACAAACAGCGGCGAATTCTCCGATAGAAAAATCGGAAGACATAAAAAATGCGATTATCCGGGAATTGACTAAAAACGACGACGGTTTTACGGCGTCGGCCGTGATGCAGGCGGATTTGAAATTTTCAAGTGAAAACGAAATATCGGCGGAAGTCGATTCGGAATTCAAAAAAGGTCAGCTTGAGCGTCAGATCGATGTTCTCTCGGAACTCGTAAACAAAATCTGCGGCAGGCCCGTAGCATTCCGCGTCAAAATAAAAGCGGACAACCGGCAAACCGCCGTAAAACAGGAAATTCCACAAAAAGTAGATATGATTTGTAAAATATTCAGAGGAACTATAGTTGGAGGAAAAATATGAACCCTTTCGATCTGTTAAAAAATCCTCAGGTTATTCAAGAGCAGCTGGAAAAAGCGCAAGCCCAGTTGGAAGGAATTTCTGCGACGGGTTCTTCCGGGGGAAATATGGTTCAGATCACCGTAAACGGAAAAATGCAGATCACAGGCATAAAGCTTGACCCTCTTTGCGTAGACAACAGAGATATTCCGATGCTGCAGGATCTTATCATAGCCGCTCATCACGACGCTATGGAACGCATCCAGCAGGAAATAAAAAACCGGCTCGGGCCTATGCTGGGCGGTTTGCAGCTTCCGGGGATGGGCGCTTAAAATGAATGCACTTGAAGAATTGACGGAATCGTTTTCCAGACTTCCCGGTATAGGCAAAAAAAGCGCCGGAAGAATCGCGAATTATCTTTTAAGATCCGACCGATCGTTTAATCAATCCTTTTCGCACCAAATTCTGACTTTGCAGGACAGAATAAAACCTTGTTCGATCTGCGGCGCATGGACGGAAGGCGATCCTTGTCCGATATGCTCGGATATCCTGCGGGACAAAAGTCTCATCTGTGTAGTGGAGCAGCCGCAGGACGTTCAGACAATAGAAAATTCCCGTGAATATAACGGATTGTTCCATGTTTTAGGCGGAGTTATAGCTCCGCTGGAAGGAATAGGGCCTGACAAACTTTCCATAGCCGCTTTAATTTCCCGCGTCCAGGAAGGTTATGTAAAAGAAGTTATAATTGCGACAAATCCCACCGTTGAAGGCGACACTACGGCCTTATATCTGCACAGGCTTTTGACGGACAGGACGGACGTAAAAGTTACAAGGTTAGCTTCCGGGCTTCCTGTAGGAGGGGATTTGGAATACGCGGATAAGCTTACGCTTGCCCGCAGTTTTAGGGGGCGCACGGGTTTTTAAAATCTCCGGCTAGGAAATCCCGCTGAAGAACAGCTAATGATGAATAGCGCCGGCGCCTCGACGAAGGATACTAATCGGGCGCGGAGCGTCCGGTCGTAACAAACAACCGATAGTCTGGCGGAATGTCCGCTCTTAACAAAGGCGCCCATCGGGCGGGATTCCTGTCTCATACAAAAAAAATTGCCCGTAAGTCAAGGATTCAACTTACGGGCGAGCTCGCCAAGTTCGATAATGTGAACTGCCGTTTTCCGACGCAAAGATCGGAATTTTACCGGCAGCGTTTTTACTATCTGAGCAGACTCAAGACGTTTTGACTTGTCTGGTTCGCCTGTGCGATCATAGCCGTGCCCGCCTGAGAGAGGACTTGGTTCTTCGTAAAGTCGACCATTTCCTTTGCCATGTCGGTGTCGCGTATGCGGCTTTCCGACGCCTGAAGGTTTTCGGCGCTTATATTAAGGCCTACGACGGTCTTTTCAAGACGGTTCTGGTAGGCGCCGAGATCGGCACGCTGCTTGTTGATCTTTTTAATGGCCTCGTCCAAAGTTCCGATCGCGCGGTTCGCATCGTCGGGCGATTCCAACGTCATGATAGATTCGTCTCCGATATTGCGAAGACCGAGAGACGTCGCGGTCATCGTTCCGATGTATACCTGCGTGCGCTGATCCATATTTGCGCCGATATGCAGCCACATTGAAGCCGTAACGTTGTTTTCTCCCGTAGGACGTGCAAAGCGGCCTGTGAGCATGTTCATACCGTTAAATTGCGCTGCGCTTGCAATTCTGTCGACTTCAGCGATCAAAGACGAAACTTCAACCTGGATCTGCATGCGGTCTTCGTCCGTGTAAATACCGTTGGAAGACTGAACCGCCAGCTCGCGTATGCGCTGAATGATATCGGTCGTTTCCTGCAAATAACCTTCGGTTGTCTGGATAAAGGAAATACCGTTCTGCGCGTTCAATGCGGCCTGATTTAAACCGCGGATCTGAGAGCGCATTTTTTCGGAAACCGCAAGACCGGAAGCGTCGTCGCCTGCGCGGTTGATCTTTTCCCCGGAAGAAAGCTTTTCGATGTTTTTCTGGTTGCTTAAATTCGTGTTACCCTGTACACGCTGAGCAAACATAGCGCTCATATTGTGATTAATAACCATAAAGAATCTCCTATAAAGACTTGAAATTTGGTTTTTCTGGTACAAACCCTTACCGGATCGTGTACCGGGTTTTACCACCCTATACCATAATGATCGGAGATTAAAAAAAAGAATTAAGCGAATTTATAAAAATCATGTATTTTTTTTTGCGTTTTTAAAACATTCCGTGCAGCCTAAGACGTGGACGTGTTTTTTGCCGTCTGGCTTGTTGAACAGACGGGCAATTAAATAACCGGTCGACGGGACGGCTTTATGGCAGACGGGGCAGATTCGTTTTAAATTAGGAGCGCATTTAGGATAGCAGTAAGGACAGCCTGATACAGTACAGCGTTGATCGGGAACGGTCATAGGTCTGTATACTTTTGAATACAGATTTTCACCTGTGAGAAGGGACGTTTGGCATAGAGGACATACGGATATGATTTTACGCGGAATATTTTCAGAAGAAGAGCGGAATTTCGGTTTTTTGTAGATATTTCCAAAATACATCAGGGCTGCAATGATGACGGCGGAGGAAATTCCCATTACAATGTATTCCATAAGAGCAATAATAACAGGGCTGATCGGCGAGGGCAATACGAAAAAGATAAGCCTGAACGAGAACCTGATGAAATGAAAAAACTTACGGGAGGCGAGTCTTGTCAAATTTAATCACAGGTAAAGGCAGATCGCGTTTTTTAAGAATATTTATTCCCGTTACCGCTTTGACGACGGTTTGCGTATTGATAATAACTTTTTTGATTTCCATAGCATATATCTCCAATAGAGAAAAAAGCATTGCCGAACAATATGAATTGTCGCTGACAATGGTAAGTTCTTTGTATCAGCAGATGCGCATGAACACGATGCCCACGTTAAATGCGCTTTTTGAAGCAAAAGAAATACAAGATTACCTTTTTTGCAATTCCGGGAACGACAAAGACGGAAAATATGAAACATTCGTAAAAGCAGGAACTATGATCGACCGTACGGTTGCAAGAAACGGTTATATCCATTCGATCTATCTTTATAACGGGGTTTTCGGATATTTTTCTTCCTATGCGGGCTACGAGGGCGTTACGTGCTACAGCGATAAAAATCTTGATTCGTTTTTGGAACAGATGGGACAAAGACCCGTGACATTTACCATGAGGACCACAAGTTTTTTTTCAAGAGCCGACTACACGAATACCGACGAATCCAAAGAAGAAAATTTGTACACCATGACGATTTCTCACAAAACAAACAACGCCGCCAAAAGCTACGCCTTAGTTGTAAACCTTTCCGAATCAAATGCGAGGGAATTATTCACCCAGAAGACGGGAGAAATGAAGCCTTCTTTTTTTATTACCGATTATCGAAGATATTTTTTATCACACCCGGATCCGTCGTTCTTTAACACGCCGGTAAAACCGTTTTCCATTTACGACAGAATTTGCTCTCTTCCCGTAGAAAAGGGAAAAAGCGGGGGATACGTAAAGCTGTCGAGCGAAGGAGAAAAGTATTTTGTTTGTTACGAAGATCAGCCGACTATGGGATGGCGTCTTTTTTATATTATTCCCTATTCACAGCTTATGCACGGGTTTTACACTTTTATTAAAAACATCATCTTCGTAATGCTAGTCGTTTTTTTTGCGGCTGTCATTGCGATAATAATCGTGTCGCAAAAAGTCGACCTTTCATTGAGTTATGAAAGAAGGCTTTTGTCGTACGTGCAGGGCAAATTGAGCAAGGTTGAACTTCCGATCTCCAAGGTGTACGAGTACGGTGTTGCCATTTTTAGAGTAACGCCTAAAAAACTTAAATTAATGTCGACTGTAGATCGCGGCGAACTTCAAAAAAACGTATATCTTTCGGCCGCGGGTTATTTACAAAAAAAAGGGCAGATCATAAGCCTTGACGATCTGCTGTTTTTATGGATTTCGTCGCTGAGTCCGAACGGAATTTATGTAAAACTTTGCGGATTCAAAGACGTCGTAAAGCAAAGGTTTGATGCGGATCTTACTGCTGTCGTAGCCGAAGAAACGGTAAACATGAGCGACTTGCCGCAGGAAGCGTCCCATTTAAAAGAGATGATGAAAGAGCGGTATCTGATAAACAGGGGCAGTGTGGATTACGCTTCAAGACGATATCCGGAAATGACGGTCATAAATATTCACGAATTTGAAACGGCTCTCGTAAATAAAGACGACAAACAGTTTATGCTTTATATGGAAAAGGCGATCGCTGCGATGAAGGAGAATCCTTCCTGGTTCAGTTTTAACCTGTTTACTACAAATCTGGTGTATATTTTAAATCAATATCTGCATAATGAAATAAACTTGTACTTATCAGGAGGCATGACCGCTCTGTCGGAGGATATTTCCACGCTTGAAGAAATTCAGGGGTTGACTGAAATTTCGGAGCGCATAAGACGGGTATTGCTGCAAAGCCGGGAGGCCGGTAAAAGCTCAAAAAACCTCGAAATCGTTACCGTTATAAACAGGTATATTAAAGGCAACATTAAAAATACCATGCTCAATTCCGATATGATAGCCGATTATGTGGGGTTGTCGCTGAATTATACCCGTTCCATATACCGTCAGACTACGGGGAAATCATTTAACGATGTTATAGGCGAAGAAAGGCTTGCCCTTGCCGTAGATCTGCTCACCCGTACCGACAAAACGATAGACGAAGTCAGGCGCGAAGCGGGTTTTGCAAACTACTCGTATTTTTGCACGTATTTTAAAAATAAATTCGGCGTTTCTCCAACATATTACAGAATTTTTCGTAATAAAACTAAAAAATAGTTAAATTTCAAAATTATTTAGTGTTGTTTTTCAAAATTGAAAATTAAAATTTAAATCAAGACAAATCGAAAAATCCGGCTGATAATAAGTTATCTGATTTACTGTGCGCTTGCGCGCCGAAAAAACTTTTTTGAAAGTTGAAACTTTGCTGGAAGCTCCGCTGCGGGTAGCTGGAAGCTCCGCTATAGGTTCTTCAAAAGTTTTTATAGGAGGTCTATATGAAAAAACATTACAAATCGTTTCTAAAGGTGTTGCTTTTGACATCTTTTGTCGTTCAAAGCGTGTTTGCAGCAGGCGGTAAAGACGCTCCCGCCGGTTCCGCTCAATCTTCCGGCCCTGTTGTGATAACCTATTATACGTGGGATGACGCCGCCCATAAATCCTTGATAGAAAAATTTAACGAAACTCACACAAACATCAAGGTTGACGCGAAAATCCTTCCCGCCGCCGATTATGAAACAAAACTTCTTACGTTGCTTTCGGGACGCGCAGAAATGGACTGCTATATGGAAAAACGTCAGACCGATGCGTTTTCCCGCATGGATAACGGTTTTTCGGAACCGCTTAACAGCTTTATAAGCAAGGCGGGCAAACCGATTGCGGCCGTTGAGGCGAATAAATCGTCCGTAACCTATAACGGCAATATTATCGGAATTCCGTGGAGAGGAGGATCCTATTTTACGTATTTCAACAAAAACGTGTTTAAAAAGGCCGGTCTCAACACTCCCGACTATTACGTTGAAAAAGGCGAATGGACATGGGACAAATTCGAAGAGACGGCGCGTGCTATCCACGCTGCGGATCCTTCCCTCATAGGCGCGTCCATTTATTTTTGGGGCTCCAATGCCGCATACATATCGAACCAGACAGGAGAAGTTTTTATAAGCAACGACGGTAAAATCGGCGCTATGGACAACCTTTTAAGGCAGATCGCCATTCGAAAAAGGCTTGAAGCTGAAGGCGCAATGTGGTCTCTTATCGACATGAAGGTTACAAAGACGCACTATTCCAAGCAGTTCTACGACGGAAAACTCGGAATGCTTTTGATAGGCGAATGGTTCCCCGGACAGATGACTACCGGCGAACGCGACGGATTGCTTGCCGCAGGTTTCAAAAAAGCCGATTACGGTATTACAAGGCTCCCCTGCGATACGCCAAAGTATTCTACGATGGGACTTCCCACCTTTAACAGTATGACGTCTTATTCCAAGAAAAAAGACGCAGCCTTTGAATTTATTTCATGGATGGGCGGAGAAGAAGCCGCAGCGGTCGCAGCTTCTTTCGGAGTTCTTCCGGCCGTAAGTTCTCCCGAAGTGGAAAAAATACTCAGCGCAAATCTGCCGGACGCGTCTTCACTTAAGTACTATCTTGAACCGAAAGTTTCGAATAACGGCGCTACGTTTACAAAATACGGTTCACGCGTTCAGGCCGTAATAGAAACCATGCAGGAAGCCTATCTTTTGAACAAGCTTACGGACGCGCAGTTTAAAGAGCAGTGGAATAAAGAGATGAAGAATATCGTAGATACTTCATACTGATCTCGCTTTCGAAACGCACCGTTTCATGACCGGCGAAAAAGTTGGAAAAGGGGCTGCCTCAAAAGTCTGTTACTTTTTCGGCAGCCCATTTAAATATTAGGGGAACTTGTTCCCTGCGTTTTTTTTGCGGATTTTTCACGGTATTGTATTTTAGGAGGTGAAACATGGACAAAAAGCACGACGGTATACGGCGGCTGACTATAATGTCGTTTCTTTTTCCGAGTTTTATAGGTTTTATCATATTCATATTTATTCCTTTGGTTATGGCCGTTTTCTTTTCACTTACCAATTATTCCGGCGGCGCAAAGTTTAAATTTATCGGCATAAAAAATTACGTGGTAGCGTTTGCGGATGCAAAATTTTTAAATAGTCTTTTTCTTACTTTCAAATACATGGCGGTTACCGTGTTTTTTCAGATAGTAATCGGCTTGGTATTTGCGCTTTTTCTTGCCCGCCCGTTCAGGGGCAGCACCTTTTTCAGAAGCGCTTTTTATATTCCGAATATTCTTTCTTCCGTTGCTGTTGGGTTGGCCTTTATGTTTATTTTCGAGCCGTCTTCCGGCCTTATGAACGGATTTTTAAAGTTTTTTAATTTGCCTACTTCCAGATGGCTTGCAAGCGAAAAGACTTCTTTGCTCGTCATTATGATGGTTTCCATATGGCAAAGTGTCGGCTACTATATGGTTTTGCTGATAGGGGCTCTCCAGAATGTAAATTCTTCGCTGTATGAAGCCGCAGAAATTGACGGAGCCGGAAAAATCCAGCAGTTTATCGCCGTCACCTTGCCGGGCATTTCTCCCGTGCTGTTTTATGCGATTACGCTTGCGGTTATAAGGGGTTTTCAAGCGTTTGATTACATTTACGTCATGACGGGCGGCCAGCAGGGAGGAGGCCCTGCCGGAAGCACGAACGTGCTTGCATTTGACATCTATAGAAACGCTTTTATGTATTACAGGTTCGGGTTTGCATCTGCGGAATCCGTAGTTCTTCTCATCATAATTCTTACGGTTACGCTGATCCAAAATTACGGTCAAAAAAAGTGGGTGGTTTATGATATCGTATAATACAAAGAAAACGATCGGTAAGTTCGTAAAATATGTTTTTTTGTTGTTTATAACGGTAATTTCGCTTTTGCCCATCGTCATAGTTTTGTCTTCTTCTTTTAAAAATGAAAGTGAAATTTTCGATTTCCCGTTTCATTTGATTCCGCGCAAGTTAATCTTTTCAAATTTTGCGCAGCTGAGTGAAAATTTTCCGCTGTATATATGGAATTCGATCAAACTTACGTCGATCATAACGATTTTGCAATTGTTTTCGGCTTCTACGGGCGGATACGTGTTTTCCAAAATGCAATGGAAGGGACGCAATTTCATATTCGGTTTGTACCTTGCTTCCATGATGATTCCGTCGCAGGCCGTTACTATTCCCCAGTTTGTGATAATGCGCACGCTGAATTTGTACGACACCCATTTAGCTATCATACTCTTGTGCACTTTTACGGCCTTCGGAACCTTTCTCATACGACAGTATTTTTTGTCCATTCCGGATACGTATATAGAAGCGGCAAGGATCGACGGCGCGCGCGAATGGATAATTTTCTTTAAGATAATGCTTCCCATGGCAAAGCCCGTCCTGGTAACTCAGGCCATACTGTCATTCCGTTTTTTCTGGAACGATTTTTTTACACCGTTGATCTACATCACTACTCCCGAACTAAAAACTCTGCCTTTGGGAATGACGGACTTTGTCCGCGAACAGTATGTTTATTGGGGGCCGCAGATGGCTGCCGCCTTGATTTCTATTATTCCCGTTCTGATAATTTTTATGTTCGGGCAAAGATATTTTATTGAGGGAGTTTCTTCCTCGGGTATTAAGGGGTGAAATTATGGAAAAGAAGAGCGGTAATTTTGAGTCAAGCATTCATGAAAAAGATTATAGGTCAAAATTCCTTCCGTTTGTAAAGACGGCCAAAGATGCGCTGTGCATAGACGGAAGAGATTTGGAATCCCTCAACGGAGAATGGAATTTTACGGCGGATCCCTATGAGTCGGCTCTGCGCGGGCAGTGGTATGAGGAAAAACGCTTTTCGGAAGACGGACGGGAGCTTCCGTGCGACTTTGATTTTCAGGTTTGTCCTCTCATAGACGTTCCTTCCTGTTGGAACATGACGTCGCCGGAATTGTTTTATTACGAAGGCATGGGCGTGTATTACAGGGAATTTACTTATGCCGAAAAAAAGGCGGGCGAAAGAACGTTTATTCAGTTTGAGGGCGCTCAATACAGAACCTATGTCTTTTTGAACAATAAACCTGTCGCGCTCCACGACGGAGGTTCCACTCCGTTTACGGTAGAAACGACAGGGCTTTTACAGCGTTTCAATAAGATAATGGTCTTTGTAGACGCGGCCAGAGACGACTCACGAGTTCCTATGAGCAATACGGACTGGTTTAATTACGGGGGATTGTACCGCGACGTATACTTTGTAAGGACTCCTAAGGTTTTGATCAAAGACTGGTTCGTAAGGCTTGTTCCCGGTTCCGGCTATAAAAAGATTGCGCTCGATTTCCAAATAGACGGTGCGAAGACGGGCAAGGCGGAGTTCTGCATTCCCGAGTTGGACATAAAAAAAGAAGTTTCCGTCTCAAACGGCAAGGGAAGCCTTGAAATTTCAGCCTCTCCTGAGCTGTGGAGCCCGGAAAATCCCAAACTGTACGATGTTTCGCTTTCTTTTGAAGACGATGAAATTTCGGATAAGATCGGATTTAGGGAAATCAAAGTTGAAAAAATGAAGGTTTATCTTAACGGCAAGGCACGTTATTTAAAGGGTGTCTGTGTTCACGAAGACCACGAAACGCTTGGAAAAACTACGAACGACGATGAAATCCGTGCGACAATACAAAATCTCAAAGATATGAACGGCGTGTTTTTGCGATTGGCGCACTATCCTCACACAAGGCGTTTTGCGAAGATCGCCGACGAAGCGGGCGTTATGCTTTGGGAAGAAGTTCCCGTCTATTGGGCGATCGATTTTACAAATCCCGCTACCTATAAGGATGCCGAAAATCAATTGACTGAGCTGATCGTGCGAGATAAAAACCGCGCTTCGGTTATCATCTGGTCTGTGGGAAACGAAAATGCGGACACCGACGACAGGCTTAAGTTTATGAGCGATCTTGCGCACACTGCAAAACGGCTTGATAACACAAGGCTCGTTAGCGCGGCCTGTCTTGTAAACCGTGCAAAGATGCGCCTGGAAGACCGGCTTATGGACGAGCTTGACATTATCGGAAACAACGAATACTACGGCTGGTATGAACCGAATTTTGACGATTTGATCACTGTTTTAAATAACACAAATCTAACAAAACCCGTAGTCATCACGGAATTCGGGGCGGGTGCAAAATACGGAAATCACGGAACCGCAGACACTATGTGGACTGAAGAATATCAGGAAGCGCTCTACAAAAAGCAGTTTGAAACGATGAAAAAAATTCCTTTTATTCAGGGAACTACGCCGTGGATCCTTTATGATTTCCGTGCCGTGCGCCGGCAGAACAGGTATCAGCGGGGTTTTAACAGGAAGGGGCTGATCGACGCCGATCGCAAGCGGAGAAAGCTTGCTTTTAAAGTAGTCGCGGATTATTACGCCGAGCTTGATTAAGAGGTTTTATTTTATGGAACAGATAAAAAAAAAGGATAATTTTTTAAATCACAAACCCAAAGAAATTTCTTTTTGGCAAAAAGCTATGGATTATGCGGTGAGCAAAACCGCGGAGAATATCAAAACCTTTACCGACGGATATCCTGCTCCCGCGAGCGTAAATTTGATATATCCCAAGATTGCAAATACCGAATGGACGAGCAGTTTTTGGAACGGAATGCTATGGCAGGCATACAACAGCACCGGTGATAAAACGTTCCGCTCCGCCGCGGAATCTACTTTGGCCGACTATGAAAACAGACTTGAAAAGCGCATAAATACGGCCACTCACGATTTGGGCTTTTTGTACATACTTTCGGCAAAGGCGGAATATTTGACTACGGGAAATAAAAAGGCGCGCGAAGTTGCAATAAAGGCGGCAGACCTTCTTATGGAGCGGTACGGCGCAAAAACAGGAGTGCTTCAGGCTTGGGGAAGCGCCGACGACGTGAACAACATGGGTAGGATAATAATCGACTGTCTCATGAATACGCCGCTTTTGTTTTGGGCGTCGGAAGCCACGCAGAAAGACCTGTATGCGAATGCCGCAAAGTCCCATGTGGAAAAATCAAAGCGTTTTCTCATAAGAGACGACGACACGACTTTCCACACATATTATTTTGACGTTAAAACAGGAGATCCTCTTCGCGGAAAAACCGCTCAAGGCTACAGCGATTCGTCCTGCTGGGCAAGGGGACAGGCTTGGGGAATCTACGGCTTCTGTCTTAATTACAGATATACGGGGGATTTTTCTCTTTTGGAAGCGGCAAAACGCCTTGCCAATCACTTCCTTAATTGCCTGCCTGAAGACAACGTCTGCTATTGGGATCTCATATTCACTTCAGGAAACGAAGAGAGGGACAGCTCCGCGGCCGCTATAGGCGCCTGCGGTTTGATGGAACTCGCTTCGCTTCTTCCCGTTTCTGATAAAGACAGGTTCGTTTACGAGACTGCAGCTCTCGCTGTCATGGAATCTTTGGCTTCGTCTTATACTACGGCAGGGCTTAAGTCCAACGGTATTTTACAGCATGCGGTTTACAGCAAGCCCGGCAACAAGGGCGTCGACGAGTGTAATATTTGGGGCGATTACTTTTACATGGAAGCGTTGGATCGCATTTTATATCATCACAGATTGTTTTGGTAGGCAGATAAAATGAAAACTTATGAATTTGAAATAACAAAAAATCCTTTAAAAGACAGAGATGATGTGGTTAAGAGTCTTGTTCAAATGCTTGAGCCGTGTATGGATAAATTCGTCATGGGAAACACGGGCTTGTTCAACTATAACGGAAGCACGACTTATTGCGACCGAGTGGGGCTTTTTGAGGGCTGGAGCAGACTTTTATGGGGAATAGGCCCGCTGCTTGCAGGCGGTTACAAGTGGAGCGGCCTGTCTGTGTATAAAGAAGGACTTTCCAACGGAACCGATCCTTCTTCTCCTTATTATTGGGGCGACGTTCACGATTTTGACCAGCGCATCGTAGAAATGGCGGCGATATCATTGGCCGTCATGCTGAATAAAAAAGAACTTTGGGACGACTATTCAAAAGCTGAGCAGGATAGAATTTATAAATGGCTGGATATGGTAAACGGCCGTTCGTTCAGCGAAAACAACTGGAAATTCTTTCGCATTTTGGTAAATCTTCTTTTTGAACAGGTCGGGCGTCCCGTAAATGAAGAGAGACTTGAAAACGATCTTGCGCTGATTGAAAGTTTTTACATTGACGACGGCTGGTACAGGGATGCGGTACCGTTTGATAACTATAATCCCTTTGCGATACAGTTTTATTCGATGATCTATTACTACTTTAGAAAAGACAAGGACAAGGAACGCTGCAAGCGATATGAAGAGCGAGTAAAACTTTTTGCAAAACAACATATTCACTATTTAACCGAAGACGGACTTTTTGTACCTTACGGACGAAGCCTCACATACCGCTTTGCGGTAGTGAGCTTTTATTCGGCCTGCGCTTTTGCCGGAATCGAAGTTTTGCCGTGGGGCGTAATGAAGGGCATCATCCTTAGAAATTTAAGGTGGTGGTTCAAGCAGCCCATATTCGATCGCGAAGGCATGCTCACCGTAGGTTACCGCTATCCGGATCTTACCATCGCTGACCAGTATAACTCTCCGGGTTCTCCGTACTGGGCGTTTAAAACTTATCTCATGCTGGCGCTGCCTGCCGATCACCCGTTTTGGACAAGCAAAGAAGAAGAATTGCCAAAGTTGCCTGATGTAAAGTGCTTGAAAGTTCCGCGCATAATCTTTTCACGTACGAAAGAAGACGTTGTGCTTCTTAACGGCGGACAGTATCCCGAATACCAGATGAATCACGCGGCCGATAAATACGCTAAGTTTGCATACAGCGCGAAATTCGGTTTTTCATGCTCGATAAGCAATTACGGATTTGAAAAGACAGGGTGCGATTCCATGCTTTATGTGGGGACTGGAGACGGCTATTGGCGGCAGCGGCGGAAGTGCGAGTCCGTCGAAATGTGCGAAGATTACAGCAAAACCGTATGGAAGCCGTATGACGACACAGAGATATGCACGTATCTTATTCCCGCCGGATGCTTTCACATAAGGATTCATATAATAACTTCGCAAAGAGATCTTTTAACCAAAGAAGGCGGATTTGGTCTTGCCAGGTATAAAGACTTCGATCTTGAACTGCCCGTAAACGCCAAGTCCAAGGCAAAATCAGACGTTTCTCTGGTCTTCCCGTGGGGATTTTCTTACATAGCCGACCCGTCTGGTGACCGCGAAGCCTCGTACATCATGCCGGCTCCGAATTTGAACAATATGGCGTCCTGCGTTTTGGTTCCGGTATTGTCGGGAGAAATTAAAAAAGGCAAAAAAAATTATCACATATGCGTAACAGGCGCGTCTCCCAACACGGGCTACGCGGATAAGATTCCCGCAGTGCATTACGATGAGGCTTCGGGAATTTTAACCGTCGGCGGTAAAAAACTTGAATTGAAATAGCCTTTGCGGAAGACGGTTCGGCGTGAGAAACGGTTTAGCGCGAGTCAAATGGGCGCGACGCTGAACCGCATTCTGCGCTTTCGATCCCGCTGCGGCCGTGTGCGCGGAAATTTTTGCGCTCGCCGCAAGCCGCCGCTCCTGCATTGAAAAAATGCTTTTTTTCGATTAAAGTAGTTATATGAAGATTATCGTTGTAGGTTCAGGCGGCCGCGAACACGCCATAAGTTGGAAACTTGCGCAAAGCCCGCTTGTTTCACAGGTGATATGCGTTCCCGGCAACGGCGGAACGGCGCATGAAAAAAAATGTAAAAACATTGATCCGGCCGATTGTTCCTATTTAAACGGAGATAAATCCTTGGCCGCTTACGTAGCTATTGCAAAGCATGAAAACTGCGATCTGGCTGTGATCGGACCCGAAGAACCTTTGGCAAAAGGAGCTGCAGATCTGTTTTGGGCGGAAGGAATCCCTTGCGTAGGCCCTAAAAAAGACGGAGCGCAGCTTGAAGCGAGCAAGGATTTTGCAAAAGCTTTTATGCATAAATACGATGTTGCCTGCGCTATGAGTAAGACCTTTACCGATCCTAAAGAAGCTCATTCTTATATCGAAGATCACGGCTCTCCGGTCGTGATAAAGGCCGACGGACTTGCTGCGGGAAAGGGTGTCGTTGTTGCGGCGACGGTGCAAGAAGCTCATGAAGCGGTTACAAGCCTTATGGAATTGGGTAAGGTCGGGGAAGCCGGAGAAAAAATAGTCATAGAAGATTATCTTGAAGGCATAGAAATCTCCGTTCTTGCCGCAGTATGCGTTACTGAAAAAACTTCCGCTTTGAAAACGGCCGTCATAGTTCCATTCCTTCCGGCACGGGATCATAAACGCCTTTTGGACGGGGCGAAGGGACCGAATACCGGCGGAATGGGCGCCGTTTGCCCGCTTTCCGATGTTACCGACGAAGTGTTTTCCGCCTTTGACAAGAATATCCTTAAGCCGACGCTGCGCGGCTTAATTGCCGAAAAGACGGATTACCGCGGGTTTATTTTTTTCGGTCTCATGCTTACCGCAAACGGACCTAAACTTTTGGAATATAATGTGCGGCTCGGCGATCCTGAGACGCAGGCGGTACTTCCCATGGCGGATTTTGATTTTGCCGCTCTTTGCCGTGCGATCACGGATGAAACCCTTTCTTCTTTTTCGTGTAAATGGAAAGACGGTTTTGTCGTGGCGCCGGTTGCGGTTTCTTCAGGATATCCTGAAGCGTATGAAAAGGGAAAAACCGTTACCGTGAATGAAGACTTGATAGCGGCTGCGGGCGCAAAGCTTTTTGTAGCCGGCGCCGTAGAAAAGGACGGCCGTCTCATTACGAACGGAGGACGAGTTCTTGCCTGCAGCGCCTTCGGCAGCACTTTTGACGAAGCGAGAGATAATTCATATAAGGCGCTAAAGGCCGTTTCCTTTGAGGGAATGTTTTACCGGAAAGACATAGGGCTTGACGGCGCGGCCGAAAGCGTAAAATTGTAATGCTTTTTTGCTATATGTGAAAAAGCAGATCTTCATAGCTCGGAAAGGGCTTGAATTCTTCAGCAATCAAAGGTTCGATCTTGTCTGCCGCAGCCCGAGCTTCCGTCATCGCAGGAATAACCTTGTCCGCATAAAATTTTGCGCTTTCTATTCCCGTAAGCTTTTTGGCTTCAAGGTGAACGGCGTCAAGGTTTTCCGCTTTTTCCATAAGATCGTCGGTAAGAAGATCCAGAGTTTTTATGAGGGCGGTTTCAGCCTTGCATTCGGCGGTTTTAACAAGGTTTTTCACCGCCGCCGCCGCCGTGCCGACTTCTTTCATATATTTAAAGGCAGCCGGAAGAATATCCTTCCGGATCATTTCAAGCATGGTTTCGGTTTCTATGTTCAAAACTTGGCAGTATTTTTCAATCTTAACTTCATAATGGCCGCGCATTTCTATTTCGCTGTAAACGCCCGTCCGAGTGTAAAGCTTGATGTTTTTAGGCTTCAGATATTCGGCTATGGCGTCCGGAAGCGACTTTAAATTCATCAGCCCGCGCTTTTTAGCTTCTTTCAGCCAACTTGCGTCGTATCCGTTGCCGTTAAATATGATTTTCCAATGGGCGGTAATTTCCCGCTTTATTAAATTTTGAAGATCTTCATTGAAATTTTTTGAACCTTCAAGTTCATCCGCAAAGGTTTTAAGGCTGTCCGTAACGATTGCGTTCAAAGTGGTCGCCGGGCCGGAAATTGAAAGTGAAGAACCTATCGAACGGAATTCAAACTTATTGCCGGTAAATGCGAACGGGGACGTTCTGTTTCTGTCCGTCGTATCCTTAGGTATGGCGGGAAGTACGTCTACGCCGATCGTCATCTTTTGATTTGAAGCGTCGTTATACGGCGTTCCGTCCTTAATTGACTCCAGCACGGCTTCCAATTCTTCTCCTAGATAGATCGAGATTATCGCGGGAGGAGCTTCGCTTGCGCCGAGTCTTAAGTCGTTTCCTGCGCTTGCGACGCTTATACGAAGCAGATCCTGATTTTCATCGACGGCTTTTATGACAGCCGTCAAAAAAAGTAAAAACTGCGCGTTTTTTCTGGGAGTTTTGCCGGGATCCATAAGATTTTCGCCTTCGTTCGTCTGGATCGACCAGTTGTTGTGTTTGCCGCTCCCGTTTACACCTGCAAAGGGCTTTTCATGCAGCAGACAGACAAGCTTGTGCCGCGCCGCAACTTTTTTCATGATTTCCATGGTAAGCTGGTTTTGATCTGCGGCTACGTTGCTTAGCGTGTAGATAGGAGCCATTTCGTGCTGGGCGGGAGCAACTTCGTTGTGTTCGGTTTTTGCAAGTATGCCGAGTTTCCACAGCTCAGTGTTCAGATCTTCCATATAGGCGCTTACCCTTGTTTTAAGGGCGCCGTAGTATTGGTCGTCCATTTCCTGCCCTTTGGGAGGCTTGGAGCCGAACAGAGTCCTGCCGCATACTTTTAAGTCTTTACGCCGTTCGTAAAGGGCTTCGTCGATAAGAAAATACTCCTGTTCCGCTCCTATGGAAGACGCTACGCGTTTTACGGTCCTGTTTCCGAACATGCGCAGAATGCGCACCGATTGTTTGCTTATAGATTCCATCGAGCGCAAAAGAGGCGTTTTTTTGTCGAGCGCTTCGCCCGTGTACGAGCAGAAGGCCGTGGGAATACAAAGCGAATGTTCTTTTACAAAGGCGTAAGCGGTAGGATCCCAGACCGTGTATCCTCTTGCTTCAAAGGTTGCGCGGCGGCCGCCCGACGGAAAAGAAGACGCGTCCGGTTCTCCGCGAATCAATTCTTTGCCGCTAAGGCTCATTATTACGCCGCCGTCGCTTGTGGGCACGATAAAACTTTCATGTTTTTCAGCGGTTATGCCTGTGAGCGGCTGAAACCAATGGGTATAATGCGTCGCCCCTTTTTCGATGGCCCATTCTTTCATTGCGTGCGCAACCTGATTTGCCACATCCAGTTCGAGCGGAGTTCCGTCTTCAATGGTCTTTTTTAAGGTTTTGAACGTGTCTTTGGGCAGTTTTTCCTGCATGACTTTAAGGCTGAAAACCATGCTGCCGAAAATTTCCGGTACATTTTGCATAAAATCCTCCCTGCAATCTTAAAACCGCGCAAACCCGTGAATTGTGAAGTGCAAGAGAACAGTTGTTTGTCGACGATATTTTGTTTCCCGATATTTACGAAATCCGTTATAATGATTTGCAGTAAAACTGTCAAGTATTTTGAGAATTTTAGCAAGAAATCATGCAATTTACCGTAAAATCTAAGTTTTTTTTGTGTTTTTTAAGAAATTTAGGCGCATTTACTGTAAAAGGCTTTGCCATGATACTTGAACGTGCCGTGCAGCTGCAATACATGGCCGCCAAAAGATCTGCACGGCGATCTAAGCGCGCAAAACCGCAATGCCGAGCTGCAATGTGCAGCGGAACAGCGCAAGCCCAAGCCCCACGGCGATAAAACTTCCGCCGTGTTTGGGATTTTATAAAGATCGCACTTTTTCTATGAGCATAAAAGGCGTAAGTCCGTACTCGGTACATTTTGCAGCTTTTTGCGAGGCGAACGCGTGCGCCAAAGACGCGCTTACCGCGGCGTCTACTGCAGTATAACCCTGCGCCAACAGAGCCGCCGTCATTCCTGCAAGAACGTCTCCCGATCCGCCTTTTGCAAGGCAGGGATTCCCGTTGGAATTTATCATTGTAAAAATTTCGCCGTTTGCCGAATAAGAAATACAGACGTTCGCCCCTTTTAAAAGAAGGACACTTCCGGGATATTTTTTTAGAAAGCGCTTTGAAAGGTTTATCCTGTCTTTGACGACTTCTTCTACGGAGAGGGGAGTTTGCGCTTTTTTTTCAGAAAGCCCGCCGCCGCCGGATATTCCGCATATATTCAATAAAGATAAAAATTCTTTAGGGTGCGGCGTAAGAACAAGACGTCTTTCCTTTTCGGAAAGGGCGAAGGCGTCAAGAAAATCCTTTATCTGCGGCAGGGAAAACATATCCGCGTCCAAAACGCAGCGTATGTTTTTATTTTTTAAAAGCAAATTTTGAACGGGAGTTAAAATGCCACGGACGGCTTTTTCGTCCGCGCCGAGCCCCATTCCGAGCGCTACCGACTTTGTATTTAAAGGAAAGGCAGAAGACTGCATAAGCTCCGGCGGGCAATAAAAGCAAAGATTGTTTGAACCGTTCGGGATTGCCGTTGCTCCGCCTTTCCCGCAGGACTCGGCTGTCGGTCTGTCATATGGCTTGGCTGCCGATTGGGCGCCGGACTCGGCTGCAGCGTTTTCCGGCCGGCCGGCGTTTGCATGTACCAGTGTAACCAAGCCCGCTCCGAAGGCGAAGGCTGCGCTTCCTGCAATTAAAGCCGCTCCCGGTTTTTCGCCGCAGATCACGGCCGCATGACCGAAGTTTCCCTTGTTTACGTTTTGCAGAGTGCGATACGGAAGTTTCATGTCGCTCCTTTCAAGAAGGAACGCTTCGGGCAAGACTTTTTCTTTAGGAGTGCTAGGCCTGGCGGTTTCTTTAGTCTCGTGCGAAATCGCGCTCGAAGACGCTCCTGCATGTGTGCCTAGCACGGCGGTAGGCATTTCCGCAAGCGCCCCGGCCGCCGCGCCAATTCCGGCGGTTTCAAATTTTTTATTGCCGACTCCGAGTGAGGCTAAAACAATATCTTTGCCGCAGAAATCCTTTGCCGCATCGCTGAAAAAAGCCGTTTTTAGAGCTCCCATGGCTACGGTCTTGTTCGCGCGGAAAGCCAGAAGGTTCCCTCTAGAATCCTTTGTTTCGATTACACCGATTGCGTCTATTCCGCTTGGAATATCGCAGGCTATCTTATATGCCTTTGAAAGATTTATCCGCTCTACAAGGTTTGCGGTTTTTTTATCGAATTTTCCGTGAAAACCGCTGCCGTAAATACAATCGACTATTACGTCGGCAAGAAGGATGTTTTTTTTCAGCTCTCTTTCAGTTAAAAAAACGACGCCGGTCTTTTTAGCCCTTTCGCACTGTAAGACGCACATTTTGCTTTTAGGCTGCGCGGCACAATACACGGCTGTCCGGATCTCGCCGTTCATCCGCCTTGCAAGGGTCATGCCGTCCGCACCGTTGTTTCCGCCGCCCGTTACAATGAGCACACTTCCGGCCGATGTATTTTCACCTGCCGCGTTTTTATCGCTCAGTCTCTGCCTTACGGCAAATTCGAGCGCGGCGGCGGCGTTTTCCATCATAATATCTTCGGTGAGAGCGAAAGCGTCCTGTGCGGCTTGATCCAAAAATCTTGTATCTGCAAAAAGCGGTTTCATACTAAAATCTTACCCTAATCCGAGTTTTTTAAAAACACGGCGGAATTTGAAAAATCGTAGCCGCCGTAATCGTCGGGAATTTCGGAGCAGGTAATCTGCATACTCTTATCGTTCACCAAGTTGTATTTCAATTCCCATGTTTTACCGGAATCGCTTCCTTCCGAGATTGCAAAAGAAATTGTCTTTCCGATCGCATTAAAACTCCCCTTCCATGTTCTTTTATCCGGCAAAGATTTTTGAGTAATCTCCATCGACTCGTCGCTATTTAAAACGATTATCGTGTGATTTGTCCCGTTTGAAAAAGTCCACGTGCCTATAAGCTTTTCCGCCGCCTTAATCCTTGCCTTTGAGGCGCCTTTATTTACTTCAGCCTCTATAGAAGAACTGATGTTTTTTAATGCGCTTCCTATATCCGCAAGCATCTGCTTTCCTTCCTCTTTTGCGCTTTTTAAGTTTGAGTTATCGGTTTGTGCAAAGGTAAAATTCGCTCCTCTTAAAAAAAACAAAAGAATGCCTAATGTAAAAAATTTAAAAGTAAACATGTTTTGAAGTTTTTTCATACTCATAATATACACTATTTTTTTTAAAATTTGCAACGCTTCAATGACACGTTTTACCGGCAACGTACCGCAGTGTTTTTTAACGACGCTTTTTTGCCGGCGAAGCGCCGCAATTTTTTTGTTAAGGGCGTAGTGTTTTATTGCCGCGGTTTTACTTATCACGGTCGCAAAGTTTTATGCAATCTCGCTCAATTGCGGAATAAAACCGTTTAAGCTACAATGACAAAATGAAAATGACTTACAATCCTTTGTCCCCTCCGGATTCCAGACATGTTCCGGCATCGAATATAAAATATTTTTTATCGTTTTTCGTACCGCATATTCGTCTTTTCCTTTTGGACATGCTGTGCGCCGTGTTTATTTCGGCGGTAGATCTGTTTTTTCCCATAATTTCAAGATATATTTTGAACGACCTTTTAAAGCAGTTTGATTTGGCGTCTTATGAAACGGTAAGATCTTTTGCAATACTGCTCGCCGTAATTCTGCTCTGCTATTTTATACGCTTTGCCGCACAGTGGTTCGTCACATATTTCGGACACATGTTCGGAGTTTACGTAGAAGCCGACATGCGGCGCGATATATTTGCGCATCTTGAAAAACAAACCTTTTCATTTTTCGATACGCACCGCACCGGAAAGATAATGTCGCGGGCTACGTACGACCTTTTTGAAGTGAGCGAACTGTCTCACCACGGGCCGGAAGACCTTTTTATTTCCATTACAACCTTAACCGGCGCAATATTCTTTTTGTTTTATATAAGATGGGAAATTGCGCTCGTGATCACGGTTCTGCTGCCGGTCTTGATATTGCGGGTGTATTTTTCAAAAAAGAATATGATGAGCGCTTCCAAGACGGTAAAAGAAAAAACCGCCGACATGAACGCCGAAATAGAATCCGCAGTCAGCGGCGTAAGGGTTACAAAGGCTTTTACAAACGAAGAATATGAAAACAGACGCTTCGGCGAAATAAACAAGCGGTTTTTTAGCGCAAAATCCGGATATTACCGCACTATGGCGACCTTTCACAGCCAAATAGACTTTATGATGAACCTTCTAAACGTTATGGTCCTTGCGGCCGGCGGGATTTTCATAATGAGGGGTAAGATGACATTCGGCGACTATGTGGCGGTAAATTTATTTGTTGCCGCCTTCGTTCAGCCTATAAAAAAACTTTCGAATTTTATGGAACAGTATTCAAGTGGAATATCGGGGTTCCAACGCTTTGCCGAAATCATGAGAAGCGACGACGAAACGCCTGAAAAACCGGGCGCAAAAGAATTGACGGACGTTTTAGGCAATGTGGAATATGAAAACGTGGATTTTGCATATAAAAACGGAGTGCAGGTTTTAAAAAATGTCAACATAAGCGTAAGATCCGGACAAAAACTCGCGCTCGTGGGGCCCAGCGGCAGCGGAAAGACGACTCTGTGCAATCTTTTGCCCAGGTTTTATGAGCTGCAGGGCGGAAACATAAGGATTGACGGGCACGACATAAGGGATATTACAGTAAAATCTTTGCGTTCCTGCATAGGAATCGTTCAGCAGGATGTGTTTTTGTTTGCCGATACGATAAAGGCAAACATAGCCTATGGAAGACCCGATGCGAGCGAGCGGGAAATAATCGAAGCCGCAAAGCGCGCCGAAATTCACGACGATATTATGAACATGAAAGACGGTTACGACACTATGGTAGGGGAGCGCGGAATAAAACTTTCAGGCGGACAAAAACAGCGAGTTTCTATAGCGAGAATTTTTCTTAAAAATCCGCCCATTTTAATTTTGGATGAAGCTACGTCTGCCTTGGACACTGCAACGGAGATGAAGATTCAAAAATCGTTTGAAGAACTTTCCGAAGGAAGGACGACTTTTGTGATCGCGCACAGGCTTTCAACCGTTAAAAACGCAAAAATTATTGCCGTAGTAGACAACGAAGGAATCACGGAATGCGGAACTCACGACGAGCTTATGAAATCCGAAGGCCTTTACAGCAGTCTGTATACGGCTCAGTTCGGCGACTAAATCAGTGCGCTTGCAGCCGGCGCTTTAAAACAATAAAATGCCCGCTATTCCCAGGGGAATAAGATAAAGCGAAAACCATTCCAAGCGTCCTTTTTTTATAATTTTCATGAGCAACGCAAGGCAGACATATCCTGTAACAAGGGCTGCAATAAAGCCCGCCGCGGCGGGAAGAAGTCCCACGGAAGACGACAATTTTCCAATGTCTTTTATTTCAATGATAAATGCGCCCAAAATTGCGGGAATAGAAACTATAAACGAGAATTCCGCCGCCGATTCACGGTCTACTCCGGAAAACAAAGCTCCGGAAATTGTAGAGCCCGACCTTGAAATTCCGGGCAGGGTTCCGATTCCTTGCATAAGGCCTATCGCAAGCGCCTGCCGCCATGAAATTCCCCGAGGAATTTTGCCCAAAGCCGCTTTATTACGTTTTTCGGCTGACGAGGATAAGATTAAAAGCAGCGCGGTTACGATAAATCCTGTGCAGATAAATTTAGGCGGCAGATCGGTGACATATTCTTTTGTAAATATTCCTATCGCGCCCGTTAAAAACGTTGCCAAAAGAACGGCAATGATTGTCTTTTTACTGAGCTCGTCGGTTCCCGTAAGGCCGTCGCCAGGATCATCGCATGCGCCGCTTAGACCGTCAGGCCGGAGGCCGCCGATACGTTCAGTCTTCGTATCACCAATGCCTTCCACTTGTGCGCCGCCTACATTTTCAGTTTGCACACCGCCGCGGTCATAGTTTGAACCGCGCCGCAACTTACACACCGGATAAAAAAATAAAATTTTTGCAAAAACGCATAACAGGCGCCCTATCTTTTTTCTAAAAAAAATGACGACCGCCGCAAGCGTTGCGATGTGCAGCATAATATCGAATAAAATAGGAATTTCATTTGCCAAAAACAGACGGCGCAAGATAAACAGGTGCCCGGAAGACGATACGGGTAAAAATTCGGTAATCCCCTGTACTAAACCCAGGATAATAGCTTTAAATACTGTCATAATATAGCTTTGCACGTGTGTGCGCCTTTTATAAATTTGCGGGCAAACTCAAGGAATGCCGGCTGTTTGCTGCGATCGGAGGCGTTAAAAAAAACACCCCGACCGATCGGCTAAAATCTGCTTCGGGGTATTTTCAGGACGCTATAGACGACTATATTATACACTATTCTGTAAATTTTTCCATATAAAATTTGAATTAAATTCATATTTGTTTTAAAATTATCCATAGAGAGGCAAGAATGAGCAGAATATATACCGTCGCTGCCGACGGTTCAGGCGACTTTACCGCGATACAGGACGCCTTAAACACCGAAGACGGCGACGTTGTCATAAAACTTAAACCCGGCCTTTATAAAGGGCAGATTTTTTCCGCCAAAAAAAGACTTAAAATTTTAGGCGAAGATCCTGAAAAAACTGTGATAAGCGGAAACATAGGCGCCAAAGATATTCATCCGGACGGTTATAAAACGGGAACATTCCGTTCTTTTACGGCATATTTTGCGGGAGATTCGGTTTTTCTTGAAAATCTTACTATTGAAAACACTGCGGGGCAGGGAACTGACGTAGGCCAGGCGGTAGCTTTGTACGCATCCGCATCTTACGTTTATTGCAAAAATCTTAAAATATTAGGACATCAGGACACTCTTTTTACAGCTCCTCTGCCTGAAAAAGAGCGCATACCGGGCGGCTTTAAAGGTCCCGAAGAAAATTCCGTGAGAAAGCCGTCGTTACAATGCTATGAAGATTGCTTTATTTCGGGCACTGTGGATTTTATCTTCGGGAGCGCGGATGTATTGTTTAAAAACTGTACCGTGTGCGTGCGAGATTCATCTACGGAATGTTACATAACGGCGCCTTCAAGTTTTAAAGACGGAACGGGATATATTTTTGACGGATGCACGATAGTCACTGAAAGTGAGGACGGCAGAGCAGTCAGAGACAACCCAAACAAAAACAGCGGAGATTCCAGCATGCAGCGTAAGAATGTGTATCTCGGCCGGCCTTGGCGGGAATTTGCCAAATGCTGCTGGATGAACTGCGATCTTTCAGATGTAATTTGCGATGAAGCATGGGATAATTGGCGTAATGCGGAAAATGAAAAAACTTGCCGTTTTTCCGTTTATAAAAACAAGTGGAACCGTAACGGCGAAGGAGGTTTGGGAGGCTTTGCCCACAGCCTTTCGGGCGAAGAAGCTTACGAAATGACCCGAAAGGCAAAGGATATTCAGCTTAAAGTAATAGCTGCGTGCCGCCTCCCGTAAGGCAAAGATCAATGAAATATGTTTTTCTTTTTTCCTTCGGCGACGCCAGCATCATTCCACGCCTGCCCGCCTATGTCCTTAAAGTTTTTAACCCATGCGTCCCAATTTGCCCTTGTAAGCTGTCGCTTTCCCGTAAGAAATTCCAAAACGCCCTGTTCCAAAAACCTTTTTACGTCGGCGTTGGGCGGCGGCATCATGGAAATTCCGTTTGAATTTTCCCAAGGGCGGCTCTGCATATTGATAAGAATTGCGCCCGGATCCATGATCTTTTTGGATACGTCGGTCGTATAGGCAGGATAACGGGCCTTTATTTCTACAGCTCCGTTGTAAAACACCATATTGCGCAGCTGTGTGATGTTTACTATTTCGGGATTGCTCCACGCTTTCGTAGGATCGGGAATACCCTTTGTGGTCGGGATGCCGTTGGAATCTTTTATAAAGTTTACGCCTTCTTTACCCCAGCCGATCATATAATAACCGCCGTCGGGACCTTCGTCCGACATCCAGTTTAAAAGTTTGGCTATGGCATCCTTTTTCCCCGCTGCAGCGGCCGATTCGGATACGGCGTAGATGCGATAGATGTTTGAATAATTGCCCACCGCCTGAAGACCGTTCGGCCCCTTGGGCGGATCTATGATCATCCACTCGCCGTTCGGAAAATTTTTATCGAACGGAGCGTAATTGTGTTTTGCGGCAAGGGCGCCGTTTTGTTCGCGCATCATTCCGAAGCGTCCTTGTTTCCAAGCCGCTCTAAAATCGTCTTTTTTATATGAAAGCCAGTTGGGGTCTATGACTTTTTTGTCGCACATTTGCTTTACATAAGAAAGAGCTTCAAAGTATTCCGGCCGAAAAATCTTCAATCCCGGATTTTTTGCCGACATATCCCAAGTGCCGCACAGGCCGAAGGCGCCCATGATAGGTTCCAATCTGCGTCCAAGCCCTTCCATATCCTGCGTATTTTGAAGGAACGCGCCGTAGCCGTAAGTGTCGTTTTTACCGTTGCCGTCAGGATCATTGAATGTAAAGGCTTCCATCACTTTCATCATCTCGTCAAGGTTCGTAGGCGCTTTTAAGCCCAACCTGTCAAGCCAGTCTTTTCTTATAACCAAGCCTTCATTTCTTATGATAGCACCGGGCGAAGCCAGTCCGTAGGATTTTCCGTCTATGGTAGTGTACATAATGCTGTCTTTGCCGTAGTGCGTTTTTCGATTGGGCATTTTTTCATACATGTCGTCTACGGGAGCTACAAGCCCCTGATCCACCAAACGAAGCCAAACGGGGCGGGAAACCATAAAAAGATCCGGAAGTTCGTTCGCCGCGCTTGCAGCGTTAATTTTTTGATCCTGATCGTTATCGGAAGACGGAAGAGCGGTCAATACGAGATCGATGTCGAATTTTTCTTTAATGATCTTTTGTACTTCCCAACCGGCAGGCGGCGGACCCGCTTCGCTAATGGCGGCTCCGTACCACAGGTTGATCGTAACCGGGCCTCCGGACTGTTTTTCGTTTGCGCCGTTTGCAAACAACGCAGCGCTCATAGCGATTGCCATGACGGCTGCAGAAAATCTTGTAAGTTTCATAAAATCCTCCAAATATTTATTTGCAATAATTATTTATCGTAACTGTAAGTTTATGCGCTTCGCTTATCCCTTGACGCTTCCCAAAAGAGTTCCCTTTGTAAAGTATTTTTGAATGAACGGATAGGCAATTACCATTGGGATTGCGGACATAAATACGGAAGCCGCTTTTATGGCTGCGATGGGAGCTTCGCCGAACGCATTTACTTCAACATACTCGTTCATTCCGCTGGAAAGAAGTATGTTTCGCAGCAATATGGGAAGAGGTTGCAGTTCGTTTTTATTCAAATACAGCATGGCGTTAAAAAAGTCGTTCCAGTATGAAACTCCGTAAAATAATCCTATCGTCATGAGAATCGGCTTTGAAAGCGGCAGTATTATCCTTATCAAAACCATCCATTCCGGCGCTCCGTCTATGCGTGCGGATTCTTTAAGAGAATCAGGGATCCCTTCAAAAAAACTTCGCATTATGAGACAGTTGTAGGTTGTAACTGCGACGGGAAAATAGACTGCCGCAAGATGATTTGAAAGCCCCAATTTTGTGATTACCAAATAATGCGGTATAAGGCCTATGTTAAACAGGTACGGAATCAATATGAAAATATTAAGAAATTTCCGGCCGGGCAATGTCTGTATCGAAAGCCCGTATGCTATGGGTATTGTAAGAATCAGAGCCGTAATTACGCCGAAAAACAATATTTTGAGACTGTTAAAAAAGGCGAGGGCAAATCCGCGGTTTCCGAGCAAGGCTTTGTATGCGGCGTTCGACCACTTCCACGGCGGAAGGAACATACCTTCAACATTTGAGCCGATAAAATCGTTGGGACGGAAAGAGAGCGTTACCGTGCTCCATAACGGAAGCGCAATGACCAATAGCGATAAAATCAAAAAAACATCAAGGGCTGCGTAAAATATTCTGTCGGAGCCCGTCATTTGCATCAGTATTTTTGACGTTCGGTTATTCTTTTTAGCCATTTTAATCTCCTAAAACAGACGATGTTTCGGCTTTATCCGAAACCCGCAGTTTAACGAGGCGAGCCGTACAGCCGCCGAAATTAAACTTAAAACAGGCTGGAATCGGCGGTAAGTTTTGTAAGCCTGTTTGCAAATACAACAAGACACGTTCCGATTATTCCTTTAAAAATTCCCACTGCGGTGGCTAAGGCGAAGCGACCTTCCAATAAACCCTGCCGGTAAACCCACGTGTCTATTATGTCGGCAACGCTGTATACCGAAGTGTTGTACAGCATAAATATCTGATTGAACCCCGCGTTCAATATGGTGCCGAGTTTTAAAAGGACAACCATAATTATTACCGGGCGTATGGACGGTAAGGTTATGTACCAAGTTCTTTGCAGCGCGGTGGTTCCTTCGACCATGGCCGCTTCATATAAAGAAGGATCTATGCCCATGAGCGCGGCTATGAATATTATCGCGCCCCAGCCCATTTCCTTCCACGCATCCGAAAGAATTACGATCCACGGGAACGCCCTTGTGTTGGTTAAAAAATCTATGGGTTCTCCGCCGAAATACTTTATAACGTCGTTTACAATGCCGTCGCCCGGCGCGAGCAGCGACAGTAAAATTCCGTATATGATTACCCAAGACAAAAAGTGCGGCAGGTATGTGAGCGTCTGTACGATTTTTCGCAAAAACTTGCGGTGCGATTCAAATAGCACGACGGCAAGCAGTATTGAAAGAGGAACGCTTACTAAAAGTTTTCCGAAGCTGTAGCCTATTGTGTTGCGGATTAATTCCCAAAAGTAATAGGAATTAAAAAATTCAGTAAAATACTTAAATCCCGCCCAAGGACTTTTCCATACGCCAAGACGCGGCTTAAAGTCCTTGAATGCTATTTGTCCGTTTAACATCGGCACGTATTTAAAGATTAAGAAATAAACGAGCGGGACAGCCATAAGCATGTATATGTCTTTGTGGCGTTTTATTTCTTTAAAACTCATACATCACCTCTGTATAAACTGTACAGTAAGCTTCGTAGATAATTAATGCAATTTTTTGTACTATTCCGACTATTTATCTCCGATTATCTATCGCGATTTTATATTCCGCTTATATAACGTCAGGAAATGAATTTTTAAAAATCGCATAGGCCCTTGCGGTAATGCCCCGGTGTAGTTCCCGTAACTTTTTTAAAAACCCTGCAAAAATAAGCCTGGTCCTGAAATCCGCTTTTTTCGGCGATCGTGAGAATGCTCTCGTCGGTTTTTCGAAGTCTTGCGCAGGCTATATGGATCCGGTAGATGTTCAAATATTCCCACGGAGAAAGCCCCAGTTCCCTATGAAAAATTCTAGTCAGATAATCTTCGCTCGTATGAACAGCTTCGGCAATCTTCCACCGGGAAATATATTCGCATCCGTGCGCATTAAAATATATCAGCGTTTTTTTTACAAAGCCTGCGGTATTTGGCGACAGCGTATGCTCGCCCGACAGCAGCGCCTTAACTCTGTTGCCGAATTTTCGTGAAGACGCTACGCACAGGTTGCATAATATGAGTTTTTGAAAGCCGAGCGTTTCGTCAATACGGGGCGACGCTTCTATTTTGTCGGGGGTGATTATTATCGGAGAAAGTTCCGTGGAAGGATTGTTCCGTATAAAATCGATCATATCCGTGTTTATTTCATTCATGACGATGAGAAGCGGATTTAATTTCACTATTTGCTTTTTTATATTTTGCATGTCAGGCAGCGTGTTCGGAGAATCTTCCGTTTTTATACGGATAACGGTAAAAGAAAGATTCCACTTTTTTTCCATATCTTTGGGGCAGTTTATAAATAAGACGGGGCGTTCGGCTATTTTCAGTTTTCGTTCAAAAAAAGACAAAAAATTGTTACTTTTTTCAAGATCCTCGTCTTCAGGATCCGCATAGCAAAGAAACGGCCGCTTCATAAAATCTTTTTTTACAAACATCTCATATATACGCCGATTTTCATCTTCCGTTTTTTCTCTAAATTTCCATTCAAACGGTTCTTCTTCCTGCGATGCGGCCGCTTTTATTTTGTTCGAAACCTGCGTCGCATTGATCTGCGCCGTGTTCGGTGCAAAGACCACAGCGTCCGGCGTCATAGCGTCGTGTGCGGCGTAGCGTCCTCTACTCTTTGGTACGTTTCGGGGAACATTTTCAAAAACATTTTTGGCAAAATTTTTTAAACTGCTCTTTCTGGGCGAACATGAAAAAAACGGCCAATAAAAAAGAATTTCACACGGATCCTTGTTTTTTGAAAATTCGCAGTCTTGCATGAGAAATATCTGATTTGCAAGCATAACACCGGGAAGATCGGCCGCTGATCCCGTAAGCGCTTTTTCGGAAAGCGGCATGACGATTTTTAGGCCTTCGCTTGTTTTTTTTAATTTACATTGTTCCAATTTAAAGTGAAAATTTTCGGCTATAAGAAGCAAAGCCTGTCTTATTCGGTCTTTATCGCCGAATAAAACCGGAAGATCCGATGCCGCACAGAGGGCTTCTTTTTTTTCATGCGGGTTTTCCAGGAGAACTTGCACCGCATTTTTTTTAAATAAGGCTGCCGGATGAAACAGAGTGTTATTAAAAACGATTTCATTGCTTTGAAATCGCGTAAGTTCGACGATAAGATCCGTCTTTTTTTGCTGGGCCTCGATGTTTTTTTCCAGCCGTTCTACGATGCTTTTTAATTGATCTGGTATTAATTCTTTTTGTTTTAATAAAACTTTAAGGCGTGAAGCGTCGCTTTTTATTTCACTGAGCGGGTTTGAAAGATCGCTGCCTACGGCCGCAAAAAATTTAGTTTTCGCTTGTTCGGCTTCTTCGGCAGCTTTACGGGCGGCGGTAAGTTCATTAAACAAAAATATACCCGAAAATGCGTTGCTTAGCACCGAACGAAGATCTTCGAACAATGCGCCGTCAAAAAAAGGCACGGAGCATATAAAGTGCCCTATAGTCTTGCCTCCGGCAAACAGCGGCTGGACTATAAAAACGTCTTCACTGAAAGCGGAAACCAGGCGAGAAGGAACAATTTCATCCGGAGAAAATTCTTCTTCGCCGAAAATTTTGTTTTTTGAAAAGCCCGACAAAAGCTTCGATAAGCCTTCTTTTTGATAGATGACTGACGCTGCGGAATGAATCCCTATACGCGGAAGGTATTTTTTCAACGCTTCGGAAAGCTCTTTTACAGAATGTTTGCTTATAAGCTCGCATTTAAGTTCGTCAAGAACCTTGTTGCATTCTTCCCGCATGGATTTTGTTTCTTCCTGATAACGTTCCGCGGCCTGTCCCAATGCGATAAAAATGTCTTTTTCGATCGAAGCGATGTAATCGGGATCGATATTTTTCGATATTTTTATGATTCCGATCGCACGGTAAATAAGCCTCATGTCCGTTTCGTCTCTGTAAAAAGTTTCAAGCAATTCTTCAAAAAGATTAAAAAAAAGGCGTGAGTTTTTTGCATAAAGCGCATTTATCATAGGTTCTAAAAAAGTCTTTCCTTCAGTTTTGTCAAGGTAGAATAATTCCGAAAGCCGTTCAATGAGACCCTCTTTTGACACTTGCGCTTCGGGGGGAGCGTCTTTGGCGGACATCGGGGTTAAAGCATGTCGTATCAGCGAGGGACAGCCGCACGATTCTCTTACAACAAGAGGCGCCGGAAGAAGGACGTCCTTTTTTGCGCGCGGGGCATCCGTTATTTCGTTTAAAATCAGTTTAAAAGAATTCATTGCCATAGCCTTGTACGGCATGTGAACGGTAGTAAGGGCGGAGCGCAGCCTTCTTGTCTTAGAAACATCGTTAAATCCCGCCGCCAGATAATCGTCCGGAGAGGAATATCCTTTATTTTGAAGATATTCTATCGCGTCCAACGTCATAAGATCGCTTGCAGATACGAGGGCGGAAAAATCTTTACCGGGAAGAAGGCGGCGTTTTTCGCATAATTGGATTATTGCGTCCTTGCCGCTTCTCCATTCAAACGGATCCGACACAAGAGGCGAATCCTTTACAGAAACGCCGGCTTTTTGCAGAGTGTCGCAAAAAGCTCTGTAGCGGTCGTCTGCGGAAACATGGTTTTCAGGCCCGCGTAAAAAGGCGATCTTTGTTATGTGATGTACTTTTAAAAAATGGTCGATCAGGGAACACATTCCCGAATATGCGTCAAAATTTACGCAGGAATGATCTTCGATTTTCTGTGAAATGGTAACAAAGGGCAAGGGTTCGATATTTTTATGAAATTCGATAAGCTCTTGCAGGGGGAGCGCGCCTCCCAGCGCAGAAGCCCAGCTTACAAGCCCGTCAAGGGTTTTAGTATTCGCCAAGCGGTAGGCCGGATTACGCAGATATTCGGAATTTTGCGTTGCTTTTAAGCGTCCTCCGGGGAATATGTAAAACGTGGTTTTAAAACGGACTGCCTGCTTTATAAGCTCGGAACACACTTGATTGCCCGAACCGCTGTGTATTGAAGCCAAAATAAAACCGATCCGTTTTTTATTCATCAAGACAAGTATAAGGCATTAGTTTAAAATAAAAAAGGTCGACAATTTTTTTATGCGACGTCTTTTGTGCAAATTTTTCGGCTCGACTGACTCGGCGCGCTTTTGTGCCGGCAAGTTTCCGCCGGTAAGCGGCAGTCCTCCGATCCTTCGGTATTCCGGTTTTAAGAATAAAGGAACGGCGTTTTGGGCCCGATTATTTGCGTATTTTTAAACAAAACGTTTTTTGCGTTTACGATCCTAAAAGATTTTTCCGTAACGCAGGGAAGCCCCGCCGTCATGTCCGATTTTCCAGGGATTTCGGAACTTTTTTCATCGGTTTCAAAGCTGCAGTTGTTAAAAACCACATCGCAAACGGGCGCTTCCGGCAGTCCCGCTATAAATCCGGCGGAAGATCTGCATCCCGTAGCTCGTATGTCGTTTACGGATATATCCTTTACGGACGGAGTGGAACTTTCGATCTTTTGTTTTTCCGTGCTGAATAAAAACGGATCCTTAGGATCCGCTCCGCAGACATAATACATATTTATGCTGAACGGGCAAAGACAGTCCTTTATAGTTAAATTTGAAAATTTTAAATTCTTTATCGCGCCTCCGCGTCTTCGGCGCGTCTTTATGCGTATCCCGCGGTCGGTATTTTTAAATACGCAGTTTTCGGCTACCACATCTTCTATACCGGCGGCCGTTTCGCTTCCTATTACGATTCCGCCGTGACCGGAAAACACGGTACAGTTTGAAATCCTTATGTTACGGCACGGTTTTGCAGCTTTTATTCCGTCTTCATCTGCGCCGGACTTAATAGCGATGGCGTCGTCGCCCACGTTTATGCTGCAATCGGTAATCGTAACGTTTGTGCATGAATCTATGTCTATTCCGTCCGTATTAGGCGCTCTTTCCGCCGGGTTTCGCACCGTTACATTTGAAATTTTAATTGAGTCCGAGTATACGGGATGTATAGTCCAAAACGGAGAATTATACACGGAGACATTTTCGATCGAACAGTTTTGACATTTATAGAATTGAATGAGCGGTGGCCGCAAAAACTGAATATTCCGTCCGCCTCCTCCTCCGGGCTGTGTTTTATAATCCGGATTGAGCTTTGCAAATTCAAGTTCTATTTGAGTTTCGGGGGAAGTCTGTTTTTTCTTTGCTTCGCGCGAGCGCCACCATACAGGACCTTGCCCGTCGATCGTTCCGCTGCCCGTGATCTTTACGTTTTTTTGCGCGTTTATGTAAACGCAGGGATGCATTGCAAAACAGTCCGCTCCTTCCCAGCGCGTGTACACCGGCTTGTAGCGTTCCTGCTCGGGAATAAACGAGATGACGGCGCCTTCTTCAAGGTAAAGCGTTATGTTTGAAAAAAGCTCGATAGGGCCGGTGTGCCATACGCCGTTTGAGACTTTTAGCGTGCCGCCGCCGGCTTTTTTTAAAATATCCAAGGCTTTAAAAAAAGCTTCGCTGTTGTCAAAAAAAGATTGCTTTTGCGTTGTGCCGGCGGCCGCGGGTAAAGGCGACGGCTTCCCGCCCGTTTCATGTAAAAAAATACTCTGCATGTTTTAAGTATCTGCACATATAAGTGCCTTGTCAAAGGATGAAGACGTTGTTTTTTTGGATTATTCCGTTAAAAAAATGCTTCTGCCGCATCGGAAAGCTATGAAAAGGCGGGGTTTCAGCAAGAGAATCTATATTCCCAAAAAATAACCGTTACCGTAAAAAATCGGCTGCACTCCCGGCAGCCGTCCTGCCGTTTGCGCGGGGAACTTCGCGCTTCGCGCTCGTTGCAAGTGCCGCGGCTAACCGTAATAGGAATCGGACTGCGCGAACTTTTTGGCAAAAAAAGTTCGCTTGCCATCGGTCAGAGCGGCTCGGCGGCATTGCCGCTGCCTCGCGTTCCGCCTTTTTTATTTTATATTATCTCTCTTTTCTGTGTATACATTTTTCATGCGTAATCCCTGCCGTACATAAAAGTACAAAACTCTGCACATAAAAGTCCGCAGATAAAAGCCGGCACAACAAAAGTCCTAGCACAAAAGCCGGTCATAAAAATCGGCCAAAGCCGCACATAGAAGTCCTAACACAAGAGCCTGCACATAAAAAAACCGGCCGGAAGCCTTGCTTCCGGCCGGTCAATCATGTAATTAAGTTAAAATTACATCTTTACGCGCAAGATAACAGGGATTGCAAGTTTTGAATCAAGAGTGTCTGTTGCAGCGGTTGCATCGCCTGTGTTGAGAGCTTTGGTATATTCAAGACCCGCAGTGATAGCGGCGTTTTTACCGGCTGTGAATTTTGCGGCAGGGCGGATCTTAAAGAGGTTTTCACCAACATTAGACTTGTCATTGTCGTCAAGGTCATAGCCGTAGTAACCGGCGTCACACTGTACCGTTACAAGGTCGTTAACGATGTACGATACGCTGCCCACAACTTCGAGAGCGCTTTCCGTGTCTCCTCCGTCAGGAGAAACAGAGGTGTATTTTACCTGCAGAACGGTGTTCAACGCATCCGAAACAGGGTATACCGCGCGGCCGTCGAGAGCCCATGCGCTGCCTTTTTTTGCTGATCCTGCTGTATCATCTTTTATATATGTAAAGCCTACCACTGTCTTTAAGGGCAGCATGAGAGGAGTTACGTAAGCGCCGAAGCCAAACTGATCTTCTGTCGGCATCTTTAAGATAACGTCGAGGTTTACCATGTCTTTCTGCATGTAACCAACTTCAAACGCATAACCCGCTTCCTGCTTGTCTGTCGTTTTGTCCTTGTATTTGTTTTCAAGAAGAGCGGCCTTCAAAAGCAATGTTCCGGGAAGGTCAGCGATCGTGTAGTCGGCGATAAAAGAAAGGTTTCCACCACCTGCAATTTTAGCCATGTTTCCGAAGTCAAAACCGAAAGTTTCACCGACTGCTTTGCCTCCGGCAACAAGACCGCTGGAAATACCGTATTTTGCCGTGGCACCGTCGGTAAGACCGTGTTCTACAGCCGATACGTTTAAGCGGTTCGTATAGCGGGAATCAAGAATACCTGCGGTAAATTTAAGAGCGTTGAACTTTAAATAACCGTAGTAGGTATCAATAGAAACGTCTTTTGTCTTACCTACTTTTACAGTACCTTTCGTTTCAACATCCGTATTAGGGACGAATGCGGCTCCTGTATTAAACTTCGTCGTTACATCCAGTTCATCCTTTACCTTTGAACCGTTGATTGTAAGGTCAAGGGCGACGCCGGCATAATCGTTGTTAGCTGCAAATGCCAGCGTATCCGACGCGTCTTTGTAACCGTCAAGATCGAACTTTGTCGTAACTTTGTCCTTATCGACGTTCTTTGTCTGGTTGTACATATCAGCTCTCATGCGAGCATTCAGGCTGACTGCTACATCGGCAAACGCCATACCTGCAACCAGCGAAGCTGCTACGGCAACCCCAATAATTTTTTTCATATAGCCTCCTGTGCGGCGTAGCTTTATTTTTTTTCAATAGCATAAAACCGCAACTTTTATATATCGCTATTTTATCTTATAAGAGAGTATATGTCAAATTTTTTTCAAAAAAAATGCGTTTTTAAAAGGTTTTTAGCCTTTAATGTCGGGGTTTACGCAGTCGGCTTGGTTTGTAGGTCGCACATCCATGTGCGACTGCGGCAGGGGGTGGAGGGGTGAGCGAAGCGAAAACAAACGCATGGCGTTTGTTCGGAGGCGAAAGCCGGAGCCCCGTAAGACCCGTTTTTTGCGGCTTGCCGCCAATGAAGCGCCAGCATAACCCCGAAAGGCGTCGGTCGGCAAACTGACCTCAACGAGTTTGCTTTACAAACTCGCGCTCATAGAAAAAGCCGCAAAAAGCCGCCCTAAAATTAAAGAAACTCGAAATTCCGGCTTTTAATCGCTCGGTCTTTGCTTGCGCGGGTAAATTTCAGGTTTATCGGCGGGGCTAAGTTTGTCGGCAGGATTTTAAATCTTTCGACGAGTTCTAAGGTTTCCGGCGGGCTTAGTTTTCCCGGCTGATTTTTAGGGTTTTTAAATATTTTTTTTTGTCGCCGGGGATGCGGAAGCTTTCCAACGCTTTTTGTATGGCTTTGTTGTGCGTCCAAACGTCAAGTTTTTTTTGTTCCAGATAAACTACGGAAGGCAGGTACTGTTTTGTGAGAGCAGTCGCAAAAAACCACGCCTGCATCATGTTTACGTAATATTCGTTTGAGCGCACCGAAGCGGCGATTTTTAAGTATTTTTCGCAAAACACGCCGTCGGAAAGATAAAAGCGCATGAGCATTCCCAGAGCGAAGCGCACGGTGTATGTGTGATCCGACAAAATCCATTGTTCTATTTTATGGAGAAGTTTTTCAAGATGGTTGCCCAAGGCCTTAGGATTTATGCTGTCACAGGTAGCCCAGTTGTCTACGTAGGGCAAAAAATCATCCAGAGCGGCGATTATTCGGTCGTAATCGTTAAATGTTTCAATTATAAAGCCGTGAAGGTTGTTTTCTTCGAAATATTTGTGCGGAAGAATTTTAATAAAGGAAAGACTTTGGGGGCTTTTGGCGAATTCTTTTGCAAATTTGCGTAAGGCGGGCGTGCGTATGCCTATCATCGTTTCGGGGTCGACCGTAGGCACAAGTTTTGCGTTAAAAGCCTTGTATTTTTCATCCTGAAGTGCAAAAAGTTTTTTTTGCACTTCGCTTTCACATATTTTGCCGGCGTCCATGGCGGCGGTGCCGGGGGCGCTGTGAATCATTACGGCAGACGACGGCTTTTTGTCCGGCGGCGACTGCAGGCCGGGGAGACGCGAGGTAGGGCTAGGGTCATTGTGCGGCGGGCGGTTTGCGGCGGGGCGCGGGGCATCTGTACGGCGGTTCAGCGCAGGCGGCTCCTGCATGGAGATATGCCGCGCGGTATGGGCGGGAGCCGCATCGTAGTCATATTCAGAAAATGGCATGTTCATCTCCGTTCATTTCTAAAGCTTTTCGATTTCTTCAACGGAAAGGCCGGTTCCTTCGGCTATTTTAGCGATATCAATGCCAAGATGCTTAAAAGCCTTGGCCGTTTCAAGTTTTGCTTGGCGCGCCCCGTCGGAAAAGCCTTCGCTTCTGCCTTCTTCACGTGCATCCATCTCAAATCCTGACATAAAGCGGTATTCCTGCCGCGCCTGTTCGTTATTCTTTACTGCTTGTATCATAGTTTCTATCCTCCCGGTATATTCCGTATTCGCCGTTCCTGTCTTAACATACTCCAAAAAGCCTTTGAGTTCTTTGTCCTCGGCTTTTCTAAACGCTTCCGCATTGATTATAATCTTTTTCGTCCCGTCCTGTAAGAGAGTTTTTTTATCTTCGAGGCAGACGTTTTCAAAAGTGTAAAGAGGCTTGCCCTTTCCTATTGCATCAAAAAGACAAATGAAAATAATGTAGCAATCGTTTAATGCTTTATAGTGAGAGCCCTTATCCAAGAATGCGATGTCTATTGCGGCCTGATAGTACCGCATGCGTTTCGGAAGATTGTACTCGTTCGCCACCTGCATTTCGATGTCGTATGATTTACCTGTTTCATCTTTTACGATGATATCCAGACGCACTGATTTTGATTCGGAGCCGGTAACAAAGGCATCTTGAGACGACAGGTAAGCGATTTTCCCGATTTTATCTGCCAAGACCATTTCGAGAAACTCTTTGCAGATTGCCTTGTCCTGCATGATCTTGCAAAACATAAAATCGTCGGCAATTGTTAAATCATCGAAGCTTTTATACATAGGCATCGTGTACCTCCCTAAAAAGCGGAGAACAGTTTACCAAAATAGAGAGACATGTTAAAACGAGATGCGCCGCTTGTGACATATACTTCACTCGGCATCCTCATTTCTATTTTACCATATTTTTTAACATATTTGCAGTGATTTTGTGAGAGGTTTTACATTTTTATGTATAGAAGCACGCGGTATAGACTCCGGAATTCTTAAACGGATTATCAATGCTGCAAAACAGTCCAGATATATTCCGCCTGAAATAAAGAATATGATACCGTAAGACGGTACGGATTGTTCTTAATACTTATCTGCGCTCTCTATAGGAAGAACGTTTTCTTGCCGTATGCCGTTTATAAAATCTTCGTCCATATATTTTACAAGTTCGCCGGCCTGTTTTTTTGTCATAAGAAATGTCATCTTGTCCGAATTGACGGGTTTATTGACATCTATGCCGCTGACGACCGGTTCCGGAGCTGCAGGCCAAAACGTAAGTGTAAAATACGGGGATTTTTTTATGAAGCGATAACCTACGGTAACTTTGGGTTTGGTGATCGTTGCCGTTCCGATTAAGCCGGTGCGGTATTCGCCTGTAAATTCTCCGTAAATATTGTGAGTTTTATTAGGCTTATTTATTAAAACTTTTGCCGAAAAATCTTCCAGATATTGCTTGTATGCGGCTCGGCACACGGCGCGGTCGTTGGCGTCGAACAGTAAAAAATATTTTGCAAGGGTGTTTGAAATTTTTAAAACAACGGCGTCGTTTTTTGGGTAGTACATATAACTCACGCTGTTTTGCTGTACGTCCGTGTTTAACAAGTTGTATTCAAAGACAGAGCCTTCTCCTAGTTGAATCGGCGTATCGTCTACAACAAAGGAGGCGGCGTTTTTTTGCGGTCTTTTTTGCAGCTGCTTTTCTTTAAGCTCTGTTAAATCGGTTGCTTCGTACAGATCGGCTTTTTCTTCCATTATAGATGGAGTTTGGGATAAAATTTTCGCCGGCGCTAAAAACGCAAAAAGCGTAAAAATTGCCGCGAAAGCGGTCGTTTTTGAAGTTTTCATACGGATCATAATACTTTAATAACAATGACATTCTCAAGAGGTTTCAAAAAATTATTAAATAGAAAAGATTTTTTCGTTCTGCAACTTTTATTGTAAGGATTGATTATTTGTGACTCATTCAGAGTTATGAAAAATTTTATAGGGCTATTAGCAGCTACAACTGTTTTAGCCCTTTTTTATTGGAACGGTGTTCCAAAGATGATACTTATCACTTCTCATCTACAATGCAATATAACTGCTCTATATTGAAAAATCAATAGAATTTTGCATAATTTATGCAAAATTCTATTGATTTTTCTTGATTTTCTGCCGATAATAACATATATTACGCATTAGGAAGTCAATATGTTATTAGAATTTGCAGTAGAGAATTATAAGTCATTTAAAGATAGAGTAAAATTCTCCATGGTTCCAGCACCTAAACAGAAGGGGCTGGATTATAGTATTCTTCATAAAAAAATAGGTAAGAAAGAATATAAAGCATTATCAAGCGCTGTTGTTTATGGTCCAAATGCTGCGGGGAAAACAAATATTATTGGCGCCTTACAGACCTTTAAAACAATTGTTCAGCGCGGAAATATCCGTAATGTCGCTGCGGCAAATTCTCCAAACGCAACGGATTATGCTTTAGAACTGATTCCAAACAATACATTAAAAGAAAAAAAGAATGTTTTCTTTTCAATAAAGTTTATACACGATGAATTAGTAATAAAATATTCAATACTCCTGGATTTAGGAAAATTCTTAGAAAAAGATTATGACAGAAACGTTGTAGAAGAAAATCTTGAAATTAACGGCAAAATATTTTTTAATCGAATTGATAATGAATTAAAGTTTGAAAATTTAAGTTTTTTCGATAAGTATAAGTATTATATTTTAACCTTTACGAAGAATTTTAAAACCTTGCTCCCAATCTTAAAAACAAGTTTAAAAAAAGATGATTTATTCTTAATGAATGGTTTTAGAACTATTGTTAGTTCCGTTTTAGCGGAACTTATATCCGATTATTTTACAAATTATTTAAAAACCGTTTATCGCGCAGATGCCGTATATACAGCACCTATTTTTGATTCTAACAGTATAGTTGACGGTTATTTAAATGAAGCCGCTACCAAATTTGGAATTAACTCAAATAAACTGGTTTTTGTAAAAAACAAAAAAGAGGATAATCTGCCAATTCTTTATTCTGTTATGTCGGATAAAAAAGCTATCCCTTCCGAAGCTTTTGAATCTTACGGAACGATAAGATTTGTAAACATATTTCCTTTTGTTGCAGAAACATTAAGAAAAGGTTTGACGTTAGTTGTTGATGAATTTGATTCCTCAATTCATCCTAGTGCAATTATGGATATAATTACTATTTTTCATAATGATGAAGTGAACATAAATCATGCGCAACTTATTTTTAATACACATAATCCACTTTATTTAAATAATAATCTTTTTCGTCGTGATGAAATAAAATTCATAGACCGCGATGATGAATCAAAATGTAGCCGCTATTATTCATTGTCCGACTTTGGAACAACAGGAACTACAGCGCGCAAGGGCAAAGATTATATGAATAATTATTTTATGGACGAATATGGTGCAATTCGTGACATTGATTTTACAGACTTGTTTATGAAAATCATAAAGGAAAAGCAATGCGAGAAAGAAGAAATATAAAATACTTCTTTGCTGTTGAGGGTGAAACAGAAATTTTATATTTCCAACATCTCAAAAAATTGATTTCTGCAGAAGAAACACGAATTGCAAATCCTATTATTCGGGCAGAGAAACTTTCTCCATCAAAATTTGCAAAAAAGTTGCCTTTAGTATACTCATGCGTAATTACGGCTGTGTTTGATGTAGAAGATAATAATACGGAATACAAAGCTCGTTTTGAAAATATATTAAAAGAGATGCATGCAGCTGGAAAATCTGGTAAATCAATAAAATATGAATTGGGATATTCCAATATAGATTTTGAACTTTGGATTATTCTTCATAAAAAAAATTTGTTCAGTTCCATAGGAAGTAAAAAACAATATCTTTCATATATAAATAATCTGTTTAATACAAACTTTGAAGGACTAAAAGAATACAAAGAAGAGAACAATTTCTCGAGGATACTTTCACAAATCACGCTAAATGACGTAAAGAATGCAGTAAAGGGAGCTGAATTAATAATGAAACAGAGACACGCTGAAAGTACTCCTTTAAAATCTTATGGATATGAATGGTTTGATAAAAATCCATCTTTGTCTATTCACATAGCAGTGAACAAGATTCTTTGTGAATGTGGAATATAATGACATCTCGAAAAACTCGCTTTTAGTGATTTTTTTTGAGATGTCGACGAGTTGTAACTTGCTATATTATTGGAATTACAACATTGCATTTTACCGGTTCATGAGCCGCAATTACCTCTAAAACTGCAGTTTTAAAATAGTATGTATTAAATTGCATTACAATTAAAGCGAAAAGATTTTTTCGTTCTGCAGCGTAAGAATTTCTATAAGTGGAACGGTAAAGGTTTCGGTTTTGCCGGAAAAAGTAAGTTTTATTGAAAGCAAAGATCTTTCAAGTTCCGAAGCGATTTCTTGGCCGTAAACGGAGCCGATGAGTTCCTTGTATTCTTTTTGCGTCATCGCCTCGCCTGTAAAAACCGACGCCATAAGAAGATCCGCACATGTTTGCAGATCCTGCGGCATAATTTTAAGTAGAGACTGCAGCGTTTCGGGCGAAAGTTTTAAAGCGATTCCCGTCTTTGTGCGGTATACGGTTTGAAAAAGAAAACTCGTTGTTAAAGACGGAAGTTTCGCATTTATTTTTAATGAAGAATCTTTTGAGGCAAGGCACACGACGTCGGTAAAACCCGCCTTTTTAAGCCCCTCCCGTATTTCGGCGGCGTCAAAAAAACTTTGCCGCGCGGCTTCCTCGGAAGAGGGCTTAAAAGCCGCTTGGGAGTTCGGCTGCGACGCATTTAAAAGCGTGTTCACGAGCGAAGTTAAAGCGGGGCCCAAAGAAGAATTGTATTTTATATCAGCGGAATCCGCATTGCCCTCGGGGACTCTTTGGGCGCTTGCCCCTGCAATACCTGAGCCGGCCGCTTGAGCGCTGCTTTCCGCGGCGCCTGCTCCGGTTGTTGCGGACGCGCTGTTGCCGGCCACAACGGCGGCGCTCCCGCCGTTGTGGCTTGCTGCACCGGTTTCCGCGCTTACTCCGCCGCTTTTTACGGATGAAATTTCAATATCCGTGTCTATGGAACAGCTTAAAAAGATGAGCGAAAAACAGCCCAAAAAGACGAGCGCGGCGTGTTTTATAAAACTCGAAATTGATACTAAGTAATTCATGCTATTTAAAAAGCGACGACAGAGGCAAGGTTACTCTTACGCCGGTTGAAAACACAAGACCTGAAGCAAGGCTGTTTTTAAAGGATAAGGCGGAACCGTCGGTCGCGTTGAACACCGAATATACTACGTCCTGCGTAAGGGAAGCTTTTATCTTTCCTGTTGTAAAACTCGGAGTGTTCCATGAAAGTCCGATCATTCCGGGAAAAAAGGAAGCTTCTATTTTTCTGTTGCCGCCGGGCAGATCCGGATCTCCCAGCGTGATCACGGGGCCGGCGTAGAAGCGCAGATAGTCGTTCGCCGTAACACTGAACATGAGCGGAATTTGAACGGATCCTACGCCCGTGTTAAGACGGATGCCGGTATTTATTCCCGGCTGGAGCGGCCACGGGGCGTAACGCGCATTTAAAGTAAGAGGAACTCCGCGGAAATTAAGTAAAAACCGGCTGGAAGTAAAGAGGCTCCAGTCTATTCCGAACGTTGCGTCAAAGATCAGATTATTTATAAAATCTTCGTTTAATCTTTTGTTCCCGGCTGCGCCGCTTTTGCCGCTCTGCCTTTTGCCGTCGGTGGAAGTTGAACCCGTAGAGGAAGCCCCCCTCGCAGCGGAATGTGAACTGGCTGAGGAAGGCGAAGGCGCAGGTTGGCCCGAACTTTCGGATCCTGCGGCCTCATCGCCGTCGCTTTCCGCGCTCGGAAGAAATTTTCCCGAACCCGCGTATGCGTTTTTCCATGTGTTCTCTTTTAAGGAAGATACGATCACGCCCGTATTGGGTCCGTCGCTTACGGCATGCATAAACTGATTTCCGCCTATGTATATTCCCGCGTGTGAAATGGAACCGTCCCTCGTTGTCCTAAAAAATACTATGTCGCCTTTTTCGAGCCTGTTTTGCGGAATTATTTTTACAAAAGAATAAAGCGCTTTTGCCGTGCGCGGAAGCTTTTTTGACGCGGCTTCGTAGGCCACTGTGCATATAAAACCCGAACAGTCAAAACTGTCCGGGCCTGTTTTGCCGTATTCGTATCGAGCCCCTACGTATTTTTTTGCCGTGTTTACAATATCTTCTCGCAGTTGTTTTGCGTCTTTTTGATGTTCCTGCGAAATCGGGCGGCTTGCCTGAGAGGCCTGAGTCGCCTGTGCCTGAATCGTCTGCGCTGCGTCGATCGTTCCCTCATCCTGAACTTGAACCGTTTGGGCGGCGACGCATGGTCCTTGTGTCAAACATAAAAAAACTGTAAAAACAAACAGAATAATGCGGTTATTTTTTATCGGCTTATCCATATTTCGATTATCGGTTTTTATTGCAAATATATCAAACGATTGTAAAAAAAATATGCAAAGTTTTACACTGATCGCAAAGATTGTGATAGAATAAAATAATTTAATAATGCGGCGTATAATCCGAATTTAAAATATTGCGCAATGGCGGAGGCTTACTGCTTTTGCGGCAGTTTGTTGAGAGGCAGTATTGAATGCGGAGCCAAAGCGCGCGTGCAGCCTAAAATGTGTGCGCTTGATGAATCGATGAGTCAAAGGCGTCCGCAATGCGATTTTACAGGAGTGAATATGGCGGTTTTGATCGAACGGAAACCTTGGTCGGTTTTAGATAAATGGCGCGGAAAGGCATTTTCGGGAGAATGGCCCACCTTGCCGGAGCTTTTTTTTATTTCAGCGGAGCGCTTTCCCGAACGGCCTTGTTTTACCGATTTTGAAGGCGCGGGAGAGACGAAGAACACGCTTAATTATGACGAGGCGGCAAAAAAAATAAGACAGCTTGTTTTATGGATGACGGCTAACGGAATAAAAAAAGGCGATCACGTTGCCGTAACCGGGAAAAATTCCCCTGAATGGGCGGTGACGTATTTGGCGGCGCAAGCGGCTTCTGCCGTCATCATTCCGATTGACTACGCTCTGCATGAAAACGAAGTTAAAAATCTTATCCGCGTGTCAAAGCCTAAGATGATCTTTTGCGACGAAGAAAAACATGATTTTTATAAAACTTCTTTTCCCGAGTGTGGAATATATTCTTTAAATAGAAAGTATCGCGACACCTATGTTTATGATCTTAAGGCTGACAAAAAGGTTGAAGAAAATCCCCCTGCGGACGAACACGATACGGCTGCAATACTTTTTACGTCCGGAACTACGGGGAATCCCAAGGGCGTTGTTTTGACGCATAAAAACCTTGTGAGCGACTGTTTTATTGCGCAGACTAACCTTGCCATCTTTGAAACTGATATTTTTTACGCCCTTCTTCCCATTCATCACGGTTACACTATGCAGGCCGCTTTTATAAATCCTATTTCCGTAGGGGCAGAAATCGTTTTCGGAAAGAGCATGTCCGTTACGAGGCTTATGAAGGAACTTAGGGAAGGGCAAATAACAATAATGCTCGGTGTTCCCATGCTGTATAACAAATTGCTTTCCGGAATACGCAAGGGTATAAGGGCAAAAGGGCCTATCGTAGCTATAGCTATGAAATTATTGATGAATTTTTCGTTTCTTTTGCGTAAGCTAACCGGAAAAAATTATGGCAAGGTTCTTTTTAAATCGGTGTTAAAGGCTGCAAATATTTATACTCTGCGTGTGGCGATCTGCGGCGGGGGGCCTCTGTCGGCGAGCGTTTTTAAAGCGTACAACGCCGCTGGAATAGATTTTATTCAAGGATACGGGCTTACCGAAACTTCCCCCATAATAGCTCTCAATCCGCTCGAACATTTTAAAATAGAAAGCGTCGGTCGAGATTTTAGTCCCTATATGGAAATGAAAATTCTCGATCCAGATGAAGACGGCGTAGGAGAGGTTATCGTAAAAGGCCCGATGGTCATGAAGGGCTATTACAATATGCCGGAAGAAACGGCGAAGGTGTTTACGGAAGACGGATATTTTAAGACCGGCGATCTGGGCTGGATGGACGAAGAACATTATCTTATGCTTTGCGGCCGCATAAAAAACATGATCGTTACCGGCGGAGGAAAAAACGTTTATCCTGAAGAAATAGAAGACGCCTTTCAGCTTTTTGACGAGATCGAACAGATAACCGTTCAGGGGTATGTTTCCGATGAAAATAGTAAAGATGAAAGAATTGAAGCGCTGGTTTATCCTTCCGACGAGCTTTATAAGCGGCTCGGCATCGACCGAAATAAAAAGGAAGATGAAAAGGCTGCGCTGAAGGCGATAGACGAATATATCGAAAAAGTAAATAAGAATTTGCAGCCGTACGCGCGTATTACAAGAGTAACACTTCTTGAAAAACCGCTTGAAATGACTACGACGCGAAAAGTAAAGCGCATTTATAAAAAATGACTTAAAGGATCGCCGAATATGAAACACAAGGTGCAGATCTTACAGGAATCGGCGGAGGTTTTGGGGCCTCTCTGCGTAGGACTTGACACGGATCCGTCGTATTTACCGCCTTCAGTCTTATCAGGATTTAGAAGTCCGGCTCAGGCAGTTCTTGCTTACAATAAGGAACTTATAAAAGGCATCGCACAGTCAAAAAGCGCCTGTTGTTTTAAAATACAGATCGCTTATTACGAAGCTATGGGACTTGAAGGACTGGCCGCTTACGCTGAAACGCTTAAAGCGGCTAGAAAAAGCGGCTTGCCGGTTATTTCGGACGTAAAAAGAGGCGACATTGCCGCTACTGCCGCCGCCTACGCCCGCGCTCATTTTTCGGGTGATTTTGAAACGGACATAATCACGGTAAATCCTTACATGGGTTTTGATACGCTTTTGCCGTTTACCGAGTATTGCTCTCCTTCAAAAGGCGGCAAGGGCGTTTTTGTACTGCTGCGCACTTCGAATCCGGGTACGGCGGACATCGAACAAAAAGAGCTGAAATCCGGGAAACGCGTGCTTGACGCTGTAGGAGACGGACTGCTTTCCCTTTGCGGCGAATGGAAAAAAGATTATCCGGAAGAAACTTGCTTTCCCATAGGAGCCGTCGTAGGTTGTACCGGAGAAAGCGATGCGAGCCGATTGAGAAAAGCCTATCCCGATATTTTCTTTTTGATTCCGGGATACGGGGCGCAGGGCGGAGCTGCGCGCATCGCCGCGGCATTGCTTCAAAACGCCGGCGGCACGGTAAATTCTTCGCGCGCTGTCTTATGTGCATGGAAAAAAGACAAAAACCTTGAAAGGCAAAGAAACGACGGAACTTTAAGCCTTGACGATATAGTGAAATCCGCCGTCTGTGCGGCTGAAATTTCAAAAAAAGAGCTTCTTGCGGCAAAAGCGGATTTTTTACACTAAAGGGGCTGAAAATTCCGGGTTTTATCGAACCGGAAATTTATCGGAGCGGAAATTTCATCAGGGGATAAGAAAATGACCGAAACTACTGATTGCGGCGGCAAGACCGTCCCTGTATTTGCAAGGGCTAAAGTCTTAGAAAGGCGGGATAATTTAAATAATTGCAAAAAAAAGCCTTCGGATTCGGCCGACGGCGAAGTGTACGCTCTAAAAGTTTCAATACCTTTTAACCTTGGCTTAAACGAATCTTCTTTTCCGCGTCCAGGGCAGTTTTACATGCTTAGGGCGGAATATTCGGCAAAGGTGCTTTCCAGACCCATAAGCGTTTTTCATGTTGAAAAAAAATCCCGCAGCGTTACTATTGAGTTTTTGATTTTAAAAAAAGGAGAGGGAACGAGAGAGCTTTACAGGCTTAAAGGGGGAGACGTTCTTCTCATGCTCGGCCCATTGGGAAACGTGTTTCCTGCGCCCGGTTTTAAAACGGAAGGGCGGAACAAGGTTTGCGTGATCGGCGGGGGAATAGGGATCGCTCCCGTGGCGGGTTTTGCGGAATCTCTTATTCCGAAAAGTTATGATTTTATCGCAAGTTTTAAAAGCGCATCTTATGGGCTTGAGCACGTAAAAGCCGACGATTTGATAATTACGACGGAAGACGGAAGCGAAGGTCTTTCCGGAATGCTCCCCGCCGCCTTGGACAGTCAAAAACTTATCGCTGAAAAATATGAGGCCGTTTACGCTTGCGGCCCCCATCCCATGTTGGAATATGTAAAAAAAATATGCGGCGAAGCCCGAGTTCCATGCTGGCTCAGCATGGAAGCCCGCATGGCGTGCGGTATGGGAGTTTGCCTTGGGTGTTCAATAAAGACGAAGGAAGGATATAAAAAATGCTGCGTAGACGGCCCCGTTTTTGACGGCGAAAGCCTGATTTTTGAAAGTTCCGCCGTCAAGCCGCGCCGAAAACCTCTTTCTGAGGATCCCGATCTGTCTGTAAATATCGCCGGAGTGAGTTTTATAAATCCCGTCATAGCCGCTTCGGGGACTTTCGGGTTCGGAACGGAATACATGTCCGTGTTCGATGTAAAATCTCTCGGCGGAATTGCATCCAAGGGGCTTACGCTTGAAGAGCGTCAAGGCAATTCCGGTATCCGCATTTGGGAAACGCCGTCGGGAATTATGAATTCCGTGGGGCTTCAAAATCCGGGAATAAAGCATTTTATAGAGCACGAACTCGGCCGAATGTTAAAACTCGGTCCCGTGACGCTTGCAAACCTGTCGGGTTCTACGCTTGAAACATATATCGAAGGCGCAAAATTGCTCGATAAGACCGAAGTTCCCATGATAGAGCTTAACATTTCATGCCCGAACGTTTCTCAAGGAGGAGCCGCATGGGGAATGAGCTGCTCTTCCGCAGCGGAGGCTACAAGGGCTGTGCGCGCCGTTACCGATAAGCCTCTCGCCGTAAAATTGACGCCGCAGGCTCCGGATCTTGTCGGAGTGGCCGTCGCATGCATCAAAGAAGGCGCCGACGCCCTAGTCATCGGCAATTCTTTTCAAGGGATTGCGATAGACATTGAAAACGGAAGGCCTGTTTTTGATAAGATCAAAGCGGGCGTCGGCGGTCCTGCCGTACGTCCGCTCGCCGTTAAAAATGTGTATGAGGTTGCCTCAGAAATCAATAAACTCCCTCCGCAAAACAGGGTTCCTCTGATCGGAGCCGGAGGAATAGTTTCATGGCAGGATGCGGTGGAATTTATTATGGCCGGCGCCGCCGCCGTTGAAATCGGCTCGGGAACCTTTATCGATCCTTATACTATGCTCCGCGTAATCGACGGGCTCCGCGCTTTTATGAAGCGAAAAGGCTATGCTAATATCGAAGAAATGAGAGGCTGTACGCTGTTGTCCTCGTAAGCTCGGCCGCGGCATACACTCTGGCTAAGCGGACGATATTCTTGCCTGACGCACAGCATTATTGGCTGATATTTTCAAAGCTCGACATTTGACCATAATATGTAAAAATGTTAAATTCCTTTCTATGAATACGATCGTGGCGCTGTGTGCCGTCGGAGCGGAAAGAATATTAGGCAATGAAATAAAATATCTGGGATACAAGCTTATCTCAAACGCTCCGGGGAGAGTTTCTTTTTCGGGGGACGACGACGCCTTATTCCGCTCGAATTTGTGCCTGCGCACTGCCGACCGGGTATACCTTCAGGCGGCGGCATATCCTGCGGAAGATTTTGACGATCTTTTTGCCGGCGCGTACAGCGTAAATTGGCAGGACTATTTTAAAAAAAATACCCGTATCGTAGTGGACAAGGTTCGCATTTATAAGAGTAAGTTGAATTCCGAACACAGCGTTCAATCCATGGTACAAAAGGCCGTTTATAAAAAATTGGGCGATGTGTGGAAAATTCCCGTTTTACCTGAAACGGGCGAAAAAGCCGATATCAGAGTCTACATGGATGAAAACACCGCCGTACTCTTGCTTGACCTGTCGGGACTTCCTCTTCATAAGAGGGGCTACAGGGCCGACGGCGGAATTGCGCCTTTAAGAGAAACTACGGCGGCCGTTCTGCTTCAAATGATGATGTGGCGCAGGAAGACGCCTCTTCATGATCCTTTTTGCGGTTCGGGAACAATTCCTATAGAAGCTGCTTTGTACGCGTACAATGTTGCACCGGGCTTAGGACGGAATTTTGCGATTGAAAATCTTGCCTTTTTCGATCAAAAACGCGCTCTGCAGATCAGAAAAGAAGAAGCGGCAAAGATTCGAACGGATGTAGAAGTGAGAATTACCGGTTCCGATATTGATCCTGCCGCAATAGAGCGTTCAGCAAAAAACGCCGAATATGCTTGCGTTACCGTAGGGCGGGCCTTGCAGCTTATAGGAAGCGACGCCAGAATCGTTAGGCCGGATTTCGTTCAATCCGATTTTAAGGATTTGCAGCCGCCCTACCCGGAAGGACTTATCCTGTGCAACCCGCCTTACGGCGAAAGGCTTGGCGACGAGGATAAGGCTGAAAAACTTTACAAGGATATGGCGGTTTTATTTCGCGATTTTAAAAACTGGCGGATAGGCGTCATAACTTCGAACAAAAAATTCCAAGAACTTTCAGGCTTTTACGCATCTTCTTCAAAGGAACTCAAAGCCGGAAATCTTGACACCCGCTTTTTCATGTTTAAAGAATGTTTATGCCGGAGAAATAAAAATGGCTATTGTTGTTGAACACGATAAGAGAAAAAAGGAAATCCTCGAAAAAGCGCTGGATGTATTCAGCGAAGAAGGATATGAAGACGTAACTTTTCAAAAGATCGCCGACCGCTGCGGAATCACCCGCACTACGCTTTACATATATTTTAAAAACAAGCGTGAGATCTTTTTGTGGAGCATAAAACAGATGATGAGCGGCCTTGAAGAAGGACTTGTGCGTCTGTGCTCCGACGAATCCGTTCCCGCTTCTCAGGCCCTTTTGAGCATCCTCACGATGATCATGGAAAACTGCGAACTCAATAAGCGCTTATTCGGCGTGATTTTGGACTATCTTTTACAGATGAAAAAATCCGGCGGAAATCCCAGAGAAAAAGTCCGCCGCAGGGTAGTTCACTTGCGCCATCTTTTGAGCCAGGTCATTATCAGAGGAATAAATTCCGGGGAATTTAAAAAGATAAACGTAAGATCCGTAAACGAACTGTTTTACAGCATAATAGAATCGGCAATTTTCAGGCTTGCGGTGTTAAATCAGGACGATCTGGCTGAAACCCGGCTCATATTGAAATTTACGGTGGACGATTTGCTTGCCCAGTGATTTTAGGGCATGGCTTTCGTCGGAGCTTTATCAGTCAGATGCGCACCGCGTTTGCGCAGTGGCTGCAGCCGATCCGCTCAAGGGAATAGGCGCAGGAGTTTGCGGATATTTTTCAGGCGATAAGCCGATGTTTACATATTGACGAAAATTGTCATAATGATTAGACTTTGGCAAAATAGAGGCGGTAGTTTATATTCCGCTTGCGGCGGAATTTTATAATCTTGCGCAAAAAGCGCACAATTGCGGCATTTTCGGAAACCTACATTTTCTGCAACGCCGCGTTTTATAGGAGATTTTATGGTCATTAAACCGATGGTACGAAGCAATATCTGCATAAACGCACATCCTGTCGGATGCGCAAAAGAAACGGAAAATCAGATCGAATATGTAAAAGCGCAAAAGAAGAAGCGCGGAATAAAAAACGTAAAGGAAGGCGGCAAGGGGCCCAAGACGGTCCTTGTTTTGGGATGTTCTACAGGATACGGGCTTGCCAGCCGCATAGTAAGCGCCTTTGCATACGGAGCCGACACGATCGGAGTTTCATATGAAAAAGAAGCCACCGAAACAAAGGGCGGCACTCCCGGCTGGTACAACAATACGGCCTTTGACGCCGCTGCAAAAAAGGCGGGACTTGTTTCAATAACCATAAACGCCGACGCCTATGCGGACGAAACGCGTTCTCAGGTTATCGGCGAAGCAAAGAAACTCGGCCGGAAATTCGATCTTATAATTTACAGCCTTGCAAGCCCCGTGCGCACCGATCCTGACACAAAGGTGCTTTACAAGTCCGTGATCAAACCGCGCGGAAAACCCTACAGCGGAAAATACATCGATATCATGTCGCAGACTCTTAAAGAATCTAGCGAAGAACCCGCTACGGAAGAAGAAATTGCCAATACCGTCAAGGTTATGGGAGGCGACGACTGGCGCCGTTGGATAAAACAGCTTTCACAAGCGGGCGTTCTTGCAAAAGGATGCCGCACGGTAGCTTATTCTTATATAGGGCCGGAACTCAGCCATGCGATATACCGTGACGGAACTATAGGAACTGCAAAGCTCGACCTGGAAAAGGCCGCGCTTGATCTTAACGAGGAATTAAAATCGTCTGTAGGCGGCGGAGCCTTTGTTTCCGTAAACAAGGGGCTTGTAACCCGCTCAAGCGCGGTAATTCCCATAATATCGCTTTATCTTTCAGTGTTGTTTAAGGTGATGAAGGAAAAAGGAACTCACGAAGGCTGTATCGAACAGATTGAAAGGCTTTTTGCGGAGCGGCTTTATACGGGATCGGACAATTCCGCCTCGGACGTTCCTACTGACAGCGAACATAGGATAAGAATTGACGATTGGGAACTTGCCGATGATGTTCAAAAACTTTGCCGCGAACGCATGGCTGCCGTGACCCAGGAAAATCTTTCGCAGCTGTGCGACCTCGAAGGATACAAACATGATTTTCTTGCTACGAACGGTTTTGACATTGCCGGCGTGGATTATGACAAAGACGTCGCGCGCATGGATTCCATATCATAGTTAAAGAAAAACATCCGTGTGCGACTGAGGCATTAAGAAAAACATCCTTAATATCAACAGTTGTTTTTAGAGGCCGGCCTGTGGTATAATTAAAACATCCGAAAAAATTCATCTTTAGCGATTTTTTCCGGATTCAGCGGAGGATGGGCCATGTTAAACGGACGGCATCTCATTGAGCCAAACGATTTATCTTTGACGGAAATAGATGAAATTTGTTCCTTAGCCGAACAAATTATCGTTGATCCGGTATCTTTTCAAGATGTGTGCCGCGGGAAAATTCTCGCGGCACTTTTTTTTGAACCGAGCACAAGAACACGGCTTTCCTTTGAAGCGGCAATGCTCAGATTGGGCGGCGCCGTCGAAGGTTTTGCCGATGCGTCTTCTTCGTCGGCAACTAAAGGAGAATCGCTTGCCGACACAATCCGCGTGGTTTCATCTTATACGGACGTCCTTGCGATAAGAAGTTCCAAAGAAGGCGCCGCTCTTTTGGCAAGCAAATATTCGTCTTGTCCGGTGATAAACGCGGGCGACGGGGGACATTTTCATCCTACGCAGACATTGACGGATCTTCTTACCGTAAGGCAGCTTAAGGGCAGCCTTGAAGGCCAAACGGTAGGTTTCTGCGGCGATCTTAAATTCGGGCGGACGGTACACAGTCTGGTGCAGGCATTGAGCCGCTATCCTAAAAACAAATTTATTTTTATAAGCCCCAAAGAACTTCAGATGCCGGATTACATGCTGAAAAACATCCTAGAACCTTTAAAAATAGAATACCGCAGCGCGGAACGCCTCGAAGACGCCATAGGCGATGTCGACATTCTTTATATGACCCGTGTTCAAAAAGAAAGATTTTTTAACGAACAGGATTATATAAGGTTAAAAGACAGCTACATTCTTGACAACGAAAAGATGAAACTCGCGCGCAGGGACATGATAGTGCTTCACCCGCTGCCGCGCGTAAATGAAATCGCTGCGGAAGTTGACGGAGATACGCGGGCTGCGTATTTTAAGCAGGCTAAGTACGGAATGTTTGTGCGGATGGCGCTTATTGCAAAACTTACTGGAAGTCTATAAGGGAGCTGAAGCAAGATGTTAAACGTTGATACGATAAAAAACGGTCTTGTGATCGATCACATAAACGCCGGTTACGGACCTAAAATTTTCCAATGGCTGGGTTTGGATAAAGCGAAATTCAGTTCCGCTCTTATCATGAATGTTCCGTCTAAAAAAACTGGAAAAAAAGATATTATAAAGATAGACAATACGATAAATATCGATTTTTCAGTGCTGGGATTTATTGATCCCAACATTACGGTAAATATAATAAAAGATGAAAAGATCGTTAACAAGATTACGATGGAGTTGCCGGACAGGGTGGAAAATGTTGTAAAGTGCAAAAATCCGCGCTGTATAACCACGACCGAACACTATATTCCTCAAATTTTCAGGCTGGTTGATCGCACAGAGGGACTGTACCGCTGCCAATACTGCGATACTTTGTATAAAGCCGGAAACAACGCCGAGCTTATGGAGCATAAAGATTGAACGGATGTGAAAAAAATAAGGCGCTTTTGATTTATAACGCTCGTTTAGTAGACGAAGAGCTCGACACGGAAGGCGCTGTTTTGGTTTTTGAAGGCAAGATAAAAAAGGTGTTTAATGGCCGGTTCTCAACAAAAAAAGACGCCGAATCCCTTGTAAAAGACGCTTTGATCGCCGCAGCATCGGGCAAAACGGCATCTTCGGCGGCGTCGGGGTTGGCGGCCGCATCGGAATCATGTAAAAACCCATATTCGAATGCGGCTTCCGTAAGTCTTAAATACGATGACATTTCTTTTTACGACGCCGAAGGACTTACGCTTATGCCGGCTTTTATAGACATGCATGTCCATTTGCGTTATCCGGGGCAAACGCAAAAAGAAGACCTTCACAGCGGTCTTAAGGCCGCAGCGGCAGGGGGCGTTGGAACCTTAGTCGCCATGGCAAATACGTTGCCGACGGTTTCTTCGGGAAAAGAAGCAAAAAAAATATCGGAAGAAGGAAATACGCTGGGGCTTTCAAATATGTTTCAGGCGGTAAGCCTTACAAAGGGTTTTAAAGGAAAAGACACCTCTTCCCTAGACGACGCAGATCCCGCTTTTAGTCCCGTAGTAAGCGAAGACGGAAGAGACGTTTGGGACTCTTCCGTGATGCTTGAGGCGATGAAAAAGGCCGTGGAAAAAAATCTTATCGTAAGCTGCCACAGCGAAGACCCTTCACTTACGGCTCTGGCCGATCTGTACAGGCAGGAAGCTCTTGCCGTCATGCGCGAGTATTCGATACCCGCATGGGGAGTTGAAAATTCAAGCGGTTTTGAATCTGCATCCGGCGCAAAAAAACTTCCGCCAGAAGCGGACGCAAAGATCACGAAGGCTCTTACAAAGGCGAATGAAATCCTTGCCGTGTCGGAAGATTCTTATACGGAACGAAACCTCTTGCTTTCGGAACTTGCGCACTGCCGCGTTCACATAGCTCACGTGAGCACTAAAAAAAGCATGGATGCGGTGCGCCGTGCAAAGGAAAGATTTTTTGCCGCAAACAAAGGTTGCGAAAAAAACAAAGATTGTGAAAACGGTGACGGGCGCGGCGCTTTAAAAAACTGTAAAATTTCTTGCGAAGTAACTCCTCATCATCTGGCCCTGTGCGGTACTTTTCCGCCTTATATAAGGGCGCTGGTAAATCCTCCTTTAAGGGCCGAAGATGACAGAAAGGCGCTCATTGAAGCGTTGCGTGACGGAACGGCCGATGTCATTTCCACCGATCACGCTCCGCACACTTTTGAAGACAAATCCCGCGGTTCTCCGGGATTTTCGGGGCTTGAAACCTCTTACGCCGTCTGTAATACGGTTTTGGTAAGGCAAAACGGGTTTACCGAGAGCCGTCTGTCGCGCCTTATGTCCGCCCAGCCTGCAAGAATTTTAGGGCTGAAAAAAGGGCGGCTTTCGGAATCGTTTGACGCGGATTTGGTTTTAACTTCGCCTTCCGAAAAATGGCGCGTTTCGGGAGAAAATTTTTTCAGCAAGGGGAAGGCGACTCCTTTTGAAGGAAAGGAACTTTTCGGCCGCATTCACGCGACGTTCATAGGCGGAAAGCAGGTTTTCAAATTATAAACAGTGGCCTTGGCTATGCGCAGGGCCTTTTTATTGCCTGTAAAATTGATCTTCCAAGCAAAAATACGAGTATGATTTTTCATTGAACGGAAAATCCCACGTGCCGGCAAAGCGCACTTTTTCGCCGCCGAAGCCGGTTTTAAAAAGGTATAGCCCCGCCATAGGATTTGACGAATCGTCGTTCGGAGGAATGCCCATAAGATCGTACGCGGTGCAGCCCTTGCTGCGGGCAAACCGTATCGCTTCCCACTGCAGACCGTAATTCGGCATGAGCTCTTTTTTTTCGGCGCTCGATCCTGCGTACAGATAGTATGCGTTATGTCCTGAAAGCGCGATTATTATTCCCGAAAGCAGAATTCCGTTTTTTGACGCGCTCATAATGTGAAACTGCGGAAGCGGCGCGGGAGCTGCAAGCGGTATAACATCCTTTTTCCCTTTTGGGTTAGGCGGGTGCTCGTGAAAAATATTTTCTTGAATACGCTTGTGCGAAAACAGTTTGTTAAAATATTCTTCACGTTCGGAATAAAAATGTTTCCGTTTTGCCGTTTTTTCATAAAGCGCGTACCAGTCGTGAAGCATGTCTTTACCGCCGACGGCAAAATCAATCCCGCTGCGGTATGAGCGACGTATACAGTTGCGCGTAGTCGCTCTCATGTGCGAGAGTATTTGCTCGGGCGTAAGCGCTAAATTAATGATGACCGTGTTTGCCGCAAGGTGACCGGTCGGAGCTTTTCTAAGATTGTGCGTTTGGGTTCCCCAGTTTAAAGCCAGCTGCGCAGTCTGAGGATTTACGATTTCTTCACCGCCATACTGGCTTCGCCAGGCAAGATCGTACCGTAAGCATATGCAGTTTTCAGGCAGGTAGGGGCGTAGTGCAAGAGCGAGTTCTTCAAGCAGAACGCCGCGTTTTTCAGACGGCAACACGACTGAGGGCGCTTTAGGCGCGTATGCGTAGCAGCTGCCGTCGCTGCGTTTTCTTATCAGCGCCATAAACGGAAAGGTAAGCGGAGAATCGAAGTTTTCGTCTGAAAACGTTACCGAAAAAAAATAAGGCTGCTGGCCGAGAGCCTCTTTAAACGTTCCCCAAAATGCGGTTTGAAAAAGATTGTCGTGAGGAGGAAATACATCGGGAGTGACTTTTTGTACCGTAACCATAGCGGGCACGATAACAGTAAAAAAAGAAAGCCGCAACGCTGTCATCTGTATACCATGCAGCTAGTCCTTTTTATAAGGCGGATTATAAAACTGCGGCAGTGTCACAGACTGATACTGCCGGAACTTGCAGCTTGCAGAAAGCCGGCTGCGGTTTTTTACACCTTTTGCGCGTTCCGCACGTTGGACACAGGAGCCGCAGCCGGACAATGGAATGGGTAAGGCGTACGTCCGCCGCCCGGTAATAAAGACTTACTTGTTGTTCCTTGCAAGAATCTCTTCAACCTTAGCCCTAAAATCCTTTAAGCCCTTTTCGGCGCTGACGTTGCCGCTAAGAATTCGCTGGAATACGGGAACGGTGTTTGCGTCAATTTCGGAATAGCCGCTTCTAAGTTGCAAAGTGTGTCCGTATTTTGCATTGATGGCGTCCGTAGCCTTCTTTATGTCGCGTGGGCTCTTGGTGGCGTCAAGATACAGACCCCACAATTCTGGATCGTTGTTTAAAGACGGAGGAATGCGGCGGGCTGCGCTGTATAACCTTTCTCCCTCGTTGCCTCTGAGAAAGCTTAAGAACTTCCATGCCGCGTCTTTTTGTTTGGATGCTGCGGATATTGCAATCTCGTTGCTCTTGACGGTAGTAGTGTTTTTTACCGTTTTTCCGCCGGGGAAGGGATACACTTCAAAATTTATGCCTTCAACTTTCTGAATGGCTAAGATTTCCTGTGCTGAAACAATCATCATAGCAAGCGTTCCCGAAGTAAACCAGCGGCTTATCGTTTCGGCTGCAGGGGTGGAAATCATGTCTTTGGGTAAAAATCCCTGCTGATAAAGGTCTGCGATCATCTGTAAGGCCTGGCAGCCTTCGGGAGAATCGAGCGCATAGCCTTTGCGGTCCTCAGTGAGCAGATTTGCTCCGTAAGCCCAGATAAAGCCGTAAAAAGGATTGTTGGAAGCCATTTGGTTTGCGTATCCATACACTCCCGTTTTTACCCCGCCGAATTGCTTTACGATCCTTATAAAATCGTCTACCGTCCAGTCGTATGATGGGAGCGCGATGCCTGCCTTTTTGAAGGTGTCGAGGTTTAACGCCAAATAGATGGGAGCGGTACCCCATGGAAGGGCATGAATTTCACCTTTGATCGTAGCTTCTTCTATTGCCGCCTTTGAATAAATTGAAGTGTCGAAGCCCGATTTTTCTATAAAGGGTTTAAGGCTTGCGACGGCTCCCAGATTGCAGAAGTCCTGAAAGAAATATGAGTCGATGCGCATGACGTCCGGCGCCATACCGCCTGAAATCATCGTCATGAGTTTTGTGTGATAGTCGTTGTAGGCGGAGACTACCGGTTCTACTTTGATGTTGGGATTCTTTTTTTCAAATTCGTCGATGATCGTTCTTTCAACGCCTATTGAATCAGGGTTGCCCCAAAAAGCGTATTTTATTGTGGTAACGCCGCTGCCCTGCGATCCTGCATCCTTATCGCCCGAAGCGAAAATACTTCCTGTAGCCGCTAAAAGCGCCAAAAGAACTGCGAGTGTTTTTTTCACGTTTTCCTCCTAAACTTTAGTTTATTGATATTCTCTTATCACCTTCGGGAACTGTCAATTTGAAATCTTTTATGATCATTGTAAAATTTTTTACCGAAGAATAAAAATAAGATAGGGAATTTGCGGTACCGCAGCATTTTTTTGCTTTATTGAGGGCGGCAAAGGAAGCTGTCTCAATAGTCGGTTACTGTTGCGCTCAGCCGCTGCATTTTCCTGCGGCGTTTACAACAAGCGGTGAACACTAAGTTTTGCGCCGCTTGTTCGCCCGCTGCTTTTGCGCTTGCGGTTAGTGGAGAATGGCGTTATTTAGAGGCCGCGAGATGAAACGCGCCGATACGCCGATACGAAAAAATTGACACGGCCAAAAAGCTATGATAGCATAAATTTTATACGAAAAAGTTTAAATTTAACGTCTGAAATAACGCCGTTAAATTTAGCTTCAATCAAGGAGAAATGTATGAAAAAGTACAAAAAATCGATTTTTGTTTTTGCAGCCTTAGGTTTTTTGTCGGCTTCCGTTTTTGCCGCCGGCAAAGGCGAAGGCGGTTCCAAGATTCCCGTAACGTTTGCGGGAACGGAAGCCGCAACGACGGGACAGAGCCGCATGATGATGGCTGCGGCAGAAAAACTCAACAATTCCGGGCGTTTCAGCGCTACGGTACAGGTTGCGGGCGCTCTTTCAGGCGATACCGACGCCTTGGTAACGCAGGCGAAACTCGGCGTAAGTCTCGTCGTTCCGAGCGATCCCGGCCGTCTGGCAAGTCAATTCAATATTCCGGATCTTAATATCCTGATGGCGCCATATATTTTGACGGATCCCGAATTGCTGAAAAAACTTCCCGACACTCCGCTTTTTAAAGAATGGCAAGCCGCTCTTGAAAAGCAGGGAATTATCTATATAACTAATATGTATAACGGATTCCGCTCTTTTTATACCACAACTCCCGTAAATAAAGTTGCAGACCTGTCCGGTCTCCGCATACGCGGCTTCGGGAATGCGATCGGAAACAACCTTGCCAAATACTTGGGATTTGCAAATATCGGTATTCCGTGGTCGGAAGTCTTCCCCGGAATTCAGTCTAAAACTCTTGACGGATGCGAAGTGCAGGTTGCAAGCGCATACGGAAGCCGTATCTATGAAGTTGTAAAATACCTTGCCTTATCCAAACACTACATGCTTCAGTCGTCCTTTGTGTGTTCGTCCAATTTTTATAACAGCATGCCCGCCGCCGATCGCGAGTTTTTTATCAAAACTATGCGAGAAACGGCTCTGGAATACGGCGCGATCATCGCAAGCGAAGAAGCCGGTTACTATGAAAACATGAAGAAGAACGGCGTTCTGATCACGGAAGTAAGCCTTGATGAGTTCCAAAAGGCCATAAATCCGTTGTACGTAAACAACGATTTGGGATTTTCCGCCGGTCTTAAGGAAAGATTGTTTAAAGAACTCGGAAAATAGTGTTTTTTAATCGGCCGCCGCAAACGCTTTTTAAGGTTTGCGGCGGTATTTTCGACGGGGCGCTTTATCGGTCGTTATCGGTATAAGACGACTAAGGAATATCATCTCGGAAAAAACTCGCCTTTCGCGATTTTTTTTTCGAGATTTCTACGAGTTGAACCCGTCGTATTATCGCGAGTTGCAACGTCGCATTTTATAAAAGTTTTAAGCTGAGTTCCGGCGTCCTTTGCCGAATTTTATAAAACCGCTAATCTTAATCTTTTAAAGCCTATAGTTTTATAGGACGGGATCATTTTTCATGCGGATCTCACGCTTGACGTAATGTTTAAGCGTGCGCGTCTTGTATGAAATGGAGAATAACATATGAGAAAACTATATGGAATCCTTTGCAAGGCCGAAATTATCGTGTGCGGCGTAGGATTCATTTTTTTAATTCTTTTTGTTTTTATGTCGGCCATACTTCGTTTTTTTCGCGTATCAATGTCGTGGAACATTGATCTGGCTATGCTTCTTTTGGCGTGGACGGCGTTTTTAGGCGCGGACATAGCGTGGCGCAGCGGCCAGCTTATAGGAATCGATTTGCTTACGCGTTATTTACCCAAAAAACTGCAAAAAACAGTATCGATTTTGATATATGTCATTATTTTTTTTACTTTAGTGGTCATCGCCGTTTACGGTTGCCGCCTTGCATGGACGGAACGCTTAAGAACTTATCAGTCCATGCCGATTCCTTATTCAATAGTAACCTTGAGCCTTGTCGTCGCTTCAGCTTCAATGGCGGTTTCTACGATAGGAAAAATAAAGAAGATCATAATTTATTTTAATGAAAAGTCCGAAAAAGACGCCGCGCGATAACGCAGCGCGGTAAAAATTCCGTCTTTTAGTTTAGGGGGATATGATGAATTTTTTGTTATTATGCTTTGTGGTCTTTCTTGTCATGGGAATGCCCATTGCTTTTGTTATAGGTATTTCGGGGTTCGCCTATTTTTTAAGTCAACCCGTATTACCGTTTGAAGCCGCCGTGCAAATGATAGTTTTGCAAAGTCAGTCTTTCGCTTTTCTTGCCGTTCCCTTTTTTATATTCGCAGGTAATCTGATGAATGTTTCGGGAATTACCGAGCAGCTTTTAGGACTTGCAAGATTGCTTACGCGCCGCATGTACGGAGGAACCGCGCAGGTTTCCGTCGTCATGTCGACTTTGATGGGCGGCGTTTCAGGTTCCGCGACGGCGGACGCCGCTATGGAAACGCGGATTTTAGGTCCTGAAATGATGAGGCTGGGCTACAGTAAAGGGTACATATGTTCCGTAAACTGTCTTACGGCTCTCATAACCGCGACGATTCCGCCAAGTCTAGGGCTCATAATATTCGGCTTTATAGGAGAAGTTTCCATAGGAAGACTTTTTGCCGCAGGCATAGTGCCGGGCTTTCTGATGACGTTTTTTCTTATGGCGACGACTACTATAACAAGCCGCATAAAGAAATACGAACCGCCTAAGGCCGACGCACCCAAGCTTTCATTCCGCGAACTTTTTGATAATTTAAAAGTATCAATATGGGCTCTTCTTTTCCCTGTAATCTTGATCGTCGGAATACGGTTCGGCATATTTACCCCGTCCGAATCCGGAGCGTTCGCCGTTATTTATGCCATTGTAATAGGCAAATTCATATATAAAAAACTGACTTGGGAGAACTTTAAATCCGCTCTTCTTACAACCCTTAAGGATAACGGAGCTATAATGCTTATCATTGCCATGTCAGGGCCGTTCAGTTATGCGATCACATGGGTAAGACTTCCTGCGGTATTGAGTTCTTTTATCTTCGGAATAACGGATAATCCTCAAGTGCTTACTCTTATCATGCTTGGGTTTTTGTTCATTACGGGAATGTTTGTGGACAGCAATGTAAACTTTTTGCTATTAACGCCGATCTTTTTGCCCATGGTGACAAGCGTAGGAATGGATCCCGTCCATTTCGGAGTTCTCATGGCTACGATCGTTACCTTAGGCGTAATGACGCCGCCCATAGGATCCGCACTTTATACCGTGTGCGGTATTATAGACTGTCCGCCAGAAGAATATACGAAGGAAAGCCTTCCGTTCCTTCTTGCAATTTTGATTGAGCTTTCAATTCTTGTGTTCTTGCCGGATTTAGTATTGTTTATTCCCAATATGATATTCGGAAAGGTGTGATTTTTGCCGGACAGATTTTCAACGGAAGATCTGTCCGATATTGCTTATAAGTCGCGCATCCATGTGAAACAAAAGCCGTCCTAAAATTATAAAACACGTTATTTGAAGTTTTTTTTGTAGGGGCGACTTTTAAAGGTTTTTACAGAAGTCCGTTGATATATGTGCTATAATACACATATGGAAGATTGTAAAAAGTATTTGAAAATTCTTGCGCGGCAATATCCTTCGGAGAGAGCCGTTATCACAAAGCTCGTCAACACTCAGTCCGTTTTAAATCTGCCCAAGGGGACGGAGCATTTTTTAACCGACATACACGGTGAATACGAACAGTTTAACCATGTTTTAAAAAACGGATCGGGTTCCATATGGCAGAAAATTGAAGAAGTATTCGGCCTTTCCGAATCCGAGGCTTCAAAAAAGGAACTGGCAACCCTTATCTATTATCCGCGGGAGCGCCTTGAGCTTGAGAGGTCTTTACACGCTCAGGATATTAACGACTGGTACACGGTCATTCTGCACCGGCTTGTTCTCATCCTCAGGCGGGTTTCTTCAAAGTATACGCGGTCCCATGTAAGAAAACTGATTCCGCAGGATTATTCATATATAATAGAAGAACTTACAACCGAAAAAGAGGAAATAAGCGACAAAAAAGCTTATTATTCGTCGATTATTGCGACAATAATCCGCATAGGCGCTGCGGAAGAATTTATTATAACATTTTGCAATCTTATTCAAAAACTTGTCATCTACAAACTTCACATCATAGGCGATATTTTTGACAGAGGGCCTTCCCCGCATTTGATTATGGACAAGCTCTTGGACTATCATTCCGTGGATATCCAATGGGGCAATCACGATATAGTGTGGATGGGAGCCGCTGCGGGAAGCAAGGCGTGTATTGCAAACGTTTTGCGCATGTCGGCAAAGTACAAATCTTTGGATCTTCTTATAGACGGGTACGGAATAAATCTCACGCAGTTTTTTGCGTTTGCCGCCAAAGTTTATAAAAAATCCGGAGAAAAAAGTCTTTTAAATGCCGCAGCGATGATTCAGTTTAAGCTGGAAGGCCAAATTATCCTTGATCACCCGGAATTTGAGATGAATGACAGGCTGTTTTTCGACACTCTCGACGTTCAAAAAGGAACGGTAACGATCGAAGGAAAAACATGGAAACTCAATTCCGCCGATTTTCCGACTTTTAATCCCAAGGATCCGTATTCGCTTACGTCGGAAGAAGAAGAGATAATGAACAGGCTAAGGTCTTCGTTCCTTCACAGTGAAAAGCTTCAAAAACACGTACATTTTTTGTTTACGAAGGGCAGCATCTACAAAATTTACAACGGAAATTTGCTCTATCACGGTTGCGTGCCTTTGGCAAAGGACGGCAGCTTTGCAAAGGTAAATATCTACGGAAAAGAATTTTCCGGCAAGGCTCTGTATGACGAACTTGAAATTTGGGCGCGGCGTGCGTTTTTTTCAAAGCAGGGCAGCGCGGAACGCCAAAAGGGCGAGATCATGATATGGTATTTGTGGACAGGGCCGTATTCTCCCATGTTCGGTAAAAATAAAATGGCGACCTTCGAGCGCATGTTTATTGAAGAAAGCGAGCCTAAGGTTGAAGAAAAAAACACTTACTATAAAACGCTTGAAGATCCGGACATGATAAAGAAAATTTTTGCCGAATTCGGAATAGATTACAATACCGGCCACATAATAAACGGGCATGTTCCTCAAAAGGTAAAAAAAGGTGAAACTCCCATAAAATGCGGAGGAAAACTTCTTATAATCGACGGAGGATTTTCCGCCGCCTATCACGAGGCTACGGGCATAGCGGGTTATACGCTCGTTTCCAATTCGCGCGGAATACGGCTGGTAGTGCATAAGAAGTTTGAAAACACGCAGTCGGCCATAATGAACGAAACCGACATTGCTTCAGAAACCATTACCGTAGAAACTTTTGCAAAAAGAAAATTCATCGCCGATACGGAACACGGGCAGTCGCTTAAGGAATTTGCGGCGGATCTGGAAGAGCTTTTGGAAGCCTACAGGGACGGAAGCATTCCCTATGTTAATGAATAGGTTTCGTCCTGTGCGACAACGCGGAATTGATAAAGCAAGAAAAAAATTATGAATTACTCGAATATTTTTGTTATTATTTTTTTGGCATCGACGGTATTTTCTTTGTTCTTGGATCAAGCGCTCGAATTTCTTGACTATTATAACCGCTTGAAAAACGGACGCAAGGTTCCCAAAGAGCTTTCCGGCATAATCGTTGAAGAAAAATTAAAATGCATCTGCGCATACGAAGATGCAAAATATGTGCTGCAGATTCCTGAAAGCATATTGTACGCGGGGCTTTCTCTGCTTTTAGTCTGCGGCGGAGTTTACGCTTTTATTTTGAAATTTACACTTCAAAACGTTACGCAAGCCGCTTTTTTTGCAGTCTTTTTATTTGCGCTTGTCTCGTCTGTTCCGGGAAAGATCGTTTCGCTTCCTTTTGAGCTTTACCGGGAATTTTCAATAGAAAAACGTTTCGGTTTTTCGGTAATGACGTTTAAGATGTGGGTTTTAGACCGAATAAAAGACTGTATAGTCCAGCTTTGTATTACGGCGCTGCTTCTTGCCGTGATGACCCTAATATTTTCGGTTTTCAGATCTTCATGGTGGATATTTTTAGCCGCCGCTTACATATGTATTTCGCTGCTGATTTCGCTAATTTATCCCTTGTTTATCGCTCCGCTATTCAATAAATTTACCGCCTTACCCGAAGGCGAACTTAAAGACCGCCTCGAAAAACTTCTTGCAAAATGCGCTTTTAAAGCTAAAGGACTTTTTGTCATGGACGCTTCAAGACGGAGCCGTCATTCAAACGCGTATTTTACCGGATTCGGAAACGCCAAGAGGGTAGTTCTTTACGATACTCTTATAAAACAGCTTTCCCCGCAGGAAATAGAAGCCGTTCTCGCCCACGAGCTGGGTCATTATAAAAAACACCATATCGTAAAGCGGCTTTGCATAATGATTCCGCTTGTAGTCCTTGCGCTATTTGCGGCTTACAGGTTAAGTTTATCGCGCGGAATGCTAGATGCCTTCGGCTTTTCTTTTTTAAATGAAAGTTATAGAACGGTGGAATGTTTTGCCGCTCTTTTTTTGCTCGGAATAATTTTCGGCGGATTCGGGAGTTTGTTAGGCGCCGCGGGGAATTATTTTTCCAGAAAGGATGAATTTGAAGCGGACGCTTTTGCCGCAAAAATCTGCGGAGACGGAAAGGCTCTTTCCGATGCGCTTATAAAATTGAATATGGAAAACATGTCGGAAATTTCAGTCCCTAGAATTTATTCGGTTTTTAATTATAACCATCCGCCCTTACTGGAAAGGTTACGCGCTCTGGGATACAAAGGCGGCGGCGCAAGTCGATAAAAATCATTTTAGCATGTGAAATTATCGGCTGAAACGGCTGAAAAGCGGCTCCGCGCCTGCGATGTTAAAGTATTATGGAAACGAAGATCGGAAAAAATAACGAAAATATCAAAATAGGAATTTGCTTGTCGCTGCTCGGCGGATTCCTTGATTCTTATTCATACATTCTTAAAGGCAATGTTTTTGCGAACGCGCAAACAGGAAACGTAGTGCTGATCTTTATTGCATTGGCTAACCGTGAATTCAATAAAAGCGTAAAATACCTTATTCCGGTTGTTACTTTTGCCGTAGGAATATTCATATCGGAATTGTTAAAAACAAAAAGGAATTTGCGCTCGCACATCAGGCTTAAAATGATTTTGATACTGGAAGCTGTGTTGATAGCCTGTATTGCATTTTTCGGCAAAAATTATTCCAATCATGCGGTCAACTGCGTTATATCGTTTATAGCGGCGGTTCAGGTAGCGAATTTCGACAGAATAGATAACAGCCCCATCGCTACTACGATGATAACCGGAAATTTAAAAAGCGGTATGATTCAATTGTCGCAATACATTCATACGAAAAACCGAGATTGTCTTTATTCGTTTATCAAATACATGATTGTGATTTGCAATTTCGGTATAGGCGTAATCATAGGCTGTGTTTCGATAAGATTATATTCGGAGTATTCGATATTGGTGTGTGAAATATTTTTGATATCGACATATATCACAATTGAAGAGGATAAAACCGGTTTGCCCTGACACAGCGGATTTTTACGGCGGCAATGCTGCGATGCTGCGGCGACGGGTGTTGCGGCTCTGCGGCACTGTGATGTTGCGGACAAAAAAAGCCCAGGTATTCCACGGCACGAGAGCAATCTTACTACAGTTGCTTCATTCCTGATCTGGCTGGGTTTGCAAGCTGCGCTCTGCATGGCACCTGGGCAAAACGGAAAGGGGGGGATTCGAACCCCCGGTACCTTTTGGGTACGCACGCCTTCCAAGCGTGTACCTTAAACCACTCGGACACCTTTCCAAAGTTTAATTTACGGTCACCTTGAAAAATCACTGAAGGCGATTTCTCAAGATTTACTGTTAAGGAGAACTGCGGAATCTTGCGATCGCAAGGATAATTCCGCTTTACGGAAAGAGGGGGATTCGAACCCCCGGAACCAATAAAGGTTCAACGGTTTTCGAGACCGTCCGGATCGACCGCTCCCGCATCTTTCCAGAAGTAATTATTCATCAGGCCCAAAAACCTGTACGAGACTAACACGATTCGAACGTGCGACCCTCACCTCCGCAGGGTGATGCTCTAATCCAGCTGAGCTATAGTCTCATCTACAGTTAAAAACTGTACATCTAGCGGAAGCGACAGGAGTCGAACCTGCCCAGCCCGAAAGGAACTGACGGATTAGCAATCCGTTGTATTACCGCTCTACCACGCTTCCGTAAAATTAGCCGGAGCGAGAGGGATTCGAACCCCCGGAACCTCGCGGTTCAATAGTTTTCAAGACTACCTCCATCGACCACTCGGACATCGCTCCAAAGATGTAGAAAAATCATAACAGAATTCGAGCGTCATTGTCAAGCCGCTGCAAAGCGCCCAGCGGACTATGCCTGTATGGGGCTTCGGCCAAGAGCGGGCCGCTGTCCGCGCATATCGGGAATTTATCTAGCGTATATCGAACCCTGTCCGGCTTATGTTGAGAATTTATTCGGCCGGCGCCGAACTGCTATCGGGCGTCTATCGTCTGCGTTGCGATAAAGTCTACCTGACTTCCGCAGATGTCCTTGATAATAGTTTGTCCCGTCTTTATGGGAGCCTTTATTATGATATTGTCAAGGGTTTTCATTGCGTCGAACATCATTCCTTTGGGGATCGTGCCGCTGGTTTTTACCGGGCAGCGGGAATAGCGGCCGCCTTTTACGGCGACGGTGCTTGTCACTATGCGGCGAGGATCTTGAATTTCCTGCTTACCGTAAATTTCACCGCGCTTACATAGATTCCCGCTGACGGCAAAGCCTTTGGTTTCGTCTACGCTTAGATGGCATCCCGTCGGGCAGCAAATACAGATTATATTTTTCATTGTCGTTCGTCCTTATTGTTTATTTTACGGCTTGTTCGGTTTCAATGCCGATTGATATTTTACCGCTCGCATCGGCAAGCATTTTTTTTGTAAGATCTATTCTTTCCATTTCGCCCGGCGCCAAGTGAGTTCGCTTTACGCGGTAAATTTCTTTGCCGTCGGATTTTACGCTTATAAAGGCCGGAGTTTTGTGTACCGAGCGCACACGAAAATAAACGCCTATCTTATCGCCGAAATTTCCGTTTCTTATTTTTTGAGGAACGGTATAGCCGACGTCAAAACCGTTGGATATTTCTATAATATTTTCTTTATCCGCCGCGCCGGAGTTTTTATCCTGCATGACGAACTGTGCGCTTCCGCGTCCGGCTATCTGTCCTTCTTCGGTTACAAAGTCTACAAGGTCGTGCACGTGTACGGCATTCCCGCAGGCAAAAATTCCCGGCACGGAAGTTTCTCTGTTTTCAAAAACTACGGCCCCGCGAGTTCTTGAATCCATGGTTATGGAAGCCTTTTCAGTAAGTTCGTTTTCGGGAATAAGCCCCACGCTTAAAAGTATAGTGTCGCAGTCAAATTCCATTTCGGTTCCGGGAATCGGTTTTCGATTTTCATCAAGTTTCATGACGACGGCTTTTTCTACGCGCTTATCGCCTTTTATGTCGACTATGGAATGCGACAGGTATAAGGGAATGTCAAAGTCGTGCAGACATTGGACTATATTGCGCGTAAGCCCCCCTGAATATGGCATTATTTCAACGCAGGCAAGGACTTTTGCCCCTTCGAGAGTCATGCGGCGCGCCATTATGAGCCCTATGTCTCCGCTGCCTAAAATGAGCACGCGCTTACCCACCATGTATCCTTCAATGTTCAAAAGACGCTGAGCGGTTCCCGCCGTATAAATTCCCGCAGGCCGGGTTCCGGGCGTTGCTATGGCGCCGCGCGTTCTTTCACGGCAGCCCATGGCAAGGACAATGCTTTTAGCGTTGTAAATGCAGTACCCGTCCGAAGTGTTTATGGTGTGAACCTTTTTGTCGGAAGTGATTTCCAAAACCATAGTGTCAAGTTTTATCTCTATGCCCGTTTCCGACACCATGTTCACAAATCGGCCGGCGTATTCAGGGCCCGTCAGTTCCTCTTTGAAGTAGTGAAGGCCGAACCCGTTATGTATGCACTGCATCAAAATTCCGCCGGCCTCTTTTGCCCTCTCGACTATAAGTATCTTTTTAAGTCCTTTATTCCACGCTTCAAGTGCGGCCGCCAAACCGGCAGGTCCCGCGCCGACTACTATAAGTTCATAGGATCCGTTCATAGGGCACCTTCCATCAGATCTTTTTCCGATTCTTTTTTAGTTATTCCTGAAAGCATAAAAGACGCCGCTTTATCGAGAATAACGTCTTTATAACTCATGTGTGTGTGTTTCATAAGAATTTCTATCACGCGGGGGCCGCAGAACCCTCCTTGACATCGCCCCATTCCCGTTCCGCATCGGCGCTTTATGCCGTCTATTGAAACGGGCGGCACAGGCGAAGAGAGCGCTTCAAGAATCTCTCCTTCCGTAATGGTTTCGCAGCGACAGATTATCCTTCCGTAAAGCGGATTGTGCTTTATAAGCTCCGTTTTTTCTTTCAAAGAAAGCTCTTTGAACCTGATCCTTTGTCTCTTGTCCGTGTAAACTTTTTTTTCTTCCAGCGGGAGCCCTGATTTTTCAAGCAGCTCAAGGCAGCGCACCGCTATTGCCGGAGCCGAAGTCAGCCCCGGCGATTTTATGCCTGCAAGGTCTATGAAGCCTTTGGTGTTTTCGGCTTCGGCGATTATAAAATCGTCCGTATCCACATTTGCTCTCACTCCCGCAAAATTTCTTATCGATGTGCGAAGATCCAAGTGGGGTACTGAAAGGCGCGCTTTTTCTGCTACAAAGTCAAGTCCTGCGCTTGTGACGCTTACGTCGTCCTTAGCGGAAGGGCTTGCGTTCGGCCCTACGATTATGTTTCCGTGCGCTGTGGGCGACACTAAAACTCCTTTGCCGTTTTCGTTCGGACACTGAAAGATCACGTGATTTACAAGGCCGCCTGTGTTTTTATCTAAAAGGTAGTATTCGCCTTTTACGGGTTTTATTTTAAACGTCGGAGGTGAAACCAAGTTGTGAATGACGTCGGAATTCAAGCCTGCCGCGTTTACGACATATTTTGCCGATACTTCGCTGCCGGATTCGCTTTTTACGACGTATCCGCCGTTTTCGGCTTTGACTACCGAATTTACTTTGAAATTTCTGTAAAGAGTTGTGCCGTTTTTTACGGCCGTTTCAATGAAGGCTAGCGCATATTCCCACGGAGATACCACTCCCGCGGACGGTGCGAACAGAGCGCCTTTTATTTTTGTGGAAAGATTTTTTTCTTTGTTTTGCACCTGTTTTGCATTTAGAATTTCCATGCCCGGAACGCCGTTCGCAACGCCTCGGTCGTACAGGTCTTTTAGAGTTTTCATTTCGGAATCGGAAAAAGCTACGACGTATGAGCCGCACCATGACACGGGAACGTCAAGGTCTTTGCACAGATTTTTAGCCATGGCGACTCCGTCTACGTTAAGCTTGGCCATCGTTGTTCCCGGTTCAGGGTCGAACCCTGCGTGAAGGATACCGCTGTTTGCTTTTGTCGTAACATCGGAAACATCGTTTTCAGCTTCGACGACAGCTATGTTGAGCTTATACTTTGAAAGCGTATATGCCGCCGCCGCGCCTACGATCCCACAGCCGATCACGGCTACATCGTATTGCATAAGACCCCCATAAGGAAGGACGGCGCGCTTTGTAGCTTTTTTACATAAAAAAAGAGTGAACGCACGCCTATCCCATTTTCGGACAGAAGCAGTTTCACTCTTAATACTCAAGAAACGGCACTTATCTTAAAAACTAAAATATCGAGAATTTTCTCTTAAACAAAGTATAACACATATTTTTTTTGCAGTCGAGAAAATTTTTAACTGTTGGCCGTTCCCGCTGCAAAAATTTTACAGCGTTTCCCCGGCGACCGCACTAAGGACATTTTGCAGGATCACGGACGACGGACTGTTGAAAAAATAATCGGCTTTTGCGGCGGTCCTCTTCCGGATATTGCGGTAAAATATCGGCCGCCGCTTTTAAATTTTTTCTATTTCTTTTTCCCGAATCTTTTCAATTTCATCATGCTGTTTGTCAAATATTGACATGATTTCGTTCACGACTTTTTGTTTGGGATCGGGATCGTCTTTGGGAAGTTTATTTAAAATATCTTCCCTGAATTTTTTACATTCGATGACGGGGCTTGACGCTTGTATTATTATATCTTCATAGACCAAGTCTGCCAGCATATCGTCGGTATTTTCCGGATCAAGGCGCAGGCAGTTTCCGTTTATGGAAACGAGGATCATCACATCAAACATGCGGAGGTAACTGTCTACTTCGCGAAGCCCGCGCTTTGTTTCGGGGTTTCCCGGGCGATAGCGCGTTCCCGCCGGAAATACCAGTATAACCTGTCCCCGCTTTTTGCACGCATCTATAGCGCGCATTGCTGCAAGATTGATGGCTCTGGCGCGTTTTTTTTCGGCAAGTTTTTCTTCTTCAGGAATTTCTTTATTTTCTATGGAGTCCAAACTGCGGCTAGGATAGATTATGACGCGCGTAAAGCCTTCCGCCCACGCGCGCACCATAGGGTTCTCTTCGTTCAGCTTCATGCCCGCAATCGCTACGATTCGGTCGGACAGTTCCTTTCCCCACGGTTCTTTATAACAGGCCAGCTGATAGATAAGAGCGGGCAGATCCATGTTGCTATAATGTTCCATAAGGATAAGACCGCGCTTTCCGTTTTTTACGGCCTCGTTAAAGGCTTTGAAATTTTCAACGTTTTCAAGCCTTGTCCCCGGAAGCATGTTTTCTTTAAGCATGGAATACATGACTTTTCTTGTTTCGATGTTCGCTTCTTCGTATACGTTCGTAGCATCAATTTTAGGCGCAGCCTTGGTAAGCGAAGACATAAGTGAAAAATATTTACCGTATTTTTGTCTTAAAGATAACGCCATGTCGTATTGCTCCTGGTTATTTCCCTTTATTTTGATTTGCAAGCTTTTAATAAGTAATTGTAATACAAAGATTTATTAAAAACTTTGCGGCACTTTTAAGGTGCTTCCAATACCATCCCTTGAGTTTCGGAAGCCGCATACGGTTATTTTATGCCGTATGAGTTTTACTGTCAACAAAGCGGAAAGAAGAGTGGTGCGGGAGAAGCACGAAAGGGAGGTTTGCCCGCAAGTCCTCTGGAAGGAAAAATAAAAAAACGCGACCGCGCATAACGCCTCCGACAAGCGGGGCGCTCATGCCGTCACGGTTTACCGCAGAACTTTTGGAGATAGCCGGAGTCGAACCGGTGACCTATAGATTGCGAACCTATCGCTCTACCAACTGAGCTATATCCCCGTATTTTTTTATTATACTATAGATCGGCGATTTGTTTCAATACCGCAGGCAGGCTGTACACGGAATCAATATGAAAAATTTTTCCGCCGGCGGCATCGGCGTCCGACAAAAACGAAGGCACTGAAGACGCTTTATATGAGGGGCTTCCTACATGAGCGCAAATGCCTCCGAGCCTTTTATATCCTAGGATATATTTTATTTGATCGTCAATAAACAGGGTGTCGCCTACGGTTCCGCCCGAACGGCGCAAAGCGGTCTCAAAAGCTATAGGGTAAGGCTTGCCTTTAAAGGCGCAGTCGCGTATGTCGGTTACGGAAGAAAACAAATCTTTTATATTTAAAAAATTTAAGACGCGCTTGGCGTGTTCCATAGGCGCATTAGTCAAAACTGTCATGGGAATTTCAAGCGACAGCAAAAATTGCCGCATTTCAGGATCGGGCAAAAGATTTTCAGTCTCGTTTTCGGGGTGAACTGCAAAAAGATAATCTTCCGCATCCGTCATACCGCTGTTCATAAGCCATTCCAGCGTTGAACCGAACATCGGCAGGTTCTTTTTCCTTCGCGCAACCGCCTCTTCGTATGTGACGTTAAAAAATTTTGCAACATACTTGATCATATTTTGTGTAATGGCCTTCGTCATTTTGCCCGAAGGATAAAGCGTGTCGTCCAGATCGAAGATCAGGTGTTTAATAAGCATGGGATTTCCTTTTGCGTGAGGTTATGCCAGCACGGTTTTAACTACCGCCTGCAGGGCAGGGACAACGTCTGTTTCAAACCACGGATTTCGCTTGCGCCAGAAGATATTGATCGGCGACGGATGAACCAGCGGAAAATAATCGGGCAAATAGCTTTTGAAATTTTTTACGTTTTCGGTTAGGTTTTGTTTTGCATTCTCCGCCAAATAATATTTTTGCGAGTAAATTCCGATTAAGATTGTAAGCCGGATGTCCGGCATACGAGCTAACAATTTGGGATGCCATGTTGCTGCGAACTCTTTTCGGGGCGGAAGATCGCCGTGTTCGCCCTTGCCCGGATAGTAAAAATCCATGGGAATAATTGCAAACAAATCAGGATTATAAAACTGCTCGTCCGTCACACCCAGCCACTGTCTGAGCAGCTTTCCGCTTGCGTCGTTCCACGTTTTGTTAGTTTCTTGGGCGATCCGTCCCGGCGCCTGGCCTATAAGCGCAATGCGCGAGCGCGGAGACGCCGTGTATAACGGTGACCAGCCCTTTTCTCTGAACACTTCGTTCATTTTCGCTTGATTTATTTCGTCGTAAAGAAGAGGTTTCATTGTTTAGTTTCCTTAAGGGCGCCGCCGGCGGCTTTCGCCGTTATTTTAGCCCGTCAATATTCGTCTAAAATATTGCCTGCCGCGTCGAACGTAATAGGCTTAGGGGCGCTTTCGATTACGATCTGAGGATTCTTTTTTGCATCCTCATAATACGATTCTGAAAGAAAGATATGCTCTATGTGCAGACTGTTGGGGATGCGTACGATTTTCGGATTTTTTTTGTCGATCTCGTTACAGGTTTTGACGCAGAGTTGAACGGCTTCTTTTTCCGTGGCCATAATGATCGGAATGCGCACTCCTCCCAAAACGGTACACGTTATTGCATTGGGGTACATGCTCCCAAGATCCAACTTGTCAAATACTTTTTGTGTAGTTGCGCTTGCGTAACCCAGCCCTATCCCGTTGCCGTGAGTTTCTTCGCTTAAGTCAAGAACCGCGACGCGTTGACTTTTGATTCCGCCCGTAGCATAGGGAGTGCAAAACGTTCCCGTTATATTGGGATCCATGCCGTCGCCGCTGAAATTTTTCCCCAAATAGTCTACGACAAGAACATCGCACTCGTCTACAAGAATTCTCGGCATGTTTGCCTTAGCCTGATTCAGATATTCCGGCTCCTTTTCGGCTATGTCCTTTGCGTCCAATGCTATAACCGAACAGGTTTCGTCATATGCGTTTTCGATAACGCCCAAGCCGAAAAGAACAGGAGCATTTTTGAGTATTGCATTGCCGAACAGGGGAACGTTTTTTGCCATGTTTTTGAATCCCGCTTCATGGCAGACTTCCGCTCCGTATTGTTTCCCCAGACCAATGGCCATCATTTTCATAAAACCGCTTTCATAGGGGCCGCGGAACGCCGTGTGAGGTTTAATCCTGCAGTTTACGATGATACCGTCGGCTTCCGCAGCGTACTTGTCTATAAATACGTCGAGCCCGGTTTCAGTTTTGCCGATCTTTTTGACTTCCATTGACGACAGGATGGGGCAGCCGCAATACGATTGCGTAACCCCGTATGACTCAAGGATTCCAACCTGTCCTTCCGCAGTGGCGCCGCCGTGGCTTCCCATTGCAGGCACTATAAAGGGATCCGCCCCTTGACGGATCACCCAATCGACAATGCTTTTTACGACCAAGGCCTCGTTGCTTATTCCTCTGGAACCTACTGTAATCGCTATACGCATGCCTTTTTTTACCTTGGATCCGCAACCGTTTTCATCCAAAGCGTTAAAGACAGACTGCGGTATGTCTTTTATTTCTATGCGCGGTCTGGGAAACACCTGCTTAATCTTAAACATCTTAGGCAGATAAGTGTCTTTTACCAAATCACTGACGATTTTACGATTTTCGGCGTCAAATTTCATATATTTTCCTTCTTTAAGTTGCTAATAGATTAGATTGACCAATCCTGTCGAAAGCGGCGGGAAGAATGTGATCAATATAAGATCGATGAAGAATAAAAAGTAGAACGGTATGGAATCTTTTATAAATTCCTTTGTGGAGCATCCCGTAACTCCGCAGCAAACAAATATTAAAGTTCCCATCGGAGGCGTAAAAGCTCCTATAGTACAGTTGAATATGTACACCATTCCGAAATGGATCGGATCAATTCCATATTGTGCCGCGACAGGCGCTAAGATTGGAGCCAAAACGATCATCGAAGCGTTGCCTTCGATAAACATTCCTACAATAACTAGGAATATATTTACAAGGATAAGGAATACGTACTTGTTACGGATTATGGAAACCATCCATGCCGAAACGGCCTGCGGAATCTGTTCTTTTGTAAGAATCCATGAAAAACAAGTTGCCGCTCCTATTATCAGCATTATGGAAGTAGTAGTTATGACGCCTTCTTTACATCCCTGTAAAAAGTCTTTTAGCTTAAGCTCTTTATAGCATATTCCCAAAAACAGCGCATAAGCGATTGCGACGGCTCCGGATTCCGTTGCGGTAAAAATACCCAGCCGCACGCCTCCAATGATTATGATAGGCAAAAGGAGAGGCCAAATCGCGGGTCTTAGGGCATCGATTTTTTCTTTTACGGAAATTTTCGTAGTTCGTTTAGGAAGATAATTTCTTTTTTTCGAATAGAACCTGACGAAAATCATTAAAGTGACGGTCATCGTAAGGCCGGGAACAATACCGGCGACGAACAATTTTCCGATGGAAATATTATTTATGACGCCGTATATTATAAGGCCTACTCCCGGAGGAATAAGAGGGACTATCATTCCCGAAGCGCCGGTAACGACCGCCGAAAAAGACAGCGAAAAGCCTGATTTGACCATAGAGGGAACGAGCATTTTGCATTCCATGGCGGCGTCCGCCAATGACGAACCGGAAAGGCCGCCCATAAGGGTTGAAAGCAAAACATTGACTTGGGCGAGCCCTCCGTACATTCTGGAAGTCATGACTTCACAAAAATGCATGATCCTCTTTGTGACGCCGGTATAGTTCATAAATATGCCGGCGCAAACAAAAAACGGTATGGCCAGAAGGGAAAGACCTTCCGTGCCGCTTATCATTTTTTGCGCAAAGATCATCGGGTTGATTGAAGGGTTGAAAATTGTATAAACGGCGGAGGCTCCGAGTACGGCTATGTAAACGGGAACTTTCATAAATAAAAGCGCTAGCAACACTATTGCGCATACGGCGATCAGATTCATTTTATTTCTCCTATTCTATTTCTATTTGTCGTCGGTTCCCGAAAATTCACTGCCTGTGAGTTTATTTTCTTCAATAAGATCCACAGATTCGTCCCATTTTCCCAAAATGTTTACCATGACGAAATTTATGATTTGTAAAACACAGGACAATAAAACTATGGAATAAATAAAAATATAAGGAATCTGTAAAACCGAAGTTTTGCGGCCGGTTGCCATAAACAAGTTTAAGTATATTACCGTTGTATAGGCTAAATAGCATAAGACCAGGATCGAAATTACTGCAATTAAAACATCCAAAACCTTATGGGCTTTCTTTGGAACGGACACATATACTATATCTATTGCCGAATGATTTCCGGTACGGAAAGCCGCGCCGGCAGCTGAAAAGACAACCCAGACTATTAAAAAAGCCTGCATTTCTTCAGTCCAGCCGAACGGCGAGCCTATACAGTATCGCGCTATGACGCCCAAGAAAGTAATCGCGATCAAAACGATCAAAGCCGCTGAGGATATGTAGATATCCACGTACCTCAAAATTGATTTGGCATTTGCTTGCTTTTTATCAGACATTTTGTTCTATTTCCTTAGTTTAATAAGCGACGTTTGCCTAAAAGCAAACTCGAAGTTAAAAGACGCCGCGATGTCTCAGCGGCGGCTTTTAAACGTTCGTTAAAAAACGACATGCGAGGAAATTTCAATTTCCGAGAATGCCGTTTTCGTGCGCTTTTTGCGCACAGTTGATAACACGAGTTTTCTAAGAAAACTCGAAGTTAAAAGATGCCGCGCTTATTTAGCGGCGGCTTTTAAACCTTCTTATTTTACTGCAGCGCGGACGGAATCATAAAGTCCGTCGGACCAACCCAGAGACTTCCCGCCCGTTTTAAGGAATTTTTGTGCGGCGTCAACCCATGCCTTTTTTTCTGCAGCGTTGGGAGTTGTGATCGTAACGCCTGCGGCAATCATCTTTTTCTTTGCGTCTTCCGTCGCCGCGGATTGAAGTTCGTTGTTGAAAAGCCCCGCTTCGTCGGCCGTTGTCATAAGAATTTTCTGCTGTTCCGCCGTAAGAGTTTTAAAGAATCTTTCTCCGCAGATCCACATTGAAGTGGCTAGGATGTGGTGATCTTCGCAAAGATACTTAGCAACTTCGTGGAAAGATCTGTTGGCAAGAGGAGCTGCAGGGTTTTCTACGGCGTCGATCGTTTTTGACTGCAGGGCCTGATACACTTCGCCCATGTCCATTCCGATTGCGGCGGCTCCGAGTGATTTGAAGCTGTCGATCGAAAGTTTGTTCGGAGAAACGCGCATCTTTAAACCTGCAAGGTCTGCGGGCACTACGACTTTTTTAGTGGATATGATGTCTCTCGCTCCGTAGATCCAGTTGGAAGTTAAGACGCGGATGTTGACCTTTTTTGCCAAAGTGTTGCAAAGGTCTCTGTACCAAGAAGTTTCAAGAACCTTCCACACTTCGTCCCATGTTTCAAAAGCGAAAGGCGCGTAAAAAATGCCGAAATCGGGAACTCCGTATTCCGCCAAAAAAGCTCCGTCGGCAACGGTGATCATAGCTTCGCCCGTGATCATCTGATCGATGAGTTCCGTCTTTTTTCCGAGTGCGGAATTCGGGAACAAAGCGAGTTCCATAGATCCGTTGCTTCTTTCTTTAACCAGCTTTGCCCACATTTCTACGGCCTTTGCTGCTGGTTCCGTAGTGGCGTTTTCGTATCCTACGGAAATTTTTACAGTCTTTGCAGCTGCTTTTTTATTGCCGGATTTTGCATCTGCTGCAGATACGATCCCGACAAGCCCAACCAACAAGATGAATCCGATTAAAAACTTTTTCATCTTTTTCTCTCCTTTGCGGGGAAGACATTTTAATGCGTTTCCCCATTGCTTTTAATATCAATTTCGAGATGATAAAACTCGAAATTTTTCGACAGTTTCGTTGTTCGATGAAAAGGTGCGTTTTAAAAACAAGATATGCAAGGTAAGGTTAGTCCTACCCCAAAGCTCAACCGCGGCATTTGCACCGTGAGTTTTTTAAGATGCCCTATTCTTTACCGTGATTGGAAATTTGTCAATACGGATATGGGCGGCTGATATGGGCTGATGCAGGGGTATGCGGGCGGCACGGAAATAGGCAAAAAAATCACACTTGCTGCAAGAGCCGCTCCTTATAAAGAATTTGACATCGAGGTATGTTAAGGTATAGTATTTTTATACACGGTGATGTTTTATCGTGTTATATAGTAAGATACGGGAGTTATAGCCTATGAAAGCTATTTGTATTAATAATCCTAAAGAAGTCGTAATCAAGGATATTCAAAAACCCACCCGCAAGCCGGGAGAAGCCTTGTTAAAACCCCTGTACGGCGGAATTTGCGGATCCGATTTGGGATCTTACAGAGGAACTTTTGCATATTTTTCTTATCCGCGTGTTCCGGGGCACGAGTTTTCGGCCGAAATCGTCGAAATAGACGAAAACAAATACGGTCTGAAAAAGGGAATGGTAGTAACCTGCAATCCTTATTTCAATTGTACAAAGTGTTATTCCTGCAGACACGGCATCGTAAACGCGTGTATGGACAACCAGACGATGGGCGTCCAAAGGGAAGGCGGTTTTGCCGAATACATAACGATGCCGCTCGAGCGCATTTATGACGGCAAAGGACTTGATCCTAAAGTTCTTGCGGTTATCGAACCGTTTTGCATATCCTATCACGGAATTTCACGGTGCAACGTAAAAGAAGGAGAAAAAGTTCTTGTTGTGGGAGCCGGAACCATAGGTGTTCTTGCCGCAGTTGCCGCAAAAGCAAAGGGCGCAAAGGTTTGGATTTCCGATGTTGCGGAAAAAAAACTTGAAATAGCCAAACAATTCGGAATAGACGGCACGATCTTAAACACCGATCCCGAAGCCTTTTCAAAAGCCGTAAGTGAAATAACCGACGGCAACGGCTTTGACGTTACGGCTGAAGCGGTAGGCCTTCCTTCCACATTTTTAAATTGTATAGATGCCGCTTGTTTCGGCGGACGAGTCGTTCAGATAGGTGTGGGAAAGAAAAACGCCGATTTTAATTTTACTCTTTTGCAAAAAAAAGAACTGAACGTTTACGGTTCGCGCAATGCGCTGAAAAAGGATTTTATTGAACTGATCGATTTGGTAAAAGCCGGAAAGGCGCCTTTGGAAAAGATAATTACGAACGTCTATAAATTTAAAGACGCTGCAAAAGCGTTCAGCGATTTTGACGCAAACCAGGGAACTATGCTCAAAGTTCTCATAGATTTTACATAAAGTTTACATATTCCGGCTTGAAAATCCGTCTTAAATTCTGCCGAGGGCGGGTTTGCCGGAAAAATAAGAGTTAAAAAAAGTTTACAGGTAAAAATAAGCGGCGCACAACGGAATTTCAGTTTTCTTTGAAAACTTGAGATTATAAATTGGGTGAGAATCGGGCTGTCCGAAAATTTCGGGCAGTTTTCTTGATTTATCAAATGTGCGCAAAGAGCGCACGGATGCGGCATTTTTGAAAATCGATATTTTCTGCAATGCCGCATTGTAAGGAGGTCCAAATGTTAAAAGATGGAAGCCGTAAATTTGTGTGTTTTCTGGCGTTGAGTGTTGCGGTTGTGGGTATGGTTTTTGCCGGAGGAGCGAACGAATCGTCTTCCGCCAAAAAGATGACAATTCAGATAGGATTTGAAAATTCGATGTCCGAACCCGTAGGACAAGCTCTGAAAAAATGGCAGAGCCTTGTTGCGGAAAAGGGAGACGGCTCTTTGGTAATCGAACTGTTTCCTGATAGTCAACTCGGCAGCAAGAATAAACTTATCGACTCCATGCTTTTAGGCGAGCCCGTGATGACATTGGCAGACGGAGCCTTTTATGCCGACTACGGCGTAAAGGATATGGGTATAGTATTCGGTCCGTTTTTGTTTGAAAACTGGGATCAGTGTTGGAAATTGATAGAAAGCGATTGGTACAAACAGCAGAGCAGTCTGTTGGAGAAAAAAGGACTTAAACTTGTCTCTTCAAACTGGATCTACGGCGATCGCCACACCTTAACGGTTAAACCTGTAAAAAGCGTAAAGGATCTTAAGGGCATGAAGATTCGCGTTCCTTCAAACCAGATTCAGACTGAAGGAATGAACGTGCTCGGCGCGGCCGCTACGGGAATGAGCCTCGGCGACGTTTACCAGGCCTTACAGTCAAAGACGATCGACGGAGCCGAAAATCCGCTGTCTACTCTTTACGGCCGTAAATTGCAGGAAGTCGCAAAATATCTCATTTTGGACGGACACGTAAAAAACTTTACCACATGGGTATGTTCCGCGGCTATGTTTAACTCTTTAACGAAGAGCCAGCAAGAACTTCTTGTTTCAACGGGTAATGAAGCCGGCGTTTACAACAACAAGCTTCAGGATGCGGCGCAAGACGACTATTTGAAAAAAATGAAAGCGGAAGGCGTTCAGGTTGTAGAAATGACCCCGGCCCTGCAAAAAGAATTCCGAGATGCGGCCATGCCGTTTTATGACAAAGGAAGTCAATTCGGCTGGTCTCAGGGCTTATATCGAACCGTAAGAAAAGCGATGGGAGAAAACTGAGTCGATTTATTGTGAAGGCTGCATTATTTGCAGCCTTATCTGTTTTTAGTTTGATTCGTCAAAGATATTTTTCTTAAGGGTAATTATGAAAAAGCAATGCGGAAAAAAATGTAAAATAGTAAGAGCGATATTGTCGAACTTGGATTTTATGGTAGCTTCTTTGGCTCTTACGGTTCTTATAATATTAACGTTTTTAGGCGTTATCATGCGTTATGTGCTGGGCAGTCCCTTTACGTGGCTTGAAGAAGTTCAGCTTTTCTGTATGGTATGGATCGTGTTCGCCGCTGCAGGAGGCGCGTTCAGGACAAAAAGTCATGTCGCTATCGAAATGGTTGTGGAACTGTTTCCTCTCAAGTTGCAAAAGGCGACGGAGTTTTTTATAGACGCGGTGGTCGTCGCAGTTCTTTTGTATCTGTTTTACCAAAGCATAGGATTTGTTTCTCTTTTTGTCAGAAGCGGCAGAAGCACCAGCATGTTGGGGATTCCTTATACTATAGTTTACGGAATAGCGCCAGTTTCTTGCATCGTGATGTTGTGGAACTATTTCAGGGTAAAATACCGCTCTAAAGAAAGTATGGAAAGATCGCAAGAGGGGGAAGAGAAATGAATTTTTTAATTATTTTATCCGCAGTGACGATGCTCCTTTTGCTGTTCCTAAAAGTACCGGTTTTTATTTCGATTTTGGGAGGTTCAATACTATACTTTGTCTTTAATCCCGGAATAAATCAAATCGTATTCGCTCAGCATGCGATAACCGGAGCGGAAAGTATTTCCTTGCTCGCCGTTCCGTTCTTCGTTTGCGCCGGAACCTTTATGAATTACACGGGCGTTACAAGGCGCATAATGGATTTTTGCAGCGTGATAACCGGCCGCATGACCGGCGGATTGGCGCAGGTCAACGTCCTTTTGTCGACCCTTATGGGCGGGCTTTCAGGATCGAATCTTGCAGATGCCGCGATGGAAGCAAAAATGCTTGTGCCCGAAATGGAAGAAAAAGGGTTTTCCAAGGCTTTTTCTACGGTCGTTACCGCAACGTCTTCCATGATAACGCCTTTGATTCCGCCCGGAATAGCTATGATTTTGTACGGGTGTATTGCAAATGTTTCCATCGGCAAACTGTTCGTTTCGGGAGTTGGAGTAGGCTTTTTCCTCTGCGTAACCATGATGATGCTTGTCTCATGGCTTTCCAAACGCCGCGGATATGCGCCGCTTCGCACAACGCGGATGACGGCCAAAGATTATAAAAGAGTGGTTCCTCCCGCCATAGCCCCGTTGTGTCTTCCCGTCATAATCATAGGCGGCATAAGACTCGGTATTTTTACGGCTACGGAAGCCGGAGCTGTTGCGATAATTTACGCTATCATTCTGGGGTTCGGCTACAAGGATCTGAAAGTTAAAAACCTGATAATTGGTCTAAAGGAAACGGCCGCTACTACGGCTTCGATAATGCTCATTGTGGCGTCTGCAACCGTGTTTTCGTGGGTTCTCACAAAAGAAAGAATTCCTCAGCAGCTTACCGAATGGATAGTAGCGTCCATAAAGAGTAAGTATGTTTTTTTAATGATCGTAAACGTCTTTCTTTTGCTGGTCGGAATGTTCATAGAAGGCAATGCGTCCATGATAGTTTTGGTTCCCCTTTTGGCTCCCATTGCGGCCGCCTACGGAATTGATGAAATTCATTTTGCGATGATGTATATTTTCAATAACGCCATAGGAGCTTTGTCGCCGCCCATGGGAACTCTTATGTTCGTTACATGCAGTATTACCGGCTGTAAAACTAAAGATTTTATAAAAGAGGCGGTGCCTTTTTATATTTTGCTCTTTTTCGATCTGCTTATGTTTACGTTTGTTCCTGTGTTTACGACGGGATTAGTATCTCTGATCTACTGATAAAAGCTTTTTAATTGATCGAAAACATGTAAAAGCAGTAGTCAAAAAGCGTAAAAAGACTATTATATCATAGAGCATACAATAGCCGTGCTAAAATTAGAGGAGACTTAATATGAAATCTATTGTTGACGTAAAGAAGCCTGTTTCCCGCCCTGAAAAGGTTCTTCAATTCGGGGAAGGAAATTTTCTGCGCGCATTTGTGGATTGGCAGATCGATGTGGCCAATGAAAAAACAAAATTTAACGGAAACGTTGTAATCGTTCAGCCGCTCCAGCGGGGACTCAGCGATATGATAAACGAACAAAAAGGATTGTATACCACCGTTCTTCGCGGAATCCAAAACGGAAAAAAAGTTGACGAGCGTCGCGTCATAACGTCCGTGAGTAAATGTATAAAAGCTTACGATCAATATGACGATTACATTGCTTACGCCAAGAGCCCGGACCTTAGATTTGTGGTTTCAAATACGACGGAAGCCGGAATATCTTACGCGCCCGGATGCAAATTGGACGACAAGCCGCCTGCATCGTTTCCTGCAAAGGCCTGTCAGTTTTTGTATCGCCGCTTTAAAGCTTTTAACGGTTCTGCGAGCAGCGGATTGGTCTTTATTCCGTGCGAATTGATCGAAAAAAACGGCGATAATTTAAAACGGATAATCCTTGATTACGCAAAGGAATGGAACCTTGAAGCGGACTTTACAAAATGGGTGAACGAGGCCTGTACGTTCTGCAACAGCTTGGTAGACCGCATAGTTCCGGGCTATCCTAAAGAAGAAGCCGAAAAGATCTGCAGCGAGCAGGGGTACAAGGACAACCTTCTTGATTCCGCTGAAATTTTCCATCTTTGGGTTATCGAATCTCAAGGCGACTTGGATAAGCTTGCAAAGGAATTTCCTCTCAAGGATGCGGGGCTGAACGTTATATGGACAAAGGATATGTCTTTTTACCGCACGCGCAAAGTGCGCATATTAAACGGCACTCACACGATGTTTGTACCGCCCGCATATCTTTACGGGCTTGAAACCGTCCGCGAAAGCATCATCGATAAAAACATGATAAAATTCATCAAAAAAGGCCTGTTTGACGAGATAATTCCGTCTATGGACGGCGATAAAGAAGCTCTCAAAGATTATGCGAATAATGTTTTGGAACGCTTTGAAAATCCGTTCATTAAACACGAACTTTCAAGCATTCTGCTCAACACGACGGCAAAATTCCCCGTCAGAGACCTTCCGTCCGTAACGGGATTTATCAAAAAAGAAGGAAAAGTTCCGCAAGTTCTTGCATTTGACCTTGCTTCCATCATAGCTTTGTACGAAGGAAAGGTGACGGCCGACCGCGAAATGACAACCGTTCATAAAAGAGGCGGAGTTGCCGTAAAATTGCAGGACGACACGGATTCTCTTAAATTCTTTGAAGACCTGTACGCAAAGACAAAGGATCCCAAGGAATTGGCAAAAGCGGTTTTAAAACATGAAAAATTCTGGAAAGAGGATTTGACAAAATACGAAGGGCTTGAAGAAACCGTAGCCGGATACTTGGCTGCGATTCAAAAGGACGGAATAAAGAGCGCTCTTGATTCCGTCGCCAACCGATAAATTTTTGAGATATGGACGCTATGAGTAATAAAACTGAAAATTGTAAATGTTCGTGCGGCGGTTTTTCGGAACACAAAGACACATGCGGCGTTCCCGAATCTTCGGCTTTTGAAAACGAAGTGCAAACCTACGGAAAAAAAGTTATACGCATACACCCTTCCGACAGCGTAGCGGTCGCCCTTTCCCCTCTTAAAAAGGGCGAAAATGTAACGGTAGAGGCTTCCGGCAATGCAAAGGAAGTAACCGTAACGCTGAAAGAAGAAATTTCTGCGGGACACAAATTCGCGCTGAAAGACATAAAAAGCGGAGAGCCCATCATAAAATACGGCTATCCGATCGGAGCTGCAAAAACCGATATCCTTAAAGGCTCTCACGTGCATGTGCATAACACAAGAACCTTGCTTTCCGAAGAAGCCACATATTCTTATGATGAAAAGGGCGCAAAAGAGGCCTTTGAATCGTGGAAAAAAGACACAGCTTATTTCAGCGAACACATACCGTCCATAAATGTCTATAAACGCGCCGACGGCCGCATAGGAGTGCGAAACGAAGTTTGGATCGTTCCTACCGTCGGCTGCGTAAATAAAATTTCAGAAAATCTTGCCATGTGGGCAAACGGAAAATTCTGCGGCGGAGAAGTCGGTCCTAAAGAAGACGGCGGACTGGAAGGATTTTTTGTGTGGTCGCATCCTTACGGCTGTTCTCAAATGAGCGAGGATCACGCTACGACGCGTAAAATTTTGGCGGATCTGGTTCATCATCCTAACGCGGGCGCGGTTTTAGTTGTCAGTTTGGGATGTGAAAACATTACAAGCGAGCAGTTTTTGGAAGAGCTCGGCGGCTTTGATCCCGAGCGTGTAAAATTTTTAAAGGCTCAAGACTTTGCCGATGAAATTTCCGAAGGACGCAAACTTTTGACGGAGTTGGCTTCCTATGCCGGAAAATTCAAGAGAGAACAGGTTCCTATGAACGAGCTTGTGCTCGGAATGAAATGCGGAGGTTCCGACGGTTTAAGCGGAATAACCGCCAACGCGCTGGTGGGTCGAGTGTGCGACGCTCTTACCGCGATGGGCGGCTCCGTAATGCTTACGGAAGTGCCTGAAATGTTCGGCGCCGAGCAGATGCTTATGAACCGCTGTGTAAACCGCGACCTTTTTAATCAAACCGTAGATCTTATAAACGGATTTAAAGATTATTTTACCAAGCACGGGCAGGTAGTGTATGAAAATCCTTCTCCCGGCAATAAGGCGGGCGGAATCACTACCCTTGAAGACAAATCCCTGGGTTGTGTTCAAAAAGGGGGAAAGGCGCCCGTGTGCGGTGTGCTTAAATACGGCGACAGGATTACAAAAAAAGGACTGAACCTTTTGGAAGGCCCCGGAAACGATATCGTTTCAACTACGGATATGACGGCTGCCGGCGCGCACATCATTTTGTTTACTACCGGACGCGGAACCCCTCTCGGCGCTCCCGTTCCGACGATAAAGATTGCGACCAATCATCCCTTGGCGGAAAAGAAATCAGGATGGATTGATTTTGACGCCTCGCAGATGCTCGACAGAAATGTGGACGGCGTTAGAGACGATCTTATAAAGCTCATATGCGATGTGGCTTCCGGCAAAAAGTCTGCAAGAAACGAGATAAACGGTTATAGAGAAATAGCGATCTTTAAAAACGGAGTAACGCTTTAGACCGCCGCTTCAAGCCGAAACTGCAAGCGGCGACCGGGCGGGGTTTACGGCGCCGAAGTTATTGAATCCCCGCACGAATAGATTATTTTTTTTGAGTTGCGGTTTCAGGTTTTAGCAGAATTTTACCGCTTATTGACGTAAGCAGCTGTTGGAACGATATTCCTATCACCACAGGGATCGAGCAGCGCGGTTCAAAATAAGTTATTGCTATGACTAGAGCCGCGCTTATGTTCCTCATGCCCGCGCTGAATACGAAGGAAACTTTTTGATCGTACGGCAGTTTGATTATGCCCGCGAAAATGTTCGCTATAAAAAATCCAGCAAAGCACAGCGCAAGGGTTATTATTCCCGTGCGGATGTAAAGCATATCGAAGTTTAAAGAAGGGCTTATTTTTCCCGCATTTATGATGATAACGCAAAAAAGTGCGATCTTTGAAGCGGGTTTTAAAATAGGCAAAAATTTTTGCGGGATTTTCCCGCCTGAAATTTGGTTTGCCGCTATTCCCAAACATGAAGGAACTACTATCATCCAAACGAGCGACATAAACATGGAAGCGGAATTTATAGTGATTTCAGCGCCGCAAAAGATCTTTACTATGAGCGGAGTTACTACCGGGCCTAAAAAGGTATCTATAAGGATCAATGTTATGTTAAGAGGAATGTTTCCGTGAAATATATTTGTCCAGATCGAGGATGAAACCGCTACCGGAATAGAGTACAACAAGACGAGCCCCGTAGCTATTTGGTAGTCGCCGGAAAGAAGAACGCTTGCTGCAGCCCAAGCCGCAAACGGCTGTATAAGATGAAAGACAATCAAAAACATGAATATGGGCAGAGGATGCGAAAGTGTTTGTTTGAAATCCGAAACGTTCATGTTTATCGTGCCGGAAAAGGTCATAAAGGCAAAAAGAGGTACGGCAAAAGCCGAAAAACGGCCGGCCCTTGGTCCGAGTAAAAATCCTATTATGAGCCCGGAAAGCGTGAGAAAGGGCATGAGTTTTTCAAGAGCTGCGTTGAACCCGGAAATTAAAGATCGGTTCATGCCGCTATTATAGTCTTAAAGAGCGGCGCGTGCAATTGTCGTATCGATTGACGGCTGAGACGCTGAATACGGCCGCAGTACATCGCGACACGGAGACTACGCAGCCTGAAAATTAATTTCCGAAAATTTCCGTTCGATGTTTTGCTCCGAGGGTCTGCAATTTCTCATACATAGAGGGGGTGGTGTCCGCTTCCGAGAGATCAAGTTTTTCGGTTTGAAAGCTGCGGTTTTCGCCGTTTGTGCCGGGATGCTGACTGCCGTTAAGGCTGTTTAAATCGATCGAAAACCTGTTCATTGAAAAGTGCTGATAAACGCGCACCGCATGCCAGGCCTCAGCGTGCTCTTTATATGAAGAAAAAAGCGCATTTTTATAGGGCAAAAATATTCCGTTTCCTTTTAGTTCCGCATAGCCTACAAGCCAAAGCTGCACGCGGCAAAGCTTCGGCGTCCCCGGCTCAAGGTTTTCAAAAAGCGCCTGGTGAAGCTGTGCCGTCTTTTTTGCCATCCATATTTGACTTTGCTCTATGAGTTTTAAAATCCTGTCGTCGCCTGAGCGCATGAGGCAGCGCAGGTGCGCCGTTTTTGCGGTATGCACCGGCGTCTTATTAAGTATAAGCACGTTTTTGCGAAAGTCTATTCCGAGATCTTTATTGCGCCGGAAAAATCCTTCAGCGATTTTTCCCGCTTGTCCAACCAAATACCGCCTGTTTGCGGCGAGCTGCTCGTTTTTTCCGGGATTGTCGCCCGTAACTATTAAGCGGATATCGCTTTCTTGAGTAAATTTGTCCAAATCAAGGTTATAGACAACTGGAGTTTCCACTTCATAATCAGGGGTGTCGTTTGACGCCGCCTGTTTTTGAAGCGGTTTTAGATCGGAAGCCAGCGCGGACCAGCTTTCGCACTGCATTTTAAATTCTTCTCTAAAATTGCAAAAAGCCTGCCATTGATTTTTATTCATAAAATATCTTTTTTCATGATAAGGCCGTCCGAATGCGGAAAAACGCCGCTTATTTTACGGACTGTTTTAAATCCGCAATTTATGTAAATATTAACGGCTTTCTCCCATTCTTCATTTACCATGAGAAGCAGTGTTTTTAAAGGTCTGCCAGAGGCGGCTTCGTTTTTAATGATAAAATCCAAGGATGCGGTAAAAACGGACGGCCCCATTCCCCTTCCTCTAAACTGCGGAAAAAGGGCGAACGACGTTATGTATAAAACGCCGCCGTAAGGATCATGTTTTTTTCGTATCGAATGCCCGATTTTAAAATCTTCATCATTCTCGGGCACAAATTTCCAACGCTCGGAACTGAAATATCCCGCCGCAGCGTGAGGAGATTCCGTTTCAAATATTATAAATCCGCCGGGGAAAATTTTTATTCTTTCTTCAAAGACGTTTTTATCCTCTTGAATTTCACGGATAAAAGCGGATGTTTCAATCTTTATGATGTCGTCGATATCGTTTACCGCGGCATAGCGTAAAATCATTTTGAGTTATATCAGCTTTAACGTATCGGCAGGGTTGGATTCCGCCTTTACTTTTCCCGAAGCCCTTATTATCATTCCGCCTTCGTCTATAAGATATGTTGTGCGGACGGTGCCCATAACTTTTTTCCCGTACATGTTTTTTTCTTTCCAAACGTCATAGGCTTTAAGAACTTTCAGTTCGGGATCCGAAAGCAGAGTAAATGAAAGGCCGTGTTTTGCTGCGAATTTTTTATGGCTTTCGACGCTGTCCTTGCTGACGCCCAGAATGACGGCTCCTTTTTTTTCAAACTGCGGCCGCAATTCGGAAAACCCGCACGCCTGTTTTGTGCAGCCGGAAGTATTATCCTTAGAATAAAAATATAAAATCACTTTTTTGCCTCGGTAGTCCGAAAGCCTTCTTGTCGCGCCGTCCTGATCCTGCAAAGAAAAATCCGGCGCCGGTGTATTTTCAGAAAGCATATTATCTCCCATAAAAATGCTGCAATTTCGAGCAACGCGCAGCTTGCGGCGAGCGCAAAGTTCCCCGTGCAGAGAACTCGCAGTGCTTTTGTGCGCTCTTTGCACACGTTGTTTTTTATTCTATCATGAAAATAAAGATGATAACAGTCGCCCTTTATGAAACTTTGCGGCTTTATTTTACATAGGGCATGTAGTCGCCGTAGCCTTCTTTTTCCATGTCGGCATAGGGGATAAACTTGAGAGAGGCTCCGTTTATGCAGTAGCGAAGCCCGCCATCTTCTTTAGGCCCGTCGTCGAACACGTGTCCCAAATGAGAGTTCCCCGTTCGGGAATGCACTTCGGTACGCAGCATGCCGAAACTCGTATCTTTTTCGTAGTCGACCGCTTCGGTCGTTATGGGCTTTGTAAAACTCGGCCAGCCGCAGCCGGCGTCGTATTTGTCGGTTGAAGAAAAAAGCGGTTTCCCCGTTACGATGTCGACGTAGATTCCTTTTTCGTCGAAAGCGTCATATTCGCTCGTGTAGGGTCGTTCGGTTGCCTGATGCTGTGTTACGTCGTACTGAAGAGGAGAGAGCTTTTTCTTTAGAGCGTCTTTATCGGGCACTGCAAAACGGCTTTCATTGTACAGCGGTTTTGTGGCGAGACTCAAATCGATGTGGCAATAGCCGCCGGGATTTTTATCGAGGTATTTTTGATGATAATCTTCGGCGCGAACGAAATTTTTTACAACGTCTTTTTCAACGGCGAGAGGTGCGGGATATTTTTTTTGCATAAAATCCAAAAAAGCTTGTACATCCTTTTCGTCGTCTGCGTCGGTATAATAAATGCCGGTGCGGTACTGGCGGCCCCTGTCGTTTCCCTGCCGGTTCACGGAAGTAGGGTCTATGATCCTAAAATAGTGGGCGAGAAGTTCTTCCAGCGTAATTGTCGCAGGATCGTAAACGATGCGGACGGTTTCGGCGTGATCGGTTTCGGACAATTTGTGATATGTAGTTTTATTCGTCTTTCCGTTTGCGTATCCCGTTTCAGTCATCGTGACGCCGGGAAGACGCTCGAAATACGCTTCGACGCCCCAAAAGCAGCCGCCTGCAAGGTAGATTTCTTTTTCGTTTTTCATCGTTTTTCCGCCCGGGTTTGCAGTTTTTCGGTCGATTTTCAAAACGCTTTTATCCTGCGGTTTAGCGCAAGACGCGCACAGAACAAACGCACATAAAAATGCATACGCCGTTTTTATACATTGTAATCGTTTCATATTTATACTCTATTTTATAAATAATAGCACGAAACAAAGGTTACAGGTTGATTCAATAGAATAATTCGCTGTGCGTGCCTACCCTTAAAGCGGTCAAAACCAAAATATCATTATCTTTTTTATAAATCAACACCAAATCTGGTCGGATATGACAATCGCGATATCCTTTATAGTTCCCGACTAATGCATGATCTCTGTATTTTTTTTCAAGCGGTTTGTTATTTAATAGCTTATCAATAACCGAATCAACTTCATCAATAATGCTTTGGTTGGTAAGTTTACGGTAGTCCTTTTTGAATTGGTTTGTATAATCGAATTTATATTTCATTGATCAAGCTTTTTTTTGCTTTTTCCCAAGAGGTGAAAGGCTTTCTGCGCCCGCTTTTAATTTCTTCAGTTATAAAATCCGCTTCTTGTATTGCTTGTAAAGTTTCGCTGTTAAAGTTATCTATTCGTACATCAAAAGGGAAACCGCCGGCCTGTATGGACTTCCTCAGGAACACATTGATTGCCGTCGTCAAATTCAAGCCGAGTGCATTATACAAAGATTCGCTTTGTTTTTTTATGTCGGAATCCATTCTTATGCTGAAACTTGCCGCCTTTGCCATATGTTTTACATCTCCTGTAATAGATTATATATGCATTGTACATCCGTTATACTATATTTTCAAGCGTCGGTAATTTCTCCTCCGCAGCTCTGCCTGTCTTGTCGAATTCGTGCGCGGGAGCGCACAGTTGATAAACGAGTTTTCTAAGAAAACTCGAAGTTAAAAGGCGCGGCGCTTATTCAGCGGCGGCTTTTAAACCTTCATTTTTCATTGACATTAAAATTATATCTCGCATCATAAAAGCATACGGGCAGCTCGAAAAACCGATCCTGAACGGACTTTACCTTACGGAGGCGTTATGTATCACTTGCGATTGAAAGGTTCGCATTACGAGATGGGGCAAAAATTGGGACGTATTTTTTTGAAAGCCGGCATAAAATTTCCCTTGGAAAAACTTGACGGCCTTCAAAGAAAAATCGGAACGGCAAGCGGGCTCGTTTTAAAAGAATTTTTCCCCGAAGCGGCGGAGGAAATACGCGGCATTACCGATACCGTACACGCCGATAACCAACTTTTTACGGCGTGGCTTATGTGCATGGGCTGCTGTCTGTATAACCTTGATGAGTCTTGGACTGCGGAAGCGAGGGGCTGCACGGCATTTGCTTTTTCATACGGAACTGAAGTGTATTACGGCAGAAACAATGACCTTGCGCCGTTTTTGCACAAAGGCAGCAAAAGGATTTTGTATGCACCCGAAAACGGAAACCGTTTTTTGCTCAATACGTCTTCATTTGTAAACGGCGAAGAAGGAATGAACGAGCACGGATTGATAGCCGCGATGACCTTTGTTCTTCCGCATTTGGAACAAATACGGCCGGGTTTTAATGCGCTGTTTTTAATCCGATTTATTTTGGAAAAATGCAAAACGGCCGAAGCAGCCGTAACCGCCATAAAAATGCTGCCCGTATCTTCTCCTGCAAATATTCTGGTGTGCGATAAAAACGCTAATATGACCGTTGCGGAGCTTTCGCCCGATACAAGGGAAATAAGGAAATGCGAAACCAGTCCTTACGGAAGTAAATTCATCGTTGCGGCAAATCATTTTACAGATGAACGTATGCTGCGCCGCGATAATTCCGACGGAAATATATTCAGATCGCAGGAACGGTACAAAACCGTATTTGACACCTTTCAAAACAAAATCGAAAACCCTATGGAATTTGCAACGGATGTTTTACGGGGACGATACGGGTTTATCTGTCAATACGGCAAAGAAGAAAATTTTAAAACCGCATGGAGTTCCGTGTTTAATGCGTCCGATTTAAGCGTGTATTGCGCCGCGGGCAGCCCCGACAAAACAAAATTCAGGGAAGATTCGTGCTTAAAACCGCGTAGTTAAAAACAAACACTTACAGTATAATGATCAGGACGGATTATATCCGTATGACGAGCGTCTTGCCTTCCGAAAAACGGCTGGCAGCGCATACGGACGAGATCCAAAAGAAACAGCCGATAAACGCTTTACCGTATTTTACTTTTTTTAAAATATGTATATGATATTTACGAGTATAAAACAAATTTTAGGAGACTTATTTGAAAATCATAATAATAGGAGGCGGCTTTACGGGCGTACAGCTTGCAAAACGTCTTATAAATGAAAAAAACGATGTTATTCTTATCGATAACGACGAAGAAACGGTACGTCACGCTTCGAACAGGCTTGACTGTTCCGTAATACAGGCGGACGGAAACAACCTTGAAGTTTTGGAGGATGCGGGGATTGCTAAATGCGATGCTCTTATTTGCGTTACGGAAAGCGACGAAGTCAATATGATAACCTGTTCGCTTGCCGACGCCGTTTATCCTAATATCCTTAAAATTGCCAGAGTCCGCAATTACTCGTATTACATAAATACCTCCGTCGCAGTTACAAAGCATGCGGAAACGTTCGGAGGAGAACACAGACCTCTTTACGGGATAGACTTTATGATTCATCCTGACGTCGAAGCGGGAAACGCCATCGTTGAAGCAGTCCGCAGCGGGGCCGTAAGCGACGTTCTTACCTTTGATAATTCCGATTTTGAATTGATCCGACTTAGGGTGGAAAAAGACAGCAAGGTAGACGGAAAAAATCTTATAGAAATTCGAAATTTGACGGACAAACCGTTTTTGATAGCATATGTTGAATCGGAAGGGATTGCGTCTTTGCCCAGCGGAGCGACCGTTTTGCATCATGGCGACAGCATAGGCCTTTTGACAAAGAAGGAAAACGCGACTTCAATTTTTTCTCTTTTCGGATTCAATATCAAAGAAATAAAAAAGATCGCGCTTGTCGGTGCGGGGCGAATAGGCACTATCGTAGCCGAACAGATAGTCCAGCACAAAAAGGCTACATTGATTTCAAGACTTTTCGGTAACAAGGGCTCATTAAAGACTTCTCAGGATCTGTTAATTGCCGACAGAGACGAAGCCTTGTGCAAAGCTGCCGCACAGCGTTTCCCGGAAGCCAGCGTTTTTTGTGCGGATGTGATGGACGAGGGGTTTATTCAGGAAGAAAAACTGAACACCTATGACTTGGTTATCTGCGCTACTCACAATCACGAAATGAATATGGTTTTGGCCGCATATCTTGAATCCATGGGCGTAGGAAAGACGATAAGTCTGGTTGCAAGCTCCGCATATGCGGATATCGCGCGGAGACTCGGAATAAATGTTCCCATACCGTTGCGGGATTCTGTTATTGACAGCATAATGAGCCACTTGCGCGGCAAAACTGTAACGGGAATACACACTATAACCAACGGAGAACACGAAGTGATCTCATACGTATTGCCGCCGGCGTCTTTGCTTACGGGAAAGCTTTTGCGCGACGTTGCCGATCCGGGGTCGTTTTTAGTGCTTCTTTTGCAAAAAGCGGGAACCAAGGAATTCGTAATACCGAGCGGAGATACCGCGTTTTCTGCGGGAGACACGTTGATCCTCGTAACGAAAACAAGCGAAACGCAGCGGATCCTCGATGTTTTTAATGGAGCAAAATAAAGATGACAATAAAGATTTTTCTCCGCATAATATTCGTTCTTCTCGCCATAGTAGGGCTTTCATTTTTGATGCCTATCTTTGTCGCTTTAGCGTACAAGGAATATGAAATTGTTCCCGTCTTTTTAATACCTATGATCATAGTAGTGATTTTAGGAATAATAAGCGTCGTTTTGGGGCGCGGCGAACAGTTAAGCCTGTCGACACGCGGAGCGTTTGTAATTGCCGCGTGCTCGTGGATTTTTGCAAGCCTCCTAGGCGCCGTTCCTCTTATGGCAAGCGGCTGCATACCGCGTCTTGCGGACGCCGTTTTTGAAAGCGTAAGCGGATTTACTACGACGGGCGGTACTATTCTGGAAAATGTGGACGATTTACCGAAAAGCATAAATCTTTGGCGCTGCCTTATGCATTGGCTGGGCGGCATGGGAATCGTGGCTCTTACGGTTGCTTTTTTGCCGCTGTTGGGAGTCGGAGGGTTTCAGCTTATAAAGGCCGAGACCACAGGCCCTGAAAAGGGAAAAGTTACGCCCAAGATCACTAACACTGCGAAGGCTTTGTGGATCATCTATGTTGTTTTGACGGCTATACAGACGATGCTTCTTATGGCCGCAGGCCTTGACTTCGTAAATTCGGCTTCCATTGCGTTTGCAACCCTCGGTACCGGCGGGTTTGCGCTGAAAAACGCGAGCATAGGCGGATATAATTCTGCGGCGGTTGATTGGATTTGTACCGTGTTCATGTTTTTGAGCGGCATAAATTTTACGATGTACTTTTACGCCGTAAGCAGAAAATTTAAGGATATACGTGAAAACACGGAGCTTAAGGCTTACGCGACGGTTTTTATAATCTCATCGTTAGCAGTCGCCGTTTTTATAAAGCCTCAGTTCGGCAGCTTTATAAATTCGCTCAGGCACGCTGCCTTTAACGTAGCGTCTATCATATCTACCACGGGATTCGCCACGGCCGACTATACCCTTTGGGTTCCGCCCGCACAGTTTGTGATATTTCTCCTTTATTTTTTAGGCGCATGTTCGGGCTCTACGGCGGGAGGCGTTAAGATTATACGTTGGGTCATACTTGCAAAGCAGGGTTCAAATGAAATTCTTCGCATGCTTCATCCGCACGGAATTTTTACAATTCATCTCAACGGAAAGCCCGGAAGAAGAGATGTGGTCTTTAACGTTGCGGCGTTCATTTATTTTTATTTTTTATTGATATTTGTTACAACCTTCGTCGGCACCTTGGGGAATGTAGGAATCTTAAGTTCTTTTACGGGAGCTCTCGCCATGTTGGGTAACGTAGGTCCCGCTTTCGGAAAATTCGGGCCTTCGTACAATTACGGTTTTTTACCGGATTTTGTAAAGTGGTGGTATTCGTTTGCCATGCTGGCGGGACGTCTTGAACTTTACACTATGATAATATATTTTACCAAATCCTACTGGAAAAAATAGGGCGCGCAAAATCATAAATATGCGCGAAAATTTTTCCACGATTTTTTGCCGGGCTCTTTATGCACACTCGGTTTTTGTCGATTTTTGCATACTGGCGTGAGCGTGACGGATCTGATATACTGATGAACATGAATAAAGAAACGGAAATTTGTCCCTGCGGCTCCGGAAAAAAATTCGGCGAATGCTGTGAGCCGATAATCAAAGGAAAAACTCTTGCGCCGACGGCGGAAGCTTTAATGCGCGCAAGATATACGGCCTATGTCAAACATGAAATAGACTTCATAATCAATACGTGCGAGCACGCCGAAAATATTGCGGAAATCGATCGAAAAGCCACGGAAGACTGGAGCAAGACGTCCACATGGCACGGCTTAAAGATTCTCAGAACGGAAAAAGGAAAAGAAAACGATACGGAAGGTATCGTAGAATTTGAAGCGGCTTATACTCGTAAGCAAATACGAGACGTGCATCATGAAACGGGACATTTTAAAAAGATAAACGGAGAATGGATATATTCCGTAGGGGAATTAAAGACCACGACAGTTGTCCGCGAAGGAAAAAAAATCGGGCGGAACGATCCGTGCCCCTGCGGATCGGGTAAAAAGTATAAACATTGCTGCGGACGCGACAATTAGTTTTATGCCAAAACAGCTTTACACGGGTTTTCACGCAGTAGAAGAAAAAATTCGCTCCGTCTCGGAACTCAAAGAAAAAGTTTCGTCTATGGAAGTCTTTTATGCAAAACCGGGACCCAGAGTAAAAAAGATCATAGAAGATGCAAAGAGAGCCGGTATTGTCTGTTCTCCTTGTGCTTCGGAAACTCTTGATAAGATGGTGCAGTCTCTGCCTCTCGACGCTCATGCCCGGGATCACAGAGGGGTTGTCCTTCAGACGGAAGAAGATTCTTCGGATAACGCTGTCGATTTTGACGGCTGGATAGCAAAGATCGATCGAAGCGACGATGCAAGATTGACGGTCGTCGTTCTCGATTCCGTCACGGATCCTCATAACATGGGCGCAATTTTACGCAGCGCGGATCAATTCGGGGCGTCGCTGGTCATCGTTCCGGAGCGGCGTTCCGTCGGGGACGTTCGATCCAATGATGTCGTAGCCAGATCCAGCGCAGGGGCGAGCGCATGGGTGTCTGTCGTTGCAGTAAAAAATCTTGTAAGATCGGTGCAGCTTTTAAAAGAGGCGGGATTTTGGATTTACGGCGCAGATTCTTCGGGTGTTCCTGTTCAAAAATTGAGCTTTGCCGCAAAGACCGCTCTTGTTATGGGAAGCGAAGGCAAAGGCATTTCACGGCTTCTTGCGGATCAGTGCGATGCTTTGGTTTCGATTCCTACATGCGGCAGGATAGACAGCCTTAACGTTTCAGTTGCGGCAGGCGTCCTGCTCTATGAAATATACCGGCAAAGGTTATGATGTTTCTTCATTATTCCTATCCCGTAACATTGGCCGTTTTGTGTCCGCTTATCTTTTTAGCGGGGTTCGTCGATTCCGTTGCCGGCGGAGGCGGACTTATCTCTCTTCCCGCCTATATTTTTGCCGGTCTCCCGATCCATGTTTGTTACGGGACTAATAAGTTTGTAAACGGATTCGGCACTTTGTGTGCTTCCTTAAATTATTTTAAAAATAATTGCGTAAATGCAAGAGCCGCTCTTTTCGGTACAATAGGAGCTTTGATCGGCTCAAATTTCGGTGCGCGAACCGCATTGCGCTTGTCTTCCGACGCTCTTAAAATATGCCTTCTCGTTATCCTGCCTGTAGTTGTAGTATTTATGATCTTTAACCGAAGGTTCGGTTTTGAAAAGGAAAAAGCGCCGATTAAGCGGCCGATCTTTTCGGCAGGAGCATTGTTCACAGGCCTTATAGTAGGCTGGTATGACGGTTTTTTCGGGCCCGGCACGGGAATGTTTTTAACGCTCATCTTGGCGGCTCTTTTGCACATGAACTTGTTGACCGCGGGCGGAACCGCCAAGGTTATAAACCTTGCTTCGAACATAGGTTCTGCGGCGGCGTTTTTAGCGGCCGGCAAAGTTTTTTTTATGGTTGCGATTCCTTGTATGCTCTGTTCCGTCGGCGGAAATTTTTTGGGATCCCGGTTGGCTATCAAAAACGGCGCAAAGATAATACGGCCGGTCATAGTTATAGTTTCGGTGTTATTGATCGCTCACATCGTATCAGATTTCCTTAAAGTATGATATTATAAAGTATTTAGATTTAACGTCGATTAGTTCGCCGTATCGATCGATTTTAAGGCGCCGGCAGGTTTTACACAGAGTTCGGCGGAAAGCCGGCCGTAAGGTAAATATGAATTTGGAGAATGATATGGACAAACAGGACATTGCCGCGGCAAAGGCCGCAAGAAGATCTACTCTGAAGTCTCTTAAAGCAAAACGGGAATGCCGCATTAAGGATATACAGGAAAAAGCGGCGGAAGAAATCCGGCAGGTGAATATACAGTTTTCTTCGGATCCCGAAAGATTAAAGGCAAAATACGCAGCCGACGCCGCATACAGATCGGAGCGTTCGAAGCGCAGGGCTTTAAAAGCCCAAAAAAAAGCCGAAGCTCGTATCGCCTACGAAATCAAAATGAAAAGGGAAGAAAGACTTTTTTCGTTCGGAGAAGAATTGTTCAATTCCATTACCATAGGGATCGGAGCGGGACTTTCCGTTGCGGCTCTTGTGCTTTTTATAGTGCATGCGGTAAACCTCTCTCCGGAAGCCGTTCTCGGAAGGACTGTCACAAGCTATACTTTGGCGGGTGTTTTTTTGTTTTTGCTTTATCTCATGTCGACGTTTTCACACGCGCTTTGTTCGTACAGCGCAAAAAGAGTTTTTAGAATTCTGACGTACGACTTCGCTTTTTTATATGCGTCGGCGATCATGTCCTTATTTGCTCTTGTGATAATAAGAGGCGCTGCAGGATGGCTGTTGTTCGGGCTTTGCTGGGCGCTGGCGGTTTTTTCGGTAGCCTTTTATTCTTCGCTCGAAGCAAAACCTTCCGTACGAAAAACCGGTATGCGCATCTCTGCGCTGCTATTTGCCGCGCTTTTAATCGCGGAACTGATACTGCTTAAGCCCTTGCTTACAGTTGTGCCGGTTAAACTTTTAATCCTTGCAGCAGTTTCATGTGCCGTTGCGGAGCTTTTCCACACGATGAAAAGAGTGCGCTGGACAAATTGTATTTTTCACCTGTTGATGATAATCGCAAATATATTCTGCTTTTTTACAGTGTATTCGATATTACCCTAGATCCGCGTCAGAATGCGTGCGTCCAAAAAAGGCCCAAGTGCCAAATGTTGTAATTAACGTCGGTGTTGACGGTTACAAACTGATATTCATAGGCTGCAGAAAGCGCATCGGTCGAATTGATATAGTACGTCACGTTCGGCCGCACGTCGAAAATTTTTCCGCCTGTCTTTGTTGAACCGTTCTCGTCGTCGGATCCGAAGGCTAGGGAACCCCAAATGCCGAGCTTTAAATTTTCTTTTATCGTATGCGACATGTTTATTCCCGCATACAGCGCCATAGAATAGTCTTTGTTTTCATAGAATGTAAGGCCGGCTTCGGGTCGTAACGTCCATGTTTTTACGGCGAAATTTATCGCTCCGCCCAAGCCCGTTATCCTGTTGTTCTTTTTTCCGCCTATATTGTTTATTCCTATCCAGCCGTCCACAGAAATTTCATCTATGCCGAAAGAAACGCCCGTGTAAAGGTTCCCGTCGCCTGCAAAAAGACCGTTATAAGCGGCCGCTATCAATAGTTCATCGGAAGGCGTAAAGCGCATTCCCAAATTGGCGATAAAATCGTCCGTAGAAGTGTTTGAAGGAATTGCCGCGGCGATTTCCATATAGTCTTCGACAAAGAGCCTTGCCGCCAGCGCTTCGGTAGTTTCTTCAGGAACGGAATAGGTGCTTTTTGAAAGCCTGAGGCTTTCGTTTATATAGTTTGCATAATAAACGGCTCCGACAACGGGCGCTTGGCCGGGAAGCCCGTAAGAAAGGCCCCCGTTTTTTAGGTGGTAAGCAGCTTCCCAAGAATTTCCGCCGTGCGTCGGAGCGGGGCCGAGTTTCCAGTTAAGATAGGTTCCCATAGCCGCGTCGAAATTTTTAGCCGGCTTAAAGATAAAATTTACGTCGCTGTCCAAATATTTTAATTCCAGATGATCGAAATTTCCTTCAGAATCATCAACGGAAACCGCTCCCCATTTGAGCATGGTGTCTACGCAAAGCGGCCCTGCCGCCATGCGCGCCTGAAAAACGTCGGCGATTTCTATTTGCCGTCTTTTAGCGTTTCCGTGTAACGGGTCTTTGTTCTGAGCGTCAAAAACCAAAGAATTTCTAAATCCGTCCGATTGCATTATCTGCGCATAGGGAACGGCTGTAAGCGTCAGTATAAGGCAAGACAGTAAAAAACATTTTTTCATAATCTATTCCTACTTTACAATTAAAAATAAGCGATGATTCGGTTTTGCCCGAAATTCGCAGTTTAATCCAAATGCGGTTTATAATTATAGCATAATATGGCAAACTTTGTCTATTTATATACGCGGCGTTGACACGACAATGCGTTTTCTAAAGCCTCGGCAGGACATTCATATTGGTAAAGCGGGATCCTTAGGGGCGTCGCCCTGCAACGATATATTGAAGATGTAATGTTTTTGCTGTAAGATAACTTCATCATGAAATCGACAAAACGTACAGTCACTTGCGGTCAGCTTCGCAAAGCCGACGCCGGAAAAACGGTTGTTTTAAATGGATGGGTTCACCGTACCAGAGATCTGGGCGGTATTTTTTTTATAACGCTGCGCGACCGCTACGGTATCACACAGATTGTCGCGGACGTCGACGCTCCGCCCGAAGTTAAAAAAGTCGCCGCGGAATTAAAGAGCGAATATTGCATTGCCGTAGAAGGCAAAGTTCGCATCCGCACAGAAAAAGACGTTAACGTCGACATGGAAACGGGAGAGATCGAGATCGAGGCGAAAGAAATCGAAATTTTTACAGCTAGCGATCCATTGCCGTTTTCTATTGACGAAGTGCGGCAAAAAGACGGATCCGTTGTTTTGCCTAACGACGACCTGCGTTTGCGGTACCGGTATCTGGATCTCAGGCGCGCTCCCATGCAATACAATATCGCCTTGCGCGCAAAATTGACGCTTGCGGTGCGGAACTATCTGTATGAAAAAGGCTTTTATGAAATTGAAACGCCGACTTTTATAAAATCCACGCCCGAAGGCGCTCGCGATTACCTTGTCCCTTCGCGCATACACCCCGGAAAATTTTACTCGCTACCGCAAAGTCCGCAGCTTTACAAACAACTTCTCATGGTTTCAGGCTTTGACAAATATTTTCAGATAGCCAGATGTTACCGCGACGAAGACGCCAGAGGCGACCGCCAGCCGGAATTCACTCAGATCGATATGGAAATGAGCTTTACGGACAGGGAAGAAGTTCTTGAAACGACGGAAGGGCTTATGAATTATGTTTTTAAAAAGATTTTGAACTATGAGCTGCCCGTCCGTTTTGACCGCATAACGTGGGAGGACGCCTTTGACGTTTACGGAACCGACAAACCCGATCTGCGCTTCGGTCTTAAAATGCAGGACGCAGCTTTTATGGCAGGCTTAGCGGATTTTAATGCGTTTAAAGCCGGCGGAGCCGCAGCCGGTAAAAGCGTGGAGCGGCATAAAAGAAGCGCAATTAAAGCCTTGGTACTGGAAGGGCAGGCCGAGCATTACAGCCGCAAGATGATAGAAGCCCTTGAAGAAAAGGCAAAGATCTATAAGGCTAAGGGGCTTGCGTGGGTTAAGGTAAATCAGGACGGGAATTTTGAAGGCGGCATAAGCAAATTTTATGCGGGAAAGGAAAAAGAAATTCTTTTAAAACTTGGAGCAAAAAAAGGAGACCTGATTCTTTTTGTTTCGGATGAAAAGTGGCAGACGGCGTGCGTCGCGCTAGGCGCCGTGCGCAGCCAGCTTGGAAAAGACCTCAACCTATACAACCCCGCCGACAAATTCCACTTTGCGTGGATCATAGATTTTCCGTATTTTGCATGGAACGAAGATGAAAACAAATGGGATACGGAACACCACATGTTTACTTTGCCGCAAAAACAGTACTGGCCTGTTTTGGAAAGCGATCCTGCGAGCGTAAAAGGCGATCTTTACGATCTTGTCATGAACGGTTATGAGATCGCTTCAGGCTCAATGAGGATTAACGATCCCTCCTTGCAGGAAAGAATTTTTAAAATAGTCGGCTACAGCAAAGAGCGTGCCGAAAAAGCGTTCGGTTTTCTTGTAAACGCATTTAAATTCGGGGCGCCGCCTCACGGGGGAATAGCGCCGGGGCTCGACAGGCTTGCTATGCTTATGTGTCAGGCGGATTCCATAAAGGAAGTGATAGCCTTTCCCAAGAATAATTTGGCGCAAAGTCCCATGGATGACTGTCCGAGCTTTGTCGATAAGGCTCAGCTCGACGAATTGCACATAAAGATATGCGAATCATAAAAAAAAATCATTCTACGGTTTTATATAAGACTCTTTTTGCAGCGTTTTCTGCGGCTTTTTTATTCCTCGCTTTTTCCTGCAAGCGGGCGGAATCGCCCCAAGCGGAGCTGATTTTCGGAACTATCTGTTCTATAAATGCATATGAAGACGGAACAAAGGCCGTTTACGACGAAATATTCGCCCGTCTGCGTTCCATTGACGCCCTGTTCAGCACTACAAAACCTTCTTCGGAAATAGAAAAAATAAACGCAGCCGCCGGCGTTACGGGTGTAGAAGTTTCGGAAGAAGTGATTGCCGTTCTGAAGGTTGCTCTTGCCTTTTCGCGCATTACCGACGGCGCCTTCGATCCCACGATCGGTCCCGTTGTAAAACTTTGGGGCATAAACACGGAACACGAGCGGATTCCTGAAAAAGAAGAATTGGACGGCGCTTTAAAACTTGTAGGATGGAAAAACGTAAAAATTGACGGGAATACGGTTTTTTTGCCGGAAAAAGGAATGCGGCTGGATTTAGGGGGAATAGTAAAAGGCTATGCCGCCGACGCCGTAACGCACATATTGAAAGACAGAAAAGTAGCGTGCGCCGTGATCGACTTGGGTGGCAACGTCTACGTCTGGGGGCAAAAAAAAGACAAGAGCTTGTGGCGGGTGGGAATAAAAAATCCCAATGATCCTGAAGGAGAACCCAAAATCGTCTTATCTTTGCCGGAGTCTACGGTAGTTACAAGCGGAGTTTATGAGCGTTATTTTATTGAAGACGGAGTACGCTATCATCATATAATAAATCCGAAAACAGGTTATCCTGAAAACAATGAATTGACTTCGGTTTCCGTCATTTGCAGGTCAAGCATCGCGGCCGACGCTCTTTCGACGAGCCTTTTTATTTTAGGAAAAGAAAAAGGTTTTCAGCTTATAGACCGCATCGTAAAAAGCGCGGCCTCAGCCGCTTCTAAAGATTCAACAAGCGATTCGGCATCGGATGATGAGCCTCCGGCCGACTTCGGTCAAAAAACCGTGCAAAAAAAGGACAGAGTTTCCGACGGGATGGGAATGTGGCTTTTTAACGGCGTTTCGGGAGAAGAACATGTTTTGGATGTCCTTGAAAACGGACTTCCCCTGCTTCCGCCCATGAAAGACCTTCCCCCTCTCGGAGCGGTTTTTATAGATGCCGAAGGAAAAATCTTCGCCACGGACGGTTTTAAAGGCATATAAACTTTTAGCAGGGAGTGGCGGCTCGTCGCCGGCAACCCCGGCTCTTTAGGCTGCCGACGGAACCATGCCGACCGTCGCCGAAAACTCCGTTTGCGCGCAACGCACATTAAATAAAGCTGCTTAATTCCTTGTGATGAATTTGTTTGGTCTTTATTGCAATGATATATGTTCCGAACATTGCCGTTATCGCGTCGAAGGCTGCGGCAAAGGAACCTATTATTACTGCGGCGGGTTTTAAAAGAAGGTGCCCCGTCTCGAAGCCCCTGCCGTACATTGCTCCTAAAACCGTAAGGGCGAAAAAAGTTCCTCCCGTCGGCATGTTGCCGAGTACGAATGAGAGCAAAAACGACAGAGAAGTAAGCCATAACAAATCGAAAAAACCTATGCTCAGGCTTGAATACGAGCGCCATATCAGGATAAAGCTGACGATAGTTACAAGCGACGAGCCTCCGCGCGCAAATATCGAAAACAACGGAGCTGAAAAAGCGTTTATTCTTCGCTGTTCGCCGAGGCTTTCTTTACCGTGTCGTATTATTAGAGGCAATGTTATATTGGTGTTTCCCGAAAAAAACGCAGTTAGCAGGGCTGCGATTGAAGCGTACAACACGCGATACGGATGCGGGTCATGGCACAAAAAGTACAAAACCGCCGGGTAAACTATGAGCGAAACGAAAAGCAGGTTGCCCAACAAGATCAATATCAGCGGCGTAAATGTTCCCTGCGCGATTACGCTGCGGAACTGGATCGCCCATGAGATCGTTACGGCTATAATTCCTATGGAAAAAATTTCCATAAAAAAGACCATAACAAGGTAGCATACCCTTGAAAAAGAATCCGCAAGAGAAACTATCTGCCTGGAAACGGAGCGGTCGTAGCTGCAGGCAATTCCTATTACCAATGAAAATATAAAGACCGGCAATAAAAAAAGACCGTCGGAAAGCGAAGACAGAGAAGAAGACGGGAGCGCCTTCCGTATGAGATCCGAAATATCCAAAACCGTTACGGATGAAAGTTTTTCTACGGTGATGGGAATGCGCGGTAATTTTATGAATATGACTGAAAACAAGCCTATGAATGTGAGCAGCAAGGACGAACCTATTATGATTATTGCCGTCCAAAAGGCCGATTTCAGAAGCATTTTTGAATCGGCAAGGTTAAAGGCCGAAATTATTACGGAAGACGTTAAAAGCGGAATGAGAATGTAAAAACCCAGCCGCAAAAATATTTCGGCGATAAAAGAAACGGTTGCGAGCGTCTGCGGAGATGATGAAGGAAATGCGAAAGACGCTATAAAGCCCAATATCGCGCCCAATAGATATTTTATCCATATTTTCATATAAAAATTATACCAGAATGAGTTACGCCGTGCAAATACGATACGCGAGGCAATGCGGAATACGTATTTCCTCAAATAAAAATCTAACCCAAATGATTTAGGTTCCTCAAGTAAAAATCTAACCGTAGCTATTTTGACCAAGGGACAGCCATAGAGATAAGCGTACTTTGGAGCTGTTGTGTTTTCTCAAGCAGCAGTTGCAAATCCAAGTTGACCATTCTCCGTCTCAGTTCCTCTTTTTCAGCAGGGCTCAGTTCCTTGCTTTCCATAAGCCTTCGGTAAGGAGTCTTAGCAGTATCATATTTTTTTATAACCTTTGCGTCTATTCGTGCCTTAGCGATAATCTTCATCGAAGGGAAAAAAAAGTTGACGAGCTTGTTATAGTATTCATACAGTTCTGCCATGACTTCTCGTGTTTCTTCTCCTTCAAAGCGGTAATAGCCGACAATTCTTCGTACCACACTGTCATTTTTCTGCTCGACAAAGCAATTGTCATTCTTTTTGTATTCTCTACCTCTGGTAAATACAACCTTATGCTCTTGGCACCATTGCAACAGCTGAGTATTTTTGAACTCACCTCCGTTATCACTGTCGATGCCTTTCATCTTAAACGGTAATTTTTCTTTTACATCATCGACCGCTTCTTTTGTCCAGCGTTGGGCTTTGTTCAAAAGAGCTCTGTTTTCCGTCCATCCTGAATGCACGTCGGTGAGTGTGAGCGTACAAACATACTGACCTTCGCTCCTCATACCGCAATGAGCGACCGTGTCGGCTTCAAAAAAGCCTGGTTTTTTCTCGTCCCAATTGAAATAGGTGCGTATGGGAATAAGCTTATTCAGATTTTTTGCAGGACGTGTGGTCGAAATACCGCGGATTGAATGTTTTGGGATTTCCGGCTTGAGAATCCTTGCGACCGTTGCGCTTGATATGGCGCTTAGTTTAAGCTTGAGTTGTTCATCATAGCCTGCCTTTTGAGCAAAGTAGTCGATGTTGTCGCGGATGAACGGAACAAGGCGTTTTGCACACAGATACATCGATAAAATCCACAGGCGAATAACTTCCTGTTGTACGTCTTGACAGTAGTATTTTTCATAGCGCCGCTTTTTGCGTACTTTCGTAATGACCTGCACGCTCTTTTTTTCAACGTTGTTAAAGTGTGTTATTTTTATGTACGCCGTGTTTTTCAAAATGTGGATGGCATACTTTCGGTTGTAGCCGGTGGTCGCAATGAACTCATCGATGATTTTCGTCTTGTGCTTTTTGCTTGCCGTACAGTAGCGTTTTGCCGTTTCTTCGGTTAATTTCTGTTTCGTTTTCATGTCTAACCCCATTTTGCCCTTCCTTCGGGCTTCTATTGTGACTCAGATTTGGGTTAGATTTTTACGTGATTCACCGCTTTTTTTTCGGTTAGATTTTACGTGAGGCAATGCGGAATATAGAATATCATACGATCGTGTGTTATACTTGACATATTATGGAAAATGCGGAAAAAACGATCCTGATTGCGGGAAAAGAAATGCCTGAGGCTAAAAATCTTGCGGACGGCTTTAAAAATTCGGAGCGCAATGCGTTTGCTGTAGGGCAAGACAATGTTTTATGGAATAAGTCTTCCGCTATTTCTTCGCGCTCTTTTGTTTTGCAATGCGCCAATAAGGCAGACGGTTTTTCCGAAGCCGTTTTGTATTTTGACGAAGGTTTTGTCTGCTCCAAATTTCCTGAAAACGACATACAGACTTGCACGCAGATATGCTGCGAGTATATTTTAGGCTATCAATATCTTACTGCGGAATTATTAAAACACTTTGAAAAACAAGGGGGAAAGATAGCCTTTATTTACGCTCCGCTTCCCAAAACCGCAGCGTTTGTAAATCCTTCCGTAAAGGCGGCGGCGTCCGCTTTTATTTCTTTTGCAAAAAGCACGGCGGAGCGATGCACATCCGGCGCTTCCACAGCGGTAGTTTTGGTTAAGGCCGACAGGGAAGACCGATACAAAGACGACGCCTCAATTTCCGAATGGCTCGGCCGGTATTTTGACGAAATCGATTCTCCCCAAAAAAAGCCGGATGCAAAGCGCCCTGCCGTATGGATAAAACCAGGCTCAAAGCCGCCGTTCGTGTTCCCCTTATTCCCCCGCTGAACTGTTCCATAATCTAATTAGAATTTGCCGTTTTGCGGTGAATCTGAGCGTGCGCCGTCAAAGAAGATCCGAATAGGCTTTTAAAACCTCATCGCCTTCACAACCGTTTAAAACCTTTGTCGCCAAAGTTTTGCCCAACTGAACTCCTTCCTGATCAAAAGAATTTATGTTCCACAAAAATCCTTCAAACATTATTTCATTTTCAAAGTGGGCAAGAAGCGCACCCAAAGTTTTGGGCGTAAGCCGATCGGCAAAAAGCAATGATGAAAAACGTCCGCCTTCAAACTGCTTATTCGCGTTGTTATCGTCCTTTCCGCGGGCAAACGCCACTATCTGGGCGCTCAGGTTTGCAAGAAGCTTGGTTTGGCTGAAAGAACCCTTTATTTCAATATCCGTTTTGCGCTGCGACTCTTTAAATCCTACAAATTTTATCGGACATATATTCGTGCCCTGGTGAAGCAGCTGATAAAAAGAATGCTGTCCGTTTGTTCCGGGCTCTCCGAAGATGATGGGCTCTGTCGAATAGCCTATGGGCTTTCCGTCTCGGTTGACGTGCTTTCCGTTGCTTTCCATGGCAAGCTGCTGCAAGTGCGCGGGAAAGCGGAGCAGCGCCTGAGAATAAGGCAGGATCGCCGTAACGGGAAGATCGAGTATGTTGCGCAGATATATGCTTATAAGAGCGTCCAAAAGACTTGCGTTTTTAGTGATGTCTTTTTCAAGCGCAAGAACATCCGCTTCATGCGCGCCTTCAAGGATTTTGCTGAAAACTTCATATCCGAAAGCGACGGAGAGAATTACGCCGCCTACCGCACTGGACGCACTGTAGCGTCCGCCTATAAAATCGTCCATAAAAAAAGCTTTTATAAAGTCCGGAGAAGACGCGAGCGGACTTGTGTCGCTGGTTACTGCCACAATGTGTTTTTTTGCGTCGAAACCCGGGATATTTTTATTTTTCATTGCGTTGATGACGAACATTTGGTTTGTGAGCGTTTCCAAGGTGGTTCCGCTTTTTGAAACAAGGACGAACAAAGTGGTTTCAATGTTTACGCGGGACATAACTTCCGCAGCGTCGTCGGGATCTACGTTGCTGATAAATTCAGCGTTCAACTGCTTTATTCCGGCTTCGCTGCAATACCCTTTTAATGCGATGTAGAGCGCTCTCGGCCCAAGATCGGAACCGCCTATTCCTATCTGACATACGGTATCAAACGCTTTTCCCGTGGAGCCCCTTATCTTACCGCTTCGGACGTCTTCGGAAAAATCTTTGATTTTTTTAAGTTCGTCAAGATAAAATTTTGCCTTATCCTTACCGTCAATGATCACCTTTTCGGAAAGGACTTGCCCTCTTGCCAGTTGGTGCAATACGCTGCGTCCTTCGCCGGTATTGATAATATCCCCTTTTAAAAGGCTTTTGTATTTTTCGATAACTTCCTGTTCTTCGCTTAACTGCTGCAATACGGACAGGATTTTTTCGTCAACCGGCATGGCCGCATAGGAATATGTTAATCCGCCGCCCTGTTTTGCGATATATTTTTTTATCCGTTCTTTTGTAAGACCCGTTTTTATATTGAACGGTTTCAGACTTTTGAGTTTGCCGAAGGACTGCGTCGCGTCAAGATTGTTATATTCCATAAACCCTCCGAAGTTAATGAAAAACGTTTACGTGTAAAGCAATATTCACAGATACTGTTATATACTATGGACAAGTATATACTTGAAAGCCGTAAATGTCATCCGTGAAATTGTGCGTGTTGCGCGACCGGCTTGACGCGTCGAGTGTGACTGGTATAACACAGTACAGATGGGCGGGCATAATTGTCATTCTTTGCGGCGCAAATACTGCACGATGTTTACACAGTCGCCGTTTTTTTTACGAAAGGCAGTGTTTCAAATGTCTTATTTTCCAGCATACTGATTAAACGGCAAGCCGTACCGGTGGGGCTATTGGTTCCTTTTTCCCATGCTTCCACCGTTTTACTTGAAACGCCCATGTAATTGGCAAACAAAACCTGTGTCATTCCGACGGAAATTCTTATCTGCTTTATTTCAGCGTTGTCATATTTTTTTACAGGCTGAATTTCATAAACTGTCTTACGGCCTTTTAATTTACCCCGCTCAATTGCAACAGCTTCATTTAATCCTGTCATTAGGTTCTCAAAAAATTCACTCATATTCTTCACTCCGATTTTTTGCAGCTTCTGTTCTCAAAACGCCGATGATCTTTTTTACTGCATGTTTTTCCGCATCGGACAAATTCGGCTTTTCTTCTTTTGAAAAAACATGAATCAGATAAATTTTTTCAAAAGCTGCAAAATCGACATAACAAACTCTGGCGCTTCCGCTTTTGCCTTTACCTTTAAAAGCAAACCGGAGCTTTTTCAAACCGCCTGTTCCGACCATTATATTTCCTGCATCCGGATTTTTGATAAGAAATTGCTGTAATTCGGCCAAATCATTATCGTTAAATCCAAGCGCAAACCATCTTTTTGTAAACGAGGGAGTTTCTATAAATTCTCTTTGCACTTTTCATATCGAATATACCCTATAAAATAGGGGTTGTCAATTTATTCTCAAGGTTTAGCTTCGGCGACCGTATGTTGCCTTTTCATTAAACGGCAAGCCGGCAAAAACATGCTCTGTCGGCTACTCCTGCCACACTAAGCGGAAGCCCATAGAAGAAGCCGCCGTACTGGCACTATCATAGTCCCGCTTACCGGTCATACATTCGTAAACGGCGTCTACCTTATTTTTTGACCAATAGCCGCCGCGCAAAACGCGTTTTGTATCGGAAGATAAGGAGGAGCCAGTCGGATCCGTTACCGGACCGGATGATATCGTTGCAGAATATCTATCCCAGCACCATTCGGCGACGTTGCCGCTCATATCGTAGATATCCAGTTTATTCGGATCTTTGGTTTTAACATCAGCTAAATCGGGTACGGACGGATTCTGTTCTACAAAACCTGTACCGTTGTAATACTTGTTAAAGACCGCAACCCGTGCAGTTTCGGCGCGTAAAGTTTCATAAGTTTCACCTGACGGCGGCATTGCCACACTTTGAAAGCCGATGGGCTTTTTTGCTCCGCTTGCAGAATTCAAATTGGTCAAATACACGCTGCCGTAATTTTCCGCATTGGTGCTGTCGTTACCCTGATAGCGGGCGGCGTATTCCCATTCGGCTTCGGTCGGTAAACGGTAGCCTTTTTTGGTTAAATCGCACACAATGTAATCGTCATCGGAATCGCCGATGCTTTTTACTATCGTATGGGTTTGAGAATTAGTGTAAACGCATTGCGTAGTGTTTCCGAATTTTGCTTCGGTATACGCATTGCACCATACAACATAGTCACGCCAGCTTACACCTGATATCGGTTTATTACTATCCGGCATATTGCCTTCTTGATAGTCAAACTCATATTCTCTATCTTTTGCCCATTTGTATATGGTATTCCATAACTCTGTCGTTACTTCATGTTCTCCGATTGTGTATTCGCTCAAAGTGACGGTACGCCCTTCAGGGAAAACACCGCGCCAGAGCGTATCCGATCCATCCTTTGTAGGCAATTGATAAGATATATCCTTTCCGACAATACTTGCTTCAGGTATTTTTTTACCTAAAGAAGCAGGAACCTGTTTGGCTGTTGCGTATACAATAGTATCTTCTTCAAAGGTATCACCGTTAAGCAGTTCGTTTCCTCCCGCACCATTTTTCCATGCGGAAAACATAAATCCTGCTTCGTAACCGGTTATTTTTTTCTTTGCCAAAACCGCTATATATTCCCACTTTGTTCCGTATGCAATATTGGAAATAGTTTTATCAGAAGCTATATGGACATGACCATCGCCCTCTACAGTTATCGTTATTTTTTCGGGATGACTTACTGCATATATGATCATGTCTTCACCCAACGGAACATTATCCTGTAAAGGTCTGCCGTTTGCACTACCTCTTCTCCATTCTTTTAACTTATAATTTGAATGAACAGAAATTTGATCTTTCGCTTTTTCCTTAACGATACGCCATTGTGTTCCTCTGGGTACTTTCAGCTGTGGTGCATTTACAGTAACATGACTGTCGCCTTGAATAGTCAAAGTTATATCAACAATTTTTGTTTCAACAAAAATTGTTGCATTATCGTCAAACGGAGTTGTATACAAATCATCCAAAACCGCACCCGAAGCATCCGTAAGATGCCAATTTTTCAGTTCATGATCCTTTTTATATTTATCGATTTTCTCTTCCGCAAGCGATTTAATTTGCTTCCACTGTTTGCCCTTGACCGGTGTAATTGTGGGATCCACACCTTTTAATATAACGCCTTCATCACCCTTGATCGTTATCGTAATCTTAGGCTCAGGAGGCGTTGAAGTTTGTATCGTTACGGCGAAAACCGTTGTAGGTTCATTAAACAGGTGGCCGTCAGGTATTTCTTCTCCCAATTCGTTGTTGAAATTCCATTTGTCTATTTTGTAATGTTCGTCGCAGGTAATTTTATCTTCCGCTTCGGTTTTCAGCTCATACCATGTTTTGGTGCCTTTCTCAACTTCAAACGTATGGGTCGGCTTCAACGTAACATGCTCATCCCCCGCAACGGTTATCGTTATTTGTGCGGGCGTTGAGCCGCCGCTTTCGCCGCCCGGCGAGGGGGGGGACGGACGGCGTCGGGGTGGTTTCGGCTGGATTGCTGCAGCCCGTTAAAAATGCCGTAAGCGCTATAACGGTCGTTACAATCAATAATAATTTTTTCATAATCTTTCGTACCTCCAGGTGCAAAGTCCGCCTTTGTGCAGATAACGGGTTTTCAATACGATTCGGGCTTGACCGATATGTCGACGGTATCGGATTTCCCCATAAACTGCATAGAAATTATTAAATTTTCTTCGTCTTTATTTTTTTGGAGACTTAATCGCTCGACAAGGATATCGGGTTCTGATGCCGAGTTCGTTTTCAAAAGGAATTGATTGCCGGAAGCCGGTTTACAATTTGAATAAGCTCTACCGTTTAATCTAAGATAATAGCCGGAAGAATCCTCATCTGTAAGAGTATCATTTATCTCAAACCAATTGTCATAATTATCGTGGATAGTTGCTTCTTTTTTTTGTATCAAAACAGTATTAATGAGACGGTTAAGCCATTTTTGCTTCGTTCCGCCGCCGCTTCCGATTTTGCGTATTTCAAACACAAATTCGTTCTTTACCGTTTCGGGTTTGATTTTTTTAAATCCGCTGCGCGTTACCATGTGGAGTTTCGATATTTCATGAGCAGACGGTGCTGCCTGTGCTACCAAGTCCTTTGTCGCAATATAATAGTCTACGGTAAGCGTACCTTCATAATCATCGGCCTTAATCCCGCCGTTTCGAATATTATATACGCCGGCGGTAATATCTTTAATTTCGAGATGTCCGTTTCCTTTCGTGGCATACAGATTTACATAATGCGAAATCTTACTTTCATCAAATATATCACCGGCTACCTGTGCTACCATAGCAAAAGCATATACTCCCGAAGCAAAACTTCCGGGATCCGTTTTTATAAAACTTTCATCATTTTTTACTTTTTCGAGTATATGATCAAACACATCTTTTTCAGTAAAGTACGGCTTCGTCAGCGACTCCTTGGATCGAGTAAAATCCTTGCATTCCTTTTCCGTTACCGTATCCGATCCATCGGCAGCCTTTTTATGATTTTTTACCGTGTACACAGGTACGATTTTAATTTTATCCGTTCCCTCTTTTGCAAGGGTAGCTTCCAGTTTATAATAGTCACAATCGCCGAGTGTAACGGAAGTTCCGTTTGCAAGAGAAAAAGCAAGCGGCGCTTTAAAAAAGTCCGCAATAGTTGGATACGCTTCCGCAATATATTTTTCGATTGAAAGGTTCCTCTCAATACCCTCGTCGAGCTTTAACTCGCCCTTGCCGTCATTAGAATTTATAGACCACGGTTGGGAGGCATAAGGATTGGCAAAGCCGTTTACGGCCATTTCTTTGTCGAAAGGATTTCCATTTTTCGTACCCTTTACTTTTACGGTAAACGTTCCCGCTTCATCATCATAGGCGGTAACGTCTTTTTGCGTAAATACAATTGCAGGAACGGCAGAAGATCCCGAAGTGATTTTTTGCTCTGCTTCAAATGCGGATTGCTTCCCCTTTGTCAAGCCGAACGCCTCAAGCACGTCCGCTTCGACCAATTCATACGGATTTTGCGGAACGGCGGGATTTGTTCCTGGATTTTCGGTCAATTCGACATGGGGGGGGGTAGACGACGCCTGCTGGCAACCGTTTGTCAACAACACGGCAAGCAACATCGGTAATAAGCATATCGCTGATCTTTTCATTATCAATTCCTGTTAATTTAAAATAATCCTGAATTTTAAGACTTGTTTATTTTAAGTCTTACCATAATAAACTGTGCGCAATGAGCGCACTAATTGCACTCGGTCTAAAATTGAAATTTTCTCCCTCGTGCAATTTTAAGGAACGTTTTAAAATGCAGTTACTACAGACAAGCACAAATTTTTAAATAAGAAGTAAAGATATTAGAGATAATTTTACACAAAGAGCGCGAAAAGTCAATAGTTCGGTTCAGGCCGCAGTTAGGACTGCGGTTCAGAGGTAATATTGCCGAAAACTGCGATTTTACATATTATAGGAAACATGATGGCTGAAACCATAAACAACGATTTTTTATTTTGTCCCAAGTGCGGCGGAAAAAACGTTCAATACGCCGACGATAGAAAATGGAATTGTCCCGACTGCGGCTTTAAACTGTACAACAATGTCGCCGCAGCCGTAGGGCTTGTGATCACGGATGAAAAGGGCGGCGTGATTTTTGAAGTTCGTGCAAAAGAACCGAAAAAAGGATTTCTCGCTCTGCCCGGCGGATTTTGCGACCCCGGCGAGACAGCCGAAGAAGCCGCCGTTCGCGAATGCAGGGAAGAGCTCGGCGTCGAACCTGAAAAGGTATCCTATCTGTGCAGTTTTCCCAATATTTATGATTACAAGGGCATCAGATACAAGACCTGTGATCTGTTTTTTGTTGCAAAGATGGGACTTTCAAAGTCCGCTTCTCTTGTGGACAGCATGCATATTCAAGACACGGAAGTTACAAAACTCGTTTCAAAACAAGTTTACAGCGAAAGTGACATAGACAAACTTCCACTGGCTTTTGAGTCTGCAAAAAAAACTTTGCGCTTTTGGCTTTCAAGTGCTAAGGCCGATAAGCAGGAGTAAACTGAAAATTGAATGCTTATGTCGTTTTACCGGCAGTCTTAGGTTTTGCCGGATGTTTTTCGGTCATGGTTTCCGTCCCGCTGCGAAGTAAAAAATATGTTGTAAAGGCGGGCAAGTGTGTTTTACCTCTCAGACGGGGGAACGCTTTGGCCGCTAAACTCAGCTTTTTAACGTGTGTTTTGCTCGTTTCGCTTTCTTTGCTCGGGAGGCTTTCCTTTTTAATAAATTGTATAGTATGCGCTACGGGAATTTTAGGCTGCGAGATAACGGCTCGCAGTTTATTCATAAAAAAGTTCAAAGGCGTTTATGAAAACGGAATTTTCATAAACTATCCGTTCATATCATACGACGACATATACAGCATACCTGCATTTTTGTGGGAAGATTCCGCCGAGGCCCTTAAAGGCAAAACCTCACTGCAGATTGTCTTAAATAACGGAAAGAATATTACGCTTTTCTTTGAAAGCGAAGAGGAATTTTCAAAAGTAATTCCTTACTTATCCACAGGAGTTCATCGATGAATAAGCCCCTGATCTGTTTGACGCTGACTAAAAAGACAATAAAAGAAAACGTTGAGCTTATAAATCGGTACCGACGCTACATAGACATGGCGGAACTTCGCGCCGATTTTCTTGAAGAAGACGAACTTCTTTCAATAAGGAGATTCCCCGAGCTCGCACAAATTCCCGCCATCCTCACGATCCGCCGTAAAATTGACGGAGGGCGGTACGTAGGCGGAGAAGGCACCAGGACGATGCTGTTTGCGAGGGCATTGGCTTTTGCCGAACACGACATGCGTAAAAATTTTGCGTATGTGGATTTTGAAGACGATTTTTACGTTCAAAGTTTGCAGGACGCCGCGCTCGCTTTCGGGATCCACATCATCCGCAGCAAACACGACATGGAAGGTCCCGTAAAAGATCTTGCAAAGTGTTTTAAAAATATGTGTAAAACTTCCTATGAAATTCCAAAAGTCGCATGCATGCCGCACAGTCTTTCGGACGTAACCGAGATTTTTAAAGAATGTCAGAACATAACGGATCAGCCGCACATCATATGCGCTATGGGGCCGATGGGACTTCCAACCCGCATTCTGGCTCATAAAATCCATTCGTATTTAACCTTTGTTTCGCCAGAGGAATCCGGGCTGCGGGAAGTGATAGGACAGATAGACCCTGTTGCGATAAATGAAGTTTACGGCTTCCGTTCAATAGACGAAAACACAAGGATTTTCGGCGTTACCGGCTGGCCTTTAAAAAAGACAAACAGTCCTCAGCTTCACAACGCGGGATACAAAGATCAGAATATCAATGCCGTATACATTCCCGTTTGCTCGCCCGACATAGGGCAGACGATCGAATTTGCAAACCAGATAGGCATGGAAGGACTTTCGGTTACGGTTCCGCACAAAGAGAGCGTTTTGCCGCTTTTAAAAACCGTTTCTCCGCAGGTAGAAAGAATCGGCGCATGTAACACGATCATGCGTAAAGAAGACGGTTCGTGGACGGGTTATAATACCGATGCTGTAGGGCTTGTAAATGCGCTTAAAGTTTTTTTAGGAAGCGGCAGTTTAAAAAACACAAAGGTTTCGATTATCGGCGCCGGCGGAGCCGCCAAGGCCGCAGCTTACGCCGTAAACACTATGGGCGCAAAAGCGTGTATATTTAACAGAACTCTTTCAAAGGCAAGGGCTATTGCAAAAAAATACGGTTTTGAGTACGCTCCGCTGTCTCCCGACGGATGCGGCAAACTTGAAGAGTATTCTTCGCTTATAATTCAGACAACTTCAAAGGGAATGGAAACGGCGTCTTTTTCTCAGGAAGACGACAATCCCATCTGGTTTTACGAATTTACGGGAGAAGAAAAACTTTTTGACATAGTGTATGCTCCTGAGGTAACGCCCGTCATGGCTCAGGCAAAGGCCGCCGGATGCAAAGTGTGTAACGGTCTTCCGATGCTGCTTGAGCAAGGATATGAACAGTTTAAGCTGTTTACGGGTAAGGATTACAGGCAAAAAAAAGCGGGAGAAACATATGACTCAAAGTGAACAAAAAAAGCTGGCGGCCGAAACAGCTGTAGACGTTATGATAAGCGAAGGCAAAATATTCAGCGGAATGAAAATAGGACTCGGCACCGGTTCTACGGCAATGCCGGCCGTTCACAGGCTTGCCGAGCGCATTAAAGACGGAACTCTTAAGGATATTAAGGCCGTAGTTACAAGTTTTCAAACTTCAAACGCCTGCCAGGATCTTGGAATTCAAGTTTATTCCATGAACGACAGAATTATAGGCGGACGTCTTGATCTTGCCATTGACGGAGCGGACGAGGCCGACGCCCAAAACAATCTTATAAAAGGCGGCGGGGCGGCGCTTCTGCGGGAAAAGATCGTAGCCTATAACTCGTCCTTATTCGTTATTGTGATCGATCAGTCCAAGGACGTAAAATCCTTAGGCTCCAAATTCCCTGTTCCTGTAGAGATCGTGGGTGACGCCCGCGTTCCTGTTACCGCCGCCCTTGAGCGGCTCGGCGCCGAATGTACTCTCCGCGAGGGAGTGAGAAAGTGCGGCCCCGTTATCACGGACAACGGAAATCAGATTTTGGACTGCCTTTGGCAAAGTCCCGTAAATCCGCCCGAAATGGAAGCAAAGATTGATGAAATAGCGGGCGTTGTTGAAGTAGGGCTTTTTACAAAAAATAAGCCGATCATATTTGTCGCTCATGAAGACGGCAGCGTTTTAAGGCGGTAACCGGCTGTTAAGCTGATAAGCAATGTTTCGGTTTTGCCCGAAATTGCAGTTATAATAATAACTGTGCGCTCCCGCGCACGAAAACGGAAGGATTTGTTATGTCATTGGATTGCGGTATTGTAGGACTTCCCAATGTTGGAAAATCGACTATATTTTCAGCTTTAACTGCGGCTCCTGCGGCTGCGGAAAATTTTCCTTTTTGCACTATAGAACCGAATATCGGTATTGTCGATTTACCGGACGAGCGTCTTGACTTTTTGGAAGGCGTTTTCCATCCTAAAAAAAAGATCCCCGCTTGCGTAAAATTCGTGGATATCGCAGGACTTATAAAGGGTGCGGCGAAGGGCGAAGGTTTGGGAAACCAGTTTTTGGCAAATATACGTGAAACCAGCGTGATCGCCCACGTGGTGCGCTGCTTTGACAATCCCGACATAATGCACGTGCGTGAAGACGCAAAAGCGGAAGCTGAAATAAATCCCTTGGACGACATTCTTACGATCAATATGGAATTGGCGCTTGCCGATCTTGATACCGTAAATAAAAGGCGGGAAAAGACTGAACGCTCCATACGCGCGCTCGGCAAAGATGAAGAAAAAAGACTTTCCGCATGGATGAGCGCCGTAGAAAAGATAAGACCGCTTCTTGAAGAAGGCAAGGCCGCAAGACAGGCGGAACTTACGGACGATGAAAAAAAATCCGTATACGATATGCACCTTCTTACGATAAAGCCCCAGCTTTATGTGTGCAATATAGACGAAACTTCTATTCCTACAGGTTCAAATAAATACGTCGAAACGGTTAAAAAGATTGCCGCGGAAGAAGGATCCGACGTTGTGGTGATATGCGGAAAATTTGAAGCGGATCTGGCGGAAATAACCGATCCTTCGGAACGCAAGGAATTTATGGAGTCCGCGGGATTAAAAGAATCCGGCCTTGCAGCGCTTGCCCATAAGGCCTACGGGTTAATGGGCTTGCGCACTTTTTTTACCGGCGGAGAAGATGAGTGCCGCGCGTGGACTATCCGTAAAGGGGATACGGCTCCCAAAGCAGCCGGCGTTATTCACACCGATTTTGAAAAAGGGTTTATAAAAGCCGAAGCCTATACGATAGACGACCTTCGTAAGTACGGCAGCGAAGCTAAGATAAAAGAAGCCGGAAAATACCGCATTGAAGGCAAAGATTATGTAGTTCAAGACGGCGACGTTCTTTTCTTTAAATTTAACGTATAGGGCAATCGGGCGGCGGCCTACAAGTTTTAGAATGATTTTTGCATAAAGTATTCTATCGGATCAATTTATATGACAGGGAGTCTTATGCAAAAAGAATTTGTCCGTATTTTTAAGATTGTCCGCTATGCGGTCTTTTTTGCTGCGCTTTTTATACCGCCGCCGTTAAACGCTTTATCGCAGTTCAAAGCGGCGGCGGGGAGCGGAGCAAAGATAAAGGTTGTAAATTGGAACGTTCAAACGTTTTTTGACGCGCAAACGGACGGCAGCGAATACGGTGATTTTAAAAAGTCTTCTTCAGGGTGGGGAAGGGATTCCTATATAAAGCGGCTCGAACGCTTATGCGAGGCTATAAATGCTTTGGACGCGGACGTCTTTGTGATGGAAGAAATAGAAAACAAGGGCGTGTTGTATGATATTTCAAACAAGCTTGCTTCCAATTCATGGCGCAAAAAAAAGATGTACGGTTACGGATGTTTTTATAAGGCGCCCGGTTCGTCGATAGGATGCGCGGTGCTGTCCAGGCATCCGCTTTCTGATTTGAAGATTCACTCTCTGGACATAAAAACGGAAAATGCGGAACAGCCGTCTCTAAGGCCTATTATGGAACTTACTCTTTCCGCCGCAGGAAAAAAACTCATTCTTTATGTAAATCACTGGAAATCTATGGCCGGCGGAGAGGCAAAAACTGAAATTTGGCGGCGCTGGCAGGAATCGGTACTGGGGAAAAACGTGTACGATCGAGTACAGGGCGGCCTTTCAGGCGCCGGCTCTGCGGTTCTTTGCTGCGGCGATCTTAACTGCAACATAACCAAATTTGCTTTTAGGGAAGATGTTGCCGGTTTTGTTTCAGAAGGCGGTTCGGCAAAGTTCTCCGATATGTGCAATGTTTTTCTTCGCTACATTCGGGCGGGAAATTTGGGCGTATGCGGCGTATATTCTCCGTGGATCTTATCAGACGGAAGACAGATGGACGGAGGCAGCTATTATTATAATAAAGCATGGAATACACTGGATCATTTTTTCAGTGCGGGGAGTGCAAAGATATCGAATTTTACCGTTGAGGACAAGGGGCATTGGGCGGATGAGGGCGGGATCCCCATAGGATATAAGGTGTATACCGGCAGGGGCTATTCGGATCACCTTCCCATTTCATGCACGGTCGGATTTTAAACCGCGGAACAGATAGGCGTGAAAACGCATAAGTGCCGGCGGATAGCTTCTGATATTTGAAGGCGCACGTGATGTGGCAAACAAGTGCCAGCGGATAACTGTGAAAACGCATAAGTGCGGGCAAACAGCTGCGGATAACTTTCGGCCGTGTATAGATAAAAGAAACCGGCTGAAGTTTTTGGGCCGTTCCGCCGCCGGCCTGCCTTTAAAATTCCCTAGACAATGCTATTGCCCGTAGTAGGCGTTGGGGCCGTGTTTTCTTAAATAGTGTTTGTCTATGATGTATTTGGGAAGCGGCGTTGCGCCGGGGTTTACTTGTAATGTGATGCTTGCCATCTTGCTTACTTCTTCAAGAACCGCAGCGTTATATACCGCATAGTAAGGCGTTTTTCCCCAAGTGAACGGTCCGTGCCCCCCGACTAAGACCATGTTCACTTCGGCCGGATTGTATTTCAGGCTTCGGAAATGTTGAACTATAGCGTTTCCCGTTTCAAGCTCGTAATTCTTTTTGACCATTTCTTCCGAAAGATACGGAGTGCAAGGAATTTCAGTCTGTATGTGATCCGCATGCGTGGTTCCGAAAAGAGGAATGGGACGCATCGATTGTGCCCAGCCTACCGCATAAGTAGAGTGGGTGTGTACGATTCCCCGCATTTCAATTCCGTCTTTTACGACGAATTCTCTGTAGAGCACGCAATGCGTAAGAGTGTCCGACGACGGATTTAGAGAACCTTCGATTTTTTTCCCGTCCAAGTCCACTACGACCATGTTTTCGACGCTCAGCTCGGGATAAGGCACTCCCGACGGCTTTATAGCAAATACGCCCTTGCTCTTGTCGAACGCCGAAACGTTGCCCCATGTATAAATTGCCAAATGCTGAGCCGGAATCTGCATATTGGCTTCAAAAGCTTCTTCTTTTAGAGATTGATAAATACTTGCCATGATTTACCTCCTGTCATACCGGATCTTACTATATTGCCTAAGGCCGCAGGATGTCCAGTGCGGCGGACAAATAAGACGTAGTGTGCGCATGAGAGAGCATATGAAGCGGGCATTGTCCAAGTCGGCTCCCACTGCGGCCGTGCAGTCTGTTGTTGTGCAATCCGTTGCGCCCGTGCCGTCTGCGACGGCCGTGCAACTTTCGGCATCGCAATCCGCTGCGGAATCATCCGCGCCCGCTGCGATCGCGCGACTGAATATGTGCGGTATGTGCGGAGCTGGAAAAGCCGCAGCCGGAAAATTACGCAATATGTGCGACATGTGTGCGGCTGAATATGTGCAGCCGCATATGTTCGGCTGAAAAAGTCATGGCAATATGTGCGGCTGAATATTGATAAAAAACTGAAGTCAGGGTAGTCTCTAATAAAACATACTTTATTTGGAAAATAAATGAGAAAAAATTTTATCTTTGTCATTTTCTTTGCCGCACTCTGTTTTAAGCCTTCTTCAGCATCGCCCGCCGGTCTTGGCGGCGGCACCGGCCGGGACGGAATAGGCGGCGCATTGTCCAAGCCGGCGCCCTTTACTGCGGCCGCGCAATCTGCGACGGTTATGCAGTCTGTGGCCGTGAAGCCTGTTGTTGTGCAATCCTCTGCGACTGTGCAATCCGTTGCGACCGCTCAGTCTGAGTCCGTGCAACTTGCCGCGGCTCAGTCCGCTGCGGGAGCATCCTCTGCCGGTAACCCTGCGACCCGGAATTCCGGCGTCGAAACCGATGAAGTCATGCTTCCGGAATATGCCAATCCTTACCGCTGGAACAGGGAATTGAAAGGCGAAGCCGTGAACTTCAAAGAGATATGGGGATATGTGATTCCCGATTATATCGGCGAATACAATAAAAATGCCATGCTTACGGACATAGGCCTTTTTGCCGCAGAGATAGATACATTCGGAAATCTTTCAAAGGTGCCGCAAAGATCTTCCGTAGCCGATTTTAAAGGCCGGGTTCACTTGACGGCCGTCTGCGACAGCCGCTCTTTAAGCCACTTTGTCTTAAGTTCCGGCAAACTTCGAAAACAGATAGCTAATGACCTTGCGCTTGCAGCTAAGGAATTTGACGGCGTTCAGATCGATTTTGAACTTGTCCCCCCGGAAGATGCGGAAAACTATCTTTTGTTTTTAAAATATCTGAAAAAAAAATTGGGTAAAAAGCCTTTAACGGTTTGCGTCCACGCGCGGGTAAAAACTTTGGAACGAGATGCGGAGTCCTATTCTGAAATAGGCAAAGTTGCGGACAGAATAATGATTATGGCCTATGACGAACACTGGAGCACAAGCGCTCCGGGTGCAATCGCTTCTATGGACTGGTGCCGATCCGTCGCCGAATATGCCCTTTCTTTGTGGCCTGCCGAAAAATATATCATTGGGCTGCCTTTTTACGGCAGAACATGGCCGGAAGAAAATTGGCGCAAAGCATGGTATTTTGAAGGAATAAACCGGATCATGCACGAAAACAATGTGGATGTTGTCATACGAGAAAACGACGTGCCGTATTTTTCATTTAAAAAAGAAATATCGGTTACAGGCTGGTATGAAGACGCTCACTCGGTTGTGGAGCGTTCAAGAATGTACAAGGATATGGGATTTCAAAGCTTGGCTTTTTGGAGGATGGGACAGGAAGACGCGGCCGTTTGGCAATGGATAAAGAGCTTTGACTGAGTGAGCCGCCATGTTTGGATTATTCCGCCGCTTCTGTCGCCGTTTTTTTTATTTTGCCCGAATAATCTGGTCTAGTCCAAACTTCGAGTTTTATAATTTTAGGGCGGATTGGCCGCATACGGACGTGCTACATACAATCAGCGCATTGCCGCGCTTAACCTGCGGCCTAGAGAACCTTCCTGAGTTCATATTCAAGTATGTCCGTCGCACCAAGTTCCCGCAATTGCGGCAATAAAACCGGAACTTCGCCTTTTTTTACGGCGATTTTTATTGCATAGCCGCTGTCTCCGTAAAGGGGCGCTACGGTGGGACTTCGCATTGCAGGAAGACCTTTAACAAGGGCTTCGAATTTTTCTTTTGAACAGTTCATTTCAAGCATAACGCGGTCCCTTGCGTTTATGACGGCTTCAAAAAGCATTTTAAGTTCCAAAATCTTTTGCTTTTTCGCCGGATCCTTCATCGCTTTTTTTGAAGCGAACATGCAGGTTGAGCTTACAAGGATCGTGTCCACTATGCGAAGCCCGTTTTCAGCTAAGGTACGGCCGGTAGCCGTATTGTCAATGATCATGTCCGCGTCGTCAGGGGGAAATACTTCCGTCGCTCCGTACGTCCTTACGATAAGAAAATTCATCTTTCTGTTTTCAAGCCATCGGCGCGAGATTTGTTCGTATTCGGTTGCTACTATCACCCGTCTTTCCGTTAAAGTTTTGTCGTCGATAGAGTTTGGAACCGCCGCCACTATGCGGACTCTGTCGAACCCGAGATCCATGATCTCTTCAACGTCTGCGCCGGTTTCCATAATCCAGTCGCGTCCCGTAAATCCTACGTCGTGCGAGCCGAGTTCAAGCAGTTTGCCGATGTTTTGCGGTTTCATCACCTTTGCTTCAAGGTCGTCTTGGTTTACGGTAGGGCGGTACGCTCTTTCGGGAAGATCGATTTTTATTCCGGCTCCGCTTAAAAGAGAAACGACATTTTCATATATTCTGCCTTTCGGTAAAAGGATCTTTAATTTTTCCATAGTAACTCCTATAAAACGACATACGAGGAAATTTCAATTTCAGACGTTCAAGTTAAACACTCCCTTAAAGTATGCAAAGTATATATAAAAAATAAAAGGTAGGCAATCAAAGTTTTGCGGTTCGGCGGCAGTTGCGTTGCAGGGGAACCGCGGCGAAGTGTATTAGTGTGAAACAAGTATCGGTATAAAGAAAAAGGCGGAACGCAAGGCAGTGGGACTGACGCCGAGCCGCTCTGACCATAGTTAAACGAGACGCTAAAATAGCGCGTCCCGTTTAACTACAAGTTTGCAGGGCAAACTTGTGCATATACGTGTGCGCTCTCGCGCACGAGTGCGGTATTTTCGAAAATTGATATTTTCTGCAACACCGCACTCTATAGGAGCGCAGTCCGATACCTATTACGGTCAGCCACGGCGAACGGCAGGCCGCTGCCGGGAGTGCAGCCGTTTTTAATACAGTAAAGCGTTTTTTTATAACTTATATTTCCCGCTGCGGTTCCCTAGAACTCCAGTCCGATTCCCTTTGTTGCTAATTATTCTGAAATACTTTATTGTATATCCCGTCGGCGGTCTCTAAAAGCCGTGTCGGTTTTCAGAGAACCGTGTTCCAAATTCATTTAAAAGAGGCGCCCCTTATGGATAAACATAGTGAAGAGATTCTTTCATTGCTGCGTGAAAACGCACGGCTTTCGATCAATGATATTGCCGCAATGACAAAATTATCCGCTGCGGACGTAGGGGATATCATTAAAAAACTCGAAGACAACGGCGTCATAATGAAATATGCCGCTATCGTAAATCCCGAAAAGGATGAAAACAACAAGGGAAAGGTCTGCGCCGAAATAGAAATTCAGGTAATGCCTCAGCGTGAACACGGTTTTGACGCTATCGCCGACAGAATTTGGCGTTTCCCGCAGGTAAAATCGCTTTATCTCATGAGCGGCGGATATGATCTTAAAGTGATAATCGAAGGAGAAACATTAAAAGAAGTCGCTTTCTTTGTTTCAAGCAAGTTATCCACTTTGGAAGGCGTGCGTTCCACAAAAACGCATTTTATACTTAAAACATACAAAGAAAACGATATAGTTTATGCGGAAGCCGAGCGAGACCGACGCGAAGGGGTCACAGCGTAATGAACGACAGGGAGGATAGATTTTCTTCAAAAATTTTGGAAACGCAGCCGTCCGGAATCCGCAAATTTTTTGATCTGATTATAGGACGCGACGACATAATCTCATTGGGCGTAGGCGAACCTGATTTTCCTACGCCGTGGCTCATGCGGGAAGAAGCGTTTTATCACCTTGAAAAGGGGCAGACGTCATACACTTCAAACCGCGGCCTTCTTGAGCTGCGCGAAGAAATCGCAAAGTATCTTGAGCGCTATAAACTTTTTTACGAGCCTAAAACGGAAATCCTTGTCACAATCGGCGTGTCCGAGGCCGTGGATGCGGTTTTACGCGCCATATTGAATCCCGGCGATGAAATTATCGTGTGCGAACCATGTTACGTCAGTTATCAGCCGCTCGCCTCGTTGTGCGGCGTAAATCTTGTCCGCTTGAACACAAGAGATAACGGCTTTATTCCTTCAGCCGAACAGATAGAAAGGGCGATAAGCCCTAAAACAAAGGCCGTCATGCTCTGTTCTCCGAACAATCCTACAGGACGCGTTATTCCCGCACAGGAATTGAAAAAAATAGCCGAAACGGTAAAAAAACACAAAATCTGGTGCTTGAGCGACGAGGTTTACTGCGAGCTTGTCTATGACGGAGTCAAGCACGTTTCAATAGGCAGCTTCCCGGGAATGAAAGACTATACTGTAGTTTTAAACGGATTCAGCAAGGCCTTTGCCATGACCGGCTGGCGAATAGGCTACGTTGCCGCCCCGGCCGACTTGATGGAGCAGGTAAACAAACTTCATCAGTATTCGACCATATGTGCGCCGATCATGAGTCAGTACGCGGCTGCGGAAGGACTTAGAAACGGCTGGGCGGAAGTTGAAAAAATGCGAATAAGCTACCGGCAAAGACGCAACCTGATGTATAAGGCTTTTTGCAGCATGAATCTGCCTTGTGCGGAGCCGGAAGGCGCGTTTTATATTTTTCCGGACATACGTTCCACTTCTCTTTCAAGCGAAGAATTTGCCACTCGGCTCATAGAAAAACATCAGGTGGCGGTGATCCCGGGAAATGTTTTCGGAGAAGCGGGCGAGGGGTTTGTCCGCTGCTGCTATGCGACGAATATCGATAAAATAAAAATCGCCGTTTCCCGCATTGCGGATATGATAAAGGAATTACAGTAGCATCCGCAACGAAATAGGCGGAAAATTCCGAGCTTTATAGAACTCGGAATTGCAATAGTAATTTTTCTACGGAATTCTGCCGATATTATACATAAAGGGAATCTTGTCTTCTGCAAAGAGATATTTTCGGCAGATGACTGGAAGATGCGTTTTTTCTACGCTTTTATTTTGGGGGATTTTTTATAGCAGATGTTTAGTCTTTTTCCTATCGTTATAGTGTCCGTCGTCATACTTGGCGTTATAGCTCTTATTTCCGTTCTTTCTTCGAAAAAATCTTCCGGTAAAGGTAAAAAATCAATGCCGGAAAAAAAGGATGATTCGAAAATAATAAAAGAGGCGACAAGAAAACTCAAGCAGGATCCGCATCACACTGCTTCTTTGGTTGAACTGTCCGACTGTTATTTCCGCCGTCATGAGTGGGAAAAAGCCTTCCCGCTGTACAATACCTTGGTTGACATCGCAAGACTTCATCCCGAAGTTGATGAATTTACGGTTGCTCTCAGGCAGGGAATTTGCGCGTTAAAACTGGGTAAAACCCAGGATTCATTTAAAGGACTTGCCGTTGCATACCGTTTAAAACCGGATGATTTTGACACGTGTTATAATCTGGGCATTGCCTGTTATGAAAACAACGATTTTGCCCGCGCCATTCCGTGCTTAAAAAAAGCCCTTGTCGCAAGGCCCGACACAAGTTCCGTTTACAGACCGATGGGGCTTGCGCTCTATAAATCCGGAAAATTCAGGGAAAGCCTGAATTTTTTGCGCAGAACCATCGACGAATCCCCCGACGATAAGGAAATACTGTTTTCCATGGCGGACGCCATGTACGAATCCGGCTACGGCGAAAAGGCGATGAAAATCTTTATGCACCTGCGCCCCGATCCCGTGTACGGCCCGCGCTCCTGTCTTGCTACGGGAAAAATGAATTTAAATGCAAAACAATACGATAAAGCTCTTCAGGATTTTGAAATAGGCTTGAAAATACCAGACGTGCCGCCTGAAGTTGCGGTGGAGCTGCGTTATAACATGGCTCAGACTTGTTTTGCTTCCAATAAAATTGCTTTAGGACTGGATCTCCTCAAGCAGATACAGTCGATAGTTCCGACTTATAAAGACGTCGCGGTTTTAATGTCGCGTTATCAGGAATTAAATCAAAACACAAATTTGCAGACGTATCTCATGTCGGGAACGAGCGACTTTATTGCCCTTTGCCGCAAGGCTGTGGTTACGTTTTGCCAAAATTCTTTTGTAAAGATCCTTGACATTACCGTTAACCAGGATAGCGCGGATATTCTTTGCACGGTAGAAACTACAAAATGGGAAGACACGGAGCTGCTGCGGTTCTACAGAACCTCAGGCGTAGTAGGGGAATTATTTGTACGCGAATTTCACAACAAGATAAAAGACACTAAGGCCGACAAAGGAATTTGTTTTGCAGCAGGGCTGTTCAGCGAAGGCGCTCATAAATACATTGAAGGCCGCCCTATAGACCTTGTCGAAAAAGACGCTCTCATAAAGCTTTTAAAAAAAGTATCGTCTCCGAATTAGTCTGAATGTTTCGATGCTAATTTTTCTTTATGACGACAAGATTTCTCTCTCGTTTTTTATCCCCTTCAGCGTCCGTTAAATAAGGAACGAAAAGTTTTTCTACCGAATAATCTTTTATCGAGTCTGAAAGGCCTCTCATCTCTTCGGCGATCTTTTCTTTTTTCGCCTTGTAGGCTGCGGCAAAGCCCCCCGGAACGACCGTGTTCATCACCGTACTTAAGATTTTTTTGTCCAGCGGCCTAAAGGCGCGGAATACGGCAATATCAAGACTTTCAGGCTGCACTCTCTCGGCTTCGATATTTTTAATGCAAACGTTTTTCAGATCCAGTATGGCGGCGCAGTTCTGTAAAAAAGCGCAGCGTTTGCTCATCCTCTCGATAAGAGTGAATTCGGTTTTAGGTAATGCGGCTGCAAGCGGAATGCCCGGCAATCCCGCTCCCGATCCGATGTCGCCTATGGTGATTTTATTTTTTTTCGTTTGTAGAGATTTTGCCAAGCGCAGAATAACCGGAACGGCGGAAAGGCTGTCAAAGATGTGGTTTACGATTATTTCATCGCGGTCGTCGGTGTTCACAAGGTCGTAGGCGGAATTGAAAAGGCGGAGCTCTTTGATATAGCTTTCCATCTTTTGAGCCAGCGTCTGTAAAGGGCAAAGGTCTGCTTTGCCGTCTTGCGGTTCCGGCTGTAAAGAACCGCTTTCACAGAATCCCAGTTTTAAAAGTCCGTCATTGATATTGATGAGTTCTGCCATAGTTTCTTTAAAATTTCAATTTGTGCGGCAGCCGAATTCAAGCACACTTTCCTTATTCTTAACCATAGCCAAATGATTCCTTATAACCATAAGAAAATCTATGGCGACTTTTTCATCACTGCCGGAGTTTAAGCTTGACGATGCGGAAAGCCCGCCGGCGCCGCCGGATTCAGCCGCGCCTGTATGGCCGTGATCCATGCCGCTTTGCCGAGCGGCATTTAATAGAAGGGCTTCGCCGTCCGGTTCACTTCGGCTGAGGCGGTAATCGGAGCCGTTACCGTCTTTATCGTTAATTCCGCTGTGTATGGAAATAAAACTGCCGGTTCTAAAAGCATAAAGATCTTTTATCGCTGCAAGGTCGTACAGTTCCGAATTTTCATTTATATTATTTTGCAGCACGGCGGCTTTTACGCTGTAAACTTCCTGCCCTCCGCTCCTGCCGGCAGGAACGAATAAAAAATAAAATGTTTCGGAATAAGATTTGTTTTGTTGATCATATAGGCGGTCGCCGGCAAGCAAAAAGGGTTTATTCCTTTCTATCCGACTGAAATAAATGCTTCTGCAGGAAGGATATATGTCTTTGCCGTTTACTATAAAACGCAACACGGACGCGTCGGACGATATATTTAATATATTTGATTTATTTTCTTTTTTGAAAAGCGAAGCGGCGTCTTTTTTTATTTCCCTGAATTTGTAAATTATTCCGGGCAGATCTGAATTCTTACCGGAAAAAAGCTCCTGTGTGTTTGAAAGAAGTCCTTCTTCGTTCAGTTTTATAAAATCGAAAGCGGTGATTATTTCATCTTTATCATCGTCGGAGTTTGAAAGATCTTCCTTCGAATCTTGCGGATCTTGTCGTTCCGAAAGAGCGGGAGAAGACGATCGTGCGTCCTGTTCGTGCTGTTCTATCTGGATGTCTTTTATGTTGGTTTTTCCCGGAACATACCAAGCGTTGTCTTGATACGGAGAAGCGATGCTCGACGTCCCAGACAAGGACATCGCATCCGCTTTTCCCGCCTGTTCGGAGAAGTTTTGAGCCGAAACTGTATGTAAAACATAGAAAAAAATCGCTAAGAGCGGGTTTTTCGATACGCCCAAAAGCTTTAAGATAGCGGCTTTACATCTGCGCAAGGCTTTCCTCCACAAATTCCAGCCGCCGGGTAAGGCTTGAAATCATTTTGTTCAGGCGATCGCGCTCTCTTTCAAGTTTTTCTTTAGGATCAATTTTTTCAGCCTTCTTTTTCAGCATCGCCCGTACGGTGTCCGGCGCTTTTCCGGACAAAAGCTGCTGTTCGGCGGCAGCGCGTTCATCGGGCCGCTTTATCTGCGAAAGCAGCTTCATGTTATCGAATCCTACGGCCGGATCTGTCAGAACGAGAGACGTCCTTGTTATGTCCCTTGCGCTAGCCCTTGGAAGACACAGGATTCTGTCGATATAGTCTTCATAGCGGATCCCCGCGGCTTCGCAAAGTTCGTGAGCTTTTGCCAAAAGTTTACCGAATTCCTGCATTAGGCGGCCGTTAGTCTCTATGTATTCTTTTTTTATTTTTTCGGTAAGAGCTTCAAGTTCCGGGGAATTTTCAAGTCCCAATACATAGTATCCTTTCTGTTCGGCAATTTCCAAAAGTTCGTGAAATTTGGCCCAAAACGCCTGAGTGTGGATTCTTGAGCCCTTGGGAGGCTGACGGCCGCCGGATTCCGCGAGCTGCTTTTCATTTATAAGGTGATGCGTATATTCGTGAACCGCCGTATAAACAAGCTGATTGTCGGATTTGAAATTCTTATTGTGCAAAAGAATTTCGTACGTTTCGGGCTTGTAAAGGCCGTTGACTTTTTTGCTTGCTTTGCCGGTCATGGTTACCGTAAAGTCGAGATCGGTTCCCTGTATATCAAGTAAAATTTGTTTTATTTTTGCGTTGTCCAATATTTTTCCTTTTATGTTTAATATCAGTTTCGAGTTTTATAAAATTCGGAGTGCATTGTAATTCGTTGTAAAATAACGATTTGCAAAATAAGATATCTTCAAAAACGAAACGGATATTTTTAAAGTTGCACGTATATTAACACATACTTTGTCTTCATTCTAGTGAAGGCATTGATTTTTTTACATATCGGTGTAAAAATTTAACATTTGAATGCGCTGTCGGCAAAATATGTCGGCGGGCGAAATGCGCCTGCAAAGGATACCGACGGGAAAGATGCGCCGCCGAAAAAAAAAGTTCTACGGGCAAACTGCACCGACTTAGGATGTAAAACCTCTAAAACCGGCCGGCTAGTCCAAAAGCCCCATGTGATCGAGGATGACGGAAGCTGCGACTGTCGCAGCGGTTTCCGTCCTGAGAATTCGGCTTCCCATGCTGCATAGCGTAAAGCCCGCCTTTTCAAAAAGGCGGCGTTCATTATCCGTCCATCCGCGTTCGCTGCCTATCGCCGCTACTATAGGGCGCATATATCCGTTTTTTTTGTAGGAAAGGCCGTCAATTTTATTCTTTTTTAAAAACTCCGAAAGAGAACATTCCGCATTGATATTATCCAAGGCAATTTTAAGCGGAGGAATCGTTCGGTTTGGCGGGCGGCTATGCGATGGCGCGTTGCACGCATAAATCCCGGGCGGCGCATCGTGCGAATCGCTGTTTTTTTCGGCGGATGTTTTTTTTGTACAGCCTTCGGATGAGTTTTCATTGTCTTTGCCGGTTGCGGCAGGGAAGTCCGAGTCAAGACATTCTTCGAGCTTTGAATGCACGCAGAGCTCAGGTAAATGAGTGCTTCCCGCTTGAGAAGTGCCGTCGATCAGCATTTTTCGCGCGGCGTCGCTTTCTATCAGAGTTGACTTCAAATACGATTTTTCACCGAGTTCCGTACCCGTTAAATGAATGCTTTTCACACCGAGCCCCGCCGCATCGCGCAAAAGCCGCCTAAGCTGTATCGGGCGCGGAAACCCTATGATCATGCTTAGAGGATACGGAGGTTTACCATCGTTTTCCGCCGTAAACGAAAATTCGATCTGTGTTTTGGGAACAATACGCAGGACCGTTGCGGAGCCGGCTTTGCCGTCGATTATTCCCGCCGTAAAAGTATCGCCTTCATTTTTATGAAGGATTTTTATGAGATGCTGAGCCCTTTCATCCTGCCACAGAAGAGGTCTGTTTATTTCTTCTTCGGAAAAAAGACATATGTTCATCGGATAAAAAGTATAAAAAGAAAAGGATAAAAGGACAAGGTTTCTATCAAAGCCGAAACGTCGCTGATTATAGCTGTGCGCAATATGTATTTGCAGTTCTGTCGCATAACATGATAGAATAGGAGTATGTTTGAAAAAGAAAAATTAACCCCCGCTCAGACTGTCGTCCGCGAAGTCTGTCGCGTTAAAAAAAATGAACGTGTCTTAATCGTTACAAATCCGTCTATGGCGGCAATCGCTCAAAGCCTTTATACGGCTCTGCTGGAAGAAGGCGCCGTTCCCGTGCTGATCTATCAAAGCGTGAAAACGCTGTTGGATACGGCTTCGCCTGAAGTCATAGCAGCTCTTAAAACCGAACCTGACGTTTTCTTTTCGATTTCGGAGCAAAAACTCGGAAAGGACAGCGAGGCGATTGCAAAGCCTTACGTATCCGAAAGCGGCGAAAAATTCGACCATATTTTTAATTTTTTAATCGGCGGTAAAAAAACTATGAGAGCGGTTTGGACTCCCGGGCTCACGGAGAATATGTTTGAGCGCACGGTATGCATAGATTACAAGCTGCTTTCAGAGACGTGCAAAAAACTTTGCAAAAGATACGAGGGAGTAAAAACCGTCCGTGTTACGTCTCCGGGAGGTACAAACGTTGAAGTTCCGGTTTGGGGACGAAAACCTATGAGCGACAACGGAGATTTTTCGGAACCCGGCTCAGGCGGTAACATACCGGCGGGAGAAGTGTTTATAAGTCCCGTTGTAGGATCGGGAAATGAAGGGACGCAGGGAAAGATCGTTTTTGACGGTTCGATGTCTTTTAGCGACGGAACTTCGCTTTTAAAAACTCCGATCGCGATAGAAGTTGAAAACGGTTTTATAACTTCAGTTACAGGAGGCGACGAAGCCAAGCGCCTTTTAAAATCCATTACCGACGCCGAAAAGGCCGCCGTTCAAATGGAAAAGGACGGAAAATTGCCGGAAGGGCAGGGTGCCGTTTATAAACGCAATGCGCGCAATATAGGCGAGCTCGGTATAGGGCTGAATCCCGCCGCTTCAATAGGCGGGAACATGCTCGAAGATGAAAAAGCCTTCCGTACATGTCACTTTGCCGTAGGAATGAATTATGACGGAGATGCGCCGTGCCTTATTCACCTTGACGGCGTAGTGAGGGATCCTACCATAACGTTCGTATACGAAGACAATTCGGAATTCACCGTTCTTAAAAACGGAGATTTGCAGGGACTGTAGCCGCGGCGTATTGAAACGATCGCAAAGCGCGAAATTCCCGCACAACGGCAGGACGCTGCCGGGAGTGACGCTTTTTTTTATATTGAAACGACCGCAAAGCGCAAAGTTTTCCGTGCAACGGCAGGATCATGCGAACGCTTGTATAACGCGTTCGTTTTACGTACAATTCCGATATGTTAAAAAAGATCGGCAGGATCATAAATGCAAGATCGAAGGAAAATCAATATACGATAGGTTTTTTCGGAAGAATTTTAAGAAGCGTGTGGCCATTTGTGATAAGAGGACAAGCCGCATATAAGATTCTCGTAATGCAGATACTTTTTACCTTTGTGGAAGCCTTCGGCATATCTTCACTGCTCGCGCTCGGAATAGGAGCCGCGTTTAATGCGTTTGTGGAACCGTTTTTGTCGGATCTCTCACAGCAAAAACTTATTTATCAGCTTTTAGTCAGTGCGATCACACGCGAACTTGGGCCGTTGTTGACGGCGTTCATTATTATTGCGCGGTCGGCTACGGCTATCGCCACCGAAATCGCCGGTATGGTAGTGTCGCACGAAATAGAAGCGTACATTGCGGTTGGAGTGGATCCCATCGAACACATTGCCGTGCCGCGTTTTTTAGGCGTAACCGCTTCGCTGATCCTTTTGAACATTTATTTTTGTATTTTCGGGCTGGCCGGCTCGTATTTTGTTTCTCAGCTCATAAATCCCGTTCCCGCGGTAGATTATTTTAACAATGTTCTTCAAGCGCTTACTCTCTCGGACATCCTTATCACACTTATAAAAAGCGTAGCATTCGGAATGATAATTTCAGTTTTCGCTTTGCTTCAAGGATTTTCGGTGGAAAGAGCGAGTACCGAAGTTCCCGTGGCGGGTTTAAAGGCCGTAAGTAGCTCGTTTGCGTGGTGCATATTGGCAAACATATTGATTTCCGCGCTTTACTATATCTGAAGGGCTTTATATGGCGGAGAGCGCTGTCATAGAATTAAAAAACATCTCATTTGCCGCACAGGGAAACAAAATCGTAGACAACGTTTCCTATTCTTTTGAAGAGGGGAAAGCTACCGCCATCGTGGGACCTTCCGGCGGAGGGAAAAGTTCCATACTGAAGCTTGCCGCAGGACTTTTGCTTCCGGTAGAAGGGAGCGTAAGTTATAACGGGCGGGACATTTTTTTGATGACCCGGAGGCAGACGCTTGAATTCAGGCGCCGCTGCGCTTTTGTTTTTCAAGATTCGGCTCTGTGGGCAAATCAAACGGTCCGGCAGATACTTGAGCTGCCTCTTAAAGTCCACTTTCCCAAGATGAGTCTTTCGGAAAGAGTGAAAAACATTGAGCGGGTCTTAAAAGACGTAGGCTATAAAAAGCCGCTTGATATACGGCCTTCGGCTCTTTCCGTAGGCGAGCAAAAACTCATCGCCTTTGCGCGCGCCATGCTGTGCGATCCGGACTTAATATTCCTTGACGAATGTACGGAATCGCTGGACGACAGTTCTTCCCGCCGCCTTGTAAAGATCATAAAACAAAAAAAGCAGGAAAAGAAAACCATGATATTTGTAAGCCATGATCTCAATGTGATAAAAGCGCTTGCCGATATCATCTGCCTGGTCGTTGAAGGAAAGATTTCTTTAGCCGTAAGCGGAGATGAAATAGCCAGGGACGAAGATCTTATTGCGTTTATAGAAAAAGGGATTGCCATATGAAATTTAAAATTCGTTATGCGGATCAGATAGTAGGATTTTTTGCCGTTGCCGCCGCCGTTGCGCTTGTGGCGTCAGTATTTTTGATCGGAAGCAAGCAGAGGTGGTTTTCAAAAGATTATTATTATATTACGGAATTCGAATCCGGGAGCGGCCTCAGCGCGGGTATGCCGGTTTTATACAAAGGATTTACGGTGGGAAAGATAAAGTCCATACGGTTAAATTCTAACGATTCGGTAGAAGTTCAGTTTTATATCTACGATACTTACTATGACAGGGTAAGGGAAGGTTCGGTAGTGGAATTTAACGTAAGTCCCATAGGGCTCGGGAACCAGTTTTTGTTTTATCCGGGCAACGGAACGGGGCTTATTGAAGAAGGCGAATTAATTCCGAGAGTGGATTCCGCAGAAGGAAGAAAACGCGTAGAAACCGGCATAGTTACCGTACCTAAAAAAGACGATACCATTTCAAATTTCATTTCTCAGGCCAATAGAATTCTTACGGACGTTTCTTGGATATTGTCGCGCATAGACGAAGCTCTTGAAGGAAGGGGCAGCGCTCCGCTTACAAACACGATTCATTCCGTAGAACTTATGACCGAAAACGTTTCGGAAATAACGCAGACGCTTAACCGCGATCTGTCCGACATAACTCAGAACATCAAGCGGATTACCGACGCTCTTAACGCCGCCGCAAATTCTTCTGACGGAATAGTTCCTGCTCTTGTGGATCCGAACGGAAAGATATTTCCCGAACTGGGCGCGGCGGTCGCGCACACTTCCGCAGCGATTGAAAATCTGGAAAAGGCGACCGCCGCGCTGCCGTCGCAGTTCCCGCAGATTTCAGGCTTGGTAAGCGAACTTCAAACAACCCTTCAATCCGCTCAGGACGTTTTGGAAGCGCTTAAAAACAATCCCCTTTTGAAACGGGGCGTTCCCGATCGCGTAAACACGCAATCCGGCGGCACAAGTCCCCGGGATATTGAGTTTTAACAGGACGGCGTATGAAAAAAAGAAAATTTAGCTTGGATCTTGGTTTTCGCACGGTTTGTGTAAAGCGCTTTTTGTATGTGTTCGGAATTTTGCTTTTGTTTTTATCCTGTTCGTCCGCGCCCAAGCGGCCGGCCCGCATAGTCACTCAAAGAAATCTTGCCGTACAGCAGCTTGACATAGCAAATACCGAATCCGAGCGCGGCAACTACGTGCTTGCCCGCACTCTTATGGACGAAGCGTGGAAGCTTGCCGTAGGGATTGACGCTGCAGATCTCAGGATAAAAGTTTTGCTTTCAATGGGAAACCTCGCTTTTTATGAAAAGGATGCGGCTTCTGCAGAAAACTATTGGCAAAAAGCCTTGGACGAAGCCGCCGCCGAAGACGAAGAGAATCTGATTTCCACAGCTAAAATATACCTTTGTAGGGGACTCCTTTCTTACGGAACTGAAAACTCGTCTAAGGATAGGGCTAAAGAAACCATCGAGATCGTTTCAAAGGAGATGGGTAAGCTTAAAAAAACGGATGAACTTTACGAAGCTTACGCATGGCGCCTTATAGGATTCGCTTACAAGGAACTTTCGGACTGGAATGCGGCCGAAAAAGCCTTTAGGAATTCTTTTGAAATTCATGAAAAACTTGTTTATCTTGAGATGGCCGCCTACGATTGGTATGCAATAGCGTCCGTCCGTTCGGTTGCAAAAAATTATGACGGAGCTTTGAGCGCTGCGGACAGTGCTATCTCCTTTGACCGGCGCTCGGAAAATTCTTACGGGCTGGGAATGGACCACATGGCTAAGGGCGATATTTATATGAAGGCGGGGAATATTGAAAAAGCTCTTTTGTCGTATTCAAGAGCGAAGGACATATTTTCTTCCGCTGCACTCTATGACGAAGCTAAAATCGCCCTTAAGCGTGCGGAAAGCATACAAAGCTCTGATAACAATATGAACTGATCGTCCCGGAAAACCGCTTGCTCTTGTGAATAATAAAGCGGAATAAAAAACGGAATAAAAACAAAAAACGCCCGATCCCTTAGTGCAGGAACCGGGCGCTTTAAACGGCCGGCAAAGGCTGTCAATCCTATCGATCTGTCCGGAATTTCATCCTTCGCCGGCGCTTTGTAAAGTTTTTACTTTGACAATCTCTTTTCAAGATCATCCAAACATGCGCTCAATTCCTTGGGCAGATGTTTGCCGAATTTCGGATAATGGTTTTCGCGGATATCCTTGATTTCTTTTTTCCAGCCTTCAACATCGACGGAAGAAAGCTCTTTCATGTTCTTCTTTGTCTTCTCGTCAAGTCCGTGCGTGTTTATTGCGTTTTCTTTAGGCATAAAACCGATCGGCGTATCTACGTAATTATCTTTACCGTCGCAGCGGTCGAATATCCATGCCAATACGCGGCTGTTGTCGCTGTAACCCGGCCACATAAAGTTTCCGTCGGAATCCTTACGGAACCAGTTAACATAGAAGATTTTCGGAAGTTTATCTTCCGTTGATTTTTTACCGATGTTAATCCAGTGCTGGAAGTAGTCGCCCATGTTGTAACCGCAGAAAGGAATAATCGCAAAAGGATCTCGGCGGATCTTTCCGACTTCGGCCGCATTGATTGTGGACGCCGCGGTGATTTCGGAACCTACTATGGAACCCAAGAAAACTCCGTGGTTCCAGTTGCGCGACTGGTGTACAAGCGGGATCGTTGACGGGCGTCTTCCGCCGAACAGTACGGCGCTTATCGGCACGCCTTCAGGATCTTCCCAGTTGGGTGCAATACACGGACACTGAGACGCAGGCGCCGTAAAGCGTGCGTTCGGGTGAGCTATGCACTGAGACTTGTCTTTGGGGTTTTTGTCGGTTTCAGGGCAGGGGCGTTTTTTGCCTTGCCAGTCGACAATCTCTTTTCCTTGAGGTTTATATCCGATTTCTTCCCACCAAACGTCGCCGTCTTCCGTAAGACCGCAGTTTGTAAAGATCGTGTTTTTTGAAGCCGCTACGAGAGCATTTTTGTTCGAATGTTCGGAAGTTCCCGGAGCCACTCCGAAGAATCCGGCTTCAGGGTTGATCGCGTACAAGCGTCCGTCTTTGCCGAATTTCATCCATGCAATATCGTCGCCTACGGTTTCCACCTTCCAGCCCGGGAGGGTCGGAATAAGCATGGCGAGGTTTGTCTTACCGCATGCCGACGGGAATGCGCCCGTTACATATTTTACTTTGCCTTCGGGATTTGTGAGCTTTAAGATGAGCATGTGCTCCGCCATCCAGCCTTCTTCGCGTGCAAGAACGCTTGCGATACGAAGGGCAAAGCACTTTTTACCGAGCAGCGCGTTTCCGCCGTAGCCTGAACCGTACGACCATATAAGGTGTTCTTCCGGGAAATGGGATATGTATTTGTGTTCCAGATCCGCACACGGCCAAATGCCGTTGTCCTTTTCACCGTTGTTGAGCGGTTTTCCTACGGAATGCAGACAGGGAACGAATTCTCCGTCGGTACCTAAAAGGTCAAGAACCTTCTTTCCTGTGCGCGTCATTATATCCATGTTCAAAACTACATATTCGGAATCCGTAAGCTCGATACCGTTTTTGGAGATAGGAGATCCGAGCGGTCCCATGCAGAACGGGATAATATACATCGTGCGTCCGTGCATGCAGCCCTTGTACAATCCGCGCATAGTCGCCTTTAATTCTTTGGGATCTATCCAGTGATTTGTAGGACCGGCGTCTTCTTCTTTAACTGAAGAAATAAAGGTGCGGTTTTCAACGCGGGCTACATCCGACGGGAGCGAGCGGAACAAAAAACTGTTGGGCTTTTTTGCAAGCGGAGTGGCGAGCCCCGCGTCGACGCATTTTTTCATAAGGCGGTCGTATTCCGCCTTGGAACCGTCGCACAGATAGATATCGTCCGGTTCGCACATCTTTGCACATTCTTCGATCCAAGCCTTAAGTTTTGGATGTTTGATGTCATTGATCGTCATATAAACTCCTTCAAAAATTATCTGAATCGCCGAAAATTGTCCGGCGGTAATCAAAATATTTTGTCATTCCGATTACAAATAAAAAACTTTACAAAGTCTTTTATTTCCTAAAAATATTTTACAGCAAACGCTGACCGCTATAGATAATACAGGTTTTCTTTTTGTTATTCAATGACGTTTTCTTAAATATATCAAATCAGGGCGGACAGGCGTTTCTGATTTTTGGCAAGAGCACCGGGGTTGTATGATTATGAAACAAGCATCGGCATAAAGAAAACGATGGAACGCGAGGCAGCGGGAACTGACGCAGAGCCGCTCTGACCGTTGGCAAGCGAGCTTTTCGGAAGAAAGCGAGCGCAGTCCGATACCTATTACGGTCAGCCGCGGCTGGCGGCAGGACGCTGCCGGGAGTGTAGTCGTTTTTTATATTCAACGGTAGTTTACGATGTTTCCCCGGTGCTCTTGCGCCGCTTAGTTTGTAAAAAACACTTGACCTGAGCCCTTTCGTGCTGTTATAGTTTTATAAAGCAAAACGGGGAGTAGTTTTTTCTGCGGAATCAACATACCCGGTTACAAAGCGTAACCTGGTTCCGCCGCCCGGCTTACGGCCGGTAACAAGACCTTTTGTCTAAGATCGTATGCGTTTGTATGCGGTTTTGGACAAAAGGTCTTTTTTTTCGGAGACTGAATTTTTTATTAGGACGGTAATATGAAAATTTTTGTGCTGATGCTTGCGCTCGTTATGTATGCGCTTATCATTGCGTTTCAAGGAAAAAAAAGCCTCATAACTGCAGTCGCGGCTCTCATAGTCACTGCGGCGAGCGTTTTTATTCCCCAAAGCATATTCGGCGGCGTCAATGCCGGGGAAACGCTCTCTTATATGTTTACCCACGTGGTTAATTGGAACGTGCTTATGATATATGTAGGCAGCATGATCATTGCGTCTCTTTTTATCTATTCGCAAATTCCCACGCGCATAGCGGACATACTTATCGACAGCGCGCCGAATACGGGAATAGCCATAATACTCATCCTTGTTATGACCGGGATAATTTCAATCTTTGCGGAAAACGTGGCGACCGTCCTTGTTATGGCCCCTATTGCGCTTGCGCTGTGCCGCAAACTTAAAATGGATCCCACATATTTTATGATAGGGCTTGCCGTAATGTCGAATCTTGAAGGAACGGCCACTTTAATAGGCGATCCGCCTTCCATGATCTTTGCTTCTTTTGCCGGATATACTTTTAACGACTTTTTCTTTCATGAAGGCAGGCCGTCCATATTTTTTATCGTGCAGACGGGAATGCTCGCAGGCTGCGCGTTTTTTTACACTTATTTTTCCAAAAACAAAGAGAGCGTTTCTACTGAAAAGCAAGCCGTCGTATCGTATTTTCCGGGAATTCTTTTGGGCGCAATGATATTGGGACTTGCCTTGCTTTCATTGTCGCATGCGGGGCCGGAGTTTTTATCCGGCTTGCTCGTTTTATTTTTGGGCATCGCAGGCATAGTTTGGTTTAAAGTCATACAAAAGAAAAGCGGCCGCGACGTCGTAACCCTTATAAAAGGGCTCGATTGGGAAACGATAGCGTTTTTGATCGGTATTTTTATCGTTGTGGGCGCCGTAGCGGAGATCGGACTCCTTGACGACTTTGCGGCTTTTTTAAAAAAGATCACAGGAGGAAGTGAATTCTCAGGCTTTATGCTCATCCTGTTCGTGTCGATTCTGATAAGCGGATTTATAGATAACGTTCCTTATATAATCGGAATGCTGCCGGTAGCTCAGGCTCTTGCTCACGGAATGAATGTGTCGCCGGAGCTTTATATGTTTGCGCTGCTGGTGGGTTCTTGTCTAGGCGGGAACCTTACGCCTTTCGGAGCAAGCGCGAATGTTGTGGCTATAGGAATACTCAAAAAAGAAGGACTCTCCGTCAATTTTTTTAAATGGATAAAAGTGGGCGTTCCTTTTACTCTTATAACTACCGGCGCGTCTTCGATCCTTTTGTGGATATTATACGGCTGATTTTTTTTAAGCTGAAGGTTTAAGGCGAATTGCGGCTTTTGCATTTTCGTGTAGTCCGGGTACGCGGCTGTATTTAATTTTTTATGCGCCGTGCAGGCCGGCGCAGCCAAGCCAAGTTTTATATTGGAAGGCTGTCTTTATGCCCCGAAATTGCGGTAAGGCTTTTTTTTAGACATCGATAGAAAAAAGAGCGCCTGCCTGGGGCTGTACGCCTGCAAGCGCGTACGGAGCCACATTTGCCGTTTCCGCCGCCGACCGTATCTGACTCTGATAATTTTTTATGAGAACTTCGGCTTGGGCTTCGCTCATCTTAGAATCCGCTTTCGGAAAATTCCCGCTTTTTATTTTATTAAGATTATCGATCAAAGTATTTAGGATTTGTATTTTATTTATGGAAACGCCGCTTTGGCCTTTTCTTGCGGCTATGCCTGAGATATGGCTGAATTGCGCGTAGATTACGGAAGAAGGATTTACGGGCACATAGAGTTTTCCCGCAGATCCCCCTAAGCGGGACAATCCGTTGTACGAGTAGGCATTTAACGAACGAATGTTTGAAATCATAACGCTCTCCGAAATCCGCGCCGTGCGCCGGGCAAAATCTTTACGTTTCCGCCCAAAAACTTCAATTTTTGAACGGAACGAACCCTCTGCCTATATTTTCGGAAAAAATTATGAAAAGTTTAATAAAAGTCCGCCGGTTTCAAGCCGCTGACCGAAAGCACACTTTGCGCACAGCGCTAGAAACCCGACATTCGCCTTAAAAGAACTGTTTGCTCCAATCGCCGATTCTTTCTTCGATCGTGCGTATGTTGGATCCCGGCGGAGAATTTACGGCGTCGTACAGATACGGTATTATCACCCTCTCTTTTAGGCTTTCCCACCGCAGCGGGAGCACTGGAGGCGCTTCCAGATATTCCCCTACGGGAATGTTTGAAAGCAGCGCCAGGTAATATGTCGGGAATATGCGTTCGTTTACATTTTTGAGCGTAGAAAATCCTCCCGATATGCCGAACGTAGAAGTGTTGAGATTCATTTCACGCACGTGTTCCAGCATCGCTTTTTGCGCTTTTTCCGTAAAAAACCACTTTATAAATTGCTCGGCATTGTTTTTGTTCGGCGCACGGCGGTAAAGCCCCAGCGTTACCATGGAATCGTCCACGGGGATCTTGTTGTTTTTGTGTATCCATCTGAAATCTACGGCTTCCAGCTGTTCTTCCGAAAGCGAAAACAGTTTGTTGCTTGTCACAAAGGCGAACAGGCAGTGTTTTGACAGAACTTGCTTATAAGGCGGCGTGTAAAGATATTTAAAGGCGAAGTCTTTTTCGTCGGCTGCGGAAGTGTTAGCGCCGTTCGTCCAATTCCTGAGGATGTTTACGGTATTGTTGAGTTCGGTATTGTTCCATGAAAAAGAATTTCCGGATTCCGCAAATTTTCCGGAATTCATTTTTGCCATAAGATAAAGGAATTCCGGATACCATTGCGGAGCGAATCCCATCTTGGTGTAAAGGTTGTTTTTGTTTTTTTGATTGTATAAGGCGCCGGCAGCCTGTATCTGATCCGGCGAAAGCATATAGTCCTCTTTTATCAGATCCGAATTGTCAACGGAAAAAACAATTGCGGGGGCGTTAAAACTTACCGGAATCTGGTAAATAGTGTCGCCTTTGCGGCAGCTGTCAAGCAGGTTGTCGTAAAACAGGCTTTCGCTTATTTCGCCGGTTGTAAACATGTAGCTGAGAGACCTGAATTGCTTTCGTTTCCTTTCGGTGCGCAAAAGACTTCCGATCACTATGTCGGGAGGAACTTCGTCCTTTACGGCGGGAAGAGAGTCTGCGGGATTGGCTTTATAAACTATGAGAACCTTTATTTTGTTTTGCTGAGTGTTAAAAACTTCCGAATAAGGAACGAATTCGCTTCTGTTCGTCCAAATAACAACCGTTTCCTTGGATGCGTTTTTACATGAAACCGATAAAAAAGCGGACAAAAACAGCGGTATAAGCGTGCAAAAAAAAGTTTTAATTCGCAAGGCTCTCTGCAATTTCATATATGGCCGAATATACGGTTTCTATTTTGTTTTCGTCAAGACTGCTGAAAGCTACACGCAGCGTCGACGGATTTATGGAAATTGTCCCGATACCTCTTTCTTTAAGCAATTTTGCACGCAGCGTTTCCGCATCAACCCCATTTAAATGCAGGCTCATAAAATAACCGGAATTAAAAGGCAACGGCGAAACAACTTTCGACTTACGGCTTTTTACAAATTCAAGAACTTTGCGGTATCTTTTTTCAAGGATCTTTCTGTAATAAGCTTTTTGGTCTTCTAGGGCAGGGTCTTCAAAGGCTTTAAGAATTATTGACTGAGCGGGGGTCGAGCAGCAGGAAACCGTAGAACGTATGAGTCCTGTGAGTTTTTGTTCAATCGCCCTGTATTGAGCTTCACCGGCGCCCTTCCATGCAAATGTAATAAAACCGCAGCGGAATCCCCATACAAAATCTTCTTTTGTGGGACCGTCGATCTTAACGGCAAGGACGTTTTCGTGTATGTCCGCAAGGTAGGCAAAGAGCGACTGTTTTTCAATGCTGTCCTCATAGTTAAGACCGAAGTAAGCGTCGTCGCTTACGACAAGTATGCGGGCGCCCGCTTTAGCCGTGTTCTTTATTACAGCGCAAATTTTTTCAGCTTCTTCGGAAGTGGGGCTGTAGCCTGAAGGATTTTGCGGAAAATTCAGCAGCAACCGCACGAATCCCGTTTTTGCCTCTTTTGCTACGGCTTTTTCAAAGCCTTCGATATTGAAAGCTCCGTTTTTGAACATTTTGAATTGATGCAGTTTTGCTCCGCAGCGCGTTTCGACTATAAGGGCGTAGTTGTCCCACGAAGGATCCGCTATCAAAAGCGGCGTCCTCTTATTTAAAAAAAGCTCGGCTATACAGGCAATCCCGGCAGTAAGCCCGGGGACAACTATAGGCGTGGAAATATTCTTTTTTGCAAGGCCGGGATTTTTAACGGCGAGCTTGGACTTCCAGATGTTGCGGAGTTCCATCGTTCCCGCCGTAGGCGCATAGCTCACAAATTCCTGCGGCGTTAAAGAAGGCGCGCGGTTTTGTATGCACGGCAAGATAGCCACTGTTCCGTTTACCACCGTCGTTCCTATGGTAGCGTTGGCGGTCTTAGCGTGGGTTTTTGCTTCCGCGCTTTGAGCGATAATGCCTTTAGGAAAATATATCCTTAGGCCTTCGTCGGAAAGCATGTCGCCGGTTACGGTACCTTTTAAGGTTGCGTTTAATTCTTGTGCTAACGGGTGTAACATGATAAAGTACATTATTCAAAAAAAATATAAGTGTCAAGACAAAGGGGCCGCTAGGGAAACCGGCTGAAGTTTTCGGCAGCTCCTTTTGGAGATAAGATGGAAAATAATGAAAAGATCCGGCAGGAATTGGAAGACTGCAGGACATTAATAGAAAAGTGCAGAAAAGAAGTTTCAAAACGGCTCATTGGACAGACGGCGGTCGTTGACGGCATATTGACGGCGTTTATCGCGGGAGGGCACGTTTTGCTTGAAGGGCTTCCCGGTCTTGCAAAAACACTCGCGGTAAAGGCGTTTTCAGATGTTTCGGGGCTCGATTTTAAGCGGGTTCAGTTTACTCCCGATCTGCTTCCCGCCGACGTTACCGGCACCCTTATTTACGAACGCTCGTCCGGACAATTTTCCGTAAGAAAGGGGCCTGTTTTTACAAACGTCCTGCTTGCGGATGAAATAAACCGCGCGCCGGCAAAGGTACAGTCCGCTCTGCTTGAAGCTATGGCGGAACGGCAGGTTACGATAGGTGAAAACACTTACCCCCTGCCCAAACCGTTTTTTGTCCTTGCGACGCAGAATCCCATAGAGCAGGAAGGAACTTATAACCTGCCGGAAGCGGAGCTCGACCGATTTTTGCTTAAAATCAAAGTTTCTTATCCTTCCGCCGAAGAAGAATGCTTAATCGTAAAAAGCGCCGGAAAGGCTGACGAAATAGGCGTAAAAAAGATTTTTACGTCCGATTCTCTTTTGCGCGTTCGTTCTCTCCTTGATCACATTACGTGCGACGATAAAATCGTGGAGTACATAGTTTCTATAGTAAACGTTACACGTCCTTCAAATGAAAAAAAGAACGGACATATTTCAGTGATCAAAAGATCTCCCGACGAAATTTCCCGCTACATTTCTTACGGGGCGTCTCCTCGCGCAGGGATTGCCTTGCTGCAATGCTCGAAGGCTCTGGCCCTGATGAAAGGCAGGTCTTTCGTCCTTCCTGAAGACGTAAAGGAAGCTTCTCCGGCGGTTATGCGCCACAGGCTCGTCTTGTCCTACGAAGCTGCGGCTGGAGGCGTTACTTCCGATGATCTCATTGAAAAGATACTGAATTTTATGCCGCTTCCGTAATTTTTAGGCGGTATCCGATATGAAGCGTTTTTTACAGGATGATCGCGAATCTTTGGTAAGGCGGGCGGCCTTGCTTAGAATTTCCGCCGCCGCTTTGGCGCAAAACATGAAAAGCGGTTCTTTCCGCTCGTTATATAAAGGACAGGGAATAGAATTTAACGGCGTGCGCGAGTATTTTTTAGGAGACGACGTACGATCGATCGATTGGAACGTTACGGCGCGCATGGACAGGCCGTTCGTAAAGACATTTGAAGAAGAGCGGGAACTGCCCGTGTTCTTTGTAATAGACCGCTCGCTTTCCATGAGTACCGGGTCCAAGGGTAAAACCCGCCTTGAACAGGCCTGTGAAGCCGCCGCGCTCCTTGTTTTGGCTTCCGAACACATTTCAAGCCCCGTAGGCGTAGTCTTTTTTGACGGAAGAATTGAATTTTCCTGCGCGCCTCAAAGCGGGCGCACCCATATCATGATGCTCTTGTCGAAGCTCGAAGAGTTTCCGGACGGCGCAGCGCCCGGTTCCGTGCTCCCCTTAGCTTTGAGCGGCGCCTTTAAGCTTTTAAGGAAACGCTCCTTAGTGTTTGTTTTTTCGGATTTCCGCTGCACCGGTTGGGAAAGAGAGCTTGCCCTCTTAGGCTCAAAACATGATCTTGTCGCCGTGCGAATAAGCGATCCTATGGACACAAGACTGCCCGACCTTGGGACGCTGGATTTTATCGACAGCGAAAGCGGAATGCGCCTTTCTTTGCCAACATCTTCTTCCGTGCTGCAGGGAGAATGGCGTGACGACAGTAATTTCAGAAAAGAAGTATGGAAAAAGTATTGTCTGACACATTCGTGCGTTCCTCTTGTCATGTCGTGCGAAGACGATCCGCTTAAAGTTCTCCTGCAGTTTTTTGAAAAAAAGGAGCGTCCCCGCTTATGAAAAAGACGCTCGCCGTATTGTTTGTTTTTAAAATCTGTCTTTTTTGCCAAGCGCAGAGTTTTCAAGCGTCGCAGACTATTTCGCCGCGTGAAATTTTCATAGGCGATACCGCGGAAATATCATACACGTTTTATTCTCCGGCAGCATTTCCCATAGACGGAAAAGATTCCGTCCCCGTTTATTTTGAAGAAAAGGAATTTATTACGGATTCGTATACAATTTTAGGCGGGAATCTTTCAAGATCCGGAAATCAGTACACTCTGACGTTTTCTTTTATCCCTTGGAGGACGGGAAAAATCGATATTCCTCCGTTTGATCTTTTAACCGTTCTGGACAATAATTATTCGGGTTTTATTGTGGATCTTTCACCCGTATTCGTCTCTTCGATAACGGAAAAAACGGGAAGACGCGTTCTGCAGTCTCCGGCTCCGCCGATATTAATTCCGGGCACGATATACGCAATTTACGCCGCCGGAATATTTTTTCTTTTAGTCTTTATCGTTCTGGTCTGGGTCTTGTTCAATCTTCAGCGCGTCGCCGGCTGGTTTTCGTCATTAATCCTTTTTTTCGGATATATGCAAAACGCACGCCTAGCGCGTCGCGCGCTAAGACGGCTTTCAAAAAACGAAAAAGATACGGATGATTATGTTTTTTGCGAAACGATGGAAAATATTTTGCGTAAATATTTGGCGTACAGGTTCGACAAAATTTTTCTTTCTCTCACTTCGGACAGAATAGAAGCTTTTTTTTATGAGCTTTTTGCAGGCGATATACCGCTTTCTTATTCTGTCAGAATCGAAAACCTTGAAACCTTATTCCGCAGAATGGATTATATAAGATATGCGCGAGGCTCGCTCGATTCAATGCGGCTTCCCGTAAGCGAATACACGACGACTTTAAGCGAAGACGAAAGAAAACAAGCGGCAGGCACGGCAAAGGAATTGGTATCGTTTTTTGAAGATCCTGACAGGCAAATCAAGCAAGTGCAAAAAGATAAAAAGCCTGAAAAAGGGGAGGCGACGCCGTGATAGATTTTATGAATCCTTTTGCCTTTTTGTTTTTTATCCCTGTTTTGTTTTTGTTTTTACTCCGCAAAGCGAAGGTTTTCTCCAGTCCCGCTTTTCCCGTTATCCTTTCGGACTGGGGAGGAAGCGCTTTTAAATGGAAAGGAGGCTTTTTTAAATTTACCGCCGTAATAAAAACGGCTTTGTTTTTGGCAGGCTATGTTCTTGTAGTGCTGGCGTTTGCCGATCCCGTGATTCATCATGATCAAAAAGTGTATGTGTCCAGAGGGAACGATGTTTTATTCGTTCTTGATGTAAGTCCTTCTATGGCGGCAAGAGACATGGGCGGGCTTACGCGGCTGGAAGCTGCAAAACAGGTTATCCGCTTTTTAGCCGAACAAAACACGGGAGCGTCGTTCGGGCTTGTACAGACGGCGACGGAAGCGGCTCTCAGCGTACCGCCTACTACCGACCGTAAAACATTTATAGAGCATATTGATACGATGACTGTAGGAACTTTAGGCGAAGGAACCGCGATCGGAACCGGATTGAGCACGGCAGTTTATCATCTGGCTTCTTCAAAGGCTCCTGAAAAATGTATCATTTTGATTACCGACGGGGAAAACAATGCCGGTTCGATTCATCCTGAAACTGCGGCTTCTCTGGCTTTTGAATACGGCATAAAGCTGTATACAGTTGGGCTCGGCACCAGAGGAAACGTCCCTTTGCAATACACTGATCCCGTTACCGGAAAGGTTTTCAACGGCTACTTGGAATCCGACTTCGATCCTGCGCCCTTACAAAAAATCGCGCTCATGACGGACGGACGTTATTTCAGCGCTGAAACCGTTGCGGGGCTTTCCGCCGCGCTGAATAATATCAGCAACCGAGAAAAAGTAGTACAGACATATTATCTTAAAACCGTTGACGAATATTTTTACGATAAGATTTTAATCGCCGCCGCGACAGCCTTTGCTCTGGCATGGATTTTAAGCAGGATAGTTTTGAAGGAGGTTTTCTGATGGATATTTCATTTGAACATCCTCGCGCTTTTTGGGCATTGTTTTTTCTCGTTCCCGTTTGGTTTCTTTCCGCAGTCAGGTTCTTTAAGTTTTTTAAATTATTTTCAATTTCACATGCGGTGCCCAAGGCGGAACCTTTAAACACCGCTCACGCCTTGCGCCGTTTTAAATCGGCGCGGATTACAAGCGTTCTTACGGTTTCGCTCGTATGGATTTTTCTTGTTTTGGCGTATGCGGGAATTTCATGGGGAACCGCGTCCGTGCCTGTGCAAAAAAGCGGAAACGCTGTAAGCCTTGTGTTCGATATTTCATACAGCATGCTAGCCGACGACGCGCCCGAAGGCCTTACCCGCCTTAAAGCCGCCATACGCTATGCGGAAAAACTTTTGGACAGGCTTGAAGGAAATTCGTTTTCGGTAGTAATTGCCAAAGGAGACGGATTCATACTCATCCCTCAGACGGAAGATATCCAAGCCGTAAAAACCGCGGTCGAAAATTTATCGCCTGAAATGATGACGGCCGCAGGTTCCAGCCTCGGCAGGGGAATTCGTGCCGCCGTCCGTTCTTTTCCGGCGAATGTTCCGCAATTTAAGCATATATTGGTCTTTACCGACGGGGACGAAACCGACGGACTTATGACACCTTCATTGACCGAAGCTCTAAAAACAAATATCGCCGTGACGCTCATAGGTTTCGGTTCCGAACGCGAGAGTGAAATAATTGCGGGCGACGGAAAGACCGTAGCTCGTACCGCTTTAAGAACCGCTTTTTTAAAAGACAGCGTAAATTCCGCCATGAAAAAAGCCGGCATAAGAGGAAGCGGAGAACAAGCGATTTCGGCAAGATATATCGACGCTTCGGAAACGGGATCCGCCCTTAAAATTATAAGAATCATAGAAAAAAACGTTTCTTCTTCGCCCGATTTGTCCAATTCGTCCGATAAAGAAAATATTTTTGTCATGGAAACGCAGCGCGTCTACAGACGCGGAATTTTTATCGCGTTTATTTTAATATCCATAATTTTAGGTGTGTTTATGCGCGAATGCGATTTATACGCTCTAAAAGGCAAACTTCGAAGGGCAAAATCGGCCGGATCCGGCGCGGCGTCAAATTCCGCGCTCTTATGCATATTTTTGATTTTAAGCCTTTCCTCGTGCAGCCAGGAATTTGAGGGTGCAAAAAAACTCATGCAGGGCACATGGGAATGGCACCAGCAAAATTATCGTAAAGCGACGGTCGTTTTTTTTAACACCATAGAAGCCGCCGTCTCTAAAAACGACGAAATTTTGGCGCAATATGCGCTTTACGGCCTTGCATCCACCTATATGATGCAGGAAGAATACGACGCTTCGCTTTTACGCTTTGAGCAGATTTCTCCCTCAGCTGCCGACAATATACGGTTTGCCGCGTCTTATAACACAGGCATCATCGCTTACCGCAGGGGAGACTACGACGGAGCGGTAAGACAATTCAGAGAAGCGCTTTTAATACGGCCTTCAAGCATAGAATCAAAAATAAACTTGGAAATATCTTTGCGCCAGCAGGAAGAAAAACCCGTTGAATCGGCCGAGCAGCCCGCTTCAGCCGTTTCTCAGGAAAAAGAAAAAAAATCTTCGGTTGCGGACGCAGTTTTCAATCAAGTACGGGAGAATGAGCAAAAAAAATGGAAAAACAGGACGTTCCAGCCGCAAAAAAACGGCGGTGCAACAGTAGATTACTGATATTATTCTTGTTTTCAGCTGTTCTTTTTCCTTCTTATGGGGAAAAACTGAATCGCGGACAGATACGATCTTTGCAAGTGCTTCCTCTCGCCGATACTGCCTTTACTCAGCAGGAATGCGGTTTTGTTCTTACGATTCCGGGCGTTCCGCCCGAACAAGTGCAGACTGCCATGCCCGTACTGCCCGAACACGTGCAGTTTGTCTCTTCAAGGCGTTCGGATTTTATCGATTCCGACCGTGACAGGGGGACAAGGCTTGAGTTTTGGTTTTCTTTTAAATCCCCCGGAAATTTTACGATCCCGGCTCTTACGGCCGTCATAAACGGCCGCCGTTACAGCATTCCCTTTGCAAAAGTCTCGGTTCAGGAAAATCCTGATACCGTTTTGCCTAAGATGATCATAAGATTTAGTCTGAATGCAGCCGGCGGCAAAGACAAGGTTTCGTCCGGCGGCGATTTTTTAGGAAATGACAAATCCGTCGCCGCCGATGCGGACGCCGCCAATGTCGGCGCCGTTTCTTCCCGAAACAGGGAATTCTTATCCCTTTCAGACGACGTAAAAACTCAGCCTTTGTCGTGCGTCGTCGGAGAATCTGTTTATTTTACCGTTTATTTAAAATACGTCCTGCAGATAGTTAAATTTGATTGGGAACTGCAAAAGGATGCTCTGTTTACGGAGATTAAGAGATATGAGATTGCCGAAGGCAAGCCCCGCGGCCGGGAGTTTTTTGCTGAAGAAGTTCCCGTAGCCGATTTTGAATGGAGGCCGCTTTTACCCGGAGAGTGGAGCTTACCGAATATCAAAATAACCGCAACCGCTTACAACGGTTCCAGGGTTGAAGTATACACGCCTTTTTCTATGATCACGGTTTTGGAACCGGATGAAGCACCGTTTGAAAAAGATTCTGCAAGCATATCCGTAAAAACCCCCTACGGTCCGCCGTCTGACACGGATAAGGCGAACTCCCTTTTTGCCTACGCTTTTGAAGATTCGGGAATACAGGAAAAAGAAGCGCATATGACTTCTCTTCAAGAAGAGGAATGCAGGCGTTTGGCCGATCTTCGCTGTGAAGAGCGGAAATCTTTGCCCTTCAGCGCAAGCTGCAAGGCCAGGATTGCCTATGAAAAGCGCTTCGGTATTCCGACGGGCGTTACCGAACCGAGCGTTCCATTGTTTTATTGGTGTTCGGCGCTTTGTGTTCTGTTCGGTCTTTTAACGCTGACGGCCGTTTTTTTCAAAAAACGCATATTCGTGTTGTTTTTGATCTTATTTGCGGCAATGTTTGTCATGCTCGTTGTAAACCGGATAAAACTGAACCAAAGGTATGCCGTTTTTGCGGGAGGAAGCCTCAGTCCGGTGCCGGAACACACGGCTGTCGTTTCACATGAAGAGACGGGCGGGCTTCGCGTAAAAGTTTTGGAAAGAGTAGGAAACTGGACGTATATTTCATATAATGGGAACGGCGGTTGGGTTTTAAGCGACAGATTGTTTCTTATCGAATAGATTGAATGGGAAACGGCTTGAGAGGCAAAACTTATGGATTTCGGTGATATTCTTAGTCAGTGGGAAACTCTTAAAAAAAAGGAACCTAAAGACATTCATAAATGTTCCGAAAATTCCCGCCCCAAGGCTCCTGAAAAAACCGTAAATCCTATGGAAATGTGGATGCGGCGTTACGGGGTTATTGACAAAGATGCCGCTGCGGACGAATATGATCAACGGCTCAAACTTGAAGACAGAGCATACCTTAAGGCTATGAGCCCTCAAAGCCGTCTGGATCTTCACGGTCTTACCCGCGAAGAAGCGTGGCAGCGGCTGGACGGCTTTATAAGCGAATGTAAGCTAAAAGGGCTTCGTAAGGTTTTGATTATCCACGGGAAGGGAAACCACTCGCACGGCAGCGATCCCGTTCTGGGAGCAACCGTTCGTTCTTTTATAGAAACGGATAAAAGGCTCGGCGCATCCGGGCATCCCAACAGGAATATGGGCGGGAGCGGAGCGACGTGGGTCGTTATAAGGTAAACGGCGCGGCAGCTTTTCGCCTTTGCGGTAAATTTTAAAGGAAGGTTTAATTTGAAGGATCTGTACACGGAACTCGGTGTTTCCAAGACGGCCTCGGCCGATGAAATAAAAAAGGCATACAGGGAACTCGCGTTTAAATATCATCCTGATAGAAATCCCGGCGACGCCGCGGCCGAAGAAAGATTTAAAAACATAAACGCCGCTTATTCCGTGCTGGGCGACGAAGCCAAACGCTCCCAATACGATATGTACGGTTCCGCCGAAACGTCTTCATATAGCGATCCGTTTGCAAATCAAAGATACGGCAATGCAAGCCGGTTTGATAGTGCGGATGCATTTTGGGAATGGTTTGCAAATGTACAGAACTCGTCCGAACAAAATTCCGAAGGGAATACGTACTGGCATTCTTTTTCATGGGGCAGGCAGGAACCTCCGCAAAATCTTTCAAAAAGCGACGCGCTGGTAATGCTCATAAAACGGCTGCTTATGATTTCGCTCGGAATAATATTCCTTCCGTATTCGTTCGGTTTTTTGTGGATTATTCCTATAGGATTGTTTGTCCCCGTTTTATGCATTGCGGCAATTGTAAACGGAATAAAGGGCGCTCTTGCAGCGGTTAAATGTCTTTTTTCACAGAATAAAGAATAGGGCATTTTCAAAACAACCTCCAAAAACTGCGGCTTTTAGAGGCTCCCGATAGGCGGTTTAAAACAACAAAGGCTGCCCGCCGCCGAGCAACCTAAAACAAATTGACTTTCTTTTAAAATCACAGGAACCACGGATTTAACTTCGGCCGCCGAAACAAGGCCGATCTTTTATCTAACGTGCGTTTTAGCGCTGTCTGAATATTATCCTTCCGCGGTTTAAATCATACGGAGAAAGAGCGACTTTTACACTGTCGCCGGGAACAATTCTTATGTAATGCTTTCTCATCTTGCCGGACAGGTGAGCCATGATGATATGCCCGTTCTGCAATTCTACACGAAACATAGTATTGGGCAGCGCTTCTTTTACGACGCCCTCGACTTCAATCGCTTCCTCTTTTGCCACGATTCCTCCGCAATAAAAATCAAAATAACGGTAAAATTAAGTTGCCGTTTAGGATAAATACGTGTATATTATTACACGCCGGTTGGATCCTGAGATCCGGCTGCGTCTCCGTTCAAAACATTCGGAACGGAGATATCATGACCGATTGCCTGTGTAGATTGCAATCGGTATTCTTTCAGTATCTACAAAACCGGCAAGTATGTCAACATGGAGATAATGATGGACGAAAAGTTTGTTGCAGAGATGAAAAACGTATTGATAGCACAAAGAAATAAAATACTTGATGCCCTTGCTGAAAAAGACAATGATTTTGAAAAGCTTTTGACAACGGTTGAGTCGGGAGACGTCGTTGACATAGCTTCCGATGTCGTCGACAGAACTCTTTTGGATTCTTTAAGCGCGCAGGATGCGGAGCGTCTTCAGATGATAAATCAGTCGCTTGACCGCATTTCAAGGGGAACTTACGGGCACTGCCTTATGTGTCACAAAGAAATTCCCGAGAAGCGTTTACGGGCGCTGCCTTCCGCATGCTTTTGCATAGATTGCCAGACTAAATCCGAATTGCAAAACCGTTGAGCTAAAAGGCCATGCTTTTTATATTTTTGTCCCTGTCTATGTATACGACTTCGGTATAGCCCGCTTTTTTTGCGGCCTTGGCTGCCCTGTCAAAGGCAAACGCTATTGTGCCTTTTTCATGTGAATCCGATGAAAATGTTACCGGTATTCCGTGATCGTGCAGAATTGAAAGAAATTGCGAGGAAGGGTATACGTCGTCCATAGCTCCCCTGGAAATAGCTCCCGTATTTATTTCCGCAACGACGCCCGCTTTTTTTGCTTCCTTTGCCGTTGCATACAATTCGTCTTTGTACCAAGATTCGTCTTCGCTGAAAAAATTTAAAACCGAATTGCGTTTTCGAACAAGATCGGGGTGCGCCCAGACAGTAAAATCGCCTTTGCAAAGCATTTCTCTTTGCAGAGAAAAATATTCGCAGACGGCGGCTTTTCCGTTTCCTTTAAAATGCTTTTCAATGCCGGCTTTTACGTTTTCCGCAGAACCGTCGACGGCGAAAATTCCTTCTTGGGTCTGTAAGAAGTGTACCGCTCCTATAAGGTAATCCGGCTTGAATAATTTGTAAGATTCCATCGAAGGCGTGCAGATGCCGCTTATGTAGTCCGCTTCGAACGATAAAAGGATATCCATCCTTCCTTCGTATTCCGCTTTCAGCCGCCTGATTTCATTGCAGTAAGCGGCGTAGTCTTTTGAGGGAATGTGCCATGGTGAAGAAAAGGGATACATTCCGTGACTTGAAAAACCGAATACGGAAACACCCTTTCTAAACGCCGATTCCGCCATGGAAGCGGGACTGTCTTTGCCGTCGCAAAAAGTGGAGTGTGTGTGATAGTCGGTTATCATATTCAACATAATTTTTCCTTGTAATAAAGTTGCCGCAGAATATGCCTGGCAAATACCGCCGCATCTTGCTGCGAACGCAAAGCGCGAAGTTTCTCGCGCAACGCCGATGTACCGGCGAGGGACAATCTTGCTGCGCTCTGCAAGGCGCTCCGAGAGCATCGGCCGCGGCCGCCAAAACGCGGCCGTTTACGCTTGTTCAGGCCACGCGTCTTCCGGGATGGGTTCCGCCGGTAAAATACGTAAATCCTGCCATTTAAGAAGCATTTTTTTTATGTCGGAACTTTTAAACGGCTTTATAAGCGTGTCGTTTATTCCGTGTTTTTCATATTCGTCAACCGAAGCAAAATCATTGTTTGCCGTGCAGGCGATAACTATTCCCCTGTAGTCCATGGCGCGAATTTCATCGGTAGCTTCGATGCCGTTTTTGTTTGCCATAAGAATATCCATAAAAACCATGTCGGTTTCAGGATTTTGTTTTATCATTTCGACGGCTTCGCTTCCGTCGGATGCTTCCAGCACTTCTACGCCGAGTTTTTGCAAAAAGGTTGAAATGAGTTTTCTGTTTACAGGATGATCTTCTACTACAAGAACCGAAAGGCCGTGAGCTACCTGCTCCTGGGCTTCCTGCTTCTCTACGGGATTTACGCCCGATTCTTTTTGCGCTTCCGCACTGCGGTGAAAACCCGCCGCGTCCTGTAAGATTTGATATAATTTGGCTTGCTTAACTGGTTTGTACAGATATCCGTTAAACCAGTTAAGCAGCTTCATCTTAGCTTCGCCGCCCATTTGCCCCTCGGGAGAGAGCATATATAACTTTGTGTTCAGGCACAGGTTCCTCGTGCGGATTTCGGAAGCAAGATACCATCCGTCCATTTTAGGCATGATCATATCTATAAGGGCGATGGAAAACGGCTTTTTTTCTTTAACCGCTTTTTTCAGCGTAGACAGAGCGCTTTTGCCCGAATTTACCGTAAAGATATTTTCCGCGCTGAATCCGCATTGCACTATTTTGTTTAAAATACTCTTGCAGGCCGTTTTATTGTTGTCTACGATGAGGATTTTTGTACGGCTGTCTTTAATGGCCGGGCCGTATTTAACCTTTCGGCCGTGCGGCAGTTTAAGCGGAATTGAAAACCAAAACCTTGAACCTTTAGGTTTGTTTTTTGAAACCCCTATTGCGCCGTTCATGGCGGCGACAAGAGTTTTGCATATGCTAAGCCCCAGCCCCGTTCCTCCGTATTTACGCGCTATGGAAGCGTCCGCTTGAAAAAACGATGTAAAAAGTTTTTTCCTTGCTTCCTTCGTTATGCCCATCCCCGTATCGAACACTTCAAACATGAGGTTTTGTTTTAAGACCGAAAGCCGGCAGAGAACATGGCCTTCCCCTGTAAATTTCACAGCGTTTTTCAAAAGGTTTAGCAAAATTTGCTGAACGCGGGTAGGGTCGCCTATTACCGTGACAGGAACGTCTTCGGCTATATCCGTTACGACTTCGAGCCCTTTATTAAAGGCTTCAATGCATACAAGATCCATAACGTGCTCTACAAGAGAGCGAATGTTATAACTTATGTTTTCAAGCTTGAACGTTCCCGAACGTATTTTTGAAAGATCCAGTACGTCGTCCGCCATTGAAAGAAGAATGTCCGCTCCGAACTGTATTTGATGTATGTATTCGGTCTGTTCTTCGTTTAAAGAAGTTTCGGATAAAAGTTCCAATGTTCCGATGATGGTTTGGATCGGAGTCCTTATTTCATGCAGCGTATTTGCAAGAATGCCGCCGCCGAATTCTTGTTTCGGATCAAGATTTTCCATTTAGAACGTCCACAGCCTTTTTTGCTATAACTTCGGGTTTTTGAGGTTTGGCCATAAATGTTTTCGCTCCCAGCGAGAGAACTTGGATTATGGTGGAAGGTTGAGCTACCTGAGAGTATATGATGACGGGAGGGGATTTCGGGTTTTTTTTAAGTTCACGAAGGATTTCAAAACCGAGGCCGCCGTTTATGAAAACGTCAAGGATTATAAGATTATACTTTGTATTCGGCAGGGTCTTAAGAAATTCTTCGCCCGTAGCGAACAAAGAGCAGTTTGCTCCTATGCCGAATAAAGCGTTCTTTAATATTTGACGCGTAACGGAACCGTTGTCGATTACGGCAATATTGATCATGTTACCTGTAAACTCGCCTTTTGCCGCCCCTCCTGAGTCCGATAAAAAACGCATTTCGACGGAACCGCTTGCGACGTTTCTGTCTGCAGACAGAATTTTATCGGTTATAAGTTCGGGCGTATTCGACAGCGTCGGAGACTCGACAAGAGAATTTAAAACGATCGATAAATTGTTTACGACTTCAATGCCGTTATATTCGGGATGACCGTTTATCAATTCTTTTATTATAGGATCCAGAGAAAGAATCTTTATGTTCTTCTTTTTGATCCTCTCGTCGCCGATAACGCTTGAAAACAAAAGCTCAAGATTGATAACGTCCACAAAGCTTAAAGTAAGGTTTGTAAGCATTACGACGATTTTAGGCGCATTAAGATTGTTTGCGTCGATCATTTCGGAAATTTTATATTTTAAAAGCGAAAGTTTTTCTCTGTTAAGGCCTTCGGAAATTTCCACAAAGATAATATTGTTGTTTAAATGCAGATCCAGTATGCACGGCGTCATGTCGATTGAAAAAGGTTCTTTTAGGACGCGGCCGATCGTTTCAAAAAAAATGTCGAATTTTATGGGTTTGGTAAAATATTTTATAACGCCGTACTGTATGAACTGGGCAAGTTTTTCGTGTTCTATGGTAGGGCCTGAAATTATTATGGGAATGGATTTTGCATTGGGATCGTTTTGCTTTTTATAAAGAAATTCCGCCAAGTGAGCTGAAGTAGTTTTGATATCGATAACTACAAGGTCGGGAAGAATTGAAATCATCTTGATAAAAGCGTCGCGTTCTCCCTGTGAAACTTCAACGGATATTTTTTCGGCCGATAATTTGTCGGTTAAAAATTCGCGGAACATAGGAGACGCGTCTATTATCAGAACCTGCTTCATAAAAATATTCTATACTTAAAGATATTAATTTTCAATCAGTCAGTGCTTGGCATGTGCGTAACATGTGCGCCTGCTTTTCAGCGCGAACACCGTTCGGCTTCGCCACGCGCCGGTTCCGCGCTGACTAAAGAGTTTGCGACGCAAACTCGCAGTCAAATACTGCGGCGAGGACGTCGTTCGCTCCGCTCACTAGTCAAATACTGCGACGCGCGGCAGGGCGCAAAGTGCGAAGTTCCCTGCGCATCGGCAGGACGCTGCCGGGAGTACAGCCTTTTTCACATAGCTTGGTAAAATTTCAAGTTTTGAAAATATGGAAATTTTTTACGCAAACGGTATATAATAGTGCTATGAAAAAAGTGATTGTTTTTTTAGCTCCCGGATTTGAAGAAACGGAAGCAGTAACCCCTGTCGATTATTTACGCAGGGCGGGCGTCGAAGTTGTTACGGCCGCTCTTCCCGCGGCCGGTGAAAGCGCAGGTAAGAGAGTTTCCGGTTCGCACAAGGTTGAAATTTCTGCGGACGTTTTGTTTTCAGATTGGCTTGCTGAGAGCGGAGAAGCCTTGCCGGATGCGGTTTTTATTCCCGGCGGAATGCCGGGCGCCGCGAATGTAGGACTTGACGCGAGCGCTTGCGATTTTATACGCAGGATGTTTATGAAAGAAAAGCTTGTTGCGGCTATATGCGCGGCGCCCGTGGTTGTGTTGGCCAAGCTCGGCGTTCTTTCAGGCAAGCGTTTTACATGCTATCCCGGCATGGAAACTCAGCTTTCCGAATACTGCGGCAGCGCGTATCCCGAAATTACGGCAGGCAGCGTCCACGTAAAGGACGTTCCGTTTGTGCGCGACGGGAATGTTTTGACGGGACGAGGCCCCGGAACGGCCGGATATTTTGCCGTTGAAATGATAAGCGCTTTATGCGGATCTGACAAAGCTAAAGAGATTGAACGGGCCGTGCTCTTATAAAGATGAGTCCGTGCAACAAACGCCTGGTTTTTGCGATTTTATCGCAAAAGGCCGCCTTAAAACTAGAAAATCTCGAAGTTTATGCTATACTTAAAATCAATCCGGGAGGTTTTGTAAATGATCGACATACGTTATTCCACAGGAAAAGAGCCCTTTTCAAGGATGAACACGCGGGAAATCAGAAAAGAATTTCTTGTAACAAATATATTTAAAGCGGACGAAGTGAGCGTTGTATATAGCCATATCGACCGCATAGTTGTGATGGGCGCGATGCCCGTTAAAAAAACGGTCGACTTAAAAAGCGGTCTTGATCCCATGAAGGATTTCGGGGTGGACTTTTTTTTGCAGCGGCGTGAAATGGGAATAATCAACATAGGCGGAAGCGGAACGGTTAATGCCGACGGGAAATCGTACAAGATAAACAATTACGACGCCATGTACATAGGAGCGGGAATAAAAGACATTTCTTTTTCTTCCGACGACGCCAAATCTCCAGCTAAATTTTACATGACTTCTTCCCCGGCTCATACTTCATATCCTGTAAAAGTTATTCCTTTAAGCGAGGCAAAACACGTAAAAGCCGGCAGCGCCGACGACGCTAACGAGAGAACTATAAATCAGTACATTCATCCCGACGTTCTCGACACCTGCCAGCTTTCAATGGGGCTTACGCATCTTGAAAAAGGTTCGGTATGGAACACCATGCCGGCTCATACGCATGAGAGACGCATGGAAGTTTATTTTTATTTTGACGTTCCTGAAAATCAAACGGTGTTTCATTTTATGGGCGAACCGCAGGAAACAAGGCATATTACCGTTCACAATGACGAAGCGGTTATAAACCCGTCCTGGTCCATACACAGCGGATGCGGAACCACAAATTACACGTTTATTTGGGCTATGTGCGGAGAAAACAGGACGTATACGGATCAGGATTGGATAAAAACCGAAGATTTGCGGTAAAAGATCCGTTTAGCATATAATTTCAGGCATGAAGTATCCTGCCTTTGTTTAAATATTAAAAATCTGCAAAAGTTTTTATGGAGGGTTTTATGATTGATGTGAACAGTTTTCGTTTGGATGGAAAAATCGCGCTGGTTACCGGCGCTTCCTATGGGATAGGATTTTCAATAGCTTCGGCTTTCGCGAGATGCGGCGCCACGATCGTCTTTAACGATATAAAGCAGGATCTTGTGGATCAGGGGCTTGAGGCGTATAAAAAAGAAAACATAAAAGCACACGGATATGTATGTGACGTTACTGACGAGGATCAAGTTCTTGAACTTGTAAAGAAAATCGAAAAGGACGTAGGCGTTATAGACATCCTTGTAAACAACGCGGGAATTATAAAGCGCATTCCGATGATCGAAATGTCCGCCGCCGATTTCCGTAAGGTAATTGACGTAGATTTGAACGCGCCTTTTATAGTTTCTAAGGCCGTACTTCCTTCCATGATCAAAAAAGGCCACGGAAAGATCATAAATATCTGTTCAATGATGTCCGAACTCGGCCGTGAAACGGTCAGCGCCTATGCAGCCGCCAAGGGCGGTCTTAAAATGCTCACGCGCAACATCTGTTCCGAATACGGCGACAAAAACATTCAGTGCAACGGCATAGGCCCCGGTTACATTGCAACTCCGCAGACGGCGCCTCTTCGCGAAAAACAGCCCGACGGTTCAATGCACCCGTTCGATTCTTTCATACGCGCAAAAACTCCCGCCGGACGCTGGGGATCGCCCGAAGACTTACAGGGCCCTGCGATCTTCCTTGCTTCCGATGCGTCTAATTTTGTGAACGGGCAGATAGTTTACGTTGACGGCGGAATTTTAGCCTACATAGGAAAACAGCCGCAATAAGGAAGGTTTCCGCTCTGCCCTGTCTCAGGCGGAGCGGAAATTTAAATTTACGGGCGTATTATTATATTCTTTAGTTCAGGTTTCTTTTCAAGCTCGCTCAATAGAGCTTCTTCACGCGCCTTGTTTACATATTTAGGGTCCTGAAAGCTGTAAGTAAAATGCGTGTGAACGTCATAAGTTCCTTTCATCAGAGCGTATGCGTCTTCGGTTATCACAAGCTCTTCGTCCGTGGGAATTACGAGAATTTTTATTTTGGAATCGTCAGAACTTATGCAGGTTTCGGCGTTCCCCGTAGTTGCGGCTTTGTTTTTTTCAAGATCCATCTTTATGCCGAAGCTTTCAAGACCTTCAACGGAACGCCTTCTGATTGTTATGGAATTTTCTCCCACTCCTGCGGTAAATACGATCGCATCCACCTTGCCTTCCAGAGCCGCCGTATAAGCTCCTATGTATTTTTTTATGCGGTATACTTCCATACCCATGCCGAGTTTGGCCCTTTCGTCTCCGGCGTTTGCCGCCTTTTCAACGTCTCTTCGGTCGGTATATTTTCCCGTTATCCCTAAAAGTCCGCATTTTTTGTTAAGCGCAAGGTTCATTTCCTCAGGGCTCATGCCGGTTTTGCTCATAATGTAGAACGGAAGCGCCGCGTCGACGTCTCCAGTCCGCGTACCCATCACAAGGCCTTCAAGCGGTGTGATGCCCATGGAAGTGTCAAAGCACTTGCCGTTTTTAACCGCGCACATGGAAGCGCCGTTCCCGATATGGCATATGATAACGTTAGTATCTTCCGGTTTTTTGTGCAAAAGGACTGAAGCTCTCTTTGCCGTATACAAAAACGAAGTGCCGTGAAAGCCGTAGCGGCGCGCGTGGTATTTTTCGTACCATTCATAGGGAATCGCATACATAAATGAGGTTTCGGGCATTGTCTGATGCCATGCGGTGTCCATGATCGCGCAGTGCGGAACATTCGGAAGAACCTTTTGAGCGGCTTCAATACCCATAATATTTGCGGGATTATGGAGGGGACCCAAGTCCTGCACTTCACGGAATATCTTCAACACTTCAGGCGTTATTATTACCGATTTTGTAAATTTATCTCCGCCGTGAAGTACGCGGTGCCCTACGGCCCCTATTACGCTCATATCGTTGATAACGCCGACTTTAGGATCGGTTATTTCTTTTATGATAAGTTCTATCGCCTCTTTGTGCGTAGGACACGGACTTTCGACGACGTATGCGTTTTTTCCTACTTTGTGCGTGATCACCGAGCCTTTCTGTGTAACGCGCTCCACAATGCCGTTTGCTAAAACTTTTTTACCGTCCCAGTCGTAAAGCTGGTACTTTGCGGACGAACTTCCGCAGTTCAATGTCAAAATAACCATAAAATTCCTCGTATTAAAAATAAAAAGTGATGAATCGGGATAAATTATTATATTGCACTTATTTATTTTATGGAAGCTTTTTTTTCGAAGTTTGCCGCCGCCCCGTGCAGTCTTTTTTTACGGCATTTTTTTTACGATATTTTGAACCTTTGAATTTTTTTGTTTGAAATATATGTACTTAAACGGATGAATGTCGAGGCTGTTGGAAGTCCATCCGCCTATGGAATCCAGATCTATGGCGTTAAAACTTACCGGATGCGATATGGGCAGAACAACCCCTTCGTCGAGAAGGAGCTGTTCCGCCTGTGCGAGCAGTTTTAATCGCGCGGAACCTTCGTCTGAAGACGCTTGGTCGAGCAGTTCGTTGAATTTTTCGTTATTGTAACCGGATACATTTAAAGTCGAATTTCCACGGAAAAGTTCCAAAAATGCCAAAGGATCGGAAAAATCTCCTATCCACGTATATGAAAACAAATCCGCATCCCAGTCTGCGATTGAAGCAAGATATTCTGCGGACGGTTTTGTTTGGATTATCAATTCCACGCCGAGCGCTTCCCACGCGGATTTGAGCAGTTCCGCGCTTTTTTTCATGTAGGCGTTGTCCATAATCGCAAAAACAAGGCTTAGTTTTTTATCTTCCTGTATTCCGGCCTTTGCGCGCGCTTCTTTCATAAGAGCTAAAGCTTCGTCTTCGTCCGTTTCGGAAAATCCGTTTACGACAGGATAACCTGCAAGCGGATAAATGAAAGTTTGCGCTTTTACGGGAAAATCTTTTCGCATCTCTTGCCACGGGGCCGCCGTGAGCAGCGCAAGCCTAAAAGCGGCGTCCGACCACGGAGATCTTGCTGTTTTGAAAAAAAAGTACTGGGTTCCGAACTGGGCGCCGATGTGTACCGAGCTTTTTAAAAGCAATTTGTCAGTCGACACGGCGTTATCCACCCAATCGGCGCTTCCGGTATTTAGCGCGTACGCGTTTTCCGTTTCGTCATCCGAGAGTTCTATGGTTACTTGGGGGAGCCGTACGGTTTCTTTGTCCCAATAATATTCGTTTTTCTTAAGTACTATGCGCTTTTTTTCCCGTTTTTCAAGAACGAAGGCTCCGCTTGCAAGCGAAAGGTCTTCGTCGACTACCGAAAACGCATGATGGCACAAGATTCTGCTTAAATGCGCGCACGGAGCTTCGAGTCTGACGACTAGGGTATTGTCCTTTACCGTTATCCCCACGTCTTCCCTTTTCCCTGCACCCAGTCTGAATTCCCTTGCTCCTATTATGACGTCCAAAAGAGAAGCGTATAGGGCGTCGGGATTTGAAAGCAGCCTGAGCCAAGAATTTCGTACGTCTTCCGCCGTAATCTGTCGCCCGTCGCTGAATTTGGCGCTTTCACGTATGGTAAACGTCCATCTGCGCTTGTTGCGTGAGATTTTGTAAGATTCCGCAACGGCGTTTAGCGGAGAAAGGGTTACAGGGTCGTATGAAAAAAGTCCTTCGTAAATGTTGCCTAAAATCTGCGCTTCGGAACTGTAAGATGCTGTGTGGGGATTTAAATCGTGTCTGTGTTCGTTTTGAATGATTGTAAAATTGCGTTGCAGTTTGGGATCTATTTGGGAAGAATCTTCTTCAAATATGAAATTCTGAGCAGTTAAAAAAAAGTTGGCGATAAAAAACAATACGCAAAAAAGCGAAGACCTGAAAAAAAAATATCTTTTATTCATCGTTTAATATTCCCAGTTTTCTAAATTGCTGATCTTCTTCCACGGACGACAGATATTCGACGCGGCGCTGATTTGCCTTTACAAGAATATTTTTAAACGTCGTAAGCTCCATCCTCATTCCTTTTATTTTAGGCAGAGAAGACTGGGACGCTGCAGATTTGAAAAAATCGTCCAAGGCGGTAAGTTCCAAAAGAAGCCTTTGGCACTGTGAAAAATTTTTGTTCAAAAAATCGACGATGACGGGAGATGCTTCGCTTTGGATTCTTTTGTAAATAGGGTTCGTTTTTGCGGAAAGCAGCATGTATTGCTGAGAAATCTGAGTGAGATTTTTCATAAAAACAGCGTATTTTATATACTCTTTGCGTTCCGTTTTTGTTACCGGATCCGTAATGTATACTTGGTACTCTACTTCCGGCTCGGAAATGTTAAACGCTTTTCTGAGAAGTCTTAAAAATTTTTGCCACCTGCTGTTGTTTTGGTCTACTAAAACATTGTGATTTTCTCTCAGCTTGTCCGCCATAAGGTTTATCTGCGGACCGACTGCAGCCAAGCCGTGAATGGCGTCTAAAAGGAGATGTCTGGGATCAACTTTTTCAGTATTTCTATTTACAGAATCCTGTTGAATCTGTAATTTTGCAAAAAGGAATTTTCTTCTTTCTTCTTTTCCCGGTCCTTGGTCTTCTTCGATTATCTCTTCGATAAGCGCAGTGTAAAACGGCGTTTTATCCATCGCCGAAGGAAAGATTTTTTTTATCTGCTGCATTTCGGCCTGAGGACTTGAAAACGCAGCCGAGCGGTCAAAGTCCTTATGGCCAATAACTTTTTTGCGCACGGAAACCTTGTATACTTCTTTTTGAAATTCCGAAAGTTCTTTTATGTCGGAATTTATGCTTACTATGAGCTTCGCATTTTTTGAAAGCTCGTTGTTTAAGGCGCTCGCCGTCATCGGGTCGGTTCCGACTCTCAGTTCCGCAATGAGTTTGGCAAGGCACCGCGTGTTTACATTTGAGGAATTTGTTGAAAGGCTGTCCCACAGGAATGAATTGTTCAGTGCGGCAAGATTTTTTATGCGCTCCAGCGTCATGTTCGAGATGGAAAAACTGAAATATATGGAAATAAAATCCAGCATGGATTCATAGTCTGAAAAACGCGTTCCCAAAACAACGCTTACTTCGTTTTCAGGGAACGGTGTGTTTTCAGGCGCTCTGACGTCCGAAATCTTTTTTTCAAGTTTATACGGATCCTTCGTAATTCTGGACTTTTTTACAAGTAAATCGTATAGATTTTTTACGCACGAATGCATTATCCGGTAGTTTTCAAGCAATTCCGGAAGTTTTACCGTGTTATACCATTGTGTTTTAGCTTCGACCGCCGCCATAAGCTGTGCCGAAAAATCCTGTGAGTCTGCCATATATCTATTATCGGTAGTTTAATTTAAAAATGTATATAAGCATTCAATAAAATGCGGCATTGCAGAAAATTTCAATTTTCGAAAATGCCGCATTCTTGCGCTTTTTGCGCGCAGTTGATAAGCGATGTTCAGTGAAACGGCGAATTTTTAAGCTGAGTGAAAACTCCCTTATCCGCTCCGAAAGGAACTATGGAAGGAATATCATAAAAAGGGCTTATGACGATCTTACAGTCCAGACAGTGCAGCACAAATTCATCGTAATCTTTTTCGGAGGCTTTGGGATAAAGATAAGGCCCTCTACGCGTCCAATAGTTTTTTATTAAGCTGTCATAAACGTACCAGTCTTTTTCAGAGCGCTCCTGCAGTGCAGAGATCATATTGTAGATCGAACGTATGACGGCGGCCGCAAGCGGAGACGGAAGCCTTTTACAGTCGGAAGTTTCGATCAGTTTTTCAGCCTCTTTTGAGGGCTTAAGGGCGACAATAAAAAGAGAAGGCGTCCACGGCAGGGGGGGCTCGATTATAACGGAATCCGCTAAAGCCCAATCGGTATTGTCTTGGCTCCATGGCCGCCAAAAAACCGTGTTTTTAGGATCGGCTTTTAACGCCGTTTTAAGAGCATCTTCTTTTTCAAAAAAAACGGCCGTGATGCGCTCCGACGCGAGAAGCTCTTCCACCGCCTTTTTCAGTCTGGGTGCAAAGATCGTGTCAAAACTTCCCGTTACGCCCCGGTTTAATACGTTTTTAAAAACCGTAAACGCGGAATTTCCGCCCCAGCCCAGCAAGGCTCTTCCGCCTTCCTGATACAAGTCGGTAAGCCTTACCCCTTTTTGCGTATATAAAAAACAGCCTCGCGCGCGCTTTACCGCTCCGTAGCGCTTTTCAAGCTCTTCAACGAACGTATCCAGTTTCATATTGGCAAAAGTATATCGAAAATCGCCTTTTTCGTATATGTAAATCGGCGTTCGCGGCATAATCCCGCCGAATCAGCACGGTTTTGCTACAGCGGCAGCGTTGACACGATACTGATGCCGCCGCTCTGCGGTTCGCCTTTTTTCTTTTAATGCAGCCCTCATTCCTTGCGCGCACGGTCACTGTGCGGTTGTCCTGCGCGTATCTTTGCAAACAGTTTCCGAAGCACTCCTATTTTGCCGAAGCAAATCCAATACAGCAAAAACGCGACAAAGAGAATCGGTATGCCGAAGATGATTATGTACAAAATTACGAACACAAAGCCCGTAAAAAATCCGACGACGGTTTCGCAGAATTCGATGAACTTTGATTTCAAATCGGGAAAGATAAATCCCCTGTCCTCCGCATGATTGTACGGCAGGTTCGCTTCAACATAGATTTCAGAATAATCAATCTGCTTGGACAGGCGGTTGAACTGTCCCTGCATCTGCTCCAATTCGGATGTAACGTCGTTTATCTTGGTTTCAATTTCGAGCATGTCTTTGACGTTTTTCGCTTCCTTAAGATAAGACTGCAGCCGTTCGAGCAAAACGCGGCGAGTTGCCAAGCGCGAATCCAAATCGTAAAAACGGTCGGTGACGTCGACGCTGTCCGCAGATTTTGAAACGATTTTGCCGATATCGCCGGACGACGACATCGCATCGTCAAAAGCGGAAGACGGGATGTGAACCGTCATGCCGAGCGAGCGGCTGTCTTCCGAAAAATCGGAAACGTAACCGCCGAAGCGCTTTGCCCACGCTTCCGCCGCAGCCTTCGTTTCGGCGAGGCTCGAAACTTCAAAGCGGATAGTCCCCGTGCGGATGAGCTTGCGGTTTTCAGGCAAAGTCGGAGCAGTATCGGCAATATCGCCGACGGATTTTCTTTCTGCCGCATAGACGCCGCCTGCTCGCATAGGCGCGCTGTCGGCTGCGAATTCCATCGCGGCGAAATTTCCTTTTTGCGCTCCGCAGCCGCTCAAAATGAGAGCCGCCGCAAAAGTCAACAATAAAGCTGTCGATCGTATCAGTTTCATCAGTGCCTCCGTTAAAAAACGACATGCAAGGAAATTTCAATTTCCAAGAATGCCGTTTTTGTGCGCTCATTGCGCACAGTTATAACCGGCGACGTTTCGGCTTTGTCCGAAACTCGCAATTAAATTGAAGGCCTGAAATAGCGCCGTTCAATTTAGCCGGTATATTTTATTAACAAATAAAGTATGGATGCGATACAGAAAGAGCGCGATATGCCTCTTTACCGAGCAATGATTTACATATATAATTTATTTACATTGAATAAATTGAAGTTATACTAAAGCTTCTTCAACAATAGTACAGGTTTTATATAGTGGAGATAGTGATGGGACAGAATTATTTTAACTCGATTTCGTGGCGGCAAGCCAGGCTGCAGCTCGGACATTGCCGTTCGATGGCGCGTGAAGAATTTTCAGACGGAGTAAAAGCTCTTAAAGGTAAAAAAATCGTTATCGTAGGCTGCGGAGCTCAGGGCTTAAATCAAGGAATGTGCTTGAGAGACAGCGGGCTTGACGTAAGTTATGCGCTCCGTGAAGACGCGATCAAAGAAAAACGCCAAAGCTGGAAAAACGCCGTTGAAAACGGTTTTAAAGTAGGCACTTACGATGAAATTATTCCCGCGGCGGATATCGTAGGAAATCTTACTCCCGACAAGCAGCACACAGCCGTAGTTACCGAAGTTATGAAGCGCATGAAAAAGGGCTCCGCTCTTTGGTACAGTCACGGGTTTAATATTGTCGAAGAAGGAATGCAGATTCGTCCGGATATTACGGTTGTAATGTGTGCTCCCAAGGGGCCCGGGACTGAAGTATGGCATGAATTCCAGAGAGGATTCGGAGTTCCCGATCTCATAGCCGTTCATCCTAAAAACGATCCTGAAGGAAAGGGCTGGGCTTATGCAAAGGCTTTAGCGGTAGGCATGGGAGGCAATAAGGCTGGCGTTCTTGAGTCCGACTTTGTTGCGGAAGTAAAGTCCGACCTTATGGGCGAACAGACCATCCTTTGCGGTATGCTTCAAGCGGGAACCATAGTGTGTTACAATAAAATGGTAAGCAAGGGAATTAAACCCGCCTATGCCGTAAAATTCCTGCAGCACGGGTGGAACGTCGTTTCCGAAGCTCTTAAATGGGGCGGAATCACAAACATGATGGACAGGCTTTCAAATCCTGCAAAGATAAAAGCGAACGAACTTTCAAAGGAGCTTAAAGCTTTGCTTACGCCGCTTTATCAAAAACACATGGACGATATTATCTCCGGCAAATTCAGTTCAACGATGATGAAGGATTGGGCGAACAAAGATCATGATCTTCTTGCGTGGCGCGAAGAAACGGGAAAGCTTCCGTTTGAAACAACCGCTGAAACCGACGAAGAAATTTCCGAACAGGAATACTTTGACAAGGGAATCCTTCTCGTAGCTATGGTAAAGGCCGGATGCGAGCTTGCCTTTGAAACCATGGTTGACGCGGGTATTAAACCTGAAAGCGCATACTATGAATCGCTGCACGAAGTTCCTCTTATTGCAAACCTTATAGACCGCAAAAAGCTCTATGAAATGAACCGCGTTATTTCGGATACGGCCGAGTACGGATGCGCATTGTTTTCGAATACCGCCGTGCCGTTTTTGGAAAAAGAGTTTATGAGCAAGATCGATATAGACGTTATAGGAAAAGGAATAGCTTTAAGGGACAACAGTGTAAACAATACGGAACTTGTGAACGTGAATTCTGAAATTCGAGAACATCCGATTGAAGTTGTAGGCCGCAAGCTCCGTAAGTATATGACGTCGATGAAGGCAATTCAGGTATGAGTTTAGAGCCTTAAAAGCTATAGACATTTTTTTGTACAGCCCCGCGCAAAGCGCGGGGCTGACTTATCACCGGATTGTCCGGCTATCGCGCGCTGTCGTGCGCGGGGTTATCGGATCGCTGACTTATCGCGCACACAGGATTGTCGTGCGACCGATTATCACACGATGAATTGTCTTGCGGCACAGATTTTTACATTTTCAGCGACACCGGGCCGAAGCCGTCGGGCAAGAGTTCTTTTAATGTGTTTATGCGGTATTCGTCCGTATTTTTTGCTACGATAACGATAAAATCTTCAGGATCGCAAAATTCCATCATAACTTGGCGGCAAACTCCGCACGGAAAGCAGAAGGAACTTACATTTCCTTCGCTGCCGCCGACAACCGCAATAGCCTTAAATTCTTTTTCACCGGCGCTTACAGCGTTAAAAAAGGCCGTGCGCTCCGCGCAGTTTGACGGCGTATAAGCGGCGTTTTCAATGTTGCAGCCGCCCCAGATTTTCCCGTCTGCACAGAGCAGCGCGGCGCCTACCTTCCAGTGCGAATACGGTGTGTAAGAGAATTGCAGCATTTCCAGCGCCTTTTTAATTAGCTTTTGCACCGGAATATCGCCGGATATGGAAACGTTTTTCATATAGACCTCCCGTAAAATGTGCCATCTCAGAAGGGTTTGAGCTTTCGAGGACGACTGAGTATCGCCGCGGACGGCGTCAAAATATGTAAAAGCGATGCTTTTGCTTTGCCGAAATTCGTCATAAACCGATGTGCATGGACATACGTCGGTTTATAACTGCGCGTAGATCGATCATATATCCGGCCTTTTATTATAACTCAAACGGCGCCATAATTGGAAACTATCGCATCGATCGGAAAAGAATTTCGTTTTCTGCATTTGCGGGATTTTGCTGTGCTATCTTAAAGAAAGATTGCCCGCGCAAAGCAGTCGCGAAGCGGAAAATTTAAGAGAGAATTCCTTGTGGCTAATAAGTAAGGGCTAAAAACATAAAAAGACGTTTTCCACATTTGCGGATATTGGATCATATTGGATGATTGCCCCAAACTGTAGCTTTTTCTTTTTTTCTTCTATCAATATAGTCTAAGATAGAGGAAAAAGAGGAGTTAAGTATTCTTTCTGCAGGGTATTCGAGCTCCTTGAGAAGTTCCAGAGATTCTTTTACATCACCGACTCGATACATGATGTGAGCATCTGATGTAGCAACTACGGGAACATCATATTTTTTGCAAAGTCTAATTATATCTGAACAATTTTCTTTGCTTCCTTTTCTTACGGTAAAGGAGTTGGAATTGATTTCGAGAATCTTACCTGAATCTTTGAGAGCTTTTATAACAACTTCGTGTTCAAAATCATATACGGGATTTCCTGCATGGCCAAGGCAATCAACATATGGGTTCTTTATTACATTCAGCCAGCCCTCCGTATTTTCTTCCTTTGTTCCAAATTCAATTGCCTCGATGTGGTAGGATGCTATGACCCAATCTAAAAAATGGAGTATCGAAGGATTGAGGTCTATTCGTCCTTGAAAGCTTTTTATGTTTACTTCCGCTCCCTTAAAAACCCTTATCTCGTCCAAGAACTCGGGAATAGAGTTAAGACAGAAAAAGTGATGAGAAATAGCGCCATCTTCCGTTTCAGGACCATGGTCTGTCCATCCTATGCATTGTAGCCCTAGTTTCTTTGAGTAGGCGATGTTTTCTCCTATGGTTGAGTAAGCGTGTTGGCTTACTAATGTATGTGTATGCATATCCCCAATGATTTTATATTCTCTCATATATATAGTATAAATTAATTTATCAACATATTGCAACATATTTTGTATTTATATGAAATATTATTTCATATAATATGCAATTTACTTGCATTATGACCAAAATCATCTATAATTAAGTTATATATTTTACAGGGAGGATCTTTTATGAAGAGACTTGCATTTGCACTTTTTGTGTTGTTTGTTATTATTGCTCCAATTTTTGCCGGCGGAGCCAAGGAAAAGAGCGTAGATGGAGGAATGGAGGTGATTACGCTCAAGATTTCACATAATATGGACTTTATCACAATCCCTGAGGCAGTTGTCGGTGCAGCGGAGCGACTAAACGCCAAGTACGAGACTGAAGGCAAAAACATTAGAATTAAGTTTGAAAAGGATTATCAGACAATTGATTGGACTGAGTATCAGAATAACATTGTGTTCGCTCACAAGGTAAACGATGCTCCGGATTTCTATGCAATCGCAGACCCGGCTTCTCTAATCAAGGCAGGACTTCTTTTGGACATCACCTCTTTCGTAAAGGAGAATCAGGATGTCTTTACAATGGCTGCTTTTGACGGTGTTACTGTAGATGGAAAGGTTTATGCGTATCCGCCAGACCTCCCGACAAGGGTTATATACTATTCCAAGGAAGATCTTGTAAAAATAGGATGGACAAACTATGAGATTGAAGCTCTTCCCAGTCGTGTAGCTTCTGGTGAATTTACCCTAGAAGATTTCATTGCTCTTTGTAATGAGGTTGTTGAAAAAGGCGGGGCAAGGTACGGTCTTGAGCATAGGCCAGGAAGAGGTCCAGACTTTCTTGATGTTATGAAAGCTCTTGGCTGTGAATATTATACTGCTAATGGAGAGCTTGTATTTGATTCTGAAGGCCTTACGAGATTCTTTAAGTTTACTTATGATAACGCCAACATAACAAAGATTACACCAAACAACCTCAATCAGATGGGATGGTCTACAATTAACCAACATGTTGGAACAGGTGAAGCTTTTGCTTATTATGGTCCAATCTTTTCTGTAGGATATGTTGCCAGTGCTGTAAAACTCTCCAATGAAAAAATTGCGGAAAAGGAAGCATTTATTCTCTTTCCAAAAAGTCGGTATACCAATGGACCTTTTACCGTTGCGGCTCCACAATATATCGGAATCAGTGCTGATACAAAATATCCGGAAATTTGCCTTGATATTCTGGCAGAGCTTTCCAATGATTCTTCCGATCTTCTTGCTCTCCATGGTGCAAAAATCAACTCGCTTTTAGCTGTCAAGGATGCAAATAAGAATGAAAAGGTTCTTGCTAATCCAATTGTAGGCAAGGTGACATACATGAGTGACTATGCAATTACAGTCCCATCTGTCAATGGTTTGAACACTTTCCTTGGAGAACTCTTCAAGCAGATTGTCGCTTTAGAGCTTGGTGAAACTACACCTGAAAAAGCTTTGGCTGACCTGAAGACTCAGACGGCGCTTAACATTAAAAACGTAATTTACAAGTAGGATGATTAGTTGTGATAAATGGAAAGGATGTGAGGATCTCTTTTCTGTTATTTTTGTAACCAGGAGGGACAATTGAAGAACAAGGCTGTTAAAGGTTATGCTTTTCTTTCACCGTTTCTCATTCTCATCTCCCTCTTTTATATTGTACCTTCAATCTTGACAATAGTGATGTCATTTACATCTCTGGATGGTGCCTTCATATGGGAATGGTATGGTTTCAGGAACTATATCAGGATTTTCAAGGATCCCAATACTTTTGTGATTCTTCGAAATACAATCGTTTATATCGTAGTGACTATTGTATTTACGTTGGTGTTGGATCTCTTTATTGCAATCATGACTACCTACTTTATAAAAAGTGAGAAATGGTCTAGCTTCTTTAAGTCGTTAATCATGATTCCTATGATTACTCCGTCAGTTATCTATTCAGTGCTTTGGATCTGGTTTCTTGATGCTTCTGAGGCAGGATTCATTAATCATGTCCTAATGTCACTATGTAGGAATTTTGAGCCTATTAACTGGATAGCAAAATACCCGTTTGTAGTTATTGTAATAGCTCAGCTTGTAGTGTCATTGGCGTATGGATCGATTATTTTCTCGTCTGCTATTAAAGCCATTCCTGACAATCAGTTTAAGGCTGCCCATGTGGACGGAGCGAGCGAATTGGAAATAGTTAAGACAATTATTATTCCTAACATATCTCCACACATAAAGTTTATAGCAATGTGGGAGACGCTCGGTCTTATGACTAACTACATAAATATTCTACTTATAACCAATGGAGGTCCGCTGATCAGGACGGAGGTATGGGCACTTTCTGCATATCACAAGGCTTTTGTGGGACAGGACTACGGATATGGCGCAGCAATTTCAGTACTTCTGATTTTGATAGTTTTCATGTTGATGCTTCTTTTTAAGTGTGCAGAAGAGATTAAAAGAAGGAGGGATGCAGCAAATGAAAAGTAATAAACCTGTACTTACTAGAAAGGAAAAAAAGAGACAGAATCTCGCAATAGTCGTTATGTTTCTGTTCATCCTTCCTGTTGCTGTGATGTTTGCATCATTTTTCGTAATGGCCTTTTTCAAGGATGGAGAGTTAACACTGCAGAATTTTGAGTTTGTCGTTAGAGCAATGAAACTTAGAGATCAGACCACAATTCAGCCGATAGGAAAGGCTCTTGGTAATTCAGTTATCTTTACGCTTTGTGTTACGTTTGCAGAAGTTGTAATCAGTCTTCTTGCAGGATACGCTTTATCTAGACTTAGCTTTAAAGGAAGAAGGACAATACAAACAGGGCTTTTGATCCTAAGAATGTTTCCAACCTTGTTGTTGCTCATTGCGGTTTTGTACGTGTTGATGGCTTTCGGTATTGCCAATACACTTTTGGGTGTTGTTCTGGTTGCAATTGCATTTAGGCTTCCCGGCTCCACGTATATCATAAAAAATTTTTTTGATAGTATACCAAGGGATATTGAGAATTCTACATTGGTAGATGGTTGTACAAGATTCTCAGGTTTTAGACAGGTAATAATCTATCTGGTTAAACCAGGAATAGTTTCTATAACCGTATTCTCGTTTTTATCAGCATGGTCGAACTTCATCCTTTTCAACACTCTTCTTTTTGGAAATAAGACACCGGTTATAGCCACATACATCAGAGCCATTACAAGAAATGAACAAATGATTGCCTCCTTTAACATTGTTGCAGCGATGGGAATTATCTATATGCTTCCTGTGCTTGTATTTTTCATTATGACACAGAGACAATTGATGGAAGGAAATATCAATTCAAGCAAGGGATTTTAATATGATTGAAATAAAAAACCTCAGAAAAGAATTCAACCACGATGTAATTGCATTAGACAACTTCAGTTTAAAGATTGAGGATGGTGAGTTCATTGCTCTTCTAGGACCTTCTGGGTGTGGGAAGTCTACAACTTTGAATTGCATATCAGGCCTTATGGATCCAACCTCAGGGGAGATTCTCTTCAATGGTCAGGATGTAACTCATCTTGAGCCTAGAGATAGGAATATCGGAATGGTTTTCCAGAGCTATGCTCTTTATCCGCATCTATCAGTATTGGAGAATATCGCTTTCCCATTGAAGCAGAAGAAGGTTTGCAAAGAAACTAGATATAAGAAAGCTACAGAGGTTGCAAAGGTTCTTCAGATTGAGCATCTTTTAGGGCGTAAGCCCCATGAGCTTTCTGGAGGTCAACAACAAAGAGTCGCATTGTGTCGTGCTATAGTCAAAGAACCGCACGTTCTGCTTCTTGATGAGCCGATGAGCAATCTTGATGCAAGATTAAAGATAGAGATAAGAGAAGTAATTAAGGATATTCATCAGAAGCTTGGCATTACCTCAATCATCGTAACTCATGATCAAGAAGAGGCAATGGCTCTTGCCGATAGAATTGCGATTCTTGATTGTGGTAGGACTCAGCAGTTTGATACACCGGATAATCTCTATGAGAAACCAGTAAATCTATTTGTTGCTAATTTCATGGGAAATCCTCCTATGAATTTCATAAAAGCAAAACTAGATGGTTCAAAGATAAAAATTGGCGACATATCATTTGAGTCTTCGGTTATTCTTTATTCTCACCCAAATGAGGCAGATATAAAGCTTGGGGTTAGATCTCACCAGATATCATTTTCTCTTGATAAGACCACTAAAACTCCCATCAGAATGGAACTTAGAAATGTTGAAAATCTTGGAAAGGAGCTTCTAGTTTACGGTTATGTTGACGTAGATAATGAAATTCGTGTTTCTGTGATAGATAAAGGGATGTACCAAGCTATCGGGGAAAGAATAAAAACCGGTCGGGAGGGTTATATTGGGTTTGGCAGCAGGTATAACGTATTTCTTTTATCAGACGGTAACAATATAGTAAATTTTGGATGCAGTAAAGATGCGTGAATTATTAGAAAAACATAGAGCATCAGGTAGTACCAGGCCTCTAATAGGAGGACATAGGGGCTGTGAGTGTCAGTGGCCTGAAAACTCTATAAAGGCAATGGAAGAGGGTATACGACAAGGAGCTGATTATCTTGAGATAGACATACAGCTCACTAAGGACAATATTCCAATAGTTTTTCATGATATAGAAGTTAAGGAAAAGACCGGTCTTGATGGTTATGTTCAGGATCACATCTATCAAGAACTGAAGGATACCTTTGCACCACCTACATTTATGGAAGTAATGGAATGGGGAAAGAAAAACAAGGTTTATTTTGCTTTAGAAATTAAAAGCTATAATTGTATAAATGGAGAGCAGAACCTGAAGCTAATGCCTATTCTTGATGATGTTGTAAGGCAGTATGATATGTATTCCCATGTTGAGGCTTTTAGTGTTGACTGGAGAGCACTCAAGAAGCTTAAGTCAATAAATCCTCTTTTCGATATAGGTCTTATTTCTCCTGTTGTTCCTGCTGATAGTATTGCATTGCTGAACGAATATGATGCATTTATTTATCTTAGTTACGTGTGGAATATGAGAAGGGGTGATGTCGAATACATGCAAAAAAACGGAATATATGTCTCCGGTGCTATTCTCCGTGACATGAATTTGATTGAATATGCAAAAAGTATTGGTGTTGATATGTTTGAGTTTGATAAACCAGAGCTATTGGGTTATATTGAATAGCAGGAGAGTTTTTCAATGGTAACAATCAATGACATTGCCAGAGAATCCGGTGTTTCGCCGGCAACTGTTTCCAGATATCTTTCAAAGGGACATAGAGGTGTGGTAGCAACTAAAAGGGGCAGAGAAATATACAAGACGGCTCTAAGGCTCGGTTACAAAAACATGGAATCACTTCCTTCTCCCAAAAAAATTCTTGTTGTACACAAGGATAAACATTTTCATGAAAAGGTTGATAATGCATATTATTTTTCTATAAGGAACGGTATTGAGGAAGAGGCTGCATTGAATGATGATAGGTTGAGCTATATTTCATTGTCACTTTTGAATAAGGAAGTGTATGATGTGGATGGTGCTATCCTGATTGGAAATCACAAGAAAAATGATGTGGAGAGGATTCTTTCCTTTATAAAGACAGATAATGTAGCATTCGTAGGTAAGCTTGGATTTCCCCCAAATGCCCATGATACAGTCACGTATGATGTAGAGACCTGTGTAATGCTTTGCTTGGATGCACTTAGAATTAAGGGTAATATGTCGGTTTTATTTGTTGACGGCAGGGATACCGCGGATATTCCTTTTATGTATCATAAAATTACCAGCGTTATCGGTTATATAAGGCAATATCCGGAGATGAAGTTCAAGGGGAACATTGAGTGTGATGGATTTGGTTCAAATGCGGGTTATAATGCCATGAATGATTATCTTGCTTCGGGCGGAGAGATTCCTGATGCAATATTTACTGGTACTGATCCGCTTGCTATTGGAATAAGGAAGGCATTGGAAAAGAAGGGGTTACACAACGGAAAAGACTACTCGTTGGTGTCTATTAATGGTGATGATGCCGTCAAATGGTTGGAGCCTTCAATTGTATCTGTATGCTTTGACAGTAAGGAGATGGGAGTTGAGTCTATCAGACTATTGCATGAGAGAATGAAGAACCCGTTGAGAAAACACAGGTGCGTATATTTTGCTCCATATTTAACTGATGGAGGATCCATAATTGATCGTAATCAATGAATGGATAAAGCGGGATAAAGAAGTGTACCTATGTCGGAGTTGTACTACTCGTTAGAGCAGAACACACGGTAATACCGATGTAATATTTCTTGTAAGCGCCGATACCGATTTAATACCGTCGATCGAATTTATATAAAAACAATTATTTTATTTGTCGATAGCCGTATTTTGTTATATAATAAAATGCGCTTCGATTAAAAACGGAAAAACACCCTGTCGAAGTTTTAAAAATAATTGCAAAAGGGTTGGCAAAATGGCAGACTTATTGGTCCTTGTGGCTGTGGCGGGTTTGAGCTTTATGTCTTTGTCGATCGCAAAGCGGCAGGCGGAGACTGAAAAAACTTTTTATCCTTGGCGGGATTCCAAAAAAGGGCGCCGGAATCAAAAGAACCCGCTATTTTACAAAAATTACGGAAGCTCCGTTCGTCGGATTTTAAAATATGAGTGAAAATAGCGAATCGTCTGAAATTTTTGTTTATACCGACGGCGGATGTTCCGGAAATCCCGGCCCCGGCGGTTGGGGCTGCGTCGTTCTTGCGGACGGACGAGAGATCCGTAAAAGCGGCGGTGAAAAACTTACGACAAATAACAGAATGGAACTTACGGCCGTAATACAAGCCTTCGTTCTGATCGGACAAAATTCTTCATGGACTTCGCGAAAGATCACGGTCTGTACCGACAGTCAGTATGTTAAAAACGGGATTACTCAATGGATTACCGCTTGGAAAAAAAATAACTGGAAAACGTCCAATAAACAGCCTGTCAAAAATCAGGATCTGTGGATTACGCTCGACGTTCTTGCTTCACGTTTGAATTTGAACTGGAATTGGGTAAAAGGACATGCGGGCATAAAATACAACGAAATCTGCGATTTTCTTGCGGGCGAAGAGATTAAAAAATTCGTTTAAGGCGATCGACAATCTCGCCGCAGATTCGATGTGAAGCTTGAAGCGGCTGAGGATGTCGAACTCCGTACGAATCAAGCGTTCGTGAGCGTTGCAGAAAAGTCTAATTCTTTTCAATTTAAATGATATGTGTTTGCGCTCCGTTTTTTTTTACGGCCTATCGTGCTGTCTTGTTTTTTTGTTTTTACAGGGATGTTCGCTTGGAAACGAAGCTTATTTTTTTTGCGGGGAAACTTCGATAGAGCTCGCTTTGCCGTCATGGCCGCCTTACATTTCCGAAGACGGCGGCTCTTCCGTTTCAGATATTTCATATCCCGAATTGGAATGCTGGCTTATAGAATGTCAAACGGCGGAAAAATATTTTTCATTTTATGCGGATAAAAATGAAAGATCCGTAAAAATACGGCTGCCTGAAAATTTTCCGGCTTCCGTTCTGTCTTATCCCGTAACGAGACACAAAAACGGCAATGCGTTGTTTTTTTACCCTGCCGGCTGTATTTATCCGCAAAATGCCGAGCGTTTGTCGTGGCGTGAAGGTTTTGCTGCAAATATTTTAGCTTCTTTATATGCAGGCACAAAAGACCGCCGTCAAACCGCCGAATACGCTTCAACCTTTAACTGGCGGAGGTTAAAAGAAACCCTTTCGGCAAAAGAGGCTGAAAACTTGGCAAAGATAAATGATTCAATAACAGAAGGCCTTCCGCTTGGAAAACGGCCGACGTATTACAATCCGTGGAATCTCGACAAGGATGTTGTACTCCGATCGATCGCGCAAAGATCCTTTAACATCCGCAAATTGAATTTGCCCCTTTGCTTGAATATTTCCGGTGATGACGAGGTTGTTGCATCCTTAGGCGGAATAAGAGAGCTTTTATCGCCGTATATTCCGGAAAACGCCGAATTTCAGAAAATGAATTTTTTGACGATAATTAAAAAGGCGGAAAATAAAAGCCGTTTTTTATGCGGCGATCTGGTTGCGGTTCTTTCCGTTTCAACCGGCGGAAATTTGGCAGGTGGAAATTTGAAACTTGAATTATGTGCTCTTCCGTTGTACAGTGGAAAATAGAAAATATGTTTGTTTTTTGTCGTGTAAGATCTCTTTTTCCTATAAGATTTGTGAGCTCAAAATTTGCGGCTTTTCTCTTAAAAATATTGATAGCCTCGCCGTTATGCCTTATGTTTTTCCTCTGTGTTTCGTGCGCTAAAAAAAGCACTCCGCTCGACCTCGCTAACCTGTCGAACGGGAGGGCCGCTCGTGAAATTGCCGAGAGCACACATTCTTGGTACGCTCTGTCCGTTACGGGTTTTGAAAAAATCGATCTGCCTAAGCATGCGCCTCAGGTCCCTGAAAAACCGTGGACGGAAAGCATAAGAATTTCTGCGGCAGGCTGTGAGAGCGATAAACTTGATAATAAGATTCCTTTGGGATACGCTCTTGTAAACAGGCTCGGCGTTTTAACGTTCAGAGGCGGCAATATAGAATTTCATACCGACCGAAGCTTATTTAGCGAAAATACTGCGTCGAATCTTTTTTTTGAAGACAACGCTCCGCTTTTTTCGGTTTTTAAAAGTGTCTTTTTTAACGAAAAGGCTGCTAAACAAAGTATCAAGGATTCGACGGATCTCTCCGGCCTTCCGCCGAGGCCGTTTATCGTTCATTATGCTCCCGATTCCGGGATATTTTTTCCGCTGATAAATTACGAAGATCTTCAGTTAGAAGCCGGTGCCCAGATTACGGATTTTACTTGGAACGGAGAAAGATTTTTGTGTTCCGTAAAGAAAACCGAAAATGAAAAAAATATTTTTTCATATGTGAAAATCAAAACGGAGGCGCCGCTTTTGTCCGTATCGCCTGAAACCGTAAAGACGGCTCTCTTTATAGAAGATTCTTCTGCGGACGAATTCAGGAATTCAAAGGAAATAAAAGACCTTTCTACCGCTCCGGCCAGGCTAAGGAAACTCGTTTCTTCCATTCCCGGCGACATTCCTTTTACGGTTGAGTGTTTTTATGCAGGAGGATCATATTCTTCCTTATTCGCTTCACTAAAGGAAAAGGACTTTACCGGTTTCCTGCTTGAAGCTAAAGCCGTGATCGCGGACACATGGGCGCTGGCCGTTTTTGCGGACGGGACGTCATATTTTTCCGGTGCGTGCTATTCCCGTCCCGTGCTTGCCGACGGAAAAACTGCGGCTTTTAGGCTTCCGAAACTTCCCGAAGGTTTTATATATTCATACTTTGCCCTGTCGGGGACAAGGCTTTACGTGTCGTGGGAAGAAACGTCGTTTTACAAGACAGGAAGAAGCGGATTTATTTCGGTGGATCTTGACGCGGTTTTATACAAAAAATTGCGCCGCTCAGATTAAAAAAAATCGCACGAGTGCGGCATTTGACCGCGAGTTTGCAGCGTAAACTCGTTAGTGAGCGCAGCGAACGGCGTACGGCTAGACCGAGCGGCATTTTCGAAAATCGAACGCTGCAAAGAATTATGGGAGACAAAATGAAAATAAATGCGATATTTTTACTTTTGCTGTTAAGCGCATCAGCCTTTTGTCAGGCAGCGGACGATACAGCTGCGCCGAAAACGGAACCCGCCGTGGAATTTCAAACTCCGCAAAATTTTTCCGCCAAGGAGGCAGAAGGTCAAAGGCGAAAATATTTTTGGATTTTCGATATGGGGCCTATAATGACCGTAAATACCGAAAGCCGTGCAAAAAGCGCTCCTTCTCCTATTGCCTTTTCGTGCGGTATGGGAATAAAACTCTTTACCGATCAAAAAATTTCATTTGCGCCTGAAATATCATTTTTTACCAATTATTACCTGTGGGACGGGAAAAATGCATTGCCCGCGGAAGTCGAAAACAGGACTGCGACTGTCCTTTCATTTTTGATAGACCTTCCGGCCGTTTACAACATCGAAACGGGCAAAGATTACAGCTTCGAAGCGGGAGCCGGACTTGCTTTTCTTGCCAGATACGGCCTTCTCTCAAACGGTGTAAAATCTTCCGATCCCGGGGTTTCGGGCGATGCAAAAAGCGACGTCGAAAAAATAAACGGCTGGCTCATGTCGGATATGCGATTTTTGTTTCCCGAACTGACGGGCGCTTGGAATTACAAAATATCCGAAAGGCTTCAGGCGGGGCTTGCAATGCGTATTTATTTTCCGCTCGGATCGCTGATGAGCGGACGGGGGCTTGACGCTATGATGATAAGAGTGAGTGCAAGGCTTTTGTTTTAATCAACAATCTCGCCGCAGATTCGAAGGGAATCTGCAAGCGGCGCGAAGGTATTGCCCTGCAGAATATCCTTGAGCGTTTTAAGCGCTCAGATCACAAAGCGGCCGGACGGCAGCGCGCCCGCAGTTGCAAATCCGGCCAGGCTGCAGCGCTGCCTTAGCCTCATGTCCGGCCGTAACCGTAAGTCTGGCTGTGATCTCATAAAATCCGTAGAACTTAAATAGTCCAGGATCAGCTATTTAAAGAATGAGTGTCTATTTTGTTGCGCACGTAGGCTATAAATTCTTCAAGGCCGAACGTTCTTTGCGGCAATCCGGAGCTGTGGCGGAACCTTACGGTTACCGAATTTTCAGCCTTTTCTTTTTCGCCGACGACAAGTATGTAAGGAGTTCTGTTTTGCATGCTTATCAGGCGAATCTTATTTTTCATGTTGTCGTCGTCAAGGTATGCGTTTGATCGCACTCCGGCCGCCATCAAAGCGTTGTTGACTTTTTGCGCGTATTCGTTAAAGTCTTTGCCTACCGGAACTACTGCGGCCTGTTCAAAGTGCAGCCAAACCGGCATGGCTCCGGCAAAATTTTCGATTAAAATGCCGAGAAAGCGTTCCAGCGATCCTAAGACCGCTCTATGCAGCATAACGGGGTTGTGTTTTTGATTGTCCGCGCCCGTGTATTCGGCGTTGAGCCGCTCGGAAGAAGGCAGCTGATAATCCACCTGTATAGTGCCGCACTGCCATTGACGGCCCAGCGCGTCGACCAGTGTAAATTCAAGCTTGGGCCCGTAAAAAGCTCCTTCTTTGGGCTGTATTTCATATTCGAGTTCCGCTTTTTTGCAGGCTTCGGCAAGGGCTTTTTCCGCGCGTTCCCATGTAGCCAGATCGCCTACGTGATCGTCCGGCATAGTGCTGAATTTAACGATGAGATTCTTATCGAAACCGAAATCCTTATAAACCGATTTTAAAAGCCTGCAGAATTTGGAAACTTCGTCGCTTATTTGATCGTCTGTACACAGGATATGCGCGTCGTCTTGAACAAAAGCCCTTACCCGCATAATCCCGTGCAGCGTTCCGCTAGGTTCGTTTCTAACGCAGTGCCCGAATTCGGCCAAGCGCATGGGCAAGTCTTTATAGGAACGGGTTCTGGTGTTGAAAATTTCAAGTGCGCCGGGACAGTTCATCGGTTTTATGGCGAACATCCGCTTTTCGCTTTCGGTGATGAACATGTTTTTTTGATAGTGTCCCCAGTGGCCGCTTTTTTCCCACAAAGTGCGCGGCATTACGGCGGGAGTGTTTACTTCCTTATATCCGTCTTCCAAAACTTTTTTGCGCATGTAATCCTGCAGCGCAACATACATTGTCCAGCCGGCAGGGTGCCAGAAAACCTGCCCGGGATCTTCGGGATCTATGTGAAAAAGATCCATCTCGACGCCCAGTTTGCGGTGATCCCGTTTTTCAGCTTCTTCCAGCATTTTAAGATGCTCTTTAAGATCGTTGGGTTTCGCAAAGCACAGCGCATAGATGCGGGTAAGCATGGGACGTTCGGAATCTCCGCGCCAATATGCTCCCGCCGTTTTCAAAAGTTTAAATCCCTGTGCGTTTATTTCTTTTGTGTTCGCTACGTGGGGACCGCGGCACAGATCGAGAAAATCGTCTTGCCGATATGTAGTGATCTTTTCTTCTGCGGGCAAGTCGTTAATTATTTCAACCTTGTATTCCTGATCCTTAAATAATTTTAAAGCCTCGTCTTTCGTCACTTCCGTGCGTATAAAATCATGGTTGCCTGCGATGATGCGGCGCATTTCTTTTTCTATTGCAGGAAAATCCGCTTCGGAAAACTTAACGTCTTTGGGAAAAGCGAAGTCGTAATAAAAGCCCGTGTCGATTGCCGGCCCTATCGCGTATTTTGTTCCAGGAAATAAATGTAAAACGGCTTCCGCCATAACGTGAGCGCAACTGTGGCGCACTGTCGCAAGTTTCTCATCAACAGCCATAAAGATCACCTTTTAGTAAAATAATATTTATAAAGGATATAAATATAAAACGCCAGTGTCAAGAATATGAAATTTGCAGGAATTAAATTAAGAGAGGCATTCGTGCGATCGGTCTTTGTTCCGTTTATTTTTTAGGCAAGGAAAACTTCGTCATATCGTTTCCTTCAAGCGAAAGCAGTGAAATTTTATTTTGTATGCCGCCTCCGTAGCCCGTTAAATTCATGTTCACCCCTACGACGCGATGGCACGGCACTATTATGCACAAAGGATTCCATCCCACCGCTCCTCCAACGGCCTGTGCGGACATTTTTGCCTTGCCGTGTTTTCGGGCAAGGGTTTCCGCGATAGAACCGTAGGAAACAACGGCGCCGAAGGGAATTTTAAGCATTTCATCTATGACTTCTTTTCTAAAAGGTGTAAGATTTTTTATTTTATATTCCGGCGTAAAATCAGGCTGCCTGCCTGAAAAATAGACGTCCAGCCAGCGGCAAGCGTCTTTAAAAATCTTAAGCTCTTTTTCTTCGCAGTTTAAGACATGTTTGGAAGCGTCCTGTGAATTTTCAAACCATAATCCCGTAAGAACTTCGCCGTCGCTGTTCATCAGTAAGTCGGAAAAGCCTTCAGGCGTTTTATAGCGATGTATGTATGTCATTATTCCTCCGCACGTCAGAATATTCGGCCGCAGCTATTTGCATCTTATAGTAAATTATTTTACCTTATCCGGGCTGATGCGTAAACGGCTTTGCCGAAAGCTGCGATCGCGCTTATTTAGCGGCGTCAATTATTAAAACCGTTGTAGTCGCATTTTTTACATTGAGGCAAGGATTTATCGTTTTGCGCTTTGTGAAAAAGTCCCGCCCATCTGCATATTGAGCGTAGAATCGGAACGACGGATTTACCGCGTTCGCTTAAATGATATTCCACATGCGGCGGAATTTCATTGTATTGTTCGCGCTCTATGATATTGTTTTTAAGCAGTTCCTTTAGGCTTGCGGAGAGCACCGCGTCCGTTATATCCGTCAGTTGGCTTCTCAGTTCGCCGTAGCGAAGAACTTTTTTTGCGGACAGCACGCAGATAATTCTGGAATTCCATTTTCCTCCGAAAACTTCCATGCCGTATTCCAGCGGGCATCGTATGTCGTCTTCAAGTTTTTTCTTATACATGTTTCGAGTATAATCTTTAACAATTGTTAAGACAAGTTACTATTAAATTTATTAGTAGCTAATAAATTTAATTATATCTTCTTTTTCAAAAGCGGTCGCTGTATTATATAATCATCCCGCAGGGAAAATATATTTTTGGAGGTTTAACGAATGAAAGTTAACGCTTATCTTGAGATCACAATGAAAATAGGGAATTCAAACTGCGCGGCCGCCGCAAAGGTTTATACCGACTACAGGGATCCCTTTCTTAAAACGATTAAGGGCGCCCTTTCAAAGGACTTGCTTATCAGAGACGACGACGTACAGGTTTTACACGGTTTTGACAGCGTGGAAAACGCGCAAGCATATCTTTCAAGCGATATGTTTAAAAACGACGTTTTTGTAGGACTTAAGCCGCTGTGGTCGGCAGATCCGGACGTGAGGATTTATTCCGTTGCGTGATAGCGGTGCCGCGCTTATTCCGCAGGTTTTATAAATTATGCGGAATAAGCGCGCATTTTACGGCCGGATTGAACTGTAAAAGGAGCTTACAGTTCTTTTTTCCAAAGGCCGTGCAGATTGCAATAAGCGTACGCGGCGACAGGTTTGTCTTTTTCCGTTAAGGCGAAGACTACTTCAGGCATGTCGCCGGGACTGATTTTTTTGCGCTGCCCGCCCTGCGCAGTTTCCACATACACCCAAGAGATAGAGTGTTCTTGAGTCATAGGATGCGCTATGGAACCGACCTTTACGGTAACAGTGTTTCCTGAAACTGTTACGTCCGGCACGTGTTTTTCTTGCGAGGCATCCGTAGTGTTCGGGACAATTTCCGTCATTTTTTCGCCGCAGCAGACGACTGGAACTCCGGAGGATTCGATCATACCGATGATGTTTCCGCAGTGTTTACATATAAAAAACTTTTTTGAAGTCATTTTTTTCTCCTATAAAATAAAAACGCTTCGGCGTTTTCTTTACATGCTTTAGCGTTGCCCATTCAGCCGACGCTTTTTATATTCTCCCAATCAAATACGGATCACTCTTCTACGGTAAATTCTTCTTTTCCCGCACCGCATATCGGACACACCCAAGAGTCCGGAAGATCTTCCCATTTCGTTCCCGGCGGAATATTCGCCGCAGGGTCGCCTTCCTCCGGATTGTACTCATAGGCACAAAGATTGCATACATATTTAGCCATGTCAGCCTCCTAAAAATACCGCGTTCGTGCGCACTTTGCGCACAGATGATAGTTTAAATTGGACGGGGTTATTTCGGACGTTCAATTTAGATTATTATACTACGGCTTTTAAATAAATACAATTAATTACAATATTGTTTTAAGTTCAAATATAGCTTAAGGCTTTTATGCCTTTGGAGATGCGAAGGTTTTACACGGATAAAGGTTTTTGCGCGCTATCGCGCTATATAGAAGCGGTTTGCGCTAAGAAATCAGCTTGCACTGTGTGAGGCAACGCGAACTGTTGTCTGCTATTGCCAATCAAAAACCTATTCTATACACTATGCCGTAGTATGAAAAACCGCGCCGTTTTTGTTTTTTTTGTGATTTTCGCTGCTTGCACGACGATTTTCTTTATAATATACGGGAGCGCTTCTTCCAAAAACTCAGCCCCTCCTCAGCCGAAAATAGTTACGCCGTTTGCCGGAGCCGCCAGATCGGAATCAGCGGAAGAAAACCCTTTGGCGGCGAGCGACGGAGGACTGACGTCTTTTATTCCTCTTAATTCCGACGAAACTCTCGTGAGCATTTTAACTCTTGATCTGGACAACGACATGCGCGACGATCAGATCAATCTTGTACAAAAACTTACAAATCCGTATTTGTATTTGCTCGTAGGTTTGTACAATCCGGGTACGGGCGCTTACGAGCGTACGGCGGAATTGGAAACTCCGATAACGCAAGTACATTCTTTTTCTTATGCGGGCATAGACGTTTTGGGAGATCACCGCCCCGTTCTTGTTTATCAGGGGGTGACGGATGACGGGATTTCCGTTTTGCAGATATATCGCATACGCAAAGGCAGAAATAGGAGCGCCGTTCTGGAAAACATCGGTGATTTTCGCTCCGACGGAAGTATCTTTGTCCAGCAGCAGCCGCGCGATCAGGCTTACGAACTTTCCCAGGTTAACGCCGAGCCTTTTCCTATAATAGTATACGGTTCGGATCCCGAGTCCGCCGGCGACGGACACGAGCAGTTTCAGATAAAATACGAATGGAAAGCGAAGCAGAATAAATTCGTACAGACGGAGCGCATACGGTTAAGCGACAGCCGCATAGCCGCGAACGAACTTGCAAAAATTAGGGACGGAACTGTAAAAACCTTCGCCAATTATCTTAAGGGCGTGTGGTATAAGACCTCCGACGACGGAAACGGCATAAGGTATTTGTTTTTTGATCCTGAAAGTTCGGAGATAATACTTCAGCACAACGATACGGAAGAAGTGTACACATGGTTTGAAAGCTATTTAAGCAGCTCGGGAATTTATCTTTCGACGGAAAATCTGTCCATATCAAGCCTTCACAGGCGCTATTATATAACCCTTGTCGCAGCCGACGAGATCCGGCTAAGAATACAGGAAGACTTGGGTATGACTATAAATGAAATTAATCTGTGGGACGGCAATTATAAAAAAGCGGACGCAAAGGCTTCTTTCGGAACAAGAGCGGCAAGGTCTCAGGATTTTATAAAAGACCTTACCTCAGGCGACGACTGGTATTCAGCCGACGGCACTAAATTTTCTTTTTCTGAAGACACATATACCGCTTCAGGAGATTCGTCAAGCGAAAGCGGAAAATTTTCCATATTAGAAATAGACGGCGCGCCCGTTATCATGTTCCGTCCTTTAGGTGAAAGATCTTTTCTTAAATCGGCTTACCGACTTTCTTATAAAGAAGTTGTTCCTCAAGTCGCTCCGTCTCGCAGGGCGGGAGTTCCTACGGCGGTTACGGACAGGAACACGATTATAATGCATGCGATTTCTCTTTCTTTAAAAAATCCCGTGCCGCTTAAAACGGCGCCTTTAACGCTTTCAAGGAATGCGGCTCAGACTGCGCGTAAATAAAAATTGCCGCAGTATAAAAAAAGGCGGAACGCTGCCAGGAGTTCAGTTTTTTTGCTGTGTTGCGCAGTGACTTTCGCGCTTTGCGCCCGCTGCGAGGCGCCGCATGCCGCTTCCGATGCTTGACATTGTCGCTTTCTGTCATATAGTATAAATTCTATGACTGTAAATGAATTACGAACTAAATATATATCATTTTTTAAAAGCAAAGGTCATGCAGAAATAAGCGGAAAATCACTGTTACCCGAAAACGATCCTACTGTCCTGTTTACCACGGCCGGTATGCAGCCGCTCGTACCGTATCTTATGGGCGAAGATCACCCTCAGGGAAAGCGCCTTACGGACTATCAAAAATGCGTGCGCACAGGCGACATCGACTCCGTAGGAGACGCCGCCCACTTAACTTTTTTTGAAATGCTCGGAAATTGGTCGCTCGGCGATTATTTTAAAAAAGAATCGATAGGTTTCAGCTATGAGTTTTTAACTTCGCCGGAGTATTTAGGCATAGATCCTAAAAAACTTTCCGTTACGGTTTTTGAAGGCGAAGAAGGAATCCCGCGCGACGAAGAATCCGCCGCTATTTGGGAAAGTCTCGGCATTCCGCGGGAGCGCATTTATTTTTTGCCGCGGGAAGACAACTGGTGGGGCCCTGCGGGAGCAACAGGCCCGTGCGGACCCGATACTGAAATTTTTTACGATACCGAAAAGCCCGGCTGCGGCCCGGAATGCCGTCCCGGCGATAATAGCGGCAGATATGTTGAAATTTGGAACAACGTCTTTATGCAGTACAATAAAGACGCTGAAGGAAAATTCCTTCCTCTTACGCGCAAATGCGTCGATACCGGCATGGGCATAGAGCGCACCGTAGCCATGCTTAACGGAATGAAGACAGTCTATGAAATAGATGTCTTTGTTCCCGTCATAAACTGTATTGAAGAATTGACGGGGAAAAAATACGGAAGCGACGAGCAGGTAGACGTTTCCATGCGCATAATCGCCGATCACATACGCACTGCGACGTTCATATTGGGAGATCCTAAAGCCGTTACGCCGAGCAATGTGGGAGCCGGATATATCTTGCGCCGCATAATCCGCCGCGCCGTGCGCCATGGACGCAAACTCGGCCTTGACGGAATTTTTCTTTCAAAGCCAGCAAAGATCATTATTGAAGAGTACATAGGCGCCTATCCCGAATTTGAAGGCCGCCAAAAATTCATTTTCGACGAGCTTACCGCCGAAGAAAATAAATTCCTTTCGACTTTAAAAAAGGGTGAAGCCGAATTTGCAAAACTTCTGCCGAACCTTCAAAAAAATCCTAAAAAGATCATACCGGGCAGGGTGGCTTTCCGCCTGTACGACACTTTCGGCTTTCCGATTGAGCTTACGGAAGAGTTGGCATCTGAAAACGGAATGACGGTAGATATTGAAGCGTTCAAGGCGGAAGAGAAAAAGCATCAGGAAGAAAGCCGCACTTTGAGCGCCGGAACCTTTAAGGGCGGCCTTGCCGATCACAGCGAGATCACTACCAAATATCACACGGCTACGCATCTTTTGCAGCAGGCGCTTGTCGAAGTTTTAGGCAATCACATCGCTCAAAAGGGCTCGAATATTACGGCGGAACGTATGAGATTCGACTTTACTCAGCCGCGGCCGATGACGCAGGAAGAAATTAAAAGAGTTGAAGACATCGTAAACGAAAAGATTAAAGAGGATCTTCCCGTAACCATGGAAGTGATGGATCTTGAAGACGCAAAAAAATCCGGGGCGAGGGCGCTTTTCGGTGAAAAGTACGACAGTCAGGTAAAAGTTTATTCTATAGGAAATTTCAGCAAGGAAGTTTGCGGAGGCCCCCACGTACAGCACACAGGCCAGATAGGCCGGTTTAAAATCGTAAAAGAGCAGTCGTCTTCCGCCGGAGTGCGCCGTATTCGCGCCGTAATCGAAGATTCTGCGCCGTAAAAAAATTGTAACAAATATGAAAAAAAAATGTTTAATTTAAAATGGTCGTGCGTTCTCTTCTTAAAGAAGCCGCCGATGTCTTAAAAATTGAAGTTTACTGCGGCGTTATTTTCCCGCAGCCGGAAAAATTCCCGGGAGATTATATAAAATTGGGAACCTCTAAAAACTGAAGTTTTTAGAGGTAACATTGAAATTTATGAATAAAGGGAGCTTGCTATGAAACGCATTGCTGCTGGCGTTGTTCTTGTTTTGATGACTCTTGCGGGGCTTGCCGCTCAGTCGGATCTGCAGGTACTTGCCGTTGTAAAATTGAATAAGAATGAGACCGTCACTTTAAAAGAACTCAGAAACCGTGTCGAAATTTATCAAAAGCAGAACAACAAGGTTCTTGATGTGGAGCAAAGAAGATCGGTGCTTGAAGCGCTTGTAAATGAAAAACTTATTCTGCAAGCGGCTCAAAAAGCTAATGTCACCGTTACGGACAGTCAGGTAGATCAGTCTTTTTTGCAGTATATTTCACAACAGTTGGGGCAGGCGGTGACGGAGCAGCAGTTTGCCGATTTTATCCGCAAGCAGGAAAATCTTTCTTTGGACGATTTTTTTGAAAGGCAGTTCGGCCTTACGCTTGCCGGCTACAAGGCCCATCTTAAGACGCAGCTCATAGTGCAGCGCTATATTTTAAGCCAAAAACGCGACGAACTTCAGTCCGTAATGCCTACGGATAAGGAAATCCGTTCTTTTTATGAAATGAATAAGGCCACCTTTGTGCAAAGCGATATTCTCAGGATGTTTTTGGCCATGGTGCCGAAAGGGCAGGACAGCGCCGCCGCAAAAAACAAGGCGGAAGAGCTTTTAAACGATTATAAGAATAAAACTCAAACTTTGGATCAGCTTTCAGTCAGATCGAGAATCGAAAATTCGGGTTTTCAGGCGGGAGAACTGACCGTAAGCAAAACCCAGCAGCACGCCCATCAGTTGGGGCTTTCTTATAACGATCTGCTTACGCTTTTTTCAAGAGATCCCGGTTACGTTTCCGACATAACAGAAACGGATAAAGATTTTCAATTCTATGTGATTCAGGAAAAATTTCCGGCTAAAATGCTTGAACTGAGCGACGTCGTTCAGCCGGGAACAACCGTAACGGTTTATGATTATATTAAACAAAATCTTACGCAGCAAAAACAAAGCCAGTTCATGTTGAAAGCCGCGCAGGATATTTCGGCTTCTCTTAATACGGATGAAAACGTGGAGTGGAAAAAGGCGGGCCCTTCGCTTGACAAATTGCTCGCATGGGAAGGAAAAAACTAGGTGTCGAGGCGAAAAGGGCGCGTCCTCGCTTTTCAGGCGCTTTATTCATGGGACGTAGGCGGAATACCTAAAGATTCTCTTATGTCCTTTTCATGGGCTGAAGCACAGGGCAAATCCGGCATAGATGAAAGTACCAAAACTTTTGCAGCCTTTATTATAGCGGGAACTCTTGAACACATTGAAGAGATAGATAAGCGCATTAAGGCCAATCTTTCCAAAAATTGGGATTTTTCGCGCTTGGACCGCGTTGCGCTTGCCATATTGCGCATGAGCGTATATTCATTGCTGTTTCAAAACGACATTCCACCTACCATCGTTATGGATGAAGCGGTCGGCATCGCAAAGGAATTCGGCACCGACGATTCATATAAATTTATAAACGCCATGCTTGATTCCGTCAGCAAAAATCCCGGATCCGTAAAGGAATCTTAAAATGATCTTTCGCCGGCATAATTTTACGGCAATTTTTATTTTCCTTCTTGCGCCGCTTATCGTACCGGCAGTTTACTGTTCGCTTTATTCCGACGACAAGGCCTTTGTTTCCGAACTTGACGTAGTAGACGCTCTGATCGCGCAAGGAGACGTCAACGGGGCATTGAAGGGGCTTTCGATCGCTGAAAAAAAAGCGTTTAATTCTTTTTCGTATTTGGGAGTATACAGGCGCTACAGGCAACTGGGGGAATATAAAAATGCGGAACGCATTATTTTGAAGGCGCTGAAAAAAGAACCTTCAAACGCGGAATTGAACGCCGTGCGTGCCCATGCTTTACTTCGCGAAGGAAAATTGGAAGACTCATTTCCGTTCGCATTAAAACTTTTAGGCACCCGCTATGAATCCCTTTATTCCGAAGCCCTCTTGCAAAAAAGAATTTCCGAGTTGCCGGCTCCAACCCCAAATGATTTTATTAACGCGTCATATATTCCCGTGTTTCGCGCTGCATACGAAACTTCAAAAAACACGTTATGGCTTAAAAATTGCGCCGTAGCGCTTATTCATGACAATAAGATAAAAGACGCGGCTCTGCTTCAACCGTCACAGATCTATACGGCGGAAGACGCTTTGTTTTGGGGGCTAGTCCAGTATGATTCGTCAAGATTCATGCAGGCGGCTCAAAATTTTACTCTCGCGCAAAATCTGTTTTTTGCCGCCAGCCGTAAAAATCCGGAAATTTCCCGCGCAAGAATTTCGGCTCTAAAGGCGGACGCTCTGATCTGTTTGGGCGACTATTCCGCCGCTCAGCAGGAAAGAGAGTTTTTACTTGAAACCGTCGGATTTGACGCGGAATCGGGCGCCGGCGGAAAAACCGATGATTTTATCGCCGTCACCTATGTAAACAGCGCTTTTTGGGCGGCGCAAAACGGCGACGATCGATTATGCTACGATATGCTTTTTAGCGCGGTGAGGGATTTTCCAGATTATATTCCGGGACTCGCAGCCTACGGCAGGTTTGCATACAAAAGCAGCCGGCCGCCTAAAGAAAATTTTTATGAAAACGCACTGCGCAGCTCGGGCGTAAGAACGCTCCGCATGCAAAGATACGACGCCTCTCCAAGAGTGAGCGTTTCCGATGCGCTTTACAGGATGGACGAATCCATAAGGCGGACTCACGATCCGCTTTTGGAAGTTGTACGCAGCGAATTGAGGCACCGCGTAGAAAAAACGCCTGAAAATTTGCGTATAGCCGAAGCGTGGCAGATGCTTGAAAATTCGTCACGTGAAAACGCTCTTTGGCCGCCTGTGATAGTCCGCTATGCCGTATACGTTCTTTTATCCGCAGCAAAAATCAGCGACGCGGAGAATCTGTTTTTCGACTATGAAGAAAAACGCTATTCGTTTGTTCCTTCGGAAAATTCTTATTTACAGCTTTTGTCGCACAAAGATGATTTGGATGCGTGGGAATGCGAATATGGAGCGTATTTTGCTATAAATAAGAAGTTTGTGGATATTGCAAGGACATTGTACGAACACGTTGTTTTTGCGCATCCTGAATACCGGATGGAAGAACTTGGAGACGCGAGTTTTTCCGCTGCGATAAACCTTGCCGTGATCTACAGCTCTACAGGTGCAAAACAAAAAGCCCTTGACTTATACGGAAAAAAAGCCGGAACAACGGCGGATAATGTAAAAAAAGCCGACATCCTTTACAGAATTGCCTGTATTCAAGACAAACAAAAGAAAAATGCGGAAGCGCTGCGCACTCTTAATTATTGCATTACTCTGGATCCTTTAAATGAAAAAGCGCGGCTTCTTTTATTGCAGCTGCGCACGGAGAAATAAAAGGGATAAACGCGGGAGCGCGGCTTCGGTCGGGCGTCAGCAACATATGCGCAGGATTGCGGGCGAGTATTATGCCGCAGCGGCGAGCGCGGCACCAGAATACGCGCAGAATTAGGGTGTCGTCTCGAGTGCGAAATCGGATCGAGAGCGGCGAGTGCGCGAGTTTCGGGCAAAGCCGAAACATCGCATGGGAAATCTTATTTTTCTATCACAGCTATGATGTCGCTGTTTTTTAAAATCAGATAATCTTCTTTGTTGATTTTTATTGCGGTACCTGCATATTTATCATACATTATGCAGTCGCCGGCTTTAACGGTGATTTTTTCGTCATCGGTGCCCGGTCCTACGGCTTCTACGATTGCGGTCTGTGTTTTTTCCTGCGCCGCTTCCGGGATAATTATTCCGGATGCCGTTTTTTCTTCCGCTTTTTCGGGCTTTGCAAGTACTCTGTCTGCCAAAGGTTTGATCTTCATATAAGAACTCCTCAAAATCAAAATGGGTATTTAGTAATTAGAAGTAGAATACTTCTTTCTCAAATATACGAATTCTAGGGCACTATAGTCAATAAAAAAACGTATTTTATGATACATGTTTTACGATAAGAATAAAAATTGTGTCAAAAACACCCGGTTTGCGTTTTTGAATGTTTATATGTGTCAAAAAGAATCATTATTTTTCATAAAGGCAAAGATCTGCAAAATTTATTAAGGAAAAAACCTTTTTAATAATATACTCACATTCGGCGTTAAAGTTAAATTTTTTGTTTAAATTGTCGGAGCGCTCCGTGTAAAAACCGCTTTGCAAGCTAAATCATTGTATTACTTGTAATTACACGAACAGATGAGGCAAAAATCAAAGCGTTCGGCCTAAATCTCCTGCGGTTACGGCGGAATTTATTTTGCCGTAAAGCTGTTCCGTAGAAATTCCTAAGAAATTCCTGTAAAAACGCCGCAAAAGCGAACTAACGTAGAAGTTGGCATGAAAGTTGCTAATTAATATGTATCAACATAACGGCATAGGATTGCCGTGGGGAGTGCTTTAGATGATTAATGATGAGAATGTTTTATCGCTTTATTTGAAAGATATAAATAAGATTCCGCTTTTGAGCCGCGAAGAAGAGATAGAGCTTGCAAACAGGGCTAAGGCCGGCGACAAGATCGCTAAGGACAAGATTGCCAGGGCTAATCTGCGTTTTGTTGTGAACATTGCAAAAAAATATCAGAACCACGGCCTTGATCTTGTAGATCTCATAAGCGAGGGCAACATAGGACTCATGACGGCGATAGACCGTTTTGACATAGACAAGGGATTTCATTTTATCTCTTACGCTGTATGGTGGATCAGACAGGCGATTTTAAAAGCCATCTGTGAAAAAAGTCGCGCTATCCGTCTGCCGCTGAACCGCTCCAATGAATTGGTGAGCATCGAACGGGCAAGCAAGGCTGTGACGGGCGATAAGACGGAAGAACAGAAGATAACCGAAATTGCGCAGATGCTCGGTATGCAGTCCCGCCACGTGCGCGAAATGCTTGCCATTTCACGTGAAATGATCTCTTTGGATACTCAAGTTCACAATTCCAAGGATGACAGCGCCGTTTTCGGCGATTTTATAGAAGACGACCGCTACGAAGATCCTGACGCGGCTGTTATGAGAGAATCCATGCACAAAGATATAAACAACGTGCTCGGCACTCTTAAACCCAGCGAAGCGAAAGTTTTACGTCTGCGCTACGGTTTAAGCGGAGCAAAGCCTATGTCGCTGAAAGAAGTAGGAAATATCTGTAACCTTACAAAGGAGCGCATACGCCAGATTGAAAAAAGCGCGATCATCCGTATGCAGCATCCTGCACGGCTCAACCGCCTTGCAGCTTACGTTGCATAAGGTTGAATGCGTCCGCCCGCGCTTGTTCAAGAATTCGGCGGTCGCGGACGAGGTCCGATATTCCAAGTGAAAGGATTCCCGACTGAGCGGTTCCAGTAAGTTCGCCGGGGCCGCGCAGCTTGAGATCTTCTTCCGCGATTATAAATCCGTCGGTGTTTTCGCGCAGAGCTTTCATTCTGGCTATTCCCGATTCCGTTATGTTTTTGCCGTATACTAAAAAGCAGTAAGATTGCGCGTTCCCGCGGCCCACCCGCCCCCTTAACTGATGCAGCTGCGCCAAACCGAACCTGTCGGCCTGTTCTATGACCATGCAGGTTGCTGAAGGAACGTCGACGCCGACTTCCACTACCGTTGTTGCAACGAGTATCTTTATCTTTCCGTCCCGGAATTCTTTCAAAACTCTTATCTGCGTATCTTCATCTATTTTAGAGTGAAGCAGGGCGCACTGATATTCGGGGAATATTTTTGACGATAAAAGGGCGAACGCTTCTTCGGCGGCTTTCACTGATTTTAAAGTTTCATCGTCCGCAGAATTATCTTTTACCGTGTTTTGTTCGGAGCCTTCAGAGGATCCTTCGATCGCCGGATAAATGAAATACGCCTGACGCCCGGCTTTAAGTTCTTTGAGGACGGCGCGGTATACGTTTTTTTCATTTCCTTCGCGTACCAGATAAGTTATTACCGGTTTTCGGCCGCTCGGCATTGTTTTTATTACGGAAACATCCAGATCGCCGAACGCCGTGAGCGCGAGCGTCTGAGGAATGGGCGTTGCGCTCATCATAAGAAAATGCGGCGAAACGTACCGGTGCGAAGCCAGCTGCAAGCCTTTGCCTATGATCGCATTCCTTTGCATTACGCCGAATCTGTGCTGCTCGTCTATCACTACCGTCTGAAGATCCTTGTACACGACCGTGCTTGAAAAAAGGGCGTGCGTTCCGATCACTATATCTATATTGCCTTCTTTGAGCGCTTTTAAAAGCTGTTTCCGCCCGGATGCGTGTACCGACGCGGTTAAAAACGCAATCCTTATTCCCATAAAGCCGAGCAAACGGTCTGCGTTTTCAGCGTGCTGCCGGGCAAGAATTTCCGTCGGCGCCATGATCGCGCATTGGCCGCCCCAGTTTACGGTGCGAAGGCAGGCAAAGAATGCGACGAGCGTTTTTCCGGATCCAACGTCGCCTTGCAAAAGTCTTGCCATAGTGTATACAGGTTTGTCGGATCTACTTTCTGCGGCGCCTTTTAGCAGCGCGCTTCTTTCCTTGTAGCCGCGGTCTATGTCTTCGTTCATCTGCCTTATGACGTTCATTTGATCGTCCGTAAGCTGAAACGAAAGTTGCTCGAAAAGTTTTTTTTGAAGCGGAGAAAGATCTTCCTTAAAATCATGCGCTTGCATGGAGGGGGCAGGCGTCCGCATTGCACTTCTTAGGTGACTTGCCGAATCTTCCGTGTTTTCAACACCGGGAAGACATCCCTTATGTTCATAGGCGCGCTCTGCCATGGAATACTGAAAACGGAAAAGCTCTTCATATATAAGAGTTTGCCGCGCTTTTTCTATGTCCGAATATTGCGCCGGCTGATGGATTAGACGGACGGCGTCTTTTTTTGACAGCAGTTGTCTTTGGGCGATTATTTCCTGAGGAATCTCGTCGTCGATGCCTGCGCAGCATTGCTTAAGAGCCGCATTTACCGCCTTTTGCACTGATTTCAGGCTGAGCCCTTCGGTCAACGGGTAGATGGGAATCACGCCGGAATCGGGAAGCGGTTTGCCTTCGTAATCGGCAAGGCTTTGGCCGTCTTTTAAGCCGTCCGAAAGTTTTATTACTTCAAACGAAGAACTCTGCAAAGAGTTGTACTTTATAAAAAAACTTCCGCTCACAACTATGACGGAACCGATCGGAAGCATTTTTTCAAAAAAAGGTCTGTTAAAGGCGACGAGTTGGGCTTCCGCGGTCTTATCGTTTATGTAGATTTTCAGCGTTTTCATGCGGCCGTAGCCGAACCAGTCGTGTGCGGTAACTTCCGCCACGGTATGTACCTTAGCTTTGTTGAATTGCGACAGCGTGACGATCTTTGTTCTGTCTTCATAATCTCTCGGATACAATGTAAGCAGATCGGCGATTGTAAATACGTTGAGGTTTGCAAAAAGTTTTACGGCTGCGGGCCCTACGCCGGGAAGAGAACCTACGGGTATCCGTATTTCTTCAAGTTTCATCGATACCGGACACTGAACTAAAACGGAAGGCGGGCCAGAAGCGAAAACAAAATATTTGCGATATATCGTACTCCGAGGTTAAATGCCAGCAGTGTAAAAATTGAAATGATAAGAGAATTTTTATAGCTTATGGGTCTTCCGCCTGAAAACAGGCTTGATATTTTAAAGACCAGAGGATTGATCGAATAATCTATTTGCGACCATATGGATGAGTATGAATCTCTGCGTATTAGAAGGATAATAAGCCGTATGACAAGAAAAAATATAAAAAAAGTTATCAGGGAATTGATAATCTGTAAGAGCATGTTCAGCGCCAAAACTAAAAACAGACCGAACGTGATCGACCTCGACATGGCGAGGTTTCCGAAAATACTTGACGCCACCATGAGCACGCCGAAAGAAATGAGAGGCGAAAAATCAAAAGCGCCGAAGCGTAAGGGCAGTCGTCGGAAAAGATTCAAATACGGATCGCACAGGGACGAAAGTATTTGCGCAAAGCGGCTGTAGGCGAGTCCGGGAAACCATGTGAGCATGATGCGTATGAAGCACAAAAAAGAGTATATACTGATCATGGAAGTAAGCAGTTTAAAGATCGATATCATAAAATCCCCCGGTAAAAATTAGGCCGTCCACACTTCGGACACCCCCGCTTTGGATTCAAGGCTTTGAATAAATTCAGCCGTTGAAGGCGCCGTGATTTGGCCGTTTGCCTTTATAATATACGGACCGTTTTCCGTATCTATATGAAAATATACACAACATGAACCGGTAGCGCCAAATAAAAAATCACGTAAATTTTGAATGTGGGATTCGCTGCACGCGGCCGATTCAAGCTGAATATGAACTTCGCTTATAGCGCGGGCTTTTAGACTGTCGGGATCTTCTATGCTGTCTACGATAAATGAAGGCGTGTCTCTTGAGCCGTCGACCTTGCCTTTAAAAGCATAAATTTTATCCGTTTCTATAGAGCCGCGTATCGATTGCCACGTTTTAGGAAAAAAAGTTATATCGATTGAACCGTTAAAATCCTGTAATTTTGCAAAGGCCATCTGGTCGCCTTTTTTAGTGTTTATAGTGCGAAGCTCCATGAGCATGCCCATCGCCGTGTGAGTTTTTCCCGTATTGCGCATCTGCCATGGATTTCCTCTGGACACGCTTGCGGCCTGAGCTTCTTTTTCCGCCATGGCTTCCTTTGCCTCGCGTTCTATGTTTTGCGAAGTGACTGTTACGCACTCTTTGATAGCTTTTTTGTAATCGTCCAGCGGATGCCCCGAAACGTAACAGCCTATGAGATCTTTTTCCTGGTTCAGTTTTTCCATCTTTGTAAGATCTTCGCTTTCTTCAAATATAAAAGGAACGAACTCTTCTTCGCTGTTTTCCCCGAAAAGGCTCGCCTGTCCGTTATCGGTTCCGCGCTTTTTACCTTCGGCGTAGGCCACCGCTCTTTCCATGTTCTGGATGAGAGTCGGACGGTTCTGCCCCAGATTGTCAAAAGCCCCGGTTTTTATGAGCACTTCAAGAGCCCTCTTATTTACCGACTTTAGATCTACGCGGTCAAGAAAGTCCAAAAAACTTTTGTAAGGTCCGTTTTTGGAGCGCTCTTCGACGATCACTTCCGCAGCTTTTTGTCCGAGCCCTTTTATTCCCATAAGGCCGAAAACTATCTTTCCGTCTACAACGTCGAAGACCGTGTCTGAGCGGTTTATGTCCGGAGGATCGATCGTAAGCCCCATTGAATTTCCTTCGGCGATATACATCGGAAGTTTATCCGTGCTGGTTATTTCGTTTGTCAAGTTAGCCGCAATAAATTCAGCCGGGTAATTTGCCTTTAAGTATGCCGTGCGGTATGCCACAACAGAATACGCGGCCGCGTGACTTTTGTTAAAGCCGTAGCCGGCGAACGGAACCATGATTTCAAAAATTTCATCGGCGTGCTGTTCGGAAAATCCGTTTTTTATGGCGCCGTCTATAAATTCTTTCTTTTTCGCCATAAGGACGTCTTTTTTCTTTTTTCCCATGGCGCGGCGCAGCATGTCGGCGGCTCCCAGTGAAAAGCCCGCGATGCGCTGGGCTACTTGCATTACCTGTTCCTGATAGACCATAACACCGTAAGTTTCTTTTAATATGTCTTCAAGGCACGGATCCGGATAGTGAATGGTTTCGGGGTGCCATTTTCCGTCTATGTACTGTTGTATAAATTCCATCGGCCCCGGACGGTAAAGCGCATTCATAGCTACGAGTTCTTCTATGGAATGAGGTTTAAGCTGCTTCATCCATTTTTGCATTCCGGGACTTTCAAATTGAAATACGGCGACGGTATCTCCGCGGCAGAACAGATCGAATGTTTTGGAATCTTCTTCCGAAATTTGATCCGCTTTAAAATTTTCCAATCCCGGGCGTTTCCGGATTATATGTTCGGCGTGCTTTATTAATGTGAGCGTTTTAAGCCCCAGGTAATCCATCTTTACAAGGCCGCACGGCTCGATTATGTCCATCGTGTATTGAACGGCTACTTTTTCGGTTTTTGAATCTTTGAATACGGGAACCCACTCCGACAGCGGCGATTTGCCTATGACGATTCCCGACGCATGCAGACCCGTGTTACGGTTTATGTTTTCAAGCTTGTAAGCCAGGCGGAAAAGCTGCTGGTACTTAGGATCGTCTTTATATTGGATCAGCTGCCCGTTGTCGGAATGTTCCGGCGTCGGAGGCGTAAATGCGTCTTTAAGCGTCGCCTTAGGGTCTCCGGGAATACATTTTTTCAACATGTTTACTTCGGACAGCGGTATGTCAAGCACGCGCCCTACGTCGGCTATAACTTGTTTTGCCTTTAGAGTACCGAAGGTTACTATATGCCCTACTTGAGGGTCTCCGTAATGATCGCGCGTATATTGGATTATGTCAGGCCTTCCTTCGAAGCACATGTCTACGTCAAAGTCCGGCATGCTCACGCGCTCAGGGTTTAAAAACCGCTCGAAAATAAGTTTAAAACGGAAAGGGTCTATGTCGGTTATGGACATTGCGTAGGCCACGAGTGAACCGGCTCCCGATCCGCGTCCCGGCCCTATGGGAATATCGTGTTTTTTCGCCCAATCGATAAAATTCCAGACGATCAAAAAATACCCTGAAAACCCCATCTGAAATATTATCTTGAGTTCGTATTCTTTTCGCTGTTCTATTTCAGGCGAAATCACCGCATAGCGTTTTTTTAAGCCTTCTTCCACTATGTGCCGCATGTAATCGTCTTGCGAATTAAATCCCTCAGGAACTTGGAAGACGGGAAGGCAGTCTTTTAACTGCTGCGTGGAATACTGGGGAATGGTGAGATTGCACATCGACGCGACTTTTAATGTGTTTGCAAGAAGTTCGGGATGTCCGGGAAAAATCTCGGCCATTTCAGATTCGCTTTTAAGATAGAATTGGTCGGATTCAAATTTCATCCTGTTTTTGTCTTTGAGAAGACTTTTCGTTCCTATGCAGAGCAGTGCGTCTTGGGCTTCGGCGTCTTCTTTTCGGCAATAGTGAACGTCGTTTGTGGCGACGGCGGTTATGCCGAATTTTTGGGCGATTTGAAGTAAAAGCGGTTCTATGCGTTTTTGTTCTTCAATGCCGTGGTTTTGAAATTCTATGTAATAGTGATCTTTTCCGAACAGATTTAAATAACGCTGTGCGATTTTTTCAGCTTTGGGCATATCGCCTGCGATCAAGGCCTGCGGAAGTTCCCCGGCAAGGCAGGAAGACAGGCAGATGATTCCCGAATGATACTTTTCAAGCAGCGGCCAGTCTATGCGCGGCTTGTAATAAATTCCTTCCGTATAAGCTATGGAAGATAGGACTGCGAGGTTTTTATAGCCTTCTACATTGCATGCGATTAAAACAAGGTGATAATAGTTTGCTCCGTAAGGAGTTTTATTTTTTTCAAGACGGCTTCCTTCCGCCAGATAAAACTCTTCGCCGACAAGGGGATTTATTCCGTTTGCGCGGCACATGTGCTCGAAATTCAAAACTCCGAACATGTTGCCGTGGTCTGTCAGTGCGAGAGCTTTCATGTTCAATTCTTTGGCGCGCGCAATGAGAGTTCCGATTTTGGAAGCTCCGTCGAGCAGGGAATAGTCCGAATGCACGTGAAGGTGAACGAAATTCGATTCGGGCGTATCTTTGTCCGGTTCGGGGAAAATCTTTATGTCTGCCATATAAAGATATTTTATAGGGTTTGTAATACGACTTCAAGCGGAATTTTAAGACCTCTTTTGTTGAGACGATGTTGAGGCGGCTGCCGTATGAGCCGATAATTCTTATATATGAAAAAGATTTATACGGCGGCCCTCGTCGGCTGCGGAAGAATAGGTTTTTCCCTCGGGTTCGATAAAAAAAGAGAACAGCCGGCTTCCCACACTATGGCCTTAAAAAAGAATAAGAGAATTAAACTTGTAGCCGGATGCGACACGGATCTCTTAAAGCTTGAAAGTTGGAAACGTTTTGTAAGATGCGGCAAAATATATACCGATGTTTCGGATATGCTGCGCTCCTGTAAGACGGATATTATCGCCGTCGCGGTAAACGAAGAATTTCATCTCTCTGTAGCGCTGGACGTAATAAGATCCCGCCCGCGCTTGGTAATACTTGAAAAACCCGTCGCGCTGAATACCGGCGACGCAAAAAAAATTTACAGTGCTGCAAAGGAATTCAACGTTCCCGTGCTGGTAAACCATGAAAGAAGGTTCGCTTTGGATTATAGCGCCGCTGCAAATTATTTGAGCGAAATCGGCGATATTCAGAGTATAAGAGGCGTTTTATGCTCCGGGCTGCGGGTATATTCGCCCGAAGACGAAAAGACCGGATCTTACAGTCTTTTGCATGACGGTACGCATTTGATAGATATAATACTTTACTTTCTTGAAAAACTTTCCGGAAAAGAAAAAAAACGGTTGCTTTATCGCCCCTCTCTTTCAGGCGTTTATTATGACATGGAAAAACCTGTCGTAGTCAGAAACCTTTGCGCCAATTACAAAACGGACGTCTGTCCCGATGTTTCCGTAACTATTTCAGGACGAAGTAAATTTTTTGCTTTTGAAGTGGAGATTACAGGTACTCAGGGACGCATATGCATAGGCAACGGCTACATGCATTTTTATAAAAGCCGACAATCCAAGCTGTATACGGGGTTTTATTCTTTGGAAGAAAACCGTTTTGTCCGCCGGCCTAAAAGAACGCTCTATTTTTCGAATATGGTACAGAATGCGGTCGATTTTTTAGACGGTAAGGCGCCTTTAGGATCGTCTTTAGAAGACGGAATAAATGTGATGGCCGTGATAGACGAAATAAAAAAAGAGCTTAAAAAAGAAAACGGCACCCTCGGAAATTGAAATTTCCTTGCATGCCGTTTTTCTTAGGAGTTTATTTTATATACGCCAGAGCCGAGTCTGCCGCCATCTTTCCGAAAACTTCAATGTCGGCGATTGCATTGCCGCCCAAGCGGTTACCGCCGTGAACGCCTCCGGTAACTTCTCCCGCTGCAAAGACGCCTGGAATCGGCTGCCCTTTTGTATTTAAAACTTCCGCTTTTGCGTCTATTTTAAGACCGCCCATCGTGTGGTGTACTGCAGGACCTACTTCAACCGCATAATACGGAGCTTTTTCCAGAGGAAGAGGCATTTCGGACGCTTTTCGGCCGATCGGATCCTTGCCCGATTTTTGTATTGCCGCATAATCCGAAAGGGTTTTTACCAATGCGTTTTCCGGTATGCCGAGCTTTTTCGCGAGTTCGGCGACTGTCGGAGCTTCGGTCAGGAGACCTTTTTTTGCATAGCCTTCGATTGCCTTAAGCGACTCTCGTACCGCTTGGTCGAATACGAGGAATGCGGTTCCGCCTTTTTGCTCGAGGATGGCTTTTGACATAACATCGCGGGTAGACATTTCGGAACAAAAGCGATTGCCGTCGCGGTTCACTATGATGGCGCCGTTGCCGCGTACGGCTTCGGTGATCATTATGCCCTTACCCGGAACTACCGTAGGATGGGTTTGAATTTGATCCATGTCTACAAAGTCTGCGCCGATCGCTTTGCCCCATTCGATTGCGTCGCCGGTAGCGCCGTTGTGATTCGTCGTGCCGAATCCCTTTAACGAAGGAACATAAGAGACGACCATGTCTGGATTTGCACCGAAGCCTCCCGTAGCGATTATTACAGCTTTAGCCGAAATTTTATAATCGCCCGCTTCGGACGAAACCGTTACTCCTACGGCCTTTCCGTCCTGCATTATAATACCCGTACATTTCGAGTTAAGACGTAAGTCTACGCCGGCGCTCTCAATTGCCGCGCTTAGCACTTTTACAAGATGCGGGCCTACCGCGGCTCCGCCTTGCGGACGGTGGGTGCGTTTGTTTGTCGAACCTGCCATCTTTCCCACGTCGGTAAGGTCGGCTCCTATGTCTATGAGATAATCTACGATAGCGGCGGAATTATTTACCATAGTGCGTACAAGGGTGGGATCGTTTTTATTGTAACCGCCTTTCATGGTATCTTGGAAATACTGTTCGTTGGAATCTTCAATGCCCAGTTTTTTTTGTATTACCGTTTCGCTTGCGTTAAGACCGCCCGTCGCGGAATTGGTATTTCCGCCGACTACGCCTTTTTTCTCAAGAAGGATGACATTTGCCCCTTGCGTTTTGGCTCTGTAAGCGGCTGTCATTCCGGCTCCGCCAGCTCCGATCACTACGATGTCGCAGGATGTGTCTTCCGCCTTTTCGGTTTTGGCAACAGCTCCCTTCGATGCGGCAAGAGCTTGACGTATCGCCTGCGCGGTTCCTTTTGACGTTACCGTCGCTCCGGAAACTATGTCCAAATTATCCGCGTTGCCGTTTTTTACGGCCTGAGCCATTACTTTTGCGGCCGCGGGTTTTGCAAAGTCCGTTTCCTTTTCGGAAACGACTTTTCCGTCGATTATCTTTCCGTTACTGACTGTGATTGAAACTTCAATCTTTCCGTTGTTGCCTTCGCCGATGCCGGTAAAGGTTTCTCCTGCCGGTTTTTTCGTACAGGACAGGACAATCGCTATCGCCATAGCGGAAACTGCCAGAAAAATACAGGACGCAACTGCATTTATCTTTTTGAAATTCATAAGAATTCCCTCCTTAAAATAAACTTATACAACCGTTATTTTATGAGTATAATCTGTGAAGCGGAATCTTGACAAGTGTTAGCCGGACGTTCTGTTCGAGTGCGGCCTTTGCGGACAAGAACTGCGTTTTCCGCGTGTAGATTTTGCTTGACCGCGCATAAAACCGTTTGCGGGACATTCTTTAAGTGCGCGGACTGCCCTTTTGACTGCCGTAGGAGCGCGGCCGTCTTAAAACGGGGACTGCCGCCAAGTTTAGAAACAGGCTGCAGCTTTTACCTGACCGCCGAAGCTGCCGTAGGTGCGATCTGCCGCTTTTAAAACAGAAGCCTCCGCCGAATTAAGTCTGCAAGACGGCCTTTGCCTTATTCTGCATGGATGGATGTGTTTTTTACTATTACGTCGTGGGCGGAGCCTTCGCTTATGGAAGCCTGCGACACCAAGGTCAGCTTAGCCTTTTCTTGGAGTTCGGGGATGGAAAGCGCGCCGCAGTTACACATAGTGTGGATTATCTTGCTGGTGGTAATTCCTACGCCGTCATGCAAGCGCCCTGCGTAGGGAACATAGCTGTCGACGCCTTCTTCAAATGCAAGTTTACTTGTTCCGCCGAGATCATAGCGCTGCCAGTTGCGCGCTCTGTTGGATCCTTCTCCCCAGTATTCCTTTACGTAGTTTCCGTTTACCATAAGTTTGCTTGTGGGACTTTCGTCAAAACGCGCAAAGTAGCGGCCGAGCATTACAAAGTCAGCTCCCATGGCGAGCGCCAATGTGATATGGTAATCGTGAACTATGCCGCCGTCGGAGCATACGGGAATGTATTCCCCTGTGCGTTTGTACCATTCGTCGCGGGCCTTTGCCACTTCGATGATCGCAGTCGCTTGCCCCCGGCCTATTCCTTTTTGTTCTCTCGTAATGCAGATGGAACCGCCGCCTATTCCTACTTTTACAAAATCGGCGCCGGCTTCGGCCAAAAAGTTAAAACCTTCGGCATCGACCACGTTTCCGGCTCCGATCTTTATCTTATCGCCGTATTTTTTATGCAAATCGCACAGAGCTCTTTTTTGCCATTCGGAAAATCCTTCCGAAGAATCAAGACAAAAGACATCCGCACCGGCTTTTATAAGATCGGGAACTCTTTCCATATAATCGCGCGTATTTATTCCCGCTCCTACAAGATAGCGGTGCTTTTTGTCCAAGAGCTCCAAAGGGTGCTGTTCGTGCGAAGAATAATCTTTTCTGAAAACCAGATATTGCAAGTGTCCTTTTTTATCTATCACCGGCAGCTGGTTTATTTTGTGCTTCCATATAAGATCGTTTGCGTCGCTCAAAGAAATTCCTTCTTCCGCCGTGATCATGTCCTTAAAAGGCGTCATGTAGTCGAGAACTTTCGCATCCGGCGGACAATAATTTATGCGGTAATCGCGGTCGGTGATGATTCCTGCGAGTTTTCCGTTTGACGTTCCGTCTTCAGTGACTGCCACTGTCGAATGGCCCGTGCGCTTTGTCAATTCTTCAAGCTCTTTTAGCGACTGCTCGGGGCGTATGTTTGAATCGGATTTTACAAAACCCGCTTTGTAAGATTTTACTTTCGTAACCATTTCCGCTTGACGCTCGATTGTTTGCGATCCGAATATGAACGAAAGTCCGCCTTCGCGTGCAAGCGCTACGGCCATATTATCGTCCGAAACGGACTGCATTATTGCGGATACCATGGGAATATTCAAATAGAGAGGGCTTTTTTCGCCGGATTTTTTATTGAATTTTACCAAAGGAGTTTGAAGCGAAACGTTTCCGGGAATACAGTCGGCGGAAGAGTACCCGGGAACCAAAAGATATTCGCCGAAGGTGTGGGAAGGTTCTTCAAAATAATGTGCCATGACGTATCCTCCATTATTTAAGCTACAGTATATATTATTCATTTTCTTTTGAAAAGGATCGGAATTTCTGTGTTAGCGCTGTTTTAAACGACGTTCATATGGAGAACATATTTACGTTTTTTGATTATGCCGCAGAATTACAGCTGTAGATTTTTTAGATCCGTGTTATAGTCATAACGAGGTCACCGTGGAACAAACAATCGATTCGGGAATTTCGGCATCCGCTGAAGTTTTGGAGAAATTTCTTGAAAGCGTGAAAAATTCCAACGGCGAAGCTTGCAGCGGCAAAGATTGCCGTAAAAAAAATCTGTCTAACCTTGGGCGTCCTGAAAATTCAGGACATTCAGGTGGGCTTGGCAAGTTCCGCCGGAAGCGTATCTTTTTAGCCGGAGACTCTACCGTAGGTCCATTTAAAGACCCGTTTTTTATTCCGCGTAACGGATACGGGATGAAGATGCAGGACATGATATTCGCTGAAAAAGCGGAGGTCGTAAATTTTGCGATTTCAGGCAGAAGCTCGAAAAGTTTTTTGATTGAAAAAAATTATTCCGCGCTAATTAACTATATCGGAAGCGGCGACTACTTATTGATCTGTTTCGGTCATAATGACGAAAAACCTGATAAAGAAAGGCATTCGAATGCCGAGGGGTCTAAAGAAGACGAAGGTTCTTTTAAATATTTTTTATATGAAAAATATATATTGCCTGCGCTGTCTGCAGGTGCGGAGCCCATTTTGTGCACGCCGATCGTGCGCCGCTCGCCGGAGGGAATTTACGCCGGTGAAAAAATTCATATTACGGAAAACGTGCAAGGTTTTCCCGGCGGAGATTATCCTAAAGCGATCCGTGAACTTGCAGCTCAGACGGGCGTGACCCTAATCGACAATACGGCAATGACAAAGTGCCTTTATGAAAGGATCGGCGCCGAGCAGAGCGCAAAATTTCACGCGCAGGAAACTGAAAGTTTTGATACGTTGGATAATACGCACTTGAATTCTTACGGGGCAAAAGTTATCGCACGCATGGTAGTAGAGGATCTCGCTCGTAGGGACTCGGTTTTTGCAAATCTTGTGCTCCCGCGAAATTTTACACCTTTTAATTGAATTAATCGGCTTGTTTTGTTATTATTCCCCTTAAAGTTTTACCGGCCGGCGACGGATCGTTCGGCGCCGTGCCGTGTCTTTTTGGGGAGGAAATATGCCTACACCTATTCAAAAATATCTTACCTTATGCAAGGGCAAGCCTAATCCTGCTATGCTTGCCTATGTGGCTAACCTTCAGCAGGTTGCCGCCGTCGGGCCTGAAATTGCGTCCGACATTGTAAAAGAGCTTTGCACTCAGCGCGCTCATTTAAAACTTATTGCGAGCGAAAATTATTGTTCTCTTAACGTTCAATCTGCGATGGGAAACATTTTAACGGATAAATACGCCGAAGGCTATCCCGAACACCGTTATTACGGGGGATGCGAAAACGTCGATTCCGTAGAAAGCACCGCTGCGGACGAAGCTGCCGCCTTGTTCAACGCAGACTACGCCTATGTTCAGCCGCATTCGGGCTGCGACGCCAATCTTGTCGCGTTTTGGGCTGTTTTAACGCAGAAAATTGAAATGCCCGCCCTTGAAACTCTTAATCTTAAAAGCGTTTCCGAAATGACGGCAAGGCAGTGGGAAACGCTGCGCAAAAAACTCGGCAATCAGCGTATAATGGGGCTCGATTATTATTCCGGGGGACACTTAACGCACGGCTACCGCATGAATGTTTCCGCTAAGATGTTTGAAAGTCATCCTTACACGGTAGACCCTAAGACGGGGCTGCTTGATTACGACGCAATCGAAAAACAGGCTATGGAAGTTAAGCCGCTTATACTTCTGGCGGGATTTTCAGCCTATCCCCGCGCGATAAATTTTCACCGTTTCAGAGAAATAGCGGACAAGTGCGGAGCGGTTCTCATGGTGGATATGGCGCACTTTGCGGGGCTCGTCGCCGGAAAAGTATTTACGGGGAATTTCGATCCTGTAAAATGGGCGGACATAGTAACTTCCACGAACCATAAAACCCTTCGCGGCCCGAGAGGTGCTTTTATACTCTGCAAAAAAGAATTTGCCGACGCCGTAAACAAGGGCTGTCCGATGGTTTTGGGAGGCCCTCTTTCCAGCATTATAGCGGCGAAGGCCATAGCTTTTAAAGAAGCTCGCACGCCTGCTTACAAAGAATACGCGCATACCGTTAGAAACAATGCGGCCGCCTTGGCTGAAGAATGCAAAAAGCTCGGCATGGTTTTACAGACCGGCGGAACGGATAATCACCTTATTCTCATAGATACTACGACGTACGGATTGACGGGAAAACAGGCGGAAGCCGCGCTGTTTAGGTGCGGTGTCACTCTTAACGCCAACGCCTTGCCGTTTGATAAAAACGGTCCGTGGTGGACAAGCGGAATACGAGTGGGAACGCCGGCGGTAACGACTTTGGGTATGAAGTACACCGACATGAAAGAAATTGCGGCGATAATAGACTTGGTGCTGAAAGGAACCAAACCCGGAGTTACAAAAGACGGAAAGCCCGCTAAAGGCAAGATCGTCATTGACGCAAAAGTTGAAGCCGAAGGCAAAAAGCGCGTAAAAAAATTGCTTTCAAAGCATGTCCTGTATCCGGAATTGAAGTTGGATTTTTTGGTCAAAGAATTTGTCGTATAAAGCGTACCGACGTTCAATGGGAACAATGTTTGCTGTCGCGTATCGAGCTTGCCGCACGGCGTAAACGATATTTGCCGACTGGGCTGTTTGAAAGCTTCGCTTTTGGACGGCGCCGCGCTTGAGGCGGCTCCGCGCTTAATGAAAAAGCCTATGTGAATAGTCGGCAAGTACGTTACAAGCGCATCATTTAAATCGACAAAAATTTTACACTGTGATATTATTGACATAGTATGCACGGTTCGGGCGGCAAAGCTCGAGCTTGTGCCTTTGTCATTATATATGCGCCTGAAAAGCGCTGATTTTATCAGGAGAGACACTATGACGGAATTACCTGAAATTTTTAAAAAAATTCGCGATATCGGTATTATGCCGGTAATCAAATTGGACAAAGCGGAAGACGCCGTTCCCCTTGCCAAGGCGTTGAGCAAAGGCGGCATTCCTATGGCGGAAGTTACGTACCGTTCTTCGGCTGCGGAGGCTTCAATCAAGGCTATGGTAAAGGAATGCCCCGATATGCTCGTAGGGGCCGGCACCGTAACTACGGTGGAGCAGGCTAAAAGCGCTATCGCCGCTGGGGCGAAATTCGTTCTTGCGCCGGGTTTCGATCCTGCAGTAGTGGACTTTTGCCTTTCAAAAAAAGTTCCTATGATTCCTGGCGTTTCGGACGCGTCTCAAGTTGAAGCGGCTATAGCGAAGGGACTGAAAGTTGTAAAACTTTTTCCCGCTTCCGTCGTAGGCGGAACCGGCATGCTTAAAGCTCTCGCAGGACCCTTTGCGGACATGATGTTTGTTCCCACAGGCGGAATAAATACCGAAAATGTAGTCGAATACGCCAAGCAGCCCAATGTTTTGGCCGTCGGCGGATCATGGATGGTAAAAACGGAAATGATCAACGAAGGTAAATGGGATGAAATCACTTCCGACTGTAAAGAAGCCGTAAAAGCCATACAGGGATTTAAGTTTGCTCATGTAGGCATGAACGCTACGGATGAAAATCCTGCGGAAGCCATTTCCGAAAAGATCGCCGTTTTCGGCCTGCCTCCCAAGCCGGGCAACAGTTCGATCTTCAATGCTACCGATATTGAAATAATGCGAAAAAACGGGCGCGGTGTTCACGGCCATGTGGGGATCAGGTGCGCAAACGTCGATCGCTCAGTGGCTTACCTTGCCCAGTTCGGTTTTAAACCAGTCGAAGAAACGATGGCGCATATTTCCAAAGACGATCCCAATTCTCCTCTCAAATTCTGCTATCTTTTACCTGAGATTAACGGATTCGCTTTTCATTTGGTAAGATACTAGATTCTTGATACGCTTGAGCGCCGGATTTTGACAGAAGTCTTACAGCACGGCCTATAGGGCTGTGCTGGCTTCTGCGGTACAGTCCTTTTTATCCACATATTTTTCATTATTCTTTAGAATTTCCGGAGCAGGAGTGATCGAAGGGATAGAAATTGAAACTGCGGCCGGGGCTTTATGCCTTGCCCGCAGGTAATCCGCATTGTGACTTCTCAGGCTGAAAACAATACCCCGCCGACGATTGGAGCTTCGTTGTGAACCTAAGGCGGGACTTTTGATTATTCTCCGTGATAGTCTATAAGAGTCGTGACTTTCATGGGCGACAAGAGCTTTTTATAATTCAGATCCGGAAGACCTATTACGCCGAAGCATTCGACTACGGAACCGCCGCCTTGCTCGATAATTTTTTTTGCCGCTTTAAAAGTTCCGCCGGTTGCGATAAGATCGTCGACTAACAGATATCTTTTGCCGCTTGAAATATCGGCTACGTGGACTTCAATTTCAGCCGTTCCGTATTCGAGTTCATATTTACAAGAATATACTTTTCCCGGAAGTTTACCTTTTTTGCGGATGAGCACAAGAGGTATCCCTAGCCGCTGTGCAAAAGGCGCTGCAAAGATGAATCCGCGTGATTCGACGGCGGCGACCGCATCGATTTTTGCATTTTCATACAATTCAACCATACGGTCGATGCAGAATGAAAATGCGGCGGGATTTACCAAAATGCCGGTTATGTCATAAAACAAAATGCCGGGCTTAGGGAAGTCGGGCACGCGGCGAACGGTTTTGTCCAGATCGTTAATCGAAAACATACTTTAAAATGATACAAAACCTATACGGTACTGTCAATACAAGACATGGCGAGCCGTTTTGCGCGGACACGGCTTAGTATCTTTTCGATCGTATTTCCGTCTCCTCTTTTAATTGCATCTTTTAGATTGGAAAGAGCTTTTTCAAAGGCAGTTATGTGATTTAAAAGTTCCTTTTTATTTGCAAGAAAAAGTTCCGTCCACAAAGGTGCGTTGATCATTGCGATGCGCGTAAGATCTTCATAGCTTCCGCCCCCGAAGGCTGTGATTTTGTCGTCTTCCGCACTGTCCACAAGCGACGAGGCGATAATATGGCATAGCTGCGATGTAAAGGCTATTTTATGATCGTGGATAATGTGATCCGTTTCTATTATGTGTTTAAATCCAATAGCGCGGATAAGTTTTCTTATGAGCTCCAGATTTTCAGAACGGTTTTCTTTTTGGGGCATGAGGATGTAGTTGCGGTTTTGAAAAAATGCGCCTGACGAATTGGAAAAGCCTTCTTTTTCACCGCCGGCCATGGGATGCCCCGGAATAAAATCCGTATCGCTTCGTACAAAATCGGATTTATTTTCAAGTATGAAGGATTTTACTCCGCTTATGTCGGTTATTACGGTTCCCGGTTTAAAATCGTTTTTATGTGTTTTTAAAAAATCAAGGGTCGCGTGCGGATAAAGGCATACGTATACCAAATCGCAGCTTTCAAGCATAGTATCTGCGGCGGATATATCATACCCCTTGTCTATGATTTTATCCTGCACGGCCAGGTTAAGGGAACCGCTGTTTATGTCTGCGGCGAAGATTTTTCCGTTTGCGTTCGGAACGTTCAGTATTTTTTCCCGCACGGCCTTTGCGAGAGAGCCGCCCATAAGTCCGAGCCCGATAAATCCGTAATTAAGATCTTTAAGTTTTTTCATTTTACACTCCCGTCGAAGCTAAACCTTCCTTAAAATTCAACAGTCGAACAAAATGTCAATTTTGGAGACTGTTGAATTCGTGCGCTTTTTGCGCACAGTTGATAAGCGATGTTTCGGCTTTGCTCGAAACTCGCAGTTTAACGAGGCGGCGCCATATAGCCGTCGAAGTTAAACCTTCCTGTTCTCTATCGCCGCATACTTTTGCAGTTTTTTCATCATATCGTCAAATGCGTCCGGCAAAAGCGCCTGCTCGCCGTCGCTTAACGCCTTGTCTGGATGATTGTGAACTTCAATTTCAAGGCCGTCGCAGCCTGCCGCTACGGCGGTTTGTGAAAGCGTCGGGATCATCCAGCGCGTTCCGCATGCGTGACTGGGGTCTATCACTACGGGAAGATGAGTTACGTGTTTTAAATACGGAATTATGGAAATATCCAGACAGTTGCGCGTGTAGTTGTCGAACGTGCGTATTCCGCGTTCGCATAAGATTATGTTTTCATTTCCGCTGGCCATGATGTATTCCGCCGACATGAGAAACTCTTTTACGGTTGCGCAAAGCCCGCGTTTTAATAAGATCGGTTTATCCGTCTTTCCAAGTTCTTTTAAAAGGTCGAAATTCTGCATGTTGCGCGTCCCGATTTGTATTATGTCTACGTCGTCAAAATACTGAAGCTGGCGCGCATCCATCAATTCCGTAACGACGGGAAGACCCGTTTCCTTTTTTGCGTTTATTAAAAATTCTATTCCCTGTTTGCCGAGCCCTTGAAAGCTATAAGGCGAAGTTCTCGGTTTAAATGCGCCGCCGCGCAAAAGACGCGCTCCCGCTTTTTTTACTTCTTTTGCGATCTCGATGATCTGGTCTTCCGATTCCACCGAGCAGGGGCCTGCGATTACGCTTATGATATCGCTGCCTATGGAGCAGGGGGCAATCCCTTTTTGTCCGCTGCCAACCTCGATTACGGTGTTTTGGGGATGAAAAGAACGGCTTGCCATCTTGTACGGGGCGCTTACCCGCTGTACGGTTTCGACTACGTCGTTTGCGGCGACGGTTTCGGCTTCAATCTTTGAAGTGTCGCCGAGCAAGCCGACTATAGTAGTGCTTTCGCCTTTGGAAAGGTGAATTCCGAACCCCTTGTCCTTCCATGACTGAATGAAGTCGTCAACTTTTTTTTGCGGAACATCTTTTTTTAGTATGATTATCATAATTCCTCCTGATAAAAATTTTTACGGCGATTTTAGCGGCGGCCGTTTAGGCTGCGCCTGGTGCACGCTCCTTTTTTAAACAAAAAAAAGGAACTCCGCAGAGTTCCTTATACGCATTAAAACGTTCATTTTAAGCATTACGTAGGCGAACTCGCAGCGTTTTTGTAGAGATGGGTATAATAATAGCTGAAGTAGGAATATGCCGGCATCGAGCTGCGGTTGATTTTAAGAGCTGAAAAAAATTTACGTGTTTTGTCCGTAACGTTCGTCATGCGAACAACATATACATAAACGCTAAAACATGTCAATAGCTTAGCCGGTTACTTTTACTGTTCGGAGAAGAGCTATGAAAATGTGCGGCGCTTGTGACCCGGTTTCAAAACGGCTTAAAATCCGCAATAGGATTTTGAAAAGCGAGTTTTGACGAGCGAAAGCCCGTCAAAACATCGCGTACATCTGTGCGGCTCTTTGCATACCGTTCCATAGGTCTTTCCTTGAACTTATGGATAAAAGACTTTACACTTTATATAAATGCAAAGATCGAATGAAGATGAAATACGGCGCATAAAACATGAAAAGATGACGCAGACGCCGGTTTCTAAACTTGTACTTAAGATGGCCGTTCCGACGATCATAAGCATGATGGTGTCGTCGATATACAATATGGCCGATACGTTTTTTATGGGCAGGATAAGCGCCAGCGCAACGGCGGCCGTAGGTATCATTTTTTCTTTGATGGCCATAATACAGGGAACCGCTCTTTTTTTCGGCCACGGCAGCGGAAATTATATTTCACGCCGCCTTGGAGCTAAAGATCCCGAAAACGCTTCTAAAATGGCGGCGGACGGCGTTTACTTAGGCGTTATCTTCGGCGTTGTGATATGCGTCGTCGGGTTATGCTTGCTTAAACCGTTGGCGCTTTTTTTTGGAGCGACTCAAACCGTTTTGCCGTATGCCATGGACTATATGGGCATAATTCTCATAGGTTCGCCTTTTATCATAGGCGGCTTTATTTTGAACAATCAGCTGCGTTTTCAGGGGAGCGCTTTTTTTGCGATGCTCGGCATTGCCTCCGGCGCCGTTTTAAATATTGTTTTGGATCCTGTCTTTATCTTTGTTTTTAATTTCGGTATCCGTGGAGCCGCATTGGCGACTATAATAAGCCAGTTTATAAGTTTTTGCATACTTGTCGTAGGAACCGTAAAAAAATCTTCCGTTTCCGTAAGTTTTAAATATTTTTCGCTTTCAAAAGAAAAAATTTTTGCCATGTTTCAAGGCGGGACGCCCAGTCTTGCGAGGAACATCCTTGCGAGCGTTTCTATAATCGTATTGAACCGGGCGGTAAGCGTCTACGGAGATGAAGCCCTGGCCGCCATGTCCATAGTCCAACGCTTTTCTTTTATGATGCTCGCCGTAGTTTTGGGACTCGGACAGGGGTTTCAGCCCGTATGCGGCTTTAACTACGGCGCGTCTCTTTATTCTCGCGTAAGGCAGGCATTTTTATTCTGCGTGGGAATCGGAACCGCTTTTTATGGGGTTGTCTTGATTACGGGTTTTACCGCTGCCGATCTGATTGTAGGGGTGTTTTGCAATAACGATCCGGGAGTTTTGCAACTCGGCGTTAAAATCATGCACATATATTGGAGCACGTGCCTTCTCATACCTTTTGTAGTGATTTCAAGTATGCTGCTTGAAAATATAAATCACTATAAATCGGCTACGTTTGCGGCAATGTCGCGGCAGGGGCTTTTTATGATTCCATGTCTGATGATTTTTCCCCGTTTATTCGGTTTTACGGGAATCATTATTTGCCAGCCGATTTCGGACATACTGTGTTTTGCAGCGATTTTGTTTTTGGTCGCTCCCGTCCTAAAAAAGTTCAAAGAGACTTAAACCGGTAAAAAGTTACCGCTTGTAAAAGTTCGGCCACGGCATATGCCGGTGAGCGCAACGAACGGTGTTCGGAGTCGCCGTAAAATCTGAAATTTTCAATAGTATGGTCCACATTCGGCGGCCTTCCGGTTTGTCATTTCTTTCAATTTTTCCTATAATTGTAAACATGAATTTTGAGAACGAGCCTTATCTTTCGCGTCTGCCGGAAGACAAGACCCTATGCGTATATAATTCATCCTCTCTTATTTTTTCAAACAGCGGAAAATGGCTTATGCCGCTTTTCGAACTGGAGAAGTTTTTAAAAATTTATTTAGGGCCTAAGGACAATCTTTGCGCTCACGATACCGCCGTCGGAAAGGCGGCGGCAGTCCTTATGGCACGCATGGGAATTAAAAAAATACATGCGGACATAGGCAGCAGGCTTGCCGAACGGTATATTGCGGAATTGAACGACGGAGTTGATGAAAAAGAAAAAATAAGTTTTTCCTGCGGAATTAAAGTAGATCGACTTTTATGTGCGACGGAGGATCTGTTTGAAAGTCTGTATGACAGCGACGAAATGTACATGCAGCTTCGCCGGAGGGCGAGGCTTGTGCAGGGCGTTGAAGCGCGTGTTGAAAATATTTCATCGAATTACGGTTTTATAAACGATTTGTCGTTTACGGTTCCTGCAGGAGGCCGCCTAATGGTTGCCGGTGAAAACGGAGCGGGAAAGACAACCCTTTTAAAAATTTTGTGCGGCCTCATCCGTCCTAAATCGGGGGAAGTTTTTATTGACGGAAAAACACCTTCGCTTTTACCCAAACGCACGATAGGATATATTCCGCAACAGACGGACAATACGGAATTCAGTCTAAGCGTTGAAGAAGTCGTATCTTTAGGGATCGGCCGCGCTTCCGTGAAAAACCGTGAAGCCGTAATCCGAAGATCGCTTGAAAGAACAGGAACTTTAGGCCTTATTAATCGAAGCTATTTCAGTTTAAGCGGCGGAGAAAAACAAAAAGTTTCCCTTGCGCGCTGTTTGGCGCAGGACGCGAAATTGCTTTTGCTGGACGAACCTACCGCCGCCTTGGACGCGGAAAACCGTAAAATGGTTACGGACATACTCCATTCGCTTTCCGTCTCGGAGATTCCTACGATAATAATCGTAACGCATGACAAAGAGCTTTTAAAAATGCACGGATGGCAAACTCTCGTGCTGGAGAGGCCCGGAGACTGAGTTCCGGCTGAAACCGTCTGTAAGGTTAGGCCTGCGCTTTCAGATTCGCGCGTGCTGAATAAACTAAGGTGAGATATGGACAAATTAACGATCTTTTTACTTCCGCCCGTTTTCAGAGGATTTATCGCATTGATAGTTTCAGGTGCGGTATTTCCGCTGTGCGGAGTAACGATCATTCGTCTTAATCTTATTCCGCTCCGCTACATGCTTATGCACGGGGTTATCCTCGGCGGCGCCATAGCCTTGGCTTTTTCTCTTCCGCTTGTGCCGGTTACGATAGCTGTAAATACCATACTTGTGCTCGTGATGATAAAATTCACAAGAAACAGTTCTTTCGGCTTCGGCAGTTCCAGTGCAGCCGTCATGGTATTGGGAATGGCTCTTGCTTCGCTTTTGACGCACATTGCGGACGTTCCCGCAAAGGATACTTTAGATCTTTTATGGGGAAGCCCTTTCGCTCTGACAAACAAAGATTTTGCAGTCCTTTTCATTCTCGCCGTTATTATTGCGGTTTATTTGGCGATCAATTTAAAAAACGTTTTGGCGTTGTTTTATAACGCGGAGGTTGCAAGTTCTTTAGGCATAAACGTGCGTTTTCATTACACGTTAATGGTTTTAATAATCGCTTTTACCGTAGCGCTTGCGATAAAGCTTTTAGGTGCCTTTTTGATCGATGCGCTTTTGATCTTGCCCGTTCTTTTTGCGGCGTCGCTTTTAAAAAAGTCGCACGGAATAAAAAGGCTTTTTGCCTTCAGCAGTGTTTCAGGCCTTGCTTTTGCCGTTGCGGGATATTTTCTTGCAGTCGTACTGGATCTTCCTCCGGGAGCAACGATAGCCGTGATTGCAAGCCTTGCATACGCCGTCAGTTTGACCGTAAAATAAATTGCAGGTCGGCCGAAAACATTGCGCGCCGGCCGTCGCAGTTCTGCGACAAGGAGACTTTATGAAAAAAATTATGCTGATCGCAAGCTTTGTCACAGCCATGTTTTGTGTTTTCGCGGAAGTGAAAACTTCTCAAAAGGGCGACCCTGCCGCAAGTCCGTACGTGGTCGCTTCCACATCGTGGACGGCGGCCTTTGCCGATATCGCGGGAGCGGATAACGTTGAAATCATCGCTCCGGCGAACTTGCGCCATCCGCCGGAATACGAAGTTACGGTGAGCGACATTCAAAAGATTTTAGACTGTGATTTTTTTATCTATGCCGGATTTGAAAGAATGATGAAAACGCTCGGCGGCGTAACGGAAAGTTCTAAGATGATAAAAATTTTAAGCGACAACTCCGTTTCGACGGTTACAAGCGAAACAAAAAAGATCGCGGAAATTTTACATACCGAAGGCGAAAATGAAAAACGCCTTAAAGCCTATGTAAAGACGATTGAAGACGGAAAGGCGGAAGTGCAAAAAAGAGGCTTGAATAAATTAAAGGTGCTGTGCAATAAACATCAAATTTATCTTGCGCGGGAACTCGGATTTGAAGTGGATGATGTGTTCGGCCCCGGCCCGGTAACCGCGATGCAGATTGCAAAGGCAAAGGACGGCGGTTACGCGCTGATAATCGACAATATACATAATCCGCAGGGGAAGGCGCTTGTCGAGGTTTTGCCTAACGCCAAATATGTCGTCTGGCGGAATTTTCCCGACTGCGTAGAAAGAAACGCGCTCCTTAACGTTGTGCAAAAAAACATCGATTCGCTTTTAAAAGCGTTCAAATAACGCCGTTTAACGAGGCTGCGCCATATCAGCGGCGGCTTTTAAACGTTCAAATAACGCCGCTCAGTTCCAGTCGCGTTTTATATAAGTCGCTTTGGGACGGGCGGTTATGTCGACTCTGCGGTTTTGGGCTCGGCCTTCCGGTGTGGAATTGTCTGCTATGGGCTGAGTGCTTCCGTATCCCTGAAAGCTGAACAGATCTTTTCTAAGTCCGAAATTTAGAAGCGATTCGATCACCGATTTTGCTCTCTCTATGGAAAGCTGCATTTCTCCCAATGGGCGTCCTATATCCGCGGCGTGGCCTTCCACAAGGATCGTAAATTCGTCATTTTTGGTTATGTCGCCGAGCATCTGCGCTACCTTTGCGATGCGCTCTTTTTCTTCAGGCAAGAGAACGGGAGAGTCGGGATAAAATTTCAAATCGATTTGAAATAAAATTCCCTTGTAAGTGTCGTAAATTTCAACGTCGGGCACCTTGTCCACATAAAGAAGCTTTCGAACGGTGTTTAAAGCCGTATAATACAGTTCGTCCTTTACGGGGGCTTTTACGTCGTAGATGAGATTATCCTTGTCAAGAAGGATCACAACCCTTCCTTCTTCAAGCAGTTTTAGATTTTCCGGAACTGTGAGAATTTTAAGCGCGTCGTTATATGAAATAACGGGATCCGTACGGTTTTGTCCGTAGACCTTTCTGGCGAGTATTCTAAGAGGATCAACCCCGATCCTGTCCCTGTAGATTTTTTCATCGTCGGAATAGTTATATGCGACGATACTGTTCTTTTTTGCATTTGAACTGTCGGTCATGTTCCTTTCGTAGACGAGATCCATTTTGTCGTTCCATATTCTTGGGAAAAAACAGGGATGTACGCTGCTTTTTACAAATTCACCGTGGACGGGCAGTTGGCCTCGCGCGTCTATTATTATTCCTGTAAATGCGCGCGACGGAACTTGGACTATGGGCTCTTGCGCTGTGTAAGGGATTTTATGGTGTACCATGAGGGAAGATATGGAACGCAAGTCCATAAGGTGATTTGTTCTTATGACGGAAGACGAATCCGTAAAAACTCCCGGAGTTCTTTTTCCGTCTTCGATGATCCTTGTGAGCTGTTCAAGCGTGATATCTTCGTTTAAAACCGTGTCTCCCAACTGCAGATAAGAATCCACAAAAATCGATAAGAGCTGATCCTTTATGAGCTTGGGCATTTCCAAGGCTATGCGGTAAAGGGCGGAATTTTTCCCCGACGGCATATTTATTCCGGCTTTTTCAACGTTGAACAATACCTGTGAAGAAAATTCTTGTTTTGTCCAATCTATGGAACAGCTTGAAGAGATAAGGGCGGTGTTTTGCGCTTGAAGCGAAAACCCTTTCGATATATATAAAATCAATGCCGAAAAAACAGCCTTAAAAATGCGGTTTTGTTTCATTATTATATTTTCCCTGATTTAATATCGGATAAAAACCCCGTCGAATTCAGCGTTATTTAGCCCGCCCCTTAAGTTTCTCTAATTTTAGGGCGGCCTTTTGCATGTTTTGTTGCGCCTGTGGGCGATTCCATTACATCGCCGGTTTTACGGCTTAGCTTTAGACAAGGCGTTTACGGCGTGTTCTGCAGCCGTTTTCATCCCTGCAGGCAGCCGGATGACGTAGCTTGTTTTCGGAGGTGTAACTCCGTGCAGCAAGGCGGGGTTTAGATTTTTTAAAAGATCTTCGCTCATGCGGAGCTCCGCCGCCAAGGCGCTCAGGTAAATTTGTTTTTGCACCGTTATATAATCGAATTCCCCTGCGCGAGGATTTACGGGCCTGTTGTCTTTCCCGTTTGCGTCGGGTAAATTTATGCCGTAATATTTACTGTTTTGCGCCAGATCCGCAACGGCAAGCAGTTTAGGCACGTAGCGCGCCGTGTGTTCGGGAATGAGCGAATTTTCTGCAACAAACCAAAAAGTCTTTTTTTGAGCTTTTGCGAGAGCGCGGCTCATTGCACCGGCGCCGCAATTATATGCGCCTATAGCCAATGCCCAGTCTTTAAAAACCTTGTAGTTGTCCTGCAATTTTGTTAAGGCGGCGCCGGTGGATTTCCAAGGATCAAGGCGCTCGTCCACCCATTCGTTTACAGTCATAAAAGGCTCAACGCTGTTGAGCATGAATTGCCACATTCCCACGCCGTTTCCGTCTTTTGATCTGGCGGAAGGATTATAGCCGGATTCGATTACCGGAAGATATTCCAAAATTGAAGGCATTCCTCTTTTTTTTAATTCCGAACGGACATAAAGTCTGTAAGGTTCGGCGTCGTCAAGTATTTGAAAGAGTTTTTTTTGCCCGAACGGCGTAAGGTATTCGTCTCTGAACGCCTGGGTTTCTTTTCGTTCGGCGCCTTCTATGTCGAGTTTTTTATAGACGGCGGTTTCAAAGCGCTTTACCGGAGAATTTTGCCGCGAGGCCGTGGAATTGTGCGCGGACGGCGATGTAACCGTAGAGATCGGCGTAATTGCGGTTGGCAATTCCGCGAGTGGCGATGCCGCCGACATCGATGCGGCCGTACTTTTACATGCGCCCCAAAGTATGAAAAGAAGGAGCGGATAAAACGGTGCGTTCTTTTTTTTCATTACAGTCTTTCACCGAAGTAGATTCCCGCCCATTCCCAGCGCCCGTGAATTTCAGGATCCGCAGGAAAATTGACCTTTCTGAAGCACAGATACCAAACGGAAATATACTGGCTCCATCCTGTAGTCCAAAGGTACGCTTCGTTAGGATTTGAACCGTCATCCAAATTTTCATTATAGCGTATTCTGTTTCCGCGCATAAAATTGCGCATTGAAAAAACTTCCTGAGCGTTGCTTGCGGAGCGGTCCTGATTCCAGTTCATCGTAAAAAAATTCACCTTTGATTTGTATTGATCCAATAAGCGCCAGTCGTAGCGGGAAATCGCTTTTTTTATCGCTTCTTCAAGAGCCGCCAGGCTTTCAAACGTCCAATCTTTAGGAGAATTGTTAAAGTCTACGAGCTGCCGTGCGTTTGCGTAAGCGTCGGGTACGCCCGCTATTTGGATAGTCTGTGCGTCCGGCTGTTCAAGAAACTGGGAATAAGCGCGCATCGCAAGTTCCCATTCGCCTTCCTTTTCATATTCGAGCGCGAGGCGTTCGTATAATTCGGTAATGCTCACATTCATTGGAAATTTTGAAATAAGTTCGTTAAAATATTTTATTCTGTTTGCAGGCGTCGTGCTGATCTTTATGAGCTGCCTTAGGCATTGAAAATGTATGGACTGTCCCTTTACCGTAATATCAGGATAATTTTTTAATATGCGGTCAAAATAGTATTCCGCTATGGGGGCGGCGTTGTTTTGCATGTATACGCTTGCGGTAATAAAAAGCCAGTACGTGTTGTAAATGTCGTCGGAGTGCCGCTCCGTCCAGTCCGTTAAAAACAGTACAAGTCTGTTGTAGTCTTTTTGCGCAAAGAATATGTTTGAAATGCTGTTGATAACCGAATATCGGTTTTGAGTTTCAAGCGACGGATCTTCAAGCAGCTTTAAAAGCTGTTTTTGCATCGTCTGGTTTTTTAAGGAAAAAGAGTCGGCGCTATTGTTTTTATCGCAGGCGAATAAAAGAGCGCAGCACAGGATGACAGCTAGGGTTTTCGAAAAGTGTAAAAACATTTTCAGCTTCATAGCGCAAATTTAACATAGTGATAAGTGATTGGCAAGACGGCTGATGTTGGTGTATTCTATAAAGAGTTTGCAAACGGATCGATCTTTAACGGCGGCTTTGAAAATCTTATTTTAAAAACCCGTGAGGATATTTTTATCGTCCGGGCTTTGGAGAAAATATGGGTAAAAAACCGACTCCTTTATTATATATATCGCTTGCCTTGGGAATTATTTTTATTCTGCTGGGGCTTGTTTTGTTGATCGTTTTTTTTGCGGAACCGGAAGAGCTTGTTTTTTCCCGTTCTGCGCTGGGGCTGCTCGTTTTCGGGGCGGTTTTTATCTATGTTTCGATAGCGGTCAATCACAGGGCGTTCTTTTTGTACGTAGGATTGAATTTATGTTTTTTCGGAATGCTCGCGCTGGTTTTGACGTTCAATATTTTCAGGCTTTCGCTCGGACAAATTTGGCCGCTGGGCATGGTTTTTTGCGGAATTTCATTGATTCCCGCCGGCTATTACCGTTTTAGACGCTTGCAAACGGTTTATATTTTCCCCTCGTTCGTCTTGATCCTTTTAGGAATTTTTTTCGGACTGTTTTCTTTTGATATTTTATCTGTTTCGTTCTCGTCGTTCGTTTCCGTATGGTGGCCTACGGTTTTTATTATCTTAGGCATTGTCCTGATCGGCATTTTCCAATATCAGCGGAACAACCGGTTTTCTTTTCCGTATATGACCGGTGATGAAACCGACGACGACGAAACAGGAGAGGAATCGTGACCGGTTTTTTTAAAAACAGGTATGTCTTATCAGCGTTTACGATTCTTTCGCTTTTTTTTCTTTCCTGCGCCGGAACGAAGGCCGCCAAAGATTCGGCAGAGCCGGCAGAAATTTCTTCCGATGATCAAAAAGATGATCAAAAATATATTGACGCTTCTTCCGTGCGGCTGACCGTCCCCGGAAAACATGAAATTTCGTTTTTTTATGAGATTCCCAAAGATATAGTTGACGACGTATGCATGGGCACTCCTCAATCCCTTGAACGCGCGGTAGGACGCTTGCGCAGTTTGGGAAGGGAAAATACGGATAAAGAAAAAATCCTTATTTTCGTCGCTTCCGCTATCATGCGCATAGTGTGGCCGCAGGAAAAAATATCTTGGGAAACGCCTGATGTGCCTCAGAATAACGCCTACGTAGGTGTGATAAATTCCGTAGAGCAGGGCGTGTACGATTCCAGCTCAGGCGGAGACGATTTTTTGACGCTTGTTTTACCGTCGTTGGTGCTGCTCACAAACAGATCCAGAAGCGATTATTTTAGCGGATCGCATGCTGCGCTGTCGGAAGCTTTAAAAATCAAGAGCGATTCGGTTTTGGCCGATTATCTTTTCGGCGTTTTGTGCCGCAGGCAATCCCAATACGGCGAAGCCGTGATTTATTTTAGAAAAGCCTCCGACGGATCCGCAGGAAATTTTCAAACCTCTTATGCGTTGGCGGACGCCCTTATGAAGAACGGTCAAATTCAAGAAGCGTCGGAAATAGCGAAAGATCTTGTTTTGTCTTATCCTAACGATACGGAGCTGCTTAAACTATGCGCTCAGACTTTTTTTGCACTTAAAAATTATAAGGAATCGGAACTGTATGCTGCCCGCGTCTTACAGCAAAACCCTGCGGATGCAGAATATATCTTGTTCCGTGCGCGCATTTTACTCGAAGAAGGTGATTACATAAGGGCTGTTTCATTTTTGGACGTTTACGCCCGTAACGATACTGTTTCCCGCGATTATCTTATGCTGCGTTCCCGTGTACAGCGCGAATGGAATAAGAATTTACGGGGAGCGGTAGAAACGATAGAGCAGGCGATGGCCCGTTATCCCGACGATCCTGAAGTTACGCTCGCCGCCGCCAAACTTGCCTCTTCTACCGGCGAAAGAGTCGCCGGAAAAACCGCAGGAGAACTCGCTTCCGCCGTGCTTTCCACGGACGCCGACAATACCGAAGCTCTTGACGTTTTTATAAAGGATTTGATTTCCCGTAAACTCTGGAACGACGCCTACGCCGTAAGCCTTCGCCTGATAAACAAACAGGACGTTTCTTTAGAAATGCAGCATACTCATATTGAGATCTGCCTTGCTCTTAACCGCACTAACGAGGCATGGAATATCGCCGAGTCTCTTTACGAAAAATTCCCTAAAGAAGAAATTGCCCTTCGCTCGTACCTCGAAGTTTTGTACGCTTTAGGGCGCCGCACGGAATCGATCGATCTTATCGATAAGCTTTTGCCTTCCGCTTCTTCAAGATTAAAAAGTTTTTTGTATTACAGGCGCAGTTTTTTAGCTTCCGGAGAGACGGCCGTCCTTGCGGATTTGCGTGCAAGCCTCATTTCCAATTCGCGCAACGAAGACGCTTTGTATAAGCTGTATTCCATATATTATGAAAAAAAAGACTACAGGCGTGCTCAATATTACTTAAAACAGGTTGTTGCTCTCCATCCTTCGAACGAAGAATTTTTGCGAAAAAACGAAGAACTTGAAAGTCTCCTCAGACAGTGATTAGTTTAAAATTGTGCCGATATAAGGCGCGGATATAGAAGTGCGGCAAAAGACCAAGGGACGGCAAAAGGCTCCGCGTATCAAGCCTGACAGTTAATCGCTCCTTGACGCAACCGATGTTCTTGACTAATATTATTCCATGTTCGTTTATAAGAAGGTAAGAGCGGCTCTTTTTTTTTGTGTTTCACTTTTCGGCGTTTTAAACACAGCGTCTTCCCAATCGATCAAGACTGCGGGCGATTTTTTTAAAGAAGTTTCGGATCAATATGCCGCGTTGACGACCTATGAAGCTCAGATGGAAATCTTAACGGACAAGACTGAAATGAGAGGCAGGGTGTCTTTTAAAAAACCGGATCTGCTTAGAATAGATTTTTCCAATCCGCAGGAACAAGTGATAGTTTTTAACGGAGAACTGTTGACCATATATATTCCCGGGTCTGACGCTATTTTGCAGCAATCCGTGCAGAATTCACCCGGTTCTGCGGGGACGGCGCTCGCCACCCCCCAGGGACTTTCGCTTATGACGCGCTATTATACGATTGCGTATGAAAGCGGCCAGGATCCCACTCCGCTTGAAAGCGATTCCGCGGAGAACGTCGTAAAACTTTTGCTCACGCGCCGCAATTCTTCCGAATCGTTTAGGACGATAAAACTTGCAATTTCGCCGGAGACAAAGCTTATCCGCAGGGTTGAAGCAGTCACTACAAGAGGAGAAACCATTACCTTTAATTTTTCAGATTATGTTTTGAACAGAGCGATCCCGGATCAGCGTTTCATATACGATCCACCGTCTTCCGCAAATAATTACAATAACTTTTTGTTTTCGGAGTAGATCGCATGGAAAGTTACGGGCAGATATTGAAGAACAAGCGTGAAGAAAAAAAACTTGATATCGATAAAATCGCTCATGATATCACCATTTCCAGGCAGTATCTTAAGGCTCTTGAAGATGAAGACGAAAGCGCTTTTCCCGGCGAGCCGTATTTATACGGATTTTTAAAAAGCTACGCCGAATATTTAGGACTCAATCCCGATTCCGTAACCGTTCTGTATAAAAATAAAAAAATTCAGGAAAGCGACATTCCCGAAGGTTTGTTATTTAAAAGAAAAAGGTATCTTTCTTTGCCTCTTATTCTTTGCGGATTGTTAATCCTTTTAGCATTGACAGGATCCGTCGTCTTTTTTACCGTTTTTAGAAAAAATATCAATAAAAATACGGAAACGGTCGCCATAGGTGAAAAATTTCAAAGCCGAGAGTATGATCTGACGGACGGCGGTTTTTCAAAGAGACTTTACAAGGGCGATAAAATAATTGTTCCTTCGGAGGAAGGCAATGTGATCCTCATGGTTGCAGGAACGCTCGGTTCCCTTAAATTGGACACGCCTGCAGGGCGTCAGAAAATCGATCTGGCGGAAGAATTATTGATCGATATTGCGGGCAATGCAAAGTCTGAATTGGTCGTTTACGTTTCGGATATTTCCGCAAGGGATGAATCGCGCGGGGCTGAAGTTTCCATGATATTAAGAAAAACTTCCGGCGAAATTCCCTCTACCGACGTTTCTTCCGTAGAAGAGACAAAACTTGCGGACGCTATGAAGGTGCTGCTCTCAGATACCCGCGCTTATCCTTTTACGATAAATGCCACTTTCCACGGTGCTTGCGTTTTCCGTTCCGTAGTTGACGGCGGAGAGGCTTCCGAAGCTTATTACACAAGAGGTGAAATAGTTACTATGACGCCCAAAAACGGAGTAAGGCTCTGGATGTCTAACGGTAACACGGTTCATCTTCAAATGATCGCGAACGGGCAGACGACGAATCTCGACATAGGTAAGGCGGGAAAAGTTGCCGTGCAGGATATTAAGTGGATTAAAGATACCGACGGGCTTTATAAAGTGGTTGTAAGTGAAGTTGACTGATCCTGAGAAACGTTTTTTTTTAGATCAGCACGGATGCGCCAAAAACAAGGTTGACGGCGAGCTTTTGATAGACAGGCTTTGCGCCATGGGCTTTGCACAGAGTTTTGATCCTTCAAAAGCCGATCTCATAATAGTTAATTCCTGCGGATTTATCGAAAGCGCAAAAAAAGAATCTCTTGAAGCGCTGTATTCCGCGCGGAGCCGCTTTCCTGAAGCGAAGATCCTGCTCGCGGGCTGTCTTGCGGAGCGTTATGCGAAGATTTTCGATTCGGAGCTTCCCGAAGCCGACGGCATATTCGGTAACGGCGATCTTTCTAAAATTGACGACGTTGTTACGAAAATGTTTTCAGGTTCAAGGCCGGTTATGACGCCCGCTCAAAAAGGCGTATGCTGCGGGGATCGTTCGATGCTTCTTACGTTCCGCGGTTCGGCCTATGTTAAAATCACGGAAGGGTGCGATAACCGCTGTTCTTTTTGCGCCATACCTCTGATCCGCGGAAACCTCAGAAGCCGGCCTGCCGCCGACATAATAGGTGAGATAAAGCGGCTCATCTCAAAAGGCGTGTATGAAATAAATCTTATAGGGCAGGATTCCGCCGCATGGGGTACGGGCGAAGAAGACGACGTATTCGGCAACGGCCCTGAAAATCTTTTCATCGGCGCCGCGTTTGAAAAGCCTGCGTCCGATAAAACCGCATTCTCTGAACAGGGATCTTCTCTTTCCCGCCTTTTAAAGATGATATCCTCGCTGGAAGGGAACTTCCGCCTTCGCTTGCTTTACATTCATCCCGATCACTTTAACCGTGACATTTTACCGGTGATCAAGAGAGACAAGAGGATTCTTCCGTATTTCGACATTCCGTTTCAATCGGGCGACGATGAAATTATACGCTCTATGAACCGGACGGGAAATGCAAAGGCGTATAAAAAACTTATAGAGGATATCCGCAGCGTTTTGCCCGACGCGGCAGTGCGAACTACTTTTTTGACGGGATTTCCCGGCGAAAGCGATGAAAAATTTGAAAATACGCGTAAATTCCTAAAAGATATACGCCCGGACTGGTCGGGTTGTTTTTCTTACAGCAGAGAAGAAAACACCTCTTCTTACGGTTATAAAGGACGGGTTTCAAAGAAGATTGCAGAAGAAAGGGCGAAAAAACTTTCGGACATTCAAAAAAAGATTACGGCAGAGTCCCTTTTACGGCGGGTAAACAAAGATTATGACGTTATGGTAGAAGAAATTTTGGATGCGGCGGACGGCGAGAGCTTGGGATTTGCGATAGGGCGGGCGTGGTTTCAGGCTCCCGAAGTGGACGGTTCCGTCGTCATCCGCTATGACAGAAACGACTCCTCCGCCTTAAAAGCTTTGAAACCCGGACGATTGGTTCGCGTGCGCGCGGTCGCTGCAGGAGATGTAGACCTGGACGCGGTATTTACGGCAGACTCACCCGAAAACAAGGGCATACGGAAACAAAGCGAAACCGTTCGTTTTGCTCCGGAGATGGATGATGAGTAAAAATAACTTTGCGGAGTAAGAGGCTATGTCTTTTGAAACTTATCTTTCCGTTTTAAATCCTCAGCAGCGGGAAGCTGTAGAACATTCGGGTTCTCCTCTTTTGATTTTGGCGGGAGCCGGTTCCGGTAAGACGCGCGTGATAACCACAAAGATCGCCTATCTTATTTCTCAAAGAAATATTGACGCGCGCAATATTCTGGCCGTCACTTTTACAAAAAAAGCCGCGCGTGAAATGGCTGAAAGGGCTGTGCGTCTTGAACCCATGGCCGCCGGCGCCCAGATCAGAACGTTTCATTCGTTCGGGGCGTGGTTTTTAAGGAGGTTTGCCGACAGAGCCGGCGTAGACAGGAATTTTACGGTCTACGATGACGATGACATGGTTACGCTCGTGTCCAAGGCGGTTCCTAAGCTAAACAGGCAAAGCGCGGCAAAAGCCGCTCATAAGATCGCGCTCGCAAAAGATTATTGCCTTACGCCCGACAGCAAAGAGCTGATAGATGTGGAAAGTTCTGCGGAATTCCCTGCGATTTATGCGGCTTACGAAGAGCGCCTTCGCTCTACGGGAAACGTCGATTTCGGCGATCTTATAATGCTGCCCGTCACGGTTTTGCAAAACGATGAAAATATCCGGCGCCAAATTCAGTACAGGTTTAAAGTCATAATGGTAGACGAATATCAGGACTCGAATGTCGCTCAATTCAAATTTCTGGAAGCGCTTTCGGGCGTACAAGACAATAATTTAGCCTACCTCTGCGTTGTGGGCGACGACGATCAGTCGATATACCGTTTCCGCGGCGCTGAAGTGCAAAACATTTTGAATTTTCAAAATCATTTCCCCGGGACAAATCTTATACGCCTTGAACAAAATTACCGCTCTACGGTACAGATTCTGGCCGTCGCCGACAAGGTTGTAAAAAAGAATGAGAGCCGCTTGGGAAAAACGCTCAAAGCCGACCGCGGCGACGGGTCGAAGCCGATTTTAGTCTTTTGTCCTACGCAGGATGATGAAACTCAATTCTGCGCAAATCTTATAAAAGAAGCTAAAAAGAAGGGCTGTCCCTACGGCGAATGGGCGGTTTTATACAGGACTAACGCGCAATCGCTCGGTTTTGAAAGCGAGTTTTTGCGGCATAAAATTCCTTACGTAGTGGTGGGCTCTCTTAAATTTTACGAGAGAGAAGAAATAAAAGACATACTGGCCTTTTTAGCCTTAACCGCAAATCCGAGGGATGAAATTGCTTTTCGCCGCGTAGTAAACAAACCACCGCGCGGAATAGGCGAAAAATCCCAAGAGATAATCATAGCCCGTGCGCGCGCAAATGCCGCTTCGGCGCAGGCAGCTTTGACGCCGGAGGCTGCAGTGAATTCGGAGCAAGCGGCCGCACCGGAGCCCTCCGTGCATGAAGGCGGTTCCGGCGGGCAAAATGCTGCCGAAATTGAGGGCTCAGACTCCAGCAGTCAAAGCGGCGCCCGTGCCACTCGAGCTGCAGGCGACTCTACCGCCGCCGGTTTAATCGAAGCCGCCCGCGAGATTGTAAACGGAACGGACGGTTCTGACGGCATAAGCAAAAAGGCCAAAGAAGGACTTTCGGATTTTGTAAAGATGATGGATCTTTTTTCGGATTTTGCGGGCATGAAGAGCGTCGATCCCGAGCCTGATAAAGAAGACTCTGAAAACGAAAAAAAAGAAAATGCTTTTGATGCCGCCGAAAAAGAAATCGACGAAGCTTCAAAAGGAATTGCCGTTTCGTCAAACGGCGCTTTGCCGCATAAGAAAAAAACTGAAAAACTTTCGACTCTCATAGAAAAGATCGCCGAAAGATCGGGGATTCTTGACTATCATAAGGATCATGATGAAATTTCAGGAACCCAAAGGGCCGCAAACATTCAGGAACTTATAAATAATGCCGTCTTATACCCCTGTTCGCGTGAGGGACTTTTGGACTTTTTGGATACGATAGAACTCGACCGATCCCTGGACGAAGCTTCGAATTCGAATACGGAACAGACGGACTGCGTTACGCTTATCACGCTTCACAATACCAAGGGACTGGAATTTCACCGCGTGATCATTACCGGCCTTGAAAACGGCATTTTCCCGCGCGAAGATAAGACGGGCGCCGATCTGGAAGAAGAAAGACGCTTGTTTTACGTGGGCATAACCCGGGCTCAGGATCAGCTTTACATTACATCTTGTTCCGTGCGGCGGCTTTACGGAAGAGTGGAATACATGCAGCCCAGCCGTTTTTTGCTTGAAGCGGGAAGCTCTTTGTTTCAGGTTTTGGGCGACGTTCCGCCTTCCTATGCTGCGGCCATGCGCTCTCAAGGCGATGTTTCTCCTTTACAGGGGTTACAGGGCGAAGAAAAATTTACCGAAGTGGGAATCGGCGACGCATTTTCGGCTTGGAAAAAGGGCTGCAAAATCTATCACGACGATTACGGATACGGACAGATCATAAATACTTTTTCGCGGTCGGGAGAATATGTAGTTACGGTTATGTTTGAAGGCGGCGGAATAAAACAGTTCATCCCCAAATATCAAAGCCACAATATGATGATCGTAAAAGACTGAATGTGGCCGCGGCAAATATGCAATTTATCCGGCCTGTGAAAATCGCTTGCCCTCTGCCGTATCGTATTTGATTTTTATTTGCAAATGACGGGTTCCTGCAAACTCATTTTATTCCTTTACGGGGTTCGCGCATTAAATTCGCATCAACTCTGTAATTGAATTTTTATCATAATTATGCTAAATTTTCTGTAAGAGGTCTTCATGAAAACAATACGTCCTGTTTCTGATTTGCGCAATAATTTTACCGATATTTCAGAAATCGTACATAAAACGCAGCAGCCGGTATTTCTTACAAAAAACGGTTATGCCGATATGGTCGTGATGAGTATGGAACTTTTTGAGGATATGCAATTTGAAAGTGAAATCTATTGTAAATTACAAGAGGCTGAAAAGCAAGCCTTGCTGACGGGAAAGAGGTTTTCCTCAAAAGAAGTACTGAAGGAACTGCGCAAGGTAATCGTAACATAATGTACAAAATTGAATATTTACCGTGCGCTTTGGACGATTTAAAAGAAATAGCCGGTTATATTATGGACAAATTGAAAAATCCCATTGCTGCTGAAAATTTGGTAAAAGAAATCGTTGAAAAAATTGACTTGCTTTCCGATTTTCCTTATTCGGCGCCGTGTTACATGCCTATAAAACCGCTGACGCACGAATATCGCAAACTGCTGGTTAAAAATTATTTTATATTTTACAAGGTTAATGAAACCGAAAAAACAGTAACTGTAGCTCGTATAATATACGCTCGAAGAAATATAGGGCCTTTGTTGGAGACCAATTGAGCCGGCTCGGTCACTCATTTACTATGCATCTGCTGGACTCCGGCTACGATATACCTAATTTCCTCAAGTAAAAATCTAAGTCAAATGCGGTCTCTGACTTAATATACAATTTATGATATATTGCCGTATGAAAACTGTAGACTAGGAGCATTTTATGGAAAAGGCGAAGGTTTATTTTACCGACTTTAGAACAAAGGGCAGCGAAGACCTGCTTAAAAAGCTTCAGCGGCTTATAAAAACTGCGGGAATAGGGAATATAGATTTTAGCGGAAAATTTACGGCTATAAAGATTCATTTTGGAGAGCCGGGGAATATTTCCTATCTTCGTCCGAATTACGCAAAGGCCGTTGCCGACTCGATCAAGAATTTGGGCGGCGTTCCGTTTTTGACGGACTGCAATACCCTTTATGTAGGACAGCGCAAAAACGCCATCGATCACTTGGAAGCCGCCTATTTGAACGGCTTTAATCCTTTTTCAACCGGATGTCATGTGATTATTGCCGACGGACTTAAGGGAACCGACGAAGCCTTTGTGCCGTTTCCCGAAGGAGAATACGTAAAAGAAGCTAAAGTAGGGCGGGCGCTCATGGACGCGGACGTTTTTGTTTCACTCACACATTTTAAGCTGCATGAACTTACAGGTATCGGTGGCGCAATCAAAAACATAGGAATGGGAGGCGGAAGCCGCGCCGGCAAAATGGAACAGCATAACGCCGGAAAACCTCTTGTAAACGAAGAGCTTTGTATAGGCTGCGGACAGTGCGCCAAAGGCTGCGCTCACGGCGCGATAACTTTTTTTGATTCCGCAGGAGTTGAAGGCAAGGCGGGGAGGGGAATGGTCGCGCGCATAAACCATGTGCTTTGCGCCGGCTGCGGACGCTGCATCGGCAATTGCAATCAAGATGCGATATATCCTTCCGAGGATAATTCCATGGAAACGCTCAGCTGCAAGATGGCCGAATATGCGGCTGCGATCGTAAAGGACAGGCCGCAATTTCATATTTCACTCATAGTCGACGTGTCGCCGTACTGCGATTGCCACAGTCAAAACGATGCGCCCGTGATTGCGGACGTGGGAATGTTCGCTTCGTTCGACGCCGTTGCGCTTGATCAAGCCTGCTGCGACGCGATGCTGAAGCAGCCGCCGCTTCCAAACACCGTAATGGACAACATAAAGATCATTAACCACGACGTTTCACGCTCGTTCTATCCCACTACGGATTGGCGCGTTCAACTGCTCCATGCCGAAAAAATAGGCATGGGCACAAGGCAATATGGTCTTATAAAAGTGTAAGACTTTGAACGGCCACCCTGCGGTTTTATGCAGTTTTTACGCCATCGTCTTTGATAAGGCCAAGGCGTCAAGGATCTTTTCCATGACGGTAAAACTTTCGGGCGTAAGGCTTTCGATGGAATCATACTCGGTGTGAAAAAGTTTCCAAGTGTCGGGGAGTTTGCTTCTTATTTCAAATTCCTTAAGCAAAACGGAATCTTCGTCGCCCGCGGAAAAAGATTTTGTTTTTAAATCCTGAGCGGCTCCTATGTGGCGGCGCAGAACAAAGTTCTTTAATTCCTTTGTTTTTAACAGGTTTTTCATATAGGTTACGGCTTCATCCTCCGGCAGCATGGTGATCACAAGGGCGGGAATCTTACACGCCAAAAAACCCGCGTTGTCGCTGTATGAAATAGGCAGCGTAAGAAATTGCGGCGACACCGAGCGTATGAGCGCCTTTGTGCGGTTTTCAAGGTCTGAAAACTGCGTTGTTAATGATTGCGGCGTTCCTTCAGGCAAATCTGTTTCGCCTAAGATCGGAACCGTTCCGCGCCCCGTGCAGTCAAAAACGTATACGTCGTCATTTTTCAGTCCCAGTTTTTTTAAATGATTTGCAAGAGCGTAAGATCCTATCCCTCTTACGCTTGCCGCCTGTGTTGAAAAAAGCGTCTCACCGTCATCTTGCTGCCGGCCGCCGCTGTTAGGCTCCTTTTGCCGCTCGGGGACGTTGTGAATTGCTTCCTCGTCGCTGGTTTCCTGCCGGATTGTGCTTTTGGAAAATTCTTCGCCGTCCGTAAAAAATATCCTTACGTTGTGTACGCCCCTCATTTTTGAAAGCCGCACTGCAAGGTTCATGATGCTTATGACGGACGAAGAGTTGTCGTTTGCGCCGGGACTTCCGGGCGTTCTGTCGTAATGCGCTATTATCGTTTTTATGCGGAAGAGCGGGCTGTACGCCGTTGATGAAAAACTTACGTGAATGTGCCGCCTTTCGTCGATCGGGATTACGGAGCTGTCTACGCCGCGCGCCGCAAGGTATTCGCGGATAAAGGCGCAGCGATCACAATCCATGGCTGTAAATTGCCTGTATACGTTAAGAAAATCGGTAGAAAATTTTTCCATCTTGTCAATTTAAAATCATCACCGCCGAACTGCCGATTTGAAATTTCCGGTAATGATCGATCTGTCTTATTGAGACAAATAAAAAGCCCGCCGCAGGCGTTTTGCAGCAGGCTTTTTTGCATCAGTAATGTCCGCCGTCGTCGTGATTAAAACGCGGCTTGCGCGGTTTTTCTTCCGCAACGTTTACGCGTACGCGGCGTCCGTCAACTTCTTTGCCGTTGAGCGTTGCAATCGCAGCGTCTGCGGCGTTTTCATCGGCCATTTCAATAAAGCCGAAGCCCTTTGACTGCTGTGTGTTGCGGTCCTTGATAACAGTAGCGGAAACTACTTCTCCGTACTGAGCAAAAAGATTGCTCAGCGTGTCTTCAGTTGTTGCGTAATTCAGATTACCAACATAAATTTTTTTGGACATAATGTTCCTTTCGCCTTTGTCAGGCCCTCTCTTTTTTTTGCTGTATGCCAGCTGCAAATCATCGTTTTCTTAATACTGTAATCTGAATTAACCACACAACCGCAAGGAAATATAAGTTTTCAGCACCGTCTTAAAGAACACGGATCTAAAAAAAAAATACTATAACCTTAGTTTGCTGTCAAGAGGCCGATCAGTTAATTGAAAATATCGAATTTTTATGATAGTATTTTTTTGATTGACTGAATAAATCTGCGTTTAGCGTCGGAGGCGGTAGATGAATGTTGTTGTTATGGGCGCGCAATGGGGCGACGAAGGGAAGGGCAAGATCGTTGATTTTTTAGCGGAAAAGGCAAAATACGTCGTCCGCTATGCAGGCGGGGCGAATGCCGGACATACCATAGTTGTGGACGGCAAAAAATACGCCTTGCACCAAATCCCGTCCGGAATTTTACATCCCCAAAAATCGGTTTTTTTGGGCTCCGGCATGGTCATAGATCCGGAAGCCCTGTTTAAAGAACTTAAGATGCTAAGCGATAACGGCATAAATTGGGAAGGCCGCGTGTTTATTTCCGACCGCGCTCATATAGTTCTTCCCTGTTACAGACAGATGGATAAAGATCGCGACGCTGCGAGAAAACGTCCGATCGGTACAACCGGCCGCGGAATAGGGACGACATATTCGATGAAATCCGAACGCGACGGAATTCGCCTTGCGGATATGGATTGGGACGAAAGAATTGCCGATCTGGACAAGGACGACAGGGATTTTCTTGCGCCGTATACGGAAAGACTTCTTGCCATGCGGGTGGATATCGCCGCAAAGATGTGGGAATACCGTAATGAAAATATATTGTTCGAAGGCGCGCAGGGCGCAATGCTCGATCTTGACAGCGGTACTTATCCCTATGTATCGTCGGGAGCCTCGTGCGCTTCGGGCGCTTCAAGCGGCGCGGGCGTAGGGCCTAGAAGGCTTGACAGAATACTGGGCGTTTTTAAAGCCTACCAAACCCGTGTGGGAAACGGCCCTATGCCGACGGAGTTCAACGCGTCGACGGAGAGCGAGCTCTGCGAATTTATACGAAATACCGGAAATGAATTCGGCGTTACCACGGGGCGCCCGCGCCGCTGCGGCTATCTTGACCTGGTAGCTCTGCGCTATGCCTGTCATGTGAACTCAATAGATTCCCTTGTTTTGACGCATCTTGACATTTACGACTCAATGGATGAGATCGAAGCCTGTATCGCTTATGAAATTGACGGAAAAATAGTTACCGATTTTCCTGCAAGCATTCCCGCTTTAAACAAAGTGAAGCCCGTCCTTCAAAAATTCAAAGGCTGGAAAACTCCGCTCAGTTCGTCGTCTTCATACAAAAAAATGCCTAAAGAAGCGAAAGATTACGTGGAATTTATCGAATCGTTTACGGGAACGCCTGTGGGGATAGTTTCGGTAGGGGCGGAACGCAGCGCGACTTATTGCCGCATAGATCCTTGGGGAAATAAAATATAGGCTAGGCCCAGCTCTGACGGCATCTAAAAGAAGCGGCTTTGTTTCTGTCTCGGCGCCGCCATTGCAGCGGCCGCTGCGTCTCGTCAATCGGCGCACTATTGCGATCGGCATATTTCGGCAACCGGCACATTGTTGCAGCCGATGCGTCGCGGTTTTATGTCGCTCGTTTTTCCTGAATATCCAATAAGTTTCCCATAGTCTTTCTGGCAAAAGAGAGCCGCTCTTTCCAGTCTGCTTCTCCCAGATACCAGAATTCCGTAACATAACGCCGCACGCCCATTTCCCACGCGGTTTTTATGGCTGAAGGAAAGTCTACGATTCCTTGCCCGTACATCATGTCGCGGAATTTCCCGGGCACGGTTTCTTTAAGATGCAATCCCACTATATGGCCTTTCGCTTTTTTAAGGTCTTCCAATACGTCATTTCCGTAAGTTATGGCGGCGTTGTTTATGTTTCCTATGTCGGGATAAACCGAAAGAAAGGCGCTGTTTATTTTATTCACGTAGTTCATCGCCTTTTCCGTTGTGTTCATAAAAGGAGTTTCCATTGTTTCGAAGGCCAAAATTATTCCGCTGCGGCTGGCCATCTCGACGCATTTTTCAAGGTTGCGGCCGAATCGTAAAACCGTCTCTTCCGTGGACGTCTCGTAATAAACGTCATAGCCTGCAAGCATTATCACCCGCACGCCTATTTTCGCTGAAAATTCCAAGGATTTTTCCATGATCTCAAGGCTTTTTGCCTCGATCTTCGGATTGTTACTTCCCAAGGGGTATTTCCTATGGGCGGAAAGGCACAGGGATCGTATGGGGAGCTCCGTTTCAAACTGGGCGTCTATTATCCGTCTAAGTTCCGTTTTCGTCATATCCAGTCGGGACAGTTTTTCATCGGTTTCGTCTATGCTTACTTCCATAAAGTTGTATCCCGCGCCTTTTGCCGCGGTAAGTTTTTCTTTCCATGAAAGATCCGCAGGAACCGCTTTTTCATACATACCGAGCGCATACTTGTGTTTCATAGATATTCCTCTTCTTTTTAGTGTCGTTTGACGGAGCTTTGTGTCCTGACCGAAAATGTGCCGTGAGCGGCGGGTTCGCTTCATTTGTCAGTTCTTATGATAAAATTATAACTGTTGACGTTATAATGTAAAGGGTTTATGAAAATTTTCTTTTATTTCAATTTAAAATTTTCATAAAACATATACAAACCGACCGTAAAATGATAAATTCCATACGGTTTCGGCAGAAGTTCGGCTGCCGGGAACGCGGCATGAAAGTAAAATATTTTTTTTGGCTGTTTTTTTTGACTTCTCAATGTTTTACGCTCACAGGCGAAAATCCGCCCGCGCTAAAGCATAATCAGTGGTCGCTCATAATATACAGGCCTGAAAATTCCTGTGATCTGAACGACGTGCGTTGCTGGCTTAGGCTGGAAGACGCCGAAACGGGAGAAGACGTTACGTACGTTAAAGCTAAGGCAAACTATGCGTGGATAAACCGCAGCAAGGAAGGCATACCTTACGAGAGGACATATTATCTTTCAGGCGGAATGGCCATGCATCTTCTCATAAAGCCCGGAAAATATAAGATCGGTTTTTATACGCCGATTGACAGGCAGAATGACTTTTACGTTGAAAACAAAAAGCGGTGGGAATCAAACGTTTTTTATTACGATACGGAAAATCCCATAAAGGTATTATTTGTGAGTCCGACTTCCGATGAAAACGGATTTTACGACGGCGGCTGGTTTATAGATTATAAAGCGCCGAAATATTTTAAATTCACAAAGCCTAAACGGAATTAATCAAATCAAACAAAACCGCACTTTATGAGTTTTTTGTTGAGACCTTTTATTGCCCGGTTCGCAGGGTTTAAGTAAAAAGCTTTCTATTACTTGATGCGGGATTTATGTAAAAATCTTTTTTACTTCCGCCATGAATTTTTCGCCGCGGTCGAATTCGTTTACAAACATTCCGAAAGACGTAGCGCCAGGTGAAAATACTATTGGAATAAAACCGTCTTTTTCATCGCTGCAGTGCCGGGCAGCCTTATCTTCAAGATCCGATTTCAAAGTTTTAAGCAAATCCGAAAGATAATCGAACGGGCCCTTATATTTTGTGCCGTCCTGACAAAGCCGTTTTATGAGTTTGTCGGTGCCGCTTCCTGACAAAAGGTAAAGTGCCTTCACAGGAACGGCCGTTTTTTTCTTTTGCGACAGGATGTCTGAAAGAGCGGAAAAATCAAGGTCCTTATCCGTTCCGCCTGTGATCAAAATGATCGGACAGTCGAACGATTGCGTAGCGGCGGCCGCAGCCTCCGGAACCGTAGCGCAGGAATCGTTGTAAAAGCGGTATGTAAACTTTAGATTCTTGTCTTTCCGGCCGCCCTCGTCCGAGCGGTTTTGCTTCCATTCATAAAAAAATTGCAGCCGATGCGGAATTCCCGGCCATCCTTTGAGTATTTGGGCCGTGCGTTCGCTTGAAACACCGAAAAGTCTTAATACCAAGGCCGCGTTAAGGACATTTGTTTTCATGTGCGGCCCGGGAACGGGAAGTTCTTTTAGAATGATTTCTTCGCTTACCGAACCGTTAAGCGGAAGTCTCGACTTTCCCGAAAAATTCTTGCCGTATCCTTCCTGCCACACCCCGGAAACGCCTTCGGGCAGCGGAGCCTTACCGTAGCGCAAAACGGTTCCTCGTGTTTCCGATGCGAACAGATCTCCCCATGTTCCGCCCGTCTTAGGCGCCGTCTCCGGCTCGTCGGCGTCCGCGTCTATGACGGTAAAATCTTCGGCCGTTTGGTTTTCATAGATCAAGCGTTTGTCGGCAACGTAGCTTTCCATACTGCCGTACCAGTTTTGGTGATCAGGAACTATTTTCGTTATTATTGCGATTTTAGGTTTAAGAGTTCCCCGTCCGCGCAAATCCGCCAACTGCCAGCTTGAAAGCTCCAATACGATGGGAGTTTCTTTTGAAGTTTCGTCTAAAAACGTGAGAGGGCTGACGGTAATGTTTCCTCCTAAAAAGGCGTTAAAACCGGCCTTACGGAGCCCATAGTGAATTGCGCTTGCCGTCGAAGATTTTCCCTTGCTTCCCGTAACGGCTATTATGGGGGCCTTTGAAAAATACAAAAATATGCTTATGTCGGTTTCAATCGCTTTTGCCGCCGCAAGGAATTTGTTGCCTTCTGTCTTTACGCCCGGATTTTTTATGACGCAGTCCGCCGATGAAAAATCTTCGATCCTGTGTTCGCCCAGCCTGTAGGTAAGATGCGATTTGTCTATCGACGGATCCTTTTCAAGGCGCTCGACGGAAGGCTTAAGCTCGTCTTCGGTTTTCATATCGGTTACGGTTACGAACGCGCCTTTTTGTAAAAAAAAGCGCACCGAAGCTTCTCCTCCTCCGTTAAGACCGAGCCCCATGACCGTAATGTGCTTATCTTTTATGCTTTTAAGCGTTTTAAAAACGCAGCCTTTCGGATATGAAAAAAAAATTTCAGACATAAAAACTCCGGAAAAACCTATTCCTTTGATCGGCTTTGACTATCTTGAAGTTTTCAAAGAGGCCTTTATTTTATACAGACGCAAAGCCTCTTGGATTAACAGTTCCGTAAGATCTTTAAACGGCAAGCCCGCAGCTTCGCACATCTTTGGGAACATGCTTATGCTTGTAAAACCGGGAATGGAATTCACTTCATTTAAATAAAGTTTGTTTGTGTCCTTGTCGACAAAAAAATCTATGCGGCTTAAACCCGAAAGATCGAGGGCCTTGTATGCGTTTACGGCGATCTTACGGATTTTTTCTATGTTTTCCTCTTTTAAATCCGCCGGAATAAGCAGCGAGGCGCCCGAAGGATCGTTGTACTTTGCGTCATAGTCGTAAAACTGATGAGAAGGCAGAATTTCACCGGGCATGTAAGCCGTTACGGATTCGACGTCATCTCCTTCCGGCGCGGTTACGGAATTTCCGGTTACGCTGCATTCGATTTCCCTTGCGTTTATCGCTTTTTCGATCAGGACTTTGTTGTCCCAGTTAAAGGCGTCCATGAGCGCTACCGAAAGCTGCTTTTCATTTTCGGCCTTTGAAGCCCCGTCGGAAGATCCGGCGTTGCAGGGCTTTACAAAAAGAGGAAAACCGAATTCCTTTATTATTTGCTTTATAATTTCGTCGTAATGAGCCGAATTCATTAAATCCGAGCGTTTTAGGCATACGAAGGGCACGGTTTTTATTCCGGCCTGCTCAAGAATAAGTTTTGTCTTTTCTTTATCCATCGTAACGGCGCTCGCCAATACTCCGCATCCTACGTAGGGAATATCGGCCATTTCGCAAAGCCCCTGCATGGTTCCGTCTTCTCCGAAGGTGCCGTGAAGCACGGGGAATACTACGTCGATTTTTAAAGCTTTTCCGTTCACACAAAACGCCTGCGTTTTTGCTCCCGGAACAACGCTTACGCGGTTGGAATCATTTTCAACTATGGAAAATTTTGCGCTCTCGTCGGCGCAAATTCTTTTGTATTCGTTTTCGTCCTGCAAAAACCAAAGGCCGTCTTTGGTTATCCCGATAAGGATAATTTTGTGATCTGTTATGTTCCTTGCGACGGCGGCGGCGGAAACCAGAGACACTTCATGTTCTCCGGATCTTCCTCCGTATAAAACAGCTACGGTCATCTTACCTCCGATAAAACTGCATCAACCATTAAAACCCATTTCCGAAAGCGCACTCGCCGCTTCCCGAATTTCGTCATACGGCATGACGCGGTCTTTATAGATTATGGAATTTTCGTGCGATTTTCCCAAAAGCAAAACGATATCGCCCTCTTTTGCCATGGAAAAAGCCTGTCTTATGGCACGCGGCCTGTCAGGCGTAATAAACATATCCTTCCCCAATATCTTTCCTTCTTCTTTTGCGCCTTCCGCAATCATCTGTAAAAGCTCGAAAGAATCTTCGCCGCGGGGATCTTCGTCCGTTAAAATTATTACGTCCGAGAATTTTGCCGCGATTTTTCCCTGTAAGGGGCGTTTTTGTAAGTCGCGCTCTCCTCCGCTTCCGAAAAGCGCAAATATTCTTTTTTCACAGCGTTTTCTTATGGGCGGAAAGATTGTTTCAAAAGACGAAGGCGTATGCGCATAGTCTACGATAACTTCAAAGGGCTGTCCTTTTTCTATTGTTGTCATTCTGCCTGCGACGGGAACGAGTTCGTTCATTTTTGAACATATTTGTTCAATGTCCAGTCCCGTTAAGCCGTTTACCGCGACTGCGGCCGCCATAAGGTTGTATGCGTTGAACGCGCCGGGAAGCCTTGTTTTTACGTGAATAATTTCACCTTCGCCTGAGAAGTTTTTACAGTCGATGTCGAAAGCCATGGCGTCGCGCTTAGAAACGATGTTTTTTGCAGCGACGTAGGGGACGCCGGCCGGTACGGGCGGAAGGCTAAAATTATTTTTTTTTGCGCCGGCTTTTCCTGCCAGCCCCGCCGACGTAAAGCCGTAGACAGTCCGCCCCGTGGCGCTCATAAAGTATTGTGCGGAAGGGTCTTCCAAATTCACGATTCCGAACGCGGGAACCTGCGTTGTTTTGCCGTTTATTGTCTTTATGTGATCGTGTTCGTCCAAGCTTCTGAACAGATTTGCCTTGTCGAAGCGGTATTGCTCAAAGGTTTTGTGAAATTCCAAATGTTCCAGAGCGACGTTCATAAAAACGCCGCAATCGAACAAAATATTTCCTGTACGGTTAAGCTTTTTTGAAAGTCCGTGCGAAGAAGATTCTATGACAGCGTATTCGCAGCCGTTTTCTACCATCTTGTACAAGGACTCTTGGATGACGGGCGCTTCGGGCGTAGTCTGGTGCTGTGGATTGTTTACGGCTTCTTCTCCGAGTGAAAACTGTACGGTGGAAATAAATCCCGCTTTTTTTCCGCACAGGCGCAAAAGCTGCCATATGAATGAGACTGTTGAACTTTTTCCTTCGGTGCCCGTTACGCCTATTACAATCAGTTTTTTTGAAGGATGATCGTAAAAAGCGTCGGCTACGGGAGCCATCGCAAAACGGCTGTCGGGAACCTTACAAAAAACGGGAGCGTTTTTTGACCCCCACTTTGAAACTGCGTCTTCGATTCGGACTTGCAGATCTTTTTCAAATTCGCCCTGAAATATTATGACGTTTGCGCCTTTTTCCACGGCCGCCGGAATAAATTCATTTCCGTTTACGTGAGTTCCGGGAAGCGCAAAAAAAAGAGAACCGGGCGCGACGTCGCGTGAATCGAAAAACAGGCCGTTGATCGTGACCGAAAGATCGGATTTGCACGGAGTGAACCCGTCGCTCTTTGTAAAACTGTTTTCAAACGCAGAGATTATATTTGATAATTTTTTTATCATTCAATAATTTTACTGCGAAACGCTTGCAATATACAAGGCGACAAAAAAATACTAAACTCTTTATATGTTTGAAATAAGAGTGGAAACGGACTTTGCGGCGGCACATTTTTTGTGCGATTACCACGGAAAGTGCGAAAATCTGCACGGACACAATTACAAGGTTTTTTCATACGTCCGCGGCGTAGAACTCGGTCAAGGCGGCATGCTTATAGATTTCAGCCTTCTTAAAAAAATTCTTAAAACGGTGATAGATAAACTTGATCATACTAATCTCAACGATATGGGAATTTTTTGCGGGAATCCGAGCGCCGAGCGAATTGCAAAATTTATTTTTGACTCGGTTCTCGTCGAAGCAAAGGCTTTAGGATGTGATTTGGACTACTTTAGCGGAAAAAAAGAACCGTTTTTGTATGCCGTCGATGTTTTTGAAACCGATAGGAACCGCGCCAGATATTGTCCTGATTTATAAAAAGCTCATTTATAAAACAGTTCGCTCTCAAAGCAGACGTTATGATCGGTTTTCCCCGCAACCGTAATCTTTTTTGCTTCGTCATCGAAATGTGCAAACATCGTGAGCGTCTGACCTCTTACGGCCTCTTTTGAATAATTTATTCTAAAATCCGTAAAATTTTTTTTCTGATATTCTTCCGGCAGACAATCTACGGTAAAAGCTCCGTATCGCGAATTGTTCGTATGCCCGTTGCTGTCTATGTCGGTAAAACAAATAGGGCGCCGGTTTAATTCCTGCATGTTTTCAGGCAAAATTATCTTTCCCGTCGGAATTCCTTCGTACGGCACAAGATAATTCGGGACAGGCGACCGGAGGTTAAAATCCTTAGTGCGTATTATTTTCCTTGTGTCGGGGTTTACCAAGAGCCATGTGCTGTGACCTGTGATCAGAACATCTTCCGCGTCCGACAGGATCTTATAACGGCGAACCAGCTGCAAGGGTTCGGGCGTTTCTTCCCACGTCACTATACGAATCCTCTCGTCCGATTGCGGTCTTTTAAAAAAACGAAAAGATTGCCTTGAAAGAAGAATTATAACTTGATTTTTCCAAAGCATTTTCCACGAAAACCCGCGCAGATTGTAATCTTCCGTTGCAGAGTCGGAGCACAGTTTTAAAAGTTCGTAAAGATTCAACTTATTGTCGGCGCTGCATTGGCTGAAATATATCTTAGCTTCTCTATTAAAAATCGGGATTTCGTTTCCGTTATTGTCTTTTACATAGTCAAACCATTCTTTAAATTCTTCCATTTTTTTTCTCACTGTGTTTTAAGAATTTTAAGGAACTTCTAAAAACTGCGTTTTTAGAATACCTCCGTAAAACCTCACATTCTCATAGGAATTCCGCACTCTTTAAGTTCCTTTTTTATTTTCGGAACCGTATATTCCCCCGAATGGACCATAGTTGCAATAAGAGCGGCGGCGGCTTTTCCCTCTGTTAGAACTTCTTTAATGTGGTCTACGGCGCCGCCGCCGCCCGAAGCTATTACCGGAACTTCGACGCTTTCCGCAATCATCCGCGTGAGATTTACCTCGTAGCCGGCTTTTGTTCCGTCGGCGTCTATGGAATTCAGAACTATTTCGCCTGCGCCGAGCGAAACCGCTTTTTGCGCCCATTCGCGGGCGTCAAGTTCCGTTGCTGTTCGTCCCCCGTTTATGTATATGCGGTAGCCTGAAGGCATCGAGTCGTCTTTTGCGGCGTCCATGCCCAACACTATGCATTGATTGCCGAAAATACGCGCGCCTTCCTTTATAAGAGAAGGATTTTTTACCGCCTGAGAATTAAGGCTCACTTTTTCGGCTCCGGCAAGTATTGTAGAGCGGATATCGTCGATCGTGCCTATTCCGCCTCCTACGCAAAAAGGAATAAAAACCTGCGCGGCGACCTTTTCGATCAATTCAAGGATCGGGCCCCGCCCGCGCGGCGACGCCATTATGTCGTAAAAAACAAGTTCGTCCACCCCCTGCCGGTAATATTCCGCCGCCATTTCTACAGGATCGCCTATGTCCTTATTGTTTTGGAATTTTATTCCTTTCGTAGTCCGGCCGTCTTTTACGTCAAGGCATATGATTATGCGTTTTTTTAACATATTTTACCGCCTTCCAAATCGCATTTGCCGCCTAAAAACCGATCTCCGCTGCAGCAAGACGGGCAATCTTTTTTTACGTAATTTTTAAGGATCGCTAATCCCTGCGCGCCTGATTTTTCAGGATGAAATTGGAATGCGGAAATATTACCGCATTCAATGCATGCGGGAACCGGAAAACCGTAGTCCGATACGGCTTTTATGACGGATTTGTCTTCAGGCTGCATCACATATGAATGCACAAAGTAAAAGTCGCTTTTAGGAGGGATTCCTTCCAAAAGTTTTGAAGATCCGTTTACGGTGTCTATATCGTTCCAACCCATGTGGGGGACTTTCAGGTTTTCGCCTGTATTCGCGTTCAATTCCTTCCGGACCGAAGCGAAATGCCGCACGGAACCTTTTACCAGTCCCAGACATTCGGTATTATCTTCTTCCGAATATTCAAATATTATCTGAGCGCCGAGGCAGATCCCCATGAGAAGCTTACCCGATTTAGCCCAGTCTTTAAGAAAGCGATCAAAGCCCGTGATCCTAAGCTGCTCCATGGCATAAGAGGCGTTGCCCACCCCGGGAAAGATCAGCCTTTCGCAGTTTTCCAGCGCCGAGGGACTTTTTGAAAGGATGAACGGCGCATTTAACGCTGAAAGAGCCCTCTCCACGCTGCTGATATTTCCCGCATTGTAATCGACTATTCCTGTCATAATGATAAAATTTTAGCGAATGAAAGGAACAAGGTCAACAACCCGCCGCAGCACAAACGCCTTCTTGCCGCTCTCTTTGCATCGTTGTGTGCCCAGAACTGCCTGATCCGCGCCTGCCTGTGAGAATTTGAGGACATTGTTTTGTTATTAGGCGCTATTCGTCGCTGTTCAACACTTATTCAACACTATTCAGCGGCGGTTCTTATGCGCCGATAAATAAAGTATGAGTTTTTCAAAAGCACTGCCGATACTTTTACGCGTTATCACCGACAAAAATGTCATTATAATCGTGGTCTCCGTAATTCTGTATTTGAATTTTGTGAGTTATGTGCAGCATTATCATAAAAGACCGCCGCCGGTCAGAAGATCTTTAAAAAGAACCGTCCAAGCGGAAAAATCCGATTCCGCTGCTTCGGAAAACGGTGGCGGAAACGGGAATGCGGATCAGAGCGGAAGCGGCGACGGTTCCAATGATACAGGCGGGACGGATGCTTCTTCAGAAAATTCCGACCATTGAGGATAACCATGGCGGATGTGTGTGCGAGGGGCTCTTTGCCGTTCAATGAAATGATGCGTTTTTATTTTGCGGCGGGCACTGACTGCATCCGCATGACTTTTTCGGTTTCAGGATTAAAAACCATTTGATCGCCGAAGTTTTTCAGTATAAAACGTAAAAAGTTACTACTGTACAAAACTTTTTCAGTATTAAACTGGAAAACATCGTGTATCTTGAATTGCGACGCCGCGGTTTTGCCGTTTACATCGGAAAGTACGGCGATAAGGAAATCGATTTTGTCGCCGTCAAACGGACACAAAGAATTTACGTGCAGGTTTGCAGAACATTGCCCGAAAATTCCGATCGCGAAACGGGCAATCTGAAATCGATAAAAGACAACTACCCAAAATACGTTATTACCATGGATTTATCCGTGTGCGGAACGGACGACGGCATAAGAATCGTCCACATAAAAGATTTCCTGCTGCAAAAAGAGTGGTAGGGTAACCGATTTAAACCGCAATTTCTTATACCGCATCCTAAAGCGGCTTTTTCAAACGTACTTAGTTAAACTGAAATTTATTAAACTGTCGTTTTTAACTTGACAGTGTAAAGATAAATCGCTACAATCTGGACACTGTAAAGATTGTAGCAAAAAGGGGCTCTTATGCATAAATCGAATTTGCCGTATCACCGCGAGGGATTGAAAAATCTCTTAATCGAAAAAGGCATCGAAATCGTCAATACCGACGGCGTGCAGTCCTTTTCGCTTAGAAAAGCGGCGGCAGCCTGCAAAGTAAGCCATGCCGCTCCGTACAGTCATTTCCACAACAAAGAAGAATTGCTCAACGCGATGCAGCTGCACATCACCGGGCGCTTTTCGAAAACGCTTGAAGCGGCGATTGCCGAAAATAAAAAGCCTTCCGAATTGTTAAAAAATTTGGGAAAAGCCTATGTTTCTTTTTTTATTGAAAATCCTGCATATTTTCAATTTTTGTATTCCAAATCGGACATAAAGGTCGATTTAACTTTATCTGTGCCGGATGCGGAAAATTATGCGCCTTTTATTCTGTATAAAAACAGCGTCCTTTCATTGCTTAAGCAAAATAAAGTCCAGAAAAAAAAGCAAAACGATATTTTAATAACGGTATGGGCTTTTATTCACGGACTTACGGCATTGGCGACAATGAAAAACGTTTGCTACGACAAAAACTGGAAAGAAAAGATCGGCGATTTTATGGACGTGCTCGAACCGTCATTTTTAAAGTAACGGCGTGCGCATATTAAAGGGTACTATATGAACGGAATTTATTTCAGCGGGACGGGGAACACAAAATACTGTACGGAAGCGTTGGCGCAAGCGACGGGCGGCAGGGCCTGCAGTATGGAATCGGACGAAGCGCTTGAAATCCTGCGCGCGTCGGACGAAATCGCGCTCGGTTATCCTATTTACTTCAGCGACATCCCGCGCATCGTAAAAGCGTTTATTTTAGAACACGCCGATACATTCCGCGGAAAGCGCGTCTTTGTTATCGCGACGATGGGACTTTTCAGCGGAGACGGAGCGGGGCTTGCGGCCAGGCTGCTTCGAAAATGCGGGGCCGCCGTTACCGGAGGCTTACATCTGCACATGCCGGATTGTATCGCCGATGTAAAACTTTTGAAAAAAACGCCGGAAGAAAACAGGGCGCTCATAGCGGCGGCACAAAAAAAGATCGCGCGAGCGGCGGAAGGCATAAAGCGGGGAATCTATCCGAAAGACGGCCTATCGTTTTTTCACAGGATCGCAGGGCTGTTCGGACAGCGTCTGTGGTTCAAAACACATGCGAAAAAACTGACCGAGAGGCTCAAAATCCGAACGGACCGCTGCGTCGGCTGCGGCATATGCGCGGCACACTGTCCGACAAAGTCATTATATATTGAAAACAATAAAGCCGTGTTTTATCCCGGAAACTGCACGATATGCTACCGCTGCATAAACAACTGCCCAGCGAAGGCGATCACGCTCATCGGCACGGACGTATTCGAGCAGTGCCGTTTTGAAAATTATACAAAAAAGGAAACAATATGAAAAAACTCTTCACTCTGTTTTTCTGCGCAATGATTTTCGGTTCGTCGTATTCCCTGTATTCCCAAACGGCGGACGGCGAAGCGCTCTGTGACACGGAAATCGTCGTTACCGGCATAAAAGAAAATTCGGGAACAATCGTTATCAGTATCCATGATTCCCCCGAAAGTTTTCGCAAACACATTCCGTATAGAACCGCCGAAACGGCGGCTGACGGAGAAAAAGCGGTATACCGCATGCGGCTCAAAGCCGGCGAATATGCTTTTTGCGTTTACCACGACGTCAACGGCGACGGAAAATTAAACGCGAATGCGATCGGCATTCCCAAAGAGCCGTTCGGCTTCAGCAACTACGACGGCAAGGGGCCGCCCGGCAACTTCAAAAAACACAAGGTTTTTATAGACGGCGCGGCAACGGTAACCATTCCTTTGGTAAAAATGAATTAGAGCTTAAAATAAACGTTTCGGCAGTTACACAATCCGCTCTCAAAGAAAAATTGGGCGTATCGCGCTGAAAAGTCTGCGGCTTTATTTTGTCCCGGCCTTTCGATTCAGCTCATTTACGACAGTTTGATAAAGTTAGGCATCGTAACTTGGCGATTGTAATCGCCGGTGCTTGCATCGATGTTACGTTGCGGACGTTGCTCGCTTGTTTTTACGGATATGGGCAACGGCTATTTTATTTTTCCACGGCCAGCGGCAAGTGTATATCTGCTTTTCTTGCTGCAGTTGTTTTATTATTTCTTCAACATCGCCGCTTTCCCAAACGTTCATTTTGAATTCCCGCATCGTTAGATGATTCAGTCTTTTTTCTATCAAGCTCTGTGCCTCTTCTTTTATCAATGATTTGCTGTAGTGTCTCAGCAATCCGATTGTAAAATTCCTGTCCCATGCGTTTGTATGATCGTATGCCGAAAGACCCGTCTTTTCGTTTCCGTTATTTTCCCGTAACTTACAGATGTCACAGCCGGAACAGGCCGCTTGCTCCGCCCCTAGTGCGTCGAGCAAAACCTGCCTTCTGCACGAACGGCTTTCCGCAAAATGAAGCAAGGCTCTTTCCCTTGAGTTTTCGGGGAATGATGAAAATTTTTTATGATCGTCATGGCTCCACAACAGATACGACTCGGCGATCCCTCCGTCGCGGGCGCCCCGGCCGCTTTCCTGTATAAAACTTTCGACGGTGTGAGGAACGTCCATGTGTATGACGGTTCTTATGTTTTTTTTATCCACGCCCATTCCGAATGCGCATGTGCAGGAAAGTATCGCATTTTCTTTCGGGAAAAACCACTTTTCGACTTCAGCCTTTTCTTCGCGTGAAAGTCCTGCGTGATAGAATTTCACTATTTCGGGGGAATTATAGGAATTTTCGGTTTTTTTGCTCAGCGCTGAAAAATATGTGCGCAGGTTTCTCGCAGCGTTTTCCGCCCCTAGGCGGCTGCCGCAGAATATGAGCATCGGACGCTTTTCGGTGAGCGCAAGGCGCAGAATTTCATTTTTCTTTGCGTATGCGTAAATGACGTTATAGTGAATATTCGGCCTGTCGCTTTCGCTTCGCACAAGGTGAGCTTGTCCGCCGAAAAGAATTTCCGACATGCGCTTAAACACTTCAGGCGAAGCCGTAGCCGTAAAGGCCGTTATGAGCGGCACTTTTATTTTTTCAAGGATTTTTCCCAAAGTAAGATAGGACGGACGGAAACTGTCACCCCATTCCGAAACACAGTGCGCTTCGTCAATTGCGGCGTGCACTATGCCGCATTCGGAAAGCCGTTCGACAAGCGCTTCGTTTTGCAATACTTCAGGATTCGCAAGAATAACCCTTGCTCCCTCCGCAATCTTTTTAAAACACTCTTCCCGCTCTTCTTTGCTCTGGTTCCCGCAGAACACGACATTTGAAATTCCGTTTTCATCCATGCGCCGCTTTTGATCCGACATGAGCGCGAGAAGCGGGTATATAACAAGAGTTGCTCCCGGCAAAAGAAGCGCGGGAATCAAAAAACAAAGCGACTTTCCGGCGCCCGTAGGCAAAAGAACGATCTGTTTTCCTCTTTCCGCTTCATCGGTGTCGACAGCTGCGATATTCGGCGTTGATCCTTTTGCTTTCGCCTCGGCCGCCGCTTCCATAATGTTTGAAATTACAAGCTGCTGCCACGGATATAGATAATCTATGTGAAAAACCTTTTGCGCCGTAATGAGAGCCGGATTGTCGGTGTATAGATCTTCGGATTTCGCTTTTTGTATATTTTCCATATATCCGTTAATTGACCTTAAAGTGAAAATGCTGCAATGCGTAACGGCGGGCAGGGCGACTGCTTTGCATTATGCTCCGAGCGACTCACAGCATTGTGCGAGTGCGGAAAATGCCTTATAGTAACAAATATGTCCCTCAAAACTTTTGACATGGATGAGGAATTTGAATACCGAAGAGGATCGTAAAATGCCTGAAAAAAAAACGGAAGCGTCGCTTGCCTTTTCACGCACCCGCGCCGATCATGCAGTTGAAATTCTTGAAGATTACACTGAAGTCATTGCAAAAATCATAAAAGAAAGCGGCGAGTGCCGAGTTATGGATCTTGCGCGGCATTTCGGAGTGAGCCACGTTTCCGTGATCCAGGTTTTACAGAGGTTAAAAGCCAACGGTTTTATATTGAACGAATCCCATAAACCGATAACTCTTACCGAAAAGGGGCATGCCTTTGCCGACGAATGCGCAAAGCGGCACGGTATAGTGTATAACTTTTTGCTGAAGATCGGCGTAGATGAAAAGACGGCCGTCATAGATTCCGAAGGTTTGGAACATCACATAAGTCCTGAAACACTTGGATGTATGAAAAATTTTCTTTCGGAACATTAAACCTGTGCGTTTATTCTAACCGGCTTTTGCCGACCCTTTCGATTATTATCTGGAAACATTATCCCGCTTTATTTATGACTTTTCCCTGAAATTTTACGGATAGTCCTTGACATAGTAATGTAGTGCGTGCTACATTTGCGTTGAGTGTATGTAGTCTTGACTACATGTCGCGAGTAACTTCGTCGTGGGGTTCCCGCCATGGAGTTTTAAACTGTGCGCAAAAAGCGCACGAAAACGGCATCCTCGGAAATCGAAATTTCCTCGTACGCCGTTTTATAAGGAGTCGTTATGAAAAAATATATCAGGTTTGTCGGTACGGCACTCGTTTTAGCCGCCGTTGCAGGATGTTCAAAAAAAAGCGCGGATGCGGCGAATGCGCAGGTTTCGGCGCGTCCCAAACGGGTTGTAACTACGTTTACGATTCTTCAGGACATCGCACAGAATATCGGAGGCGATAAGATCCTTGTCGAGTCCATCACCAAGCCGGGAGCTGAAATACATGAGTATGAACCCACTCCTCTCGACATCGTAAAAGCCCAGTCTGCGGATCTTGTATTGAGGAACGGCTTTGGACTTGAGCGCTGGTTTGAAAAATTCATGGGAAGCGTAAAAAACGTGCCGAGCGTAAATTTGAGCGACGGAATAGAACCTCTGGGAATCGGAGAGGGACCGTATGACGGTATGCCTAATCCGCATTCATGGATGTCTCCTAAAAACGCTCTTATATATGTAGAAAATATTCGAAAAGCGTTTACGGACTTGGATCCGGCTAACGCAAAAACATACGACGCCAACGCTGCGTCTTACAGCGAAAGCATCAAAAAAGTCGACGTCTTTATGGCGGAAAAACTTTTGGAAATACCTGCCGAACAAAGATGGCTGGTAACATGCGAAGGCGCCTTTTCGTATCTTATTCGCGACTACGATATGAAGGAATTGTATTTATGGCCTGTTAACGCCGACGAAGAGGGAAGTCCCCGGCAAATTCAAAAAGTTGTGGACACTATACGAAAGAATAAGATCCCCGTCGCTTTTTCCGAAAGCACTATCAGCAATAAACCGCAGCTTCAGGTCTGCAAAGAGACCGGCGCTTATTACGGAGGCGTTTTGTATGTTGATTCTTTAACCTATGAGGACGGAGACGCTCCGACGTATTTGAAAATGCTTGAATACAATGCAAATACTATCGTAAAAGGTTTTGAAGGGAACCTCTAAAAACTGCAATTTTTAGAGGTAACTTTAAAAATGCGAGGACAGCTTGTAAAAAGTTGTTACGCAACACGGTGAGGTAAAATTATGGATCCGAGTTTGAACTTTCCCGTTGAGATTGAAGTAAGCGACGTAAGCGCAGCGTATAATAACGGACATGTCGCGCTTTATGACGCGTCATTTAAATTGAATGCAGGAACAATTACGGCTCTTGTAGGCGTAAACGGCAGCGGCAAATCCACTCTATTTAAAACCATCATGGGATTTATCAAACCTGTAAAAGGCTTTGTGAAAGTCTGTGGGATGCCTGTAAACAAGGCTCACAAACAAAATCTTATAGCCTATGTGCCGCAGTCGGAAGAAGTGGATTGGTCGTTTCCCGTAAGCGTATGGGATGTGGTTATGATGGGGCGATACGGCCGTATGAATCTTTTTCGTATACCCGGTAAGGACGATAAGGAAATTGCAACTCGCAGCCTTGAGCGCGTTCAAATGCTGGATTTTAAAGACCGCCAGATAGGAGAACTTTCAGGAGGACAAAAAAAGCGGATCTTTCTTGCGCGCGCCCTAGCTCAGCAGGGAAAAATCATTCTTCTTGACGAACCGTTTACGGGCGTAGATTTAAAAACGGAGACGGCGATAATAGAACTCCTTCGCGAACTTAGAGACGACGGGCATCTGATCTTGGTTTCTACGCATGACTTAGGTTCCGTTCCCGAATTTTGCGACCGTGTAGTAATTATAAACAGGACGGTTCTCGCCTCGGGCCCAACGGAAACGACCTTTACAGCCGATAACCTGATCGAAGCGTTCGGAGGCGCTCTCCGAAGCGTCAGGTTCGATCACACGGACGATCCCAAAGAAAGCCGGCACGAATTTAGAGTTCTCACGGATGACGAAGGCGCCCTGATTCTTAAAAACGGGGGCGATCCGGACTTGAGCGGTATAAGAAACACCGATGTTCTTCAAAGGACGAATGATAAATGAACATAGATTTGCTGATTCCTTTTCAATACGAATACATGATAAAGGCGATTTTGGTAAGCGGCGCCATAGGCGGAGTATGCGCTTTGCTTTCATGCTTTGTAGTTCTAAAAGGCTGGTCGCTGCTAGGCGATGCGCTTTCGCACGCTGTAGTTCCGGGTGTGGCGGTCGCCTACATAATAGGAATTCCGTTTTCAATCGGAGCTTTTATAAGCGGAATGCTTGCCGCGTTTGCGATGGATTTTGTAAAAAAAAGAACTAGGATACGCGAAGACGCCGTCATAGGAATAGTATATACGACTTTTTTTGCTGCGGGAGTTTTACTCATATCGCTTTTTCCGAGCAACATAAGCCTGAATACGATCATAATGGGAAACATCCTCGGAATCGCCGACAGAGATATTGTTCAGACGCTTATCGTTGCGGGAATAAGCCTTTCAGTGATATTGCTCTTATGGAAAGATCTAAGATTGTTCGCCTTCGACGCCGCACACGCCCGTGCGATAGGGCTTAACGTGAATGCGCTGCATTTGCTGCTTCTCACGCTGCTTGCCGCTACGGCGATCGCAGCCTTAGAGACCGTGGGAAGTATTCTTGTTGTGGCAATGCTTGTAACGCCGGGAGCCGCCGCATATCTTTTAACCGATCGGTTTTCTACGATGATGAAGCTTTCAGTATTCATAGGCGCCGTTACGTCTTCTTCGGGAGCTTATATAAGCTATTTTTTAAACGGTTCCGCCGGAGGATGCATAGTGGCTTTGCAGTTTTTTGTGTTTGCTGCAATTCTTTTTTTTGCTCCGCGGCACGGAATAATAGCGGCAAGAATGCGTGCTATAAAATCCGTAAAGAATTTTTTTAGCGAACGGCACGCTAACGGGAGTAATAACCTATGTTTTTAGCAAAAATTATCGAACCTCTTATGTACGGATTTATGATTAAGGCGTTGCTCATGGCGGCTCTGATCGGAGCGGTATGCGCCCTTATTTCCTGCTATCTCATTTTAAAAGGCTGGTCGCTAATGGGAGACGCAATTTCACACGCCGTGCTGCCGGGGATAGTTCTGGCTTATCTTGTTCACATTCCGCTCGGAGCCGGAGCGTTTTTTGCCGGACTGCTTAACGCTTTGCTGACAGGCTGGATAAAAGATCACAGCCGTATTCATGAAGATTCCGTCATGGGAACGGTGTTTACCGGAATGATGGCTATAGGACTGATCCTTGTCACAAAGGTACGCACAAACGTGCACCTTATGCACATACTCTTCGGAAGCCTTTTAGGTATTGAAACTCACGATATGGTACAAGCTGTGATATGTGCGGTAATAACCCTTGCCGTAGTGACGGCCAAGAGGAAGGACATTCTTCTTTACCTGTTTGACAAGAACTACGCAAAGGCCGTAGGCTTAAACGTAAAGGGCATCCACTACCTTTTTCTCTCGCTTACAGCCCTTACGATAGTAGCCTCGCTGCAGGCCGCAGGAATTCTGCTTACGGTCGCCATGCTGATCACGCCCGGCTGCATTGCGTATCTTCTTACCGATAAACTTGACCGAATGCTTTTTATTTCGTCCTGTTCGGCAATGCTCAGCGCCCTCATAGGCACGTACGTAAGCTATTATTTGAACGGCGCGACGGGAGCCTGCATCATTCTCGTGCAAACGCTTTTTTTCGTTCTTGCGATGATCGCCGCTCCCAAATACGGGCTTATTGTCCGGCGGAAAGCTTTTTTAAACTCGTGCCGCACCCAGGTTTGAACACGGCATAAGCGCCGTCGATTTGAATCGCGGCACAATATGAGTTCGCCCTTGAATCGACGGCTTGAATCGGTATAAGATCGCAGAATGAAAGATACGGACAATAAATTCAATCCTTCCTTGTTAAAAAAGGAATTTGTAAAAATTTACGGCGGAAAGGAAAATGAAGTCAGAATATTTTCCGCTCCCGCCAGAATAAACATAATAGGCGAACACATAGACTATAACGGCGGCAAAGTTCTTCCGGCAGCCATAGATAAATATCTTTACGTTGCCGTAAGGCTGCGACCGGACACGAAGGTTTCATACAGAGATTTGAAATTCCCCGGGTTTTTTGACTTCGACATAAACGACAAGTTCGTTTTTAAAAAGGAAAACGACTATGCAAATTATCTTAACGGAGTTCTTTCAGTCTTAAAGCGAAAAAGCGGCCTTATTAAGTCGGGTTTTGACGCTCTTATAGCAAGCGACATTCCTCCTGCCGGAGGAATATCATCTTCTTCGGCTCTGGAATGCGGGTTTGCCTACGCCGTAAACTGTCTGTTTAACCTTAACATAAGCCGTACGGACATCGCTCTCGCAGGCCAAGAGAGCGAGCATGAGTTTATGAACGTAAAATGCGGAATTATGGATCAGTTTATAATTTCTACGGCAAAAAAAGATACGGCCGAATTTTTGGACTGCGCAACGTTGGAGTTTGAATACGTTCCGCTTAAACTGGGCGACTGCGTGTTTGTCGTTATGAATACGAATAAAAAGCGGCAGCTTGCGGATTCCAAATACAATGAAAGGCGCGCTCAGTGTGAAGAGGGGCTTAAAATCATTCAGAAAGCGGGAATTGAAATTCCTAATCTATGCGCTCTTTCTCCTGCGGAATTTGAAAAGTGCGCAGGAATCATTAAAGATCCCGTAATTCTTTCGAGAGTCCGCCACTGTGTTTTTGAAAACGATCGCGTCCTTAAAGCTGTAAAGGCATTTAAGGAAGGCGGCTTGCACCGCGTTGGAGAGCTTTTAAAGGCTTCTCACAAGTCGTTAAAAGAAGATTATGAAGTTACGGGAATAGAGCTTGATACGCTGACGGAAGCGGCAAACGCACAGGAAGGCTGCATAGGATCCAGAATGACGGGAGCGGGATTCGGCGGCTGTGCGATCGCCTTGGTCAGTAAAGACAAGACGCCGTCTTTTGTCGAAGCCGTTCAAAAAGCGTATACGGCCGTTACCGGCTACGATGCGGGATTTTTTGTATGCACGCCGGGCGACGGCGTAAAAGAAATTACAGACGCTCTATAAGTTCCTTTGCGTTTTTAAAAAACACGGGTTCTATAAGCTGAGGGAATTCGGCGGCTATGAGATCGAGCTGTTTTTGCAATTCGCAGGCGGAAGAAGTTCCTCCGAAAATTATTTCGCAAAAACCTTGCGCGCGCCGCTGTGAAGCCGCCGCATCGTGAATTTGATCTATGCGCCTTACAAAGGGAATTTCATAAAGTTTTTCGATTTGGCTTTCGGTTAAAACGGGCATTTTAAAATTGCATACGTATTTTGTTTTTCCCGCGCGCATTCGCCTTTTTTCTTTTGCCGCTGAAAGAATTTCCGTCAGCACAAGATACAAGGATTTGTTCTGTGCGGCGGCGTACGAGCGGCTTATCCCCGAAAGGCGCGAGTTTATTTCAAGGATATACCATCGGCCGCCGGAGAACACCAGATCGACTTGCATTATTCCTTCAAGTTTTACGGTCTTTGCAAGAGCTTTAAGAATTTTCTTTAATTCGCCTATCTTGTATTTTTCATTTGTTACGGGACCGACCTTTACGCTCTGTTTAGGGCTTGTAATGCCGAAACTGTTTATCGAAAACATAAACGGCGGCATAACGGTATACTTTCCGCCGCTTCCGTAAATTTCAGCGCCGAACTGTATGCCCGAAACATATTCTTCCGCTATCCGGTCAGAAGAATTTTTGCGTGAAAAAAGGTAGGATCTTGCGCTCTTATACGTCGGAATAACTTCAGCCTTGTAGGAGCTGAGCCCTACCGTGTCTTTTATTATGACGGGAAAATTAAGCTTTTCGATCCGGGAAAGAATATATTCCCTGTAAACGTTCTCTTTCACTTCCTTGCAGCCGGCTTCGCACCTGAAAAGACCGTGGTGAACATATACGGCCTTAGGCATTTTAAAGCCGGAGTTTTCCAAAAGTACGTGCGTCATATTTTTATCGAAACACTGAAGTGCGCTCTTTGCGGGGCTGCACACGGTTTTTACGCCGTGCGCCGAAAGTTCTTCGGCGATCATGGAATCCTTTATAGAAAGCCAGTCGTAGGGAGCCGTCCAAAAAGTTACGGCCATGGCGATATCCGGTTTCAGATCAAGGATTTTACGGGCGATCTCTTTCACTTCGGTTTTTTCGCTGATTACGTACCGAACGCTCGGAGATTTTTCTCGAATCTCATTTTTTTCAATGTCCAGCAAAAACATTCCCGGCATTTGAGTGACGATAAAAAAATTATGCTCGGGATGCTTTTTTGCCAAATCGTCCCACTCGCTCTTGCAGGACGGTTTTGTCGTAAAAGAAACGGACGAGCCGTCAAAACTGTTTGAATTGCTGCTGTAAAAAACGATATTCATGCGGACTTCTGATTTGCAGATTAATTTTTCCCCTTTGATACTACGATGATTCCTATGCATACCAGCAGAAGTGAAATGATCGCAACGCTTCCCGTGCTGTTCGCTTCATTTAAAAACACCGCCGAAAAAATAACTCCGAATACTGGATTTAAAAATCCGAAAATCACAACTTTTGAGACGTGGTTGTATTTTAAAAGTATCCCCCACAGCGAATAGGCGACCGTGCTTATCAGGGCCATGTAGATTAATAGCGAAACGGCCGCAAAAACTCTTCCGTCGGCAACAATCATCCTTCCTCCGGTAAAATATCCCGCCGCCGCCATTATCAAGCCGCCGAAGAAAAATTGCCAGCCGCTGAGCATTACGGGATTGTCGTTTTTCGAAAATCCTTTAAGAAAGGCTGCGGCGACCCCGTGCGCTATGGCAGATAAAAACAAAAAACCTTCTCCAATAAACTTAAAAGAAAGATCCGTTTGTGAAATTCCGCTCGTACCCAGCAGATTTAGTATTACGACGCCGCAAAAACCGATCAGGCAGCCTGTGATTTTTCTAAGCGTAAGTTTTTCTTGTCGGAATATTAAGGACGCTACAAGTATTGAAGCGAATACGTTTGTCGCTCCTATGATCGCCGATTTTACGCCTAATGTGTGCGCAAGTCCGCCGTAAAGAAAAAAGTACTGTAAGACCGTCTGAAACGCGCAAAGCACGAAAACGCGTATCCATGAGCTTTTATCTGTGGGGAAAAGAATTTTTTTTGCTCCGACGCTTCCGCTTAAAATCGTAAGAATTCCGGCTATTATAAAACGCACTCCTGCAAAGAGTATCCGTGCGGGAATGTCTCCTGCCCCGATTGAAAAAAGAGCGTAGCCGCCTTTTATGCAGGGCACGGAACTTCCCCAAAATGCGCAGCATATCGCCGCGCATAAAAATACTACAACAGTGCGCTGAAAAAACGGCGTTTCGGCTTTATCTATCATCCTAAGATAATCTCATTCATTATGTTTTCGTACAATTCCTGTTTTCCCGACGTGGAAGCGACTTTTTCATAAGGTGAAGCGAGAGAGGCCAATTCTTCCATAGTCATCTTGCCGTCGGCAAATTTTTTACCGTTCCCTCTTTTAAAACTCGAATAGCGTTCTTTAAGCATTTCAGGGATTCTGCCGTCGTCCAAGACTGCGAACGCTTTTTCAAGGCCGTGCGCAAAAATATCCATTCCGCCTATATGCGCTATAAACAGATCTTCCGGCGCGTTTGAATTTCGCCGCACCTTCGAATCGAAATTGAGTCCGCCGGTTTTAAAGCCGCCCATGCGGATTATCTGCAGCATTGCGTTTGTCGTTTCATATATGCTTGCGGGAAATTGATCCGTGTCCCAGCCGTTCATGGGATCGCCTCTGTTCGCGTCCACGGAACCTAGCATTCCGTTGTCCACACATACCGTAAGCTCATGCACGAAGTCGTGTCCTGCGAGCTCCGCGTGGTTCGCTTCGATGTTTAACTTAAAGTCTTTGTCAAGACCGTGAGAGCGCAAAAATCCTATGACGGTTTCGCTGTCAAAATCATACTGGTGTTTCGAAGGTTCCATAGGTTTGGGTTCGATGTAGAAACAGCCTTTAAATCCGTGTTTACGCGCATAATCGCGGGCCATGCTTAAAAAGAGCGCGAGGTGTTCTTTTTCGGCCTTCATGTCGGTATTTAAAAGACTCATATAGCCTTCGCGTCCGCCCCAGAACGTGTAGCCGGCTCCGCCGAGCTTTATGGTCGCGTCGATCGCAGCTTTTACTTGAGACGCCGCCTGCGCCACCAGTTGGAAATCGGGATTCGTCGCCGCGCCGTTCATGTATCTGGGATTTGTGAACACGTTCGCGGTTCCCCAGAGAAGTTTTACGCCGGTAGCTTTTTGGCGTTCCAAAAGCAAATCTGTGATATGATCGAGATTTTTCACGCTGTCTTCAGGACTTCCCCCTTCGGGCGAAATGTCGCGGTCATGCCAACAGTAATATCCCGCTCCGAGTTTTGTAAAAAATTCGAACGCCGCGTCGGCTTTTTCTTCCGCGTTCTGCCATGAAAAAATTCTTGTTCTTGAGCCGAAAGGATCGGTTCCGTCGGCGCAGAACGAGTGCCAATAAGCGACGGCAAAGCGGAGCCAGTCCTTCATCTTTTTACCGCCAACGATCTTTTCCGCGTCATAATATTTGAATGCGAGCGGATTTTTTGATTTTGGCCCCTCGTACTTGATTTCCCCTATGCCGGGGAAAAATTCTTTTGAACCTTTGAAAAACGACATAACAAACCTCCGTTAAAATTGCATGAGGGAGAAAATTTCGATTTTCGACCGAATGCAATTAGTGCGCATGAGCGCACTGTTTAATTTTATTTATAAAGGCCGCTCAAACAGCCCAGCATGGTTCTGTAATCATCGTACCGCGCGTCGTATGCTTTACGGTTTTGAGGATTCGGAACAGTAGACGCAGTGCCGTTTATCTTTACGTGTTCCGCGCACAAAGAAGCTATTGAAACTTTTTTGCCTTCGGAAAGCTCAAGCACGTAAAGAGCCTGCAATGCCGCTCCTAGGGCGGCGGCTTCGTCGTAAAGCGGCATGACGATAGGAAAACCCATTATGTCCGCCGTTATCTGCCGCCATATTGCGCTTTTTGCGCCGCCGCCTATGAGGCGGATTTCCTTGGCTTTGAACCCGAGCTTTTCAAAAAGTTCGATTCCTCCCTTCATCGCAAAGGCTGCGCTTTCCAGGGCGGCGCGGCAGATGTTTTCTCTCTTGTAGTTCCCCGCGGTAAGGCCTTCTATGCTGCATTTGCCGTGCGGCAGGTGAGGAAAGCGCTCTCCGTTTAGATACGGCATTATAAATACTCCGTCCGCGCCGGGAACGGCTTTTGCAGCTTCTTCGTCAAAGTCTTTGACATTTAGGCCGAAAAGGTTCCTTGTGTATTCTGTTACGACGGTGCAATTCATCGTGCATAAAAGAGGGAGATATCCGCCCGTAGACGAACAGAATCCCGAAATTCCGTTTAAAGGATCTGCTACCAGGTTGTCCGAGTACCCGTAAAGAGTTCCCGAAGTTCCCATGCTCATGGTAAGAATTCCTTCTTCCACAGTTCCCGTCCCTATGGCACCCATCATATTATCGCCGCCGCCTGAAGAGACTACGATTCCCTCGGGGATGCCGAATTCTTCGCTCGCTTTTTTGCAAACCGTTCCGGCCGCCTTATCGGGGGAAATCAAAGGCGGAAGTTTTTCGTACAAGCCCGGATCGATCGCATCGCAGATTTTTTTTGACCATATATGTTTTTTTGCGTTTAACAGCAACGTTCCCGATGCGTCGCCGTATTCCATCACATAATTTCCCGTAAGCAAAAAATTAACATAGTCGTGCGGGAGCATGATGTAGCGCATTGCATCAAACGCTTCTTTTTTGTGCTCTTTGAGCCACAGGATTTTTCCGGCGGTAAAACTCGGTATGATTACATTTCCCGCTTCCTCTATGACTTTTTCGTCTCCGCCCAGTTTTTTCGTAAGAGCCTTGCACTCTTGGAGTGTTGTAGAGTCGTTCCAAAGTTTAATGTTGTAAACAGGCTCGGCGTTTTTATCCAAAGCGATAAAACCGTGCTGTTGGCCTGAAACGCCCAATGCCCTTATCGAAGCTCGTATTTCAGACGGAATTCGCTCAAAGCAGGACTTAAGAGCGTCCTTGTACCACTGCGTTTTTTGTTCGCGGGTGCCGGCGTTTTCGGCAATCATATCGATTTTAGCCGACGTTTTAATAACTTCCTTACGCTCGGCGTAGTCGTATATGACTATCTTCATACTCTGTGTGCCGAGATCTATTCCTGCGACTGTTTTCATAATCCGCTCCGCTCTACAGCATATAATTAAAAAGAAAAAATAAACAGATGCCGGATCAAAATACGATGCGTCAGCCGGGCATCCTTATATGACGGAATTGTTTTTCCGATCAATTGTCGATTTAATTATCAATTATAAATTTCTTCGCTTACATAGCAAAAATTGATTTTACATATCTATAATTGATATTATATAATACGTTTATGAATATTATCGACGCGGTCTACGTGTACCGCATGTTTATGGGGCGCAAGGCTTCATGGAACGGAAGGTACCATTCTCACAAAGAAGGACAGTTTGAAATTCATTTTTTTGTGGAAGGAGCGGGTTCGTTTCTGTCGAATAAAAAAAGAATTCCCATCAGAAATAAGACAATGTTTTTAACTTTGCCGCAGGAATTTCATTCCATTCTGCCGGACAGGATCGTAAAACCGATAACCTATTATGCGATTTTATTTTCGCTCTCTCCTAAAAAAGACCGCCGGCTGTACGAGTTTTTGAGCCGTCTTTCAAGCTCTGCGGAAAAAAAGCAGAACGTGGAAGAAAGCAGCATTCAGTTTATCTTTGAAGAAATTTTTCATTCGGCGAATTCCAAAAGTAAAATTTTAAAAAAGTCCGCCGAGCTTTTGATGCAGGGGCTAATATACAGGTTTTTTATGGGAGACAAAGCTCCCGTTTCGGAGCGCAGGACGGATATTGCGGCGGATTTTCCCGTAAGCGGCGGCAGAGTCGAGCAGTCGATAAAGATCATGGAAGAAAGGATCTATCAAAACCTTAAAATCGAAGATCTTGCAGGCGAAATGGGAATTTCACCCGAGCATTATATTAGAATTTTTAGAAAGAAGATGAATATTACGCCTCTGCAATACTTTTACAGGCTCAAGATAAAAACGGCCGCGGCGATGATATGCAACACCGATCTTTACATAAGCGATATTTCAAAAAAAATGTCTTTTGAAAATCCGTTCCATTTTTCAAGAATATTTAAAAAATGCGCGGGACTGAGTCCCAGCGCCTACCGCAAGCTATACGGCGCCGGTGCTTTATTTTGAAAAGGAATCCAGCACCTTTTTAAAAATGGCAAGTCCCTTGTCCATTTCTTTTTTACCGATCACCAGCGGCGGAAGGAATCGCACGACGGAAGTTCCTGCGACGGAAGTGCAAAGACCTTCTTTCATACAGGCAACTTCAATGTCGAAAGGTTTTATTGCCGGAACGATTTCTACGCCGATCATGAGGCCTTTGCCGCGCACGTCCCTCACGATGGGAGAATTCCAGCTGCGTATGGAGCTGCGTATAAAGTCGCCTTTTTCTTTTACCTTGTCCATAAAGCCTTCGGACGCGAGCGTGTTCAACACGACAAGGCCGGCGGCGCATGCAAGCGGGTTGCCTGCAAATGTCGACTGATGATCGCCCGCTGCAAACACGTTTGCAGCTTTCCCTCTGAACAGGCATGCTCCCATAGGCACGCCGCCGGCAATTCCCTTGGCCAGCGTAACCGCTTCAGGTTCAATGCCCAGTGCATCGCAGGCGAGAAAGGTTCCCGTGCGGCCTATTCCTGTTTGAACTTCATCGGCAATCACTATCGCGCCCGCTTTCCGCGCTTGCTCTGCGGCAGCCTTCGCCCATTCCGGGTCTATGAGGTTTACTCCGCCTTCGCCTTGAACGCACTCGATCATGAGTGCCGCCGTAGTTTCGTCAAAGGCGCTCTTTATCGCTTCAAAATCATTTGCCTTTATGGTTTTAAATCCTTCGGCATAGGGCGCAAAATACGGCGGATGGAATTTTTCCTGTCCTGTGGCCGTAAGGGTAGCTATGGTTCTTCCGTGAAAAGAATTTTCAAGCGTGTAAATCACGTTGCGTTTTTTGCCGCCGTTCAGATATCCGTATTTTCGCGCGAGTTTTATCGCCGCTTCGTTCGCTTCGGCTCCGGAATTTCCGAAAAATCCTTTTTCAAAACCGGCAGCGGCAAGAAGTTCTTGGGCGAACCTTATTCCTACGTCGCTTAAGTAATAGTTTGAAATATGTATCTCTTTTGCGGCTTGTTTTTTTATCGCTTTTACGAGCGGTTTATAGTTGTGTCCCAGACAATTGACTCCGATTCCTGACAAAAAATCTATGTATTCTTTGCCGTCTTTGTCGTACAGCCGGGCGCCTTTTCCTCTTACGAAGACCGTGTCGAAGCTGCCGTAGTTATTTACGATTAATTTTTCCATAACGCACCTTGATTAAAAATCCTTATATGCTTGATTTCAATATATCATTGTTCCGATTCCCCTGTCGCTGAACATTTCGATCAAAAGCGAATGAGGAACGCGTCCGTCGATTATGTGGGCTCGCGGAACGCCGCCTTTTAGCGCGATCATGCAGCATTCTACCTTTGGGATCATGCCGCCGACTATGACCTTGTTTTCGATAAGATCCGGCACCGACGAGGCCCGTATTCTGTGGATGAGCGACATCGGATCGTTCATGTCTTTTAAAACTCCGGGAACGTTCGTAAGCTGCAGGAATTTTTCGGCTTTAAGAGCGACCGCGATCTTTGCGGCTGCGGTGTCGGCGTTTATGTTGTAATAATTAAAATCGCCCTGTTCGCCCAGCGCGACCGTAGATATTACCGGTATAAAACCTTCGTCCAACAAGGATATTACGATTTGGGGATTTACCTGAGTGACTTCGCCAACCAAGCCTAAATCTTCGCCTTTTGAAACTTTTTTTGCGCGGAGCAATGCGGAATCTATGCCGCTCAGTCCTACTGCTCTTCCGCCTTCCTGCAGTAAAAGGCCCACTATGTCTTTATTAAGCTTGCCGGTTAAAACCATTTGGACTATTTCCATAGTTTCGCTGTCGGTGTAGCGAAGCCCGTTTACAAAGCGACTTTCTTTTCCTACGCGCTCGAGCATTTTATTGATTTCAGGGCCGCCGCCGTGCACGAGCACTACTTGAACGCCGATCGTGTTAAGAAGCACAAGGTCTTTCATGACGGCGGATTTTAGTTCGTCGTTAAGCATTGCGTTGCCGCCGTATTTTACGACTACGATCTTGCCCACCCACTGTTTAAAATAGGGCATAGCCTGAATCAGTACGTTTGACCAGTGTTCGTTATCCAAGGGTTTTTCGTTTCCGCCGGCCGTATCTTCCGAGTCTTTTATTTTAACATCATTTTCCATGGGTACATCCTTAAAATGCGGTTTTTATAACACGCTGCGATGCGAAGGCTTTTCGTCTATCGGGAGCGTTAAAGACCGCCGCGTTTACGTGCGATAGTCGCCGTTGATTTTTACATAGTCGTAAGTCAGATCGCAGCCCCACGCCCTGGCTTCCGCATTTCCGTCTTCCATAGTGACAAGTATTTGGACGGCTTCTTCTTTTAGTATTTCTTTTGCAAGATCTTCGTCAAAATTTAGAGGAACGCCGAGTTCGAAGACTTTTACGGCTTTAATTCCGTCTTTTTTCAATATGCCGTTATCAGGAATTTTTTCGGAAAGAGGACCCGCTTCGTCTTCCTTGCCCGGCGTAAAGTACCGGTGCGCGCCGGTGCGGCTTATGAAATAAACCGAAGTTTTTTCCGGAGTAAAATATGCACCCGAATATCCCATTGCGCATAAAATACGGCCCCAGTTTGCGTCTTTTCCGAACATTGCGGCTTTTACAAGGTTTGAGCCGATAACTTCCTTTGCAAGCTGCCGTGCGCTTTCTATGTCTTTTGCTCCTACTGTGCGGCATTCGATCAGGCGGCTTGCGCCTTCTCCGTCCGCAGCGATTTTTTTTGCCATGACGGTGCTGAGAGCGTTCAGAGCTTCAAAGAATGTGTCGAAATCTTTTCCTTCCGATGTTATTTGAGCGTTGCCGGCCATACCGTTTGCCATAATCGTGAGTGTGTCGTTCGTGCTTGTGTCGCCGTCGATCGAAACGCAGTTAAAAGTTCCTTCCGCGCTTAGGCGCAGGGCTTTTTCAAGCATCGGTTTGTTTATCGCGCAGTCCGTAGTGATAAAGCAGAGCATCGTTCCCAAATTTATGTGGATCATTCCGCTGCCCTTGCACATTGCGCCGATCGTAACGGTTTTGCCGCCGATCACGGTCTTAACGGCGCATTCTTTGTATTGAGTGTCCGTCGTCATGATCGCAACGCGCGCCTGTTCATGGCCTTTCTTCGAAAGTCCCGATTTAAGACTTTCCATGTTCCGCTCGATTTTTTCTACGGGAAGCTGCTGACCTATGACTCCCGTCGAACAGACTATGACGTCTTCAGGGCTGATCCCCAGAGCGTCGGCGGCGCTTTTTGCCATCCTGTATGCGTTTTCGGCTCCTTTTTCGCCCGTACAGGCGTTTGCGTTGCCGCTGTTGGCTATGACCGCTTGAATTTTTCTGCCGGCAATATGCTTTTGAGTGAGTTTTACGCTTTCTGCCTTGACTCTGTTTTGAGTAAAAAGGCCTGCCGCCGTGCAGGGCTTTTCCGAGAATATGAGAGCGGTATCGTTCGTTTTGCGGTTAGGCTTGATTTTGCAAAGGACGCCGTTTGCTGTAAATCCTTGCGGCGCCGTAACCCCGCCGTCGGTAAAGCATATGTCGTAATGCATAAGTATACACTCCGGTTAAATATTTATGCATACGAGTATAGCACAAACGCAATAGGGCGGCAAGCAAAATGCTGATTTAGGGATCCAAGTTCAAATCCTTAAATTTTGAAAGAATTTTAGGATTTATATCCTGATATAAATAAATTCCTTCCCTGTCATCCTCTTTAAGGCCTTTAAGGGCTTTAAGCTTTTTTATTGAATCAGGATTTGTATTCTTTTTTGCATATATGGCGCCTATGTCTACCAGTTTTTTACTTACAATGAGCTCGCCTCCCGCTGCAAGGTTTTGAAGGCGGCAGGCAAGATTTATTCCGTAGCCCACATAATCTCTGTATTTTAGCTGGGAAGCTTCCGCTGAAATTTCATATTTATATACTTTGTCCAATACCAAAGCTCCGCCTATTGACAGATCTCTGTAGGATTTAAATAATTCTTCATTTGCAAATTCTATATATGCTGCAAAAACCGTAATGGCTTCTTTTATGGCAACCCCGTCCAACTTATCCCATATGACCAAGGCTCCGTCGCCTAAAAGCTTGTAATACGAGCAATTATAGCCGAATTGGTTAAGACATGAAAGAAAATTGGAAGTAAAAGATTTAATCAATCCGAAAACAACCGTTTCCTCATTGTTGCACATAAAATCACTAAAACCGCGCACGTCAATACAAAGTATCAACGAATCGGGTCTTGTTTCTCCGAGATATACATTGTCAAATATATCGATCGGTCCTTTTCTTAGGGCTTCCATGGTGAGCAAATCAAGTTCTATTGTATCGCTTTTTGATGTTCCAAGTCCTAATTCCGATATCAGATCTTCACTCATGCGCCCAGTATAATATATACTTAAAAAATATAAAACCGCATGCATTTGACGTTTTGCACAGTTGAGTCGGATTTTTACGCCGGATCTGAGCGCGGAATGCGGCGGTAAGCAAAATTCAAAACGGGTGTGAAGATCGGTGTGCCTTTGCGCGCGAGAACCGGTGCGTTGCGGCGCACTAAGACCGGCACGCTGCAATGCATAACAAGATCGGCGGCTGCGCACTAAAAGCGGCGCTCTCCGGAGCGCACGGTAAACGGTAAGTCGGAATTTGCCTATATCGAAAGCATTTTTTGCCTGAGTTTCGGTACGAGGGCGGGGAAGGAAAGCAAAACGGCTTTTAGAACATTGTCCGCTATCATGCAAAACCAGACCGCCTGTAAGTCGAATTTCCAAATTTTTACGCAAAGGAATGTAAACAGAATGCGCACTCCCCACATGGAAACGGTTTCCGCACAAAAGGCGTAGCGAGTGCGCCCGAGTCCGTAATAAAGGCCTTCAAAGACTATCATAAGGCCGAAGAACGGTTCCGAAAATGCTACGAGTTTTAACATTCTCCCTCCGAGCATGATTACGCGATTGCTTTCGGTAAAAATTCCCATAAGCCGGTAAGAAACCGCAAACAAAATAATACCGCTTAAAACCATTGTTAAAACCGTAGTCGTGACGCTCACTTTTTCTATGCTGTAGAGTTTATGTTTGCTTTTTTCACCTAAGGAAATTCCTGCGAGTGTTGAAGTGGCCGTGCGAAGGCCGTATCCGGGGATGTAAAACAAGGTTTCCGCAGTGACAGCTATGGAATGCGCCGCGAATATGTAAGTTCCCATTCCGGAAACAAGCGCTGAAAAACACACGTGCCCCAGACAGGAAGCGACGTTGGTTCCTAAGACGGGAAGACCGATTTTTATGCATTCCCGGATTATCGGAACATCGAAGTCGAAAAACCTGTTGCGGCGTGAGGATATGCTTTGTGACGAGGATACCGTTACATCCGTTAATGCGACGGCTTTCAAAGCGGGATTATTCTTATTATCTAATGATGATGAAAGAAGCTTATGTCTTTTCACTGCCGATAGCATAAATATTCCCGATACGGAAAAAGAGATCGCCGTGCCTACGGCGGCTCCCGTTACACCAAGATTTGCAACGTATATCAAAAGATAATTCAGAATCACGTTTAAAATATTTTCGGCAAGGCTTATGAACATGGGCGTACGCGTATCTTTTACCGCTCTGAGAACGTAAGCCAATATGATCTGCATTGAGCGAAAGACCATGGGAATGCTTATTATAAAAAAGTAAACGGAAGCTTGTCTTTGTACCGAAGTTTCGGCGCCCATCCATGCGGGAATAAACGGACTTAGCGACAGCGCTATTATTCCTATAATTGTTCCGCACAAAATTGATATTTTAAGAGCCTGTCTTGCGGCTCGATGAATGTAAGCATCGTCGCCGCTCCCTACCGCACGCGCGATCAGGGCAAGAAAAGATGTGCCAAACGCAAACGGAATGCTGCCAATAAGCCAGTTTATCGTTGTCGTAACGCTTACGGCGGCGGTGGCTTTTTCGCCCAGATGTCCTACCATGGCTGTGTCTACGTATTGAAGCAAGGTTGAAAACACAAGTTCGATGATTACGGGAATCGAGAGTTTTATGAGCGTCTTAAAAATTTTCCAGTTGCCGGCAAGAGAATTATCGCCGGCGTTTACGGATGTCGCTTCTGCCATATTGTAGTAAGTTGCCCCTTTCGTTTGTTTAAAAAGCGGTTATTTTTTTCGACAGTCCCGTTATTCTTTTTTTGTAATATCGCTGCCGAAGTATTTGACCGAGATTTTTGAAAGCTCTCCTGAAGAGCGAAGTTCTTCTATGGCTTTGTTTATATGAGCTTTCAGCGATTCCGTCGTTCCGTCCTTTCTCAGCGGAATGGAAACAAGCGAAGGCGTTTTTGTCACCGCTACGATTTTAAGGTTTGCGTCGGGATGTGCCTTCATGTAATCATAGTATGAGACGTCCGCATTAAGAGTCGCGTCTACGCGCCCTGAGAGCACAAGTTCAAGCGTTTGATTCAGGTCGTCTACACCGATAGCCGTAGCTCCGTAACTTTCGGCAAGAAGCGCGTAAGTGCTCGCCAGCGTATTGGCGGTCTGTCTGCCTTTTAGGTCTTCAAACGAAGCGATTTTATCGCTGTCGCCGCGTACGATGATCGCCGTGTGAATGTAAGCGTACGGTTCGGTAAAATCGTATTTTTCCGCGCGCTCATCGGTGACTTCAACGCCGTTTAAGGTTATGTCGTAACGCTTTGAATCTATTCCCGCAAAGATTCCGTCCCATTCCACTTCCACGAAATTTGCTTTTACGCCGAGTTTTTCCGCTATCTTTCGACCCACTTCCACGTCAAAACCTACGAGGGTGTTGCTTTCATCGTGGAAAGTCCAAGGAGACCAAGTTCCTTCGGTAGCGATTGTAATTTTATTTTTTTGTTTTATCAGATCGAGCAAGTCGCCGTTATCGGCGGTTTTTTCGGATTTTTTTGTGCATCCGGCAAGAGAAGCGATGCAGATCAAAACCAGCGCAAAAAACGCTGTAAAATTGCATAAAAAAATATTCTTTTTCATATTAAGTTCCGTCCTTACTGTTTTTTTGTATCGTATTGATAAATGTTTTTACACGTTCTTCGTGCGGATCGTTAAAAAACGACTTTGCGTCGCCCCATTCGATAATTTTGCCTTTTTCCATAAAGATCACTTTTGAAGAAACATTTTTTGCAAAATTCATTTCGTGAGTGACTACGAGCATGGTCATGCCGTCGTCGGCGAGCTGTTTCATGACGGAAAGAACTTCGCCGATCAGTTCGGGATCGAGGGCGGAAGTAGGTTCGTCAAAAAATATTATTTCAGGTTTAGTCGCCAAAGCGCGCGCTATCGCTACGCGTTGTTGTTGGCCACCCGACAGTTGAGGGGGATAGGAAGACGCCTTGTCCGAAAGGCCGACTTTTTCAAGCGCTTCCATGGCGATTTTGTCCGCCTCTTTTTTAGGCATCTTTCTTGCGACGATCAAACCTTCGGTAACATTTTGAAGCGCGGTTTTATTGCGGAACAGATTATAGTTTTGAAAGACGAAGGCCGTCTTTTTTCTCAGCCTGAGCACTGTTTTTTTGCTTACCCTGTTAAGATCAAAAGATTCGCCGTCAAAAACCATCTGCCCGCTGTCGGCGGTTTCAAGAAAATTGATACAGCGTAAAAGGGTTGTTTTGCCGGATCCGCTGGGACCTATTATGGCAACGACGTCTCCCTTGTTTACGTTAAGGCTCACGCCTTTTAAAATTTCCAGTTCTCCGAAGGATTTTTTTATATTTTTTATTTCAAGCATTTCATAAGTTTCCTATTAAATTAGTTTGAAGGCATGTTTTTGCCTTAGGCGCAATTTTACCGGATTCGGCAATTTACCGGCCTGCGCTCCTTTGCCGGCCGCTGCCCGGCTTTTTAAAGGTCAATATCCCGCCGCATTTAACTTTTTTTCACCCATGTGCTGAAATTTTGTCAGCACGGTAGAAAAAAACAAGTATATCAGTCCTACTTCACAGTACAAGGCTAGAGGTTCGTACGTGCGCGCGACGATCCTCTGCGTGGCCATAAACATTTCCAAAACGGTTATATTGGCCGCAAGAGACGTTTCCTTTACAAGCGCGATGAGCGAATTTGAAAGGGGAGGAAACGCTGTCTTAAACGCCTGCGGAAGAACGATTCTTCTCATGATTTGAAGATAGGACATGCCCACGCAATAGCCCGCTTCAATTTGTCCTTTAGGCACCGATTCCAGCGCCGCCCGCACGGTTTCGGCCATGTAGGCGCCTTCGTTTATTGAAAACACAATGACCGCCGACGGAAAAGGATCCAGCACGATTCCGAGGCTCGGAAGCCCGTAGAACAGCATATAAAGCTGAACGAGAACGGGCGTTCCGCGTATAACCCAGATGTAAAATCTTGCAAGATCCTTGAGTATGCGGATTTTTGAAAACTGTATCATAGCGGTGATCACTGCGATAATCAATGCGAACGAAAACGACAGCACGGTGAGCGGAATCGTCATCGTAAGTCCGGGGATGAGAATTTTCGTAAAAGAATCCGCTAATATATTTAAAAGCCGCTCGGAGATCATCAGGTCAATCCTTGTTTCGTAACCGAATAGTATAGTTTACCGATTATAATCATAATATAATAAAAATCGTATACAATGGAAACAGAAAACATATAAATTTATTCCGATAGTCTTTTTATATTGACTATGCGAACTTTTCGTTGTATTAAGGAAACGCTGATTAAAGCGAGGGGCGCAAAACGCGCACTGATTGCACTCGGTCGAAAATTGAAATTTTTCCCCTCGTGCAATTTTATTTATAGGAGGAATTTATGAGGAAAAATTTCGGTGCGAAAGAATACTTATATCCTATGCCCGTTTTTATAATTGCGACTTACGACGAAAACGGAAATCCCGACGCGATGAACGCAGCGTGGGGCTCAATCGGCGATACCGCCCAATTTTTTGCGTGCCTGAGTCCTGAGCACAAAACCGTAAAGAATATTCTTTTAAAAAAAGCGTTTACGGTTAGTATGGGAACGGCCGATTACGTTACGGAATGCGACTATGTAGGGATCGTTTCCGGAAATAAGATAAGCGACAAACTTAAAAGAGCCGGTTTTCACACGGTGAAGTCGGAATTTGTTGACGCTCCGGTAATCGAAGAGCTTCCGATGACGCTGGAGTGTAAGCTTATAAGCTATGACGAAAAATCATGCCATCTGTTCGGAGAAATTGTAAACGTGAGCGCCGATGAAAAGATTTTAAGCGCGAACGGAAAAATTGACGTCGAAAAACTTTCGCCCATAATCTTTGATCCTGTAAACAACACTTATAGAAAATTCGGCGAAGTAGCAGGGGCGGCATTTAAAGACGGTGCAAAGATAAAGTGATTTATGCAGGCGGCGGGCGCTCTAAAACGGGCACGGACAGGTAAATTCCACAGCCTTTTCTGTTTTCGGGTGAGTGAAACTGAGATAGTGCGCGTGCAGCAAGAGCCTTTCGCCGTCCAAGCATTTTCCGTATAAACTGTCGCCTATGATCGGTGTGTCAAATCCGTGAATGTCGCTGCTTGCAAGGCGCAGCTGGTGAGTTCTTCCTGTGATAGGAGTAAATATCACACGGGTAGCTTTTTTTAAAGAACCGTCCGGGGCCGTGTAGTTTTCCAAACCGATGATATCCCACCGAGTTACGGCTTTTTTGCCGTGGATTTCGTCCCAAATTTGATGAGGGCGGTTATTTATGTCGAGCCTGAAATACAATTCCATTTGTCCATGGTCTTCGACGCGCTTTTCATGTAAATTTCCGTCCAAGAGGGCGGTATAACGTTTTTGTACGAGTCCTTTTTCAAACTGGCGGCATAAGTTTCTGTGGGCGTCTTCCGTAAATGCTAAGACCAAAAGGCCGCTTGTTTCCATGTCCAGCCGGTGGACGGAAGGCTGCTCTATGCAGTTAGGAAAAAGGCGGCGGAGCCGGTTTACGGCGCAGTCCTGCTTTTGTATTCCTCGGCCGGGAACGCTCAAAAGCCCGCTTTGCTTGTTTATGACTATTATGCTGTCGTCGCGGTACAGTATGTTTAAGCCGAGTATGCCGGGGAGTATGAGGGCGCACCGCTTGTCGCACGGGGGCTGAGCGGCATAAGAATCGCGAAAGTTACAGGCCAACGATGAAGGCTGTGACGATTTTCCTTTGTTATCCGGACTGTAAAAAACTTCACACATGCTTAATGGAATAAGATTGTGCATAAAGGCGAAATTTAAAAGTTTGGGAGCGCAGCATTCTCCCGTTCCTGTGGGCGGGAATTTTTCGGCTCCCGGTATACGGGCTGCGCACAATTGGGCACCGGTTTGAGCGGCGCCCTCAGCCGAAATCTCCGCTTTTTCAAATTCGAACTGCGCTCTTTTTTCAAACTGCGGCACTTCAGGATCCTTTAAGCCGCATATTTCGTTTAACGAGCGAATTTTGCCGTCCGCGCAGTGGAAAGAATACAGATCGAAAACTTTTTGCTGGGATTGGCGGCATAAGAAATTACGGTTTTCGATGAGATTTTTTTCTTCGCCTTCCGGATCGGCGTATTTCCCGTTTGCACGTTTTCTGAGCGGTTTTAGCGATTTTATCTTTTCGGTAAGATCGTGGATTTCTTTGTCGTTTTGCAGAAGGGCTGAAGAAATTTTTTCAGGCGGAACTATAGGATCCACATATATCGTCTTTGTTTCCTTTTCTTCTCCGCCGGTGGCCGAGGGCTTTAGCGATCGGCTTATGCCCGAAAGGGTTCTGAGATAGACGGTCTTCCCCGACGCAGAATCTTTACAGACGAGGGCGCCGAGCATTATTCCGTGATCGCCTCTTTCTTCGCTCACTTTTGAAACTTGCTTTATCGAGAGGGTTTTCGCCTTGAGCTCTTCAATCATGCGGAGGCATTCGGCAAACGCTTTTTTTTCGGGGAACGGAGGAAACATAAAAATTTTACTGTTTAGAGCGTGTTTGCCGTTAAAAGTTGATACGCTTCTTTATATTTGTCTATTGTTTTTTTTACGACGTCGTCGGGCAAGAGCAGGTTGTTATCGGGATTTGCTTTAAGCCAGTCGCGGACAAACTGTTTATCGAACGAAGGCTGGCTTTTGCCGGAACAATATCCTTTTAAAGGCCAAAAACGCGAACTGTCGGGAGTGAGGACTTCGTCGCCTAAAACCACGTCGCCGTTTTTATCAAGACCGAATTCGAATTTGGTATCGGCGATTATTATTCCTCTTTGCAAAGCGTATTCGGCGCATTTTTTGTAGATCGCAAGCGAATATTCTTTAAGTTTTAGAGCGTATTCTTCGCCGCGTTCAGGATATATTTTTTTCAAAATTTCCGCGCTTTTTTCAAAAGAAATGTTTTCGTCGTGGAACCCGTAGTCTGCCTTTGTGCTCGGCGTATAGATCGGTTCGGGAATTTTATCGGATTCTTTAAGGGAATCTTTAAGCCTTATTCCGCAGACTTTTCCGTCTTTTTTGTAGCTTTCCCAGCCGCTGCCGGTTATATATCCGCGGACTATGCATTCTATGGGAAGCATTTTAAGTTTTTTGCACAGAGTGCTTCTGCCTGCGAATTTTTCATTTTGAAAAAAATCCGGCATGTTCTTTACGTCGGTGGAAATCAAGTGATTAGGAACAAGATCCTTTGTAAAATCGAACCAGAATTCGGACATCTTTGTAAGAATCTTTCCTTTGTCGGTGATTTCGTTTTTTAAAATATTGTCAAAGGCTGAAATTCTGTCGGTTGCGACAAGGATCATGTTGTCGCCGCACTCATAAATTTCACGAATTTTTCCTTCTTTTACGGGTTTGAATTTCTGCATAAAACCACAAAGCCTCCATTAATGTTAACGATATTTTGTACAAATCGAAGTAAACATGTCTCAAAGCGGCGCGGCAACGATCCGGTTTCAGTTTTATATGAGCCGTCCAAATGCCGACTAGACGCCGTTCCGACGCTCGTTTCGATGCCGTGCGTTCCCGCTATTCCCACCCGAACGTCGCAGGCGGTTTATTTGTAAGATCAAAGAAGATCGCATCCGTAAACGGAAGTTCTGAAATCTTTTTTACTATGGATAAAAGAATTTCATGCGGGAGCCTTGCGAACCTGGCGGTCATCACGTCTTCGCTGAAAACCGGCCTTAGGACAAAACTTGTGCGATTCTTCGACGAAGCGTAAGGCAGGCTTATGGTAAGGTGCTGGAAAATCCTGTTATACCATCCTGTGTTTTGAAGTTCCGTCAAAACCGCGTCGTCGGCTTGCCTCAATTGATCAAGGCGGTTTTTATCGCAGTAACCTTCTTGTAATTTAAGATCGCCGTCCGAAACGGCCGGGTTCTGCCACAAGCGGATTATGCAGCGGTTTATATAGGAACAGTTGTTTGTGATCAGGCTCGAAGCCTTTTCAAGTTTGTCGTAGTTTTTAGGTATGTGATAATATCCGCCTTCCTGTTTTTCAAAACTGAGCGCAGCCGGAAATTTGTATGTTCTGAAATCGCCTTGCACGCCTACGGATCTCACCGGCAGAACATATTTTTCCATAGAAGCGCTGCATTTTTCGCAGAACATGTTTAAGGCGATCGAAGAAAGTTCTTCGCCCGCTTTTTCAAATTCTTCCTTGTCTTTTTTCGTAAACTTTGCGTCGGAGCAAAGAACGTTTATCGAAAGTCCCGGACCGGGGAAGGGATGGCGCATTACCAGATGATCGCTAAGTCCGATTTTTTTACCTATGGAACGAACTTCGTCCTTATACAGGTCTTTTAAAGGTTCGATGATAAGACCTTTTTCAATAAGCTTTTGGATTCCCGCTACGCGGTTGTGGTGAGTCTTTATTGTTTTTGAATTTTCAGTTCCTCCGCTTTCAATGATGTCAGGATACAGAGTTCCCTGAGCTAAAAGCCATTCGTCTTCGTTTAAATGCTGCTTTGAAACCACTTCGTTCCTGACGGCGATAAAGGTTTCGCCTACGGCCATCCGCTTTTTTTGAGGATCGGTCAGCCCTTGTACGGCTTTTAAAAAGGTCTTGCCGGCGTCTTCAACTATAAAATTATTAAAACCGAAACTGCGATATTGTTTTGCCACTTGCTCGCTTTCGTTCAGGCGCATAAAACCGTTATCTATGTGAAGCCCCAAAACCCTGTCCTGTCCCAGCGCCTTATTTAAAAGCGCGAAGGCCACAGTGCTGTCTACGCCTCCGCTTAAAAACAAAAGGACTTTTTTATCTTTTGCGGCCGACCGGATATCGTTTAAAATTATATCGAGGACGGTATCGTTATCCCAGTTTTTTTCCATATTGCAGATTTTCGCAAAATTTTCCAATATCTTATTGCCGTCTGTCGTGTCTTTTACTTCGATATGAAATTGCAAGCCGAATCTTTTTTTTGAAAGGTCTTGCACCGCCGCAAACTTGCAGTCCTTTGTAAAGCCGATCACTTCAAAGTCGGGAGCAGTTTTTGTAACTTCGTCTTGGTGGCTCATCCACACTTGTGCCGGAAACGCAATGCCTTTAAAAAGCGGACTTTGCGGACAGCCTTTATTTTCAAGGCGGGCTATGCCGAATTCTCCCGTGAGTGCTTTTGAAACTTTTCCGCCTGAGGCGCTGCTCATAAGCTGATGTCCGTAGCACAGGCCGAGCATGGGAATCTCAAGCGAAAAGATCTCACTGTTGAATTCTGGGATATTTTTTTCATAAACCGAACTGGGACCGCCGCTTAAAATAATTCCCGCCGTATTTTCGAAGGCCGAAAGAGGCGACGACGGGAGCGCTATTTCGGAATAATAACCCGACATGCGAAGGCGCTTGGCGATCAGGTGAGCGTATTGGCTTCCGAAATCCAAAACGGTTATTTTTTTTCTTGACTTATTCATTTCAGCCCTTGTTTTTATGCGCTGCGGCGTAGGCGCAGACTTCCGTAATAAAATCTCTAAAAAGCGGTTGGGCGCGATTGGGGCGGCTTTTGAATTCCGGATGGAATTGAACGCCAACCATCCAAGGATGATCCGGCACTTCGCATATTTCCACAAGATCCCGCTCGGGGTTTATTCCCGCGATTATAAGCCCCGCGTTCTTTAGCTCTTCGCGGAATTTATTGTTAAATTCATACCTGTGGCGGTGCCGTTCCCACACGTTTTTTTCTTTGTACGCTTTTTCAGACAAGGTGCCGGGCAGGATTGCGCATTTGTATTTTCCGAGCCTGAGAGTTCCGCCTAAGATAGCTCCGTTTTGATCCGGCATAAGGTCGATCACGGGATACTGTGTTTTTTTATCGATTTCCGTGGAATTTGCGCCTTTTAAGCCCAAAACGTTGCGGGCGTATTCGATCACCATGATCTGCATTCCAAGACAAATGCCGAAATAAGGAATTTTATGCGAACGCGCAAATGCGGCGGCGTTTATCATTCCTTCGATGCCGCGGTCGCCGAATCCTCCGGGGACGATGACTCCGTCGGCATTTTTAAGACGTTCTTCGGCGGCCTTCTTGTCGTTCAAAATTTCAGCGTCCACCCAGTCCACGGCAATATCGGCTTCGTTAAAAATGCCTCCGTGTACCAAGGATTCGACTACGGAAAGATATGCGTCGTGCAAGCCTACGTATTTTCCTACGAGCGCGATATTTACGGATTGCTTGGGGTTTTCATACCTCCAAACCATTTTTGCCCAATCTTCAAGATGTGTCGGAGCGCATTTTAAACTCAGAGCCTTACATACCGCATCTCCTATTCCTTCTTTTTCCAACTGCAGCGGTACTTCGTAAATGGAACGCGCCGTAAAATTTTGGATAAGATCTTCCGTGCCGATGTTGCAAAAGGCTGCAAGTTTTTCACGAGTAGTGTTGTCAAGCGGTTTTTCGGTGCGAACCATGACTATGTTCGGTTTTATTCCCAATTCCTGAAGTTCTTTTACGCTGTGCTGCGTGGGTTTTGTTTTAAGTTCGTCGGCTTTTTTTATGTAGGGAATGAGCGTAAGATGAATATAGCAGCAATTTTCTTCACCTATGTCGTATTTCATCTGTCTTATCGCTTCTATGAACGGGAGCGACTCAATGTCTCCTACGGTTCCGCCGATTTCCGTAATAATTATGTCCGGATTGGATTCTTTTTCGGCAAGTTTCATGCGGTAAAGAATTTCTTCGGTGATGTTGGGAATTACTTGAACCGTTCCGCCGTTAAATCCTCCTTCCCGCTCTTTGTTGAGTACGGCAAGATACACTCTCCCTGCGGTAGTGTTGGAACTTTTAGAAAGCGTCGCATCCGTAAACCGCTCGTAATGACCTAAGTCAAGATCCGTTTCGGCTCCGTCGTCGGTAACAAATACTTCTCCGTGCTGATAGGGATTCATCGTTCCCGGATCTATGTTCAGATACGGATCGAATTTTTGATTCACTACTTTCAATCCCCTGGATTTTAAAATCAGTCCAAGCGAGGCGGCGGCAATTCCCTTGCCCAAACCCGAAACGACCCCGCCGGTTATAAAGATGTACTTAGTCATTGCTCCGTCCTACTCAATTAAAAATCCGCCAATTTTGGGGCGCGCGGATACGGGATCACGTCCCTGATATTGGCCATTCCTGTAATGTAGCGTAAGAGTCTTTCGAATCCCAAGCCGAATCCCGAATGAGGAACCGTACCGAAGCGGCGCAGATCCAAATACCACTGATAATTGGACATGTCCATATTACGCTCGTTGCAGGCGGCAAGCAGCTTTTCATAATTTTCTTCACGCTCGGAGCCGCCGATTATTTCACCGAGACCCGGAACGAGAACGTCTACGGCTTTTACGGTCTTTTTGTCGTCGTTTAACTTCATATAAAAGGCCTTTATTTCTTTGGGATAATTGTAGACCATTACCGGACATTTAAAAATATTTTCCGTCAGATAACGCTCATGTTCGGTTTGAAGGTCGCAGCCCCAAAACGGCTTGAATTCGAATTTGTCCTCATGCTTTTTAAGTTCTTCGATAGCTTCCGTGTATGAAATGCGTTTGAACGGGGAATTTACTACGTGCGTAAGGGTTTCGATAATGCCGGATTGTATGCGTAAGTTAAAAAAATCAAGATCTTCGCGGCACTTTGTAAGAGCCCAATTCAAAAGGTATTTTACAAATTCCTCTGCAAGATCCATGTTGTCTTCCAAATCGAAAAAAGCCATTTCGGGTTCTATCATCCAGAATTCGGAAAGGTGACGGGGCGTGTTGGAGTTTTCCGCTCTGAATGTAGGGCCGAATGTGTATATGCGGCTCAACGCCGTAGCGAACGTTTCGCCTTCAAGCTGCCCGCTTACGGTAAGGCTTGCTTTTTTACCGAAAAAGTCTTTGCCGTAGTCTACAAGATCCGCCGCAGTTTCAGGCGACTTTCCTTTGGCGCCGGCTTTTATGCCGGTTTCTGCGATCTTTTCGAGAGAAAGGTTTGTAACTTGGAACATTTCGCCGGCGCCTTCGGCATCGCTGCAAGTGATTATGGGCGTATTTACGTATTGAAATCCTCTTTCCTGAAAAAACGAATGAACGGCGAACGCCATTTGATTTCTTACTCTGAAAACGGCGCCGAAAGTATTGGTTCGCGGGCGAAGATAGGCGACTTCGCGCAAAAATTCCATAGAAGTCGCTTTTTTTTGAAGAGGGTAGGCGTCAGTCGGACATTCGCCTAAAACCGTAAGCGCTTCAAGCGTTACTTCGACGGCCTGTCCGCCGGCAGGAGATTCTATGAGAGTTCCTTCGGCTTTGATCGACGCTCCCGTAGTGATCTTTTTAAGACTGTTTTCAATTGATACAGGATCCGCATTTTTTGAAGGCGCCGTGCGGTCAAACGTAAGCTGGATGGAAGCGAGACACGAACCGTCGTTCACTTGTATAAAGACCAAGTTCTTGGAATCGCGCTTTGTGCGCACCCAGCCGTAGACGGTTACCGTCTGGCCTTCCGGCTTGGACTTTAAAATATCCTTAATAAGTACTGATTTCATAATGGGAATATTCTAGCTTTTTGCGTATGCTGTTTCAAGGGTTTTAAGCCGCAGCGTTAAGACCGCGGCAACCGCGCCGAAATCATAGTGCATTGTCCAAACCCGTAGAATTCGCTAAAATGCAGTTTATGAGCAGTATTCACAGGAAGATTGATAAAACGACGCTCGAGCAGCTTCTTGAACTTTCACGGCTTTCTCCCGAGTCGACGGATATTGAAACTTTAAAAAGGCAAGTTGACGATATTGTAGGTTATTTCGATCTGCTTTCTCAATATGACGACAGCGAAGATCCTTACGACGCCTATCCTTCTACCGAAGTAGGTAAACTCAGGCAGGACACTGTAGTTCCCGGACTTGAAATTTCCGATGTAAAGAAAATCTCCGGTAATTTTATGGACGGTTATTTTCAAGTGCCTAAGGTGTTGGGCGAAGGCACTTGATCATTAAGGCAGGGTTATAATGAAATATACTATAAACGATATCCGTTCCCATCTAAAAGAAGGAAAGATTACCAGTTTTGAATTGGTAAAGAAATCCATCGAAACTTTTGAACAGGATAAAAAATCCGCTCTTGCGCTCAACGCATTCCTTGAAATATACGACGACGCATTGACAAAGGCAAAAAAATGCGACGATGAAATTTCTTCGGCCCGCTCTGCCGGCCATGACGCCGTTTGTAAGCTTTTTGCCGAAAAACCGCTTTTAGGACTTCCTTTCGCCGTCAAAGACAATATTTCAGTTAAAGGCAAGCGCCTTACCTGCGCAAGTAAAATTCTTGAAGGTTACGTGGCGCCGTACAGCGCTACGGTTATATCCAGACTCGAAGCTTCCGGCGCCGTTCCGTTAGGCCGCTGCAATCAGGACGAATTCGCCATGGGGTCTTCTACGGAATATTCGGTTTACGGGCCTACGCGCAATCCCGTTAACAGAGAATATGTTTCAGGCGGGTCTTCAGGCGGACCTGCTGCTGCGGTTGCTTCGGATCAGGCCTTGTTCGGACTCGGAACCGAAACGGGGGGCTCCGTGCGGCTTCCGGCTTCTTACTGCGGAATTTACGGGTTAAAGACAACTTACGGAGTGTTGAGCAGGTGGGGCGTCGTAGCTTACGGCAGTTCTTTGGATCAGGTAGGAATTTTAGGGCACACTCCCGACGATATTGCGCAGCCCTTGTGCGCCATGTGCGGAAAGGATTTCTATGACGACACGAGCGCCGATCTTTCCGGAAAGGAATTTTTATCGGCGCTTACCCCTTACAACGGCGGAGATCTTTCAAAATTGAAGATAGCCATTCCGCGGCAATTCCTTGAAAACAAAGGACTTGACGCCGACGTTGAGGCCGTGTTTAAGTCTACGCGCAAATGGTTTGAAGAGCAAGGAGCGAAAATCGCCGATGTGGATATTCCCGTGCTTGACGCTTCCATAGCCAGTTATTATGTAATAGCACTTGCCGAAGCCGCTTCAAATTTGAGCCGCTTCGACGGCATACGCTACGGACTTCGAGTAGATCCGGGCGAAGGTTACGACGAGCTTTACATAAGAACCCGAAGCGAAGGTTTCGGCCCCGAAGTTAAAAGGCGCATTGTGATCGGCAATTACGTTCTTTCAGAGCAATTTTCAGGCGATACTTACAAAAAAGGAATGACCGTAAGGGCTCGCATACAGCGTGAAATGGCGAAACTTTTTGAAAGTTACGATATTGTCCTTTGCCCCACGTGCCCGACTACGGCTTTTAAGCTCGGCCAAAAGGTTGACGATCCGCTTGAAATGTATTTGAGCGATCTGTACACGACGTTTGTAAATCTTGCAAGAATTCCGTCGCTTTCGGTTCCTGCGGGTAAAGCCGCTTCCAGCGGCATGCCCGTGGGCATTCAGTTTGCGGGGCCAATGTTCAGCGAACTTAAACTGCTAAAGATCGCAAAGTCTTGGGATAACAGCCATACGGGCTGCGGCTTTCCGTGTCAAGGTGCATAATCGGGCTCAATATCGTATTCTTCGTCTATTTCTTCCGCAAAGTCGTCCCATTTTTTACCTTCGGACAAACGGGTTAAGGCCGTAAGATAGGAATTACCGTACATAAGATAAATCTTTAAAACGCGCCTGAAACTCATTCCCGTATTTTTATCGGTAAGAAGTCCTATTACGGCCTTGCGGCAGTTCAATATGTTTTGAAAATTTAAAAACAAATTTCTGCCGCGGCGGCTCATCTTTTTTAAGACGGAAATAAGAACCGTTCTGGCATGCGGCTGAAAAAGCCAAAAATAAAAGAAATCAAGCGAATCGTACATCATGCTTTTAAAAAGCCTTGAATCTTTGTCTTTTACAGTTTTAACCAGCGTTTCAGGAAATTTGAAAAGTTTTACCAGATTTTTTTTAGGAAACATGAATTCAAGGCGGGTGCATGTTTTTTGCATTTGGTAGAGTTTTTTATCGTAATCGGCGTTTCTCAGATCTATGTTTTTTTGGCGGGTACTCAGTCCTTCAATAACGCCCCCTATGGTATCCGAAACCAGCTTTGAAATTATAGCCGCCCATCTTTGAATTATGTCCGCTGCATCAAGGCCTGCCGCCGTAAGTATAACGCCTAACATAGAACTGAGCGCAAGCGCAAACGGGATCGAAATAATGCTTCGGAAAAAATTTGCTATCACGTCGCTTTTGGGAAGCCCGCGCAGAATATTATGAGAGGAAATATAAACTCCGTTTACAAGCGATATAACCGTGTAAGTCAAAAACGGAGCCGTCGCAACCGTTATATTGTATTTTTCTTTTAAAAGCCATGTGGTAACAAAATAATCCAAAAGCGGCACCGACCAGCCCGTATACATAAGGGAATCCGCGATGCGGCTCCAGTCGACGTAGCTTGTCCAGTGCAAAAGGGGAGACCTTTTTCTGCTGTCTCCGCTTACCACCGCTTGAATGATGTTTCTCACTCCCGTTATGGCAAACCATATTACGGCGCCTAAGAATTTTAAAACCCACCAGTCTTTTGTAAGGTAAAACGACAAAAACGCCGGTATAAAGCCGCTTAAGATTTTTATCTTGTTTTTTACGCCGGTGTTCATGTATTTCCAAGTGTACAGCAGCCCCTTGCGTTTTTTTACATAGGAATTTGACTTTTGCTTTTCATACGCGGCGTCGTATTCCCCCAGCGCCACAAGGTTGTTTTCGCCTTTAACACAATTTTGTTCTGTGATCCATTCGCCGCTTATTTTTTTTAACCTCGGCCTAAAATGCGGGATAAAAAACAATCTGCGATCTTCCGCAGGCCGAAAATTTTCACGGTACAAGGTTTGTATGTGCACGGGAAGAAGCCTTCGCTCCTTGTTTTTAAGCACCTGTATTTGCGCTCCTATGGGGAGGGTTTCAAGAAGCGCGAATCCCATCCCGTTGTGCTCTTCACTCGCTTTGCCGACAGAATTGGAACCCCACCTGTCGTGCAGGGTTTTGTATTCATAGAACAAAAAAAAGTCGCTCAGATGAGAGAGTATCTTATTTAGGTATTTTATGTGACGCATGACTTCACCGCTCTGCATTTTCGCTTGAGCATTCGTCTTCGCCGCCGCTTCGCTTTTATTTTCTTTTTGATTTTTTACGGCAAAATCCGGTTGGGTGCCCTGATACGGAGCTTGCGATTCTTTAAGCTTGTTCAGCATCTTTTTTATTATGCGTTTGAGTTTTGCGGTGTTTTTTTCATTTATGCAGCAGATTATTTTTTTTATCTTTGCCGCATAGGATTCTTCCTGTTCGTAAAAATTTTTAGTATTGAATATTTCGATATTTGAAATTTTTCCCTTGCATTCAAAAAGAAGTTCAAGAACGTCCGTGTCCGTAAGTCCGTTAAGATTTAAAGTTATGCCGTAGTTGGAAGAAAGCTTGTTTATGCGTTTTATAAGATCCATGGGAGAATTGTATTTTATTCGCGTCGGGGTGTTTTTTTGATTGTCCCAAGCGGCTATAGCCTTTTTGTTAAAAGCTACGACGTCGCTTCTATCTAAAAAAGCGCACCAGTGCTCTACGTCAGGAAGATCTTCCGGTATCCATATGAAATTTACAGGCTTGCCGTTAAAAAGGACTATGTTTTCTATTCCCACTTTTACCTTGATCGACATGTAGGCCGCCGCGCTGAGAAGTTCGCGCACGGCTTCCTTGGGAGCGTATCCGTAATAGATCACGTTAAGCTGTTTTATTCCCTTTATCCATGCGTCCATGATAAGGTAAGTCGGAGTTTTTCTTCCTTCCGTATATGAATCGTGTACGTGATAATCGAACGCTATTTGATTCCACGCTTCGGGCATTTCAAGAAGATTGTATTTTTTTAGGTACTTTCTTACCGTGCACGATCTTGCCCGTATAAGCATTGAAAAATCGTGCAAAAGCTCAAGCTGCTCGGTTTCGTCTTCGGAGCGAACCAGCTCTTTCATCATGCAAAGAAGGATGCGAGCCGTGTTTACGGGCATGGGATTTTCGCTGCAGAGGAGAACTTCGTCGCGCAGCGAATGCAGTGCGTTAAGTCTGTCGTCTATAGTGCCCTTGTCCATGGCATGCAGCAGCAAAAGAATCAATTTTGCAACGCGGATCTGTTTGCTTTCCAAAAGCTCTTTTATTCCGTGCGGATGAAGATGCGTGTTTTGTATCAGTTCGTCGGAATTTGCAGATATGCTGTCTTTTACCGAAGAAAAAAATTCAAGCGTATTTTTGTCAGATTTATCAAATAAAAATGTTTTTTTCATAACAAACAATAATTGTATCACAGAATATGAGCATGTGCAGCAAAAAAATGCGAAAAATGCGCCGGCACGTCATGCACAGCACACGTGGCAAAAAAACGCGGGGCTTGTACAGCAAAAAGTGCGGCCTGTGTCACGATATGCGCCGTCATAAAGTGCCGCTTGTGCCGTGACATGCGGCGGCACGAGAGACTTTGCGCCGGTGCGAAGTTTTGGCGCGGTGAACAAGTGTGCGTGCCGGCGTGATGATTTTAATCAAAGTGCGACGATATCCGCAACAAAAGATCGTAAACCTGGCGCCGCTCGTCTTGCGTAAAATCCTTGTAGAATTTTTCGATCAATTCCGTTGAAAGCTTTGCCGTAATTTTGTTGTATTCCCTTCCTTTCGCCGTCAGCATTATAAATTTGCTTCGGCCGTCGTCTTTGTTTGCAAGAGTTTCCACAAGTCCGCTGTTTTTAAGTTTTTGAACGAGTGCTGTTGCCGTAGACTTGTCGCGGTTTATGCGCTTTGCCACTTGGCTCATGGTAAGTTTTTCTTCCTTCGAAAGCAAAAACAGTATAAATCCGTGCGACGAGCTCAAATTCGGCAGACCGTGCTGATTAAGCCTCAAGCGTAAAAAGTCCGCCGCCGCCGAGTGTATATGTGAAACCAACGAAATCGTTGAAGAAATATCATATTCCATAAGAAAAAAGTATATTGTTTTTTTTCTTGAATGACAAATATAAAACGGTTATACTTTTTGCATGTACGGATTTTACTTAAAAAAGAATTTTTGCGACGGCTGGGACAACGCGGGCCAGCTTATAATAGTGAACCTTGTGATAATCTTATATGCGGTTCTGGCGTTTTTCGTGTTGACCCTTGTCGCTCCGCTAAACAGCGCGCTCGGAATGTCCGCCTTTATCGTCGCCTGCGGCGGCGCGGCGATCCTTGTGACGGCCTATTCCGAACATGCTTACCGCATAGCTTGTTTTGAAACCATACCCATAAGCGATTTTTTTTCGGCAATACCCAAATGCGCTAAAGACGGTTTTTTGTTCGGCGTTTTGTGCGGAACATTGGGCTCCGCCTGTTTTATAGGAATTCCCGGCTATCTTTCTATGAAAAACCCCGTAGGGCTGGTTTTGGGCGCAATGCTTTTTTGGCTTGGAATTATAGGAGCTCTTTCGCTTCAATGGTTTATTCCTTTGCGCGCCGCCATGCACGACGATTTTAAAAAATGCTTAAAAAAATGTTTTTTGATCTTTTTCGACAACACTTTTTTTTCAATCTTTGTAGGAATTTATACCTTTTTGCTGTTTTTGCTTTCGTTTTTTTTGTTTTTTCTTATTCCCTCTGTGTCGGGCATACTTTTGGCTCAAACAAACGCTCTTCGATTGAGGCTTTACAAGTACGACTATCTTGAACAGCATCCCGAACTTAAAACAAGGTCGGAACGTAAGAATATTCCGTGGGACGAACTTATAGCCCAAGATAAAGAAACCTTGGGGCCGCGCCGGTTCCGTTCTTTTATTTTTCCGTGGAAGGACTGAAAACCCGCCGTGTGCCGCGATCTTCGCTTTTATCGCCGCCCCTGTAAAAAAGTTTTTATTGAATTTTTATGCCGGCTGAATTAAATACCGGCGCACTTTGACTTATTCTCTGTTCCATTTTCCGCGGCTGGCATAGTAGCCCCAAAGCCCTATGTTGTTAAAGACCGCAGAAGTTGAAGATGAACTTCCCGAATAATCCACTGCCGCGTATATGGAATTTCCGGCTTCCGTTGCCTCTGGATCTACTGCAAGTATGGCCCACACTTCATAATAAGAAGACAATGTAGACGACGCATTTGAAAAATCATTGTTTATGCTGCCCGCCGGCGCGTTTGAAGAAAGGGCGCATCTTTGGTAGCCCCTGCTGGTTCCTAAAACCAGGTAGTCGCCGGTATACGACATGGAATAAATTGTAGCGCTTCCCACATCAAGTCCCGTCCAGGAAACGGGAGCTGTGGACGTGTGATATATGTGGTCGCCTTCGGCATAGTACATGTGGGTTGCAGCTAAAGTAGACGTTTCATTTGTTACGGAGGCGGCCGAATTAAAAAAATAGGTTTTGCCGTCGGAAGGGTTAAAAACAGCAGACTGCGTGCTTGAAGTAGGAACTGTAGATGCGTTAGCCGATCCCGTCGTCACAATAGAAGGAGCCGATGTTCCGTTAAGAAGATATACGGAAGAGCCTATCCGCACATAGGCTTTTCTGTTTGTATTTCGGACGGCGTTAGTGCAAAAAAGGATGACAGTTGTGTTGCCGTCTATTTCATGAACGGTAGACCACGCGCCGCTTATGCCGCTTTTGCAAACAAGGGAGGATCCGACTCTTACCCATTTGCCTTCAGTCTCATCGTTTGCCCACTTTGCTAAAAGTGCGTAAATATATGTGACGTCCGCCGCCAATTTTACCGCGGTGCCTTTTAAAGTCGGGTCCTTTGTCCAATCGGTGTGGTAGCCTATCGATGAATCTTTATAGTAGACGTTTCCGTTTTGGGTAAGAATGTACTCCGTCCCGCCGTCCTTGTAGCGAACTATGGAATTTATATGCCCTCTTACGGTCAGATCTTCAAGTTTTATTTCGTCCCGAATCGTATTAAAAATCTCGTCCTGACAACCCGTAAAAAAAACAACAACCGCTGTTACAAAAAACGCAATTACGGCTAGGTTCTTATTTTTCATCTTCAATTTCCTTAAGAATAGTTAAAAGTGGTATCTGGCGATAAGACCGACCGTAAGAAAAAGGCCGTAATCGTTCCATTCGGGATGCTCTACGTACCATTGCGGCATGTAAATATATTCGGATTCAATGCCGAACGACCAGTTTTCCATTACGCGGTAAAAAGCGCCCGCCTGCGCCTTCAGGATGAGCCCCGGAAAATAATTTCTGTTGAGATAGCTTTCAAGCGCGGCTCCCACCCCCAGTGTGATCGGAAATTCAAATTTTCCGAAGTACGGCTGGAATGTTCCGGTAAAAGTCATGGGCACGTAAGTGAACATATTGCTCCCTATCGTCGGGTTGTAGCCGAACTGCACGTCAAACCCCAGCGCAAAGAACTCCGTCAAAAATCTGTGATAACCTATCTCGGCCGCTCCGCCCGTGGACAATTTATCGCTGAAATTCTGCGGAAAAACGCCCATAAGGGCGATTTTTATGTATTGGTCGCCGCTTCCGTTCATTTTATAGTCATAGGACGGTTCGTAATAGTCCCCGCCGTCGTCTTCGTCGCCGGACTTTTGCGCGTACATAAACGACGCGCTTAAAAAAATGAGCAGCAGCGAATACAAAAATCGTTTCATGCTTAAGGTATCCTTTATTTTCAGTTAAAGATCTTCAAGATCTCATTCCGCCGCCGGAACTCTATGCGTCATAGAAGATGCGCGCCTTAAAGCTGCGGATAGAATTTTTCACAAAGATCGGGTATATTTTACTTATATTATATTTTTTTAAGCCTTTTATCAACTTGTAAACCTTTATGTTTTCGGCAGGTTACACAACGGAGAAATAATGAGCGCGGCTGTTATAGACGGAAAAAAAATTGCAGAGGATATCAGAGCGGATATCGGTAAAAGAGTTCTTGAACTTAAGAAGCGAGGAATTATTCCCTGTCTTGCTGTCATCCTTGTGGGTTCGGATCCTGCAAGCGTTTCTTATGTTACGGGGAAAAAGAAGGCGCTCGTCGAAGCGGGAATGAAAGATCTTTCCTTTCGGCTTCAGGAGGACGTTCCCGAGCACGAGCTTTTGCGTCTTATAAAAAAACTGAACAAGGACAAAAGCGTTCACGGCATTCTTGTTCAGCTTCCGCTTCCTGCTCATATAAGCGAAGAAAAAGTTCTTCTTGAAATTTCACCTGAAAAAGACGTAGACGGTTTTCATCCGTTGAACGTGGGCAAGATGATGATAGGAAAAAAGGCTTTTTTGCCCTGTACGCCGCACGGGATTCTTATTCTGTTAAAAAAAAGCGGTATTAAAACCGACGGCGCTCATGCCGTAGTTATAGGCCGCTCGAATATCGTAGGGAAGCCCGTTTCCGTTTTACTTACGCAAAAAGAATATAATTGCACGGTTACGGTTTGCCATACGGGAACGAAAAACCTTTCTGAAATTACTCGCAGCGCGGACATACTGATCGCCGCGGCGGGAAAACCTTTGACGGTAACGGCGGACATGGTTAAAAGCGGCGCAGCCGTAATAGACGTGGGAGTCAACAGAATTCCCGACGGCTCTAAAAAATCAGGCTTTCGCCTTACGGGCGACGTTGACTTTGAGCGGGTAAAGGAAGTCGCTTCGTATATTACTCCCGTTCCGGGCGGAGTAGGGCCTATGACGATTGCGATGCTTCTTTCCAATACGCTCGAGGCGGCACAAAATGTTGCGGTCGGCGCTCGTGAAACAGCTCAAAACGCTGCGGCCGGCGCCGATTTAAAAAAAACGCCGCCCGCCTCGTCTGAAACCCTGTAAAGACGGCGGCAACGGCGCACAAGGATAATATGACGAATAAAAATTCAATGCCGGACATACAAAATGAAAGCGACTTTCGTAGGATCCCTCTGCAGAAGGTAGGGGTAAAGGGCGTAAAATATCCCATTCAGGTTTTGGATAAGAGCAAAAAGACCCAGCACACTACGGCCGACGTGGAACTTTATGTAAACCTTCCTCATCATTTTAAAGGCACTCACATGAGCCGCTTTATTGAAATTTTTCATAAGTACCATAAGAATTTAAGCTTAAACCGCTTTCTTTCAATGCTTGAAGAGATAAGAAAAAAACTTGAAGCCGAACGCGCTTACGGAGTTGTGACCTTTCCTTATTTTATTGAAAAACACGCTCCTGTCACAAAGGAAAGCGCAATAATGTGCTATACGTGTTCTTATGAAGGCGCCGTTGGCAAAGATTTTCATAATTTTTTTATTTCGGTAGACGTTCCCGTTACAACTCTTTGTCCGTGTTCCAAGGCGATCAGCGACAAGGGAGCGCACAACCAAAGAGGCCGCGTGCGCGTAAAACTTTTGTATTCGGATTTTTTTTGGATCGAAGATTTGATTTTTGCCGTTGAACAATGCGCTTCGTCTGCGTTATATTCTTTGCTTAAACGCCCTGATGAAAAATTCGTTACGGAAAGAGCCTACGACAATCCCCGCTTTGTTGAAGACATAGTGCGCGAAGTCTATCTGGCTCTAAAGAAATTTCCAGTGGAAAGGCCGTTCGCTTGGTTTTGCGTGGAAGCGGAAAATGAAGAGAGCATACACGCTCACAACGCATATGCCTGCGCCGAATACGGAAGCTATGAACCCTTTCAAATTTGAAAGAATCTGCCCTTCGGCAAACGCCGCAGGATCTATTAGGATATTTAATGACTTATTATTTTGAAACATACGGCTGTCAGATGAATTTTGCCGAATCCTCCGCTGTGGAACAGCTTTTTCTTGCCAGAGGATGGACAAAGGCTGCTTCCGCGCAAATAGCCGATTGCGCAATAATAAACACCTGCTCAGTAAGAGCTACGGCTGAAAACCGTATTTTCGGCCGTCTGGGCTGGTTTCAAGGACTCAAATCTTTACGCAACTGCGAACCCGGTGCAAAATCCAAAAGCCTTGAAGTCGCTGCGCGTTTGGTTAAAGAGGGGCCTAAGCCGATCACGGTGATAGTTATGGGCTGCATGGCCGAACGTTTGCTTCATTCTTTAAAGCAAGACTATCCGGTAATAGACTATGTTGTAGGAACCTTCGCCAAGTCGCAGTTCGGTCGCATAATAAGCGAAATTGAAGGAAGAGATCTTCCCACCGACCTTGACAATTCGGCTAAGTACAAGTTCGCTCCTCTTTCTTACGAGCCGGGCGCTTTTACCGCCTTTGTTCCGATAATGCACGGCTGCGATCATTTTTGCACTTTTTGCATAGTTCCCTATGTTCGCGGCCGAGAAGTTTCCCGCCCCGTAGAAGAAATAATCAAGGAAATAGATGTTCTTTCTTCTTACAAGGTAAAGGAAATAACGCTTTTAGGTCAGACCGTAAACGCATACCGCCACGAAGGATGCGATTTTGCGTCTCTCTTACAGCGCATAGCGGATCACCTTAAGCAAACTTCCTCTTCAATCGAGTGGGTAAGGTTTGTGTCAAGCCATCCTAAAAATCTTTCTCCTGAAATACTCGACGTTATCGCGGCGAATCCTGTCTTGTGCCGTCACATACACCTTGCGGTTCAGCACGGATCAAGCAGAATTTTACAGAAGATGAACCGCGGTCATACCCGCGAAGAATATCTGGAATTGGTAAGCCTCATGCGTAAAAAACTTCCCGATGTGTCGTTGACTACGGATATAATGATAGGATTTCCCGGAGAAACCCAAGACGATTTTGAAGCGACCCTTTCTTTGATGCGCGAAGTCCGTTATGAAGCGGCTTTTATGTATTATTTTAATCCGCGTGAAGGAACGCCTGCGGCGAAATTTCCCGATCAGATTCCTCTCAAGGTTAAAAAAGAACGCCTCCAAAAAGTGATCGATTTGCAGCTTGAAATTACCAGAAAAGAAATGGAACTGCGCGTCGGTAAAACCGTAAAGGTTCTTGTTGAAAGCGTTTCGCGAGACGATAAAAATGAACTTTTAGGGAAAACCGAACAAGACGAACGCATAGCTTTCCCCGCGCGTCAATCGCTTATAGGAAAATTCGCTCAAGTGCATATAGACGGACTTTCAGGCAATACGTTCCGAGGGACGCTTTTGTCAGGCGGCGGCTGCGCAAAACGCAGCACAATCGAATAATCTACGACATAACCTCAAATCCGCCGGCTACTATTGAGTGGGAGTAGAGTAACAAAAATGTTTCTTCCGTAAAATCGTTGAAAATACAATATTACAACGGTTTACGGAAGCAAAAAGCTCCTTAGTGATACTGTTTTGATACTAAAAATGAGAAAAAGTAGGTTTAAAAGGAAGTTGTTGAATTTAGATAAATTGTTTAGAAAGCCTTCCATCATTTTGGTGGGAGGCTTTTGTGGAAATAGTGGTTGATAAATTTGAATTTACCTCTATTTAGACATACAAACTGTTGGCAATAAAGCTCCTATATAGTATGATTTGATAAACTACTATATAGGAGCTTTTGTATGGAAATGAATGGAGGATTTCTTGTTACCAAAATAAAACAGCTTGGAGACCGGATCTTTGAGAAGATTCTCAGTGAAAAGAATATTGATGCGTTCAATGGAGCCCAGGGGCGTATTCTTTATGTGCTGTGGCAGGAGGATGGAATCCCGATTGGGTCACTCTCGATCAAATGTGGATTAGCGATAACTTCTCTTACGACGATGCTGGAAAGAATGGAAAATCAAGGGCTGATAAGCCGCGTTCAGTCTGAAACGGACAAAAGGAAAATACTCCTGTTTCTGACTGAGAAAGCACATGCCGTAAAGGACGAGTACAATTCTGTATCTGATGAGATGGGCAGTATTTACTACAAAGGTTTTTCAGAGGAAGAAATTACCCGGTTTGAGGAATGCCTCGACCGTATCAGAAAGAATCTTGAGGATTGGCAGGAGTCATGAGTATTTGTATCAAAAATCAGATTCAGAACATGAATATCGTCATCGGCTGCACAGTGGGGTGTGCATATTGCTATGCCCGCAACAATGTGAAACGCTGGCATATGATTGATGATTTCGCTGTTCCTGAGTTCTTCTCGGGTAAGCTCAAGATGATGGAAAAGAAACGTCCGCAGAACTTTCTTCTTACCGGCATGAGCGATCTCTCCGGATGGAAGCTGGAATGGAGAGACGAGGTATTTGCAAAGATCCGTGAAAATCCACAGCATCAGTTCCTGTTTCTTACCAAGCGCCCCGATCTGCTGGATTTTGATACCGATCTGGAAAACGCATGGTTTGGCGTTACGGTAACGAGGAAAGCAGAACTGTGGCGTATTGACGCGCTTCGGAGAAACGTCAGAGCAAAACACTACCATGTTACCTTTGAGCCGTTATTCGACGATCCCGGTACAGTTGGCCTTTCCGGAATCAACTGGATCGTTGTCGGCACCATGACTGGAGCTCAGAGCAGGAAGGTTCATACGGAGCCGGAGTGGGCATGGTCTCTGACGGACCAGGCACACGCGCTCGGCATTCCGGTGTTTATGAAGGAAGACCTTGTCTCTATCATAGGGGATGAAAATATGATTCAGGAAATGCCGGAAGAATTCAATAAAGTGTTGGAGGTACAGAGATCATGGCAGAAGTAATCGATGGAATCCTCATTGGTGAGGTGGAAACAAAGAACATCATGACCAAGTCCGGTCTGCCGGTAGGCGGTTACTCGGTCAATCCCTATGTAGGCTGTACACATGCCTGCAAGTATTGCTATGCTTCTTTTATGAAGCGCTTTACCGGACACAAGGAGGAATGGGGCACTTTCCTTGATGTGAAGCATTGGCCGGAAATTAAAAATCCGAAGAAATATGCCGGACAGCGGGTGGTCATCGGTTCTGTGACGGATGGCTACAATCCACAGGAGGGGCAATTCGGGAATACCAGAAAACTTCTGGAGCAGCTGATCGGCAGTGACGCAGATATTCTAATCTGCACAAAGTCTGATCTTGTGGTACGGGATATCGATCTGCTGAAGAAGCTTGGACGAGTAACCGTTTCATGGTCGATCAACACACTGGATGAAAATTTTAAGAACGATATGGACTCTGCTTCGAGCATTGAGCGTCGTATCGCTTCTATGAAGCAGGTATATGACGCAGGGATCCGTACAGTCTGTTTCGTATCCCCGGTATTCCCCGGTATCACGGACTTTGAAGCGATCTTTGAGCGGGTAAAGGGTCAGTGCGATCTGTTCTGGCTCGAAAATCTCAATCTGCGGGGCGGTTTCAAGAAGACGATTATGGATTATATCGCTGGAAAATATCCTGACCTTGTACCGCTTTACGATGCGATCTATAACAAGCATAACCGCAGCTACTTTGAAGCACTTGAAGTAAAAGCTGAGGGAATGGCTAAAAAGTATGATTGTCCCTTTGTGGATAATGAAATGCCTTATGGCAGAGTCCCGCAGGGACATCCGGTGGTCGTGGATTATTTCTATCATGAGGAAATCCGAGGGACAGAAAATACCGGAAAAAGAAATCGTTAAACAGAAATTGACCGAGCTCTTTGAACGAGGGAGACTCCTTGTCCGAAGGGCGAGAAGGTGCAACCGAGAAGACTTAGAACAACTCCAGTTTGTCTAAAGCATCAAACAGCATAAAAAGCACATGACTTTAAGATTGTAAAATCTTTCAGCTATGTGCATTTAATGAGCAAAGAATAAAAGACTATCAAACAGGAGCATATGAAAGGGCAGGTGGAGTAGTCGATCCACTTCCTGAAGATGCACCTCAGTTTGTAAAAGATTATTATGCTTATTATAAGACAGAGCGTGGTTATCATAGCAGGTCGCTTAATTCCAATGAGGGATGGAATACTATAGGGATGATATCTTTTCTAAACCAACCAATTCTACAGTATAGTAATGAAATCCGTAGTGCTGTACTTATCGTTCATGGGGATAAGGCACATAGCTATTACTTTGGAAAAGATGCCTATGAAAATATGATAAAAGACATGCAAATAGATGGCACTGTACTTGATGTTGAATGGGAAAACAATAATACTGTAAAGGAACTAAAGGAAGAATTAAAACAAGGAGAGGTAACCATCCGGTTATCTAAATATAGCGATTTTGAGCAGGTAGGAGAATTGGGTAAAACTTACTCCTCATCTGATAAAAGAATTGCAGCAGAAGCCGGAGATATAATGCTGTACTCCGGAAACAAAATAGTTGTATTTTATGGAGCAAACACATGGGAATATACTCGAATTGGGAAGATTAAAAATTTAAGTAAGGAAGAAATAAAGCGATTATTAAGCAATAGTGATGTGGTATTAAAGATAAAAATGGAATGATTATGATAGTAATATTTTTAGTATCATTATTGATACTGTTTTGATACTAAAAACCTCTAAAACCACAAAAAATAGGTATAAAATGTTTGGTTTTAGAAACTTAATAGATACTGACAATACATAAAAGAAACAAATATGCTATGGTAATTATTGAGTGGGAGTAATGAAGGCGGTACTCTAAAATAAGGGGAGGTTCATTATGACAGCAAAAACTCTCAAAAAAAAAGCAATGGTACCCTTATTCTTGCTGCTTTTGCTTTTATCGCCGGCTGTTTATGCTCAAACAAAGGGTGTGCCGGAACAAGAATTCGTCATTGCTTTTCATGCAATTGTAAATACCGACAAAACAGGTAAAAACCTCATAAAAGAGCTGCCCGGCTTACAAAAACGGAGAATCAACACGCTTTTTCTTCAAATAGGCTACAACTATCAATGGAAAAGCGACCCAAAACTCTATAACAAATACGTGCTTTCCGAAACCGTCGCACGCGAAATTGCAGCCGAATGCCGCAGGCTTTCCATCGACCTCATCCCGGAAATAAACTGCCTCGGCCATCAATCGTGGAAAAACGAAACCTTTGCCCTGCTCAGAGCTTACCCCGAACTGGACGAAACGCCGGGCCTCTACCCCGGCAATAAGGGTATTTATTGCCGAAGCCTCTGCTCTTCCAATGAAAAAGTTTACACAATTTTATTCGATTTAATCGACGAAATTACCGAAGTTTTTTCGGTAAAAAAAATACACGTCGGCTTGGACGAGGTGTTTTTGATAGGCGAAGATAGCTGCCCTCTTTGCCGCGGAAAAGACAAGGCCGAGCTGTTTGCCGGCGCTGTGAACAGACTATACGATCACTGTGTCAAAAAACGGAGACTTACAATGTATATGTGGGGCGACCGCCTCATCGACAGCGAGGATGAAGAAAGCGTTTATAAGGGCGAATACGAAAGCTCGTGTAACGGCACCTATCCCGCCGTCGATCTTATTCCCAAAGACATTATCATCTGCGACTGGCACTACGACGAACTGGAACGCTACGGCTCCATTCCCTATTTTTTGAACAAGGGCTTTCGCGTCCTGCCGACAAGTTTCAAGGGCATTAAAGCGGTAAGCGCTCTCATCGACTATTCGTTTTTGTACAAGGATAACCCTGCTATGCTCGGGCACATGTACGCGGCATGGGACAATTTTACAAATAAGAATCTTGCGCGATATAAACCGATGATCAAAACGGTCGAAAAATTAAAAGAGTACTGATTTTAAAAAGAAAACTATCCGTCATCGTAGTGTCACTCATCTTTCTGACAAATATTTTTCGGGTTTTATTTATGTCGCTCTGTTTACGCGAAAATCCGACGGCAGAATGCCTGTGTAGTTTTTGAACTGCACGGAAAAACTTCCCGCATTTTCATAGCCGAACCGTTTTTCTTTTGTAGGAGGCGCTCACAAATCCTGCGCCTGCTCGGATTTGTGAGCTCTTGTAATTATTCCTCTTATTATATATATTAGCGGAGCACGATCAAAGTAGTTAATGTGCGGATCTTATCTGCGTGTTATGCCTGCCTCTAATGCACGGTCTGTCTAAACAGCGGCTTTAATTTCCTTGACATCGATATTAAATGTTTTTGTAAGGAAAGGAATAAAATATTTTTGCGTTTCCGGCGGTTCGTCACACAGTATTGTAATATGCGGCAAGTTTTTCTTGTCGCCGGGAAACGGATGGAAACGGAAGAAATCTCTTTTGAAGACTTGGGTCTTGACGAAAAGACCCTTGTCGCTGTTACTAAAAAAGGCTTTGAAACGCCTTCTCCAATTCAAATTTTGGCGATTCCCCGTCTTTTAAACGGCGACGCCAATATCATTGCAAAGGCGCGCACAGGCACCGGTAAGACGGCGGCTTTCGCCCTCCCTCTTATTCAGGAGCTAAGAGAGCAAAGCGACCATGTGAGAGCTTTGATTCTTGAACCTACGCGGGAACTTGCCGTTCAGACTTGCACTGAAATAAAGTCGTTTGTTTTTGATAAATATCCCAGATCGGCGGTCGTTTACGGCGGCGCTTCCATGGGAATGCAAATAAAGGACTTAAAGCGCGGAGCGGAGATCGTCGTGGGAACTCCGGGGCGTATTCAGGATCATCTTGAACGCGGCAGTTTGAACATTGAAAAAATCGATTATTTTATCCTTGACGAAGGCGATGAAATGCTTGATATGGGGTTTATCGAGGATATCGAAGCCATTTTTGCAAAGGCGAATCCTTCAAGCAGGATTCTTTTGTTCAGCGCGACTATGCCCGACCCCATTCTCAAGATCGCTCATAAATTTATGGGCGAATATGAAATAATTGAAGAAGAAGGAATAACTGAAGAGCCGCTCTTAATTGACCAAAAATATTGGGTTGTGCGTGAAAATGAAAAGATAGAGGCTCTCGTACGCCTTATAGATATTTCTCCGGACTTTTACGGCCTTGTGTTTACGCAGACTAAGGTCGACGCGGACGCCGTAAGCCGCATGCTTGACGAGCGCGGATACGAGGCTTCCGCTCTGCACGGCGATATTCCGCAGCTTCAGCGCGAAAAAATCCTTATGCGATTCAGAAGCAAAAAAACGCGCGTCCTTGTGGCCACGGATGTAGCCGCCCGCGGCATAGACATTACGGGGTTGAGCCATGTTGTAAATTATTCTTTGCCCTTTGACGGAGCTACTTATGTTCATCGCATAGGCAGGACGGGGCGCGCCGGTTCGTCGGGATGTGCAGTAACCTTTGTAAGGCCTGACGAACGTAGAAAACTTAAGTTCATGCAAGCGGCTGTGCGGCGCGCAAGCAAGGGTGAAATGATCGAAGAAGAAATTCCTTCCGTAGATGCAGTTATTGAGGCAAAGCGTAAACGATTGTTCGATGAGATTAAAGTATCTCTCGGTGTTTCCGAGCCTGCTGAGGCGGACAGTGTTCGGAACGGCATATCCGAACGATGTGGGGAAGACGATCTTCTCGGCAGCGTTTCCGATCCTTCCGGGGCAGGCGGTTTCAATGGCGGCGTCTCTGAGGCGACCGTTTTGGGCGATCTTAACGATCCGGAAAATCCCGTAAAGGCTTCTTTTGTTTTTGAGAACCTCGCGGAACAGTTATGTTCCGGTATATCTTCGAATCCTAAAGAGATTCTTGCGAGAGTACTTGAAAATTTTTACGGTAAAACTCTTGACAGATCGCGCTACGGTTTGATTTCTTCGGTAAAATCTTACGGAGAAGGCGGTCAGATAAGATTGTTTGTTCAGCTCGGCAGGAGGGACGGATACAATGCACGTTCGATAGCCGATTATTTTAGCAATTTGCTGCATATTCCCGGACGTATGGTCGATGACATTGACATATCTTCAAGTTTCAGCCTTGTAAGTTTGCCTGTCTCGGCTGGAAAGAAGGTTCTTGAAATGTCTCGTAAAGACAAGGGTTTGCCTCACATGCATGTTGACAGTAAATCCGGCGGAGGCTTTGTCTTAAATTCCCGTACCGGTCGAGAAGGCAGAGCCGGGCGAGGAAAGTACGGCAGAGCTTTTCCGAACGACGTGCGTTCGCCGTCAGGCAGGGCTAAAAGGCGGGCGGGCAAGGGGTTGCACAAAGCCGAAGAGCGTAAGGGCGGCGCCGAACTGTATAAAAAAAAGAAATCCGGCGAGGAAAGGTTTTAACGCTTTTTAAGAAGCACGCCTTGCTGCCGGCTTATAGGCGTACTGTCAGTCTGAAGTGCACTTGGCGTGCTGTTAACGTGCGTTTTTTATAATTTTGTCTTGTCCCGTCGCTTTTGCATGGCTTACGATCCAGCGCTGCACGGGTACGGCCCAATCGTCTTCATGACAGCCTTCGAGTATGAGCCTTTCATACATATAGTGTATGTGCTCGATCACTGCGCGGCGGTTTTCGCCTGTAAGTTCCGGCGTATTTTTAAAAAGATCGTTTATAAAATTTACTGCGTCGTCCGTCGTAAAAAAATCCGTAATATGCGACATCATATAGAGCGCAGCAGGAATGCAATTTACGCTGTGCTGCTTTACAAAAAGTACGGATTCCGTTATAGCGACGGCTCCTTCGTAAAGTTCCTTATTCCACTTCTCTTTTTCCCGTTCGGTAAAATTTTCCCTCTCAAAAAGCATTTTGTAATATGAAAAACAAAGAACCGCTATTGCGACATGCAGGCTCGGCACGCAAAGATAGTGCGGATCCAGATTGTGAATATTTTTGAATTTTGCATTTTTACGATAATCGGGACGGTTTGTCGTCGTCAGTCTGAACTTATACACGCGGGCAGCTTCGTTATATGCCTTTGTTATGTATTCTATAAATTCCTTTGCGAACGGTAAGGAACGGCCGGCGCCGAACCGTTGTATGAGCATGCTTAAGGGCGACAGCCAGAAATTCACAAAGTGCATGTAAATGTCGATTTTACCGGGAATAAACGGAACCGTATTGTCAAGAGGACTTTCCACATTTACGACCGGTATGTGGTAAAAGCCCCATTTTTGAAAAAATTGCAGCACAAAAAAGTTTTTTATTACCGATCCGATGTATTTCCATGAAGTTTTAAAGGTTTTCGCCCTCCATGGAAGGACAAAATAGGGAAGCAGCCAATTAAAGGATGATATCGAGCGCGAAGAAATCCTGGCGATGCGGCGCTGCAGCTTATTTGAAAAAATATCCGGACGCATTATTTAATTTTATAGCAAAAACTGGGGATTTTCAATTGTAAGATGAAAAAGACGCAGCACGCGCGAAAAACATACAAAAGCCGCTTCGAAAACGCACTCTAACGGACATTGAGCTGCAAAATGCCGTGCAGAGTATCGTATGCGCATCTCTTAGCGCACCGAATAGGGCACGGCCGGCTAGCGGATATTCAAATTAACCGATATCATTCCTGCCATAGTCAATATCACTGCGATGATTTTGCCGGTATTTAATTCTTCTCTAAATATGCAGCGGCTTAAAAGAATGGAAACCAATAAATTTCCCGCAGCGATGGAAGGATACACGATCGACGTAGGCAAATTCTTAAGCGCCAGAATTTGAAAAATATTTCCGAAAGCATTCGGTAATCCCATAAATATGCCTACGGCGATTTCCTGCCATTTCCATACGCGAAATTTTACGTCGCTGCGACTCCAACTGACGTAAAGACATGAGTACAAAATGAGAGTAACGCAAAAGACTACAAACATTAGGCTGAGCGTGTAGCCGGGAAGCGTAAAAACTGAAAAAGATTTGTTAAGCATTTCAATACTTCCGGCGACGAACGTCATTGAAAACAAGATAAACAGATTTCCGGCATGGGCAGTTTTAGTTCCTATACCTGAAGCGATGATCAAGGCGGCGAGGGTAAAGCCTATTCCAAGGCTTCTCAACAGCGTAAGCTTTTCCGCAAACAAAAAAACGGAAAATGTTATTGTCAACAAAAATCCGCTGCGGCTGAAAAGAGTCGTCATTCCCGCCCCGTTTACGGGGATGCTTGCATCCATAAGCAAAATGTTAACTACATAGAATATTCCTATCAAAATTCCCGAAACGACAACTATAAACATGGTAGAGTTTATGCTTTGTTCATGAAAGATAGCATGAAAATTTATTTTGCCGATACGGAAAAAATCAAAAATAGTTTTGTTTTTGATTACTGAAGTCAGCGTTACCAAAAATGCAAATATATAGTTTACCAGTACTATATGTTTTGCATTCCAGCGGCACGCATGTGCTACTTTAAAAGTAAAAACCAGTATGAGATTTACACAAATTGCAAGGAGTAAATAGACCATAAGGCAGCCTTAAAGTTCACATCGTTTAAAGATGTTATAAAGCATATCCGAAAAACGAAAGCGGTCTGCGCTAAAGGCAAATTCACAGTTAGGTTCGTCCGGGTTTAGCCTGCAGTCGATAATCGTCCTCCCCTCGGCAAGATCGGAAAGGCCGATCTTCATGTGAACCTTTCTTACGTCTTTTAAAACATCGCTGTTAATGACGGCACAGACCGCGAGCGCATCGTGAACTGCCGCTGCATTAGGTATATCCAACGGCTGCATAAGGTTATGAATTGTGATTCTGCTTTCTATAAGTTCCGCCGCAAAGTTACCGGCAAAGTTATTTAAACTGCGCAGCTTTTCGCAATCTTTTGTTGTCAGGCAGGCAGTATGGGTCGCGTCAAGCGGAACCCACAGTATGTCGATTCCGCTGTTTAATACGATCTGAGCCGCCTCAGGATCATGCCATACATTAGCTTCGGCGCATAGGGTTACGTTTGCCTGCTTATGCCCACCGCCCATGATCACTATTCTTTTTATACCTTTTTTAATATCGGGCATTACGGACAGGGCGACTCCGAGATTAGTGAGAGGACCTGTCGCAACCCATGTGACGGGTTCCTGAGTATTGCCGAAAAAATTAACATAAAACGAAACGGCGTGTTCATTTTCCTCTTTGCGTTTCGCTTTAGGAAGAGAAAGATGCTCTTCATGCATGCGTAATTCTTTACCGTTTATCGTAATATTCGGGGGTGGCGCTGAAATTCTGTTGCCCGCTAAATATTTTACCATTGCTGTAGGGCATCCCTTATATACGGGGGCGGAACTATGCAGTTTCTCTAACACGCGGAGCGTGTTATCCGTTGTCAGATCAACGCAAAGATTTCCCCATGTGGTACACACTGCACGCAGGTCTATGTTGCAAGACAAAACGGCGGTCATAATGGCAATCGCATCATCACTTCCCGTATCTACATCAAGTATGATTTTTTCAGCCATTTTTACAGCTCCTTCTTTTGCATGAATATCTTACACAGCATTGAAATGAATTTGTCATGATCTGCAGCGTATGCAAAACGGATATTTTTTTTAGAGGGTTTTCGTCTGCAATCAATAAGAACGGATCCTTCTCCATAGTCGTTTAGGCCTATTTCTGCATGTACGGCTCGTACGTCTTTAAGTACTGTTTCGTCAATTACCGCACAGACGGCAAGTGCGTCATGAACGGCAGTTTTGTTTATCGGTTTATGAAACAGTGCATTTTCATATTCTATTCGGCTTTTTATAAGACTCGCTGAAAAATTACCTGCGAAACTTCCGAGAGACTCAAGTTTTGCGCAGTCGTCCAAATTGAGTGCGGCGGCATGGGTGGCGTCAAGAGGTACTAAAAGTATTTCGGCTCCGCTGTTTATTACTTTTTGCGCAGCTTCAGGATCGTGCCAGATATTAGCTTCGCTGCAAAGAGAACTGTTCGCTGTGTCGCAGCCGCCGCCCATTATAACTATCCGTTCAATATTTTTTACAATCGACGGATCCATGGTTAGCGCAAGGCCGAGGTTCGTGAGAGGACCAACTGCAACAAGGGTTTCGGGACTGGCTGCATTCTTTAAATACTCAACGTAAAACAGCGACGCCGGCAAATTTTGCGCTATCCCTTTCGGAGAAGGAATACCTTCAAGCGTTTCGGTATGGATACGCAGCTCTTTGCCGTTTATTTTGATAGGATGATAGTCTCTTTGTTCAAGCGAACGGTTGGGAGTAAGATATTTTACCATGGCGGTATGCGCTCCCTTGTATACCGGAACATGTGCGTTTAAGGCTTCACTTACCGCCAGGGTATTAAAAGTTGTTTTTTCTACGGACAAATTTCCCCATACAGTGCACAGTGCGGTAAGTTCTACTGCAGGTGATAACACTGCCGTCATTATTGCAACGGCGTCATCGCTGCCTGTGTCTACGTCAAGTATTATTTTTTTCATCAGCGTATCCTCCGATCCGTGCATAGGGCAAAATGAAAATCATTTCTTACTGAAAATCTCGCAAAGCATGTTGCAGAACTTTACCGGATCTGCGTTAAAAGCAAAATAACAGTTCCGCTCTTCAGGGTAGTATCTGGGATCTATTATTGTCTGACCTTCCGCATAATCGCCCAAACCTATATCACAGTGAACATGTCTGACATCTTGCAAAACACTCTCATCGATGACGGCGCAAACTGCGAGCGCGTCGTGAACGGCTGCAGCGTCCGGAACGGCAAGGGGTTGTAAAGCGTTGTGAATAACTATGCGCTGCTCTATCAGTTTTGCGGCAAAATCACCGGCAAAGGTGTTCAATGAGCGGAATTTTTTGCAGTCTTCTTTTGTAATATAAGCGGCATGAGTTGCATCAAGCGGAACCCATAATATTTTCGCGCCGCTTTTTTGTACTATCTCTGCAGCTTCAGGATCATAAAAAACATTGAATTCCGCAGACGAAGATGAATTTGTTACTCTGTACCCCCCGCCCATGATCACGATTTTTTTTATATTTTTGACAATGAGCGGATCAATCAAAAAGGCTACGGCCAGATTTGTAAGCGGTCCTACTGCAACCAAGGTTATAGGCTGTTTTGCTTTTCTAAGAGTTTCAACATAGTATACGGGGGCGGGAGTTTCTTCATGTTTCCGAGAAGCGGCCGGTAAATCCAACAAGTCGTCATGCATTTGAATTATTTTACCGTCTATCATGATCTCTTTTCGGTGGGAAGGCGGTAAACGGTTATTTACCAGTCCTTTTATAACGGGCGATACGCAACCGCGATACACCGGTATGTTTGAGTGCATTGCGTCCAACACTCTAAGAGTGTTTTCCGTTGTATTTTCAATACTCTTGTTGCCCGCAACGGTACAAACGGCCGTTAGATCTATGTCTGGAGACAAAACCGCCGTCATAATGGCTACCGCATCGTCGCTTCCCGTATCTACGTCAAGAATTATTTTTTCCGCCATATAAAATTCCTCCTGTCGCCGTATTTATTTATAGGCGTCGAGCATATTATCAAGCGCCTCAATAAAAGCTTTTTTATCGATATTAAGAACGACATCAACATTTTTTTCTTCTTCGGAATGAAGTCTCATATCGGCGATAGTTCTTCCCTGCATGATACAGGAAGCGGTTTCGCATACGACATGAAATTTTTTACACACGACGGATTGGGGATAGAGCGCCGCAAACATGGCCGCCGCATCATGTATGACAAGACCTTCTTCTCCGCTCATACTTTGACTTAATCCGTAAGTGGTAAACATATCGCGCAGAATACGCCACAGATATGTGTGTTTTGAAAAAATGTAGTTTCGTTCCGCTTCCGTCAACCTTGTTTTTTCAGTGGCATTCAGACCGGCCATTACTATGTTTGCTTTCGATCTGAATACTATTTCACATGCGTGAGGATCATGCGCAATGTTAGCTTCCGCATATGCGCTTACATTTCCTTCTTCTACGGTTCCGCCCATGATTACAATTTTTTTGAGCATTTTAGGCAGATCCTCGTATTTTAAAAAAGCCGTTGCAATGTTAGTCAGAGGGCCCAAAGTCACTAAAGTTAAATTCCCTTTTTCTTTTTTTGCCTCTTCATACAGTACATCCCACGCATAGGTGTTTTCCGCTTTTTTTTCAGTTTCAGGCATTTTTGCAAGACCGATGCCGGTTTCGCCGTGAAAATTACCGGGGATGGGATTTTCTTTTATCAGCGGAGATGCTGCGCCCTTTGCTATACGAGTTTTTAAACCTATTAAGGAACTCAGATTTAAAACGTTAGTCGTCGTGTTTTCAAGGGTGGTAGTTCCGAAACAGGTCGTTATGGCGCAAATTTTAACGTTTGGAGCCGCATTTGCAAGAAGTATGGCTATGGAATCGTCAATTCCCGCATCGGTGTCAATTATTATTTTTTCCATTGTAATTTCCTTTAGATTTTCTTTTTTCGTTTTTGCGCGGCTAAAATTTCACAGCTTTTCAAAAGCGTCGTCAAAAAGATTTTTCTGTCTATGTCAAGCGCAACCTTTCCGTTACAGCTTTTTTTGCGGCGAGCATCGCCTCTTATATCAATATCCATACCTCCGCGAGAATAATGTCCGTCAATGTCAACCTGCGCATAGCATCTTTTATATGTAAACATACGCGGATTTATTATGCCTGCTACCGCGCATGCATCGTGCATGGGGCAGCCGCCGAATCTTGCAATTCCCGTGTAATAGACTGAAAAAAAATCCAAAAGCTGTGCGACAAATTCGGATATTTCGTTTTCTGCATTACGAAAAAGATCGAATTCCTCTTTTAATATCAATGCTTTATGAGTTACGTCCAGGGGATATATTTCAACGGGAACTCCGCTCTTCATAACAATCTGAGCTGCTTCAGGATCCTGCCATATATTGAATTCGCCTACGGAAGATCTGTTTCCCATTTGGAAACCTCCTCCCATCATCGAAATCCGTTCTATTTTTTTTATAAGATGCGGGTAACTTGACATAAATATTGCAATATTCGTGCACGGCCCCGTTACGATCAGAGTGACAGGTTCTAAACTTTGCTCTATTATTTCTCCCATAAGTTCTACTGCGGTTTCAGAGCACGGCCGTGTTTCGGGCTCCGGCAGCACAGGCCCGTCCATGCCGCTTGCCCCGTGAACTTTTACCCCTGCGGAAAAAGGCGCGAGGATTGGCTTTGAAGCTCCTTTTGCCACAGGGATGTCGTTGCGTCCTGCTTTTTCAAGAATTTTAAGAGCGTTTGACGTAGTGTTTTCTATTGAAGAATTTCCGGCTACGGTTGTTATAGCCTTTATGTCAAGACATTCGGTAGAAAGTGCGAGTATGAGCGCTATCGCATCGTCATGTCCCGGATCGCAATCGAAGATAATAGGTGTTTTTTTTAGCATATTTGTCTCCCATAAAAAGTCAACGAACAAGGTGACTTTCTAAGCTATTTAATTCATGGCAGCAAGAGCTTGTTCAGCAAGAGTCAAAGGCTTATAAGTACCCATCATCTTACTTGAATCAAAGTCCTGTTTTTCCGTGAGCAATACCCACACGATTTCTGCCATCTTCCTCGCAGCAGCAACAATCGATTTGCCGCTGCCTTTGTTCTTTTTCATATAATCCAGTCGCTGCATGATTCTCCATTCCCAAGTATCTTTGCATCGCCGAATTCCCAACACCAACTGAACGTATGCCGTCCTCAATTCCTGTGGTCCTCGCTTCGTAATCTTTCCGTGACGAACACTCTCGTTTGAATCCTGTACCCACGGAACAAGTCCACAAAAGGCCGCATATTTGTTTGCATTCGCGAACCTGCCTATATCTTCGGTGTACGCTCTGATTATCCATGCCGTGATTTTTCCGCAGCCGCGGATTGTCATAAGACGATTGACCATTGCATCATCTTCTGTTAATTCGCTTAAATGCTTTTCAATCATCTTGACTGATTCTATCATCTGCTCTATGATTTGAAATATCAGTTTTACTGATTGTGCTTCGAGCACGAGGTCGCTATGCGACAACAGGGTGTCCAGAACTTTCTGGCGCCCTTTTTTACTTTGTAAGCTTCTAAGTTCATCAGTAAGCCCCATGCTTACCAGAAGCGCATGAACTTCATTCTTTTGTCCCACAATTGAACGAACAAGTCTTTCTCGCGATTTCAACAACCGCCTCAAGTTTTCCGTTTCCTTGCTGCAGATATGGCTTTCAGGAAGCATATCCTTTGAAAGAAATTCCGAAATCGTCGAAGCGTCATGCTTGTCGGTTTTCTTCGTCGATTCGTTGATTACCTTAAACTTCAACGTATTGATTACCGTCACTTCCGCTCCGGCTTTCTCAACCTGATTCTTAAAGAATCTTGTGTTTCCGGTTGATTCAACTCCGATTTTCACTGCAAAGTCCGCTGTCTTGTAACCGGCAATTCTTTCAAGAAACTTCGTATAACCGGCTGCTGTAGTCGGGTACTGCTTGATTTCAGACAAACTTTCAATCCTGTCCCCAACTCTCACATGCACGGTAAACTGTGTCTTGTGTAAATCAACGCCAATGTAAACTGTCATGATGACCTCCGTTTTGCTTCAGCCGAAAGTCTAATCGGTAGTGTGTTCCAATCTCCCATTCAGTCTCTTACGACTATCGTATGATACGGCAAAAGCTCTTCATTCTCCTTTCCAGAGGTCATGCCTCTACAAAATATGACGAACTATTGCCTGGGTTCCGCTGAATCACTTCAGCTTATCACATTACCGCTTGTTCGTTTTCCTTTTTATCTTACCTCCTTTATCCCGGCATAAAGCTTATTTTTTAGAACGGACTGTTTTATGCTTTTTGCCGTCAAAGCTGCTGCTTGTAAACATAAGGCCTATCATTGTGACTACGTAGGGAAGCATATTTGCCAGTTGATTCGGCATTCTGTAGCTTTGCGCGACGTTTCCTATTGCGGTCGCTCCGCCGAATATTATTGTGCATAACATCGTTAAGCCAGGGTGACCTCTTCCCAAATTCTGCGCTGCAATGCCTATAAAGCCCCGTCCCGACACGATATCTCGCGTAAAAGAGCTTAGATATCCCATCGTCATAAACATGCCGCCGAGAGAAGCCAGAAAACCGCTTATCATTAGAGCCGTAAATTTTGTTTTAACCACATTGATCCCTACGCTTTCGGCAACGGCAGGATCTTCACCCACGCTGCGGATCCTTAAACCCAGCGGCATCTTATATATGAGCACATAAACGAGCAATACGGACAGAAACGACAGATAGGTAAGAAGGTTTTGTCCGGAGACGATCTCTCCTAAATAAGGAATGTTTTCTATGAGCGGTATATTGATTGACGGGAAAGAAAGAGATTTTAAGCTTGAAGTGTTTGCTTTTGAACCGGTTAGCATGTACATAAAATATATCGTGCCTCCGCTTCCGAGCATGTTTAGGGCAAGTCCTACCAGCATCGGTTTTGTATTCAGCACAAGTACAAAATATGCAAATACGGCGGCGATAAGCATTCCTGAAGCAAGCCCGATGACAGTTCCCGCTAACAGACTTTGTGTAAAAGCGCTGCCCACAGTGCCCCCGAATGCGGCAACCAACATCATACCTTCATAAGCTATACACAAAATGTCGGCTTTCGCTCCGACAACTGCCGCCATTGCGACAAACATGAGAGGCGTACTCATGCGTAAGATCGAGTTTAAAAAATCGACGGAAAGTATATATTGAATAATTCCATGCATGATCTAAGCCTCCTTTATTGGCAGCGCATTCTTTTGCGATGCTTTTACGATTTCACGGTGTTCCCATGTGGAAAGGAAACTTTCCGCCGCTACAAAAATAATTACGACAGCCTGAATTATTTTTACGACTTCCGTGGGTACGTTGGAAGTACGCGAAAGCACATCGGCGCTCATCCGTATATATGACAAAAAAAGTACTGCGAGGGGGACGTATTTTGGGTTGTTTCTTGCAAGGACTGCAATCATAATACCGTCCCAGCCGTGGTTTGTAAGATTGCTGTATTTAAATCGATTGTACATGCCCAACATATCGATTGCTCCGCCCGCTCCGGCTATAAATCCCGCTAAAAGCTGTACGGTAATGATCACAAAACCAACCTTTATTCCTGAGTATTTGGCAAAATTTTGGTTTTGTCCGATCATCCTAAGGCAATAACCGAGCGTACTTTTATACATGAGTATGTACCCGCCGATTACGACAAGGATACCTATGATTAGCCCTATGTGTATGTTTGCAAGATTCGTAAAACTTGCAAGTCGGGCGGAAGTCATAAATTCGTACGACGCTTCATACCCTGCCGTAGGGTCGCGCAAACTGTTCAAAATATAATACAAGCCCAAGTACATAGCTACGTAGTTGATCATAAGAGAAGAAACAACCGTGAGAACTCCGAATTTTACATGCATTACGGCCGGGATTCCGCAAATAACGGCTCCTGCAATGCCGCCTGCGATTATGCACAGCACGGGATGAATCCCTGCAGGTATGCCGACAATAAACGCTACCGGAGTGCAGACAAAGGCGCCCATGAAGAAGGCTCCTTCCGCCGCAAGATTTATCTGCCCGCATGCGTACATCAAACAAACGGCTACACCGGTAAACAGCAACGGTATTGCCTTTTCAAACATGAGGGCAAAACGATCTATGCGTGTAAAAGGACCGAACAAAAATGTAAACATGTCTTTGCCTGGTTTATTCGACACACTGATTATTAAAACAAAAGCGATTACAAGCGATATGCTGACGGCTATACATGTGCGCAATATATTGAAACGCTGCTCAATCAAAACATTCGGATTAAGCTGCCGCTGTTTAAATTTAAATCCGATCATGGATTACCCTCCCGATCTCTTCCGGCGTCTGCCGTTTGATTCCGAGCATATATTCTCCCAAAATGTTTTCATCGGTATCTTTGGCATTAGGGAAGTACGCTGTGATTTCTCCTTCGTATAATACGATAATCGAATCGCTTACGGTAAGAATTTCATTCAAATCTGCGGAAATAAGCAGTATTCCACATGCGAGCTTATCTCTCAAATCTACCATTTTTCTTCTGATAAGCTCCGTAGCTCCAATGTCTATTCCTCGGGTGGGATGACTGGCCAGAACGACTTTTGGTGCGGACGTAAATTCTCTTGCCGCGACGACCTTTTGTATGTTTCCTCCTGAAAGTGTTTTTACTTCGGAATACGGACCGTCGCATTTGATGTTGAATTCTTTTATATAGTCATCTGTGTTTTTTTCTACCTGTTTGTAGCGGATTAAACCGCGATTTTGATATTCACGTTTATAAAAACGTTCGGATATTATGTTTTCAAGGACGGATGCTGATTTGGCTACTCCGTAGGCCATTCGGTCTTCATGTATAAGAGAAACACCCATTTCTCGGATCTGCCGTATGCTTTTATTTTGGATACTGTTCCCGTCGATACTGATACTTCCGGATTGAACAGCCTCCAGTCCTGAAATAAGTTCTCCGATCTCTGCCTGTCCGTTCCCCTCAACTCCCGCAATGCCGAGAATTTCGCCTTGTCGCAGATCAAAAGAAAGATCGTTTAGAATCCTTGAGCCGTAGCGATCGTAATATTTTAGTTGCCGCACGCTTAAGACGACCTTTTTAGCTTCTGCCGGTTTTTTATTTATGTCTAAGATAACATTGCGTCCTACCATCATGCGGGCGATGTCTTTTTCCGTTACGTCGCTTACGTTTGCGCTTCCTACGGTTTTTCCGTGCCGCAGCACTGTGATGCGATCGCAAATCTCTTTTACTTCATTTAATTTATGCGAGATAAAAATAATCGTATATCCATTGTTTTTAAGACTTTTAAGCTGTGTAAAAAGCTCTTTTGTTTCTTGCGGCGTAAGGACTGCTGTAGGCTCATCCAAAAGAAGAATTTTAGCGCCGCGCAAAAGTATTTTTAGAATTTCAACACGTTGTTTGTAACCTACGGAAATATCCTTGATCTTTTTCTCAGGGTCTATGGGCAGATCATATTTTTTACTTATCTCCTGTGTAAGCGCAATGGCCTTTTTGTAATCAAAAAATATTCCGGCTTGCACGGGCTCCGTTCCTAAAACCATGTTTTCTGCCACCGACAGAGAATTGATCAGCATAAAATGCTGGTGAACCATCCCTATCCCGATCGCTAATGCTTGAAGAGGACTTTTTATTTGCACTTCTCGTCCCGCTACCAGTATTTTTCCTCTTTCAGGAATTTCCTGACCGAACAACACCTTCATCAGGGTAGTCTTTCCAGCACCGTTTTCGCCTACAAGCCCGTGAATATCACCTTTCCTTACTGAAAAGGTGATATCCTGGTTGGCTATAAAACCGTTCGAATATATTTTTGTAATGTTTTGCATGGAAAGAATATCTTGCCCTAAAGGAATGGAATCTATCGCTTGTATTTCTTCCATGATTTCCCCTATAGATTTAAGAAAGTTTACGATTCAAAAAATTCTCTGCAGAATTCTTTACAAAAAGTAAGGTCGATCCTTATTTATCTGCAACATAACGAATCGACCTTACGGTATTTTGTTTTATTTTGAAGCGGCTTTTTGCTTCATTGCGTCAACGGCTGCCTGACTTGCGCCTATGGCCGTTCCTACGGAGACCTTACCGTCCGATACGTCCTTTGCAATTTCCGTTACCTTTTCTTGGACGTCGGCGGGTACGATGGCTTTATAAAATTCGTTTTCAGCTAAACGCATACCACCTTCTTTTACGCCTGCAAAACTGTGTGTTCCCCATTCAATCGTTCCTTCCCGATATTGGATCATCAGATCATACACAAGCCTTCTAAGATCTTTTAAGCAGCTTGTCATTACCCATTTTGCCGTTTCGGGATTGTTTTTCTTTAATGACTCTGCAAGATCCCAGTCAACACCGATGACCAGGTTGTTTTTATCTTTACCCGCTTCTGCGACGCCGAGAGAGGCTACGCTGCATACGGCATAAACAATATCGGCTCCTTGCTGATACTGTGACAAGGCGAGTTCTTTTGCCTTTGCCGTATCTGAAAAGCTTCCGATAAATGAATAGAGAACTTCGACCGACGGATCAACATATTTTACTCCGTCTACATAGCCTGTTAAAAAATCAAGTATAGCGGTATTTTCCATACCTCCTATGAAACCGACTTTTTTTTGTGCATTTATGCCTGCTACATCGGTTCTTGAAGTCATTGCAGCTGCAAGCGCGCCGACCAAAAAAGAGCCTTCATTCTGTTTTGCCTGAATGGATTTAACGTTTTTGTATTTTCCGTCGGAATAATCCAGCGACATATCAAATGCTATGAATTTTTGATCGGGAAAGGCTTTTGCGGCATTTGCTATGGATTCGGCAAGATTGTAAAATCCCGATAGCACTAGGTCGTATTCTTTGCTGCGGCATACGTCCATCATGGTTGATTCGTTTTTCGACGCTTCATACTGAAGTTCTATTGCAGTTACGGTTCCTCCGAATTGCGTTGTATAATCTATAAGGGCTGCCTGTACCATGTCGGAGAGTCCGACATCACCTAAATTGCCGGCTACAACATGTGCAATGGAAATTCCTTTTTCCGCCCCGGAACTAGGTGCCTGCGCAGTCTTTTTTGTGCAGGATGTTATTGCCGTAAGACATACGGCGATGCTCAAAATCGATACAATTTTTTTCATAAGTTCCCCCTTATTGAAAAATGACATCACAAAGATCGTATTTGTGATTTAATAAATTCAGCGTCCCTTAAACAAGAAACGTTTAATCACGTAGTTATTATCCGACTGCATAATTTGCAACATAATATGGCATCCGTTGTAAGTTTATTTGAATTGGTGTGACAGAACCTCTTCCATATAGGGAATGGATTCGGTCGCGCCCCTTTTAGTGACAGCCAAAGCTGCAGCCTTTGACGCTATTTCCATCGCCTTTTGTATGCTTTGTCCCCCTGCAAGCTGTGAAATAAAATAGCCTGTAAAAGTGTCTCCCGCTCCCGTAGAGTCCACAACAGGCGCGTCATAGATACCTTGGAAGCATGAAGTCTTATCGTCCAGGTAGAACGCTCCGGCCTTGCCCAATGTCAACACAATTCGGCTGTGCGGAAATTTCTTTGCTATTGCTTGTGCAAGCCGTTTATAATCGCCGCCATCCCCCTCTTTGCAACCGGACAAGGCCATCCCTTCAACTCTGTTCATTATAAATATATCTACAAGATCGAGCGGATATTCATATACAGTTTCATCCAGCGGCGAAGGATTAAATACTATTTTTATGTTTTTTTCTTTTGCTTTTTTCATTATATAGGCTATGTTGTTGATTTCGTTTTGCAAAAGCACGTAATCGCCTGCGGTAAAATTATTAAAGACTCTATCGATATGTTCTGTCGTAATAGTGCGGTTTGCTCCGCTGTAAAGTAAAATACAATTTTGCCCGTGCGTATCCACTTGGATTATGGCATGCCCTGTTTCAACCTCCGGGTTTTCGACAACAAAGCCTGTATCGACGTTGAACTTTTTGCAGTAATCGGTAAGAAACTTTCCCGATGCGGCAACCGAGCCCGCCAAAAAGGTTTTGGAACCGGCTTTTGCCAGCGCTGCCGCCTGATTAAGACCCTTTCCTCCGCATTTTTTTGAAAAACTTTTTGAGGAAATGGTTTCTTCCGCTTTTACGAATGCATTTACTTCATAGATATAGTCGATATTTAATGAACCGAAGCAAAGGATTTTCAAAGTTCCTCCTCATCATATTACGGCGCCGGTATGAGCCGGCCATCGCTTTTAGTTGGCATAAACAAATTATGAATTGCGAAAATATTTTCGAAAACTGTTTCGTTCAGCTGTCAATAAATATTGTATATTGAGAATTTCAATAACGCAAGAAGAATTTTATCTTTTTTTCGTGCGGAGGGTTTAATACCCCGACGCTGCTTGAAGCTTCGCTGCGAATCTGCGTGGGGACTGCTGATTTCTAAATATAAAGCAATATAATGCGAAACTTGCCGTCGGTTTTAAAACCCGTCGTTATCCAACCGTTATTCTGCATGTTGTCTGCAATGGACAATATAGGGTAATATTAAAACGATCTTATGTTCTTAGATCCGTTGTTTTTGGAGGGATGTCAAAATGAATATGAAGGATATTGCAAATATTGCAGGCGTGTCCATATCAACGGTATCAAAAGTCGTTAACGATAAGGCTGCCGATATAAGCGAATCTACGCGTAAAAAAGTTTTGGACGTCATAAAAAAGCACAAATATCATCCGTACGGTTTAAAGAGCGGCGCAAAATACGGAATGCGTATCCTCGCGCTTATAATCCCTTCGGTCAGTAAAATGTATTACGGACGGCTGCTTGAGTCCATAGAGAAAGAGGCTGCACAGAACGGATACGCCCTTTCTATTTTTTGTTCGATGTTTGATGAAAACCGTGAACACCGTTTGATCATGACGGTTGCGGACGGTTATTATGACGGACTTGTGCTTGTAACATTTTCCGGAGCGAATGCTTCAAAATATAAAAATTATAAAAAGCCTTTCGTAGTGATAGGCGTTCCGTTTGATCATATATCGTCATTTTATTTTGATTATGTAGGCATGTGCGAAAGAGCCGTATTTGAATTGCTGGAACATAAACATAAAAACATAGGCTGTGTTTTTGACAACCATTCCGAAGAATTTATTCAGGGCGCGAAATTTGCAGTGTCTAAGGCGGGACTTTCGGCGGATAAATTATCGTGCGCGGATTTAACTTCCTCAACGGCAGGGATAGGTGAAACCTCTATTGCAGCTGGGATTGAAAAAGAAGTTGAGCATTTGCTTTCGTTGGGGATCACCGCTTTTTTTTGCGGCAGCGTGAAGATTGCCGCATGTATTTATAAGCTGATGGATAAGAGCAATTGGAAGATCGGCAGGGATGTTTCTTTGATCGCCTTTGAAGACGAAGAAGTTCCCGATATTTTTTTTCCGGAAATTTCTACCGTTCGCATCAATTTTGAAAACGTTGCCTCAAAAGCCGTGAACGGGCTGATAAATTTTATTGACAACGGAATCATAAAAACGCGATCTTCAAAATGTGACTTTTTGTTAAAACGGACAGCCGGTATTGCCTTTCCTCCATCCGTAAAAGGCAGAGAAATCGTGGTGATAGGAAGCCTTAATACGGACACTATTTTGTCCCTTCCTCATTTACCGCAGGCAGGCGAAACTCTTATGGTGCGCTCAAAATCATCAATTCCGGGGGGAAAAGGGGCAAATCAGGCTATAGGCGCTGGAAGGCTTAACGGTCAGGTTTCAATTATAGGAAGATTGGGTGATGATCTAAAGGGACATGAAATCTATAGGAATTTGCTTAATAATAATGTGAACGTCGAAGGAATAATATTCGATGCCAGAGAAAGAACGGGATCGGCTTATATAATGTTTGACGAAAAAGGAAATAATACTATCGCCGTTTACGGAGGGGCAAATGATTATTTTGCCGCCTCACAGCTTGAAAACGCGGAAAAAATAATTTCACGCAGCGCATATGCCCTTATACAGACTGAAATTCCTATTGAAACCGTAAAAACGGCAATAAATTTATGCAGGAAAAACGGAGTAAAAGTGATTTTAAAACCGGCCCCTGTAGTGCATATTCCGCCGGAATTTTTTAAAGATCTTTTTTTGTTGATCCCGAACGAGATGGAAGCCAGATCCATGTGTCCGCAAAAACATACCGTTGAAGATCAAGCGGATTTTTTTATAGGGCAGGGGATAAAAAATGTCATTATTACCCTTGGGGAAAAAGGATCGTTTTATACCGACGGCAAAACAGGCGTGTATTATAAGGCTTTCGATTTTACCGCAATAGATACGACGGGCGCAAGCGATGCTTTTATAAGCGCGCTTTCGGTATACCTTTCGGAAGGCAATGATATGAAATCGTCGATTGTCTTTGCAAGTTATGCTGCGGGACTTAGTGTCACAAAGGCCGGTGTTCAGACATCTCTTCCTGGCAGAGAACAGCTTAGAGACTTTGAAAGAAATTCTATGAAAGCCGCATGCAAGCCGTAAAGACGCGCTTTTTAGCGGACTTCTCACGGTTCTTCTTCCTGCGCTCTTATCTGATCGAGTTCTTTTAAGATTCTGTCGTCAAGCTCTATCGTAAGATTTTTTTCTTGGGTAGGAATTACAAGCCCTTTAGGACCGTTTTTTGCACGGCGCAGGTATTTTACATGCGTGTAATAAAGGTCGGCCTTTTTAGATTTTCGCGCCTTTGAATGATAAACGGCAAGATTTCCTGCGTATAAGAGTATTTTAAGCGGGACGGTCTTTCCTTCGCGGTTTTTGATAAAGACAAAACCTCCCGGGCAGTCCCTTGTATGGAGCCACAGGTCGCTTCCCTTTGCATGCCGGCGCAATAATTCATCGTTTTCATCGGCGTCGCGCCCTACAAGGATGTACCAGCCATCTACGGTGTAGTCCAGTCCGGGGCGGTTCTTTTTTTCCTGCTGCTTAGGGGTTAAGCTTTTCCGGAGCATCTGTTCGATTTTTATCGGGTTCGTTTCTTTTTTTATCGCCTCATACGAACGCTCCAGCGCGGCAAGAGCTTTTTTTGCCGAATCTATTTCATATTCAAGTTCGGTTGCGCCCGACATCTCTTTTTTATATCGATTGTAATAGGCTGCGGCGTTTTCCTGCACGGTTTTTGATGGATCTATCTTTATGCGGACGGCGCTTCCTGTTGTAAAGTCCCGGCATTCGAGAAAATTTGAATTTTTGTCTATAGGGCGGCCTATGCAGCTTAGAATCAAGTCGCCCTGATGTTTAAGGGACACGGCGTTTTTAAAATTTTTTTGCTTTACGGTCAGGCGTTCAAGAGCGTTTTCCTGCCGGCTTTTATGGCTGTTATACCATTTTTTTGCCTGTTCAAGCAGGGCTTCGCGCGACAGCGCCTGAGCGTATTCGCTGTACCAGATATCGATTTTTTGATTAAAGGTGAGAGGTCCTTTTGACGGATTTGCTTTGCGATATTCCTCTTCAATATCGTCGAAGCGGCGGACAGGGTAACTGTCTTTAGGCGGCAGCTCGGTAGGAATTGAGGTAATGCCGTTTGCACTATCGGCGGCGGCCGGTTCGTAATTTTCCGCTTTATTTTCTTTGCTTGCCCTTGCCGTCTCTGTTTCGTTTATTTCGGGCGGAATATAAATCCGGCCTGAAACTTCGCCTTTTGAAGGCCGTCTGTACATTGAATCGAGTATATTGTTGTTTTTATCGCAAAGAATTATATTTGCGGCGCTGCTCCACAACCGGATAAACATGTTAAAATATTCGTCTTCAGCTCCGTGGCGTAATTCCATTTTAATAATGCGTTCCAGGTCGATCTGTTTACATGAAGCGATCTTGTAACCGCGTATCTTTGAACGTAAAAATTCCATAAAGCGCAAGGGCTTGTCGTTCTTCGGGATTTTTTTGTAGGTTTCGTTTATGCGGCAGGAATTGGGCTTTGTACAGATTATAACGGTTTTTGCGGCTCCGTTTTTATATGTACAAAGCGCGACGGTGTCAAAGCCCGGCTGTATTATGTCCTGTATGAAGGCTCCGGGAAGATCCAGTTCTTTAAGAATAAGGTTTATCTCATTGCAGTTTAACGACACGCAGGAATTATAGCAAAAGTATTGTTCAAAGTGTAGCCGGCGCGCGCAAGTGCGAAGTTTCCCTCGCAACGGAGGACGCCGCCGAAATCAAATCTTGAATTTCATTTTAAATGACTTTAGAACTTCAGCCGTGGGTTTTTCAGCGTCTATGTCGAAAAGCCTCCCTTTTTCCCGATAAAAAGCTATCAGAGGCTCGGTCTGTTCGCGGTAGACTTCCATACGATGACTTATGGCTTCAGGTTTGTCGTCGTCTCTTTGAAAAAGCTCTCCACCGCATTTGTCGCAAATTCCTTCTTTTTTCGGAGGAACGCTTACGATATTGTAATTTTCTCCGCATTTTTTGCATACGCGGCGCGTGCTCAACCGTCGTATTACGGACTCTTCAGGTATTGCAAAATTTACGGCCGTCGTATCGGGGCAAAACGTATCAAGAGCTTTTGCCTGCGGGATCGTTCGCGGAAAACCGTCCAAAATGAACCCGTTTTTGCAGTCGCCTTCGGCAAGGCGTTCTTTTACAAGCGCAGAGGTGATTTCGTCGCTTACGAGGGAACCGGAATCGATTATAGCTTTAACCTGTATTCCAAGCGGTGTCTTATTCTTTATTGCCGCACGAAAAATATCTCCGGTGGAAATATGAGGAATTTTGTATTCCTGAGCGACTTTTACGGCAAGGGAACCTTTACCGGCTCCCGGCGGTCCTAAAAAAATAAAATTCATAGCGTCTCTCCAGTTATTTATTTTGTTCGACTGTTGCATTAGTGCGCGCCTTGCGCACAGTTAAACGATCGATGCATCAATATACAAAACGCTGAGGCGGGGTTACTACCCAGATCGCTTCAAGCGGCACTTGCCCTATGTTATAGATAACGTGAGGCGTTCCGGCTGAAAAAGAAACGCTGTCGCCTTCGTTAAGCTCATACACCAAGTTTTCATAGTGCAGTTCCGCTTTTCCGCGCACTATAAACCCGAATTCCATGCCTAAGTGCCCGTAGGATCCCTTGTGCGTATGCGAAGCGACGGGAACCCTCAGAATAAATGCTTCAAACGCGTGCTCTCCGTTGCCGGTTTCAGGATGTGAAATTTCTTCAAACGTGATGTCTTTTTCAGAAACGATTCTGCCTTCGTCTTTTCGGATAATTTTAACAGGCCTGTCGCGCCGGTATTCTTCAAAAAGAAATTCAAGGTTTATATCAAGGACAGCCGCCAGTCCGAGAAGCGTGTCGATTGCAGGAGAAACCCTGTTCCTTTCGATTTGGGAAACAAGACTTTCGCTCACTCCCGCCCGTTCGGCAACGGTTCTAAGCGTATATCCTTTTCTTTCACGTACTGCACGAAGTTTTTCTCCGAAGTGGTAGGGTATGCGCTTCTTTTTTTTATCGGCCTGCGGCTGAATCATTTTGTTGCTTCTCCCTGTTTAATTCCATGACGAATTGTATAAAGTAATCTTCAAGCGTTTTATGCGGGCCTTCCAAGTGCATGCGGCGGCGTGCTCGGGCGTTGTCGCGGCGAAGCGTATATATGGAATAAAAATCTCTGTAATCCAGTCCGGCGTCAACTTTTACGTGTTCGCCTAAAAAATCGGAAACTTCGTCGCGGCTTATGGCGGAGATTCCCTTATTTTTAAGTATGGAACGCAATGTTTTTATCTGCTCGTAAGAGATGCCGAAAAGGAACTCTTCCATTGCCTGCGAAACTTCCGGCGTCCCGAGTTGCTTTTTTATAAACTGTATCCACTGATTGTCCATCTGTATAGACATAAGCAAAAGTTCGCTTGTTCCCATCATTGTGCCGAAGGCGGGCGCGAGTTTTCGCCTTGCATTCCATACGCTTTGTAGAACCGGCGCTATATCGCTTATGTTCTGGTCGTTTCTGTGTTCCCACAGGAGCAAAAGTGATATTGACAGGTGCCGCCTAAATTCCATGGGGATGGAAGTGTCGCGTATCAGGTTAAGGTATACGTCTTCCGCCAGCAGCATGAACATCATGGAAATTGTTTCCGTCTGAAAATCGTCGGCGAGGTCCTGCAGTTCCGGCGTGCGGTGCGTAAGACTTGTTAAGGAAGAAAACGTGTGGATCTTTGCGACTAAAAAACCCTTGCCCAATGTCGCTTTCGACGGCAGCTGCAATGTCTGATCGCCTTCGTTTTGATTTGAAATCAGGGAATCTATGAGAATCTGCGGCGTTCGCAGGTCTGCAGTGAGTTCGTGCTTTTCAAGCAGAGAAGGAAAATTTTCAAAACTTTCAACGAGGAGTTCAAGATCTGTTATTCGCTCTCGTATTCGTCTGCAGCGCTGTTTGTCTATAGGTTCAAGGCGCGAAAGGAAGGAGTCTATCATAGCCCTTTGCTTAGGGGTAAAAACGACTATGTGGGTTTCCTGAGGCGTTTCTTGGGCGCCGTCAAAAAAGTCGCTTATATTAACGGATTCATATTCTATTTTTTTTGACGTAAAAGATTCTTCAGACACATAGATCAGTATATCACATTTGGGACGAAAAATCAAAAGATTGCGCGAGGGGCATATCGCGCGAGGCGGCGTGACTGGGCTACCGCACGGGCGTACAGGCACGAAACAAATATCGGCATAAAGAAAAAAAGAGGATGCGGTCACGCTGCTAGACGTATGCCACAGTAATACGTTCCTGCGATGTTTCGGCGCGTCGGCATCGGTCTCTCTGCCGCTGAATTGGCATCGCCGCCATCCGCGCTGGATTGCCGCGGGATTGACACCGGCCGCCCAGCCTCCGGATTGATGCCGTCGCCCTGCGCGGAATTACCTGTTGAATTGCCGCTGATTTGACGGCTCTGCCGAAATGCACGGATTTTTACAGAATACGGGATTTTTGTCCGATAATTGAAATATGAAAAAGTTTACGGCATTTTTTCTTTCATCGCTGCTTGCAGCGTTCTTTTTAAGCGCCCAAAGCGGCGCTGCGGATGATCTTTGGGTTACGCAAAGCGACATAAGACTTGTACCCAAAGACGGCAGTGATTTTTCATCCGTGACGGGCTACGATCTTTACATTAAAAAAAAGTCCGGCATCGAATCCGTTTTACTTACGGAAACTACCAAAGACCCTGAAGGGAAAAAAGACAATTACGCTTACCGTGCGCTTGAATGGAATGCGGTAAACGGCGACGAAATACGCTATCTTGACGGCAAAGTGCTGGATTCAAAGTACGCAAGATATTCTTTGGTGGATTCGAGTGCTTCGGAATATGACGACATGGGCGAATGCTTCCATATATATATTCCCGCGAACATAGTGTTCGGCTATCCGTGGTCAAGAAACGGAAGCGTAAAAATCGGCAGAGGCTTTTTTATCAACATAAGAACGTTTGAAAAAAAATACGCCGATTATACCGGGCGCTATTTTGACAATCCGTTTATGTTCGACCTGGGAAGACCCGTCGAGCGGCAGCCTGAAATAAAAGCGCCCGAAGCCGCCGCTCCTGAGGCTATCTCCGATACGCCTAAAGAAATTTCAGCAGGTCCCGTTTTGACCGACGCGTATAATCCCGTCGCCGCCGAAAAATTCAAAGAAATTTCCGAAGAATTGATATATTCCGCAGGACCTTCGACTATCATTGACGACATTATGCAGCCCATAAATTCCATAGCGGCCGGTTCTACGGTTGATTGCGTCTTTGCGATCGACGCCACAGGCAGCATGCAGGACGACATTGAAAAATTGAGAAAGGAATGGATACCGCGCCTTTTGGAGGATTTGAAGAAATTCAATCGCGTTAGGCTGGGATTGATTTTATACCGCGATTATGTGGATTCTTGGCGGTACAGAAATTTGCCTTTAAGATTTTTTGACTTTACGGACGATTTAAACGTGTTTTTGAAAAATTTAAACGACTTTGAGATAAAGGGTTTTGAAGGCGGGGACATACCGGAAGCCGTTTATGAAGCCTTGTACGCTTCGATTGAATTTTACAGGTGGCGGCCGGCCGCGGTTAAAAAGATAATACTCATAGGCGACGCCGAACCTCATCCCCGTCCGCGCGGTACGGGACGCTATTCAAAGGAACTCATCGAAGAACTTTCCGTCAAAAAAGGGATAAGCGTAAACGCGATAATTTTGCCCGACGATAAGGCGAGCCGCGGAAGATAGCGAGCATTGAAATTTCGGCCTTTGCGGAAGGCATTTTTTTTGGCGAGCGGGCAGGGCGGGCGGAATAAAATTCGGAGTAAAATTATGTCAGTGATGAATTTTGAACTCAAAAACGCCGTCCGTAAAAGGCTCGATATTATTTTACGCGAAAAACTTCCGGAATTTATGTGCGCACCTCTTTCCAACGGAAAAATACGCCGCCTTATTGTCGCCGGAGGAGTGAGCGTCGATGGAAAGATCGTCCGATCTCCGAGTTTTTCGGTCTGTGCGGGGGCGGTAATCAAAATAAGAGTTGACGAAGAAAAATTATTTTTTGAAAAAAAGACGAACGATATTGATTTTGAACTTGAAGAAAAAAATATTTTATTTGAAGACGAGTATATTATTTTAATAGACAAGCCCGCATTTTTTCCTGTGGAAAAGACTTTTTTAGAGAGCAGGGACAATCTGCATGACGCTCTTGTAAGGTATTTATGGAAGAAAAATCCTCATCTTTTAAATCCGCCTTACGCGGGAATCATGCATCGCCTTGACCGCGAAACCAGCGGAGTCATACTTTTTACAAAGCAGCGTTCGGTAAATGCCGCCGTACACGAAATGTTTGATTTTTATAATAACGAACGCCGCGTAAGTAAAGTGTATAGAGCCGTGTGCTCTCAAAGGAGCGGCGGCAAAAAGCGCATAGGTGATAAATTCAGCGTTGAAATGTTTATGGGAAGGATAAGCTCCAAAACTAAGGCCGGAAAATGGGGCAGGCTTTCGGAAAGCGAAGGAGGGGTCTTTTCTCATACGGATTTTTTTGTAAAAGATGAAAAAACCGTTGACGGGAAAAACTTATTGTACATTGAAGCCCGTCCGGCTACCGGAAGAACTCACCAGATAAGAGTGCATCTTTCGGAAATGGGACTTCCGATTATGGGAGACTCTCTTTACGGCGGAGCTCCTTCGCTCCTGCCGTCCGGCAGGATAATGTTGCATTCTTTGAGCCTTACGTTTACTCATCCTGTAAGTAAAAAAGAGATGACCGTGAGCTCCGTGCTGCCGGACGATTTTTGACAAGCTGGAAATACTATAAACACATTGTGCATCACGAAAAAATCGCCTTTAGCGATTTTTTCGTGATTTTGCGCAAGGGATCGCGCGGAAAGACCGGAGCCGTATTCGGACGGCGAGGACTTGGAGCAAGAGCCCGGCGGCAGCTTGCCGCCGATGCGCCCGTATTAAAATTCGATTTTTTATGAGTTTGTTTTTAAATTTGTTGACGTTTTTTGTTACTGTTTATTATCTTTAATAATGAAAACAATCAAAATAAGGAAAAATAGTGAAAGCGAAAGAAGATGAGACCGTAAAGGCCTCTGAAAAAGATTTTGAAAAAAACTGTAAGGCCGGGCACGGGTTTGAGGGCCAGCACGGCGGAAAACACAGCGAAAAAGCTCATTCCGGTAAGCATTCGGAGGTGGATCGCGAAGCTGCTCAAGATGCGACGGAAAAATGCGGCGCAAAAAATGCGGACGGGGCTTTCGGATCGGGGGCCGGCTCGGACGGTAAAAACGCTGCGTCAGGCATGAAGCAGGGCGAAGCGTGTGAAAGCGGTACGGGCTGTGAAGAATGCGGCGCTAAAAACGGGAGCGGATCTTCAGGTCATGGCGGTTCTGAAAAAGTTTGCGGCGGCGAGGGATCTTCCGCTTCCGACGCCGAGAAAATCGAAGCTCTTACAAAGGAGAACGCTGACTTAAAGGATCAGCTTTTGAGAAGGGCTGCGGATTTTGACAATTACCGCAAGCGCATGCTTAAGGAAAAGCAGGACGCCTTTGACTACGCAAACACGAATCTTTTGCAGGACTTGCTTGAAAGTCTTGATAATTTTGACCGCAGCCTTGAAGCAGCTAAAAACGCGACCGATATAAAGGCGATAGTCGAAGGCATCAAAATGGTGAGCGGAAATTTGGTTTCGATGCTTGAAAATAAATACGGATTGATGTCTTACGGCAACGCAGGAGACGCTTTTAATCCGGACGAGCATGAAGCTATAGGAAGCAGTACGGGGCCTGTGGCCTCGCCGGTCCTTAAAGATGTCTTTTTAAAAGGCTATAAATTAAAGGACAGGATAATAAGGCATGCGAAGGTTTCGGTTATGATGCCGGACGGAAGCGTAAGCGATAAGGCGGAAGGCGCGAACGGTACTAACGCTGAGAGCGATTCAAACGCTGCCGGCGGAGGCAGTTGAGGGCGGCAGCCATTGCCTAACTTACGGCTTGCGGCGGACAAACGCTGAACGGCTGAGAGCGGTTTTCAGTTATGCGGACTGACGGTCCTTTATAAAAATTATTGATAAAAATGTGAGAGGATCCGATCGGATCTTTGTTTACAATAGGAGAACAGGATATGGGTAAGATTATTGGTATTGATTTAGGAACAACTAATTCTTGTGTTGCGGTTATGGAAAACGGCGAGCCCGTCGTTATTCAGAACTCGGAAGGCGGACGCACTACGCCGTCGATCGTAGGTTTTACTTCTAAGGGAGAGCGCATTGTGGGCGCTCCCGCTAAAAACCAGATGGTCACTAACCCCAAAAACACGGTTTATTCGATAAAGCGCTTGATCGGGCACAGGTTTGACGAGCTTCAGGGCGAGGCTACAAAACTTCCCTACAAAGTCATAGATAACGGTTCCGACTGTCGTGTAGAGATCGATGAAAACGGAACGAAAAAGCAGTACAGTCCTCAGGAAATAAGCGCCTTTATTCTTCAGAAGATGAAAAAGACGGCGGAAGATTACCTGGGACAGGAAGTTACGGAAGCCGTCATTACGGTTCCCGCCTATTTTAACGACGCTCAGCGCCAGGCTACAAAGGACGCCGGTAAAATCGCAGGCCTCGACGTAAAAAGAATCATAAACGAGCCGACGGCCGCTTCTTTGGCGTTCGGGTTTAACAAGGACTCAAAGCAGGAAAAGACAATTGCCGTCTATGACTTGGGCGGCGGTACGTTTGATATTTCCATACTTGAGCTCGGCGACGGTGTTTTTGAAGTGAAATCCACAAACGGTAATACTCACCTCGGCGGCGATGACTTTGACCGAAGGATAATAAATTGGCTCATTGCGGAGTTTAAAAAAGATACGGGAATCGATCTTTCAGGCGATTCCATGGCTATGCAGCGTCTGCGCGAAGCCGCTGAAAACGCAAAGATCAACTTGACGAACCAGACAAGCACGGACATAAATCTTCCGTTTATCACAGCCGTGGACGGTACTCCTAAGCATTTGCAGAAGACTTTGACTCGCGCTCAATTTGAGCAGATGACCGAAGATCTGTTTGAAGCTACAAAGGAACCGTGCCGCAAGGCTCTTGCGGACGCGGGACTGACGGCCGACAAAATCGATGAAGTTTTGCTCGTAGGCGGATCTTCCCGTATGCCCAAGGTGCAGGAAATAGTTAAGTCCATTTTCGGCAAGGAAGGAAGCCGCGCCGTAAACCCTGACGAAGCCGTTGCTGTCGGAGCCGCAATTCAAGGGGGCGTTCTCGGAGGCGACGTTAAAGACGTGCTCTTGCTGGACGTTACGCCGCTTTCTCTCGGAATTGAAACTATGGGCGGAGTGTTTACAAAACTCATTCCGCGCAACACTACAATTCCTACGAAAAAGAGTCAAATCTTTTCTACGGCTGCTGACGGTCAGACTGCGGTATCGATCCACGTGCTTCAAGGTGAGCGCGAAATGGCGGATCAGAACAGAACGCTCGGCCGCTTTGATCTGGTAGGTATTCCCGCGGCGCCCCGCGGCGTTCCGCAGATAGAAGTTACGTTTGATATTGACGCAAACGGCATTGTGCATGTTTCGGCAAAGGATCTGGGAACCGGTAAGGAACAGCATGTTCAAATTACGAGTTCCAGCGGTTTAAGCGAATCCGAAATTGAAAAAATGGTCAAGGATGCCGAAGCTAACGCCGAAGCCGACAAAAAGAAAAGAGAAGGCGTTGACGCTAAAAACGAAGCCGACAGCCTTATTTACGCTACGGAAAAGAGCGTAAAAGAATTGGGCGATAAGGTTTCTCCTGCCGAAAAGCAGAAGATCGATGACGCTGTGGCCGCTCTTAAAGCCGCCTTACAGGGCGACAATGTCGAAGACATTAAGGCTAAAACCGAAGCGCTCAAACAGGCTTCGTACAAGATTGCCGAAGAAGTTTATAAACAGCAATCGGCTGCAGGGGCCGCTCAAGGCGGGCCGGGCGGAACAAACGGCAGCGCTGAAAACGGCGGAACTTCCGCTTCAGGAACTTCCGATGCGGGCGGAACAGCCGGCTTTGACAAGGGTAAGGCGGACGATGCCGAATACGAAGTTCATGACGACGATAAAAAATAAGGTTTTCGTCTAGTAAAAGGTTTTATCGGAAAAACACCTTCGGCATCGGTTTGACAGTGCGTCGGCCGACGCCGGGGTGTTTTTTATCTTTGTTTTGTGATATAATTTTTTAATTATCTGTGCGCAAAAAGCGCACGAATGCGTCTTCCGTGAAAGCTCAAATCTTTTTCCGGCGGCGCATTTAAATAAAGGTTAGAATTAATGGCTAAACGTGATTATTACGAAGTTTTGGGCGTAGAAAAAGGCGCATCTAAAGACGATATAAAGAAAGGATACAGAAAACTTGCAGTAAAATATCACCCGGATCGCAATCCCGGAAATAAAGAAGCCGAAGAAAAATTCCGTGAAGCGACGGAAGCTTATGAAATTTTGTCCGACGATCAAAAAAGGCCTCTTTACGATCAATACGGATTTGCCGGCGTAGAGGGTATGAACCAGGGCGGAACGGGATATTCGCATGCGTTTCACGATTTCAGCGACTTGTTCGGCGGAATGGGCGGCGGCTTCAGCGACATATTTGAAAATATTTTCGGCGGGGGCTTCGGCGGTTCTTCAAAGCGGACGAGCTCTTCGGATCCTGCGCAGGGCAGCAGTCTCCGCTACGACCTTGACCTGGGCTTTAAAGACGCTGTTTACGGTACAAAAATAGAAATAAAGTTTCAGCACAATGAAATTTGCGAATCTTGCCACGGCACGGGCTGTTCCGCAGGTTCAAGCAAAAAGACGTGTACTTCTTGCGGCGGAGAAGGTCAAATACGCAGAAGCGCGGGTTTTTTTGCCGTGCAGCAAACCTGTCCAACCTGCAACGGCAGCGGCACCATAATTGAAAATCCGTGTCCTCTTTGTCACGGAAGCGGCGTGCAGGTAAAAAGCAAAAAGATGACTCTTTCCATTCCTGCAGGCGTTGACGACGGAAAACGCATTACCATTCCTCACCAAGGCGACGCAGGCGCGAACGGCGGACTGTCCGGAGATCTTATCGTCTTTTTACATGTCGCACGGCACCCCTACTTTGAGCGAGACGGGCAGGATCTCTATTGCGCCGTTCCTGTAACCATGGTTCAAGCCGCCATAGGCGCGACGATAAATATAACTTCCCTTGACGAAAAGAAAATTGAAATAAAAATTCCCGCGGGAACGCCTCACGGCAAAGTTTTGCGCGTAAAAGGGGAAGGAGTGCCTTTTACGGGTTCTACAAGGAAGGGAGACCTTTATGTAAAGATAATGGTTCAGATTCCCCAGCGCATGTCGAGCCAGCAGAGAGCGCTCCTTGAAGAGTATCTGAAAATGGAAGGAGCGACGACGTCTCCCAGTCTTATGCCTTTGTCTTCTTTAGGAAGATAGTGTATTATTTTCGGAAGAGAGATTTCGAAAAATCGCTTTTGACGATTTTTTTCAGGGTGCCCTCATATTAATCGCGCTTAATATGTGCCGTCTTTAAAATTTTTTGCGCTGGAGGCTTGATGATAAGGACTCAGGCTAAATTTATCAGGGCGATATGCAATTTTACTGCGGCGGTCTTGTCCGTCATAATAGCTTTTTTTATTTTTCCTCATCACGCGGCTAACTTTTCAAAAAACTTTACGGTCATTTTAATAAGCGCATGTATATGCCTTGTCCTTAGCTTAAAAAGAAAAATACTCGTCCGCTCCATTACCTTTATCGAAAACAGGGGATTAAGCGGCGGCGAAACCGCCGTCCTATTGCAGTTTGTCAAGTCTCTTAGGAACTGCTATTCTTATGACGATTTTTTTTCCGCTTCCGCGGACATCCTTGAAATACAGGGCGGCTGTTCGGTTATCTACATAGACAGCGCACAAAACTATGTTCTTTACAACAGTCCCGACCGCATTGCATCTTCGCCTCATATAACAAAGATTTTGCAGCATAATTTTCCCTATACGTGGGAAGACGGCATTTATTTTTTAGACAGAAAATTCGGCTTAAAACATAAGAGCGCAGGCTCGTTCGGCATTTTGTGCTGCGTAGGGACTTATCACCTTTTTATCATAGGCAGCTCTGCCCAACGCTTTGACAGCGCGGTTTATCCCGTTCTGCTGTATGAAATGCGGCGTTTCCAGAATCACACCAAAATTATTTCGGAAATGGAAAAAATTTCCGAACTGTCGCGGGAATGGAGAAAGCTCGCCGAAACACAGCGTTATTTTTTACCGCAAAAAATGCCCGAAATAAAAGGATTAAAAGCCGCTTCGTTTTTTAAACCTCTGATAAACGTTTCAGGCGATTATTATTCTATGCTTCCCGTCTCTCAGACAAAAGCCATAGTTTTGCTTGGCGACGTTTCCGGCAAAGGGCTCGCTTCGGCTCTAATAATGGGAATCGCTATGAATACTGTAAAAAGCGCTGAAGATAAAGAAGATTTGGTGGCCATAGTGAAGGCTATCGATCACTCGATAAAAGAAATGCGCCTTCAGGATAAATATACGGTTTTATTTATCGGCTTGATCGATACTGAAGATATGAGCCTTAAATATGTAAACGCTTCCGTAGACGACGCCATGATTTTTTTCAGGAATGAAGACGGAATAAGCATGAAAAGACTTAACCCGAATTGTTCCATCTTGGGAATTATTGATCTGGAAGAAATTCACGTCGACGTATGCGCCTTGAGGCAGGAAGACGTTTTGTTTTTAGCTTCCGACGGAGTTTCCGAAGTGAAGAACAAGAGCGGCGAAGATCTGGGCGGCACGGAAATATATCTTGAAATGTTAAAAGAAAGCAGCATTTTATCGCCCGACGATTTTTTGAAAAGGGTCATGCATCTCGTACAAAAATTCTGCAATAACAAGCTGCATGACGATATTGCCATGCTTGCGGTTAAGGTATCGACCGGAGGAAAACAGTGATCTTTATTTTGATAACGCTTATATCCGTCGCTTATCTTTTTTTGATACTTTCAAACAACGCCGGAGTGCGTTTGAAAACGCCTGTTCTTTTATCCGAGTCCTGCACGTGCGCTTTTATTTTTGCCGCGTCTTTGGCGGTGGGGCAGACCGCTCTGTATTATTTTCAGAAAAACTTACATATCTTTGAATTTTTGCTTATCCGCTTTTTACTGCTCATGGAAAGCTTTTTTTACATAAACATATCCCTTTATTTTTTTTCTCACCTCATAACGGAAAACTGTAAGATATTTGCCCGTTTGCGCCATACGCTGTATCTTTTATCGCTTGTTTTTGTAGTTATGCTTCCCGTTTCCGTTACGGTGTCTAGGGCTGCATCGGGGAATTTACTTTTGCTGGAAGTCCTTCAGATAGTAGGCGGTTCCATACGGCTTTCTCCGCCGGCTATGGAAAATTTCTATAAAGTTACGGCTTCCTGTTTTTTGGCGGCGCCTCATAAAAATATGAATTTCCCGGGCGAAATGATGATCATTACTTACCGCGTAATTCTGCCTTTAATTTCCGCAGCCGCCATGTTTTTTGCCGCAGGAAAAAACGTATTGAAAATTCAAAAGGCTTTTTTTAACATTGCGGCCATGTTTTTTTTATGGATAGGATGGTATTTAGTCCGGTTTGCATGCCGGCGTGACGTAAGTTTTATTGTTTTTACAGTTCCTTTTTATGTCTGTGCGCTTTTGACGCTTATAAAATCCGAAAAGATAACGGGATTGTTCAGAAGACGCTATTTTATCGTGGATTTTGCGTCGGTGTTTTTGCGCTTCATTCTTCCTTCCCTGCTTTGCGCTTTAATGTATATTCCCGTATGTTCGATATATAAAAAATCGCCTCCGTTCGCGTGGGTGTTTTTCGGTTTTTATGTTTTAGGAATTATAAATCTTGCGTATTGGGCTAATGATAAATTCAGGTTCAAAACAGGCGGACTTGCCGACCGTTATAAGGCGGATTTTGAAAATGAAATAGCTTCACTGGATTATAAGCAAGAGCCGTCCGTCATTACCATGAACATAGCCTCTCTTTTTAAAAAATACGCTTATGCCGGAAATGTTTTAGTCGTGATCCCTGAATCCGCTTCTCAGATGAAGGTGATTTACAGTTCCAACGAGACGAATTTTCGCTTTTCCGCCGACGATGTTAAGCTTTTTGATTTTCTTGCCGAAATCCGAAAAGAAATTGTCTTTGCTTCGGACGCAGGAACCGACGCCCGCTTGGACGGAGTTAGTAAAACTCTTTCAAGTCTGTTTCGCCGTTCGGCTTCGGAAGCTCTTATCGTTATGCACGAGGGGCTTCATGTGTCCGGCGTTTTTTTACTGGGCAAAAAAATAAACGGTCACGGCTATAATTCCTACGACAGAATCGCTTTTTCTGACCTTTACTCATATTTTTTCGTTTACAGCTATTTTATCCAAAATGCCGCGAATAAGTCGATTTTGAGCGTTTTTGCGCGCGAAGTAAGCCTGTCGTCTCAGATTATAACTTCGATCAGGCAGAACATGGATCTTCCCGATCAAAGCAGGATGGACGTTTCTTACAGGATGCTTGCCGCCCGCGAAATCGGCGGAGAATTTGTAGACATGATAAAGCTGTCGGACGATGAGCATTTTTTTGTGCTTGGCGCCCTTGCCGGCAGAGGCGTAAGCGCAAGCATGAATATGGTTATATTAAGGAATTTTATACGAACCTATGTTTCAAAAAATAATTTGCACGGCGGAGGGCTCATTGAATTTGCCGACAAAGTCAATTCCTTTATAATTGAAAATTTGCCTAAGGAAACTTTTTTTTCAGGCGCCTTCCTTTTTGCCGATCTTAAAAAAACACAAATACGCTATATCAACTGCGGCGTTCCGGCGATATTTTTGTATTCTGCCGAACTTCACAATGTTACGGATATCGAAGGCAAGGGCTGCGTGCTTGGAGTTTTAAAAGACATACATAAGCGTATTGCAGTTAAAGAGCGGCAGTTGCACAGGGGAGACGTCGTGTTTATGTGTACGGACGGTCTTATCGACTCGCGTTCGGTTCGGGGAGAATCCTTCGGCGGAGAGAGGATCCGCCTCTGTATAGAAGAAAGGAATTTTTATCCTGCGGATCAGATTATCCGGCACATACTCAACCAGCTTGCGGTTTTTATGCCCGAAGAAATTTCAAACGACATAACCGCATTGGTTTTGAGAAGCGATTCGAACGGACAGGCGGAGGGGTGACGTATGGAAAAGCTTTCAATGAGCGAAAGGACGGAATCGAATTTCACCTTGTATGAACTGCGCGGCGCTTTTACGTTTTATACGATCGACGCGGTCAGGTCTGTCCTGTATAAAAAAATTTCAAGGTCGAACGTAGTTCTTGATCTTTCTCAAGTGTCGGATATAGATTCTGCAGGAACGGGGCTTCTTCTTGCGGTGTTTAGCGACGCTCTTAAAGCGGAACATACCCTATACATGTTAAATCCTTCCGAAAACGTCCTCCGCTCTTTGGAAAAGACGGGGCTTTTTGATCTGCTTTCGGTGATCGCATCCGTAAACGAAGCGGTATGATTTTGTTATGAGGTTGAAATGATAAAAAGATTTTCCATACTGATAGTTGTTTTTTTGTTCGCTGCGGGCGGCTGCAAAAAATCTTACGCCGAATCCGTACCCATGAAACAATCGGAAGCCAAACTTGCAAAGGCCTTTGCGATGCTCAGCGAAGACGCCCGTAACGCGATCCCGAACGGCGATCCTGAAGAGTTTTTGGCGGATCTGCAAAAAGTTTTAGACGCGGATAAAGAGGGACTTCTTGTTCTATGCGACAAAACGCACTCGCTCGGAGCTTCCTATGTTCCGAAAGATCTTGTAACTCTGGAACAAAATGACGCTTATTCCGTAAACAGAAAAGGCCTTCAACTGCGCCTTACAGCGGAAGAAAATTTGCGCATTATGGCGCAGGCGGCAAAAAAGGACTCCGTCACTTTGCTTGTAAGTTCCGCCTACCGCTCATACGATTATCAGAGAGCGGTATATGACCGTCTTGTAAAACTGCAGGGACGGGAAGTTACGGACCGGGAAAGCGCCAGACCGGGAACGAGCCAGCATCAGCTTGGGACGACGGTGGATTTCGGTTCGATCGATGACAGTTTTGCAGACACCAAGGCCGGCAGATGGGTAAACGCTCATGCGTCGCAATACGGATGGTCGCTTTCTTTTCCCGACGGGTACGAACATGTTACAGGATACCGCTGGGAAAGCTGGCATTTCCGCTATATCGGAAAGGAAGCGTGCGCCTTTCAAAATAAATGGTTCGGCGGAATACAGCAGTTTATGCTGGAATTTATCCACGCGTACAGATCTATATGATGTTTCAGCTGCGGACGCCGCGGTTCCGTAGCCCGCCGCCTTCCGAATAAGGGCCTACCGAACACAGTCCACCGAATAGGAAGTTACGTTCGGAAACGCTTCCCCGTCGATCTGGATCGTAACGGGGTTGTCAAAAGTTACGGTGATTTTTTTTGCGGGAATCACATCTATGTAGTTTTTTCGGCGCACGTATTTTCCCGAAAGAAATTCCGGAAATATCCTAAATGTTTGACGCCTTTTTAGACTGTGCGCCGCTACAAAGCTCACGGTCTTGTCTTTGGCCAGCCGATCCTGTTCAGGGGCAACCTTCATTCCGCCGCCGAAATAGCGCCCGTTCATGGAAGAAATAAGCCATATGTCGTTATAGCGGTGCGGAATTCCGTCCACCACTGCGGTAGCCGAAAAAGGCTTATATGCGTAAAGGAGCCCCCTTGCGGCGATTAGCGTGTAGTTGATCGGTTTGTCGCTTTTTTGCCTGCTTTTTTCGGCTTCATAACAGCACCAGCCGTCAAGTCCCGCTCCGGTTCCGTTAATAAAGTGATGAATTTTGCCGTTTATGCTTACGGAAGGCAGGTTTTCAATATATTTTTTAAGGTCGATAAGTTTTTTTTCTTTGGAATGATGAATATCGTGCATAAAGTCGTTTCCTGATCCAGACGGAAAAAAAAGCAGCTTTGCATGGATTGAAGAAGGAGAGCCGAAGTCATCGTAGATCATGTTAACAAAACGGTGCAGGGTTCCGTCTCCGCCTGCGATGACGGCAGTGTCTTTGGGGGACAATTCCACCAAAAGACTTTTTACATTTTTTTCCTGAGTTACGTCAAAAAAGGAAACGTCGTTTTCCGTTAAGAGCGAGGCGATCAGAGAAAGGTCTTTTTTTGCTTTTTTGTTGTTTGCAAGCGGATTATAAAAAATATACTGCATCTCGATTATTTTACTACGATATTTACGAGCTTGTCCGGAACGACTACGGTTTTTACTATAGTCTTGCCTTCCATGAATTTACGGGCGCCCTCCGTCGCATAAGCTTTATTTTCCAGATCCTTTTGGGGAGCGCCCGGAGGAGCGTCGAATTTATCCCGCAATTTTCCGTTGATCATAACTACGATTGTCTTGGAACCTTCTTTGCAGTAGTCTTCGCTGAATTCCGGCCATTTTTCATAAGCGATCGTTTTATCATGCCCCATGATCTGCCAAAGCTCTTCGCCTATGTGCGGAGCGTAGCAGGCTAGCATTTTTACAAAGCCTTCCCACATCGTGCGCGGTATGGAATCCAATTTTGAAACTTCGTTTATAAAGATCATCATCTGGCTAATCGCCGTATTAAAGTTAAGAGATTCCGTGTCGGAAGTGACTTTTTTTACCGTCTGCGCGTAAAGTTTGCGTACGTCGGCAATGCGCTTGTCAGTAAGCGGCAGAGTGATGTCCGTTTCGCTTAAGGGTTTTTCGCCTATCGACCATACTTTTTCAAGAAAACGGCTTATTCCTATTAACCCCTGCGTATTCCAAGGTTTTGACATCGTAAGCGGGCCCATGAACATTTCATACATGCGCACGCTGTCCGCTCCGTATTGCCTTATCATATCGTCGGGATTTACAACATTTTTAAGCGATTTTGACATCTTTGCCGTAACCTGCTCAAGTTTTTCATGAGTTTCTCTGTCTTCATATATGCCGGGGGCAACTTCTTCAACCTTGTCTACGGGGACTAAGGACTTATTAGCCCTTTGGTACGCAAAAGACGTGATCATTCCCTGATTTACGAGCCTTTGGAACGGTTCCGTCGTATTTACCGCTCCCAAATCGTAGAGCACCTTGTGCCAAAAACGCGCGTAAAGAAGGTGCAAAACCGCGTGTTCCGCGCCTCCCACATATAAATCGACCGGCATCCAGTATTTTATTTTTTCCACGTCGGCAAGCGACTTTGTATTGTGAGGATCTATGTAGCGAAGATAGTACCAGCATGACCCGGCCCACTGCGGCATGGTATTCGTTTCACGCTTTGCCGGCCCTCCGCATTTGGGACATTTACAGTTCACCCAATCGTCGATTCCTGCAAGCGGGCTTTCTCCCGTTCCCGTAGGCTGATATGTTTTCACATCGGGCAGCTCAAGCGGAAGATCTTTTTCATCTAAGGGGACTGTTTTACATACAGGACAATGAACGAGGGGTATCGGTTCTCCCCAATACCGTTGGCGGCTGAAAACCCAGTCTCGCAGTTTGTAGTTTACGGCCTTTTTACCTATACCTCTTTGTTCAAGCCATGCGATAATGTTTTCTATTGAACTGCGAGTGTCCATGCCGGTAAATTGCCCGCTGTTTATCGAGTATCCGTCCGCAGCCGTGCATTTTTCCGCCGCTGCAAAAACATCGTTGTGTGCAGAAGCAAGAGCCTTGTATTTTTCAGGATCTTTAGCGGCCTCATTTAAAATTTCAAGACCTTTTTTTTCATCGCCGCCCGCTAAAGAAGCGATTTCTTCCTTTGAAGCTACAACTTTGATTACGGGCAGAGCGAATTTTTTGGCAAAATCCCAGTCGCGCTCGTCGTGCGCCGGAACGGCCATAATCGCGCCCGTTCCGTATGAGATAAGAACATAGTCCGAGATCCATATAGGAATTTTATTTCCGTTTACGGGATCGATCGCAAAACTTCCCGTAAAAACTCCTGTTTTATCCTTGTTAAGGTCGGTCCTTTCAAGATCGGATTTTTTTGAAGCCGCTTCAACATATTCGCTTACGGCTTTTTTTTGTTCTGCGGAAGTGAGCTTTTCTACCATCGGATGTTCGGGCGAGATTACCATGTACGTAGCTCCGAACAGGGTGTCGGGCCGCGTCGTATAGACCGTCAAAAAATCTTTTGTTTCTTTTCCGTCTTTGTCCGCTATGTGAAAATTCACTTCTGCGCCTGTGCTGCGGCCTATCCAGTTTTTTTGCATAAGATTTACCGACTCAGGCCAATCAAGCGTGTCAAGATCTTTTAAAAGCCTGTCCGCATATGAAGTGATCTTTAAGATCCATTGTCGTATCACTTTGTGAGTAACCGAAGTTCCGCAGCGTTCACATTTACCTTCTTTGACTTCTTCGTTTGCAAGACCTGTCATGCAGCTGGGGCACCAATTGATCGGCGTCTTGGCTTCATAGGCAAGCCCCTTTTTGTACAGCTGCAAAAATATCCATTGAGTCCAGCGATAATAGTCCGGCGTGCACGTGGAAACGCAGCGGTCCCAGTCGTAAGAAAAACCGAAGGCCTTTATCTGCTTTGTAAAGTGATCTATGTTTTCCATCGTAGTAGTACGCGGATGCGTTCCCGTCTTTATTGCATAATTTTCTGCGGGAAGACCGAAGGCGTCATAGCCCATGGGATGAAGGACGTTGTACCCGTTCATGCGCAAAAATCGGCTGTATATGTCGGTTGCCGTATAGCCTTCCGGGTGACCCACATGAAGACCTTGAGCGGAAGGATAAGGAAACATGTCAAGTATGTATTTGCGCTTTTCCTTAGGAACGTTGGGATCTTCTTCCGTCTTAAATGTTTTATGCTCTTCCCAATATTTTTGCCATTTGGCTTCGATGGTGTCAAAGGGATATTTTGCCATATTTTTACTTCCTTACATGCGTTTTAAGTTTGCGCTCGGCGATTATTATTTTAGGAATTATATTAAAAAAAGAGGATGAATTCAATGAATCGGTTGTGTGTGACGGGTAGGGAAAGCGCGGTTCGGCGGAAGAAGCTCTCCCGTAACAGGCGGCTTGCATTATCTTTTGTACTGAATCTCCAGGTGCAAAAAGCCGCCTGCGTCCGCCATGGATAGCGGTAGTTTCAAACGCCATTTCGATGTCGTAGGCTTTCCCGTTTTCGTCTTTGACCAAAATGTCTAAGCGTATGGATTTTGCTTCCGAGCCTGTGAGTATTGCATTTTGCGATGACAGGTGCGTTATTTTTCCGATTTGACCGGCCAAGGTCATTTCAAGAAAAGTTTTACAAGTTTCTTCATCCTGCATGATTTTACAGATTAAAGTTTTAGTCTTCGTCTAAAACTTTCAAGTTTGTACCACCGCCATCTTGAGGCGGGGTACAAAACAATTACCAATTACACATTACCCATTAAATTACGGCAGTGCCACGAACGGCTTTTTGAAGTCCTTCCATATCGATTCACTTTGGTACGCGCTGACCGAGGCGGAGGGCACTTTTAATGTTACGCCGGCTAAGACTACGCCGCTAAAAGCTCCGCCTCCCAGTGCCGGAGGAGTTGCTGCCATACAGGTAACGCTTTGCAATGCCGTGCAGTTTACACAGAGATTAGTTCCCGTTTCAGTAAGAGTAGATGGCAGTTCGAGTGTTTTAAGCTTTGTGCATTCGTAAAGGAACATGTGGTCCAATTTGGTAATGCCTTCGGGAATCTTAACATCTTCCACCTTGCTGTAACCGAGGAAGGCATTCCCTATGGAAGTAAGCGTCGAAGGAATATTGACCGTTTTCAACTTTAAACAGGCGTACAAAGCCCCGTCTTCTATCGTTGTAAGACCTGTCGGCAATGCAATGGCAGTAAGTTTGCTATTACCCTTAAAAGAGCTGTCTCCCAGTACCGTAACGGAAGTAGGCACCGTATAAGACGTGCCGGTTTTACCGTTCGGATAGCGGATCAGCTTTGTTTTAGCCTTATCGAATAAAACGCCGCCGTCTACGCTTAAAAAGGCAGTTTCACCGCTTAAAGCAAAAGCCGTCAACGAGGTTAAATAACCGAAGCCGCTTATACATTGTTTGCTGAAACCGGTGAGGGTATATGTAATACCCGAATATTCGGGCTTTACATTGACGGTATAGACAGTGCCGCCGGCATCGCTTTCCCGCTTTGTCATTATTACATGCTTTTGTTCCTTGTCGACTACCTTGTACTCTGCACCGTTTGAGAGCGTAAAATTATCGGGAATAGTTACGGAAGGCACAAAGGATACCTGTATATCCGCCCCGCGTGTTACGGTGTGCTCATAGGTGTTTGTGATATTGCCCGGGACGGCCGTGCCGTTTACCGTCCATTTTTCCACCTTGTAGCCCGTATCAGGAGACGCCGTAAAGGCGAGTACGGTGTTTTCGGCAACCGCAGTGCCGGAAGTAAAGGCTGTCCCGTCCGCCTTGTATGTTGCGCTTATAGTGCCGTTAGTGCCTGCAACGCCGAAGCTGACGGTATATGTGGTAGGAGGCTTTAACTTAAAGCTCACGGCAACCGTTACCGGCTCGGTTATTTTTACCATCGCCGTACTGCTTCCCGCCTGTCCGCCTGCAAGGAGCTGCCCGCCCGTAATCGTCCACGCGTCCACCGTGTAGCTTGCTGAATCAGGAGAGGCGGTAAAGACGATAGTCGTGTTCTCATTTACCATACCGCCTGCAGGAAGGGCAGGTTCGGCACTTATGCTTCCGTTTGCACCGGCTGCCATCGTTACCAAGTGCTTCGAAGTAAGCGTTTGCACTTTAAAGCTCACCTTTACGATAAGATTGCCTTTAAGATTTACCTTCGCCGTGTTGTTTCCCGCAGTTCCCGTACCCGCTTCAAACACCATTCCCGTGCCGAATATCTGCCACTCTTTTACCTCGTAGCCCGCAGCCGGAAAGGCCGTAAAGGTTACGGTTTTGCCTTTTTCGACATTTATGGGGCTTGCCTCCGTTTCCGTAACTCCGTCCGCCTTTGCTTTAAGCGTACCGTTCCCGCCTTCCACACTGAATGTTACGGCGTACTGCGGAAGCGGCGTGCTGTCGCTCTCAAAGCTCACCTTAACCTCGGCCGCCTTGGTTACAGTAAATGAATAGGAACTGTTTGTGCCGTTTACAGGGTTGCCGTCAAGCGTCCAGCCCTTTACCCTGTAGCCCGAATCGGGTGTTGCCGTAAAGACAATCGTTTTACCCTGTTCCACCTTATCGCCCGAATTGATTTCGGTGCCGCCAACTGTCGCTTTAAGCGTGCCGTTTGGCGTAGTGCTGTCCACGCTGAATGTTATGGCGTGCTTAGGCTTTGGCGTAGGCGTGGGATCGGGTTCCGGCGTTCCTCCTGAACCCGATCCGTTGGAACAGCTTATCGCCAGACCTGTAAGTAAAACTGCGGCAAACATCGCCGCCCGGCGCATAAAGCGCCGTGTCTTTTTGTTGTCTAAGTTTGTCATATAGACCTCCTCATAAATAAAATCCTTTATCAATTCCGGCACTAGGCCGGGAAAAACAATTACCTTACGCAGTAAGTTTGACTTACCCTATGCGGTAAGCCGGAGTTACCTTATGCGGTAAGAGCGGCTTACTCTATGCAGTAAGTCTTCCGCACCCTATGTAATGGTAAGCGGTTTGGCAAATCTACCGACTTTCAGCGTTTTAAGCTGTTTTGTCGCATTGGCATACTTTGTCCGCACTTCTATGTAGTACGTTCCTGCTTCCAAATCCGCAGGGATAATCGCCATAACTCGCGCGGGTTTGTTTTCGGCGATAACCGCTGCACGAACGGGATTCCCCGTTTCGGGGATGAAGAAAATGCCCTGAGAGGCGTCTTTGGCACCGAACTTGAGCCGTGAGCCGGTAAGCTGCACCACGCCGCCTTTGGTCAGTGTTGTGTTTACCGTGCCGGACACGATGTCGGAAACTTCGGTGATGTACGGGTCGGTACTTGCAGTTCCCGTCTTTTCGCACCTGATTTTACCGATTGCGGCTTTGAGCGCAGTTCCCGCCGTCATGTTCAAATTGACCGTGTGCCGCTTTTTATCGAAGGCGTCGTTAGCCCCGTTGAACACGCCGGAAATGCTCAAGGCGGTGTTCATAAGCGGGGTGTTTAAAGCACAGCCGTCGGCAATAACCGAGGCGCACACTTCGCCGTAGATCTGCAAAACCGCCGAAACGTCGGCCCGCGTGAGCGTGGAACCTTTTTGCATCATCAAGTCGATAATCTCGTCAAGCGTGTACGAGCGCACATCCTGCGTCTGCGCCATAAAGTCGTCCGGCGCAGCGGTAAGTAAGTTTTCACGAAGAGAGTACTTGAGCATAAATACCTCCTAAAAATTGTTTCGCAGACTTTATCAAAAGCCGAGAAACAATTTTTACGCACTTTCGCAAACGTTAGTTGAGAAAGTGCAGACCGATAATGCGACGTTTTAGGCTGAGGCCTAAAACTCGACGTTGAAGCGAGCGGCGCTATTTGAGCCGTGAGCTTCAACTGACCTCCTTTGGTAGGGCGAAAGACACCCGATAAAAAGCATACGTCCGTGTATGCTTTTTATCCCGAGTTTTCTGTCGAAAACTTGCAGGTCTTATTCAGGCGGACGTCCTGTCCGGTTTCTTCCTTCCCCTAAAACCCAACCCATCTTCCAAATAACGCTTAAGGGCTCCGAATTGCTACGCCTTGCTTGCAATTCCTTAAGAATCCCGCTCAAGAATGTACGTCCTTGTACATTTTCAGCTGCGAGTTTAACCTCCTTTTCTGTAGGAACAGCCGCTTTGCAGACAAAAGCGGCTGTACAGGCAAACTGTGGAAAAATAAAAAAACGCACAAGGGCGCAATACTGCCTTTATGCGTTTGATTTGTTGAGAAAAGTTGTGTGCGTTTGAGTGAAAATTTATGCGGGCATGAGTTAGGCGACCGACCGACCGACCGACCGACCGACCGACCGACCGACCGACCGACCGACCGACCGACCGACCGACCGACCGACCGACCGACATTATTAGGCGCGTTTCATCTTTGTCAAGTACTTGAGCGTGATTTTTCGTGTTTTGTGCATTAAGCGCCGGCGGCAGTGCCCGCGATCGGCGTATAGCCGTTCGCAGCGCGCTGTGTCGCGCCGGAGATAGAGCTGTACCTACGGTATCGTACATAAGTCTCTCGTAACAATAGATTGCGGGACTGACTTAAGATGACTGATGTGTTTATCATACCGTTTTTCTCCGCAGATTTCAACTTTTAGGGAAAGTTTTTTGCTGCACGGACAGGAGGCGCAGAGCTGCGCCGCTTTTGCCCGCGGCATACGTGCGGCGGCTGTCAGTGCGCGCGGTTTGAAAAAAATCCGCCGTTAATGTATACTTGTACCTTATGGGTGGGGAAAATTTAAAAAGGGTGGAAGAAAACAAAAAATCCGCCGTATCTAAGACTGATAAGACGGCGTCTGCCGCACAAAGAAGCACACAAAAAAGCATTAGCAATGCGGAACAAAAAAACAAAACGGCGCGAAAGTCCGGGCAGGCCGCTGTAGACGTGACGGCGCAAAAATCGGCGGCGCAGGGAGTAAACTCGATTCGCCGCAAAAAAACTTCGCCTAATACGGCTGTGTATGACGAAGACAGCATACAGCACCTTGAAGGGCTCGAGCATATACGGCGCCGGCCGGGAATGTACATAGGAAGCCTGGGCGACGGTTCGGACGAAAACGACGGAATTTATATTCTCTTAAAAGAAGGAATCGACAACGCAGTCGACGAATTTTCACAGGGGTTCGGCAACCGAATCGACATTTCCATAGACGGAAGCGGACGGGTTCGCATACGAGACTATGGACGCGGCATTCCCTTAGGAAAACTTGCCGACTGTGTTTCAAAGACGAACACGGGAGCAAAATATAACGATTCGGTCTTTAAACAAGCGATAGGAATGAACGGCGTAGGCATAAAGGCCGCAAATGCGCTTTCGTCCTATTTTAGAGCCGCTTCGATGCGCGACGGAAAATGCGCCGTAGTGGAATTCGAGCGCGGCGTAAAAAAATCCGAAAAGATGGGAAAAGTTCCGCAAGGTTCAAAGGACGGAACGTATCTTGAGTTTATCCCCGACGAGCTCATGTTCGGCAAATATTCGTTTAACATGGACGTTGTGGAAAAGCGCCTTTGGAACTACGTATATCTTAATCCCGGGCTGAAGATTGTTTGCAACGGCAAAGAATATTTCAGCGAAAACGGTCTCGTCGATCTTTTGAACAAGGAAATGGACGGAACTCCTCTTTATCCTTACTGTTCATTTAAAAATGAAATGCTGGAATTTGTCTTTACCCACACTAACGAGCTGGATAAGACGTTGTATTCGTATGTGAACGGACAATCCACCGCAGACGGCGGAACCCACGTTACTTCATTTTTGGAAGGCTTTACAAAGGGCTTTAACGATTTTTACAAAAAAAACTATGACATAAAAGACGTTACAGGCGGACTTGTAGGAGCTTTAAAGATCAGCATAGACAATCCCATGTTTACCAGTCAGACAAAAAACAAGCTGGGCAATGTGGAAATTCGATCTCCCATAATAAAGGCCGTCCAGTTTGCCATTGACGATTGGCTTCGCAGGAACCCTTCGGCGGCCTCGGGCATTGAAGAAAAGATCATTCGCAACCAAAAGGCTCATGCTGAAATAAACGGCGTAAAAAAAGAAGCCCGAGAAGCCGCAAAAAAAATCTCACTTAAAATTCCGAAACTGAAGGATTGCCGCTATCACCTCCAAGACGGAAAAGCCGGTGAAGATTCCATGATCTTTATTACGGAAGGAGATTCGGCAACCGGCTCTATGGTCGGAAGCCGCGACGTAAGAAATCAGGCGATATTCAGCTTGCGCGGCAAGCCTGAAAACATGTTCGGCCGTAAACAAAAAGATATATACAAAAACGAAGAACTGTATAATTTGATGATGGCTTTGGGAATTCAGGAGAATGTCGAAGACCTGCGCTATTCAAAGATAATAATTGCGACCGATGCCGACAATGACGGATTTCACATAAGGAATTTGGTTTTAACGTTCTTTCTTTTGTTTTTTGAAGAACTTGTTACCGGAGAGCGCGTTTTCATACTTGAAACTCCTCTTTTTCGCGTGCGAAACAAAACAAAGACTGTTTATTGCTACGACGAAGAAACGCGCGACAAACAGATGAAGGCTTTGGGAGCGGGCGCGGAAGTTACGCGTTTTAAAGGCCTCGGCGAAATAAGCCCTGGAGAATTCGGACAATTCATACACGAGCGCAAACCCGGCGACGGCGAAGACGTAGGCATGCATTTAACTTCGGTGAGCATTCAGACTCTTAAAAACGTTCCTAAAATACTTTCGTTTTATATGGGAAAAAACACGCCTGAAAGACGAGACTTTATCGTGCATCACCTTTCCGCGGACATAGACGCTTGACTTACATGTTTGGGCGGATGGTTTTATGGAACGGCGCAGGACATGTTTTTATATTATGCTTGGGAGCCTCTGAAAACTGCCGTTTTTAGAGGTAACTGCCGGCTTATGAGCCGGTAAAAGACTTGTAGGAAATTTTTATGGCCTTTGTAAAAAATATTTTTGACGAAAATTTTATTCAGTATGCAAGCTACGTTATCCGTGACCGCGCTATCCCCGACCTTGTCGACGGATTAAAACCCGTTCAGCGCAGGATAGTGCATACGCTTTTTGAAGTAGACGACGGGCGTTATCACAAAGTTGCTAACGTGGTCGGGCAATGCATGAAATATCATCCGCACGGAGACGCTTCCATCTATACCGCGCTTGTGAACCTTGCAAATAAAGAATTGTTTATAGATAAGCAGGGAAATTTCGGAAACATGTATACCGGAGATTCGGCCTCCGCTCCGCGCTATATAGAATGCCGCCTGCGCCCGATAGCGCGCGATATTTTGTACAGTCCTAAAATAACGCAATTTGTGCCGAGCTACGACGGCCGCAGCCAAGAGCCCGTCGTTTTTCGCGCAAAGCTTCCTCTCGTCCTCATAATGGGAACGGAAGGAATCGCCGTCGGCATGAGCACTAAAATACTGAGTCACAACATACGCGAAGTCATAGACGCTGAAAAAAAATGCCTTTTAGGGAAGAAGTTCCGCCTTTATCCGGATTTTCCTACCGGAGCTCTCATGGACGTTTCGGATTACAGGGACGGCAACGGCAAGATCGTTATGCGCGCCAAGATGGACACGACAGATGAAAAAAAGATCAGCATAACGGAAATTCCCTGCGGATGTACTACGGAAAGCGTTATGAATTCAATAGAAAATGCGGTAAAAAGCGGAAAGGTAAAGATCGCTTCGATTCACGATTATACGGCGGAAAGCGTAAACATTGAAATAAAACTTCCTCGCGGCGTGTATACAAAGGACGTCGTCGACGCGCTGTACGCGTTTACCGAATGCGAACAGTCGATTTCATGCAACCTTCTTGTGATACGCGACAATATGCCGGTCGTAATGAGTGTTTCCGAAGTTATAGAGTATCACGCAAAGCAGCTTACGGGTATCCTTCATGACGAACTGAAAGTTGAGAGAGCCGAAATGATCGACCGGCTTCACGCCCGCACGCTTGAGCGCATCTTTGTTGAAGAGCGCATCTATAAACGCATCGAAACCATGAAAACCGCAGAAACCGTAGAAAAAGCCGTGATCGACGGATTTAAACCGTTTAAGGCGGAACTTATACGTGAGGTAACTCATGACGATGTAGACCGGCTGCTTAAAATTCCTATCAGGCGCATATCGCTGTACGATATAAATAAAAACCGTGAAGAAGTTAAGACGATAAAGGAACGCATAAAAGAGATAGACAGGCTGCTTAAAAATCTTACCGAATATGCGGTATCGTATTTGGACGGAATACTAGCAAAGCTTGATGCAAAAGCCGTAAAACGCCGCACAGAAGTAACTTCGATAGATATGGTTGACGTAAAATCCGTGGTTCAGCGCAATATTCCCTTGCGTTACGATGCAAAAACAGGTTATCTGGGGACCGACGTTTCTGGGGGAGAAGAAAAACTTCTTGTAACGCCTTACGACCGAGTGCTTTTTGTGCGCGGCAGCGGAATATACACCGTCATGGAAGTTCCCCAAAAAACGTTCGTCGGGCCTAAGATGTGGTTTTGTTCGCTTGCGGACAAGGAAACTCTCGGCGCCGTTTTGTTTACGGTCTTGTACCGCGATCCCAAGACAAAGTATCTTTTTATAAAACGCTGCCGAATTTCAGCCTATATCATGAACAGGGACTATTTTTTTGCACCGGACGGGATGGAAGTGATTCACATAGATACTCGTAAAAATTTTGCGTTTACCGTTCATTTTACCGCAAAACCGCGGGTTAAAATTTTGGAAAAACGCTGTAAGGCTTCGGATTATGTTGAAAAAGGGCTCAAGGCTTTAGGCGTAAGGATTGAAGCGCGCGAAGTCGACAGTGTGGACGTTGAAGTGGCAAAAGGAGAGCCGTAAAATATGAAAACATACAGGCAAATGATACATGTTTTAAACGCATGCATGCGTGTGAACATGTGGAAAGCTCTTTTTTCTTTTTTGCTTATGTCCGTGCTCGAAACGCTCGTTATGTCGTTTTTTTCGGGGCCCGTGATTATGCTGCTGGCCAAAGGCGGAGTTGCGATTTTTCCTATAGCCGCGGCGGTTGCCTTGCTTTTTATGGGCTTTGTCTTTGTTATGTTTTTGCAATACGGATACCAAGTATTGCTTTTACGCATTTTGCGCAACGAATTCGTTACGCTGGGATTCTTGTTCAGCGGTTTTAAAGACCGTAAAAGAATTTTGCGCGCTTCATCATTATTTTCTTTGGGAATGATAACTTCGCTTGTCATTTGCCAAATTCTTGTCTTAATAATAAATCTTAACTTTGAAAAAAACATACAAACTCTAAAATTTCCCGTCCTTGTAGGAATAATTTTTATCGTGTATACGATAATTTGTGCCGTTTTGCTTATACGCTTTGTTTTTGTTTGGGTATGCATTTACGACAATCCCGATTCCAAAGTAGCGGACGTTTTTAAGACGAGCGCGACATTGCTTAAAGGCAGATGTTTTAAACTTGCAGGATTTATACTTTATGCCGGCGGAATATACCTTTTAGTCGCCGTAAGCGCATTTTTGTTGTCCTTTCTGATTCCGCGTGATTTAAAAGGATTGCCGGCTTTTTTATTTTCCGTAACGGAATTAGTGTATTTTGTTTCCGCTTATACGGCCGTCGTAAGAATGTTTATGTCGGTTCCGCTGTTTTACACTGAGGTTTTGGCGGTGTCAGGAGCGGGCGTGAAAAACGAGCGTAAGGCGCTTGAAAGCCCTGCGGATATGGGCGGCGCTGAAAATCCTTGCGGCGCAGACCCAAGAGAAAGCGGCTCTGTGAATATGGGCGGCGACTCGGATGGTGGCGCCGCAGGCTCAGGTGGCAACGGCGACTCGGATGGGCGCGCCCCTGCGGATGGACGCAACGTTCAAAATCCCCGCAGCAGCGATTCTGACAACGGCGCCTTAAATAGGCGCGGTGCCGATTCGTCTGAAAGCCCGACTGTTGATGAAAAAAACTGATGAACGCTTTATCGGTGCGCATCGTTTTTGAAACCGTCGTAAAAAACTCTCGTTTTATCGCCGAGCTTTTGCCTTGTTCCGCTCAGGCTCAGGCGAGGTCGCTCCTTAAAGAACAAAAGATGAAATACAATGACGCGTCGCACGTGTGCCATGCCTTTGTCATAGGCGCTGCGGCTGAAATTCTAGGCATGAGCGACGCGGGCGAACCGCCCGGCACGGCAGGCCGCCCTATGTTGGACGTGCTTAAAAACTGCGGCTGTACGAATATACTTTTGACGGTAACGCGATATTTCGGCGGCACTCTTTTAGGTACGGGCGGCCTTGTAAAAGCATATTCCGATTCCGCAAAGCTCGTGCTTGAAAAAGCAAGAGAGCTCAACGCATTCGAAGAGCTTGTGTTGAAAAAAGAGTTTTCGTTTGCGCTGCCTTATAAGTTCTATGACACGGTAAAACGCTGTTTTGCGACGTTTCACATATACGACCTGGCGGAAGTTTTTCAAACGAACATAAACATAAACGGCCGGATCCGAGAAGACGAAGCCGATCTTTTTGCAAAACATGTTTTTGATATTACGGGCGGCGCCGTTGTCGTCGAGTTTTTAAAACTTTAAATGTTTGTCGCACATCCGAGTGCGACAAGGGGCGACATTATTTGTGGGGCGTGCATCCGTGTTCGGCTTTAATTAAAATAAAATATGTTATAATATTTTATCATGAATGATTATGTGATTTTACGAGACGGCACGAAGCTCTCGAAGCTGGGCATGGGAACTTGGTTCTTAGGCGAAAATTCGTCGACTAAAGATAAGGAAATTGACGCTGTCCGCACAGGTATCGAAAACGGCGTTACGCTCATAGATACTGCGGAAATGTACGGTTCCGGAAAATCGGAAATGCTCGTAGGCGAAGCTATAAAGGGCTTTGATCGCACTGAACTTTTTTTAGTTTCAAAAGTATATCCCCACAATGCAGGAAAAGCGCATATTTTTACCAGCTGTGAAAATTCCCTTAAAAGACTCGGCACCGACTACCTTGACATGTATCTTTTGCACTGGCGAGGTTCGATTCCTTTGTCGGAGACCGTATTTTGCATGGAAAAATTAGTTTCTGAAGGAAAAATAAAACGCTGGGGCGTTTCAAACCTTGATCTTTCTGACATGAAAGAACTGTTTTCAATTAAAGACGGAAACAACTGTGCCGTCGATCAAGTGCTGTATCATGTGGGCTCTAAGGGAATTGAATACGATCTGTATCCGTGGTTAAAAGAGCACAATACGGCTGTAATGGCCTACTGTCCTATGGCTCAGGCCGGATCTCTTCAGTATGAACTCACGGAAAACCGCGTGTTAAAAAAAATCGCCGATTCACGCAATATAAGCGTTGTCAATCTCATGCTAGTTTATGTGCTTTCAAAACCCGACATGATAGCGATCCCCAGAACAGGCAATAAAAAACATGCCTTGGAAAATGCAAAGATGCGCGATATTGTCCTTACCGAAGATGAAATAAACATGATAGACGCGGAATTCCCTCCGCCCAAACGAAAAATCCCGCTGGATGTCGTATGACGTTTCAGGTAAACAGTAAATTTGATGATATTCCATGTTGTTTTACGGGCGCAGTGTAAAAAATATTTGATCTGATATATCAAATATGATATACTTTGGTCATGGGGTATGAGATAGAATTTTATAAACCCGAAAGCGGAAAAAATCCTGTAAATGAATTTATACAATCGCTTCAAAAAAAACCGATTGCTAAAATTTTACGGGATATAACGCTCCTACAAGAAGTGGGGCCGGATTTACATTATCCCTATGTGGATTTCATTAAGGGCGACAGATATGAAGGCTTAATGGAACTTAGGACAAAACAATCAAACAATATTTTCAGGACTTTCTATTTCGTTGTTGTAAAGGATAAGGAAACGAAAGAAGAAAAGGCTGTTCTACTTCATGCGATACAGAAAAAGACGGACAAGACTCCGCAAAAGGAACTTGAAACCGTATTGGCACGAATGAAAGATTATAAATCAAGGGGTAGTTGTTATGGACGATTTTGACAGATTGAAGGCTGAACTTTTCAAAGACGTGCAAATAAAGGCGGAGTATGACGCTCTTGAGCCTGAATATGAGCTGATAAAACAGATTATAAAGGCACGGGCTGAAAAAAAGATGACACAGAAGCAGCTTGCCGAAAAAATCGGCACACGACAGTCCAATATTGCCCGATTGGAAAGCGGAAACTATAATCCATCATTTAAGTTTTTGCAGAAAGTTGCAGTCGCATTGGATAAAAGATTGTCTTTTTCGCTGAGTTAGTATTCTGTCTGTTTTTCTATCGGTCTTTCACTGTGTCGGACGGAAGATAGCTAAAGATTTATGGAAAGTGAGGTTTGATATTTCAGCGGTCGAAGTTAAACGATGATTTTTTATACGGAAATTCCATAACTTCTCAAATGCAAATTTTAACAATACTTGACGAACCGATTTGTACATTATACTATGTACATAGGAATGAACAATGACATTCGAGTGGGACGAGAAAAAAAATGCCATAAACAAAAAGAAACACGGGATTGATTTTTATGAAGCTGTTCGTGTTTTTCTGGACGACAAACGAATTGAAAAATATGATGAAGGAAATTCTTCACCTGAAGAAGAACGAACAAAAGTTTTAGGACTGGCACATAAAGTTGTCGTTGTAATATATACAGAACGGCACGAGAATCTAAGAATAATATCTGCACGGTTTGCAACGAAGGAGGAAAGAGATGAGTACTACAGTAACTATGACCTTAGATGATGTAAGAAAACTTCCGCCTATTAGTGAAGAACGAAAGAAAGAAATGGATTCGTTTGTAAACACGGATTTTTCCGACTGTCCAAAAATGACAAAAGAGGAGCTGTCGCAGTTTAAACCGTGGTATGAAGTTCATCCTGAATGGGTTCGGATTAAAAAAGGCGATATTCATACCAAAATAGATTTGGATCTTCTGGATGCTCTTAAAAAGGGCGGAAAAGGTTATCAGAAACGCCTGAATCAGGCGCTTCGTTGGGCACTTGAAAATAACTGCCCTTATATGACAGTTTAATATTTGATTTCCCTCTCCTTAAAATGCGTCACCGCAGAAAGCCTACAGCTTTCAAAAATGCCGCATTCGTACGTGTTTTGCGCAAACAAGACTTTTGCTGTTTCGGCTTTGCCCCAAACTCGCGCGTATTGCACGAGTTCTCCGCATTTTAGGCCTAAAAATAAATTCCTTGCCATTGTATAAAAAATGTAATTATATTATTATTGGTACGTGAATATATACGTTAGCCCTAGCTAATTAAATATATCAATAATAACACAGGAGGGATCATGTCCTACGATAAAGCATGGGCCGGATTTACCGGCAGGTATTGGAAGCAAGAAGTTAATGTTCGCGATTTTATTCAGCAGAACTATACTATATATACGGGTGATAAATCTTTTTTGGAAGGTCCTACGGAGGCAACCGATAAGCTTTGGGGCGAAATTAAAAAGCTTCAAAAAGAAGAAATAAAAAAGGGCGGAGTTCTCGACATGGACACAGAAGTGGCTTCGACGCTTACTTCCCACGCCGCCGGTTACATCTGCGCTGAAGGTAAAAAGCTTGAAAAGGTCGTCGGACTTCAGACGGACAAACCCCTCAAAAGGGCTTTTATGCCGTTCGGCGGAATTCATATGGCGGAAGAAGCCTGTGAAATGTACGGCTATAAACCGAGTCCCGAACTCCATAAGATATTCACTCAGTACCGCAAAACACACAACGACGGCGTTTACGATGCGTATACGCCTGAAATGCGCACAGCCAGGAAGAATAAGATCATTACCGGTCTTCCTGATACTTACGGGCGCGGCCGCATAGTGGGAGACTACCGCCGCGTAGCCTTGTACGGCATTGATTATCTTATAGAACAAAAAAAGGCTGATCTGCACAAAAGCGATAAGCTGGCAATGGTGGAAGCCGTTATCCGTAAGCGCGAAGAAATTTCCGAGCAGATAAGAGCTCTTAACGGCATGAAGGAAATGGCGCAGATATACGGCTATGACATTTCGCAGCCCGCGACAAATGCGCGGGAGGCTTTCCAGTGGCTCTACTTCGGTTACCTTGCCGCAATAAAAACGCAAAACGGCGCCGCTATGAGCGTCGGCCGAATTTCAACTTTTTTAGACATATACATTGAGCGTGATCTTAAAAACGGTACGATTACTGAAAAAGAAGCTCAGGAATTGGTCGATCATTTTGTTATGAAGCTTCGCTGTGTAAAATTTGCCAGAATAAAATCGTATAACGAACTGTTCTCAGGCGATCCCGTTTGGGCTACGGTGACTGTCGGCGGAATGGGAACGGACGGACGTCCTCTTGTTACAAAGAACGATTTCCGCTTCCTGCACACGCTTGAAAACATGGGCCCTGCTCCCGAACCCAACCTTACGGTTCTTTATTCGATATATCTGCCTGAAAACTTTAAAAAATATTCCACCGAAATTTCCGTAAAAACCAGTGCGGTTCAGTATGAAAATGACGACGTTATGCGTCCCATTTGGACCGACGACTATACGATCTGCTGCTGTGTTTCGGCAACTCAAGTGGGAAAGGAGATGCAGTTTTTCGGCGCTCGAGCGAATCTTGCAAAATGTTTGCTTTACGCCATCAACGGAGGAAAGGACGCTCTTACGGGCACTCAAGTAGGTCCCGCTTACGCGCCCGTAACATCGGAATATCTTGATTACGACGACGTTATTACCAAATATGACGCGATGATGACGTGGCTGGCCGGGCTTTATGTGAACACCCTCAACCTCATCCATTACATGCATGATAAATATTACTATGAGGCGGCGCAGATGGCTTTGCTGGATTCAAAAGTGCATCGCTCGTTTGCGACTGGTATAGCGGGTTTTTCCCATGTCGTAGATTCTCTTTCCGCAATAAAATACGCAAAAGTCAAGGTTATCCGTGACAGCGAAACCGGATTGTCAAAGGACTTTGAAGTGACGGGTGATTTCCCGCGTTACGGAAATGACGACGACCGCGCGGACGACATTGCAGTGTGGCTTTTAAAGACCTTTATGAATAAGATCAAACAGTACAAGACGTACCGCAATTCCGTAGCTTCAACTTCCATTCTTACGATCACTTCAAACGTGGTTTACGGTAAGGCTACGGGAACGATGCCCGACGGACGCAAAAAAGGCGAGCCTCTGTCGCCCGGCGCAAACCCGTCGTACGGAGCCGAAAAGAACGGACTTTTGGCGTCTTTGAACTCGGTCGCCAAACTGCCTTACGAATATGCGCTTGACGGTATATCGAATACGCAGACGATCAACCCGTCCGCGCTCGGCCATAACGATCAGGAGCGTTCCGAAAAACTGGTTCAAATCTTGGACGGATATTTCAGACAGGGGGCTCACCACCTTAACGTCAACGTCTTCGGTATCGATAAACTCAAGGACGCTATGGAACATCCTGAAAAGGAAGAATACCAGAACTTTACGATACGCGTATCAGGATATGCGGTGCGGTTTATTAAATTGACAAAAGAGCAGCAGCTCGACGTAATAGCGCGCAACGCTCACGGCGTTTTGTGATCCGGTAAAACCGAACTTTTGACAATTTAAAGGCGGAGCCGTTGCGATTTTATTGCAGCGGCTCTGTTTTTTTGTAATAATATCTGTAAGTTTAAGGCGCTAAACTTCAATGCGATGGAACCGCAATTCGGCGCTATGATAATATGGAAACTTGTAAAGGAAACATACATCAAATAGAAACCTTCGGCTCTGTAGACGGACCGGGCGTGCGATTTGTGATCTTTGTTCAGGGCTGCAACATGCGCTGCAAATTTTGTCACAATCCGGACACTTGGTCGCTGGAAGGCGGCCAGAAAATTTCCGCGGAAGAACTCATTGCACGTGCCCTGCGTTACCGCCCTTATTGGGGAAAAGACGGAGGAATTACCGTCAGCGGCGGAGAACCTCTTCTTGAAATTGATTTTCTTATCGAGCTGTTTAAAGAAGCCAAACGCTACGATATAAATACGGTGATAGACACCGCAGGCGGACCTTTTACCCGTCAGGAGCCTTTTTTTTCAAAATTTAAAAAACTTATGGAATACACCGATCTTCTGCTGGTCGATATAAAACACATCGACGATAAAGAGCATGTAAAACTTACAGGAGTTCCCAACGGCAATATTCTGGACATGTTTCGTTATCTGTCCGATACGGGCAAGCCGATCTGGGTAAGACATGTGCTTGTTCCCGGTATTACCGATAATGACGAATATTTAAGGCGCACCCGGGATTTTATCCGCACGCTTAAAAACGTCCGCCGTGTTGAAGTTTTGCCGTATCATTCGTTCGGTAAGGCAAAATACGATGAGATGGGAATCCCCTATCCTTTAAAAGACACGCCCACGCCGTCTTTAGAGCGCGTGGAAAACGCAAAAAAAATTCTTGAGACCGAAAAATATGAAGAATAAGCGTTTTTTATATAAAAAAATCGCTTTCTTTTTAAATTATTTTAAAATTAACCTTGACGTGTTGTTTGTGGATAGTCATAATTATTAGGCGTATTTTGTTTTTTTTATAAAGTTACGGGAGCAAAAAAATGAAAAAAGTTTTTATCTTGATAGGGATATTGATGCTGCCCCTCGCATTATCATTTTCAAACGGAACAAAAGAATCCGCTGCAAGCGGCGTTTCTTCTAAAAAATTCCACATAGGTATTGTTACCGAAACCGTTTCGCAGGCGGAAGACAACCTTCGCGGAGCTGAAGAGCTTATAAAGCGCTACGGCGCCGTAAAAGACGGGGGGATGATACAGCACGTAACATATCCTGACGACTTTATGTCTCAGCAGGAAACTACGATCTCTCAGATCGTGGCGTTGGCAGACGATCCCCTTATGAAGGCCATCGTTGTGAACGCATCGGTTCCCGGCACTGCGGAAGCTTTTAAGCGCGTAAAGGCAAAAAGGTCGGATATTTTATGCTTTGCAGGCGAACCTCAGGAAGACCCCCTTGTTATCGAATCAAGCGCGGATCTTGCCATAAATGCAGACTTTATTTCCCGCGGATACACGATAATCTGGGCTGCAAAGCAGATGGGGGCGAAAAGTTTCGTTCATATTTCATTTCCCCGCCACATGTCTTATGAATCTTTGGGAACACGCCGCCAGATCATGGAACAGGCGTGCGCTGATTTGGGGATTAAGTTTGCGTTTGAGACGGCCCCCGATCCTACGAGCGACGTAGGCGTTGCTGGCGCACAGCAGTTCATACTTGAAAAAGTTCCCCAGTGGGTTGAAAAGTACGGCAAAGAGACTGCATTTTTCTGTACGAACGATGCTCACACCGAGCCGCTTTTAAAGCAGATAGCCAAGTACGGCGGAATGTTCGTAGAAGCCGACTTACCGTCGCCCCTCATGGGCTACCCCGGAGCGTTTGGAATAGATCTTTCATCCGAAGCGGGAAATTTCCCTGCGATTCTTAAAAAAGTTGAAAGCGTAGTGGTTGCGAATAACGGAGCCGGAAGATTCGGCACGTGGGCTTATTCTTACGGCTTTACCGTCTCTGCGGGTCTCGGAGAATTTGCAAAGCGCATAATCGAAGGCACTGCGAAACTTGAGAGCAATAAGGATCTGTTTGACAGCCTTGCGGTGTTTACGCCGGGAGCCAAGTGGAACGGAGCTAACTACATAGACCAGAACACGGGAGTCCGTTCTAAGAACCACATGCTCATTTACATGGACACCTACGTATTCGGAAAAGGATACCTGCCCACAACTCAGCAGGAAGTTCCTGAAAAGTATTTTAAGATCAAATTTGCAAATAGATAAGATATTTATTGATTTTCTGGAGGAAAAAATGAAAAAAGTCATGGGTTTTGCCGCGCTTTTTTGCGCTGCATCGCTGGTTTTTGCAGCCGGTACAAAAGACGCCGGCTCTACAGGTTCTTCTGGCAAGAAATTCCACATCGGTATTTTGACGGGAACCGTTTCGCAGTCGGAAGACGATTTACGCGGAGCTGAAGAGCTTATAAAGCGCTACGGCGCCGTAAAAGACGGAGGAATGATACAGCACATCACGTATCCTGACGACTTTATGTCTCAGCAGGAAACTACGATCTCTCAGATCGTGGCGTTGGCCGACGATCCTCTTATAAAGGCGATCATAGTAAATCAGGGTGTTCCGGGCACTGCGGAAGCTTTTAAGCGCGTAAAAGAAAAAAGATCGGATATTTTGTGCTTTGCAGGCGAACCTCACGAGGATCCTCTTGTTATCGAATCAAGCGCGGATCTTGCCATAAATGCGGACTTTGTTTCCCGCGGATACACGATAATCTGGGCTGCAAAGCAGATGGGCGCGAAGAGTTTCGTTCATATTTCGTTCCCCCGCCACATGTCGTACGAAACGCTGGGAACCCGCCGCCAGATTATGGAACAGGCGTGCGCGGATTTGGGACTCAGGTTCGTATTTGAAACCGCCCCCGATCCCACGAGTGACGTAGGCGTTGCTGGCGCACAGCAGTTCATACTTGAAAAAGTTCCCCAGTGGGTTGAAAAATACGGAAAAGAAACGGCGTTTTTCTGTACGAACGACGCTCACACCGAGCCGCTTTTAAAGCAGATCGCCAAGTACGGCGGAATGTTCGTAGAAGCCGACTTGCCGTCGCCGCTCATGGGCTACCCCGGAGCGTTCGGCATAGATCTTTCGTCCGAAGCGGGAAACTTCCCTGCGATTCTTAAAAAAGTTGAAAGCGTAGTAGTTGCGAACAACGGAGCGGGCCGTTTCGGCACGTGGGCGTATTCTTACGGCTTTACGGCGTCTGCGGGGCTCGGAGAATTTGCAAAGCGCATAATCGAAGGCACGGCGAAACTTGAGAGCGGCAAAGATCTGTTTGACAGCCTTGCGGTGTTCACGCCGGGAGCTAAATGGAACGGAGCCAATTACATAGACCAGAACACGGGCGTTCGTTCGAAGAATCATATGCTCGTTTATATGGACACCTACGTATTCGGAAAGGGATACCTGCCCACAACTCAGCAGGAAGTTCCTGAAAAGTATTTTAAGATAAAATTTGTAAAATAAAATATAAGGGCATCTCGAAAAAACGCCTTTGGCGATTTTTTCGAGATTTTGACGAGTTTTAACTTTCTGTATTATCGTAAGTTAAAACTCGCATTTTAACGGCTCACAGCCGCAGTTGCCTTTGAAAACTGCAGTTTTTAAAGGTTTCCATAAATTATAAAGGACGGCTTTTGTTTTATCTTTCTCTTGACTTACAAAAGCTGTCCTTTGTTATGCTAGGTTATAAATGAATGAAAACATCCCCCTATTGCGTCTTAAGGGCGTAACAAAAGATTTTTTCGGAACGACCGTACTTGAAGATGTCTCGTTCGATCTTCACAAGGGTGAAATTTTAGGTCTCGTCGGTGAAAACGGAGCCGGTAAGACTACTTTGATGAGTATCCTTTTCGGAATGCCGCACATAAGCGATTCGGGCGGTTACGGTGGTAAAGTTGAAATAAACGGTTCCGAAGTGCATTTTAAATCACCGTTTGATGCTTTGGATGCCGGAATAGGTATGGTTCACCAAGAATTTTCTCTCATTCCCGGATTTACGACTACCGAAAATATTATGCTCAATCGCGAGCTTACGAAGCCCAATTTTATGGTCGATATTTTCGGCTCACGCTTAAGCACTCTCGATCGCGCCGGTATGCGTGCGCACGCGATCGCCGCCATAAAAAAACTCGGAGTTTCCATCGCGCCTGAAATGAAAGTTTCCGAAATGCCTGTGGGACACAAACAGTTTACGGAAATTGCGCGTGAAATAGATCGGGAAAAGATGCGGATATTGGTTCTGGACGAACCTACGGCGGTACTTGCCGAGTCCGAATCCGAAATACTCTTAAAGGCTATAAAAGAATTGGCTGCAAGCGGAATTGCAGTCATCCTTATTTCTCATCGTCTGCAGGAAGTCGTAAATACCTGCGATCGTGTGGTAACGCTGCGCGACGGGCGCTCCGTGAGGGACGTTCCCGTTTCAGAGACTAACGTCTCGGACATAGCCGCTTCTATGGTTGGAAGAACCGTCACAGACGAGCACTTAAAAAAGCACGCCGAACTGAATGCCGCCGAAACGGAAAAGCTTGACGAAACCGATAAGATTCTTACGGTCGAACATTTATGGGTGGACATGCCCGGAGAAACCGTACGCAATGTAAATTTCAGCGTAAGGCGCGGAGAAATCTTCGGTATAGGCGGATTGGCCGGACAAGGCAAACTCGGCATTCCGAACGGGATTATGGGATTGTTCCCCGCCGGAGGGAGGGTTGTTTTTGGCGGTAAAGAAATAAAATTGAACGATCCTAACGCCGTTTTACGCGACGGGCTTGCCTTTGTTTCGGAAGACAGGCGCGGCGTGGGCCTTTTGCTTGACGAAAGCCTTGATTGGAATATTTCTTTTACGGCGATGCAGGTAAAGGGAATGTTTCTTAAAAAAATACTCGGGGGCCTTTTTTCTTTACGCGACGAAAAGGCCATGCAAAAAATCGCCCAAGAATATATAAAACTCCTTGACATAAAGTGCACTTCTTCAAAACAAAAGGCAAAGGAACTTTCCGGCGGAAACCAGCAGAAGGTTTGCCTTGTTAAGGCCTTTTGCATGGAACCCAAACTTTTGTTCGTTTCGGAACCGACCAGGGGAATCGACGTGGGAGCAAAGGCCGTAGTTCTTGACGTTCTGCGCCGATATAACCGGGAAAACGGAACTACCATAGTTATGGTTTCAAGCGAATTGGAAGAATTACGTTCGGTTTGCGACAGAGTTGCCGTAGTTGCCGGAGGGAAAATAGCGGGCGTCTTATCACCGCGCGAAAAGGCTGAAGAATTTGCTTTATACATGTCCGGAATAAAAAACACGGAGGATGCCGGATGATTTCTGAAAATTTAAAAACCGCATTAAAAGACAAACTGCACGAGTTCGGGCTTCCTCGCATGATCATTGCGGGATTTTTGGTAGTGCTGTTTATTACGGCCCCGTTCGTGGGCGTTTCGATGAGCGCTTCTTTGACGGACATTTTTAACCGTTTCGGACAGAACGAGCTTTTGACTCTCGCCATGATTCCGATGATCCTTTCAGGCGCGGGGTTGAATTTCGGCCTCTCGTTGGGGGTAATTGCAGGACTTTTAGGTTCGACTATTGCAATGCAGCTGGGACTTACGGGCTGGATGGGAATTTTCGGAGCGATGGCCGTTTCGATTCCGTTCGGCATATTATTCGGCTGGCTTTACAGTTTGCTTTTAAATCGCGTTCGCGGTGAAGAGATGACTATAGCCTTATATGTAGGTTTTGCGGCCGTAATGTTTATGTCCATAATGTGGCTCGTTCTTCCGTACACAAGTGAAAATATGGTTTGGGGCTATAGCGGCGAAGGTCTTAGAACGACTATTACCCTGGACGGTTATTGGGTTAAACAGCTGAACGATTTTCTTGCAATAAACATAGGCGATTTTTTCGTATTTCCTACAGGAATGATCTTATTCTGCGCCGTCATGAGTTTTTTTATGTGGCTTTTTATAAGGAGCAAAACGGGAACCGCAATAACGGCGGTCGGTTCAAACCCTGACTATGCTCGCGCCGGGGGAATTAACATAAACAGGATGCGCACGATAAGCATAATAGTTTCGACGGTTACCGGCGCCATAGGGATCTTAGTATATCAGCAGAGCTACGGGTTCATTCAACTTTATCAGGCGCCGCTTTTTATGGCCTTCCCTGCAGTAGCTGCCATTTTGATAGGCGGCGCGTCGATAAACAAGGCGTCCATATTGAACGTTATTGTCGGTACAGTCTTATTTCAAGGAATCCTTACGCTCACGCCGTCTGTGATCAACAGCGTACTGCAAACGGATGTGTCCGAAGTTATACGAATAGTGCTGTCAAACGGCATGATATTGTATGCCTTGACAAGGAAAACAGGAGCGACCAGATAATGAAGTTGAATAAAGATAAAATTAAAGGTTTTTTAGCGGATAATCTGGTTGCCGAAATATTTTTGGCGCTTACTATTGTGTCTATTCCGCTGTCCGGATTTTCCGCACAACTTATAATTGACGACATACTTACGCGCATAGGAAGAAACGCTTTTTTGGTATTTTCTTTGATCCTGCCCATTATGGCCGGTATGGGTATCAACTTCGGTATGGTTCTGGGAGCCATGGCGGGGCAAATCGGGCTTATCTTTGCGATGGACTGGAGAATTGCAGGGATACAGGGACTTGTGTTTGCAGCCCTCGTGGGAATTCCTATTTCCGTAGTTTTAGGCTGGATCGCCGGCTCTATTTTAAATAGGGCGCGCGGACGCGAAATGGTTACCAGCTATATTTTGGGCTTTTTTTTCAACGGGGTATACCAGTTTTTTGTTTTGTATCTTTTCGGGTTTTTATTTCCGCTGCATAACAAGGCGATAGCGCTTTCACGCGGATTCGGAGTAAGAAATACGCTGAACCTTGATCCCGTGCGTCAAGTTCTTGACAACCTTTTGATGCTCCGCATAGGAGGAATAAAAATTCCCATATCAAGCTACATTGTGATAATCGCTCTGTGCTTTTTTATCATATGGTTTAGAAAGACAAAACTCGGCCACGACATGAGAGCCGTAGGACAAAATCAAATGGTGTCCAATTCAGCGGGAATTCCCGTTGAAAAGACAAGAATAGTTTCGATCATAATTTCCACCGTTTTGGCATGTATAGGGCAGATCATTTTTTTGCAGAACATGGGAAACATGAACACGTATAACGCGCACGATCAGACGGGTTTTTTTGCCGCCGCCGCGATACTTGTAGGCGGAGCTTCGGTTGCTAAAGCCACGATTCCCAACTGCTTTGTAGGAGTTTTTTTGCTGCATTTGATGTACATTGTCGTTCCGCGTGCGGGACAGAATTTGTTCGGTTCGGCAAATATCGGCGAATATTTTAGACAGTTTATCGGTTACGGAGTTATCGCATTGTCGCTTGTGATCCATGCATGGCGTACGCGGCGCAATGCCGAAAAACAGCGTGAAAACCTTAGGCGCGCATCGACGGAGGAAGATTAAAATGCAGGCTTCGCGTAAAAAAACGCTGATCATAAGGGCGGTTCTCATTACAGGATATGTTTTGCTTGGAATTGTGATGTTTGTCACGGGACGATCCCATACGGTGTTAATAGATAATAAAAATGCCGAAGACGCTTCTTATAAGGCGATTAATGGTATGGAGGTTTCTATAAATCGTCTGCCTCCGAGCGAATTTATGAAGGGAGACCGTGACAAATTTATCATAAAGGGGCAGCGTTTGAAAATCCGCGTCGCCTCCTTTGACGGGCAGGTAGACGAGGTGTTTAATCTTAAAATTCCGCTTACACAGGATGCGGTGCTTGTTTCCGTACCGAAACTTGTAAATAAAATTTCGGGAGCGGTCGAGCCTTTTTCCGTATATTAAAAACTCGTCGTTCGACGCCTCTGCCGCACGATTGTTTCGATCGCATTCCGTTTTGCGCAGGATCATGCGCAGAACAGGATCGGCGACTTTAAGCGTGCGGCTGCAATCCTCCAATCAAACTTTGAATTTTTTTACTTCTTGCAGCAATGTGTTAATGCTCGTCTTATTGTTTTGTGTCATTTCATTTACTTCTTGTATCGCGTTGTTTATTTCCTGTGCGCCGATCGACATTTCATTCATCGCCGCAGTGATTATCGCCGTAAGTTCGTTAAGGTTTTTCATCTTTTCCGTGATGTGATTGCCGCTCTTTAGCATTTCGGAAGAACCTTCGCTTACTTCCGCCGTCGCAGCGTTCATGCTTTTTATGGCCGACAAAATTTCGGAACTTCCCACGTCCTGTTCTTTCATCGCCGCAACGATCAGTTCTTCCTGCTTTGAAATTTCATTTACGGAGTCATATACTTCTACAAAGGAATCTTCCGCGCTTTTTCCGGCTACGGTCAGATCTTTGATCGTTTTTATGGATTCGCCGATGACTTCTCCTATCTGTTTTCCCTGTACGTTGGATTCTTCGGCAAGTTTTCTGATTTCATCGGCGACTACGGCAAAACCTTTCCCCGTTTCGCCGGCGTGAGCGGCTTCGATAGCGGCGTTCATCGCCAAAAGATTTGTTTGGTTCGCAATATTTTGTATTACTTGGCTCGCTTCAAGCAGGGATTCGGATTTTTCGGCAATCTGGTTTACGACTTCATTCATTTCCCGTACGCCTACCTTGCCTTTTTGAGTCTGTCCGTATACAGTTTTGATGATCGAATTGTTTTTTTCAAGCATTTTTGCCACCGATGCAATGTTCGCTACCATCTGTTCAATCGCTGAAGACGAGCGCGATATGCTGCCAACCTGTATTTCTATCCTTAAATCCTGCTGACTGAGTTTCTTTGTAACTTGTTCAACGGCGGCGGCAGTTTCATTGACGTTTTCATTTTGAGATAATACTTGTCCTTTTATGGAATCTATATTTCCGTTGATTTGGTTTATGCCTGAGGCGGCTTCGGTCATGTTGGCGGAAAGATTTTCTCCGATAATCCCCATCTTATTTACATTTTCTTCTACGGACTTTATGGTAGCGCTTATCGATTTTATCGTTTGATCGAAATACCCTGCCAGCGCCGCAAGTTCGTCGTTGCCGTTAACGGGAAGATCGACCGTTAAGTCGCCGTTTGCAATGTCTTTTAATGAGGTCATGATCTTTTTTACAGGTTTAATGATAAAACGCTTCGTAAAACCTGTTATAGTAAGGACGAACAGGAGCAAGATGAATATCAATATTCCGGTTGTTTTTATGAAGAATATGTTTTTTTCCGTTTGTATGCTTTTGATGGAATAGCGCAGCTTTACAAAACCGATACGGTCTCCTGAAAAATCTTCGAGCGGATAATAGGCTACGGCATAACTGCCTTCCGTACGGATGAGCCCCTCATTTGTCAAGGATTTTAGAATGGAATCGGGATCTTTTTCCATTTCTTTTTCAAAATTAGTTCCTATGAGCTTATATGTTTTGTCCAAAGCAAGGGCATACACGCTTACGTCCAAACCTCCCGATAAAACTTCGGGCGTACAGTTGCTCGTGAACTGTTTTATAAATTCGTCGTTAATGGCGCCTCCGTATTCTACGCTGCCTATATGATGGCCGTCTTCAGCGAATACCGGATGGACTACGCGGAAGCCCAAATCGCTTACGCCTGCTTCGAGACCGTGAATTTCCTTTTTTCGGAATTCGCTTTAACTACCGTCGCCCGAAACGAAGAAAGATCGTCCCCGAATTTGGAAGGCCTTTGAACGCGCAAAAACGAAGTTGCAGGCGGCGTATGAAAATGAAATTGTTGCGCATGGTATTTTTCTTTCATAGTTACGAAAAGCGGTGCCGTTAATTGCAGGAGGGTTTTTCTGTCGCGCTCGGCAAAAGCCTTGACTATATTTTTATCCGAAGTGACGTTGTCTAATATGATGTTTCCCATGAGGGTATAGGTGTTGATTTCATTATTGAAGGCAGAATATTTTAGGTCTCCAATGATTTTTATTTGGTCGTTTGAAAACTTCGTAATGCTTTGCCAGTCTTTTACCGAAAGGATGATGTACTGGACGACTAGCAGTAAGATCGTCGCTCCTATGAGTTTTTTCCCGAGCGACTGAGGCCGCTTTTTCTTTTCTGAATGATGTGATACAGCTGTCTTGTTCATAATTTGTAAAGCTCCTGCTTGTTATGTATGTTAAATATTTTACTATTATTTTCGGATAATGACCACATAACAGTAAGCAATAGCGATTTTGTCGCGTTTTTTTGAAACAGGCCTCGCACTTTGTATTTGCCGAAAGCCGCGTTAGGAATTTTAAGGCTGTGCCGGTGCCGGTTTTCCGGCTTATGTCTTTTTTCTGATGATGATTCTGAAATACGGGGTGATCTTCTGGCTTCTGGCTTCTGGCTTCTGGCTTCTGGCTTCTGGCTTCTGGCTTCTGGCTTCTGGCTTCTGGCTTCTGGCTTCTGGCTTCTGGCTTCTGGCTTCTGGCTTCTGGCTTCTGGCTTCTGGCTTAATTTTGAGGGCAAAATCGTGAATGTCAAGTCTTTTTCATCGTTTCCTTTACGAAATTTTATGATTTCAAATTGTTCCGGACAATATTTATGAAGAAAACTTATAGGCACTCCCATGGCTTTATTATAGTCGGAGGGAATCGCGTCGGAAAAAGACACTTCGATAGCGTCATAATTATCATATTTTGGATAACCGTTTTCTTTTATGCGCGTGTGCCGGCTGAAATGCAAATTTTCTTCCATAGTCATAAGTTTTAAAGGCCTGTGGCGTTTACTGTGGTCGAGATTTGTAAACCAGCAGGAGTTTCCGAGCCGTGTATAGTTGCCGGAATAGCCCATACGTGCCGCTTTTTGTCTGTCTTTTTCTGAAAGGCGCGTTCCCTCAGGAACCGCAAACACCATGTCGGAACCGTTCCCCGTCGCGCCGAGCCAAAGTTTATTATCTTTTATCAGCGGAAAAACTTCTTTGTAAGTAATTGCATTCATGCTGCCTATGAGTAAAAATTTTTTGTCAGCCTCAAAAATCCATGCAAGAAATTCTCTGAACAGGCTGAACGGAGGGTTAGTGACTATTATGTCGGAATTATTCCTTAATTTTTTCATTTCATCGCTTCTAAAATCTCCGTCGCTCTTAAGATAGCCGTATTTTAAATGAACGGATTCAAGGTTACACTTGCAGAAAATTTTCGAGCATTCGTTGGAACTTGAGTTTTCTTTTTCTCGGTTTTCAATTACGAGCATTTTTCCTTTTGCGCCGATTGCGCCGGCGTTATTTTTAGCGGAAGAAGATTCGCAAAATTTCTGAGGAGCGGAGTTTGACGATGTGCAAAGACGTCTGCCTGCGTAACATGTGCTGATAAGCTTTTTCAATTCGAATTTTTTAAAGTTTTGAACAAAAAATTTTGTGAAATTGCTTTGATCGGGATCGTCGCAGGGAAGAAAGACGGTTTTATTTTTAAAAACTTTATCGTTAAATTCAACGTATGCTTTAACTTCCTTTTGGATATCGGAATACTGCGTGTAAAACTCGTCGTTTTTTTGTTTTTTTGCGTTTTGCAGGCTAAAATTCGTCATGTTTATTCGTGCGAGGGTTCAATACCTCGCTGCCGTTTGAAGTTTCGCTGCGAATCTGCGGCTAAGTTGTTGATTATCGCAGGTCAATACGTTAATTATATAACCGCTTTGTCCGGCTGTAAACGGCGGCTGTACGGCGATAGCTGCCGCTCGGTGTCAGTCCCCGCGTTTTTCATTCCGCGGGTATTGTTCCGGAACTCCGATGTGAACTGCCGCTTGCGCGGGCGTCATATAAGTCGCCGGAATTGCTCCGGCTGCGCCGCAAGCTTCAATATAGGCGGATATGTTCGGTTTATGATCTGTTTGTGATACATCAATTAATTAAAAATAATAAAATGTTCCGTCAGGTTTGACAAAACGGTAAAAAGCACATATAGTAAACTTATCTTTATTTTATAGCCGCATTGCGGAAAGATACAAATGATAGTTGTTGTTGATGTAGGAACTTCCAGCCTGCGCGTGTCGCTGTTGGATTCTCAGGGACTCATAATACACTGCAGTCAAAGCAAGTATTCGCTCTCATACCCCGAACCTGACGCCGTCGAAATGGACATGAAAGTCTTTACCGGCGCACTGTGGGCGGCTCTTAAAGATTCCGCTTTGTGTGCGGAAGCTAACGCTCTTAAAGTCGAAGCTTTTGCCGTGACCGCTCAGCGTTCTTCCGTGATACCTGTGGACGAAGTCGGCGAGGCTTTGGGCAATGCGCTTATGTGGCAGGACACAAGGTCTTTCCCTATATGCGATGCTCTTAAACAAAAAAAGAAAGAGATATATTCGATTACCGGCATGAGTCTTTCTACTGTATTTTCATCGCCCAAGATGCAGTGGCTGAAAGAAAATAAAAGAGAAATATACGACTGCTCGTATAAACTGATCGGATTTTGCGAATACACCGTACATCAGCTGTGCGGCGCTTTCGCGACGGACACTTCGATTGCAAGCCGCACGAGTTTGTTTGACGTAGCCGCTCTTAAGTGGAGCGACAGCCTCATAGATATTTTCGGAATTGCAAAAGAAAAACTTTGTCCCATAATACCTGTAGGTTCAGTTGCAGGATTCGCCTCAAAACGTCTTTGCGAATTGTTCAAACTTGATTCCGACGTGCCGGTGATCTCTTCCGGGGGAGACCAGCAGTGCGCAGCCTTAGGACAAGGCTGTACCCGACCCGGCGACATAATGATAAATACCGGAAGCGGAGCCTATGTGCTGGGACTCGTTGACAGACCCGTGTATTCTTTTGAAAACGGAATAAGCTGCAATGTTTCAGCCTTAAACGGCAAATGGAATGTTGAAGGCTCCGTTTTAAGCGCGGGAAAAACACTTGACTGGGTAAACGAGCTTTTTTTTGCTTCCGAAGATGAAAAAAACAGATATGAAAATTTTACTCGGGCTTGTCTTGCTTCGCCTCCCGGCGCAAACGGGATGCGTTTTTCGGTTCACTTTGCAGGGCGGGGCACTCCGGTTTGGGACGCGTCGGAGCGCGGAGCCGTGTTCGGTTTAAGCTTTAAAAATACGAAAAACGATATTGCGCGCGCGGTTATGGAAGGAATCGCAGTTGCGGTAGGCGAATGCCTTGAATATACGGAAAAGACTATGGAAAGCTGTACTAAATCCGTTAGAATTTCAGGCGGGCTTGCAAAAGACGCTCTTTTTATCCGTATGTTGTCCGCCGTGTCGAAAAAAAAGCTGCTTTATTCAAATCAAAGCGAATCCACAACTCTCGGCGCATGGATCAATGCAAGTCTGGCCTTGGGAAAGTATAAAACCGCCGAAGATGCCTTTGCCGAATTGAACGAAAGACTTGAAACTTCGGCGTTTGAAAGTTCTATCGAAGAATGCGAATTATACGGAAAGATTGCTTCAGAGCTTAGGCTTAAATAAACGGCAAATCGAACGGCTCGAATATCGAGCGTGCGGTTGTGAATGAGTTTTTTATGGAGGATAAAATGTCAAAAATCGATGAGATAACCAGAGAATCGTGGTTATTGGATTCCTTTCCGGAATGGGGAACCTGGCTGAACGAGGAAATAGAAGAGGAAATCGTACAGCCTAAGACGGTTGCAATGTGGTGGCTCGGCAACGTAGGGCTTTGGATAAAGACGCCGGGCGGAGCCAATATATGCACCGACCTTTGGTGCGGCAAGGGTAAGCGCACTAAAAAAGTAAAAGACATGGTCGCCGGTCATCAGATGGCGAATATGTGCGGCTGCAGACGGCTTCAGCCTAATCTGCGCAATTCGGTTTTCGTAATCGATCCCTTTGCGATCAAAAACGTGGATGCAATTCTTTCGACGCATTATCATCAGGATCACATAGATCCTAACGTAGCGGCTCATGTAGTAAAAAATCTGGATCCTTCCATTCCCTTTATCGGTCCTAAAAAATCCGTAGAACTTTGGGTAAAATGGGGCGTGCCGCAGGACAGGTGCGTTACCGTAAAACCCGGAGACGTCGTTAAGATAAAAGATACCGAAATAGTCGCCCTTGATTCCTTTGACAGAACGTGTTTGGTTACTACCGACGGCTATCAGGACATAAGAGGCGTTTGTCCCACCGATATGGACGAGAAGGCCGTAAACTTTTTGTTTAAAACGCCGGGCGGAAATATCTATCACAGCGGCGATTCTCATTATTCAATCTATTTTGCAAAACACGGCAAAGATTACGATATCGACGTAGCCCTTGGAAGTTACGGTGAAAACCCTGTCGGAATTCAGGACAAAATGACAAGCATCGATATGCTCCGCATGGCGGAAGCCCTTAACTGCAAGGTAGTCATTCCCGTTCACTATGATATATGGTCGAATTTTATGCCGGATCTGAATGAAATAAAGGTTCTCTGGGATCTTAAAAAAGACCGCTTGGGTTATAAATTCCATCCGTTCTTTTGGGAAGTCGGCGGGAAATATATATATCCCAACGATAAAGAAAAAATCTATTATCATCATGACCGCGGTTTTCACGACTGCTTTGACCACGAGCCGAATACCCCGTTCCGCTCGATATTGTAGTTTCGGTTATGCCGTGCGCGGCTGATGTGCCGGCCGTGCTTTGTACGCTGAAAATTTATGCGGCCTATTTTATAAATCGTTGATTTATGCGATAATAGGCATATAGGAATTACAATAGCGTCTGGTGTATTTCAGTTTACAGCTGTTTATTAAATTGTGCGCAAAGAGCGCACTAATGCGTCGTCCCGAAAGCTCAAATCTTTCTGCGGCGGCACATTCGAAAAGGAGTTTTAAATGAAAAAAAATCTGTTGAGTGTTTTGGCACTTTTTTTTGCGTTTTCATTGCTTTTTGCCGGAGGAGCAAAAGACGAAGGGGCGGCACAAGGCGTAACGACTGTGCGTATCGCTTTGTGGGACTATGACGTTGCCGGTTCGGTATATCCGGCTTTGTTTGCGGAATTTGAAAAAGCCAATCCCGACATAAAAATTGAAGTCGTAAACGCGCCTGCAAACGATTACGAAACAAAACTTACCACAATGCTCGCTTCAGGCGACAGCATTGACGTTTTTTTTGCAAAGTCTAACACTTCGTATCCTACCGTAGTTGAAATGGATTTTGCAAAGGATTTGAATCCTCTAATAAAAAAATACAATTATGACGTTAAACCCTACGGAACCGTTCTCAAGCAGCATTATGAAATAAACGGCGGTTTGTACGCTCTGCCGTTCAGAACGAACGATTGGGTTTTGTACTACAATAAAGCTATGTTTGACAAAGCGGGACTTCCTTATCCTACAAACGATATGACATGGGAAAAATTCTTTGAGACTGGTAAAAAACTTTCGCACGGCGACGAGTACGGCTCTGCATTCTACCCCAAGCCCGGTTTTATTGTTCCCGTGTTGATCGGCGCTGTAGACGGGTTTGATATTTCCGTTTCGGATTTTAACCTGCTGGTTCCGGCTGCAAAAAAAGTTAAGGCAGCTATGGACGAAGGCGCTTGGGAAAAATTTGCGGAATCCGTATCTTTGTCTAAAGATCAGACCTTCTTTTTCCACGGCAAGTGGGGAATGTTTTACGACGGTTCGTGGTTTACACAGATGCTCGAAGCCAGAAAAGATCTGGGCTTTAAGTACGGCATTGTGAAATCTCCGTATTGGGCGGGGACGGCTAAAAAAGGATTCGCAACTTCGACGCCCGTTCTTATGAGCTCTACTACTAAAAAAGAATCTGCCGCATGGCGCCTCATAACGGGTATTTGCGGCGCCGAAGGAGCAAAGATGGTTGCAAAGTCAATGCTTGTGCCCGGATATATGAGCGGCGATATTATGAACACGTTTAAAGAAAGCACAAAGCTGGATGAAAGTTCGATGAAGGCTCTTACAAACAATGTTTCTTACGGGCTTGGAGCCGCAAGTGTAAATTTGGCAAAACTTTCGGCGGCGTTCAATCAGGAACTCGAATCGTTCCTTACGAACAATCAAAGCGCCGAAAAGATGGCCGAAAATCTTAATAAGCGACGTACGGAAATTTTGAAAAAATAAACTTTATGTGCCCTCTAAAAACTGCGGTTTTTAGAGGGCACTTTAGCCGTATTCGCTTTTGAAAGTGAAATTTCAAAGGCGAATGACGTACACCGGTGAAGACGACCGGCAGCAGCCTCTGCGCCGTATGAGACTTTCGGGTTTTGGCTTTGGGCGCTGCATGTCTGAAAACTGCTGCCGGCCGTGTCCGATGCGATACTGTCGGCCGGTATGGTTGTAAATGCCGTGTTGCTTGCATTTGCCTTATTTTGTGAGGCCGTGGTTTTTTATTTCAGTTTATAAAAACGAGGTTTTAATATGGCGTCCGCCGTTTCAAAAACGAGCAAGATCGTAGTTAACCGTAACAGAAAAATGGCTTTTTTATTTTTACTGCCTAATATAATAGGTTTTGCAGTTTTTACGCTGATCCCTGTCGTGAGCTCGATTGTATTAAGTTTGATGAAGTGGAACGGGCGCAGCGCTGCAAAATTCGTAGGTTTAAAAAATTTTATAACAATATTTACTTCTTCCGACTTTCTCATAGCTTTGAGGAATACAGTAGTTTATACGGTCGGAACGGTTCCTTTTATAATCGCGTTTGCGCTTATTATCGCCTTTCTTTTGGAAAATGATTTTAAAGGGGCTGCGGCTGTCCGCGCCATGTTTTTCTTTCCGCATATTTCATCCATAGTAGCAATTTCGGTTGTATGGCAATTGGTTTACGCCAAGAGCGGAGTATTAAATAATTTTTTGACACATTTGGGGCTTACGGATCCTCCCGCCTGGCTTTCGGATAAAAACTGGGCGCTGCCCGCCATAATGCTCATGATCATATGGAAGGGCATAGGATACTACATGATCATCTATCTGGCGGGGCTTCGGAACATTGATAAGGCATTGTACGAGGCCGCCACCATAGACGGCTGCAACTCGTTCAGGCGATTCTGGCATATTACCATTCCCTCCTTAAAACCCATAACCTTTTATATTTCAGTCATGTGCATTATAAATTCGTTCCAAGTGTTTACGCCCATATACATAATGACAAAGGGAGGCCCGGGCAGGGCGACTACGGTTATGGTCTTGCAAATTTATCAGGATGCGTTTGTCAATTATGAATTCGGCATCGCTTCGGCAGAGGCGATGGTCTTATTTGCTTGCATACTTATTGTCACTTTGATCCAGTTCAGGGGACAAAAAGACGATTGATATTTTGAGGAAACAGGATATGAATAGAATGGACAGTTTTAAAAAGCCGCTGAACATAGGAACTTTTATGCGCTATGCGGTGATATTTATCATCTCTCTTACTATGATCTTTCCGTTTCTTTGGATGATCAGCGCTTCTTTTAAAGACAGTTTGGATGTTTTTGTTTTTCCCATCGACTGGATCCCCGACACGCCCAAATTTTCAAATTACGCTTACATATGGCAAAAAGTAAATTACGGTCTGCTTTTCTTTAACACCTTAAAGATTGCGGTGATAGTTACCCTGCTCCAAATTTTAACGTGCAGCCTTGCCGGTTACGCTTTCAGCAAACTTGAGTATCCTGAGCGGAACAAGATATTTATCATATATCTTTCTACGCTTATGATTCCGTATCAGGTGATCATGATCCCTCAGTTTTCGATAATCAGAATGCTGGGGCTTTCCAATACGCATGCCGCACTGATCCTTATACATGCGTTTAATCCTATGGGTGTGTTTTTGATGAAACAGTTTTTTGACAGCATTCCTAAAGAATTGAACGAAGCTGCCTGCATAGACGGACTTAACGATTTTAATATTTACTCTTTGATCATTATGCCGCTTTCAAAATCCGTTATAGGGACTTTGGTGATCCTTACTTCGGTTTTAATGTGGAACGATTTTATTGCGCCGCTCATATATCTGAATTCGGAAAAACTTTTTACGATACAGTTGGGACTTCGCAATATGATAAGCGAACACGCCGCCGAATATGCGCCTATCATGGCCGCTTCCGTAATTTCAATAATACCGATATTGATTGTATTTTTAAAATTTCAAAAGTTTTTTGAACAAAGTTTGGTTTCTTCAGCTGTTAAGGGGTAGAATTTTATGTCGAACGATTATGCAAAATATATGAAAAAACCGTTTTCTCTTTCAGATTCAGACTGCGATTGGGTAGGCCGTACGCTGAGCGGGATGACGCTTGAGCAAAAAGTTGCGCATCTTTTTTGCATATTGATTAAGGATAAGCCCGTCGAACGGATGATTTCGGAAATGCGTTCCCTTAATTTTCAGCCGGGAAGCTACATGTCGGATTCATTTCCTGCGCAAAAAGTAAAAGATAATTTTTGTAAACTGCAAGCGGAAACTGAAATTCCTCTTTTGTTTGCCTGTAATCTTGAGCGCGGGGCAGACGGAATCTGCACTGAAGGAACTTTTTACGGCACACAGATGCAAACCGCCGCTACGGCGGATCCTCACTACGCTTATGAACTTGGCAGAGTCTGTGCGCAAGAAGCCGCCGCCTGCGGAGCAAACTGGAATTTCGGACCCGTAGTGGATATAGACGCAAATTTTCATAATCCCATAACAAATACAAGGACTTTCAGCTCGGACAGAGATACCGTGATTGAATTTTCTAAGGCTTTTATTAAAGGGCAGATCGAAGAAGGTCTTGCCGTCTGTATTAAACATTGGCCGGGCGACGGACAGGATGAAAGGGATCAGCACATGCTCACGTCTATAAACGGTCTGTCTGCCGCCGATTGGGACGCTTCTTACGGTAAAATATATAAGGAACTCATCGATTTCGGCGCACAGTCCGTCATGGCTGCGCATATTTTACAACCCTCTTATTCTCGCTTGCTTAATCCGTCTTTAAAAGACAATGAAATTTATCCGGGCTCGCTCTCCTATGAGCTTACCACGGGCCTCTTAAAAGAAAGGCTGGGATTTAACGGTCTTGTAGTTACCGACGCTACAAGTATGACGGGTTTTATGCAGGTTATGTCCCGGCGGGACGCCTTACCTGCTTCAATAATGGCGGGCTGCGATATAATACTTTTTTCATTAGATATTAAAGAGGATTTTGACATAGTGCTTAAAGCGGTTAAAGACGGCCGCATCACTATGAAAAGATTGGACGAAGCCGTTTCAACCATACTGGCGCTGAAGGCGCATCTGGGGCTGCACAAAAAACTTACTGAACAAAAGACTCTTGAAATCGGTAACGTTTCTTCTTTTTTTTCAGACAACCCTGCCAAACGAAAAAACGTTGAAAGCGCGAAGGATTGCGCCGATAAGGCAGTAACGCTTGTAAAAGACGTTAAGCACCTTTTGCCGCTTGATGTAAAAAAACATAAGCGCGTGTTGCTGCATGTTTTAGGCGATAAGGGCGGCTATCATGATCCTGTAAAAGGCACTCATAAATTTTTTGTTTCGCTCATGGAAAAAGAAGGCTTTGAAATCACCGTGTATGATCCTGAAAAGCTTGATTTGCGCCCGATCGGTAACAGCGTTGCAAGTTTTGTGGAACGTTTTGACCTGATAATATATTATTGCAGCGTTAAAACCAGCGGAAGCGATACCGTTTCCCGCATAAGTTGGGCTCCTCCCGGCGGATGCAATACCCCCAGATACTTTAACGATATTCCGACTCTTTTTATATCGGTTGATAATCCGTATATGCTTTTTGACGTGCCGCGCGTTCCCGCCTATATAAACGGATATACGCCGACTCCTTACGTTATCGAAGCGATTGTTGAAAAAATAATGGGGCGCAGCGCTTTTAAGGGCAAGAGCCCTGTGGATCCTTTTTGCGGCTTGTTTGACGCTTGTTTTTGAGACGCCGTGAATGCGGTATGCTGGGGTGGGTAAAACTAATTTGCATTAAGCACTTAGGGATTTGTTGCATCTATATCATGAATGTATTTTGCAGTATCGAGGGTTCTTAAAAAGGCAAATGTGCCGAAAAGGTCATCATCTGGGACATGCAAGGGCATCCCCAATTCTTTTGTTTCTCATATCATTGACATAAAAGTATTGTTTCTACTGCATCATTGTTCATAAAGAAATCGGAAATGATCCATTGCTACTCCAATAGGTTTTAATCTGGATTGCCGTGTTAAAGGCGATGTCAGTTAAAGCAGTATTTTTACCCTTCTACTAGTTTTCCTGTTAAATATTTATGTAAAATACTTCCTGCAAAAACTTCATATTCCATACCTTCTTCAAAAGCTTTTGCTTTTAGATTATTCATATCTTGCTTGGCAAGCATTATATCCATCTTTTCACTTTTCATAAGCATACTTTCAGCAGCTTTTTTTAAATCATTATTAAGATCATAAAAATTTTTTACCGATTTCCATTCATCATTTTCTATGGATTCATATAACTCTTTCTCACTATTCATTTTCTTCTCCTTCCCAATCAAGATATTTTGCCGTATATTTTCTACTCGGAAAAATGGTTTTCAAAAAACAAATATTATTTTCGAGTACACAAGGGACTACATATACATATCTATCAATTTTAACAAGAAGCAAAAGTTGATTCGCATATTTTTCTTTATTCGGATTTTCTAAAATATCCAACAAACCGTCTTGTTCAATTGCTACAATAATTTGCTCAAAAGATATATTTCTGTTTCTTTTAAGCATCATATTCTTTTCATTATTCCAATCGAATATCATACTGTAAAATAATATATCACTTTTTCAGTCTTTTAATAATAGAACTAGGTTATTAATTTAGCTTTTACCCTTCTAGTTCCGCATTCGCTATGATAACTTTTACGCCCTGATCTATGATTTTTTTGACTTCGGCGGGATCGGCAAGAGAATCGGTTATGACAATATCAATGCCGGAAATGCTTGCCGTATTAAAGCTGAACGTTTTGCCCAGTTTGGAACTGTCGCAGGCAACTATTTTAAGTCCCTTGCTTTGCTTTAGAAATTCCTGATTTATCATCGTTTCAGGATAAAAAGCCGTGGTTATACCGTCCGAGGCGGACAAACCGTTAACGCCTAAGACCGTGACTGAAGAAAAAATTTTATTGATAAGATAGGTTGCCAAAACTCCGGAATAAGAAAGATTTTTGGAATTGAATTCTCCGCCGGTAGAAATAAGAGAAGCGTTTGTATTCCTTAGGAATGAAGACGCCAGAGAATTGTTTGTGATTACGGTTATGTGCTTGTTTTTTACGGCTTTGATTATTTCGGTAGTGGTGGTTCCCGCGTTTAAGAATACCGTATCGCCGTCTTTGATATATTGCGCTACAACTTGCGCGATCTGCTGTTTTTGCTCCTGCGCGATTATTCCTTTGTTTGCGTAGTCAGGCGCTTCGTCGGCGCTCTGTGTGACAAGCCTTGCCCCTCCGTGGAAACGTTTTATTATGCCCGCTTTGGCAAGGGCTTCAAAGTCGCGGCGCACGGTAAGCTCTGAAACATTGAGTTTTTGACTTAATTCCGTCACGTATATGGGATTTTTTTTGTTTAACAGCTCGATTATTTGCTGATGCCGCTTATCGACGATTTCTTTACTCTGTTTCATAATAATTTCAATCTATAAGGTGACTTACTCTTCAAATTCGTAGAAGGCAATTTCATTGATCTCTCTATTTGCAGAGACGATGCGGTCTTTACCCATAAAGTTGTATACAAGAACGTTTGTGCTTCCGCAATCCTTGTCTAAAACTTCCGCACGGTACCCGTTGTCGTATGAAAAAACGTAAAGATCGCGGCTTTCGCCTTTTCGATGCCCGATCACCGCCACCTGCTTGCCTTTTACCGTGCCGGCCCATATCGCATGTACAAACTCAAGTTTTTTGGGAAATTCATAAACGCATTTCCATGAACAGCCCGCATCCTGTTTTTTAAAGAATTTTACGGTATTCCCGTGAAAGGGCGACAGCGTTACCATTTCATCCTGCCCGTCTCCGTCAAAATCCGCAAAGGCCATATCGCTTGTTTCTTCATCAAGAAGTTTTTCTACCGACCATTCGGAATTTTTATCCGTAGGAGGGTGAATTTCAAAAATTCCCGTTGCCGATGAAATAACGGAATAATCCCCGTTTTTGTCGTGCCGGCGTATATATCCGTGATTCTTTAAAAGCCCGTCAACGATCACTTGCAGCTTTAAGTCGGCGTTTTCAGACTCGGGCGGCAGTTCACAGGCCAAATACTGTCCGGGGAAGCGCCAGTCGTCTTCGTATTCCTTTGTTTTTTTTATGGTAGCGCACACTAAATAACGCTTGCCGTCGGATTCAAGCACGTCGAATCTGTGCGCATAAGGTATTTTTATGAGAGTTTTTTCCTTCCAGCCCTGTGCCGTGGGACGCACCAAAACTATACACGCTTCATCCGCGTTATTCGGTGAAAACATCTTTTTCGTCGCGAGAAAGGCGCCGTTTTCTCCTTGAAGAGGAACGATCGACATGGTGCCGCTGGGGCCCTTCCATATTGTTTCTACGAACTTGCCTTCCGGCGTAAAAAGCAGGCAGTCGTCCTCTTTTTCCGCAGCAACGGCAATGTAAGGTTTATCGTTGTGCTGTATTTGCGCTATTGAATAGCATTTTTGCATGGGATAAACGGCTTTTTTTATCGCTTTCATCGATTTCCCTCTGATTTTTCGAATGAATATTCATAAAATAAACATAATATATGAATACTTATGATTTATTATAGATCATAATAGGAATTAGTCAATAAAGCGTCCAAAATAAGTCCGAAATAACGGCGGAACATGCGTGTTTGCGCCGTGCCGGAAAGCGACCATCGTGTGCGCTGTTAATGCACAGTCCTTTGTACCAATTCAAGCCATCTTTTTTTGTATCTATCGTATCCTATAAAATTGCCGGGAATGTCAGGCATATATTTAATGTTTATCGATTTTGAAAGTTCTTCTGCAGTCTGTTTTGTTGCGGCCATTATCGCGGTGATAGCGGCTCCGGCTGCGGTCGCTTCTTCCATGCTTGTTCTGAAAGTCTTGTTTTCTCTTAGCGCGGACGAGAGCAAAGAATTGTAAAGTTTGTTTTTCCGAAATCCGCCTTCCGTAAAAATTTTTGTGCCCGGCTTAAGCCCTGAGCGCCTTAAAGCCGTTTCCGTTTGAATTACCAACGAAGCGTTTAAGGCGGCAAAAAAGGCCTTTTCGTTTTTTATGATCTTCGGGATGTTTTTTCCGGATTGAATTTCTTTAAGGGAATAAAATTTCCCTTTTTCGCTTATTCCCGGCTTTGAACCGGTGAACTGTCCCGTAGACGGCAAAATTTCAGGCAAAACAAACGTGTCGCAATCTTTAAACAATTTGTTTACTTCTTCTTCGGTATACGAAGGAAATGCCTGAGTAGCGTTTATGTTTTTATAACAGTTGATCCACGTGTCAAATTCCATTCCGCCGAGAAAAATAGATGTTTTTATAGGATTACCGAACGCGGATTGATTAAAAAAGACGGTTTTTCCCAAATCTTCAGGATAAAGTTCCAAGGAATCCTGCGGGTGCATTGAGACGCACCAAGTTCCGGTAGAATTAAGGACAAAATCATTACCGCTTTCTTTTATGAGATAGGGCAGAATCGAAGCGTTTGAATCGTGAATTCCCATCGTTACATAGGTTTCCGCCGAGAGCTCAAGCTCTTTTGCAGCGTCTTTTGTGAGAGTTCCCAGAATGCTGCATGTTCCGGCGTATTTTGGGGGTAATAAGTTTTTTATTCCAAGTTTTTCGGCTATGTCTGACCAAGATTGAATTTTATGATCCCATAGATAAGTATGACATCCTGCATATGTGGGTTCAACGCCTGCAGCGCCCGTAAGAAGAAATCCCCAGTATTGCGGATAAAACAAAATGTTGTTTGTCTTTGCGAATTCTGCCGGAAAATATTTTTTCAGATAAAAAATTCCTTTTGCAAGATTTATCATCGCGTCAAATGCAGGAGAAAACGTGCTTTTTTGCAGATCCTCCTTTGTTCCTGCTAGGGCATAAAACTCGTTTTGAAATTCCGTTCCCGGCTCTTCCGTATAAAATATGCATGGAGCGCAGACGCGGCCTTCTTTGTCCGTGCATACGAACGTCGCTCCGTGCGCGGAAACCGCGATGGCCTTTATAGGATATTTTTTTGCGAATAACCGTATCTGCTCGAAAAACCACTTTTGCATTTCGCCAAGGTTATGAGTCTTCAGTTCCTGCCCTGTAACGGGATTTTTTATGATTTGAGGTTCGAAAGTCTTGTATGCCGCATCCAGCTGTTTAAGGGCGGCGTCATAAACTGCAACTTTTTTATTAGTCATTCCTATGTCGATGACTGCTACGGCGTATTCCATATTGTTTCCTCCCCGAATAATTTGCAATAAGCAGTTTTGCGGTGCGCGGGATTTTACGGTTCAACTGTTTTTTAGTATCAATTTCAATTTTAGGCATTTTTGCTAGAAATTGCAAATTCCGCTTTAGCCGGACTGCTTGCCTAGCCCTCAAACCTGCGCTTACAATTTTTTTATTTTGTGATATGATCGTTCAACGAGACCGCGACAATTTCAGCGGTTGAAGTTAAATGATTGTTTTATGTTTGGAATTTTAGTGAGAATCTTTATAGAAAACCCTGAAAACACTTCTGATTTTGCCGTGCGCGAAAAGTACGGGATTTTATGCGGCGTTCTGGGGCTTTTTTTTAATCTGCTCCTGTTTATTTTTAAACTTATAGTAGGAATCGTAACCCGATCCGTCGCCGTTACAGGAGACGCTTTTAATCATCTTTCCGATTCGGCGGCTTCGCTGCTTACCATTGTGGGATTTAAATTTTCTTCAAAAAAGCCCGACAAAGATCATCCGTTCGGGCACGGTCGGCTTGAATACGTTATGGGGCTTGCAATCGCATTTTTTATCATTACGGTAAGTTTGGAGCTTATGAAATCTTCCGTCTTGTCGCTGTTTTCGCCTAAGATGATAAACGCCGGGCTGTGGACGTGCGCGGTTTTGGTTTTTTCCATTCTCGTAAAGACGTACATGTACGCTTATAACCGCTTTACCGCAAAGAAGATAGATTCTGCTGCGATGTCCGCCGCAGCAAAAGACAGTTTGAGCGATACTCTTACAACCTTCGTAGTTCTTCTTTCCATATTGGTAAACCGCTATTTTGATTTTCCCATGATCGACGGAATTGCGGGAATGATAGTTGCGGTTTTCATATTTCTAAACGGAATCGAGGCGGTGAGAGACGTAGTTACGCCGCTTTTAGGCACAATTCCGCAAAAGCAGCTTGTGCGCGATATTGAAAGAACTGCGCTTAAATTTCCCCTAATCAAGGGAGTTCACGATATTGTCGTACACGAATACGGCCCTGGGCGCATGATAGTCACACTTCATGTGGAAGTTCCCGGAGAAGAGTCGGTCTTTAAAGTTCATGAAGCTATCGACTGTGCGGAAAAGGCGATACAGGAAGAACTTAACTGCATTGTTTTGATTCACGCCGATCCCATCGATTTTAATTCTCAAAAGAATCTTAAGGTGCGTAAGCTGCTTCCTGAAATCGCCTCAGAGCTTAAAGCCGGAATTACGGTTCATGAAGCGCGCTGCGTAAGCGAAGGTAAAAAAACGAAAGTCGTCTTTGAAGTGACGAAACCTTTCGAATGCAAGCTTTCCGATAACGAGATACGTTCTTATATTACGGCTGCAATGAAAAAGGAATTTCCGGAGTGCGAATGCAAGATGACGATAGAACACCCTTTTACATAATAATGCGGGCGCCGCGCTGCCGGATTATCTCCTTAAGTATCACATTTTTCAAAACGCGCCGTCTCATTGAACAAGGGAAGAGTAAAAAAAAAGCTGCCCAAAAGCTTACGTTTTCGGACAGCCCCATAGTTGCGTCAGGAATGTGTTAAGTAACTCTTCCCGTACGCAAATTTTGTAGTTAAAAAAATTATTTTTCGGTCAGAAGCAGGGTTTTTGCGTCAAGCCTCAGCGCGTCCTGAATTGCCGGCATACCGTGGAATTTCAGTATGGAAACATATACGCCGTCCTGCCTGGGCGAAAGATGAATTACTCCCGCAAAATACTTTTCCAAGTCTGCCGGGACGGAATCGTTTAAGGCGCCGCCTTCCGCAGTAGCGCTGAACCATGCCATGAGATTGTGTTTTTTTGTAAAGTCGGCGACGGCGGTTATGTCGTCTACGGTCACCTTTGACAGGTCCACCCCGTCTATGACCAGAGCTGAAACCGTGATACCGCCTTCATTTAAAGCTTTAAGAGTGTTTATGACTTTCGGCAGTGAAAAATTTTCCTGATTAAAATTCAAAATAGTTCTGTTACGAACCATCTTATCTTTTAATTCGGATGCGTTGGCCACATTTTTTCTCTTTGAGGCTTCGTTAAATATGCTTTCATACCAGGAAATCACATTTGATGAATGCTGGTCAAAGGAAACATGCACCAGATGTTTTCCCTGCGCAAGTTCGTCCATTCCGAATTGAACGAGAACGGACGTCTTTCCGAGTCCTTTTTTGGACGTTACCAAACCGATTTCACCGGTCTTTAAACCACCGTCGGTGCATTTATCGAAAATACGTACGGGACTATAATCGTAGTAGTCTAACTTTTCCATCTGAACTCCTATTTATTCTCTGCTTTTAATTTTTCAAGATAAGCCTTTCTAAGCTCCTCGGAAATATTATTCGGTACGCGGCCGTATTTAAGGAATTCCATAGAGAATTCAGCTTTTCCCTGCGTAGAAGACCGCAGAACGGTTGAAAATCCGAACATTTCGCTCAAAGGAACTTCGGCGTTCACCGTAGACTGGTTATTCTCATCGGTACTGTCGATTATAACACCGCGGCGCTGATTTATCAAACCGAACATATTACCCTGGAATTCCGTGGGGCCTTCGATGGAAACCTGCATGATCGGTTCAAGGATGACGGGTTTTGCTTTTTCATACGCTTCGCGGAAGGCGCCGATGGCGGCCGTCTGGAACGCAATATCGGAGGAGTCTACAGGGTGATATTGACCGTCGTTTATCGTAACTTTTACGCCCACGATCGGGAACCCGATGAGCGTACCTTTTTCGATTGCACGGCGGAAGCCCTTGTCGCAGCTCGGTATATATTCGTTGGGAATCGTACCGCCCTTAATCGCATCCACAAATTCGTAATCTTTGTCTGCGAGAGGCTCGATAAATCCCGCTACGCGGCCGTACTGACCTGCGCCGCCGGTTTGTTTTTTATGCGTATAGTTGAAGTCCGCCCGCTGAGTGATCGACTCGCGGTATGCAACTTCAGGAGCGCCGGTAACAACTTCGCACTTGTATTCCCTTTTCATGCGCTCTACATAGACTGCAAGGTGAAGCTCTCCCATTCCTTTTATTATAGTCTGATTGGATTCGGGGTCCACATAAGTTTGGAATGTAGGATCTTCCTTTGTAAAGCGGTTAAGAGCCTTTGCCATCTGATTGGCTGCGGCTTTGTCTTTAGGAGTGATGGATAAGGAAATAACCGGTGCGGGAACGAACATCGACGCCATGGAATAGTTTAATCCGCCTCCGCAGAAAGTATCGCCCGAAGCGCATTCAATACCGAACAAGGCTACGATGTCGCCGGGAACGCCTTCATTGATGTCTTCCATCGAGGCTGCGTTCATTCGTACAAGACGCCCCACCTTAAATTTCTGCCGTGAGCGGGTATTGTATAATTCCTGCCCTTTTGAGATTTTTCCTTGGTAAACTCTCACATATGTAAGCTGTCCGTACTGACCGTCGTCAAGTTTAAATGCAAGGGCTACGGTCGGCTTTTCGGCGGAAGAACCGAGCTCTACCACAGCTTCGTTATTATCCAAATCGAGCGCCGAGTTTTTTACTTCGGTTGGATTGGGCAAATATCTGGAAACGCCGTCAAGCAAAGGCTGAATTCCCTTGTTCATGTGAGCGGATCCGCAGAAAACGCCTACAAATTGTTCCGACAAGGTTCCCTTTCGGACTGCCGAGATGAGTAAGTCTTCCGGAATTTCTTTTTCTTCAAGGAGAGCTTCCATAAGAGTGTCGTCAAAATTGGAAGCGGCTTCAAGAAGTTCCGCGCGGTATTTTTTTGCCTCGTCAACGAGGTGTGCGGGAATTTCCGCCGTTCGGACTTCTTCTCCGGAAGGTCCTTCAAAGTAAAGAGCCTTCATGCTTACAAGGTCGACGACGCCTTCGAGTTTGTCTTCAAGACCGATCGGAATTTCCATCATGTATGCGTTAAGCCCCAGTTTTTCACGCAATTGCATGCGCACGCGGAATGGATTTGCGCCCTGCCGGTCACACTTATTTACAAATGCGATGCGCGGGACGTGATAGCGCTTTAACTGACGGTCGACCGTGATTGACTGCGACTGTACGCCTGCGACGGCGCAAAGAACCAAAATGGCGCCGTCAAGAACGCGGAGAGCCCGTTCCACTTCAATCGTAAAATCCACGTGTCCGGGAGTATCGATCAAATTTATCGTAATATCTTTCCACTTAACCTGTGTGGCGGCGGATTGGATCGTTATTCCGCGCTCGCGTTCCAGATCCATGCTGTCCATCACAGCTCCTACACCGTCTTTCCCGCGAACTTCATGAATCTGATGAATTTTGTTGCAATAAAATAAAATTCGTTCTGACAGAGTGGTTTTACCCGAGTCTATGTGGGCGCTAATACCGATATTCCTCATTTTGGAAATATCAAAGTTCATATCTCTTACCTCTCACAAATGGTATCAATAAAAGTAACTTGAAAAATAAACAAAACAACCAAGTCTTTTAACGTATTTGACGATAATACTGAAAATACGCGATTTGTTCAACACTATGGTTAAATTTCGAGTTTTGAAAATTTTACGCCTTCGGCGAGAACGCCGTCGGCTTCGCCGCGGTCGAGCTTTTAGAGTAGAATTCTGCAAGTATAACGCTCGAAGCGTCACGCCGCCGGAACCTCGCCTTAAGCATCTTGTTTTCAAAACTCGCCATTCAGTTGGACACTACGGGGCGGGGTTGGAAAATTTCGAGTTTTGAAAAATTTTACGTTTTAGGCGAGAACGCCGTCGGCTTCGCCTCACTTACGATTTTGCAAGGCAAACTCGCGATAAAATGACGAAGTGCAAATGCTGCTGTTTTTTTCTTGCGTTATGGATAATCTCGTGTTATCATTCTTTTAGGTTTAAGAGCCAGCGCTTTCATAAAGATATAACCATAGTTTCTGTTTTTGAGATTTAGAGTGAAACAGATACCTGATTGTTCTATTACCGATGCTATTTAAATTAGTATGGTTTTAGGGCTCGGTATGTTTGTTTCACTTTTTGTTTTTTAGACACGACTATGGTGATTTTAGAAAGTTCTGGGAATCAATAATTCTGCAAGGAGGAATTATAATAATGAAAAAGTTTGTAAAATCGATCGTTACGGGCCTTTTAATTTTGAGCGTTGCCGGTCTTGCGTTTGCCGCACCAAAAAAGAAATCTCTTATTCTTGCAACCAAATTCTTGGACTCTGAAGAGACGGCGATGTCGTTAAGAAGGGTAGAGGCTGCCATTAACGAACGCGGTAAGGCCGTAAATCTTGAAATCAAAATGTACCCCGGTCTTACGTATGCAAAGGCTGCGGACTGCATGGAACAGATCACTCAGGGGGCAAACGTTATTTCCTGCGACGGTATAAACTTTATTGCCGAATATGTTCCGGATTATGACGCCGTAACAGGCCCCTTCCTTTATGCGGACATGGCGGAATATCTTGCTATGACAAAGACAAAGCTTGTTCAGGATCTTAACGCCAAAGCTGCAAAGAAAGGCATTCACGTTCTTTCCTTGGATTATGTATTCGGATTCCGCAGCATGATGACCAATAAGGTTATTTCGGAACCCGCCGACATGAAGGGACTTAAGATCCGCGTTCCAGAGTCAACTATTTATTCATATACTCTCGACGCTCTCGGTGCAACTCCGATCGCTATGCCTTACCCGGATACGTATTCCGCCATACAGCAAAAAGTTATAGACGGAGTTGAAGGTTCCATTTCCACATACTGGGGAACAAAGCAGTATGAGAACGTAAAGAATTATTCTCTTACGAACCATATTCTCGCCGTTTCCGGTATAGCGATGTCCGAAAGCTATTGGAAGGGGCTGACAAAGGAACAGCAGCAGATTATTGCCGAAGAATTTAAAAACGGCGCCGACGATCTTTACAAGAATACGCTTGCACAGGAAAGCGAAATGCTTAAAAAACTTGAGGCGGTGGGCGTAAAGGTAAACAAGGTAGATACCCCCGCATTTTCGGCGGCATGCAAACCCGTGTATTCAAGGTTCCCGAAATGGACGCCCGGAATTTTTGATCAGATTCAGGCGGAACTTGCAAAGATCCGTGCAAAAAAACAATAGACGTTTTTGCGGGTGCAAAACCGTACGCTTCGTTTGCGGGGCGTGCGGTTTTGTTTGAGACCGTTTAAGCGCGTGTCTTTTTAGATTTTTAGTTATACAAAGAAGGATCAGGAGAGAACGGTGAAATTCGATAAAAAAGATTTGTTATCAAATTTTGAATTGTACCTTGGCGGTTTTTTTATCGCTTGCACTGTAGTTATTACCATTGCAAACGTGTTTACCCGATACTGTTTGGGGTTTACATTTTTCTGGAATCAAGAAGTTGCCTTAATCGGCTTTGTTTGGACAATTTTCCTTGGTGCTGCGGGTGCATTTAAACACAGGATGATGATGGGTGTAGACTTTTTATTGCAAGTTACACATGGAAAAGTAAGAAAAACTATAAGATTGGCCGGAAGTGTTTTTGTTTTGATCATTACTTCTACAATGTTGTCGCTTTCGACGGCGTACATATTAAGAAGCCAGAAGATAACCCCTGTTTTACAGATTTCATATAAGTGGTTGAATTTAAGTATAATTCTTTCATTCGTTCTTATAACGATCTACGCTATAAAGAACGTGATAAGTGAAATTCTTATTTTTATAGGTAAGCGGCCGGAACCGTCTCTGCTTGTGGAGGAAAATATATGATTTTTACGCACCCGATGTTTCCTATTTTCGTATTGTTTTTCCTTTTCTTTATGAACGTGCCGATTGCGCTTTCTCTCATAGGTTCGACTCTTTATTATTTTGTATTTATCAACCATAACATGCCGACGAGCCTGGTCATTCAGCAGTTCGTTTCGGCCGTAGAGTCGTTTCCTTATCTTGCCGTGCCGTTTTTTATCATGCTCGGTTCCGTCATGAACTATTCCGGATTGAGCGACAGGCTTATGGACTTTGCCGAAGTTTTGGCGGGGCATCTTAAAGGCGGACTTGCGCAGGTAAACTGCGTGCTTAGCGCTCTCATGGGCGGAATTTCAGGTTCCGCAAACGCCGACGCCGCTATGGAATCAAAGATTCTCGTTCCCGCAATGCTGAACAAGGGTATGCCTTTGGATTTCAGCGCTGCCGTCACGGCAGCTTCGTCGGCGGTAAGCCCCGTAATTCCTCCGGGAAACAACTTGATCATGTACGCACTTATCGCAAACGTAGCGGTAGGAGACATGTTTTTGGCTGGTTACACACCCGGCATCTTAATGACCCTGTCCATGATGATAGCGGTTCATTTTATCGCCGTAAAACGCAACTATGCTCCCAGCCGCGACAGAATGGCTTCTCCTCTGGAAATTATGCGCCAAGCATGGAAATCGATATTTGCGCTTTGTATTCCGTTTGTAATAATACTCGGAATGCGTATCGGAATCTGTACTCCTACCGAAGCCGGTGGAGTTGCCGTTCTTTTTGCCTTTGTCATAGGTGCGTTCGCATACGGAAAATTAAAGCTTTCGCACATTCCTCTTATTCTGAAAGAAACCGTACAAAGCACCGGTTCGGTTATGATCATCATTGCCGCAGCGAAGGTGTTCGGTTTTTATATGTCTTGCGAATCAATCCCTGAAATGATTACGAAGGCTCTGCTGGGGCTTACGCAGAACAAGTTCCTGCTTCTTATGGTGATCAATTTAGTTCTTCTTGTCGTCGGCATGTTTATAGAAGGCGGTGCCGCCCTTATTATCCTTGCGCCTCTTTTAGTGCCTGCCGTCATGAGCCGCGGAGTTGATCCTTTGCACTTCGGAGTAATTTTGATTGTAAATATCATGATAGGAGGTTTGACACCGCCGTTCGGTTCGATGATGTTTACGGTTTGTTCCATAGTGAACTGCCGCTTTGATAAATTTATCAAACAGGTTTGGCCGTTTATCATTGCGCTTTTGGTTGTTTTGGTCATTGTTACATATTCGGAAAGTATCGCTTTGCTCATCCCGAAAATATTCGGATACGAGCCGATTCATACGGGAATACAGGCCCTTGGCGGGTGACGCCGGGTATCTAAGGAAGCGCCGATTAAAGCGAGGAGCGCATTTAATCAGAGCTTCCTCTTTGTCCGATAAAATGACGCGTTTTGAAACATGTTACGCTGCCGCCCGGTTTTATTTACCGAACCGTGCGGCGTTTTTTTTTTGACGTATGTGTGTTTTTAGAGGTCTCGCGGGCATCTTTTCGAAACGGATAATCAATATTCGCCCAGCCGCCCCGCCTGCGAAAAATCCGCCTCCTAAAAGATTGTTCAAATAATAAAAACTCTGTATACTGTAGAACGCATAGCGCGAAACGCCGTGCCGCATACTGCAGATTTAAGGAATATTATGGGCATCGATAAATATGAAATAGTGATAGGCTGTGAAATTCACACGCAGCTTTTGACCGCGACAAAAGCTTTTTGCGCATGTGAAAACCGCTACGGCGGTATGCCGGATACGCGGGTATGTCCCGTTTGCTTGGGGCTTCCGGGCGCAATGCCGCGCGTAAGCAAGGGCTATGTTGAGCTCGGCGCCGTCGCGGGGCAGGCTTTAAATTGCCGCATAGCGCGCTTTACCAAATTCGACCGCAAACACTATTTTTACCCTGATTTGGCAAAGGGTTATCAGATTACCCAGTACGATATTCCTCTTTGTTCGGACGGATATGTCGATTTGCCTTTTACGCATTTTCCCGAAGAAGAGCGGCCCGGCGGTAAAAAATTTAGGCCCGATAATTTTAAAGGCGAAAATTGCGTTATCGACGGAAGCTATCGCCGCGTCCGCGTAGAACGCATTCATTTGGAAGAAGACGTAGGAAAATCGCTTCATTTTGAAGGAAAACATTCCTATATAGATTATAACCGCTGCGGAACGCCTCTTATTGAAATAGTTACCAAACCCGATATTTCAAGTCCCGACGAGGCGTCTCTTTTTATGCAGACGGTGCAGGAAATTCTACGTTATGTCCGCGTCACAAAAGGCAATCTGGAAGAAGGAAACATGCGCTGCGACGCAAACATAAATCTTAACATTTGGGAAAACGGAAAACTTTACCATACTCCTATTTCCGAAATTAAAAATTTAAACTCGTTCCGCGCGATACGCGAAGCCTGCTCGTACGAGGCCGAACGGCAGCTGCGTGAATTTGAAACTGACAGAAAGAAATTCGAGCCGGGCTATAAAAACACCATGACTTGGGACGAAGAAAAGGGCGTTACCGCCGTCATGCGCACAAAAAATTCTTTTGTAGATTATCGTTTTGTGGTCGAACCGGACATAAAACCGTTCAGCGTAAGCGAAAGTTTGATAGAAGACGCCCGTAAGGCCGTCGGAGAACTGCCCGAAGCGAAGCGCACGCGCTTTAAAAAGGAATTCGCCCTGAGCGATTTTGACGCGGAAACACTAACTTCAACGCGCGAACTTGCCATGTGGTTTGAAGAAGCGGCAAAAAATTCCAAAAGCGCAAAGCGCGTCGCAAATCTCATACTTTCGGAACTCCTTGCGGTGTTGAACGAAAAGAATCAAACTGTCGGCGAAATCGAAATTACTCCTTTGCACATCGCAGAGCTTGCGGATGCGCTGGAATCGAACAAGATCACAAGCAAGCAGGGAAAAGAAGTCTTTGCCCTGATGCTTGAAAAAAATCTTCTTCCTTCCGTTATCATCAAAGAACAAGGTTTTGAGCAGGTCAGCGATGCGGACGCGATAGAAAAGATCGTCGACGACGTTATAAACGCAAATCCCAAAGCCGTGGCTGATTTTAAAGGCGGCAAAACGAACGTCGTAGGATGGCTTATGGGGCAGGTGATGAAAAAGTCTTGCGGCAAGGCCGATCCGAATCAGGCTTCCGCTCTTTTGAACAAAAAGCTGTCTGGTTTATAAAAACTGCTTCGGCGTGAAAACGTACCGGCTCTTTGCATAAATCGCCGTATAAAAGCCGTAGCCGTAGAGTCTTCGGCGTCTTTATAAAACGGCTTAATCCGACAGTGAAACATCGAGTTTTAATTTTCCGGCTTATTGACATTATTTAAAAAAAATTCAAGAATTAGAGGCAGCTAATAAAAGTTAGTCAGTGTATGAAAAAGATAGCGATTTACGGTAAGGGCGGAATAGGCAAATCCACTACTACGTCGAATTTGTCCGCAGCTTTAAGCACATTGGGTTTTAAAGTGATGCAGATCGGCTGCGATCCCAAATCGGATTCTGTAAAAAACCTTATGGGGGGAAAAAGAATCCCTACGGTGCTCGATCGGCTGCGCGAAAACGAAAACGTTAAACTAACATTGGCCGACATAGTTTTTAAGGGGTTTAACGGCGTTTTGTGCGTTGAAGCCGGCGGGCCTACGCCTGGGATCGGCTGTGCGGGACGAGGCATTATCACCGCGTTCGATAAACTCGAAGAGCTCGATGCCTACGTAACCTATAAGCCGGATATAGTTTTATACGACGTTTTGGGCGATGTCGTCTGCGGAGGGTTTGCTATGCCTATCCGAAACGGCTATGCCGACGAAGTTTATATAGTTACGTCAGGCGAAATGATGGCTTTATATGCGGCATCCAATATCGTTCACGCTATAAACAATTTCGGTAAGCGCGGCTACGCTCGGTATGCCGGCGTTATTTTGAACGCGCGAAACGTAGCCGATGAAGTTGAATTGGTAAATAAGGCCTTAAAAGAGATAGGCGGTTCGATAATTCAGGTAATCCCGAGAAGCGCGACGGTTCAGGATTCCGAAAATCAGGGGAAAACCGTTATCGAAGCGTACCCGAAATCCGAAATGGCAGGGGTTTACCTAGAACTGGCAAAAAAGATAGGCGACTCGCTTAAAAAAGAAGAAAACGATGCAGTGCTGTAACGCTAATTTCGATAAGTGTCTTCACTATGTATCTCCCGGCCACGGCGGCTGGGGGGTTATCCGTGTAGCCGCCCTGGTTCCCGAAAGCCGGATGCTTTTTATTTCTCCATTCGCTTGCGGCAGGCACGGCGCCTTAGGCGGAATGCTTGCAGGCGTAAAAGACAGAATATCTTATCTTTTTATCGACGAAAGCGACATTGTCTCCGGTAATTATGAAGAGATGATCCCGAATGCCGTTGAAGAGCTTTTTGAATTTTTAGGCGAACGCCCGAAAGTTCTGTTTTACTTTGTTTCCTGCCTTGACGATCTTTTGGGAACCGATCACGAGGCCGTATGCGCCATTCTTTCGGAAAAATATCCGGACGTTCATTTCCGTTCCTGCCACATGAATCCTTTTCAGATGGACACCGCAATTCCGCCCATGGTCGGCCTTCAATTGAATATTTACAGTCTCCTGCCGGAAGGCAGAAAAAAAAATCCCAAACAGATAAATTTGCTTGGAAATAACGAGCCCGTAAGCAAAAGCTGCGAATTGTTCCGTTATACTGCGGCACAGGGGTTTACGGTTAAGCATATTACGGATTGCAAAACTTTTGAGGAATTTGAAAGCCTTGCGGAGTCCTGCTTGAACATAATTGTAACTCCGCCTGCAAAAAAAGCCGGCGCTAAATTGGAAGAAAGGCTTAAAATTCCTTATTTGATCCGGTTTGTAACCTATGACGTTGAAGAAATAAAAGATTTTTATTTAAATCTTTTTGCCAAGCTGAATATGACGCCGCCTGATATGACGGGCGATATTGAAAAAGCCGAAAACGCGTTTAAAGCGGCAAAAAAAGTAATAGGCGATTTTCCTATTGCGATAGATTTTCAGGCGATAAAGGCGCCGTTTTGTCTTGCCAGAGTGCTTTTGCAGCGCGGATTTAACGTTCGGTTGATCTGCGCCGATCAGGTTTTGGAATTCGATAAAGCAAATTATGAATGGCTCCGCCTGAATTATCCCGAACTTGAAGTGATGAATCCGCTGCATCCCGATACTGTAAAATTCGAATACAAGGGCAGGGATTTTCTTTGTATAGGTTTTGACGCCGGCTATTTAACCGGCAGCAAACACGTTGTGGACTTTCTTGACGACGCTGGGAACTACGGTTTTGACGGCATCGCGAGGCTGTCTGACCTTATGATCAAAGCGTACGAGCAGGAAGCTGACGTTAACAAAATGATCAATGACGCCGGATTGATAATATGAGTAAACTGTGTATAACCTTACCGCCTTTAGCTCCGGACTACTCGGGCGTAGCGTCCGCCCTTTTCGACATGGGCGGAATGATAGTGATCCATGACGCGTCAGGCTGCACGGGCAATTACGTCGGTTACGACGAACCCCGCTGGATGGGTTCAAAATCGGCGGTTTATTGTTCGGGGCTCCGTCACATGGACGCGGTTTTAGGCAGAGACGACAAATATATCGACATGATCGTAAAAGCCGCCGAAAGCATACGCCCGAATTTTTTTGCTTTTTTGGGCAGCCCCGTTCCGATGGTGATAGGCACGGACTACAAGGGAATCGCCGAAGAAGTTGAAAACATCACCGGCGTTCCTTCCATGGGATTCGATACGAAGGGGCTGGACTATTACGATAAAGGAATTTCCGAAGCGCTCATTGCGGTTTTGAAAAAATTTGTTCCTGCAGCTATGCCGGAATCTTTTGTCCCTAAGATCAAGGCGATAAACCTTGTAGGCGTTACGCCGCTTGACTTCGGGAATAAGGGAAACGACATATTCCTTAAAAAGGCGTTTGAAGAAGAAGGCGTTGCGGTTAATTCTGTTTTATCGATGGGATTGACGATCGACTCGCTTATAGCTTCCGTAAATTCAAAATTGAATGTCGTCGTTTCTTACAGTGGACTGGACGTTGCGCGGTTTATGAAAAAAAAGTACGGCATCCCGTTTATCGCAGGGCTTCCGCTGGGAAACAAGGACAAGAGTTTTATTCTTAGAGTAAAAGAGCTGCTTGAAAGCGTTCCGCCCGTTCCGTCGGATTTTGAAAGCAACGGAATGTCGCTCGATAAAGAACTTAATAAAAGCAGTTCGGTAAATATTTTGGTTGCGGGCGAGCAAGTGTTCGCCCTTGCGGTTAGAAACAGATTGCTTCGTATGAATAGAGGATTTCATGTCGACGCGGCCTTTTTGTACAATGCGGCAGAAGAATATTCGGAGGCGGGCGACCGTGTTTGCAAAAACGAGGGCGAGCTTCGCGCCATGCTCAATTCGGGAAAATACCGAAAAGTCATCGCGGATCCGCTTGTCGGTCAGCTTATAAAAGACCGGTCAAAAATTGAATTTTACGGAACGCCGCATCCGGCTCTTTCGAGCAAAATCCATTGGAATGAAATTTTTAATTATTTCAGTTCGGATATGGAGGATTTTCTCCATTCAATCGTTAAAAAATAAAAGGGAACCTCTAAAAACTGCAGTTTTTAGAGGTATCTGCGGCTCATGAGCCGACCCGAAAGTTTTATAGGAGTTCATAATGAAAAAATCATTATTCCGTATTTTGGCAGTATTTTTACTTGTGACGGCCTTAGGGTGTTCAAAAAAAGAAAAAACTGCTCAGGAAACAACGCGCACCGTTGTTGATCATAATGGAGACACCATCGTGCTTCCGGCAAAGATTGAAAGAGTTGTTATCGCAAGCCTTATTCCGCTTCCTTCAGTCTATTGTCTTTACCGCGGCGGAACGCAAAACCTTGTGGGAATTCCGCCCGCTTCAATGTCAGCCGCCGTTAATTCGCAGCTTGTAAAAATTTATCCCGAAATTGCAAAAATGGACACAAGCTTTGTTCAAAACGGGAGCGTAAACATCGAACAGCTTATGAGCTTAAAGCCGGATGTTATTTTGTTTTCGGCGACAAACGCAAAGGAACGCGAGATGTTCAAAACCTCGGGAATCCCTGCGGTAGGTTTTTCTTTCGCTCAGTTTGATTTTGACGCGATTGCGATCTATGAAAGCTGGATAAAACTTTTAGGCGAAATTTTCGGCGACACCGGCCGCGCGGATAAAATGCTTGCCTATAGCCACTCGGTTGAAAAGTTTGTAAAAGAGCGTGTTGAAAAAATCCCCGAAGATAAAAAGCCCCGCTGTCTGGTGTTTTACGCCTGCGACGACAGGGGAATGAGAGTTTCCGGTTCAAAGATGTTCGGACAGTATTGGATTGAGACCGTTGGAGGAATAAACGCCGCGTCGGAGTTGAAGGGAACGGCCTCCGTCAATATGGAACAGATTTATGATTGGAATCCCGACAAGGTGTTTCTCAATAATTTCTGCGCAAGTCTGCCTGAAGATCTTTACAACAACGCTTTTAAAAACCAGGACTGGAGTTCCGTAAAAGCCGTGCAGACAAGGCAGGTCTATAAATATCCTTTGGGAATGTACCGCTGGTGCCCGCCGGGACCGGATATTCCTTTAAGTTTGCTTTGGTGTGCAAAGCAAATTCAGCCGGAAGTGTTTTCCGATGTAGATATGGATAAAGAGATAAAGACTTATTTCAAGAATATGTACGGCGTCGAGTTGTCCGATAAGGATCTGTCGGAAATTTACAATCCTCCGCGCGAAGCTGCGATTTACTGACAGACGCAGCCTCGTTAAGCGGCGCCGTTGGAAACTTGCGCCCGTGCGTTCGTTGCGCGGCGCCTTTTAACTGCGAGTTTTCTTTCGAAAGCTAATTTATTTTTTAAGGAAGAAATAATGAAAAAAATATTGTTGAGTATTATCGCCGCGACTTTCGTCTTTACGGCGCTCGGATGCACGAAAAAAAGCGGAGCGGCTTCGGAACCTGCAACAAGGACTATAGTCGATCAGAACGGAGACTCTATTACGATCCCTTCAAAAATCGAACGTGTCGTCATAACGTCCCTTTGGCCGCTGCCTTCAATTTACTGCTTGTACCGCGGAGGAATTACGAATCTTGTAGGTATGCATCCGGGATCAATGGCCGCCGCAAAAAATTCATATTTGGCCGCAGTCTACCCGGACGTTTTAAATATCAGCACGAAATTTGTGGAAAATAACGTAGTCAACATCGAACAGCTTATGAGCTTAAAGCCCGATGTGATTCTTTTTTCCGCAACGAACACTAAAGAAAAAGAAATGTTTCAGGCTGCGGGACTTCCCGCGATAGGCTTTGCCACTAACATTGCCGGTTGGAACACTATTGAAACTTATGCGAGCTGGATTCAATTGCTCGGTGAAATTTTCGGAGACACCGGCCGCTCTACAAAGATAATAGAATACGGTCGTAAAATCGAAGAGATGGTAAAATCCCGAAACGATTCCGTTTCGGATGCGGAACGTCCGAAAACGCTCATATTGTTCAGGTACGATCAGTCTGGCATTGCGACTTCCGGTTCCACTCATTTCGGGCAGTACTGGATCACTACGGCCGGCGGTAAAAATGTCGCGCAGGATATCAAAGGCGTTCCTTCGATAAACATGGAACAGATTTATCAATGGAATCCCGATATTATTGTGCTTACGAATTTTACCGCATATCTGCCTGAAGATTTATACGACAACAAGATCAAAGGATACGACTGGAGTACGGTCAACGCCGTAAAAAATCATAAGGTGTACAAATTCCCTCTGGGAATGTACCGCTGGTATCCGCCGTCCTCGGATTCCCCTCTTTCTTTGCTCTGGCTTTCTACAAAACTTCAAAGCGAAAGATTCGCCGATATCGATATGGATAAAACGATCAAAGATTATTTTAAAAATCTTTACGGTGTGACGCTCACCGACGAAGACGTAAATACAATCTATAATCCGCCGAGAGAAGCGGCTGTCTATTAATATGACTAACAGGTTATGTAAAAATACGCTTTATACGGTGTTAAGCGTTTTGCCCTTTGTTCTGGCGCTGTTTTGTTTGGGCATAGGGCGCTTTAAGCTTTCCATCCCCGAAACGCTTGAAACTTTGTCTCAGGCGTTTACCGGGAACGTTACAAACCAGATGGCGTATTCCGTCATCTGGAGAATCCGCGTGCCCAGGATTATTCTTTCCCTTCTTGTAGGCGCAGGATTGTCGGTTTCGGGAGCGGCGTTTCAGGGGCTGTTTTCAAACCCGCTTGCTACGCCCGACACGATCGGGGTTGCAAGCGGCGCGTCGTTCGGCGCCGTGCTTGGCCTTTTATTTGACGGAAATTTGATAATAGTCCAGCTCATGGCGCTGGTATTCGGGCTTCTGACATGCCTTCTTACTTATCTTATAAGCCGGTCGAGGGGAAAAACTTCGATCATTATGATCGTTTTGTCGGGAATGATAATTTCCGCGATGTGTCAGGCTTTGGTGTCCTTGCTTAAATATGTTGCCGACCCTCAGGAAAAACTTCCTACGATTACATATTGGCTTATGGGAAGCCTTGCCAGCGCTTCGTACAGGGCGTTGATCCTCGGCGCACCGTTTATACTGTTCGGCTGCATGGTTATTTTTTTTCTGCGCTGGAGGATAAACATTCTTTCGCTGCAGGAGGACGAAGTAAAATCCATGGGGATAAATATCAACCTGATGCGCATGATCGTCATTGTAGCGTCTTCTATGATCACGGCTTCTTGTATTTCAATGTGCGGTCAAGTAGGGTGGGTAGGACTTTTGGTTCCGCATATTTCCCGCATGATCGGGGGCAGCAACAATAAGACCGTAATTCCTTTGAGCATCGCGATAGGAGCTTCTTTTATGCTTGTGATCGATACTTTTGCGCGCAGCATGACTGCGGCTGAAATTCCTGTTTCGATTTTAACTTCCGTTATCGGAGCGCCGATCTTTATTATGCTTTTAAGAAAGACGGGAGGGATAAAAGAATGATATTTTCCGTAGAAAACGGATTTTTCAGTTACGGAAATACGACCGTGCTAAGCGATATTTCTTTTGCGATCGAAAGTCCTGAAATCCTTTGCGTGCTGGGTTCCAACGGAGTGGGGAAAACCACTTTGCTCAAATGCATGATGGGAATACAAAAGTGGAACAGGGGAAAGACTCTTATCGACGGAAAAAGATTGGAACAGATTCCCACTAAAAAACTGTGGCAGAAGATCGCGTATGTGCCTCAAGCCAAAAATTCGATGTTCGCATACACCGCGCTGGACATGATACTTATGGGAAGGAGCGCCCATTTAGGCGTTTTTGCCCAGCCTTCGGCAAAAGATTACGAAATTGCGCTCAAATCTATGACTGAAGTCGGCATTTTACATTTAAAAGACAAGCTTTGTACTCAGATAAGCGGCGGAGAGCTTCAGATGGTGCTTATCGCCCGCGCTCTTACTACAAATCCCCAACTGCTGATCCTTGACGAGCCGGAATCCAACCTTGATTTTAAGAATCAGCTTATCATACTCGATACTATAAAAAAAATGTCTTCCGAGCGCGGCATAAGCGCTATAGTGAACACACATTATCCTGCGCACGCTCTGCAGATCGCCGATAAGGCTCTCATTCTTAATAAAGACGGAACTCACGAATTCGGCGGATGCGGTTCCACGATAACGGAAGATTCTCTTCGTAAGTCGTTTTCCGTCAATGTAGCTATCACAGGCTTTGAAAGGGACGAACGAGAATACAGGACTGTAGTTCCTCTGAGCATTGTGAATTAGAAAAAGTTTTGACTCGGGGGCTTTGCCTTGCCGCATCGCGCCGCGCCGGTTGAATCATGCGCTTTAACGCTTCGGCCGTGGCTTTAGAATGGCTGCAGGGCTTTTACGGCTATTTTCCGTATTGCGCTTCTATGTCCCTTATGCTGTCTCTCACTTCTGCCGCCTTTTCATATTCCATATTGTCTGCATATTCTTCCATCTGCTTACGGAGAGCTTTTAAAAGTTTTCTGCGCTGCGCAGGTACGAAAAGATTTGCCGATTTTTTTAACACCGAAAGTTCTATTTCAACTTCTTCTTTTGCGTCGCTTTCTTGTCTTACAAGGATATCTTCTACGGCTTTTTTTATTGTTTGGGGCGTAATGTTGTGTTCCGAATTGTAGGCTTGCTGAACGGAGCGGCGGTATTTGGTTTCGTCGACGGCTTCTTTCATGGCATCGCTCATCCTGTCGGCGTACATGACTACCTTGCCTTCGGCGTTGCGCGCGGCGCGCCCTATTATCTGTATGAGACTTGTGGCGCTTCGCAAAAAGCCGATCTTGTCCGCATCGAGAATAGCTATAAAGGTAACTTCAGGCAAGTCTATTCCTTCGCGCAACAGGTTTATTCCTATGAGAACGTCAAATTCTCCGGCGCGAAGTCCTTTTAGAATTTCAACGCGCTCAAAGGTTTCCACTTCGCTGTGTATGTATTTTACTTTGAGGCCCAACCCTGTAAGATAATCCGTCAAATCTTCCGCCATCTTTTTTGTGAGCGTTAAAACAAGAGAACGTTCTTTTTTTGCAATGCGTAATTTTATTTCTCTGTAAATATCTTCCATTTGCCCTTCGCTTGGACGGACATCTATTTCAGGGTCTAAAAGGCCTGTGGGGCGGATGAGCTGCTCCACCACTTGAGAGCTTTGTTCTATTTCCTGCTTACGGGGAGTCGCCGTAACATAGATCACTTGATTGAGTTTTTTACTGAATTCTTCAAATTTCAGCGGACGGTTGTCGAGCGCGCTCGGCAGTCTAAAACCGAAATCTATGAGGTTCTGCTTTCGGCTTCTGTCTCCTTCATACATTGCGCCCAGCTGCGGAACCGAAACATGGGCTTCGTCTATGATGCATAAAAAATCATCGGGAAAGTAATGGAGCAGCGTGGCCGGCGGCTGCCCTTTTTTTCGGTCTGCAATCGGCGCCGAATAATTTTCTATGCCCGGACAGTAGCCCATTTCTTTCATCATCTCTATATCATACGTGGTGCGGGTTTTAAGCCTCTCGGCTTCGAGCAGCTTGCCCTGTATTTTAAAGCGCTCTACGGATTCTTCCATCTCTTCCCGTATTCTTTCCGTAGCTTTTAAAAGCATTTCATGAGGAACTACAAAGTGTTTTGCCGGATAAAAAACGGTTTCATCCAAATTTTCTCTGGTTTGTCCCGATATTGCGTTAAAACGCGAGATCTTTGCGACCTGCTCCCAATCCAATTCTATCCTGTAGGCTTCGTCGGTTTCCATGTACGCCGGATAAACTTCTATCACGTCGCCGCGGATCCTGAAATTGCCGCGCTCCAAGACGGCGTCGTTCCTTGAATATTGAAGCGAAATCAGTTCACGCGCAAAATTGTGAATGTCGAGGGTTTGGCCTTTTTCGATGTGAATTCGCATTTCCTTGTAAAGATCAGGCATGCCCAAACCGTATATGCAAGAAACCGTGGCGACTACTACGACGTCGCGCCGCTCCATAAGGCTGTATGTGGCCGAAAGTCTTAAGCGGTCGATTTCTTCGTTTATCGCCGCGTCTTTTTCAATGTACAGATCTCTGGCGGGAACATAGGCTTCAGGCTGATAGTAGTCGTAATATGAAACAAAGTATTCTACGGCGTTATCGGGGAAAAATCCTTTGAATTCGCGGTAAAGCTGCGCCGAAAGCGTTTTATTGTGACTGATTACCAGCGTAGGGCGCTGGACTTTTTCGATTATCTTTGCCATCGTAAAAGTTTTGCCGCTTCCCGTAACGCCTTTTAATGTCTGATAGCGCTCTCCGCGTAAAAAACCTTCGGCCAATTTTTGAATCGCTTGAGGCTGGTCGCCGGAAGGTTCGTAGGGAGCTTCAACACGGAATTTCCGCATGTTCCTGCCTGCCTTGCGTTCTAGTTTGCGGTTTTTTCCGCAAGTTTTATTCGTAAATTCATGTTTTTTCTGTTTCTGCGGACGGTGACGTTTACGGTGTCGCCGGGGCGTTTGCTTTCCAGCACTGAATAATAATCGGCTATGGTTGCAACGCTTATATCGTCGATAGAAGTGATTATGTCTCCGCCGAGATAGATTACGCTTCTTGTGCCGTAGCGGACGGCTTCTGTTCCGCCCCTCATGCCCGCAGCGTCTGCGTTTCCGCCTTTAGCGACTTCAGATACCAAGATTCCTCTTGCCGTGTCAAGGTTTGCGTAACGCGCGATTGAAGAATTAAGCTGCACCATTGAAGCCTGTATGACGCCTCTGTTTACCTTGCCGCTTTGTATGAGCTCGTAAGCTACCCGCCGCGCCGTTTCTGACGGAACCGCAAAGCCGACGCCGGCGGAATTTCCCGACGACGAATAGATGATGGTGTTTATGCCGACCATGCGCCCCGCCGTGTCGAGCAAGGGGCCGCCGGAATTTCCGGGATTTATCGCGGTGTCGGTTTGGATCATGTCTCGAATGATCGTATTGTTTGAATTTTTTATCGGGCGGCCTAATCCTGAAACTATTCCCGTAGTCATGGTCCTTTCCAAGCCGAACGGGTTTCCTATCGCGATCACTTTTTGACCGACTTTGAGCGTCTTTGAGTCGCCGAACGGAATAGTCTTTAGCACCGTTCCCGGCGGCGGCGTAAAACGGAGGACGGCGATGTCGCTTTCAGGATCCTGTCCTACGACGGAGCCTTCATATTGAGTTCCGTCGGAAAGTGAAATGTAAATCTTTGTGGCGTTTTCTATCACATGAACGTTTGTGATCACATAGCCCCTTTCGTCGATGATCGATCCTGAGCCTGAGCCGCCTTCCTGGACAACCGGTTCTAAAAACCAGTTAATTCCCGTAACTTGAGTGTTTATGTTTACTACAGCTTCGTTGCATTTTTCGTAGACAAAAATATTTTGGAGCTCTTCCTGCGTATAGCTTGCCGCATTTGAAATTACGGGAACCGCGTCTGAGGAATTTTCGTGAACAGAGGAAGTTTCGCGGGAAGCGGAAAGTTTTACCGAACCGACGCTTTTATCGTTTTGTTCTTCCTGATTAATTTCAGAGTTCTGATTTTTGTTGTTACGGGCTTCGGATAAAAATGATTCGCTTTTCTGCGCTATATAGGAAAAAGAAAACGCGACAACGGCTCCGAATGCCGCCGCTAATATGATATGACGACGCGTATATAACTTCATAAAAAAAATATAATGATTTAAACGCCGTAAGGCAAGACCGCATTTTCCGGCATTCCTGTGTCTCTAAGAGGCGGTATCCGTCACGGGGCGGGATCTTGAGCGGAAGGCAGTTCCACATAATAGTTTTGCAGCAATCCGCGCTTTACTTCTATCCGATATATTTGTTTTTTTTCCGACTTGTCTTTAGAGTTCGTGCTGACGGACATAATGTAGTCTCCGGTAACAAGACCTTTCACCGTTAAAGGCGTTTGTCCCATAAAATTGTCATTTAAAAATACTTGGACGTTCTTTTTGTTGGAACGGATTACGATAATCGAAATTTCATCGTCTACGGCGGATTTTGATTCCGGTTCAAGTGTAACCGGTTCTCCGCTGCAGTAAAAATTTGCGGCGCATACAAGAAGCAATATAACGGTTATATGTTTGAACGGCTTCATAAAAAAATTATAACGGCGTTGTTTTATTTGATCAATAATTTATGTTCGGCAAAACTGTAGTAAAGGTCTCCTCCGAGTATTATGTGATCCAAAAGCGTTATGCCTAAGAGCTTTGTTCCTTCCAGCAATGCCTTTGTCGATTCAATATCTTCGGCAGAAGGTTCCGGGTTCCCTGAAGGATGATTATGGCTCAGTATGATAGCGGCCGCATTTTCTACAATGGCCGAAGAAAAAATTTCTCTTGGGTGTATGAGAGTTTTATTTAACGTGCCTACGGACGTCACGTGTATTTTTATTATTTCGTGCGCGCCGTTTAACGTAATGCATAGAAAATGCTCTTTTTGTTCAAGCGCGTAATGTTTTATAAACGGAATAATATCGGACGGCTGTTTTATCACGGCTTTTAAATGCCTTGTCTTTCTTCTTCCGAGTTCTATTGCCGCCGCAAGGGCCAGAGCGCGTCCCGTTCCTACGCCTTTAATCTTTAAAAGCTCAGGCACAAGGTCGGGATAATTTATTGTGTTTAGCATGGAAGCGATTTTTTCTGAAAGCTCGTCGACGGGAATGCCCCTGGTGCCGCTTCCAAGCAAGAGCATGATCAATTCCTTATCGCTGGGATAATCGAATCCCTTTTTTAAAACAAGTTCACGTATATTAGGTTTTAATCCCATGCTTTTATAATTGCAGCGAATATAAAAATCGGAAAAACCGCATGTTTGGGTTCAACGGCAGGATTAAAAAGCCGATACATAAACTATGAAAATACACAAGCTTATTTTTGCAGTACAGTTTATATGCTTAGGTTTATTTTTTTCCTGCCGCACTACGGTTTCCATAGACGGCTTTGAAAGATTGCCTTCCTCGCACAAAAATCGGCATTTCCCTCAGAAAGAAATTTCCCGCTCGATTGCGGGGCGCGGCATAAAATCCGCCGAACAGCTTACTGAATTCTTTATGGCCAACAGACCAGACGGCGACCGAAATCAAGTTAAAAGGCTTGCGAAGTATTATATAGACGAAGGACTTACCGAAGGCATTAATTCCGACGTAGCCTTTGTTCAAATGTGCCTTGAAACAGGTTTTTTGCGTTTCGGAAACCTTGTTACGGCCGACATGCACAATTATTGCGGCTTAGGCGCCATTGACGCGGCCCGCCCCGGAGAGCGTTTTTCTACGGAACAGCTGGGAGTCCGCGCTCACATACAGCATTTGCATGCGTACGGAACTCCTTCGGACGTACGCCTTGTAAATCCTCTCATCGATAACAGGTATAAATGGGTGAACCCGAGGGGCAAGGCTTTGAGCGTTTTTGAACTTTCGGGAACATGGGCTTCGGATCCTCTATACGGTTTAAAACTCAACGAACTTCTCACAAGGCTTTCAGGCTATTAAAGCAATCCTGCCGGGAGTGACTTTTATCCTTTGATCCGCGTTCCTGTGAATTCTTTACCGTCAAGAATATTTTTAATGTTTTCGATATTTTTGCCGGAAGCGCATATCACTGTCAGCCCCAAGGATTGAGCCTTTTTGCTTGCGATCGGATCAAAAGGCGTGTTTTTGCCGGGGGTCCATTCATCTCCCACCATTTTGCAAAAGTCCTTCCACGTTATAAGGTCGATGGGGCGCGCGTCGGGATTTGTTTTAGGATCGTCCGTATAGACTTTTTCTATGTTTGAAAGGTTTATGACCGTATCTGCATTAAAACGCTCCGCAAGCAAAACTGCGTCGTTGTCCGTCGAAAATCCGGGTTTCCAGCCTGCCGCTACAAGTATGCGCCCTTTAAATTCGTCGACCGACAAAGGATTGTATACTACTTCCTGAGCGCAAAGATGTCCTACGCAGGCTTTTAAAAGCTGGGCGTTAAGGCGGGTCGCCATAATGCCGATCCAGTCGGCTTCGCTGCCGCACTCGTTACTCTTCGGATCGTTTTTGCCCGTTTTGTCTTTTCCGGAATTGTCGGAATTTTTGCCGGCTGAGGAAACTGAAGAATCCGAAATTATTTCCAAGTAGGCCTTTTGATAGGCTCTTGCAGGGCCTCCGCCTCCTACAACCAAGATCAGGCGGCGATCTTGGTCTTCTTCCATCCATGATCTTATCATCGCTGTAAAGCGCCTTATAAATTCCACGTCCGGTTTTTCGGGAGCCACTATTGAACCGCCCACCGATAAGATCTTTGTTACGGCCATAAGACCTCCTGTTTTTTCTATAATAAAATAAAAGTCGTTAAAAATAAATGCCGGCCGGTCTTATGTGTCAATCTTAAAAACACCGCTCGGGCGGACAAAAACTGCGGCCGCATCAATAAAGGCCTAAAACTACGGGAACGTTCCAAAAAGAGCTGTAACTGTCGGTTCCCGAGGTGGCTTCTTCCCAAATATTTTGCAGCGCATACGAGCGGGGACGGTAAACTATCTTGTTGTTTACCATGTAAGGTTTAAGTATTTCCCAGTCAGTGGAAAAAACAATGTGCTGAGGATCGAGATTCCCGAAGTAATATTCTTTTTTATTTTCAACGGGATGGAATGCTTCATATTCCATTCCCGCTCCCAAGCCGGGATCCGCCGGAAACCAGCCGAAATTTTCAATATAAAATTCGCTCCACCAATGGCTCCTGGTTTTCAGCCGTGCGTCTACAAGAATTCCGCTCATCATTTTTGCAGGAACGCCGAGGGAACGCAGCATCGCCGTAAACAATACCGTAAGGTCGTAAGCGTCCGCCTGTTTTTGCTGAAGAACCGTTTCAAGCGAAAACTCTTGGGAAGAGGCTACGCCCGTAAGGGTAAAATTTTCTATGAGATAGTCGTATACGAGGCGCGCCTGCACGTAAGGATTGGATTCTTTTTTTACGGCGGAAAGGCACAATTCTTTTACCGCGTCGGAATCCGAAGGAATGTACGGATTTGCTTTTATATTCCCCGTGTATAAGGGACGATCTTTGTCGCTGAACGGGCGGACTTGATCCTTGTTTATGTCGCAGGAAATTTCATACACTTGTACCATGAAATTCTGCGTAAATTGTTTTTTATTGTCCTTTAATTCTCTGAATTCCACCTGATGAATGACGGTGTTGCGGTAATTATCCAAAAGCGGCTGAGGGGTGCATTCGGTCATTTCAACCGCAGGCTGAGACGACAGTACGTTAGGGCGCGGAATATGCAGCGTCAGAGAGCTGTTGGAAGCCGCCTTTACATTTGAAATGTCGGCGCTTACCTGAACCAGGTATGTTCTGCCGTTTGAAAAAGTTTTTTTGCCGCGGTTTGCTATCGTTATAGGCTGCGGATGCGACAGACCTTCGGGAGTTTTTACGGTCACGTTGCCGCTGACCGCCCCGTCGGGAACCCTTACGCTTATTTCGGTATCGCTCCAAAATTCATAGTCATAGTCGTCCTGATTTGCGGGAAGCATGTCTGCTGTATTCAGCGAAAGATTTGAGTCGGAAGGCAAAGACGAACTTCTGGATGTTTTAAAAAAAACGCATGAATCGCCGCGTATGTTGCCGAAATTCGCACCTGTAATGGAAATCTTTTGTCCCGTTGCGGCCGTGCCGTGCGACAGTCCAATGATCACAGGAATTTTTGAAATTTGATCCGATCGTACCGTAACAGGAACGGTAGTCTCGTTCGTAAATACTCCGGGGTTCGATCTTTTCCCCGAAACATCCACAATCACAAGACCTTCCTGCACGTTTGACGGAAGAACGAGTTTTATTTCGTCGTCCGCCCAAGAAAGATAACTGCTTGCCGTAAGACGCTCTCCGCCTATTTCAACAAAGCCTGCGTTCCGAGTTGAGCCGAAGTGGTCGCCCTTTAAAACAAGCACGTCTCCGGGGGAGCCCATCGACGGATTTACGGATTTAAGAAGCGGTTCAGAAACGAAATGCATGTTTATGATTGCCGCCGAACCGAAAACTATTGCTACTAAAAGCAGCCATATCAAGGTACGGAAAAGAGGATATTTTCTGAATGCGTATGAAAATATGCTTAGCGGTTCCACGGTATCAGTTTAAAGGTTTTGCCGGAGCGTCCGACGTGATCGGGATATTTATCGCACTCGGGATCGTTATGCTTATTCGGATAGTATCCTGTCCTTCAAATTCCGGCTTAAAAATATCTACGGCGGCCAAGGCTTTGCTCATCTTTTGTACTTGCTTTTGCGGAGCATTTGAGGCTATATCGTATTGCACAAATGAAGACGGCGCCGCCGATACTGGTATGGAAGCCGCCCCGGCCGGCGAGGGCAGAAGATCCTGCATTGAAGCGACGGACACCTGAGCGGTGTTTTCCAATCCCGGGTTTTTATTTTGGAATAAACTAGCAAGAGCTTCCCGAGATATATTACCGCTTATCACTATGTTGTTTTCGGATATCGGGGAAGGATTTGCTTGAGATACTAGGGGCGTGAGCTCGCTTTCACTGTGAAAGGATGCGTTTTTTTGAGTTCTCAAAGGAATTGTAACTGCAAGGACTGCAGCCGCCGCGGCTGCCGTGAGCATCGGTTTTACGGGTGCGAATTTAAAAATACTTTTTTTATCCGCATAGGAAACCGTTTTATGAAAGGCAAGGCGGGACTTGAGTTTTTCATAGCTTTGACGTTTTAAAGTTTCGTCAAGGTATAAAGAAGCGGAATCTTTTTGAAAAAGATCCCTCAAATTTTTCATACGCTCAAATACTTTACGGCATTTTTCACAGGACTGAATATGTTCCATATATTCTTTTACATACGCGGGCGGCAGCTCGTTATCAAGATATATGGAGTGAATGTCTTTTTCAGGACAAGTAAACATTGTCTTCCTCCAGAAATGTGAGCAATTTTTCGCGGGCGCGGAATACGCGGACTTTTACGTTTCCTTCCGTAATACCGAGCACCTTGCCGATTTCTTTATAATTTAAGCCTGCATATTCATGCAGTACAAGTACTTCTTTTAAATGCTTGGGAAGTTTGTTTAGAGCTTCCCGCGCCGTATTCATGGTTTCGGCTTTAAGCAAGTCCGTTTCGCCTGAAGGCGTTGTGCGGCGGTCTTCGTATAAAGCCTTTTCGTAAGCCTTTTTTTCCCTTTGCTTGCGCTTTATATAGTTGAGAGATGCATTTTTTACTACCCGTATGAGCCAATATTTTGCATCGTTTATGGACGGAAAAACGAGCCCTTTTTCATTGGCCTTTATAAGCGAGTCGTGCGCCAAGTCTTCGGCGGCTTCTTCATCGTTTACTATACGGTACGAAACCTTATACAGTATCTGCATGGTACCGTCATAGATTGTTTTAAAATCATCCGGATGAGATGCGTTTAACGAGCCGGCCGTTTCTTTTTGTTTTTCCGTCATATCAGTAAACACAAAAACTCCCAAAAGTTACAAAGATCCCGAATTTTTTAGGATCAGCAAGCGGTATTTCAGATCTCAGACCCTCTCCGTCCGGTTTTAGGGATCGCCCTTTGCCGCAGACGTCCTGCACCGGTCTTGGATACAGCTGGATAGCGTTATCTTAAAGCGCCTGGATTCAACCGCGCTTCCAGACGGATCCGTCGGGCGTATCGACAATGATAATTCCCTTTTCCGCAAGATCGTTACGAATTTTATCGGCTTTTGCAAAATCTTTTGCCTTTTTTGCGGCCGTGCGTTCCTTTACAAGAGCTTCTATTTCCTCGGCCTGCATGCCGGAAACAGTATCGCCTTCGTTGACGGAAGACGATGAAATATTCAATTTTTTCGCTTCTTCTTCAAGATTGAGGGCGAGCACTTTGTCCATTTCGCGCACAAGATAAACAGTTTCTTCGGCGGAAAGTGCTTGATCTTTTACGGCCGTCTGCAATTCCCTCAGAGCCTGCGGCGTAGAAAGATCGTTTTCAAGAGCCGCTTTGAAGGCCGCCAAGTAATTTTTTGCTTTTTCACCGATAGCGGGAACAAAAGCGCCGCCGCTGCCCGATGAAGTTTCGCCGCTTATCGCTTTGCCGCCGGAAACACATTCTTGCAAGGCTTTGCCCGCTTGGTTTTTACCGTCATCTGAAGGGAGCGCGTTTAAGACTTTTGCGATCCGCTGCACGAGCGACTTTCTGGCCTTTTTAGCTCCGTCCATCGCTTCCCAGCTGAAATATATTTGCTTTCTGTAGTGAGTGCCCAGCAAAAAAAACCTGTAGTCGAGCGCTTCATAACCTTTATCCAAAAGCGACTGCAGCGTCAGAAAATTTCCTGCGGACTTGGACATTTTTCCCGCTTCTTTATCGCCCTTTGCTCCGGAAATAACTAAAAACTCATTGTGCAGCCAGTAATTCACCCATTTATGCCCGGTTGCGCCTTCCGACTGCGCAATTTCATTGGTGTGATGTATGGGAATGTGATCTATTCCTCCAGTATGAATGTCAAAATGTTCTCCCAGATACTTCATGCTCATTGCCGAACATTCAATGTGCCAGCCGGGGTATCCGCGCCCCCAAGGACTGTCCCAACACAGAGCCTGGTTTTCAAATTTGGACTTTGTAAACCAGAGGACAAAGTCATACGGGCTGCGTTTGTTTTCGTCAACGGCAATGCGGGCTCCGGCCTTTAAGTCCGAAAGGTTTAAACCCGAAAGCTTTCCGTAATCTTTATAAGTTGAAACGTCAAAGTAAAGGTTCCCGCCGGACATGTATGTGTGTCCGTTCGCTTCTATGCGCTTTATCAGTTCAATCATGTCTTGGACGTGTTCGGTAGCCTTGCATACGACGTCGGGGCGGCGTATGTTTAAGCTGTCCAAATCGTTGAAAAAAGCTTGGGTGTAAAATTTTGCGACATCAAGGACGCTTTCGTGGCGTTCCCTTGCGCTTTTAAGCATCTTATCTTCACCTGCGTCTCCGTCTCCCGTTAAATGCCCTATGTCGGTTATGTTCATTACATGTTTGATTTTGTATCCCAAGAATGAAAGAGTGCGGTCAAGGATGTCGATAAATACATATGCCCTTAAGTTACCGATGTGCGCATAGTTATAGACTGTAGGGCCGCAGCCGTAAAATCCCGCAAAACCCGGTTTAATGGGAACAAAATCTTCTAATTTCCGACCCATTGTATTGAATAAACGTAGACCCATAAAATTCTCCGGCGGTAAATACGGCGTTAAAAACGGCTTTTATAAAAGCTGCATTTCCTTTATAGTATAGGAATTATGTATAATCTACGGGAAATAGCCGAAAAATGCAATACGGATAAAATTTTTAAAGGCCGCATTCTTTTTGATGAAAAGATTGCTCCCCGCACTTCTTTTAAAATAGGAGGAGCCGCTCCCATTCTTTTTGAACCGTCGGACACGGATTCGCTTCTTTATATAATTTCCCTATTGAAAAAAAACTCTGCGCCGTATTTTGTTTTGGGCGGCGGAACGAATCTCGTAGTTTCGGATCAGGGGTTCGATACGGCGGTTATCGCAACTTGCGCCCTTAACGGCGTTAAAATGGAAGAATCTTGTTTTCAAAATTCCCGCAGTCCGCAAAATTTGCAGGATGCGCAAAGATCGAAAGATGATTTTGTTTCGGTAAAAGCTCTTGCCGGAACGCCCGTAAAGTGCATAGTCGATTTTTGCACGGAAAATGCCATTTCGGGCTTTGAACCTTTTGCGGGGCTTCCGGGATCCATAGGAGGAGCCGTTTACATGAACGCCGCGTGTTTCGGCATTTCGATAAGCGACGTTTTTATTTCCGCGGAATATATTGAAGACTTCGCCTGCGCGGATCCCGCCGCCGGGGAATATGGATTTGACAAATCGGATTGGGGGTATAAAAAGTCCCCGTTTACCGATACTTCGCGCATAATTACCTCTGTAAGTTTGCGTTTAACAAAAAAAATGCAGGATGAAAGTAAAGCCATAAAAGAAAGATGCGCTGCCTTCGTTCGAGAGCGCGTAAAAAAAGGACATTTCAAATATCCTTCCGCCGGAAGCGTTTTTAAAAACGACCGCGCAGTAGGGATTCCTTCAGGAAAGATTATCGAAGAAGCCGGGCTTAAGGGGTTTTCAATAGGCGGCGCGCAGATCGCTCCGTGGCACGGCAATATAATAATAAATAAAAATAAGGCGACTCAGGCGGACGTAAAAGCGCTTGTAGACTATATAAAAGCTAAAATTTTCGAGGAAAAGGGTATAAAACTTGAGACGGAAGTCATATTTTGCGGAAAATAGAAAAAACTTATACATCCCGTGCTTTAATACGCCGATAATAAAATTGACAAGTTTAAAACATCTTTTTATACTTAAAACTGAGTGGTAAAAATTGTTGCAATTAGCGTTTGTTAATTTCAGAAAAGGTTCGTATCTCGTTGTTGAAGGCAAGGCTGAAAGCGACCGCTTCTATATTATTCAGAGCGGTCACGTAAAGTGCTGGTCTTCAAATATGACCGCAAGCGCCTCAAATCAGCTCTTAGGCCCGGGCGATTTCGTCGGAGTTATTCCCTGCATGTCCGGACATTCCCAGATCGAAAATGTCATTGCACTCACTGATGTAGCGGCCATTTCAGTACGGCGCGATCAATATCCCGAACTCATTGCGCGCAACACGCCCGTCGCCATGAAAATCATAAGGACGTTTGCCAACAATATGCGCGAGATGAACGAGCGGCTGACCCAGCTTACTTTAAAAGATAGTGTTATCGGCAGTCCTGAACAGATATTCGACGTTGCGTCTTATTACGAAAAAATGAATAAGCCCAGCATCGCAATATACGCCTATTATCAATATTTAAAAGCCTGTCCCGACGGAATTAACGCCGCAAAGGCAAAAGAGCGTTTTATAGTGCTTAAACCAAAATCGCGGGCGGTTTATTTTGAATCCACTCCCGATCTTATGCGCCTTTATCCCAAAGATACGATGATTTTTTCAGAGTGCCAGCGCGGAGCAGAAATGTTCATAATTCAGGACGGCAAGGTAAAAATAACTAAGGTTGTAAAAGGCGAAGAAGTTACGCTTGCGGTTTTAAAAAAAGGCGATATGTTCGGCGAAATGGCCATGCTTGAAAACAAACCGCGCTCGGCGAGCGCCGTCGCTGACGAAGAATGCCGCCTGATGACGGTGAACCGGCATAACTTTGACCAAATGGTTGCTACGCAGTCACAGCTCATAGCTCGCTTAACGACTACGCTTGCCGAACGTCTGTGGTCTATGTGCCGTCAGCTTGCAAACGCTCAAATTTCCGATCCGTTGTACAAACTCCTCGACATGCTTGCCTTGCAGGTGGAAAAGGCGAAGATCAGTTTAAAAGCCAATACCTCCTACGTTACAGATTTAACCTTACACGACTTGGCCAATATGTGCGGAATACCTCAGGAAGAGCAGGCGTCGTGCCTGTACAAGCTGCAGATCGACCCTCATATAAAGATGCAGGGAATGAAAATCACAATTCCCGATTGCCTTGAACTTATCAAAAATGTTTCGTTCTATCGCCGCCAAAAACGCTGAGTTTACGATGTTAAAGCGGCGGCTCTGTCTTGTTTTATTTTTCCTTACGTTCCGTATCGCTCTTTTAGCGGGGCAAGATCTTCCTTCTGGTTATGCAAAGATTCGCTTGGGAATGTCTGTGGAAGAAGTAAAAAAGCTTTTAAGAGAAAATCCCGCATTCGGTTATCACGGGGACCGCGACGTATCGCTTTTGCCCGGAGAAAACCGCGTGCTCATAGAAACCGACGCGTTTGCAGGCCATGTGGATTCTTTTCTTGACAGATGCTGGTTCCAGTTTTATGAAGACAAACTCTATATCATCATCATAAATTTAAACCGCGCAAAAATCGATCATTACAGTGTGTTTACCGCGCTTTGTAAAAAATACGGCGATCCTTCGAATCTCAACCCCGAACGGTCCTTGTGGGAAAATGATAAAATTTCAATGTCTCTTGAAAGGCCTCTTTCGCTGAAATACGTGGACAAAGCCGTGTTTGAAAAATTAAGCGGCAAATCCAGAATAGAACAGACCGTTCCCGAATTGACTCAGGAATGGTTCCTTGACAGCTTGTGATATGAAAAACCTTTTTAAAGCCGTGTTTTCGGTTTTTGCCTGCCTGATTTTTCTTTCCTGTTCCCGCACAAAACTCGAAGTAAAAACTTTTACGCTTACGGCCATAGGCGCGGAAGAAGGCAAGAAGATTCCGGTTAAGGCGGAGATTGCCGATACCTTTGCCGCCCGTAATTACGGTTTTATGAACCGCAAGAATATCCCTGACGGCACCGGTATGTTGTTTGTTTTTGAAAACGATCAAATTTTAAGGTTTTGGATGAAAAATACGCCTTCGGCGCTTTCGATTGCGTACATTGATTCTTCCGGCCGCATAAGAAATATTTTTGACATGGAACCGTTCAGCCTTGACGGAATTTCAAGCACCGTTTCAGTGCGATACGCTTTGGAAGTTCCCCGCGGCTGGTTTACAAAAACGGGAATAGGGATCGGAAGCACTATAGACCTGTCGCCCCTGTACGATTGACAGAATTCCTAGAGCCGAACACAAGCGCTTGTTTTTTAGAGATTTTCCAGTTTGGCCAATTCGGCAAGGGCGATCTTGTCGCCCGGAGAGAATTCAAGCACAGCAGAAAAATATTTTTGCGCTACTCCCGGGTTCCCCGTTTTTAAAGCTAAAAAGCCTAGGTTTGACATGATCTTTATGTTTTCAGGATCGAGCGTGAGCGCGTTTTCAAGACATTTTTGCGCTTCGGTGTAGTTTTTTTCTTCGATATAGCAGACGGCCAATTCATTGTATGTGTCGGCGTTTGAGCCGCCGCCGTCGCATTCCATAGACTTTAAGAAGGCTTGCTTTGCATCTTCGTAGCGTTCAAGACGGCGCAGCGCCCATCCCAGCATGAACCATGCGTTCCATGTGTGAGGATTCTTTTGTAAAAATTCGCGAATTTTATCGAGAGCCTTTTCTTCTTCGCCGTTTTTAATTAACTCATATGCGGCGATAAATTTTTCATCATCCGTGTTGCGGTTTTTAATATCGTCGAGAATCTCTTGGGAACGTTTCTTTTTGTAAATGCCGTTTTCGCCCAAATCGTTGTCGGGAATGTCGCAGGTAAGGGCAAGATAGGTTTCAAAGCAGCCTTTGGCGTCGAGGAACGCTTGTTTTTTCATATAAAAAAAACCGGCGTTAAAAAATCCGTCCGGCACAGGCGGTTCGGCTTCCATTACGGCCTTATAAAAAGCTTCGGCTTCGCAATCGCATGCGTCGGCGTCCTCATTCAATCCCAAACGCCGGTATGCGTCGGCTCTTTGATCAAGAAATAGCGCGTAATTCAATTTTATGCTTATATCGTCCGGATCAAGTCCGCGCAGCGCGCAGAAAATTTCATCCGCCAAATCGAAGTCTTCGTTTTTCGTTTTTATTATAGCCGCTTCGGATAACTGCGTTTTAATTTCGGGCCTTATACGCATGATAAGCGAGCGGTAATAGTCGGAGTGTTTGTTTTGCCTGTCGTACGCCAGTACCGTTAAAATTCCTGAAAGGATCTGCTCTTCGGACAGCTCTTTTATATTAAAATCCGAAGAAAGGTCGGAATCTTTTTTTTGCACCGGAAGAGGAATGCTCGCGTCGATTTTAAGCGAACCGCCGGAAAATTCGAAATTCTCCGGTAATTCAATATAATATATAGTGTTAAGCCGGTCGCTGAAGTTCATGAATTTTCCTTAAAGTCAAAATTCCGCCTGAAAACCGCTTGTTTGGAAACCGCACGGTAAAACAGGGCTCGTTATGCAAGACGGCGTTACGCTTGAGGCGCGGACGGTTCCTGCTGATCGGACATAGGATCCGGCGCGGATGTAAAATCGGTTTCCGACGATGACGCTTCGCTCTCGGGTTGTTCGGTTTGTCCGGGCACTGAAGTTTGCCCGCCGGTCTGATCCGCTTCCGGTGCGGTTACCGTTTCGCCTGATGCGGGATTGGCCGCTGCCTCAGGATTCGCCGTTTGAGCCGCTTCGCTTGCCGCAGGTTTTGCAGCTTGGGCTGCCGCCGCTGCCTGTGCCGCTGCAGCTTCTTTTTGCACCTGTTCCGCTATCTGCTTTTGCTGCATGGCAAGCTGTTCCGCTGCGGAAAGGTGTTTTTTGTGAATCGATGAAAGATACGTATTTATGTGGAGCTTGTATGACGAGGGGATTTGCTTTTCGTCAAAACTGATGTTTGCAAATACTATGTCTTTTCTTCCTTCAATTCTTGTGGAATGAACTATGTGCCCCTTTATGATTACGGGCTTGGGCAGATCGTCGAACTGCAAACACAGAACCGTTTCCTTTTTTTCCAAAAATTGAGGTATTCCTACAAGAATTATCTTAGCTCCTGAAAACGACAAGTCTCTTATGATGCAGTGCCTCGGCACGGATTGAATGTATATTATGGATTCCACCTTTGAAAGGCCGAGTTTCCTTTTGCTGTCGTCGTTTATTACGATACGGTCTTCACGCCGGCGTACGGCGTTGGTGTTCGCTTCGAGCAGCTCTCCGATCTTGCCTATGAGATCGTCGGGCGGCCTTTGGGTATATGTGAGCGTCACGATCGCAAGCTCCTGAGAACCCATATATGCAGTCACGTTTGTTACGTGCGCGGTAACGAAGAAGCTCAGCGATTGGTTCCCCTGCTCAAGAAAATAGAACCTAAGACTTGTGGGCGGAGAATCGGGCTTTGTTATCTGTGCGTAGGCGCCGCCCTTTGTCCCCAGTATTATCCGCGCCATCATTAAAGAAGCGGAATTTATTATGCAAGGCCATTGAACTCCGTTGCATTTGACGTAGATTTGCCGAGGATCCACTCCTAAAGTGCGAAGAATATCTTTTGTAAATGTTACTTCTTTGTCTCTGTACTGATCGTAATATAAAGAAATTTTTTGACTAGTGACCACGCCCATATTCACAATAATAGTTTATTATAACTGCTTCGTCAATGTAGCTTTAGAGATAAAAAACGCACCGCAAGCTTTGGGCTTTATTCCCCCGCTGCGATGCGCTTTCAATTCTGCCGGTTTGTGTATACGGCCGCAGGATTTTTCCCGGCGAACCGGTAGAATCAATATGAAACTTTTTCGTGCGTTTTACGAGTTTTTTTCATCATCTTGCGCTGTAAAGCTTTGTTTTTTCTGTTCAGGATGGTGGACGGTTTTTCGTAATACTCACGTTTTTTGTATTCGCGGATTATACCTTCTTTTTCTACCATGCGTTTGAAACGCTTGATGGCTTTTTCAAGGTTTTCGCTGTCGTCAACGTAAATACTCGGCATTCTTTGTTCACCTCCTGTCTCCGGAAAAGCACCGTGAGATTTTATAATTATCTCACAAAACGGCTTTCGATGTCAAGAAAGCGCGATTTTGTATTTGTGTGTTTTGCAACTTCGGCAAATATTACACTTTGAATTTCTTTACTTCTTCCGCAAGGTTTTGAATGCTCGCCTTGTTTTTTTGAGTGATCTCGTTCACTTCCTGTACGGCATTGTTTATCTGAATGGCGCCTGCGGCCATCTCATTCATACTCTCCGTGATAACCCTTGTAAGACCGTCGAGTTTTTCCATCTCCCTGGCGACGCCTTCGCCTCCTTTAAGCATCTCTTCGGATCCGTCTTTTACTTCTATCGTTACGGTATTTATGTCTTTGATTGCGGCCAGCATTTCTTTACTGCCGTTCTCCTGCTCTTGCATGGCTTCCGTCAAGCGGTCGCTCATTGACTTTACCTGTTCGGTCAAGCTGAAAATGATGTTGAACTTTTCTTCTGCAGTTTTCGACGATGCCGAAAGATCTTCAATTTCACCTGAGAGCGTTTTAAGAGTGTTGGTTATGGTTTTACCCTGCTCGGCGGAATCTTCTGCAAGCTTTCTTATCTCGTCTGCGACGACGGCAAAGCCCTTGCCCGCTTCGCCTGCGTGAGCGGCTTCTATCGCAGCGTTCATCGCAAGCAAATTTGTCTGTGAGGCTATATGCTGAATAACCGCGCTCGCTTCAATTAAACTGCCGGATTCTTCGGCGATCTTTTGAGTTACACTGTTCGAGTTAACGATTGTGGTTTTGCCGTCGACCGTTGCGTCGGCGAGAGTTTTAATCACTCCGTCGGTTTTTTCAAGTGTCTGCCCTATGGACGCAATGTTGCCTACCATCTGTTCGATCGCCGAAGATGATTCTGCGACGCTCGCCGACTGGTTTTCGATGCTTGCGTTCAATTTATTTATCGTGTTAACGATTTCTTCGATCGTAGCGGCGGTTTCGGTGACGCTCGCCGCCTGTGTCAGGGCCTGCTGCTTAATGCTGTCTATGTTTGCGCTGATTTCGTGTACCGCGCTTGCAGTTTGGGACATATTGTTGGCAAGCTCGCTTCCGATTTCCTCCATAACGCTGCTGTTTTCGCCTACCGCTTTAATTGACGAGCCGATTTTAGCTATAGTCTGATTAAAGTATTCGGACAATTCGGTTACTTCGTCGTTACCCGTTATGGGAAGACGTACCGTAAGGTCGCCTTCGCCCTGTGCAATGTCTTTTAAAGCTTTGACGACGATTCTTACCGGCCTTACCATTTCGCGGGCAAGGAAGTAAACAATAATAAGGACGACGATCAATATGATCAGTCCCGTAAAGGTCATCGAGATGCTCAATTTGTTGACCGTGCCCATAAATTCGTCAACAGGCGCGTTTATGATAACCTTCCAATTTGTGGTTTTCATAGTAGCGTAAGAAGCGATTTTGCGTATGCCTTGGTATTCGTAAATGCCGACCGATGAATTATCGTTTTCGAATGCCCCTTTTTCAAATTCCGCCAAGGACGCAAGATCTTTATTGGTTTCCGATAGTTTTAATACATTTTCCATATTTTGTACTTTGTTAAAGTCTTTCATCGCAATGGTAGTTCCCGTAAGACCGAGAATGAAACAAAAACCCGTCTTACCCACAACGATGTCGGAAATAATATTTGAAAGAAGCTTTGCGTCGACGACACAGTTTATTACGCCGAGCATATTGTTGCTGTCATCATACAAAGGGACTGCAAGTATAATTGTAAATTTATTCAGAGACCTTGAAAGAAGCGGTTCCGAAACAAATCTTTTACCGGAAGAAGCGGCTTTAAACCAGTCCCGGTCGTGCACATCTACTACCTTACCGTCGTTGGTTGTACGTACGCCTGAAAGTCCGTATAGGTTAAGCTGTTCGATTTTTTCATTGATAGAAACCGCTTTTTGTAAATAATTTGCCTTTTCCCGATACGACACGTCAGGATCCTTTAAAACAGGTTCCCGCGCTATGTCTTCAAGAAGTTGAATAAAAATTGAAATACGCCCGTCGACAATTTTGGCCGTGTCGGATGCTTTGTCGATCAGGTGTTCCTCAATCTTTTCGGTAACGGCTTTTCGCGCCGAACGGACTGCGATCACGATTTCAACCGCTGAAGTTATAGCGATCAAAAGTCCAAAGATAACGATAAGTTTATAACGTATAGAAAATCGCTTTTTCGTCATTCTTCCTTCCTTAAATGCAGTATTTTTTTACGGTTGAAATAATAACCGTGTTTTGGCGGCGCCGTTCTAAACTTAACCGCTCATTGAAATACGGCATATTTTCAGCCTGCCCTGTGTAAAAGTCTCATACCGCTATGGGCGGTCTGAAACATAACGCAAGGTAGCCGTATGATATATCCGAAGTTAATTCGTTGTCAATTATCAAGGAAATTTTCCAAAAGCTGAACGGCGCGTTTCGGAAACGAGATGCTCAAGGCGGAGTTCCGGTTGCAAGCCGCTTCAAGCATATTTTTCTTAAAAAGGCTCGCCGCTTTTTTGATTTATTTCATACCAATCGATTTTTCTTGTTATGAACATCAAAAGAATAACTACGATGAACAAGCCTATGCTTCCGATTAACAGCGCGTAATCTTCCGCTTGCAGCGTTCCATATAGAAAAACATAGGAAACCATTTGTACGGCGCTTAGCAGGGCTCCCCATTTTATTTTTTTCAATATGGCGGAAGCGTACAGAAGAGTCGCCGCGCAGACGAAAATCGAACAGATCACGTAAGTTAAATCGAAAGAAATGTGTTCGGATATAGAAAGGAGCAGCAAATAAAAAATGACGTCGGCAAAGCCTATCAAACAATACTGAATCGGGTGCACTCTGATTTTTGAAAAAACTTCACATATAAGCAATGCGATAAACGGGATCACTAAAAACAGCAATGCGTATTTTACGCTCCGGGTTGTTTTTTTATAAGAATCGACGGGAATGATAAAAGAAACGTCTACCGTTTCTCCGTTAAACTCGTCTTCCGCTTGCCAGCTTTTCGGATAAACCGTGCTTAGCCCTGCTATATTCCACGAAGCGGAAAAACCGTCTTTGTTTAATACACGCTCTTTAGGAAGCCATCCGCCTGAAAAGCTGGGCGACGGCCAAGAAGAAACCATGTTTATGCGGTTGTCCGACGCTATAGGCTGAATTTTGATATTTTCGCCGCCCTGGAAATCTATCGTTCCGTATAAATTGATTTTTCCCGAAAAATCCACTCCCGAAAGATTATAATAAATGGAAGTTCTAAACGGAGAGACGGAATCATATTTTATCGGCGATATGGATAAGTCTTTTCCGTCCATGTTAAGTTTAGGCTGCGTCATCAGATTTTTAGAATTCGATAAGCCCAGTATCAAAATGCAGTCGTTTTGCACTATATCCTTTTGCGGAATATTAAAATATGAAAAATCAAATTGGCCGAAATCGGCTTTAAGCTTTATCTGTCCGTTAAACACGGGAACTTTAAAAATCCCTCTGGTTAAGTAATACGGGTTTACTGAAACATCAAGATCGTATGAGTCGGGCGCAAAGATGACGTATCTTATTTCAGTTTCGACGTGTTTGTTTCCGTTGGAATCGAAATTTTCAATATATGACTTATACGGAACGGCGATTACGATTCCTTGAATTTCGGCGTCTCCGCCGAGCGGTCTTGTTATGGATGAAATTGCTTCCCTTTGATAATCCTGTCTGTCATAGATTAAGTTTCTTATTAAATTCAGCGGAATTAAAAACAGTAAAACCAAAACAAAAATTAAAACGATTTTTATACTTGAATTTGAAAATTCTATTTTTTTCATTTCATCTCCTAGTTTTAGCGGCGGCCATTCAGGTTTTACCTCCGGCCGTTTAAGACGGCGCTTTTTATCATGTTACTTTTTCGGCACAAGGCCGCCGTTCATGCAGCTTAAACCGCATGGATAGTTTGTGTCAACGCAGCGGAAAATCGGCGCGCAGCGGAAAACGGCGCACAAAGACGCAGCGATCTACAGCTTGAAAAAGTAAGCGGATTGCTGTATATTTTTTATCACGGCCCTTTAGCTCAGCTGGATAGAGCACTTGCCTTCTAAGCAAGTTGTCGGCAGTTCGACTCTGCCATGGGTCAAAAACCCTCGATTTCGTTGATCCCGTTGTCCTTTAATCGATTGACAAATCCGGGGACTTTTTACGGAAGAGGAGAACGCCTTGAAAGTTGCTGTTTTTTTCGGATCGAAGTCCGATACGGATACTATGAAAAAAGTCGCTCCCGTATTGCAGCAGTTCGGGGTGGATTATGAAGCGTACATCTTGTCCGCGCACAGATCGGGCGAGCTTTTAAAACAAACCGTTCAAAAAGCAGAAGACAACGGATGCGAGGTCTTTATTGCCGGCGCCGGACTTTCGGCGGCTCTTCCGGGGGTGATAGCTTCTCTTACCGTTTTTCCCGTAATAGGAGTTCCTCTTGAATGCGTTTCTTCTCCTTCCAACGGACTTGCAGGCATGGACGCGCTTTTGTCCATAGTTCAAATGCCGCCTAAAATTCCCGTAGCCTGCGTCGGAATAGGCAACGCGGCAAACGCGGCTTATCTTGCCGTTGAAATTCTTTCGATAAAATACCCCGAACTCCGCGAAGCGCTTTTGAATTTCAGAAAAAAAATGATTCAGGACGCCCAAAAAGAGGGAGCCGCCGGAGTCGTTTTATGAATTTTGAAGACGACAAGCTGCATGACGAATGCGGCGTTGCCGGTATATTTTTAAAAACTTCGGATACAAAGGCCGGCAATTCGGAAAAAAAAACATATTCCGGAATGAACGCCGCCACCATGGTCTATTATGCGCTTTATTCGCTTCAGCACCGCGGGCAGGAAAGCGCCGGAATCGCCGTTTCAAACGGCGATGAGATAAAGCTTCACAAGGGAATGGGGCTTGCCGCCGAAGTTTTTAAACCCGAAGATCTTTCGGAGCTCAAAGGCAGCATTGCGATCGGGCATGTTCGTTACGCAACTTCCGGAAGCAAGGGGCCTGAAAACGCTCAGCCCATGCTTGTGGGGTCTAAGTTAGGTTCGGTTGCGCTCGCTCATAACGGACAGCTTATAAACTACGAGCAGTTGCGCGAAATGCTTGAAGAAACAGGGTCTACTTTTAATTCCACGAGCGATACCGAAGTTATCGTAAAACTTATCGCAAAATCATATAAAAAAGGACTTGAGAAAGCGCTTACCGATACTATTCAGATGATAAAGGGTTCTTTTTCGCTTTGCGTCATGACCGAAAACTGCCTTATAGGCGCGCGGGATCCTAACGGAATACGTCCGCTTTGTCTGGGGAAGCTTGAAAACGGCTGGATGCTTGCGAGCGAAAGTTGCGCCATCGATGCGGTAAACGGGACTTTTATGCGCGACATAAATCCCGGAGAGATCGTAATAATCAACAACGACGGAGTTCTTTCGTTCGAATTCGGAGAAAGAACTTCAAAGCGTTCCTGTATTTTTGAATATATATATTTTGCGCGCCCGGATTCCGTCATAGATCAGATAGGCGTTCAGGAAGCGAGGATCCGCATGGGCGCGGTTTTGGCGGCGGAGAGCGGAGTTCCGGCGGACGTTGTCATAGGAGTTCCCGACAGCGGGATAGGTGCCGCCATGGGTTACTCGCGGGCTGCGGGAATTCCTTTCGCTATGGGGATAGTAAAGAATAAGTATATAGGGCGCTCGTTTATCGCTCCTTCTCAAAAAGAACGCGAAAACATGGTATTTGTAAAATTGAATGCCATGAAGAGCGACGTAAGCGGAAAACGTGTCGTTGTCATCGACGATTCCATAGTCCGCGGAACCACAAGCCGCAGGCTTGTTCAAATTTTGCGCCGCGCCGGAGCCAGAGAAGTTCACTTTAGAATTTCAAGTCCGCCCGTAAAATTTCCGTGTTATTTTGGAATAGATACGCCGAGTCGTGCGGAACTTATTTCCAGCACTCATGACGTTGAGGCCATTTGCAAAGAAATCGGGGCGGATTCCCTGGCGTTTATTTCCACCGACGGAATGCTTGAGGCTTTGAAAAGTTGTAACCCCCAACAATACGGATACTGCAAGGGCTGTTTTACAGGCGAATATCCGATACCGGTGCCCGGAGAATTAAACGGAAAAAGTTTTCGATAAAAATCGAGGTTTATTATGGCGACTATTGACTATAAAGAAGCGGGCGTCGATGTGGAAGAAGGCTATCGCGCCGTAAACAAATACAAAGAGCACGCAAAACGAACCGCTGTTCCCGGATTGCTTACGGGATTGGGCAGCTTTAATGGAATGTTTCAAGTGCCGAAGGGATTAAAAGATCCTGTAATGGTCAGCGGAACCGACGGCGTAGGCACAAAACTCGACATTGCGTTTAAGATGAAAAAATACGACACGGTCGGCATAGATTGCGTCGCCATGAGCGTAAATGATATTTTGTGCGCAGGAGTTCAACCGCTGTTTTTTCTCGACTACCTTGCCTGCGGAAATCTTGACGCCGATATTGCTTCCGAACTGGTAAAAGGCGTTGCCGACGGCTGTGTGGACGCCGCTTGCGCCTTGCTCGGAGGCGAGACGGCTGAAATGCCCGGATTTTACGACAAAGGCAAATACGATTTGGCGGGATTTGCCGTGGGAGTTGGCGAAAGGGATGAAATGATCACCGGCCGGGCGATCAAGGAAGGCGACGTTCTGATCGGCCTTTCTTCGACAGGGGTTCATTCAAACGGATTTTCTTTAGTGCGAAAACTTGTAACCGACCTTGATTCAAAATTCACCGTCGGCGGAAAAGACAGCGGAAAGACAATAGGAGAAGTTCTTTTGACGCCGACGCGCATTTATGTCCGTCCCGTAATGGAAGTTCTTAAAAAATTCCGTAAAAGCGTTCACGGTATGGTTCATATTACGGGCGGAGGATTTTACGAAAACATTCCGCGCATGTTTTTCAACGGGAAAGACGAAAAAAAGAAACTCGTTTCGGTTATCAAAAAAAACAGCTGGGAAATTCTTCCCGTGTTTAGAGAGCTTATCGCTCGCGGAGCCGACGAAAGCAAGGTTTTTAACACCTTCAACATGGGAATAGGCTTTATTCTGGCCGTAGAGTCAAAAGACGCTTCGGATATATTAGGAATGTTCAACGAAAACGCTTTTAAGTACCGGCAGCCGGGAATTCCCGATATGAAGGCTTACGATATCGGCCGTATTTCTTATGCCGCAGACCTGGTCAAACGCCCTGAAGACAGCGTAATATTTGAAGACTGATTTTTGTTGAGACAAATTATGGTGAACGTTGCGGTTTTGGTTTCAGGCGGAGGTACGAATTTACAGGCGCTCATAGATTATAAAAAAAGTACCAAAAGCTGTCCGTATGATATAAGCGTTGTTATGAGCGATAAAAAAGACGCGTTTGCGCTTGAACGCGCAAAGGACGCCGCCATTCCCACCGAAATTGTAAGTCCGTATTTCGTACTTGGAGACTCAAAGGCCAAACTTGCGTCGCGCGACGAAAAACGGCTCGCCGTTTCCGACAGAGTGCTTGAAAATTGTAAAAAATATAAGATCGATCTGATAGTTCTTGCAGGCTGGCTGACTGTTCTTTGCGGCGGCATAATCGACCGATATTCACAGCGCATCATTAACCTTCATCCGGCTCTTTTGCCTAAATTCGGCGGAGTAGGGATGTGGGGACGTCATGTGCACGAGGCTGTCCTTGCCGCGGGTGAAAAAGAAAGCGGATGTACGGTTCATCTTGTAGATTCAGGATGCGACACGGGACGTATTCTTATTCAAAAAAAAGTTCCCGTATTGCCCGGCGATACACCCGAAACTCTTTATTCGCGCATAGCTTTGCAGGAACATAAGGCGCTTGTGGAAGGCGTTTGCCTTTTGGCAAATAATTTGGGCAAAAGTTGAAGTTTTCGGCAACTTCGGTTCGGTTAAGCTCTTGGGTTTATTAGTGCGGAGGGCGACATATTGCGGCGCTCTTGACCGAGGTTGTTGACTGCCGCGGAAATGAAAATATGAAACGTTCAAAATATAAGCTGCTCCTGTTTTTTATCCTTTGTTTTTTTATCGTATGGTCGGCCTTAAAATATAAAAAGTCGAATTCCGCCGGGGTAATTTCGGAAAATGCGGCCGGAGCCGAAAGCACATCGGATGCCGGCGGAGGCGCCGAAGCGGCCCATAGCGGTGTTTCAGAACACGGCGCGAAAAACGCGGCAGGATCGAAAACACATGACGCGGTTTTAAAATTTTCGGATCAGGATTCTCTCGTTACGTGCTCTGCTCCGTGCCCTGGCCATGAAATTCACACCTACAGCGGATTTACGCTTTGCTACCGCGAAGAATACGAACAGGCCGAATGGGTCGCCTATGAGCTTACGGAAGGCGAACTTGTAAAGGCCGTAGAACGATCGAATAATTTTAGAGTGGATCCTTCCATCTCGACGAATTCCGCAAGTCCTGAAGACTATGCCGGAAGCGGCTACGATAAGGGGCATTTGGCTCCTGCAGGCGACATGGCTTGGAGCGAACAATCTATGCGGGATTCATTTTTTATGAGCAATATGAGCCCGCAGCTTCCGTCTTTTAACCGCGGAATATGGAAATATCTTGAAGATCAGGTTCGCCTCTGGGCTAAAAAATTCGGCTGGGTGTATGTTATTTCGGGGCCCGTGCTCGAAAAGCCCTCAGGCGAATATAAGTCCATAGGCAAAAACAAGGTGAGCGTTCCCGAGTATTATTATAAGGCTCTTCTTACAAAAACCGCCGACGGAAAAATTTACGTGCTGGCGTTTATTCTGCCCAATCAAAAATATACCGGCAGTTTTTACGACTTTGCGGTAACCGTAGACGAAGTTGAAAGGCGCACGTCTCTCGATTTTTTTGCGGCGCTGGAAGACGACGTTGAAAACGCGCTCGAATCTGCAGTAGATATTTCCGTCTGGAAATAAAAAGCCCCTTCGCAAGATTTTAGCCTTACGAAAGGGCTCCGATTAAACGGCTTTTGAAGTCGGCGTTTCGGCAGGCCGCCGTATGCGGTAGCGGTATGAAGCAGCCGCCATAGCCGCATGCGGTAGCGGTGTGCAGCCCGCGCTATGAAGCGGCTGCCATCGCCGTTTGCCGCCGCCGCCAAATCCGTATGCAGGTCGCCGTCTGCCGTATTTGAAAACTACAGGTTAAAAGCTTTCATTCCCGGGTAAACCGCGCTGTCGCCCAAGGTTTCTTCAATTCTTAAAAGCTGGTTATACTTTGCAACGCGTTCGGAGCGGCTCGGGGCTCCCGTTTTAATCTGGCAGGTATTTAAAGCCACCGCCAAATCCGCGATCGTCGTATCTTCGGTTTCGCCTGAACGGTGCGAAGAAATCGCCGTGTAGCCCGCCTTGTGAGCCATCTTTATTGCATCCAAGGTTTCCGAAACGGAGCCGATCTGATTGAGCTTAATGAGAATGGAGTTGCCGCAGCCTGAAGAAATTCCCTTTGCCAAGCGTTCGGTATTCGTTACAAAAAGATCGTCGCCTACGAGCTGAACTTTTTTGCCGAGCCTTTCGGTCATGAGCTTCCATCCTTCCCAGTCTTCTTCGTCAAGTCCGTCTTCAATGGAAACGATCGGATATTTTTTGATCAGGGATTCCCAGTGATCGATGAGCTGTTCGGACGTGTATTCCTTTTTGCATTTGGGCAAAAGGTAATGGCCTTTGCCTTTCGGGCTCTTCCATTCGCTTGAAGCTGCGTCCATAGCTATCATAAAGTCTTTTTTAGGCTCGTAGCCTGCGTCTTTTACAGCCGCAAGAATGGTTTCGATCGTTTCTTCGTCGCTGCTTAGATTAGGAGCAAAACCGCCTTCGTCTCCTACGGAAGTTGCAAGTCCCTTGCTTTTAAGGATTTTTTGCAGGCTGTGGAATACTTCCGTACACCAGCGAAGAGCGTCTTTAAATGATTTTGCGCCTACGGGCATGATCATAAACTCTTGCGTGTCTACAGTGTTCGTCGCGTGCGCGCCGCCGTTTAATATGTTCATCATCGGAACGGGCAAATAATTTGCGTTTACGCCGCCCAAAAAGCGATAAAGAGGAATGTCTAAAGATTTTGCCGCCGCACGCGCACATGCTATGGAAACCGCAAGGATCGCGTTGGCGCCGAGCTTTGACTTGTCCTTTGTTCCGTCCGCCTTTATCATGATGGAATCTACCTTATAGGTGTCCGAAGCGTCAACGCCGAGGAGTGCTTCGTTTATAACGGTGTTTATGTTGTGCACCGCTTTCTGAACGCCCTTGCCCCCGAATTTCGATTTATCGCCGTCGCGCAGTTCCAAAGCTTCGAATTCGCCGGTGGACGCTCCGCTCGGAGCCGCTCCCAGCGCGATAGTTCCGTCGGCAAGGTGAACTTCCGCTTCTACGGTGGGATTCCCGCGCGAATCTATGATTTCGCGCCCCACAACCTTAATGATTTCCAAATAATCCATATAAACCTCCAAACTTGCTTGAATAATTTAAGCAAAGAATATCATTTTTTATGAATTATGACCACACCCGCGCCGTATGTGCGTTTCTATTGATTTTTATTTTTTTTGGATATATTTTGATCCCGTTGCCGGTTCTCCGACCTAAGTTAAACTGGGGGTATGCATGAGCTATATTCAAAAAAATCAAAAGGTATTTGAAAAAATAATGAAAGCGATAGCGGCGGAATTCGGCAGTCATTGCGAAATCGTGTTGCACGACCTTACGCTTCCCTACGATCACACGATCGTCGCCATAGAAAACGGCCATGTGACAAATCGGAAGATCGGAGATTCCGGCACTAATATCGGTCTTGAAGTGCTCCGCGGTTCCATCGTTGAAAATGACAGATATAATTATGTGAATAAAACTCAGGACGGAAAACTTCTGCGATCCACCTCCGTATATTTTAAAGACAAAAAAAATAAAACCGTAGGAAGTTTGTGCATAAATTTCGATATTACCGGTTTGATACAGGCGGAAAACACTATAAAGGAATACGCAAATTCTTCGTCGCCCGAAGAGGTGGAAGAATTCTTTACCGGAAATATTGACGATCTGTTGGACAAAATGCTGCAGGAAACGATCAGACGTATCGGAAAATCCGTCCGGGATATGACAAAGGAAGATAAATTGCAGGCGATAAAATATTTGGATAACAAGGGTATATTTTTGGTAAAAAAATCGATGGATACTGTTTCGGATTTTTTTGAAATATCCAAATTTACTTTGTATAATTATCTTGACGAAGTAAGAAAGCAGTGACGCTTTTGCGTTCGTTTACACCTAAAATGCAATTAGGTCAAATATCGAGTTTTGAAAATACCAGCTAATAATACTATGCTTTCGGCGAGAGGCGAATGTCAGAACGAATATAAATTTATTTTGTAAAATATAACCGGTTTTGCACAAAATATATGGATTTTTACAATATTTTTGTAATTTTCTTGACAACAGCCGGAAAGCTTTTTACAATTATTTTGTAAACGATCGGAGGCAATGTGTCGGAAGAAGTTGTTTCTTTGCTTCAGAAGATGATTCGCATAAATACTGTATCTCCTCCCGGAAATGAAAAGGATCTGGCTGTTTTTTTAGAAGCATATTTGAAAGAAAAAGGTTTGAATCCCTGTGTTCAGAGCGTCGAAGGCAATCGTGCCAATTTGATATGTGAAATCGGCTCCGGCGATGAAACGCTGCTTGTGCTTAACGGTCACCTTGACGTTGTTCCCGCACAGGGAGAATGGGGCTTCGATCCTTTTTCAGGGAACTCTGACGGAACCTATGTGTACGGCCGCGGAGCCGCCGACATGAAGGGCGGATTGGCGGCATTGACGTGCGCATTCCTTTCCGCGATTCCTCATGCCGATAAATTAAAAGGCAAGCTGCGCCTTGTTTTCGTTGCGGATGAAGAGACAAGCAATCACGGATCACTCTATTACCTTGCGCACGATAAAAAAAGATATGCAAAAAATTATGCGGTGATTGCAGAGCCTACGGAACTGCGCGTCTGTAAAGGACATCTGGGCGCCGAACGCTATTGGATATCTTTTAAAGGTTCCAGCGCACATTCAAGTAAACCTGAAAACGGCTGCAACGCTGTTTATCTTGCTGCCAAAATGATAAGCGCTCTCGAAGAGTACCATACCGAATTGAGAAAACGTTCGTCTTCTTGGGGAAGTCCTTCCTGTGCGGTTACTAGGATCGAAGGCGGCGAAAAAGACAATACGATTCCTTCGTCATGCAAGTTATTCGTTGACCGCCGTACCGTTCCGGGTGAAACAAAGGAAGATATCGACAATGAGCTTGACATTATAATCAAGAATGTTTTCGGAAAAGATAAAGACCGCGTTGAAGTAGCTTCTTTTTTTGATTTTTCGGCCGGTCGCATCGGCGAAGATAATCCGTTAATAGTTACTGCGTGTGAAATTGCCAAGCGGCGCAGAGGAGAGGAGTTTGGGAAACCCATAATCTTCGGCGCCGGATGCGAACAAGCTATTTTTACCAACGGCGGATTTGACACTATTGTTTGGGGCCCGGGTTCTCTTTCTCAGGCACATGTGCCGAATGAAAGGATTCTCATAGAAGAAGTGACGGAAGCAAAAAAACTATACGAAGAACTGATTTTTAAAATGCTGTGCTAAGCGGTAATACGGATAATATCCGTAATTGGTTTTGATAAACGGGCGGGAAGTCCTGCCGGAATTTAATTTATTTTGAGGTGTAACCGTATGAAGTGTTTGTACGACAATGATAACGTTGACGACGTTATAAGTCCCGCGTTGATTTATTATAAAAAGATAATTATCGATAATATAAAACTTTCGATAAAAATTGCCGGTAGCGCCGACAGATTGTGGCCCCACGTTAAAACGCATAAGTCCGAATCTATGGTAAAACTGCAGCAGTCGCTGGGTATTAATAAGTTTAAATGCGCTACGATTGCGGAAGCGGAAATGCTTGCGATGGCCCATGCGGAAAAGATTGTTTTGGCTTATCCTTTAGTCGGGCCGAACATCAAACGATTCCTTCAGCTGATTAAAACGTATCCCGACAGCACATTTTACGCCATAGGCGACGATTACGATACGATCAAAAAGCTCGGCGAAGCGGCGGCCGAAAACGGCATGACAGTTTCCGTGATGATCGATGTGAATATGGGAATGGACAGAACCGGCGCGCCGATAGACGAAGTTGAAGCCTTGTACGCACGATGCGCCGAGTTGCCCGGAATAGAAATGACAGGGTTGCACTGTTACGACGGCAATCGCCACGAATCCGACGTCAATGAACGCATGGTTAGAGTTGCGGAAGTTGATAAAAAAATCGAAGCCGTTGTGTCTTCCCTTGAGGCAAAAAAAATAAAGTGTCCAATATTGATAATGGGCGGCACGCCGTCTTTTCCCTGTCATGCAAAACTTACAAAGTATTATCTTTCCCCCGGAACGGTATTCATCAATGACGCCGGATACAGAGACGGATTCAAAGACCTTCCTTTTGTTCCTGCCGCCGCGCTGCTTACCAGAGTGATAAGTCATCCGGTTAAGGGGGTGTTTACGCTTGATCTGGGATACAAGGCGATCGCTTCAGATCCGCAGGGCGTAAGAGGAGAGCTTCAGAACTGGCCTAATGCGGAGCCCGTTCTTCAAAACGAAGAGCATTGGGTTTTTAAAATGAAAAAAGGCCATGAAAACGAAGTTCCGCCTATAGGCACCGTGCTGTATGTGATACCGACGCATATTTGCCCGACGTCTGCCTTGTATCCTTCGGTTTTGGTATCGGAAAACGGAAAGATAACGGAATCTTGGGACGTAACCGCGCGGAACAGAAAAATAAATATTTAGCCAAAACTTCCGGCGCTTCATTGGCGGCATTTGTCGCACAGGACGTGCACCTTCCGCCTTTTATGCCGTTAGCGAAATTCTTCACTTGTCAGAAATGCATAAAAATGCAATAATACGCGCGATAAGTGCATAAAACAAACATGTGCAAATGGAGATATTTATGGCGACACTATTTCGCGGCGCTTTTACGGCGATGATCACTCCGATGAATTCCGACGGATCCGTCGATTTTGAAGGATTCCGCAAAAATGTTAAATTCCAGCTTGAAAGCGGCATAACAGGGCTGTTTCCTCTGGGAACGACAGGCGAAACTCCTACGCTTGACGAAGACGGCGAAGAGGACAGGATCGTCGATATAGTGATGACTGAAACGCGCTCTTATGAAAAAGCTCACGGAGTAAAAATCCCTGTAGTATTGGGCGCCGGAAGCAATAACACGCGGGACGCGGTGCGCAATACCGAACGCGCAAAAAAAGCGGGCGCCGCCGGAGCGCTTGTAGTAACTCCGTATTATAATAAACCTTCGCAGGAAGGTATTTTCAGGCATTTTGAAGCCGTTTCAAAGATCGGCGTTCCGATAATCGTTTACAACATACAAGGAAGATCAGGGGTTAATATTTCCACGGAAACTCTTTTGCGCATAGCGGATTTGCCGAACATAGCAGGAGTAAAAGAAGCCAGCGGGAATATCAACCAGATGATGGATGTCATCGCTTTGATCAAATCAAAGCGTCCTGATTTTGCGGTTTTAAGCGGAGACGACGCGCTTACCTTGCCGCTTATTGCTTGCGGAGGAGACGGAGTTGTGTCGGTAGTGTCGAACCTCGCCCCTTCTCTCATAAGCGAAATGGTAAATTCCGCTTTAAATGGGGATATGACAAAGGCGCGCGGCCTTCACTACAGGCTGCTGCCGTTTTTCAAGGCGGCGTTTGTAGACGGGAATCCTTCGTCGATAAAATACGCCATGAATGTAAAAGGACTTTCAGCCGGTATGCCGCGGCTTCCACTTGTCGAGCCTACGGCCGCGGCTAAAAAAATTATTGAAAATGCGCTTAAAGAATGTAATCTTATCTGATTTTAGGGGAAATTATGTCAAAAATACGTGTAGGTGTTTTAGGTGCGACCGGAATGGTAGGGCAGCGCTATATTCATCTTTTGGAAAACCATCCTTGGTTTGAAGTTACCTACGTAGCGGCAAGTCCGCGTTCGGCGGGAAAGCAGTACAAAGAAGCCGTTGCCAACCGCTGGCTCATAGGCTCCGACATTCCGCAGGGCGTTGCCGGCCTTACTGTGTGTGACGCGGGTGACGTGAGCGCCGCCAAGGGAAAATGTTCTTTTGTGTTCAGCGCGCTTGAAATGGACAAAGAAGCGATAAAGACGCTTGAAAGTTCCTACGCAGCTTCCGGGATTCCCGTGGTTTCAAATGCGAGCGCCAATCGCTGGACGGAAGACGTTCCCATGCTTATTCCCGAAATAAATTCTTCTCATATCGATATAATCGCAAGCCAGCAAAAAAAACGCGGCTGGAACAAAGGCTTTATAGTTGTAAAACCTAATTGTTCGCTTCAGACATATATGATGCCTCTTTATTCGCTCATAAAAGCCGGATATCCGGTAAAACGCATGATAATAACGACCTTACAGGCCGTTTCGGGCGCAGGATATCCCGGCGTTTCGTCGTTTGATACGATCGACAATATTATTCCCTACATAGGCGGGGAAGAAGAAAAGACTGAAAAGGAATGTCTTAAAATTCTCGGAAACGTGTCCGGAGAAAAGATCGTAAACGCTTATTTTCCGCTGGTTTCTTCAACCTGTACGCGCGTTCCCGTAATTGACGGCCACACTGCCTGCGTAAACCTTGAATTCGATCTGGCGGAAAATAAAAAACCTTCGCTCGAAGAGATAGAAAAGATTTTTACTTCGTTCAAGTCCGTTCCTCAGGAACTTAAACTTCCGTCCGCGCCGGATAATCCTATAGTTGTGCGCCATGAGGAAAACAGACCCCAGCCGCGCCGCGACAGGGACGTGGAAAAAGGCATGGCTTCGGTTGTGGGGCGGTTACGGAAATGCAATATATTCGACGTAAAGTTTGTGGCTCTAAGTCATAACACAAAGCGCGGCGCCGCTCTCGGCGGAATCTTGAACGCCGAATTGCTGAAAGCCAAAGGTTTTTTTGATAAATTAGTTTAATTTCGCGTTTTACCGGACTCGGAATTCGGCCGAATTATAAGGCCTTTTGGGAGAAGTGTTTATGAGCTCGTATTTTCCCCTCACGCACGATCAGCTTGTTGATCTTGAAAAGAAATTTCCTACGCCGTTTTATCTTTATGACGAAAAAGCCATACGCGGCAACGTAAGAAAATTCATCGGAGCGTTCAGCGGTTTTCCGGGAATTTGCGAATATTTTGCCGTAAAGGCGCTCCCTAATCCGTACATACTTAAAATTCTTGCGTCCGAAGGCTGCGGAGGCGACTGTTCTAGTTTGCCGGAATTGATTCTTTGCGAACTATCCGGCATAAAAGGCGAAAAGGTCATGTTCACTTCCAACGAAACTCCCGCGGACGAATACCGCCTTGCTTTTAAAAACGGAAATATCATAAACCTTGACGACATAACTCATATAAATTTCTTGGAAAAAACGCTCGGCCGCCTGCCCGATCTTATATGCTTCCGCTATAATCCGGGGCCGCTCAGGGGCGGGAACGCGCTCATAGGAAAACCGGAAGAAGCAAAGTACGGACTTACAAAAGAGCAGATATTCGAAGCGTATTCCGAATGCAAAAAAAGAGGCGTGAAGCGGTTCGGACTTCACACTATGGTTGCGTCGAACGAACTTGATCCGGATTATTTTGTAGACACGGCAAAAATGCTCTTTTCGCTCTGCGTTGAAATAAAGCAAAAATGCTCTGTGCGAATCGAGTTTGTGGATATGGGCGGCGGCATTGGGATTCCGTATAAGGCGGAACAAAAGGAAGTCGATCTAACCTACGTAGCCGACAATATGCGTAAGGCTTATGACGAAATTATAGCGCCGGCAGGCCTTGATCCGCTTAAAATTTACTGGGAATGCGGTAGGCCTATAACCGGTCCGTACGGATGGCTTATCACAAAGGCGATACATGAAAAGCATATTTACCGTGAATATATAGGCGTGGACGCAAGCATGGCCGATCTTATGCGGCCGGGAATGTACGGCGCTTATCACGAACTTACCGTAAGCGGCAAGGAAACGGCTGAAAAAGATCACGTTTATGACGTAGTAGGTTCTCTATGTGAAAATTGCGACAAATTTGCCGTACAGCGCAAATTGCCTAAGATAGATACGGGCGATCTTTTGATAATACACGATGCGGGCGCGCACGGACGTGCCATGGGATTCAATTACAACGCAAAGCTGCGCTGCGGTGAAGTTTTGCTGCGCTCCGACGGTTCGTTTAAAGAAATCCGCCGAAAAGAAACGGTAGACGATTATTTTGCTACGCTGGACATGGAAGGCCTTAAATCGTTCCGCTAGCGGCGCCCCGGCTTTGAGCGAAACCTGCCGTTTACCGCCATGGGCGGCGGCAAAATTTGTAACTGTGACTGTTTGGCGGCGCCTTTTAAATCTCCCCCTTGAAACCTTTTTGTCGTTACAGTTATTTTCTAAATATGAATTATATGACAAAAAAATTGAAAAATGCGCTTTTGTATTTTACCGTACTTTTTTGTGCGGTTTCGCTGGTTTCGGCGTCGGGCAAAAAAGAAGCCGCAAAAACTTCGGTAGAAAGTCTTTATGAGTATGAGCTGGATAACGGATTAAAACTTTTTGTGGCTGAAAACGATTCCGCTCCGCTTGCGTACATTGAAGTTGCCGTAAGATGCGGCGCGATAGCGCAAACGCCTGAAACGGCAGGTCTTTTTCACCTTTATGAACATATGATGTTTGAAGGCGATTCCAGATACCCCAGCAGCGCCGATATGGACAAGGCCGTGCGTGATATGGGGGCGCTCGGACAAAACGCACAGACAGGCATAAACGGCGTAAGATATTTTTTTACCGTGCCCAGCGCATTGCTTGAAAAAGGACTTGAGTTTTGGAGTTATGCGATCAGAGAACCTTTGCTCTCCGAACAGGGGCTTGATTCTCAAAAGAAGGTTGTGATCGCCGAAATTGAAGGAAATTTTCCGGATCCCGCAAGGATTTATTCTTACAACCTGTTTAGGACTATGTTCCCGAAATATCCGTGGAGAACGGATCCGTCGGGTTCTTCGCAATTGGTTCAAAACGCCACTTCGGACGATTTAAGAATCATGCTAAAAAAATACTATGTGCCGAATAACGCTGCAGTTTTTGTAGGCGGCGACGTGCGGCATGAAAATGTGTATGAACTCGTAAAAAAAATATACGGTTCTTGGGAAAGAGCGGACGACCCGTGGAGCGAAGAGCGGGAGCGGCAGCTCTCGGATCCTCTTACGGAAACGACGTTTAGAGTGATGCCTTCCGATGCGATTTCGGCGGAACAGGCAGTAATAAGCGTGTATTTCAGAGGGCCTGACGCAGGTTATGACGAGGATTTTATAGAAATTGCGTCTTTTTTTGACGAGCTCATGGACGATCCTTCGGGTTTTTATAAGCAAACCCTGCTCGGCATGAGTGAGCTTGAAATTTCCGACGCGGATCACATAGGAGAGGGAGCATCTTTTTACCGCGAAAACGGACTCATAATGTTTAAAGCCGTCGTAAATTCCCCTCAAAAAGATCTCGCAGAAAGGGCGGCTCTTTTTGCTTCTACCGTAACCGATAAAATCATTCCTCAAATTCTTAATAAGAAAGATATTTTTACAAAAGAGCAGTTTGCTCAAGTTAAACGGACGATGAAAGATTATGGGTATCTTACGGCCGAAACCGCCGAAGATCTTCTTAGGCAAGTTGAATACTGGTGGGAAAACGCATCGGCGGAATTCTTTTTTAAAAAAGCTCCCAAGATAAAAAAATCGGATATTGATAAATATTTGAATACGTATATAAGTAAGAAATGTCCGCTCGTGACGGTCCAACTTAATACGGCCGTGTATGCGGAACAAAAAAATTCTTTTGCCGCCGCAGGTTTTAAAGAATTTACTCAAGACAGCGCGTATTGGTGGAAAGATTACGAAGGTTTAATTAAGGAAGGTAAAAAATAGGAAAGAATATGATAAAGAAAAAAAGAATATATATTTGTACGTTTTTTTTATGGCTGCTTGCCGCCGGAGCCTTCGGGAAAGAATTTTTTTTGAATAATAAAATTCCTGTCTACGTAAAAGAAAACCGTTCCAATCGCTTAGTTTCAGTTTACTTGATAGTCGAAGGCGGCACCGCGCTCTTGCCGCCTGAATATTCCGGCCTTGAAATGGCGCTTTTCCGCATGATGAGAAGCGGCTCTAAAAAATATTCGCACGAGTATATTCAAGATCTTTTATACAAAACGCATGCGGATTTTTTCGGATTTGCGCAGACTGAAGGCGCAGGGCTTGGAATAGAATGCCTTGATTATTATCTCGACGATCTTTTGCCCGTATTTGCGGACGGATTTTTGAATCCGCTGTTCGATGAAGCGGAATACGATACGATGAAAAAGGAATACGCCCAAAGACTTCAGGCGACTCTTAATTCCCCGAGTTCTCTTGCGTTTTACACAGCCTTGGAAAACATATACGCGGATCACCCGTATAAAACCCGAGCTTCTGCGACGGCGCTTTCCATCGAAAACATCACTGTAGAAAACATGAAAGAGCTCCATAAAAAGACATTGGACGCAAGACGAATCTTTGTTGTGGTAGTCGGCAACGTTAAGGCAAAAAAGATCGTAAAAAAACTGAATTCGATGCTCGGTTCTGAAATTTCTCCTTTGTCCGAACAAAAATTTTATCCGCCTGAAATAAGCCCGGTAGACGTAAGCGGAAAAAACATTGTCATAAGGCATCCGGCTGCAGCGGGGACGGGCTTTATGTACGGATGTTTTGATTCTCCGCCGATAGACAGCGAAGATTACATTCCTGCCTGCATTGCTTCGGATATGATGAGCGACGTTCTCTATCAGGTAGTGCGCGAAGAACACGGAGCCTGCTATACTCCTTCGTCTTTTATTTTAAGTTCCAAAGCGCCCTTCGGCGTGATTTCGCTTTACAGAGTAAGCGATCCTGAAAATATCGTAGGCTATGTTGAAGAAGCCGAGAAAATCATGGAAGAAGGAAATATAATAGTCGGAAGGAATCCAGATAGTTCTTTTATTTTTGAACCGATGGAAGCTCATCTTGAAAGCTATAAAAATATCTATATAAATCAAAAATATGCCGATCAAAAGACAAACAGCGGCGTTGCCGGAAGTATAGGGAAAAGCCTTTTACAATTCGGCGATGCTGTAAGCGCAGGAAGACTTGCTCAAAAGGCGGAATCCGTTACTTATGAGCAGATAATGCACGTTTTTAAAAAATATTTTTTGCAAAACAAAAGATGGTTTTGCGTCGTAGGACCGGGTGCGGACGGAGATGTAAGATTTTAAGGAAGACGAGGAAGGCGAATTCCGGCAGAGCCGACACATCGCTAATTAACGTATGCTCTGCCGCGCCGGCGATGGAATTTGCAGAGGCGTAAGAGAGCCGGAAGACTTTTATCGGAATCCGATCATATCTTTGTACATCTGTTTCTTAAATACATATCCGCGAGCACGATATAGGTCATCGCTTCAATTACCGGAACTATGCGCGGACATATGCACACATCGTGGCGCCCCTCGATCACTAAGTCGATATTTTCGATCTTGCCTTCTTTGACGGCTATTGTCCTTTGCGGTTTGAAAATACTCGGAACGGGTTTTATCGCGGCGCGGAAGACAATTTCATTTCCGTTTGAAATTCCGCCCAATATTCCGCCTGAATTATTTGTTTCAAAACTTATCAAATCGGGCGAGGGTCCTGTTCGCATAGGATCGTTATTTTGGCTGCCCGTCATGTCCGCAGCATGAAAGCCCTCTCCGAATTCTATGCCTTTTACGGCGCCTATTGAAAGGATCGCCTTTGCGATCTCTGCATCCAATTTGTCAAAAACAGGTTCGCCCAAGCCGGCAGGCGCTCCTTTTACTACGCATTCGATAATTCCGCCTGCGCTGTCTCCCGTTTCTTTGAGATGTTTGATCTTTGCTTCCATTTCGGCGGCGGCGGCGCAATCGGCAGCTCTCAGAGGATTTTTTTCAATATCGTCAAAGTCGATTTTTTTGCATTGAATTCCGGCGGCTTTGAGCGTAAAAGCCGTAACTTTTATTCCTTCTTTTTCAAGCAAAAGCTGTGCAACGGCTCCCGCGGCAACCCTTGCCGCCGTCTCTCGGCCGCTGGATCTGCCGCCGCCGCGCCAGTCGCGCGTTCCGTACTTTGTATAATAAGTAAAATCCGCGTGACCCGGCCGGAACGTGTTTGCAATATCGGCGTAATCTTTTGACCTCTGCGATCTGTTCCGTATTAAAAGAGAAATAGGAGTTCCCTGAGACACACCGTTAAAAACGCCGCTTAGAATTTCTACTTCGTCGTCTTCTTTCCGTGCGGTTACGGCTGCGTTCGGCTTGCCGTCGGCCGCGACTCCCGGACGACGACGGTTCAGAGCTTTTTGAATGTGTTTTACATCTATTTTAAGACCTGCGGGACAACCGTCTATCACGGCTCCCAACGCTTCCCCGTGGCTTTCTCCGAACGTGGTTACTCTGAAAACCGTTCCGAATGTGTTTCCGCTCATGAACTCTCCCTGTGCGGCATTTTCGAAAATTGATATTTCCTGCAACGTCGCATTTTAAGGATCGATTTTTTTCTTAAACTTCCTTTTCAGTATCTTTTTCTCTTATTTCAACGCGGCGGATTTTGCCGCTGATCGTCTTAGGAAGTTCGCTTACAAACTCTATTACGCGCGGCCTTTTATACGGAGCCGTATGATGTTTGACAAAATCCTGCAGATCAAGTTCCAGCTTTTTCGTAGCCTCGTATCCGGCTGACAAAACCACCGTCGCTTTTACAAGCTGTCCGCGCCTTATGTCCGAAACGCCCGTAACGGCGCACTCGAGTACGGCCGGATGTTTTTGCAAAACGCTTTCAACTTCGAACGGACTTATTCTGTATCCCGCACTCTTTATTATATCGTCATTTCGGCCTATAAACCAGATAAAACCGTCTTCGTCCATTTTTGCAGTATCCTTCGTATGATACCAGCCGCTTTTAAAAACTTCTTCCGTCAACTGTTTGTCTTTGAAGTATCCTGTAAAAAGCCCGAACGGGTGATTGTTTTTTAAATTGATAACGATTTCACCTGTTTCACCGGGCTTGCAGGGCTGCCCGTCGGGATCCACTACGGCAACTTCATATCCGGGGGCTGGTTTGCCCATGGAACCGGGCTTAGGCGTCATGCCGGGGAAGTTTCCGCATATGACCGTGCTTTCGGTTTGACCGTAAGCTTCAAACATTTTTATTCCCGTCTGTTCATAAAAGCGGTCAAACACTTCAGGATTTAGGGCTTCGCCTGCAGTTACGCAGTATTTAAGAGAAGACAGATTGTATTTTTTAAGGTCCCGCCTTATAAGATAGCGGTATATCGTAGGCGGAGCGCAAAAGGTGTTAATCTTGTATTTTTCAATTTTGTGAAGTATGACGTCAGGTTTAAAAGCTAACATGTCAAAAGTGAATACCGCCGATCCTGCCAGCCATTGACCGTATAATTTTCCCCAGACGGCTTTTCCCCAGCCTGTTTCGGCTATGGAAAGATGCAGCCCGTCGTCTATAACGTTTTGCCAATATTTTGCGGTTATTATGTGGCCGAGCGGATACAAAAAATTATGGGCTACCATTTTGGGATAGCCTGAAGTTCCCGACGTAAAATAAAGGAGCATGGGATCTTCGTTGTGAGTGGCCTTATCGCCTTGGGGGCGGGGAAAATCTTCGGGATACTTTTCAAATTCCTTTGAAAAACAAATCCAGCCTTCTCTTTCTTTCCCGATCGTTACGAGCGATTTTACCGTAGGAGAATTGGGCATAGCCTTTTCGATTTCATTTTGCACGTCTTCATCGTCAAGCGAAACGATCATCTTTATGGCCGCGGCGTTATTTCTGTATTCTATATCCGGCTGAAGCAGTAAAACGGTGGAAGGAACTACCATCGCGCCTATCCGATGCAGCGCGAGCATAAAATACCAAAACTCGTATCTTCGCCTTAAGACGAGCATTACGGCGTCGCCTTTTTTTATTCCGTGGGCGGATAAAAACTGTGCGGTTTTTTTCGAGGCTGCGGACATCTGCGCAAAGGTAAAGATTTTTTCTTCATTGTCGTCGCACCACACAAGCGCTCTTTTTTCGGGGGTTTCACGCGCATAACGGTCAACTATGTCATAGCTGAAATTGAAATTTTCAGGCGTCTTTATCTTAAAATTCTCTTTCAGATCTTCATAGGTTTGAAAATCTCGAGCTTCCGTTATGTATTCCTTGTATAGGTTCATCAGTAATTCTCCCGTGTTTTCTTAGATTTTATAAAATAATTTTTTTAACAATTTTGCAAGATCGACAAAGATTTGTACAAAATGCGCACAAAATGCGTCGTCCCGGAAAACTCAAATCTTTCTGCAATGCCGCATTTTAAAAATTAATTATAGCCGATAATTTCTTTAACGGATATCCCTTTTATATTTGACACCGATAAAAAGAAAAGGTTGCAGTGGAATAGGGGAAAAAGGCAAGGATTTTTCATGCTGAAGGAAGCACTGTATCGACAGAAAATTTAAGTTGAATTTATTTATTTGCAGTGCTATAACCCTTGATACATTAAAGCATGATAAAGAAGTTTATAGGCAACTTGCCCGCGAAATGTATTGATATTTTTATGTTAGGAAAAACGCTTCTTATGATCTTTTACGATTTGAAGATCTAATGAGTGGATTTTAGGAAAATTTAACGGAACAAAAACTATGCGCACCTCTGGTTCCGTTTATTATGTGTGGGAGGCAGAAAGTGTTATGGAATATTACTGTATAATGATTTTTACAGGTGAGGAAAAAAACTTTAAAGAAAAAGCAACTGAAATATTAAAAGAGAAATATCCTTCTGTAAATTTCTATTATTTTCAAAGAAAAATGTATACCGAAAAACGCGGTTGGTTTCTGGGGACTCTTTTCACGGGATATTTATTTTTCCAAATCGAAGAATTGACGGCAGATTTTTTTACCGAACTCCGTGCAATAAAAGGTTTTTGCAGAATTTTACGAGATAATCGGAAGCCGACCAGAATAACAGGATCCGCATTAGAAGAATTGAAATTCCTGATAAAAAACGGCGAAGTCTTAGGAGTTTCAAAGGTACAGTTTCTTCCCAATCAAAAAATAAAAGCAATAGCAGGCCCCTTTGTAGGATATGAGGGCAATATTGTCAAAGTCAATCAAAAACAAAAACGAATTACAGTCCGTTCTTTGCTTATAGATAACGGGCTGACATTTGATTTAAAGTATGAAGATGTGGAGTAGTTTTTTTAAGCAATTTTTGAATAAACGATAAATTGACGATAAGAATAAACCGTGCTACCATACTGATAATTTAATTGCAAACTGTTTACGAAGGGAGCTTGTCCCATAAATAAGCGCAATGTCTATACACTCCGAGAAATGCGGGGAGAGAACCGCTCCGTTATGGAGATATCGTTTATGTCGACGGTTTTTACTGGAAGAGAAGAATATGATTTTTAAAACTACTATACATACGAGCGGGGGGGGGGGGATAGCAGAAATCACTTCCTAGACACACTCAAAGGAATCTGTATTATTTTTGTGATTCTCACCCATTATAATTGGACGAGTGATCAAAGTTTGAAAATGTTGTTTCCGTATATGATTTACATGGCGGTGCCGATTTTTATGGTAATTTCTGGCTATGTGTATTACCTGTCTTTTCAGAAAAACAAAATTGAACATTTTGAATCCGCATATACACCTGCATTTCTATTTCCCAAAGTAATCCGCTATACTGTTCCATTTGTAATGGCTATGGCAGTAGAGTTTCTTTTTCTTGTTATGATGCACAAGTTGAGCTTATCCTTTTTCGGCGGCGTCCTCCGTGGCGGAAACGGGCCGGGCAGTTATTATTTTCCTATAATGATTCAATTTCTGCTCATTTATCCGGTTATTTATTTTGCAATTCAAAAGCATGGAATAAAAGGATTTTTCGCTTGTCTTGCTGTAAATGCTTTGTATGAATTCTTCCAAAGAATCTATTGGGTGGATGCGGAATTATACAGACTTTTGGTTCTTCGTTATATTTCGGTAATAGCATTTGGCTCTCTGCTTGCTTCTGAGCATAAAGGGGAAATTAAGACAGTGCATAAAATAATTGCATTTTTTATGGGTGTTGTATTTCTTTTTATAGAAGCATACACTTCATATTCTCCAAAAATCATAATTCATTGGACAGGTACGTGTTTCCTTGCAACACTTTATATTCTTCCGATTTGCTGCTTCTTATTTGAAAAATGCAGGAATGTAAGGATTGCTCCGCTTGAATTGGCAGGAAAAGCTTCATTCAACATATTTCTGACACAGATGCTGTTTTTTGTTTATGCGGGACAGATAAGCGGAAAGATTTTCGCAAATGTTCAAAATCAGTATGTATTAACGGTGCTTCAGAATCTTTTCAATATTTTAGTTTGTGTGATTTTTGGTATCTTGTTTTATAAAATAGAAAATAAGCTTACATCGGAACTCCTAAAATCATTAAAAAAATGAGAGTTTAGTCTTTTTATAGAAATCAATTTTTACAGCTACTGTTTAAAAAGTTTATGTAATAATATATTGAACGTATATGATGTAAATAACTGGAAGATGCACTTGAAGCGCTGGAGACGAAACGGAAATACGAAGGATATTTTTATAGCATAAGAGAGATGTCGTTTTATTTTATATTTAGCCGTCTTATGAAAACTCTTGCGATTTATTATCGGTTTTAGATAAAAGTTGATTTTCGTAAAGTCTGTCTGCTAACAATAGTAATTGTCCGAACTTCGTGGTATACTTATTCCTGTCTGTAATTGCTTATGTGGTGTGTCTTTGCATTCTAACTTAACTATATTACAAATCACAGACTTAAAAAAATGCTTATTTTATCTTTGATAATAGTGAAAAGAGATAGAAATAATTAGTATATAGGTTTTTTTAATAATGAATAAAACAGGAATTATAATTCAAGCTCGTACGGGCTCAACTAGATTACCCAACAAGATGTTGCTATCTTTTTTTGATGAAAAAACAATTCTTGATATTATAATAAGTAGAATCAACAAACAGCAATTTAATATACCAATTATAATAGCAACGTCTAAAAATTCCAAAGACAAAGAAATTGTCAAAATTGCAGAACGAAATAATGCTTCATATTATTGTGGTGATGAAAATGATGTTTTGAATCGTTTTATTTGTGCGGCAAATTTTTTTTCTTTAGATTCTGTAATCAGAATTTGTGCTGACAATCCTTTCCTTAGTATGAATTATCTTAAAAAATTAATCGATTACAAAAATATAAATTCTTCAGATTATATATCTTTCATTACCAAAGATGGTACTCCATCGATAAAAACTCATTTTGGTTTTTGGGCGGAATACATAACATTAGATGCTATGAAAAGAATTCAGTCTCTTACAAACAATACATTATATCATGAACATGTAACAAATTTTGCATATACAAATCCAGAAATCTTTTCCTTATATTTTCTAGAGATAGATGATTTTGTTGAGAATTCTGGAATTCGTTTAACAGTTGACACAATAGATGATTTTAATAACGCAAAAAATATTTATAAATTATTATCAGAAAACAAGAAAGAAATGGAACCTCAAAATATTATTCCTCTTATTTCGGAAGCAATGAAGATAAATATGAAAAATCAAATATTATCGAATTCAAAATAATAGGAGTTTTTAATATGGATTATACATACATAATTGGCGAGATAGGGCAGAATCATAATGGTTCTGTTGATATTGCAAAGGTGATAATTGATTTAATTTCTCGTCCGGTGGTACAGGAAGAATTTAATTTGACATTAAAGCCTATGAATGCTGTCAAACTTACAAAAAGAGACTTATATGAGGAATTGTCGGATTCTCAAATGAATCATCCATATGTAAATGAAAACTCTTTTGGGGCAACTTATGGCGAGCATCGCGCAGCTCTTGAGTTATCAGATGAACAGCACTTTGAAGTATATAAATATGCGAAATCAAAAGGGCTTGATTTTGTAGAAACCTTATGTGCAAAAGGATGTCTTTCGTTATTAAAACTATTTACGCCTGATTATTTAAAAGTAGCTAGTAGAGATTTGACAAATCTTCCTTTACTTGAAGCTATGGCAGAAACAAAAATTCCGATAATTTTATCTACGGGAATGGCAGGTAAAGAAGATTTGGATAATGCTTTATCTATTATTACAAAATACCATGATGATATTTCGATTTTACATTGTGTATCTCAATATCCTACAAATCCAAATAACTTAAACTTACTTACAATAAAATATTTGCAAGAAAACTATGGAAAATATACAATAGGTTTTTCAGATCATACTATTGGTATTTCTGCACCTGTCGCTGCTGTTGCAATGGGGGCTAAAATTATTGAAAAACACATAACAATTGATCGAAGAATGAAAGGTACGGATCAGAAAGGATCTCTTGGTCCAGATGGTGTAAACCGTATGATTCGTGATATCCGTTTGACAGAACTTTCACTGGGGAAAAATGCACTGTTTATCGAACCGTCTGTAGAATCTGCGCGTATAAAATTGGAACGCTCAATTGCAACAAAGCATGATATGAAAAAGGGGGATGTTATTAATATTGGTGATATACATCTTCTTAGCCCTGGTGATGGATATAAATGGATTGATAAAGATAAAGTAATAGGTAAAAGACTTGTAAAAGATATAAAAAAGAATGAGATAATTTATAAAGACATGATTCAAAACATATAAAAGCAGTAAAGTATAACTGTTGCATGAGAAAAAGATTATGTTAAAGATAAAATTGGTTATAACTGATATAGATGGTGTATGGACCGACGGTGGAATGTACTATGACCAAACTGGTAATGAATGGAAGAAATTTAATACTGCAGATAGTTTAGGGGTGCTTTTGTGTCATAAATTGAATATTCCAATAGCTATTATTACAGGAGAAAAAACAGAGATCGTGAAACGACGTGCTGAAAAATTGAAAATAGATTATCTGTTTGATGGTGTAAATGACAAACTTGCGGTTGCCAGTGGTTTATGTCAAAAACTTGGAATAACATTTGATCAGGTGGCTTTTATTGGTGACGATATAGGTGATTATAAACTTTTAAAAGCTGTTGGCGTATCTGGTACTCCTAAAAATGCAAGTAAGCAAATAAAAAAAATTGTTGATATTCGGTGTAAGAAAAGTGGAGGGCAGGGGGCATTTAGAGAATTTATTGAATGTCTATATGGGGAAAAAATAGTAGAAAGCTTGTTTGAGGATTTATGAAAGAGGGTGAAAAGGCTTATGATATTGCCGTAAGGATTTTTCCTATTTGCCGAAGCATTACAGGAAATGGTGTTCGGCAGACTTTACAGATATTAAAGGAGTACCTGCCAGAAATAGAGATAAAAGAAGTTTCATCCGGTACTAAATGCTTTGATTGGACTATACCAAAAGAATGGAATATTAGCGATGCGTATATAGAAAAGTCCGATGGTTCTCGTATTCTTGATTTTAAGGATAATAATCTTCATGTGATAGGGTATTCTACACCGGTAGATAAATATGTAACTCTAGCTGAGTTGAAGTCTGTTGTGTATACGCAGGCAGATCAGCCAGATGTTATTCCATATATCACTTCGTATTATAAAGAACGATATGGCTTTTGTATGTCGCAAAAACAAAAAGATTCTCTTGAAGAAGATAATTATCATATTGTTATAAAATCCTCGTTGAATGAAAACGGAAGTTTAACATATGGAGAGTGTATTATTTCTGGAGGAAGTAAAAAAGAAATCTTAATTTCAACATATATTTGCCATCCATCCATGGCGAACAACGAATGTTCAGGGCCGGCAGTTTCTGTCATTCTTGCAAATTCAATAAAGAAAATGATTGAAGAAAAAAAACTTAACAAATATACATTTAGGTTTTTATTCATTCCAGAAACTATTGGCTCAATTATGTATCTGAGTAGCCATTTAGAATACTTGAAACAAAACGTGATATCAGGGTTTAATCTTACTTGCGTAGGCGATGATAGAACTTATTCCTTTGTACATACCCGATACGCTGATACTATAACGGACAGGTTGCTAGAGAATGTTTTGTCCTTTCATTATCCGGACTACAAGGCGTATTCCTTTCTGGAACGTGGTTCAGATGAAAGACAGTATAATTCTCCTGGTGTTGATTTGCCTATATGCACATTCAGTAGATCTTTGTTTCGTAAGTATCCGGAATATCATACTTCTGCGGATAATCTAGGGCTTATTTCACCTGCAGGGTTACAAGGTTCGTATGATGTTATTATGAAATGTATTATTGCATTGGAATATAACGAAAAATATAGAATTAATTGTTTTTGCGAGCCCCAATTAGGTAAGCGTGGTTTATATCCTACTGTGAGCCAGAAGGGAACTTATGATGCTGTAAAAGCTCTTACGGATTTTATTGCTTATGCTGATGGCAGAAATGATTTGATTGATATAAGTAACATTATAAAATGTCCGTGTGAAGAAATTATTGAATATATAATAAAACTGCTTAATGCAAAATTGCTTCATAAAGAAGAGGGGTTTTAATATGAACAATTTTTGCTCTGGTTTGAAAGAAGCATTAATCGAATTAGGTATCAAAAAAGATGATTATCTTTATGTATCGTCAGATGTTAGATTTTTTTTGTTTTCAGCAATGAGAAATTACGGTACTTCAGAAGAAGTTATTGGAACTGTTTTGAATGAATTAACAAATGTTTTGCAAGAAGCCGTCGGCAGCGAAGGGACTCTTTTATTTCCTGTTTTTTCATGGGATTTTTGCAGTGGCAAGGGATTTGATTATTATAAAACACAAGGCGAAGTTGGAGCTTATTCAAATTGGATATTGAACAAGCGAAAAGATTTTAAGCGAACTCAACATCCGCTTTATTCTTTTATGGTATGGGGTAAAAAAACAGATTTATTTTGTAATATGAATAATCAAGATGCTTGGGGCGTTGCTTCACCTTTTTATTATTTAATGAAAAATGGCGGAAAACAGTTAGAGTTTAATTGTGAAGCTTTTAAAGGTCTTACCTATATTCACTGCATAGAACAGTGGGTAAAAGTTCCATATCGTCATCATAAGTATTTCTTTGGTAAATATACGGATGCAAATGGTGATACGGAAATTCGTTCTTATTCAATGTATTGTAGAGACCTTGAAGTTTCTGAATGTACAAAGACAACAAATAAATATCTAATTGATAATGGTGCAGCAAAAGAAGTTGTTTGGAATGGTAATAAACTTACACTTATTGATATTTCAAAGTGTTATGATGTTACTAAAAAAGATATTGTAGAAAACAATGGAGAAAATACTCTTTGTTTTAAAAACTATAATTTTGATTATAATAGAAAACAAACGCTTCCTTATGAGATAAGTAAAATTCCGGAGGATTAAGAAGTTTATATGCTGAAAATGCACCACATAGGTGTTGTCGTAAATAATATAGAAACAACCGCCAAACATTATTTGAAAGATATCGGTGGTTTTACTCAGTCAGCGGTTTTCTTTGATGAAAAGCAGGGAATAAATATACAATTCCTATACCCGGTTGATAAAACTGGACTACCGGTTGAGTTAATACAGCCTGTGTCAGAAAAGAATCCTGTTGCTAATATTTTAAGAAAATCCGGGGTTTCACCATATCACATATGCTATGAAGCCGATGACATAAAGGAAGAATATAATAAACTTCGTGGGGGGGGTACGTATGTATAGGGGCGTTTTTTGAGGGAGTGGCTCACGAAGGAAGAATATGTGTTTTTTTATATCATAATGAAATGGGACTTTTGGAACTTGTAGAGTCTAAAAAATAAATATTTTGTAGTTGTGAATTAGGAGTAATTAATTATGAGTCTGTTGGAAGAGGTGAAAACAATTATTGCCGACAACCTTAAAGTTGATGTTTCTGTTTTATCAGAAGATACTGCAATTGGTGATTTTCCTGAATGGGACAGTCTCCATCATCTGCAGATTGTCGCTGCGATTGAGCAAAAATATGGATTTCAGTTTGAGCCTGATGTGCTTATGGATCTGGAAGATGTCAGTGATATCGTGAATGCGGTTGAAAAACGAACAAAATAAATGAAAAGTATAGCCGAACAGATTTTTTCTTATGCTCTGTCTGCCCCCGACAAGGTCGCCGTCTCTGATGGAAAAAGAAGTATTTCTTATTCTGAGCTTACCTCAGATATTCTTTTTGCCACGGCTGTTCTTGAAAAAGAATGCAAACTGCATAAAGGGGATTGTGTCATTCTTGCATCTGCAAAGGAACTGGAGTTTGTAAGCGTATATTTTGCCTGTCACCTTTGCGGTGCAATTGCCTTGCCGATAGATCCTGAGACAAATGAAAAAAGACTTTCGGTTATATGCGGTAAGACATCACCAAAACTGGTCGTAGGATTGAACAGACAGACTGAATACAGAACCTTGCCTTTTGACAAGTTTATCAGGACTGATTTAACAAAGTTTGGATCCAGTATGTCTGATATTAAATTTCCTGATGCCGAGAGTATTGCTGATATTATCTTTACAACGGGAACCACCGGAGTGCCAAAGGGCGTGACACTTACCCATAAAAACATATCAGCTGCAGCCCGCAATATCAATAGTTTTATAAAAAACTCGACAGACGACGTAGAGCTCCTTGCTCTGCCTGTTTCTCATTCGTTCGGACTTGGAAGATTAAGGTGTGTTCTTTCGAACGGACAGACCCTTGTCTTGCTCGGAAGTTTTGCTAACATGAGGCGTTTCTTCCGGTATATTGATGAGTTTAAGGTAACCGGTTTTGGAATGGTTCCTGCAAGCTGGGCTATGATTAAGAAACTCAGCGGTAACAAGATTGCTGATTTTGCGGAACAGCTTAATTATATTGAAATAGGGTCGGCTCCGATGCCGCTTGAAGATAAAGAACTCCTGTGTTCATTGCTTCCGAAAACAAGAATCTGCATGCACTACGGACTTACGGAAGCTTCCAGAAGTGCCTTCATGGAATTCCATTCTGAAAATAACCGATTTGAAACTGTGGGTAAAGAAACTCCTAATATGCATATAAGCATTTGTGATGAGAAAGGAAATAAGCTCCCTGTTAATACAGAAGGTGAAATTTGTGTTGAAGGCGATGCTGTAACAAACGGCTACTATCAGGAAAAGGAAATTACTGCGAAAAGTTTCTGGGGAAAGAAATTTCGAACGGGAGATTGGGGGCATCTTGATGAAGAAGGCTACCTTACATTAAAGAGCCGAAAAAAAGAGTTGATAAATGTAGGCGGAAAAAAGGTGAGCCCGATAGAAGTTGAAGATGTTCTGAAATCGTTTGATTTTGTTAAAGATTGTGCCTGCATTGCAAGTCCAGACCCGAATGGTGTTCTTGGTGAAGTAGTAAAGGCATTTATAGTGACTGATGAACCTGAGAAAGTTACAGCCGGGAATATGTTGAATCTGATAGGGAAACAACTTGAAACATATAAGATTCCTGTTCAGTATGAAGTAATAGAGTCTATACCGAAGACTTCTTCTGGTAAGATTCAGCGTCTTTTGCTAAAGAGGTAGGAATTTTATATGTGGCAACCGCAGTCATTTTATGGCAAATATTTATTAGACCAGCCTGTAATATTCATGGGTGAAAATTCAATAAAAGGTTTGTATAACTTTCCCGGAAGTAGATTTGCTATAATCCACGGAGAAAATGTAAAATTTGATAAAGAAATTTTTCAGAAAGCATTTAAAGCATTTGACGTGAAATTCATTACAAAAAGCTGGAAAAACGAGCCTACCTTAGAAGATCTTAAAGGAACTCTTTGTGAGCTTGAAGCGTTTTTGCCTGATGTTATTGTTTCGATTGGTGGCGGTTCAGTAATTGATGGGTGCAAAATATGCCGGCTTTTTTATGAATTTCCATACTTTGATATTGAAAAACCGAATTTCAATTTCTTAAGTTTCAAAACAAAATTTATTGCAGTTCCTACAACGGTGGGAAGTGGGGCGGAAGCTTCTTCTGCGGCTGTTTTATTCAATGCTGCATTAAATAAAAAAGAGATGGTCGTTCATAATTTGCTTAGACCCGATGTAGTCGTTCTTGAACCTTCATTTATAGAAAGCTCTGATAAAACATTTGTATTTTCTTCTGCCCTTGACGGCATTGCTCATATTGTGGAAGGGTATGTTTCGAACATGGATAACCCTCTTTCCGATATGCTTGCAGAAAAAGGTTTGCAAATATTTTATGAAGAATTATTAAAGGAGGATTTTTGCAGTATTGATTTCTTAAGACTACAATACGCATGCTATCTCGGTGGAATCATTCAGAATCACTGTATCGTTGGTGCTGCACATGCAATAGCACATCAGCTTACGGGATTCGGTTTTCCCCATGCTAAGGCAGTAGGGCTTCTGTTGGATTCTGCAATAAATGAGAATTCAAAAGACGTAAAAACAAAAGAGAGATATGAAACTTTATTCAGACATTGCGGAATAAAATCAACGAAAACCTTTATGATTTTTCTACAGAAAATGACTGCATTTTCTATTGATGAACCATTGCAGAAAAAAATAAAGAAAGTTCTTGAAGAAAATATTAAGAATGATTCGTTTATTCAGAATGTTATAGACGATCGCGGGGGAAAAGGTAATCCTGTTCCTATCACTAAAGAATATATTGAAAACATTGTAAAGGTATTATAAATATGGATTTTTTGACGGAAAAATTATTACAAAATACCCCCTTCTCTTATAATGAAAATGAAAAGAAAAAAGGCGGTTCTTTTTATAATGCAGTAAAAGAAGAACTCTGTTTCCATTATGATAATAATCCTTTATATAAACGTTTTTGTGATAATAAGAAGTTCAATCCACATGATTTTTCAGGTTCTCTTGTTGACATTCCTCCGGTACATGTAGCAGTTTTTAAGGAACTTGGTAAAACTTTAGGTTCTGTTCCAAAAGAAGAAATAAAACTGACATTACAATCTTCTGCTACTTCAGGAGTGCCAAGCAGTGTCCCTATCGATAAAGTTACATCTAAACGGCAGTCAAAAGCGATGGTTAAGGTTGTCGGGGATTTTATTGGAAATGAAAGAAAGCCTTTTCTTGTAATGGACATAGACCCTATGAGCGGTTTTAGGGATATCCTTGGTGCTCGTTTTGCTGCGGTAAGCGGTTATCTGAATTTTGCTTCAAAAGTTGGATATTTCTTGAAGGTAAATGAGAATAATCAGTATTATTTTGATACGGAAGGTATAAAAAAATATATCAAAGAGCTCGACTTAAACACTCCTGCTGTAATCTTCGGTTTTACTTACATTCTCTATTCAGAAGTTGTAAAACCGCTTACGGAAAACGGAGTGAAGTTTGTACTTCCGAAAGGTTCTAAAATCATTCATATCGGCGGATGGAAGAAGCTTGAAAGCGAGAAAGTAAGCAAAGAAGAATTCAATGCAAAGGCATCTGGGCTTTTTGGAATTGGGCAGAGCGATGTCATAGATATTTACGGATTCACAGAACAGATGGGGCTGAATTATCCGGACTGCAAGTGTGGCTGTAAACATGTACCTCTTTTTTCGGAAGTGATTGTAAGGGATATTGTTTCTAAGGAGCCATTACCGGCAGGTAAAGAAGGTTTATTGGAATTCATAACACCTATCCCACATTCATATCCTGGTAATGCAGTTCTTACAGATGACATCGGAATTATTGAGTCTGGTGAATGTCCTTATGGTAGAAGCGGCACAAGATTTAGAATGCTCGGCCGTCTTAAAAAAGCTGAGGTGCGTGGGTGCGGCGATATTCTTTCAAGCAAGCTGAAATTTATTGATGAGAAAATATCTGTATCATCATCAGAAACAGGAATTTTTAATATTGAATTCTTCTCCGGGAATGTAGATACATCTTTTGAACCTAAGGAACAGTTGGAATCCATAATCAGTGCTTTAAAAAAAAGTCTTAGCTGGCTTAGGAAACAGCCTGTAGATGCATTGATAGGTCTTATAGGACAGGTTTCTAAGAAATGGGGAGCATCGAATAATCCTGATATGGTTGCGCTTCGTGAACGTGGAACTGGATTTTTAAGCAGTTGGTGCAATCCGGAACATCTTACGAAAATTGCGACGGAAGGTTTGCATGGAAACAGAATGTATGCAGACACATTCCTCCCTGTAGATGATTCAAAAGTTCAGTACATGAAGGCTACGTCAAAAGGTCTTGTTTGTCACTGGCTTGCAGGAAACGTCCAAGTGTTGGGTATGTTTGCACTTGTAGAAAGTATAATAACCAAGAATGTAAATTTGTTGAAAGTTTCCTCAAAAGATAAAGGCGTTTTCACTTCTCTGCTAAAGGCATTTGAGGGAGAAGTGTTTACGACAAAAGGCGGTTGTACGATTAAAGGTGATGACCTGTTGAAGACAGTCGCCCTTGTTTATTTTGATCACGGGAATGATGAACTTGGCAAAATCATGTCATTGAATGCAGATGCAAGGATCTCATGGGGAGGGAAAGATGCCGTTATGACCGTTGCAGGCTATCCAAGCAGATTTGATTGCGATGATATAATAATGGGACCGAAGCTTTCCTTTTCCGTAGTTGCTAAAGAAAAGTTGGATGACGATCATGCGGTAAAAAAACTTGCAAGGAAAATTGCCGTGGATGCAAGTGTGTTCGACCAGACTGGCTGTGCTTCTACACATAATATATTTGTAGAAAGCGGCGGAAAGATAAGCCCTGAGCAATTTATAGATTATCTTGCGGAAGGTATGAAGAAAGCTGCCGTTCAGATCCCAAAGGCGGAGATGTCTCCTGAACAGATTTCTTCAATTCATTCAGTTCGTGGAATATATGACTTCAAGGGAAGGGTTGTTGGTTCGAATGATTCTACTTGGACCGTGCTTTACAGTGAAGATTCAAATCTATGTGCCCCTGTCTATTCAAGAGTACTTTTTGTTCATCCTGTGGAAAACATAAATGAGGCACTTCCTTATGTGGACGATAACATTCAGACAATCGGCATGGCGGCTCATGGAAGAAAGGCTTTGGATTTTGCAATCAAAGCTGCTGAAAAAGGCGCAATGCGTTTTCCAGACTGTGGGAAAATGCTGAATTTTGAATCCCCTTGGGACGGTATGTTTATAATGGAAAGGCTTGTAAAGTGGAATACATTGGGCGGACCGCTCGTGTAATAGTTATATTATAATAATTAAATAAATTTTTGGTCTATGAGTAAACCTTTAATTTCTATTATTATTCCCGTTTATAATGCAGCTCAATATTTGGACGACTGTGTTAGTTCGGTTTTGTCACAGACATATCAGAATTTTGAGATTATCCTCTGTGATGATTGCTCCATTGATAATTCCAGGGAAGTTTTAAAAAAATACGAAAGTAACCCAAAATGCAAAGTATTATACAATGAAAAAAATATGCACCAGGCAGCTACACGAAACCGATGTATAAAAGAAAGTTCCGGTGAGTATATCGTAATGCTTGATTCAGACGATGTTTCTACTCCTGATAGAATTGAAAAGTTGCTTGCAGCTTTTGAAGATAATATAGATTTTGTAGGTAGTGCATGTTTCCTTTTTGATGATAATGGAAAATACGGTTCATGGCATTTAAATATTACTTATCCCCAAAGGAAAGATTTATTAAAAGGCATACCTTTTGTTCATGCTTCCATTATGTTCAAAAGAGAGGTTTTGAATGCTGTTGACGGCTATAGGATAAGCAGTGAAACCGTGCGTGGTGAAGATTATGATATGATAATGCGTATGTACGCGGCAGGTTTTCAAGGAAAAAATATTGATGATGAACTGTATGGATATAGGGTCGATAAAAACTGCTATGCAAGGCGGACATTTAAAGCCCGCATTGATGAAATAGTAATACGATTCAAAGGGTACAAGGCCAATCATATTTTATTTCCGTTTGGATTATTGTATATGTTTAAGCCTGTTCCTGCATACTTTTATCAATTATTGCAAATTAACATTCTAAAGCAAAAAAATTATGACTAAAATTGTTTTTTCATTTGATGACGGGCGTGAAGATAACATTAAGGTAATCCAAGACGTTTTTGTAAAAAAATCTATTCCGGCTACTTTCAATATTACAACAGATTATATTTCAGATATTCTTTTGCCAAATGAAAAACCTTGTGTAAATAAAGCTCTTTCAAAAGAACAGTTGATGCAAATTGCAAATTATAAGCTAGTTGAAATTGCAGGACATGGTAAAAAACATTCAAACGACTGTATGAATCTCATAGATGGAGTCTGTGAATTACGAGAGTGGCTTCCAAATAACAAAATATGTGGAATTGCAAGTCCGTATTCGCAGGCAAAAATCCAAGAATTGATAGCTGATAAAAGTAAATATATAAGTTATAATATTTCATATATTCGTCTTGGTGATAGAATTACATCATTTCGTTTTATAAAGAAAGTCCTGCGCAAGTTTAATCGTATGTTCTTTCATATTCCTTTAATTTTTGAATGGGTTCATGAACAGACGTTTGTGGATGAGTCTGATGATTTTATTTTATACAGCGTGCCGATTCTTCATTCGGATACTGTTGCAGAAATTACAGCTCTTATTCGCAGAGCTGTAAAAAAAGATAAAAGTCTAATACTTATGTTCCATAGTGTTCTACATAAAGGCGACCCCGAATATAACAGCAACTGGTCATGGGATTGGGATAAATTTGAAACGCTCATCACAAAAGTAAAGGATATGCAGCATCAGAAATTCTTAAAAGTGGTTACAACTAAAGGTTTAATGTTAGGGAATTGAATATGTTTTTATGTTCAACGCTTCCGTCATGGAAGCAGATTTTTATAAATAAAAATTCTTCAAAAACATTGTTTTGGGAAAACAAGCCGTCGCTTTTGTTCCCTGAATCGTGTGTTTCTTTGCGTTTATTGTTTTCTGTCTACAGGCGGCTGAACAACAAAGAGCGCGTCCTGATATATCTTCCTGACTATTTTTGCGACCAGACCATCCAGTCTTTTAGGGAAAACTGGATGGATTTTTATTATTATCCGATAGGGGAAGATTTGGAACCGCAGTGGAAAGCGGTTGAAGAGTATGCTAGAGGTAACTGTATTGCCCCTGATTTTTTTGTGTTTGTACATTATTTCGGCATGGAAAAAAACGTCAGTCTTGCGGCTGATTTTTGTAAGCGACATAATATTCTACTTATAGAAGACTGCGCTCATGTATTGCTCGCAAAGGGGAAAATCGCTTCTAAAGGAGATTTTGTCATATTCAGCCCGCATAAGCAGATTCCTATTTCTGACGGTGCAATTCTTGCGTATAATGAGTTAGAGAAGACTGTGGAACTGTGGAATTCGCTTAAAGAAGAATATAAAAATTTGCCCTGCAGACCTAAAAATAACCGTTGGTATGTAAAGAAAGTTATCCAGAAACTGTTCAAAGCCCATCGAAAGCTTCCTTATTATTCGGGTGTCCATTTAGGCAGCGGAAATATAGAACGCGTGTCCGTCGAAAGAGTCTCTAAAAAATCGGAAAACGTTTTACGTTCTTTTTATGATTATATTGAACTCAAAAAAATCTGCTATGTCCGTCGTGATAATCTTAGCATGATGAATTATCTTATTTCTAAAATAGACAAAACGATTCTTCCTGTAAGTGATGAGCAGACTTTTGCGCCGTATTATGCGGTTTTTTCATTAAAAAATACAACTGATAAAAAGCAAGCTGTTCAGAATCTTATTGCAAGAGGATTTCCCGTACTTCACTGGCCGGACTTGCCGCGTGATATTATGGACAAACGCGCTGAACATGAAACTGCGTTTGCACTTTCTGAAGACATTATAACAATTCCAATTCATCAGGATATTACGCCTCAAAAAATCTGCAAGACGCTTGGAAAGCCTTTTTTGATTAAGCCTCGGAAAACCGAATTCCAGATTATATGGAATAAATGCACAAAAGAAGAATGGGAAAATTTATTGGAAAGAGTAGATGGTAGCAACATTCCGCAGGACTGGACATATGGAGAAGCAAAGCGCGATGTTGAAGGTTGGGCTCTTAATCGGGCTATCATTCAGACTGCTGACGGCAAAAGCATCGGACTCATACAAATGCTTACCAAAAAAGTGTTTAACATCCCTGTTGCTTTCCGGGTGAACCGCGGACCTCTTTTCCTGCACGAATACAATACGGTAGATAATCATCTTCAGGTAATGGAAACCATTAAAAAAGAAATAGCCGGTATAAGACCTGTGTTTTATGCGCCAATGATATGTTTTTTTCCGGAAAACAATTTGGAAATTTTCAGTTATAAATGGAATGTATCAAATATGTTAGGCTTTCCCTCAGGAACAATTGATTTAACGATTCCTGAGGAGCAGATTAGAAAATCTTTTGACAGCAAGTGGCGTAATCAACTGGTCGCCGCCGAAAAAAATGACATTGCGGTTATCAACAATTCTGAAAATTTTGTCGACCTTGTAAAAATCTATAGCAAAGACAAAGCCGAGCGCGGATATGATGGAATCCCGAATAATATTCTTGAATACTTGAACCAAAATGAAAATGTGTTAGATGTTTATTCCGCCTACGATTCAGAAGGAAGTTTACTTGGTTTTGACATTTTTTATATGCATGGACAAACTTCAACCTACCTTGTAGGATGGAACAGTGCAGACGGCAGAAAATACTGTCTTAATAATTTGCTTTTATATAAGGCGATTGTCGGCGCAAAAGCCAAAGGAATGCAGATCTTTGATTTAGGCGGTATTGAAGATATTTACACTGAAAACGTTGCTAAATTTAAGCGGGGTACAAAACCGATGGAGTATAGACTCGTCGGGGAATTTGTAAGATTGTAATTAGGATAAATATATGAAAGCTGTAATATTAGCAGGCGGTTATGGAACACGTCTTAGCGAAGTAACTAATGTTATTCCGAAGCCGATGGTAGAAATTGGCGGTAAACCTATACTTTGGCACATTATGAAAATCTACAGCCATTATGGGATAAAAGATTTTGTGATTTGCTGCGGCTACTTGCAATATGTTATAAAAGAATACTTTTGCAATTATTACCGCCACAACAGTGATATGCTTGTGGATTTGTCAAACAATGATACAACGATTCTTGATAGCCATTCAGAAAATTGGAAGGTTTCGCTGATTGATACCGGTCTTAATACAATGACAGGCGGGCGCATTAAACGTATTCAAAAATATATCGGTTGTGAACAATTCTGTCTTACTTACGGTGATGGTGTTGCTGATATTGATATAGCGAATACGATTCGCTTGCATAACGAGTCAAAAAAAACTTTGACAATGACTGCTTATCAGCCTGGCGGTCGATTGGGAGTCCTTGATATTGGAGAAGACAATTTTCTTAAATCATTCGTTGAAAAACCTGCGGAAACAGGAACTTGGATAAATGCAGGATTTTTTGTTTGTGATCCGGAGATATTCGATGTTTTGCATGGGGATAATGAAATGTTTGAGCAGGAACCTATGCAGCGATTGGTAAAAGAGCAGAAGATTCATGTATACAAACATACCGGTTTTTGGAAGCCGATGGATACCCTACGTGATAATAAAGAATTGAATAAATTGTGGGATGAAAATAAAGCTCCATGGAAGGTTTGGTAAAAATGCCGTTCAATAATATATTCAATGAAAAAAAAATCCTCATAACCGGTAATACAGGGTTCAAAGGGAGTTGGCTTACAACATGGCTTCTCAATCTTGGCGCTGATGTGTACGGTTATTCTTTAAATATTCCGACTGAACCTGCAATGTATGAAGTTATCGGTCTGGATAAAAAAATACACCGGCATTTCGGTGATATTCGTAATCGGGAAGAATTCAATTCTTTTGTGCAGAAAGTTAAACCGGATTTTATTATTCACTTGGCAGCACAGGCGCTTGTTCTTACTTCGTACAAAGAGCCTCTTGATACAATCACAACAAATGTGACAGGAACCGCCGTTGTTTGCGAGGCAATAAGAAAAATTACATGGAATTGCACTTGTATACTCATTACAAGCGACAAGGCTTATGATAATGTGGAATGGATTTGGGGGTATCGTGAAACAGACCGTCTTGGAGGAAAGGACATTTATTCCGGTTCAAAAGGTGCCGCCGAACTGGTTATAAAAAGTTACTGGCATTCATTTATAAAAGATATGCCGAATATTAAATTCGGTGTAACACGAGCCGGTAATGTAATCGGCGGAGGAGACTGGGCAAGGGACAGAATTATCGTCGACTGTGTAAAATCTTTTTCCGAAGGAAAAACTGTTGAAATCAGAAGTCCCAAAGCAACTCGCCCATGGCAGCATGTTCTCGAACCACTGAGCGGCTATCTTACACTTGCTTGGCAGCTTGCAGAAGGAAAATGTGAAAGCGGAGAGGTATATAACTTTGGTCCCCGTGCCGAGCAGACCAAAACGGTATTCGAACTTGTACAGGATCTTGCAGAACTTTGGGGATTGGATAAGAACAATGCCGCTAAATTAACCGGTAATGTACCGTTCCATGAAGCAAATCTTCTTAAACTTAACTGTGATAAAGCTCAGGCTTATTTATATTGGCATTCAACTTTACATTATGAAGAATGTGTACGTTTTATTGCCGAATGGTACAAGGCTTTTTATCTAGAAAAAGACAAAGATTTGTATTTTATTACACAGAATCAGATTTCTGAATATGTAGCTAAAGCAAAAGAGCAGAATCTGGAGTGGGCTCTATGATCGAAGGAGTAGAACTCTACCCTTTAAAGCATATTAGCGTTCCTAACGGCGATGTTTTTCACGCCTTAAAATGCACAGATGAAGGTTTTGCAGGATTCGGCGAGGCGTATTTTACGCAAATAGAAAGCGGAAAAGCAAAAGGTTGGAAACGCCACAACCACATGACACTGAATCTTGTCGTCGTTTATGGAAAGGTAAAGTTTGTAATATATGACGACCGCGAAAATAGCAAAACAAAAGGGCAATTTGAAGTTATAACTCTTTCTCCTACTGAAAATTACCAGCGGCTCACTGTAGCTCCGGGGCTTTGGATGGCATTCTATGGTGTAGCCATGACAACATCAATGCTCATGGATATTATTCCTGAACCGCATAATCCGGCCGAAGCTGATAAAAAAGAATTATCGGAAATTACTTTTGATTTCGAGGAATATTGATGAATACTATGCAATATACTAGTACGGGGAATGGGGTACTCATTACGGGTGCTAACGGTTTTTTAGGAAAAAATCTGATTAGAGAATTTTTCTTGTCTGAAAAACGAGTTATAGCTGTTTGTAATTCTTTGGATGATGAATTTAAGAATAATCAGAAAATGTTATGGATAAATCCAGAAGGAAGAAATCCAATAGATCTGCAGCATGACATAAAGAATGAAAATATCTCTTGTATATATCATTTAGCATGGGGTGGAACAAGTGGAAATAAGCGCGGAGATTATGAAACCCAGATAGATAATATTAAACTTGCCTGTGATTATGTTCGTCTTTGTGAAACCATAGGATGTAAAAGATTCATATATGCATCAAGCATAAATGAAGTAGAAACTTATGAGTATTTGAAATCCGATGGAATTTCCCCGGGGGGTGGCTATATTTATGGCTCGGCAAAACTTGCGGCACATCTAATGGCTGAAGTTGTTGCTTATCAGTCAAAAATAGATTTTATTCCATGCCTTATAACTAACGTCTATGGGGCGGGAGAAAAATCTGCCAGACTAATAAATGATTCTGTGAGAAAACTTATAAGAGGTGAGCATTGTTCTTTTTCAGCCGGGAATCAGACCTACGATTTTATTTATATTACAGATGCAATAAATGCAATAATTGCCGTTAGTGAAAAGGGAAAACCTTTTACGCAGTATTATATAGGAAGCGGAAACCCAAAACCTTTAAAAGAGTTTCTTTGGGAAATGAAAGAAGTTGTTTCTCCTTATGCTGTTTTAGGTTTGGGAGAACTGCCTTTTAATGGAAAAGATATAGATTACAGACAATTTAATTTAGACGGTGTTTTAAGAGATACAGGATACAAAAATCAAATATCATTCAAGCAGGGAATACAGTTAGTTTTAGATTCTATTAAGAATGAAGAATAACACAAGTACCCCTTGCTAAAGGGAATTATGGATATAATAGTCAGCGATTCGACAGATTATATAGATAGAAACTTAATTCGATTTCTTTTAACACAAGGGCTTTGAAAGATATAGGATATGAGAGAAAATATATTTTTTCAGACGGAATAAAAGAAATGCGATAAGGATAAAATCGAACTATGGAAAATTCCAAAATCAGTGTAATAATGTCAGTATATAATGGCGCTGAGTTTTTGCGAGAAACAATAGAGAGTGTACTGAAACAAACTTATACAAATTTTGAATTTATAATTACTGATAACGCAAGTACTGATAAAACTGTTAGCATTATAAGATCATATAATGATAACCGCATAAAACTTACTGTAAATGAAGAAAATAAAGGGTATGTTGCAAACCTAAATTTTATGATTAAAGAAGCAGCAGGAAAATATATTATTAGACAAGATGCAGATGACATAATAAGGAAAAGCAAATTCGAAAAACTTTTTGAATATATGGAGACTCATCCTTCTGTCGGTGCCTGTGGTTATTATGTCACTGTTTTCGGTACTTATAAAGGAAAAATAAGGCAGGAGCTAAGTAATAAAAAAATTCGCGCTGCAATGCTGTTTGAAAATCAGATGGATAGCCTTTCAATTATCCGTGCTTCGCTATTCAAGGATTATGATTTAAGTTTTGAAGAAAGTTTAATTCCGGCTGAAGACTATAAATTTTGGTTTGAAGTAATGAAACATAGCAAGTTAGCAAATATCCCTTGTTTTTTGCTTGATTATAGAATTCATGGGACGAACACTAGTATAGAAAAAAAAGAGCAGGGAGACAGAAATAGATTAGCAGTTCAACTACAGATTTATGAATATCTTTTTAATCAAAAGATAACGGAAGAAACAAAAGAGATATTAAAGCTGCTTTATATATCCAATAATTGTTCAGAAGAAGTATATAAGAAAATTATAGCATGGCTGGAACAAATTGCATGTTTTGCAAAAACCGGTAAGCAAATCGACGAAGAAACATTCCTATATTATATGGCAAGAAGGTGGTTTATATTTTGTATTCATAATAAAAAATTGTATTTTTTTAAGCCAAAGTTTATAAAACTTGCTCAGCTATTACGATTTATTTATGATCTGTTACGGAAAAAAATATAAAGATGATATCATCTAAACAAGAATCCTTTTTCTACCGCTATATCGTAAAAATATTCAGTTCCGTGCTGATAGCATTGCTGAATGTAATTGTTCAGCTGCTTTTGCCGCGTGTTTTTTCAATTGAAGAATATGGCTATTATTCATATAACTTGAATGTTTTTACTTCAGTTGTAACGATATTTAATCTTTCTGCTTCAGATGCTCTGGTATCAAAATTTTCTAAAAATAATGAAGAAAACGGCTATGTTGTCTTTTATCTTCGTTTCTCTACGCTAGTCTCTTTTGTTTTAAATATCGGGGTTTTATTGCTTTTTCCGACGCATCTTGTACATAATTCTTTTGCGGGGCAAACCTTGTGCATAATGCTTCTTGGCTTGAATGCGGCAATCGTTAGAAAACTGCTTACGGATATCGTTGCCGTTTTTGATGCAATGGCACTTTCCAGATTGCCGGCTTTCTGGCAAATTGTACAGAAAATTCTTATTACAATAGGCGTTGTCGGCGGATATTTTGCCGGAATCCTAAATCTTTTTGTTTTTTATATTTTACAAATTACAACCGTTTTATTTGTTTCTGTATTGCTTGTTTTTGTTTTCTTTTATTTAAATAAGGCTCGATTCAACTTTCCGGCTAAAAAGTCTATTTTTGAGTACATAGGTGAATTTCATGTTTTTTGCCGCCCATTGATTTTTGCCACTGTGTTTGCGCAGATAATTATCATAATAAAAAACTGGGCGCTTATGCATTGGTCAGGGATAGCGAGCTCAGCTTTGTTTGGCGCCGCCTGGCAGTTAAATATTGTTATCAGCTATGTGTTTTCGCCGTATGCGGAATTGATGAAGCGGGAATTCGCAGTCATTCATGATAATAAAGATATGCTGCGGCATAGAATGCAACAGTCTTTAAAAATTATGGCATGGCTGATTTCTTTTCTCTGCATTTTTATTGCCGTATATGCATCAGATGTGCTTACTGTTTTATTTGGCGATAAATATTCAGGTGCCGTGTTAGTTACCCAGTTAATTATGCTTTACACAGTGTATCAGGCATGGGGACAGATTCTTGGAAGTTTTATGCTTGCCGTTGAACAGACTAAGGCTTCTTCAATAATAAGCGTGATAGGAAATATCTTTTCATTGGTTTTGCTGTATTTTTTTCAATGTCCAAATTTTATCTGGGCTAAGGGGCTTGGTGCAAACGGTATGGGCTGGAGTTATGTTATAGGAAATATTTTTTCTGTTACGTTAATGTTGTGCTTTATTGCTAAAAAAATTAATATGAAGTTTGTTAAACTTTATGTAATTCCTGTTATTTCAATGATCGGATGCTTTAGCATTGCTTTTGTTTCATACATGCTTTTTAGAAAATGTATTCCCGACAGAGGAATGATATTTGCAGTTTTGCGGATTTTATGCGGTGGTTTTCTGTATTGCGGAATACTTATGCTTTTAATGTGGAGATTTCCTCGGATCTTGGGTATAAGATAAAGCTATTTTAACGCAGAAGCTTTCTTTTTGGAAAAATAAAAAAAATGGATAGGCAAGAGGCACTGAAAAATATCGATATAACCAGATTTCTGATGGCGATATTTGTTGTTTGCTTACATACAAATCCATTGTGGGATATCAGTTTTCTTTTAAATTCTGCTATAGTCTTCTGGCTTGCTCGTCTGGCAGTTCCTTTTTTCTTTATTTGTACAGGCTTTTTTTTGGAGTATAAAGAACCCTATGATGAAGAAACAAAACGTTTTAGGGGTAAAACTCAGATTATACGACTTTTGAAGCTTTATTGCTTTTGGAATATTATTTACATTTTTATAGCCTTTGTTACAAAAAGCACAGGTTTTGTTTTTAGTTATAAAGAATTATTCGTAGAACTGGTGATACGGGGGGGGGTATCTATACTTTGGTATGTGCATGGTGCAATTCTAGCCCTTGTTATTATAAATATGCTTGAGAAACTTAGAATACCCCCAGTTGGGATACTGTCCATAGCTTTTTTATTTTATTTTATAGGTTTAGCGGGACAGTCATATTATAATATATTCAGAAAGTTTCCGATTTGGGATAATTCATTTGTCCATTATATAGGTGTTTCATTTTTATCAGTTCTTGGCGTAGGTGGAACAAGACATGGACTTTTCTTTGCTTTCCCATTTGTATATTTAGGAATGGAAATATATAGGCATAGGGATTCAATCAATTTAAAGCAATCTGTAATAATTTTTCTGATTTCTATGGTTGTTGGATTTTTTGAAGCTATTACAACACTGGAACTACATTTAGGTATAAGATGGGACCTAATGATTTTTATAGTTCCCGCGTCATATTCGCTTTTTTGTGTTTTGTTAAAAATACCAATAGATATAAAAATAGATACACATGTTTTTAGAACATTGTCACATGATATTTATTTTATACATGGTGCGCTAATTATGTTGTATACTTATTTTAATTTATATTTTCATTCGATATTGTATTTTGGAACAATATTGTTTGTTGCAATTGCAATAAGCGTTTTGAAATCAGTAATAATCAATTTTTTCAAGGAAATAGTAAATAAAAATGTCAGATAATGTAATGATTTTCTGTTCCAATCCAGTGAATGGCGGTACTGCAGCCGTAATGGCGCAGACTGTTTCGGGATTGGTAAAATATCCGCAATTTAAGGTTTTACCATGCGTGAATGCAGGAAACGATGTGGAAATTTATAAATCCTTGCCGGGTATTACATATCTTGACGTACTTTCAGAAGATCAAGCACTAGGAAACATTTCTCAAAATGTCGGAATTTTAAAAAGAATAATCCGACGCCTTGATAGAAATATCAAATATCGTAAAATTATTAAGAAAAATATAGAAACATTTATACGCTTTTTGAAAGATAATTCCATAGATTCTGTTCTTATCCATAATGGCGGATATGTTGGCGATGATCTTTGCAACCAGCTTTTAAAGGCTGCAAATCAAGTCGTTATGAAACACCGTATTATGGTGTTTCATAACGACTTTTTTAAAACAAAAGTCGGAATGATCCGCTTCGCTAAATACGATGCACAGCTTTCAAAATGGGCAACTGAGTTAGTAACCGTATCCCAGTTTACCCGAAAACGTATCTTATATAATTCTTTCATAAAGAAAGACATGGCGGTTATTTATAACGGATTGCCGGAAAAAAGAACGCTTACAGATGCTCAAAAAAATGAAGATTTGCATTTGGATAAAACCGCATGCAATATTGGTATGATAGGCAATTTCCAGAGCAATAAAGGTCAGTTGTATCTCTTGGATGCCTTTAAGAAGTTGAAAGAACTCTTTAATAGCGATGTTGTTCTTTCAATTATTGGGAATGTGTATGAGCCGGATTTTTTTGAGCAGTGCAAAGAGTTTATTGGGCAGAATGATTTGACTTCTTGCGTTAAGATTTACCATAAGATTTATAATGCTGCAGAATACTGCAATCTTTTTGATTTTATGGTTGTGCCATCTCTTTGGGATGAAAGTTTCGGACTTACAGCCTGTGAGGCAATGATTGCGGGTAAGCCTTGTATTGTAACTACAACAGGAGGTTTACCGGAAGTAATTACGGATAATCAGGACGGTTTTGTTGTTCCTATTGACGACTCGGAACTGTTTGCAAAAAAAATGTATGAGCTATGCCAAGATAAAGATTTGAGAGTAAAAATGGGACTAAATGCACGCCGGCATTATGAAGATAAATTCAGTTTGGATAAAATGGTGCAAAACTATGTAAACATTTTAGCTTAGGAAACGAAGAATGGAATTCAAAAAAATAGTTTTAATTTTTGACACACCGGCACTAAATACAGACATACAGACCTATTCATTGGAAGAGTTGCTAGACTTAGGGTACGGAGTATGCATTTTAGATGCATCCCCCTTTCTTTTACCGGAAGCAAATAGGATTGTTACTGCAAAGCAGCTGTCAGATAAACGGTTTGAGCCATTTATTTGTAGGACAAAAAAGGAATTGGAATATCATATAAGGCAAGATTCCAAAAACGCCTGCTTCATTCCGATGTTCAACAGTTATTATGATGTTAGATTTGTATTCAAACTGTTCACCAAATATAAAGTGTTTTATGGACACGTTACAACGGCAAGAACGGAACTTGAGCTTCCCAAAGGCATGAAAATTAAGAGAGAGTGGAAGGAAAGCAGGCTTAATCCTTTTCATCTTTATAAAGCGGTATATAACAGAATTATAAGTAAAATAATTAAATATCAAAAGGCAAAATTTTTAGTACTCGGCGGTAAAAACAATGAAGATTTGTATATAAATCAAACTTTCCATGATAGCAGCACAAAAATTATCAGATTTCACACTTTTGATTATGAGAGGTTCTTGATTTCCCCAAGATATAATTATAATGGCAAGCCTTACTGTGTTTATCTTGACCAATATTTTCCGTTTCATCCGGATATAAAAACTCAGCTGGGTTTTGATTTTACGGATGAAGACAAAAAAGACTTTGTTAATGATATGAATAAAGTCTTTGAACATATTCGAAATAAATATAATATGGATATTATCATTGCAGCCCATCCGCGAGCGGATTACAACAATAAAAAAGATTTATATCCGAATACAATAATTGAATACGGTATGACTTCTCAATTGATAAAGGGGGCAAGTTTGGTTGTTGCAAATTTTTCGAACAGTATGTTCTTTGCCGTAATGGCGTATTTACCACTGATTCTTGTTAATTCATCTGTTATAAAAAAAGTTCATCGGCTTGCAATTATATTACAAGGTTTTGCCGAACTTACAGGCGCTCTTGTTGTGGAAAAGGCATCAGAATTACCGGATAAATTTGAGATCCCTATTCACAAAGAAAAGTATGCACTTCTTGAAAATAACTACTTTAAGAGTGGGGAAAACAATGGTAAATCTATGTGGTTTAATATTATGGAATCTATATAATGGCAGAAAAAATTAAATTTAGTAAAAGACAACTTTTCTCTTTTTTTACTCTTATTGCCGTATCAATGCTTATAACACCTTTGATTTATTCATCCGGTTTTATAATCTTGAAAACCATGTGGGTTATGTTGTAGATTTGTCCATATATAAATGTAATTCGTGTTTTTTGTATTAAATAAATTTTAAGGTTTTACGTTTTTTTGTAATCCTAACTAAACTTGAAAATCTAGGCTATTTAGGAGAAATTAAGTTATTAGATGATAAAAAAATAATACGATAAGATTTTTATACAAAAGGAAATTTTTTTCTATGGAAGAGTCAACTAATATAGATACTGGCAAAGATTTTATAAATGACATGAAACAAAATACTGGTGCATTTCCCGAAGTGATTTCTTTACGGATTACAGCATTGCGATTTTTGCTTTCTGTTTTGGTTGTGTTTAGTCATAACAATTATACATCAGAAATGATAGCGGGAGCTGTTAATAAAGGTGGAATATCTTATATTTTTTGTCCGAACAAATTTACTATATGGTTGCAATATATTATTTCTAATGGATTTGCTTCGTGCTCCGTCCCCATATTTTTTCTGTTTGCAGCATATTTACAATCCAGAAAAAATGATTCCTATGGGACTCTATTGAGAAAAAGAGCAAAATCCTTGTTATTACCGTATTTTTTATGGATTGGAATTTATCTTATTTATCAAATATTTGGAAAACTAATTATTGCAAAACTTTTTCCTTCAATTTTAGCTCATCCTGGAATTACAGTATCCACTTGGGGAATAAAAAATTGGATTTCTTATATTTGGGGTTACGGCAAATATATGGGATTAGATGAAATTGGTTGTAATCCTGTTGCGGCAGAACAATTTTGGTTTGTCAGAGACTTAATGATTCTCGTTTTGATTTCACCTATTTTACGGTATTTTATGAAAGTAATTCCTATTTGTTTTTTTATTTCACTGACTATTCTGTATCTAGTTGAAATTCCAGTTTATTTTGTTTCAACTTCTGCGCTGTTTTATTATTCTGTAGGATTATATTGGGGAATATTTAATCTACAATTATTAGAAAATATAGATAGAGTAAGTTGGATTGAAATGGTTGTTGGATATATTTTTATATTGGTTGTAGGAAGAGTTTTTATTACAGAACTAATCTTTGTGAATGAAATAAAAATCTTAATTTCATGTATATTTTTTCTGAAATTTTCAACACTAATTTTAAAAAATGAAAAATGTTTTTCGTCTGCAAAATATTTTGCAAGTTTTTCTTTTTTCCTCTACGCTGTTCATATGCCTGCAATGCTTTTATTGTTCCAAACAATTTGGCTGCGGTTCTTCCCTATGAAGAACGCATTTTTCTGTATATTTGAATACTTTGGTGTTACTATAATAACAATTATAATTGGTACATCTATTGGTATTATCCTTAAAAAAAAGTGCCCATCACTATTTTCATTGCTTAATGGAGGAAGATAATAGGAATTAATAAAAAGTGATTGGACAAATTGTTGTACTACACGAAATGTATTTAGAAGTAGAATTTTTGAATACGGTATGACTTCTCAATTGATAAAGGGGGCAAGTTTGGTTGTTGCAAATTTTTCGAACAGTATGTTCTTTGCCGTAATGGCGTATTTACCACTGATTCTTGTTAATTCATCTGTTATAAAAAAAATAAATCGGCTTGAAACCGGATTACTGAGTTTTGCAGAACTGACAGGCGCTCTTGTTGTGGAAAATGCATCGGAATTACCAGATAAATTTGAGATCCCTATTCACAAAGAAAAGTATGCACTTCTTGAAAATAACTACTTTAAGAGTGGGGAAGATAACGGTAAATCTCTGTGGCTGAATATTGTGGAGTCTATATAATGACAGGGAAAATCAAATTTAGTAAAAGACAACTTTTCTCTTTTTTTACTCTTATTGCCGTATCAATGCTTATAACACTTTGATTTATTCATCTGGTTATACAATTTTGTTTTGTTGTATACTTTTAGTTTTCTTTTGTAATACAAAACTCGAAACTACAAATTTTAAAATGATATTTTTCCTTATTATTTTTTTTGGAATATATTTCATTTTAATGCTGTCGCAGTTTACTATTTCTGAAAATATTGCGTATAAACATAATTCTATAGTAATGTGCTTTAGTAATGTGCTTTATGGCTATAACTTTATTATTATTTAGAAATGAGAATATGCAATGTGATAGAAGATAGTGTACAATAAAGTTCGCAATTTGTGGTAGAAAAAAGCCATTGAAAATTCCAGAATGTTGGTTAGCACACTAACAAAAAAGGAACAAACAATGGCCAAGAAGAACGATACTGCATTTTTCGAAAATAAACTACTGGATTTTGTAACGACAACAGATCCTCTGTTGGAAATGCTCCAGTGGGTAATGGACAAGTTCATGGAGATTGAAGTTGCGCATAAGACCGGAGCTGAAAAAGGGATTCACGCGCAAAGCCGCACCGGTTACAGATGCGGCTACAGAATCCGCCGCTTTGATACACGGCTCGGGACAGTTTATCTTTCGGTTCCCCAAATACGACAGGGCGGCTATATCCCGTTCTTTGTAACGGAGAAGAAACGCAGCGAACAGGCGCTCATTCAGGTCGTGCAGGAATGCTGGCTGAACGGAGTGTCAACGCGCAAGATTGAGCATATAGCGAAGAAACTCGGAATTGAAAGCCTGAGCGCATCTGAGGTCAGCCAGATAAACAGCTCTCTTGACCAGATGGTCGATGAGTTCCGCAAGCGCAGGCTAGAAGCAGAGTATCCGGTAATCTGGGTAGACGCTCTTTATGAAAAGATTCGTGACAACCACAGGATTGTCGGCAAGGCCGTGATGGTAATTAAGGCGGTAAATCTTGAAGGGCAGCAGGAAATTCTTGCTGTAGAGCCTATGGAAAATGAATCTGAAGAGACATATTCAGCTCTTTTCAGAAAGCTCCGGGAACGCGGAGTTGAGAAAGTCTGGCTGTGCGTTTCCGATGCACACAAGGGGCTTCAGGCAGCGATACGCAAAACCATGCCGGGAACTACCTGGCAGAGATGTAAGGTTCATTTCATGCGGAATATACTTGCATATGTCCGGCAGAAAGACAAGGAAAAAGTTGGCGCAAGGCTGAAGCTTATCTGGAAAGCTCCGGATGAAAAATCGGCAAGAGCACTGAAGGATGATTTCTGCGAGGAATATGAAAAATCATTTGCCAAGGCAGTAGAATGTCTTGAAGAAGGATTTGAAGATTCCGTTCAGTTTTACGCCTTTGAGGAACTGGACAGTCGTAAGATCTCAAGCACCAACACGCTTGAGCGGCTTAACCGTGAAATACGGCGAAGGTCATCTGTTGTCGGCATTTTTCCGTCAACGAATGCTTATATAAGGCTGATAACAAGCTATCTGCTTGAGTATTCAGAGGACTGGCAGACTGAGCGTTGCTACATAAATGCCACTTCAATAAAAGTTCAAAAGGAGATTCTGTTTAACGCAGCATGATGGATTTATGACTTTTTTCAGAAACAAAATTGCGAACTAAAATTGACACAATCTCTTTCATAGTTAACATTCGCTCCTGTAATTAACAGATTGAATCAAAATCATATTAATAACCATAATTATTCACTATAAAAATTATGTCCTTGCACTTTATCAATAAACTCGTATTTAACCGTATTATATAAACCATCCTTTAATAATACAGGAGGTTTAAAATCCGTTTTTTGAATATTAATCGAATCAAAGAGTGTATTTGCGCAAAATTTTTTCACCCTGATAGAGCTGATTGCCAACTTTTTACCGGTTATTTTTGCTAGAAAATCAAAACAAAGACCGCCAAAATACCCTAGCCAATAAGGCCAGTGGAAAATCTTATGATTTTGTTTCCCGAGTATACCATAGACTTCCGTGGTGAGCGAATTCATATCAAAATCAGGCTTATCGATATAATTAAATAAGTGTTCTCCCGAAGGATTATTAAGAGAAAATTCAATAAATGCCGCAATGTTTTCAACATACGCCATCGATTTTTTATTTTTTCCATTACCGATAAAGGGGAAAAAGCCGGAACTAATTTGACGGAGCAGGTTATACACATTTCCTCTGTTCTGTTCGCCAAAGACAACAGTAGGACGAATAATAGTAAGCGAATTACTTTTATCGGTATTCAACCACTCACGGTATTTTCCTTCTGCCAGCCACTTTGTTCTTCCGTAATCATTAAAATAGTTTATTTTACCGGTCTCGTTTGTATTTAAAGGAGCAAAGCCGTAAACGGCAACAGAGCTTGTAAAGATAATTCTTTTTATCCCAATCTCAGCACATACCTGACAGACATTTTCAGCACCGTCAACATTGACCGCATCATACAAACTTTTAGGCTCAACATCATCCCTATGCTCAGCAGCTAAATTGATAACACAATCAATATTAGAAGAAAGTTCTTTTTTTAAAGATTCTCTATCCCTTACATCGGCAAAAACCCTTAATTCCGGATAAGTCTTGCTATCTTGCTTATCCAGTATTTTAACAATATGCCCGGCAGCTACAAGCCGTCTGGTCAATCTTGTTCCAATAAAGCCGGAACCACCTATTATTACTATCGTCATTATCCATCCCTTATAATTTAAACATTATTAAATATTGTTTGATATAATCTTTTATATTTATAGTACATCTTCTCAAATGTAAAGTGATGTGTATATTTACAAAACGAAGCTTCTCCCATTTCTTTTAATTTTTCATCTTCGCTTAGTATTTGCTGGATCGCGATAACCGTTTCTTCTTCTGTATTCACCAATATTCCATTCGAATCATCAACAAGTTCCGGTATTCCTCCTACATTAGAAGCAACAATAGCTTTTCGTTGGGACATAGCCTCAAGTATGGTCATCGGCAGTCCTTCATAATTCGTAAGCAAGCAAAAGACATCACAATACGGTAATAAAGAACTTGCATCGGGATAATCGCCCAGCAGTAATACATTGGGTGGAATAGCATATTCTTGCTTCAACTCCTCAAGTGTTTTTTCTGCGGAACCGCCAACCCATACAAATAAAAAATCTTGCATTGCCCGATGAGACGCGACATCAAGGAAGTCTACAAATCTTTTTTGCGGAGAAATGCGAGCAATCGTCATAATAACTTTTTTATATCCGGCACTATCAAACGGCTTCGTTTCGGCGATTTTAGACGGCATTATCCCATTATGGATAGTTATAACATTGATATGAATTTTTTCTTCCGTTAAGTGTATTTTATCATAGTTCGAAACTGCCACAATTGCTGCGCAATTATGCTGTAAAAACCGCTCCAACGGTAAGAATAGCCTATGCCTAAGACAAATGGAGTCAAAACCATGAACAGTATAAATAATACGGTTTCTATACCTCATTCCAGCAATACGACCTAATGCACCTGCTTTGCTGGAATGCAAATGAATAACATCAGGATCAAAACGCATAATAATTTTTTTTAATTCCAAGTAACAGCGTATATCTGCAAAAAAACGAATTGGTTTTACCATTGTTTTTACAGTAAAGCGAAGCACATTTTGATCTAATTGGCTCCACAAATATCCACCCGGCATGCTGGCAACAGCAACAGTATTTCCCTCCTGAGATGCTGCATTTGCTAAAAAAATACAAACGGATTGAGCACCACCCAATTCCGTATTCGTTATAATATGCAAAACCTTCATTCCAGTTTTCCTAAAAAGGACAGCCTTAAATATTTTTTAATAATGCCACTCAAACCGATCTCTTGACCAACACAGATAAATTATATCGGCAACCAGCACCAGCACCTATTATATTACTAAGTAAACAGCGATATTTAATGTAGTTAAATCTTAAAAAATATTCAATACGTGTAATTTTTCAAATTTATCAGGATTGTGTCAATTTTAGTTCGCAATTTTGTTTCTGAAAAAAGTCATAAATCCATCATGCTGCGTTAAACAGAATCTCCTTTTGAACTTTTATTGAAGTGGCATTTATGTAGCAACGCTCAGTCTGCCAGTCCTCTGAATACTCAAGCAGATAGCTTGTTATCAGCCTTATATAAGCATTCGTTGACGGAAAAATGCCGACAACAGATGACCTTCGCCGTATTTCACGGTTAAGCCGTTCAAGCGTGTTAGTGCTTGAAATCTTACGACTGTCCAGTTCCTCAAAAGCGTAAAACTGAACGGAATCTTCAAATCCTTCTTCAAGATATTCTACTGCCTTGGGAAATGATTTTTCATATTCCTCGCAGAAATCATCCTTCAGTGCTCTTGCCGATTTTTCATCCGGAGCTTTCCAGATAAGCTTCAGTCTTGCACCAACTTTTTCCTTGTCTTTCTGCCGAACATATGCAAGTATATTCCGCATGAAATGAACCTTACATCTCTGCCAGGTAGTTCCCGGCATGGTTTTGCGTATCGCTGCCTGAAGCCCCTTGTGTGCATCGGAAACGCACAGCCAGACTTTCTCAAGTCCTGAGTTCCCGGAGCTTTCTGAAAAGAGCTGAATATGTTTCCTCAGATTCATTTTCCATAGGCTCTACAGCAAGAATTTCCTGCTGCCCTTCAAGATTTACCGCCTTAATTACCATCACGGCCTTGCCGACAATCCTGTGGTTGTCACGAATCTTTTCATAAAGAGCGTCTACCCAGATTACCGGATACTCTGCTTCCAGCCTGCGCTTGCGGAACTCATCGACCATCTGGTCAAGAGAGCTGTTTATCTGGCTGACCTCAGATGCGCTCAGGCTTTCAATTCCGAGTTTCTTCGCTATATGCTCAATCTTGCGCGTTGACACTCCGTTCAGCCAGCATTCCTGCACGACCTGAATGAGCGCCTGTTCGCTGCGTTTCTTCTCCGTTACAAAGAACGGGATATAGCCGCCCTGTCGTATTTGGGGAACCGAAAGATAAACTGTCCCGAGCCGTGTATCAAAGCGGCGGATTCTGTAGCCGCATCTGTAACCGGTGCGGCTTTGCGCGTGAATCCCTTTTTCAGCTCCGGTCTTATGCGCAACTTCAATCTCCATGAACTTGTCCATTACCCACTGGAGCATTTCCAACAGAGGATCTGTTGTCGTTACAAAATCCAGTAGTTTATTTTCGAAAAATGCAGTATCGTTCTTCTTGGCCATTGTTTGTTCCTTTTTTGTTAGTGTGGTAACCAACATTCTGGAATTTTCAATGGCTTTTTTCTACCCCAAATTGCGAACTTTATTGTACATTATCGGTTTTTTGCGCATAGTTGATAAGTTTTCCAGTTTTCCGAAAGAAAACTCAAAGTTAAATTGAACGGCGCTATCTTAGACGTTTCTTAAAAAAACGGCATGCGAAGAAATTTCGATTTCCTAGGACGCCGTTTTCGTGCGCGTGAGCGAACAGTTATAAAAGAGTTTTCGAAAGGAAGCTCGCCGTTTAGCTTTGGCTGCGCCCATTCAGCGGCCGAAGTTAAACATGAGATTTTTACGTGATTCACCGCTTTTTTCGGTTAGATTTTACATGGCAATGCTGGCTCTTGAAAAACAGGTGGGTTATGTTGTAAATTTGATCATACATAGGCGTAATTCTTTATTGTTTTGTTGTTCTAAACAAATCTTAAAGGTTTACGCTTTTTTTGTAAATTCCTAACTAAACTCGAAATTCAGGGTATATACTAAAATAAAGTGATAAATAATAAAATAGATACTCTTGGAGATTTATATATGAAAGGCATTATTCTTGCCGGAGGTTCCGGCACTCGATTATATCCGCTGACACGGGTGGTTTCTAAACAAATATTGCCGCTGTATGATAAACCAATGATTTATTATCCGTTATCGGTACTGATGTTGGCTGGAATCCGTGAAGTGCTTATTATTTCCACACCGTGCGATATTGTCCTTTTTAAAGAGTTGTTTGGAAACGGCGATTGGCTTGGTATGCATTTTGAATATGCTGTTCAAGACAAACCTCGCGGACTTGCAGATGCTTTTATTGTCGGCAAGAGCTTTATCGGAAATGACGACGTTGCCCTGGCTCTTGGGGACAATATTTTCTACGGTCAGAGTTTTACTTCTACTTTGAAAAGCGCCGCTGAAAAAATCGACAAGAACAAGGGGCTGTGATTTTCGGTTATTATGTTGCCGATCCTACTTCCTATGGCGTCGTTGAATTTGACAAAGATAAGAAAAAAAACGCGAAGATAGTGTACAATAAAGTTCGCAATTTGTGGTAGAAAAAAGCCATTGAAAATTCCAGAATGTTGGTTACCACACTAACAAAAAAGGAACAAACAATGGCCAAGAAGAACGATACTGCATTTTTCGAAAATAAACTACTGGATTTTGTAACGACAACAGATCCTCTGTTGGAAATGCTCCAGTGGGTAATGGACAAGTTCATGGAGATTGAAGTTGCGCATAAGACCGGAGCTGAAAAAGGGATTCACGCGCAAAGCCGCACCGGTTACAGATGCGGCTACAGAATCCGCCGCTTTGATACACGGCTCGGGACAGTTTATCTTTCGGTTCCCCAAATACGACAGGGCGGCTATATCCCGTTCTTTGTAACGGAGAAGAAACGCAGCGAACAGGCGCTCATTCAGGTCGTGCAGGAATGCTGGCTGAACGGAGTGTCAACGCGCAAGATTGAGCATATAGCGAAGAAACTCGGAATTGAAAGCCTGAGCGCATCTGAGGTCAGCCAGATAAACAGCTCTCTTGACCAGATGGTCGATGAGTTCCGCAAGCGCAGGCTAGAAGCAGAGTATCCGGTAATCTGGGTAGACGCTCTTTATGAAAAGATTCGTGACAACCACAGGATTGTCGGCAAGGCCGTGATGGTAATTAAGGCGGTAAATCTTGAAGGGCAGCAGGAAATTCTTGCTGTAGAGCCTATGGAAAATGAATCTGAAGAGACATATTCAGCTCTTTTCAGAAAGCTCCGGGAACGCGGAGTTGAGAAAGTCTGGCTGTGCGTTTCCGATGCACACAAGGGGCTTCAGGCAGCGATACGCAAAACCATGCCGGGAACTACCTGGCAGAGATGTAAGGTTCATTTCATGCGGAATATACTTGCATATGTCCGGCAGAAAGACAAGGAAAAAGTTGGCGCAAGGCTGAAGCTTATCTGGAAAGCTCCGGATGAAAAATCGGCAAGAGCACTGAAGGATGATTTCTGCGAGGAATATGAAAAATCATTTGCCAAGGCAGTAGAATGTCTTGAAGAAGGATTTGAAGATTCCGTTCAGTTTTACGCCTTTGAGGAACTGGACAGTCGTAAGATCTCAAGCACCAACACGCTTGAGCGGCTTAACCGTGAAATACGGCGAAGGTCATCTGTTGTCGGCATTTTTCCGTCAACGAATGCTTATATAAGGCTGATAACAAGCTATCTGCTTGAGTATTCAGAGGACTGGCAGACTGAGCGTTGCTACATAAATGCCACTTCAATAAAAGTTCAAAAGGAGATTCTGTTTAACGCAGCATGATGGATTTATGACTTTTTTCAGAAACAAAATTGCGAACTAAAATTGACACAATCAACGCGAATGACGCCTTCAATTTTTCACCTTTTTGAGTTTATGTACGAAAGGATGGGAATTTTCATTTCGACTGAAGAACTAAGACATGCCATATTTTTGAACGGAAAAACGGCGTGCATGGGAAGCGTGTCTTCTTATATTTCCCGTCTACGCTCATGTTTAAATCGTTGCGAAACTGCAGAATGGATTCAAACAAGTGTTATAGGTTAATCTACTATGTAAAACGTCTGCCATACGGATAAATCCGCTTTTTGCAGATTCCCCGTTTTTTTTCAGTTAGATTTAACGTGAGGGCAATGCGGGGAGATGATCTTTTTATAAAATGTTGTATACTATGAGAAATAGATGGGAGGCGCCTATGTCAGAATTAGCTTTCAAGCAACTTTCAGCACAAATTGATATGCTTTCTTATGATGAGAAAATCAGATTACTTGATAAAATAGTACGGACTTTACATATGCCTGTAAAAACTCATGAAAGAGAATTATCGGACTTTAATGCTGCCTTTGGCTTGTGGAAAGATAGAACTCTTTCTGTTGAGGAAATAAGAACCAAGTCTTGGAGCCGCTCTTAATGATTTATCTTTGCGATACTTGTGTTCTTATAGACTACCTTCGTGGGAAAACCGAAGTTCAGCAAAAACTTGAACAAGGCAAAAAACAAGGTTTGGGAATGTCTTCTATAACATATATGGAGTTAATGGTTGGTGCTTTGAATAAGCGGGAGGTAGGCATTATAAAAAAGGCTTTTTCGGATTTTGAAATTGTAGAAATTTCTGAATTGATTTCGGTAAAAGCTAGGGGTTTGATTGAAAAGTATACTAAAAGTCACGCACTTTTGATTCCAGATGCCTTGATTGCTGCTACCGCATTAGAATTGGATTTACCGTTGTATACTACAAATATCAAGGATTTTCAGTTCATTCCTGATTTAGTTTTGATATAGATTAAGATATAGTTTTTGTAGAGAAAAGCTTTAACAACCAGCTTCAACGCTGACATTTGTTTTGTCACGAAACTTGCTTTATGGTCGCCTACGGCTCCCTTTTTTGTGCAACTTTCGCGTTAACTTTGTTTTGCGCTTCGCTTGAGGCAAAGGCACAAATGCAGATTAAGCGACCGTGTGGAAAAATCCGACTTAAAGGCTGACGCATTATCGAATACGGCAAGTATTTAAAAAGTCAGCATATTTGTTCGGTCTTAGATAAAAATTATGAAGGAGTTTGACAGAATGAAAAACAGAAAAGAAAAAAGGTGTTTTGCCATAAAAGTAAAATTACTTGTTATTTTTTGTTCGCTGGTTGCGGGAGCCGTTTTTATGCTCGCTTTTTTGCAAATGACCACCGCAAAAAAAGTTATAACGGAAAACATCAGCACTAATATTGAAGATAGAGCTGTCGTTACCGCTCAATTAATTGAAAGCCGGTTTTCCGCTATGCTTCAGGTTCTTGAAAATCTTGCCATCCGATCTGTTTTGTATGATGAACAAGTTCCTGTTTTAACAAAGATGAAATTTCTTGAAAACGAATTTTATACGCAAAAAAAGAACGCGGCTTGGCTTTTAGATTTATTTATTGTGGATACGAACGGTGTCTCATATACGTTTGATGCAACTCCGATTCCTGTTCCCGATAGAGATTATTATCAAGCGGCAATGAAAGATACGCTGTTTATTTCCAACCCGTACATCACCCGCTCCGATGATTCCGGGACGGTGGTCATAACACTTTCTATGCCTCTTAAAAATAACAACCGTATAACCGGTGTGCTTGTTATGGATATAGATGCCGCGGAGCTTTCCACAATGATAAAAGACATTGTTGTGGGCAAAACAGGCGAGGCGTCGATAGTCAGTAAGGACGGAGTTATTGTTGCCGATAGAGATATGGAACTTGTACGCGATCAAGTAAATATAATGGAAATAAGTAAAACAAATGAGTCTTTTAAATCATTGGCGGATTTTATACAGCTTGCTATGGAAGGCGGCGAAAACGGAACAGGTTTTTACCGATATGAAAATTCCGATAAAATTGCGGCATTCGCAAAGATTAAAAGTACCGGCTGGACAATAATCATATACGCACCGTTACACGAATTTATGGATCCCGTAAAGCACTTGCGGATTACCATGTACAGTATAGGAGCTGCAATCTTAGCTGTGACCCTTATCATCATATATATTACCGCACAGAAAATTGTAACGCCTATACAAAATACCGTTAATGCGCTAAAAGGAATTGCGCAAGGCGCCGGAGATTTAACAATTCGGCTTCCCGTTACCGGTAATGATGAAATTACCGATATGGCGGTGTATTTTAACGAAACGATGGAAAAAATCGGGACTTCAATTAAAGGTGTCAGCGAAACCAGCCATATTATGTCGGAAATTGGCAGCGAGCTTGCAAGCAACATGAACGAAACGGCAAGTGCAATACATGAAATCAGTGCGAACATCGACGGGGTAAAGCAGCAGACAATGACGCAAGCGGCAAGCATAACCGAAACCGCTTCTACTATGGAAGAGATTATCCGCACGATTAAAAACTTAAACGGCAGTATCGAAACACAGGCGGCCAGCGTTACGCAGTCTTCATCTTCAATTGAAGAAATGGTCTCGAACATCGCTTCCATTACTCAGACGCTCAATAAAACCGATGACGCAATTAAAGACCTCGCTTCCGCCACGGCAGACGGCAAAGACACGCTTGTCAACTCAAATAGTGTAACACAGAAGATTGCAGAAGAATCAGGGGGCCTTATAGAAGCATCAAGTGTGATTCAGCATATTGCAAGCCAGACTAATTTGCTTGCGATGAACGCCGCAATAGAAGCGGCGCATGCAGGAGAAGCGGGGAAAGGCTTTGCCGTTGTTGCAGACGAAATCCGTAAGCTTGCCGAAGAATCGAGCGCGCAGGGGAAAACAATAACCGCAACCTTAAAAATGCTGGGAGCCGAAATCGAAAGCCTTGCCCAATCGTCCAAAACGGTTGAAGAAAAATTTAATGTCATCTTTTCTCTTTCGGAACACGTAAAAACGATGAGTGCAAATCTTATGGAAGTGATAAAAGAGCAGGAAAACGGCAGCCGTGAAGTGCTTTCGGCAATTAAAAGCATCAATGCCGTAACAAGTGAAGTAAAAGACGGTTCGGCTGAAATGCTGAAAGGCGGGGAACAGGTTGCGGAAGAAATGCGTAAACTCGATGATTTAACAAGAGTTGTTACCGACAGCATGAATGAGATGGCTTTAGGGGCCGTACAGATCAGTAACGCTGTGCAGGACGTAAACGAGATAACGCAAAAGAATAAGGTAAGTATTGATAACTTGGTGCGGGAAGTAAAAAAGTTTAAGGTGTAAGGCGCTGATTTATTATAATTAGGCGAAAAACGGCCGAACCGTTTTTCTTTTATGCGACACGCCCGAAAATCCTCCTCTTGCTGCACGGCACGGACGCCGTGTCTGAATTTAGTCGCGTATTTTTGCTATGCAAAAATACGGTAGTGAGCGGTACACGGATGTAACGCGAACGACCACTGCTCGGATTTTCGGGTTTAAGTCGAGAGTTGAAAAATGCCTCACGGCATTTTTCTTTTATGTGAGGCGCCCGCAAATCCTGCGCCACTGCTCGGATTTTCTCGTTTAAGTCTGAAGGCGAAAAACGCCGGAAGCGTTTTTCTTTTATGCGAGGCGCCCGAAAATCTTCCGCTCGCTCAGATTTTCTCGTTTAAGTCTGAAGGCGAAAAACGCCGGAAGCGTTTTTCTTTTATAGGATGCGCTCGCAAATCCTGCGCCACTGCTCGGATTTTCTCGTTTAAGTCTGAAGGCGAAAAACGCCGGAAGCGTTTTTCTTTTATAGGATGCGCTCGCAAATCCTGCGCCATTGCTCGGATTTTCTCGTTTAAGTCTGAAGGCGAAAAACGCCGGAAGCGTTTTTCTTTTATAGGATGCGCTCGCAAATCCTGCGCCACTGCTCGGATTTTCTCGCTCTTGACAAGCATGGTCAAGTTCATTATTATATTCACACTGTATTACATTCCCCGATTGTGTAATGGTAGCACCGCAGATTCTGGTTCTGCTTGTGGGGGTTCGAATCCTCCTTGGGGAATTTTAAAACTGGCCGGAAGGTCAGTTTTTTTTAGCATCTTAGATGAAAATCATAAGATCGCTTGGTCCCTTCGTCTATCGGTTTAGGACAAAAGATTCTCAATCTTTAAAGACGAGTTCGACTCTCGTAGGGACCGAAAACTATACCGATTTTATCAAATAACCGTTTTACGATATACACAAAAACAAAAATATTCATGCATGACTTTCCGCCGTATTTCCTCAAATAAAAATCTAACCCAAATGATTTAGGTTCCTCAAGTAAAAATCTAACCGTAGCTATTTTGACCAAGGGACAGCCATAGAGATAAGCGTACTTTGGAGCTGTTGTGTTTTCTCAAGCAACAGTTGCAAATTCAAGTTGACCATTCTCCGTCTCAGTTCCTCTTTTTCAGCAGGGCTCAGTTCCTTGCTTTCCATAAGCCTTCGGTAAGGAGTCTTAGCAGTATCATATTTTTTTATAACCTTTGCGTCTATTCGTGCCTTAGCGATAATCTTCATCGAAGGGAAAAAAAAGTTGACGAGCTTGTTATAGTATTCATACAGTTCTGCCATGACTTCTCGTGTTTCTTCTCCTTCAAAGCGGTAATAGCCGACAATTCTTCGTACCACACTGTCATTTTTCTGCTCGACAAAGCAATTGTCATTCTTTTTGTATTCTCTACCTCTGGTAAATACAACCTTATGCTCTTGGCACCATTGCAACAGCTGAGTATTTTTGAACTCACCTCCGTTATCACTGTCGATGCCTTTCATCTTAAACGGTAATTTTTCTTTTACATCATCGACCGCTTCTTTTGTCCAGCGTTGGGCTTTGTTCAAAAGAGCTCTGTTTTCCGTCCATCCTGAATGCACGTCGGTGAGTGTGAGCGTACAAACATACTGACCTTCGCTCCTCATACCGCAATGAGCGACCGTGTCGGCTTCAAAAAAGCCTGGTTTTTTCTCGTCCCAATTGAAATAGGTGCGTATGGGAATAAGCTTATTCAGATTTTTTGCAGGACGTGTGGTCGAAATACCGCGGATTGAATGTTTTGGGATTTCCGGCTTGAGAATCCTTGCGACCGTTGCGCTTGATATGGCGCTTAGTTTAAGCTTGAGTTGTTCATCATAGCCTGCCTTTTGAGCAAAGTAGTCGATGTTGTCGCGGATGAACGGAACAAGGCGTTTTGCACACAGATACATCGATAAAATCCACAGGCGAATAACTTCCTGTTGTACGTCTTGACAGTAGTATTTTTCATAGCGCCGCTTTTTGCGTACTTTCGTAATGACCTGCACGCTCTTTTTTTCAACGTTGTTAAAGTGTGTTATTTTTATGTACGCCGTGTTTTTCAAAATGTGGATGGCATACTTTCGGTTGTAGCCGGTGGTCGCAATGAACTCATCGATGATTTTCGTCTTGTGCTTTTTGCTTGCCGTACAGTAGCGTTTTGCCGTTTCTTCGGTTAATTTCTGTTTCGTTTTCATGTCTAACCCCATTTTGCCCTTCCTTCGGGCTTCTATTGTGACTCAGATTTGGGTTAGATTTTTACGTGATTCACCGCTTTTTTTTCGGTTAGATTTTACGTGAGGCAATGCGTCCGCTTGCATGATCGATAAAATCCAATTATACTTTATTTTATGTTTCACCTATTGCTCGCCGTCATCTATATCGCGTTCATCAGTTTAGGTTTGCCGGACGCGTTGCTTGGCTCCGCATGGCCGGTTATGTACCGCGAATTCAAAGTCGACGTTTCTTACGCCGGTATCATATCGATGATAATCGCTTTGGGGACGGTCGTTTCGAGTTTGCAGAGCGACCGACTTACGAAAAAATTCGGAACCGGACGGGTGACCGCCTCAAGCGTTGCGCTGACCGCTTTCGCGCTCTTTGGTTTTTCGCTTGCACATTCATTTTACGCGCTCGTCTTTTTGGCGTTTCCGTACGGGCTCGGCGCGGGCAGCGTGGATGCGTCGCTGAACAATTACGTCGCCTTGCATTATAAAAGTCGTCACATGAGTTGGCTGCACTGTATGTGGGGAGTAGGAGCGGCGATCGGCCCATACGTTATGGGCTTTGCACTGGCGCATGGGAACACGTGGAATGCCGGCTACCGCGCAATCGCGGTGCTGCAGGTCGTGTTGGCGGCAGTTCTCGTTTTCAGTTTACCGCTTTGGAAGCGAAACGACACTAGCGGCGCCGATATAAGAGTGTCCGATGAGCGATCTTTCTTGCCTGATACGGCAGCGACTTCCGCATTTGACTCGGCGGATAGCCGTCCGCTTTCGCTTAAAGAAATTGTTAATTTGCACGGTGCAAAAGCGGTGATGCTGTCATTTTTTTGTTATTCTGCAGTGGAGCAGACGAGCGGTCTTTGGGCGGCGAGCTATACGGTTTTGCACAACGGCATTTCGACGGACGTTGCGGCGCGCTATGCCGGCCTTGTTTATCTAGGCATTACTTTCGGCCGTGCGCTCGGCGGTTTTATTTCTATGCACTTGAACGATACTCAGATGGTGCGGTTAGGCGAAATCGTTATCCTTTCAGGAGTGATTTTGCTTTTTTTACCGTTCGGGAATGTGTTTACGCTTTCGGGGTTTGCGCTTATAGGACTCGGCTGTGCGCCTATTTACCCGAGCCTCATACACGCGACGCCTCATCATTTCGGAGCGAATAAGTCGCAGGCTGTCATCGGCGTACAGATGGCAAGCGCGTATATCGGTACCTGTACTATGCCACCTTTTTTCGGTTTTATTGCGAACAAATTCGGCATTTCGCTTTTGCCGGCATACCTGCTGCTGTTTTGCGTTCTTATGATCGCTTCCCACGAGCGGCTTGTACGGCTTACAAAGCGGCGCTCAGAAACAGCGGTTTAAAACAGTTTTGCGGCACCTGCGGCTCGCTGCGATATCGTGTTAGCTTTTTCGATACCTGTCTTGACAAGGCCTTTTAATAATACTAAATTTTTTTAGTAAAAATGAATGTTTTACGGTCCGGAGGTGTTTCGTGGATACAAAAAATATTGACTGGGGAAATCTTGCATTCGGTTATGTAAAGACCGATAAGCGTTTCGTTTCAAATTTTAAAAACGGAAAATGGGATTCGGGAGAACTCGTATCGGACGCTTCCATAGTTATGTCGGAATGCGCCGGCGTTCTTCAATATGCGCAGACTTGTTTTGAAGGGCTTAAAGCCTATACTACCGAAGACGGCAGAGTGGTTACTTTTCGTCCGAACCTTAATGCGGAACGTATGCATAACTCGTGTTTGCGAATGGAAATGCCCGTGTTCCCTGAAAAAGATTTTGTAAAAGCGGTTCTCTCCGTCGTCAAAGCCAATGTCAAATGGGTGCCTCCTTACGGCAGCGGCGCAACCTTGTACATAAGGCCGTTTATGTTCGGAAGCAATGCCGTGATCGGCGTAAAACCCGCCGATGAATATCAGTTTAGAATCTTCGTTACTCCTGTGGGGCCGTATTTTAAAGGCGGAATAAAACCCATATATGTGCGCATTTCCGACCGCGATCGCGCGGCGCCCCACGGCACGGGAGACATTAAGGCGGGTCTTAATTACGCTATGAGTCTTTACAATATCGTAGACGCACATAAAAAAGGATTTGCGGAAAATATCTATCTGGATCCGGCAACCCATACGTGTGTGGAAGAAACCGGCGGAGCAAACATTTTATTTGTAACTAAGGACGGAAAACTCGTTACTCCGAAATCCGACAGCATTCTTCCTTCCATAACGCGGCGTTCGCTTATCACGGTTGCAAAAGATTACCTTCATATGGAAGTCGAAGAGCGGAGCGTAAGAAAAGATGAAATTTCAGATTTTGCAGAATGCGGACTGTGCGGTACCGCCGCAGTTATTTCTCCTATAGGAAAGATATTCGATCACGGAAAAGACATTTGCTTTCCCAGCGGCACTGAAAAAATGGGGCCGGTTCTTCAAAAGCTGTACGATACTTTGACAGGCATTCAAATGGGACGGATAAAAGCGCCCGACGGCTGGATATACGAAGTAAAGTAAAATTTTTATATGGTTCAATTTCGAGTTTTATCAAACTCGAAATTTTCCTCTTTAGTTACCTAACTGAATGGCGAGTTTTGAAAACGAGATGCTCAAGGCGAGGTTCCGGCTGTGTGACGCTTCGAGCGTTATGCTTACAGAATTCTACCCTAAAAGCTCGACCGCGGCTAAGCGGACGGGTTCTCGCCGAAAGGATAGCATTATTAGCCGATATTTTAAAAAATCGATATTTTGGGCGGTTCGTATGCGATATTCCATTTAAAAACAAATGCGAATATTGAAAAAAGTCATAAGACAGCTATAATTCGTTTATGTCCAAGATAGTAAGCGATGATATACAGGATCTGGCAGTGGAGGCGGGCGCCCTGGTCCTTGAAAACGGGGGAGAAACTTATCGTGCGGAAGAGACTGTAGTCCGCGTAGCAAAATCGCTCGGAGCGAAAAATCCTTATTCGTTTGTAACGCCGACGGTAATATTGTTTTCATGGAAAAATGCTTCCGGAGAGCATTTTATGAACATGAAAAGGATCCGCCGCCGATGTACTAACCTAAAGAAACTCGCGCTTGTAAACGACTTGTCGCGCAGCATTGAATCTCACGGAAAAAATGAAACGCATGAATCGCTCCGCTTGAAATTCGACGGTATTGAAAACGCTTCAAGTTATCCCACGTTAATCCTTATATTGGCAGCTGCAATAAGTTCATCATTTTTTGCATTTATGTTTGGAGGAACTGCAAAAGATGCCGTAGCCGTGTTTTTTACGGGCTTTTTTTTGCGCCTGATGCTTATATTTTTTGAACGTCGGATACCGAACGATTTTCTTTTATCGGTCTTATCGGGAATTTTTATTGCGATCGTAGTAAGAATATTTGCGTATTTTATAAGCGACTTGAATGTAGGAATTTCCATGATTTCAGCCCTTATGATCGTCGTTCCCGGTATTACTCTTGTGACATCCATACGCGACATGATAGCAGGAGACCTTATGGCAGGTTCCGCGCGTTTGGTTGAGGCTATAATCATAGCTTCGGGACTCTCGATCGGCGCGGCGGGCGGTTTACTCATGGCAGGATTGGTGTAAAGATGGATATCCGTTTATTGACAGAATTGGTAAAAGCCTTTGCGTTCAGTTTTGTCGCTGTGGCGGGATTTTCTATCGTCTTTAATACGGAAATAAAAGACGTGTGGTGGGGTTCCGTCTTCGGCGCCGTAGGCTGGGTATTGTATACGGTTATTGCAAAGTACGCGGGCTCGGCGGCAGGAGGATATACCGCTGGCGCGTTTACCGTCGCCGTTTTTTCCGAAGTTGCCGCCATAGTTTTAAAAAGGCCTGCAACCATTTTTTTGGTTCCAAGCATTCTTCCGCTGGTGCCCGGCGGCGGAATTTATGACATGATGTTTGCAACCGTGAGCGGAGATCTGGTAAAGGCCGGAGAGGCAGGCTATAAAACTTTAATCGCCGCCGGGGCGATCGCACTGGGAATTGCGGTGGCTTCGTCTGCGGCGCGCATTTTCTCCAAGGCAATACGCTCGCATATTATACGCCGACAGTCGCAGGTGTAAATTTGTTTTCGGCGATGCCTTGAAAGCGCGCCGTGTTGTAGAAGTTGCAGCAGGGGCTGCTCCCGAAGCTTTATCATAAAGGCGGCGAATGTATTTCCACCTGATGGCTACATATCTTCATAGACTTCGCGCCTATGACCGACTTCCACAACGACAATCACAAGTTCCTTGTCCTGTATGCGGCAAATCAACCTGTAATCACCTATCCGATATCGCCAGAATCCGAGCAGGTTTCCGACAAGCATTTTTCCTGTCTCTCGCGGATTTTTCGATTTTTCAAGTTTTTTCACAAATTTCCGTATTTCTGTTTGGATAGAATGATCGAATTTTAAAAATTGTTTTTTGGCTTTTACCGTAAAAACAATTTTCATAGCCCGGCCTCTTTAAACACCTCATCTGCCGGGAAAGACTTAAAACCGCTTTTTTCGTATTCATTCCAACCTGTAACGGCAGCTTCATAATCCTCCTTGTCTTCAAGGCACTCCGCTAAAAACAACTCCGCCGCCTTATTGATAAACCAGCTGCGGGAACAACCCCGTTCGGCACAATAGGAATCAATTCGGGTAAACATATCAGGCTTAAAACTGATACTCATGCTTTTAACCTTTGCTTTTGCTGTTTTCATAAAAAACCTCTTTATATTATAACAATCTTAATATTTTTGTTATCTGTTGTCAAATTTTAATCAATCCAAAATATATTGCGATGTAAAAATTAACGGTTTGTCAATTTTTATTCAAACAAATGAGAAAAACTGCGATGTCTTGAAAGCGCGCCGTTAATTCCTTAAAATACCGGTTATGAACATTATTTCATGGAACGTAAACGGTCTTAGAGCCGTAGAAAAAAAAGGCTTTATCCCGTGGCTTTTATCATCCGGCGCCGATGTTGTGTGCATACAGGAAACAAAGGCTGACATATCTCAGCTTTCACCCGAACTTATCGCTCCCGGCGACGATCCTGCGTCCCAAGGCTCCGCTGAAGCTGATCCCGGCCTGAATCCTTCGGATGAAAATTTTTTAGCGGCCGGCAAAGACGGCAAAGGCGGCAGAGACGACAAAAATGCCAAAAACGGCATAGAAAGCAAAGACGGCGGCGAAGCCTTTAGCGGCGAAAAATCCGGAAACGGCAAAAAATCCGGGATCGGCGGAATTAGAAGCGGAATTTTTTCCGGATCCGCCGGTACAGAACCCCGTACAAAGATTTCATATTATTCTTATTTTTCTTCCGCGAAAAAAGCAGGATATTCGGGAACTGCCGTCTATTCTTTAAAAAAGCCCGACAAAGTTACAACTCTTGGGATTCCGGAATTTGACGACGAGGGCAGGGTGACGGCTGCATTTTTCGGCAGCACTGTGATAATAAGCGCTTATTTTCCGAACAGCCAGGCTGAAGGAGCTCGCCTTCCGTATAAACTGCGGTTTTGCGACGCTATTCTTAATTTCTGTGCCGACTTGGTGTCTTCCAAAAACAATGTGGTTTTGTGCGGCGATTATAATATTGCGCATAAACCGATAGATCTTGAAAATCCCAAGGCCAATGAAAACAATCCCGGTTACCTTCCCGAAGAGCGTGCGTGGATGGATAAATTCACTTCTTCAGGCTATGTAGACACTTTTAGGCGTTTTTGCGCGGATCCCAAACAGTACACTTGGTGGAGCTATCGCTTCCGTGCGCGTGAAAAGGACATAGGGTGGCGTATCGATTATCAGTGCGTGAATGAAAATTTTTTGCCGTCCGTAAAATCTTCATCCATACTGAAAAACGTGATGGGAAGCGACCATTGCCCTATAAACATAGAAATTTCAGAGTCGCTCTAGGCACAGTTGTGACCGAGGCCTGCGACGGACGCTTCCCTCCGGATGCTTCGCCTAAGAAGTGCGGTCGATTTTAACCGATGACTCGCCGGCCCCCTGAGCTCGCTCGACCGGACGCCCCATCTATCGATCGAGCGTCCGTCCGTACCGTTAGATCTTTGCCGCCTTAATGGCTTTTACCGTATAGTTATAACTATGCTCGTTTATCATAAAGGATATGTCTTCTCCTACTTTGTGATCAAGCAAAGCATCGCCGAACGGCGACATATAAGAAATTATTCCGTTATCCGGATCGGATTCCCACGGACCTAAGATCGTGTAAGTTTCGTCCTTTCCCGTATCCTTATTTAAAAGAGTTACCTTTGTAGCAAAAGATATTACGGAAGTAGTTATCGTAGTGGGATCAAAGATGACGGAACGATTTAGCTCTTCCTGCAGTTTTGCCAAAGTTACGGTAAGGTAGTGCTGATGCTCTTTTGCCGCCTTGTATTCCGCATTTTCCTTTAAGTCTCCCTGAGAGCGCGCCTCGCTTAAATCTTTTGCGTTCGCGGGAATGTCGACGTTTTGAATTTGGTCTACAAGCGCCTGCTTTTCTTCCAGCTTTTTAACGGTAACAAGCATTCCGCTCGGCGCGGAAGTTTTTTCTTCAGCCGTATGGAATTTATATTCCGGATATTTTTCAAGAATCTTATTGCGCAACGTGGCCTTTATGGAAGACTCAAGGTCGGTTATGTCGTCTATAAGGGTGTACATGCGCGTGATCGTGTCTTCACCGTTTTCAATCATATACTTGAGTAAGGTGTCGTCTTTAAACAAAAGCTGCGTCGCCGCACGGTTTATCTTTTTATTTTCCGTTGTGTTTACGTGATTGTTTATTTCACGGAACGTTTGGGTGATTATGTTGAGCAGTCCGATGAGCTGCTTTTCATACGGTATTCCGGCTTCTTTAAACCACTTTTCATTCTGACATTCTTTAAACAAATATAAGGCCGCTTCCCTGTATTCGCGCGAATTTTCAAAACTCGCCTGAGCCAGTTTTTGTACTTTTTCAGTATGTCCCGACTTTATGAGTGTTTTCAGCATATCCGATGAAAGCACTGCCGGAAACAGTCTGATATACTGATCCGCCCAATCCGGGAGCATTTTTATGGCTGCAAGATAGTTTGTCTGTAAAGACGTGTTTTTAGAATCTTTTAAAAGATCATACATTGCGCGCGGATTTTCAATGTCGTCGTAAATTTCTTTAAAAGTGTATTTTATAGGAAAGGCCAGAGACGGAATCTTCGCATTTATGTCGCGCACCACAAGGTATGAGGCAAGAATCTGTTCGTTCACCTTTGTTACCGTCTTTAAAAAACTTGTAAAATAGCTGAACATATCGGCGAACAGCTCGCTGCCCTTGTCCGTTTCATCGGCGTTGACAAATTTCATGAGAATTTCTATGCGGGCGAAGAACTGTTTTTGCGCTTTGAATTCGTTCGACAGTTTTTCTTCCAAACTGATCTCATGCTCGCGCACCGTGTACATGTTTATGTCGTTCGGATTTACGCCGAAGGAAGAATTCGATTCCAGAATTTTTTTGGCGGCGGCATTCCAAGAAGTCCATTCGCTCGGAGTTAAAATGGAATCGACCAGTTCCGCCTTTATGCGCTTAAAGTCGCAGTTGTTGTCAAAACTTTTTATTATAGTCTTTAAAGCCCATTCTTTATCATCTTTTACTTTTTTTGCCAGTTCTTCGCGCGATTTTGTGGCCTTTAATACCCATATGTGGTTTTTGGCAAGCGGCGTAAGCGCGTTTACGGCCATCTTTAAAGACATTTCGTGTATGCCGGATCTTTTGCCGAAGTTGATCGTCAAAATGTCGTTATGCACCTTACGTATGATGCCGACTCCCCATGAACGGTGAAAGACGAAGTTTTTGGCGTCAAAGGCAATGTGCTTTTCAAAATCGCTTATGGCTTCGAACACGTTTCTGAAATTCTGTGTGAGGTTGGAAGAACGTATGTAATCGTCGAGGTGGCTGTACCCGGCGTATTTGCCTTTAAAGCATTCTATTATTTCTTTTCGCGCCCAATTATCTTTAGGATCTATGGAAAGGATGAGCTTAAGTATGTCTATCGCGGTGTCCCATTTTTGAGTATCTTTATAATAGGCGTACAGTTCCTGCATCAAAAGAGCGCTTTTATCGTCGCTTATAGTTTTGGCAACTTTGCGCTGCACCAGCAGAAAAAAATCAATCTCTTCCGGTATGAGCGAAATCAATTTGGTCCAAACTTCTTTTATTATGTTCAGATTTTTTGCGCTTACATACCGCAAAAGCGCTTTTTTATAATAGGCTATCGCATTTTCTTTGTCCGAAAGTTCTTCATAGTGTTCGGCAAGGGCTTTGGCAATCTCGGCTTCTTCGTAGTCAAGTTTTACGATCCGCTCGTAAAGTTCCCAAACCTTTTCGTTGTTTTCCGCCCTGTAACGATCCGCAAGCGTGCGAAGCGCAAATTTATTGTTCGGGTCGTCCGCAAGAATAGACTCGCACAGGTATTCGACGACGGCTTCCTTGTGGTTTTTTTGAAAGATATCTACGAGCGATACGAGCGCGGAATTATCCAAAGTCCCTTTGCCCAGCGCAAGAATTCCTGAAAAATATAAGGCTATGATGCTGTCTTTGGAATGCGTCAAATGTTCGTCGCAGAGGGCTTTTATTTCATCGGCGCAGTTTTCATTGCGCGCTTTCTCTATGACGGCGGCAAGTTCAATGAGGTTGTTTTTCGTATAATTGCTTATGGCGGCGCGCGTCCATGTTTCCTCTTTAAGCATTTCCTGGACGTTTTTTATCAATTCTTCAGACATAGGTTTCTCCTTATACCGTCTTCCGGAGTTATTTTACAAAAAGCGAATATATCACCGGATCCAATATCTTTATCTTTAACAATACCTGATTGATCTTAGGCTGTTCAGTGTTCGTAAGCACATAATGATCGATCAGCCAAAAATACAGGTTTATAAGCCGCGGCGTAAGCAAGGCTTGATCGCTTGACGGATCTTTAGATTCATTCTCTTTGGCATAGATATCCTGCTTTAACCTTCCGACTTCCTGAGAACGAAGTTCCCGTTTTATATTGAAGATCCCAAACAAAACTCCGTAAACCGGAACCCATTCCTGCAGGGCGGCTCCCGTAAATCCCTTGTCCGTAACCTTGCGTATAAGGCAGCAAATCAATTCCGAATCTAAAAAACAGAAGTCGATCTTTTGCGGATCCACAAAAAAAGCTTCTTTGAACAAAACCTTTGCTTTTTTTTCTTCTCCGCAAAGAGCAAAGCAGTCGGCCAGCTCCGCTATGATCGGCGAAGAACCTGAAAAAAGAGCGTTAGCTTCCAACAGACAATTTTTTGCCGTTTCGTATTCGCCGAATTTTTTATGGCAGAGCCCGATCTTGCGGTAAATTTCAGCTTTTTGTCTGGGATCCGCCTCGTTTATCAGTTTATTATAATTTTCAAGCGCCAACGTAAAAAAACCGCGCCTTGCGGCGTACAGTATGTCGTGCGGAGTTTTTTCTCCTGCAGCTCTGCCTTCGAACGCTTTCCATTCGTGGATGATGCTTTCGCCTCGTTCAAAAGGATCTTCAACGGATTCGATTTGTCTTAACGAATTTATCATAAAATGGCAGCAGCTGAGCGCAAAAAGTATGTCTTTGTTGTCCAAATCGGACTCTGCTGCGTTTTCAAGAATTTGCTTTGCGTCTTGCGGTTTACCGTTTTCGAGGAATCCGTATGCTTGTGTCAGGTTTTCACTCAATTGAATTCCCATAGGCGTATCTTTTATTATACTAAAAAGAGCTTTTTAGTCAATGAAAATACTAAAAGTGAGCGAATAAAGGGAAAAATTTATACTATGTTTTTGGCGACTGTGTCAAGATGTTTTTTGTGATTTTTGGAAAACCGCGGCTGACGTATGAGCATGGTAAAATACTCACACTAATTCAAGGCGAAAAAGACGGAACGCGAGGCGTCAGGACGCTGCCGGGAGTGTAGTCTTTTTTTATACCGTATATTCCCATGGCGGATTTTATTTAAAAGACGCGGGCTCTAAACATGCGCTCCCAACAGATTTACAACCGCTTATTCATCTGATAATATAAAAGCGCAATGAAAAAACCGATTTTAGCTCCTTCCCTGCTTTCCGCAGATCTTTCCGATTTAAAAGGAGCATTTGAACAGATAGAAAAAAACAAAGCGGGCGCCGTTCACATAGACGTTATGGACGGAAGGTTTGTTCCTCAAATTACTTACGGGCAGCCCGTTATAAAATCGATCAGGGGGCTTTCAAAACTGCCTTTCGATATTCACCTTATGGTTGAACACCCTGAAGACCAAATTGAAAGTTTTGCTGAAGCCGGCGCGGATTGGATCACTTTTCACTATGAAAATAACGTGCATATAAATCGAATGATACAAAGCATCCGTTCCTTAGGCAAAAAAGCGGGAATCGCCATAGTTCCGTCCACGCCGGTAGTCTTGCTTTCGGAAATTCTTCCTGAAATCGACCTTGTCCTTGTGATGACCGTAAATCCCGGATTCGGGGGACAAAAATTTATAGAAGGATGTTTAGGCAAAATCGGACAATTAAAAAAAATACGGCAGGAAAACGGTTATTCTTTTGATATTTCCGTCGACGGCGGCATAAATGCAAAGACCTTGCCGCCCGTTATCGAAGCCGGCGCCGATATAATAGTTTCGGGCTCCGCCTTTTTTTCAGGAGGTCTTAAGTGGTAAATGTAAAAAAATATGTTTCGGTCGCATTAGGCGCCTTGGTCTTGCTTGCGTGTTTTCCGCTCGGCGCTCAAAAAGTTTCGGCCGCCGCCGCAAGGCAAGCCGTTTCCCAGGGGCTTGAAGCATACCGCGCAAAAGACTGGGAATCTGCGGTCTTCCTTTTGCGGAAGGCGGTTTCGTTGTATGAAAATTCCGATCCCGACACATTGTACATTCTTATTGTGGCGGAGATGTACAGCAAAGATTATTCCGGGGCGCTTTCGGACAGCGAGACCTTTTTAGACGCCCATAAAAATTCTTCTTACGTTCCTTATGTGAATTATCAGAGGGGACGCGCTTTATATCACCTCGGCGACTACGAAGCTTCCGTTATGGTGTTAAGTGATTTTTGTCATGAAAATCCCGAAAACGAGATGTATTCTTCCGCACTGTTTTGGCTTGCCGAATCATTTTATGTCGCCTGCCGATATGACACGGCGCGCGGCCTTTACGAGCGTATAATTACGGATTTTTCCGAAGATCCTCGGGCTGCCGAAGCGCAATACCGCATCGAAGTGATCGATCAACGTCTTAGAGAAGAAAAGCTCCTTTACCTTCTTAAAAAGACCGGGGAAGAATATCTTGCGGCAAAAGAAAACTATGAAAAAAATATTAAAGAATATCAGGCGGAAGGGCTTGCGGGATTGCAGAGGCGTTTGAGATCCGAACAGGACAAAAATGCGGCGCTTTCGGCGGAAGTTGAAAATTTAAAGCGCAAAAACAGCGACTTGCAAAACGATGTCGATACGTTGAATGCTCTTTCATCGTCATCCAAAGAAAATCCCGGCATTTTGATTTTAAAAGAAAAGGCCGAGGAAATTGAAAATTTAATCAATCCCAAAAACGGGCGGTAATGCAATGAAGATAAAAAAGACCTTTTTGTTTTTAAGTTTTTTTGTTTTCCTTTCGTCTTTTGCGCTTGTAAAATCGGTTTCGGAAGATCAATCATCTTCGATTTCCGATGAAGATGTCTTGTCGCCTGAGCTGCCTGTAACGCTTGAAAAAAAGAGCAGGTTCGTTCGTAAAAGTTTTACCGCCGCAAAGGGATCTGCAGGGGTGGCTCTTCAAAAAAATATGGGAACGTTCGGGCTGTATGCGGTTTTTCCCGAAGGTTTTGTAAAACCCGTTATCGCTTCCCGTCCGGATTTTTCTTCCAGCGGCTTTTACCTTAAAAGCGGAAATTCGGTCTATCAGCTTAACCGTTTGGGAGGGATCCCTTACCGCCTTGCCGTATCGGACGGCAGCGCCCAAATTGTTTACACTATCCGAAAAGAGCGCGTACAGGCTGAAGTTTCGCTTTCGATGGAGATCGGGGCGAGTTCAAAAGACGCTGAAGCGGATGTTATAAAGTTCACAGTAGAAACGACCAACACGGGATCGGATAAAAGGAATTTTGCCGTACGCGGCGTATTTGACACCGTTTTGGGAGAAATGGCTTATACTAATTTTTCTACGGCAAAAATTCCGCGGATCGACGCCGAAAGACAATTCACTACAATGCTCACGGAAAAATGGATAGTTTCAAAGAACGAATCCACGGCTATGCAGATTGTCCTTTCGGGCGCAGGCATTACGCCGCCTAAAACTGTTACGCTTGCGAACAGGGACATTATTTCTTCCGGAGCGTGGGACGGCTCGTATTACCGCGAAAACAGAATATTCAATTCGATCATGTCTTATAATAACTCCGCGGTCGACATAGTTTGGAATGATTTTTCGCTTTCTCCGGGGCAAAAAAGCGCCGTAACGTTTTATGTGGTTATAGGAGTTGAAGGAAGACAGCCCTCCGGAGCCAAGCTTTTAAATTCCTTGGCGGCAGGCGAACCCGGTTTTTTTGCCGCACCTGCTATTTCTCCTGCGACGGCCGCCGTGACCGCGACGGCCGCCGTATCTGCGGCGCACTCCGCGTCTGAAAATCCCGCCGCGTCCGTGACTTCTTCCGCGCCGGCAGAGACTTTAGATGAAGCGGTTTCGGATCCGGGTGCCGGCGATAAAATTTCAGATTCCGATGAGCTGCAAAAACTCAATGCGGCGGCTAAAGGTTCATCGCCTGTAGAATCGGCGGAATTTAACGCTCTTTCGGATAAGTATCCCAATCTCGACCTTGATTACGTGCAGTCCCTGATCGACAGGATAAACAGTTTGGAAACTTCCGGAAATGTTATCGATCCGGACGAGATTGTAAGGCTCAACGACGAGCTGGATGCCGTTTTATCGGTTTTGAGGAACAAGTAAAAAATGCGCCGTTCAGCTCTTGATACAGCCTGTACATTGATAAAGCAGCGGCAATTTGCAAAGGCCATAACTCTGCTTGAAGGGCGTTCAGATATATATGAAGAAAATTTCGATTACTACATAACGCTGGGGACAGCCTGCCTTTATGTGGGCGACGCGGGAACCGCTTCAAAGTATTATCGCAGGGCGCGTACGATAAAACTTACCGATACGCGTCTTTTGCTGGGGCAGGCTGCGATCTATCTGCGCCGCGGCGACACTGACAGGGCGTTGAGATATTACCTTGACATTATCGACAGCGATCCGGGAAATAAGATCGCGCTGCGCGCTATGGAATTCATACGCACAAAGGGAGATTACGATACGATTTGCCGCTGGGTGGACAGCGGACGCATAGAACAGTTTTATCCTGAAATCGGAGTGGATCCGTTTCGCATTTTGAGTTTTATCATTCCCGTTTTAGTATTTGCGCTCGGAGCCGTATTGGTGTTTAACCTGGCATATAAAAAGCCTGCCGTAAACGGGCCGCGAGCAAACCTTAACGCCGTAGCCCTCACTAAGGATGAAGAAAAAAATGCTCAGGAAAGAGATTTATCAGGGCAGACTTACCGCTATATTTTGACGGACGCCCAAATTTCAGAATCTTATAAAAAGGCTATGGAATTTTTTCAGGAAGAAAACGATAATGCGGCTCAGATCGAGCTTAACAGAATAGTAAATTCTAACGCCGCTTTTTCAATAAAACAAAAAGCAAATGTGTTTATGGGCTATCTTAAAGAAGCCACTTTTGATACAATACAAAAAGCTCAAAACAACTATACATATAAACAGGTTTCATCCGACGTGCCGCTTTACCTTAACTGCTGTATTTCGTGGACCGGGCGCATTTCAAACGCAAGGACTCTGGGAGACGCTTTTGAGTGCGATCTTTTAGTCGGCTATGAAACCATGAAACGCGTTGACGGGATCGTCCCCGTTTTCTTTGAAAAAGCGCCGGAGCCTCCGATCGACGGAGAAAAGCCCGTTAGAATTTTGGCTAAGGTGGCGTTGAAAGACGGTTTTTTGAGCTTGGAAGGAAGATCCGTTTACCAAAGCGTAAACGATTCTCTTGAGTTAAGATAAGGGCTGTCTCAAAAACAGTTAAAATGCGGCATTGCAGAAAATTCAATGTCCGTGCAATTAATACAGTAAGTTCCTGTGGGAGGGAAGGCAGTAAAATGGCAGAAAGCAAAGATATTCCGGCAGCCGGCGAACAGTCCGAAAAAATGAAAGCTCTTGAGGCGGCTAGGCTTCAAATCGAAAAACAATTCGGTCAGGGTTCCTTGATGAAGCTGGGGACAAAGGCCAACACGGCCGGCATAGACGTAATACCGTCAGGCTCTATTTTGCTTGACGAAGCGCTTGGAATCGGCGGCTATCCGCGCGGCCGCATCATTGAAATGTTCGGGCCGGAATCTTCAGGTAAGACTACGCTCGCCCTGCATGCGATCGCCGAAGCGCAAAAGCTCGGCGGAATCGCCGCTTTTATCGACGCGGAACACGCGCTTGATCCCCAGTACGCAAAGGCTTTGGGGGTTAACATAGACGAACTGTGGGTTTCCCAGCCGGACACGGGCGAACAGGCTCTTGAAATTGCGGAAAGCCTTGTGAGAAGCGGCGCCGTGGACATAATCGTCATAGATTCCGTAGCGGCGCTCACGCCTCAAGCCGAAATCGAAGGTGAAATGGGCGACAGCCACATGGGGCTTCAGGCCCGCCTTATGAGCCAGGCGCTGCGAAAGCTTACGGCCATAATAGGAAAATCCAATTCCATCCTTGTGTTTATAAACCAGATACGCATGAAGATCGGCGTGATGTTCGGAAATCCCGAAACTACTACGGGCGGAAACGCTCTTAAATTTTATTCTTCGGTGAGGCTTGAAATCCGCCGCATAGAATCCATAGAAAGCAAGAGTTCCGAAGAAGCGGTCGGTAATCACGTGCGCGTAAAAGTTGTAAAAAACAAGGTCGCTCCGCCTTTCCGCAAGGTTGAAATCGATATTTATTTCGGCAAGGGAATATCCGCCGTAGCAAGTCTGCTCGACTCCGCCGTAAAACACGGTCTTATAGACAAAAAAGGCGCTTGGTACACGGCAGGCGAAGAAAAAGTCGGGCAGGGAAAGGAAAACGCGATTGCATTTTTAGAGCAGAACAAGGAATTTACTCAAAAGATTGAAACACAGCTTAGAGAATCTCTGTTTCCGTTTCAGGTTTTAAAAGCCAAGGAAATGCTCCCTTCGGGAAAGATCGCCGCCGCAAAAGCCTCTGCAAAGATGCGCTCCGCTGCTGACAGCCGTGTAGAACTTACGCCTAAAGGTTCCGCTATAGCAAAGGAGCAGGGAAAAAGCGAAGGTGAAACTCCTCCTTCCGAATTATTTTAATGATCCCCGTTGTATTGGGACTCGGCTCGAACACGCCTTTTAAAGGTCTGTCTCCCGTAGAGCTTTTGGGGCGTTCCTGCATTTTTTTACGCGGTCTTTTTTTTTCTTGTTCGCAAGAAGATACTCTTTTTTCGTCGGTATACCGCACAAAGGCGATGTATGTTACCGACCAAAGCGATTTTTTTAACATGGCGGCGATAGGTTTTGTAAACGATTCTTTTAGCCCCAAGGATCTTTTGTCCGAAATTCACAAGATCGAATCCGCTCTCGGACGCGACAGACGGCATGAGATAAGGAACGGACCGCGTTCGATGGATATAGACATAGAATTGTTCGGCAAGTTGAATGTCGATGAAGATGATCTTAAAATACCGCATCCGCGCCTCTATGAGAGAGCATTTGTTTTAATTCCGATACTGGAGATTTTACCGAAATCTGCCGATTTTATAGACAGGGAAATTTTTGCCGATAAGCTTGAGCGCTTGCCCGAGCAGGGCGTGGAATTGTACATGCAGTTTGCAAAATTCCTTAAAAAATATTTCCCGGAGGCGGCGGATGGATACAAACAGGAATTTAAATTCGGTTAAAAGCGCTGTAGGTTCTGCGGGCTTACCGAATGACACGGAGACTGCGGCTAAAAGCAGGCGGAAGTATACCGCGGGAGAATTTGAGGGCCCCCTCGACTTATTGTGGACTCTCATACGTGAAAGCAAAGTCAACATATATGACATTCCCATCGCACAGATTACGGAACAATATCTTGAATACTTGGATTTTGCCGTTCAAACCGATTTAAGCGATCTGTCGGAATTTTACAGCTGGGCGGCAAAGCTTATCTACATAAAAAGCCGTATGTTGCTCCCCATCGAAATAACCGGGGACGACGAAGACATCGAAGATCCCAGACAGGAACTTGTCGCCAAACTCATCGAATACCAAAAATTTAAAAAACTTTCCGTCCTGATGGAAGAAAAAGAAGAAGCCGGCGAGTGGAGCTTTGAAAGAAAGAAATTTCAGTGCGTTTTGCCGTTTGAAGAAGAAGAATCCCAGTGGAAAAAGGTGGACACTTGGGATTTGTTGCAGCAAATGCAGAAAATTTTTCATGACATGGTCGCCGTGTATTCCAACGAAAAAATAATCAACATGTATGAAGAAGTTTCGATCAATGAAAAGATAACGCTGATATCGGAACTGTTGGACAATAAAGGCGAATTCATGTTTACGGAATTGATCGTGCGCCGCGGAAACGAAATGGACATAATATGCGCTTTTATGGCGATCCTTGAAGCGGTTAAATTTAAGATGGCCAGCATCTATCAAAATAAATTGTTCGGTGATATAAAGATATGCCGCTACAAGGCCGCATGACAAGGTTGTGCGTATAAATCATGTTTTTTAGAGGTACGAGTTGGAATTATTAAAAGAATCCGCCTTGGTTGAAGCGGTGTTGTTTTTGGAGCATGAACCTCAAACCGAAAAGGCTCTTGCAGCTTCGGCGCAGTTGTCGGAAGAAGTGGTTTCCCGCTGCATTGAAATTCTTAAAGAAAAATATGCATCTGAAAATTCCGGCATAGATCTTGCAAGAATCACGGGCGGCTGGTCTCTTGTTCCTAAAAAATATATTTGGGACGTATTAAAAGAAAAATACGGCAACAAAAACGAAGGAAAATTATCTAGACCCGCCATAGAAACTCTTTCCATTGTAGCCTATTCTCAGCCTGTAACGCGTGCGGAAATAGAAGCTATCCGCGGAGTTTCCGCCGACACAATGATCAGGCTTTTGATGGAAAGAAATTTGATAAAGGAAGTGGGCAAAAAAGACATTCCGGGAAAGCCCACTCTTTACGGCACCACAAAGGAATTCTTAAAATTTTTCCGCTTAAACAGCATTGCGGATTTGCCGCGGCTTGACGATGAGGAGAACGAACGCTTTGAGCTTGCCCGCTGAAAATGCTTCTGTGAGCGAAAAAAAAGATACTATACGTTTGCAGGCTTTTATCGCCCGCTGTGGAATAGCCAGCCGCAGAAGCGCCGAAAAACTTATAACCGAAGGGCGCGTCAGCGTTAACGGAAACACGGTGAGCGAACTTGGAACAAAGGTTTCGCTTTCTGACTTCGTTTGCGTTGACGGGAAACCTGTCGCCCTTGAAGAGAAAAAACGCTACGTGCTTTTGAATAAACCCGCGGGGTACGTGTGTTCGCTTTCCGACGAAAAAGGACGTCCCGTCGCTGCGGATTTACTGAAAGAACATTTTAAAGAAAGGCTGTATAATGTAGGGCGGCTCGATATGTTCAGCTCCGGGCTGCTTATTTTTACGAACGACGGAGATTTTGCGGCAAAACTTTCGCACCCGTCTGCGGAAATCGAAAAGGAATACGTCGTAGACACAAGCCTTGCCGTTCCGAGAACTCTTTCCGAAGAATTTAAAAAAGGCCTCCGCGTAGACGGAATTTTTTACCGCTGCGTTGACGCGCGGCAGCTGAACGCCAGGCGCATGCAGATAGTTCTTACGGAAGGTAAAAATCGGGAAATCCGGAGAGTTTTTGAATCTATGGAAATAGGAATAAAACAGTTGACCAGAGTAAGAATCGGGAATTTGCTTTTGGAAGACTTGAAGCCCGGGGAATTCAGAGAACTTGCCCCGTCTGAAATAAAAAACTTATTAAGCCTTTGCAAACGGCAATGAATATTTACGGAGAATGATATGATCATAGCGATCGACGGTCCTGCCGGAACAGGAAAAAGCACAATAGCAAATCTTATCGCGCAAAAACTCGGGATTTTATACTTGAACAGCGGCAGCTTTTACCGTGCGCTGACGCTCGCACTGCTTGAAGCGGGTTTCGACCTTTCTGAAAATAAAGACGAAGACGCTATCACGGATTTTTGCAAAAAGCAAAAAATAGAATATGTAAATTCCCATCTAATACTAAACGGAGTTGACGTTGAATCCCGCCTTCATGAAGACTCGGTGACGGCGCATGCTTCGCAGGTTTCTTCGATAATCGCCGTGCGGCACTTGGTGAACGATCTCATGCACAAGATCACCGATTCGCTGAGCATAGTGTGCGAAGGCCGCGATATGACGACGGTAGTGTTTCCTACCGCCGAACATAAGTTTTATCTGGACGCTTCGATAGACGTGCAGGCCAAGCGGCGCTTTGATCAGGGCGTGAGCAAATTATCTTTGGAAGAAATAAAAGAAGCGATTAAAAAACGCGATGAAAGCGATAAAAATAAAGCGGAAGGCGCCCTTAAGATAGCCGATGACGCCGTTTACATAGATACCTCAGACTTGACCATAGAACAGGTTTGTGCAATAATCTTAAATAATATTCATAAAAAAGGGTTTGTAATGGAAGAAATGGAAGTGGAAAAAGATGCGGCTCAGACTCCCAAGAGCAGTATCCAGACACAATTTGAAGAATCTCTGAAAACTCTCGGTGTTTTGGAAGACGGACAGCTTGTCGACGGAAATGTCATTCAGGTAACTGCGGATTCAGTCTTTCTTGATATCGGATATAAGTCGGAGGCGAGACTCCCCGTTACGGAGTTTGCAGATGCTCTGCCTAAAGTGGGGGACGTGGTTACGGTCGTCCTTCTTAGAAAGAACGGCAGAAATGGTCCTGAAGTTTCCAAATCAAAGGCGGACGCAAAGCAGATATGGAAAGATATCCGAAAAGCTTTTGACGAAAAAGCGCCGGTTACGGGAACCGTTTCAAAGGTTGTAAAAGGCGGCTATGAGGTCAGCCTCGGCGGCGATATTCACGCGTTCCTGCCGATAAGCCAGGCGGACAGCCAAAAAGTTGAAAAGCCTGAAAGCCTGATAGGACTGAAATCTCCGTTTTATATAGAGCGGCTTTATTCCGACAACAAGGCAAACGTCGTCGTAAATCGCAGAAAATATCTTGAAGAACAAATAGATAAAAACCGTGAAAAATTCTTTGAAACGGTAAAAATCGGAGACACCGTAAAAGGCGTTGTAAAGAGTTTTACCAGTTTCGGCGCCTTTATCGATCTCGGCGGATTTGACGGTCTTTTGCATATAAATGATATGAGTTGGGGACATGTTACCCGGCCTAAGGATTTTGTAAAAAAAGGTCAGGAAGTGGAGCTTAAAGTCATACGGCTTGAACCTGAAGAAAAACGCATAAATCTGTCTTTAAAGCATTTCCTTGAAGATCCGTGGGTGCATTTTGAAGAAAAATACCATGTAAACGACGTAGTAAAGGGAAAGGTTACGAAACTTACCGATTTCGGCGCTTTTATAGAGCTGGAAGAAGGTATCGAAGGGCTTGCGCATATAAGCGAATTTTCATGGACGAAAAAGGTCAATAAGCCTTCCGACATGGTTAAAGTCGGCGATGAAATCGAATGCATGATCTTAGGCTACGATATTCAGGCCGGTCGCGTTTCTTTGGGACTGAAACAGGTTACCGAAAACCCGTGGGATTCCATTGCTGAAAAATATCCTGTAGGAACCAAGATAGACGGAAAGGTTGTAAAATTGACAAATGCGGGAGCCTTTGTTTCAATCGAAGACGGAATAGACGGATTCCTTCATGTGGACGACCTTTCATGGACAAAGAAAGTCAAACACCCCGGTAGCGAAATTTCCGTAGGGCAGGATGTCAAGGTTGTAATCATAGAAAACGACCCTGAAAATCACCACATACGCGTAGGACTTAAGCAGCTGGAAAGCAATCCTTGGAAGCAGTTTGCAGCGGATTACAAACAGGGTTCGACTTTTGAAGGCGAGATAACTTCGATCACGGATTTCGGACTGTTTGTCAAAGCTCCGTCCGGTATCGAAGGTCTTGTAAACAAATCGAATTTGAGCGACGACAAGGAAGTTCCCTTTGAAGAAGCCGTTAAAAAATACAACGTAGGCGATAAGATTAACGTATACGTTGTCGACATAAACGTGGATAAGGAAAAAGCCGCTTTTTCCGTAAGGGAATACAAAAAGAAGCAGCAGCGTGACGAGATTTCACGCTATATGTCTTCATCTTCCGACGATGACGACGGCGCCTATACGCTCGGCGATTTTATGAAGACAAAAAACAACGAATAGCTGAGTTACCGCAAGTTTAATCGGTTTTATTCGCGTATGAATCAAGGAAACCGTTCAAAAGCTGAAGTTTTTGGGCGGTTCTCCCCTTTGAATGAGGGACTGTAATATTGTTTGCCGGCGATGATCTTAGAGCATTTGAAGTATTTTGCTTGAATGAAGACACCGGAAAAGGAAATGTTTCAAAAAATACCGACGATGTAATATCTGCAAACGCAGTCTATGCGGAGCGTCCGGCCAATGCTTTTACGGCTAAGAGCCGAGTGATCTCGGATCTTTACCGTGTAATGGAATCGGTCGCTCTTTCCGATGCGCCGGTATTGCTGACCGGTGAAAACGGAAGCGGAAAAAACTTTTTTGCGCGAAAGCTGCATTTGAAAAGCAAACGCAAAAACGCTCCTTTTGTCCGTGCGGATTGTATAGCTTTTTTGCAGGAAGGAGTTTTTGAGAATCGGATAAAAAATTACGAGCGGATGTTGGCAACGGCGGACGGCGGAACCTTGTTTTTTGACGGAATAGAAAAACTACCGCTCAATCTTCAGACTGTTTTGCTGGATCGCATGGCGCCTTATTCGAAATCTTCAGGGACAGTCTCGGATAAGACGGCCGCTTTTAATGTGAGGATAATTGCGTCTGCGGAATGTGATCTTGAGGCGTCTGTAAAAGACGGGCGGTTTTTGATCGATCTGTATCACCGTCTCAATACGTTTCCTATAAATATTCCGCCGCTCAGGGAACGGAAAGAGGATATAGAACCTTTAGCCGAGTTTTTTTTGAAAAAATTCGGCCGAAAGACAAAGAAGCAATTTTCGGGATTTTCGTCGTCCGCCGCTAAAGCTCTGCACGACTACTATTGGCCGGGAAATGTCCGTGAGCTTAAAAATACGGTGGAATATGCCTGTATTTTAGGCGAAGAGCCGTTCATTCAAGACTGGGACTTGCGGTTTTCAAAAAGCTTTTCCGGAACGGCGTGCGGACAAGTTGCCGCCGAAGAGAAAAATCCGTCTTCGACGGAAGACAGAACGCTAAAAGCCGCTTTAAGCAGGTTCAAGAGAGCATATATCTGTAAGATTCTTGACGAAACGTCTTGGAATCAGACTAAGGCTGGAAAGATATTGGGAATACAGCGGACTTATATTTCCCGCTTGCTGAACGAGCTGCACGTCCGCGAAGACAAAGACCGTAAGTAAGGCGGATATTTGTCGTTAAATTAAGTTAACCGGATACGATAAAAATTGTATCTTTTGCAGGAGTCTTGTATGGCGCAAGAAAAAATTGAAAAAAAAACATTTTCCGAAGTATTGGGAAATTTTATTTTAAAAAACAGAAAAATAATTTTGTGCGTTTTTGCCGTTTCGGCGGCGGTGATTTTGGCATACGCCGTTATTGCAACCGTTTCCGGAAAAAATGTGGAAGCCGGACTTGAAAAGATAGATAAAATCACTTATTCATTGACCGATAAATCTTCGGATCTTTCAGAGGCGGAGCTTGAGGCGCGCCGCGGCGACGCCCTCAAAGAACTTTCGGAATTCACGGCTAAGGGCGGTATTGTGGGTGCGCGCGCCTCGATGCTTTGCGCAGAAATATATTTTCAGAAAAAAGATTATATGAACGCCCGCACACAATGGCTTGCTTCAGCTTCAAAAGCAAAAAAATCTTATATTGCGCCGCTTGCGTATTTTAACGCCGCCGTATGCAGCGAAGAACTCGGCGATTCCGACAGCGCGATAAAATATTATGACGAAGCGTCAAAGTTCGAGGATTTTTTAGAACTTTCCCATGCATTGTTCAGTTTGGGCAGACTTCAGGAAGAAAAACAGGATTTTACTTCCGCCGAAGCGTCTTATAAAAAGATTGTGGATAAAAACCCGTCGGAATCATGGGCAAAGCTTGCGAAAAACCGCATTATTGCGCTTCAAGCCCAAGGAAAATTACAATAAAAGCTCGACCGCGGCATACACCGTGAGGCGAAGCCTAACGGCGTTTTTGCAGAAAGCATAGCGTTATTAGTTTAAATTTTAAACTTGATATTTGACCAATATGTAATTTGGTATGAAAAAATTTATACTTGGAAAACGTAAAAGGATTCTTTTTTCGATACCGGCATGCGTCTTGTTCCTTTTATTTTTCCAAGCTTGCGGCTTACAAGAATATTTTGCGCTGGATCCTCCGGTAGCCTATCACACACCTGACTATAGTACTTCAAACTATACGGAAAAATATTTCAGATTCGGAACGGCGTCCAACAGTAGTTCCGGTGAATTTATTGCCGAAGGAACCGCCGTATATTATAAGATCTACTCAAGTTACTCTGAAATGAATTCCCACATAAGTTCCGTAAACGCTTTGAATACCTTAAGCAACGGCACCGCTTCTGCGCGCCGGGTGATAGAAACATATTCTTATAAACCCGTAGGAACTTCCGCCGGTAGTAGCAGGACGCCTTTAATCGCGAATAATGGAGCGCAAACGGTTTACATACGCCTTATGTCCTATGGAACAGATTCAAATTTCAGCTCGAAAGTTATCATCGCCGGAACGGAACAGAGCTGGAAACCCGTTAGATACGATAACAGGCGCACGTTTGAGTTCGGGCGGGGAGCAAATACATATGCAAATTATGAGAACAACGCGACACCTTCAACCGGCGACGACGACGTATACGGTTCTTCATCGCCTTTCGACAATGTTTGGTATGTAAACATGTATGCAATTTCCGTCGGACGCGACGCTTCTTACACGCCGTACTACAGCCTTGTTACGTGGCTGGGCTCCGTCGCTATCGACGCCGGCTCTAAAAATAACTGAAAAATTTGTATTCGATTGGCTATAGGATAACGCGGAACGCGATGCCGCGGCGCCTTGCTGCACGCGGACACGCGCAGATTTGCTACTTGAAGTAAAAAATGAAAAAGGGTATTATTATGCTATAAGAAGCTTTTAATATTATAGATTGAATAAGGAGTCATACAATTATGATCAAAGTAGGCATTAACGGTTTCGGCCGTATCGGACGCATGGTTTTCCGTGCAGCTATCGAGAATTTTAACAAAGATATCCAGATCGTAGGTATAAATGATCTTTTGGATGCCGATTATCTGGCTTATATGTTAAAATACGATTCCGTTCACGGACATTTCAAACACGATGTCAAAGTTAAAGACGGCAATATGATAATTGACGGCGGTTCTCCGATCCGTGTTACTGCGGAAAAAGTCGTAGAAAATCTTAACTGGAAGGCCGTAGGGGCGGAAGTTATCGTTGAGTCCACAGGATTGTGGCTTGACGACGAAACGGCGCGCGGTCACATCAAAGCCGGCGCCAAAAAAGTCGTTATGTCCGCTCCATCAAAGGATTCAACGCCGATGTTCGTTTACGGCGTAAACCACAAAACATATGCCGGACAGGATATTATTTCCAACGCTTCCTGCACGACAAACTGTTTGGCTCCGCTTTCCTACGTTATAAACAAGGAATTCGGAATTAAGAGAGGACTTATGACGACGATTCATGCCGCCACCGCGACTCAGAAAACGGTCGACAGCCCTTCGAAAAAGGACTGGAGAGGCGGACGCGGAATCCTTGAAAACATGATTCCATCTTCGACAGGCGCTGCAAAAGCCGTAGGAAAGGTTTTACCCGAACTTAACGGCAAGCTCACCGGTATGTCCGTCCGTGTTCCTACTTCCGATGTGTCGTTTGTCGACCTCACCTGTGAGCTGAATAAAGAGACAACCTATGAAGAAATTTGCGCTGCGATGAAAAAATATGCCCAGGGCGAACTCAAGGGCGTTCTCGACTATACCGAAGATTCCGTAGTTTCAACCGACTTCCGCGGAGATTCTCATACGTCGATTTTCGATGCAAAAGCGGGAATACAGCTGGATAAGACATTCGTAAAGCTCTGCGCATGGTATGACAACGAATGGGGATATTCAAACAAAGTTCTTGAAATGGTAAGAGTTGTAGCAAAAAAATAAAATTTTTTGCGCGCTATGCGGACGAGTTTTAAAAACTTCGCCGCATAGCCATAGCGTATAAAACTAACGTATAGAACGCTGTTAAACTTTATAAGATAAAACCGTGTCGGAAAATCGATGCGGCATAAAAAGAGGCTGCCGCGGCGAGGTTTTGAATAACTTCCGGGCAGCCCTTTTTTATTTGCGCCTATTTAGCGCCGTTCAATTTACACCTTCCGTAAAATTATAAAAATTCCGAAACGTATTTTCCGCTTTCGGCGTCCAAAAACATATTTGCATCCGGATGCAGCCTTAAAATGGAAGCGGGACATTTTTCACTGCACGGGCCTAAGATTGTTGCTTTTACAGCCTTGGCTTTGGCCGACGCCGGAACGGTGCATACTATGTGTTCCGATTTGAAAAGGGTAGGGACCGTTAAAGTTACCGCTTGTTTCGGAACGTCGGACAGCTGTTTAAAGCATCCGTCGTGTACTTGCTGATTTCTGCAAGTGTTGTCGAGCTCTACGATCTTTACCGTTTCTCCGTCGTGAAAGTCCGCTACGGCCGGATCGTTAAACGCTATATGTCCGTTTTCACCTATTCCCATAAGGCAAATATCGATCGGAGCCTTTTTAAGCTCCGCGGCATAGGCCTTTATGTTTTTTTCAGGGTTTCCCGCCGGACGTAAGTAGTGTACTTTTGCAAAGGGAACTTTCAAAAATATGTGGGCGTCTAAAAAATTTCCGAACCCCTGGGGAGCATCCGCCGGGAGTCCTACGTATTCGTCCATGTGGAATGCTTCTACCTTAGACCAGTCGATCTTTTTGCTTTTTGCAAGAAAGGCGAGAATTTCGTTTTGGCTTGGGGCCGCCGCAAAGATTGCCCGCACTATACCGCTGTTTTTTTGCTTTATCGCATTAATAAACATCCGCTCGGCGCATTTGCCGGCGGCTTTTCCCATCTCATCCCTTGAAGGGAAAATCTCAACATTAAAATTCGATTGCATGATTTAATCCTCCTTATTTTAAAGGAAATGCCTTTTCCGCCGAAGCGTTTTCAATAAAAAGATACCATTCCGGATGAGTTTTCATTATGGTGGCTGGCACATTGTTTGTGACCGGAGAGGTAAGCGTTTTTAAAATAGCGTCGGCTTTAACCGCATGCGGAACGGAAGACACTATCACCTTGCTTTTCATGATCTGATGTACGGTCATGGAAATAGCCTGATCAGGTACGTCGGCGACTGTCTTAAACCAACCTTCGTGTACTTGCTGGTTTTTGCATTTTTCATCAAGGTTTACCACTATGTAGCTTTCCTTGGTATTAAAATCCGCAGGCGGGTCGTTAAAGGCTATGTGCCCGTTTTCTCCGATTCCTATCACGCCGACGTCTATGGGCGCCTCCGTAAGTCTTTTGGTTATGTAAGCAATGTTTTCTTTTATATTGCCTTCTCCGTTCACAAAGACGGCTTCTTTTAAATTCACTTTGCTCACAAAGCGTTCTTTAAGATATTTACGAAACGAAGCGATATGGGTTTCCGCTAAGGCTACATATTCGTCAAGATGAAACATGGTTACCTTGCTCCAATCCACATCCTCTTTTATGAGGGCGTCGATCGTTTCAAACTGCGATGCTCCTGTCGAAAGGACGATACGGGCGTGCCCCTTGCTTTTTATCGCCTTGTTGATCTCAAGCGCTATGCGGTTTGCAGCCGCCTGTCCGAGCTCTTGTGGAGACTGTGAAACACTGATAGTAAACATTTATTTTCCTCCAAAAATAAGGTAAAATTTTATATTTCGGTCGAGGATATACAGATCCCCGATCCCATCTCTCCTACATAAAAGGGAAGATTGCTTTGCATTACGATAGATACCGGAACGGATAATATTTTTGCCTTGGGGTTTTCGTGTTTAAGAACATAGCCGAACAAGGTGCTCATCCCTAAATATCCTCTTTGGTACGCATTTTTGTCGATGACGCCGCTTACTATGCCTTCTTTCAGATTTTGTACGTTTGAAGGACACAGATCGCTCGCAAGCACTTGGAATTTTCTTTGGGGATAGCGGGAAGCCACCTTTGCGAGCGCATGCGAATTTTTTTCACGGACAGTATACATGGCCGTTATCGCAGGATCGCTTTGCACGGCGGAATCTATGAGAGCCGTTTCTTCTTCTTCATCGTATGGGTCATGAATATACACGCATGAAAACGGGAGCTTATTGTCATTTATATACGCTTCAAAACCTTCTACGTTTTCCTGATGCGTCTTTGACGTCTCGTCCCCTAAAGCCACAAGGATTTTACCGGGACTGGAAGTTTTGCACAGATATTCCGCCCCCAGACGGCCTATAAGGTAACTTCGCGGAGAGATGCAGCAAAGATATTTCATGTCTTCAAACTTATTGTCGATAAGAATGACCGGCGTCCCCTGCGCAATATGCTTGTTAAGGCAAAGAGAAAGCTCTCTGCCTGTGTTTTCAGGGACTACGAGAAGACCGTCGTATTCTTCTGGATGCTCGTATAACAGGGAATCAAGAATGCGGCATTCCTGTTTTGCGCCTATGAGCCCGGCCGGATATAAAAATTCACTGACTGTGCAGTTTAGCCCTGCAAATTCGCCGGCTGCCATGCGGCAGCCGGCGAGCATAGTATTGTGATAGTCGCCGGTTGTGTTGCCTTCGCACATTATCAAGGCAATTTTTATGGTCTTCCTTTTTAGCGCGGACGCCATGTAGTTTACTCGGTATCCCGTCTTTTCGACAGCCTTTAAGATTTTTTTTCGCGTTTCTTCGCTTAAACCTTCTTTGTTATAAATTGCGCGGTGTATTGAAATAAGCGAATATCCTGTGGCCTTCGAAATGTCTTTAAGCGTCACTTTGCCGTCCATAAGCGTTTTCCTATGATATGTATCCAAGCGCTCGCGGCAACATAAGCGTTATAGTCGGAAACAGGATTATTATTGCCAGAATAAACGAATATGTAAGATAGAACGGCATAAAACCTTTGATTGCTTTTTCTATGGGCATATTCGCTATAGAGCATCCGGCCCAAAGAGAAGTCCCTACCGGCGGAGTTAAAAGTCCGAGTCCAAGCGTAAGAACCATGATCAGTCCGAAATGATAGGGATTATATCCGTAAGACATCGCCACCGGATATAGAATGGGCGTAAGAAGTATCAAAAGAATTCCCATGTCCATAAAACAGCCTAGGAATACCATCATGATAACCATAAGGAGCATTACAACTCCGGGGTTGCTTGATACCGACATCAGCGAAGAAGCTACTCTAGTGGGAACTTTTAGATATGCAAGCACGTAACTGAAAGCGCTGCTCGTAGCGATTATCGCCATGACGGTGCTTAGCGTTCTTAGAGTTTTTTTTAGGCATTGAACGAATTTTTTAAAATTCATCGTACGGTATACGAAAATCGTAATTATTAAAGCGTATACGGCCGCAACTCCGCCGGCTTCTGTCGCCGTAAAAAATCCTGCAAGAATGCCTACGGCTACGATAAGGATCGTAACCAAGCCCAGAGCCGCTTCGCGTATTATTACAATATTTTCTTTCCATGAATATTTTTGACTTATGGGATATTTGTTTTTTACCGCGATCACAAAGGAACATATACACAGCGCAAGAGTAAGCAGCACTCCCGGAATGTAGCCGCACATAAACATCGTGCTTACGGAAAGACCGCTTCCGGCTGCGACGATGTAGTATATCATGTTTTGGCTGGGGGGAATTATAACGCCTTCCACCGAACTTGTGCATGTTACGGCAACGGAATAATCCGCGTCGTATCCTTCTTTTATCATCGACGGAATCAAAAAAGAGCCTATCGAAGAAACGTCCGCTATTGAAGATCCCGATATGCCGCCGAAAAACATTGAAACTACACAGTTTACGATCGCGGTTCCGCCCCTTACTCGGCCGATCAGAACGTTGCAGAATTTTGTTAGACGGTCGCTTATTCCTCCGTCGGTCATGATCTGCGCCATTATTATAAAGAACGGCACGCACATAAACGTAAAGCTCGTAATGCCCGTAGACATTTTTTGAAAAAGATTAAAAAACGGAATCCCCAGATACGTGGCCGTAAACAGGGCAGAAACGCCCAAACAGAAAGATATGGGGAAGCGGAATACCATGAGCACGACAAGCGAGCCAAAAAGTATCCACGTAGCGATTGCCTGACTTGCCATTTTAATTTCCTCCCCTTTCTTTGTTCATCTCGTCGATAGTTTTTACCGCATTTTTGTCGACTACGTATTCGCTTAGCGGCTTAAGACAAACGCTGGCAAAGTTAAACGCTGCATATACTGCCATAAGAATACCGCCGACTACCAGCGGAGCAAACAAAAGTCCTTGCGATAATTGCGTCGCCGGTTGTTTTTTCGCTATGTTCAAAGCGGTTATCTTTGCTCCGTATTTAATCATGAGAATGCTGAACCATACCAAAATTCCGTGTCGCCCAAGATCGAGAAACTTTTTTACAACGGGCGGCAGCTTACCGTACGCAAAATACAGCGCCGCATGTGAATCCGTGTAAATATCGATGGGAATGCACAGATATCCGAACCACACCAAAAACATCAGAGTAACTTCTTCAGACCAGCTGAACGGGTTGCCGAAGGAACGCAGAACTACCTGCACAAAGGTTATAGCAACCTCAATTATTAGAATGTAGCAGCAAAGACTCTGTTCCACTTCAATCGTGCGATCTAATGCGGAACGAATCTTTGACAGTTTGTCTTTTTTTGCTTCCACTATTGAACCTCGTGATATTAAATTAAGGAAACTGTCCGAAAACCGAAGTTCCCGGACAGCTCCAATTTCTTAATGCTTCAATATTATTAAATGATTATAAATAAATGATTCGGCCGAAATTCGGCCTGTTTTCGTTCAAGGATTTAGTTTACTGCCTTTATCTTTGCAATCACATCCTTATACTGAGGATATTTGTTGTAAATTTCACTTACTGCGTTCTGGAATTCTTTTGCATCAACGGTAAATACTTTGCAACCGGCTTTTTCTACCGCCGCACGGGATTCGTTTTGGAAATCATCCATTGCCTTTCTCTGCCAAAGAGCCGCTTCGCGGGAAGCTTCTTTTACGGCTTTCTGCTGGTCGGCGTTAAGCTTTTTCCATGCGGCCGTGCTCATGATAAGCAGCGCCGGAGGAGCCATGTGTCCGTCCAAAGAAAAATACTTGGCAACTTCATAATGTCCCGAAGTGTAATAAGAAACAAAGTCGTTTTCAGCGGCATCGATAACGCCCGTCTGCAAACCTTGGTAGACTTCGCCGTATGCCATCGGAGTTGCCGCTCCGCCGAGAAGTTCAACCATTCTTATGGCCACTTCGTTTTGCTGGACGCGGACTTTCATTCCTTTAATATCCGCTACGGATTTTATCGGTTTTTTTGTAGAATAAAAATTGCGCGAGCCGGATTCCAAAAAGTTAAGGCCTATTATGTTGTTTTTGGCACGCATGGTATTTAAAATATCTTCTCCGATTTTTCCGTCAAGAACCTTGTACTTTTGCTCCGTGCTGGTGAAGATATAAGGCAGAGTGAATACGCCCACTTCATTTACCGTCGACGCCAAGGCGGATGTGTTTATGCGCGCAAAGTCGAGCGTTCCGGCCTGTACCTGGTCGATTGTTTCATTTTCGTTGCCGAGCTGTGCGTCCAAATACACATCTACTTCAACCGTTCCGCCGGTCTTTGCTTTGACCAGATCGGCAAACATTTTTACACCCTTAGACACGGGGTTGTTCGCCGGTTGATTTTCGGCAAGCTTAAGCTTGATCACCTTAGTAGCCTTTGCTTTTGTGGAATCTGTAGCAAAGACGACCCCTACCGCAGTCAGCGCTATCATTGCAAACGCGACCAATTTTTTCATTTTGTACCTCCAAATAAGAAAACGTTACCGTTAGCGTTTTACTATATTTTACCTTTGTTTTAACACTTGTCAAGATAAATTTTCATTTTTTATTTTTCCTGCCGCTTAGTGTCCGAACCGAGCGGAAGTGCATCAACTGACAACTGAGCGACAGTGCATAAACCGAACGTCGCGGCGATAGAACGGCAGTGCGCCCGATCGGACGGTGCGGCAAATTCCTTGACGAACGATAAAAAGCTGGCTATAAGTGATTATACGAGGTAAATATATGTTATTCATAAATGCAAGAGTTATACTTGAGAGCGGAATTTTACAAAACGGTTTTGTTCGTACAAAGGGAACTAAGATAGTTGAAGTCGGTGAATGTAAAAAAAATGCCGACAAATCCTGCTGCAACGGTTCCGTTACCGGGACAAACGGCGCTTTCGCTCCTAAAGACGGCGAAACTGTCGTGGATTGCGCGGGCGATTTTATTTCTCCCGGTTTTATAGACATTCATACGCACGGCGGCGGCGGTTTTGACAATATGGACGGAAGTCCTGAAGACATAGAAGGAGCCGCACTCGCTCATTTAAAATACGGCACTACCACATATTATCCTACTACGCTTACAAGCAGCGACGAAGCGCTTTTTAAAACCTTTGACTGTTTTAGGCAAGTGAAGAAAAACAAGAATAAGTTGCCGCATCTTCCCGGTCTTCACCTGGAAGGTCCTTTTTTTGATATGGTGCAAAAAGGCGCTCAGGATCCCAGATATATAAAAAATCCTAAACCCGAAAACTATATGCCGATTCTTGAAAAAGGCGAAGGCATCATAAGCCGCATATCGTTCGCGCCGGAACTTCCCGGCGCTTTGGAAATGGCCGACGTGTTTTATAAAGCGGGAATAATGATGGCGGCAGGACACACGGCCGCCACGTATGATGAAATTTCCAAAGCGTACGATCATGGAGTTACTCACCTTACGCATTTTTATTCGGGCATGTCCGGTATCGAAAGGAAGGGCGGTTTTCGTATTCTCGGCACGATAGAAGCGGGATATATCATGGACGGTCTTTCCATAGAATTGATCGCCGACGGTATGCATTTACCGCCCGATCTTTTAAAGATGATCCTTAAGCTCAAAGATCACGATCACATCTGTATATGTACGGACAGCATGCGCGGCGCTGGAATGCCCGAAGGCCCTTCCATTTTGGGAGCAAAGATAGGCGGACAGGAAGTCATAATCGAAGGGGGAATTGCCAAAATGCCTGACCGTACTTCCTTTGCCGGAAGCGTCTGCACTATGGACAGAACTGTCCGCACGATGGTCTATAAGGCCTCTCTTCCGATGTGGAAGGCCGTCCGCATGGCAAGCCTTTTGCCTGCGCGTTTTATGGGCATTGAAAAAAAGACGGGCTCAATTTCGGCAGGTAAAGAAGCCGATCTTTTGATATTCGATAACGACGTAAATATAAAGCAGGTGTTCGTTTCGGGTAAGAAAATGTAAATATACAATCGGAACCGCACGCGCATGAAATAAATATCGGGATAAAAAGTCGGAACGCAATGCGAAGCGGCCGGCGCATTGCTCCTTATTTTAAAAAGAGGTATATTTGATTATACGAAATGATTTATAACTGTGCGCAAAGAGCGCGCTGTTTGCGCCATTTTCAGAAATCGACATTTTCTGCAATGCCGCAATTTATTGGAGGATGTTATGATAAAAACGGTTAGAGATGTAAATTTAAAAGGCAAGCGCGTCATTATGCGCGTCGATTTCAATGTTCCTATGAAAGAAGGAGTTGTTCAGGACGATACGCGCATTATGGCCGCCCTTCCGACCATAAAGTACATACTTGAACAAAAGCCCAGAAGCCTTGTGCTCATGAGCCATCTGGGAGACCCCGCAAAGGACGTAAAAAAAGCCGCTGAAAAAGCCGAAAAGGCCGGAAAAACATTTACCGAAGCCGATAAAGAAAAGTTCATAAACGGTAAAAACCGCATGAAACCTGTAGCCGAATATCTTGAAAAAAAATTAGGCAGTAAAGTGTTTTTTGCCGAAGATTCTCTCGGACAAAAATCCGCAGTGGACGCTCTTCCCGAAGGCGCCGTTATGATGCTTGAAAATACGCGCTTTCACAGCGAAGAAACTTCAAAAGACGCCGCGGAGCGCGATAAGATGGCAAAAGAACTTGCTTCCTACGGCGAAATCTATGTAAACGACGCTTTCGGCACGGCCCACCGCGATCACGCTTCTACGGCTTCCATCGCAAAATTTATGAAAGTAAATGTTGCGGGCTTCCTCATGGAAAAAGAAATAAAATATCTTGAACCGCTTTTGAAGGATCCTCCCAAACCCATGGTCGCGATTATAGGCGGCGCAAAAGTGTCTTCAAAGATCGCCGTGCTTGAAAGCCTGCTCAAAAACGCTTCCGCCCTTGTCATTGGCGGCGGCATGGCATACACGTTCCTTAAAGTACAGGGATACAAGGTGGGTAAATCTCTTGTCGAAGACGATTTTGCGGACACGGCAAAAAAACTGCTTTCGGACGCAAAGGATAAGGGTGTAAAAGTTATTCTTCCTGTAGACCACGTGTGCGCCGCAGAGTACAGCGCGGACGCGGCTCCGACTGTCGTCGACGATGTAAATATTCCCGACAATCTTATGGCGCTTGACGTAGGACCCAAAACCATCGCTTTGTACAAAACGACTATTGAAAGCGCAAAGTCGATCGTTTGGAACGGCCCCGTCGGAGTATTCGAATTTGAAGCGTTTTCCAAAGGAACGGCGGCCGTTGCGGAACTTGTTGCAAAAGCTACCGGCCGCGGCGTTATGACTGTCGTAGGCGGCGGAGATTCCGTTGCTGCAGTGAACAAATGCGGCCTTGCGGATAAGATGAGCCATGTTTCCACCGGCGGCGGAGCTTCCCTTGAATTCCTTGAAGGGAAAACCCTTCCCGGTATTGCCGCTTTGGAAACGAAATGATTTTATTCGGAAAAAGATCGGAGAAAATATGAGAAAACATTATATTGCAGGGAATTGGAAGATGAATCTTAACAAGGCGCAGTCTCTTGAACTTGCTAAAGCCCTTGTTAAGGAACTGAAAGGAAAGCCCAACAAGTATATGATTGCGGCGCCGTTTGTGTATCTTGACGCGCTCGCTCCCGTCCTGAAGGGATCGAACATCCTTTTAGGAGCGCAGAATATGGCGGCTACGGATAACGGCGCGCATACGGGGGAAGTTTCCGCCGATATGTTAAAAGACATAGGAGTGCAATCCGTGATCCTCGGGCATTCGGAGAGGCGCCATGAAATGGGCGAAAGCGATTCTCTTATCAACGCCAAAGTTAAAAAAGCCTTGGAAAAGGGACTTGAAGTCGTCCTTTGCATAGGAGAGCTTCTTGAAGAGAGAGAGGCGGGAAATGCCGAAAAGGTTTGCGCCGCTCAGCTTACCGAAGGGCTTAAAGGCGTGTCCGAAGATCAGCTTAAAAACGTCACCATAGCCTATGAGCCCGTGTGGGCGATAGGAACGGGGAAGACCGCAACTCCCGACGACGCACAAGCCATACATAAATTTTGCAGAAAGCATATTGAAAAAATGTACGGCAAGGCCGCTTCCGATGCCGTCGTCATACAGTACGGCGGTTCAATGAAAGCGTCAAACGCTAAAGAACTTCTTGCAATGGAAGATATAGACGGAGGGCTGATCGGAGGAGCTTCTCTTGCCGCTGACACCTTTGTGCCCATCTGCGTTCTTTAAAATTTAACAGTCGAACAAAATATCAATTTTGGACGACTGTTGAATCAGTGCGCTCTTTGCGCACGATTCAACAAAGCGTCGTAGCCGCTGCAAACCGTTTACAGCTATCCGCACTTGCTGCTGCACACAAGCCGTCAGCGCATTGCCGTTATGATGTTCTCGTTTGTTTGACAAATTCTACTATTTTAGCTATTATAGCGCTAATATTTAGTTTGGAGTTTTATATATGGGTGTTATTGGTATTATCCTTCTGGTCGTATTCGTTATTATCTGTATCCTGCTGGTTTTGCTGGTTCTGGTGCAGAATGAAGAAGGTATGGGAGGCCTTATAGGCGGCGGAGTTTCCAATGCGTTCGGCTCACACTCAGCAAATATATTGACCAAAACAACCTATGTTTTGGTTACGCTGTTTTTTATTACGGCCTTCGGTCTTGCCTTGTTGAATAAAAAGCCCGCCGTCAAAACCGACTTATCGGGCGCGGCGCAGTCTGTTGAACAGGCTTCGGGGCAGAGTTCCGAATGGTGGAAGGATACTTCGGATTCTTCAGCAAAATAATTTTAAGGATTTAGTATGTTTGCAGATATTTTTCCTCCGGAGAATATTATCGTCGGTTTGGAAAGCGAAGATAAAGACGAAGTTTTTGAAGAAATGCTTGAAGTTATTGTCTCTGCCCAGCCGTATATCAGCCGTCAGGAAGCCTTGACGGCGTTAAAAGAACGTGAAAATAAAATGACCACGGGGATCATGCCGGGGATCGCGGTTCCTCATGCCATAAGTCCGTCCGTAAACGGCGTTGTCGGCGCCTTGGGGATAAGCTTTACGGGAGTCGACTATGACGCTATGGATAATAAGCCCGTGCATATCGTTTTTATGCTGCTCTTCGCTCCTAAGGAAACGCAACGACATCTTCAAATAATGAAGCAATTTGCCGATCTTCTTCATCATCAGGAATTATGCAAGGCTCTTATGCAAAAAAAATCTCCGCAGGAAGTATATGACGCGATTCGCTCTTATGAAGAAGCGATGGAGAGCGATTACTAGAAAATCCGGAAATAAAATTTTAACCTTGCGGAGATGAGTATGGAAAAAGATGAAATGAATGCTATCGATCATCTTCTTGGTGTAGAAAAAACAGCTATGCAGCTTGTTTCGGATGCTCAAGGCGAAGCGTCAAAGCGCCTTACGTCGGCTCGCGCTCAAGCTGATGAGGAATATAAAAAAAAGTATTCAATCCTGATCGATAAACTGGAGAAAGATCTTCAGACGAGGATCTCTGAAATCAAGGCCTCTCACAACGAGGCTCTTGACTCTTATAAATCCGGCGTAAGCAAAATTCAAAAGGACGTTTTCGCTTTTAACGCATTGTTGGATTCCGTTTTGTTTGCGGTGTAAGGATAAAAAATGAGTCGTTCTGATGCTGCCGCATATGTAAATGCAAAGGCAAACGGAATGCTACAAAAATCGTTTGTAGGGCCTAAAGCAATAAAGTTATTTTCAGTACATTCTCTGCCTGAATTGTGGGCGCTTCTTTTTACACAAGAAATGCCTTCGGTACCCGGCCAAGTGCTTGCCGAAGAGATCGAAAGAAAGGCTTTGCAGGAATTTATTTTACAATACAAAAAATTGCTGGCTATGTATCCCAAACCCGACGCGGTGTCTTTGTCGCTTTTGCAGTATTACGATTATGAGAATTTAAAAAGCATTGCGACCGCTCTTTCCAAAAATGAAAAAAACATGCCACAAGTGATAGACGTAAGTCCTTATAATATAATAAATTATAAGGAATGGCCCGATTTGGTTAAGATTACGGAAAACACGCCTTTTTATTGGTACGATAGAATTCCTTCCGCTCAGGATATGCAGGCCTTGGACAAAAAGCTTGATTTTCAGTACGTAAAAAATCTTTGGAAGTCCATAGACGAGCTTCCGCGTTCGGAGCGCCCGTTTGTGCGCGATTTTATACTTGAGGACATAATTTTTAAAAATATTATTTGGGCGATGCGTCTTAAAGTCTATTACGATATGAAAAAAGATGATATTATTGCTCAGTTGATATTTGCCGACGATCATAAGAATGAAAAAGATTTGTTCGCCGCTCCAGCGCTCTCTATCCTCGATAAGGATATAAACGCCTATTCGGACTGGAGCGGCTGGAAATATGAAGACGCTCTTAATCCTCATGAAGAGGGGGGCGAGTGGACGTTGGATCCGTGCTGGGTTGAACAGTATTTCCGCAGAATTTTTAATCGAAAGGCGTTAAAAAAAATGCATCAGTATCCGCTGACGGCTATGGTCATGGTATGCTGGTTTAAGATCAAGCAGAATGAATATGAAACTGTCTGCGCCGCATCCGAAGCGCTGCGTATGGGCGTCGATGAGACACAGGTAATGGAATTGGCCGGTATTGCGCCGGCGAAGCAGAGGTAGAGGATGGCAAGAACGACGCAGATGCGGCTTGTTGAGCTGATGGTATTAAAACAGGATATTGCGCGCATAATCGAGTTTTTAGGTAAACGCGCCGTTTTTCAATTTGAAAATCAAATTTCCTCTTATGAAAATGTATCCGATGAAAACACGAGGAACGATAAAGAACATGAAATTTTTTCCTCTTTGCAGCAGTGCCGCGCATATCTGAACATTCAAGACAGAAGCGACGTACTGGATTGCTCTCTTCCCGACCGCGACGACTACGATAAAGCTCAAAATTTTTTGTCGGCCGTAGACGAACTTAAAGAAAGGGAAAAAGAAGTGACCGAAAACGCTCGGCACGTAAAAGAAGCTTACAGAGAAGCTCTGGCTTTTTCAAATTTGAAGGCCTCGTATTCCGATCTTGAACACCTTTCTTTTCTTACGCTGCGCATAGGAAAGATCGATCCCTCGCTGGTTGATGAACTTAAATTTGCCGTCGGAGACAGAGCAGCCATAATACAACTCGGGGATGATAAGTCGCGCATACTCGCGGCGTCGTCCAAAAAGGGACGATTTGCTCTTGACTCGGAATTAAAGCGGCACGGTTTTGTAGAAATGGAAATCCCTAAGGATTTTAAAGGCATTCCTGACGACGTTCTCGAAGGGCTCAAAATCAAGTCCTCCGAGGCTGAAAAACAGCTTGCCGTCGTTTCCGAAGAGAGAAAGAATTTTACGGACACCCATAAGGATATGCTTTTGCATCTTTTGGGCGTCTTCTCGATAGCAAAACAAGTGCGTGAGATGGAAAACAGGCTTGAGGCTACGCATATGGTTTATCGCATTACGGGATGGATTCCCGCGTATGCGACTCGGCAGATCATGCATGATCTGGATGTGCTCACTGAAGGCAGGATTGCGATACGGGAATACAAACCTTCGGAAATTCCCGCCGTCATATCCGGACGCCAGCAGGTTCCCGTGCAGCTTAAACACGGAAAACTCGTAGGCGCCTTCGGCAGAATGATCTTCAGCTACGGATCTCCCGTTTACGGTTCCGTCGATCCTACGCCCTTCGTAGCGTTGTTTTTTACGCTGCTTTTCGGTATTATGTTCGGCGATCTGGGACAGGGGCTTGTCTTTTTATTGTTCGGGCTGCTTTTAGCTAAAAAGATCGTTAAAGTAGGCGGTTGGAATAAATTTGCTCCCGTCTTTATGGCTATAGGAGTGAGTTCTTCCATAATGGGACTTTTAACCGGAGAATTTTTTTCAAACGAAACTCTTTTGGAACCGTTCGCTCATTATGTTACGGGGCTTTTCGGCACGTCGAGATCTCCAATCCTGCCTATGCGCCCGGCTTCGGATCCGCAATCAATAAAAAACATGTTTATGTTTTTCGGATTTTCCATCGCGGTAGGATTTGTCATCAATACTTGCGGGCTAATTATCAACATAATAAATCAGTTTAACCGGAAACATTGGGGCGGCGCTCTCTTCGGCAAGACGGGTCTGTCCGGAGCGCTTTTTTTCTGGTATGTGATAGTCTTTGCGGTAAGGCTTGCATCTTTCGGGCACGTTCCCGAAATCTACGACTGGGTTATCATTGGGCTTACCCTGTTCGGCGCGGCATACGGTGAAATTTTGGAACGCATTATCGAAGGGCGCCGTCCCGTATTTGAAAACGGATTCGGAGCGGCGTTGATAGCGGGCTTGGTTGAAGTGATTGAAGTTATTTCGAATTATCTTTCAAACACGATAAGTTTTATGCGCGTAGGCGCATTCGCCCTGTCTCATGCGGTTTTAGGTTATATCATCAACACTATGACGCATCTTGCAGGCGGAGCGGGCGGCATCGCGATATTGATCTTAGGCAACGCTACGGTAATAGTTTTGGAAGGAATGATAGTCGCCATTCAAGTGATCCGTCTGCAATATTATGAATTCTTTTCAAAATTCTTTAACGAGACCGGAAGAGAATTTAAACCGTTCGCATTTTATTATACATAAATATGCAGGCAGGCCGCCTTAAAGCGGTCTTCCGCAAAAACAGATCTTTATAAGGTGTAGGGGTGTTTATAGTATGAATAAGAGATTATTTGTATTTGTTCAAGTTATGTTGTGTGGCGCGGTTCTTTTTGCACAGGGAAATGCGTCTTCAGCCGTGAGCGGTTCCGTGCTTAAATATTTTGCGGCCGCTCTTGCCGTAGGAATCGCCTGCATAGGAGGCGGAATGGCCGTAGGCAAGATAGGAGCAGCCGCCATGGGCGCGATGAGCGAAAATGCGGAACTTTCAGGTAAGGCGCTGCCGTTCGTAGGACTTGCCGAAGGTATTTGCCTGTGGGGATTCCTTGTAGCGCTGCTTATCATCATTCAATAATGGAATATTTTATAATCGGTGAAAGGGAGCTGGTTCTTGCGTTTGCGCTTGTGGGCATTCAGGGAACGGCGGCCGTAAACCGGAACGAAGCGCTTGAAGCGTTTAACAGAGTAACCGGAGGCGGCGGCGTTTTATCGACTCCGATAGAAGGCGGCCGTCCTAAGGTTCTGATTTTAACCGAAAACATTACGGTAATGCTCGAAAGCGAAGTTCTTGAATGGCAAAAAAAAGGCGATTATCCGCTTATAGTCGAGATTCCCGGCATTCAAGGGCACCTGCAGGGCAAAAAAACATTGACGGATGCAATAAGAGAAGCGATCGGCGTAAAAGTTTAAAGCCGGATCGCCTTATAAGGTACACAGCATGGAAGAATTACGTTCGACCGAAATTCTTGATAAAGAAATACAGGCCGATGCAAGAAAAAAAGCTGAAAAAATTTTAGCTGATGCGGATCGTGAAGCGCAGCGCATACTCGACGGAGTTGCAAAGCGCATGGAAGACGCCGCAAAAGAGCAGGGCGACCTGTACGAGCAAAAGATTAAGAAATTTTTACACGATACCGAAGCGGCTCTCCCGATTGAAAAGGGAAGGTTTTTAGCTTCTTTTATAGAAGATGCGGTTTCTTCTTCGATAGATTCTTATTTGAAAGCTATGCCTCAAGAAAAACGCTTCGAGCTTGTAAAAATTCTTTTTAATAAGCTAAAAGATAATATAAAAGGAAAAAAGATAAACGCGCTTGTTTACGGTTTTGACGCCGAATATGCAAAAAAATATTTTGTTTCGGTTTTAGGAAGCGACTTGATCTCTTGCAAAGAGACTTCCTTTGAAAAAACCGGACAGACGGAAACGGGCGGAATAAATATACACGAAGGAATCATTCTTGAGACGGAAGACAAGGCCGTTCGCTGCCGCCTCACTTTGGAAGAAGTGGTTTCCGAAATAGAAGAAACGCAAAGCAAAAAACTTGCGGAAACTTTGTTCGGCGGGAGGCTGCCTGAATGATTGAAGGAAGAATCACCCGCATATCGGGCCCTATAGTGTTTGCCGAAGGTCTTGACGGCTGCGGTCTTTACGACGTGGTAAACGTGGGCGAAAAAGAGCTTATAGGCGAGATAATACGTCAAGACAGGGGCAAGGCTACGCTTCAAGTCTATGAAGATGTGACAGGACTTCACGTAGGAGAAAAGGTTGTCTGCATAGAGCGTCCTCTTTCGCTGCGATTGGGGCCTGGCCTTGTGGGCACTATCTACGACGGTATACAGAGGCCTCTTAAATCCATGTATGAAGACGGCGGAGCCTTTCTTTTGCCGGGGCAGCGGACAAAACCTCTTGACGTTGAAAAGAAGTGGCATTTTGAACAGGGAACCGCCTCCGACGGAAGCAAAATAACGGCAGGTTCCGCAATTTGTCCGGGGGCCGTCTTAGGCTCCGTTCAGGAAACAAATTCCATAGTTCATACAATCGCGGTTCCTCCTACGGTGCGCGGACGCACTCTTAAAACGTTCGCGGGAAGCGGAGATTATACGGTTGAAGATGTTATCGCAACAACGGAATTGGATGAAGAGATAAAACTTTCGCAGTATTGGCCTGTGAGAAAGCCGCGCCCGTACATGCAAAAGCTTTCGGTTACGGAGCCGCTTGTTACCGGACTTCGCGTGATTGACGTGTTTTTTCCGCTTTCAAAGGGCGGCACGGCTTCCATTCCCGGCGGTTTCGGAACGGGTAAAACCATGACGCAGCACGCCATAGCAAAGTGGTGCGACGCGGACTTGATCGTATACATAGGCTGCGGAGAGCGCGGCAACGAAATGACCGAGGTTCTAAACGAATTTCCCGAGATAGTGGACCCCAGAACGGGACGCTCTCTTATGGAAAGGACCATCCTCATTGCCAATACTTCGAACATGCCCGTGGCGGCGCGCGAAGTTTCTCTTTATTCGGGAATTACGCTTGCGGAGTATTACCGCGATATGGGTATGGCCGTAGCCATAATGGCCGACTCTACAAGCCGCTGGGCCGAAGCTCTACGCGAGCTTTCAGGGCGAATGGAAGAGATGCCTGCGGAAGAAGGATTTCCGGCTTATCTTCCCACGCGCCTTGCCGAATTTTATGAAAGAGCCGGAAGGGTAACTTCGCTGTGCGGAAAAGAGGGCTCGGTTTCGGTAATCGGAGCGGTGTCGCCTCCGGGCGGAGATTTTTCCGAGCCGGTTACGCAGCATACGAAGCGCTTTATACGCTGTTTTTGGGGGCTTGACAGAGACCTTGCAAACGCGCGGCACTATCCTGCAATAAGCTGGATAGATTCATACTCCGAATATGCAGACGAAGTTAAGGGCTGGTGGGAAAAGCACGATCCCGAATGGGCAACGGTCAGGCTTGAAGCCCTGGATCTGCTTAAAAAAGAGCAGCGCTTGCAGCAGATAGTCCGCCTTATAGGGCCTGACGCCCTGCCTGAAGCCGAAAGACTTCTTCTTGCCGTGGCGGATATGATAAAAAACGGATTTTTGCAGCAGAATTCTTTTGATCCTATCGACACTTATTGCGTTTCCGAAAAGCAGATCGCAATTCTTGTTCTCATGATGGATTTTTACCGCCGTGCGCTTGCCGTTATCAAAGACGGAGCTCCGCTCGTAAGAGTAAACTCTCTTCCTGTAAAAGAAGAAATCACGCGCATAAAATCGGAAATTCCCAATGACCGGCTCGATAAGATCAAGGAAATAGAAGGACATCTTGATACTCAGATGAGCGAGCTTGAAAAGATATATCATAAAGTGGGTATTGCATGAAAGGAATAGAATACCGCGGACTGAATTCCATAGACGGACCTATTATGATTGTCCGCCGCACTGAGAATGTTTTTTACGGAGAAACTGTTTATGTGCGCGACCGCAGCGGTGAAAAACGCACGGGGCGCATTATAGATATTTCAGACGAGGCGGCCGTAGTACAGATCTTCGGTTCGACCACAGGGCTTGATTTGGGCAGAACCACGTTCGAATTTTTGGATCGGCCGCTTGAACTTCGCGTGGGCGAAGGACTTTTGGGACGAATTTTTAACGGATTGGGCGAACCAATTGACGGCTATCCCAAAATAATTTCAGACGAAAGCGTAAATGTAAACGGCGATCCCATAAATCCGTACGCGCGCATATATCCGAGAGATTTTATTCAGACAGGAATTTCGTCTATCGACGGAATGAATACACTTATCCGCGGACAAAAGCTGCCCATATTCAGCGGAAACGGACTTCCCCACAATAAACTTGCGGCACAGATCATTCGGCAGGCCAAGCTTAAAAACAGCGACAGCCAGTTTGTGATGGTCTTTGCAGGAATGGGCATAAAATACGACGTAGCGCGTTTTTTTATAGACACTTTTGAAGAATCGGGAGTTTTGGCAAAGGTCGTCATGTTTCAGTCTTTGGCGGACGCTCCTTCGATTGAACGCATAATAACGCCCAGATGCGCCCTTACGGCGGCGGAATATTTGGCTTACAAAAAGGGAATGCACGTTCTTGTCGTAATGACCGATATGACCAACTATTGCGAAGCCTTGCGGGAAATATCGACTACGCGCGGAGAAGTCCCAGGTCGAAAGGGCTATCCCGGCTATCTGTATTCCGACCTTGCGGAACTTTATGAGCGCGCCGGCAGAATAAAAGATTCCGAAGGTTCCATCACTCAGATTCCGATCCTTACGATGCCCAACGACGACATAAGCCATCCGATTCCCGATCTTACAGGCTATATTACGGAAGGGCAGATAGTTCTCGACCGTGAAATGTCCCAAAAGGGAATGTATCCGCCTGTGGCGGGGCTTCCGAGCCTTTCGCGTCTTATGAAGGACGGTATCGGCGATAAGATGACAAGGGAAGACCATGCCGCCGTTTCGGCGCAATTGTTTGCGGCTTACTCAAAGGTAAAGTCCATCAGAAATCTTGCGGCTATAATAGGCGAAGAAGAACTTTCGGAATCGGATAAGTATTATTTGCATTTCGGCGACGAGCTTGAACAAAAATTCTTTTGCCAGGGCGAATATGAAAACCGCACTATCGAACAGACATTGGACATCGGATGGAAACTTCTTTCAGGTTTGCCGCGTGAGGATCTGTACCGCATAAAGAGCGATATGATCGAAAAGTACATGCCTGCAAAAGAAGCGTAAGCCGGGCGGAAAAGCGGCGTAAGATGGCAAAACTTAACATTGCACCTACAAAATCGAATTTGCTTAAGATGAACGAGCAGCTGGCCGTTTCGCAAAGCGGATACGATCTGCTCGAGCAAAAGCGCGAAATTCTCGTCATGGAGCTTATGCACATGGTGGAACGCGTAAAATTGCTTGAGCGCGACATAGACAAGGTTGTGGCGAACGCTTATCCTGCGTTAAAAAAAATGCTCATAGCCGCAGGCATGGACCGCATGGAACAGCTCTCTCATTCCGTTCAGTATGATTTTACAATCAGAGAAAAACCCGTAACTATCGGGGGAATGAAATTCCATTCCATAGATGTGGAACTGCCGCCCCGCCGCCTGTTTTACTCGCTTTTGGGAACGCTAGCCGAAGGCGACAAGGTTATGGCGGAATTCTTTAAACTGCTTACGCTGCTTGCACAGATGGCTTCGATCAGGACTATAGTGTGGCGCCTTGCGGGAGAAGTTAAAAAGACTCAGCGCCGTGTAAATGCGCTTAATAAAATGGTCATTCCCCAGGCTTTGGACACAAAAAAATACATAGAAAGCGTGCTTGAAGAGCGCGAACGAGAAAGTGTTTTTGTTCTTAAGTCGCTAAAGCGCCGGAAAGGATAAGAAAAGAACGGAATAACCTCGGCCGTCAATCATTTTTCCGTACTTTTTCGGGGCTTTGTCATGCTTTGCGGCGTCTTTTTTACGTGCTGCGGCGTTTTTGATGCGCTTTCCCATCATTCTCCGCGTTTTTTCGGCGCTTTTTTGCGCTTTTCTGGCGATTTTTTTTCACGTTTTTGTAGCGATGATTTTACAATTATCATAAAATCTGTTACAATCAGTGTACTTTGAAAGAGTACGAATATGAAAACGTTTTGTTTTTAAGTTACTCTGCCGCCGAAAGGAATAGAACGGAAGGTTTCAAATGCTAAAACCGCTTTTAAAAAATGTGCTTGTTGCCGTAAACGGATCTGAAGCTTCCATGCATGCGTCGATGTACGGAATTTTGCTTGCAAAGCAGCTTCATGTAAATTTAAAGGCCGTTTTTGTAGTCGACACGGCGACTTTAAAGCAGCTCACCATGACTAAACTTTTTGTTGCCGATGAAAGCGAAAGCTATGAGACAAACCTTGTTGCCGACGGAGAACATTATCTTCAATATATAATCGATCTGGCAAAACAAAAAGGAGTTCAGGTAGAGACCGAATTGCGAAAAGGCGCGGTCTGGTCCGAAATAATAGCTTGCGCGGATGAATTTTACGCCGATCTCATACTTATAGGCGGAAGAGAAATAAATGCCTATGATTCTATGCGACGGAATGTCGTATCCGCTTCCAGGGGCGAAATAATTTCCGGAGCGCACTGTTCGGTTATGGTTGTAAGAAAGCCCGGATTGGAACAGATTTTCAAGCAGGCGTAAGCTTTTTCTTTTACGGAATACGGCTTTGGAAAATTTTTATGAAATACTCGGTGTCCGGCCGGATGCTTCTGCCGCCGAAATCAGAAAGGCTTACAGAAAAAAGGCTAAGGCTCTTCATCCGGACATGTCCCGGAAGCGCGAGAGCGGCGAATTTCAAAAAGTCGTTCAAGCGTACAGGATTCTTTCCGATGTGCGCGGCAGAAAGATCTTTGACGATACGCTTTTTACGCGGCGGCACAAGACTGAAAAAACAAGGGAATTCGACTATCGGGAATGGCTTTTAGCGCGCGACGATGAAGAAAGCCGGGCGAAGTTGATTTTTTTTGATCTGATGCATGAGCGAGAAGACGAAGCCGTAAAGGAATTCAAATACATGTCCATGACTCATGCGGGTTTTTCGCTTAAAAGGTGGTTTACCCGTGAAGATTTTATGGATTTCGGCTATATTCTATCCGAAGAATTGGTCTTCAGGTCGGAATATTACGACGCGGCGCTCCTTCTCGAGCAGATAATCCGCATGGAATATTCTTTTCCGTATTTCAGGCTGTTTTTTCCTGAAGTGCTCGACTTAATGCGTTCCATTTTAAGGCGCAACGTTGAAGGGAATATGAGCGACGAATTGGCGCTGGATATTTGGGAGAGAGCCCTCGATCTTAGGCTGGGTAAGGCTGACGATATGTTTTTTTTAAATAAAATGGCTGAAGCTTATGAGCGCTTGGGGGATTGTAAGACGGCGGAAATCTGCCGTTCGGAAGCTTTAAAACTTTCCGTTTAATGAGGCCGCGGTATTTCGGCTTTGCCAAAATTCGCCATAAGCCGATGCACACGGAGATACGTCGGCTCATACTATTTCATCGGGCGAAATTAAACTTTTTAACGGCGATGCGAATTTCGGAGGTATTATGATCCGTTTAAAAAACGATAAAGAAATCGAAGGCATACGTAAATCCTGCCGTCTGCTTGCAGACATGTTTAAAGTTGTCATACCTGAAGTTAAAGAAGGAATTTCAACGAAGAGGATCGACGATCTTTGCAAACATTTTATTCTCGATCACGGAGGAAAACCTGCGTGGTATCAGGAAGACTTTCCGGGCGCCGCCTGCGTGAGCGTAAACGAGGAAGTTATTCACGGAGTGCCGTCTAACAAAAAAATTATCCGTGACGGCGACATCGTTTCGATAGATGTGGGTATAAATTTAAACGGCTTTATAAGCGATTCGTCGCATACCGTTATGGTGGGAAACGTAAAACCGCAGGTAAAAAAACTTGTGGAAGTTACCGGAGAATGCCTTGCCGCGGGAATCGCCGCCTGCATCGCCGGCAACAGAATTCACGACATCTCAAAGGCCGTGTACGATATTGCCCGGAAACACGGCTACGGAGTAGTTTACGAATACTGCGGACACGGCGTGGGGCTTGACGTTCACGAGGATCCGAACATTCCGAATGTTCCCGGAGGAGGAGCGAACCCGCGCATTCAGCCGGGAATGGTGCTTGCCATTGAACCTATGATAAACCTTGGGACGGATGACGTTATTCTGGATGAAAAAACCGGCTGGACGGTTGTTACCGCTGACGGTCTTCCGTCTGCGCACGAAGAACATACGGTCGCAGTCTTTTCCGATCACACTGAAATTTTGTCGGACTTGGGACTGTAAACTCAGGCTTTAAAATGGGGCGGGAATTTTATGCGGAACGTGTCCGGCAAAATTGTCAATATACTTGCATTTTTGATGTTAAAAATTGTATAATTATAATAGTTTATTAAAGTCTATGCATAAATATACGTGAGTTTGTGTGTTTTAGGCGCGGCCTTTGCCTGTGCCGATGGAGTTGCTTTTGAAAAAGAAAAATGCCGAATTGTTAAGAAAATTTTCCGTTCTGTCCGAAAAAAATTCCCCGATAAACCCCGATCTTTATGAAAAATACGATGTAAAAAGGGGCCTTCGCTATGCTAACGGAACCGGCGTGTGCGTGGGGCTTACGCGGATAGGCGACGTAGTGGGATATGAGATCGTAAACGGAAAAAAAATCGCAGTTCCCGGAAAACTCCTGTACCGCGGATACGACGTGATCGACATTATTAAAGACGCTGAAAAACATAAACAGTTCGGCTATGCGCAGTGCGTGTATCTTTTACTCTTCGGCGAACTTCCTACTCAAAAGCAGCTTGACGAATTCAGCGGTCTTTTAAGTTCCATAAGAAATCTGCCTCCGAATTTTACCGAAGACATGATAATGAAGGCTCCGTCAAGCGACATAATGAACAAGATGGCGCGCGGAGTGCTCGCAAGCTATTCCTACGATCCGGATCCTGAAAACCGCTCGCTGGAAAACGTTTTGCGCCAGTGTCTTGAACTCATTGCTCGTTTTTCGTCGCTTGCCGCCTACGCTTACCAGGCGAAAAGACGTTTTTATGACGGAAAGAGCATGTACATACACAACACAAAGGCCGGGCTTTCCACCGCGGAAAATTTTCTGCGACTCATAAGAAACGACAAGGAATACACTCCGCTTGAAGCGCATATACTTGACCTTTCGCTCATAGTCCATGCGGAGCACGGCGGCGGCAATAATTCGAGTTTAACGGTACACGTAGTGTCTTCTACGGACACGGATACATATTCGGCCATCGCCGCCGCCGTGGGTTCTTTAAAAGGAAGGCGACACGGCGGAGCCAACATCCGCGTTATGGAAATGATGGACGATATTAAGGCGAACGTAAAAGATTGGAGCGATGAAAATGCCGTCCGCAGCTATCTTTATAAAATTGCGACAAAAGAAGCCTTTGACAGGACCGGCTTGATCTACGGCATGGGGCACGCTGTGTACACGATAAGCGATCCTCGCGCCGTTATAATGCGCGACAAGGCGAAGTTTTTAGCGGAAGAAAAAGGAATGCTCGACGAGTATAATCTTTACCTCCTTATCGAAAAGCTCGCGCCCGAAATTCTTTATGAAATTCACAGCGGCGAAAAACGGATCTGCACTAACGTTGATTTTTTCAGCGGTTTTATATACGAAATGTTGAATATTCCGAGGGAATTATTTACGCCGATTTTCGCCGTTTCCCGCATTGCGGGCTGGTCTGCGCATCGTATCGAAGAGATGATCGCCTGCGGAAGAATTTACCGCCCTGCGTATCAGAGCGTATGCGAAGTTAGAAAATTTATTCCCATGGAAGACCGTAAATAAGACGGTAAAAATACTGCAATCGATAGTAGCGGCGGCAAATAATGGCGTCAAATGTTGAACGGCTGGACAAGTTTTTAGCTAACAATTCTTTCGGTACCCGTAAAGACGTAAAAAAAATTATCCGATCCGGCGCAGTCAAAATCAACGGCAATGTCGTTACGGATCGTTCTTTTCATTTGGATCCTTTAAAAGACAATGTCCTTGTTGAAAACGAGCCTGTTTTTGCAAGAGAATTCGTTTATCTCATGATGAATAAGGCGGCAGGTTTTGTAAGCGCTAAGAGCGATAAAAGATACAAGACCGTCTTTGATCTGCTTGACGAAAAATACCGCAGCGCCAAAGAATTTGACGCCCTGCACACCGTCGGGCGGCTGGACTTGGACACGGAAGGACTTTTACTCTTTACAACCGACGGAAGTCTCACTCATTTTCTTATTTCGCCCAAATCGCATATAGACAAAACTTATTTGGTATTTCTAAAAGAAAAGATGACGGCGGATGAAAAATCCGAGTGTATAAAACGTTTTGCGGCAGGCATACACATTGTCGGTGAAGACAATGAAGGCGAGGCCGATTGCGCTCCTGCAAAGGCGGAATTTATTGAAAAAGAAAAAGCTTTTGTGCTTGCCGGCAGCGTTGCCGCTTCAGCTTCCGCCTCCAATGAATTTTCTTTGCTTACGATCCACGAAGGAAAATACCATCAGGTAAAACGTATGTTTTGTGCGCTCTCCAATACGGTTGTCTATCTTAAGCGCCTTTCGATCGGCAATCTTCATCTTGATCCTTCGCTTAAACCGGGCGAATATCGAGAGCTCACCGCGGAAGAAGCGGAGTTCTTAAAGTCTTGCAGAGTAAAAAAATCCTGCGGCACGGAGTAAAATCTATGAGGCAATGCCGGTGTATACAAGACTTTTCAAAGTTTTTACAATAAGGTTTGTAATTATGGGAGGATGTATGCTGTCGGATATTGAAATCGCTCACAAGGCAAAGATAAAACCTATAACGGAAATTGCAAAAAAGATCGGAATCGATGAGTCGTCTTTGGATTTATACGGCCCGTATAAGGCAAAAATTTCTATGGAGGAATTGCTCGCGCTTCAATCCAAGGCCGCCGCAGCCGGTATCGCTTCGTCTTCCGAAACCGGCGATAAAACCGGTAAAACTTCACAAAAAGATTTCGTTTCGCCCGTATCTGCGTCTTCTTCCAGATGCGGAAAACTCATTCTTGTGACGGCTATTACGCCTACTCCTGCAGGGGAAGGGAAATCCACGGTTTCTATAGGACTCGGCGACGGTCTTTCCAGGATCGGCAAGCGTTCCGTGATCGCCATTCGAGAACCTTCGCTGGGGCCTTGCTTCGGCGTAAAGGGCGGCGCGTGCGGCGGAGGTTACGCCCAGATAGTTCCGATGGAAGACATAAACCTGCATTTCACTGGCGATATCCACGCAATAACTGCGGCAAATAACCTTATAGCCGCCTTGGTCGACAATCACATTCATCAGGGAAATGAATTAAGAATAGATCCTGCAACGATTTCTTGGAAGCGCTGTATGGACTTGAATGACCGCTCGCTTAGAAACATCGTTATAGGTTTGGGCGGAAAGGTAAACGGAATCCCTCGGGAAGATCATTTTTTAATTTCCGTAGCAAGTGAAATAATGGCAATAATCTGCCTTTCACGCAGTATATCCGAACTGAAAACGCGGCTCGGTAGCATTGTGATAGGGCGCAATTATGACGGCAAACCCGTTACGTTCGGACAGCTCAAATGCGTAGGTGCAGCCGCTGCCTTGCTCAAAGACGCCGTAAGGCCGAACCTTGTGCAAACCCTTGAAGGAACTCCGGCCTTCGTGCACGGCGGGCCTTTTGCAAACATCGCGCACGGCTGCAACAGCGTAAACGCCACGCTTTGCGCTCTCGCATCAAGCGACTATACGGTTACTGAAGCCGGATTCGGAGCCGATCTCGGAGCTGAAAAATTCTTTGACATAAAATGCAGGATCGCAGGTCTTAAACCTTCCGCCGTCGTAATAGTCGCAACGATACGTGCCCTTAAAATGCACGGCGGCTCCGATAAAAGCGAGCTTTCAAAACCCAATACGGCCGCTCTTTCCGGCGGATTTGAAAATCTTCTTACTCATATAAAAAATGTTGAAAAATACGGCGTTCCTTCCGTTGTCGCCGTAAATAAATTTGCCGCCGATACGGAAGAAGAAATTGCTCTGCTTAAAGAACTGTGCGAAAAAAACGGCGTATCCGCAGTACTGTGCGAAAGCTGGGAAAAAGGCGGTGCCGGAGCCGAAGAACTTGCCCGGGCGGTAGTCAAACTGTGCGACGAAAAATCTGATTTTCATTGTTTATACGAATCCTGCCTTCCCCTTGAGGACAAGATCGAATGCATAGCGACACGGATCTATCGTGCCGGAAAGGTAGACATCGCTCCTTCGGCTGCAAAAAAGTTAAAACAGTTTACGGAAGACGGTTTCGGAAATCTTCCCGTCTGCATAGCCAAAACTCAGAATTCCATAAGCCACGACCCCGCTCTCATATGTGCGCCTAAAGGATTTACTTTTCCGATCAGAGACGTTCAGCTTTGCGCCGGCGCGGGGTTTGTGGTTGCTCTTGCGGGCGACATAATGACCATGCCGGGATTGCCTAAAATGCCCGCGGCTTTAAACATCGACGTCGACGACAACGGCATAATATCCGGTTTATTTTAGCGAGATATTGAGGCGTTTAAAAACGCAGCGTGTCAAATTTCAAAAGCACTTTATACAAAAGGCTTCATTCTTCCATCTTCCATCGCGTTTTTTATAGCGTTAAGAAGGTCGCCGTATTGCGTAAATGCGGGAATTCCGGGGTTTTCGGCGATGATCTTTTCCGTAGAACGGAATAAAAAGCCCGCCTTTGAAGCCTTTATCATAGCAAGGTCGTTAAAGGAATCTCCTGCAGCAATCGTGTCAAGACCGGCGGATTGCAGAGCTCTCACTGTCTCATATTTACCGTTTGCCTTTCTAAGTTTATAGCCGGTTATTTCGCCGTCGGGAGCAACCGTAAGAGTGTTGCAGAAGATCGTCGGGTATCCCAGTTTTTTCATCAGCGGCCATGCGAACTGTGTAAAAGTGTCGCTTAGTATTATCACTTGTGCGAAACTTCTGAGTTCGTTCATAAATTCAATTGCGCCTTTTAGAGGATCGATTTTTTGAATCGTCGCCTGAATTTCTTTCAGCCCCAAGCCTTTTTCTTTTAAAATTTTAAGACGGAATTTCATTAATTTGTCGTAATCCGGCTCGTCGCGGGTAGTCCGCTTGAGTTCGGGGATTCCCGTTTCTTCCGAAAAAGCTATCCAAATTTCCGGTACCAAAACGCCTTCAAGATCAAGACAAGTTACAAACATATTATTCTCCGTAAATGCGGCGTTGCAGAAAATATCAATTTTCGAAAACGCCGCATTCGTGCGCGTGAGCCGCAACAAGCGCGTAAGCGCGAAGTTTCGAGCGGCGCACAGTTTAAATAAATGAGTTTTCGAGAAAACTCAAAGTTAAAAGCCGCTGCGCCTACACAGCAGTGGCTTTTAAACATTCTCCATAAAATATTGCTAATTATAACCTGTCGACGATATTTATTCAATTTGGCGCATTTGGATTTAGATTTTTACTTGAGAAAATACGTCTGGCGCTTCGAGCGCCGCGTTTGCCGCTTATTTGCTAAAATGCCGTATTCTTACTATACTCGTTTTAATGACAAGCTCTCCGAATGAAAACAAAATGCCTCTTCTTGTTTCATCGCATTATAAACTCGTTCTAAAGCGGTTATCCGATGCGGAAGAAGAAGAATACCTTAAGGCTATGCGGCGGCAGGTTTTTTATTCGGATAAAGAAGACTCTGTCTTGCCTTATGAAATTTCAGATCCGCTCGGCGCATGCAAATTTCAAGTGACAAAACGCGCAGTGCATCAATATAAAAATCGAATACTTTTGCTTACCACAGGAAAATGTTTTTCAAATTGCCGTTATTGTTTTCGCAGGGACTCTTCGATAAGGGGCGAAGGTTTTATTCCCACCGAAGAAATCGAAAATGTGTGCGCCTATGTCAAAAATCATCCTGAAGTGCAGGAAATTCTGCTTTCAGGCGGCGATTGTCTTACCGCTAGTGATAATGAACTTTTTGATCTCATCGGTTTGCTGCGCTCGGCGCGAGCTTCGCCGACTAATACTTGCTCTTCCGGCGAACTTCTTATCCGCATATGCACCCGCGCCCCCGTTTTTGCGCCGGAACGTTTTACTTCTTCTTTGATCTCCATGCTTCAAAGTTTAAGACCTCTGTGGCTCATCCCTCACATAAATCACCCAGCTGAAATAGATCCCAAATACTCGCCTGAAACCGTCCTTGTTCTAAAAAGGCTTATAGATTCGGGAATTCCGGTGCAGTCTCAAACGGTTTTGCTACGCGGCGTAAACGACAGTGTGGAAATTCTTTCAAAACTTTTTCACGGACTTACTCTGCTTGGCGTTCGTCCCGGCTATTTGTTTCAGGGCGACTTGGTTCCCGGAACGGCGCATTTCCGTGTGCCGATAGAAAACGGAATCTCATTGTATGAAAAACTTCGTAAAGAGTTGTCAGGACTTTCTACTCCCGTCTATGCCGTTGATTTACCGGGCGGCGGCGGCAAGATAAATTTGCTCCGTTTTGCTTCCGATCTTACGCATTTTCAGATTATAAAAGGCGAAAAAGATTATAAAATAAAAGATGAGGACGGCAATGTCTGGTCTTATCCTATAGAATGAAATTTATATTCACCCTAGTGCAGCTGCGGCGAACTGCAGAGCGCTGCCCGGAGTATAAGCCTTATATTCATCTTAGGGCGGATTGTGCCGAAACTGTCTCATAATGGACATGAAAGTATAAAAATCATAAAATGTTTTACATAAACGCGCCGCATGCTTGATGGCTGCGTCGTTACGGCGCCTCTAAAAACTATGGCAAAAAAAAGATCGTTTTTAAAAAAGACTAAGGTTAAATTGTCCGCTTCAAAGATAATACTCCTTACGGCGATAATAACGGCCGTCTGTGTCGCAATGCTGGTTTTCAGCGTATTATTTTCTGCTGGGGCCGCAAGATTTTCCAAATCCGCTGACGGCAGCCGCTCTGAAGTTTCATCTGCGCTCGAAGGGCCGCCGTCCGACGCCGCGCCGCCTGAAAAAAACAATGAGAAACCCGGCGTGCCGCCCCAGTCTTCCCGCGGTACTGCTGCTTCCTTATCCGGCGATCTTAAGTCAGACAGTGTAAAACCTGCTCCGAAAGTTTTAAAAAATGAGGCGGATAAACTTTCTCACGGCACGGCGCCCGTACCCGCGACAAATAAGTCGCCCGGTACGCCGCCTGTTTCCTCACCGAACAAGTCTTCCGGCACACAGGCTGATTCTATGTCAAGTAAGTCTCAAAACACCGCCGTGCTCGCTTCCGGCCGTAAAGATCGCGCCGTCGCCGATTCGGTTAAAGAAAAAGAATTTGACATTCCTTCCGCCGTTGGGAATCCCGTTCTGGTTTTTGTATTTGACGACGGCGGACAAAACCTTTCTCAGCTTGAAAAATGTCTTTCGATTCCTTTTCCGATCACTGTTGCGGTTTTGCCTAGCCTCGTCCATTCCGTCGAAAGCGCTCGCCGCGTACGTGACTCAGGCCATGAACTGATCTTACATCAGCCCATGCAGGCCTTGGATCTTTCGGTAAATCCCGGGCCCGGTGCAATTCTTCCTCAAATGGGCACGGACGACGTTATGGACATAATTTTTAAAAACATCGCTCAGATCGGACCTGTGGCCGGTTTTAACAACCACGAAGGTTCTCTCATAATGGAAAATAAGATTTTGGTCGTCGCCGTCCTTGAAGCCGCCGTCCAGGCGGACGTGTTTTTTCTCGATTCCAGGACAACTGCTTCTTCTCAAGCGGCTCAGGCTGCGCTCGAATTGGGCGTGAGCATTTACAGCCGTGATATTTTTTTGGATAATATACGCACCAGAGAAAATATTATCGCTGAGCTTTTGAAAGGTCTTGCGATCGCCAATAAAAAGGGTAATTGCATTATGATAGGTCACGTGTGGGCTGCCGAACTTCTTCCCGATATTTTAAAAGAATTATATCCCTTGCTTGTAAAAAAAGGGTACCGTTTTTCGGTTGTGTCGAAGTCCGGCGCCGAACGATGACAGACATATTACGGCGGCGGCAGATTTTCACGCCGTTTTTTTGTCCTAAGGCCGCAGATTCAAGTCCTATTTCTGTTAAACTGTAAATCTTCTATGTCATTAACTTGTTCTCTATGTCATTTTGTGCTATCATGACATAAAGAGCGCGTTTTTGGACAGAGAGACAAAATAAGTAAATTACTATGCATAATTTTGAATACGAAGAAAATGCTAAAAGATTACTGACGCCTGAAATCGTTCAGCTTTTAAGTTCAATTTATGAACACAAAGGCAGGCAACAATTATTTGTGGAAGCTAAAAAGGATGAATTACATACTTTAATGGATATTGCGAAAATTCAAAGTACGAAATCATCAAACAGAATTGAAGGTATTTATACAACTGATAAAAGACTTGAAGAATTAATGTCTCAAAAATCACAACCGCGAAATAGAAATGAACAGGAAATTTCCGGTTATAGAGATGTTCTTGCTACAATCCATGAAAATTATGATTACATTTCTCCTACATCAAATATTATTCAGCAGCTGCACAGAGATTTATATTCATACAACAAGAACGGGTTTGGAGGAAAATTTAAATCAAGCGACAATATAATTGCCGAAACGGATAATAACGATATTCAAAAAGTCAGATTTGCGCCGGTTCCCGCTTATGAAACGGAAGAAGCTGTGCGTCAAATGACGGAAAATTTCTTAAAATCTTGGAACAGTAACAAAACGGATAGACTGCTCTTAATCCCGCTATTTGTTTTGGATTTTTTATGTATTCATCCCTTTGACGATGGAAACGGACGAATGAGCAGACTTCTTACACTTCTCTTGTTTTATAGAGCAGGATTTATTGCGGGAAAATACATAAGCATTGAAATGCTCATTGAAAATTCCAAAGAAACATATTATGAGGCTTTACAGGATTGCTCTTCGGGCTGGCATGAAAATACCAATTCTTATGAAGCTTTTGTAAGATATTATTTTGGAATTTTAATAAAAGCTTACAATGAATTTGAAAATCGTGTCGAATATCTTTCTTCCGCCAAAATTTCAAAGCCGGAACGAGTAAAAAATCTTATTCAAAATACGGTTGGTAAGATAAATAAGAGGGAAATTCTCGAAAAATGTCCGGACATAAGTAAAAAGACCGTTGAGCGCGCTTTAGCGGATTTGGTAAAGCAGGATTTAATTGAAAAGGTCGGCGCAAGTTCTGCAACAGCTTACGTTTGGATTCAAAAATAGGTTTTGTACAAAAACTTTATTTATTTTGAGAATTAGTTTTTGACTGAAAGCGATATTAAAAATAATAAATTAAATTTTTAACAGGCAGGATAGGTTGTTTTTTAGTAGTTTGTGTAGTATAATGTAGTAAGAGGTATTAAAAATGACTACAATATCAGCAAAAATTACATATGATGATAAAATAAGTTTTGAGCGGATATGTGATTCTATGGGAATCAATATTTCTTCGGCTATAAATTCTTTTGTAAAGGCAACAATTCGGGAAAATGGTCTGCCCTTTGCACTGAAAGCATCCGAAGATCCATATATTTATTCGGAAGAAAATATGAAATATTTGCGTAAAAGTATAAATCAGATTGAAAACGGAATAGGTCAAATTCATGAATTGAAGGAAATTGATTGATGGTAAAAGTTTGGTCTGATATTGCATGGAAAGATTATTGTGAACTTTTTAATAAGCATCAACAAAAATTGATAAAAACTACGCATGATTTAATTAAAGATATTGAAAGAAATGGCATTGATAAAGGAAAAGGCGAACCTGAGCCGTTAAAGCATGAATTATCAGGGTATTGGAGCAGAAGAATGGATACGGCAAACCGACTTGTATATAAAGTTGAAGATAATAAATTATATATTGTTCAGTGCGGTACACAAACTATCTGTTGACTGCTGAAGTTTAAGTCTTTATAATATAAATACTTATAATTTTGTTAGAATGTTGGGAATAGAACATATATGAAAATTTTAGGAATAGAATCGTCCTGCGACGAAACGGCGGCCGCCGTTGTCGAAGACGGGCAAAAAATACTGAGCAATGTGGTAGCTACGCAGATACCCTTCCATGAAGTTTATAACGGCGTCGTGCCCGAAATTGCAAGCCGTAAACACGCCGAGTGGATTCTTCCCGTAGTGCGGCAAGCCGTAAAAGAAGCCGGTCTCTGCCTAAACGATATTGACGCAGTCGCGGCGACAAATCGTCCCGGCCTTATGGGGTCGCTGCTCGTAGGCCTTACTTTCGGAAAAACCCTCGCATGGGCGGGCGGCAAGCCGTTTATCGCCGTAAATCACATGCTGGGGCACCTGTACGCAGCTCATCTTGTACAGCAAATAAACTATCCGTATTTGGGGCTTTTAGTTTCCGGCGGACATACGATTATATGTAAGGTTTTAAATTTTGACGAACTTGAAATTCTCGGAACGACGATTGACGATTCCGTGGGCGAAGCCTTCGACAAGGTTGCGAAATTTTACGGGCTCGGGTACCCCGGCGGCGTTATTATAGACAAACTTGCAAAAAACGGCTCTATGGAGGCCGCGCATTTTCCCATTCCTAAAATCGACAAGGGCGAACACCGCTACGATGTTTCCTTTAGCGGACTCAAGACTGCCGTAATTCACCAGCGCGATATGTTTTGGAACGATTCCTATGAAAAAACGGCGGAAAACATGTGTGCGGCTTTTCAAGAGACGGCCTGCCGAACAATAACAAGCCGCCTTTTCCGCGCCGTAGAAGACACGGGAATTTCTACCGTGGTCGCAGGCGGCGGCGTTGCGGCAAATTCGCGCTTACGCGCCTTGCTTGCGGAAAAAAAAGGGCTTAACTGTATATTTCCGCCTTTAAACCTTTGCGGCGACAACGGCGCGATGATCGCAGGCGTTGCGTATCACTTTCTTAAACGCGGCGACAGGAGCGGTTGGAATACGACAGCCAGCGCCCGCATTCCTCAGTTTAAACGCGGACTAAAGCGGTAAGCTCGGTTTATCGGTTGTCCTGAGCTTCCCAAATGCGTCTGTAAAATTGCAGTTTTCAAAAATTGTGATATAATTAATGAGAATGAAACAAATATTGGAGTTTTGAATGTATGAATCCCGAGAAGATTATCTTGAGACAGTATTGATGCTTCAGCAGCAGAACGGCTTTGTCCGTTCCGTAGATATCGCAAATCATTTGAAAGTCTCAAAGCCCAGCGTGAGCCGTGCGATGGATATACTTTCCGAAAGCGGATACATCACGTTTGGGCTCGGAAATATGATAAAGCTTACGGAAGAAGGCGAAAAAAAAGCCCGGTCGGTTTACGGCCGGCATATCATGCTCACGGATTTTTTTGTAAAGATAACGGGCGTATCCCGAGAACAGGCTGAAGAAAACGCCTGCCGCGTAGAACACGCTATCGACCGTGATATTGAAAATGGCATTCGTAAATGGCTTGAAGAAAATAAGTGACGCACGGCTGTGCGGCCGAAAACCTGAGAAAACTGAAAATCATAATTTAATGCAATGCTCAAATTTTATCATCTCAAAATTGAACCGAAATATTAAAAAAATATCAAAAAAGTATTGACATCTAACTAAAGTTTGTGTATGCTAACTCCAGTGGCTTGAATGTTTTTCAGCGCCGATGGGGTTGGGATGTCTTTAGAGCAGGTAGTCATATGTCATTGCGGCCCCGTCTTAACGGGAATAAAGGTCGCAAATCTTATAAGCTGTTCTTTAAAAGATTTTCCCGATTTGGAAAACGATATAGCCGCTCTTAAAAGCAGGTGTGCGTCCTTCGATTTGGAATGCAGAATCATATGCAGATATCCTGATTTTTTTCTGGTATTTGTATATAACCGATGCGAGTTGGAAACCGTTTTTAAGGATACGGATATTTTTAAATACATGAAGAGATTGGGATATAAGATGGACGGCGTTGAGTCCCTTATAGATCAGTTGTCATTGTGTTTGAAAATACGGAAGACCTTTCCGCATGAGATCGGCTTATTCTTAGGCTATCCTTTAGAGGATGTCGAGGGGTTCACTGAAAACTGCGGTAAGAATTTTAAGATTTCAGGCTATTGGAAGGTCTACGGCGACATGGAAAGGGCTATGGCCGTTTTTAAGCAATACGATTGCTGCCGTGAAAAATGCCTGATGATGGCCGTAAAAGGCTTTTGTATAGAAGACGTTATCCGCTCTGCGGATTTAAAATTTGCTTAATAGTTCAATTTGTAGTTTAAGGAGAAATGGAATGAGTAAGGTTGCTATCGTTTATGCAAGTACTACGGGGAATACCGAAGCTATGGCAAACGCCATAAAGGAAGGCGCAGGCGCGGCTGATATTTTTACGGCGTCCGACACGAGCGCCGACGCTCTCGCCGGATACGATGTTTTGATTCTCGGAAGCCCCGCTATGGGCGCCGAAGTGCTTGAGGATTCTATGGAAGCTCTTTTCAGCGACCTTGAAGGAAAGATCGCCGGTAAAAAAGTCGCCTTGTTCGGTTCTTACGATTGGGGTGACGGACAGTGGCTCAGAGACTGGGCTGACCGCGTAAAAGCTGCGGGTGCGGTTTTAATAGGCGAGCCCTTACAGATCCAGCTGACTCCGGACGACAGCGGACTTGAATCTTGCCGTGCTTTCGGCAAGGCTGCCGCATCTGCATGATAATTTTTGGGATAAGTTTCTTGTATACAGTTTTCAGATACGGTCTTCGTTGAAGATCGTGTCGACAGCAAGTGCTCCTACTTGCAAGTCATGTCAAAATGTTTCCCGCGTTTTGAGGGAGATCTGCTATTACCGTCGCAGGTCTCCCTTTTTTTATGCTTTGCCGGTTTTTGCATTCGAAAGCCGCCGCTATGTATGCCGCTGCATAAAAGTAAATTGCGTAAAAACGCTTTTATGATTTGTGAAAATCAAAAACTTTCTTTTCATATCATATACTACGTGGTATACTATTATGAAATCAGGAGAATATAATTGAAATTTTCCAAATTGATTGCCAATCCGTTTATCTCCCGCACACACAACAAAAAAAATACGCCCTGCAGCAGCTCGAAAAGTAATTATGATAATTTAATCTCCTCCTGCACCCAAAAATTATCAAACCTTGATTTATGGATACGACAACTTTATTACAAATTATAAATATAAGAATCTTTATTTTGGAGGCTTTATATGAAAAAGAGATTTTCCTTGCGTTACAAACTCATCATCATCTTCGGTCTTTTAATAGCTTTAGCATCAGCATTTGAAATTTTGCTTGCAGTCCTTTCGGCTAGAAAAGCGGTCATTGAAAAGGTGGAAACGCACTTAGTCGATAAAGCAACCGATGTTTCAAGAATAATAGACGGCCGCATTACGTCGTTTTGGCAATTCCTTGAAGGTATCGCCCAGATGCCTGCATTGCGGAGTAACGAAACATCGTATTTGGAAAAGGCGGTGTTAGTAAAAGAACTCGCTGATAAAAATGATACTTTTCAAGCACTCAATATTGTCAGTAAAAATGGAATCGGTTATTTAGCCGACGGGCGGACGAGCGATATTTCTTCAGCGGCTTGGTTTAAAGACTATCATGGAAAACCGCTGATTTGCGAACCGTTTGTGTCTTTTATCAACGATAAAATGGTTATCATTATTGCTGTTCCGATTTATGATGATAATAATCAAGCAAACGATATACTTGCTGCAACAATCGACGGCTTATGGCTTACCGAACAAATTGACAATATTGTCGTCGGCAAAACGGGCAATTGTTACATTATGGGCAACGGCGGCACTATTATAGCCGATAAAGATTCCGAGCTGATTAAAAGCCAAGCAAACATTATCGAACAGGCAAAAACGAACGAAACGCTTGCTTCGACAGCCGTTTTTTTGGAACACGTTTTGGACACCGATGAAAGTGAAATAGGCTACTACACATACGAAGGTGAGTCTTACATAGCTTCTTTTGCGACAATGCAGACTACCGATTGGTCGGTTATTATCCGTGCGCCGGTTAATGAATTTATGGGGACGATCACTACATTGCGTTTTTCAATGATAGGAAGCGGTGCGATTATTTTAGTTGCCGCGCTCATTATCATTTATTTCGTTGCACGTGCTATTATCAAACCGATATCCATCGCCGTAAATGCTCTAAAAGACATTGCACAGGGAGAAGGAGATTTAACAGTAAGGCTTGCCGTAGCTGGCAACGATGAAATTACCGATATGGCCGAATACTTTAATCAGACTATAACTAAGATCGGATCGTCAATTAAAACGGTGGGCGAAAACAGCAGAGTCATGGAAGAGATAGGAAACGAGCTCGCCGGCAATATGACTCAAACCGCAAGCGCAGTTCACCAAATAAGCGCTAATATTGACGGCGTAAAGCAGCAGGCTCTAACACAATCCGCGAGCGTTACCGAAACCGCCGCCACGATAGAAGAAATAGTCCGCACGATAAATCAATTGAATTCAAGCATCGAAAATCAGTCTGCCAGCGTCACGGAGTCTTCTTCGGCGATCGAGCAGATGGTGGGCAACATAGCGTCCATAGGTCAGACGCTTGAAAAAACCGACAACGTGATTAAAACCCTTGCAGACGCAACCGCAGACGGCAAAAATACGGTTATTAATTCAAACAGCATAACTCAAAAGGTCGCCGAAGAATCGGGCAGCTTAATTGAAGCGAGTACGGTTATTCAGAACATAGCTTCACAGACGAATCTGCTTGCGATGAATGCGGCGATCGAAGCCGCTCATGCGGGCGAAGCCGGTAAAGGCTTTGCCGTTGTCGCCGATGAAATTCGTAAGCTCGCCGAAGATTCTGCCGAACACGGTAAGACGATAACGAACACTCTTAAAACTCTTTCAAATGAAATAGAAGCTCTATCCGATTCATCCAAAACCGCAGAAGAAAAGTTCAACACTATTTTCAACTTAGCGGAACAGGTAAAGACAATGAGCGACCGCGTAACGGAAGCCATGCAAGAGCAGGAAAACGGCAGCAAAGAAATACTTGCCGCAATCAGAGACATAAATACCGTAACCGTAGAAGTAAAACAGGGTTCTGAGGAGATGCTTAAGGGCGGTGAAGGTGTCGCTCAAGAGATGCGAAAGCTGGAAGAGCTGACAAGAGTTATCACAGAGAGCATGAACGAAATGGCCGCAGGCGCCATTCAGATAAACAACGCCGTACAGGAAGTAAACGAAATCTCTCAAAAAAATAAGGCGAGCATTCAGAACTTAACCGGGGAAGTCGGAAAGTTTAAGGTGTAAACTCTGTATTCATACTAGTTGGGGCGTTTTCGAGTTTTGTTAAACTCGAAAACGCCCTGTCGGTCAAAGATTTTCCATATTTTAACTCATTAAAATTCGACAGTCGAACAAAATATCGATTTCGGAGACTGTTGAATTTGTGCATTGTAAAAAGTATACGGGTATACTAAAATTTGCACTTTGGGAAATTCTGGTTTATAATTACGCTAATATTTTCACAAATTATTTTGGAGGATTTATGAAAAAAATTTTATTTGCGGTACTTGCCTGTACGCTTTTATCGGGCGCAGTATTTTCGAAAGGCGGAAACGACAAAGCTGATGAACCGCCTAAAGAACTTGTAGTGTGGAGCGCCGCTTCCGAAGACGAAGCGCAGGCTCTTGTCGCAGCGTTTACAAAACTGCATCCGGAAATTTCAACAAGCATTATACGAGCAGGTTCCGGGGAATTGCTTACAAGGCTGAACGCCGAACAGCCGCGTCCGAGCGGAGACGTTTTGATGGGTATTGCAAGAGAATCGTTCGATATGGCATACGAATTGTTCCGTCCGTATAAAACGGCAAATCATGCGAATATCGGCGAGAACGTTCGGGATCCGGTCGCTGTGCCGAAGTATTACGGGTTTTCAATGCCGTTGCAAGCTTTAATGGTAAACACCAATTTGTTAAAACCGGAAGACTATCCCAAAACATGGAAAGATCTCATAAATCCGAAATATAAAGGCGAAATAGTACTTGCAAATCCGACGCTTTCCGGTTCGGCATACGCGCAGCTTTATATGTGGTACAAGTTCTACGGCGAAGATTTCGTAAGAACAATAGCGCAAACGGTAGTGTTCAATACGAGTTCTACGGCGGGCCCTGAAGCTGTTGCACGCGGCGAATATGCTATCACCGCCACAGGGGAAGCAAATATTGCAAAATATATGGAAAAAGGCAACCCTGTAACTTTCGTATATCCGTCCGACGGAACGGGCGCTCGTTTCGATGCGTCCGGCATAATCGATCACGGTCCGAACCCCAAAGCCGCCGAGCTTTTTATGGATTTTCTCACGTCAAAAGAAGCGTATCAAATCATCTACGATACGCGCGGACGGCGTGTTGTTATTGCCGGTATTCCCGGTCCTAAACATTTACCGCCACTGGATAAAATCAAACTTGTCGAATATGACGCAAAAGAAGCCGCCGAGCTGCGTGAAGAATTGACAAGTAAATTTTCCGACATGATGAAATAACAGCGTAAAAAAATACTTTCCATTTCATAAACTCGCACAGCCGTTATATCTTTTGATTTAAAGGCTGTGCATACATCTTTTTTGGAGAATCCGAATATGAGTCTCAGCCTCAGTTACGATAAAATTAACAAAATATTTGATAAGGGGTCACACAATGAAGTTCACGCGCTAAAAGACGTAAGCTTCACTGTAGAACCCGGCGAACTTTTTTGCCTGCTTGGGCCTTCCGGCTGCGGAAAGACAACTCTTTTGCGTAGTACGGCAGGTCTTGAATCCATAACCGGCGGACATATTTTATACGGCGATAATGATATGACTTCCATTCCTCCGTTTAAGCGGAATATCGGGATGGTATTTCAAAGCTTTGCGCTGTATCCGCACATGAGCATATTTGAAAATGTTGCCTACGGCCTTCGCGTTCGAAAAATTCCAAACGATGAAATAAAGCGCAAAGTCACCGAAGTTATGGAGCTTGTCGGCTTGCAGGAAGAATTAAAACGCAATCCAAGCCCGACGGCGCTCTCGGGAGGGCAGCAGCAGAGGGTCGCAATCGCGCGCGCTCTGGTATACGATCCCGACCTTCTTCTTCTCGATGAACCCTTGGCAAACCTCGATGCAAAATTGCGCCGCTATATGCGCGCGGAAATACGCCGCATCCAAAAGGCAACAAATATAACTACGCTTTTTGTTACTCACGATCAGGAAGAAGCGATGGCCATAGGAGACCGTCTGGCTGTTTTCAAAAAAGGCGTCGTCGAGCAGATAGGTACGTCGGATGAATTATATACGAAGCCGCAAAACGCCTTTGTTGCAAATTTCATAGGCAAAATGAATTTTTTTCACGGCAAACTCACGCCGAACGGCGCGGTTCTGGACTACGGCGGCATAAAGGTTGACGTACAAAAAGCAAGGCGGTATGTTTCTTCATCCGTATCCGACGGAGCCGATGTTGTCGTCGGAGCGCGTCCTGAACAGCTTTCGGTGTCTTCTAAAAAAACTGCCGACAGTATTCCCGGCGAAGTTAAAATCATTCAGCACCTTGGTCAATTTGTGCGTTATGAAGTCGAACTGCCGAAAGAAATTTCAAAAGTCCCCGTTGAAGTCGACATGCCGCACATGGAATCTGCAATCCGTGAGCTTGATACTGCATACGTTTCTATAAAATCGGATCTGGCATACCTCTACCTGCATGACGGAGAAGACGAATGAAGCAACAAAAAGATCTGTTTCAAAAAGATTACACGCAGCTGTTGGTGTTTTTTCTTCCGATGGCATTTTTGTGCGTGTTTTTATTTTGGCCGCTTGCGAATACGTTTTTACGCGCGTTTATGAAAACGGGCAATAAATTTAATCTTGACAGCTTGAGCCTAGCGGGGTTTACGAAATTTTTTACAAGCGCTCTATATAAACGGAGTCTCAAAAATTCATTTATTGTCGGTTTTTCGGTAACATTGTTGTCGCTGCTGGTAGGTTTGCCGATGGGGTATTTTGTCGCCCGCGTAAAAATGCCCGCAAAAAAACTCATGCTTTCTTTGGGCGTTCTGCCGATAATCATGCCGTCGTTCGTCGGCGCATTTTCATGGATCATCTTACTTGGGCGGCAAGGCATCGTACGCCATTTTTTTAATTTGATTCTTGCTCCTTTAGGTATAACGCTGCCGCCGGTCTACGGACTGTTCGGTATGATTTTCTGCATGACGATGACTTATTATCCATTCGTTTTTATGCTGTGTGAAGGGGCTTTCGCATCGGCAAACGCGCTGCTTGAAGATTCCGCAATGCTCATGGGCGCTTCCCGCGCATATATTTTTCGTACGATCACATTTCCGCTCATCCTTCCGAGCTTGGGAGCTGCAGCTCTGCTCGTATTCGTGCGCTCGATCGGAAACTTCGGTATACCGGCCGTCATCGGCGGCGACGAATACGTGCTGCCGACGCTTATCTATTTCCGCGTAAACGGTTTTTGGGATATCAACGGCGCGGCATCCATCGCGGTTGTAAATGTCGTCATTACCGGCATCGTTTTATTCTTGCAAAAGTATGTCGTTTCGCGGCGAAAATATGAAACGATAAGCGCAACTCATGCGAAGATCAAAACTCATACGCATCCGGTTATCTGCGTCATCGCGGTGATATACTGTCTTATCATATTGTTGATTTCGCTTGCGCCGCAATTTACGATTATCATAATGTCGTTTTTTGAAAAATGGTCGGGCTTGCTTCCTGAAAAATTTACTTTCACGAATTACACAATCATTCCTCAAAAATCGCATAATGAATTATTTAATTCGTTCTATCTTTCGGTTTGTGCAACGCTGTTCACCGCTATACTGGGAAGCATAATTGCCTATATAACCGAGCGGAAAAGACCGAAAGGCGGCGCAATACTCGATATGGCGATAATGGCCCCATTTATTTTACCGGGTACGGTAGTTTCGGTTGCGCTCATTTCGGCGTTCAGCGGACGCGCCGTTATTTCACTTGGCGGTACATATACGATTATAATAATTTCATACATGATTCGGCGAACTCCTTATGTGTATCGTTCCGTTTCCGCAAATTTAACGCAGCTAAATCCTGCGCTTGAAGAAGCGTCAACCATTGCCGGCGCGCATTGGATTTACACTTTTTTAAAAGTAAGCGTTCCGCTGATCCTACCCGGTATTGTAAGCGGTTCGATTTTGACTTTTTCAACGTTGCTGCAGGAATTGAGTACGACAATTTTACTGTATGGCGCAAAGACACGTACCGTTCCCGTACAGATTTACGGCGCGGTTGCCGACGGCGCGCTAGGTGAAGCAAGCGCATTATCGGTCATCTTGCTTATCATAGTATTTTTAATCGTATACTCCGCAAATAAACTGCAAAAAAGCAATTTGTCATCGGGATTTAAACTCGGTTGATGCGAAAAAAGCGGCGGTAAATGTATAAATCTGCAAATTTATAGATCTGCCGCCGAACTTCTTGCACGGACAGTCCACGCCGCTTTTTGTACCGCTTTCGCACGATTGCGTATTTCCTCACATAAAAATCTAACTCAAATGCAATTGTTGACAGATAATATAAGTTAGTGTATCCTAATGTCAGATGGATATTGCTTTTTTCTGTCTGCGGAGGGAAGTATGCCTTTGACGGTCGTGTCGCAAGGTAGTTTGGTAAAAGTTAAAAGAATCGGCGGCAGTGCGGCCGTAAAGCAGCATCTGAACGAATTGGGATTTAACGTGGGAACGGAAGTTACGGTCGTATCCGTTTTAGACGGAAGTTTGATCGTAAAAGTTAAGGAATCCCGCATAGCGCTGGACTCTAATTTGGCAGGCAAGATATTTTGCGCATAAGAGTGTTACGCTCGTACGTCAACGAATATCCCTTTTTAAAAGTTTAAAGGCTTATTTTTTAAATCAAATAATCATTCCAGTTTCTCGTGTATGAAAGTGCGGATCTTAGAATGACGGTTTTGTGTATAGTTTAATTTGTATTTTTTATTAGGAGATATAAAGGTATGAAAACTTTACGCGACATTCCTGTCGGTTCGACTGCTAAAGTAAAGCAGTTGCATGGCGGCGGCGCTCTGAAGCGGCGTCTTATGGATATGGGAATAACAAACGGCAGCGAGCTGTTTGTCAGAAAAGTGGCGCCGTTGGGGGATCCTGTAGAGATCACTATACGCGGGTATGAATTGTCCGTACGCAAAGATGATGCGGACTGTGTTGAAATGGTTTGACGGGGTAAAATGATGAGTATAAGAATTGCATTAGCGGGTAACCCGAACAGCGGAAAAACGACTTTGTTTAACTCTTTGACCGGCGCCAGTCAGTATGTGGGAAACTGGCCGGGAGTTACTGTTGAAAAAAAAGAAGGAAAGATAAAGGGAAGCGATACGATAGTAACGGACCTTCCCGGTATTTATTCTCTTTCTCCGTATACTTTGGAAGAGGTAGTGAGCCGTGATTATCTTATTAAAGACGATCCGGATGCGGTTTTGAACATTGTGGATTCGACGAATATAGAACGCAACCTGTATTTGACGACACAGATCCTTGAATTGGGCAAGCCTGTGGTTATAGCGTTGAACATGATCGACGCTTTGAAAAAATCAGGTGACAAAATTGATACTGCAAAACTTTCATCCGAACTGGGATGTAAAATCGTTGAAACTTCGGCCCTTCACGGAACGGGAGTAAAAGAGGCTGCGAAGGCTGCAGCGGAAGCCGCATTACAAAAATCTTCCGTTCCGTCCGCCTGTTTCAGTGCCGACGTGGAAGCGGCCATTAAAGAGATGACCGCCGTCCTTCCTTCTTCGATCGACGAAGTTCTTAAAAGATGGTATGCCATTAAATTGCTTGAGCGCGACAAGGTTGTGCTCGAGCAGCTGAAGCTCGGCAAGAGCGAACTTGAAAAAGCGGAAGCTATTTCTAAAAAACTTGAAAACGCAAAAAACGATGATATTGAATCGATCATCACGAACGAACGCTATAACTATATCACCGGCATAGTCAGCCGCTGTGTAAAAAAATCGGGTAAAAAACTCACGAGGTCGGACAGAATCGACCAGATAGTTACGAACCGATGGCTGGGTATTCCCATATTCCTGCTTGTAATGTGGGGCGTTTACTATGTTTCGGTTACTACGATAGGTACATGGCTTACCGACTGGACCAACGATTCTTTCGTGGCGGGGCTGCAGGAAATCGTTCAGGGCTGGATGGAAGGCGCCGGCGTAAATGAAATTCTTATTGACTGTATCGTAAACGGAATTATGGGCGGACTCGGCGCTATCCTAGGCTTCGTTCCTCAGATGGCTATTCTGTTCCTTTTGCTTTCTATAATTGAAGACTGCGGCTACATGGTTCGTATAGCCTTCGTTATGGACCGCATATTCAGAAGATTCGGTCTGTCCGGCAAAAGCTTTATTCCTCTTTTGATCTCTTCAGGCTGCGGCGTTCCGGGTATCATGGCTTCTAAAACCATCGAAAACGACAATGACCGCCGTCTTACCATTCTTACCACGACGTGGATTCCGTGCGGTGCAAAATTGCCTGTCATAGCACTTATGGCGGGTGTTTTGGCCGGCTCTATGACGAATCTTAATGAAGGAAATGTTGCCGCTCTGATGTACGCAACCGGGCTTTGTTCCGTTCTTGTTTCTGCGGTTATCCTTAAAAAGACAAAGCCGTTCCACGGCGAAGCCGCTCCGTTTGTAATGGAATTGCCCCAGTATCACCTTCCTCAGGCAAAGACCGTTCTTTTACACACTTGGGAACGCTTACGCGGCTTTATGATAAAAGCGGGTACAATATTGTTCCTTGCCTGTATCGTAATTTGGTTCTTGTCCAGCTACGGCTTCGGTGAAGAAGGATTCGGGCTTGTTGATTCTCCTGATTCGCTGATGGCGGTGTTGGGCAATGCTATTCGCCGCATCTTCATACCGCTGGGCTTCGGCGGAGCTGACGGCGGTTGGCAGGCTGCCGCTTCTTCTATTGCAGGATTTTCCGCTAAAGAAGCGATAGTAAGCACTATGGGCGTTCTTGCCAATGTGGATGAAGAGCTTGTGGAAGAAGCCGGCGAAGTTGCCGTCGCTATAGCTTCATGGTTCCCGACCGCTGCAGCCGCGATAAGCTTCCTCGTGTTTAATCTTCTTGATTCTCCGTGTGTGGCGGCTATAGGTGTAATGGCGAGCGAACTTAAAGACCGCAAATGGTTCTGGTTTGCCATTTTGTTCCAGAATATTTGGGCTTATGTGATTGCGCTTTGCGTGTACAACTATATGATGCTTGCGGCAGGCGTGTTTACCGCAGGAACTGTAGCGGCGATCATCTTTACGGTTATAATCTTGTACATGCTTTTCCGAAAGGATCCGTACAAGGGAATGTCTTTTGAAGTGAAGCGTTCCGTAGCCGCTGCGGTTTAAAAGCGTCTATGGGAGGAACTGCTTCGGTGCTTTCAATGGGGTATGCCATTGCCCTGTTGATAATTGCGTATTTGACTTTAACGGCAGTTTCCGTTCTTATCAGATTTTTGAAAAAAAAGTTCGGTAAGAAAAAATAACATCGAGCGGTGTTTTGCAAAGGATGTACGCTTTTGTCACCTTGCAAAACACCCGTTTTGTAACGGAGTGTTTATGGTTGCCAATCTCGTTGCAGGCGGACTTTTGCTTTGCTGTATTGCAGGCGCCGTATTTTATATTCTGCGCCAGAGAAAGATCGCTATTGAAAATAACAATCCCATATGCATAGGTTGTCCCGGCGCGGCTTCGTGTAGAAATCATTGCCACGGTACAACTTCAAGGGAGAAAAAGAAAAAATGATAAATATTATTATTGTTGCGCTTCTTGCCGTCATTATTTTTGTAGCCGTTAAAGTGAGCGCGAAACATCTTCGCGGAGAAGGTTCTTGTTGTACAGGCGGCGGTTCTTCCGTAATCCGTGAGCACAAAAAACTTGATGATCCCGTTATTGCCAAAAAGACAGTGAAAATAGGCGGCATGAGCTGTGAAAATTGTGCGGCACGCGTAGAACACGCAGTGAATAAGATTGAAGGCGCCGCTTGCGAAGTAAATTTAAATGTAAATACCGCGGAAATATCTCTCAGCCGCAAAATTCCCGACGAAGAATTAAAGGCTGCGATCGAAAAAGCAGGCTATGAAGTAAAGTCTTTTGAGGACTTGAATTGAAGGTAAAATAGTTTGGCGCAGCCGTGCGTAGGTTGCCGCACGGCAGAAATTTTCCGGCGCGAAAGCTGGAAAGTGCAGCCGGCCATTTCACGGGTGGTTATTCAAACAAAATTTTTACCGCTTTTTGCATTTCCCGCACAAATCATGTATAATATCTTAAAATACTCTAAAACGATCGCCGCCAGCTTAAAAAATTGAATTTTTATCGGCTGATCGGTTTTCGGTAATTTTTTGTAATAGTTTTAGTGGAGGAATAAAATGAAAAAACTAATCGGTGTTGTTCTTGCTTTCGCTCTGGCTTTTTGCGCCTTTGCAGGCGGTGATAAGGATTCGGCAGGCAAAGCAAAGTATCCTGTAAAAGGTATAACGGTTATCTGCCCGTGGGGCGCAGGCGGGGGAACGGATGCGGTTCTTCGCGGTATATGTGCCGCTGCGGAAAAGCAGCTTGGGGTTACGCTTACTGTTGAAAATAAAACCGGCGGCAGCGGCGCCATCGGACATGCGGCGATCAAAAATGCCAAACCCGACGGATACACGGTCGGTATGATCACGTTTGAACTAAACTCCTTGCCGCAGCAGGGGCTCATAGATTTTACCTATGCGGATTACGATCCGATTATACGTGTAAATGCGGATGCGGCTACACTCACAGTGAAGGCGGACGCTCCATACAATACGGTAAAAGAGTTTGTAGAGTATTGTAAAAATAATCCCGGAAAAGTTTCTATCGGTAATTCCGCGCCCGGTTCGGTATGGCACATAGGAGCGGGACTTTTGGCTGATAAAACGGGAATCAATGTAAAGCACATTCCTTTTGAAGGAGCTGCAGGCGCCGTAACCGCTCTTGCAGGCGGACACATCGAAGCGGTTTCAGTTTCTTTGGCTGAAGTAAAATCACAGCTTGATGCCGGAAACTTAAAGGTTCTTGGAATTATGGATGAAAAACGTCCCGCTTCTTATCCCAATATCAAGACATTTAAAGAGCAGGGATTTGATATTACTTATTACACTTGGAGAGGCCTTGCGCTTCCGAAGGGAGTTGATCCTGCAATAAAACAGATTCTTGTCGATGCATTTACGAAGGCGGAACAGGATCCTGATTTTGTAAAAATGGCCGGTAATATGAATTTGAATCTTGCATATATGAATTCCGCCGATTTCGGAGCTTTTTTGAAAACAAATTATGAAGCGGTAACCGCTACAATGAAATCATTAGGTCTTATTGACTGACGGGATTTTAAAACTTTATTTTAAAAGAAGGCCGCTTCCGGATAAATTTTCGGTGCGGCCTTGCCGTTATATAAGGAGGAAATGTGCGGATAGCTAATATCATTGCCGCCGTTATAGGAATGTTTTTATCGGCGACCGCTTTTATTATTACCCTTTCATTTAAACATTTTAAAAACGTTCCTATCGGACCTGAATTTTTCCCGCGCTGGCTTTCTACAGGGCTTTTTATCTGCTGTGCGGTTCTTTTGATACAAAATATTGTCGATAAAAATAATAAAACTCCTGCAATGACCTTAAGCTTGAAAGACAAAGGTATGCAGCGTATGTTAATAGGTCTGGCGATAATTATTGTTGCGGCCGCTTTGTGGTACGTTACGGGGTTTATAATTACAACTCCCTTTGTTTTGTTTGCGTTTATGGTTCTTTTGGGAAAACGCGAATGGAAGACGATGGTCGTTTTTTCGATAGTTTCTACCGCCGTTATTTTCCTTGCTTTTAAATTTCTTTTAGGAATAGATATGCCGATGGGGCTGTTGGAATAGGGGGAGATATGGATTTTGGTCTTTTGATTTCGAGTTTCGGTCCTGTTTTTGCCCCGCTGAATATGCTTTATATCTTTATCGGCGCGGCAGGCGGAGTTTTGATCGGTTGTATTCCCGGCTTAACGTCTACTATGGGAATAGCGCTTTTGATACCGTTTACTTACGGGCTTGATCTTTTGCCGTCCGTAGGTATGCTGCTTGGAATTTTCTGCGGCGCTATGTACGGCGGGTCTATTTCCGCAATACTTATCCACACTCCCGGAACTCCTGCCGCTGCGGCAACCGTTATGGACGGCTATCCTATGGCAAAACGCGGAGAACCGGGAAGAGCCCTGTCGATAGCGCTGTTTTCTTCTTTTGTAGGCGGAATGATAGGCGCTCTGTGTATGACTTTTTTGTCCCCGTATATTTCAAAAATGGCGCTGAAATTCGGGCCTGCCGAATTTTTTTCACTTGCGGCTTTCGGCCTTTCCGTTATCATTTCGATTTCAGGAAAATCTTTGATAAAGGGACTCATAACGGCGTTTTTCGGTTTATTGATTTCTACTGTGGGCATGGATAAGACTTGCGCCTATCTTCGTTTTTTTAAGTTCCAGGGATTGTATGACGGGATTCCTTTTATTCCGGCACTGATAGGTTTGTTTGCGATTTCCGAAGTTCTTGCAGGAATAGAATCCAATTTGGGTACGCAAAAGAATAAGGTTAAAATTTCAGGCGTGTTTCCCGGTCTTTCGGATATTAAAACAATACTGCGTAATATTGTAACCGGCGGGCTCATAGGAAGTTTTATAGGCTCCATTCCCGGGGCGGGCGGCGATATTGCAGCCTTTGTTTCTTACAGCGAAGCCAAGCGTTCAAGCAAGCATCCGGAAAAATTCGGAACAGGCATTCCCGAAGGTGTCGCAGCGGCGGAATCCGCTAATAACGGGTGTTCAGGAGGGGCTATGATCCCCATGCTCAGCTTAGGCGTCCCCGGCGATTCAAATACGGCAGTCCTTATGGGAGCTTTCATTATGAAGGGATTTCAGCCCGGCCCCATGATGTATGTGGAGCACCTTGATATTGTATATGCCGTGTTTGCTTCTTTGATCGTTGCAAATTTTGCCATGCTCACAGTGGGGATGTGCGGTATAAAAGGTTTTGCAAAAATCATTTCCGTAGAGCGCAAAATGCTTTTACCTGTCATTTTGATGCTTTCCTTAGTCGGCGCCTATGCGATAAACCAGAACATGTTCGACGTGTTTTTTGCGATTATCATGGGCGTAATAGGATATTTGCTGCAAAAATATGAATTTCCGCTGTCGCCGATCCTTCTGGCTTTGATTTTAGGGCCGATGAGCGAAAGCAATCTTCGCCGTTTTATGCAAATTTCGGACGGGCATTTCTTTAAAATCTTTACAAAGCCCATTTGCTGCGTGTTTTTAGCGCTCGCCGTTATTTCCATGATAACATCGGTTGTCAACCAAAGACGAATAAACAAAAAACTTTCGGCGGAAGAAGACAAAAATTCTTAGGCATTAAATGCGGTTCTTGCTCTTAATTGATTATGTTCGGAGCAGGATGCCGCAGTATAGCATTTTCAGATCCTATGTTCGGCGGCGCAATGTCGCGGTATGTTTTAGCGCACCGCGTTTGCGCCGTTTTTGTTCGCATTTTATCCAATATTGTCAGTGATTTCACATTTCATTATAATAATACAATCTTTATGCCGCCGGCCGGAGCCTGAGTTTCTATAGTTTTACACATATCGCAATTTTGAGGAATAGATTTTATGAATGCCATTGAGCTGGAAAAAGCTTACAATCCTAAAGATTTTGAAAATAGAATTTATAAGGAATGGGAGACAAAAGGATATTTTAAACCTCTTTCCGATCCGGACTCTCCGATTCACGATCGGTATGATGAATCGAAGAGAACCGTGTATTCTGTAGTTATTCCTCCGCCGAACGTTACCGGTGTTCTTCACGTAGGGCACGGGCTTAACAACGTTTTACAGGATATAGTAGTCCGCTATCACCGCATGAAGGGCGACGACACACTCTGGCTTACCGGAACCGATCACGCGGGAATTGCAACCCAAAATGTGGTTGAAAGAGCCCTAAAAAAAGAAGGAATATCGAGAAAGGATATCGGACGGGAAAAATTTCTTGAGCGTACTTGGGCGGTAAAGGACGATCACCATGCTGCCATTGTGACCCAGCAGAGAAGACTAGGAAATTCCACGGACTGGGAGAGAGAGCGTTTTACGATGGACGACGGACTTTCAAAAGCAGTCCGCGACGTTTTTGTGACTCTGTATGAGCGCGGATTGATATATAAAGGACAGTATTTGGTAAACTGGTGCCCCCGCTGCGGAACCGCGCTTGCCGACGATGAGGTTGAGCACACGGACACTTCCGGAGCGATGTATCACATCTGGTATGAATACGCGGACGGACCCGCCCCTGACGGCTCAAGCCGCATTGAAATCGCTACTACAAGGCCTGAAACCCTTTTAGGCGATACGGCTGTAGCCGTAAATCCTTCGGACGAGCGTTATAGCCGCATAATAGGCAAAAAACTGAAACTCCCGCTTACGGACCGCATTATTCCCATCATAGCCGATGCCTATGTGGACAAGGATTTCGGAACCGGGATGGTAAAAATTACGCCGGCTCACGATCCGAACGACTGGCAGGTGGGCAAAAGAAACGGCCTTGAAGTTATCAATATTCTTAATCCCGACGGGACTTTAAATGAAAATTGTCCTCAAAAATACAGAGGACTGACATGTCAAAAGGCGCGAGCTCTCATAATCGAGGATCTTAAAGACCTGGGACTTTTTAAGGGCGAAGAGAAGATCACACATTCCGTGGGGCATTGTTACCGCTGTTCCACGGTTGTAGAGCCTTATTTAAGCGAGCAGTGGTTTGTAAAAATGCAGCCGCTTGCAAAAAAGGCTTTAAAAGCCTGGGAAAACGGGCAGATCGTATTTTTCCCGCGTAAATGGGAAAATACTTACCGCCGCTGGCTTGAAAACATACGCGACTGGTGTATAAGCAGACAGCTTTGGTGGGGACACCGGATACCTGTGTGGTATTGTAACAAGTGTGCTAAGATGACCGTTTCGCGCGAAACGCCTGAAAAATGCGTTGAATGCGGCGCCGGTGCTTCCGAACTCGTTCAGGATCCGGACGTGCTGGACACTTGGTTTTCTTCATGGCTTTGGCCGTTCAGCACTCTCGGCTGGCCTGAAAACACTCAGGATTTTAAAAGATTTTATCCTACGACGGCTCTTGTAACGGCTTATGACATTATTTTCTTTTGGGTAAGCCGCATGATTATGGCCGGTTTGGAATTTACCGGCGAAGTTCCGTTCCGCGACATTTATATTCACGGGCTTGTGCGCGACAAACAAGGGCGGAAGATGAGCAAGTCTTTGGGCAACGGCATCGATCCCATAGAAATAATCGATACTTTCGGTTCGGACGCTCTTAAATTTACGCTGAGTTTTATGTGCGCGCAGGGGCAAGACGTCCTTGTTGACAGGGATTCTTTTAAACTGGGAAGCCGTTTTGCAAATAAGATTTGGAATGCGGGGCGCTACATACTTGGAAATCTGGAAGGAAGAACACTTGTTCCCGTAAAAGACGAAGATCTTACGGAATTGGACGTATGGATATTTTCATGCCTCGATAAGGCCGCCCGTGTTGAGCGAAGTTCTCTGGACGGCTATCGCTACAACGACGCCGCAAATGCCGTTTTTGAATATTTTTGGAACGAATTTTGCGATTGGTATGTGGAAGCTACCAAACTTTCATTTAAAAACGGAGATGACAAAGAAAAAGACAGAGCGGTTTCCGTCTTGTTAAATGTTTTGGAAGAAAATCTTCGTCTCTTACACCCTTTTCTTCCTTTCGTTACGGAAGAAATTTATTCAAAACTGCCGCTTTCCGAAATTACCGAAAACCGCAAAAAGGCCGGGAATAATTTTGTCCTTTCAAATTCCTTTTATAAAGGAATGCTTATAGCCGCTCCGTTTCCTGAAGAAAACGACCGCCGCGTAAACGAAAAAGTTTCAAAGAGGTTTTCGGTCCTACAGGAATTGATCCGTGCGGTGAGGGCTCTCAGGGCGGAGTGTTCCCTTGATCCTGCGGCTAAACTTCATTTGGCCTTGCTTATAACTGAGGGAAGCGATGCTGAAGTGTGTAAGGAAAAGACGGACATGATCGAGCTTCTTGCCGGAATTGAAAGGATCGACTTTGTAAACGAAAAACCTTCCATGTCGGTGGGAACGGTAGGGCAGGGCTTTGAAGCTTTTATAATCGTCGACGCTTCCATAAACAAGGATCAGCTTATCGCCAGATTTAAAAAATCGATAGAAACCGAAAGCGGGTACGTAAGAAACTATGAAGCGAAGCTCAGCGGAAAATTTGCCGAACATGCGCCGGCGGAGCTTGTCGCCATGGAGCGTGAAAAACTTGAAGAAAGCCGCCGGCGCATAGAAAAGCTTAATTCTTACATTGCCGGCCTTTAAGGTTTTGTAATAACGGTGCGATTCGGTTTTTAATCGGCTAAAACGCTTTCGGCGCTTGGAGGGCTTTATATGGGCAAATATGAAATGCACACGGAAAAACCCGATAGGATGGACAATGAATCCATGCTTCAGCTCAAGGGAATTTATCTTGCTCCGTACATGCAGATTGCGACTGCCCTCATAGGAAAGGAACGCTACGCCGGCGGAAACATGTTCCGTCATCAGATCGATACCATGGGAATTCTCATCGATTACGGATACATAGACAGCGTGCTTTTAAAGGCCTCGTGCATACACGATGTCATCGAAGATATTCCCGGATTTGATCAAAAACTTATTGAGGATATTGATGACGAAGGAAAGCAGGTGTGCGATCTTGTTCTTGAAGTTACAAAAAAAAACGGGCAGTCCAAGCCCGATTATCTTCGCGGCATAATCGAACACGGCAGCTGGCGGGCAAAGATCTTAAAATGCGCGGACCGCATAAGCAATATGATCAGCTTGGGCTTTGTAACTGACCCCGCCTTTATTGAACGTTACTGTGACGAAACCGAATATTTTATCTTCCCGATAGCCTTGGAAGTGGACTATACCATGTATCACGAATTGATAAGCCTTGTCATCACTCGCCGTAAATACTTGGAAGATTCCGGGTACATATTAAAAAACCGCGGATAAAAATTGCGCCGAACTAGTTTTCCAGAGCCATCCGTTCGGGTTTGAATACTTCGTCGAATTTTTCAGGCGATAAAAATCCTAAAGCGACGCACGCTTCTTTTAAAGAAATGTTTTCTTCGTACGCTTTTTTTGCGGTCTTGGCCGAATTCTCATAGCCTATGTACGGATTGAGCGCCGTTACGAGCATTAGGGAATTATACAGATTAAAGCGCATTTTTTCTTTGTCGGCCTTGATACCCGAAACACAGTTGTCGTTAAATGAGCTTATCGCATCCGAAAGAAGCCTAACGGACTGTAAAAAATTATACGCTATTACGGGCATAAAGACGTTCAATTCAAAATTTCCTTGACTTGCGCCGATCCCGACGGCGCAATCGTTTCCCATAACTTGGACTGCAACCATGGTTACCGCCTCGCACTGCGTAGGATTTACCTTGCCCGGCATTATGGAAGATCCCGGTTCGTTTTCAGGAATTCTGATTTCCCCGAGCCCGCACCTGGGCCCCGACGCAAGCCACCTTATGTCGTTTGCGATTTTCATAAGATCGCAGGCCAAGGCCTTTAAAGCCCCGTGTGTAAAAACAATTTCGTCTTTGCTGGTAAGAGCGTGGTATTTATTGGCCGCCGTGGAAAAATCTTTTTTCGTCAATTTTGAAATTATTTGGGCGACCTGCACGTCGAATCCTTTAGGCGCATTTAAGCCGGTGCCTACGGCCGTTCCTCCGAGCGCCAATTCTTTTAACTCCGGAAGAGAAGAAGCTATCAGCTGCATGTCGCGCTCAAGGCTCGATCTCCACCCGCTTATTTCCTGACTGAAAGAAATGGGAACGGCATCTTGAAGGTGAGTGCGGCCGCTTTTTACTATTCCTTTATTTTCTTTTTCAAGTTTTTTTAATGTTGCAATAAGTTTTTTCAGCGGCGGGAAGAGTTTGTCTTCTATCCGGCATACGGCTGCAATGTGCATCGCCGCGGGAAAAGTATCGTTGCTTGACTGGCTCATGTTTACGTCATCGTTGGGATGAAGCAGATTTTCGCCTAGTATTTCATTGCCGCGGTTTGCTATCACTTCGTTTGCGTTCATGTTTGACTGGGTGCCGCTTCCCGTTTGCCATACTACCAGCGGAAAATGTTCGTCGAGGCGGCCTGAAATAACCTCGTCGCAGGCTGCGCTTACGGCCTTAAGTTTTTTTTGGGTCATTTTTTGTGGGACAAGGATACCGTTGGCAAGCGCCGCGGCTTTTTTCAGGTATCCGAAAGCGCATATTATTTCTTCGGGCATCAGCTCGATTCCTTCGCCGATCTTAAAATTCCTGCGGCTGCGCTCAGTCTGCGCCGCCCAATACTTATCCTTTGGAACTTCTATTTGCCCCATGGAATCATGTTCTATCCTGTATTTTTCCATATTTCATTCCTTTAATTCCCGTTTGTTCCGGCCTTGTTTTGCGGAATTTTTTGCAGTTGCTAAGAACATCGCGCCCGCATACGCGGCGTTTTTACCGCCTGCGAATTTAAAAAAAATTCTTTTCATTTCATAAACTGATTTAATCTGACTTTCTCTATAAACGACTATAACTTTTTTTTGATAAATTGTGAACTCAGATACTTTAAAGAGAATACTGCGTTATGGTATACTGCTTTTAAATTATAAATCGGAGATAATAAAAATGGCAACACATGAAATTTTAGGTCCTTCCGACCGTCCGCCTCTAATCCGCTGGATTCCGCTGAGTTTTCAGCACGTATTTGCAATGTTCGGGGCGACCATACTCGTTCCGCTTTTGACAGGCTTGAGTTCTTCTACGGCATTGTTTACCGCAGGAACAGGAACGCTGCTTTATATCTTAATCACTAAAGCGAAGGTTCCCGCTTTTTTGGGATCTTCGTTTGCATTTATACCGGCGCTAATTGCGATCGGCGATCAGTACGGTGTTCCGTACGCAATGGGCGGCGCGATATGCGCCGGTCTTTTTTATTGCGTGATCGCTTTTATAATAAAGTTTGCCGGAAAAAATTGGCTGGATAAGGCTTTGCCGCCCGTCGTCATCGGGTCGGTAATAATAGTTATAGGGCTGAATCTTGCCCCTACGGCGATAAAGGAAGCCATGTATGTGGGTTCTTCCGGGGCTCCAAACGATTATTCCCTTGTGTACCTAAGCATAGCTATGGTGACCCTTGCGGTTGCAGTCATCGCTACGATCTTTCTTAAGGGATTTTTCAATACCATTTCAATACTTATCGGCCTCATAGGCGGATATTTGTTTACATTCATCATGGGACAAATTTTTCCTGCCTATCATCTCATAAATTTCGATATGGTGTTGGATGCAAGGTGGTTTGCTTTGCCGTTTTTGCAGCTTAATGAAAGCGGTTCCTATGTTTGGATTGCGCCCCGGTTTGCCCTTGTTCCGATCGTAACATTTGTGATCGTTTCACTTGCGACTATTTGCGAACATTTGGGCGATACGCTTGTGACGTCAAAGGTTGTAGGCATTGATTTTTACAAAAACCCGGGACTTCACCGTACGCTTACCGGCGACGGTCTTGCGACGGCATGGGCCGCGCTGTGGGGAGGGCCTCCTAATACGACTTACGGCGAAAATATCGGCGTTATGGCGATCACTAAGGTGTACAGCGTTTGGGTCATAGGCGGAGCCGCCGTCATTGCGGTTATCCTTTCGTTTTGTCAAAAATTCGGCGCTTTTATTCAAACTATACCCGGACCGGTTCTCGGCGGAATTTCAATGCTTTTGTACGGTCTTATCGCTTCCAGCGGGCTTCGTACCATCGTTGAAAGCGGCGTAGACTACAAGGATAAAAGGAATCTCACGATTTCTTCCGTTATTATGGTTATAGGGATCGGCGGCGGCATTTTGCAATTCCACGTGGGAAAGGAATTCGTGTTCAGTTTGGGCGGAGTAGCTCTTGCAACCGTAATAGGGATTGTTCTTAACCTCCTTATTCCCCGTTCAAAGGTTGAATGAGTTTTTTGGATTTAGTTAAATTTTGATTTTTATTGCCGCCGGATCCGTCTTGCGTTTTGACAACGGACGAACCTGGCAGTATTGTGTGTGTAGGGCGGCGGACTTGTGCGGCAACAGAATGGCGGTTTTTGAAAACAGGATGCTCAATGCGAGTTTCCTGTTGCGTGAAGCTGCCGCCGCTTCCCGTTGCACAGCTCGTGACGTGCGGTTTTTACGCGCTTGCCTAAAGTCAAATGATTTTATATATTGTAAACGTATTCGGAATGTAGCGCAGTTGGTAGCGCGTCTGGTTTGGGACCAGAATGTCGCAGGTTCAAATCCTGTCATTCCGACATATTTTTATCTTGCTGCAATAAAAAAATTATCGGCCGAGAGTTTTTTGTAGAATTTCCTGCCTGTTTTTATCCCTGAAAAGAATTTTACAGACACGCAAAAGCGGCGTTACTGCTTGGGGTAAAGGCTCATTCCCACCAGAACGCAGCCTTCGATAAAATCGATATTCGAATTTTTTAAATACTCAAGAAGATCTTCGCTTTCGGCTCCGGGCTGAACTACGGCGTATTTAAACTGTTTGTTGCATTCTTTGATCAGTTTGAGCCCTAAAACCGCATTTATACAAAAGACAATGACGTCTATATCGCCTGATATTTCATTTATGGAAGAAAATTCCTTGCTTACTCCGTATGCGGTATAACCTTTTTCAAGAAGTCCGTGTTTTATTTTATATGCGTATTTTTCAGGATTGACGGTATTTCCCAGAACGGCGAAATTTTGCTGCTGCATGATCGTTTTTAAGTCCATAGCGGCTCCATATAAAAAAACTTCTTTCTTGCGAAAGAAGTTTTAATGGACGATGACGGGATCGAACCGCCGACATTCTGGGTGTAAACCAGACGCTCGTACCAGCTGAGCTAATCGTCCGTGCGTTAATATATCAATAATATAGAAATCGGTTAAACGTGTCAATCACGGCGCTTAAGATTTTTGTTGCCGGCGGTTCAAAACGCTGCGTTTATTCCATAGGATTTTCAGTTCCGGTTCTGAACATAAAAAGATCCCGTATTTTATAAGAATATGTCGAATTTAAAGTCTGTTTTTCGGAATCTTCGCTCGTTACCTGCAGTGTAAATCCGTAATTGATACTTTCATATCCGTCTGCGGAAATTTCAAGCGAAAAATCGAATTGCTCCGTTACGCCCGCCGCATCCGTAGGTTCCGGTTTTAACCAAAAAGAAAAAACACCCTTTGTGGTATGATATGTTTTGCACGGATTTGCCCATGAAGAATCCTTCATTATTACGGTTGTGCCGTTGCGCATAAGCTTAATGGAAGCTCCGCTTAACGGTTCAAACGTCGTCCCGTCAAGAACGCAGCCTGTAAAAATAGGAAAGTTAAAAAGCGGACTGTTATGGTGTTTTGCGGTTTTTCTTGTGTGAATGTGATCGGGCCTTTGTATGGAATTGACGGTTCTGATTCCCTCGATACCTATGGCGTCTATGTCCGCCAATAGCTGTCCGTCTTTAAATACTTCAGCGGAATGAACTACTCCCCTTCCCGATACGACGTACTTCGGCGGAATCCTGTTCAGAACATAACTGACGGCGTCCATGCGGCAATTTTCACAGCTGCAGCGGAACCAAGGAGGATTTATTTCTTTGATACGGTCATTCAGCTGATTGATCCGCTCGATCACAATTTCTTCCATCATGTTGTGTATATGCATCGTCGTACTCCTGCTTTATAGGTATACATTCATAAAAAACTTATTCCTGCGATATCCCTGTTGTACCGGACAAGATAACCGGAACCCGCTTTAATATTATACAAGAAGGATTTATAAAATCCAATAAAATTTTGCAAATTCCTGTTATTCAGCCCAAACTTCGAGTTTTTATAAGGGCGGCTTGTTCGCACACGGACGTGCGACTTACAAGTAATGCCGCGTTTTTACCGCGCAAATCTCGCCATTCAAACTACTTAATTATAAAATGTTTATTCAATCAAATCAAGATTTAGAAAATTGCATGAACTGTTTTTTTTAAACCGCCTTATCGAGCCGCCTTTTGCCTGCGACGATATTTCTGCCGTAGAAGCTCTGCCGACCTTTTCCCCATCGTCAATTGACCGCAAACAGCTTTTTTATTTCAGAAGGCTGTGGTATATTTTTTATATGTGGAAATGTGTTTTAATCTGTATTTCTGCTGCAAGCTCCGTTTTTTTTGCCTGTTCCAACATAGGCTCTCCCGCCGAATCGGAAGGCAAAGATAAAACTCTTATGTCTCTGATGGCGGAGCGTAGAATTGACTGGGAAAACGAACTTGAGCCCATTGCTCTTAAACGCAATATCGAAAAACTTGACGGAGTGGAAAGCGGCGTGGATATTACCCCGCAGACTTATGCGCTTTCCGCTTTGAAAAGGGGAAGTACCGTATATCCGTTTATAGAAGGGTTCGGCAGTTTAGACACTTCTTCTCTCACAAAGGAGGCTAAAGCCGTTCTTGACGGGTTTTGTAACGCTTTTCTGGACGGCAGCGGCGAGGAATCTTATATCGACGCTGAAAAAAAATACGCTCTGGTGTTCTTTCTTTCGGATATAAAGCTGTTTTTCAAAACCGAAAAAAATATCTTTGACGGCAGAACATACGGAACTCCTTTTATAAAAGATGAAACTTTCGGAGTTCCCGTTCGTTTTACCGGTAAAGATGTTTTGCTTGACGTCTTTATATATTTAAATCGGAATTCCGATTGGAAGATAAATCAAATACAAATAAAAAACATACGGACGGCTGAAAATGCAGAATAAACTTACAGGAATTGAACGTGAATTGGTTCTGAAATATTTGCAGGATGGAAATGTCCCGGTAACGGTAACCTTGCTTGAAGATCTTCCTTTGTCTTCCGTTCATTCGGCGTCCAGTGCGGTTTTCCCCGTTGCTCTCCAGCCTGAAAAAATGACTGTTTTGGATCAGGGAATAATTTTGCTTAAAAATCCTCCGCAGGCGGCGTCTTCCTTTGAAGGAAAGGATGTTCGCGTCGAATTCTATTTTAACAGGCTGGGACTCTGTTTTATCACAAAGATGACGCACGTTTCTTCCGGGCTTGCTCTTGCAATTCCTTCGGAAATAAACAGGATCACGGAAGTGCCCGTAGACAAAATCAGCACGTTTAAAGCCGATATTCACTATCTTACGGACAATAAAAAAGACGTTCACATATTTTGCAGTTCGGCCGACGGTTATAAACTCTTTTCAAAACCTATTTGGAGCGATATTCCTTCCGACAGGAGCGGAGATGCAAAAAAATACCTTGAATCCTTTGTAGGCGATGCGAAAAAACAAAAAGAGGTGGGTAACGGAATTTATTTGATACCCGTATGCCGCTACCTTGTAGAAAGACGGGAAGGTTTTAAGCCTATCCAGAGTCGCAGAGAAAGTCTTAAAGCCCTGTATGTTGACCATGAGTGCATAGTCATAGGCGGGGATACTAAAGAATTTCCGCTTAAAAAAGATATTGAATATTCTGCGATACTGTCATTCCCTGTGGATATAAAGCCTGCTGCAGCGCGGGAAGTGGAAACGCTTTTTGTTGTCCGCACCGTGTATTCGGCGGATGACGGCGTAAGAAGGTGCGCCGTGTGCCGTTTTACGTCGATGAAGGAAGAAGATATCCGTTTTGTCTATGAAATGACTACGAAAAACCTATTAATTTAAACTTATTCGTTTAAATTCTTATCGCTTTTCTTAAAATCAATCTATACGAAGACTTTATTTATTTGAGCTTTCGGTTTCAGGTGATGTTTGTTCGCTTTCGTCTACGGCGGACAATTGCTTTTTAGTTTCTTCCGGATGATTGCCTAAAAAAATCGCTATGGGATGCAAAAAAGAAATGTTTTCACATATTATTTTTAATATGACCGTTACCGGAACTGCGAGTAAAAAACCCGCAAAACCCCACATTTCTCCCCATATGGAAAGGCTTACCAGAATTATAAACGGCGAAAGGCCCAGATTGGAACCTGTTATTCTGGGCTCAAGAATAGTACCGAGCGAAACGTTTACCACGATCATAATACAGGCGACTATGACCGTAGGCATTACGGCCGGATAAAACTGTATCAGTGCGAAAAATATTGTAAGTACGGATGAAAAAATCGAGCCGAAATTCGGAATAAAATTTAAAATAAAGGCTATAAATCCCCAAACCACCGGAAACTCCAAGCCTACGAAGTACGTACCTGTTCCTACGAGCGCTCCTGTGGCAAATGAAATTATGAATTTTATTGAAATAAAATTAGTGATTTCGCGGATTATATTGTTAAAAACATGTTTGACGCGACCTTTCAACTTAGGGGTGGGGAAGGCTACGTTTATTTTTTCCCGCATATAATGCAATTCGCTTACCAGAAAAAGGATAAGGAGCATTATCATCATAAAAGTTTTGGAAAAGGAGATAAGGTCGCCTGAAAGCGTAAGAACGGCGCTTTGGATCGCATTTCTTATTCCGAGCTGATCCCAAAGGTTTTCCATGAGACTGTAGGTTTCGTTGAAGGGCAATCGGAATGTCTTTGCAAAAACTTCATATATGGTTTTAAGGCGTATTTCATAGCGCGGATAAAGCGAAAGAATTCGGCGCAGGCTTGAAATAAGCAAGTTTCCCGTTGCCGCTATGAAAACCATGGAAATGAGCAGTATGAGCACGGCGGAAAAGATCCAAGGAATATGAAATTTGGATTGCAACTTGCGTAAGAGCGGCAGCATCACAAGGGACAAAAGTATTGAAAAGACTACGGGCACAACTATTGCCGCTGCAAGTTTTAAAATTACTCCGGATGCTATGATACAGATAAAAAGCAGAAGATAAAAAACGCCTTTTGTATAGTTATTCTGTTGCATATGCCTTCCGCAGTTGTTTTATGCGTTTTTATTAACGCCCGTTTTTTTAGGTTTGGGTACTATTTTGTCGAAAGCGCAGTACGGAACTAAAACCTCGGGGACAGTGACGGAGCCGTCTTCATTCTGATAGTTTTCGAGAATAGCAAGCATGGCGCGGCCCGCCGCTATCGCGGTTCCGTTCAGCATGTGGACGAATTTATTCTTACCGTCTTCGTCCTTATAGCGGACGTTAAGGCGTCGGCTTTGGTAGTCCGTACAGTTTGAGGTTGAAGTAACTTCACCGTATTCGCCGTCGTTGCGTCCCGGCATCCATGCTTCGAGATCCCACTTTCGGTACGCGGGCGCCCCCAGATCGCCGGTGCATGTGTCTACTACGCGGAACGGGATGCCCAGCGTGCTGAATATTTCTTCTTCGATAAGGCGAAGCTTTTCATGAATTTTATCCGAGTCTTCGGGCAGGCAGTAGACGAACATTTCTACCTTGTCAAACTGGTGCACGCGGTACAAGCCCTTGCTGAACTGTCCGGCGGCTCCGGCTTCCCGCCTAAAGCAGTGCGAAAGTCCGCAATAAAAAAGCGGCAGTTCCGATTTATCGAGAATCTCGTCCGAATGATAGCCGCCGAGCGTGATTTCTGCCGTGGCTACAAGGCATGTGTTTTCGCCCTCAAGCGCATATACGTTGGATTCGTTGCCTCTAGGATTAAAGCCTATTCCCTTCAAAACCTCTTCGCGGGCTATGTCCGGGGTGATAAACGGCGTAAAGCCGTGTTTGCGTAAGGTGTTCAGCGCATACATTATGAGCGCCTGTTCTAAAAAAACGGCTTCGTTTTTTAGATAATAGAATTTTGGCCCCGACACCTTTGTTCCGCGCTCGAAATCTATGAGATCAAGCTCTTCGCCCAGCGTTATGTGATCCTTCGGTTTAAAAGAAAATTTTCTTGGGCTTCCGACCTTTTTTACTTCAAGATTTTCGCTGTCCAATTTTCCTACGGGAGCTTCGGGGCTGCACATGTTGGGAATCTTACGCGCGGCGTCTTCGAGTTTTTCTTCACATTCTTCAAGCGATTTTTCTACCGCTGCAATCTTTTCTTTTATTGCCTTGCCTTCCGCGATCAGATTTGCCCTCGTTTCGCCATCAAGCTTGCCCTTCATCGATTCGGCGTTGGCATTGCGTTTTTGCTGCAAATTCTGTTTTTCGGTTACCAAAGCGGTGCGTTTATCATAAAGATCGACTACTGTGTCCGCATCGGCCGTCATATTGCGGTTTTGAATATTTTTCTTTACCGCGTCAAGGTTGTCTTTTATAAATTTGTAATCCAACATAGCGATTATTTTATCCGTCCATTGTTTTTATTGCAAGGCGTAGGTTACGTGTACGGTTACGCTTATGTCGGTATTGCCTGCGTTAATAGGCGTAGGGCCGGCGGCCTTTGCGGACATAAGCATGCCGTCGTTTAGCATCCTTGCGGAATCGTTGTACGGCACATAATCTTCCTGAATGGAAACTATTTTTCCTATGCTTGCTCCTCCCGTGGTTGCAAGAATTTTAGCCGCTTTTTCCGCCTTTTCCATTGCGAGAATTCTGGCCTGTTCTACGGCTCCTGTCGTATCGCTTACGCCGAAGTTCAAAGAAGAAAATTCGTTCGCTCCGGCCTTTACCGCCGTGTCGATTAGAGTTCCGGCTTTTTCTATGTCGCTGACCGTCACAAGAATTTCATTTGAAACCCTATAGTTGCCGAATATCTGGCGGTTGTTTTCCCACGTGTATTCCCGATGGATATTGTAATTTTGCGTGGAAATATCGTCTTTTGAAAGACCTACTGACAAGACAGCCTGTTGAACCGAATTCATCTTTTTTGCATTGTCCTGTACTGCCGTTTGTAAATCCGCATTAGACGTGCGGACGGACATTACGATCGTAGCCTGATCGGGCTTTATCGAGACAACGCCGGTGCCTATGACGGAGACGGTACGCATTTCACGTCCGAACCGTTCGGTTGCGCATGACGACGTAAAGATTGCCGCTATGAGTATCGCAAAGATCACGGCCGAATTTTTTATCTTATTTTTCATTTTATACCTCTTGTACCCCGCGAAAATTTTATTTTATAAAAAAAGAGCGAAATTATCTTATGTCTATATAAAATCGTTTTAAATATATGCTGCGTTCTCTTGCGCTCCGCCACAGGGGGCTTTGCCGAAAATTTTTAACGATCGTGTCGTACGAATCTATGGCGTTTTTTATATTCTTAATCGGAGATTCAGCTTCAAAATTTTGTCCTTGAAGATACAGGGCCTTGTCGACGTCCGTTTGAGATTTTTCGAAAAAATCCGTCAAAAGCGAAAGAGATTTTTCGTAGAGCCCTTTGTCATACGCCTCTTGTGCGTTTTTTAGAATATCGGACGAAGTCATGTCGTTAGCTTCCGAAACTTCGGCGTTCTGATTTTGATTGATGATAACGGCCGTGTTTTCGGATTCTACGGTTTGGTTTCGGCCGGATGCGGCAGTCATATTATCGGTCGCCGAATTTTCTTCATTCTGAGCTTCTTGAACCTGATATGAGCGGCCGTCGCTTCCCGTTGCCTGTACGACGGTTCTTCCTGCGCTCGAGCCGGGATTTTCCGCGTTTATTGATGTTGGAGCTGCCTGCGTCGCTGCGGCCGTTTGAACAGAGTCGGATTTAAGCGCGGATTGCGGACGAGTTTGCCTTGTTCCGGACAGGGCAGAGCTTGCCGCATTGGGATTTTCTGTTGTCCCGGTTTGGGCAAAATCCGCTTTTGCCGGATTCTCCGTCTCCCGATCCGCCGTTGTTTGTTTTTCTTCCAATAAAGTTCTGTCCGGTTCGGGCGGAACCATGTCGGCATAGGACGGCGCCTTTACATGCGTTTGAAGCGATTCCGCCGTTTCGTTTTCTATGATCACTTCAAGATAATCGTCTATGTAGTTTCCTGCAAGAAGATCGTTTTTATAAAAATGCAAAAGAGTTGTGCCCGGAAACCTTGAGCGGAGAATAAAGACCGTATTTTCCGATGAAATTCTTTTACCGAAAAACGTCATCTTGTTTTCTTTTTCCGTGCCGCCCATGAAGACCCATCCGCTGCCCGGATATTCTATGTCCAAATATTGATTCCGTTTTATGGAAACGGAACGGGAAGGAACGGGCGGAACCGCTGACAGGGCCGAAGATATCGGCGGAGCTTTGTCTGCTAAAGGTGAGTCCTCCAGGGCGGCCGTCATTTGGCCGGCAAAAGGCAAAAGATCTTTTTCCGCTGCCGACGGCCCCGACGCGTCGTCCTGTACTTCAGGAATATTTTGCGCCGTCATCGCCTCTCGCTGCGAGGGCGCAGTCACAGTCTCCCGCGGAGAGATCGCTGCCGTCGGTGTTTGCGCGGAATCTGAAGCCTGTATTTCGTTTTGTGCCTCCGTGCCTCCGGAAGTTGTTTGGGACGCAGCCGGAGCTGCCGAATTTCGTTCGGGGAAATCCGCTTCGACCAATTCTTCAAGGACAGGTATTTCAAGAATCGCTTCCGTTTCGGTATCGGATGGAATTCTCTGTGCTTCATCTAAAGGAAGATCGTATATCACAGGTTCTTCTATAGCGTCTCTTTCTTCGGCGGGTTGTGATTCGGATGCTTTCTGCGCTTCCTCCGCGTCCTCTGTGACTATGACGCGGGAGTTTTCTTCTATTATTGGTGGACCGTCCGAGTCCGCCGGTTCGGCAGCCTGATTTGTCGTCGGCTGTGACTCGAGTGCTTTTTCGGCTTGGGCGGCCTGTTCTTCAGAAGATCGCTCCTGCCGCGTTACAAGCGCCGCTTCTTCTGCTTCCTGTTTTGCCGGCGGATTAGCTAAGTCTTGAGCTTCGACCGGAGCCGCCGCCGAATCTATGTCCGAAGCGTTTGAAGTTGAAACGCACGAGACTGATAAAAGGCCGGCCGACAATACCGATATTGTAAAAAATAAAAAACTTTTTATGGAGTGTTTTACACGGCTTTTCACGGCGCGGCTCCCAAAATATCGTTTACCATGCCGTCGTCGGCCTTTTTTAGATCCTCAAGACTTTCCGCATCGGGGTTTGTAAACCAGAGTTTTTCTTCTTTGTCCGTCCAAAAAGGATTGGGCTGGCGGGAAAGAACGTAACTGTCGGAAATTTCAGGTCCTTCAGGTGGCAAAAGCGGCTGATCGCCTTCGAAATCCTGCGTTATCGGAAGCGCTTGGGGCGGGGAACTTTTTGTTCCTGTTGAAAAAAGGTATACGACAAAGACGATCAGGGCGCATAGCGAAAGGAATATCAAAATTATGGTAGAAAGAGCGACGTATTTTTTCGATCCGACAAATTCGGCAAAATCGTTTATTTTTTCGGATATAAAATCAATCATTTGAACCATCTTCGCCAATATTTTTTAAAGAGACATTTTCTTCTGCATCTGTCTCTGCAGAAGCGCCAAGGTTTTTTTCTTTTTCCGGAACTGCTTCGGCATTTTTATCAGCGGTACGAGCCGACGACGGGGCTTTCTCCCGATTCTTTTTTACCGGATCGGTTATAGTGCCGTCGGCATTGTAAATGCGCTTGGGCGGGCGCGGCGGAATATAAACGCCTTCTTCAGGAGCGACGTCTTCTTCTACAAAATTTGCGTCGAATTCTTCTTCCTTTTGTGCTGACTTTATATCTTCATCCAGCCTCAAAGCTATTACTTTGCTTACGCCGGATTCTTCCATCGTAACGCCCAGCATGGTATTTGCGCCTAAAACTGTCTTTTTATTGTGCGTTATGATTATGTATTGACTTACGTTTGCAAAGGCGCGTAAGGAAGTTATAAAGCTTGAAACGTTATTGTCGTCGAGAGCGGCGTCTATTTCGTCAAGGAGACAAAACGGCGACGGGCGCACTTGGTAGGTGGCAAAAAGCAGAGCGACGGCCGTCATGGTTTTTTCTCCGCCGGAAAGCAAAACTATGCTTTCAAGTTTTTTACCCGGCGGCTGCGCAAAAATTTCGATGCCGCTTGTAAGAACGTTTTGAGGATCTTCGAGTCTTAATTCCGCGCGGCCTCCGTTAAACAGCCGTCTGAACATGTTATGAAAATTCTTTTTTATTTTATTGTAGGTGTCCAAAAACATTTCCGTGGATTTTACTTTTATTTCTTCGGAAACGCGTTCAAGATTTTCAAGACTCGTTTTCGTGTCGTCATAGTGAGTTTGCTGACGCTCGTAACGTTCTTTTACTTCGCCGAACTCTTCGGGAGCCATAAGATTTACCTGTCCCAGTTCTTTTAAGACTTCTTTCGCTTCGTTGAGTTTTTCGCGCAAAACGGCTGCGGGAGCGGTCAGAGTGTACATCCTCTCTTCAAATTCCATAAGATCGCGCGAATGAGTATCCGAAAAATTTTGCTTTATGTTGCGAATCTCCGTATCGAGGGAACTGAGCGAAACCGACAAATGTTCGTATCGTTCCTGAAACTTATTCTGCTCTTCCTGTTTTTTCTTTAGTTTTTCCTGTTTGCCCGAAACATTGCTGTTGCCCTCGATTATTTTTTTGTCCAGTTCTTTAAGTTCTTCGGCAAGTCTTTTGCCCCTGTTTTCTATTTCTGCAAGTTCCTGTTCTATGCTTAATATTTGTTCGTTGACTTCTTTATCGCGTTTTTGCTCGGTATAAAGTTCTTCTTCGTTGCTGCGAAGAGTATTCTGTTCGGAAACAAGATTTTTTCGTAAAAGTTCTATTTGCTGCTTCGCCGCCGTTATTTCAGCCTGCATTTGCGCTTCATTTATGCGAAGTTTTTGCAACGTTTCCTTGTATTCGTCTATTTTTTTCGCAAGCCCGGAATTTTCAGATTCAAGAGAAGCTATTCGTTTTTTGTTTTTGTCGGAATCTTCTTCGTTATTCCTAATTTTTTCATCGATTTTGCGCTTTTGCGTTATTATGCCTTCGGGCGAAAGAAATTCTTCCAAAAATTGCGGCGTAGCCGTTATGTAGCCGTTTACGGCGCCTTCAAGCTGTAAAAGCATCTTTTCGGCTTCGGCGAAAGCTTCCTCAGCTTCCTTTGCCGCAAGATTGTTTTTTTCAGCGAATCCTTGCCCCGCTTGGCGTTCCGCCGCAACAGTTTGGGTGCTATGCGCGGCCACCGTGTTTGAAGAGGCGATGTCTGCAAAAATATTTTTGCGGCCGGACAAAAATATTTTAAGTTTTTCAATAATATCGCGCAGGTCGTCTTTGGCCTTGTTTACAGCCGCTGATGAAATTCCCGCTTCTTTTAATTTGGAATCCAGCTGAGTTACGATATCTTCCGTTATCGCTCCCAATTCGCCCCTAAGCGTAGAATGTATTTTTTCAAGTTCAGCGATCTTTTTTTCACATTCGGCGGCTGCTTTGTCGTTTTCCGTTATAAGGCTTGCCGCTTGTGCTATGTTTTGTTCGAAAGATTTAATGTTTTTTGAAATACCGCTTAATTGGCCGTCTTTTTCGTGCAAACCGGCGCTTCTTTCGTCTATTTCATCGTTAAGATCGTCTATTCTGGTCTGTACGGCTTTTTCGTGCGCTTCCAACTGTGCGATTTTTTCTTTGATTTCGCCGGAACGCTCGTTAAACTGCTTTGCAAGATCAAGTTTGCCGTTCTTTTCTTTTTGAATACCGATCAAACCCGCCTGTTTTTCATAAACTTCTTCCTGCATGGCTTTAACCTTGTCCATGTTTTCAGAAAGAGTGTTGTTTATTTCTTCTATTTCAGCCCGCACCGCATTGCGTTTTTCTTCCGTAGCTTCCAGATCGCGCTCGCTTCGGCTCTTATCCTGTATAAAGCCCTTTAATTTGAGCAGCTGTATGTCAAGTTCGTTGTTAAAAATTTCTTCTTTTATCTTGCGGTAGCGGATCGTTTTTTCGGACTGTGTTTTGAGAGTGTCGTAGGAGCGTTTTATTTCCGCAAGTGAAATTTCCGTCTGCTGAAGGTTTATTCTTGTCCGCTCAAGTTCGCGTTCCGCTTCAGCGCATTCGGCCTTGCTGCGGCTTATTCCCGCCGCTTCTTCAAAAAGGTAACGGCGGTCTTCGGGTTTGCTGGACAAGATTTGGTCTATCTTTCCCTGTTCCATCACGGAATAGGCCGCTTTTCCTATTCCTGTATCCATAAACAGTTTTTTTATTTCCGAAGGACCGACCTGACTGTTGTTTATGTAGTATTCGTTTTCGCCTGATCTGTAAATACGCCGTTTTATCGCTATTTCGGGTACTTCGAGCGGAAGAAGAGAGTTTTCATTCATTATCGTAAGGGTGACTTCCGCGATGTTAAGAGGAGGGCGGCGTTCCGTGCCGTTAAAAATTACGTCTTCCATCTTTGCCGCGCGAAGGCTTTTCGACTTGTTTTCGGCCAGAACCCACTTTATGGCGTCTACGACATTGCTTTTTCCGCAGCCGTTGGGCCCTAAAAGAGCCGTAATGCCTTCGGCAAAATCGATGTGTATTCTGTCGGCAAAAGATTTAAAACCGAATATTTCAAGATTCTTTAAAAACACTGCGACCTCGTCTTCCTAACTATCGCCGAATTATATCATTTTCGGCACGTATATAAAAGAGGTTTTTGAGGAGCTTTCCGGCCTGCCGTCGACCGGCCGACGGCGGTTGTGCCGGGGCGCAGTCCGATAACTTTAGGGGCGGACGCAGCGCCTTGAAACGAGCGCAAAGTTACAGTTCAAACGGCAGTGCGCTCTCCCCATCAGCTTTACGGCGATACCAGCTTTCCTTCCCGTAATTCCTTGGGATATACGGTTATCTTAAGGCGCTTTTCGAGCCGGGAGAACAGATCCATTTCGTATTCGTCGCCTATGACTACGTTTATGCCGGTTTTGCCGGCTCTCGCCGTGCGGCCGGCCCTGTGAATAAAAAAATCGTCGTTAGAGGGCATGTCCATCTGTACGACGTGGGTTATTCCGCTGATGTCGAGTCCCCTTGCGGCCAGGTCGCTCGTGACGAGAATTTTGCACTTGCCGTTTCTGAACCGGTCAATTGCGGCTCTTCGACTTTTTTTGTCCGCCTTTGAATAGAGCCCCATGCAGTCTATCTTTTTAAAGTTGAGCTTTGCGACGATATTTTCTACCTGATCGGCGCGGGAAGTAAAGATAAGAATTTTTTCAGGCGGTTGAGTCGCTTGGGGCGGCGGGGACAATTGATCCGTTTGGGACGCTCGGTCTGTTTGGCCCGTTTTTTTGGCTTTTGCCGTTTGTGCATCTCGTGCCGCTCGTGTCGATTGTGTGTTTAAAAAGCGGCGGAGCACGTCGATCTTATCCCTTGACTCCGCAAAGATCGCCAGATGCGTGATTCTGCCGCGCAGAATATCTTCGGCAGGCAGAAAAAAGGTTTTAACTTTTTTATCGTTTTCGCCGTTGTTTTCCGAAGAACCCATTAATATCTTTTTTGTCGCTTCCGTGATCGTCGCCGAACATGCTATAAACTGAACGTTTTTAGGCATGAGCGATAAAAGCCCCGTGCTTTCTTCCCGCAGTTCTTTTGACGTCAGGCGGTCCGCTTCATCAAAGACTATCGCCCTTATCCCGTCCGGTTTAAGCTTTTTCAAACGGATAAGCTCTAAAAGGCGCGCCGGGTTTCCCACTGCAATGACGGGCCTTTCTTTAAGCGTTTCAATTTGGCGCCGTATCGGCGCGCCCCCTATGAACAAGGCGGTCTTTAGGCCGCTTACGCTCTGAACAGCGCCCCTTATCTGCGAAGCAAGTTCGTAAGTAGGAGCCGCAACTATCATTCTTATCCGTGCGGAAGGTTCAATACCTGTGCTGTAAGCAGTGCTCTGCCGTTTGGAGTTTTGCTTTGAATCTGCGGCGGGATCGTCGATTTCTTTTTGACCGCCTTTCGCTTCGTCTTCAAGTTTCTGTATCAGCGGCAAAAGGTATGAAAATGTCTTTCCCGTTCCCGTTTCCGACCGGAATGTCACGTGGCAGCCTTCCATAACTGCGGGAATCACCTGTGTCTGCACCGCCGTCGGTTCATATATTGAAAGAAGTTTAAGTTTTTCGATAATAGACTTGTTTATGCCGAGCTGTAAAAATCCGGATCCTTCATTCATTTTTTTACTATAGCGCAAATATGCCCGAAATGCTATAATGATAAAACTATGAAGATCGGAATTGATACTTTCGGTTGCGAGCACGGGCGTTCGGGCTTGGGTTCTTATCTTTTGTCGCTTACCGCATATTTGCCTGAAGCTGAGGACATAGAGTATGAACTTTTCGGCGCTCCGATCGACAGATATACGTATTCTTCTTCAAAACAGATAGGTTATAATTCCGTGTCCGTAATGGACAATATCGTAGCTCAGAGGCTGTGGCATTTTTTTATGGCGAATCGGTTTTCCATAAAAAGAGGATACGACGCCGTTTTATATACCGCTGCGGCTCACATGATTCCGCTTTCATTTAAAGTGCCCGGGATAGCGATCGTGAACGACTGTCTTTCCGCTGCTAAAAAGAATTTTTTGTACCGTAAGCAAATCCTAGGGGGACTTAAAAATTCCGCGAAAATCATCGCTTCAAGTCAATTTATCAGCAACGATCTTAAAAATTTGGGCATAGACGCTTCAAAGATCGAAGTTATTTACAACGGGATCAATCATAGCAATTTCTATCCGCATCCGCTTGAAGACCGCGACACGGTGACGATAAAGCCTTTTGCAATCAAGCGTCCGTATCTTATTTACGCTACGCGCATGAGCGGCCCTCAAAAAAAGCATATCGAATTGATCCGCGCGTTTACTTTGTTTAAAGAAAAAACACATTCTCCTCATCGCCTTGTGTTGACGGGCGGGAACGACGTTTTCACTTCGGAAATTCAAAAGGAAAGCGCAAAATCTTCCGCCGTTTCCGACATATTTTTGACTGGCTATTTTCCTCCGGATGGATTCCCCGATCTTTATTCCGGGGCTGACGCATGCATATTTCCTTCAGTAAATGAAGGCGTGGGCTTGCCTGTGATAGAAGCTATGGCGACTGGAATTCCCGTCGCCTGCGCCGACAGCGGCGCCCTGCGCGAGGTTACCGGCGGCAACGCCGTGTTTTTCGATCCTGACAATATGGAACAGTTTTCATCCGCTATCGAACTGATCGTAAGCGACCGCGACAGCCGGGAAAAGCTCATAGCCTGCGGCATAGATTGGACGCGCCGCTTTCAATGGTCTGAAACTGCAAAAAAAACCGTCGAGCTTATAAAGAAGGTTCTATAGCTTTTCGCGTTTCTCTTTTATTTTGCGGAGAGTTCAATACGTTGACGCCACTTTAAGCTTTGATGCGAATCTGCGGCGAGGTTGTTGATTTTTGTGGCCGGCCTTGTCGCACTAAGCTTCGAGTTAAAGTTTACGCGATTTATGCCGAATCAGCTTATTCTGTTCCTGTTGAAGTTGATCAGACAGCCGTCTTTTATTATCCGTTTTTCGGATTCCGTAAGTTCCGCTATGTGAAATTCTATCTGTTTTATTTTTCCGGGTTCTCCGTTTTTTTCCAAAGGAGGAAGAACGTACGCCTTAATGTGCTTCATGTCGCCGTCAAGAGCTTTTAGAATTTCAGGAACAAAGATGTACGAACTGTTTTCAAAATCCGGTTCCCCTTCCATAAGAAACGGCAGCATTCCCCAGTTTATGACGTTTGAACGATATCGCTTTGTAGCGTATTCGCGCGCAATGTTTGCCAGTCCTCCCAAGACTCTTTGGCAGCTTGCCGCCTGTTCACGCGCGGAACCGTCGCCGGGTTTTACGGCGTAAATTACGGAACCGATTTCTATGGAATTAAAATCTATGCCGGCACAGCCCGGAACGGAATTGATCAGTTTTAAAAGCTCTTTCGCAGTCGTTGTTTCGGAAAAAGCCGCCGCGTTATCGGAGCGTTCTTTTTCTTCGGCAAACACGGCCTTCGCCCTGCCCACGTACTCAGGATCGCGCCGCGACAGTGTAAATTCCGCAAGCCCGATCGGATTTGAGCGGTACGACGAAGTTTCCCCCGAAGGGATCAGTTCGTCCGTAGTAGTGACGGCGTCCATTATCTTTGCGCATACTTTTAAAAGTATGTTCGGAAAGAGAGCTTTCTGTTCGGGCCACGGTTTTATGTTCGGACCGTAGACTAGGGTTTCCGAAGGGGCCGCCTTTTTGAATCCGTGATAAACCCTGTTTTTGTATATGTTTTCGTTAAAATGATATTCGGCATACTCTTTTGCTTCAGAAAGACCTGCAATATCTTCAGCGGAAGTTAAAATTCCTTTGTTGACCGCCGTAGCCGCAATTGAGCGCGCGTCCATCAGCGCCACCGAAGAAATCTGTCCGTTGCCCGGCTTTGAGCCTTCGCGGTTCGGAAAATTCCGTGTCGTGTGACGTATGCTGAAGGCTTCGTTTGCGGGAGTGTCGCCGGCGCCGAAGCAAGGGCCGCAGTAGGCGGTTTTTACGGTGACTCCCGCCTGTATGAGGTACGATAGAGCTCCGTTTTTTACAAGTTCAAAATAGACCGGCTGCGACGAAGGATAAACGGAAAGAGAGAATTCTCCGTCGCCGCAGTTTTTGTCTTTAAGAATGTGCGCCGCCTGAATGACGTTCGTATAGTTTCCTCCTGCGCAGCCTGCGATTATTCCTTGCTGAACGTGAAATTTGCCGTTTTTAAGTTTGCCGGTAAGGTCCGGTTTTACCCTGCCTTCGAATTTTGTTTCGGCGTCTTTTTCTATCGTGCGCAATATGTCGCCTGCGTTCGCTATAAAGTCCTTTATCGAATAAACGTTGCTCGGATGGAACGGAAGGGCTATCATCGGCCTGATTTCGGACAAATTTACGCGGATCATTCCGTCGTAATAGGCTGCTGCGGAAGGGTTGAGTTCCTTGTACTCGCTTTCACGGCCGTGCGTTCCAAGGTAATTTTTTATTTCCTCATCGGTTTTCCATATGGACGACCAGCATGTGGTTTCCGTGGTCATAACGTCTATTCCGTTTCTATAATCTGCAGACATCGAAGCGATTCCCGGTCCGACGAATTCCATTACCTTATTCTTTACGTAGCCGTTTTTAAATACCTTTCCTATAATGGCCAGCGCTATGTCTTGCGGTCCCACGGCAGGGCTGGGGCTTCCTTCAAGGTAAACTCCCACAATTTCAGGATAAGCTATGTCGTATGTGTCTTGTAAAAGCTGTTTTACAAGTTCTCCTCCGCCTTCTCCTACCGCCATGGTTCCAAGAGCTCCGTAGCGGGTGTGGCTGTCCGAAGCCAGGATCATTTTTGAGCAGCCGGCCATGGCTTCTCTCATATATTGATGTATAACCGCTATGTGCGGGGGAACAAATATTCCGCCGAATTTTTTGCATGCGGAAAGACCGAACATATGATCGTCTTCATTTATAGTTCCGCCTACGGCGCAAAGGGAATTATGGCAGTTTGTCAGTACGTAGGGAACCGGAAATTCCTTCATACCGGAGGCCATAGCCGTCTGGATAATTCCTACAAAGGTTATGTCGTGGGAAGCCATAGCGTCAAATTTGAGCTGCATGTCGCTCATATTGCCGGAATGATTGTGTGCTTTTAGGATGGAATAAGCGATCGTGCCTTTTTTCGCTTCGTCTTTTGTTATGCGTCTTATGGAAAGTTCTCCCGCGGCTTCCTTTTCCGAAAGTATTTTTATTCCGTCAAAAAGATATGCGCCGCCTTCATACAGTTTTATCATGCCGAACCCCGCGTTTTGTTTAGAAACAAATAATTTACGGATAAAATATACTGTATCCGACGTTTTTTCAATATCCTTGCTAAAATATGCGGCGGGAGATTGGGCGCCGCCGAGCGGACGTCGGGACACTGCCGCGCAGATGTCGGGGCGCTGCTGAAAGCGCAGTCTTTCCTATAACTTTTCCGGGAGTTCCGACATTTGCCGGCGCGGTTTTTATGGGCGATTTTTCTGCCCCAGCCGGTTTCCGGGGGTAGTCGGTTTCTCTGCACGGTTTTTATGGGCGATTTTTCTGCCCCGTTGGTTTCCGGAGAGAGTTGTTTTCTCTGCGCGGTTGATTTTCGGCCGAGGCTGGTTTTCCGGCCCGCTTCAGGAGGACGATTCCCCGGTGCGGGTCAAATTTTGCCTGTCAAGAATTTGCCTTGCGCGGTACGCGCCGTCTCTGTATAATTTAACGCTATGAGTAAGATTTACATGAAAAACGCTGTCGCAGAACTCGACGGCGACGAAATGACCCGTGTTTTGTGGAAAGTTATAAAAGACAAACTTTTGTATCCCTTTGTCGAATTGAAGACCGAATATTACGACTTGGCTCTTAAAAACCGCGACGAATCCGATGATGAGATCACTTACGAATCCGCAAAAGCTATTCGCCGTCTCGGGATAGGCGTAAAATGCGCTACGATCACGTCGAACGCCGCACGCGTCGAAGAATATAAATTAAAACGTCTGACTCCAAGTCCCAACGGAATAATCCGCGCTGAACTTGACGGAACGGTTTTTAGAAAACCGATTTTGGCTTCAAATCTGCACGGAACGGTTTCCTGCTGGAAAAAACCCATTGTCATAGGGCGGCACGCTTACGGGGACGTATACAAAAATTGCGAAATCAAAACCGACTGTCCGGGCAAGGCCGAACTTGTATTTACGGGAAACGATGGAAAAATCATCCGTAAGACAATTATGGAAATGGATTCTCCCGGGATCATACAGGGAATCCATAACCTGGATTCTTCCATAGGGGCGTTTGCGAGAAGCTGTTTTATGTTCGCTCTTAATGAAAAAATGTCGGCTTGGTTCGGCGCAAAAGACACTATTTCAAAAACTTATGACGGAACTTTTAAAGATATATTTCAGACTGTTTATGACAGAGAGTTTAAAGAAAAATTTGAAAAACTGGGCTTGTCGTACAATTACACTCTCATCGACGATGCCGTTGCGCGGATTATGAAAAGCGAGGGCGGAATTTTATGGATATGCAAAAACTATGACGGAGACGTCATGAGCGACATGCTCGCTTCTGCTAACGGGAGCCTTGCGATGATGACGAGCGTCCTTGTAAACCCTGAAGGCGTTTTTGAATATGAAGCCGCTCACGGAACGGTTCAAAAGCATTATTACCGCTATCTGAAAGGCAAAAAAACTTCTACAAACCCAGTCGCGCTTATTTTTGCGTGGAGCGGGGCGCTTTCAAAGCGCGGAGAACTTGACGGCACTCCGGATCTGTGCGGCTTTGCCCGTAAACTCGAAGATGCTACGATAAAAACCATCGAAAGCGGCTATATGACGGGCGATCTGGCCGGAATAGCGCAGGGCAAGACCGAAGTTCTGGATTCTTGGCAGTTTATAGACAAAATTGCGGAGCGCTTGTAGTAAGGGCAGTTGTGAGCGTGCGTGAGCGGCGAAGATTTTGTGAAGTCTGTTTGCAGCTTTTCAAGCCGCGTCTCTCGCGGCTTGAAAATGACGGCGTCTTTTTCAAAAGGCCTATTTTTTATTCACGGATTCTATGACAGATAAAATTTCATCCGCGCCGTTTGCCGCAAGAAGCTTGTCGCGCAATTCGGTTTTTTGCAGGATGCCCGTTACCGACGACATTACCTGCATCTGAGGCGATTCTCCGCTTTTCGGGGAAACTATCATCACAAATATTTTGGCGGGTTTTTTATCCAGCGAATTAAAGTCCAGTCCTTCTTTTTTTATACCGAAGGCTACGCAGATCTCTTTTACGCCGTCCGACTTTGCATGCGGCAGCGCGATGCCGTTTTCAAGCCCCGTGCTCATGATGTTTTCACGCGCTTTTATGTCCGCAAGAACGGCCTTGTGATCGATCACCTTGCCCGATTTTTCAAGCAGCCAAACAAGTTCTTCAAGCACATCTTCCTTGTTTGTGCTTTTAAGCTCACTGCTTATAACGTCCTTTGAAATAACTTTTATAATAGCCGGTTCCACGCGGTTTTCGGAATTTATGAGTCCCTGTTTTAGGGCGTTTGTGTTTTTTAGGGCTTCGAGCGAGCAAAGCGAATTATTCAGCCTGAGGACTACTTCGTATATTTCGCCCTTTACAAAGCCCATGTCTTCCATAGCAGTCTGAATGTTGAGCTTCGAACCTTCCGCCGCCACCGCAAGAGAAATATCTCCTTTTCGCGCCTGAGCAACTCCTTCGGCGATATTGAGCATTTGAATGTAAAAACCTTCTTTGCGCAATTCTTCGATGAACATGTCAAGGATCAGGGTTGCGATTTCTTCGTCTTTAAAGTCCCAAATAAACTGCTGGCTTTCGGACGATTTTATTTCTTTGCGGGTGCCGCGTCCCTTCATTCCTAAAAGCACATTTAAAAGAGGAGGCGCCGCCAGTGTGGTAACGAGCGTCATCAAAATCACTACGCTGAAAAGTTCCTGATCTATTACCTTTGCCGTAAGTCCTATTCCGGCGATTATGAGGGCTACTTCGCCGCGCGGAATCATGCCTGCGCCGATTCTTATTGCGCCTTTTAAATTGAACCCCAAAAGGAAGGCGGGGCCGCCGCAGCCTATTATTTTTGCAATTATGGCGAGCGCCGTGTAGACGAAACCGAATATAAGAACCGCAGGATCCGCAAGTTCCCTTATGTTTACGCTCATACCCATTACGGCAAAGAAAATAGGCACAAAAAACTTATATATTCCGTGGATTTTTTCTTGTATCACGGGAGCGATTTCAGTGCTCGAAAGGGCAAGGCCTGTCGTATAGGCTCCTATTATCATCGCAAGCCCGTGCTTTTCAAAAATACCGGCAAGCACCAGCGCAATGCCGAACGAGGCTATGGTAAAATCCGACGATCCGCCGAAAAGCCGCACGAAACGCGCGATCTGCTTTGAAAAAATTATGCTCAGAGCGGTAAAAACAAGCCATATGGAAAACGCTTTGAATGCAATAAGGCCGATCTTTCCGCCTGAGACCGCCGCTCCGCCGGAGAGGGCTGAAACGATTCCCATGACTACCGCCAGCAATACGATTCCCAAAACGTCGTCAAAGACGGCGGCCGCAAGTATCGTAACGCCTTCGGGCGAATCCATCTTTTTTTTGTCGGAAAGAATACGAGCCGTGATTCCTACTGAAGTTGCCGTAGACATAATTCCTAAAAAAAGGCTCCGCACGTCCATAAAATTTGTTTTAAGCATGATCATCGCGGTTATATTCCCGAGCAAAAAAGAAACGGCCACTCCGCCGAATCCTATTATTCCACCCGTAACGGAATATTTAAGGAACAGTTTAAGATCCGTTTCTATTCCCGACGAAAACAAGAGAATGATCGACGCCAGTATCGAAAACGAATAAAGTTCCGGACTTACCGCGAGCGAAGCTGAATTGAGCGGGAAAAGTCCGTCCGCAAACCCCGGCAAAGGAATCGTTCCGAGAGCATACGGCCCTATTATTATTCCTGCGACCAATTCCCCTAAAACGGAAGGAATACCGACTTTTTCCGCCAGATTTCCGAATACCCGTACTGCAAAAATGATCACTGCAATCTGAAAGACCAGATGCGTCATAACTTCGGTAATGTTTTGTTCCATAAATGGCTTCTCCCATAAAAACTTTTGCAGGATGCTTCAACAAAAACAGCGGCGGTATTTTGGCCGGTGCTTTTTATCATTTTTCCGTACAAAAGGAAAAACGCGTTATTTTTTTTGAAAAACAAAGAAATATTTGCATTTGACGTAAAATTATATCATTTTTTGCGCCGAAAATCAAATTCGGTACGCTTAAGTTTATTTTTTGTGGCAAATTATTGACATCCTTGTATATACAAAATATGATAATTGTAGAGGTTTAAGAAAAAGGATGCCAAAAGGCGATCTGATCATAAAAGGCCGTTTCGAGTGGTTTAGTGAGAAAAATGAGCTAAATATTAAGAATCATGGATTCTCATTTGAGCAGATTTTGGATGTGTTTAGCGATTCGCATTTTTATGAGATTTATGATAATTTGCATTCTACAAGTGACCAGGACAGATATTTGGGTTTGGGGTGTACAAACGGTATTTTTGTAATTGCGGCAAGTTACACAGAGAATGACCGTATACACTTGATTTCCGCGCGGCTTGCTTCGCCGAAGGAGAAAAAAATTTATGACATTTACTGCAGAAAAATTAACGGCTGAAAGAGTTTCTGAAATCGAAGCAAAAGGGATCAATTTTGATGACATCCCGGAACTCACCGAAGAAGATTTTGCTCGGGGTCATTTTAAATATTTAAAACCGTTGAAAAAATCCGTATCATTCAGAATTGATGTTGATAATCTTGCTTGGTTACAAAGTGTGGGCAAAAAGAATTATCAGACACGCTTGAATGATGTTTTGCGGTGGGCACGCCAAAACGGCTGTCCCTTGGTTCGTTCGTAGAGGACGGGTAATTATTATCTATCCACAAATACTTTCTTAAAACATTTCTACAAGTGTCTAAGAAGGGGATTTCCCGTACTGTCGCTGGGGTGAGCTGTTGTGCGGGAAATTTCGTACTTTTCGTGCATTGCAAGGAGGTACGCTGCTTTGCCTCCTGCCGGATCGTCTGTGGACTTTAAAATTATCCTTGTGCTACTATCTTTGCATGGAAGACTACAAAAAAGAGTTTATAGATTTTATGATCTCGTCGCAGGTTTTAAAATTCGGCGAGTTTACGCTTAAGAGCGGACGGCTCTCTCCTTTTTTTATGAACGCGGGCGCATATGTTACAGGCTCGCAGCTTGCTTGGCTCGGGGAATTTTATGCAAAGGCTATCCGCGAAAATTTCGGAGACGATTTTGACATATTGTTCGGCCCGTCTTACAAGGGAATTCCTCTTGCCGTCGCAACGGTGATCGCTTACAGCCGCCTTTACGGCAAAGAAATTCGCTACTGTTCGAACAGAAAAGAAATGAAAGATCACGGCGACACGGGGATTTTGCTGGGAAGCAGGATAAAAGACGGCGACAGGATCGTCATGATTGAAGACGTTACGACTTCGGGCAAATCGATAGAAGAAACATTGCCCGTCATAAAATCTCAGTGTTCTTCTCCCGATGCGGTTAAAATAGTCGGCCTCATAGTTAGCCTTGACCGTATGGAAAAGGGAAAGGGCGAAAAATGCGCACTCGGCGAAATCACAAGTTTATACGGTTTCCCCGCACGTGCGATAGTTTCCATGAAAGACGTCGTAGAAGCCTTGCATGTTCCCGGCGGAATTATCACCGACAAGATAAAGGAAAAAATCGACGCGTACTATGCAAAATACGGCGCGGTTTAGAGTCTGTCTTTGACTGCCTGAGTCCACCGATGCCGCCTGAGCTCGCTGGCGCCGCCGATGCCCGCCTGTGTCTGCCGGCGTCCACTGATGTCGCCGCCGATGCCCGCTGACGTGCGCCTATGTCCGCGGCAAAATCCGGTATCAATTTTGAGTTTTTTTTAACTTTACCCAGAGCGAGCCGTCGGCGCTCCAAGAATACTCTTCTTTTTTAACATGAGCTATCTCGAATACGCGGAAATTCTTAGGAAGCGCGGCTTTTATTTCGTCTTTTACTTCACAGGGAACAATGTTTTCAAAAAAAGGCGGCATAGTTTCAAGATCGAAAGTTCCGAGCGTAATATTTTGAACATAGCTTTTTTTATCGAATTCTACCGTAAACGAAAGCAAAACGCCGTTTTTGTTTACGGCGATGTCTTTTGCCTGCACGAGCGAAATCCGGTCTTTTATTTTTTGTAAAGCGTCTTTTATCCGTTTTGCGTAAGGTTCTCCCGCTTCTGTTCCGCTAAAATCCTGAAAGTTTTCCGTGCGAACATCGGGACGGTTTTTGAAGGTCTCCGCTGCGGCGCCAATAGTGTCAATAGCGTCAAGCTCAAGCCATAACGGAAAATACGGAAAGATCCTGCTTGTTTTACGCTTGTTTATGCTGTGCAAAAGCTTTTTCTGCATGTCCGCAAGAAAAATCCTGTCCGAAGGATGCGGGACTATAAAAAACGCCATAACAAAAAAGTATAGCGCTTTTTTGCCAAACGGTGTAGTATTCGTTTATGAAATCGCTTTTTCTTTTCTTTTCCAAGAAAATTTCAGTAATAAAATTGCTTATAAAACGTTTTTTTGAACGAGGTAAGAACAAAAACCGCTCGGCCGTGATCGCTTTTGCCGCTTTGTTTATATCGATTTTTGCCTTGTTGTTCACTCTCGTGCGCAGTTCAGGGGGAATTTCACATCTACGAATCTTTTTTGAGGATCAACAAATCGCTCCGTCGCCCTTATACGCCGTAAACCGCAACGCAAAAAAGGCTTTTATTCCGAGAAGAGGGCAGGCCGTTTCAGTAGATATATCCGCCGATCGGTCTTCCGGCCGGTTTTTTTCACCAAGCCCGTTTTATGCCCGGTCGTCTTATGCTTATTTTGCCTTTACCGATGAACAAAGGTCTTTCATGGAGCTTCAGTACGAAAGAAACGGAGGCGCCGCTTTTGCGCTTGAAGCCGAAGTCAAAAGACTTTCGCCGAAAAATCTTTCGCTGCTTAAAACTTCAAAACTGCAAAAAACCTTTTCGATGGGATTTTTATATGAAGAAGATTTTTCCTCGTTCGGAAAACTTAAAAAGGAAATAGGCGGCAGACCCCTCGTGAGCGCAGATCTTTCTTCCGTCGCTTCCGAAAAGGACGTGCGTTTTACTTTGGCGCTTTGTTTTTCACGGGAAAAAGACGGTAAGAATTTCCGCATTCCTTCAGGCTTTTTCGTTTACAGCGCATTGCCCGCAGCCTTTGTCAAAGCGAGTCTTATTCGTCCTATAGTTGGGTGGGATCAAAGTAAAATGTTTTTTGCCTTCGCCCCTAACGGCGGAACGGCGGGGAGCGCTCTGCGTTCTTTTGACTTTTCGGGGGCAGAGTCCGTTTTTCCCGTGCAAAATACGGCCGATTCGCTTATGCCGCTTATAAAAGTGGGCTTTGTGCCTGCGGAAGGGGCTTCGGCCGAGGGGACATTCGCAGTGGAGCTTGAAAAAAACGCCGCCATGTCGGGAGGCGCCGGAGTTTCCGACACGGCCTCATCTGCCGAATCCGTCGGAAAAACAGCCGCGCCCGGATCGTCAGCATCCGCCGAACCAGCTGAAATTTTCGCAGCACCCAATGCCAAGATTGTTCCCGTGACTGTATCGTTCGGAGGAGAAAAACTTACCTTTTACTATACGGGCATCCAAGGGCAGGGGTTTACCCAGTGCGTCCCTGCGGCGGCTCTGCAGTCTCCCTTCGATACGGTGTCGCTTGGCGATAATTCTTCTTTGATTTTATCCGTTTTGATGGAAGCCGCGCCCTCGGAGCTGCTTAAAAAAAAGGACGGAAATGTGCTTCTCCCCTATGTTTGCGATCCAGGCCTTGTCATATCGTGGAAGCCGCGCACGTGGCGCGGGCAGGACTACGAGCTTTTCGAATGGCCGCAGTTTCCCGGGGTTTTGTTCTTTGACGTAAAGTCTTATTCGATACAGAGAGATTTTTTTAGACGGCTTGCGTTTTATGCTGAAAAAAGCGGTTACCGTGGCAGGCTGCTTACGGATGCGGAACTCGGCAATCTGCACGGATACAATGCGTACGATTACGGCGCCGCTTCTTTGGCGGAGTTTTTTTCGGATGCATATAAACAAGGCTTCGCTTTAAATCAAAAGGAATACCTTTTGCGCGACATTCTTTTGGAAAACGGAGTTATCGTAAGCAAGGCCGACGGCTCTTACGGCGCAGGCCGCGGGGCGGTTATTTCGATTTCGCAGGAATCTCAGGAATGGCTTAGAAGAACCTTTACCGCACACGAAGGCTGGCACGGAATATTTTTTACCGACGCGGATTTTAGAAATGCCGTCGCCGCCGTTTACTACACTATGGATCAAAACGCCCTTGCGTTTTTACACCGGTTCTGGTCTACTCAGCCGGGACTTCAATACGATTTAAACGACACATATCTTATGCATAACGAGACGATGGCCTATCTCATGCAGCAACCGCTTTCTCAGCTTCAACCGTATTATATGGCCCGCGCGTCATGGGTTTCCGTTCAAAAAAATCAAAAGGCGAGCGCCGATTACATCATAAAAACAAAGGCCGCCGGACTTGAAGACGCCGCAGCAGTGTTGGATTCGTATGCGTTCGACAGATGGCGCTTTAACGCGGGCAGGGTCTGGCTTACAGTCCGCTGAAAATCACAGCACTATATCGCTGTTAAAATGCTTTTCCGTTCCTACCGTAGTTATAGGGCCGTGTCCGGGCAAAAGTATCGTGTCGTCCGGCTGAGAAAAAATCTTGGCTTTTATGTTTTCTATGAGTATTTTTTTTCTGTACAAGCTGCCGGTCGAGCTTATTTTTCCGGCGGAAACAGTGTCGCCTGTAAAGATTACCTGTCCTATCTTATAGATCATGGAATCGGCGGTGTGTCCCGGCAGCGACATATACTGAATTTTAAGTCCTGCAGCGAGAATATGACCGTCCGCCTTTAAGACCGTCGTTCTTTCTTGAGCTACGTCCAGATCCGCCGCGTAAATTTTAGGATCGTAGATTTTCAAAAGAGTTTGAAGACCTTTTACGTGACTTGAATGGTTATGCGTTATAAGCACTGCGCGCAAAGCGTAACCGTCGCCTTCCAGCCGGTCGATCATGTAGCCTGTGATCTTTCCGGGATCGACGATCAAAGCCTCTTTTGTGTGCTCGTTTACGACAAGATAACAGTTTGAAAACCCCGTGATATTAAGATAAAAATAAATTTTCATTTTACCTCACGAAAGTCCCGCCGTAGAAAATAATTCGCTTCCGTTTCTGTCAAATTCTGCTTCACGGGTGTTTGACAGTTTAAAAGAAGCGTTTTCCCGCTTTATTTCCCAAAAAACCGTCTTTTTTATGTTGCAGTTTCTAAAGGAAGTGTCGATCAAGTCCGCCTTTATAAAGCGGGAATTGTACAGGTCGGTGTCGTCAAAAGAAGACTGAAACGCTTTTAGACCGCAGAAATTGTCTTGAACAAGGTCGCTTCCGGTAAGGAGCGTGTGTGAAAACGTACATCCGCCGAACGAGCAGAACTGTATGTTTGATTTAAGCAGATTGCAGTCAGTAAAGATCGAAAAATCAAAGACGCTCATGCGGCTTCGCATCTCTTCGGCTTTTATGTTTGAAAAAGTACAGTGCTGAAAATTGCAGCCGTAGAATTTTTTCCCGCTGAAATCAAGATCGCAAAAAGCAATTCCTGAAGCGTTAAGACCTATGATTTTTTCATGTGCCTTTATATAAGCCAAAATGTCCTGCTTCGCTTTTTCCGGATCGGGAATGTGATCTAGGCAATAGCCGCCCGTTCCTATTATATTTCCGCTGCCATCAAAGGAGGACAGTTCCGCTTTAAGGCAGGAAGAAACATGACATGGAGTTTGCTGGAACATACGATAATCCTACGGTATTGCGCCGCTTTAGTCAAACGTATAAAATATCATCCATGTGTTGGAAATGCGGAAATTCTATTGCCCAAGGAACTTTTATTTCCCGTACTTCCGAATGCCCGGTCTGCGGCGCGGATCTGCATTCGTGCAAAAACTGCCGCTTTTATTCGCCCGGAGCTTATTACGATTGCCGCGAAACCGTCAGCGAGCTTGTGCGCGATAAAGAAAAATCCAATTTTTGCGATAATTTTACGATAAAGCTCGTCTTTTCAGGGATTTCGGAAAAAAACGGAGCGACGGGCAAAAAAGGCTCCGAAGCGGGACAGAGCGCCCGCGACGCTTTTAACAGTCTTTTCGGAAGTCTCATATGTCCTTGAAGTTCGCTTTTTTTGATTCGGGCACCGGCGGTATTCCTTATATGCGGTTTCTCAAGGAAAAATGCCCTGAAGCTTTTTGCGTTTACCTTGCCGACACAAAGCACTTTCCGTACGGAGTTAAGACCGCCGACGACATAGTCCTGTCGTCTTCAAAGTGCGTATCCTTGATCTTGAATAAATGGAACCCCGATGCGATCATCATCGCCTGCAATACTATTTCGGTGACGTCGCTCGATATTTTGCGTTCCCGTTTTCCGCACGTGCCTATAATCGGAACCGTTCCTGCGATAAAACTTGCCGCGGAGGTTTCAAAAAACCGCGTGATAGGACTCCTTGCGACGGAAGGAACCGTTTCCAACCGGTATACGAAAAAGCTCTGTGAAAATTTCGCTTCCGATTGCCGGCTTGTGCCGAGAGCCGATACGGATCTGGTATATTTTGTAGAAAACAAATTTTTTACGTCCGGCAAAGAAGAAAGACTTAAGGCTGTGCGCCCTGCGGTGGATTTTTTTATTTCTTCCGGCTGCGATACAATCGTTTTGGGCTGTACTCATTTTGTTCATCTTAAAAAAGAGATAGAGGAATGCGCCGGCTCCGGCGTTACCGTTGTGGATTCCCGCGAAGGGGTAGTGCGTCAAGCTCTTAAAACGGCAGCGCAAATCCCGCCCAAAGAAGACGCCGATATTTTCGGCGCAGTTTCCGATCTCTTGCAGGAACATACCGCCGATCAGTCGCTTTTCGTTACGGGTTTTCCCGAAAATGACGAATCTGAAAAATACAAAAATTTATGTTTACAGCTGAATATTCCCTGGGGCGGGATCGCCTGAGGGAACTTTTAAAAATTGCAGTTTTTAGAGGTGACTGCGGTTCATGAGCCTGCGTATTTCTCCTATTGGCTAAACGGCGCCGTTTCCTGTAAGATCGTATTATGATAAACAGAAACAAAGGATTTGCCAATTTAACTGCAGGGTATCTTTTCCCCGAAGTTGCCAGACGCCGCCGCGAGTTTGCTTCTCGTCATCCGGACGCTTCCATAATAAGCCTTGGAATAGGGAACACGACGGAACCTCTTACGCCGCACATTGCAAAGGCCATGTCGGACTATGCGCTCGCTCTTTCAACGCCTGAAGGCTATTCCGGTTACGGAGACGAACAGGGTATGGCCGCTCTTCGAGAAAAATTGGCTCAAGTTTTTTACCCGAATATGATTTCTCCGGACGAGGTATTCGTTTCCGACGGCGCAAAATGCGACATAGCGCGCGTTCAAGTTCTGTTCGGTAAAGACGTAAAAATTGCCGTACAGGATCCGGCGTATCCGGTTTATGTGGACGGCTCCGTCGTTATAGGCGCGGCGGGAAAAATGAAACAGGACGGAACGGGCTACGAGGGTATCGTTTACATGCCCTGCGTTCCTGAAAATAATTTTTTCCCCGACCTGTCAGTCGTTCCTCCCGATTCCGTCATCTATTTTTGCTCTCCGAACAATCCTACCGGAGCTGCGTCTTCTAAAAAAGAATTAGAGCATCTGGTGGATTATGCGCTTAAGAGAGGGTGTGTCATAATATACGATGCGGCTTATTCGGCTTTTATACGAGACTCGTCTTTGCCTAAAACGATATATGAAATTCCCGGCGCCGAAAATTGCGCGATAGAGATAAATTCTTTTTCAAAACCGGCGGGCTTTACGGGCGTAAGGCTGGGATGGTCCGTCGTTCCTAAAAAACTCAAATTTGCCGACGGAAGCCTTGTTCACTCCGATTGGAACCGAGTTATGACGACCCTTTTTAACGGCGCTTCCAATATTGCACAAGCCGGAGCTCTTGCCGCCCTTGACGAGACGGGACTTTCCGAAATGAAAAGTCTTATCGATTATTATCTTGAAAATGTAAAGACAATGACGGTCGCGTTATCTGCCGAAAATTTCAAAAAATCCGGCGTAAAGGTTTACAGCACGGGAAATTCTCCGTATTTGTGGGTGTTTTTCCCCGGGTATAAGAGCTGGGATATCTTTGATAAAATTCTTGCCGAATGTAACGTCGTCGTAACGCCGGGATCGGGCTTCGGCCCTGCGGGAGAAGGTTTTGTACGCTTCAGCGCGTTCGGGCACCACAAAGATGTGATAGAAGCGTGCAGACGCTTTTCGCGTCTGCATTTTTAAGTAGCGGGGGAGTTGTTTGAAGAAATGAAGATGCGGCTAGACTGAGGCTGCGAACTCGCTAAAAGAATTTTTTGCAGCTTACGTTCGCCGTAACGGCTCTTTCCTGCCTGTTTTTTATGCCCGTAAGAACGATCTGTATCATCGCTTGAAAAACACAGGACGGCATGGATACGGTTACAAAAGGAGAAAGTTTGACGTTTTTTTCTTCTTTTGCAGCTTTTTTTACGTCGCCCGCGATGTCTTTTATATAGCTTAAATTCTTTTCAGCCCATGAAACGCTGAGGTGCGAGCCCAACTGTACGGCGCTTCTTTTTGACCTTATGCTGTCCGTAAAAAGCGCGACGTCGACACCAAGCGAATCGTCTATAAAGAAAAGGGAATCGACCGTTTCTTTAGGAAAGCGGAAAAGGCTTAAATAAAGCTTAGCATAGCGGAAAACTATCCGCGGTTCGATCAAAAGATAAAGGTCGTCCTCGGAAAAATCTACGTCTGTGCTGCCGCTGCGGGTGAGTTTTACGTCTTTAAATCCCGCTTCCGCAAAAATACCACCGCTGTAGTTATTTCCTATAAACATTTCCATGCCCGCATGCAGATACAATTCGTCTATGACCAGAAAATTCGTATCTCCGCTCGAATTTTCCGATTTAAGCGGAGCTCCTATTCCTCCGGCAGCATCCATACAAAAATTGTCAAACGCGCAGGCAAACCTTAGATCCGCATTGAATTCGTATTTATCGGTGTTTTGATGATTCACATATATAAAGGTTCCGGCCGCGAAGGGAACAATATCGGTTTGAAGTATATAGGATCCCCCGATTCCGTAAAACGGAAGCACGGAAGACCTTTTCAGCCCGAGCCAGCTTTGCGTGAGCATGGAATCGATCGGTTCTATGCCGAAGTGACGTCTTAAAAATATGTCCGAACCTATGGGCTCGTATGTGCCTGCAAATAAACTGAAGAAGTTTGAAAAATTTCCGAATAAAAATTGCTTTGTGACGGAAATTTCGTCGATTTTGAATTTTGCGTCCGTATCGTTGAAAATACCATTTGAGATCATGTCGGCCGTTTCAATTGAAAATTCCGAGCGGACGGTGACGTTTCCGGGAAAATCAAATTGTCCTGAAAAAAAAGACTGCAAATTCATAGTCGGATCAAAATAATCCGAGTTTGCGTCCGACTTAATATCCGTTTTGGCGCCGGCTTGACCGCTGAATGAAGTTATAGCCGCCGTGCGCTCCGCACAGTAAAACAGGCTCAATGCAAAGCACATGCGTACGGCGCTTTTTAAAATACGGTGAAAATTACGAAATTTCATACTTATAAATCCCCGTCTACCTTATCGGCATAAATATCTTATTTGCGTAGACGGATTTAATCAATTCCTTGAAATTTTCCGCTCCGCACGTCTTCGTGCTCAATGATTTTTATATAAATATTCGTTCATTTTGCCGTTTGTCCTTGACATCCTTTTGCTTTCCGATAGAATAGAAAAGTATGAGTGATTATTTGGATGCTAATAATGAAGAACTGTTGAAGGACTTTTTTTCGGAAGCCGAACAGCAGGTTGAAAATCTTGAAAGCAATATTCTTGTCATAGAGAATGATCCTTCGAATCATGAAGCCATCGATGAAATATTCAGAGCCGCGCATACGCTCAAGGGCGGTTCCGCCACCGTAGAGATGAATGAATTGGCTACTTTCACTCATAGCGTTGAAGACGTACTTGACGAGCTGCGTTCCGACCGGTTAAAGGTGGACGAAAATGTCGTCGACGTATTGCTGAATTCCATAGACGTAATTAAAAATATGCTTGAGGCGCGCTCGAACGGAACCGTGTACGACGGCGACGTTGCGCCGCTTTTAGACAAACTTCATGCGTTTATTCCCGCAAAAGATAAAACCAAGGGCAAAGCTGGAGCCCAGTCTTCTTCCAAGCCGGCAGCCGCCGTTCAAGCGTCTCCCGCACCGGCAAGTCCTTCTCCGGCCGCTGCGCCGAGTCAGGGGGATCAGGCGGTTTCTGTTACCGAAGCCGAATATGCCGAGCTTAAGAAAGCCTGTTCGGGAAAGCAGCGCGTATGGGCCGTTACCGTTCAGTTTGATGAAAATAACCCGATGAATTCCGTAGGCGGAATTCAAGTATTTTCGGCACTCAAAGCTTGCGGAACCGTTTTAAAGACGATTCCGGATTTTGACGCGTTATACGAGGACGAATTTTATCCTACCGTAGTTTATTTTTTGGCCACCGAATCTTCCGCAGAAAAACTGGAAGACGTTGCCTTTTTAAGCGACGTTACTTTGAGTACCGACGCAAAAGAATTGACGGAAAGCTCAATTAACGCGAACGCTCCCGGCGCGGCGCAGTCTTTAGGTCAGGCGCAGCAGCCTTCCGGCGCAACTCAGCCTTCGAGCGCGGCAGCTTCTTCGGCGCAGACCGCTCCGCCGCAAGCCGCGCCTTCACAAGCGGAAGCGGCTCCGGCAGCTTCTCAAAAGTCTTCTCCTGATGAAAAAGGCGAAGATAAGCCTAAGGCGGCCGCGGCAGCTCCTTCGCATTCGTCCGCCGCAAGTTCGATTCTCCGCGTGGATTCCAGACGCATAGATTATCTTTTGAATCTGGTAAGCGAAACCGTCATAACTAAGGCTTCGTTCAATCAGCAGTCGAACCAGCTTTCCGAACAGCAGATACAGTTCCAAAGCCTGGAGCTCGCGTATAAAGAGCGTATCCACCGTCTTTTTGAACAGATTTCCAAGTATTTTCAGGAAGTTCAAAACGGCGCATCCGTAAAGGACATTCAGACGGCAATAACTCAGGAATTCGGAGACATCTATTCTTTCTTTGACGCCTTTGAAACTTCTTTTAAAGGTCTTGCGCTTAAATTCCGTTCTTCCACCCAAAATTTGGGACGTATTACAGGGGAATTGCAGGAAGGCGTTATGAAGATCCGCATGGTTCCCATAAGCCAGATATTTAACCGATTCCCGCGCGTAGTGCGCGATTTGCAGCGGGATCTCAATAAAAAGATCGACCTTGTAGTTGAAGGTGAAGAGACTGAATTGGACAAGACGGTTGTAGACGATCTGCTTGATCCTATAATGCACTGTGTCCGCAATTCCGTAGACCACGGAATTGAGTCGCCTGCCGACCGCATCGCCGCCGGCAAACCTGAAACCGGTACCGTTACTTTAAAAGCCGCAAACGAAGGCAATATGATCAATATAGACATAAGCGACGACGGAGCGGGCATTAACATTAAAAAGGTAAAAGAAAAAGCCGTCCAGCGCGGGCTTATTCACCCGGATAAAATACTTACCGAACAGGAAGCCGCACAGCTCATATTCCATCCGGGCTTTTCCACAGCCGACAAGATAACTAACGTTTCCGGCCGCGGAGTAGGGCTCGACGTTGTTAAGACTATGATCGACAAACTTAACGGAACGGTTACTGTTTCTTCGGAACTGGGGAAAGGCACTACGTTCAGCATTCGTCTGCCGCTCACGCTCGCCATCATACAAGGACTTTTGGTGCGCGTAGGAAAAGAAGTGTATTCCATCCCTGTCGCGTCCGTAATAGAAAGCCGCCGCGTGCATTTGGATGAAATCAGCACCATTGACAATTACGAAGTTCTGAATGTGCGTAACGAAGTTATCAGCATACTTCGCCTTAGCCGGCTGTTTAATATTCCCGTAGACGATTCGGGAGAATATCACTATATAGTTATCGTAGGCGCTCAGAATAAAAAGCTTGGAATAATGGTTGACGCCTTGATAGGTGAAGAAGATGTGGTTATTAAACCGCTTCGCGATCAATTTACGGATTCGCCGGGAATCGCCGGCGCCTCCATTTTGGGGGACGGCTCTGTTTCCTTGATTATCGACGTGTCGCAGCTGCTTGATTTGGGCGTGAGTCAGGAAATAGATGCACAAAAAGCTGTTGCTGCCGGAGGAGTGTAGGAAATTATGGATGCTTCTAACGAATTAGCCGTTAAAAATCAGACGGATACCGAATTGCTTGATAAGGACGGCGAGAATTCCGAAAAAGAAAAAATTTCCGCCGTTGATTTTAAAATGATAACGTTTTCGTTAGCCGGAAAAGACTACGCTATCGATATAATGAAAATAAAGGAAATAGCGAAGGTCGGACACTTTACCTACGTTCCGAATGTTTTGCCGTTTGTCGTTGGAGTGTATAATCTGCGCGGAGATATTATTCCGATCATAGATTTCAGACTGTTTTTTAATATCGACGTGCCGGCAAAAAAAATCGACGAGCTGGAAAACCTGCTTATCGTAACGGTAGGAGAACAAACCTTCGGCGCGGTCGTCGATGAAATTCATTCCGTAGTCGGCATTCAAAAAGACACTATCCAGCCGCCTCACCCTTTGTTCGGCGATATAAGCATAAGATATATCTACGGAGTGGTTGAAAGCGGAAGGCAGCTGTATATCCTGCTTGACATAGACAGGATTTTCAGCGGCAAAATCGACGCCGAAATTGCCAAACCCATTAAACCTGTGGTTTTGCAGCAGCCGTCCGCAGCGGCGCCGGCAGGCAAGGGAGCCGCAAATGCGGTTCCCGCTCCTTCGCCGGCTAATGCCGCTTCAGGAGCGGCTCCTTCCGAAGCAAGCGACAAGGACTATAACTTTATTGTTCATGATTTGCAGGAGATCGAAGAATTTTATGTGTCGCACATAAATGAAAACTGGGTAAAGCGCCGCTTTGCAGAATGGGTTAAACTTTGCGCCGGAAAGACTACTCAGCTTCAAAATAAAGAAAAAGCCGACGAATTTCTCGGTCCGTTCTGGTCGAAAGCTTCGTCTTCCTGGTGGCCGCGGGCTCTGGCGGATAACGTCTATAAATTGTTGCCGGATAATGCCGCAAAACAGATTATCGTATGGAACATAGGGTGCGGCAAGGGACATGAGACGTATTCTTTAGCTTGTCTTCTTAAAAAGCGCTATCCGGAAGCTAAAGTCAGAATTTACGCTCACGACAAGGATCTCTTAAACGTTTCAAACGCGCCTCTTTTGTCCATAGAACCGGCTTTTGCAAACGATTGGTACGCTCCGTACGTAACCCATAAAGCCAACGGCGAGTATACGTTTACTCAAGAAATAAAAGATTCTATAATGTTTGAATACCATGATTGTTCGAACACCAACGTACTTCCTATGGTTGATATCATTTTTGCGCGCGATGTTGTTTCTCTGCTTCCGCAAAACGTGCAAGACCCGCTTATTGACGACTTTGCCGAAAAGCTTAAAGGAAACGGAATCGTCGTATTAGGTGAAAATGAATCATTGTCCGAACGGCACGGATGGGAAGAGAAGATGATAGATTCTCTTTTCATTTACAGCAAACAATAATAAAACTGGTTAAGGAGAAAAGATGTATGCGTGTAGAGTATATTAACCCCTTTGTAGAGATTTCATATAATGTCTTAAAAGAGGTTCTCGACGGATCTGACGTAAAACGCGGAAATTTGTATTTAAAATCCACCGCAATGCCTATGATGGGCGTTGCCGCCTTGGTGGGACTTGCAGGCGATGTAGAAGGCCGTGTTCTTTTTGACATGACATCGGATACCGCCCTTAAGATCGCTTCAAAGATGAACAACGAAACTCTTACAAGTTTTGACGATCTTGCGAAGGCTACGATCAGCGAATTGGCAAACATCATCACGGCGCAGGCCGTAACAAAACTTCACGAACTGGGTTTTAAATTCGATCTCACGCCTCCGGTTCTTTTTGTAGGCGAAAAAATGGAAATTGCCGCTTTAAGCGGAAATTCTTCCGAAAATATTGAGGCTCTTATAGTTCCTCTTATAACGGAATACGGTAAAGTTGAAATAAATGTTTCTATTAGGGAACGCACATAATTTGGGGAGAGTAACGATATGAAAACAAAACAAGATTTTCCGTCAATCAACGAACGTCCGCCCGAGGGTGTAAAACCGGACGGGTCCAAATACCGTGTCCTTATCGTAGATGATTCATTATTTGTCGCAAAACAACTCGGACAGATCCTTGCCAGCGAGGGTTATGAAGTGATTGCAACCGCCGAAGATGGAAAAGACGGACTTGATAAATACAAGGAATTGTTCCCGAACGTGGATTTGGTTACGATGGATATAACTATGCCCAAGATGGACGGAATTACGGCTCTTGAGCAGATAATGGCTTTTGATAAAAACGCAAAAGTTATTATGGTCAGCGCTCTCGGAAAAGAGGAATTGGTAAAAAAATCTTTGCTTCTCGGAGCAAAAAATTACATCATAAAGCCGCTTGACCGTAAAAAGGTGCTTGAACGCATCTCCGCTTCATTGAATAAATAGTTTTTGCAAAAAAAATTGCATAGATTAAAAGGCTGCCGCAGCGTTTGTGCTTTTGCGGCGGCTTTTTTTTGTTTTAAAGGCGGTGTGTGGCGATTGCCGCGGCCGGTATGAAGAATTTATCCGTATCCGCCTTAATAGCAGATTAATTTATAGCATTTGTTTGAATATAAAATATCCATTCTGCAGTTTTTGCAGCGATTTAAGCATGCGCGTAGGCGGGAAATATAAGAAGATACGCTCCCCGGGCACGCTGTTCTTCCGTTTAATAGTACGGTGTGTCTCAGTTCGTCAACAGAAACAAAAATCCCCATTCTTTCGTATAGAAATTCAAAAAGATGAAAAACCGAAGGCGGCATTTTCATCTTTTTCCTTAATTCATAAATATTTATACCGTCCGGTTTTTGAGGCGGGCTTTGCATCTTATTGTCGATTTCTTTGTCATGGAAGGGAAGCGGTTTTTGGATTAGAGGAATATACGGCTTTAATTCTTTGGAATCGACCGCCTGCGCGATGATATAAAACGCGTCTTTTAGAGGGCTTATGTCCAAATCTTTGAAATGCGTGCGGCATTGATACATCCAAAAACGCGCGCGGACGGTTTCGTCGGGATACGGGTCATTGTAAAATATCAGAGGCACGATACGATTTTTTTCTTTCATGTAGCGGTATATGTTAAGCACGTCGTGCTGAAACATAGAATAATCCATGACAAACAGCGAAGGCTTTTCGTCGCTTGAATTTAAAAGGTGAAAAAACATTTTTTGATTTTCTAATACGATTGTCTGATATCCGGCAGATTCCAGCTTGTCGGCAATTTTTTCGCAAACTTTGGGTTGGTTTGTAAAAAAATATATCAGCATATATTAATTTTATATTTAAGAGTTAATAAATGCAACTAAATATTATTTATTTGTTTATGCGCTCCAAATATTCGTTTGTTTCCGTGTTTATCATTATCTTTTCGTTTTGCTTGATAAAAAGCGGAACGCGCACGGTAAGGCCGGTTTCCGTAGTTACGGGCTTTGTCGCGCCGCTTACGGTGTCGCCCTTTACGTAATTTTCGCTTTCGGCTACGGTAAAGACCATTTTTTGCGGAATTTTTACGTCGATCGGGTTTTCTTCCCAGATAACTATCTGGTAATCCACGTCGTCGCGGAGATAATACTTCAAGTCCGGATTAAGTTCTACGGGAACTGAAATTTGATCGAATGTTTGGGTGTTTTGAAAGATATGGTTTTCCGGTTCGGAATACATAAACTGGGCGTTGATTGTCTCTACGGTTGCGTCTTCGACCATGTCCGGAGTTTTAAATACCTGCTGACTTAAAACCGAACCGTCTTTTAAATTTTTAAGTTTACAGCGCGCAAATGCGGTTCCTTTTCCCGGGTTTACGAATTCTCTTTCCACTACAAGATACGGAGCGTTTTTAATTAAAAGAACCGTTCCTTTGTTTATTTCACCGCCTCTGATCATAATTTCCTCACAAAAACAAAAATACTCGAGATTGAAGTTATTCTTATATTCTAATAAATTACAGCATGAATGGCAATACGGGCGAGATAGCCTTGTGTCCCGATATCAACGCTATAAGCCTGTCCATGCCCATGGCAACTCCGGAGCATTCGGGGAAATTTTTAAATATCTTCCAATATCCGGCGTCGACCATGTGTTTTACTTTTGCGTGCCGCGCTTTTATTTTGCTTTCGTTTTCAAAAAAGAGCCGCACTTTTTCGGGCGACGTTTCTTCGGTATAGCAGTTGGCAATTTCCATTCCGTTTGCATACAGCTCCCATCTTTCCTTCCATAATACTTTTCCTCCCTGTTCGGCAGGAATATCTTTTGCAAGACAGGGAACTTGTACGGGATAGTTCATGATAACCGTCGCCTTGCCTTCCGAAAGTTTTTGTTCTACGCATTGCACGAAAATCAATTCGAAAAGGTCTTTCCACGAGCGGTTTTCAAAAGGATTGTCCGCAGGCTCCGCAATTCCCATGTTTCTTGCGTGATATACCAAGTCCGCCTGTTCCTGCGCGTCGGACAGTTTAAATCCTGCAAATTTTTCGAATGCTTCGTCCATCGTTAGGTAATCAAACGGCGGGCGGATAAAACTCCAGTTGTCTTTTCCGGATTTTATGGGGGGAAGTATGTATTTTATGAGTTCTTCCGTCAGCTTTGCTGAAATTTTATAGTCGGCGTCCATAGTATAATATTCGAGCATTGTAAATTCGGGATTGTGTATTCGTCCCATGGATTCTATGTTTCTGTAGCATTTTGAAATTTGAAAAACGTCCGCCTTGTGCTGGGCTATTACGCGCTTCATATAAATTTCAGGCGAGGGAACAAGGTAAAGCTGCCGGCTTATGCCGCTCCAAGGTTCTATGTATTCGGTTTTAAAAATTTCAATGCAGCTTTCGGGAATAAGAGTTGTGCTTAAGGCCGGAGTGTCCAGCTCAAGGAATCCTTTTTTTATAAAAAAATCACGGACGCGCTGTATGGTGACTGCGCGCAGTTTGAGCATTTCCAGATCCATATTGGAATTATAGCAAAACGGCGCAAAAAAGTGTATAGTCGCGTTATGCCCCAGCCGCTTTTGTTCCGTCTTATCGATAAAGCCGTTTTTGAATACTCGTTGATAGAAAAGGGCGACCGCATCCTTGTAGGAGCTTCGGGCGGAAAGGATTCTACGGCGCTTATCGAATACTTTGCCAACCGCCGCCGGAGGCGTTCTGAAGACTTTGATTTTACGGCTCTGCATATTTCATCGGAGATCACAAAGCCTTTGAACTCAGGATTGACTTTGTTATTCAACTCGTGGCGGGTAAAAACCGAAGATATCTATGTAAATGTTTTAGGAAGGATTAAACAGGGGCAAAAGATGAATTGCTGGTGGTGCTCTACTCAACGTCGCACGGAGCTTTTGCAATATGCGCTTTCGAACGGCTTTAACAAAATTGCGCTCGGTCATCATCTTGACGATATTCTTGAAACCTTGCTTATGAATGTTCTGGAACAGGGCGAACTTTCGACTATGCCTCCCAGGTTAAAGTATGAAAAATATTCGGTAACGGTAATTCGGCCTCTCTGCTATGTTCCCGAGTCGCTTATAAAAAAACATGCCGAAGACCGCGGATATATGAGCGAGGTTTGCACCTGCGATCATCAAACGAATTCCCTCAGAAAGGAAGCGAGGGCTAAGCTTGAAACGCTGACCGACGGAAGCTGCGCAAAAAAAGAGCGGCTTTTTGCCGCCCTTAAAAATATCAAAAGCGAATATTTGCCGTAATTTTACCGGTTTTTCATAGGATTTGCGGGACGTTTTGCAAACTTGTATGTGAGGCGCGCTATAAAATATCTGCCGAAGAACCGGCTCAAAAAAGCCGTAACAGCCCATTTTGCGGACATTATTGCAGAATGTTTTCCCTTTGCAGATTTTTTTAAGCAGTGGGCGACTACTTTGGGAGCCGAAAGTCCGTGCAGAACTTCTTTTCTTGCGCCGTTGGAAGCCACGTTTGCAAATTCTGTGCTTACGGATCCGGGGCACAGAGCGCAAACCTTTATGCCTTTATCCGAAACTTCTGCGGCGAGCGCTTGTGTAAAGCTTAAGACATAGGATTTTGTCGCCGCGTATACGGCAAAATTTCCGAGCGGCATAAAGGCTGCAAGGCTCGATACGTTTATTATCTGCGATCCTTTTGCCATAAAAGGAAGCGCGTAGCCGCATATGCCTGTAAGAGCCGTGCAGTTAAGGTCTATCATGTCCATTTCGCGCTCCGTGTCCGTGTTCTCAAAAGGCCCGTAAGTTCCGAAGCCCGCGTTGTTTACAAGCATGGCGATCGAAATATCGTTTTTAGACGCTTCCTGTGCTAAAAGCTCTTTAAAATGCGCCGCTCCTTTTTTACCGCCTATGTCGATTTCGACGCTGCGGACGGACATGCCTTTTTTTTCGCCGCTTGTGTTCTTTGCCTGAGAGTGCAGTTCTTTTGCTAACGCGTCAAGTTTTTCCTTGCGGCGCGCCAAAAGCCACATTTCGTCGGCGGGCAGTTTGGAATACAGCTGCTTTGCAAATTCTCTTCCTATCCCGGAACTTGCGCCGGTAATGATAATAAGTTTTTTCATCGTTTTGAGTATATAAAAATATTTAGGGCAGTGTAAATATTGATGCGCAGCGTTGTCTTTGCGGATGCATTAGTTTTCTTCTTCTGAACGGATGCCTGATTAAGAAATTACGTTTTCTCTTCTAGGGTTACTGCATTATATACTGAGCCATACTTTATGATGCTGACTACTATATGTTAAAAAATACTCTCTTCTGTATCTTAAGATACAGATTAACCCACAGGATAGCTTTATAATACAAAAAACAGGCTGAAAAAATAAATGAGGTAAGAATAAACCCCATTTTGAAAGACGGCCAGGTCTTCGACCGCTTCATGATTGCCCGCCTGTTAACCTTTACTAAGGAGACTCGCAATGAAAAAATATGTAAAAGGTAACGTCAACTGGGTCGGCTATATCGACTGGGAGCTGGAGTGGTTCCACGGCGAGGATTACTCCATCAAGAACGGTTCCAGCCAGAACGCCTATCTCATCGAGGAGGAGAAGACCGTTCTTATCGACACAGTCTGGCTGCCACACCGATTCGAGTTCGTGGAGAATCTGGAAAAAGAGATTGACCTCCATAAGATCGATTTCATCGTGGCCAACCACGGCGAGTGCGATCATTCCGGATCTCTTGTGGCGTTGATGGAGAAGATTCCGGGCACGCCTATCTATTGCACTGCCAACGCCGTTAAGAGCATCGAAGGACAGTACGGCAAGCAGAACTGGAATTTCCACGTGGTTAAGACCGGCGACAGTGTGGACATTGGAAACGGAAAACAGCTTGTCTTTGTGGAAATGCGGATGCTCCACTGGCCGGACTCCATGGCAACGTATCTTACAGGTGACAACATCCTCTTCTCCAACGACGCCTTTGGGCAGCACTATGCGGTGGAGGAGTTGTTCAATGACAAGGCGGACCCGTGTCTGCTGAATAAAGAAGCCATGAAGTACTTTGCAAACATTCTCAATCCTTTTACTCCTATACTCATCAAGAAATTGGATGAAATTGGAAAGCTCAACCTGCCCATCGAGATGATCGCCCCCTCTCATGGTGCCATCTGGAGAGAGAACCCTATGCAGATTGTGAATAAATACGCGGAATGGGCTGCGGCTTATCAGGAGAATCAGGTGACCGTGGTCTACGACACGATGTGGAAAGGCACCGCTAAGCTTGCTCATGCTATCGCTGCGGAACTGCATAAACAGAGTCCGGAAACGGTTGTCAAGGTTTTCAACCTCGCCAAAGCGGACAAAAATGAGATCATGACCGAGATTTTTAAATCCCGTGCCATTGCTGTGGGCAGTCCTACGGTTTCCAACAGCTACTTGTCTTCCGTAGCAGGCTGGCTGGAATTTTTAAAGCAGCTCAAGTTTAAAAATAAGAAGGCTGCAGCCTTTGGATGCTATGGCTGGAGCGGTGAGAGCGTAAAGCTCCTGCAGGAAAAATTACGGGAAGCAGGTTTCACCGTCGTTGAAGAGAATGTGCGCTCCCAGTGGAATCCGGCGGAGGCGGACTTCACTGCTATTCCGGCGTTGGCAATGGCGTTACTTGCATAAGTTGAAAATAAAAAAACATGAAAAATAGGAGGTATTGGTAATGAAAAAGTATATTTGCGGCCCCTGCGGTTATGTATATGACCCTTCTGTAGGTGATCCGGACAGTGGTATTGCACCGGGAACCCCTTTTGAAGATCTCCCTGACGATTGGGTGTGTCCTGTTTGCGGTGCTGCAAAATCAGACTTTGAAGAAGAATAAATAAAAATGTCCGCCGAAGGCTATTATACAGCTCTCGAAAAAAGTAAACTCTTTCAAGGGCTTTCAGCCAAAGAAATCAAAGATGGCATAGATGATATATCATACGATATCAGGCGCTTTGAGGAAGGTGAAATTATTTATCACCTGATGGCAAAGGCGGACAGGATTGGAATCATCCTCAAAGGACGTGCACAGGCGCAAAAAATATACTCTAATGGAGATCAATTTTACTTTTCCGTCCGTGTGACGGGAGATATTATTGGCCCTGTTGCTGCCTTTTCCAGGTTACAACGTTATCCTTTTGAGGTAAGGGCATTGGAGCCGACAGAAATTCTGGTTTTTGAGTGCACGGGTTTCCTGCGACTCCTTCAAAGCGACGTACGCGTGATGAAAAATTTTCTAATTGAGCTGGCCTCTGCCAACTTCCTTCTCCAACAGCGGCTGGAACTCCTGACCTACAATGCGATTCAGCATAAGATCGCTTTTTATCTTCTCACGGCTTATACGGAATCAGGCAGAGGCAAGATCCTCATTCCGGATTCCATGACACGATGGGCACTAATGATGAATGTATCTCGTCCTTCTCTACATCGGGAGTTAAAAAAGATGGAGGCACTGGGGCTGCTTCGTTATTTGCCGCCAATGATTGAGATTGCGGACTCAGAAGGGCTCAAGAAACTGTTGGAACAATAAAGTGTTAAAAGAATTTGAGATAGAACATGTTTAATTTTTAGTAAATACAGGGTTTTTCTGCCGCCAATTCAGATTGATTATAAGAAAAGGAGACCATTACATGTTGGATTCAGAAAAGAAATACGAATCGATAGATGGAAATACCGCTACAGCTCATGCTGCTTATGCGTTCACCGAAGTGGCAGGGATTTATCCGATCACACCGTCCTCTCCCATGGCGGAGACAGTGGATTCTTGGTCAGCCTGCGGTAGAAAAAATCTGTTCGGCGCTCCCGTTAAGGTTGTGGAGATGCAGTCGGAGGGTGGTGCAGCCGGTACGGTGCACGGTGCTCTACAAGGAGGTGCACTTGCCGCTACTTTTACCGCCTCCCAAGGGCTGCTGCTCATGATTCCAAACCTTTATAAATGGAAGGGTGAGCTGTTGCCGGCTGTAGTTCATGTAGCGGCGCGCTCTCTCGCACTCCATGCCCTCAGCATTTTCGGAGATCATCAGGATGTGTACGCCTGTCGTCAGATTGGGACGGTGATGTTGTGTTCACATTCGGTCCAAGACTGTATGGATCTGGCTGGTTTAGCTCATCTGCTGGCCATAGACGCTTCTGTTCCGGTGATTCATTTCTTTGACGGCTTCCGCACATCCCATGAAATCCAGAAGGTTGAGGTCATGGATTATGAATACCTGCGCTCCCTTCTGCCAGAGGATAAACTTAAGGCGTTTCGGAATCGCGCGTTGAACCCTCACGGCAACTCCGTGGCTCGGGGCGGATCCCAAAACGACGATATTTACTTCCAAGCGATAGAAGCTCAGAATACCCACTTTGCCAGAGTGCCGGAAACCGCGGAACGGTATTTTGAAGAGATCAGCCGTCATACCGGAAGGATCTATGCCCCATTCGTATACTACGGTGCACCGGATGCAGATCGTATCATTGTGGCCATGGGCTCTGTGACGGACACCGTTACGGAAACGGTGGACGCCCTGAATACCAAAGGAGAGGCTGTCGGTCTTATAAAGGTCTACCTCTACAGGCCGTTCTCTATTTCTCATCTGAAGGCCGTTCTTCCAGACACCGTACGAAAGATAGCCGTATTGGATCGCACCAAGGAGACAGGCGCACGCGAGCCACTGTTTTTGGATGTGGATCACGCCCTACGAGATCGGAAAGACCTGACCATCATCGGTGGTCGTTATGGTCTAAGCTCAAAGGATACCAGGCCGTCTCAAATTGCGGCGGTTTTTGAAGAGTTAAAAAAAGATACACCAAAGTCGGAATTTACTATCGGGATTAAAGACGATGTTACCGGGCTGTCTCTTGTTCCTGTTCCTATCAACATTCCCAATCGCTATACTGCCTGTCTTTTCTTCGGTCTCGGTGCCGACGGTACTGTGGGTGCAAATAAGAGTACGGTCAAGATTATCGGCGACAACACATCGTTATATGCTCAGGCATACTTTGCCTATAATTCTCAGAAATCCGGAAATGTAACCCGTTCTCATCTGCGCTTCGGGTCAACCCCCATTCGATCCCCCTATTATGTGGAAGAGGCGGACTTCATTTCCTGTTCCACAGAAAGCTACTGCTTCAAATATGATATGCTAAAGCATTTGAAGGATGGAGGGACCTTCCTGCTGAACACAGTTCACTGCAAGGAGGAACTAGCGGATTATCTGCCTAAAAAGATGCTTGCACAGCTTGCGCACAAGCAAGCAACTTTTTACATCATTGATGCTACCGGTATCGCACAGAAATATGGCTTAGGCAGACATACCAATACCATTTTACAGGCATCTTTTTTCGCGCTTAATGAGCAGATCATGCCCTATTCCGTCGCCACAGAGTATATGAAAGAAAGCGTGCGGCAAACTTACGCTCGTAAGGGTGTGGACGTGGTTCAGAATAATTTGGATGCTATCGACCAGGGAAAGCTCGGCCTAGTGCATGTTTATATAGCGGAAACATGGCAATCCTTTGATCCGTCCGTTCCGTTATATAAGAAAACCGGTGACGCTTATTTCGACGATAACGTGCTGGAGATGAACGCCTTAGAGGGCGACCGCATGCCGGTCTCAAAATTTACTAAGCATGGCATCCTAGATGGCTCTCTACCCGGAAATATCACTTTTCGGGAAAAGCGGAATATTGCCGCCTTTGTCCCAAAATGGGACGCAGAAAAGTGTATTGAGTGTGGAAAATGTGCTTTTGCTTGTCCGCATGCTACCATTCGCTCTTTCTTACTGAACGAAACGGAATTGGAGAAAGGACAGCAAATTGCGGCAGCGAATGGAATATCTTTTGATCATAAAGACCCAACCACAGTCTATCCGAAAGCAAAGGATGCGGGACTTAAATTCCGTATTCAGGTCTCAACTCAAAACTGTGTAGGCTGCGGCGTATGCTGGACAGTTTGTCCTGCGAATGCACTGCAGCCTGCTGAAAATGCACAGATGCGATCTCAGGAATCTCTGGCTGACTATTTATTTAAAGAGGTCTCCTACAGGGAGGAATATGGACGGCCCGGAACAGAGTCTGGAACGGCACTTAAAAAACCATATTTTGAGATTTCCGGATGCTGTCCCGGCTGCGGCGAAGCACCCTATTATCGGCTGATATCTCAGCTCTTTGGTCGGGATATGCTGGTGGCCAATGCAACCGGCTGCTCTATGATATACAGCTCTGCCACTCCATCTTCTCCGTTTGTGATTGATGAAAACGGTGAAGGTATAGCTTGGGCCAATTCTCTCTTTGAAGATAATGCTGAATATGGCTTCGGTATGGCTATAGCTCAGAATATAAAGAGCGCCAAAATCCTAAGAATCATGGAAGACAATATGAATTCAGTGGAACCAAAGCTTCGGGAACTATTCTACCGTTACGTTGAGGCTAATGGCGAACGAGATATCCAGAGAAGTATAAAAGAGGAACTACTCGTTGCTGTGGAAAGCTCCAATAATAAACATATAAAAGAGCTCTTGGAACTGCGCCAGGATTTAGTGGGGAAATCTGTCTGGATTGTTGGCGGGGATGGTTGGGCCTATGACATCGGATATGGTGGGCTCGATCATGTAGTGGCTAATGACTTGAATGTAAACATTCTGATTCTAGACACAGAGGTTTACTCCAATACCGGAGGACAATCCTCCAAGGCGTCTCAAGCTTCATCCGTCGGATTATTTGCCGCCGGCGGCAAAACGCTTGCCAAGAAGGATTTAGGACAAATTTTTATGGAGTATGGCACGGCATATATAGCTTCTATCTCTTTGGGCGCCAATCAACCTCAGGCTATCAAAGCGCTGCAGGAGGCGGAGAGTTATACCGGGCCTTCCATTATTATCGCATATTCCCCCTGCATTGAACATGGTATCAAAGGCGGTTTGACCTATTCCTCTAATGTCCAGAAGAATGCGGTGGCTTGCGGCTATGTGCCTCTGTATCGATTTGATCCGAGAAAGGAAAAACCTCTGACAATAGATTCTAAAGCGCCTGATTGGAGTAAATTCCAAGCGTTTTTGATGAATGAAGCACGGTATTTCAACCTGCCGCGGTTGAAAGGGGAAGAAACGGCAAAAATAATGTTTGCAAAGACGCTCTCTGACGCAAAAATTAGATATGAGAAACTAATTCAAAAACAAAAATTGCAAGAAGAATGATTACTGGTTGTTTATAGGGAGTTGTTTAATTTGAACGTCTGAAACGGCGCAGTACAATTTCACAGGTTTCAAACCGAATATTTCCTCGATAGTCTCTCTAAATATTGTTCTTTTTTTTTATCTCTTTTATACTTATCAATATAGGGTTATGATAAAAAAAATATGCATTTTTGAAATTTTTTTGTTTTTTCTTTTCTTTACGTCGTGTTCTTCGCTCAAGAAGATCGGAACGAATGCGGTATCGGATATGCTTGCAGGCGCCGATAAAAACGGCTGTGAAATTCAAAAAAAAGCGGGGAGCGCAAATCCTCTGACAGCCGTAACGGGAGAATCCGACACCGTACTTATTGCGGATTTTTTTCCTTCAGCGCTTAAAGTTTATGAGATAATGCAGGCGGGAAACCCCGAACACGGCGGGCTTTCGGTTATGTGCGGACAGCTTAACGTTATGTACGCAAACGCCTTTGTGCAAGGTCCCGCAGATCTTTTGTCGGTAGAAAATTTCGATAAAAAAGACGCCGAATACAGACGGGCTGAAATGCATTATATGCGGGGAAGCGATTATGTCTTTTCCGCATTGGACAGGCGGTATAAGGGATTTTCCGAGGCGGTTCTTTCCGGCGAAGAAGAAATTTTCAAACCTGCGATAAGCAAGTTAAAAAAGAGCGACGTAAACGCCGCTTATTGGGCTGCGGCCGGAAGGCTCGGGGCTTTTTCTTTGGATCCTTTAAATCCCGATCTTTTAAAGTGTTTAGGCGGGCTTGTGGCCCTGCTTGAAAAAGCGTCGGAACTTTCGCCCGATTATTCTGACGGGGCGGTGTGGAGCCTCTTATTTGTTTTTTACGTTTCAGCTCCGGCCGATTTCGGCGGCAATCTTGAAAGAGGTCTTTATTGTTATAGAGAAGCTTTGCGGGTTTCAGGCGGTAAAAACGCTGGACATTATGTGGGATATGCGGAAAGTTATTGCATTCCTCAAAACGACGAAGAAGGATTTGTAAACGCTCTTAAAGCCGCGCTTGCCATTGATCCTGATAAAGATCCTTCTAACCGTCTTATGACGATTATCTATCAGAACAAGGCGCGAAGACTTTTAGCTTCGCAGGAAGATTATTTTCTTCACTGGTAAATTTACCGGTAAAAATTCGGGAGGGATTTTATGAGTATTAAAAAAATCATAAACATAACGCTTTTCTTCGCAGCTGCGGCCTTGCTGTCCGCCCAAACGGCCCGCATAAAGATCGCAACCATAGCGCCGGCAAGGTCTTCATGGGATATCGAAGAAAACGCTATGGCGCAGGAGTGGGCAAGGATTACGGGCGGAGCTGTAACATTGCAGTTTATGAGCGCTACCGCAATGGGCGGAGAAGGCGGCGTAGTTCAAAAACTAAATTCCGTGCGTCCCGGTCAGCGCGCTCCGATCGGAGGGGCGGTGTTTACAAGCTTGGGCGTAAACGAGCTTGTGCCTGAAGCAAATATTCTTACCATGAGCGTTCCCGGTCTGTTCCGTGATCAAAGAGAAGTCAGTATGGCGCTAGAAGAATTTTCTTCTGAAATGCAAAAGCCTATTTTAGACAGAGGGTACGTAGTTTTAGGGTGGTTTTCTGTCGGCTGGGCATATTTTTTTACAAAGAACGAGGCCAGAACTCCCGAAGCCCTTAAAAAACAGCGCCTCTGTGTGGGAAGTCTTACGGCGCCGGCTTTAACCAACGCGTTTAAGGCTGCCGGTTACACGACGATGGACGTTCCTGCTGATAAACTTCTTCAAAGCTTAAAAACTCCCGGAGGCGTCGAGGGCCTGTACACTCTTCCCATGTACGCGTACGCCGCACAGTATTGTAAGAGCGTGCCTTATATTTTGGACGTTCCGCTCTGTCCGGTAATGGCGGCCTTTCTTATTTCCAAAGACGTATGGGCTGAAATTCCCGAAAAATACAAACCCGCCATGATTGAAGCGGTAAAAAACGCGGAAAAGAAATTCATAGTTTCACAGGAAAAGGACAATATTGAATATTTGAACCGCTGCCGCGATTCCGGGGCAACCCTTGTTTCACTCGATTCGTCCGAGCGCAGGGCTTTTCAGGATTCGTTCGTCGCCGATTCAAAAAAAATGTATGAAGCTAAAGAGCCTGTAGTAAATAAGGCCTTGTACGATAAAATTTCGGCGTTTATAAAAAAGAGCAGGGGTGAATAATTGCTGCACAAGATTGAAGATAAAACTGCGCAAATACTGGTCGGCCTTCTTGCTATACTGCCTTTGATTTTTAAAGTTTTTCAGGACGGGTTTCATATTGCCGTTCCTGACGCCGACGCCGTTCTCGTAAACCTTGTTTTTTTGTTTTTTTGCTTTTCAGGGATTATCACATGGCGATCTGGGCGTCATCTTAGTCTTGCTTCTCTTTTAGGAAAAGCGCCCGATAAGATACGGGCCGTTTTTTTTCAGGTAAGAGCTTGCGCGGTCTCGTTTGTGATAACCGCTTTGTTTTTTGATTCTTTTTGCCAGATGGTAAATCCCGAACAGCTTTCAAACACTGCGTGGGGAATTCCTTTAAAAATCTTTTTTGCTTTTTTGCCTCTCTGTTATTTTGGAATCGAAGTCTTTTGTCTTAAAGAAAAAGAAGGCCGCCTTGCCTCCGTTTTAGGGATTTTTTTTGGATTTTTTGTCGCACTGGGGCCTTTTACGGGAATTTTGTATTACCTTTTCGGCGTCCAAAACGCTCCGGCCTTATATAAGTTAAACGATCTTTGGATTTCGTTTTCGGAAACGGCCTTTATACCGGCGATCTTGTTTTTTATTTTGCTCGCGTTTATAGGACTTCCGCTTTTTATTGTCATAAGCGGCATAACGTATGTCGCATTTTCTCAGGCAGGCGGATATGTGGACGTGATTCCGCTTGAAACTTACAGGATCCTTACCGACAAAAGTGTTGCGGCAATTCCCTTGTTTACCATAGCGGGATACATTCTTTCTCAAGGAAGCGCCGGCAAAAGATTTGTCGCCCTTTTTAACGCTGCGTTCGGCTGGTTCCGCGGAGGAACAGTAGTTGCAGCCGTAATAGTCATGGCGTTTTTTACCACTTTTACGGGCGTGTCCGGCGTTACTGTTTTGGCCTTGGGCGCACTTTTGTCGCTCATACTTACCGAATCGGGTTATACGAAAGAGAGGGCGGAATCCCTGATCACTTCTTGCGGAGCGTTGGGGCTTCTTTTTCCGCCTAGCGTGGCGATAATCATGTATGCGACGGTCAATTATTTTTCGGTTGACGTTATACATTTGTTTGTGGCGTCGCTGCTCCCCGGCTTACTCATGTCGCTTGCCATGATAGTGCTTGGAATTTTTTTTGACCGCCGCAAAAGCCGTCCCGCGTTCTCTTTTTCAAAGATAGTTCAGGCCGTAAAAGAATGTATTTGGGAACTGCTTTTGCCCCTGATCATATGCGTAGGATACTTTTCCGGTTTTTTCGATTTGTTTCAGATCGCCTCATTCAGCGTTCTGTATGCCTTTTGTCTTGCGTCTTTTATCAGAAAAGATTTTACTTTTTCGAGTACGTGTTCCATAGTCGGCGACAGCATTCCCGTTTCAGGCGGAGTTCTGTTTATTTTAGGAGCCGCCGCGGGACTTTCATATTTTATGCTTGACGCGGACGTTCCGAACCTTCTTGCGTCGGCCATAACGAAATACGTGGCGAACAAATATGTTTTTCTCATATTGATGAATCTTTTGCTGCTTGCGGTAGGCTGCCTTATGGACATATATTCGGCGATACTCATTGTTTCCCCGCTTTTAATTCCGCTTGCGGAATCTTTCGGCATTACGCCGCTGCAGTCAGGCGTAATATTCTTGATGAATCTTTCAATAGGGTTTTTAACGCCCCCCGTCGGCATGGATCTGTTTATAGCCTCTTATACATTTAAAAAACCTATAGGCAAAGTTATAAAGGGAATTATGCCGTTCCTCGCCGTACAGCTTTTTGTTCTAATTCTTGTGACCTATGTTCCGTGGTTTACCCATGCCTTTGTAAAATAGATCGCCGCATCGCAAATTATATGTGCGCAAAGAGAGCGCTGATGCGGTGTTTTCGAAAATTGATATTTTTGCAATGCCGCATTTTAAGGATCATATGAAAAAAACACATGTTCTTTTGTCCGTTTTTATTTTTGCATCTTGCTGCGCTTTTTTGTCGTGCCGCCGCAATCCTACTTCACTGTCTAAAAAGGAGCGTTTTGAGCGCGCTTTGGCAAATAAAACACAGGAAGCTCTCGTTGAAATTCAAAAAAAGCAGGACGAAGCCATTTTATCATATATATCGTCGTTACCCGAAGAGCAAAAAATTTCTCAACTTTTTCTTGTAAACATTGTCGGAAACGAAGAGTTTTTTCCGGTCGAGCGGTCTTCTTCCGTTTACGATGAAGGAGAAGACACTTATCTTGTTCCCGGGGGCTGCCTGTTTTTTTCTTACAATATCGCGCCTTCGCCTGAAAAGATTATCGCGTTTAACGATTCTATCCGGAATTTTTGCATAAAAAACGATATAGTTCCTCCGTTTTCAGCCTTGGATCAGGAAGGCGGCGCGGTAAGCCGTCTTCGCGGTATTGCAGGTCCGCTTCCTTCGAACAAACGCGTCCGTGAACGTCTCAGTGTAGAAAAAGCGTATCGCCTGTATTTTTTGCAAGGCGTGCAGATGAAGGAATTGGGATTTCATATGAACCTTGCGCCGGTTGCGGAACCTGAAAACGACGAAAACAGGCTTTTTTTGGGGGAACGAAGTTACGGCGGCGCCGAAGATGTGATCGCCTACGGCACGGCAGCCTTAAACGGCTTTGAAAACGGCGGCGTCGGCTGCATTTTAAAACATTTTCCGGGGAATACCGGCACGGATCCTCATACGGGGCTGCCTGAAATTACGTGGAACGAGGAAGAACTCAAAAAAAACGCTCTTATTCCGTTCGGAAGGCTTGTTATGAGAGAGCCTTCAGGCATATTGATGACGCACGCAAGGTTTTCTTCTTTTGATGCTCACTGCACTGACGCTCATGACGCGAAAAATCCCGCCTGCCTGTCGTCTTATTGGATAAGCGAAGTTTTGCGCGCCGGTCTGGGACATGAGGGAATAGTGGTTTCCGACGATATTTTTATGGACGCTCTGCAGAAAAACGGATTTCCGCCTGAAAAAGCGGCGGTTATGGCCGTAAAAGCCGGCATAGACTGTATTATGATTTCAGAAAAACGCTTTGCGCCTTTTGCAGGCATACTTATAAGGGAAGCCCAAAAAGATTCTGAATTCCGCCGCCGCATAGACGAAGCCGTTATGCGCATGATAAATTGGAAAATCAAAAAGAACATACTGTGCGTTTGCCGTGACGAAGACGGAAATTATTTTGTGCGTGCGTCTCTTCCGGAATCCGCCAAAAAACGCTTAGAGCGTTTTTTGGCAGCCCGTTCTGAAAATATTGAAATTTACAGGCAGGAATTTTTACTTTCACAGGATAAGAGTTTCGCTTCCGGAAGTGAAAGCGCGGGAATGAGAAAGTGAGCAAAAAAATGCGGGAAAAAGAAAAATTACGCGGAGAATTGGGCTTTGAAGCGTTCTACTCAGGTCTGTTTTCCGAAAGGTGGCCTGCCCTGAAAGAAGCCCTGAGCGGATCCCCGCGATACGCGGAATGGAATGCCGGCGGTGAAAAAACTTATTTTCTTGACGCGGGAAGCGTAGCCGCCGCTGCAGCCCTGCCTCTTAAAGGCGCTAAAAACATACTTGACTTATGCGCGGCTCCGGGCGGAAAAACCTTGGTTCTTGCTTCTCTCATGGACGGTGATGCAAGGCTTACGGCGAACGACCGTTCCGCCTCAAGAAAACAGCGTCTCATAAAAGTGTGCTTCTACTCTTTGCCGAAGAGCGTGTGCGAAAGGGTGTCGATAGTGTGCAGCGACGGCGCAAAATGGTGCGTAAAACGATCCGAATGTTTTGACCGCATTTTGCTTGACGCTCCTTGTTCTTCCGAGCGTCATATCATTTCCGATCCGAAGTATCTTCTCGAGTGGTCGCCTTCGCGCATAAAGACTCTGGCGATCGAACAGTGGGCATTGCTTTCTTCCGCATACCGTGTGCTCTCTCCGGGAGGATTTTTGCTTTATTCTACTTGTTCGCTGTCTTCTTATGAAAACGACGGCGTCATAGACCGTCTTTTTGCAAAATTTCCGCAAGCCAAGGCCGTTTTTCAAGGTAAAAAACAGCCGCCGCCCCTGACAGATACCGTAAAGAAATTTACCCGTGCGGATATGCCTTCGGCGGAGCCTTCAAAATACGGATTTCATATTCTTCCCGACAAACAAAACGGCGCGGGCCCCTTATTTTTTGCACTTATTCAAAAGCCGGAACTTAGCTGATTTTCCAGCCCTTTAGCGTGCCGACTGAATGGCGAGTTTTGAAACCGAAATGCTCAAGGCGAGGTTCCGGCTGCGTGACGCTTCGAGCGTTATGCTTACAGAATTCTACTCTAAAAGCTCGACCGCGGCTAAGCAGACGGGTTCTAGCCGAAAGCATAACATTATCAGCTGATATTTCCAAAACTTGATATTTGAGTGAATTATTGTTTTTATTTTCAAAACGGTATATATTTAAAACATGGTTAAAAATACCAAAGCAAAAAAGTTACAAAGCATTATTGAAATTGTCAGGCGGTTTTCCCGCATACAGGATTTGGACGTGCTGTTCGAACATATTTTGACGGAGGCGCGTAAGATAGTGAATGCGGACGCAGGTTCCGTCTATTTTGTCGTAGGCAATCATCTGCATATTAAATATGCGCAAAACGATACCGTTGCAAAACGGACGGCAGACGGAAAAATTCCTTACACATATTTTTCTTTTCCGATAGACGATAAGTCAATGTCCGGCTATGTGGCCCTCACCGGAAAAGAATTGAATATTGAAGACGCCTATAAAATTCCTTCCGATCTTCCTTATTCGTTCAACTCGGGGACCGACATGGTGACGGATTACAGGACGCGTTCCGTTTACACGATTCCTCTGAAAGCTTCGACGGGAAAGGTCATAGGCGTTTTGCAGATGATAAATGCGCAAGATGAAAATTCCCAAGTCATACCTTTCGGGCGAGACGCGAAACTTTATCTTTCTCAATTTGTTTCAAGCGCCGCTCAGGTATTGGAACACACATCTTTATCGGACGAAATGATCCGCAGAATGCTTTTGATGGCTTCGTTCCGAGATCCTAAAGAGACGTACAGACATGTTGAAAGAGTTTCCCGCTTTTCAGTAGAGATTTATGACCGCTGGGCGCAAAATCACAGCGTTCCTCCTACCGAGAGGGTGCATTTCCGCGACAATCTTCGCATTGCGGCAAAATTTCACGATATAGGAAAGATCGGCATTCCCGATATGATCTTAAAGAAGACTTATCCCAGGCTGGAAGTTGACGAGCGCTCCATAATAATGGGGCATACGTGTTTGGGTGCCAAATTGTTTGTAAAAGGAACTACCGAAACCGACAAGATGTCTTACGAAGTTACTCTGCATCACCATGAAAGGTGGGACGGCGGAGAAAGCGCATATCCCGGGCAGGTAAATCTTGACGATTTTGTCATAGGTAAACCTATTCCTCCTGCAAAACATTTAAAAGGCAAAAAAATTCCTTTGGCCGCCAGAATCGTCGCAGTCGCCGATGTGTTTGACGCGCTGAGCCACAAACGATCATATAAGGAAGCGTGGAGCGTGGAAGACGCCATAGAAGAAATTAAAAAGAGTTCCGGCTCTCATTTCGATCCTGAAGTGGTAGACGCGTTTTTGCAGGTTCAGGATCGCATACTTTCGATCTATCGCTTGCATCCGGACGAGGATTAACGGCAGATATAAGCGGCTTTCGCTTATCGCTCGGTCGACGGTTATTTCCCGGTCGGCGGTTATCGTTCTGATTGCGGCGGTTTTTCGCTCACGGAGGCGGCTTTTTTAAGCAGTTTTTGAATTTCTTTATCAAAACCGGCCGCGAATTTTGAAAATTCTTCTTTACCGTAATTGTTTTTTTTGTGTTCGATGAGTCCCAACTGTGAAAACTGAAGACTTAAATTCCTTTCCGAAAGCCTTCGGCCTATGTTTTCTTTGCTGTAAACCGTTCCCCTGTCATTTAACACGGTAACGCTTTTTTTTACCAGCCTGTCCGCAAGAAGAATGTCGCGCGTTATTACAATGTCCTGCGCCTCAGCGTTCGATGTTATATAGTTATCCGCAGAGTCTTTTGCCTCGCCGCATATTATCATTTTAAAAAGCAGGTGAGAACTCGGCTGCGGTATTTGGCGGTTTGCCGCAAAAATTATGGGAATGTTAAATTTTTTTGTGTAACGGATAAGATAATTCCGGACCAAGCGCGGGCATGAATCCGCATCGACCCATACTGTCATTTTTGAAGAGCTTTATCGATTTTTTGTATCATTGCGAGGGTAAGCCTTTCGGCTTCGTCGTCCGAATTCAAGCTGTTTTTGGAAAATCTTGCAATTTTGGATTTTTCTTTGTACAACTCGTCGCAGATCATAATTCCTGTGAGTATGGCCGTCTGCAATTGGTCTTTAAGTCCCGCATTTTCTTCTATTTCGTCCGCTATTCGTTTGTAATACGATAAAAGTTTTTTTAAATATTCATCGTCTTCTTTTGCCTGTATGGTAAAAGAAGATCCAAGGATGTCTATTTTTAACGTTCCCATCGCAAACCTTTCAAATGCGGATTAAAATATGTCAAATTGACCGTTTTCACCTATCGTAGGCATAGACTGATCTTCATCCGTCTCTTGAGACGGAAGGTCGAACAACTTGTCCTGTGGAACTTGGTTTGCGCTCCTGTTTTCCGGAGCGGAGTGTGTTTTTTCCTGTTCTGCAGGGAGCCTTTCGGATGTTTCATGCATTCCGATTTCTTTACCGCCGTCTTGTTGTGCACTCTGCCGTTGAGTTTGCACGGGCGAAACGGCTGCCGCAGGATCTTCGGATATTATTTTGCGCGTCAGAGAGGCCGTCTTTAATACGGAATTTTCTACCGAATTGAGTCTCTCCAACGCTTTTAAAATTCCTTCCTCGATCTTGCCTTGATCTGTAATAAAAGATGAAAGCTGCTCCGTTTTTTCGGAAAGTGCTTTTGTGAGCTCTGCGCACTTTGTACGCAAAGCATCATTTTCCTGATTAAGCTGCGCGATTTTTTGCACAGCGCTTTCAACTTTTTCTTCCAAAAGCAAAACTTGATCGAGGGAAATCATATTCTTTACGCCTGCAGCGCCTTTTTGGCGGATTCTACGACCGATTTAAAAGCCGCGGGATCTTCTATTGCCATATTGGACAAGGCCTTGCGGTTCAATATGATTCCGGCCTTATTCAATCCGTCCATAAAGCGCGAATAGCTCAAGCCTTCGTCGCGGACTGCCGCGTTTATACGCGCTATCCACAAGCGGCGGAAAGAACCCTTGCGGTCACGGCGATCGACATAGGCGTGAGTCAGCGCCTTTGTAACGGCGTCTTTCGCAGCCTTATAGTTTGTTGCTCTGCGTCCTCTGAATCCCTTTGCAAGTTTTAGGATTTTGACGCGGCGGTTTTTACGTTTTGTTCCGTCTATTGCTCTCGACATAGTTTATACCTCATTAACCGTAGGGCAGCATCTGTTTACGGACTTTCTTTGCATCGGCTTCAGAAAGAATTCCGGCTGCGCGCAGCTGTCTTTTGCGCTTTGGAGAACGCTTTGTCAAAATATGACGAAGGTTCATCTTTTTGTACTTTACCTTACCGGAGCTTGTAAGTGAAAACCGACCGGAGGCGGATTTCTTTGTCTTCATCTTAGGCATTTCTTTTACCTCAATTAGTTTTTGGCTTTTCCTGAAATTGTCATCGACATAAATTTGCCTTCCATTGCGGCAGGTTTTTCGATGGTATACGCCGAAGTAAGCCTTTTCAAAACTTCTTTCAGTACATCAAAGCCGAGTTCCGTGTGGGCGAGTTCGCGCCCGCGAAAGCGGATGGTCACCTTTACCTTATTTCCCTCGTCTAAGAATTCCTGTATATGTTTGACTTTTGTATCAAGGTCACCCGTACCGATTTTGGGTTGCATACGAATTTCCTTGAGTTTTAATACCTTTTGGTTTTTCTTGGAGTCACGGAGCTTTTTCTCCTGTTCAAACCGGTATTTGCCGAAATTAAGTATTTTACATACCGGCGGATTTGCCGTTGGAGCAACTTCAACAAGGTCGAGCTCTCTTTCTTTAGCCATTCTAAGCGCTTCCAGCGTAGGAACGATCCCTTTCTGGTTGCCCTCGTCGTCTATTAATCTGACCTCACGTACACGGATCATTTCGTTGACCCGTAATCCCTTATTGTCTGCCAACTATCCTCCTTTAGTGCTTTGTAAAACACCCACATATATAAGCGTAGTTTTCAATATAACATAAAATTAGATATTGTGTAAAGCGTAATTGTTGACAGTTTTCGCCGCCTTGTGTTCCACTGTAGATATTTTCCCCTCGCTCATGCATTTTCGCAACGCTTACCCGACATGGCGAGATGCACTTTTGGGACAAAGAACCTTATTTCTTTTAGGTATCACTATGAAAAATAAGCTACCTCTCGTTTCAAAGCGCAAAAGCAGGTTAGGCAAATGTTAGACGTACTCCTAATGGGATGTAACAAGACTCAGTTATTTACAGAATGATTTATCAATACTTAACATTGTTTTTTCATCAAGTCATGTGTATAATTTCCTTGTAACATACACACTGGAGGAGGAGCGGGGCTATTATGAGAACAAATATTGTTATCGATGACACCTTAATGGCAGAGGCTTTGGATGTTTCCGGCTATAAAACAAAAAAAGAAACAATTGAAGAAGCTCTAAAACTTTTGATAACGTTAAAAAATCAGGCAAAAATAAGAAATTTTCGAGGGAAACTATTCTGGGACGATGATTTGGAAAAAATGAGGCTTGATAAATGATTGTCGCAGATACATCTGTTTGGATTGATTATGTAAAAGGGATTGATGCGCCACATACCGATATTTTAGATTCGGAATTAATCCATGACAGGGTCGTAACCGGTGATATAATAATAACTGAATTTTTACAGGGCTTTAAAAACGACAGAGAATACCTCATAGCAAAGCAAATTATGGACAATCTGGAATACAGAGATTTTCTTGGAAAAGAAATTGCAATACAAGCTGCAAATAATTATAGGAAGTTAAGAAAGCAAGGCGTCACGGTAAGAAAAACAATAGACGTTATAATTGCAACATTTTGTATAGAAAACGGATTTCCGTTAATACACAATGACAAAGATTTTGATCCGATGGAAGAAATTTTAGGATTGATCGTTAAAAAGTGATGATAAGAACAATATCTATGAACATAATCTTGCTATTTCTTGTTGAGGGTATAATAATTCAAAATTGTTTCAGTTGATAAATACATAAAATAGTATGTATAATATATATGTATATGACCTTTGAATGGGATGAAAATAAAAACTCTGAAAACATACGGAAGCATAAGGTTTCTTTTGAAGAGGCGCAGGATTTTGGCGTCAAGGAAAGAAACTCTATGAAGAGCATTTACAGTAACCCCGAAAAATCAGTAATGGAAGCATTAGATTCTGCCGTATTAGTGGCGGATTTCCTTCCTTCTCCATCAGAGCTTGTAAAAAAAACAACAAAAGAAAAAATAACAATTTCAATTGATTCTGATTGCATTAATTTTTTCAAGAAAGAAGCTAAGAAAAATCATACAAAATATCAGACTATGATGAATGAAGTACTTTCTCAATATGCAAAGCATTATGCTGTAAATTGAATTGTGGGACAGAACAATCGCCTAACACAGTTTGCAAAGCCGACAGCCCAGTCAAACTGCGTTGTGGGTTAAAACAATATTAGGGCGGACGGAGCTATCCGCTAAGGTTGAAAAATGAAAAAAAAGAAAACATGGCATCTTACTTGCTACCTAATTAAAGACTATGTCTCATCTTTCAAAGATTGCCTCCGCAATGATTTCAGTTACAGCGATTATAAATTAAATAATAATATTAAATATGAAGGCACGATAATCATCGGTGAATCGAAACAAAAACCACCTAGATGGGTTAAGTTTCTTGAAGAAGCTTCTGTATCATCATTTGATAAAATTAAAAACCAATCAACAAGAGCAATCCTTTTTCTAAAGACAAAAAACAGGATATTTGCATTTACTTTTGGTTATGGAAGATATTTGCTTAAAGATGAATTAATTGTTAATGATTTTGGATTTAGAATTGCAATTAATGCTATAGATCCGAAACAAATAAGAAGTTTAGACACTGCAAAACTTGAAGAGCTAACTGTTCAATCAAGAATACAAACAAGTATAGGGGCTGAGAAAGAAACATTTGGAATAGATATTCTTAATGATTTGTTAAGAGCTGTTACTGGTGTTCCAAAGAATCAAAAGTTCGCCAAGCAAATTGCAGGGCGTGATGGAATAATTATTAATGCTGAGCAATCTGTCTATGATCTTGAAAAAAAAGCACGAATAATGCTTCATTATTATACTTCATCTAAGTATAAAAAAGACTTTGATTGGGTTGATAACCTTAAAGAAGAACGTGATAAGCTATTGATCAACGAATTGCGAAAAATGCTTATATCTGATTTGAATTCAAAGAATTCCGAAAAAATGATTCTTGCACCGGATAAGGTAATAGACTGGGATGATATTAATGGGTTCTGCTATAAGAAAAACTATGATGAGAATGCTTTGGTTCCAGAACTTCATATTGAGCATTTTCTTAATAATGTAGCACAATTAAATGGGTATGATGAATTCAAAAAAGAAAAAATCTATGTAAACTTTGCTTCAAACGACCTAACCATTAAATGGCCTGTGTATAGATGTTTAACATATGAGACTGATTATAAAAATAGCAAGTATATTTTTACTTTAGGGCGTTGGTATAAAATTGAGGCTAATTTTGTTAAGACAGTTGTTGATTATGTAAAAACAATTCCATTATCTTCTTTTGCTTTCCCGAATTGTGATGTGAAAACAGAAGGAGAATATAATAATAAGTTTCTAAACATTAAAGATTGTTATGTACTTGATAGAATGACAGTTAAATGTGATTCGGCTAGAACGGAAATAGAGCCATGTGACATATTGACAAAGACATTGCAATTTATACACGTAAAGCAGAAACATAATTCTGCTAACTTAAGTCACTTATTCTCTCAATGTAGAATATCTGCCGAATCATTACTGAAAGATGAAGGATTTCGAAAAGCTATAATAAAGAAAGGCAAGGAGACGCGAAAATACGATTTATCATTTATTCCTGCTGACAACAAATTTAGAGCTAGTGATTGTGAAATTGTAATAGCAATTATAAGCAAAGGTCGAAAGCCAATTGAAGAAACCCTTTCTTTCTTTTCCCTATTAAATCTAAGGCAATCTGTAATTACATTGAAAGCATTTAATTATAAAGTAAGTGTGGCATTGATAGAAAAAGTATGACCTAATATAGTTTTCAATGCTAACAGGCAGTCAAGCTGCGTTGCTGTTTAAAATAATGTTAGCTTGACGCCTTCGTTGCATAAATAAAAAGAGGAATGAAGTAGTTCAAAGAATAAATGAAGATTAAGTTAACACTCGATTCAATATGATATTACTTCGCAATGTAGGGTAAGCGAATGTTAGGTTGCCCATTGGGAACCTAGCGAAAAACAAGCAAAGAAATAAAGATCTGACGAGAAAAATGAAAAAAAAATATGGATTGTTATTAAAAATAATTTTGGATAAAGTTTTACTATATTTAAGTAATATTTTTTTAGTAATACTGTATTCATTTTTAATTATTCTATTTTTGATTATTGGAAATAAAATAATTGATATTCATATATTATCTGATAATAATTTTTTTATTAGTTTATTTTCCGCAATAGTTGGGGCTTGTATTGGTTTATTGGGGTTAAGAATTCAACTAAGTAGTGATAAACGGAAAAATAAATATAAACATATGTATGAAAAAATTATTATTCCAATAGATAATAACTTAGAATCATTAATTACAAATTTAATTAATTATGAGTTTAATATGATTAATTCTAAGATGAATAAAATAATTCAGCCATTTGACAGGAAGTACTATGTCGAAAAAAATTTAAAAAAAAGGATTGACCAAATAAATTATTTTTCAAAAAGAAATGAAGAATTATTTGAAAAAATTTCAAATAATTATAAAAGTTCAAAATCAGATGAGAAAGAGTGGATATCTTTAGGGAAGATACCGATAGAAGATAAGAATTTAATAAAGAAAATTAATTGCTTAACGAAAAAGTATAATTCAAATAAAAATGAATATGAAATAAATTATATGTTATTAAATAAAATAAAAAAATGTGATTTCTATCTTGAAATAGTTAAAAACAGCAAAACAATAGAAACAAATCTATTAGAAATAAAAACTTATTTTGATTATTTAATTAACTGGACAAAATGGTATATATGTTAAAAATAACCTAACACAGTTTTGTACTCTTATGAACTCTTACGACTTGTTACCCCTTTTAGCAAAAAATTGATTTCCGTCTTGTGCGTTTTGGCGATATTGAACCTTGCCGCATTTTTGTGATAAATATAGTATATGTTTCTTTTTTTATTGCTTTTCTTTCCGTTTGTGCTTGTCGCGGCTTCGGTAATTAAAGGGTCTTTTAAAGAGTATTTTGTTCCTGCCGTATTGGGCGCTTTTGCGGGAATATTTACTTGCCTGATTTATACTTTTTTTATATTTCCGTCGTCGTCTTTTTCGTTCGGTTTTGCTTCGAATTTTGCGCGCATTTTGTTCAAAAACATTTTTTTGCCTATGTTTTTAAGCGGCGCGGCCTTATTTTTGCTGCTTAAAGATCCTTTTGAAACCAGAATAAAAGTGTTATTTCCTTATTGGATAGTCTTTTACGCTTTATTTATTCCGTGTACGACTATTTCAGGCAAAACGGATTTTTCTTTTTTTGAATTGTTTTTGCGTCCCGTATTATACGTAAGCATGCTTGTTATGTTTGACGGCGTTTGGGATTTCTTTCTATTAAAAAGAATAAAAGCGGAAGACAAAACGGCTGCAAGCGATTATGGCGCCCGTGACGAGGTCTTCGGCATTGACCGGCATCGTTCGGGTAGCGTAAAAAGCATAATAATGTTATGTCTTGCTTTGTTCTTCGTCTTGTCATTTCCTGCCGCCGTCGAAACGCTTCGCTTCATTGGCGCCCCGCGGCCTGTTTGGATCTTAATGTTTGTCGTTTACGCCGCCGCTGCGGTTTATGTAGCGTACAAAATTCAAACGCATTTTCGGCGGGAAAAATAATATCGGGAGAGAGGCGAAGCCGAAAAGCGTCCTTTCCGAAAGTACTTTTTGATTGCTTGACCAGAATTACTATGACGGCTATAGTATATCCTTAATAAATACTGATTTAGCTTTAGCAAGACTTAAGAAACGTCCGCTTTTAAAGCTTTCGATTTCGGTATTTGGGAGACAATCTATGAAAAGCGAAAACGCTACCAAAGGTGTCGCGCGCGCCCCGCACCGTTCCCTTTTTTATGCGATGGGATATACCGATGAAGAGCTCAGCCGACCCTTAGTGGGAGTTTGCTGTGCAAAAAATGAAATAATACCCGGCCACTTTGAACTGGACAGAATTGCCGACGCCGTAAAAGCCGGCATAAGAATGGCCGGCGGCACTCCCATAGAATTTCCTGCGATCGGAGTTTGCGACGGCATAGCGATGGGACACGAGGGAATGAAGTATTCTTTGGTCACCCGCGAACTTATAGCGGATTCCGTAGAATGCGTAGTTAAAGCCCATCAGTTTGACGCCCTTGTGCTTATTCCCAATTGCGACAAGGTTGTGCCGGGAATGCTCATGGCGGCGGCTCGTCTTGATCTTCCTACCGTATTTTGCTCAGGCGGCCCTATGATGCCCGGACGTTTACCCGGTCATGATTCTCATAATCCGTATTCAGGAAAGAATTTAAGCTTAAGCGATATGTTTGAAGCGGTAGGTACTTTCGCCGCAGGAAAAATAAACGAACGAGAGCTTAAGGAAATGGAAAACGTCGCCTGTCCCGGCTGCGGATCCTGTTCCGGCATGTTTACCGCAAACAGCATGAATTGCCTTACGGAAGTTCTGGGATTAGGGCTTCCGGGCAACGGAACGATTCCTGCCGTGCAGGGAAGGCGTATCGCGCTTGCAAAGCATGCGGGTATGCAGGTTATGGAAATGTACAATAAGGGAATCACCGCAAGGCGCATGATGACGGCCGAAAGTTTTGCCAACGCGCTTGCCGCAGACATGGCGCTCGGCTGTTCCAGCAATACTATGCTTCACGTTCCGGCCATCGCTCATGAAGCGGGCATAAGCATCGATCTTCACGATGTAAATAAAATAAGCGAACATACGCCGAATTTGTGCCACTTGGCGCCTGCCGGTCACACGTTTATGAGCGAACTTGACGAAGCCGGAGGCGTTCAGGCGGTTCTTGCGGAATTGGCTAAAAAAAATCTCATAAAGACCGATTTGATAACCGTTACGGGAAAAACCATAGAGGAAAACATAAGGGGCGTTAAAAACCGCGATCCTGAAATTCTTCGCCCGATCGAAAATCCGTATTCCCAAACCGGCGGTATTGCGGTTTTGTTCGGAAATCTTGCGCCCGACGGAACCGTAGTAAAACGTTCCGCCTGCGCGCCTGAGCTTATGAAGCACACAGGGCCTGCGCGCGTATTTGACGACGAAGCCGACGCAATGGAAGCGGTTCAAAAACAGCGCATTAATCCCGGCGACGTGGTTGTGATACGCTATGAGGGCCCCAGAGGAGGACCGGGAATGCGCGAAATGCTCGCCGTTACTGCGGCTCTTGCCGGTCAGGGGCTTGATAAACAGGTGGCGCTGATTACCGACGGCCGTTTTAGCGGAGCTACCCGCGGAGCTTCTTTGGGGCATTGTTCGCCCGAGGCGGCCGTAGGAGGGCCCATCGCCTTGGTGAGAGAAGGCGATAAAATCACTATCGACATAAACGCTTATAAAATCACGCTTGAAGTAAGCGATGAAGAATTGGCGAAACGCCGCGAGGAATGGAAGGCTCCGCCTCCTAAGGTAAAAGACGGTTATCTTTCTCGTTATGCCAAATTAGTGTCTTCTGCGGATAAGGGAGCCGTATTGCAATGAAAATAACAGGGTCTCGTGTAATTATAGAATGTTTAGTGGAACAAGGAGTCGACCTGGTGTTCGGATACCCGGGAGGGGCTATTTTAAATGTATATGACGAGCTTTATAAAAACAGCGACAGAATCCGCCATATCTTGACCGCTCACGAGCAGGGAGCCGCTCACGCCGCGGACGGGTACGCAAGGTCTACCGGAAAGGTTGGAGTTGTGCTTGCGACAAGCGGCCCGGGAGCTACAAATCTTGTTACGGGAATAGCAACCGCCTACATGGATTCCGTGCCGATAGTTGCAATCACTTGCAACGTAACGATTCCCCAGCTCGGTAAGGACAGCTTTCAGGAAATCGATATTACGGGCGTCACTATGCCGATCACAAAGCACAATTTTATAGTTCGCGACGTATCAAAACTTGCGGACACGATTCGTAAAGCTTTTGTCATTGCAAAAACAGGGCGTCCGGGTCCCGTGCTGATAGATATTCCCAAGGATATTACGGCGGCGCTTGTCGATTATACCGCTGTAACCGTGCAAAACGGCGGCGAAATATCTTTGACGGCCGATAAAAAAAGAGCGGCGGCCTCTATGCCCTCGCAGGACGAAATCGAACGTGCGGCTCAGCTCATAAACAAGGCGGAACGCCCCGTGATTTACGCAGGCGGCGGCGTCATAATTTCAAACGCTTGTGGAGAACTCAAAGAGCTTTCGGAGCTTGCAAATATTCCGGTTACCATGAGCCTGATGGGAAAATCGGCTTTTCCGAACAGACACCCGCTCGCTTTGGGGCTCATAGGTATGCACGGAACGAAGGCTTCGAACATGGCCGCAAATAAGAGCGACCTGCTTATTGCGGTAGGAACACGTTTCAGCGACCGCGTCATAGGCGATCCTAAAAAATTCGCGGGAAACGCTAAAGTTCTCCATATAGATATAGATCCCGCCGAAATAAATAAAAATATCCGTGTCTTTACGGCTTTACTGGGAAACATAAAAGACATACTCACCGCGCTAATTCCTCTTGTAGAGAAGAAAAACGCTTCCGAATGGAACAAGCGGATTGACGAATGGAAAAAAGAAATTCCTTCCAGCTGGAATAAAAAGACGGCTCTTCCGCCTAAATTCATCTATGAATATGTGAACGGCAGAGTGGATGAAGATGCTATAATAACCACGGAAGTAGGGCAGCACCAGATGTGGGCCGCTCAGTTTTATAACTATACAAAGCCCAGAACCTTTTTGACTTCAGGCGGACTTGGAACCATGGGCTTCGGAACGGGAGCCGCCATAGGCGCCCAGCTTGCAAATCCTTCGCGCCGCATAGTCCATTTTGCAGGCGACGGTTCTTTCAGAATGAACTGCAACGAGCTTGCGACGATAGCCCATTACAATCTTCCGATAATTATCATCGTAGTGGATAACGGCGCTTTAGGAAACGTCCGCATGTGGCAAACTCTTTTTTATGAAAAGCGTTACAGCCAGACCACTTTGGACTTCGGCCCGGATTTTGTAAAACTTGCCGAAGCATACGGAATTTGCGGATACAGGGCAAAAAATCAGGATGAGTTTAGGAAAGCCTTTGACGAGGCTTTTGCCGCCGGGAAACCTGCAGTGATCGACGCTATGATAGACATAGACGAAATGGTTATGCCGATGATACCGCCCGGAAAACCCGTGGAAAATTTGCTTTTGGACGTTTAAAGCGCGCAGAAATTCGGCGAACATTGAAACAAGCGCAGAATTTCGGTGATTCTTGCAGTGTGTCCGGAATTCCGGCGCCGCCTTTCCGGGCGTGGCAGTGTAACGCTCGAAGCATCATGCTGCCGGGCGTGCTGCATTTTTATTCACCGTTTGTAAACTCAAGTAAATCGGAATGATCCCCGGAATCGGCTTTTCGCAGCGCTGCAATATACCGGCTTCTGATATAAGAAACATTTACCAAATCCGTATTTCCCCAATACAATGATTTACCGTCCAGTTTTTGAAGTATTAAATCCGCCATCAGTCTGGAAACGCGTCCGTTTCCATTTGGAAACGGATGAATTTGAACAAGACGGTGGTGAAAGCGCACGGCGATTTCATGATTAACATAAGTTCCGTTTTTAATCCAAAACTTTACATCATCAAAAAGCTGCATCACTTTTATCGGGATTTGATATGGCGCAACTCCGATATTTCTTTCCGTCGTTCTGTATATTCCGGCCCATTTCCAAACTTCACCGAACATCTTTTTGTGTAAATTACGCAAAAAAACGTCTGAATAAATATCTTTGGTTTTGTTTGACAGGAGCCATACCTGAGCCTCTGCAATATTTCAAGCTTCTACCTCATTTAATTCCGAACGGAGCGTTATCCACTTTAATTTCAAACCGTATTTTTCATCTTCGGTAAGAGGTGTTGAATTATCATCAGCGCCAAAAACATCCATTTGTTAATTCCATATTTGTTTAGTTTTATTATTAATGAAATCCGCAACCATGTCTTCAACGGCTTCTTTTGTTGCAATATCTTGATTTTCCAATGCCATGTTTAGATTTACAGATTTTATTATTTTCTCTGCTTTCTTTCTGGCCTGAACTTCAACAAAACTCTGAAAACTGGTTTTGGGCTTAAAATAATAAACAAAATCACAGTCTATAGCTTTTGCAATTTTTTCCATTGTAGAAATCTTTAGATTTTTCTCATTCTTTTCCATAACCGTAATTCGAGGCTGAGTCACGCCAAGCCGATTGGCAAATTGTAAAGCTGTCATTCCCAAGGCTTCCCGAATAGACTCGATCCAACTTTTGCCCTTAGGGATAATATTTTTATCAACCTGTAAATCCACCGTTTTTTTATCCAATGCTCTAATTTCAATTATTCTTGTATTCATGTATAACCTATATATAATAGTATTTTAACATTATTATAATATATATATTGTATATTTACTATAATTATATTACTTTTTTATTATATTTTGTATAGGTAACTTAGCCGAATCTCTGCGGCTCCTTGAATCCGGCCGCCTTGCGACGAGCGGTACGGTGCGGCACGAGTGCGCGATGCGATGAGTGCGTTTCACACGTTGAGACTGTCTTTCTTTTTCTGTATAATCGGTAATATGGAATCACACGGCGCATTGACATCCGACAATCGTGCGGCCTTATGGAAAGGCCGTTTTTCCGAGGGCCCCGACGCGGAAGCGGTAGCATTTGAAACTTCAATCCATGTGGACGAACGCATGGCTCTCGACGATATTTACGGCAGCAAGGCCCATGCCCGGATGCTGGGCGAGGCAGGCATCATTCCCTCGTCCGAAGCGGACAAGATCGTTGCAGGCCTTGATTCGATCCGCAAAGACCTTGAAGAAGGCAGGCTCTCAATCGATTACAGCGCGGAAGACATACATTCGTTTATAGAAGGCGTCTTAACCGACCGTATAGGCGAACCGGGCAAAAAGATCCATACCGGCAGGAGCCGGAACGATCAGATCGCCCTTGACGAAAGGCTTTATTTGCGCCGCCGCATACCCGACCTTAAAAACAGACTTTTAACCCTGATTGATACCCTCGCTTCCATTGCGGACTCGCATACCGGAGATATTATGCCGGGCTTTACCCACATGCAGCACGCACAGCCCGTAACTCTCGCTCATCACCTTTGCGCGTGGGCGTGGATGCTTGTCCGGGATGCGGAAAGGCTTTCCGACGGACTCAAGCGCATTTCTCTTTCGCCCTTGGGAGCGGGTGCTCTGGCCGGCAGCAGCCTGCCTTTAAACCGTGAAAGCGCTGCCAAAGACATGGGCTTTAACGGAGTTGTGCAAAATTCTTTGGACGCCGTTTCCGACAGGGATTACTGCATAGAATTTGCTTCCTGCTTTGCGCTTATTCAAATGCACCTGTCGCGTTTTTGCGAAGAGATCGTCATTTGGGCTTCTACGGAATTTTCTTTTATAGAATTGAGCGAAAGATGGTCTACCGGAAGTTCCATCATGCCGCAGAAGAAAAATCCCGACTTTGCGGAATTGATTCGCGGGCGAACGGGAAAGGTCTACGGCAGTTTAATTGCGCTTCTTACGATGATGAAAGGCCTGCCCCTGTCTTATAACCGCGACATGCAGGAAGACAAAGAAAGCCTCTTTGATTCTTACGACACGGTGATTTCCTGCGTCAATGTTTTTACAAAGATGATTTCAAGCGCCGAATGGAATTGCGATACCATGAGCGTCTCATGCGACGGCGGCTATCTTAACGCGACGGACATTGCCGAATATCTTGTAAAAAAAGGAATGCCGTTTAGAACTGCGCACGGCGTGGCCGCAAAAGCCGTTCGAATTGCGATAGAAAAACAGCGCCGGCTTGAAGATCTTGATATTTCGGATTTTAAGTCATGCTCTGATTTGATTTCAGAAGATATCTATAGTAGAATTACTAAAGACGCTTGCGTAAACGCCAGAAATTTGACGGGCGGACCTTCTTCTGAGAGAGTAAAAGAACAGATTCTTTTATTAAAGGAATTTGCACGACAAAAGAGGTAATGTCGACCGGATATGGATGATGATAAAAATTCTTCCGGAAGCGGATTACATTTCGAACAGCTGGATTTTGATCTGCTGGAAAGATCTCTGCAAAATCAGAGTTCCTCAGAGATGGTCTTTCAAACTCTCTCGATATGGTTATGGGGGCGCTTGGACGTTGAATTCGTAGCGTTCTGTTTTTCAAAAAAGTCGGACGCTCAGTATGTAAAAACGTCGGACGACGGAAACATACCTTCAGGCTCTTCCGTCTTTCAAGAACGAAAAGAAAACGCCGTTTCAAAAAACGGAGTCTTTGTTCACAGTTCGGGTTATATCTCTTTTCCCTTGGAAGATTTCAGCAATATTTCGGAAAAAGTTCTTTTAGTTATAGGAAAAGATAAAGCTTCCGGTGCGTCATTCCGCCCCGAAGAGTATAGAAAATTCAATCCTATCATACGCATATTGAATAAATCCTTGCTGTATTTTACGGCTGAGCTTTTGAACGAAGAAAAGAGCCGGCTGCAGTACGCTTTTTCACGCTATGTTTCTCCCGAACTTGTTCAAAACATTATTTCGGACGGAAAGGCGATAGACACAAGCGGCGAAAAGCAGTGTCTCTCCGTGATTTTTACGGATCTGAAGGATTTCACCTCCTTGACGGAAGAGATGAATCCTCCCAACCTTGTCCGCGTATTGAATATGTATTTGACGGAAATGACTCAAGTCATAATTTCACTCGGAGGCACCATCGATAAATTTGAAGGAGACGCCATAATGGCGTTTTTCGGAGCGCCGCACAGGTTCCCCGATCATGCCGTACGCTGCTGCCTTTCGGCTTTGCGCATGAAAAAGATGGAAAACATCCTGAACGAACAGCTTTTGCATGAAAAACTTATCCAAAAACCGCTTTTTACCAGAATAGGAATAAATACGGGCGATATGATCGTAGGCAACATAGGATCGCTGCAGCGACTTGACTATACTATTATCGGCTCAAATGTTAATATTGCGTCTAGGATCGAAGACATAAATAAGGTATACGGCACTTCCGTTCTTATAAGCGGCGAAACTTTCCGTTTGGTCGCCCCGTATTTTAACTGCGAATACTGCGATACGGCCTTTTTAAAAGGAGTAAAAGACGCCGTTCCTTTGTATAAGCTTATTTCGGAAAAGGAAAACATTCCTTTTTACGGGAATTTTGAAAATTCGGAACCGGCTTCTGAAATGGAACTGCTTGAGCCGGATTTATAACCGTGCGCAAAAGCGCGCGAAAACGGCATACTCGGAAATCGAAATTTCCTTGAATATCGTTTTTTAAGGGGAAAAAAATGAAAAAAATTAAAAAAATCGCACTGATCGGAATCGCTTTTTTATCGCTCGTTTCGTGTGCAAAAAAGACGGAAGCCGCCGCCGGCGCTTTGGACAATTCTCTTGAAAATCTGCAAAAGCGGGGCGTCTTTGTTTTAGGACTTGACGATTCTTTTCCTCCGCTCGGATTTAGAAGCGAAACAAATGAGATCGTAGGATACGATATAGATTTGGCAAAGGAAGTTGCCGCCCGCCTTAAAGTAAAATTCAAAGCTCAGCCCATTCAGTGGGACGCAAAAGAGCAGGAACTCAATACGGGAAAAATCGACTGCATTTGGAACGGTTTTACCGTTACGCCTGAGCGGGAAAAAGCCTTGGCTTTTACCAAACCGTATTTAAATAACAGGCAGATCGTTATAGTGAGAAAAGATTCCGGCATTGCGTCTCTTTCGGATTTGGCGGGTAAAAAAGTCGGAGTTCAGAGCGGTTCCAGCGCTCAGGACGCCATAGATTCTTCAGGTTCTTTTAAATCGTCGCTTAAAAGCATCGTCATGTTTAAAGACAATATCACGGCTTTGAACGATCTTGAAATAAAGCAGATCGACGCGGTAGTAATGGACGAAGTCGTAGGCAATTACAGCATAACCACGACTAAAAAACCGTTTACGGCGCTGGACGAAGGTCTTTCCGCCGAAGAATACGGGATCGGATTTAGAAAAAACGACGTAAAACTGCGCGATAAAGTTCAGGAAATCCTTGAAGAGATGCAAAAAGACGGCACCGTCGCCGCAATTTCCGGCAAATGGTTCGGAAAAGATATTTCCGTAATAGGCCGTTAAGGCAAGACCTGACCGATGCTTCAGATGTTGTCGGCGATGCTTCAAGGCAGCGTTATCTCCCTTGAAGTGTTTTTTTTGACATTGCTGTTTTCTCTTCCGCTGGGGCTTCCCATAGCCTTTGCACGCATGTCTAAAAACGTCGTTCTCTCTCAGGCTGCAAACGTTTTTATGCTCATAATACGCGGAACGCCGCTTATGCTCCAACTCATCTTTGTGTATTTTGCGCCATATCACTTGTTCCGCGTTTCTTACGACAGATTTACCGCCGCTATAATCGCTCTTTCAATAAATTATGCCGCATATTTTGCGGAAATATACCGCGGAGGAATACAGTCCGTGGACGCGGGGCAATATGAAGCTGCAAAGGTTTTAGGCTATACAACTTCTCAAACTTTTTTTCGCATTATACTTCCGCAGGTGATAAAACGGATCGTTCCCGCTATGGGAAATGAGGTTATAACGCTTGTAAAAGATACCGCCCTTGTGCAGATCATCGGCGTCGCCGAGCTTTTACATGTCGCTCAGACTACGTCCAGCCGTCTTTTTTCTACTATGCCGATCTTTGTAGCGGGAGTGTTTTATTTTATTATGAACTGGGCTGTTTCCATCGCGTTTAGGCAAATTGAAAATAAACTTGCCTATTATCGCTGAAAATACCGCCGGAAAGCGGCGTACGGTAGTTTTGTTATGCAGGAAAAAAAGCGGTTGACAGAAGTCATCAAAGTAGAAAATCTCCAAAAATCTTTCGGGAATCTTGAAATAATCAAGGATATTTCTTTTTCGTTGTATGAAGGCGACGTACTCGGAATAATCGGTCCTTCAGGATCGGGAAAATCAACCTTGCTGCGCTGTATAACTCAGCTTACGGACGTTTCAGGCGGTTCAATTACGGTATGCGGAAAGCCGCTTGTCAAAAACGGCGTTTACACGGACAAGGCGGGGCTAAGAGAAATAAATCTGATGTTGGGGCTTGTTTTTCAAAATTTTAATCTGTTCCCGCATTTTTCGGTTTTAAAAAATATCGTGGACGCGCAGATCCATGTGCTTAAAATTCCTAAAGCGGCGGCGGAAAAAACCGCTTTTTCGCTTTTAAATAAAATGGGGCTTGCAGACAAGGCGCATTCTTATCCTTGTGAGCTCAGTGGCGGACAGCAGCAGCGGGTTTCTATTGCTAGAGCTCTCGCTCTGAAGCCCAGAGTGCTTTTGTTCGACGAACCTACGAGCGCCCTCGATCCCGAACTCACGGGAGAAATTCTTTCGGTGATAAAGGATCTTGCCGAAGAAAAAATGACTATGGTAGTAGTCACTCATGAAATGGCCTTTGCGCGCAGTTTGAGCGATTATATAATATTTATGGACGGCGGCGTTATAGTGGAACAGGGAAGGCCTGAAGACGTGATAGATAATCCCAAACACGAGCGTTCAAAGGCGTTTTTAAGCCGTTTTTCAGCCAGGTAGAATGTCTTAAGGCAGGTAGAATGTCCGACAAAAAATACGAAATGGATATGTGCTCCGGCGCATTATTCCCAAAGATCATCGCTTTTGCCTTACCTCTCGCCGTTTCAGGCATACTGCAGCTGTTGTTTAACGCTGCGGACATTGTAGTCGTAGGACGCTTTGTCGGTAAAGAAGCGCTCGCGGCCGTAGGTTCCACCACAGCGTTTATCAATTTTATAATAAATCTTTTTATGGGACTTTCGGTCGGAGCGGGAGTGGTCGTCGCCAACTGCTACGGCGCGGGTGAAAAAGAAGCGTTAAAAGAAAGCGTACATACCGCCGTCATGCTTTCGTTCGTGGGCGGCATATCGCTTACAGTATTGGGGCTTTTAGTTTCACGGCCTATACTTTCCGCTATGGGAAATCCTCCCGACGTTCTTGACTTGTCGGTTTTGTACATACGCATCTATTTTTTAAGCATACCCGGTCTTTTGTTTTACAACTTCGGAAGCGCCATACTGAGAGCCGCCGGAGATACAAAGCGCCCCATGTATTTTCTTTTTGCCGCAGGGGTTCTTAACGTGTTTCTTAACATTTTTTTTGTAGTTGTAATGGGACTCGGAGTTGACGGCGTAGCTTACGCTACGGGAATTTCTCAGTATCTTTCGGGATTTTTGGTGTTGTACACCCTTGTCCGCTCAGACAGCGATTACAAACTGATTCTAAAAGAAATAAAAATGTACAAGTATCCTACGATCAAGATTTTGAAAATAGGAATACCCGCAGGTTTTCAGGGAATGGTTTTTTCGCTGTCGAACATGCTCATACAATCTTCCGTAAATTCTTTCGGTTCCACCGCTATGGCGGGAAATGCCGCCGCTCAAAATGTAGAAGGTTTCGTATATGTTTCCATGACGGCCGTTTACCAAACCGCCATGAATTTTGTAAGTCAGAATTTCGGCGCTCATAAGTTTGACAGAATAAAGAAGATTCATTTTGAAACGCTTGTGCTGGTGTTTATTACGGGCATCGTAGGCGGATGGGCGGTGTACATCCTTTGCGATAAAATACTTTTGCTTTACACCGCTAACGATAAAGTTATTTCCGTGGCTAAGCTCAGATTGTCCGTCATCTTAACCACCTATGCTTTATGCGGCGCGATGGACGTTATGTCTGGAATATTGCGCGGGCTCGGTCATTCTTCTTTGCCCATGGTTGTATCGTTTTTAGGCGCTTGCGCTTTCCGGGTGGTTTGGGTGCTTACGGTATTTACGTTTGTAAAAAGAACTCTTATGGCCTTGTATATTTCTTATCCGCTGTCATGGGCGATAACATTTATAATACATACTATATGCTACTATTTTATCATCGATTATTACAAAGATAAAAAATTTTAACGGCCGGAAAAAAGATGAGGCCGCGGCAGAACACGGCGGAATATGGGCATCCGGCGCAAAATGCGGCGTAACACGGCGGCGTAGGTGCAAAAAGCGCGATGAGCCGCTCCATTTATTCTGAAATTTAACGCTCTGATTGCTTTTTCTTCAAATTTATTGTTTAATAGTAGATTGATAATGTTAATTAACGGCGTTGGCGTGCGATAAAATATGTTAGCGCCGGTTAATCACAGTTATAAAAGTATCGAACGGAGCGGCGGATAAAAGATGCCTGAAGAGAAAAAAGACGATAATCGAAAATATGTAAAATTTTCAATCGGGGCGAAACTCGTCGTCATCATTTCAGTTTTGACAATCGTATCGCTGGGAATCGTAACGCTGTTGGTTACGTGGTTCGGCGGGCAGGATGTCCGCATCAGTGCGGAAGAAAACAACCGCACCGTAAATGCGCAGGCTGCGGGTTTGGCGGAAAAAGATTTGTCGTCGCTGCGCGCAAACGCGTTTTTGCTTTTGGACATATTGAACAGAGTGAGCAGTTCCGGTTCTTTTGCAAAAGAAACCGCGGATTTTTATTTTGAGCGCAACCCGTCGGTGGCCGCAGTTTTGGTTACGGATTCAAGGCGCACAGGCGGGTTGGAGAGAAAACTTTTAAGCACGTCGTTTTTTTTATCGAACGAATTGGAACCTTCTCTCGTAGATACGTTTTTAGCGCAATCTCAGGATACGATCTTGCAGACGGAACGCGGCATAACTCACGTAATAAACGCGTCTCCGATATTCGATATTCCGATGCTTGTGCTGTGCTATCCGTATACGGAAAAAGGCTTGAACCAAGGTTTGGCCGTATTCTTTTCGGCTGAAAAATTGTCCGACAGCTTCGGCGCGGGAACGCTGCAGACTACATATCTGGTAAACGGCGACGGCGATATTTTAATTCATCCGGACTTTAATTTGGTAAAAAACGGCGCAAACGTCGGCAACTTTCCGCTTTTTACGCAGATGCGTGAAAACGGCGATACAAACCGGCAGCTTTTAGTCACCGATAACGCCGGAAAAAAGTATTTCGGCTCATACCGCCGCCTCAGTTTGGGCGATCTTGCAGTTTTAACTACGGCGGACGCAGACGTCCTTTTGGAACCTGTAGCCGAAACTACAAAGCGCAACATCTATTTGGGAATAATAGTGCTTTTTCTTTCCGTCATGTTTATCTGGTTCTTTTCCAAATCGATCAGCCGTCCGGTAAAAACGCTTGCGCGCGCAGCGGAGCGGATCGAACAGGGCGAATTTGAAATCGATTTGAAGCCGAAGACGCGCGATGAACTCGGACTTTTAACATCGAGCTTTGTGAAGATGGGCAAAGGACTTGCGGAGCGCGAGCGGCTTAAAGACTCGTTCGGCAGGTTTGTCAATAAGGAAATCGCGGAACTTGCCATGCGCGGCGAACTTGCGCTGGGCGGCGAAACAAAAGACGTAACAATTTTCTTTTCGGACATCCGCTCGTTTACGGCTATTTCAGAAAAACTTTTGCCGTCGGAAGTAGTTGAATTTTTAAACGAATATATGACGTCGATGGTAGAATGCGTGAATATGACGCACGGAGTCGTCGACAAATTTATAGGAGACGCGATCATGAGCGTATGGGGTGCGCCCATTTCGGTAGGAAGTCCCAAAGAAGACGCTCTAAACTGCATACGCGCTGCGCTCCGCATGCGGGCAAACCTTATAGTTTTTAACAGGGGGCGCGGCGGCGACAAAAAACCGATAATCCGTATCGGCTGCGGCATAAATTCAGGTCCCGTAGTCGCAGGTCAGATAGGCTCTACTCAGCGCATGGAATACACGGTTATAGGCGACGCCGTAAATTTGGCATCCCGCACTGAAGCTCTGAATAAGCCCATGGGCACTGATATTCTCATCACGGAATATACTTACGAGCTTGTGAAAGATCATGTGCTTGTTGAAGAGATGCCGTCGGTTACGGTTAAAGGCAAAGAAAAACCGCTCAGGATGTTTGCGGTTATCAATATGCCCCAAGAGGAAGGCATACCCGGCGCGGGAGCGAAGGGGCCGAAATCGCTCGCTCAGATCAGACAGGCGCTGGGAATTCCTACTCCTGATTTTGCAAAGGTAAATCTCAATGAAGACGAAAAGAAATACAAAATACAATCCTGACGCCGCTTCAAGCGTTTGGCAGGACATCATCGTCGTATTGTTTTCTCTTTCCGCCATATTCTACACCGCGTTTTTATTTTATCAAAATTTAAATAGAACCGTAGAACGGAACGACAAAGTGCCGGTAGCCTCCGTTTCTTATAAATACAAAAGCGTTCAGCGCAAATTTATCGACCGCTCAGTGTGGGACAGGCCTGTGCAGTATTCGCCCGTGTATAACGGCGACGTAATCAGAACCGCACCCGCGTCCGAAGCGACGATTTTTTTCCCCGATAAAAACGTTATAAACGTCGGCGCGAACACTATGATTCAGATTTTTAAGCAGACGCAAAAGGAAGAAACTGCCGTTCAGGTTTCGGAAGGCAATATTTCCGTGCAGACAAGCGGTTCCAAAGTGGCCGTAAAGGCGGATAACGTTTCCGTCGCTATCGAAAAAGATTCTGTTCTGCACGTGCAAAAATTTGAAAAGCCTGAAAGTCCGGCGGAAGAAGCATCTGCAGGGAATGAAAAAAGCGCTTCCGGGGCTAAAGAATCCGGCACGGGCGGAAATCTTCGTCTTACGGTAGAAAAAGGAGAAGCAGCTCTTACTACGCTGCCGGAAGTAAACTCTCTTTCCGGCGTCGGGCGAAAGAATGCCGCAGTTCAAACGGGAGACGCCCGGCAAACTACGGTCTTAACCGAGGGAGAAGTCGTAAGTACCGGAAATAAGGCCTTTGTTTCTATGATAAGCCCGGCGTCGGGAGCGAAGATAATCAACCAAAGCCCGGACGGAGGAGCTATTCCCGTATCGTTTGCGTGGAACAGTTCATTTGCCGACAGCACGGAACTTGTTTTGGAAACGTCAAGGAGCCGCGATTTTAAGACAAAACCATATAGACTTTCGGTTACGGGGCTAAAAGAAGTTACGCTTGATGAAACTCCCGGTACCGTTTATTGGCGGCTGTATGCGGCGGAAAAGGGCGTGTCCGACGAATCTTCGGATTCGGGAAAGCTCACGGTTTTAGCGGCGCCGCCTCCCAAACTTTTGGAACCCGCTTCGGAAAAGCGCTATTTGTACAAAGAAACTCTTCCCGCCGTAAATTTTTTGTGGAAGGGCAACGACCTGTGTTCGTCTTACACGCTTGAAGCCGCCGACAATCCCGATATGCAAAATCCCGCCGTATTCAAACAGGTGGGAGGAGAATCCGTTTCGTTTTCAAATTTGAGCGAAGGAACTTGGTATTGGCGGGTAATTCCTAATTACATAACCGACGAAAGCGTCCGATCCGTGCCTTCTGCAGTTTCCTCTTTTTCTATTGAAAAACAAAAAGAGCTTCCGCCTATAGAACTCATCGCTCCTGGAAAAATTGCCGACACCGCCGAAAGTAAAAGCGTTAATTTTTCATGGAAACCCGTAAAAGAAGTAAAAAAATACAAGCTCCGCATTTCAAAAAACGAATCGATGGATAATCTTGTAGCAGAGCGGACTTGCGACATCAATTATTATGAACTGAAAAGAGCCGCAAAAACGCTCCCTAACGGCACGTACTATTGGACGGTAGAAGGATTGGACAAAAACGACGAGCGGCTGACTGTGAGCGCATCCTCGGCGTTCAGAAGCCGCGACAGCGAAGTTGTTTTGCGCTCTCTGTTTCCTCCGGAAGGCTACACGCTTGCCGACACGCTTTGTCTTGACACCCGTTTTACATGGAAAACGAATTTGGACGGCGAGCAGCGTTTTCAAGTGTCATCTTCTCAGGACTTTTCCAATCCCGTACTCGACATAAAAACTCAAGGATCCGGCATAGACGGCATAGTTTTAAACAAGGGGGAATACTATTGGCGCATATCGGTAAAAAACGAATTTGAAGGACTTCAGACCCAGCCTAAAAAATTAACTATAGCGCCGGCCCTTCCTTCTCCGGAACTTGTAGGCCTTAAAAAGGTCGTTGCCATTCATCCTAAACAGAAAAACACGTTTTCGTGGACCGCCGTTCCCGGTGCGGATTATTATCAGGTTAAAATTACAAAGCCGGGTTTTGATTCGGAGCCTTTGTACGAAGACCTGTACGTTACCGGTACGAAAATTGAGGCGGCTTTGCAGTCGATACAGGACGGAGATTACATAATAAGCGTGCAGGGCTTTGCTTCAGCGACGCTTACGTCAAGCCGGCGCTACAGCTATGCGGCGGACATGGCGTTTACCCTTAAGCATTTGCACCCCGTAGAACTTGTGACGCCTGCCGACAATGCAAGAATCGGCGGCGTAGAGGCCGCTCTCAATCCGGGGATTTTAAAGTGGTACGCGGTCGACAAACCCGCAACGAGCCGACTCGTGCTTGAGAGGGCAGGACAAAAAGGCAGCGTGCTTTCCGTTTCAAATCCCGATTTTTCCGTGAATCTTCCTCCTCTTGCGGCCGGAAATTATCGATGGAGAGTAATAGCAGCAACCGAAGACGGGTTCGATGTTTCGTCGCTGCAGGACGGCAGGTTTACCGTTTTGCCCATACCGCCGCTTGAAAAGGTTTTGTTCGTATTCCCCGGAGAAAACGAAACGCTCGGGGTCGGCTTTTTTAAAACAAACAGGAGTATTTTGTTCCGCTGGAAAAAGAACAATGAAGCTACCCATTATACGTTCAGGCTTTATGACGAAAAAAAGCAAAAGATTTTTGAGCGCGAAATAGACGCTCAAAAAGCCGCTTCCGGCGCAGCGGGTGCAGACGACGTGTGTGTGTTTGAATTTACGGACATCTCGCTCCTATCGCGTGGAACATTTTATGCGGAAGTAGCAGCCGAACGCAGGCTTAAAACCGGCCTGCTTTTTCAAAACGGCACAGTTTCCGGCCGCCGCTTTGTTATAGATCTTCCTAAGGCGGTAAAGGTAGATACCGACGCTCCCGGAGTGCTCTATGGAAAATAAAAGGGAAAATAAAAAACTTGCAGCGGCGTTTTTGTGTCTGCTTTTAGCGCTGCCGCTCACCGCTCAGAGTAAGGACGGCCGCTCCGATTTAGAAAATAAAAAACACTATTTTATTCGGGAAGAAGAGACCGGAGAAGTGCTTTATCAGCGTTTGTCGTGGGACGCGATCGCCGATATTTTCGGTTTTGAATTTATTCTTGAGCATAAAGACGGTCCGGGCGTTTGGCGCGAAATCGACAAAAAAATCGTGCACGATAATTTTGTCGACGTGTCGCTTTCTCCCGGAAGCTATCGCTATAAGGTAACCGTCATCAATTTACTTGAGCAAAGGGAAGCGACCAGCGCATATAGAAATTTTGACATATTAATTGCATACCAGCCGGCGGTTGAAAACGTAACGCCGCATTTGATATATCTTGACGAATTTTTTGACGGACGGCTTACCGTAACCGGCGTAAATTTTTTGGAAGATACCGTCTTTTTTCTTGAAAAGGGCGGCGGTACTATAGAGCTTAAACCCGAAGAAATTTCCAAAGACGGAAAAAGAGCCAGGTTTGAATTGAATACGGGCAGGCTCCAGCCGGGCTCTTACGTTTTTGTCGCGCAGGACAGGAGCGGTCTTACCGGTAAAAGTGAAGATGTGTTGTTCCGCTTTCAAAAGCCGGTAGACGCCTACGTTTCGCTCGGCTATGCATTTACGGGTTTTACGGGCGAAAGCGTGTTTAAAGAATATTATAACCGCACTGCAGCTCCGTTGGGCGGCGTCTTCCGCCTTACCGTACTGCCGATTAAAAGAACCTACGGCAACTTTGGCTTTAATTTAAATTATTCCGCCGCAATGCTGCACAACGAGCATGACGGTTATGTTATTGACGGTACGCTGATGCTTTCGCATTTGAATGCAGCATATGTGTATCCCATCGTAAAACGCCGCTTAAACCTCGGTTTTTATGCCGGCGGAGGGGCGGTGTTTTTGATGAAGAGCAAATTTTCATTTGACGGCGGAAGCGCGCAAAGTCCTGAGTATTGGTATTGGGGTTTCGACGTAGATGCGGGAACGGCGCTGCAGGCCTTTGTCCATAAAAAAATGTATATGGAATTTAACGTCGATCATTTTTTTGTTTTCAGAAAAGGCTTTCCGAAGTATATGTTCCAACCGCAGCTTTCCGTCGGCTGGATGTTTTAATTTACAACGGCATTTGAAAGCGGGGATTCAGTTTAAGCATATTTATATTTGCGTTAGGGTGCCGCCGTTTAACCGTGCCCAGCGGAGCACGCCGTTCATCTTTTTTTGATAGCCTTTAGTGTCTTCGCTTTGCAGCCACTGTAAATTATCGAGATCTATTTTGAATGATACGGGTTTTTTTTCCGGTTTCCGGTTTCTAAGGTGTCCGCCTGAAAAATCTTTAATTTCGGGAATGTCCGAAAAATCAATATTTTGGCGGAGCTTTGCAACTCTCTCAGCCGTAAAATTGGCTGCACCATTTTTCATACTGCCTTTCCTCCTTATCGGCATCCCACTCGAATTTACCGTGTACAATCGTTTTGCCCATATCAACGTGTCCAAATTACTATACATATGCCATATACAATTTGTCAATATTTTTTTTATTGACGCATTTTTTTTCAGGTAATAAAACATCGGGCAATACACACGCTTGCACGAAAAGGAATGGGAAGTGTATAATAATCTGATATAATGGCGCCGTTGTGTATATGATGACTTTTTGAACGCGAGGCTCCTTTGCTAATATAGAAAAGAAAAAGGAAATTTTGAGAATGCGTAAGATTATCACGGTACTTATCGGCGCCGCTTCGATCGCGCTGCTTTTGGGCGTGACGGCTTGCAAAGAACTGTTTGCAGATATAGAAGAAGATTTTTCATATTGGGCGTCGGAACCCGCTATCACAAATTTCAGAGCGGCATCTACGGTGCAGACAAGCCCCGCAGGCGTTCAATGCGTGCCGTCGGCAAGCGATGCGGTTATCACGCTCACCGTGCGCAATCCTAAAAACTTTTCGTTCATCATGCCGGGTTCCGGAGCGCCGACGGATATCGTAACTTTCGGAAGCGGCATACACGACTTATCGGGAACTAATCCGCCTGCAGTAGGCGCCGATTATACGCTTACGCAAAGCGGACAAAATACGCTGACGCTCACGTACAGAGCGGCTTTTTTGAAACGCTATGAGCAAAGCAGCGCGAACATCGGAGCTTCGATCAAACTCTACAGTACTGACGGCAGAAAATTCAATCAAATTTATTCTTTTAGTTTGGAAGCGAACACACCGCCGCCGGATCCCGCACCCGTTGAGGCGGAAGCCGGTAAAATCGCGCTTTTTAAAACGCGTACACCCGACTCGCAGGGCAAGCACTATTACGTTTTGTGCTTTAAAGTCGCAGGTCTGCCCGGTGAAAACGTGCTGTCCGGCGTTCCTCCGAAAAAGCTGCACGGCGACCTTACACATGTATATGTGAGCAAAAACGGCGGCACTGAAACTCCATGTCCCGTTACGCTTACTACAACCGATTTTAATATTACAAACTCGGGCGGCACTTTTATCCCGGAAGCGGCTGTCGATAAGTTATCGGGTACGGAAGCGGACACCCTTTCGGGAAGTCCGCAGCCGGACGATGTTCCTTCCGGCCCGTGGGTGCTCTATCTTAAAACGGACGTTCCCGTCGGCGGAGTTACGGCAAAATACGGCATACGCCTCTTTGACGGAAAGTTTTATTCAGCGCGTGCGGAACAGACGATAGGTAAGCGCACGCTTCCCGATCCTAAGGTATTCGCCCATGCGGATATAGACAATGTAGCCGCTTTCGGTGTGTATACCGAAGCGACTAAAATTGTTACGCCGGGTACCATAGCTACCATAGACAGCAACGACTTAAACGGCGGCGGTACCCTTAACGGTTCGGACGAAACTCACGCGATCCCCGTGTACAGCGCATACGGGAAGGCCGTAAAGCTCACGATTAAGAAGCCTGACGGGACAGATTATCCTGCAGGTGTTACCGTGCGTCCGGGTGTCCAATGGGTATCGGGTTCCGACGTAGACGGCAGCATAGGCGTTAATGCGGGGCAAAGCGCCGTCGTTACGCTTCCTTCTCCGGCGGACGCAGGCGGTGAAGCCGTGTACAAAGTCAGCTTTAAAGCATCCGGCGAGGGCTTTGATGACAGCGCTACGCGTACGCTGTACTACAAAGTACGCAGGGAAATAAAAGCCGTCAACAATTTGCCGATGTGGTATATGCTCGGCGCCGCCATAGAGAAAATCGACTTAGACGAAGCAGGCACCGTCAAAATAAGCGGAACCATAAAGGCGGAAAATATCGGTTATCCTCCGCTTCCAGACGGTTCTTTAGTAGAAAACGACAGCGCTATAGAGGTCAGCGGAGAACGTGATGCGCATGATTATCCGGGCAAAACGGTTACCCTCATAGGGGATTCCAAAACATCTTCGATACTCGATGCTTCAAATCTATGCAACGTTTTTAGTATAGTTTATAATGGAAAGCTCATTCTTAAAAATGTAACGCTGCAAAACGGTAAAGCTTCCGGCGGTTACGGCGGCGGCATCTCTATAGGTGATAACGGTTCTTCATGCGAAATGACGGATACGGATATTAAGAATTGTAAAGTAATTGGAATCACCGGACAGGGCGGCGCGTTATGGGTCAGAGAAGGCGGCAGTCTCACAGTCGGATCGGGCTGCGTGATCTCCGCCAACAATGCGCCAAACGGCAAAGGTGCAGGCATCTATGTAAAAAGCGGCGGTACTTTCAATATATCGGGCAATGCAAAGATTGACGAGGGGAACGACGTCTATTTGGGAGCGGACACAGATAGTCCGTATGATCCATCAAAAAACGCAAAGATAACCGTTAACGGTGAGCTTACCGGCACTCACACCGTCGCAAAGATAACGCCTGAAGATTATGCGGCGAATCGTGTAATCGTAAAGACTTCCGGAGAAGACATCAGCGGGTATGCGGACAGGTTTAAAATAGCCGACGAGCCCAATTCCTCGCCTCCGCCTTCGACGATTTCATGGAAGCTGAAATATAACGGCGGCGCCCTCGTTTTGAAACAGGCGACGACGCCCATACCAAGCGGTTCCGATGCGTGGAAGACGCTGAAAAATTCGATTGAGGCGGAGAGCGTGGAAGACGGCGATGAATTCCTTGTACAGGGTGCTATAACGGCAACAAGCACGACGGATAACTACGGTGCGATCAGCGTAACAAAAAAGATTACCGTAAAAGGGATCGGCTCAACTCCCGTACTCAACGCAAACAGCAACGGCACCAATCGTCCTCCAACGCCTCACCGCATCTTTACCGTAGAAAACGGCGGAGAAATCACGCTTAAAGACATTACGCTCACAGGCGGAAAAGTGGCCGGTTCGGGAGAAGGAGCGCTGGGAGGCGGCATACTTGTCAAAGCGGGGGGCAAGGCAAAACTTACAAACTGTACCGTTAAAGAGTGCGGGGCAACGGGGGCAGGCGGCGGCATTTACGCAGAAGATGGTGCCGAAATTACCTTGACAAACACGCAGATAAAGAGCTGTACCGCAGACGAGAACGGCGGCGGCGTGTATGTCAAGGACAGCAAGCTTACGCTCACCAATGCAACTATCGGCGGCAGCACGGCATCCGACGGCAATAAGTCAAAAAGGGGCGGCGGTATCTACATTGCAAACGGAACGCTCGACGTTTCTGCAGGCAGCTTCATACAGCACAATCAAACAGCCGGCTCAAGCGGCCTGGAAGCCGGAGGCGGCGGTATTTTTATAAAGAGCGGAAAACTTACTTTAAACGGTACGGTCTCCGATAATACGGCTTTGAACGGTACTGCATTTGTGGTAGGCGGCGGCGTATATGTAGTATATGGTGAGTTTATAATGAAGCCCGGGGCAACGATATCGGGCAATACATCAAAATTGGGCGGCGGCGTATATATTGATGCGTATGATTCTCCAAATGGGGGAGCGGGTACCTTTACTATGGAAGGCGGAGAGATTTCCGGCTGTACGGCAGGCGGCCCCGGATTTACCGATGCGGCAGGCGGCGGTGTGTACATTAATGCCAACGGAACGCAACGCGGCACCTTTACTATGGAAGGGGGCAGCATTACCGGCTGTACGGCTGAAGTGACGTCAAACAAAGCGCACGGCGGCGGCGTGTATGCAAAGGACGGAACCGTATTTAAGATGTCAGGCAGTGCGGTTATTACACCGTCAACCCAAACGAATACCGCGACAAAGAGCTTCAACGACGTGTATTTGGATAATGATTCCAGTGGGGCGTTTATTACCGTTACCGGTGCGCTGACTAGTACTCCTACTGTAGCAAGACTCACGATGAAGGACATTGGCACTACCCCTGGGGTTGATAGTGGCTATATTGACGGACGGGTGGTTGTCAAAGGCGTTAAATCTGCTGCTGATGCGGCTAAATTTAAAGTAACACCGCGGGCAGCTACAACTCCCGCGCAGAACTGGAAAGTTGAGTGGGATAATGATAAATCAGGCGTACTGAAGAAGCAATAAGCAATAGGTAATTCACGGAGCCATAGCTCCATACAGTGCGGAGGGATAGCTCCCGACAGTATGGGCACATACATCCATAGAGTATGGGTGCATACGCCCACAGGGCATGGACGCATAGCCCCATAGAGCATTGGTACATAGACCCGCAGAGCATGGGCGCATAAGTTCATAAAGCGTGGGCGCATAGTCTGAAAAACTCGCGATCCGTCCCGTTCGATCCTTTCGTATCGCCCTATACGAACGTTTCGCATCGCCCTATTCGAGCCTCTCGTATCGAGCGGATCAGACCTGCCCACCTGTCTGGATCGAGCCTTTCGAATCGCCAGGATCGCGACTCCCGTTCCGCTCGGATCAGGGGTCCCTCATAAAATTGCTGCAACTGTGGTATAATACGACAAGAGAGGGCTGCCTATGCAAAAACGTTTTGACGATTTAACGATAACCGACGATTATATGTTTTGAGCGGTTATGCAGGATAAATCTATCTGTACGGCGGTATTGAATATGGTACTTGCAGACTCGATCGGGCCGATTAGTGATATAACCTATCAAAAAACCTTTGACCAAACAGGCTATGCAAAAAGCATACGCCTTGATGTATGGGTTACCGGAAGCAACGGCAGCGTTTACGATGTGGAGATGCAGACAACAAATAAACAAGACCTTGCTAAACGCTTACGCTACTATCAATCTGTTATCGACGTAAGCAGCCTTGAAAAAGGTGGGCATTATACCGATTTGCCGGATTCGTTTATTCTGTTTTTTTTGCCCGTTCGACTACCTGAACAGAGGCCTCCCTGTATATACCTTCAAAACGATATGCAGCGAGAATACAGAAATCGCATTACAGGACGGCATAACTAGAGTCATTATCAACAGCACTGCCGCAGATAAGACGCCTGACCCTGAACTCAAAGCTTTTTTGGAATACATGAACGGCGTTGTCAGCGATAAACCGTTTATCCGTAAAATAGACAGGTATATCAAAGAACTAAAAAAAAATGAGGAGAGGAGGAAAGAGTACATGTTAATACAATCATTTGAAATGGATGCGCGAAGGGACGGCATACAACAAGGCATAAAACAAGGTGTCCAACAAGGCTTTGCCGACGGCGCATACCAGACAAAACTTGAAACGGCAAAACTTATGCGTACGCATAATTACCCCATTGCCGAAATTTGTACAATGACCGGCCTCACCAAAGAAGAAGTGGAAAACCTTTGAGACCGGCACAAAACCTACACTTTATTACACCTCCGTGTATGGGGGTATTCTTTGCTAAGTTGAGCGTAAACTCAATGCTTGGCAGGCTTTTTACGCCCTTTGACTAAATCCTTTGTTTGCGTTAAACTATTTTCTTATATCGCATTGTATTGCGGCATATATTTTAAGACTTGACGTCATTCCGTTTGAGTCTTTTACGGAGGTAAGCAGGTGGTAAAGATCAGACTAAAGAAATTCGGCGCGCAAAAGCAGCCGTACTACCGTATTGTCGTTCAGGATTCGCGTAAGCCGCGCGACGGCGTCTGCATTGAAGAACTTGGAACATATCGGCCGATTGCAAAAGAAGGCGATCAGGTTTCTTTTAATGCCGAACGCGTTAAGTACTGGCTCAGCGTCGGCGCACAGCCTACGGAAACCGTCGGTAAATTGATCAAAAAAGCGGCAAAATAAGATATGGGAGCAGCCAGTATGGAAAAAGACCTGATCGAATATATTGCAAAATCATTGGTCGATGATCCCGATGCTGTTTCAGTAACGGAAACGGAAGGCGACAGAGGATCCGTTATTCAGCTTAAAGTTGCTGACAGCGATATTGGAAAAGTTATCGGCAAGTACGGAAGAATAGCCAAAGCTTTGCGTACCGTTTTAAGCGCGTCCGCCGTCAGAGACGGAAAACGTTACAGTCTTGAAATATTGGACTAGGGAACGAGCGTGCTTGAACAGGTTACGGTCGGTTTCGTCCGAGGCGCCCACGGCGTTACGGGGGAATTCAGAGTAGAAAGTGCTTCGGGAGAATTTGAACATATTCTTGTTCTTAGAGAAGTCACTTTGAGGGGCTCAGGCGAGCAAAAGATCTTTAAGGTCGAATATGTAAAGCCTGCAGACAGCACCTTGTATATGAAACTTGCGGGTATCGATTCGCCCGATGATGTACGAAAGTACAACAGATGGGAAATAGTTGTTCCGCGAAAATATGCCGCTCCTTTAAATAAAAACGAGTGGTATATTGACGATCTAAAACAGTGTTCTCTTGTTTATTTTGCTGAGAACAAGGACGGATTGAAAGACAAATCTGAATCCGCCGTAAAGGTGGGTACAGTCACAGACGTATTGGAAGGCGGAGGCGGTTACTTATTTGAAGTTTCTATCTCCGAGAACTGCGATCTTCTTTCAAAAGACATACGATATACGGCTTCAGGTAAAAGCAGGAGCGTATTTGTTCCTTTTAATTACGAGCACATACGCAATGTCGATGTTAAAAGAAAAGAGATTGAGTTGATGCACCTCTGGATTCTGGAGTAATTCCATGAAATTTACCGTGCTGACCTTATTCCCTGAAATCTTGAGCGCCTATTTTGAAACCTCAATCATGGCGAAAGCGGTTGAAAAGGGAATTATAGCCTACGATCTGGTGAATATCAGGGATTTTGCCATTGATAAACACCGAACCTGTGACGACAGTCCGTATGGCGGAGGAGCCGGACAGCTTATGCTTCCGGGCCCTCTCGGAAGTGCGCTTGACAGCGTACGGTCAGGCCGAAAGTACGTTATTTACGTAACTCCCGGCGGCAGACCGTTTACGCAAAAAAGAGCACAGGAGCTAAGCCTTAAAGACGAGCTTGTGATAATCTGCGGAAGATACGAAGGTATCGACCAAAGGATAATCGATTATTACGTTGACGAGGAAATCTCAATAGGAGATTACGTTATGTCAAGCGGAGAAGTGTCCTCCATCGTCATAATCGATACCGTATACAGGCTTATCGAAGGCGTAATTTCCAGCGGATCGCTTGAAGAAGAAAGCTATTCCGATGGGCTTTTGGAATATCCTCAGTACACCAGACCGCCTGTGTACAAGGGGCTTGAAGTTCCCGACGTTTTAACTTCGGGGAATCATGAAAATATTCGTAAATGGCGTCTGAAAAAACGTTTGGAAAAAACGCTTGCAAACCGTCCCGATTTGATATGGTCTTTGCGTTTGTCCGGGCAGCTTACTTTGGAAGCCGAAAAATTGATTGAGGAAATAACACAGCAGTCTTTTTTAAAAAAGGCTAAAAAGCGCAAAAGATCCGAAAGGAAAAAATCCCTTTGATCGATCGACGCGACTTTTAAATGGAGAAATTATGGATCTGATAAGAACAATTGAAGAACAAAATAAACGTCCGGGCGCCCAAAAATTTAATGTCGGCGATACCGTAAAAGTTCACTTTAAAATTGTCGAAGGTAAGACGGAACGTGTACAGATTTACGAAGGAATAGTCCTTTGTATGAAAAACAGCGGAATCGGCCGAACTTTTACCGTTCGTAAAAATTCTTACGGCGTCGGCGTCGAGCGTGTCTTCCCGTTGAATTCTCCGCGTATCATGCAGGTTGAAGTTGTTCATGCCGGAAAAGTGCGCCGTTCGAAACTGTATTATCTGCGCGATAAGGTAGGTAAGGCTGCGAAGGTTAAGGAACTGGTTGGTGGAAAAGTCGCCGCCGCTATGGCAGCTCGCAATGCCGCAGCAGCAGCCGCCGCTGCCGCTAAAGAAGCGACCGTAAAGGCCGAAGCGGAAAGCCAGGCTTAATACCGTTTAAAAATTTGTATGAGTACGTCCAGCGTATACATACATTCCGTATCTTCCCTGAACAGTCCCGGCCAAAGGTCGGAACTGCGGGAGGGAAGACTTGTATTTGTTCGTGTGCTTTCCACCGATTCCGACGGCCGCTACACGGTTTCCTTCGGCGGTTCGAAGTTTTCGGTTCATGCACGTTCTCCTCTGATTCCCGGCAGCTCTTTTCAGGCAAAAATAACATTACAAAACGGCAACGTAGCCCTCATTCCGCACGGTTCCGTTTTGCCGGACGCATTTATCCTAAAAAAAATCTTGTCCGACAATTCGTCATCCGCTCTGCAGTCTATTTCCGATCCTGTTCTCGTCGAGTATTTTTTGTCGTTGGGGCTTGTCCCCGACACATTGTCGCTCCGTCTGTTTCAACAGCTCAGAGAGCTCGGCCTGCGTTTTGATGCGCGCCTTTTATCCAAAGCGCGCTCTGCGGCTCTCCGTTTTTCGGGAGAAGAGACGGCGGCGGCGGAAGCGGCTCTTCTTCTTGAAAAAAACGGAATGGAAAGCTCCGACAAGGTGATAAAAGCCGTTTTGTCGAGCGGCCGGGAATTCGGTGAATCGAGCGGCAGAGAATTCGGCGAATCAGACAAATCGGACGGCCGGGGATCGGGTGAAGCGGATGAAGCAGGCGAAACCGCGGCGGATTTTAAATCCTTGTTTTTTGATGATGCCTCTTTTGCATACGGGAACGGCCGAAAATGCGGCGCGCTGACGCTTTTTAATCACCTTGCCGATAAGAATTCTTCCGGCGCCCATTGGATAGTTCTTCCTTTTGATTTTTCTTTTCCGGGAAAAAAAATGCTGGGCAGCGGAAATTTAAGACTTTGCCTTGATCTTGTAAAAAAGAATGTAAAAAAAATGGTCGTTTCGGCAAATACGGACGGACAGGAATATACTTTTGTGGTATACTATGATAATAAAGCGGGTGATTTTAAAAAGGTTCTTTTTTCAATCGAACCTCCGCCTTCGTCGGGTTTTGACAGAGTTCGGGACGCTCTTAAGCTTTTTTTGTCGTCAGGTGGAAACTCCGTTGAAGTTGAAAGGATTCGGGGAGAGGCGACGCCTTTTTTTACAGATAATTTGCCTGTGGATTTTGTTAGAGGCTTGGTGTGAACTTTGTCAAAAAAGCGGTTGCGCTGCGTTATCCTGAAAACGCCCAGGCTCCTTTTATTACGGCGGCGGCGAAGGGGCTGCTTGCACAGCGCCTTTTAAAAATAGCCGAAGAAAACGACATAGCCGTCGTAAGAGACGACGCTCTTGCGGAAGTTTTGTCGTTTCAGGAAGTGGGAAGCTGTATACCAGAGCAAACGTGGGAAATTGTAGCAAAAATATTTGCTTTTATCGGATATATCGGAGATAAATATGAATAATTTTATCAGGATTGAATCTTCCGACATAAAGGACGGAATGCGTTTTTCCGCCCCGGTTTTTTTTGACGACGGGAAGAACATGTTTTTGGCCGAAGGAAAAACGGTAAAGCCCTACCATATCGCAGCTTTAAAACGCTGGGCGATTCCTTTTTTGCTTACTTACGGGCGGGAAATAAAAGACAGCGCGCCTGTCGCTGCGGTTCCTGTTCCTACTGTGGTTTCTGCAGTTCCCATGGTTCAAGATGCCGAAGACGTCGAAGAATTGGAAGAACTTGAAGAAGTTTAGTTTTTCGGGCGCGATTTTTATTTACAGTGAATAAGATTGTCTTAGGCAAAAATGGAGAAGACCGTGCCGCTTTGTACCTTGAGCAGCACGGTTTTACTATTTTAGACAGAAATTGGAGGGCAAGATCCGGAGAAATTGACATAATAGCGCTCAAAGAAGAAACGATCGTCTTTGTCGAAGTAAAGACCTTACCGAGTGGAGTCATTTCCACTTTGGAACACGAATTAAACCGCAGAAAACAAAAAAGAATTACGGAAACGGCTAAACGTTTCCTTGCAATCAATCGAAAATATAATAACAGGTTTATTCGTTTTGATGTGATAGTAGTGGATATGCCGGGGTTCCCGCCCGTCTATCACATGGAAAATGCCTTTTTTGGGGTCTTATGATGACAAAAAATAATATGCGCAAAGATCCTGCGCAAGATCGTAAAGATGCTGTTTCTCCTAGAATTCTTGAGTTAAGGAAGAAAATAAGCGATAATGAGTACGTGGACGGCGCTATTCAGCGGATAGCGCAGGTAATGAGCAACAGGCTTGTAGACAATTATATGCACAGGACGCTGCACGGCTGATTCGCTCTTTTTGTAATTCATTTTACATCGCAGTGAAAATCAAAGGAAATCTTTATGGACAGAAACGGAAGACGGAAAAATCATAACAATCGTCGTAACTGGAACGATAAAAATTATAATCACAAAAATGCCGCCAATACGGCCGTACCCCACGTTGTGCCCAGAGAAACGCGTACGGATGTTTTAAATAAAGAAAAAGCTATCAGAGATTTTAAAGACAGGGAAGTTGTATGCCCCGTTTGCGGAAAAATTATAGAAGATTTGTCTTCCGCTTTGGCCGACAAAAATACAGGCGCTCCAATACATTTTGACTGCGCCTTGTCCATAGCTTCTAAAAATGAAGCGCTTAAAGAAAATGAGCGTTTTTCGTACATAGGGCAGGGGCGCTTTGCGGTTCTTTCGTTCGCCGATCCCGAGGACACGAAGCATTTTAAAATCGAAAAGATAATAGAATGGGAAGAACCCGGTAAAAAAAATGAATGGCGCTCTGAAATTTCAGGGCTTTACAGTCAGACCTAGAAGCTGATCGAACCGAGCGAACTTACAGAGTTGACCTATCCGAGCGAGCCGGCTCATCAGAGCGATCCGACCAAAAACGGAATTTCGCTTTCAAAATCCACGCCGTACCAGTTGTGCTTTTGATTTTTTACCGTCGCCTTTATCGCCCTTACTACAAAATCGGCCGCAAGAGCGACGGCCTTTTCTTCGGAAAATCCGCGTAAAATGGCTCCTGCGCATACGCTTGCAAAAATATCGCCCGTTCCGTGAAAACAGAAAGGCAGTTTTTCATGAAAATACGAAGAAAAAGCCTTCGTCTCACCGTCGTAGCACATCACTCCGATCTTTTGGCTTTCAAAACTTACGCCTTTTAAAATCACTTTTTTTGCGCCGAGCGCGGCAAGTTCAACCAATATGTTTTCTACGTATTTAAGGTCGTATCCGGAATCTTTATAAGGAATATCCAACATAAACGAAGCTTCGGTCATGTTCGGAACGATTATGTCCGCAAGGCAGGCGAGTTTTGCCATCGCCGCGGCAAATTCCTTTGTAAAGCCCGGGTATAAATTTCCGTTGTCCGCCATGCATGGGTCAACAAAAATAAGGGTTCCGCTGCTTTTAAAATCACCGAACATCTTTTTCATAAGCTCCAATTGGCGAAACGATCCCAGATATCCTGTGTAAATTGCGTCGAAACTTATTTTTTCTTTTTTCCAATGATCGAGTATCGGCGTGATGTCTTCCGTAAGATCGCGGAATGTAAACCCTTTAAAAGCAGTGTGTGTTGAAAGGACTGCAGTAGGAATTACGGCGGTCTCGACACCCATAGCGGAAATAATCGGCAGCGCAACGGTTAACGAACATTTGCCGACACACGAAATATCTTGAACAGTAACGATTCTTTTCATAAACTCTCCCGTACTTGAAAAAAGAAAGAATTTCAGTATAAGATTTATTTTAACTTTTAATGTATAATAGCTCAACAGGGGAGTATAAGATGAGTAAAAGAGTTCCTTTCGATACGCTTAAAAAGACGATAAAACAGGCTTTTTTAAATGCGGGGCTTACCGAAGAACAGGCGGAAATCTGTTCTACGATACATTCCGAATCCAGCGCAGATGGAGTTGAAAGCCACGGCTTAAACCGCGTTCCCAGATTCGTAGAATACATAAACAAGGGCTGGGTAAATCTTAAAGGATCTCCGCAGCTTTTAGGCGGGAAAGGCGCCGTTGAAAATTACGACGGTCAGCTTGGGATAGGTATTATGAACGCCCTTTTCTGTTCGGACCGCGCAGTCGAGCTTGCAAAGACGCACGGCATAGGCTGCGTAGCTCTTAAAAACACGACCCACTGGATGCGCGGCGGAACCTACGCATGGCGCATCGCCGAAAAGGGATTCGTCGGGTTTTCATGGATAAATACCGAAAGCTGTATGCCCTTGTGGGGCAGCGACGAAGTCGGAGTCGGAAACAATCCGTTTTGCATTGCCATTCCGCGGAAAAAAGGCCCTGTGATACTCGATATGGCAATGAGTCAGTACGCATACGGAAAATTGGGCGTTTACCGCCTTGCCGGAAAGCAGCTTCCGTTTCCCGGCGGCTACGATAAAGATGGAAATTTGACGACGGATCCCGGCGCGATTGAACAGTCTATGCTCGCTCTTCCCATAGGCTACTGGAAGGGCAGCGGATTGTCTTTGGCCTTGGATTTAGCCGCAGCGGTTATGGCCAACGGCCGGTCGGGAATAGACATGGACGCTGAAAACGGCGGAAGTTGCTACGGCTGCTGCCAGATATTCATAGCTTACGATCCTTATCTGTTCGGTGAAGAAAAAGAAATACAAGCGATGATGGACAGACGAGTTGCAGCCGTAAACGCAAGCCATCCTGTAAAGGGCGGGGATCGCGTTTGTTATCCCGGTGAAAGAACTCTCGCCGTAAGAGCTAGAAGCATGAAAGAAGGCGTCGCAGTTGATGAAAAAGTTTGGGCTTATGTCGAAGGAATCGCTCGCGGAAACACCGACGCAAAGGACATCGCAAGCTCTTAAACCGCTTGTTCCGCTGATGCCGAAAGTTTTAATCTTTTTTGAAGAATCTATTGTAGTTAAGGCGCTTTATACTATAAACTCTTGTTATGTCTCAAGATAAATCTGAAAATACTTTTACACATCTTGTTTCGGGGATAAGCGTTGAAGAGCGCGTCATACTGCTTGAAAAGATAAAACAGCTCTCGGAAAATCTTGCAGAACAGACGCTCGAAAGTCCGTTTAGAAAAAACGCCGATTTGGAAATTTCATTATCCGAAGAACTTAAAGAAGAATTTTTCCTTTATAAGGTCTTGCTCTGGCTTCGCTCGGTTTTAAAAAGCATCTCTTTGGAAAAACTTTACGAAAAAGACAGAATTTCAAGGCTTGCCGCGGAAATTTCTCAGGCAGCTCCCGGATTGATAGACTTTGACCGCCGCAATCTTACGACGATATCTTATAATTATTTGAGACAGCTTAAAGACTGCGCGGATTTTTTTAAAACCTATTTGAGTCCTATACAGGACGACATTGGCGCGTTTTATGTTTTTTTAGGTTCGTTCATTCTTCCTGAAGTGACGTCGCAGATAAACGAAGAAGCCGATCCTTTTTCAACGCCGCCCAGGGCTAAGGTTCCCGAAGGACACCGTTCCGCATTGGTTAGGCGCATCGATGAAATTTTGAAAAACATACCCGCCGTTTCCCGCAATATCATGTATAGATCTGTCTTATCCGTAGAGTGGCTTAGGCAATTTTCTTCTTTACCGTTTGACAAATTTTTAACTGCATTTTCAAATGTGGTTTCGGATGATCATATTTGTTCATTTGAAAAATTGGGAAACAGTTTTTCCGAATTTGTGCGGGTTTTGTCATACGGAAAATCGATCAACGGAGAAACGCTTGAAGCTCTGTTTCTTTTTTCCTCAAAAAGCAAAGACAATGCTAAGCTCGACGAATTTTTATACGTAGCGGGAAAGCACCTTTCCGCGCTTCACTTTTTTATAGTTTCGGTTCCCGTGATCTCCATAGCGAAGATCGTGTTTTCGGATTACACTTGGCGTCCCGCTCCTTTCGGCGGCGCCGAAGACTGGTTCGTAAAGTTCAAAAACGAATGGAAAAAACGTTTTGACGCGCGCTGGGAAAAATGGCTTTTCGAATGCAAAAAAGAAGAACAGCTTTTTATATTAAAAAGTAAATTCTCTTTGAATTCTTTTCCTCTCATGCCGTCCAGACCTTGGGCTGAACTGAGTGACGGTATCCGGTTCAAATACGAGATTACCGGAGGCTTTATAAACTGGTATTTGGAAAATTTCTTTTCCGAAAACATACGGATTCTTAAGGTTTTGCAGCTGGAAGGAGATTTTACGCAGAAAAACAGCAAGGAACTGCTTACCGGCGCCATAAGCGATCTTGTGTCTGTGGATTCTTCCATGAAGAATTTTAATAGGAATTTAAGAAAGGACGGAGAGATCGGCCTGTTGTTCGACGTGTTTGCAAAAGAACATTTGCGAACGATCAAAACTCAAAAAAAGATCGATTTTGTTATGACAGGTTTTGCCCAAAATATAAAAGATATGAAAATGCATTTAGGCAATGCTGTCCGCTCTTTGATTTCCATATTGCAGAGTATTTTAGGCGTGTCGGAAAACAAAGAGCCGTGCCCGATCAGAAATTTAAACACTATCTGCGGGCAAAGAAATCAAAGCTATATCGCCGAATTGAAAAAACTGCTTACAACTTTGACGGATATTCTTGAATTGCTTTGCGGAATCGAACTTTTGGAATTGGAAAGCGCGGAAGCATGAAAAAATTTTCCCTTTGCGCTTCCGGCAAAAACTATGCTCTGTTTCCCTTTATCTGTGATGAAAAAGAGCTTTCAGGCGGCGAGTACCCCGTGTGCGGGATGAGTTTGTTGCGCGCCGGTTCCATGCGTTTCAGATGGACTGAAGAAAATAAAAACAGAGATTTATTTTTTTCAACTCTTTGCGGTAAAAAAAACTTTTGCCGCGGAGGAGCGGGAAAAGCCGAAGGCTGCGTGTCGGAAACGGCGGAGATGCGGGAGATGTCATATGTGCCGACGGTTCGCGCCGAAAATTTTTTGCCGGTTCCCGTTCCGTTGGAACTCGTTCACTCCCGCGATGTTATCATACTTAGAAACGGAAAAGAAGCTCAGGGCAGGCAAGCCGACGGACTGCTTACGAAAAACAAGACGCTTTTGCCGTCCGTAACCGTCGCCGATTGCGTGCCCGTTTTTTTTTACGACAGACGAAACGGCGTTTTCGGCGTCTTGCATTCTGGCTGGAAGGGCACCGGGATCATAAAAACTGCGCTTCAAAAAGCAAAAGAGGAATTTGGGACTAGGGCGGAAGACGTGAGCGTCGTTTTGGGTCCTCACATACGTTCTTGCTGTTATATCGTAGATGAGGAGCGTGCAAATTATTTTGCCGAAAATTTTACGCCCGATTGCGTCGAAGCCGCCGAAACTTTATATTACGGCGAAACTTTAAATTCGAGTGCAGCTTTAAATTGCGGCGCAACTTTAAAGTTCGGCGCGCCGAGCGGAAATTTCAAAGGCAAAAAAATGTTCCGTCTTTCGCTTGAAAAAGCCAATTTAAGTATTTTACAAAAATGCGGAGTTCAGGCTTGCAATATTGCGCTATGCACGGACTGCACGTGTTGCTCGGAGTCGGATGAAAAAGGCGCCGGCAGTCAAGGCTGTAAATCAAGCGGCTCGGACAGATCCGGCGGGCAAAACTGCAATTCCCGCGCGGCTCCTGAATATGTTTTTGGCTCGTTCAGGCGTGAAACTTCATGCCTGGATCCCGCTCTTCCTATGGACGAGCGCTGGAAATATTTTACGGTGCAGGCGGCGTTTTGCGGGCATTTGCGTGAGTCTGACTTACAACGTCAGTGAACTAAGCGAACGGTGTTAGTCAGTTAACGGTGTGAGCATAGCGAACGGCGTTCTGGAATGCTACGTTTTGCAAAGAATCTTCATATTTGCTATACTTTGAAAATCCTGCGGGCGTTTGCGGCTCTTGCCCGCCGCTTTTGCGTTTTCATTATAGTTTGAAACGCTTCGCTTTTTCCGCATAAAACTTGTAAAAAAAAGGATTTGGAGAAAATCATGTCCGATATAAAAAACGACAGCCGCATTTTGATATGCGCGGCGCTCAATATGTTTAAAGCTTCAAAAGGAATTTCCGGGGATGAAATAGACGCCGCTTCGGTACAGCTTGAGAATCCTCCCGATCCTGATATGGGCGACCTTGGAAGTCCCCTGTTCGTTTTTGCAAAGGTCTTGCGGACGGCTCCTGCCGTTATCGCTCAAAACGTAGTAAAAATTATTTCAGAAAATAAAAACTTGGCCGGAATAGACTGTCGTTCGATAGGAGAATTTGTCGCAGAAGGTCCGTACGTAAATATAAAACTGAATAAAGTTTCGGCGATAAAGGCGGTATTGAACCGCATATATTCCGAAGGAAGCGATTACGGCTCGTTTGATGAAGAAGGTAAAAAGCCTTTGGCGAATCGCCGGGTCATGGTTGAGTATTCAAGTCCCAACACAAACAAACCTCTTCACCTTGGGCACATGCGTAACGATGCTTTGGGAGAAAGCGTGAGCCGTATTCTTAAAAAAGCCGGAGCGGAGGTATTTAAAGTCAACATAATAAACAACCGCGGTATACACATATGCAAATCGATGCTTGCATACGAGCTCTTCCACGAACCTAAGGGCGAAACGCCTGAAACTGCGGGCATGAAAAGCGATCACTTTGTAGGGCAGTGCTATGTGGAATTCGATAAATATTCCAAAGAACATCCTGAAGCAAATAAACAGGCCGAGGCCATGCTTTTGGCTTGGGAAAGCGGCGATAAAAATATTCATAAAATTTGGAAAAGGATGAACGACTGGGCTATCGAAGGAATTAAGGCCACTTACGAGCGCACAGGGGTTTCGTTCGATAAGCTTTATTATGAAAGCGAAACTTACCTTAAAGGAAAAAAAGAAATTCTTGAAGGACTTGAAAAGGGAATTTTCTATAAAGAAGAAGACGGTTCCGTTTGGGTTGACCTAAAGCCCTTAGGCATGGACAAAAACAAGGTGCTGCTTAGGAAGGACGGAACGTCTTTATACATGACTCAAGACATAGGAACTGCGATCTTCCGCCATGACGACTGGCCGTTCAATCAGCTTGTTTATGTAGTCGCTTCCGAGCAGATTCATCATTTTAAAGTGCTTTTTTATATATTGAAAAAACTCGGTTACGAATGGGCGGATAAACTGTATCATTTAAGCTACGGCCTGGTAAATCTTCCTTCGGGGCGCATGAAAAGCCGGGAAGGAACCGTAGTTGACGCCGACGATCTTATAGATCAGCTTCACGCCGACGCCTTTGAAGAGATAAAAGCAAAAGGACGCGAAGACGAGTTGGACGATGCGGACGACGTCGCCGAAAAAGTTGCGCTTGCGGCTCTTCATTATTATCTTTTACAGATTACGCCTGTTAAAGATATGCTTTTTAATCCTGAAGAATCCCTTTCGTTTAACGGCAATACGGGGCCTTATCTGCAATACATGGGCGCCCGCATAGCTTCAATTCTGCGTAAAGCTCAAGAAACGAATATCCTGCCGGCTGAAACCGAAGCCGCCTCCGAATGCCTTACTTCAAAAGCCGAATGGGATCTTATAAAGGCCTTGGGCGCCTTTCCCGAGACGGTTTTGAAGGCTGCGAACAACCTTGATCCTAGCCTTATGGCGGCGTATTTGTACGACATAAGCAAGTTATTCGGAAAATTTTATCAGTCGTGTCCGATACTGGGCGCCGAGACGGAAGTTCTGCAAAGAGCGCGCCTGCTGCTTGCAAAATGTACGCTCACGGTTCTTAAAAACGCTATGGAACTCGTCCTCATTCCGTACCTAGATAAAATGTAAAAACGGATCCGCTAATTATGTGCCGCGTGTTCCGACCGAAATCTCTTCGGTTGATTCTTACCTGCGTCGCTCCGGACGCCGTCTAAGGTGATTTAAGGTTTTTACTTTTTTGACCGCTGATACAGTATCAATTCAGGGCGATATTCAAAGTGCATGTTGTCCCAGATAGGCCATTTGCCGCCCCATATAAAACCGTTGTCTTCAAAAATTTTTATGACACCGTCGGGCGGCATCCAGCGTTCTGAAAGCGGAGTCAGCATCCAATTTTGCGGATCATGTTGAGCCTGCCAGTTCCAATATATTATTTTGTGTCCCCACCGCTTGGGAAGCACGTCCACCGCAAGCCCCATAGCGTGAAAAGATTTTCTGTTCGAATCGCGTATGTTCCGCCATAAATACCCGTCCGCCTGATAAAGATCGTCGACAAAGTCTTGTATCAGTATGTCGGTTTTGGACGCTTCGTTTATCTCGGATTCGATTTTTTTAAGAACAGGTATGATCTTTTCGTGAACGTTTAAAATTTTTCCCAAAAAAAAAGTTTTTTTGATATGTCTTTCGACAGCTCCCCTTGTTTTACAATCGTAGACGGCGTCGAAAAAATACTGCGGAGTGCCGGAGCCGTTTTGCCGATTGTCGGCCGAACTGAAAAGTCTGATTTGCTCGATTTCTTCTTGAGTGTAGGTCGAAGGATCTTTTAATTCTTTTGCGTAATTATATAAGAGCGTCCAATGTTTTTGCTTGTCGCCCAAGTGTTCGCGCGGTAGAAAACTTCCGTCTGTCCAATAAAATTCCGCCGTAGACATTGTCTGATTTTCTGGAATTTTAAGCGTTATTTTCCAATCGGAAAGATCGTCGTCATATTCCGCCGTAAACGATATGTCGGGATATGCATCCATGAAGATTTCAAGTCCGTCAGGTAAGGATTGCGTTTTTTTATTATGCGAAGAAAGAGTCGCCTTGTTTTGTCCCGATAATTTTTCTTGTAAAGCCTGTGTTTTTTGTCCGTTTATGTCCGTTTTGTCAAAAACGGGCATTGAATAAAGCCGCGACATAGATGCGACAAGGATGAAAATAAAATATGCGGCGAACGGCTTTATTGTTTCCGGAGGTTTACACATAGTCGATGCTAAAGTATCCGACGCGGTTTTCATTTTTACCGGGCATCGGATACCTGGTCTGTAAGGCGGTTTATAAAGGTCTGTACGTTACGCTGATAGCGGTTAAGAATATGTCTTTATTCAAATCCAGAGAATTTGCGTATTCTTTTTCAAAGTAATTGCTGTACATGAATGATCCCGTGAGCATGAGATTTTTGATCACCTTGTATTCGACGCCGCATCCCATAACTATGCTGTCAAGGACAGGGCTGAAGGCGCTGTTTACGTCGCTTTTGGAACCTTGGTTGCTGTACATGAGCCCTGCGGAAAAGCCGAGTTTTTCATTGAACTGATAATCTGCGCCGAGTCCCACTTCCCATGAATCGTCATAGTCAAGCGATGTTCTTCCGAGAGGATTTTCCAAGTCCGCCTGTTTGTTAAAGTAGTAGTTAAAGCTTAAACTCACGTAGAGATTGTCCAAAACGTTATAGCCTGCTCCAAGTCCCAGCACTGCAGGAAGGTCATTGTCAAAATAATCGCCTTCTTGGGCGCTTAAAATGGTAGGCGTTAAGGTTCCCGTTATTGATTTGTATTTGTAATCGAGTTTCGTTATGGTCTGGTACTGCAATCCTAAATAAAGGTTTTCTATCGGGGTTACATTTATACCGATAATCCCGCCAAGCCCGTAACCCGAAGCGTCGTAGGCCAGCTCTTTTCCACCGTTTATGGCGGAAAGGGCGGGCGCCTTTAAAGATATGTTTTGATTTCCGTGTAAAAACCTTGCGGCTAACGACAAACTTACTATGTCGTTTACCATATAAGACGCGCCCAGTATTTCACCCATCGTAACGGAATACACTTTTAGGTTGTGATTTGCGGCCGCACCTGCAAAAGCGGCTGCCAGTGTGGGATTAGTTGCAGCCTTTTGGACAAATAATCCCGCTATCGCACCGTTACCGTCGGAATAATCCAAGGATCCTCCTCCGGCGAACACTCCAAAGCCGAAAAAGGCTGCCCAATTGTCTTTTTTATAGACGATTTCCAAATCGGGGAAAAAGAAAATATTTTTGTCGTCGCTGTATTCTTTTCCGGAGACTTTCAGTTCGTTTGTGTATTTTTTAAAGATGAACTGGTCGCCTATTCCTAAATGCAAACCTTCTTCCATAAAGCCTGTCCCTGCTATGTTGTAAAGGACGGCTTCGGGGCGTTTTGTTTCCGTGAGGCGGCTTGGGTTACGAAGATAGCCTGAATTGAGATTTGTTTTATTGTCTATGCCGCCGGCAAAGAGCGACGCGAAAAAAAACGACGCGCCTATGATCGCAATAAGTTTTTTCATGATTTTCTCCGAAATTATAAGTTTTTATCGTGCGCAAAGCCGTACGTTTGTGGCCGTGCGCGCGATTTTAAATCTTTCTGATAATAGCATTATTTAAATGAATTGACAACGCGGCGATTGCGCGGCGGCGGTTGGTATGCTCGGCCGGCGAAACGCGCGCGGCACAGACTACGCGGCGATTGCACCGGCAGGACGGGCTGCGGATTAAGCGCGCGCGGGAGAGTCTGCAGCCGAGCGCGGTGTGTTGGCGCCGTTTACCGCCGCCGTTTGCGGCGCGTGTGAAAACAAGCGTTATTGACGTTAAAAAGGGCTTATGACACAATAGCGTAAATGAAAGTTTTTTCCGCCGGAGTACCCAAACTGTTCTTGCTTATCGCCGCCTTTGCCGTGTTTTCGGGATGTTCAAAAAAAATACCCGAAATGACGCTTGAAGAAATTGAAAGCGCGCGCGCAGTCGGAAATTCCGCCGTGATATCCAAAACAAAAAGCAAACCCTGGCGCGGTGAAAAATTCGTTCCGGGAAAAATCGGCGGCGACTGGAACGCTTCGATTATTTCGGATCCTAAGAGCTTTAATCAGCTGATCGCCGAGCGTGACAATTCCACCGCATCCATTGTGTCAATGATGACAACTTCTCTTGTAGATTACGATTTTGTTTTAAGACAATGGAAGGCGAAGGCCGCCTCTTTTGAAATTATTACGGATGAAGCGGCTCAAACCCTCGACGTAAAATATACTTTGCGCGGCGATCTTTTTTGGTCTTTCCCCGATTCGGACCAAAAAATTCCCGTAACTTCCGACGATATTGTTTTTTGGTATGATAAAATCGAAGGCGATCCTGTTTTTGCCAGTTCCGCATATAATTCGCAGTTTATGACTATGAGCGACGGCGCTTCCAGACGCATCACTATAGAAAAGATAGACGATAAGTCGTTTGTGTTTCATTTTCCTCGTATCATAGCAGAACCTCTTCTGGCCACGAACAGGGACATTAAGCCTTCGTTTTTGTATGCAAAAGCTTTGAAAAAAGGCGGAGCGCAGGCCGTAAAGGATATGTTTAACGCTTCCGTGGATGTTAAGACTATTCCGTCCTGCGGCATGTGGTTTTTGATCGAATACGTACCGGGACAGCGGCTTGTGTATAAGCGTAATCCTTTTTATTGGGATAAGGATGAAAACGGCACGGCGATCCCGTATAAGGATAAGTGCATAGTCCAAATAGTCGGCGACATAAACACTCAGTCCTTGCTTTTTAAACAAGGAAAGCAGGAATCACATTCCGTGCGTCCCGAAGAACTTGAAAGCCTTGTCGAAGATCAAAGGGATTATACCGTTTATAATGCGGAAGGATCTTTGGGCGCAGGTTTTTGGAGCTTTAATCAAAATCCTAAAAATAAAAATGAAGCTTTTTATAAATGGTTTACGCTAAAGGAATTCCGCCAGGCTATGAGCTGTACTTTAAACCGGGAACGCATAATAATGCAGACCTACCGCAGCCTCGCGGAGCCTAAGTATACTTTTTTCCCAAAAGGAAATCCTTATTACAATGAAGATATTGTTCTGAAATACAGATACGACCTTGTTAAGGCGTTAAAGCTGTTGGAAGGAGCCGGTTTTAGAAAGGACGGCGGATATTTATATGATCCGGACGGAATAAGGGTTGAATTTGATCTTACCGTGCCTTCCGGCGTAACGACGAATAACGACATTGCCCAGATCATAAGCGACGAATGTTCTAAGATAGGCGTAAAAGTAAATGTGCGGCAGCTTGATTTTCAAAAAATCGTCGAACAGCTTACTTCTACGTACGATTGGCAGTCTTTGATAATCGCGTTGGGGGCAAATTTATGGCCGTCTCAGGGATCGAACGTCTGGCCGTCCGACGGAAACCTTCACCTGTGGTATCCGCTGCAAAAGGAACCCGCCACGGATTGGGAAGCCCGCATAGACTATTTGTATAACGAAGGGCAATACGAGCTCCGCCATGAAAAGGCAAAGATAATTTGGGACGAGTATCAGTCCATAATCCTTGAACAATGTCCTCTTATATACCTTGTCCGCTCCCGCGCTTTTTATGCAATAAGAAACGAATGGGATCAGACTAATTTTTATTTTGATAATTTAAACGGCGCCTTAACGGACAATATTTATGCGGCACGGTAGGCGGTAGATTGCGGAGTATTCGATTATGAAAGCACTGATAACGATAAAGAGGATTTTGTTTTTTGCGTGCGGCGCCGCAATAAGCCCTTGGCGCAAATTTAAAAAGCGCATGCCGCTTTCGGCCTTTATTGTCGGACGTTTTTTTACGATGATAACCATGCTTTTTTTGTTGGGGTTTGCGATGTTCGGCCTGATGGAACTTGCTCCCGGCGATATAGTAGATCAGCTTATGACGCAGCAGCTTATGGCGGCGGCTTCAGGATCTCCGGGAGGATCGGGCGGCTCTGCCGGCCTTGCGGGACAAGGGACTGCTTCCGGCAGCGCTCGGACATCGCTGCCTTCGGCGTTCAAAGAAGATCAGTATTCGGTTACGCGAAGAGAACTCGGTTTGGACAGACCTTTTTACGAACAATATTTTTTATGGCTTGAGCGCGTTATCGTCCGCCATGACCTTGGGATAAGTCTTATATCCAGAGCTCCTGTTTCATTTCTCATAAGAACAAGGATAATAAATTCCGTGATCCTCAATATGATATCCCTTGTCTTTATAACCGCATTTTCATTTTTGCTCGGCGTTTATTTTTCAAGCAAGGCTGGCACTAAGATCGACGTAGCCGCTGCGTTTTTTGCGCTTTTTTTTCACGCGTTCCCGGGAATTTTACTGCTCATCCTGCTTCAGCTTTTCGCCTCTATTTCAGGCCTTTTTCCCGTTACGGCCTATCCCGATTTTCCGTTTTCCGAGGCTCCTGGAAAATTTGTGTTTTCATACGGCTATCACGTTTTTTTGCCGCTGCTCGCTTCTTTTTTGGGCGGGATAGGGGGAACTATGCGCATGATCCGTGCGACTATGCTCGACCAGATGGGAATGCCCTACATAATGGCCTTACGCGCGCGCGGAATAAGCGAGGCAAGGGTATATCTTTGCCACGCGTTCAGAAACACGTTAAACCCGTACATAACGGGCAGCGCAAACCTCATCGCAGGGCTTTTCAGCGGCTCTCTTGTTTTGGAAATAATCTTTGCGTATCCGGGAATCGGACGCCTCATGTACGAAGCGGTTCTTCAGGAAGATATAAACCTTGTGCTTGCAAACAGCATGTTCATATCGTTTTTAGTCCTTGCGGGAATGATAATATCCGACATTCTTTTGGCTCTTGTAGATCCCAGAATAAGATATGCGGGGGCTGCATGAAAAAATTTTTTCAATTTTTAAAGACAAGACCCATTGCCTTCGTTTCCGTGATATTCATAGTCATAATGTATGTCGTTATGATCTTTGCCGAATTTTTTGCGCCTTATCCGGCTGCTCAGTCTTTTGAGGCGGCGACCTTCCATCCGTCAAACGTGGAATTTTCTTTGTTCAATCTTACGGCGCGGGAATGCCGTGTCCTTGATCCTGTGACATGGCAGTATGCAAGGGTGAAAGGGGAACAGTTCCATCATAAAATTGATTTTTTTGTACACGGTACGCAGTACAAGCTTTTAGGTTTTATACCGTGCGACGTGCATTTGTTCGGAAGCGAAACGGATCCTGCGACGGGAAGTTTTTATCCCGTGTTTTTGTTCGGAGCCGACAATTTGGGGCGAGATCTTTTCAGCCGCATAGTTTACGGAAGCCGAATTTCACTTACCGTAGGTTTTTTGGCGTCGGCCGTTTCGCTTTTTCTTGCAATTCTTTTAGGCGGTTTGGCAGGATATTACGGGGGCGCGGCCGATTGGAGTATTATGCGTTTTGCGGAATTTTTTATGCTGATCCCGGCTCTCTATCTTATTCTGTTTTTGCGGTCGCTTTTAAATACCCGCATGGACAGCGGAACTTCCTATATCGTGATAACCATGATACTTTCCCTTGTGGGCTGGCCCGGAAGCGCACGGACTATAAGAGGCATCGTACATTCCGTAAAACGTGAAGAATTCATAATCAATTCAAAACTTGAAGGCATTCCGTCAGGGAATATAATATTTTTTCAGATAATCCCGCAGATTTCAAGTCTTCTGATAGTAAGCGCAGCCCTAAGCGTTCCGGGTTTTATTATGAGTGAAACGACCCTTTCTTATCTCGGGCTTGGCATAAGCGATCCGGCTGTAAGCTGGGGTTCGCTTATAAACCGCGATATTTCTACGCTGAACAATCTGCAAAATTATCCGTGGCTTTTGACGCCCGTATGGCTCTTGCTCGTCGTTACGCTTGCTTTTAATTTTTTCGGCGACGCTTTGCGCGATTTTTTTGATCCTTACCATGCGGTTTTTCATACGTTTAGAAGACCTGCTAAGAGCAAAAGCAAAAAAGCCGCGCTGCAAAAGGATGAAAGAGGTGAAAACAAAAGCCGCGATGAAAATGAAAGCCGTAAGAATGGAATCGGCGAAAATGAAAACCGTGAAAACGAGAACGGCGGCGCGTATAAAGGCACATTGAGCGGCGAGAGAGCCTCTCGTTTGCGTTCGGCGGACAGACCGCTTCTTTGTGTGAAGGATCTTTGCGTAACCTTTTCCGTTTTGCGCGGAACAAAGAGGGTGGAAGTTAAAGCCGTTAAGGGTATATCCTACGAACTTTACCGCGGCGAAATATTGGGCATAGTGGGCGAATCGGGCAGCGGAAAATCCGTTTCGGTTTCGGCGATCCCGTCCCTGTTGCCTGAAAACGCTTTTATAAGCGGGAACATCTTTTATGACGGAGTCGATCTTGTTACACTCCCTCCGGAAAGTATCCGTTCTTACCGCGGTAAAAAAATAGCTTTTATTTTTCAGGAACCGGGGCGTTCTTTTGATCCGCTCCAGAATATCGGCGGCGTGTTTTTTGAAACGCTCCGCAATGTGGATCCTGCTATCGATAAAGAAAAAGCGTTTGACAAAGCTTCAAAGCTCTTGACCGAAGTGGGAATTTCGGAACCGCGCGAGCGGCTCGTGAATTTTCCGCACCAGTTTTCGGGAGGGCAGCTTCAGCGCATAGGAATCGCGCTTGCGCTTGCCGAAGGCTGTGAACTTCTTATCGCGGACGAACCTACTACTGCTCTGGACGTTACGATTCAAGCGCAGATAGTTTCGCTTTTGCTTAAGCTTAGAAAAACGCGGGGACTTTCCATAATATTTATAAGCCACAATATCGAACTTGTCGCTCAAATTTCAGACAGGATTGCGGTGATGTACGGCGGCAGAATAGTTGAAAGCGGAACGGCAGAGCAGATTTATAACCATCCCGAACACGATTATACGAAGGCGCTGCTGTCGTGTTTGCCCCAGTTCGGTATGCATTATACGGCTTCCGATCTTAAAACTTATTCGGGCTCGTTTGCGCCTTCGGAGGGGAACAATGGATAGAGCCGACGGTGTGCTTGTTTTTGCCGAACATCTTTCAAAACGTTTTAACCTTGAAGAAGGCGCTTTTTCAAGGCAGGATAAGACGGTTTACGCTGTAAACGACGTGTCTTTTAATATTTTTTGTGGAGAAACTTACGGGCTTGTGGGAGAATCAGGCTCCGGAAAGACGACTTGCGCGCGGCTTTTAATAGGCATGTACAGGCCTTCAAGTGGAAGAATTCTTTATTGCAACGGAAATGATAAGACCGATATAACAAAGCTAAGTCGCCAAGGTCTTAAATCCTACCGTGAAAAAGTAAAATATGTTTTTCAAGATCCGGCGCGTTCTCTCAATCCGAGGATGAGCGTTTACGAAATCCTTGTCAGCGGCTTACGCCATTCTTCCAAGTGGACAGGCGAGGAAGACGCCCTCAAAAAGGCGAAGAAAATAATTTGTGAAGTAGGGCTTACCTGCGAAGATTTGGAAAAACGGCCTGCGGAATTTTCAGGCGGACAAAGGCAGCGTATTTCGATTGCACGCGGATTAATCATGGATCCGGAGCTTTTGATTTGCGACGAAGTAGTTTCCGCCTTGGACGTTTCAATACAGGCGCAAATTTTGAATTTGCTCAATAAGATCCGCAGAGAGCGCAAGCTAAGCATGCTGTTTATAACGCACGATCTTAAAGTGGCCTGTTATTTTTGCGACAGGATAGGAGTTATGCACAGCGGCTCTATTGTTGAGCAGGCGCCCGCCGCGGATCTGTATAAAAAAGCCCGGCATCAATATACGAAATTGCTTTTTAAAGGCGGCGCGCCAGGAAAGGCTGATATTTAAAACGGTGCACTCGACAAGTAACTTTTAACGGCGGTTTTCGGCGGCGAATGCGCTTCGCCTCGCCTAAACAGGTTCATGCCCGGCGGCGTTTGTCTGTCCGCTTGTTGTCGGTATGCACCTGTCGGATCGTTGGACTTTTACAATGAAAACGGATATTATGGTTATATGAAAGAAGGGGCGTTTTCCAATAAAAAACAGATTGAAGACGGCGCCGACGAGCTTTGCTCTTTGCTGGCGGAATGTACCGAAGCGCAGTTTATAAAAGATTTTTTGATCTGCCTTTGCACCCCTGCGGAAATTAAAGATCTGACCAGCCGCTGGCTCCTCGTAAAGGAGATGAACAAGGGCGCCACCCAGCGGGAGATCGCAAAAAAATTCGGCATGTCGCTTTGCAAGATAACAAGGGGCTCCCGGGAATTGCGTAAACCCGGAAGCGCTTTTTTAAAAATGCTCGATATTCTCGATTCCCGCGAATCGAGAAAACCGTAAAAATAAATTCCCCGGCAATTATTTCAAAAGTTCCGCAATTTCCTTTCGCTGCCAATTTACGGCAATGTCGTAGGCGGTTTCGCCCGATACGTTTTTTACACCGCGGTCGATGCCTTCCGAAAGGATCGTTTTTACGGTTTCAGCGTCCGCCGTTTTTGCCGCATAGTGCAGTATGGTGTTGCCCTGCATGTCCGCCCTTTCTCCTGCGTACTTTATGATATTGTTCAGCAATGAAGAATCTTTTTTCTGTAAGGCTACGGAAACCGTGCAATCGTCGTTTTTATTGAACGAAATGAACGGATTAGCGCCTCCTTCGAGCAACAGTCCCGCCGTAGAATTTTGATCCGATATTGCGGCAAGCGCCAACGGCGTATACCCTGCGGCGTTCCTTATGTCTATGGGATAACCTTCGTAGATCATAGTCTGAATTATTATTCCTCTTGCCCTGTTTTGCACGGCTATGTGCATGAGCGTGTTGCCGTCCGAATCCGCAAGGTTTTTGTTTGAACCGGCCACGGCTCTGATTACGTTTTCGTTTTTGCTCAAGGCAAGAGAAAACGGAGTTTCGCCGTTTTTATCGCGTGTTAAAGCGCTTCCGCCTGAATTGCGTATCTTTGTGATTATTTCGACGTTTCCCGTAAGAACCGCTTCATGGCTTGCGTTTCGTCCGTCCATGTCTTGAATGCCGGGATTTGCTCCCGCGCTCAGCATCATATCTATCAATTCGATGTTTTGTCCTCGTACGGCGTTTATAAGTATGCTCCTGCCTGCCGCGTCGGTAGCGTTCGGATCCGCCCCTCTATCGAGTAAAAGCAAGGCCATGTCTTTTTTACCCGACAGCGCGGCTTCCGCCAAAGGCGTTGTTCCCTGCATGTTCTGGGAGTCTATCATTATTCCTCTTTTTATAAGATCGTCTGCGGAATTAAAGGCATTCCAGCGCACCGCCGTATGCAGCGCCGTGCTTCCCGAATTGTCGCGGGTGTTAAGAAAACTTCCGTATGCTAAAAGAAGATCGATTGCCGCCGTATTGTCGGTTTTTACCGCATTTATAAGCGGAGTTTCGCCGTTCGCATTTTTTACGTTTACGTCCGCTCCTTTTTCAATTAATGTGGATATCGAATCTTCAAGTCCCCATTCGGCCGCATAGTGAAGAGCCGTGTTTTTGCTTCCGTCTACGGCAGTTATCGTTTTTGACGTTATGATCCAATCGGCGCTGTCTTTGCCTTCGGTAAAAGCAAGTCTCAGAGGCGAATAATTTTTTGTGTTTGACGCAAAGATATCGGCATTCATTCCTATAAGAAGTTCGCCAATGTCGCGCCGTCTTTTTTCAATGGCAAGATACAGCGCAGTATTTCCATCGGCGTTGCGTGCGTCTATGTCCATGCAAATCGAAGCGATGTAGGCTACGGCTTCGAGCGGCGCACCTTTTAGAACCGCAGTGTGCAAAGGAGTATTACCCTTTGAATCTAGTGAATTGACGTTTGCGTTTGTTACAAGGCTTTTTATTATCCTTATGTTTTTTGAAAGCGCCATCGTGAGCGGGCTGTTCCCGTTCATGTCATAGGCGTTTATGTCCGCTCCGTTTTTTACGTAAAATTCAATGTGATTTTCTCTGTCCGTTTTTACTGCTGTGGAAAGAGGCGTAAGACCTTCTTTGTTTCTGGCGTTTATGTCCGCCTTATTTTCAACCAAAAGGGACAAAATCGCAGGATCTGCGTTTATTAAGGTTGCCGTGTGCAAAACGGTGTCGCCGTATGTGTCCTTTTTTCTTGTGTCCGCCTTGTTTGAAATCAGTAATGAATATGTTTCAAGCTGTTTTTCCCGCGGGATGATCAAGAGGATGGGTGTTTTTCCGAGCGTATCGGGCGCGTTTACATCCGCTCCGTTTGAAAGCAATAATGAGGCGATCTGGGTGTTTCCTTTCCTGACTGCGGAATGCAGCGGCGTCGAACCTGAAATATCCTGTGCCTTTACAGAAGCGCCGTTTGCCACAAGGTAGCGCGCTATAGCCGTGTGTCCCAGCGAAGCTGCGGCGTGAAGAGGCGTTTGCCCGTCGGAAATTCTTAAACTCATATTCCTTGAAAGCACGGCGTCTTCAAAATATGAATATTTTCCGTTGACGGGTTCTGCGCCGGCTTTCAAAAGCTCGGCCGCGTTGCGGACGGAAATATCGTTATCAAAATCTTCAAGGGCAAGCCTAAGGGGAGTTATGCCGTTTTCATCTTTTATGTCGATAGGAATGTTTTTTCTTATACAATAAGAGAGCGCTTTTTCGTTATGTGTTTTAATAAAGTAATGAACTATAGATTGCCCGGATACGTCGCGTATTTTTCCGCTGTGGGTCGTTATCATTATGTCGTAATACGCGTCGCTTTTTGCAAGAGCCTTTTCAAGCGCCGTAATGTTATTCCCGTCGTGTATGAAGATGTCGTTGCCTATTAACGCCAGAGTGCGCGCCGCTTCGTAGCAGTCGTTATCTATGGCTATATGAAGAGCGGTTTCGCTGTTGTAGTTTTTAAGGGTAGTGTCTGCGCCTTTTAAAATCAAAAACGTGATCAGATTTCCGTCGTTTATTTTGGCTGCGATGTGCAATACCGTATTGCCGTTTTCATCCGCACTGTTGATGTCGGCTTTTGCGTCAAAAAGAGCCTTTGCTTCTTCTATGCGGTTTTCCGCTATCAGTTGCTGAGCCGAAAGTTCTGCCGCGCTCTGTCTGCTTGCTTTTGTAGTATGACACCCCAAAAATATTGCTGAGGATAAGATCAAAAGTGTAACGGAATATTTTTTCATTCTAACTGACTCCCTGTAAATCTTTTCCGCCTTAAGTATTTTTTTTATCACGGAAAGAGATACCCTTATATTAGTTTTCGGAATAAAAACGGGAGGGAGTTAGTTATTTTTTAGGCGCACATTTATTGCAGCGTCCCCAGATGCATGTCTGAATTTTTCCTGCGACGGAACCTTCGGGGAGAAGTTCCGTACACTTGGATGTAATTTTGCTTAAAAATTCTTCGTCATAAATGTCTTGTATGTCGCCGCATTCCATACATTTAAAGTGTATGTGCGGTTCCGTATTTGCGTCGTAACGCAGTTTGTCTTCTTCAAGCTGTATTGTCCGGACAAGGCCGTGTTCCGCAAGCAGCTTCAACGTGTTGTAGACTGTCGTTCTTGAAAGAGTCGGATAATCGGGGAAAAGGGCCGTATACACCATATCTACGGTAGGATGATCGGGGTGTTCGCAAAGATATTTGTAGACCGCGATTCTTTGAACCGAAGGTCTAATCCCTTTTTCTGCGATTTTGGAAAAGTAATTGTTTTCCATATAAACTATCTTTCTCCCATAAAAACTTTTGCAGGCTCCTGCAGCGAAGCTTCAAGCCAATTTCAAGCTGGTTTCGGCGAACTTTTTTGCAAGTTTCAACTTACATTCGGATATCCTGAGTAATCGGATACGTCAGAGTCTGCGCTTGGACTTTATAAAACCGAACACAGACTCTTGATTACGCCGGCAAAATCCGATTCTTATTTGAAATACCGTGCAAGAAGTCCGTTAAATCCGGCTCCGTGCCGCGCTTCGTCTTTTGCCATTTCGTGTACGGAATCGTGCACGGCGTCGTACCCTAATTCCTTTGCACGCTTTGCAAGCTGGAATTTACCGTCGCAGGCTCCCGCTTCCGCTTCTGCGCGAAGTTCAAGGTTTTTGTGCGTCGAATTAGTCAAAACTTCTCCGAGCATTTCCGCAAACCTTGACGCATGATCGGCTTCTTCAAACGCATAGCGTTTAAACGCTTCAGCGACTTCGGGGTAGCCTTCACGTTCCGCTTGCCGCGACATCGCAAGGTACATTCCCACTTCGCAGCATTCGGCGTTAAAGTTTTCACGCAAACCTTGGACTACCTGTTCGTCCAAGCCTTTTGCAACGCCGACGCTGTGTTCGCATGCAAAGCCATTCGTCTTTTTCTGCTCTTCAAATTTGTCCTTTGGAGCTCCGCACTGCGGACATTTTTCAGGGGCGCTGTCGCCGGTGTGCACATATCCGCAAATTTTACAAACCCATTTTTTCATACAAGTCTCCTTTCGGCAGTCATGTCATCTGCCTTTGTTCTTATGGATGCTGAAAACGGAAGTTCTCGTTATATAAGATCAGGCTGTAATCTTAGCGGCCGTCTTATTTTGCGCTTTCATATAAGATACCGTCTTATGAAAGTGCTTCAGCATTGCAATATTCCTATATTCAATAATATTACAATATCAATGATATGTCAATATTAAATTTGTAATAATTATAATTTTATAATCATTGTAAGATTTTTTTTTCGGCTTACAGCCATATAAGGCTTAAAGCGCAAAACTTAAATGAAAAAATCTGTTATCGCGGGTGGCGGGGTAAATACAGTCAGGAAGATGCCGGCAAGTTTTCGTACGTGAAAAAAATACCCGGCGCAGCGAATGCCCGGGTAAGCATTTAATTTAAAAATTTACGCTTTTACTGGAGAAACGGAAGCCGTCATTCTGTTTTTATGCTCGGCAAAAACCACTTGTCCGTCAACAGTTGCAAACAGGCTGTCGTCCTTAGCCCTCATCACGTTGTTTCCAGGATGAATTTTAGTTCCTCTCTGTCTTACTATTATTGAACCGGCTTTGACGGTTTCTCCGCCGAATTTTTTAACGCCAAGATGTTTAGGATTCGAGTCGCGACCGTTTTTAGCGCCGCTTCCACCTCTTGATCTTCCCATATCATGCCTCCGTAAAGTCTGATTTTCATTTCTAAAGCATAGCGATGTTTCGGCTTCTCCGAAACTCGCTGTTTAACGAGACCGCGGTATTTCAGTGGTCGAAGTTAAACTTTCTTAAAATTCAACAGCCGGACAAAGTATCGATTTTGGAGGCTGTTGAATTAGTGCGCGCCTTGCGCACAGTTTATAAACGAGTTTTCAAAGAAAACTCGAAATTAAAAGACGTCGCGCTTATTTAGCGGCGTCTTTTAAACTTTCATACAAAACATTTTCAGGATAGTCTTTCGACAGGGAAGAAAAGCCCTTTTTCAAAAGTTCTCCCGCAAATACCAGTTCGGCGTTCGTCTTTTCGTCAAACCAGTTTTGTTTTACGCGAAAAAAAATTTCTCCGCGTAAAGACGTATCGCTTTCCAATTGCACACCTTCCGTTTCAGATAAGACTTGCATTACGGTTCGCATCAAAAAACTGATTGCCGCGCAAACTATGTCCGAACCTTTGTCGGCATAGCCGGAATGTCCTTTTGCTTCGCAGGAGCGAAGCCTTCCGTCTTTTTCCAGCGAAAGGTGTATTGTCGTCATTATTTATGCTACGACTATATCCTCTACACGGACATTCGTATATTGCTGTCTGTGCCCGATAAGGCGGTGATAGTCTTTTTTGCTCTTGTATTTTAAAACAAGAACTTTTTTGTCCCTGAACGAATCTTCAACGATGATTTTGACTTTTGCGCCTTTTACATACGGCGAACCTACGCTGATCTTATCGCCGTCGCTCACAAGCAAGACGGAATCTATGTCTATAGCGGTTCCTTTTTCCGCATCAAGTTTATCGACTTGCAGGACGGCGCCTTTTTCGGCTTTAAACTGTTTACCCATGTATTCGACAAGTGCGTACATATAAATACCTCAATTTAACAAAATGAATATGAAAATTCGCCGCGGTATTTAACGGGACATACCACAAGCTAGTTTAGCATACATGTAAAAAAAATAATATCGTAAAAGTCATTCCTTAGTCAAGCTGCGCACAAAAATTCAAACTATGGGCAGCTGGGTGTGAAAACCTTCAAAAATAGTCGGGGCTGTCCCGGAAGCGATTCAAAACTTCACGAAGGACAGCCCCCTGCATTTAGCCGGTATAAGCGGCTTTTTCCTTTTTATTTTATCTTATATGTACTTGTAGTGATAGTTCCTCCGTTTGTGTAAACGTCAAACGAGATAGATTTTGTCTTTGTAAGGTCCATCGCGCTGTAAAATTCCTGCAGATTGGTAATGCGTTTGCCGTTTACGGCGGTTATGATATCGCCTTCCTGAAGCCTGAGAGACGCGGCCGGCGTTTTATCGTATATGTTGCTTACGACTACGCCCTTTACGTTCTTGTCGTCAATTTTTAGCTGCTCGCGAAGTTTGTCCGTCAGCGGAACCGCGAGGAAGCCCGGCCATGTCTTGCCGTCGTTCGCCGCTACGTCCGCCTTGCGCTCTTCTATTTTAACTTTTACGGAAACGGACTTCCCTCCGCGGATCAAGCCGAATTCGGCGTTTTTTCCGGCTCTAAGATTTCCCACTTCGCGCACAAGCTGGTCTACGGATTTTATCTCATGACCGTCGAGCGAAGTGATATAATCGCCCGATTGAAGCCCTGCCTTATAAGCCGGAGAATCTATAAACACCTGCGCCGCAAAAGCGCCCGTTTTATTGCTTACGCCGAGCGATTCCTTGTATTCGTCCGAAATTTCTATGAGAGAAACTCCGAGCCATCCGTAAGAAATTTTTCCCTCGTTTATAAAAGCGTCGATCGCGTGTTTGAGGTTGTTTATCGGAATTGAAAATCCCAATCCCTGAGAACCGCCTGAAGAAGAAGCGATCCAAGTGTTAAGCCCTATGACTTCTCCGTAGATGTTCACAAGGGGGCCGCCGGAATTTCCTTGGTTAATCGCAGCGTCCGTTTGAATAAAATCTGAAACGTTTCCGATTCCGCTGCCGGAACGGCCGGTCGCGCTTATGATTCCCTGCGTTACCGACTGACTGTATCCGAGCGGCGCTCCCATCGCAAGACATATGTCGCCCGCCTGAACCTTGTCGGAATCTCCCAAAACGGCTACGGGTATGGTGTTGTCGCTCGATTCAAATGATACCAGAGCCACATCCATCCTCTCGTCGGCGCCTACGAGTTTTCCGCTGAATTGACGGCCGTCGTTCAGTTTTACGGAAATATCGGTTGCTTTTCCGGCTACGTGATTATTCGTAAGCACGTAGATGGTCTTGCCCGATCTGCGCACTATCACGCCGGATCCCAATCCTTTTTGTTCGTATTCGCGGGGAGTGCTTTCCTGCCGGTTCCTGTCGTTAGGATTGCCGAAGAAAAAGAAGGGCATGTTTTCAAAAGGCGACGGTGTAACCGTCTTTTTTTCGGTTACGTCGACTTCCACTACGGCGGGGAGCACTTCGCTGCTTATGGAACGGAATGCGTTTTGCAGAGATTCTACAACCTTTAAAGAATCCTGCGGTATTGAAACGGCAGCCGTTTTCGTTTCTGCAAAAGCCGTAGCCGCCGAACCTTTTACGGCGACGCCGCGGTAATAAAGAGAGACCAAGCCGAAAGATAAGACGGCCGCAGAGACGGCTCCTATCAGGTATTTAGTCCATTTTTTCATCTTTTTAAGCCTCCAAAAGCTAATAAATTTTTTATCACGGTTCAATTTGACCTGTATCTATCATTTAAAATAATCAATTCCTAAAAAAAGCGTTACAAAAAAATGCGCCGGACCTGATAATTTTCTGTTAGCAGACGGATTTTAGCCGAAAGCGCGGTTTTATTCAGCTGACAATTTCAAAACCTTGAAATTCGGCATTATTCGACCTACAAAGAATTCTATTTTTCCTTACTATATAGTATAATATTCTTATGCTTAATTTTACATATTACGCCCCTACACAGATTGTGTTCGGCAAAGGAACGGAAAAACAGACGGGTCAGCTTGTAAAGGCGCAGAATTGCAAAAAGGTGCTCGTGCATTTCGGCGGTAAGTCGGCAAAAGAGTCCGGTTTGCTTGACAGTGTTTACGATTCTTTAAAAGAAAACGGCATAGACTTTGTAAGTCTCGGAGGCGTAAAGCCTAATCCTGTTCTCTCTTTAGTGGAAAAAGGAATCGAACTTTGCAAGGCTGAAAAGGTTGATTTTATTTTGGCCGTAGGAGGCGGATCGGTCATAGATTCCGCCAAGGCCATAGGGTACGGAATGACAAATGATTTTCCAGTTTGGGATATCTACAGCCGCAAAAATGCGCCTAAGGCGTGTCTTCCGATCGGAGCGGTTTTGACCATTGCCGCCGCAGGAAGCGAAATGAGCGATTCTTCCGTGATAACGAACGACAAAACGCTTGAAAAAAGAGGGTTTTCAAGCAATTATTGCCGTCTTAAATTTGCGGTAATGAATCCGGAACTGACGTTCAGCTTGGGACAATGGCAGACTCAAAGCGGCGCTACCGATATCATTATGCACACTCTTGAAAGGTGGTTTACCGCAAAGGGACAGGAATCTTCCGAAATGGTAGATTATATTGCGGCGGGGCTCGTAAAAACTGTCATGCACAACGCGCCTGTCTTGCTCGACAATCCTCGCGACTATAATGCGCGTGCGGAGATCATGTGGGCTTCAAGTCTTTCCCATAACGGGCTTACGGGGCCGTTCGGAAACGGAGATTGGGCTGTTCATCAGATCGAACATGAATTGGGCGGAATGTTTGACGTTACGCACGGCGCAGGCTTGGCGGCTGTATGGGCTACGTGGGCGCGCTACGTCTATAAGGAAAACGTCGAACGCTTTGTTAAAATGGGCACCGATATTTTCGATATGAAAAAGCCTTCAAAAGGGGACGAGGAAAAAACCGCCCTCGAAGCTATCGCGAAGATGGAAGCCTTTTTCAAATCCGTCAATATGCCGATTTCAATAAAAGAGCTTGGTCTTGATTTGAGCGACGCTCAATGCGAACAGCTTGCCGTAAACTGTACTTGGCAAGGCACGAGAACGGTCGGCGCCGTAAAAAAACTGGGAAAAGCCGATCTTACGGAAATATATAAGAGGGCTCGCTGAATTTGACGCCGTCTTAGCCTGATTTAAGCCGGTAAAATTTGATTTTGAGGTTTTGTTATGATCCGATTTGCCGACGAGGCTGTAATTGAAGTGCGTTCCGGAAAAGGCGGAAACGGCTGCGTCTCTTTTAGACGGGAAAAATACATTCCTAACGGAGGTCCTTCCGGAGGGGACGGCGGAAAGGGCGGAGATGTCGTTTTTCGCGTAAAGCGGAATATGCGCACGTTGGCTTCGCTAAGGTATCGCCGCTTTTTTAAGGCTCAAAACGGTCAGGACGGCATGAGTTGGGGAAAATACGGCAAGGACGGCGAAGACGTCGTAGTTTTTGTTCCGCCGGGGACAACCGTCAGGGATTACGAAACCGGAGAGATCATCCGCGATTTTACGGTTGAAAGCGACGACGAAAGTTTTGTGTTTTTGACCGGCGGAAACGGCGGGTGGGGAAATATTCATTTTAAAACTTCCACCAATCAGGCTCCGCGGCATGCAAATCCTGGGCAGGCGGGGCAGGAGCGTAAACTCCTCATAGAGCTCAGCATAATGGCGGACGTGGGGCTTGTGGGCTTTCCCAACGCTGGGAAATCTTCGCTGCTTACGGCCTTTACAAACGCCAGACCGAAAATCGCCCCCTATCCTTTTACAACAAAAATTCCCAATCTCGGAGTTTTAAGGGTTGATAACGAAAGAGACATAATAATTGCGGATATTCCGGGAATAATCGAAGGCGCATCGGAAGGAGCCGGCCTAGGCTTTCAGTTTTTAAAACATATTTCCAGAACGTCGTGCCTTTTATTTATGATAGACTGCAGCGAAGAAAACTGTTTTACAGCTTACGACGTTTTGTGCGGCGAAATTGCATCGTATTCGGCCGATCTTGCAAAAAAGCCGCGGATAGTTTTATGCAATAAAATTGATGTGGAAGGCGCCGCAGAAAGGGCTGAAAAAATTTCTTCTGATATCCGGAAAAAATACGGCGACGTAGCGGTAATTCCCGTTTCCGTCCTTACGAATTTCGGGCTGGGAAGCGCGCGCAACGCGGTAATGCGTCTGGTGGACAGCCTTGAAAACAATGAAAAGGTCGGTAAAAACAATGCAGGCAGGGCGGGGAACTCTCCGTCTTTTATGGACCTTCGGTCGGTAGACGAAGACGCCGAAGTTCAATACCCCGGTTCCGAAAGATGAAGGTTGCCGTCTTAGGCGGAAGTTTTAATCCCGTCCACGAGGGGCACGTCGCGCTTGCAAAATCCGTATGCGAAGAATTGGGGTATGACAGGTTATTGTTCGTTCCCTCTTTTTATCCTCCGCATAAAATCATAAGCGGCGCTCCGTCTGACGAAGACCGCGTTAAAATGCTTTCGCTTGCCTGCCTTTCGGACAGCCGCTTTGAAGTTGAATGCTGCGAGCTTGACCGCAAGGGAATTTCATACACGTGGGACACGGTTTGTTTTTTGGAGCAAAAATATTCGGGAAACCTTTCTGCAAAGATCGGCCTTGTTTTGGGACAAGACCTCGCGGCCGAGTATTATAAATGGAAAAACGCCGAACAGCTCGCCCAAAAAACGGACATTATTCTTGCGCGGCGCCCCGAAGAAATTTTGTCTCCAACTGCCGATTCTTCAAAAGCCGGCTTTTTAAACGCCGGCGAGGAAAATCGTTCCGGAAAAGCAGAAACTGCGGTTAACGTACCCCGCGGCCCGTATACCGGCATAATAGCGTCGGATCAAATGCTGGAAGATTTTCCGTATCCCCACAAAATTTTAAAAAATCCGCTTTTGCCCGTTTCTTCAACTCAGATAAGGCAAAAAATTTCTTCAGGCCGGGATTGGCGCGATCTTGTCCCGTTCGAAGTTTATTGTTATATTAGAAAAAGAAAATTATATGGATATAAAGCTTGAAGATGAGGATCCGTGCAATAAAAAAAAGCCGTGCGAAAGGTCTTCTCTTTTACAGGTTATAGAACGGATCCGCAGATACGCGGCTGAAGCTCTTTCTAAAAAACGTTACGAACATTCGGTTAGGGTGGCCGAAACCGCAAAAAAAATGTGCGTTTTGTACGGAGTTGATCCCGATCTCGGATATCTTGCGGGAATTGCCCACGACATATGTAAGGAAATGAAGGATGAAGATATCCTTTCGCTTGCTCTGCAGGACGGAGATCCTGTTACCGGAGTTGAAAAAGACAAGCTATCTCTCCTGCACGGGCGTGCGGCTGCGGTAATGCTTAAAAAAGATTTCGACGTAAAAGACAAAGAGCTTTTGCAGGCCGTTGCATGCCATACTTTCGGGAGCCCGTCTTTAGGTAAGCTTGGAAAAATAATCTATGCCGCCGACAAGATCGAGCCCGGCAGAGGACATGTGAGCGCGGAATATCTTGACAGACTGTTTTCGCTTGATTTGGATCATTTAGTTAAGACCGTTTTATCCGAGGCGATTTCCTATGTTAAAGAAAAAAAATACGCCGTGTCGCCTCAATCGATTGCTTTTCTTAAAAAGATTGAAGAAGACATAGCGGCTGAAAATAAGATCGCGGCGAAGAAAAACAATGAAAGTGTCTCTGCGTCGAAAGGCGGCGGCAAGCTTACGGCGCATTATGCATAAAAACATAAAATAACACGGACGGTAAGGATGCGTCTCAGACAGGAACAAAAAGGATTTATTTTTTTACTTCTCATTTTATTGATCATAGGTTCCGTTTCCCTTGTTTTATACTTCCTTCTTGAAGAAGATCCCGTAGGCGAAATTTTGGAGCAGGAACAGGTAATAAAACTTCTTATCGTAATGGAAGATGAAGGGGAAGTGCTTTTTACCGATGTGTTTTTATATTATCCGCTTTCTCACGTCGGTGCGATGATCAGCATCCCCGGCAATACGGGATCTATTTATTCTTCGATAGGCCGTGTAGACCGAATAGACAGGATATATTCCGAAAAAGGTATTCAGGTTTACAGGTCGGAAATAGAAAAGCTCATAGGATCTTCGATTCCGTTTTATATCGTGATTGGTCTGAAAGATTTACAACTTATCACCGACAGACTCGGAGGTATGCGTGTTCTGGTTCCTTCACCCGTCGACGCTCTTTCGCCGGAGGGCAAGAGGTGGCTTTTACCGTCAGGTTCAATCTTGCTTGACGGAGATAAACTTGCGGTTTATCTTGAATACTTTATTGAAGATGAAACGGATTCAAGTGCCGCCGAACGCCGTCAGAATGTGGTAATCGCTTTGCTTTCGGCTTTAAACAGAAACGCCTCCGTGATCTTTGAAAAAAAGAATTTTAAATTTTATGAAAAAAAATTTACTTCGAATGTGAACGCCAACGGGTTAAGAGATCTTTTGCGTGAAATTTCAAAAGTTGATGCGGAACGAATCGTACCGCAGACAGTTACGGGAATGCGCCGCCTTGTCGACGGAAACGAACTTTTATTCCCGTTTTATGACGGGCAGCTTATAAAAGATGTGGTGATGCAGACGGTAAACTCCCTTGTTTCCGAAACCATGACTTTGAGCGGCCGTGTTTACGTGCTTGAAATTAAAAACGGCACCACAGTACAGGGTTTAGCTCATAATACGGCCGCTCTTTTTCGGAGCGCCGGCTATGATATACTTAGAACTCTGAATGCGGCTTCGAACGATATTGAAAAGACTGAAATAATAGATCACATAGGCAATGCCGAAGCTGCAAAAAGCTTGGGCAATTTTATACGCTGCAATAACATAAGAGAAGAAGACATTCAGCTTTCAGGCGATGTTAGTGATGAAAACAGGAACGTAGACTTTACGATCATACTCGGCGGCGATTTTGACGGCCGATACGTTCATTAAGGGCTTTGGCGATCTCGTTTTCTGCGGCGCATAAAAAATTTTATTGAAATGTGCACAAAAAGCGCACGAATTGCACTCAGTCGAAAATTGAAATTTTCTTCTTTATGCAATTTTATCGGAGGAGTAAACATGAACGAAATAGAAACGAAGGCGCTTGAAATCGCACGGCTGCTGCAAGACGGCAAGGGTAAAGACGTCTGTGTTCTCGATATTTCCGAGCTGAACAGCTGGACAGATTATTTTATAATTGCGACTGTGAATAGTTCTTCGCATCAGCAAGGTTTGTACAAGGATGTAAAAGACTACATCAAAGACCATGCGCTTGAGATTCACACCGTGCACAGAAAGACGCCGGACGGGAACGACTGGAATTTGATAGACTTAGGACCGATCGTCGTCCATCTTATGTCCGAAGCTGCGCGGAATTTTTACGATCTTGAAAAGCTTTGGTTCGCAGGGCGCAAGGTTGATTTTAAAACAGCGTAGAAAAAAGGTTTTTATCTGGTAAAGTCGTAGCCGTCTTCTTCTTCGACATCGTCAAAGGGTTCTTGAACGTCTTCGTCTTCAAGATCTTCGAAACTTTCTTCTTCGTAGAAGTCGTCGTCAAAGTCATCCAGAGAATCGGATTCCTCGCTGTCTTCAAAGTCGTTTAAGGAATCGTCTTCATCGTAATCGTCGTTGTAAGAAAAACTCACCGTTGCAGATTGATAATCCGACCAATCACCTTCGTCAAGCATGTCACCCTCCCGCAGATGCATAAGCCTGTTTCGTTTTTTCACTAAGAAATAAACGCTATATATAGCGTTTGTTGCCGACAACTTGAATGTAATTTAGCATCGCATTTCTGTCAATATTGTTTTGCAAAAAATATGAATTTATGCGCGCTTTTTTTGCGGCCTCAGGCAGGGCGCTGCCGGGAGTGCAGACTTTTTATATTTGCCAGTGCAGCTCATATCGGTGCGCCGCAACGCCACAACGTTGCGGTTGATTTTCCCGTGGCGCATTTACAGCGCGGCAAGCACGGACAATTATTTGACATTAATTATCAGAATTTGTATAATACGTAGAAATATGCTTGCTGAAATGCGTGTATCCGCGCCTGCAAAAATAAATTTGAACTTGAAGGTGCTTCCTAAAAGGGCAGACGGATTTCACGTAATTGAAAGTATTTTTCAAACCGTCCGGTTGTTTGATGATCTTTTAATTTGTATTGAAGACGGAAAAAATACTTGCACGGTGGAATGTCACGACATGGAGCTGCCAAAGCAAAATACACTGTCGGCTGCATATAAGGCATTTTGTTTGCATACCGGATTTGACAGATCTGTCCGCGTAAGGCTGACAAAAAGGATCCCTTCCGGCGGCGGTTTAGGCGGCGGCTCATCGGATGCCGCTTATTTTATTAAAGCGCTGTCGCAGCTGGCGAACGTTCGTCTTTCTTCCGAATTGTCGAACAAGATTGCCGGCGAAGTCGGAAGCGATGTGTTTTTTTTCCTGTGCTGTGCTCATCCAGGATGTGCGCTTGTTACAGGCCGCGGAGAAATTGTTAAACCGATTAAACCGCGTCAAGATATGCATATTCTGCTGGTTTTTCCCGGTGTTCACAGTTCGACAGGAGAAGCTTATTCTTTAGTCGACAAGGCCGCCTCCGAGGGGGAATTTGCAGATTGCCCTTCATTCGAAGAGCTTGAGACTGTATATAACGGTCCCATAGTTGATTGGACCTTTGCCAACAGTTTCACTCCTGTTATTGCGCGACGGTATCCTGAGATAGGAGCAGCGATCGCCGAAGTACGTAAGGCAGGTGCTGTTTTTTCTGATATGTCCGGTTCGGGTTCCGCTGTTTTTGGAATTTTTGCTTCTGCCGGAGAAGCGGACATTGCTTTTCATGCGCTGATTTCTAAAGGACTTAAGTGCGTTGCCGCATGAGTATCGTCGGGTAAGAGAGAGTTACAGACTATTACCAAGCCTTGCGGAGGTTGCTGTGCAGATCACTGAATTACGCATTAGGAAAGTAGAAGCGGAGGGGAAACTTCGTGCTTATGTGACGGTCACATTTGACAATTGTTTTGTTGTTCATAATGTGAAGATAATTGACGGTAAAACGGGATTGTTCATAGCAATGCCGAGCCGTAAAACGGCAAGCGGTGAATACAAGGATGTAGCTCATCCTATAAGCCCTGAATTCAGAAGTGAGCTTCAGGATAAAATCCTTGCAGAATACAACGCCGGTCATATAGAGCCGGGATTTGCTGTTTCGGAAGAAAATTAATTTGTTATTTTGGGACGTCGGCAAGCGGTAAGCCCCCGGCTTTTGGTGCCGGTATTCCACAGGTTCGAATCCTGTCGTCCCAGTTAATATTTTTTAAAACGGTTTTAAGGAGTTCCTTTTATGGATCAGATGGTAATTAATGCAAAGACCCGTACGACTATGGGAAAAAAAGCAGCGAAGGTTTTGCGGACAACCGGGCGTATTCCGGCAATAATGTACAATTCCAAGGGACAGTCGACGATGATAGACGTTGATGAAACGGAATTCAATAAGGTGTGGCGCACGGTCACTCCTACGACGCTCGTTACTCTGAAGATCGACGGTAAAGATTCCGCGGAAGCTTTTATTAAGGATACCGAGTATAACATACGCACGGATAAGGTTTTGCATGCGGATTTTTTTGAACCTGCGAGCGACAAAGAGCTTACCGTAAAGATGAAGTTGCAGTATACGGGAACGCCGGCAGGAGTTCTTAAAGGCGGTTTTATGCGTAAGCATACTCCTTTTGTAACGCTGAAGGCCGTCGCCAAGAATATTCCGGAACGTCTGGTTGTGGACGTTTCAGGCATCAACGTGGGCGAACACTTTTGTGTAAAAGATCTCTCGTTCGCAAAGGGCGTTACGGTTCTTACTCCGCCGGAAACTTATCTGGTAAGCGTTTCTCCTGCGCGCTAGGTTTTTCATTTTAATGTAAACTGACGCTGACTGACGGACGTAGTGCCGTCGGTCAGCTTTTTTTTTAAGTTTAAAGGCAAAACAGGGAAGGTTATTTGAAAAAATCGTCTGAAAGGTCATCTTCTAAAGAATCATTTTCCGAAAGGTCGTTTATTGAAAAATTTGACGGCCGTGTCGAAGCCGCGCTTTCTAAGCTGGGAGTAAAGTTTTCTCCTCAGCTTCGTTTGGGAGCCGCCGTTTCAGGCGGAGCGGATTCGATTGCGCTCCTGTCGTCCCTTGCCGCTCTTTGCCGCAAAAACGGCGTTCCCCTCTTTGTTATTACCGTAAACCATAGAATCCGCCCTGACGGCGAGTCCGAAGGCGATGCAAAGTTCGTGGCCGATTATTGTAAAGAGCTTCGAAACGGCGGGTGCGCCGTTGAATGCTTCGTTTATAATATTCCTTACGGCCGTGTAGACATGTGCGCCGCGGAACGCGGAGGCGGAACAGAAGAAGCCGCCCGGTATCTGCGGTATGAGGCGTTTGATTCCTTTATAAAGGACAAAGATCTTTCATTTTTGTGCCTTGCTCACAACAAAAACGACAACCTCGAAACGATTCTCATGCGTTTTTTTCAGGGAAGTTCGGGAACCGCTGCTGCAGGAATAAAAAGCCAAAGGGATAAGTGCGTAAGACCTCTCTTGGAAATTTCCCGCCGGGAAATTGAAGACTATTTGAATTTTCGTAAAATTCCGTGGAGAACGGACAGCACGAACAGCGACAATTCTTACCTTAGAAACCGGATAAGAAACGTACTTGTGCCGGTTCTGGACGAAACGTTCCCCGGTTGGCAGGGGGCGGTTCTTAACGGAGCCGAAAAGACGGAACAAGATTCGTCATTGCTCGATTCTTTTTCGGCAAAACTCAAATGGAAAAGATACGGCGAGAGCCTTTTTATGCCTCTGGACGAACTTGCCGTTTTGCCTGAGTCCATAAGGCGAAGGCTCATCTTTTCTGCGGTAAACGAAATCGGCTGTAACGAGCGCGTCCCCTATTCGTTTATACAAAGATGCAGCGATATGATAAATCGGCATAGCAAAGAGCACGATGCGGCGGCCGGCGATGCGGAAAAAACCGGAGAAATGGGGAAGTCTGGCGCGGCTGAGAAACTGGGAGCTGCGGAAAAAATCGCTTTTGGAGTGCGCCGTACGAAAAAGCTTGAAGAATGTAGAATCTCCAGCGTCAAAGCTTGCATAAGATTAGTAAAAACAAAACCGCCTTTTGACGCAAGCTTGTCCGACGTTATGTTGTTTATCGAAAAACAGACGGAACCGAAGACGCATAAAGGTTTTTTTGCTATAATAAAAGAAAAAGGGAGGTATGAGCTGCCTTTCGGAACGGTTTCGGTAGCGGACGACGGAACTGCCGCTTTATGCGGCCATTCCGCAAATTCGCTGATTTTGAAAAACATTTCGCTTCCGTTTTGCGTAAGGAGCCGGCAGCCGGGCGATGCGGTTTTGTCCGCGGACAAGACGATGAAGGATCTGAACGATATTTTTTCTTCATGGAAAATTGAAGAAGAAATGCGCGATCTTATTCCGATCGTTCAAAGGCTGGATACGGACGATCAGGAGATTGTTTGCGTCTATGCTTCTGTATACGGTTTTCCGGATTGGATAGTAAAACAGGAGAATGAAAGCCTTTCCGGCGGCGTCTGTGCGTCCGGCCGCTGATGAGGAACTTTTTGTTACCGGACAGTATTTTGTTTTTTATAGAAGAAAAGGTTAAAAAGATATGTGTTTTTATAAAGAGCGTATAACCGTATTCGTTTGTTCCGTAACGATGTTCTTTTTATTTTTCGCTTCTTCCGGCGCTCAGGCGCAAACGGGGGGAGCGGCGCAAAATTCGGCTAAGACGGCAAACCGGCAAACCGCAGTCCGCTGCCTTCAGCTTGCAAAGACGTATATAAATCAGAGAGATTGGGCGGCGGCTTCTTCCAATATAGAAATGGGATTGGGGTACGACGACGGCATTTCCGATCTGTGGTATTTCGACGCGGTAGTAAAGACGAATACGGGCGGATCCCGTGCCGAAGTAAAACCGCTTGTCGAGCGCGCTCTTACGTACGGAGAATGGGTGGATTACGACAGGGACAACGCAAGAATTCTTTATGCGGATATCTTAAGCGATACGGGTCTTTATGAAAAAGCGTTGGAAGTGCTCAACGCACAGCCCTTTTTATTTTCCGCAGACGCCGAATACATCCGTGTAAAATCATTTTACCGTATGCACACCGAAGAGAGCCTTTATAAAGCGCGCGACAAAGTGGACGCATCGCGCAGAGTTTATCCTCACGATTCCCGTTTCGCAGGACTTTTTTTTAAAAACGAGTATGAGTTTTGGGACCGCGAAAACGCGACTGAGCAGCTTAGGCGCATTGCGGATTTTTTTATCGCATCGATACCTTCATACGTACAAACCGATCCCGAATTGGAATTATATGCGGCGCTTTTTGCAAAAAAAGCAGAGAGCGTAAGACTTTTAAAATCCTATGAAGCGCGGGGACTTTCGCATCCGATGTTCGCTTCCGCTGCTTTAAAGGCCGGGCTTCTTTCTGAAAAAGCGGCCGTAGAATATTTTACGGGTTTTTCGGATACTTCGGTCTCGCTTGAAGATCTGACGGCTCTCGCTATCTTAATAACGGACGAAGAAGTTAAAAGTTTTTTAAGCGAATATCTTTTGTCTTACGACGGGCTTTTGACAGTCGATACGGACGCGGACTTGGAAGCAAACCTTTTTGTGGATTATTTCCGCGGCAGACCTAAAGACGTGCGCTGGGACAAAAACAACGACGGAATAGACGAATGGACCGCCGCATGCGATTTCGGAGTTCCCGTTTCCATAGCGCTCCCTGAAAAACGGCTTGACGTGGGATACGGATCCTACCCGTATGTAAACAGAGTTTCGGTAAAGTATTCCGACGGAAGGAAAAAGGACATTTTTATCGCCGACGAAAAGTTTGCTTGGACGCCGTTCGACATTGCGCCCTATGCTTTTTTTACTCAAATTCTCGGGTGCGAATTTTACGTTCCTCATGTTTACGGCGAAGTTCCCGCTATTGACGAAAAAGAATTGACTGCTGCCGCCATATACTGTGAAACCGACAGCGGCGAATATGACGGGGCTCGCGTACGTTTTTCGATTTTAGACGGAGCGCCTGCGGCGGCCTATTATACGCTTAACGGAAAACAGTACGCTAAGGCTTTTTTTGAGAACGGGATTATAACTTTACGCATAGTGGACAGGGACGGCGACGGAATATTTGAAACGACCGAAACTTACGCTGTCGATAACGAAGGCGATATGGCGCTGAGCGAAGAAGGCAGTCGCCGCATTGTAAACAATGTGTACGGTCTTTCATCCGATATAAAGAATTTGTATGTAAAGACGATTAGGATAGACCTAAACAAGGATACCGTGCCCGATTTTACCGAAGAGTATCTGCCTTATAACGGAAAAATAACATCCTGGGATTATGACAATGACGGTCAGTGGGATGTGCGCTACGTTCGCTATCCGCAAAAACAGGGCGACAACCTTCTTGAAGACGCCATGTTCTATTTGGCGCCGGGCAGATCGCTTGCGGTTGTTTCCAGCTTGGACGGAGAGCCTTTTAAAATCGTTTACGATAATGTAGAATATGCGGTGGAAAAAGGCGACTTGCCGGGATTTTATTGGGTGGGAGACATGGGAAGTCTTCAGAACGAGCGGGACGTCATTACCGCTCTGGAAGCCGAGGGAGAACAGGGAAAGAGCGTTCTTGTTGAAAGCGGCGAAAACCGTATACTTTCGGTTAAGATGGCGGAAAGATATTTCGGCCGGATGATACCTGCCGTGCCCGAATCCGAAAACGGCGGTTCGCCCGAAACGGCAGGCGCTGCGGATGGCGAAAGTACAGGCGCTGAATTTTAAATAAATCTGAAGATTTACTCGCTGTGCAATTTTAAGGAATTGAGATGTTAAATAAAAAAAGTTCAGTATTGTTTTTTTTCTTTTCGGTTTTGACAGCCTTTTATCCGGCTGTGTTTTCGGGCTGCGCAAGCAATCTTAACCGTTCGGGAAACGTGTATAAAGTCCCGGATTATTCTATCGAAGACATAAGAAACATAGAAATAAGCGATATAAAAAAAATTCTTGAAACAAAACCGGTTCTTGCCTTGTGGCGGTCCTATCTGATAGACGACAAAGAATTGACCGCGTCCTGTTTTGAACGCATCGCGGAGCTGTATAAGGACGCCGTCCAAAAAAAAGACCATTTTACCGCGTTAAGACTTTACAGATCGCTCGACGCCGCAGGGTATCCTGAAATTTCTTCGCTCAACACGAGCCTCTCGGAGCTTGAATCTTTGTGCTGCGAAGGGGTTCCCGGAGTGCAAACAGGAGCCGCCGATCGGGCAGATAATTCCGACTCGGGTAAAGGCACGCCTGAAAACGTAGCTCAATATATTTCCGGAACCGTGACGGTTTGGATCGATCAGGGAATAAAGATTGAAAGGGGAGTGGGTTACGCCGACAGAGTGATAGGTTCGGGCTTTTTTATACGCAAAGACGGCTATATCGTTACGAATTACCATGTGATAAAGAACGTCGTGGATACTAAATTCGAAGGGGTGGCAAGATTATATGTACGCCTTGCGGACGATCCTGAAACGCGGGTGCCTGCGAAGGTGGTAGGCTGGGACGCTACCCTTGACCTTGCGCTTTTAAAAACAGAAGTGGACGCTCCCTATGTGTTTAGACTAGGTTCAAGTTCGGGGCTTTCCGTAGGAGATAGAATTTTCGCTATAGGTTCTCCGGTAGGATTGGACAGAACTCTCACTTCGGGCATAGTTTCGGCGATGAACCGTAAACTGTTTACCACCGGAAGTGTGTTCCAAATAGACGCTGCGGTAAACGGCGGGAATTCCGGCGGACCGTGTATTGATGTAAACGGCAACGTTCAGGCTATCGTGTTTGCGGGGCTTCCCCAGTACCAGGGGTTGAATTTTGCCATTCCCGTGGAATATTTAAAAACGGATCTGCCGATGTTGTTTAACGGCGGAAAACGCGAACACGCTTGGATAGGAGCTTACGGGCATACGTTCCGCAACGGCAATGTTTCCGAAGGTCTTGAAATCCAGTACGTAATGTCTTCGGGCAGCGCTCAGCGATCCTATCTTAAAACAGGCCAGATAATAAACGCCGTCAACGGAAAAAAAGTTTTTGATCTTGATTGTGTTCAGGACGAACTTCGCCGTTTTGTTCCCGACACTCTAGCGCGCTTTTCTTACACTGAAGACGGCAGCGAAAAAGAAACTTTAGTCTATCTTGACGTGCGCCCAGAATATCCGGGTAAAAACGCTTACGAGCGCGATCTTATAGAGACGTCTTTTGTTCCGCTTTTCGGAATGGGACTGCAGGCTGTTTCGAGTTTAAACAGCAGAAAGTATGCGGTTACAAAGATAATCAAAGGCGGTATCGCCGATGAATCGGGATTTTCCGAAAACGATCCTGTGGACATAGGACGTATAAAATTTTCCGATGATAATGCGTTTTTGTCGGCTGAGATTTATGCTAGAAAGCGTAAAAAAGGATACCTTGACATAGGCGTTTCCATAACGGCTCCGTTGGACAGCCCGTATTATTTTTGATATGCGGTTTTGACGTCGCGTTACGCGAAGCCGTGCCGTCTGTGCGGAGGCTGATGAAAAGAGTCTGCGCCGGGATGGAGCACCGCGGAGCGCCGACCGCAGCGCAGCGAGGACGGTGAGCGTGAGCGAAGTGCGGAATACCGGTTAGCCTATAAAGGCGCGCCCTGATATATTTGATCTTTTAGGAAATTTTATGGCGGAATTAAAGTATAAGCGTAATTTTTGTATAGTAGCTCACATTGACCACGGAAAATCAACTCTGGCGGACAGGCTGATCCAAAAGGCTAAAATCATCGATGAGCGTCAGATGAAAAATCAAATTTTGGACAACATGGACATTGAGAGGGAGCGGGGCATAACGATTAAAAGTCAGGCTGTGACGATTCCGTATCACGCAAAGGACGGGCACGACTATGCTCTTAACTTTGTAGACACTCCGGGACATGTGGATTTTTCTTACGAAGTTTCGCGCGCTATAGCTTCCTGCGAGGGTGCGCTGCTTTTGATAGACGCTTCGCAAGGCGTCGAGTCGCAGACTATGAGCAATATGTTTATGGCGCTGGAACACGATTTAACGATAGTTCCCGTAATAAACAAGATAGATCTGCCTTCGGCCGATATTCCTTCCATCAAGCATCAGATCGAACACGATTTGGGACTGGATCCTGCCGACGCCCAGCTTGTTTCGGCAAAGACGGGGGAGGGCATCGACGAGCTTTTTGAAGCCATCGTTTTAAAATTTCCGCCTCCCAAGGGCGATGTGAACGCTCCCGTGCAGGCTCTTATTTTTGATTGTCATTACGACGATTACAGGGGCGTGATCGTTCACCTGCGCATGATGCAGGGGCGCATAAAAGCGGGCGATACCGTTCTAATGATGCACAACGGATCGTCCCACAAAGTGGAACAGGTGGGAATTTTTAAGATCAAGTACGAGGCTACGGGAGCTCTTGAAGCGGGCGACGTAGGTTACATTATTGCCGGAATAAAGACCGTAAGCGACGTGCGCGTAGGCGACACCGTAACTTCTTCGGAAAATCCTGCGGCGCAGGCATTGCCGGGGTTCAAAGAAGTTAAACCTGTCGTCTATTCGTCTATTTATCCTATGGACTCAAACGACTATGAAGAACTTAGGTCGAGCATGGAGCGTCTTAAATTGAACGACGCAAGTCTCGTATACGAAAAGGATAATTCCGTCGCGCTGGGGAACGGTTTTCGTTGCGGTTTTTTAGGGCTTTTGCACCTTGAAATAATCGAAGAGAGGCTTGAGCACGATTATGATCAGGCTGTGATTTTTACGGCTCCTTCCGTGCGCTACAAAATACTGCTTTCAAACGGAGAAGAAACTTTTATAGACAACCCTGCCGAATATCCTGAAGGCCGCGTTCGTGAAGCCGAAGAGCCTTATATAAAGGCTTCGATTATCACTCCGAGCGAATACATAGGTTCTATAATCGCGCTTTGCACGGAAAAACGCGGAACGCAGTCCAATATGACCTATCTGGATGAAAAGCGCGTTGAAATTTTGTACGAGATGCCTCTTGCCGAAGTTTTATTTGACTTTTACGACAGATTGAAAAGTTACAGCCGAGGCTATGCTTCGTTCGACTATGAAGTGATAGGCTACCGGCCTACACAGCTTGTAAAGATTGATATTTTGATAAACGGAAAACCCGTGGACGCTCTTGCCCAGCTTACATTTAAAGACAACGCGTCAAAACACGCGCATACCGTTTGTGCGAGATTAAAGAATGAAATAAGCCGGCAGCAGTTTAAAATTGCGATTCAGGGAGCGATAGGAAGTCAGATAATTGCGCGCGAAACGGTAAACCCGGTGCGTAAAGACGTTCTTGCCAAGTGCTACGGCGGAGACATAACCCGTAAAAGAAAACTTCTTGAAAAACAAAAAGAAGGCAAAAAACGCATGAAGATGGTGGGGAACGTGGAACTTCCGCAGTCGGCCTTTCTTGCCGTTTTGCGCGAAAAAGAAGAATAGAGAATTTTCTGCGCTCATAAGCGCGATGTGCGATTGGCACGCCTATGCGATGCGGCGCACATATGCGGCGATTTTCACGGAACGGCGGTTTTACACAGGGCGGAGCTTCTGCATGGAACCGTGTGCGTGCATGGAAGCGAGCGCCGTCACAAAGCGGCTTCTTAAGTCCTTATGCGAAAACGTGCCTAAACGGAATCGTCTTGAGTTTCCAAAATTTTTTGCGCAAGAGTTACGTTTTTTAAAAAAAGATCGATTTCGCTTCGTATGCGCTTTAAAAAACTCAATTCCAAAGAAGGCGTATGCCCGTCCGGAAAATGCAAATAAAGATAACTTCGACCGCTGAGCAAAGATATTATTTCTTTGCCCAAATCTTGCGGTGTTTGTCCGGCCGCTTTGATTTCGCCTGTTAAAAGGCCTTTTAGCCTTTCCAGCGCCGCTTTTTCCGTTTCAAAAAATGCAGATATTGCTGAACGTTTCCGGCAGTTTTTTTGATCGGGGGGGGGAGCTCCGCATGGCAGTGCGGTGGTGCCGGATGTTGCGCGCGGATTCCATTCGGGGACTGCTTTTAAGGAAGCGCCCGGCGCTTGTCCGGCTGCAAATGTGAAATCTTTGTTTACGGCAAAGCTAGGAATTCCTATATCGAGCGCGTTTTCACCTATGTTCCAAAGATTCTTTACGCCCGAAAAGCAAAGCGCAAAATTTTTTGCGTAGTTTGAAAGCACTAAAGTCGTTATCCGTTTTTTTTCGTCATTGCCCGTAAACACGAAGCTCCCGTTGCCGAACGCCGCGCCGTAATTTCCTAAGGAATTGATTCTGTTGTGCGAAAAGAGCCGCTCGTTATGCGGCGCGGATCCGTTGGCGTGCGTCTTTCCTACCGAATATGAAAAATCCATCCCCGTGACGAAAACCGGAACTTCATCCGAAGATCGAAGCAGGAGCGCAATATGCACGGCCGTGAGCCCCACCGAGCCCAACGGAGGAATCACCTTCGGCAAAAGATTTTTTTCAAAAAGCCTCTTCATAAAGTCGTTTTTATCGTATTCCGAAACAAAATAGCAGACGTTCCCGCTTGTAATGTCCGTAATATGTGGACGTGAAGTCATATCCGCAAAGAGGGTAAAAATCTTAGACTTTTGACCTTTTCTGTCCGAGATTTCTTTTGCATTCGCGGCTTTTTTATCGCCGCGGCCTTCTTGCCGGCCTGAGGCTGCTGCGGCAGATTCCGCGGCCAGTGCTGCCGAAAGCTTTCCGTTAATCCCCGGAATTCCGATATAGGCTTTTTCTATGGCCAGCTGGGATTCCACGGCTACGACAGCGTCGGCTTCTATGTTGTGGGAGCACAATACGGGTAAAGAAGCGTCAACTGCAATTAGATAGATATCTTTTCGCCGCCTTGTTTTTAAAAACTTCTTTAGCGTACAAAGAGTTTTTTCAAGGCTTTCGCCCGTTCCGCAGATCAAAATAGGTTTTGATATAGTGCGTCCAAGGTTTCGGAAAGGAACGGATTTTTTTCTTGTCAGGCGCGCAAGATTTTGAAATATGTTTTTTGAATACAGCCGCCCGAATTTTACAAGCGTAAGTCTGTTTTTCCAAAACTGGGAAATAACCTTTTGGCACTGCAAATATATGCCATCATACGATTTTTCGTCAAATTGTACTCCGGCCGAAAAGTCTATCCGCAGGATTCTCTTAACGTTTCCCGTCCGTATCGCAGGGGCGGCGGTAAGGTCGTTTGAAAATTCGACTCCGCGTTCAAGGCTCTGCCCCGTTCCATGGGCGACGGTAAAGCCGCTTGACGATCCGCCGCTGCGTTCAATTCCAGCCACTGCCTCAATGTCACTCGTTGCCGCAAAGCCTGCTCTTGTTTCCGCCTCAATGTGGCCCTCCATTCCGAAACCGTCTGTACATCCGCTTGAAGACGAGTTTTCAAGCGCGTAAGGCAGATTTTTAAACTGTGCCGGTGTCAGAAAAACCAGATCGTTTTTTTTGACATGATCGCCCAAAGCCGGATTTCTATCCAATTCATTTTTTGCAAATTCGTACAGAAGATCGTCGGCTTCGCAGGCCAAGACGCGGCATCCTTTCGGTATTTTTTGAAGCAGTTCCCCCATCCCGTACCAAAGGCAGGGCGAAAAACACAGGACTAAAGTTCCCGAAAGAATATTAAGAGAATCTACGGTCTGCAAAATCGATTTTTGCGGATCGTATTTTGAATAGAGCAGCCTATCCTTGTAAGAAACGGAAAAGCCCCGCCCGGTATGTACCGTGCAGGGCTTTTTATCGGACAGAAGACCTGCCAAAATTGCCGCCTTTTAGTTGTTGTTCATAAAATTGTTGAAAAAGACGGACATAACGTTGTTTACGACTTTAGGGCTGTTAAACAATGCCGCCTGCGCCGCTTCGCGGTCAAAACCCGCTATTTCCGCAGGGAATGTCTGAGAAGCGGTCGCTTCGTCCGTTCCGCCATCAATTTCTTCTTTCATCTGAAGAACCGCTACGTTTTTGCCTAACACGAGCGGATCTGAAATTTCATTTTGTTTGAGAGAAAATATCTCTTTTAAGAAATTCTCGTCATTCGGCGCGTCTGCAAATTCCTGTGCCGATCTCAAAGGCAGTGTGCCTAGGATTGCGAGATTGCCGTAATTGAGAGCGATGGCGGGAATTTCTACCTTTTGGGTATCGAATGTCTTACAGGCTTTGTCGAATCCGTTTTGTACGGCGTCGGAAGCAAAGTTTTTTGCAATTTCGGTAAAATAGTCTTCGATTATGCCTTTTTCATAAGCGTTCAGATACTTGTGTACGTCGTTTACCGTTTCAGATTTTGTAAAATCCGGCTGAACCGCATCCGAGTCCGCTTTGAAAATAGAATACCCCGTGCCGGTTTTTACGATTGCGCTTGTTTTTCCCGTCTCAAGGGCGCAGACGGCTTTAAAATCTTCGTCTTTCGATATGATGTTTTTGATTTGGTAACTGTATTTATCCCTCAGTTTTCCGTCATCGCCGCTGTAATTTTTTGAAGAATATTCGGTCACCGCATCTGTAAAAATTATCTCGTTGCTGTTAAGCCTGTTCAGGATTGTCTTTGCGGTAGATTCGTCGCTTACCGTGATCACGGAAAGGTCGTAGGTTACAAAAAGGCCGCTGTGCTCTTTGCCGTATGAAGCGGACATTTCATCGGGATAATTATCCGTGTTGAATAAGGCAGCGTCGAACGAGCGTGTTTTTTCTCCCATGCTGCGGATAAAAGGAATTTCTTTTGACGACGATTTTAATCCGAACAAGGCCTCTTTACCGACGGTTTCTTCTGAACCGAACGCGTCGTCATAATAACGCTGTGAAATTAAAGATTCCTTTACATTTGCGTAGATTTCACGCTTTCTGTTTTCATCGGCTTGTCTGAAAAGTTTTGATGAATATTTGCCCGTTTCATCGTAAAAATACGGCAACATATTGCGGCTTATTGCCGTTTCTGGAACGCGCCATCCGCTTTTTTCGACGGCGGAATCGTATGCCATCTTAGTCACCGTGGAGTTAAAAGCATAGTTAAAAATGTAAAAATAAGCGTTTTCGTTGATTTCTTGCCCCTGCATCTTCAGCATTTCGGCATAATTGCTTACGGCCTTTGCAAAAGGCGTTCCCTGCTCGTATAGAATATTTTTGCCGTCGTACGAACCGAATGGAGGAAGCTTTTTCCCCGCAGTCTTTCCGACCATAGCCGGAAGGATCACAAAAATGAATGCGGCAAAAAGCAGCACAATGACGGAACCGATCGTATAAAAGTGTCTTTTCATAAAATTTCCCTATAGTATTAATTTTGGAAAGTGAAATAATTTTATCATAGCGCCCTTGTTTTGGGAAGAGCACGCATGTAATACGGCGGAACAATCCGGACAGAGCGGCTCAGCGCACTTTCTGCCGCCTTGCATTCCGCTTTATCTAAACGGAACATCTTGAGTAAAAACATCGTACGTTCAAAACGCCGGCAAATGTGATGTGATCAATATCGTTTTCCATATATCAGCACCCTCTCCTTTGTAACGTTTTTTTCAAGCGTGCATCGCTTTTTCGTGCCTCAAATTTCAACTCATAATTTACGATAACTCAGCACTCAGTACGGCTCCACGCGGCGGTTTATATGCGGCGGTTGACACTTTATCTATTGTTACTATACGATTAATCGTATGAAATTTAAGGTCGGGGTTTTGCCGCTTGCAGCGGCAGTTATTTTTTCCGTTGTATATATTTTTGCCGCAGTATATCCGCTTTCTAAGGAATTGCAATTTATTCCCGAATGGACGGTTTCGGCAGTGCAAAATCCCGCCGCTTCGGAAACTAATAAAAAAGACGAAGGCCTTATCCCATTTAAAATAGGACAGACAGTAGGATATTTTACGGAAGACGGAAAGATTGCCATGTCCCAATCATTTCCCGTAAAGGCCGCCGTTTCGGAATATTATTATGCGCCGTACGGCTTGGGTGACACTTCAATTCAATTTTATTCTCCGGACGGAATTCCTAGAGGCGTCATAGGGGCGAGCGGGTTCCCTTTTATCGATGAAGACCGCTTATATCTTTTTTTGCCGGGAGGCGCGTCGTTCAGTCAATACGGAGCGGACGGGCAAAGGCTGTGGACGTATGAAGGGTTCGTACCGGTTACGGCTTTTTCATCGTCAAAATGCGGCTGTATCGCGGGATTTGCAGACGGTAAGATTATCGCTTTTTATCCCGACGGAACTCTCATGCAGGAATTTGTTCCCGGCGGAAGCAAGTATCCGGTAATCCTCGGCGCCGATATTTCTTATGACGGCAAACTCTTCGCCTGTCTTTCAGGGCTTGAAAAACAGAGGATCGTTTTAGTCCGCACTGAAAAAAAACACGCGGTAATCACTTTTTTTAAATACATGGAAAAGGACAGAAACGTTCAATCCTTAGTCCGATTCAGTAAAGACGGAAAGTGGCTTTATTACGCGTCCTCCGAAGGCTTGGGAATAGTAAACTGCGAGGATTTAAAAGACAGCGAAATTAAAATGAGCGGTTGGATTTCCGCCATAAAGGAAACGGACATACCCGGAACTTTTTTTGTGCTCACTAAAGATAAACGGTTGTGGACTGTTTATGCGGTTGAAAACTTTAAGAGCCTTACCGGAAAATTTTCTTTTGAAGCCGACTTTTCGTTCATACAAACGAGAAAAAACGATTTATTCATAGGAAAGGATTTGAAAATTTCCAAGCTCAGGCTTGCAAGGGAATAGCGCGGCGGTTTTTAGGTTCGCTGTGCAGTAAGAGCGCGTTTAAGCGTCGCCCACCGCTTTGCGCCGTGTCGATTATCTTGCGCGGCGTCCGATAATGTCGCCGTTCAATTTAACTTCGAGTTTCGGACGAAGCCGAAACATCGCTTATTAGCGTATGCGCAAAAAGCGCACGAATTGCACTCAGTCGAAAATTGAAATTTTCTCCTTCGTGCAATTTTAAGGGAAAGTTTTATGAAACATTTAAAAAGATCAAGGATTTTACCGAAGATGCCGGCGGCCTTCGCCCTTGTTTTTCTTTTGTCTTCTGCATTGTGTTCCTACGCCTTTGACTGGCCGCAGGACGCCGTTCTATCCGATTCGTTTTATTCATATTTCGGGCAGCGCAGGGGAAACGCCGTCAGTTCGTCGCTGATATTTTCCGAATATTCAGAGGTAAAGGCCGCAGGCGACGGCAAAATTGCCGTGATAATTTTGGAACATGACGGCGACATGGGGTGGTTTGATTCCTCTTTAGGAAACGCCGTCATAATAAATCACGACGATAAGCTGATGACCGTTTACGGCAACCTTGACGGCGAGGAATTTGCTATCGATCCGGGAAATGTAACTGAAGCTGCGGCCGGCATGCTGCTCGGCGCCAGCGGAAATTCAGGCTGGCAGCAAGGAAAATCTTGCTTGGAATTTCAGGTCATAGATCTTGAGCAGAACGCCGCCGTGAATCCCCGGCTTTTGATGCCGCACATCGGAAAGGAACTTGAGCTTTTTGTAGGCAATATAAGCGCCGTAAATAAAAGCGGAAACAACTTTGCGATAAGAAGTCAGATGGCCATTCCTGCAGGACAGTATTCTTTTTACAGGACAAGGCAAAAAACTACGATTCCCTACAAAACAAGCGTATTTATAAACGGCGCCGTTGTTGAAAAAATATCTTACGATCTTCTTAAACAGGACGATATGCGTCTTTGCGTTCTAGGAAACAGGCCTTATTCTTCGGAAGAGATATATCCCGATAATGACAAACAGCTTTTGTCCGTGCTGACGCTGTCTTCCGGCAGAAATATTTTAACCGTAAGCGTAGCCGATATTCACGGCAATGAAAAAACTGCGGATTATGTGCTCTTCGTAAAATAAATGGTTTTATAACGCTGCATTGGCGATAAGCCTCCGCACCCTTCCAACCCTTGCCGCAGCCGCACTGGACGTGCGACCTATAGATGCTGCCCGAGCGGCATAAGAATTTCCGGAAGCTTTTGTGGTTTTAGCGATGCTTTTCGGAAAGGATTTTTTCTGCGGTCTCTTCTGCGCTGAGGTTTTCAAACTGTTCGCGCGTCGAAAGATCTTTGAGCGTCATTGTGCCGGACTTTGCGTTCTCGTCGTTTATGAGAATGCCCCACGGAATGTCTTTGGCCTGCGTAAGAGCGTACTGCTGCCCCATTTTCTTTTCATCGGGAAAAACTTCAACGTTTATCCCCTTGCTGCGGAAAAAAGCCGCAGTTTTTTGATATTCTATTGCAAGAGCTGCGTTGAGGCAGTAAATTTCCGCGTCGATATAACTTTTTTTTGCGTCCGCAATGCCCAGCTGTTCAAGCCCCGCTATCAGACGGTCAAGTCCTATCGAGGCTCCTACTCCCGGAACTCTTTCTTTCATATAAAGGCTTGCAAGATTATCGTAGCGTCCGCCCGAACATACCGAACCTATCTGCGGCAGATCGGTCAAAAACGTTTCATAGACTATGCCCGTATAATAGTCAAGGCCGCGCGTTATCGACGTGTCCAGCGAAAAAGTTCCTTCGATACCTGCCGCCTTCATCATTAAATAAATGTCACTAAGCCTTTTTGTATCTTCGGCAGGACCTCCTGCAAGGTCTTCAATAAAGGCGAGCGTGCTTTGGAAATCCGAAGAAAAAGAAACGTAATCGAGTATCAGTTCGGTTTTTTCTTTTGACGATGTTATCTCTTCAATCTCTTTTTTTACCTGATCTTTCCCGACTTTCGAAAGTTTGTCGACTGTGCGAAGAATATCCTCGCTTCTGTCTTGGGCGCCTATTTTTGAAAGAAAGCGGTTGAATATTCCTCTGTGATTTATTTTTATAACGATCTTAGGCGCTCCGATTTTTTCAAATGCCGCCTTCATTACCGAAAGGATTTCAAAATCTGAGGCCGCGCTGTCAGAGCCTACGGTATCTATGTCGCATTGCACGAATTCTCTGTAACGTCCGGCTTGAGGTTTTTCACCGCGCCAAACCTTCGCTATGTGGTAGCGTTTAAAGGGAAAGTAAAGCTCCGCCCTGTGTTCCGCCACAAACCGCGCGAACGGTACTGTTAGATCGAAGCGCATAGCCACGTCGCGCCCGCCGTTGTCTTCAAAGCGAAAAACTTGCTTTTCCGTCTCTCCGTTGCTTTTTCGTAAAAGTATTTCTGTATATTCCAGAACGGGCGTGTCTATGGGAACAAAGCCGTAAGATCGGTAAACTTCCGTGATCTTTTCTATCAGAGAAGCCCTTTGAATTTCGGAAGCGGGAAGAAAATCGCGGAAGCCTTTTAAGATCCGCGGTTGAATTAAATTTTCCATGGATCTCATACTAGCTTAAATGCAATAAAAAAACAATTCGGTCGAATATCGAGTTTTGAAAAAATCTACTAGTAATGCTATGCTTTCGGCGAGAACGTCGTTCGCTACGCTCACGGTGTATGCCGCGGTCGAGCTTTTTGAGAAGAATTCTGTACGCATAACGCTCGAAGCGTCACGCAGCCGGAACCTCGCCTCTGCGCAGTTTTATTCGTTTTCAAAACGCGCTGTTTCATGAGCCTATCGCGTAAGGAGGTCTTCCCACTGAACACCGCTTCCCGCGCCGACGTCCTTTGAAAGTCTTGCGCCTATCACAGTATCCAAAAATTCCGGGCTTATCCCCGGGCTAAGCACTTTTTCCGTTCTCAAAACGCCTATGTCTTTTTGCGATATACGGCTGCCTTTTTTCATTGAATCCATAAAGTGCAGGGATCGGTTCGTCCTGCCGTAATTTTTTTCTTCCGCCGGAGCCAGACGTTTTATTCCGTTGCCGACTATTTCGGCGATCATCTTTGCGTTATATTGTTCGGAAAGTTGGCTTATTATTTTTTGCCGCGCTATTTCCATTCCGTATCTGTTTACAGCCGCCTGACTTTGATGCACTGCGTGTACCATGAGCGCAAATTGTTCACTTTCCAACGCTACCGGATCGTCAAGGCCGTCGTCTTTTTTGCTTAAGGTTATGTGCTTTTCAGTCATCACTCCGCCCATAGCAGCCGCCAGCGACGGAACCAAAATGGGGTCAATGCTGTGGTCGCTTATACCTGTGGGCACTCCGAAAATGCGCCGCAAAGACGAAAGAACTTTTACGTTGTATTCCGATTCAGGGGCAGGGTAGCTTGTTATGCAGTGCAATAGAACAAGGTTTTCCGTACCGAGGATGCAGAGGGCCTTTTCTATGTCGGCAATTTTTGAAACTCCGCTTGAAAGGATCACTTGGATCGGAGGGCGCCCTTCAAGTTTTTGCCGATCGCGGAATGCCGCCAGCGCTTTGAGCATGGGAAAATGGTTTAATTCCGGAGAAGCGATTTTTACCGCGTCGGGCGCGATCTCTAAAAGTTCTTCAAGGCTTTTCAGTCCGAAAGGCGAACATACGAATTTTACGCCGAGCGAATGTGCGAAATCTTTTGCGTCCTTATAAAAAGATGGCGGAACTTCCAGTTGTTTAAAGCGATCGTAAAGCCGTATACTCCCTCCCGGAAGGTCTACAAAGCCTGTATCGGGATGCAGTATTTCATCGGCATAAACCCATTGCAGTTTTACCGCGTCGGCTCCGCTCTGGACGGCGGCTTTTATGAGCTGCTCGCATCTTTGTTTTGACCCCTTGTGGGAAGTCCCTATTTCCGCGACGATCATACACAACGCTGCCGATTTAGACTAAAGCACTAAAGAAGGCGGAGAATACACTCTTGCTTTAAGTTCGCTGTTAAACATATATAAACTGCGGGAATCGTCGCCGAAAAGCTTCATGCGGGTGATAAGATCGGAAGAATTTTTTTCTTCTTCGCCCTGTTCTTTTACAAACCAGTCCAAAAATTGAGTGGTACGGTAATCGTTTGCTTTTTGAGCCGCCGCGTATATATTGTTTATAAGACTTGTCACATATTTTTCATGTTCCAAGCCGGCTTCAAGCGGGTCGAGCAAGGTTTTAAAAGTCTTGTCAGGCTTTGCGATAGCTTTTAGAGTTACGCTTTCTCCGTTGTTGTGCAGATAGCGGTACATGAGGAGCGCATGATCCATTTCTTCTTTTGCCTGAATTTCATACCAGTTGGCAAAACCGTCCAAGCCCTTATCGTCGTAAAAACTCGCCATAGAAAGATACAGATACGCAGAATACATTTCTTTGTTGATCTGATCGTTCAACAGCGCCGCAACTTCTTTTTCCATAGAATCATCCCTCCGTAAATTTGCTGAAAATTAGCCCGAACTTCGAGTTCCTATATTTTATAATTTGGGCGGCTTTTGCAGTTTTCTATAGACTGCGAGTTTGCAAAGCAAACTCGTTGAGGTCAGCTTACTGACCGATGCTTTCCGGGGTTCCGCTAACGCTACATTGGCGGCAAGCCGCCAACGCGCCCCTCTGATCCCTGTCGCGTTAATCTCGACATTAAGGCAATCAAATTCGATACAAATATTATACGCCGCAAACACGCTTAGTGCAACGAATGAGCGCACATGGCGCGCTGTAACCCGCCGTCCGTACATGAGAACGGCATCCTTGTGAATACCGTTAAGCTGCTGGCGCACATAGACAATCGGGGCACACATCAAAACGGCAAAAACGGCGGCTGAATGCGCTCGGCTGTTTTTTGCGAACGGACTACCGCTTGTTCCGTATGAGCTTTCCTGCGTTTTTTGTGATAATCTTATCGTCTTTTAACGCTATCTTTCCGTTGACTATACAATACGAAAGCCCTGTGCACATGCGGGTGGGATTTTGGAACGTCGCATTATCCCTGAACTTCTTGGGATCGAAGATATTTATGTCCGCATAATAACCTTCTTTTAAATACCCGCGGTTTTTGATGTTCATACGTTCTGCAGGCAGGCTTGTCATCTTTTTTATTCCTTCTTCAAGCGTAAAAAGGCGCCTTTCGTTTACGTATTCCCGGATGATTTTGGGAAAAGAACCGTACATGCGCGGATGCGGAGTATCCGTTTGCGCATAGATTGAGTCTGAAATTACGATGGAGTAGGGAAGTTTTGCCACAGTGTCTATATCGTCTTGGCACATACTCATATTGATGATGGCGGTTTTGCCTTTTTCATCCGATAAAAGATAGGCCGCTAGAGCATAAGCATCCTTATAGCCGAATTTTTTTGCCGCCGTTACAACGTCGAGCCCTAAAAATTTTTTATTGTATTCGTTTTCTATGCCTGAAATTATAATACGGTCCCAGCCGAGCGTTATACAAAAATTGTCCCAGTCGGAATATTCTATCGACGCCGCTTTTCTGAAGGCGTCAACTCCTTCTTCCGTTCCCAGCCTTTCAAGGGCGGCGTTCATGTTTCCGGCGATAAACGCAGGGGGAATCATGGTTGTAAGGGCGGTGGATCCTCCTTCGTACGGATAAAAATCGCACGTAACGTCCCGTCCGTTTTTTCTGGCTTCTTCTATAAGCGCTATGGCGCGGTGAATTTCCTTTTTCCAATTTTTCATTCCGCATGATTTGAAATGCGATATTTCAAGGGCGCAGCCCGCCTTGCCGGTTATTTCGATAACCTCTTTGACGCTGTCAACCATGCTGTCGCCTTCTCCTCGTATGTGGCTTGTAAAAAGTCCGTGACGTTTACCCAGCGGTCTAAGCAGATCTACGAATTCTTCCTTTGTGCTGTAGCATTCCGGCATATACATTATCCCTGAAGAAATAGCCGGAGCGCCTTCTTCCAAAGCGTCTTCTATCATTCCTTGCGCCTTTTTCATCTCTTCTTTTGTATAAGGAGTATTTGAAAAGCCCTTTACGGCTATTTTTACGTTGCCTGTACCGATCATCGCCATAAAGTTAAGCGGCAGCTCGATTTTTTCCAAGGCATTCATATAATCGCGGTATGTTTTTATCTCGGGAAAGGCTGGACCCAGTACGGGCGAGTCGAAGTCATAGGTTTCCTGCGCCGTTTTTTCGTCGGAGGATACGGGCGTCATTGAAATTCCGCAGTTACCGACTACCGTCGTAGTAATTCCTTGAGAAAGCATTACCGAGCCGTATAGTTTTTCTTTGTCGTTAAACGGCTTTATGTCGCAATGGCGGTGAATGTCGATAAAGCCCGGCGTAACGGCCATTCCTTTTGCGTCTATGACGGTTTTTGCATTTAAAAGACCGTCCTTTGATGCGGATATTTTAGAAATTTTATCGTTATCTATGAGAATATCGGCCGTGTAAGGCTTTTCGCCTGTTCCGTCAATGACCAATGCGTTTTTTATGAGTATATCGTTCATTTTTCTTTTGTTCTCCTTTATACTTATTGATATAATTGTATATAGTAAAACGAGATAATGCTAAAAAATCCGCAACCGATTCTGCCGATTTTTTAACAAGAAATGCTCCTTGCTTGTCAAGATCGTTAACAAAAATGATCTTTTCTTCTTTTGTAAGGTCTTCAGCCTTTTTTCCGAATTTTTCCAGTTCTTTTTTCATCATTTCATTTAAAATCAGCTGTACGTTGCCTGAAAATATTTCGAAATTTTCATTTTTGTCGGATTTGTCAGCGTCCTGATGTGTAAAAAATGAAAGTTCGTTTTGCAGTTTAACCAAATCCGTGATATCAAAATTTATGCAGATGCTTCCCGCGATATTTTTATTGTCTTTGGAATAAATGTATTTGCTTGTCGAACGCAGTATTTTGCCGTCCTGAGTGGTGTTTATATAATTTGTCTGGTCTTGGGGAATCTTCGTTCCTCTTAAAAGCTCGAGCCCTGCGTTCGTCACACCGTCTCCAACTTTGCGCCCAGTCACATGGCCGTTATATATTGCTACGATCGTGTTATCGTACGGACGAGTAAGATCGTGAAGAACTACTTCGCAGTTCGAACCGAACTGTTTTGCGATGCAGAAGCAAATTTCCGACAGTAATTTAAAATTCTCTTTTACATAACTCATTTTAGTGGTCGAAGTTAAACCTCCCTTAAAATTCAACAGCCGAACAAAATGTCAATTTTGGAGGCTGTTGAATTAGTGCGCATTTTGCGCACAGATAATTCTAAAGCAAGAGGGGGCTGAGCGGAAAGTCCCTCAAGTCCCCCTTGGCTTTTTTAGATCTTTTCTCTTGAAGCTATTACAAGTTTCATTCTTTCTTCTTCCGAAAGTTTTTCAAACGGAGTGAGAAGACTTACTATAATTCCGAACACAAGGGCGATGATCGTCGCAGGAATTGCAGGTCCCGTAAACGTGCTTGCTATCAGCGCTTTGAACGGCGGTGAAAAAAGGTACGTCATGCCGAACAGCAGAGCCGACGTTACCGAAGCGATGCCGCCCTGCCAAGAAGCTTTTTTCCAAACGGCGCCCAAGAACATCGCTACCGACACACCGGGTATTATGGAACCTATGACGTTGGAAATATACGACATAACGTCTTTTGCAAACAGAGTAGCCGCAAACGCCAGAGCCAGAGTAAGCACGGTAATGACGCGGCTTAATTTGGTGATCTCATCCTGAGGAACCGGCTTTTTCTTGACAATCGGATAGATATCGCCGATAAAGATCGCCGTTCCCGCTATTGCGTCGCTGTCGCCTGAAGACATGGTCGCGCTTAATCCTGCGATCATGAACAACAATCCTAGGACGGGACCGAGTACCGTCGTGGCTACATAGGTAAACGCGAAGTCCGGACGTTTAAGGACTTCCGCAGCTCCGTTTTTAGTTGCGATGGTAAAAGCCGCCATACCGATAAGCGCCGGAAGCAGGGAAAATACAAAAAGAAGAACGGCCGAAAGAGAAAATCCGCGTACTGCCGTAGAATCGTCTTTTGCCGTGTACAGCCTTATTCTGTAAGTCGGCGTTCCCAAACACGGAACGGCCACGCTCCAGATTATCGAAATAACCCACATCCAGCCCATCGTTTTGTAACCGTAAAGGCTCAAGTTTCCGGCCTTATTTGCGCTTTCCAACGTGTGTGTGATTTCTGCCCAGCCGCCCGCCATCGGTATTGCAACGCATGTTATCGCAATAAATCCGAATACCAAGATGATCAGCTGTATCAGATCCGTCCAGACAACCGCAAGGTATCCGCCTATGATAACGTAAATTCCGAAGGCAAGAACGGTGATGAGTTTGCATATAACCGGATCAAGACCCGTGACAAAGCCCAAATAGGTCGCGCCGCCGTTTATGTGATTGCCGAGCCACACAACTTCTATAAGATACATCATAAAGCTCATGACGATTTTTATGTATTTGTTTCCGTTATAGTGGAACTGAGCTTCTTCGGCCATCGTTTGGATCCCTTTTGCCCTAAGACCGCCCTTTCGGACTACAAGGATCAATATCAGCATGCCGAGCGCCGCTCCGAATCCGTAGGCAGATCCTCCGAAACCGAATTTAAATCCGTTTGAAGTAGCTCCGATGGAAGATCCCGTTCCGATAAGCGTGGCTCCCATAGTCGCAAAGATCAAATACAGCGGAAGCTGCGCGCCGCCCGTGAGATAATTGGTTCCCGTATTTTTCCCTCTGCTGCTGAAAGTCCCGATGGCTATCATGATCCCAATATAGATCACAAAGCCTACCAGAAAAAAGACCGTAAAATTAGTCATTTTTCAACCCCCTTTTGTTTTATTAGATAATTCTATGGGGCGATTCAACAATTTGTCAATATTTATTATTTGATATTTGCAAATTTTGTAAGAAAACACAGGTTTTCGGCCGATTTTTTGCATAAATTCGGTATTCTTTTAAAATATATTTATTATATTTGAAACGGATATTCAACATATTGTTGATGATTACCTGCAAAAGCTGCTATGTTATAGTCAACTTTGCTCTGATATACCGCCGTTTTTATTTAAATTACCCCGGCGACGCTTGAAGCTTCGCCATTAATCTGCGGTTAAGTTGTTGATTGATTTTTTTTTATCGGTGCAATAGTATTATTTACGCATGACGGTACGCTTGCCGCTCAACGAGCAATAAGCGTGAAAAATAGAAATCAAAGAAACTGGCTTAAGTTTTGGACCAGCCTCTTGATACTACATATTAATTTTTATAGGAGATACGATAAAATTATGTCGGATGTTTATGCAAAATTAAAAGAATTGAAAATTACGCTTCCTTCTCCGCCGCCGAAGGGAGGAATCTACACTCCTGTGATGGAATTCGGCAACAAGCTTTTATACTGCTCAGGCTGCGGTCCCGACCTCGGTAACGGTAATACCGTAACGGGAAAAGTAGGAAAAGAATTGAGCCTCGAAGACGGACAAAAGGCCGCGTATAACTGCATGCTTAACCTGCTTGCCAATCTGGAAGAAAAACTCGGCGACCTTAATAAAATAAAGAGGTTTGTAAAAGTTCTCGCCTTTGTAAATTCTTCAGACGACTTTGATAAGCAACCGCAGGTCGTAAACGGCGGATCCGAATTGATCTTTAAACTTTTCGGAGAAGCGGCCGGACTTCCTGCGAGAAGCGCGATCGGAGTAAATGCGCTCCCCGGCGGAATCGCATGCGAGATCGAAATGCTCGTAGAATACTGCTGATCGATAGAATGTATGTTCTTACGGAATGTGCAATGTGTATTTAAATTTTAAAACAGTTTGAATATACCGCACATTCCTTATTTCAGCTGTTTAAGCTTTTTTAGTTCTCCGTACACATGAAAAAGATCGGTTCCGCTCCATGGATTGTCGTTATAATCCGTGGAATTGCCGTCGTCCGCACAATTTTCTTCATCCTCGGACAGCTTTTCTTGTTCCCATTCTTCCCTCTTATAAGTTCCGTTTGTCAAAAAAACATCAAAAGCCTTCATAAAATTGTCAAATAAGGTGTCGCTTGATCCGTAAAATGAAAATTCGACTTTTTCTTCGTCCTCTTCGGTTCCTGTATACACTTTTATCAAATTTTCTCGGGCGGTAAAAGTATAAAATCCGCCTCCGTAGCAAGACCACAGGTTTAAATTTTCAGGCTTCCCCAACGGATTCTTTGACAGCTCGTAAAGCCATTTACCGAGCAGCATAAACCAGCAGAAGTTCGGTTCATCGTTGTCGTCATCGTAAAAATCAAGTTCCAGCCTGTAAGATTTTGTCTTTAACTGCAGCTTTATAATTCCGTCTTTGCATGAAACAAAGTCGAAATTTAAAACTTGATTTTCCGGCATATCTATTTCCAAGTCTTTTGAATAATCGTAACGCCGATTTTCTTCGTTCCTTTCTTCAATATATTTTTCTTGCTGTTCAGGATTAAGGAAAATCATCTGTTTTTTTACCGGCTGTCTATAAGTTTCAGGAATATAAAACGCCGGATTTTTCGCGGACAAATTTCCATAAAGAGGAAGGATCTTAAAGTATTCGAGTGAGTTGTTTTTTCGCCTGAATATTCCGCACTCGGTTTTGTAAACGGCTTCTGCGCCGCGTAAAAAATATCTTGCGGCCTTTTCAGATGTAAAACGCGCATTTAAAGGAATTTCCGACATCTTGTCTATGCAGATGCATCGGCCGCAAGTTCTGCACAGATACTGTTTATGGTTTTTCAGGCAATTTTCATGAGCAAAAAACGGCGTAATCCGGGAATATTCGCAATAACATTCGCTGCATTGTTCCATAATAAAAATACTACAATATAACGGTTTTATATGCCATAGTTTTGTGAGGTCAACTTACGTACCGCGCTATAGGGGGTACTCGGCACGGTCGGGGTATGGCTTCCGGCGCAACAGGGTAAAGCACTCGACGCAGGGCAACTGCGCCGGGTTGTGTTTTTGCCGATGCCGGAAAACGGATCGTAACAGGTATTTACACCGGCGGAAAATTCTACGGGGTTTAACAAAATGGAAAATAATATCATGGAATAATTTTTAAGATGTGCTAAAATAAAAATGTCCCGCACGAGGCGGGACTGTAGTCAAATGACTTCGGCCTTTAGCCTTATTGTGATTTGATTTCATAAACAATTTATCATGTTTTGCATATTTGTGCAAGAAAAATATTATAGGTCATCTTGAAAACTCGCCTTTAGAAATTTTTCGAGGTTTCAGCGCAAAAATATGCAAGATAAACCGAGGAATATATGAAAGTTTTAGGTCTTGATATCGGTACGAATTCCATAGGCTGGGGCATTGTAGATGAGGCGGCTAAGAAAATTGTTAAGGGCGGCGTTTATATATTCCCTGAAGGCGTAAAAAAAGAAAAAGGAAATGAAAGTTCAAAGGCTGCGGAAAGGACGGCCTTTAGATCCGCCAGAAGGCTTAAATTTCGAAGAAGGCTTAGAAAATATGAAACGCTAAAGGTTTTAATAAAAAACGGCATGTGTCCGCTAACTATGGAAGAGCTTGATCTTTGGAAGACTTCAAAGATTTATCCTTCTTCAACAGCGTATCTAAACTGGTACAGAACGGATGAATTAAAAAGCTGGGAGCCTTATTTTCTGAGGAAAAAATGCGTTGAGCAGAAGGCGGATCCTTATGAACAGGGGAGGGCTTTTTATCATCTTGCACAGAGGCGCGGTTTTTTAAGCAACAGAAAAGAAGCGGCAAAGGAAAGCGAAGATAAGGATGTAAAGGGCATTAAAGGCCAGATGAATGAGCTTTCCGAATTAAAAGGCGATAAAACTTTAGGCCAATATTTTTATGAATTAAAACAATCCGGTGAAAGAGTAAGAGGAAAATATACTTCAAGAAAAGATCATTACGAGCAGGAATTTAATAAAATATGTGAAGTGCAAAATATTTCCGATGAGCTGAAAGAATCTTTATATAAAGCTATTTTTTATCAACGAAAGCTGAAATCTCAGAAATTTCTTGTAGGTAAGTGCGCTCTTGAACCTGACAAGCCGCGTTGTCCTGTTTCGCATTTTGAATTTGAAGAATTCCGAATGCTGCAATTTATTAACAGCATTCGAGTCGCCAGAAATTGTAATGAGGATGACAGACAGCCTTTTGAACCTCTTACGGAAGAAGAAAGAGAAATCATAAAACCTCTGTTTTTTAGAATATCGAAACGGAGTTTTCATTTTGCGGACATTTCTAAAAAACTTGCAGGAAAAAAAGAATTCTGGAAATTCAATTATCGAGACGATACGAACGTTTCAGGCTGTCCGGTTTCTACCGGATTAAAAAACATCTTCGGCGATGACTGGAAAAACGTGCAGATCGGGCGATATGATATAAATGACATCTGGCATGTTCTTTTTGATTTTGACGACAATGAAAAACTTCGTGAATTTGCTATCGGTAAACTGCTTTTGGACGATGATAAGGCCGGTAAATATTGCGCCGTTTACTTAGCGCAAGGGTATGCGAGTCTCAGTTTAAAAGCTGTCAGAAAAATAATTCCGTTCCTAAAAAAAGGGTACGTATATTCTACCGCCGTTTTTCTTGCAAATATTCCTTTGATGATCGGTAAAGAAGTTTTTGAAAAAAACGAGGCCGATATTGAAAAAGCCGTGCAAGAAATTTTAAGCACGCTAAAGGATAAAAACAATGTGCGTGTGCTTGCAAACCGCTGTCTTGAAGCGGTTTTTAAAGACGCAAAGCACGATTTTCATACGGAAGAGTGGGATAAATCGATTATCGATGTTCAAGCTTGCGATCTGTTCGGAAAAAAATCTTGGGAAGAGAATCCCGGTGAAAAGCGAAATAACGTCAGGGAAGAAGTCTTAAAGCTCGTAGACGAAAATCTTAAACTTGCTGTAACAAAAAATGCCGCCAATTACAAATATCCAATGCTAAGAATAGATGAGCTTATTGAAGAATATCTTAGTTCAAAAGGATTTAAAATTAAAAAAGGCGCGAAACTTTATCATCCTTCCGATCAGGATTTCGGTTTGGAAAAATCCATTTTATGCGACGACGGAAAAGAATATTTGGCCTCTCCGAGGACTTCAAGCGTAAAAAATCCCGTAGCGATGAGAGCGCTGTATCAGCTCAGAAAGCTCGTAAATTATCTTATAAAAACCGGAGAAATTGACGGTTCTACGCGGATTAACGTTGAGCTTGCCAATGAAGTGAACGATAAAAACTGGCGGAAAGCTATTGAGGAATTTCAGAAAGAAAATGAGCGGAGGAATAAGGACTATAAAGATCAGATTTCCGAACTTTGTAAAGAAGCCGGATTTGAAATCAATCCTACCGACTCGGATATTAAAAAATTCCGTCTCTGGAGAGAACAAAAAGAAAAATGCCCGTATACCGGAAAATCCATAAGTATTACCGATTTGTTCGGTAAAGTACCTAAATTTGATTTTGAACACACAATCCCGTGGAGTTTATCTTATGACGATTCTCTTGAAAATCTTACTCTTTGCGACAGCGATTTTAACAGAAACGTTAAGAAGCAGCACATTCCGTCCGAATTGCCGAATTTTGAAGAAATATGCGCGCGTTTTAAAGGATTCTATAAGGAAGAAATCGACAGGTGCGAAAGCATAATTAGCCGAAATTCAAATTATGTCGGCTATATTGATCCAGCTCTAAAAGATTCGATGATCGTGAGAAGGCACAAAGCACAGTTGGAACTTAGATATTACAATGAAAAGCTAAAGCGATTCACTGCCACGGAAATTACTTCCGGCTTTAAAAACAGCCAATTAAACGATACCCGCATAATTACAAAACTTGCCTTGAGATATTTAAAACAGGTATTCGATTATGTTCAGCCGGTCAAGGGAACTATGACAGACATATTTAAGCGGCAATGGGGATTGCTTGACAGAGATGAGACAAAAGACCGCTCCAATTACATGCATCACGCTGTCGACGCTTTGACGGTCGCCTGTGTAAGCAGGGCGAAGTTCAATTTACTCTCTCATGAAATGAAAAACAGCGCAGAGAAAGCCCATATTAACTTTGCGAAACCTTGGGATTCCTTTGATAAAGATGTCGTTTTAGCCGTCCGATATGTAATTCCAAAACATTTTGTCGATGATAATTCTCTCAGGCAATCTAAAAAGATATTAAAGGACAGACACGGTAAACGGATCTTAAATAATGGGAAAACGATTTATATTCAGGGTTTAACGGCAAGAGGTTCTCTGCATAAAGATACTTTTTACGGCTGCATCATGACTGTGCCTGAAAAAGGCGTTGCAAGTAAAAAGATTTTCGTTGAGCGAGTTTCCGCTTTTGGTCTTACGGAAGATATTGCTGAAAAAATCGTTGATAAAAAAATTAAAGATGTTTTTATCAACAATATAAAAACCGGGATCCAAACCGAAAACAACATACGAGAAAAAGGAATTTTGCTTCCTTTTAAGAAAAACGGAAAAGACGTTTATGTTCGTCATATAAGGATAAAGGCAAAACCCACGGATCCCGTCAAATTAAAAGAACATCATAATGCCATTAAAAAAAATCAGAAAGAATATAAGCAGCATTATTATGTCGTGAATGAAGAAAATTATTTAGTCGCTTTGTATAGGGGAATATCCGCCGACGGAAAAAGGCTGAGCAAGTATTCGGTTTTAAATCTTCTTGACGCCGTTAAAAATAAGCGGAGCGGAAAAGAGTTATATCCGAATGAAATGGAAGAAGGACAAAATAGGCTTCCCTTGTATAAGGTACTGAAAGTGGGAAAAATCGTTCTGCTTCAAAACGACTATGATGAAGATGTGTTCGGTCTTCCTAAAGAGCTCATATGGAATCGTTTGTACAGAATTGCCGGATTGGGTAAGTCAGGAGAACGTATTTTCATAAAATTGGCGCATATCATATGCTCGAAGCCTTGGCAATATATGAAAGGTGAATATGATTTGAATACGGGCGTTGAATTCCGTCTTTGTATGGATAATAATTTTATAGGACTTGTAGAAGGGACGGATTTTACCGTTTCGCCTGCCGGAGAAATTATTAAAAAATAACAATGTGAAGATATTTTCATATACTGCCGATAATTTAGTATACGGACATTTCGGGAAACTTACTTTTAGCGAGTTTCCTGAGACGTTTACGAGTTGTAACTCACTGTATTATCGCGAGTTACAACATCGCGTTTTAAAAGTTACCTCTAAAAACTGCAGTTTTTAGAGAGGTTTCCATATGATTAAACGAACACTGTTTTTCTCACATGCTGTTTGTTTAAGTCTGAAAAACAAGCAGCTTGTAATTTTTAACAGAGAAACGCAAGAAGAAATCCTGATTCCTATTGAAGATATAGGTTTTGTTGTCATTGAAAACAATCTTGTTTCAATGACAGTGCCCCTTATAAATGAACTTGCGTATAATAATTCTGCCGTAATATTCTGCAATGAAAAACACTTGCCCTTTTCAATGACGTTGCCTCTGGACTGCAACAATATCCAATCTCAATTATTTTTTGTTCAGATTGACGCAAAATTGCCGGTAAAAAAACAATGCTGGAAACAAATTATAGAAAGTAAAATAAAGAATCAAGGAAGATTGCTTGAAAAGCACGGATTTGCTTCGGCTAAGGTAAATGAATTTTCACGACATGTAAAAAGCGACGATACTTCGAACATGGAGGCTCGTGCCGCAAAGACTTATTGGGATTATCTGTTCGGACATGACTGGACAAGAGATCGATACGGAAAATTTCCTAACAGTTTTTTGAACTACGGTTATTCTATCCTTCGAGCCGCTACTGCCAGAGCCTTAATCGGTTCCGGGTTATTACCGACTCTGGGTATACATCATCACAATAAATACGATGCCTATTGTCTTGCGGACGACGTCATGGAACCTTACAGACCGTATGTGGACGATGAAGTTATTAATTTTATTAAAGAAAATCCCAATGAAGAAGATCTTAATACGGAATTTAAGAAGAAAATTTTGAATATCCTTACACGGGATGTGAATATCGGTAAGGTTACAAGGCCGCTTATGATCGCATTGTCAATTACAAGCTCTTCATTAGTAAAAGTGCTTACGGAAGAATTCGAAAAAATGGCCTTACCTGTTTTTATATAGCTATGAGTTTTGAACGGATAAACGCTTATAAGATAATGTGGATTTTTTGTTTGTTTGATCTGCCGACAAATACAAAGCCTCAGCGAAAGCGCGCATCGGAGTTTAGAAAAAAACTCTTGGAAGACGGATTTGATATGATGCAATTCAGCGTATATAAAAGATTTTGCGGCAGTAAAGAAGCTTGCGCGGTTCACGAAAACAGAATCAAACAGTGGCTGCCGCGGGAAGGGACGGTGAGTATTTTAAAATTTACCGACAAGCAGTTCGGAGAAATACTGACATATATCGGTTTGTCCCCAAAGCCTAAAGAAAAAGCGCCTAAGCAACTGGAAATGTTTTAAAAACTGAAAAAAACAGATCGAGTTCTCACCCGTTTTCCCAGTTTTTTTGAGTAAAACAAGCATAAACCCTATATTTAGCAAGCAATTATAGAGTTTATGCTATTTTACATCAGAATTCGAAATCAAACCACAACTGTCGCTTGCAGTACCTGTCATAAATCCGGGCTATTTTACATCAGAATTCGAAATCAAACCACAACTGCTAATATATATAGCACAACTGGGTATCAGCTATTTTACATCAGAATTCGAAATCAAACCACAACTAATATATACTTCGCCAATCTCTGGATTAAGCTATTTTACATCAGAATTCGAAATCAAACCACAACGATTAGTTAATCCATTAATATAGTTGTTTAGCTATTTTACATCAGAATTCGAAATCAAACCACAACTAATCGCTTTATTACCTTTATTCCAAGTAGCTATTTTACATCAGAATTCGAAATCAAACCACAACCATTAGGACGAGAGTGATTAAAAAGGCTAGCTATTTTACATCAGAATTCGAAATCAAACCACAACAATCTCCTTCTGATTACTTTTGTTTTAAAGGCTATTTTACATCAGAATTCGAAATCAAACCACAACGAAATCGCAAAGAAAGTTCAAGAACTTGAGCTATTTTACATCAGAATTCGAAATCAAACCACAACTAAAGATGGTGATCAAGCTGCACAAAAAGCGCTATTTTACATCAGAATTCGAAATCAAACCACAACACAGCTTGGGTAAATGAATATGCGTCTTCCGCTATTTTACATCAGAATTCGAAATCAAACCACAACATAGTTATGTCTTTGAAATAGAATATTGTTGCTATTTTACATCAGAATTCGAAATCAAACCACAACCGGGGAGACAAACTACCGCTCGATATATCAGCTATTTTACATCAGAATTCGAAATCAAACCACAACAGAGACAGTGTTAATAAAAAATGGTATGTGGCTATTTTACATCAGAATTCGAAATCAAACCACAACGGGTCAAACGGATCAGTTAACGCTGAGTTGCTATTTTACATCAGAATTCGAAATCAAACCACAACTGATCACGTAGATTTGAACTTGTCCGACAAGCTATTTTACATCAGAATTCGAAATCAAACCACAACGCTTGATCATCGCCATGCGTTGTGTGTTTAGCTATTTTACATCAGAATTCGAAATCAAACCACAACAGAGATAGTGTTAATAAAAAGTGGTATGTGGCTATTTTACATCAGAATTCGAAATCAAACCACAACTACAAGCCATTTCAAGTGGCTGTTCCATGAGCTATTTTACATCAGAATTCGAAATCAAACCACAACGAGCGCCTCAAATGTTTGAGAACGTCAATTGCTATTTTACATCAGAATTCGAAATCAAACCACAACCGTGTCGTTAATTGATAAACTCCACTTTGTGGCTATTTTACATCAGAATTCGAAATCAAACCACAACTACATTTGTTTAGTAATATTGTGGTTTGAGCTATTTTACATCAGAATTCGAAATCAAACCACAACCAATGAATGTTACGGGCGCTTGTCCTATTGGCTATTTTACATCAGAATTCGAAATCAAACCACAACTAGAGGTTCTCGAAGGAATAATTTAGAATTGCTATTTTACATCAGAATTCGAAATCAAACCACAACTAATCTTTGTTCAAACTTTGATTCTGACTCGCTATTTTACATCAGAATTCGAAATCAAACCACAACAAACCGGGCTATTTCGTTACCGTGAAGATAGCTATTTTACATCAGAATTCGAAATCAAACCACAACCTGTTTCCATGTATAAGGCAAAAATTGAAGCTATTTTACATCAGAATTCGAAATCAAACCACAACTTTCGGATAAGACGGGTTTAAGTTTGAGCAGCTATTTTACATCAGAATTCGAAATCAAACCACAACTGCCGGTGTCGGTGCAAGTGATAGCCTTTTGCTATTTTACATCAGAATTCGAAATCAAACCACAACCGCGCAGAGGCTTCGACACTATCACAGCCAGCTATTTTACATCAGAATTCGAAATCAAACCACAACATGGCGTTAAAACTAAGAGATCGATATGGGCTATTTTACATCAGAATTCGAAATCAAACCACAACTAAAAAAGTTTTGAACAAAAAGAATGAAATGCTATTTTACATCAGAATTCGAAATCAAACCACAACCTCAAACCTTTTCATTCTTCACCCACCACAGCTATTTTACATCAGAATTCGAAATCAAACCACAACTCTTATAAACAGACAGTTCGACAAGGTATTGCTATTTTACATCAGAATTCGAAATCAAACCACAACTCTGAACAATAGTCCTAGCGCTATGAGCAGGCTATTTTACATCAGAATTCGAAATCAAACCACAACTCTAAGGTGCAGCGGCTGTATGGTATCGGTGCTATTTTACATCAGAATTCGAAATCAAACCACAACTGCGTGATTGCGGAATTCGATAATCATCGGGCTATTTTACATCAGAATTCGAAATCAAACCACAACTCGTAGACGGAGCTGTTAATAGAACTCCATGCTATTTTACATCAGAATTCGAAATCAAACCACAACCGCCATACTCGCCACAGGCGAAGTACGAGAGCTATTTTACATCAGAATTCGAAATCAAACCACAACGAAACTGGTAGCGTAAAAATCGGCTCTCGAGCTATTTTACATCAGAATTTGAAATCAAACCACAACATATGAAAGTCATAGCGGAAATGAAAACCAGCTATTTTACATCAGAATTTGAAATCAAACCACAACCTGTAGGTTTTGCAGAAATAGAACCGTTCCGCTATTTTACATCAGAATTTGAAATCAAACCACAACGGTACGGTCAATAAATCGTCCCACTTCATGGCTATTTTACATCAGAATTCGAAATCAAACCACAACTTTCGCCGGCCGCGGCGTCATCAAGCGCTTGCTATTTTCATCAGAATTCGAAATCAAACCACAACACCTGAACCCATGCACTTTAATCGTCGAGGGCTATTTTACATCAGAATTTGAAATCAAACCACAACAAAGAACTACAAGGGGAGTTTGCCGCAAGCGCTATTTTACATCAGAATTTGAAATCAAACCACAACACTAGCAGAGCTTTTATATTTGATGTTTCCGCAACCTGCCACCGATTGCGCATCAAGTAATGACATAGATAAAATAAAAAGAGCATACTGGCGGGGCAGCGTCGATAGTTAACAACCCGAGTATTCCAGCCCATAGTACGCTCTTTTCATGTATAACAATAACTCTGTTTTTCTTGATTATCAATAGCTTTTTAGTTTCTTTTTAATCACGGCTACAACAATTTCAAAGTTCATATGAAAAGTAATGATCAAAAAAACAGCGAACCTTGGATAATTTTTGAGACATCCGCATGATTTATCGCCTGTCCAAATTATTTTTTTTGAGCCAATCCGAAAGCAGATCGGCGATTTTAATATTGTTAAGATCCGAAAAGATAAAGTGCGTATTTCCCGTAATACCGATTTCGGGAAGGTGGACCACCGCCGCGTTGCCGCCGTATTTATTGATCGTCGCGGCAAAAGAACGCGCCATGGCAAGTTCGGCGCGCCATTGATCCTGTCCGAAATTCGGTGTGGGCTTCGACGCAATATTGTCGCCGTAGTATATGACGATCGGTATTTTTGTCAATTTCTTAAAATCGTCGAGCGGGATGCTTTTCGCCGCAATCGTGCCGTATGAGGTCGGAACGGGAGCAGGCGTTTTGCCTTCGGGAAATAAAAAAGGACTTCCGCCCGGCTCGTATGCGACGATCGCTTTTACGTTGCCGTTCCGTATCGCCGTTCTCCAGCCGACCGTTCCGCCCTGCGAATGCGTTACGAGAATTCCCTCGCCGATTTTGTTAAAGAGCGCAGACTCCTGATCGGTTATGACGATCGGTTTAAAATCCGTTCGCGTGTCTACAAAAGACGCCGCTGCGATCGCCAGCAAAGCGCCCAAAACTGCTAATAATTTTTTCATACATGCCTCCCATAAAAACTTTTGCAGAAAGTTTCAACTTTCGAAAAAGTTTTTAGCCGTGCGCGACCGCGCACACGTTCAATAATCGAGTTTGCAAATACAGTGTATTGTACTCATACGATTTTTATCGGAACGATACGTATACACGTCTTCTGCAAACATCCGAGCAAACTCGAGATAAAAAGCGACGACGATATCTCCGACGGTGCTTTTTATCGTGCCTCCTGCATCTCCATACTGTTTCCGTCGGCATACGTCAGGCGGCGCTTGATTTTTAGCAAGCATTTGAACTTTCTGTCGGCATGATAGCGCATTTTCCGCCGCAAGCGATTGGCATTTTTACTACGAGTGCACAATAAGCGGCATAATCTGTAAAAACGCACAAAATCTTTTGCCGTAATGACTGTTTTTACCACTGTGTTTGCGTTTGGAATCGGGTTTTTTTTAGGGCGTGTCCCTCGCTGCGCTCGGGTCGGGCTTTTCGGCGTTCCGCGCAAAAGCGCTCCATTCCTCCGCTCGCGCGCTGCTCGCTTCGGAACGGCTTCGCCGCGCCTCCAATCCCTCACGCGGGCGGGGCACTTGTTAGAGAATATGCAGGTTGTGGCTTTCGAAGTTTAAATAGGCTTTGTCGCCGGCTTCGTAGAGCTTTCGGTTTTTGGGGTTGTATTCGGTGATCTTAATCATCATGCCGTTTACGTCGGCCTGGTAATATTGATACGAACCCATAAATGTCGAAAGCGTTACCGTACACGGCAGAACGCCCTTGTCGGCGAGCGTCGCCGATTCGGGGCGCAGCACGATTTTGCACGGGTCGCCCTTTTGAACCTTTTCGAAGGATTCCGCCGTGATATCGACGCCGCCGACGTCGACGTGTATGGCTTTTGAGTCTATCGACGTTACGCTTCCGGTAAGGAAGTTTACTTCGCCGATAAAGTCCGCGACAAATTCATCTTTCGGCTGATAGTAGATTTCGCGCGGCGTTCCCATTTGAGCGATTTTCCCTTTGTTCATGATGATGATTTGATCGGAGATGCTCATCGCTTCAGACTGGTCGTGTGTAACGTATATCGCCGTGATACCGACTGTCTGCTGGATTTTTCTTATTTCAGTGCGCATCGCTACGCGGAGCTTTGCGTCGAGATTTGAAAGCGGTTCATCAAAAAGCAAAACGCTCGGCTGCACTACAAGAGCTCGCGCAAGGGCTACCCGCTGCTGCTGTCCACCAGACAGCTGATTCGTCATGCGGCCTTCTAGCCCTTCAAGTTCTACGAGTTTGAGCATGGCCATAACGCGCTCGGCGATTTCGTCTTTAGCCACCTTTCTGATCTTTAAGCCGTAGGCGATATTGTCGAACACGTTGTAGTGCGGCAGGAGAGCGTAGCTTTGGAACACCATAGCCGTATCTCTCTTGTTGGGCGTGAGTTCGTTGATCGCTTGATCGCCGATGTAGATTTCGCCTTTGTCGGGGCTTTCAAAACCCGCGACCATGCGAAGCGTCGTCGTCTTTCCGCAGCCGGAAGGGCCGAGCAGGGTAACGAAGCTGCCCGGTTTAATGTCAAGCGAAATATCGTCCACTGCGGCGAAATCTTTTCCCGTCTTATAGTCTTTGTAAATCTTCGTTATATGATCCAGGCGCACGCCTTTTTGTTCCTTTGTCATGATACTTCCCCTTGTTGTCTTTTGGAACCTATAAAAACTGCAGTTTTTATAGGTCACTCTAAAAATGCGATGTTTTAACTCGCGATAACACAGCGAGTTAGAACTCGTCACCATCTCGAAAAGTCACTAAGAGTGAATTTTTCGAGATGTCTTTTGTTTACGGCTCGTGCCGAATCTTCCGGTAAACAGATTCATCAGCGTAATCGCCGTGTACGTGATGACGATCAATATCGTCGCGTATGCGCATGCGATTCCGTAGTTGCCTTTTTCCGCATGTTCGTTGATGCGCACGGTGATGAGCACGAACTGCGGAGTGACAAGCAGAATGATCGCGGAAATCGCCGTGATGGAGCGCACGAAAGTTGTAACGAGTCCGCTGAAAAACGAATCTTTAATAAGCGGAAGTGTCACCGTCGTAAATACCGTCAGGCTGTCCGCACCCAAATCGTAGGCTGATTCTTCGATCGATTTATCGATCTGCCTGAGTGCCGCGATGCCGCTCCGCGTGCCGATCGGAAGCGAGCGCACGATGAACACGATGACGAGGATCGCCCCGGTGCCGTACAGCCCCTGCATAATACCCGAATGAAAGAGGCCGCTGTTGAATCCGCGGATAAAGCCGACGCCGAGAACCGTTCCTGGAACCGCCATCGCGAGCATCGCGATGAATTCCATAAATCCCTTTCCTGCGAATTTCCGCTTTACAACGAGGTAGGCTATTATCATCGATATTAATGCGGTGATGGGAGATGCGATGAGCGAAAGCCAAATCGAATCGAGAAATACTTTGTACCCGTTGTTTTTAAACACGTACTGATACCATTTGAGCGACAGGCTGTAGTTCCTTCCCCAAATCTTAAAGAGAGAGCCGAATACTACAAGGAAGTAAAGCACGATAACGAACAGCGATATAAGGATGCTGATCGTGACGAGCGGAATGCGAACGCTTTTGTCTTTTATGCGCATGCGCTCCCGGGACGCTTTGCCCGTAAGGGTAGCCACCGATTTCCGTTCGAGCCAATATTTTTCGACAATAAATAAACCCATTGAAATAAAGAGAAGCACGACTGCCATTGCCGTGGCTCCGCTTTTATCGTATGCGCCGGTGAGCTGCAGGTAAATAGAAGTTGCGAGCGTATCGAAGTTTCCGCCGATGATCATCGGGTTTGCAAAGTCCGCAACCGATTCTATAAATGTTACGAGGAAAGCGTTACCGAGACCGGGAAGCAAAAGCGGGAGCGTTACCGATGTAAACACTTTCCACCGGGAAGCGCCGATATTGCGAGCCGCTTCTTCGAGCGAGGGATCTATGTTTTTAAGAAGTCCTTTGAGCATAAGGTAGCAGACGGGAAAAAAGGTAAGCGTCTGTACGAGGCAGATGCCCGGAAGGCCGTATAATTTTGTCGTACTTAAATTGAACAGGCTTCGTGTGATGATGCCGGTACGGCCGAAAAGCATGATCGCCGAAAGCGACAGAACGAAGGGGGGCGAAACGACCGGCAGCACGGAAACGATTCTGAACAGGCCTTTGACGAATTTGTTTCCGACGTTGACGTACATGTCGACGTACGCGAAGAGAAAGCCGACAAGAGTGGCGAGGATGCCTGAGATAAAACCTAGGTGCAGCGTATTTGAAATCGCTTTTCGGAAGCCCGACATCCCGAAGATGCGGGCGAATACGGAAAGCGTGATTTGATTTTCTTCGTACACGCTGTCGACGAGCAGAATCGACAGGGGATAGACGATAAATAAAACTAAAAATAAAAATATTGCAAATATTGCGGTGATGAGAATCGGATCGGCAAACAATTTTTTTCTTTCGAGTGTTTTACTTTGCGTTCCGGCGCTGTATGGCTTTGTCATAATAAAATCCACGAAAAAAGATGATGCGCTGCGGCACGGATCGCACCGCAGCGGTAATTGAAATTAATAATTATTATTTTGTCTTGACGCGGTCGTCGCTTGCAATGACTTTAAAGAAATCCTGCACGTATTGCGACGTGTGATATTTCGCGTCTTCGAAATCGTAGTTGATCGTTTTGATCTTATCGAGACCCGCTTTTACGGCGGCTTTAACCGGCTTTGCGTTGTCGATAACCAAGAACTGATACGAGCCGTTTTCCTGAGCAAGGTTCACACAGTCGGGCGAAAGCGCAAATTCGATGAATTTCTTTGCGTTTTCAACGTTTTTCGCGCCTTTGAAAATAGCCGTCGCTCCGATTTCGTAGCTCGTGCCGGATGCAGGCGCGGTCATGCCCAAATTGTCGTATCCGTTGTCAACTATCTGATAGACTACGTCGTGTAAAAAGCCGATGCCGATGACGATTTCGCCTGTCGGAACGAGCTTTGACGGGCCGGAACCCGATTTCGTGTACTGAACGATGTTTTTATCGAGCGCTTTAAAGTAGTCCATCGCTTTGTCGTGGCCTTTCATCTGCACCATCGTATTGACGATGAGTTTTCCCGTTCCCGCCGTATTCGGGTTTGCGAATGAAACCAAGCCCTTGTACTGCTCTTTTGTCAAATCGTCCCAATCTTTCGGCGGCTGGATGCCGAGTCGCTTCATTTCTTCCGTATTCCAAAAGAAGCCGAGAATGCCGCGGTAGATTCCGAACCAGTTGTTGTTCGCATCTTTGAACTGCGGCGCGATGATGTGTTTTGCATTTTTCGCGTCGTACGGGAGCAAAAGTCCTTTTGCAGCGGCTTCGTTGTACGGATCGGTCGTGCCGCCGAACCATACGTCCGCAGACGGCTTGCCGTTTTCTTCGGCAATTTTCGTGAGCACTTCGCCCGTAGAAAGCCGCTGGTAGCTCGTTTTAATGCCGGTGAGCTTTTCGAATTTTGCACATACGGCGCTGACGTATTCTTCTTCGCAAGAGCCGTAGACGACGAGGGAACCCGCGTTTTTGTTGCTGGCGGCAAAGAGCGCGCTGCCGGCGATCAAAAGAGAGGCGATCACTGAACAAATCTTTTTCATAATGAAAATCCTCCGGATATTTAATATCTTTAAGAAAATTCTAAGGCCGGAATTCCGTATCCGCAATGCCGATTTTATATAAAAATATCCCGAAAAATGAACCGGAATGAAGCGGGGGTGATGTAGGCGAAGTGCGGCGAAGCGCACGCCGATCGGTACCGCCGAAAATGCGAAGCGTGCGGCACAAGACGACGGCAGCCGACCGGATAAATGCTCCCTAAGCTGTATTTTCTAAAAAACGGCGCATTCACCTGGAGAAGCCGTTCAGCTCTTTTGCTTTCCGTCCTGCTTCGCGAGTTCCGTCGGCGGAAAGCCCGCATAGGATTTGAACACTTCGTAAAAGCGCTTGTACGACGAAAAGCCCGTCATCGCTGCGACTTCGTAGACGCGGTATTTTTGATCGGCGAGTAGGCTTACGGCTTTTTGAATCCTGTACGTGTTCAAAAAATCGAGGAAGGTCATGGACGTGTGTTTTTTAAATAATCTGCTTAAATAACTTGCGCTCACTTTGAGCGTTCGGGCGAGCGTTTCGATGTTGGGGTGTTCCGCGTAGTTTTGTTCTATCGCGCTCAGGCAGGCTGCGATATACGGATTGTCGGAAACCATCGGCGGAAGGAAAGGAGAGGGCGAGGCGCCGGCGCTTTCTGCACGTTCGGCTTTTTGTGCGATGCGGTTTTTTGCAAGCTGCTCTTGTGCGCGCAAGACGACTTCTTTGATCTTCGCTTCGTCTACGGGTTTTAAAAGATAGTCGAAGACGCGGAGTGCGATGGCGCTTTTCGCATAGTTGAAATCGGAATAGCTTGTGAGCACGATCGGGATAAAATCGATTTTTGCTTTTTGCGCTGCCTCTATCATATCAAGTCCGCTCATGCCAGGCATCTTTATGTCGGCAATCACGATGTCCGGTTGCAGGCTTTTGATCTTTTCGAGTCCTTCGGAACCTGTTGCCGCAGAGGCGACGACAACGGCGTTCATGGAAAGCCAGTCGATTGTGTACAAAAGCCCCGAACGGATGATATCTTCGTCTTCGGCGATCACAATGCGTATCATGTTTTGCTCCGAATGAATGGCAGACTTATGCGCACTGTCGTTCCTTTGCCTGCAGCGCTGTCGATCGTCATGCCGTATGTGCTTCCGTACAAAAGTTCGATGCGCCGCTCGACGTTGTACAATCCGATGTGATTCGTTTTATTGCTTTGTGAACGGATGAGCTTCCGCATCGCTTTCAGTTCTGTTTCGTCCATGCCGGCTCCGTCATCGCTCACGACGATATGCAGTTTTTTCCCGACCGTGTGCGCGCTGATCGAAACTTTCATGCGCTCTTTATCGCCGAAGCCGTGTTTGACGGCATTGTCGATAAGCGGCTGCACGATGAGTTTCGGCACGACACAGTTTTGTACGTCATCCGGCACGTCGATTTCGTATGCGAATTTTTTGCCGAAGCGGAGTTTTAAGATGTACAGATAATGTTCGATGCGGCGGATATCTTCGCCGATCCGAGCAGTCGACGCATCGTTGTCGATGCTGTAGCGCAAGAGTTCGGAAAGGCGCAGAATCGTTTTTTGCGCTTTATCGGGATCGAGTTTTATCAGGAATTTAATATTTTCAAGCGTGTTGTATAAAAAGTGCGGATTGAACTGCATTTCCAGCCGTTTGATTTCTGCGACATAGCGTTCGTGCGTTTCTTTTTTATTTTCATCGATGAGACGCTGCACTGTGTCGAGCATATCGTTGTACGCGTTTGCGATCTTTTGGAATTCGACAGTGCCGGAAACCGAAAGGCGCTCTGCGAGATTGCCGCGTTCGACTTCGCCGCACGCTTGTGCGATCTGCGTGAGAGCGCGCGATTCCTTTTCGGCGATTTTAGCGGCGCTGACGAAAAGGCCGCCGATGACAAGCGCGAGAACCGAAAGCGTCGTCAATGCGATTATTAAAAAAGCGCTTTGCATCTGCTGCGTATTTTGAAAGGTATAGACGTCGAAGACGCCGCCCGCCGTCGCATCCCGAAATACCGCTTCGTTTTCCGTAAAATAATATCGCCTGTCGCTTCGATAGCCGTCCGCGAGCTTTCCTGCCGCGTTTCCCGCATGCGGAAGAGAAGCTGCAAAGAGCGTGCCCTTGTCGTCGGTGATCGCAAAGGGGAGCGTCGGATTGAGAGCCGTGCGCACGGCATCTTCATCTATCGTAAAGACCATGTAGCCGTCGATTCCGTTTTTCGATTCGAGCGCACGTCCGATGACGATTTCGCTTTTTCCGGCAGTATTGTACTCCGACGACAGTTCGATCACCGTTCGATTCGGTTTTTCGTGCATTCGGCCGAGCGCGCCCCATGTAAATTGATTTTGCCATTCGGGAACGATAAAGTCGTCGTCCGCGCTTCCCTTGAGCACGACGGCGTACGACGGGGAAAGCAGCGTAAAATCAGCAGCGATCTTTTGCGCATGGATAAATTCCTTCAGCGCGGTATATGCTCCGGAAACGGAAAACGCGTCGTCAAAGATTATTCTTTCGGGCGAAAGACTTTTTTCTTCGATAAAAGCGCCGTATGCGTTTACGGCTGTGCTCAAGGCCGTCGCAGTCTTTTTATTTTCGTGCGCGAGGGTGCGGTAGAGATTGACATTCCACAGCAAAACGGACGTTACGATGACGACGCTTGCAAGCGTGATCGAAGGGATGAGCGAGTGCGCTATAAACGAGCGGCGTATTTCTTCTCTAAAATATACATTGTCATTCATCGTTTTGCCTCGCGCTTTCGAAGATATCGAGAAAGCGCTCGACCCATTCGCTTTGATGCGATGTCGTATATGCGTAATCGACGGAGATGCACTTGATGCCGCTCTTTGAGGGAAGCAGGCTTTTTGTTTCGACGTCGCTCCGCACTGAACGCCGGTTCATTTGCTTTGCGATATAGCTTTGCACGTTTTTTCCCGTAACGTAATCGATAAATCTGACGGCGTTGTCTTTGTGCCGGATTTTTTTCGGTATGTAGACGCCGTCGGGAGTAAAGACTACGCCTTCATTCATGTAGACGAGGGCTATGTTGCCGTCTTTTTCGGCAAAATTGGCTCCTCCTTCTTCGAATGTCAAACCGACTGCGAAGCGTCCGTCCGCAACTCCGTTGTACACCGCGCTCGAAGAGCCCAAGAGATTTCCGTCGAGATTTTTGCACAGCCTCTTTACGTAATCCCAGCCGTCGTCGGGGTTTCCTTTGCCTTCGGCGTAGAGCATATTTATTAAATGTTCCCATGCCGACGAAGACGTTTCCGGATTTCCGAATGCAATTGCGCCTTTTAGTTTCGGATTGAGGAGATCGCTGTAGCCTGAGACTGCGACATCACCGAGCCGCTTTTTATTGATCATTAAAACGCTCGGCACGTCGGAAAATCGGTTCAACATGCCTTCGACGTTTTTGTATTCGCTTCTGATATACGCTTCATTCGCACTTGTATAGGAATCGAAGAGTGAAGATGCGGGAAGTACGGATGCGTACGAGCCGCCCCACAACACATCGTACGGAGATGAGTCGGGGTGCATTTGAAGAGTTTTAAGTATTTCTTTTGTGCCGCCTTGTACGAGTTCGACGGCTATCCCCGTTTCGTTTTCGAAATTTTCTATGACGGGAACGATGAGCACGAGCGGGTGAGGGCTTGCGACGACGAGAGTGTTAGAATCGTCTCCGCCTTTAGCCTTTTTAAAACAGCCCGTAAAAACGAAAAACGCGACGAAAAACAAAAGGGCGCGATAAAGAGTACGCATGGCACCAGTATAGCACGGATCGTCTTCGTTTGAAACGGGGCGTAAGGTCGTTTATGCCCGCAGTTGAAATTTGCAAAGGAAAAGGGTATGATAATACCGCTAAAAATCTGACCAAGTTTTTAGAAGTGTCCATCAGTCATCTTAAGGCTGTCCCGCAAATTTTTACGACGAGGATTTATGAACAATACCTCCGGTGCCGGCACAACTCTATTTTTAACCCAAAACGCACAAAAGCTGCTCGCCCAGGCACTTGACAAAGCGCGCGGGTACCGTATAATCGTTCGTTCGTTCGTTCGTTCGTTCGTTCGTTCGTTCGTTCGTTCGTTCGTTCGTTCGTTCGTTCGTTCGTTCGTTCGTTCGTTCGTTCGTTCGCGTAGCGTAAACTATACCCGAAACACAACAACATACTCTTCTCAAATAAGTACCTTTCGCACAACAAGCGTACCGAAAGGAATTCATCCGTCGGCGCGCTTTTTTTATTTTTATCTCACACAAAAGGAGGTACGATAAAAAGCGCCGTCTGAAATATCGCCGTCGCTTTTTATCTCGAGTTTGCGCGGATGTTTGCAGAAGACGTGTATACGTGGCGTTTCGATAAAAATCGCATGAATACGATATACTTTATTTTGCAAACTCGACTATTGAACGTGTGCGCGCACGCGCACGGCTAAAAACTTTTTCGGAAATTGATATTTCCTGCAAAAGTTTTTATGGGAGTATTGCTATGAAACAAAGTAATGTAAAGGCAAATGTATGTGCCTTTGGAGGAGCGGCGGCGCTCATCACAGCCGCACTTTTGACGGCGGCGCTGCTGTTTACCGGCTGTTCGAACGCTGCGGGCGGCTCGGATTCCGGCGGCTCAGGCGGAGGCGGAACGCCGCCCGCACCTCCTGGCCCCTTTGCCGTAACCTTCAGCGTAGACGGCACACCGGCAAACGGCACGCTCAAAGCAAAGGTCGGCGGCAGCGAAATCAATTCGGGAGACAAGGTTGAAAAAGGCAAAACCGTAATCTTTACGGCAACGCCCGCCCCAAATTACAAAGTAAAAGAATGGAAGGTAGACGGTACCGTTGTTACAGGCAACACGACAGATACCTATACCCATCCCGTAACAAAGGAGCATGATGTCAAGGTTAGCTTTGAAGCACTTCCTGCCGGATATGCCTCTTACACGGTAAAACACTATCAGGAAAAAGCGGAAGGCGGCTACCCTGAAGAACCGACGGAAACGGAAACTTTAAGCGGTAAGGTCGGAGAAAGCGCCGCATACACGCAGAAAACCTACGAGGGCTTTACCTACAAATCCTCTCTTACCGAAGTAAACGGCAACGTACAGCTAAGCGGCACGATAGAATCCGACGGCTCTACGGTTATAAAACTCTTTTACGAGCGCAAGACGGTACACGTAACCTTTAATCTTGCAGGCGGTAACGTCGGAGGCAATGCGGGACCTATCGTAAAAACGGGCAAATACGGAGCGACTTTTACCGCTCCCGCCGACCCCGTTAAAACGGATGCCGTTTTTAAAGGATGGAATCCTGTCCTGCCGTCCCCGCTTCTCTTTCCTGTAGCCGATGCCGAATACACCGCACAGTGGACACCGCGTTATACAATCACCTTCGGCGTGGACGGCACACCGGCAAACGGCACGCTCAACGCAACGGTTGACGGCAACGAAATCCATTCGGGCGCCAAGGTTGAAGAAGACAAAACCGTAACCTTTACGGCAACGCCTGAGTCGGGCTACAAGGTAAAAGAGTGGAAGGTAGGCGGCGCCGTCGTTACAGGCAGCACGTCAAACACCTATACCCACCCCGTAACAGAAGCGGTAGCCGTTACGGTGAGCTTTGAAGTCGGCTCTGCCGTGCTTACCCTGAGCTCCGGTACGACCACCGTCAAAGTTACGGCAAAAACCTTTGACAACTCCGCCATAACAGTAGAGGGCTGTAACGAAGCAAGTCTTGCAAGCAGCTACACGGAAACCACACTGCACCCGAAAGGTACAACAGTAGTCCTTAAAGGCAAAATCATCGATCTGACCTGTAAGAAGAATAATCAGCTTACCGCCCTTGACGTACAAGACTTAAGCGCTTTGCAAAGCCTGGCCTGCTACGGCAATCAGCTTATCGCCCTTAACGTACAGGGCTTAAGCGCTTTGCAATGGCTGAACTGCTACGACAATAAACTTACCGCTCTTAACGTACAAGGCTTAAGCAATTTGAAAGAGCTGAGCTGTGACAAAAATAAGCTTACATCCCTTAACGTACAGGGCTTAAGCAATTTGGAAGAGCTGAACTGCAGCAAAAATCAGCTTACATCCCTTAACGTACAGGGCTTGAGCAAGTTGCAAAAGCTGAACTGCTACGGCAATAAACTTACCGCTCTTAACGTACAAGGCTTAAGTGCTTTGCAAAAGCTGAACTGCGAGGCTAATCAGCTTACCGCTCTTAACGTACAAGGCTTAAGTGCTTTGAAAGAGCTGCACTGCAACATAAATCAGCTTGAATCTCTTAACGTACAGGGCTTAAGCAATTTGAAAGAGCTGAGCTGCGCCTTTAATAAGCTTAAATCCCTTAACGTACAGGGCTTAAGCGCTTTGCAACAGCTGTACTGCGGGCCTAATAAACTTACCACTCTTAACGTACAGGGCTTAAGCGCTTTGCAAACGCTGAACTGCAGTGGCAACGAGCTTCCCGCTCTTAACGTACAGGGCTTAAGCAATTTGAAAGAGCTGAGCTGCGCCATTAATAAGCTTAACGCACAAGCGTTGACACAAGTTTTGACCGATTTACTGCCGCGCACTCCAGAGGACAAAGCAAAGTGCACTCTTTACTTCGAAGGCCCCCCCCTACAAGACTACGAGGGCAACCAAATCCCCGAGGGCAACTATACGGACTTTACCTCTCCGTCTGCACTGAAAACCGCCTTCGACAGCGCAAAAACAAGGAACTGGAAGATGTATAAATATATAAACGAAAATGGGAAACCGAAGGAGGTGGAGCTTAATTGATAATTGTATGAAAATTGCACCTTCGTGTGTAATTTCCAAAGCGAGTTTGCTCTGCAAACTCGCATACTGACGGTATCCCGTTGTCCGTGCCGCATATTCAAATTGTCCGGCAGGAGGCCGGCATCAGTCGCACATACACCTAAAGAAAACCTCTAAAAACTGAAGCTTTTAGAGGTTTCCCTTTATTTTAAATGTTTTTACTTCCGCTGTTTCTAAAAAGTATGCGCTGTCGTCAAGTTTTTTATAATCTCCCGGCGCTTCCCGTATCAATTCGATACGGATTTTTTTATTTCCTGCCGTCACGTCGTTCACCTTTGACCGCATCCCGCTTGTTATAATTCTTCGATATATTTTACGCCTTTGAGCGCTCCGAACTCCTGAATGACTTCGGCGTGATTTCGCCGTTTCGGAAGAGAAAGCGCGATGTTGGCGCCGATATAATCGCTATCGAGCAACGATTTTTTCATTTCGATGTCGGACAGAGTGTAGTTCTTTTTGCGAGCTTTTTTTACGAACGACGTAAGCGCTTCCGTCGATTTGAATTCGGCGAAGATAATCATGGAGCGGGACGTAGAGTTTATCCGCGCGTCGATCCTGCTCATAATCGTCATGATGATAAGCAAAAAGACTCCGGCGATAAATGCGCCGATGTAAAATCCCGCGCCGATCGCAAGACCCAATCCCGCCGATCCCCAAAGACCGGCGGCGGTAGTAATGCCTTTGATGCGCATATTGCTTATCATAATGCTGCCTGCGCCGAGAAAACCGATGCCGCTGATAACTTGTGCGCCGAGTCTTGCCGGATCTCCCGTACCGTAGAATTCGACGAGGTATAAGTCCGTGATCATGATGAGCGCCGAAGAGAGACAGACGATCATGTATGTGCGGAAGCCCGCAGGCCGGTGTTTCCTGCCCCGCTCGAGTCCGAGTATGCCTCCGAACGCCACGGCTAACCCAAGGCGAACAAATACCGAAACGGTATTCAGCGATGTCAGTATTTCCGGCAAATCAAAAACAGCATTCGTCATTATCAGTCTTTCGGCATATCCGCTTCCGGATCGCGCGCCTTGTATTTGTTTTCCAGTTTTTGCATGAGCGCCGGAGAGAATATACTGAATACGCACAAAGCTATCAATACCCAGCACACCGGCGTTGAAAACAGAATGGCAGGATTTCCCTTCGAAAGTAAGAGCGAACGGCGAAGTCCCCTCTCTCCTATCGGGCCGAGAATGAGCGCGAGGACGATCGCTGCGGAGTTCAGCCCGAAGAGCTTTATGAAATAGCCGATGACGCCGAACACGAACATGATGACAACGTCGGCCATACTGTTACGGATCGCATAAGAGCCGACGACACTCAGCGCGAATATGATCGGGATCAAGATCGCGTCGGATACGCGTGAAATCTTTGCAAACCATCTGCTGCCCCACAGTCCGAGAGCGAGCATAAAAAACTGCACGAATACGAATCCCGCAAAAAAGGTATAGGTGACGGCAGCGTATTTGTTGAAGAGGTCGGGGCCGGGCTGCATATTATGAATCAAAAGACCGCCCATGAGAACCGCCGTAACGCTTTCGCCGGGGATGCCGAGCGTGAGCGTCGGAATGAGAGAACCTCCGGTAACCGCGTTGTTCGCCGCTTCGGAACCCGCAACTCCTTCGATGCTCCCGTGTCCGAACGCTTCTTTATGTTTCGATGCGCGCCGCGCTTCGTTGTAGCCGAGAAACGACGCGATCGACGCGCCCGCTCCGGGAAGGATGCCGATGACGTTGCCGATGATCCACGAGCGCAAAATCGTCGGGGCGATCAGTTTCATCTCTTTTCTGTTGAGGAGAACTCTGTCGTCGAACTCGACCAATTCTCCTGCTTTGCGGATTTTGTGGTCGGCGAGCACGAGGACTTGCGACATCGAAAAGAGTCCGATGAGCGTCGCGGTAAACGGAAGCCCTTCATACAAGGCCGCCTGTCCGAACGTAAAGCGGAACACGCCGTTCATGGTATCCATGCCGATTGTCGAAAGCAAAAGACCGAATGCGCCGGAGATGAGACCTTTTATCATGGAATCGGAGCTGACGCCGGCGATGATCGTCAAACCGAAAATAGAAAGCCAAAAATATTCGGGGCTTCCGAACGCCATCGCGAGTTTTGCAAGCGGCGGCGAAAAAAAGTAAAGGGAAATACAGCTTAAAAGCCCGCCGAAAAACGACGAGATAACCGCAGTTCCGAGGGCTTTACCCGCTTTGCCTTGGAGCGTCAGCTGGTAACCGTCGATCGCGGTCGCTGCGGAAGCGGGAGTGCCCGGCGTGTGGATCAATATGGCCGAAATCGATCCGCCGAAAATCGCACCGCAGTAAATGCCTGCAAGCACGATAAGACCGGTCGAAGGCGGCATACCGAAGGTGATCGGGATGATGAGCGCGACACCCATAGCGGCTGAAAGACCGGGAAGCGCTCCGATCATGATGCCGATCGTCGTGCTTAACAGCATGGCAAGCAGATTGAGCGGCATAACGGCGTTGACGAATCCCGCGCCGATTAACGAAAAATCCATAAAGTACCTCCCGCCTTTTAGAGCAGCAGACCGCGCGGAAGCGGAACATGCAGGAACGTTGAAAATCCGCCGTAAATCAAAACGAGGAATACGGCGGTCGTTATGACGATGTACAGCGGTTTGATCTTAAAAAATATAAGCGTTCCCGCGATGAACAAAAGACTCGAAATATAAAAACCGAGTATGTTTATTAAAACGACGTATGCGAACAGCATTGCAAAAACGGTAAAAAATTGCTTGGCTTTAAAATGCTCGAAGAGAAGGGGCATATCGTTTTCGATTTTTTTCTCCCGTGCGAATTTTACGAGACACTCGATCAAATGCATTGTGGTCAGTACGGAGAGCACCACCATAATAAAGATAGGGTAGATGCGCACGTCGCTCGGATACTGCAGCACCATAACAAAGAAAAAAGCGGTAATCGCATAGACCGCCGCAACCAAAATGATGTCGCTTTTTTTCATGTAACCTCCGAAGATGGAGACGATAAAGCCGCGGCTGCATAAAACAGCCGGCCGCAGCTTTTCGAAAACGCCGATCGGCGCATATGCGCTTGGATCGGCGCTTTACGGCACGCTTTGTCAGTTGAACAATGTGGGAAGCGTGTTTTTGACGAAATCTTCCTGCGCGTCGATAAACCGGCCGAGCGCATCGGGCGACATAAAGTCGAGAGCGAGACCTGCGTTTTTGCTCTTTTCGATATTGTCGGGATCGTTTATCGTCTTTTCGAACGCGTCGACGTAGAAATCGATAGCAGCCTGCGGAGTACCTTTCGGGGCGACGAGGGCGCGTGCCGAACCGTAGACGAGGTTGTAGCCTTTTTCTTTCAGCGTCGGAACGTCCGGCATTTCTGCGATACGGTTTTCCGTGTAGGTTGCGAGCACTTTGAGTTCTCCGTTATCTCCGATGAGCGACGCAACGTCGGCCGATTTCGGAACGGACATATCGACTTCGCCCTGTCTCAGCGCGAGGAGCTGGTCGGCGGTTCCGCCGTAAGGGATGCAACTGATTTCAAAACCCGCCGCTTTTGCCAAAAGCTGCGCGCCGATGTGATTCGACGCTTTGACGCCGTTCGTCGAGCACTTGACTTCGTTTTTATGCGCTTTGCAGTATTCGATCAATTCTTCGATCGTGTTCCACGGCGCATTTTTGCGTACGACGACGACCGACGGTTCGAACAAGTGATTGCAGATCGGAACGATCGAATCTTTCGTAAAGGGGCTGTTCGGCTGGATGGAAAGAGAACTGAACGTAGGCAGATTGATAAAGCCGATCGTATATCCGTCGGGCTTCGAAGTCGCGAGTGTCGTATATCCGATTTTCCCGTCGGCGCCTTCTTTGTTAGTAACGATGAGCGTTTTACCGACATACTTTTCAGCGACGGAACACAGAATGCGCGCTCCCGTATCCGTGCCGCTTCCGGCTTTATATGCGACGATAACAGTTACGTCTTTTTCGGGCTTCCAGCCCGCGCTCGATGTTTCCGCGCCGCTTCCGGATTTCTTCGAGCAGCCTGCGAGTACGCCGGCGGCAAGAATCACCGTTAAAATAATATTTCGTTTCATAGTGAATACCTCTTATTTATTAATTCTAATTCCACTTTGTTAATAACGCAAGTCCTACGCATGTGTTTGTGCGCCGTCCTGTGCAGTTTATCTGATTTGAATATGTCCGTTTTGATATTGATTATGTGTGTCGGTAACTGCTATAACTTAAGATAACCTGAATGTTGAGTTTTACGCGGCAGGGATTGTGTATTAAGAAAAACGTCCTTGTTTTTCTTAAACTGACAGTTTTTTTCAAAAACTGTCGACATTACTTGTAAGTCGCACATCCGTGTGCGACTGCCGCCCTAAAATTATAAAACTTGAAGTTCGAGTTGTTGGGCTAAAATGAATATCATACAAAAATTTAAAGAAACGGCGTCTTCCGTTTTGCCGGTTATGATCATAGTGCTTGTGCTCGGGGTGACGGCGGCGCCTTTGGGCAAAGAGCTTTTATTCAGATTCATCGTCGGCGGAATTCTTCTTATAATGGGACTTACGATATTTTTGCTCGGAGTGGATATCGGTATCCTCCCGCTCGGTACGTACGGCGGTTCCGAACTTACAAAAAAAAGAAACCTTCCCCTTTTACTCGCTGCATCGTTTGCGATAGGTTTTCTTGTAACGGCTTCCGAGCCTGACATACAGGTTCTAAGCGATCAGGTGCGCAGCATTTTTCCTCTTGTTAATAAGAGGGTCTTTATAATGATGATCGCATCCGGAGTGGGATTTTATATAGCCTTAGGGCTTTTGCGCACGGTTATGCGCCTTCCGCTTAAGATATTTTTTGTATTTTCGTATTTTATAGTCTTCATGCTTGCATTTATAGCTCCTCATAACTTTATAGGCATAGGATTCGATTCCGGAGGGGCTACCACGGGGCCTATGACGGTTCCTTTTATTATGGCCCTTGGAATAGGAGTTTCGTCGGTACGCGTAAATTCGGCAAATTCAAAAAAAGGCGGAAGTTCTCAAAGCGACAATTTCGGTCTTACGGGAATGGCGTCCGTCGGTCCGATTCTGGCGGTTCTTCTTTACGGAGTTTTTCTTTCAAAACATGCGGCCGTTATTGCCGATCAAGAAATTTCTCATGCTGCCGGAGCGGATCTTAAAGGGCTTTATGTGTTTTTAAGCATATTACCCCATGTTGCGCGTGAGGCCGTGTATTCGCTTACGCCTGTGGTTATACTTTTTATTGTTTTTCAAACAACTCTTCTTCACATGCCTCCGCGCCGCTTAGCGCGTATGATCTTGGGCTTTTTTTACAGCTATATCGGACTTACGATCTTTCTTGTTGGAGTGAACGGCGGCTTTATGACCGCCGGCCGCCGGCTCGGAGTCCTTTTAGGAACTCTTGCTCTTAATAACGGCGGATTATGGACTTTTATGCTTGTAGGAACAGGTCTTTTGATCGGAGCGGTGGTAGTTTGTGCGGAACCTGCCGTGTGGGTTCTTACGGATCAGGTTGAATTGATTTCAGGCGGAACTATAAAACGCAAAGTTCTGCTTGTCTTCCTTGCTTCCGGGGCTGCGATAGCGATTGCGTTTGCAATGCTTCGCTCCTTATTCGGTTTTAATATCATGTATGTGCTTATTCCCGGCTATGCGGTAGCTCTCATTCTTATGATCTTTTGTCCGGATCTGTTTACGGCGATCGCATTTGATTCAGGCGGAGTGGCTTCAGGACCTATAAGTTCCACGTTCGTTCTTTCATTTACGCTCGGCGCTTCTCAAGCTTCGGGCGCACACAACGACGCGTTCGGCGTAATTGCTCTTATCGCTATGACGCCTCTGATCGCCATTCAAATTCTCGGACTTGTATTTAATTATAAAAAGAAAGGAGGGGCAGAATGACATCGTATAACTTAATGGTATGCATTGTCCCCCATGACGGCGGCGAATTTATTATAAAGGCGGCCTGTTCTGCGGGCGCCGGCGGCGGTACCGTAGTTATGGGGCGCGGAATTTCGGAAAACAGATTTCTTCATGTGCTTGCGTTAGGCGAAACGTCAAAAGATATCGTGTACATGCTTGTTCCTTCGGAAGAGCGGTCGAAAATTGCGGATGCGATAGCCAGAGCTTCAGAGAGAAAAAAGAAAAGATTCGGAGTGTTGTTTTCCTTGGATTCGATAAGATTGATTAAAACCGGTAATATATTTGGGGGTGATGATTATATGACTTTTAACGCTGCTCATCATATGGTAAGCATTATCGCAAACAGAGGTTATGCGGATGATATAATGGCTGCCGCTCGTAAAGCAGGCGCCGGCGGCGGCACCGTGATCAAAGCGCGGGGAACGGCAAAACCCGGAGACGCAAAATTTTTCGGCATGGAAATAGTTCCTGAAAAAGAAATGCTTTTGATGATCATAGATTCTGAAAAATTGGACGACGTTCTTGAAGCCGTGCGTACGTTACCTTGCCTTGCTTCTCCGGGAAGCGGTATTGCCTTTTGCTGCCCCATAAGCGACTTTATGCTCTTAGGAAAAAAATAAGATGAAGAGCGACTTTGACGCCGCCGCTTACCGAAAAAAAATCGAACGTTTAAAAGACGCTTTAAAGAACGCGGAAGCCGTTCTTGTGGGAGCAGGGGCGGGGCTTTCGGCTGCCGCAGGTTTTACTTACTCAGGCAAAAGATTTTTGCGGTATTTTAGTGATTTTTATGAACGATACGGTTTTACCGACATGTATTCAGGAGGATTTTATCCTTATAAGACGCTTGAAGAATTCTGGGCGTATTGGAGCCGGTTTGTTCATTGTAACCGTTATACCGATCCTCCAAAACCGCTATATGACGAGCTTTTTTCTTTTCTAAAGGAGAAGAACTATTTTGTTCTTACTACAAACGTGGATCATTGCTTTCAAAAAGCAGGTTTTAGTAAAGAGAGACTTTTTTATACTCAAGGCGACTTCGGCCTTTTTCAGTGTTCAAAACCGTGTCATTCAAAAACATACGACAACGAAAACGCCGTTAAAAGCATGCTTGCAGCCCAAAAAGACATGAAAATTCCTTCGGAATTGATTCCTCTCTGTCCCGTGTGCGGATCTCCCATGTCGATGAATCTGCGTGCGGACGAAACTTTTGTGGAAGACGAAGGATGGCACGCCGCTTCTTCAAGATACGAAGCCTTTGTTGAAAAATTTAAAAATTCACGGCTGTTATTGATGGAACTGGGAGTAGGGTACAATACTCCCGGGATAATAAAATATCCTTTTTGGCAGATGACGGCGGCAAATCCTAAATCCGTATTGATCAGTGTAAACAGCGAAGAAAATTATGTGCCTGAAGAAATTTCAGACCGCACCGTTTCTTTTAAAGGCGATCTTGCGTCCGTTATCGGCGATATGACGTCCGCCCGGTAGCCTGACCGCAGCGTGCCTGCGTAGTGTTTAAATGAATGGGAAGATTTCCAGCATTTTATAGCCGAACAGATAGACCATTTGTGCGACAGGGGGGGCAGTTCATAAAAAAAAGCACCAGTGCTGGCTATAAAGACCGCCCCCGCAGGGGGCGGTCTGCCGTTTGCAGTGTTCTTTCAGCCTGCAGGATTCCGTTACATCTTCACTCTTTTACGATCGGCACCCACAGTTCCATTTTGTAGGCGGGCGAGTCCATATCGCCTTCGGAATACACTTCAAAGTCGGGGCTGCCGGCGTGGCGGAAACCGTGTTCGGGAAAAAAGTTTTCCATAACGAATTTCCAGCCGGCGTGAATACAGCCGGGGACGGCGCCTTCAAGCGTAACGACCGCGTATTCGGCTTGAGGAATTTCAAGCACCGACAATCCGAGTTCGCGCGCCTTTTCTCTGCACTGTGCGCCGCGAAGATCGTAGGCCGCTATATACGTAAAATCTTTGCAATCGCTTACTTCCGTACATACGCCGAAACTTTGTCCGTTGCCGAGCTTTGCCAATTGCGAATGCGGTATGCGCGAATACAGCTTTTTCCACAGCGAAGGGAAATCGGTCGTTGCCGAAACCGTTTCCTTTAAGCCTGCGACAGTGAATGCCTCTTTTTTTTCGATTTTTACTTTCATCATATTACCTCCCGTAACGGTTAACGACAGGCGAAGCGGCAAAAACGATGTGAATTCTTTTCCCTCTTTTATTTCGCTCGGCGACGCGTTGTGGAATTTTTTAAACGCGGCGGCAAAAGAATCGGGGGACTCGTATCCGTATTTTAAAGCGATATCGATGACTTTTTCGTTTGTGTTTCGCAAGTCGGCGGCCGCCCGGCTCAGTTTTCGAAAGCGCACGTATTCGCTGAGCGTATACCCCGTCAGTATCGAAAACAACCGCGAAAAAAGCGCAAACGAATAGCGTGAAATGCGCGCGACTTCCTTTTCGTCGATTTCATCGTCAAGGACGCTTTCAATATAGTCCATCGTCCTGTTAAAAGAATTGAGCATGTTCACTCGGCTTCTCCCGTCTTAAAATTTTTCGAGCTTTCCGAAACCGTTCCGCCGCATTGAAGTATCAAAGCGCAGCAGTTGTCCGGCCAGTTCCATTATATAAAGCATAGGATGTTTTACCGGCGCCCGCCCGATATTTTTTGTACGGATTTTACAGGCAGTATCGTCCTTTTTTCTTTTATTTGTCAACATTCTTTGCAGTACGAATCGGCCGCTCGTTTTTGTACCTCTTCTGCCGATTTCCTTGTATTCTTCCAGGTTATTAACCACCATGCCCCTGCTTGATAAAATATTCATTTCCGATTATATTTGTATGCCTAGCATACAAAAAGGATGGAGGATGAAATCTGTTTTAAAATATTATACAAAGCTCGACGCACTATTGGATGCGCAGATTTTTTTCATAGCGTTGGAGCTCGATATGTTTACCGTATTAAGTAACGGTAAGACGGCTGAGGAGCTTGCTGAGGTAATATCGTGCAATGCTGGTAAATACGGCAGTCTCAATCTTGGCAATGCACAATCTCTAAAGGTATTTTTAGATGTACTCACCGCTCAAGGATTGATAATCCTTGACGGAAACCGCTATTGCAATACCGGCAAAACGCAGCGGTTTTTATCCCGTTCGAGCCTATCGTATATAGGCGATGTACTGCTTTATCGCAAACGATTGTCGGATATATGCAATGAAGCGGAAGTCGTATCCGATAATCCAAGCAGCTGCCCCGTCTTTGATTTTACTGAAATGGCACGGATTACCGCCAAGGAAATAAGCATATTGAGAAAACAGCCCTTACTTACACTGATTAAAGAACTGGGCATTATGCCGAAAAAGGTTCTTGATTTAGGAGGCGGTTCAGGAGCGCTGCTCATTGCAATAGCCGAATCGTATACAAAATGCGAAGGCGTTCTTTTCGAGCAGAAAGACGTTGCAGCTATCGCACGGCGTTTCATCGCCGATTCTCCGGCCAAAAACCGCATTGCAATCATGGAAGGAAATTTTCTTTCGGACGATATCGGCGGAGGCTATGACTTTATTATTGCCTCAGGTATTTTTCCATTTGTGCCGGAGATGATCGAGCCGTTTGTTAAAAAAATAAGCGATGCGCTCCAAGAAGGCGGACTATTATTGGTATATGATACTGCTTTCGCCGCAGAGAAAGACAAGGCGCGATATGCGGCGCGGTGGCTAAAGGGAAATCTCAGACGAAAGAACCAACAACTTCGACGCAGAGCACTGAGGGATGAAAACTTCCGCATAAATAAAGCTCTGTTAAAAGAGATACTGATCTCCGCTTTAAATTCCGTTAGTCTAAAAGCGATAACAAAAGGCACCGACGGCTTATATCCTTTTATTGTATTTAGGAAGGTGTGTGATGACAAGTAAAAACACCGTGATTGAACGGTATATAGCGCTGATAGAAAAAATTGCAAACGGAAAAAATAGCACGCTCTCCTTTGCCGGGAAGGATATGACGTTTTACCGCGGCGAAATTCATATCATAAAAAAGATAGGAGATAATCCGGGAATATTCAGCTCGGAAATTGCCCGCGATATGGGGATTACCCGTGCGGTTATTCACAAGACTTTGCTGAAACTTGAGGAACGTGGGTTTGTAGAAAAAGAAGAGGATATGGAAGATAAAAAACGAAAGAAATTATTTTTAACAAAGAGAGGGAAAGCGGCGTATATCGCACATGAGAACTACCACCAAACGTATGATAAATCTTTTTTCGATTTTATCGATTCGCTGAATGAGCAAGAATGCTCGCTTATCGATCGCTTTTTAGAAAAAGCTAATGAGATGATAGCAAATCATTTTTGAAACTTGTAAAAGTTTTTACTATTATTGTGAACGAGTATTTTTATGGAGGAAAATATGAATAAGAAAATTGTATATGCGGTTTTTATTTCCGTATTAGGTCTCAGTCTTTTTGCTGCGGGACAAAAAGAATCGCATGGTGCAGAAACAGCCGAACGAGAGCAACAGCATACCCGTATCGTTAATTTATCACCGCCGGTTTATTCGATGCTGCTTACTTTTCCGCAGCTTGCGGATTCCGTTGTCGGTGTAAATCCGCGGACATTTTCAACATCAAATCCGCAGGTGCTGCATATTGTAAATTCCACTGCGAAAAACATCGACACCTCGTTTGTCAATAACGATTTTACAATCAATGTCGAAAGTCTGGCATCCTTACATCCTTCACTGATTATCTATTACGGGGATTTTGAAAAAAAGAATTTGGCGAATATCGATACACCGCTGTTGAATATGCACCTGAAAGATATGAATCCCCAAACGCTAACGGAAAAATGGGAAGCGCTGCTTGCAGATACTTTCCGCATAAAAAATCCCGAACGGTTTAAAAAGCAGTGGCAGGAAACAAATATACTCACTGAAAAAATTTTACATACAGGTGAACATAAAAAATTAAAAGCGCTTTTTATTTTCAGCTATCTTGGCGGGAAGATTACCGTAAGCGGAAAAAATAGTTATGGAGATGCATTTTTAAAGATGGCAGGTTTTGAAAATAGCGCGGCAGTAGAAGGCTTTGCTGATGGAGCAGGACAGGCAGCCGTTTCTATGGAACAGATTCATGCGTGGAATCCCGATGTGATTTTTATCAATAACATGCGAGTCGGAAAAAACGTAATCGTCGCTGCGCATATTTTACAGAACAAAGTAGACGGCTCCGACTGGTCGTTTATTACTGCGGTAAAAGAAAAACATGTATTCGATATTCCGCAAGGCACATATAGCTGGGGAATGCCGTGTGCCGATTCTCCTTTGCTGCCGCTTTGGATGCTGCTGAAAGTATATCCCGATAGGTATACCGAGGCTGAATTTAAGGCAAGAATAAAACACTATTACAAAGAAATGTATGCTGCCGATTTACCGGATACTGTTATCAGCGATATGCTTAAACCGATAGCGATACAGTAAATGTACAGGTACGGTCATACCTCATATCGCAAAATACTTATTGCCGGTATAGTGCTTTTGACGGCAGCAGCAATTGCCGCTTGTTTTATCGGACGGTTTCAGATTATGCCGTCCGATATTGCAAAGCTTGTTACACGGCAAACGGTCGCAGACGGTGATGTAAAACGGCATATCCTCTTCGATATCCGTCTTCCGCGAGTGATACTATCGATTATGGTAGGCGCTGCACTTGCTCTGGCAGGTACAGCGATGCAGGGTATTTTGCAAAATCCGCTTGCGAGTCCCGATGTGTTGGGAACCGCTTCCGCTTCAGGATTTGGCGCTGCAGCAGGGATTCTGTTCTTCGGCAATAATCTCTTCGCAACACTTATACTCTCCTTTACTGCAGGACTGCTCAGTATCTTTTTTGTGGTTGCATTATGTAGATTGAAAAAAGATTTTTCTGTTTTATCTATTGTTTTAAGCGGTATCATTACTTCATCATTATTTGTTTCTCTGCTGTCCATTCTAAAATTTGCAGCAGATCCGAACGATACCCTGCCTGCAATTACGTTTTGGCTGATGGGCAGCTTTGCATCCTCCGGCTCGGCGCAAATTACTTTTATTCTGCTTCCGTTCTTGCTTGGAACGAGTCTGTTATACCTATTTCGCTGGAAGTTAAATATCTTATCGCTCGGAGATGATGAAGCAAAAATCGCCGGTGTGCATCCAAAGCTCGTTAAAAGTATTGTGCTTGGTGCAGCGACTGTACTGATCGCTTCTGCCGTTACGGTAAGCGGTATGATCGGCTGGGTAGGGCTGGTAATTCCTCATGCAACTCGAAAAATTATCGGCTCGAATCACGGATATGTACTGCCGCTTTCAAGCGTATTCGGCGCTTTGTTTATGCTGCTTTCCGACACCTTTGCTCGAACAATCGGCTTTTCGGAAATTCCCATCGGCATTATCACCTCACTAACTGGAGCGCCGCTTTTCGCTTTGCTTTTTTTATCGGATGCCTGATGACTGTTTTCCATTTTTCAGGAGAACTTTTTCTGGGATCTGAAAGATAAATCTCATGATGCAACCGTTTTTCCGTCATATCGTTTTCATATCCATTTGATCGAATGAAATCATCCATAATTTTTACGCTTGTCGGTTCATCGTCATAAGAACCGTTATGCATTATCTGAACGCACAGGCCTTCTTCAATCGATAGAAATTCCGCAGAGGAGCAATCGATTTTTTTCTTTTCAGCAGCAGTCTTTACAGCCCAATCAAAATCTTTTTTTGTAACAAAATCTGGAATACGAATTACCGAAATCCAATTGAAGCTTGATTTGTCTGAATAGTCTACGCCGTCAATCTCGGCCTGCCACCAAAAACCTTCCAACGGAGGAACAACATATTCAAAAAATTCGTTAATTTTATAATCAGTCTTGTAACTCATTTTTAGAGTATACGCTACCGCATATAATACTCCAACTGCCCGCTGATAAGCGCCGCCTGCTTCATTTGGATTTCCTTTTCCCCTAACTGCAATATAATTCATTTTTGGAACTGTTACAATTTCTGGTTTATTTTTGGGAAGATAAAATTCCCGATATTCTTTCTTGAAATCAAATGCCATTCTTTTCTCCATAATAGCTGCCCACTGGGCAGTCCACATAACATTCGCTTAACCTGCATTTGCGGCTTGTCCGCAATGTCAGGTTGAAGCGAGTGTTAGGTTATTTCCTATATAATCAATTATAAAATTGCACTTCTGCACTATGGTACGTCTTCCAAAAATTTATAAAGTCAAAATAGTAACTTTGCATAGCAGAAAAAATGCGGGATAAATCTTTTGCAGGAACTTTACCCTTGTTATGAGCCAGTTTAAAAGAGCCGTTCGATAAAACCCAAATTTTTGTATCGTTTTTACTTGGATCGCCTTTCGTAACATGAAAATGAATAGCTTCGCCGCGTTCATTTGTCCAAAAGTAAATTTTATAACCTGCCGTACGGAGATATATGGGCATCAGGCGCTCTCAAGTGCATCAAGATTGCGGAATGCCGTTATCGCCTGATAAATCTGCTTGAGATAATTTTTAAAATATTCATTCTTTTCTACATTAAAATTAGAATGAATTACTTCTCCTTTATTTGTAAGCAAAATCGCTTCGGCTGTTTGGGAATCTTCAAAACATACATCGTTATCGGTATAAGTAATTAAAATTCCATCTTTTTCACAAAAAACTTTACGACTCATAATAGGCTCCTATATCCTAATTATACAGTACATAGTCGAATAATGCTATGTATGGGCCATTCATTTTATTTTAGAAAGATCCTTTTCTATTAATCGGCCAATCGGATAATAACGGTAAAATAGTCTCATCCCCCTCCCGCTTTCTCTCCCGTCCAAAATATATCGCTTCTGTTTATAGCCACCGCCATCTGTGGATGTCATGAACTGTCGAGTTTCGGGCGAAGCCGAAACGTCGCAGATTATATGTGCGCTTTTCGCGCACGAATGCAACAGTTTTCGAGAATTGATATTCTCTCAACTGCTGCATTTTAAGGAACTTAGACTTTTATAATCAGTCGCAACTTTTAAAAATATTGCAAACGCTTTCAAAATCCCGCCATGCCGCCGTCATCATTAATTCGCATTATATTCAAAATATCATCCGCATTGCGGATAAGGGATTGTTACTGTCCGGACAAACCTATCTTTTCGGTGATATCCGCGATGTCATCACGCAAGAAAATGTGCGTTCTTTTTTCAATGCGAATGTGGAAATTGTGCGCGTTAATACCGCAACTGCATTGCTACTGGAAATATGATGGAGAAGGGCGTTCCGTTTTCAAATTTTCACTGCAAAAGTGTGTCTTTTGAGTCCTCCTAAAAGAGAAGTTTCAATTTATTGCCTGCTTTCACTTTCAGCCAGAACATATGGTTAGAGGATGACAATGTGTTAACCTGCAGCATTTCAAAAAAATATTAAAAAAATGCTTGCATTCGCTGAGAAACCGTGCAATACTATTTTAGTTATGTTTGAATTCGATTGCAATAATAATTGCAACAAAATGCGGGAGCTTCGGAGCAAAACATGAAGATTGCGGTATTGGGCGCAGGTGCGATGGGCTCCCTGTTCAGCGGTTATCTCTCAAAAAACAATGAAGTTTCTGTCATTGACGTAAGTCATGCGGTAGTCGACGCGATCAAAAAACACGGTGTCAGAATTAAAGAGAAAGACGGCTCCGTAACTCAGTGCAGTCCTAACGCATTGCTCAAATCCGAAGGGCTGGGGGAACAGGATCTTGTGATTGTCTTTGTGAAGTCCATGTTCACAATTTCAGCGCTTGAGGGCAACAAGAATCTTATAGGGAAAAACACATATCTGATGACGCTCCAGAACGGAGTAGGTCATGAAAGCAAGCTTTTGAAGTTCACAGACAGAAAGCATATCATAATCGGATCCACCCAGCACAACAGCTCGGTAATTGAGCCGGGCTTCGTCAACCATGGCGGAAGCGGAATCACAAGCATCGGGCTTTTGGACGGCGGTTCAAAGGCGATTGCGTTTATCGCAGAGAATTTCACAAGCTGCGGTTTTGAGTGCCGCACGGAAGACAACGTTCGGAGACAGGTCTGGAATAAAATGTTCACAAACACGGCGGCATCTTCACTGACCGCTTTGTTTCAGGTTCCGTTCGGATTCATACACACGGATGCAAACGCGAACTTCCTTATGAAGCAGCTGTGCAGAGAGGCCGTTGAGGTTGCAAACTCACTAGGACTCGGATTCGATCTTGAGGAAGTTGTAAAGGATGTTGACACAGTTTGTGCCAACGCACCGGGCGGATACACTTCAATCTATGCGGATATCAGAGACGGCAAAAAAAGCGAAGTTGACACGATCAGTGGCAGCGTAGTGGAGACCGCACATGACCGGAAGATAGAAGTTCCTTATCATGAGTTTGTCGTCAATGCGATTCATGCTTTGGAAAACAAAAACAAGGAGAACAGAGAATGCAGAGTGTTTACGAACTGAACGGACTTAGAGTCATTGATTTGACAAAGTACATTGATCCGGCCACAGAGACCAGAAGATGCAAACTTGACAGATTCAACACGGGCGGGCCGATTCCTGACTTCCACACAAACGTCGACATAATGACCCACCTTGGAACTCACTGCGAGTGCCCGTACCATCACTTTGAGGACGGAGCAAGCGTTGCAGACCTTCCGCTTACATCATTTATCGGAAGAGGGCTGTACCACGAATTCAAAGATCTCGCGCCGCTTTCTCACATCGGCGCTGCAGACCTAGACAAGGCGATCGGCGCCAAAGTCAAGCCGGGCGACGTGGTTATCATTGATTCAATCTACAAGCTTGCTCCGTTCACGCCTGAAACTAACGGGCCGAACGACAAGAGACTTCTCGTCAACGGCGAAACGGCTCAGTGGTTTGTTGATAAAAAGGTAAAGTGCGTCGGCTTCGGCGACGGCGTCTCGATTGAAAACTGTAACGAAGATGTAAAGCCGTTCCACGATATCTGCATGGCTAAAAACATCACTTTTTTGGAAGTAGTCAAAAACCTTGACCAACTTAAACAGGAGACATTCTTCATCAGCTTCGCGCCGATGTACATAAAGGGGCTGGACAGCTGTCCTGTCAGAACCTATGCGATTGAGGGTTTGAAGGAGTTCTGCTGATGATTAGCACAAAGCTAGGTTTGGAGTACAAGTACGATTTTTCGGCAAAAAAATTCCGGCTTGCTTTTGAGTTTCTGAAGCGAAAAGATCTTGCAGAACTTTCGGAATGCACAATTGAACTTGGAGAGGGTGTTAAGGCGAGCATTCAGCATTATGATTCTATCAACGCAGAAGACGGCCGGTTTGAAACTCATGAAAAATTTTTTGACGTTCAGTATGTCATCGAGGGTATGGAGTACTGCGGAGTTTGCAGCAGAGGCGAATTGGGCGCCGTTGCAGTTCCATACGACGAGGCAAAAGACATCACCTTTTACGAGGAACCTAAACACTATAGCAACGTGTTTCTCAATGCAGGTGACTATGTTATCCTTGGACCGGAGGATGCCCATAAGCCGAGAATCAAGGTCGATGGCAATGCCCCCGTCAAGAAAGTTGTGGTGAAGGTTCCCGTCTGAGACAGGATGTTGTGCTCCGGTTTAATATGCGGCAATTTTTCAACGGAACGATTAGTTACTGCATGCTTTGAGTCTCCGAAAATGCGGTATTGATAGTCCTTGCTTTCCGGCTTATCGCATGCAATAATTAACTTAGCGAATCTGCGGTGAAATTATTGATTAAGGAGAAAACTGACCATGAACGGAATCTATGTAGCCTCTCTTACTCCGTTTGACCGGAATGACAATTTCAATCCGAAAGCTCTTATCGCCTTGATGGAAAGAAACCTTGCAGAAGGAGCCGCCGGATTTTTTATCGGAGGTTCAAGCGCAGAATGCTTTCTCCTTAGCCATGAAGAGAGGCTGGAAACCTTTGAATGTGCATCATCCTTTAAGAACAGAACCGACCTTATCGCTCATTGCGGAGCGATCGGCACAAAAGAGGCAATCGACTTTGCATGCAACGCAAAGAGAATGGGATATCGGCATATAGCGACCACCCCTCCGCTGTACTACGGCTTTACCCCCGGCGAGATTGCCCGATATTACTACGACATTTCTAAAGCTGTAGATATGCCTGTGATTGTGTACAACTTCCCGGGAAACACAAAGAAGGAATTTGATTTGAACAATCCGATCTACAGAGAGCTTTTCAGCTCCGATGCAATTGAAGGCGTGAAGCACACTAATCAGGTAGTATCCCAGCTGGAAAGATTTCTGGAACTGAATCCTAAGCTTTGGGTTCTGAACGGCTTTGATGAAACAATGGTAGCCGGACTTGCATTAGGTTCACAGGGGTCTATCGGCAGCACATTCAACTGCATGCTCCCCCACTATCTTAAGATATACAATGCCTTCAATGAAGGACGAATTGCCGAGGCACGCGCAATGCAGCACAAGGCGAATAATATTATGGAAGTCTTCTGCAAGGTGGGACTAATCCCTGCAGTGAAGTATGTCGTATGTAAGCAGGGCATCGATGTCGGAATTGCAAGAAAACCGTTCGGGAAACTGTCGGAAGCAGCCAAGTCTCTCATCGACAGAACATTGGAAGAGAATTTGATAGAATAATCATTTATCTTTGTCATTGATCGGCGAAGCGGATAACACATATTATTTCTGCAAGGAAAGCAACAGCGGGGGAGATAAATGGCCATAAAAACAATGACCTTGGAAGAAGTTAAAAGCCTTCCGCCGCTTGAGGAAGAACGGTTAAATGAAATTGAAAACTTTCAAAACACCGACTTTTCTGACTGCCGAAAACTGACCGATTTACAACTGAAAAATTTAAAACCGGCGCGTATGCTTCATCCCGAATGGTTCAATGAAAAGAGCAACACCGTACAGGTCGGCATTGATAGAGATATCATAGAAGCATTACACGTTGAATCTCAAGAGTACCAACTGCGCATAAATGCTATTTTGCGAAAAGTCGTTTTTGGATAAGGTATTAGGATCGATAATCCAATGGTAGGGGCATTTTTTCGTATATATATACGATAGATTCATAAGCAGCGTTATGCCGCCCGGAATGCTACAAAAGGAGAATTGACGGCAACTCCTTATAGTATTCTAAACGTCGCTGTAAATCTTTCCGTCGGTACCGTCAAATTCGGAACATCGCTGCGGATTTTTCCATCACGTCCGTTTTCCGATCCCGTTCCTGCAAGTGAAAGCTTTATTTCTCCGCTTGCGTTCAGCGTAAATTCGTCATATTATACTGTCTGATAAAACGCGCGTTTTCAGTGAGGCATGCCCGCGTGCGGCGCAGCCTTGCCGGCTGTCGGCGCTGTTGTTTTGGGGCGAGGCCGGTTCGCATTTGCGGAGCTGTGCCCGCGTATACGGCGAGGTTGGCTTTCAGAGGTATTTCCGTGAAAAAAAATATGCTTGTGCCGCTTTCGGCGGCGATGTTGGTTTTTGTGCTTTTTTTTGCTGCAGGCTGTTCGAAAAATAATGCCGAAGCAAGGCAAAGCGAACAGACGCGATCGGATGAAGACGGCGGCGATTTTGCCTATATTCCCGATTTTGAACAGGCGTTTATTCCCGTGTATGAAAAGACCGAACCGGAACCCGATCGGCCGGCAAAAAAGCGGAATGTGGGCGGCCAGTCCGCGGCCGCCGGCAAAAAGAGCGCTTCCGGCGTCTCTTCATCGGCGGCGAGGGGAGGGGCTTCCGGCACAACCTCTTCGACCGTGCGCCCCTTAAAAGAATATAAAACCGCATATACGACAACGCGGCCCGCTCAAAGCGCTCTGAGCATTCCGGCGGGTGTTTCAGGATATGTCCTTCCCGCAGCTGAAGAAAAGGGCGATTTAACCGTCGCCGATTGGGGGCCTCAAAAAGAGCTGCCTGCGACAATCCGCCAGCCGTCTTTTTACGTAGTGTTTTCGCTTCCCGTAAAGGCGATAAGCGCGCTCGAAGAACCGTCCTCAAAGTCGGAGTATATGAGAGTTGAGCCTGCGGTCGAAGGCGTGTTCCGCTGGTACGGTTCGCGGCACTTGGCGTTTGAAGCGAGCGAAAACATAAACCCCTTGCAGGAATATACGATTACCGTTCCCGATACGGTAAAATCTCTGAGCGGTAAGCCGATTACCGGCGAGCGCGTTTTTAAAATCAAAAGCGAAGAATTACGTATTACCGGTTTTAACGTCGGCTATTCGTTTGCAAAAAAAACCGGCATGTGGATCGACACTGACGACGTTGTGCCCGAAGCGGCAAACGAAGTGCTGCTCGTGTTCAATTATCCGGTTAAAGCGCAGGATTTTGCAAGCCGCATCCGCGCCGAAGTTGACGGAAGCGTTTTACCCTGCACGATAAGCCAAAAAGACGACAAATCGCTGCTTGTCACGGTAAAGGGAAACATTCCTTTCGACACCGACGTGTATATTTATGTCGATAAACTTAGCGTCCGCTACCACACGCTTTTGCCCTTCCAGCTGGAGGATATCGATGTCGAGCGTTCGGCAGGGCGCTTTTTAAATCCGGTGTACCTGCGCTTTTCGCACGATGTCGAGGCGTCCTCTGTTTCGGCGAATCTTTCGACCGAACCTGCGATGCCTATAACAAAAGAAAATATCGAAGTAAACGGCGGTACGGTCATTGTGTACGGCCTTCCCGTCAGCTTTAATTCAAAATATACGCTGACCGTTAAAGACGGTATAAAAGATGTGTACGGCAGGAAACTTAGAGCAGGGAAATCAGTTTCGATTCGGGTTCCAGAAGCGGCAAGTTATGTGAGGTTTTTGGACAGCGGTACGAAAATGCTTGAAGCCGCCTATCCGCATAAGTTTTTGTTCGAATATCAAAACCTGTACGAACCGTCGCGTTACAGCGTCGTAAAAACCGATAACCCGCTCGCTATAACGTCGTGGGAAGCATATATTTCCGATAAAAATGCGGCGGAACCGAACATAAAAATACGCAACCAAAGACAGTTTGAAGTTATCGATTTGGATCCGCTGTTGGATAACGGCAAAGGCTTTGTGCGCTTCGATGCGGAAATGACCGTTCCGTCCTATTGGGACAAGGGCAAATTCTATACGCAGGAAAACTGCACGACCATTCAGGTAACCGATTTGGGCGTTACGGTCCGTTACGGAATAAATAAGGCGGTCGTGCTCGTAACAAGCCTTGCGACCGGCAATCCCGTTGAAGGCGCAAACGTATACATGTATAACGGCGAGAGTTCCGTAAACACTGCGGCGGCGACCGCGCTCGGTTCGGGCACGACGGATAAAAACGGACTTGCCGTTTTGCGCTTCGGCTCTTCAAGCGCGGCGTTTTTCAACGGGAACAGAGAAGCCGTCTATGTTGAAAAAGCAGGCGATCGCGCGGTGTTTTATCCGAATACGCACCGCGAATGGCGTTCGGTTTCTTCGGTTGACGATATTGATACCGGCGTGCAGGCTTTTCAGCGTACGTTTATGTTTTCCGACCGCGGCTTGTACCGGCCCGGCGAAACGATTACGTTCCGCGGCATCGACCGCACGCAAAGACTCGGCTCGTTCACTCCCTATACCGGCGATTATACGGTAACATTAAAAGAAAACGTGTGGGGCGATGCCGAAGAAGTTGCGCACTTGAGCGGCACTTGTTCCGAATCGGGCGGTTTTTGGGGTTCGGTCGCACTTCCCGAAAACGTAAAGCCCGGGCAATACGTGCTTATCTATGAACGCCCCGGATCGAAGCGCGAAAGCCGCAGAATCAATATTACGATTGCGTATTTTGAACGCGTAAAATTCCAAGCCGAAGTCGCTTTGAGTGATGCGACCCTCGTTGCCGGCGACACGATAAGCGGTTCGGTTAAAGCGTCGTATTTGTCCGGCAGCTCTTTGGCCGAAGCGACGTACACGGGCGGCTGGGTGCGCCAAGGCTGCGATTTTACAAGCGACGACCCGGCGCTCAAAAATTATACGTTCGGCCCGCGCGAAATCGAGCGCTCAATGGAACAGCTTTCTTCGTTTGAAGGACGGCTTTCCGCAGACGGCAGCGCGCGCATTTCGTATACGACCGCCGAAGAAGGCATTGTCGGTTCTCCGTACCGCTATTTTGCAGAGGCGTCCGTAACCGATGTAAGCAATCAGCTTATTGCGGCGCGTGGCGCGGTAACGGTTCATCCCGCATCTTTTTACATCGGAGTTGCCAAACCCGACGGTATTGCGGGCTTCGCGAAAAAAGGGCAGGAACTGAATTTTCCGCTTATGCTCGCTTCGGCCGACGGAAAGGCGCTTGCTTCTTTGGATTTTGTAAAAGGCAATTTGTCCGCCGAACTTATACGCGACGATTGGCATTTGGTGCAGCAGTACGGTTCGGCCGGCAGTGTATACGCGAGCTACGAAAAAGAAAGCGTCACTGAATATACGGTGTCCGTAAAACCTTCGCTTAAAGGTTCGGTAAAAGTTACGCCTAAAAACGCCGGCTATTATACGCTCGTGCTGAGCGGAACCGACAGAAACGGTAAAACCGCAAAAACCGAATATTCCTTTTTCGTAACCGGTTCGGGCGCCGTATTTTGGAACCGCGATTTCGAATCTTCGCTGCGCCTCACTCCCGACCAATCGCAGTACAACCCCGGCGATACGGCGCGCATTCTGCTCGAAAGCCCGCTTCCCGCCGGCAACTATCTTATCACCGTCGAACGCGAAGGAATATTCACCGAACAAGTGCGCCGCTTTGAAGAAAGCACCGCGGTGCTGGAAATTCCGATTGCGCTCAATTACGTACCGGTTGTATACGTGAGCGTGTGTTCGTATTCCGTGCGTTCGGGAAAGCCGACCCATCAATACGGCGAAGCCGACATGGACAAGCCCAAGGGCTTTTTCGGTTCAACCGCCGTGTTCGTGAACCCGCGCGTAAAGGCTTTTTCGATCGATGTTGCCGCCGACAAACCGTCATACCGCCCCGGCGAAAAAGCCGTTATCGTGCTGAATGCGACAAAGGGCGGCAAACCCCTTGCCGACGCCGAACTGACCCTTATGGCGGTAGACCGCGGCGTACTGGATTTAATCAATTACCATGTTCCGAATCCCGTAGACTTTTTTTACAACGAGTATAATTTCCCGCTGTGCGTAAAAGGCGGAGATTCGCGCTCGCTGCTTATGGATCCGGTAACCTATGAGATAAAGAACCTGAAAGGCGGCGACGCTTCCGATGAAGAAAAAGAGCAGGAACGCAAAAAATTCGACCCGACCGCCGTCTTTATACCGGTTTTAAAAACCGACAAAAACGGTCAGGCCCGCGCCGAATTCACCTTGCCCGATACGCTTACAACCTACCGCATTACGGCCTTCGGCGTTCACGACGATTTACTTGCTTTGCAGGAAGACGAAATGCTCGTTCAAAATCCCGTAAACGTGCTTGCCGTAAAACCGCGGCGCTTACGCGAGCGCGACACGGCCGAATGCGGCGTGCTGATTTCGAACCTCGATTCGCGCTCTCACAGCATAACGGTAAAAGCCGAAGTGCGCTCTGTACAAAATGCCGATCCGGCAAACGGCGGCAAAAAACCGGGCAAAGCCTTTTTCGACGGCAGTGCGCAAAAAACGGTTAAAGTAGAAAGCGGCGCTCAGGCGACCGTGTATTTCGATCTTGCCGCACAAAAAGCGGGTGAAGTCGAAGTCGTGTTTTCGGTATCGTCGGATATCTTAAAAGAGAGGCTCGTGCAGCCGCTTGTTATCGAGCACCCCTTTGTGTTCGAAACCTTTACGTCGACGGGAACCGTCGAGCGTTCCGCTTCTTCGACTTCGGAGGCGGTAGCTCTTCCGTCCTTTGCCGACTTGAACGCCGGCTCTTTGTCGGTTACGCTGGATGCAAGTCGATTGGCGACGCTTTCGTCGGCGGTCAACTACGTGTTCAATTATCCGTACGGCTGTATGGAACAGCAGAGTGCGCGCTTATTGCCTCTGGTCGTTTTCGGCGACTACATCGGCACCTTCGGCCTGAAAACCGAAGTTCCCGACGTAAAAAAAACCGTAAAGGAAACCTTCGCTTCGTGGAAGCAAATCCAGCTTGACGACGGCGGCTTCCCGTATTGGCCGGAAGGCACGAGGTCGAGCTTTTACGTGAGCTTGCGTATCGCCCATCTGTGCGCTTTGGCAAAGGAGCGCGGTTACGGCAGCGCGGATATCGCGCTCAATACGGAAAGACTTGCGTCGTTTATTGCTTCTTCGCTGTATAAAGACGGAACACCCTCAAGCGGGTATCTTCGCGCATACGCGTGCTATGTGCTCGCGCTCAACGGAAGAAGTTTTCCGGCTTCCTGGCTGCCGGGAACAGCCGACAAGGACACCGATATTTCGGTTTCGGCCTTGGCCGGCTTGGCGTGCCTCGAGCGCAATTCCGCCGGCGACAGGGAAAAAGCGCAGCAATACGCTCAGGTTATACGGCGCTATCTGCGTCCCGATACGCGCGGCGTCGACATAACTTCTCCCGACGAATCGCGGTATTGGTATTGGTATGCGAACGACAAATCCATGGATTACGCGCTGACGGTAAAACTGTTTACGCTGCTCAACGCCGACGATGACATGATTACCAAGCTTTTGTACACGCTTTTGCAGCGCCAAAAAGCCGGCTACTGGAAGAGCACGGCAGTTACCACCTTTGTGCTTGATTCGGTATACACGGTCATTAAAACGTCCAAGCTCGATAATTTGAATATGAGCGCTTCGGCATCGGTGGACGGAAAGGAATTGGTTTCCGGAAGCTTTAAAGGCGCGGGAGCGCAAGCGCTTACGTTTACCGCCGATTTTGACGAAGAGCCGTTGAGTACCTTAAAGCGCGATACGCTGCTTCCGCTTACGTTTACAAAAAAAGGCTCAAACCCGCTGTATTATACGACCTCGCTCAAGTACGCCATTCCGCAGGAAATGCAAACGTCGCGCGACGAGGGCTTGGGCGTTTCGTATGTTATCCGCGATGCTCAAACCGATAAAATCGTAAAACCGTCTTCGGCTTCTTCTTCACTTATCGAACTTGAAAGCGGCAAAACCTACGAAATGGAAATCAAATTGTCGTCGGGACGCGACCGCACCTTTGTCGCCCTGCGCGCTCCGGTGCCATCCGGCGCCGAAATTATCGATGCCGCCTTTGTTACGACCGCTTCTCTTACCGGAAGCAACCGCGCTGAAGACGAGGAGGACGACGATGAAGACGATTGGTATAGCTGGTTTTACGGCAGAGCGATGAGCAGTCAGCGCATTTACGACAACGAAGTGCAGTATTTTTGGAACGATTGGGCAAAGGGAAGCGACGCGGTGCGTTTTAAATTCCGTGCGGTCAGAAAAGGAGTGTACCCCTGTCCGCCGCTTACCGCCGAATGTATGTATGAAAACGAAATATTCGGCCGCACCGACGGATACTTGTTTGTGATAAAATAATGAAAGACGTTTCGAAGATACAAAAAAACATTCGGGACGCCGGCCTGTGTACGGCAGGTTTGTGTGCCGCCGGCGCTCTGGTTTTGTTTGCCGTGCTTGACCTCTTTGTGCTGCCGTTCCCTAAACTCGACGCGTTCAAAAAGCGGGATTGGAGTACCCGTGTTTATGACAGGCGCGGCACCTTGGTGCAAGTGCTCGCCCTCGAAAACGGCGTGCGCCGCGAGTTTACTCCGCTTTCGGCTATGCCGCATCAAGCCGTCGATATTTTTTTGGCGGCGGAAGACAAGCGTTTTTTTTCGCACTGTGGAGTCGACTTTTCGGCCGTTGTACGCGCGGCGCTGCAAAATATACAAAGCGGTCAAAGAGTGAGCGGCGCATCGACCGTTACGATGCAGCTTGCCCGCCTCGTCGTTCCGGCGAAAAAGCGCAATTTTGCGGCAAAGCTGAACGAAGCGCGGAACGCGCTGCGCATAGAGCGGCGCTTAAGCAAAAACGAAATACTCGAACTCTATTTGAATACGCTGCCGTTCGGCTTTCAAACCGAAGGCATTACGTCGGCAGCGAAAACTTTTTTTGCTTCTCCGCTTGAAGAATTGAGCGCCGAACAGCTGTGCTGCCTTGCCGTTATACCGCGCCGCCCTTCGGGCAACAATCCGCTGGAGCACCCGCACGTTTGCGCCGAGCGCGCTTACGAGCTGTACCGTTCGCTCCCCGGTCCGGCCGCCGGCGGCTATTTTGCAGCTGGCGGCGGAAACGGGCGCTCGCCTAAAACCGACATGAACTTGCCCTCCGACACGCTCGGTGCAGATGCCGCCGATTCCGGTAACGGCGCATCAATCGATTCCGCGCCGCTTGAACACTTTGTGTGCGTTGCCGAAAAAGCAAAGCGCGCCGAATATCCGTTTTATTTACCACACTGTGTGGACTTTGTAAAAAAGCGGTACGCGCGGGCGGAACTGCCCCTTCCCGCCGAATGGCACTTGACCGCGGATGCGCTTTTTTCTTTTCAAGCGGAAAACCTTTTGGCAAACGAACTTGAACACAACTCTCATGCGCGCGTATACAACGGCGCGGTGTTCGCAATCGAAAACGAAACGGGGAACATTATCGTGTGGGTCGGTTCCAACTCATATTTCGACCGCGATCATCAGGGGCAGCTTGACGGCGTTACGGCGATGAACCAAAGCGGTTCAAGTTCAAAACCTTTTTTATATGCGCTCGCGCTGGACAAAGGCTATAAGCCCTCCGACGTGCTCCCCGACATCCCGCTGCGTTTCGGCTCCGATGAAGTGTACATTCCGCGCAACTTCAACAACCGCTACAACGGCCCCGTCCGCTTTCGTACCGCCCTCGCGTCCAGTTTGAACGTGCCGGCCGTAAGCCTTTTGGATTCGATCGGCGAAGCCGCTTATGCCGACACGCTCGACAAACTGCACTTCGATTCGATACGCACAAAGGGACTCGACGCGGGACTTGCCCTCGCACTCGGAAGCGCACCCGTATCCCTGTATGAATTGGTCAGGGCGTTCAGCGTTTTTCCGCGCGACGGAACGGTTATTCCGCTCCGTTTGCTCGAAAAATCCGCTTATGCCGGTGCTTCGCTCCGATCGGCCGATTTGCAGTCCGACGGCACGGGAACAAGCTCAACTGCCGCAAACGGTGCTTCGCTCCGATCGACCGAGCCGCCGCCCGCTTCGGTAAACGACGTTTTTTTTGCTGATGACTTTTTGCCCTCGCGCGTATACTCTCCGGACAGCGCGCGCATTATCTGCTCGATTTTATCCGACAGCGAAGCGCGCGTTAAAGGTTTCGGCTTTTCATCCGTATTTAAAACGGACTTCCCTTCGATATTTAAAACGGGAACGGCAAATCAATATCAAAGCCTTATCGCCCTGTGCGCAAGTTCGGCGTACACCGTCGGCGTGTGGCTCGGAAACTTTTCCGGCGAAACCGTTATCGGTAAAACGGGCAGCTCGATTCCCGCGTACATCGCAAAGGAAGTGCTCACCCGATTGCACGCCGCTGCGGACGGGAACGGTAAAATTCTTCCGGCCCGCGCTTTTGCCGAGCCGGAACACTGGCACCGGGGAACCGTGTGCGCGCTTTCGGGCATGATCGCTTCTCCCGATTGCCCGAACACGATACGGGAATATCTTCCCGATTCTCTTACCGCCGAAGATAAAAAAAAGCTTCGCTGCACCTGGCATACAAAAGAAAACGGAAGGTTAAAAACCGTGTATCCGGAGGAATATCGAAACTGGTTTTTATCGGCCGAACGCTACGGTGCCGTCAATGCCGGCGGTGCTCCGCTTGCTATAGTCCGCCCCGTGTCGGGTAGCCGTTTCCTCTACGACAGTGCGTATAAAAACATTGCCGTCGTTCCGCTTGAAATAAACGGCGGGCACGGCGATACGGTGCGCGTGTTTTTGGACGGTGCGGAGTATGCGGTCTTGGAACGCCCGTTTTTTATAAATCTTAGCGCGGGTAAAGGAAAACACCGCGTGCGTGCCGTGTGCGAAAGCGAAGAGCAAACCGTCTTTTTTACGGTAGAGTAGGGATTAGAGAACTTGTGCTCCTATTGGACATCTCTAAAAGCTCGCCTTTAGCGATTTTTCAAGCCGATAATTTGGGAAATCATAACCACCCGTCAAACGGATTGTCATGCCTTACCGGCCATCCTTATGCGTCTTTACCGAATTCTTCCCATACCGGCTCAAGAGCGCTTATGCATTTTTTATACAGCGAATATTTTTTGTCATAATATGAATAATTGTCTTTATTCGGAGTTACTACACGCTTCACGCGGCTCATGTTTTGTGCAGCCTGAGAGAGCGACGAGTACGTGCCTGTCGCCGCGGCTCCTATTACGGCGCAGCCTAAAGTGCCCGTTTCGTTCACATCCATAACTTCAATAGGAATTTTCATATTATCCGCAAAAATCTGCGTCCATGCGACCGAATTATTTGCTCCTCCCGCAAGCCGGATGAGATCGAAAGTTTTTTTTGCCGATCTTTGTAATTTTTCAAAGTGGTATCTGTGCGAGAACACTATGCCCTCGAATACCGCTTTTAAAAGATGAGCTCTCGTGTGGTATTTGCTCATCCCTATAAAACAGCTTGAGGCCAGAGGATGGACGTTGCTTCCAAGCAAAAACGGCAAAAAAACAGGACAGTTTTCATCGCTTGGAAGGGAACGTATGGAATTTTCAATAAACTCGTATATGCTGCTTTGATTTTTTTTACATTCGTTTTTCAGCTCCGGCATAAGATTTTGTATGAACCATTCCAAATTTCCGGCGCTCGTAGGACTGCATTCCTCTACAAGAAATTTTCCGGGTATACAAAAGAATGAATTCATCAAAATTTCGCCCGTTAATATGGGAAATGAAGAAACGTATTCGTTTATGCTCCACGTACCTGCGATCATACAGCAGCATTTGTCGTCAAAAACCTTCAGTGCGAGCGCGCACGCATCTATGTCAAAGGCGCCGCCTGCTACTGCGGTTCCTTCTTTAAGACCTGTTTCCTCTGCGGCTTTTTTTGTCACTCTACCGCATATGTCCGCCGAATTTTTTAAAGCGGGAAGTTTATCGTAACATTCTTCAATTCCGAATAAGCTTAAAAGTTCCTTGTCGTATTCCCCCGTATCTAAATTAACGAAATTTGCTCCGGACGCGTCCGTTTTTTCATTAAAAGCCTGATCTGTCAATCTGAAGCGGACGTAGTCTTTGCAGCTGAATATGTATTGGGTTTGGGGTATTACATTCGGTTCGTGGTCTTTCAGCCATGCCAATAACGACACGGGCTGACACGCAAGTATGTGCTGTTTTGAAATTTCAAATACTTTTTTTTCAGTTCCGTCCTTTGCCCATTTTTTAGGATATTCCCATGCTCTGTTATCTATCGAACATATTCCCGGGTACGAAGGTTTTCCATTTTTTCCCCAAAGGTAAACGCCCTTGCCGTGTCCGGAACACGCGATACAGGCGATGTCGCAGGGATCTATTTTCGCCTTATCTATGCTCTTTTTAATTACGGTGCAATTAGCCTGCCACATTTCTTCCATATCGCGTTCTGCAAAACCTACCTTTGGAACAATAAGATTTGTGGAAGTTTCCGCTACAGACAGTTCTCTGCCGTTTTCATCGTAAACCGCAGCCTTCGTGCTCGTTCCGCCGTTGTCAATTCCTAAAAAATATTTCATTGTAAAACGCTCCGTTGGATAATTGTAAATGTTTTTTCAATAAAATGATAGAGACTGCATTACTTGCGGACACAGCTTTGAGGTTATTGTAAAACGCTCCGCTTTTAATTCTTCCAGCACAAAATATTTGCTTGCGGATTCAAGCAATGAAGAACTCGGTATTCAGCTTTATATTGTGTGATTTCCGTGAAATTTCGCTTTTGAAAACTCGACACTCATCCTCAATAATCGTATACTTAGATCTGTTATGGATCAAAATAAACGCCGGTTATTTTTAATAAATAAATTGATTTATGAAAATAAAGATTACAGCGATGTGCAAATTCCTTCCGATGAAGAGGGACAAAAAAAACTATTGCGCTCGCTCATGAATGTGCGGGAAGCAGTGCCGCTTGAACGCGACGTTCTTAAAGTTCAAGACGAATATCTTGCCGAAGAACTTTCACATAAAAATGTGGTAAAGCTTCAGGATCTCGATCCTATTCAAAAGGATATTTACGTATGGCGAGGCGATATTACTTTGCTGCAATGCGACGCCATAGTAAATGCGGCGAACAGCGGAATGACGGGCTGCTATGTTCCTTGCCACCTTTGCATCGATAACTGTATTCACACGTTTGCCGGGATGCAGCTGCGTCTTTATTGCGGCGACATGATGAAAAAGCAGGGACATGAAGAACCTACGGGGCAGGCAAAGATCACTCCGGCCTTTAATCTTCCGAGCAAATACGTGATCCACACGGTCGGCCCAATTATCCGCGGAACGCCCACCCAAAATGATAAAAAGATGCTATCTTCCTGCTATTCGTCTTGCTTAAAAGTTGCGGAAGAAAACAAAGTTTTAAGCATCGCTTTTTGCTGCATTTCTACGGGAGTGTTTCATTTTCCTAAAGAAAGCGCGGCAAAGATCGCCGTAGAAACGGTAAATTCTTATAAGGCAGCCTCAAAAAGCGGCATAAAAGTCATATTCAACGTGTTTTCAGAACAGGATGAAATTCTTTACAGGAAAATTTTATCCGAAAAAATTTTATAATCTGCGGCGCTTGTTACTTTTGCATTACTTGCCGTTCTTGCGGTAAACGTGATAATAGTTTTGGAGATGTTTTATGAAAGAAAGAGAGACTTTAGGTTCCCGGCTGGGTTTTATTTTGCTTTCTGCGGGATGCGCCGTAGGAATCGGTAACGTATGGAAGTTTCCGTACATAACGGGATTGTACGGCGGCGGCGCCTTTGTTTTGGTTTATTTGTTTTTTCTTGTGATCATGGGAATCCCGCTTATGACAATGGAATTTTCCGTAGGCCGAGCCAGCCGCAAAAGTCCTCTTTTAGGCACAAAGGTTTTGCAGCGTCCGGGGCAAAAATGGCATTTGCAGGGATATTTTGCGATGGCGGGCAATTACCTTCTCATGATGTTTTATACGACAGTTACCGGCTGGATGCTGCATTATTTTTATCTCACTGCGACGGGAAGTTTTAAAGGCGAAGACGTGGAGCAGGTTGCAAATGCTTTCGGAAGCATGCTCGGACAGCCGTCCGTAATGGTTTTGTGGATGGTCGTAGTTGTTGTGGCAGGTTTTTTGATATGTTCCATGGGATTACGCAGCGGCATAGAAAAGGTTACAAAAGTCATGATGTCTGCTCTCATAATTTTAATCGTAGCTCTTGCCGTAAACAGCATACTTTTGCCCGGCGGCCTTGAAGGATTGAAATTTTATCTTCTTCCCGATTTTAAACGCATGTATCAGGTTGGAATAGGGGCAACGATCGTCGCAGCGATGAATCAGTCTTTTTTTACTTTGAGCTTGGGCATCGGCGCGATGGCGATCTTCGGAAGCTATGTGGATAAAAAATACACCCTTTTCGGCGAATCCGTCCGCGTTGCGGCTCTCGATACCTTTGTGGCGGTTTTTGCAGGCCTTGTGATCTTTCCCGCATGCTACTCTTTCGGTGTAAAGGCGGACAGCGGCCCGAATCTTGTTTTTATAACGCTGCCCAATATTTTCAACCACATGCCTTTAGGGCGTTTTTGGGGCAGCTTGTTTTTTATCTTTATGGCGTTTGCGGCATTTTCCACCGTTATCGCGGTGTTCGAAAACATAATTTCCTGCTGTATGGATCTTACGGGATGTTCCAGAAAAAAAGTTTCGTTTGTAAATATCGCTATTTTAACCGTACTTTCTCTTCCGTGCGCGCTGGGATTTAACGTGCTTTCAGGTCTTCATCCGCTCGGAGGAAATTCTTCCGTTCTGGACTTTGAAGACTTTTTGGTAAGCAATATAGTTTTGCCTTTGGGGTCATTGATTTATTTACTGTTTTGTGTGTACAAGGGCGGATGGGGATGGAAAAATTTTATTGACGAAGCGAATACGGGCGAAGGAATTAAGATGCCGAAGTGGCTGCGTCCTTACATGGCCTATGTTCTTCCGATCATAATAATATGTATTTTCGTCATAGGAATAAAAGATACGTTTGGGAACATTTAAAAGACGCCGCCAAATGAGCGCGACGTCTTTTAATTCCGAGTTTGCTGCGCAAACATCGCTAATTAACGTATGCACTATCGTGCATCTTTAAGCTGCGATAAGTTTTAGAATTTTCTCTTTTAATTGCTGTTTTTTTTCGGCAGACCACGGCGATTTTGTTTTCATGTTTATCGTGTCCGCCAGCCGGCACGGGTCTTTTCTTAATACGAAGACAGTGTCGGCAACGGCGAGAGCTTCTTCAATGTCGTGAGTGACGAACAATATCGTGTTTTTTTCTTCTTTGTGTATTTTAAGGAGATCCGAAATCATTTTTTGCCTTATCACATAGTCGAGCGATTTAAACGGTTCGTCCATAAGAAGAATGTCGCTTCCGTAATACAGCGCCCGCGCGATGGAACATCGCTGCCGCATGCCTCCGCTCAGTTCGTCGGGATAGTATTTTTCAAAACCGGTAAGACCTGCCGCATCTATAAAATGCTGAACTAGGGCGTCTTCTCCCGAAGGATTTACGGATTTTATGTTCTGAAATACCGTAAGCCACGGCAGTATACGGTCTTCCTGAAAAACGTATCCGATCTTTTGGCCTGAGGTTTGCAGATTTCCTTCATAATTTTGATCAAGACCCGCGATTATGTTCAAAAGCGTCGATTTTCCGCAGCCTGACGGGCCTACTATAACCGCCAAGTCTCCGGCGTTTACTGAAAGAGAAAGATCTTCGATGACGGTTTTGCTGTTGTATGTTTTTTTTATGTTTACGACTGAAACCATTTTTAAGTTCTCCTTGAAGGAAATAAAAGATTGACCGCTGCGTCAAGAAGATAATACATGCACACGGAAATTACCGTCCACGCTATTATGGTTTCAGGTTCGATATTAAGCCTTGCGGTAACGATCTGCCCTCCGATGCCTGTGGAAGTGGTTAGAACTTCTCCCATGACGACGGTTTTTGAAGCCGTTCCCAATGCGATCCTCAAGCCGGAATAAAAGCGCGGTTTTATGGACGGCCACGTGATCAGAAAAAGTTGCTGTTTTTTAGTATATTTGAACACCTTGCCCATTTCGATAAGTTTTCGGTCGATGTGAAGAATGGCTTCCTGCACCGTAATGGCCGTGATCGGGAATACGGAAACCGCAGCGATGACAACGGCGGGCTTGCCGTTAAAACCGAACCATATTATGGCAAGCACCAAGAGCGCGACCGGCGGCACAACCTGCAAAACGCCCAGCACCGGTTTAAATAATTCCCTGCATGTTTTGCATACGCCGCATACGTAACCGGCGATGCCGCCGGCCGCCATACCGAAAAACAGCCCCGCTAAAAGCCGGATGAGAGTCCTGCCGGCTTCTTTTACGGTGTCTTTATCGGAAACAATTTGCACAATTTTTTCGGCAACCTGAGAAATATCCGGTATTATCAGCGGCGGGTACGCCAACGAGAGTACCCACCACACGAAAAACATGAAAAGCGCGGCTATAATTCTATTTCTTATAGAGGAGAGTTTCATCTGGAACCTTGCCGCCTATTGTCGTAGGATCAAAATCGACTAGGAGCTGCCAAAACTGCTTGAGGTCGGCTTTTGCGTCATACGCGTTTTTATACATAAGTCCCATGCGCGGAATTGCTTTTTGCACTACGGGCGCCTTTAGACCAAGCTTTTCTTCCGCAAGAGACGCCGCTTTGTCGGGATTCGCGAGCACCCAATTCAGAGCCTTTTCGTATTCCTGTTCGAACCGCTTTGTGAGCTCCGGATTTTCTTTTACGAATTTTGTTTTGGCGCCGAAACCCGCGTTAGGAATTATAGTGTTGTTGTCGGTAAATTTCTTCCATTCATCTTCAAAAGAAAATGCGACCCGCGCGTTTTTATTTTGCATAAGGACGGAAGTTACCTGCGGTTCGATCATAGTGATATACTGCGCCTTTCCTGCCGCCATCATCTGGCCGACTTCCGCTATGGAAGCGTAAATAATCGTAACGTCTTTTTTGGGAGTGAGTCCCGCTTTTTTCATAAAAAACTGTGTAATGACGTCCGGCGGAGAAGATTGCAGAGGAACGTATACGGTTTTGTTTTTCAGATCGGACCAGTTTTTAAAATTCGGATCCGTCGTCATAAAATATGTTACTCCCCACGTGTTTACGTTCGTGAGCGTTACGGGAACGCCTCTGTTATACAGCTTAGCCACTACCGTCAACGGAAAGGCGAACATGTCGAAGTCGCTGCTTTGCACCATCGCGATAAGTTTTTCAGGCGCGTCCCAGATCGTAAAATTTATGTCTACGTCCTTTCCCATCGCTTGAGAATCTATCATGCGAAGAATCGGCAGAGCCGGAGGCGCCTTTGGAATGCCTACGCGAATAGTCGTCTTTGCGCCGCCGTTTTTATTTTCAGACGCTGAAAATCCTGCAAAATCCAACGCGATAAAAAGCGTGATTGCCAGTAAAAGTATTTTTTTCATCATAATCCTCCTGATTATTGACATCAATCTAAAGTTAGCATAAGCTAACGATGTGTTCTGTTGCCGTTGCAACAACATGGGCCGAAAATGCTGAATATTTACAATTTGTTTTTATCTCATACTGCAATATTTAAAGGAATTCCCGTTCAAGATATTGATAAAGCTGTTTCATGTTTGCGCGGTTTTTATAAGTCTTTTGAGGACGGACAGGAAGTGTACAATTTTGACGATACGGTTTCGTACATGGGAATCCTTGTAAGCGGGGAAGTAAACATAGAGCATGTGGGAATAGACGGCAAGATCGTGCTTTTAAAGCAGGTCGGTAAGGGGGAATTGTTCGGCGCCGCTCTGTGCTATCTGCGGGAGCCCAACCGTTTTCTTAGAATCGTAAGCGTTGGAAAAACAAAGGTGCTTTTTATCCGCATGCCGGGCGGCCAACAATACGAGCGCTGCAGCTGCCCTTATAGAGTTATCGTTTTGGAAAATATTTTAAAGGAAATGGCGCTCGACGCCCAACAGCTTAATATGAAAATACAGCTGCTCATTCAAACTTCGTTGCGCAGTAAAATTTTATTTTATCTTAACGTTACAAGCCAAGCGCTGAATAAAAATCCGTTTGTGATTCCCTTTACGCGTGAAAAACTTGCCCAATTTCTCTGCGCGGACCGGAGCGCCGTTTCAAGGGAATTGGGGCGCATGGACAAAGAAAAGATCATTAAGCTTGAAGGAAAAAAAATAACTTTATTGTAAAATTTCAGTTTGCAGCCGGAGTTTATGCAGCTTATCATAGTCAAATCGCTGCAAATCGCCGAAAATTGTTAAAAATCGCTAAAAACGCGCCGTTTGTTGCACAGGCAACGGATTCTCTTCGTTAAATCTGATATTAGTTAATTACGGCTAACTTACGCGCATTTTGCGTAAGAAAACGGATATACGTGTGCGGTGCTCGAAATTTCGCGCTTATGCGTTCGTTGCAGGGCTCGCGCACCAAAATCTTAGCAGGGAGTGCGAAACTTTATGGATGATTTAAAAAGAATACTTGATATAAATCGGAGCTGCTATAAGAGATTTGCATTGGACGTGCCGGTCTTTGACGAACTTATCGTAGGGTTCCGCTGGATTATGACGGCGGATATGTCAGGCAATATGAGCCTTGCGCTTCGTGCCGTGCCCGCCCTTGACTTGGAACTATACGAAAAAACTGCAAAAAACCTTTACGGAAAGCCCGTAGACTTATGCATTGAACGATTGCTTGAAGAAAACGATGTTCGCCTAAGGAACCTGATCGTGAGTTTAAGCTGCCTTATGAGCAAGCCTTTAAACAATGTAAAGCTTTTGGCGCGCCGCGGAATTTTCAGGACGGAAGGGCTTAATTTTAATTATCCTACGGAGGGCAAAAAGATAGGACTGATAGGATTCGGCGTTTATATCAGCCGCTTTTTAAATAGATGCGGAGAATTTCACGTATTTGACTTGCGTCCGCCGGAGCAAATTTTAAGCTACAGGTGCAAAGACGGCTTACGCTGTTATCCGGACGGCATTTTGTGGCACTTGGGACGCAACGCCGTAGAATTTGCGGATCTTTTGGCGGAACTTGATATCGTAATAATGACGGGCAGCACGATTGTAAACGATTCGTATGTGAAATTGCTAAAAGCTTGCAAAAACGCAAGTATAATAGGAATTTATGGCCCAAGCTGTGAACTTTGTCCCGATTATCTGTTCGATATCGGTTTTAACTATATTTTCAGCACTTCGCTGGCCGATAAGGAAAAATATCTTAAAGCGGCGCTTGGCCCGGATCAGTCGTATAAAGAATTTGATTATATGAATATATATGAGCTTGAAAAAAAGTTTAATTAACCTGAATGTCGAGATTACTTGTAAAGTCGCACATCCGTGTGCGGCCGCGGCAGGGATTACAGGGGCGCGTTAGCGTTGGCGGCTTGCCGCCAATGGAGTGTTAGCGGAACCCCGGAAAGCGTCGGTCAGCAAGCAGACCTGAACGAGTTTGCTTTGCAAACTCGCAGTCATAGAAAACTGCAAAAAGCCGCCCTACAGGGCGTTCTTAATTTTGAATTTTAATTTTAGGAGGAAACATGCTGCACAGCGGACAAGTATTTTCTATAGCCAGAGATAACGAGATCGTGGAAGGCTGCACCGTATCGGAAACCGTCTTGCAGGGAAGTTCCTGCTGTATGACGGTGTTTTCTCTTGCGGCTATGACGAACATAAGCCCTGAAAGCTACGGCTATCCTAAAATTTGGAAGATCGAAGAAGGCGGCGCAAAAGTCCTATATCTTTCGGACGACGGTCAAGGCCTAAAAAAAGGAGACATTTTTGTCGTACCGCAAAATATACCGGTAGGAATAAAGACTGAAAAAGGATGCGTGTATTCTGAAATAATATTTTTTAAGGAGTGTGCTATGAACAGTATTTTAAAAAGCGCAGAAATTTTTAAACTGAAGGATCTTCTTCCCTATAAAGAAGGGAAGGTTGTGAACATGGATCTTGTTGACGATCAAAAGGCTAAATTTGTGATCATGTCCTTTGACGAAGGAACCGGTCTTCCCGAACATTCCGCTCCGGGCGACGCTATCGTGTTCGGGCTCGAAGGCGAAGGTATAATCGGTTCCGGCGGAAAAGAATACCGCATTCACGAAGGAGAAAACTTTAAATTCGATAAAAACGGAAGCCATTATGTAAAGGCCTCAGGCAAATTCAAAATGGCGCTGCTGCTTATCCGCGGTTAAAAATTCGAATCGGTTTACGTCGGTTTACGAGCGCGGGCGGAGTGTTTTATGATAGAAGCGGGTCATGTATTTTTAGCGCGGCTGGGCAAAACCGTATTGCGCCCCGGCGGAACGGCAGCTACCGAATGGCTTATCGATCGGGCGGATATACGGGCGGATACTGAAATTCTTGAAGTTGCGTGTAACACGGGCAGGACGATGATCCGTCTGAGTAAGAGGTTTAACTGCAGCGTTACAGGCGTCGATATTGATAAAGCCGTTCTTGCAAAAGCGGCTGAAAACATCAAAAAAAACGGCCTTCAGAATAAACTTTCCGCAGTCTACGGCGACGCACAGGCTTTGCCGTTTAAGGACGGAAGCTTCGACCTTATCATAAACGAGGCAATGCTTACCATGCTCTCTGATAAAAATAAAGATAAGGCTCTCAAAGAATATTTTCGCATATTGCGCCCCGGCGGAATGCTTTTGACACAAGATGTGGTCTTTACTGTAAAAGATCCGTCGCTGCAAAAGTATCTTCGCTCCGGGCTGAGCAAGACGATAAATGTGAGCGTCGAACCCCTTGATCTTGACGGCTGGAAAGAGAAATTCCGTTCAAACGGATTTGACGTTACACAAAAATACGGAAAAATGACATTGTTAAGCCCGTCGGGGATGCTGCACGACGAAGGCTTTTTGCAGACTTTGCGCATAATAAGAAATGCAATAAAAAAAGAGAACAGATCCGCATTCGGCAGGATGTTTTTGTTTTTCAACAAGAATAAAGATACTTTGGGCTATGTTTGCAATGCGTGCGTAAAACCGGCGAACGTCATGACGCCGCCGGGCGCGTAGTCTTTCTTTACCGATACACGGCAGTCAGATACACGGCAGACGATTGACTTTTTTAAATCAAATAGTTAGCATTAATCGATTTTATAACACGGAGAAAAACAATGACAAAGCTGGTTTTGGTACGTCACGGTGAAAGCGAATGGAATAAATTAAATCTTTTTACCGGTTGGACGGATGTGGATTTAAGCGAAAAGGGACATGAAGAGGCAAAGGCCGCAGGAAAGCTTTTGAAAGCGGAAGGATATGATTTCGACGTTTGCTACACGTCGTATTTAAAGCGGGCGATCCATACTCTTAATCATATACTCGACGAGATGGATAGAAACTGGCTTCCTGTCGTTAAAACATGGAAACTTAACGAGCGCCATTACGGTTCTTTGCAGGGACTCAATAAATCCGAAGTTGCGGCCAAGTACGGTGAAGAGCAGGTAAAAATCTGGCGCCGCGCATTCGATATAAAGCCGCCCGCTCTCGAAGACAACGACGAGCGTTCCGCCAAAAAGCAGGCCATGTACAGGGACGTGGATCAATCCCTTCTTCCCGCAAACGAAAGCCTTGAAACGACGATAGAACGCGTCGTTCCTTATTTTGAAGACGTGATCAAAAAAGACATGAAGGCCGGTAAACGCGTAATCATTGCGGCACACGGAAATTCATTGCGCGCTCTCGTAAAATATTTTGACGGTTTGAACAAAGATGAAATTATAAATGTCAATATTCCTACAGGCGCCCCCTTGGTATACGAATTTGACGATAACTTTAAAGTAGCAAAAAAATACTATTTAGGCGATCAGGAAGCTCTCAAGGCAAAGATGGAAGCCGTCGCCAACCAGGGCAAAAAGAAATAAATTTGATTTTGATATTTGGTAATGAGGCTGCCTAAAAAGTAGTTGACTTTTGAAGCAGCTCCGTCTTCTTTGGTATAATCTCTTAATATAAGCCCCCGTCTACCGGCGGGCTTGTTTTTTTTTGCACGGAATTTCGCGCGCAATAACAGGAACAGCGGACAAGAAGTGTGAACAGGGGAGTGGAAGATTTTTCTTTTAGGTTGTATAATGCTAACAAGAAGTAGCAACGGCTTTTATATCCCGCACACACCGTAAAGCATTGCCGCTTTGACCGGAGGTTTCATGCAAGTTTTAATTATAAACCGCTTGTTCCGTAAGTTCGGGGAAATTCAGATAAAATTCAGATGGCTTTTTTTGATCGTCATGATTGCTATCACCGCCGTCGGATTTTTAGGACTTAAAAAACTTGTGATAGAAGACCAGCAGGAAAGCTGGTTTGACGACAGAGAAAAAATAACGCAGGCGACTAACCGTTTTGAAGATACTTTCGGCAACGAGGATGTCATCACGGTTTTGGTTCAGACGGAAGACGTTTTTGATACCGATGTTCTTAACATGATCAAAGAGCTCGGCAACGAAATGATGGAAACAATCCCTTACGCCAGGGACGTAACTTCCATAGTGGAAGTTTCCGTCGTAAAAGGAACCGATGACGGAATGCAGGTTGTAACTCCGTTTGAAGACGGAATTCCCGACACCGGTACGGCCGAAGGCAGGGCGCAGATGGAATCGATCAGAAAATTTCTGCTTTCCCGCGAAGCGCTTGCAAACAAACTTGTTTCCGAGGATTCAAAAGAAACGTGGATAATTCTTTACCTTTATGATTACGGTGAAGAAGACGATAACGCGCGTACCGGCATGTATAAGGCGGGGCGTGCGGCGCACAAACTTTTGGACGATCCCAAATGGAAAAATCCTAAGTGGAATTTGCTTTGCGCCGGCATCCCTTATACGGAATGCGAAGAAACGGATACAATGCGCGTGGAAATGTCAAGAAGCCTTTTGGGCGGATTTTTAGCTATGATAATCTGCCTTATCCTGTTCGTTCGCTCCGTGAGAGGTCTTGTAGTTCCTATATTTTCAACGATAGGCGGAATAGGCGTTGTGTTCGGTTTTATGTCGCACTTCGGCATAACGGCCGACCAAAACATGATGACAATTCCCATTTTGCTGGGCATGGCGCTGTCCGTCGGCTATTCTATACACTATATAAATTCGTTTAAGCTGCATTTCAGGCAGACGGGGCTTAGAAAAGAAGCCGTCGTGATGTCGGTGGAAGAGACAGGCTGGCCTTTGTTCTTTACGGCGCTCACAACTATAGCTTCTCTCGTCTCTTTTGCCTTAGTGGATATAGGGCCTCTTAAATGGCTGGGCGTAGTATCCTCTTCGACGGTATTTGTCGTGTTTTTGTATGTGATAATCCTTATTCCTATATTGCTTTCTTTCGGCAAAGACCGAAAAAAAGACGACAAAACCGAAATTCAAAAAAACACTAAGGCGGATTTTGCATTTGAATCGTTCGGGCAAAGCGTTTTAAAATACAGTAAACCGATTGTCGTGGCAGGGCTTTTTGCGGTAGCCGTTTTTGTGCCGGGGATTTTCAAAATATACGTAACCCTTGACTATATCCAGATGGCGGGGTTAAAGATCCCGTATATCGCGCGTCTTGCCGCACTTCAGGATACTCAGCTGGGATCCGTCTATTCCTATAAGATTTTGATAGAATATCCTGACATAGACGAATTTAAAAAGCCGGAACGCATGTTTGCGCTTGAAAAACTTGAGCAGAGACTTTCGAATTTAAGCCTTACAAGAAAGACAAACGGAATTCCGCGCGTAAAGTCGGTTCTCGACATAGTAAAAGAGACAAACCGAATGCTTAACGGCGACGATCCGGCTTATTATACTATTCCGGACGATGAGGATCTGCTTACTCAGGAACTGTTTTTATATGAGATCACGGGAGGCGACAGACTTTATGATTGGCTCAACGCCGATTATAATACAGTCTATGTGACGGTAGATCTTTCAAATTACGATGCTACTAAAATGGTATCCGACATTTCCGAGGCTGAAAGAGCCGCTGAAGAGCTGTTCCCCGGCGCTGAAGTTTCTGCGATCGGTTCCGTTGCGGAATTTGCAGAGATGAACGGAAAAATCGTAAACGGTGAAATAAAATCGTTTACGGGTTCTTTTATAATGATCGCGATTATGCTGATCCTTGTGTTCACAAGTATGAGGACGGGACTTATAGGAATGATTCCGAATGTCGTTCCCGTGATAATTCTTGCGGGAATTATGGGATACCGCCGCTACCAGCTCGATATGATGACTATGACTATAATGCCCATGATCTTAGGTATTGCCGTCGACGATACTATCCATTTTATAAATCACGTAAAGTATCTTTACGAAAAGAGCGGCAACTATAAAAAAGCGATCCTTCGTACCTACCGCGAAATAGGAAAGACGCTGGGTATGACGACAGTCATAATATGTACAATGTTCTTTGTTTACGTGTTAAGTCCGTTTAACACCATGCACCGTATCGGCCTGCTTGCGATAATAGGTCTTTTGACGGCGCTTTTGGCGGATTACCTTATGACGCCTACACTGATTTATCTGACAAAACCATTCGGAAAAGAATTTGACGGAGAAGAGATATGACTTATTTAAAGAAAATTTTACTTGTATGCGCTTTTGCTTCGGTTTTTGCAGTTTTACCGGTTTTTTCTCAGACGGCCTACGATATAATGAAGGCCAGCCGTGACAGGTACGAAGGCGATACCGCGGTTTACGAGATGCAGATGACGCTCATAGCCAAAAACGGCACGAAACGCTTGAGAGAGGTTTCTTATTTTTCTAAGGATTACGGAGACTACAAACGAACCGTTATGTTTTTTTTAACGCCTAAAGACGTTACAGGCGTAGGCTATCTTGTCTGGGAATATGATGAAGAAGGCAAGGACGACGACACGTGGCTTTACATGCCTGCCATGAAAAAAGTTCGGCGTATCGCAGGCTCCGGAAAAGACGACTATTTTATGGGAACCGATTTTACCTACAACGATATGGGTAACCGTGAGCTTTCAAAAGATGATTTTTCGATTTTAAACGAAGAGACTGTTGACGGCTTTGCCTGCTGGAAAATACAGTGCGTTCCTCATGATACGACGGAGCGCAACAGCCGCCGTGTCTATTGGATCAGAAAAGATAATTATATAGCGATAAAAGGCGAGCTTTATAACAGACAAAAAAATCTTGAGAGAGTCCTTTCCGTAAAGGATGTGGAGCAGATCGACGGCATTTGGACGGCAAAAACGTTTTCTATGGAAAATCTGGCAAGCGGACATTCTACCTTGCTCGAAATTAAAAACATAACGTATAACAAGAGCCTTGACGACTCGATTTTTACGGTGGCGTCGCTTGAAAAAGGCCGGATGGGTAGATAAAAAAGATAATTATGCAGGTTGCGCACGAGCTTGGCGGCATAGTAAGTTTGGGTGCAGATGCGGTGCGCCGGTTTCTCCGTAAGCGTGCGTCGATCTGCAGCGTAAGTGCCGCCGCGGTTTTTAGAAGATGTCGGGAGGTTTTATGAAAAAAAGTACGATATTTGCGGCAGTCTTCCTTTGTATACTGTGTGCGCCGGCATTTACACAGGATACGGGATTTTCCGTAAGCGGCTTTGTCGATACGTTTCATTCCGTCCAGTTGTTCAAACCCGATAAAATATCTTCGGGAGGCGGCGGACGTCCCGTAAGCGACACCGATAATTCGGACAGACAAATTTTAGACTCAAGGACCAGGGTTCGCATGGAACTTTCCGCCTATGCGGACGACTGCAGCGTGTTTATTTCTGGCAATGCGTCGTATGACGGAACGTGTAAAAGCCGTACCGAAATTGAGCTTAAAGAAGCCTACGCAGATTGGACTTACGGCAGCTTCGGCATAAGAGCCGGTCGGCAAATAATTGTCTGGGGCAAATCCGACGGCGTTCAGATCGTTGACATCGTGTGCCCGCTTGACAACACAAGTCTTACCGGATCGGATATAACCGACCAGAGGCTTCCCGTAAACGCGCTTTCCTTTAACCTGCGCTCCGATATGCTTTCGCTTGACGTAACCGCCATCCCGGTTTTTACGCCTGCAAAAATGCCGCAAAAGGATAATCCGCTGTACGGCGTCCTTTTTCCTTCATATTCATCAGGGAATGCGATGACTTGGAAAGAGCCGGAAGAAGTCCGCTTTTCGCTTAAAAACACGGAATACGCGGTAAGACTTTCGGCATGGCTTCCGTTTGCGGATCTGGCCGCAAGTTTTTTTACCGGGAACGACGACACGGCCGTGTACGCCATGAAAAGCGACGCCTCCGGCATAACTCTAGACGGCTCTTATGACAGAATCTATATGTCGGGCCTTGAGTGCGCAATACCCTTAAGCGATTTTGTCCTTCGTGGAGAATGTGCTTTTATAGGAGGAAGACGCTTTTCAGGGAAAAAATGGGAAGTTTTACCGGACGGCTACATGCTTTGTTCTCCTGTAAAGAAAAATCAGATCCGCGCTCTTTTGGGATTGGACTGGAACCGCAGCGGCTGGACTTTTACGGCGCAATACATAGAAGATGTTATTCTAGCCTACGATGAAGATGAAATTTCAAGAAAACAAAGAATTCCCGCTGCAACTTTAAGCATTGAAAAATCGTTCATTCACGACACTCTGACGTTAAATTTTTCCGGGGTCGTCGATATAAACGATTATGACTGCGCCTTGTATCCTTCGGTAAAATATTCCGTAAATGATTCTATAAATGTAAAGTGCGGGGCGTATGTCTATACTTCAGGCCGTGAAGACTCAAGCGCGTACGGCAGAATGAAGGACGCGAGCTGCGCTTGGATAAAGATGGTTTACAGCTATTAGCCTGAATGTCGAGTTTTGAAAGTATTTCTAAATATTCTTTCGGCGAGAACGCCGTCTGCTTAGCCGCGGTCGAGCTTTTAGGGCAGAATTCTGTAAGTATAACGCTCGAAGCGTCACGCAGCCGGAACCTCGCCTTGAGCATCATTTTATTTATTTTCTCGCCATTCATTGATACATGAAATGGTTGGGAATTTCGAGTTTTAGAAAACTCGAAATCTAGGCTATTATTAGGTTTTCGGACGTTATTTAACTTGCCTGTACGTTACCGTAAGATTTACTATGTCGATCTTTGCCGCTTGTACCGTTATCGATCCGTTTAGCGCGACGGGCGACAGAGGCGTTAAAAGCGTTTCCTGCGCAAGAGACGGGATTATAAACACACCTTGGTTTCCTTTCTGTTCTACGCACACGGCTTCGCCCTTCCAATCGGGATTTTGTAAAAGGTATACCAGCGTCCAGTGCAGGTTGCTGTTGCGCTCGGCGTTTTTACAGGCAGCGGCGGCCGCGTCGCCTGCACTTATGCGTTCAAGCATGACGTCCTTTGTTAAAAGTTCCTTTTTGTCCAAGAACGCGTGTAATTGCTCGTGCGCTACAAGATCTCCGTAGCGGCGGAGCGGGCTTGTTACCTGCGAGTACATGCTTATTCCAAGTCCCGAGTGCGGCGAAGGAGTAACCCCTACGTTGCGCTTCCGCATACATCGTCTCAGCTTGAATTGCCCTGCAAGGCCTTGTGGAAGATCTTTGGGGATTTCAGGTTTGTCCTGGCTCACATAGGGAAAAGGAATATTGTTTTTAAATGCAAATTTTGCAGCGCCCTCTCCGGCTAAAAGCATGGCTTCCCGCACTACGTCTTCGGATTCGTAACGCTCGTCCTTTGTGATTTCTACTTTTTTAGTATCCTTGTCTACACTTATGTGAACTTCAGGCAGCGTGATCGAGACGGCTCCCGCTTTTTTACGGCGTTCTTCGTTCCGTTTTGCGATTTCAAAGAGCGGGTGCAATTCTTCGCTTTCTTTCATCTCGTCCGCCTTTGCAAATGAGAGGCGTTTTACCCTTACTGCGGTCTTTAATACTGAGCAGTCTTCTACCGCTCCTTTTTCATCGAATTTTATGCGGAACGACAAGGCGTAACTCGCATCGTTTAATCCAAGCGCGTAATCGGAAAGAACGGATTCGCAAAGCATGCGGCTTGCTCCTTCGGGAATGTAAAGAGTTGCTCCCCGCGCGCGTGCGGTTTTGTCTATTGAGCTTTCGGGAATAACTGTTGACGCGGGATCGGCAATGTGTACCCAAAGGTATGTTCCGTCCCAGCAGACGGCGTCGTCAGGATCGTTCGAGTATTCGCTGTCTATGGCATAGGCAATGCCTTCTACGGCCAGCCGCTCTTCTTTTTTGGGAGAGAGAAGCGATTCAGTAGCCGACTGCATGGAAAGTCCCCAGCGGACAGGGTAGGGGTTTCGCGTTATTTCCCAAATGCCGGTATCCAAAAGAATTTTATGCGCGTTTTCCTGTGTCTGTTTTATTCCCGCATCCTGCAGGGTTTTTGATTTGTCGCTTTTACCCAACGCAAGAGCTTCCACGTCGACCATGAATTTTGCGTCGTCCGGCAGTATAAGCTTTTTTTGTTTGAGACGGCTTAAAAATTCTTCGCGAACTGCGGCGGATTTTTCTTTTTCTTCAAGTTTCTTTTGCATGGATTTTATAGAATCTTCGGTTTGTAAAAAAAATCGGAGATTGCCGCGTTTCATTTCCTCTTCGTCAAGTTTAAACTCAAAAGAATTTAAAAGTGCGTCGTACAAAAACCATGCGCCGTCGGCGGGAAAGGCGGAACTTACGAGTTCTTTCAGATCGGAAAAAGAAACGGCTTTTGCCGCCTCCTCTTCGTCAGAAATTATAAGCTCATAAATTTCTTTTATCTGCTTTAATATGTTTTTGTCTTCGAAAGACAAAACGCTCTGAATGGAAGAAACTCCGTCGCTCAAAAAAATTATGTCTTTTTCCCGTACTTTTTGCACTGAAAATTGCGGTGCTTTTCCTCCGGCTGCAGAAGGTGCAGCTGCGGAAGCTGTGCGGAATTCTATCGTATATTTGTCGCCGTCGGCTTCGGTTACTACGGCCGGTTGTCTTTTATATAAAACCAAAGATTTTTTTTGGATCATGGCAATATCATAGCTTAACGGATTAGGCATGGCAATATAAATATTTTAACAATTTTGCGGCGCGAATTGAAGATTCTGCCCGATTGATACAAAACATTTATTTCTTTATAATGACCGCAATCTGTTATTAAATTTTTTAAGATTTAAATACGATTTATTTTCAGGGGGAAATATGACAATAACGGAAATGCTGGGACAAAGTCTGATTCTTACCGTCCTCGGTATGGGTGCCGTTTTTGTTTTTCTGATCATCATGATTCAGGCTATGATTTTAGTAAATAAGATCATTCGTGCCTTTAAACTTGATGTAGAAAAGCAGGATACGGCAGTTCAAACTCAAGCCGCACCTGCTGCTGCTTCGGATAATTCAATAATTGCCGCGATTGCCGCTGCATTGCGTGCTAAGCGCTAATAATCATTAGGAGAGTTTTTTCATGGCTAAGAAAGTTCAAATTTCAGAATTGGTTTTGCGCGACGCACACCAGTCTCTTCATGCTACCCGCATGACAACGGCGGATATGCTTCCGATCGCCCCCAAACTGGACAAGATCGGTTACTGGGCGGCAGAAGCTTGGGGCGGGGCTACCTACGACAGCTGTATCCGTTTTTTAAATGAAGACCCTTGGGAACGCCTTCGCAAATTACACGCGGCTATGCCAAATACCAAGCTCATGATGCTTTTACGCGGACAAAACCTTTTAGGCTATCGTCACTATGCGGATGACGTAGTGGATAAATTCGTAGAGTATGCGGCAAAAAACGGTATAGACGTATTCCGCATTTTTGACGCCTGCAACGATCCGCGCAACCTTGAACGCGCTACTAAGGCCGCAAAAAAGACGGGCAAACACGTCCAAATGGCAATTTCCTATGCGACTACCCCTTATCACACAAAAGAGATCTACGCCGATCTTGCAAAAACCTACGCGGAATTCGGAGCCGATTCGATCTGTATAAAAGATATGGCGGGTCTTTTAAAACCTTACGAAGTCTACGATCTCGTAAAGGCGATCAAAAAGAAGGTAGACCTTCCCATTGAAATTCACTCGCATTCCACGACGGGACTTTCAGTCGCGACGCTGTTAAAGGGAGCGGAAGCAGGAGCTGAAATCCTTGATACGGCAATCTCTTCGATGTCTATGGGAACTTCCCATTCCCCGACAGAAACTGTGGTTGAAATGTTCAAGGGCACCGAATACGACACGGGACTGGATATCAGAGCCTTGCTTGAAATCGCAGCTTATTTCCGTGAAATCCGCTTGCACTACGCTTCTTTGGAATCCAAATTCCTCGGAGCGGACACCCGCATCCTTGTGTCTCAGGTTCCCGGCGGAATGCTTTCGAACCTTGAATCCCAGCTTAAACAGCAGGGCGCAGCGGATAAGATCGACGAAGTTCTTAAAGAAATTCCCCTTGTGCAAAAGGACGTAGGATACGTTCCCCTTGTTACTCCTACTTCTCAAATCGTAGGCACTCAGGCGGTATTCAACATACTTTTCGGCCGATATAAAAATCTCACTCAGGAATTCAGGGATCTTTTGGTAGGCAAATACGGAAAACTTCCGGCCGCTCCGAATGCGGATCTTGTAAAATTGGCCCTCGAGCAAAACAAAATGGATGAAGTGATTACCTGCCGTCCTGCGGACAAGATCGAACCGGAATGGGATAAAATGGTTGCCGAATCTAAGGCTAACGGAGGCAACGGTTCCGTAGAAGACGTGCTCACATACGCCATGTTCCCGAAAGTTGCGTCCAAATTCTTTGAGACGAGAGCAAACGGCCCCGTCGACGCTGAAAAAATGTTCGGTGAAAAGAAAGTTGCTCCTTCAACATCTTCGGCAGGCGGAAGCTATACGGTTACGGTAAACGGTTCTTCGTACGACGTTACGACCGGTCCTTCCGGCGATTCAATGAACGTGACTGTGAACGGTACGGCTTACAATGTGACGTTCGGCAAAGCGGGAAGCGCTCCTTCTGCGTCCGCCGCCTCAGGCGCCGCTGCTGCGGTTTCGGGCGGGCAGGAAATCAAAGCTCCCGTAGCGGGAACTCTGCTAAGGCATGTCGTCTCTCCCGGAACGAACGTTACAAAAGGCCAGACTATCATAATGCTTGAATCCATGAAGATGGAACTTGAAGTAAAAGCCCCCTGCGACGGAAAAGTTTCGTTTACGATACAGCCCGGAACACAGATCAAAGCTGGTGACGTGCTCGGAAACATAGGCGGCGCTCCTGTAGCTGCCAAACCCGCAGTTCAGGCGGCGCCTGCGGCACAGCCTGCTCCGGCGGCAGCGCCCGCATCTTCGACGGGTGGAAAGGCTGTGAAGGCTCCCGTTGCCGGAACCTTGCTTAAGTATGTAGTGGCTGAGGGCGCTGCCGTAAAGGCGGATACGACCGTTATAATGATAGAATCCATGAAGATGGAGCTTGAAGTAAAAGCGGGGGCTGCAGGCGCCGTGCATTTTGTCGCCGCGCCCGGTTCGCAGATCAGTGCAGGACAGCTGCTCGCTGAGATCAAATAGGACGGATCGTAAAATGAATGATTTAACAAATAAAAAAAGCACTCAGTTTATGAAAGCCTGTCTGGTTTTGTTCGGAATTACGCTGGTGCTTTCTTTTGCAAGTACCGTTTTTGCATCCAATTCTCACAGGGAAGTCGCTTCGTTTAGAACGATGTCAACCGCAATAATAAAAGGGTCGGAGAACATTCCGAATATCTCGGTTTCAAAGTTTTTGATGAACCTTTATAAGACCACCGGTATTTATAAAATAATTCATACGGAAACGGCCGAAGAGATGGCTCTGGAGGAAGTTCAAAATGCGGCGCAGCACTCGGCTGCCGCTGCGGATCCGTTTGCAGGCAAGATCGTCCCAGGCTGGCAAAGGCTGATCATGGTAGCGATCGGGTTCCTGATCGTCTATCTCGGGGCTGCGCGCGGATTTGAACCGCTTCTTCTCATTCCTATAGGATTCGGGACAATTCTTGTAAATATTCCGGGCGCGGGAATGGGGGACGCTCCTCACGGAATGCTGCACATAATATACTCTTCCGGCGTAGGAAACGAATTCTTTCCGATGCTGATCTTTATGGGAATAGGCGCAATGACGGACTTCGGCCCGCTCATCGCGAATCCTAAATTGGCGCTGCTCGGCGGCGCTGCCCAGTTCGGAGTATTTTTTACCTTGTTCGGCGTTGCGCTTATGAACCTTATTCCCGGAATCGATTACAACATGAAACAGGCCTGCGCTATCGCAATAATAGGCGGCGCGGACGGACCTACTTCGATATATGTTTCAGGAAAGCTTGCTCCCGAAATGATGGCCGTTATCGCCGTAGCTGCATATTCGTATATGGCTTTGGTTCCTATGATCCAGCCTCCGATTATGAAACTTCTCACGACCAAAAAAGAACGCCATATCACTATGGATCAGCTGCGCATCGTTTCTCCGATTGAAAAGACGCTGTTCCCCATGGTTTTGCTTATCCTTGCCATATTGCTTCTTCCTCCCGCTGCGCCTCTTATCGGTATGCTGGCTTTCGGGAATTTCGTAAAGGAATGCGGCGTAGTTTCACGTCTTTCAAAGACTATGGAAAACGAATTGATGAATATCGTTTCGATACTGCTTTCTTTGGGAGTGGGTTCTCAGATGACGCCTGAAAAGATCATGAACATGAACTCGATAGGCATTATTTTCTTAGGTCTGTTCGCCTTTGCAATCGCTACGGCTGCCGGCGTTCTCATGGCCAAATTTATGAACCTGTTCCTCCGCAAGAAGGTTAATCCTCTGATAGGTTCTGCGGGAGTTTCCGCCGTGCCTATGGCGGCTCGCGTATCGAATAAGGTGGGAATGGAATATGATCCTTCAAACTTCCTTTTGATGCACGCAATGGGACCGAACGTCGCAGGCGTTATCGGTACTGCCATCGCCGCAGGCGTGTTCATAGCGACTTACGGCGGCTGATAAAGCACATTTTTTGACGGCGTAAGTTCGGAACAAAATAAGACAAAATAATGGGCGGGATTTCAAAAGTGCTCTTTTGAAATCCCGCCCTTCTTGTTTTTGAGCGGCCCCTCTAACCGATTTAATTGAATTTAAGTCCTTCTTTTCCGGCGCTCACTTTTATAATGCTGTTCTCGGCAAACTTTCCGGCTAGAAGATCCTTCGCAAGGGGATTTTCAACATAATTTTGGATGGCGCGCTTTACCGGACGCGCTCCGTAAGCCGGCTCATAGCCTTTTTCCGCAAGGAACGAAAGCGCGCTGTCGTCGAACGTAAGTTTTATTCTTCTGTCTTCCAGTCGTTCGGCAACTTTTTTAAGCTGATTGCGTATGATTCCTTGTATACAAGACATGTCGAGCCGTTTGAACATGACGATTTCATCCAGCCTGTTTAAAAATTCCGGCCTGAAAGTCGATCGCAAAAGCGACATGACGGCGGGCCTTACTGCTGCCATTTTTTCTTCACTGTCTGCGTCGATAATTATGTCGCTTCCCAAATTGCTGGTCATTATTATGATCGTGTTCTTAAAATCCACAAGGCGGCCTTGTCCGTCGGTCAAACGCCCGTCGTCGAGAACTTGCAGCAATATGTTGAATACGTCGGGATGAGCTTTTTCAATTTCATCGAACAGGACTACGCTGTACGGGCGGCGCCTTACGGCTTCGGTAAGCTGACCTCCTTCGTCATAGCCTACATAGCCGGGCGGCGCGCCTATGAGCCGGGAAACCGAAAATTTTTCCATGTACTCGCTCATGTCGATCCTTGTCAAGGCTTTTTCATCGTTAAACAGGAAGTCCGCGAGTGTTTTCGCCAGTTCGGTTTTTCCTACTCCCGTAGGCCCTATGAACAAAAAGCTGCCCTGCGGCCTGTTGGGATCTCCCATTCCGGAGCGGTTTCTTCTGATTGCGTCCGAAACTACTTGAACGGCTTCGTCTTGTCCTATTACGCGCTTGTGCAATACGTCTTCCAGCTGCAAATATTTTTGTTTTTCGGAAGAAAGCATCTTTGCTACGGGAATTCCCGTCCACGTGGAAACCACGCGTGCAATATCCTCTTCGGTAACTTCCTGCCTTAAAAGCGAACTTCGTTCGTTGTTGTCTTCGTCGGCGAGTTTTTTTTCGGCGACCTGAGCTTCTTCGAGCTGTTTTTCAACGGCGGGAATTATGCTGTATTTTAATTCCGCGGCTTTTTCCAAATTGCCTTCGCGCGTATATTTTTCAATGTTGAAACGCTCTTTTTCAAGCTGCTCTTTTAGAGCTCTTATCTTGTCTATGTTGGACTTTTCGTTTTTCCATTGAAGTTTCATAGCGTCGCGCTTCGATACAAGGTCGGCAAGCTCTTTTTCAAGCTTGGCGAGCCTTTCTTTTGACGACACGTCTTCTTCCTTTGAAAGAGACTGTTTTTCAATCAAAAGCTGCAGTATCTTCCGTTCGGCCTGATCAAGCTCCGTAGGCTGGCTTTCTATTTCCATTTTTAAGCGGCTCGCCGCTTCGTCTACCAGATCTATCGCCTTGTCGGGCATAAAGCGGTTCGTTATGTAGCGGTTCGAAAGCACTGCCGCAGCGACGAGCGCTTCGTCGTTTATCTTTACGCCGTGATGAATTTCATATTTTTCGCGTAAACCGCGCAGTATCGCTATGGTATCTTCGACCGAAGGTTCGTTACAGTAAACCTGCTGAAAGCGCCTCTCCAGAGCGGCGTCTTTTTCTATATATTTGCGGTATTCGTCCAAAGTCGTAGCGCCGATCGCGCGCAATTCTCCGCGGGCAAGGGCGGGCTTTAGAAGATTCGAAGCGTCCATAGAACCTTCGCTTGCACCTGCGCCTACGATTGTATGCAATTCATCTATAAAAAGAATGATTCTGCCTTCGGACTTTTGAATTTCGGTGATTACGGCCTTAAGTCGCTCTTCAAATTCTCCGCGGAATTTCGCACCGGCTACAAGGGAACCTAAGTCAAGCGACAGGAGCCTTTTGTTTTTAAGGCTTTCGGGAACGTCTCCCGACGCGATTCTTCTTGCAAGGCCTTCTACGATAGCGGTTTTTCCTACGCCCGGTTCGCCGATTAAAACGGGATTGTTTTTTGTGCGGCGGCAAAGAACCTGCATCACGCGCCTGATCTCTTCGTCGCGTCCTATCACGGGATCGATCTTATCCTGCCTTGCGAGGGAAGTTAAATCCTTCGTGTATTTTTCAAGAGCCTGTATTGTATTTTCAGGATCTTGGGACGTCACTCCCTGATTCCCGCGTACGTCTTTCAGAGCTTTTAAAACCGCTTCATGCGTAATTCCTGCGGATCTTAAAACCTCGGCCGTCCGTCCGTCGGATTTTGTAATTGCAAGCAGAATATGTTCCGTCGAAAGGTAGCGGTCGTGAAGGTCTGACATTTCCTTTTCAGCCTTGGCGAGAATTTTCTGAGCTTCGTTTGAAAGAACCGTCTGTGTGTTTCCGCTGATTCTCGGATCGGAATCGAGAAGTTCCTGCGTTTTTTGAATCAACGATTGAACGTTTGCCCCTATGCGTTCGATGAGAGGCGGAACCAAACCGTCTTTTTGCTGCAAGAGCGCCATGAGGATATGTTCAAGTCCTATTTCACTGTGATCGTTTTGTTGCGCAAGGGCGTTTGCGGATTGCAATGCGTCCTGCGCTTTTAGTGTAAAATGTTCTAAATCCATACTTTTAAATTACAAATGAAATACGAGAAATTCAAATTTTTATTTAGGCTGCGCGGGCGGGGAAAACTTGCCGACCGATGCTTTCCTGAGTTCCGCCAACGTTAACGCTCCCCTCCAATCCTTGCCGTAAAAAATTTGGCGTTGCTGCAGTCGCACAGGACGTGCGAACCGGACGCTATGCGTTTATGCTGTCTTCTTCGCCGTATTCGCAGAACGCGTTTGAAATTTTAGCGTATTCGAGCAGTTCTACCGTTTTTTTTATTTTTTTATACAGCCTGAGTTCTCCGCTTGTGTCTCCGCTTTCGAGGATCTTAAAAATTTTTCCGTAAACGGCGGCGGACTCGTAAGTGCGAACGCACATGCTGCTTGTTTTGCAGAATATATCTATGTCGATTATGTATTTTTTGTTATGAAGACTTACCGACCAACGCAGTTGGTCGTCTTCGTCATTTTTTGGCATTTGAGTGCAAGTCCATTCCGACGAATATGAATTTTTTCCTTGAACGAATACTATGCGGTCCGACAAAATTTTTATGAACGCGCACAGCTTATTTTCGTATAATCCCTGTATGGTAAAGCAGGTGTTTTTAAGTTTTTTTCCCGTGATGAGGCTTGTCATTGAAGATGCGGAAATATGAATGAAGGGTCTCGGAAATGCGTCGCCCCAAGTTTTATCGGTGTATCCCGAACATTTTTTAGGATTTACCGTATAAACGTTTCCGTCTACGCTTATCGCACCTGAAAAAACGGTTTCCGCTCCTGTAGGAATCCAATTGTTTCCTTTTTTTATATAGCCTGCGGGAAAATCTATGAGCCGTTCTATGTTAAGATCCCATGTTATACATCCCGCCGCGCTGTAATATTCGGGATGGCGCAGTCTGTCGTCATTGGAAAGCTCTATCTTTCCGCGCAGTTCCGAATGCGAAAAATAACAGCCCGGAAGACTTATGCTGTGTTTCTTTTTGTTATATGCAAGGTCTTTTGTTTTAAAATAATTGCTTATATACTTGGCGTTCGTGCCGTACATTCCTGCGCGCACCGCTACATACGACGGAGCTTCTACAGTCTGACCGCTTTCCTGCGAATACAGCATTTCGGAAAGTTGTTCTTGGGAATATTCGGTTTTTAACTTGGTCGAAAAAGACATTTTGTCCGGCGATATGTAAGGATTTACGACTTGAAGCTCTAAAAAGAAACTTCTTTCTTCGCCGGTCGAGTCGGACTGGGCGCACATAAAATAAAGCCAGCGCTCTATGCCTTTCTTTTTAAAAAAGCCGCCTAATTTATATGAATCGTTACGGATATTTAATTTTGACACTGCCATATTTTAGGTATCGGTATTTTTTTAGATCGGTAAAAGCATTATTTTACCGGAAGAATCTTTTGCATCGCCTGTAATGCATACCTTCGTGCATTTTTCACTCTGCGCCACCAGCCGATCGAGAGCGTTTTTAACGTCTCGTTCGGTGACGGAAAATAAGAGCTTTATTTTATGCTCGCGGTCTTTTTCCGTTATTCCGTACAGACAGCGCAAAAATCCGGTAAAGCCTCTTCCTCCGGGGGACTGCGGCTGAATTTCCTTGCTGTAGCATCCGACGACGGCTTTTTTAAGCGTTTCTTTGCCGAACGCGCCGTCCTTTCCCGAAATTTCCACCGCCGTCTTTTTTAAACACTCTAAAAGCGATTCCGCCGTTTTTAGAGGATCGGGATCCCTGTACGATGTAAAAGAAAATGTGCCTTCAATAGGATCGCTTGAAGCGTAAGCTCCGTAGGCTCCTCCTATGGTTCTAAGCTGCTCCCATAGAACTGTAGTTGAAAGCCAATGCGCCAAAACGGTTTCTGCAGCGCTTTCTTTTGTGAGCCATGCGCTTGCGGGAAACGTTTGGGCTGAAAATCCTACTTCAGTACGCGTAGTAAAAATTTCAATATCGGATTTTGCCGTGTTGCCGCCGAAGCTTATCGCGCCGCCGTCTGTTGTGCCGCCGTCGGTACGACTTCCGATGGGCCGTTCCTGTTCGCTGCTCAAATCGGCGCCTGAGCCGAAGGTTTCGGGCACGCTGTCTGCCCCTGTAGACTCCGGCGCTCTGCCGATCGCGGTAAGACCTGCGTATTTTACAAAATCTTTAAGTTTGGGCAGTGCGTATTTTAAACTTTCATCGTCCGCCGTTATGTGTAAAACAGTTCCGCCTTTTTTGATCTTTTCCAGCATGGAATTAAAACGATTCGTAAGTTTTTGCACTTCGTTGATTTTATGAATTTCAAAGAGCTGACTTAAGCCGTTCCATACTTCGTCTACGGCCTTGCTTCTGTTTACGCGTCGTTCGGCGCGTATGGCGCAAAAGCTGTGCCCCGAAGGAATGACCGATTCGTCAAGATCGTTGCGGTATTCATTTAACAGGTCTTGAAGTCTTTTTGCGTCGGAAAAGTCCGTGGAGCAAAGACAGTCCGAAACCAATTTGAGAGCGTCTTCCGTCTTCTCTTTTAGCATTTTTACGCGGAATATGATCATGTCGCGTCCGGTATAAACGGATTTTTTGCATTTCGGAGGAACGGAAGACGTAATAGTTGTCGCTTCAAATCCGCCGCAGTGCATAGCCGTAAGACCGGCCGTTTCGGCCCATGTTTTTCCTTTCCATCCGCAGTTTGTAACGGCAATTGAAAAAAGCGGTATGAGCGGATAATCTTCGTTAGAAATGACGTCTAATGGAAAGGCGATATCCGCGTACACTATTCCGTTAGTTTCTTCTTTATTTATAAAAAGCGGAATGTCGCCGTTTTTTGATTCGACATAGTCTTGTTTTGTAACGATCCTGTCAATTTTGGCCGGCAAATCGGAAGGGGATAAGTGCGGCAAGCATTTTATATCTTTTTCCGTTTCCGCCTTTTGCTGGACCGCATGAAGTTTTTCATTTTCTTGCATTACCGTTTCAGGCATCTTTGATTTTTTTCTTAATTCTATTATGGTCTGTTCAAAAATACTTCGTTCTTTTGCATATTGTTCGTCGGGAATTACCGAAACAAGCGAACGATGCATGTTCGCGATCAAGTATTTTTTTATAAGCTCCGAAACATAGCCGGGAGAAGAAAGGATCTGCTCTTCGAGCTTTGCAAAAGTTTCTCTGACCAAAAGCATGTCGGCCGGTTCTTTGCCGTAATTCCACGCTCGAAGAGCCCTGCGCAGAAGAACAAGCGAATAAGGTCCTCCGGCTCTTCTTACTTCACGGTTTGCAAAGTTAACCGACATCAAAGCTGAATCTATGTCGCTTTTAGGTATCTCTCCTGACGATAATTCGTTGAGCGTTTTAAATATCAGTCTTTCAACTTCGCGGATGTTTGAGGATTCTACGCCCCTGAGCCCGGCTGTGAACATAAGGTCGTGCATTTCATTGTATAGTCCGCTGTTGGGAGCGATGTCTTCGCCCAAACCGGACTCAAGAAGAGTGCGAGTGAGAGGAGAACCGTCATGTCCGCATATGACTTCCGAAAGAAATATGCATTCCATGTAACTTTTTAGATCGCAGGACGGGCACAAGAGCCAGTTTTCCATAACCGTTGCGCCGTGCGTATTATTTGCCGACGACGGACCTTTTTCTTCCACGAATATGGGTTTGGAAAACGGACTGACTGTTTCACGCGATAATACGGCGTCGAGTGAAAATTTTTCTTGCGCCCTGCTTGAGTGAATCTCCGTTTCGTCGAAGGTTTGTTTTTCTATGCGGTGAAGAAATTCTTTTTCAATAAAGTCAAGCTGTTCTTCCGTAGGAATATTTCCGTATAGGAACACTAAACAATTATCCGTCCGGTAGTATTTTTCGTGGAAATTTTTAAGCTTCGCATGTGTTATGTTCGGAATTATTAGAGGATCGCCGCCTGAGTCAAGCGAATACACCGTGTTTGGGAACAGACTCTTTACTGCGGCGTCGCCTGCAACGGAATCGAAGGAGGAATAATTGCCCTTCATCTCGTTGTAGACTACGCCTTGGATGGAATAGTTTCCGTTTTTATCGATTTCCAGCCGATGGGCTTCCTGCAAAAAAATTTCAGGATCGAGGCGGGGAAAAAACACGGCATCGCCGTATACGCTCATAAGGTTAAAATAATCCGCCTTTACTTGGGAACTTGCGGGGAACACTGTTTTGTCCGGAAAAGTCATAGCGTTGAGAAACGTCTTTATGCTCTGGTTTATAAGCCTTACGAACGGATCTTTTAAGGGATATTTTTGCGAGCCGCACAGAACGGAGTGTTCGAGTATGTGAGCCTCTCCGGCCGAGTCTTCCGGCGGCGTTCTGAATGAAAATGCGAACAGATTTTCTTCGTCGTCATTTAAAAGATGAAAAACTTCGAGACCCGTGCCGTTATGGCGAAGATAAATTCCGCTTGAAGCGCAGTCGGGAATATCGCGGACGGAAATAACCGTCCAATTTTTATATTTTGAATCAGACGTAAATTTCATCGTTTCTGCCCTTTATCATGAATTTTCCTTCTTCATACGCGCTTCGCATTGCGCTAATGAAAGCCGAAGTAACCTTGTCGCTGTCGGCGCGCGTAACGGGTTTTTTCAGCTGCTCCGTTTCAAGTATGATATCGCCTCGTGTCTTTGACACGTTATAAAGTATTTTTTTTCTAAAACCGTCGGGTTTTCCTGCTATGAGGACGGCGATCTTATCGTCGTCCATTTTGTGCAGCTGTTCTTGTATAAAACGGTCGTCGGCGTTGACTATGTCGTCCAAAGTAAAAAGCTGCTTTCTCAGTTCCTTTTCGAGTTCAGGCTCGCCTTCGGCAAGGTTTTGAAGTATGTCGTTTTCGGCTTTGGGAGACATCTTTTTTAAAATCTGCACCAGAGCTCCTCGTCCGTCAAGAGCATTCGATCTTTCAGCCGCCAAGGAGGAAACTTTTTCTCGCATCGTCCTGTCCACGCGCCGCAAAACTTCAGGTGAAATTGATTGCATTTTTGCAAGGCGCATTACGGTTTCCTTTTTATCCTCCGCTTCCATAAGGTCGATTATTTTAGCCGCCTTTTTAGGCTTTAAATTTGAAAGAACCAGAGCCTTGACCGCGGGAAGTTCGTCTTTAAGTAAAAGAAGAATGCGGCTTTCGTCTTCGTCTTCAAGGTATTCAAAAGGCTTGCCTTCGGCAGGATGTACCGTTTTTTCGATCATTTTTGAAGCGCGCTCGCTGCCGAACGCTTTTGACAGAATATTTTTTGCGGTTTCTATTCCGCCGCCTTCTTTTGAGCGCTGTATGAGCGCCTGAAATTCTGCGAGTATCGCGGCCGCCTCGTCGTCTTCAACGGTACGTATGGATGCGATTTCAGGAATTATTTTTTCAGTTTGCGCTTCGGACAGGTGCGGAAGAATTTTTGCCGCTTCGTCAACGCCTATGAGCAAAAGGAATTTCGCCACTCTGCGGTATACGCTGTCGCTCCCATCCTTGTTTTTTGTTTCGGTAACTTTTAAAAGACCGCCTGAAGTGAGCGCGGCTGCCGCCGTGCGCACAGCCGTGTCGGAAGCACGGTCTGTTTCGGCATATTTTTTTGCCGCATTTTTGTATGCGTCAAGGCGGTGTTCGTTTAAATTCATAAAGAATATAATACTACAGCGGCGTTTTTTTGGAAAGTATCGGTTTTTTTCGTTTTGCGTCTTTGTGTGGCCGCAAGTGCGCCGGAAAATGCTTTCACCGTCTCTCGTGTTGTATAAAAAAGGCTGCACTCACGGCAGCGTCCTGCCGTTCGCACTCGGCACAGCTCTTGTGTATTTTTTCTATCGATATGTTATAATTTTTGCATGAAATTTTTGCAGACGGGCGACTGGCATTTGGGAAAGGTTTTTTACGGCCAATCCCTGACTGAAGACCAGGCGTTCTTTTTGGAACAGATATTCGGTGAGCTTGAAAAAGCTGAAAAAGAGCTGAAACCCTATGACGCTCTCGTCGTCCCCGGCGACATTTACGACAGAGCGGTTCCTCCTGTAGAATCGGTGACGCTTTTAAGTTCTTTTTTGTCGAGGACGCATGAAAAATTTCCTGATTTGGAAATGTTTTTTCTGGCCGGCAATCACGACAGCGCGTCGCGCCTTTCTTTCGCTTCGGAGCTTTTGGGAAAAAGCAACGTTCATATCTGTACGGATACGAAACACTTGGAAGAACCTGTTATAGTGGGAAAAGGGAATGAAGCGGCGGCCGTATATCAGATACCTTTTTTAATGCCGGGATCGATAGCGGCCGCCGCTCCTGCCCATCCCGCTGCCTTTTCCGCCGATGCGGCCGGCAGAACCGACATGCCCGACAAAACAGGCGGCGCCGGGCCCAATGTCGCCGGAGCTGGCATGCCTGACAAAACCGCCCGCGCCTGCAGTGCTGGCATGGCCGATACGGCTGGCAGAACCGACAAAATAGGCGGCGCCGAGCATAATGCCTCCGACCGTAATTTTGCCGAACCGCTTCAGTTAAATGAATTTCCCGCTGCCGAGGATACTCTTTTTGCGGCTTCCGATGAGCCTGAAATTTTGCCGGATGAGCCGCTTGACTGGGATGAAGAAAAAATCCTGCGCTCGCAGCAGCAGCTTGCCGCCCAAGCGTTCGATCTTATCCGTAAAAGCCACTTAAAAAACTATCCTTCGATGCCGAGCGTAGTATGCGCCCATATGTTTGCGACGGGTGCTTCGGTATCCGAATCCGAAAGGTCGTGGGTGGGAGCTGCGGAGCAGGTGGACGTCCGTGTTTTTGAGGGCATTACATATACGGCGTTAGGCCACATCCACACGGTTCAGCGCTTGGGCGGCAGAAACGCTTGGTACTCCGGTGCCCCTCTTGCGTATTCGTTTTCGGAAAATTCCGAAAAATGCATGCTCAGCGTTACGGTTTTGCCGCCTCGCACGGATAAGGGCTGTCCCTTAACGGATATTTCTGATGTCAAAGTTGAAAAAATAGCGATAAAACCATTGCATCCGGTTGTCCGCCTTACAGGAGCCTTTGAAGAATTTTACAAGCAAGTTGTTTCAGGCCTTGAAGATAAAAAACTTAAAGAATCTTACGTTGAAATTCAATGCACCGACAAACTTCCGCATGAAAACGCGATTCAGCTTTTGCGGGCCGGCTATCCTTATCTTCTGTCTTTTACAAGGGCGTCGGAAATTTCAGATGAAATTCAAAATACGGTAGAAGCGCGTAAAGCGATCCTTTCAAGCGGCAAAAAGGACGAAGGCGGCGTTTTTGATCTTTTTATGAAAGAAACTTCAAATACCTATCAGGAAGATCCTTCTTTTTATAAAAAAGAAAGGGAACTGTTTATCGCGCTTTCGAAGGAGTCTGAAAGATGAGGCCGCTGTATCTGCATCTGGCCAACGTAGGGCCGTTTTGCGACGAAAAAATCGATTTTACCGCTCTGGACGACATGTTTTTAGTCTACGGAAAAACCGGTTCCGGAAAAACCACTATTTTTGACGCGATAACCTATGCGCTTTACGGCGATCTGTGCGGTTCAAGAAAAAAAATGGCGGCGAATTTCGTTTCCGACTTTGCGAAACCCGATGAAAAATCCTTCGTTCAATTTGTTTTTGAACTTTATAACTGTAAATACAGAATAACCCGCTCGCTTCCAGCCGTAAATTCAGGCGGAAAGAAATCTGGAGTCGAGCTTGTTTTTGAAAAGGCGAGGGACATAGGCTCTTCGGATAAGACAGGACAGGAATTCGAGAGGGTTGAAGGTCTTTTGTCGGAGTTAAATAAAAGAATCGAATCGCTTATAGGACTTTCCATAAACGAATTTACGCGGATAGTGCTCCTGCCGCAGGGCGCATTCGCTCAATTTTTAAAAGAAGGCTCCAATAATCGCCGAGAAACCCTTTCAAGATTGTTTCCCATAGATTCTTATATAAAAATTATGGAAAAAGCCAAGGAAAAGGCGGCGGTATTCCGCGAAAAGCAAAAATACTTGGAAATGCAGTCTGCCGAGCTGTATAAAATCTTTGATCCGGAAAAGGCCGCCGCCGAATTTTCAGAGCTTTCCGGCGAACTTGAAATTCTTGAAAAGAAAAGAAGCGAAGTTTTTTCACGCATCGAAAAAAAAAGCGCGGAAACGGAAAATCTGCGTCAAAAGCTTGAAATATCGGAAAACGCCGCAAAGCTGAAAGAAGAATTTTTAAATCTTGAAGCAAAAAAGAATCGCATCACGGAATTGGAAAAAAAGCTGGAATCGAGCGATAAGGCCGAAAAGCTTTTTGTTTTTATAGAACGGACAAGATCTGCGGAAGAAAAAAAGACCGTTTCCGAAAATAATTTTTATAAGGCTGAAAAACATCTTGAAGCTGAAAAGAAAAATTATGAAGTTTTGGAAGCCCAAAAAAACGATATCGCCGCTCTAAAAAAAGAAATGGAAGGCGGCAGAGAAAGAAAAAAAGAATTTGAAACCCGCATGGAAAATATTTTAAATCTTGCTGCGGCCAAAAAAAAGCGCAGCAAGGCCTTTGCCGAAAAAGAAAGCTCGGAAAATTCCGTTTCGAACAAAGAAGACGACATAAGGCGGCTGGAATCGGAACTGATTCTCGCTTTAGGCGACGGCGGGCTGGAACATGTTTTGCCTGAAAAAACGGGATCCGAAAATCCTATAAAATTCGATGCCGACGAGGTCGTTATGCAGCTTTTTCATGCGGCGGAAACTGCAAAATCCGAAAGCGCCGCCGCCGGTAAAACTTTGGAAGCCGTAAAGGATCTTGCCCAAATACAAAAAAAGATCGATGACGCGAAAACCGATACGGAACAAAATCAAAAATCCGTTTCGGAAAATAAGCGACTTTTGGAAAACGCAAAAAAGTGCCTGGACGATTTTGTTGTCCAAAAAGAAATTCAGGAAAAAAATAATTACGCCCTCGCCCTTGTTCCGTTTTTGGAAGCCGGAAAACCTTGCCCGGTTTGCGGTTCGATTGAGCATCCCAATCCCGCCGTCGTTCTGCCCGAATCTCTTGACATAACCGAAAAAATTTCATTGCAGGAAAAACTCATTGAAAAGATCGAAATAGAAAATCTTGCGCTTGAAAAAAAATCTTCATCGCTGAAAACGCTTCTGAAGGCTCTTACGGAACAGCATGAGCAATCGCGCAAAGAATTGCAGGCCGAACATGATAGTCTTCCCGCTTACGATGAAGCTCAAGCCGCTTTTGAGGCTGCAAATAAAAAATCTTCTGAAACGGCCGCTTTTTATGAAAAGGCTTCGGCGATATGTTCCGATATAAAGCGGAACGGCAAACAGCTCGATGAACTAAAAACCGCCGCCGCGGAGTTTTCAAAAACGCTTGCCTTGTTCGACGGAGAAGTTTCGGCTTTGGAAAGGCAAATTTCGGGCGGTGAAAATATGCCTGAAAGCGCGAAAGAAAAATCCGGCTGCAGGGGTGAAAATGGTGAAGCCGCGCTTATTCTTGAGTCCGAAGATCTTAAATTGCGCATAAAAAATATTGAAGAAAAACTTATAAACGATGAAAAAATCGTGAGTTCGTTTGAAGAAAATTTCAGTAGGGCCTTGGAAAATTTCGCTTCGGCAAAGACGTCTTTTGAAGAATTGAAAAAGATCGTGCAGCAAGCGAAAAAGGAATACGGCGAAGCCTTGCTTAATCAAAATGAAAATATCTTAAAGTCCGATTTCGATTCTGCGGAACACGTTGTATGTTCTATTTTGCCTTTAGGGCAAAAAGAAGAAATTCAAAACGAAGTTGATCGATGGAAAACCGACATGCACAGCGTTGAAGTTCGGCTTGAAACCCTTAAAGACGCTCCCGATCCCGAAGAGTTAAAAAAGAGTTTGGATGCGGCTAAAAAAGATCTGGGCGATCTTCGAAATTCTTATAATGCGTTTGACGACGACATTCGTAAAAAGACGGAACAAAAAACCGAGCTTGAATCGACAATAAAAAAATCCGCCGATTTGGAAGAAGAGCGCGAAAAGCTCTTGCAGGAAGGCGCTCATTGCATAAGACTTTCGGATGATCTTGAAGGACACGGTGCAAACATAAAGAAAATTCCGTTTGACGCGTGGGTGCTGGGAATGTATTTTGCCGAAGTAGTGCATAATGCAAATCCGCGCTTTGAGCGTATTTCAGGCGGACGCTATCGTTTTAAAATACAAGAATCCTCCGGTGGAAACGCTTTTAAAGGTTTGGATTTAGCGGTTTTCGACAGCTTTACCGGACGCGATCGGGACACCGCCACTTTAAGCGGCGGCGAAACATTTATGGCTTCAATCAGTTTGGCTCTCGCTTTGACGGACGTCGTTCAGGAGCAAAGCGGGGGCATACGGCTTGATTCTCTTTTTATCGACGAAGGGTTCGGCTCTCTTGACGGAGAATCGCTTGATATGGCAGTTTCGATCCTTCAAAATATCGGAGAATCCCGCATGGTGGGTATCGTCTCGCATGTGGAATCGCTTTTGCAGGCAATTCCGTCTCACCTTGAAGTTGTAAAAACTGCGGACGGCTCTCATATTAAAAGCGCTCATACTTTTTAAAACAGTACCGTGTTCGCCGCGGACAATCATGTTTTTTTTATCGTGAAAGAGCCTGTGCCGTTTCCGTCTGCAGAAAATTCTTTTACCAAAAACGGAAGAATTGTTTCCAGCCGGGTATCCAACATATACGGCGGATTTATAAAAAAAAGTCCGCTTCCGTACATACGTGAAACGGTCGTCTGCGCTGGAAAAGCCGCCGTGTTAGGCGCCGCTATTGTCGTTTTAGTGACCGCTCCCGCTGCTGCGGCTGCTGAAGCGCAATGCAAGCCGGCGCAATTTTTTTGCAGGCTTTCGTATTTTGCCGCCGTGCCGTAACGTTCTTTTGACGGATCCGTAATAAATTGGACGTCGAGGGTTTCACTCATATTATTGCCCGACTGTGCCGCCGCCGTAATAAAGCGCTTCATGTCCGAAATTTCCTGTATTTTGTGCGTCAAAAGCGGATACCACAGCATGATCGTTCCGCTGCTCCATCTTTTATGAACTTCGGCAATGCATTGTGCCGTGTCGCTGAAGTCGCTTTGCACTTCATAGCTCGGATCGATCACTGCAAATCCGCGCCTTATATTAGGCGGAGAAAGCGCTCTAAGCGCTTCGTATCCTGATCTGTGGTGTATATGAGGTCTTACCGGTCTTAGCTTCTCCGTTGCGCCGCTTCGGCTGTCGTCTACATCGCCCTCGTTTTCATCCTTAGGCCGGATTTGAAGCAGAGGTTCTTTTTTCATATTTTGTTTAAGAATGTCTATTTCCGTATTGTGAAGTTCCGTCAAAATAAGGGCGTCGTTTTGCGTCATAAAACACCTCTCTATTTCGGGCGACCCGGGATAAAGCCCCCTTTTGGCATAGGCCCTGCATATGTCAACGTAAGTATGCATTTCGCCGGGAAGCTCCGAGTAGGGCAGGGAAAGCAATTTTTTAATACCGCTGTCGGCTTCTCCTGTTTTTACAGCTCTTTCGTCACAAAGATCGTATATCCCCGCGCCCGCATGAGTGTCAAAAACCGTAAACGGCTTAGCCTTTGATTTGAATTTTTCAAGCGCCAGCGTTAGAGCGATGTGTTTAAGTATGTCTGCGTGATTTCCCGCATGGAAGGCGTGTCTGTAGCTGAGCATGATTATTTAAGTTTTTCAAGCTCGTCAAGCCATATCTGTGCGTTTGCGTCGCTCGGCATTTTTAAGTCACCCCTCGGTGAAAGCCCTACGGTTCCGACCTTCGGGCCGTCCGGCATACACGAGCGCTTAAACTGTTGGCTGAAAAATCTTTTGTAAAAAATCTTAAGCCATTTAAGGATTACCTTACCGTCGTAAACTTTGTAAAACGCCTGTTTTGCCAAAAAAAAGATTTTTGCGGGCGAAAAGCCGAAGCGCAGCATGTAATAGATGAAAAAATCATGAAGCTCATAAGGACCCACAAGATCTTCGGTCTTTTGTGCGATATTTCCGTTTTCAGGCGGTAAAAGTTCGGGGCTGACTGGAGTATCGAGAATATCTTTAAGCACTTCCGCCGTGCGTTTTTCATTGTTTTTTAGAGCTTCTTCGGCAAACCATGCTACAAGGTGACGTACCAATGTTTTCGGGATCGAACCGTTTACGTTGTACATGGACATGTGATCACCGTTGTAGGTCGCCCATCCCAACGCGAGCTCCGACAGATCTCCCGTCCCGATAACAAGCCCTCCCGTCATATTTGCAATATCCATTAGAACTTGAGTACGTTCGCGGGCTTGAGCGTTTTCGTACGTAGAATCGTGTTCGTCTTCGCTGTGGCCGATGTCGTTTAAATGCTTTAGGACGGAGTCTTTGATGTCTATCGTTTTTAGATCCGCTCCCGTTTGTTTTGCTAAAGCGCAGGCGTTTTCGTAAGTTCTGTCAGTCGTCCCGAAGCACGGCATTGTGAGAGCTTTTATTTTGTTTCTGGCGATACCGCACATATCGAACGCTTTACATGTGACAAGAAGCGCCAGTGTGGAATCAAGTCCGCCTGAAAGTCCTATTACCGCATGTTCCGCTCCCGTATGGCGGATTCTCTTTGCAAGACCTTCGGCTTGAATATCAATAACTTCACGGCATCTTGCCGCTCTTTCCTCTTTATCTGCGGGAATAAAGGGATGAGGATCGATGTTCCGTTCAAGTTTAATGTCGTTTTTTGAAGACTCCGGCAAGTTTACCCATACGGTTTTATATGAATTGTTTTTTGATAAAAAGCTTGACGTATCGCCGCACTGAAAAAAGGCAGATGCCTTTGATCTTTCCTGTGAAAGTCTTTCCAAATCTATGTCGGCAAAAATCAGAGAGCCGTTTTCATCGTTTTTTTCAAACGCTTTTGATTCGGATAATATCGTTCCGTTTTCGCAAATAATATTTTCGGATCCGAACACCGCATCCTGTGTGGATTCGCCGCGGCCGGCTTCCGAATACACATAGGCGCCCGCAATCCGCGCCGAATGGGAAGACACGAGGAGTTTTTTGTATTCGTTTCCGCCGATGATTTTGCTTTTTGCCGAAGGGTTTGCGATTACATTCGCTCCTAAAAGCGCGTGGCGGGAAGAAGGCGGCGTTAGAGCCCATAGATCTTCGGAAATTTCCACCGCCATAGCGAAGTCGTCGTTCCATGAAATTTTAAATATTATGTCGGTCGTAAAAGGAATTTCACAAGCTTTACCGGATCCGCTTTTTTTAGCCGATTCCGATGTTCCGTTTTGCACGATCCTTTCAAGATTTATAAAAACCGACGTTTCGCCGGCGTTTTTTAAGGCGGAAGAAAAATACCGCTCTTCATAGAATTCGCCGCCTCCGGGTATGAACGTTTTGGGAACAAGAGCCAAGAGCTTTCCTCCGCTTACAACGGCCGCACAGTTGTATAAAAATCCGCTTTCGGCAAAGGGTAGGCCGAGCACTGAAATACAGCCGTCTTTTTCCGTTTCCTTTATTATGCGGAAAAGTTCTTTCAGTGCGGAATCAAGCAAAGCCTTTTGCCAAAACAGATCCGCGCATGTGTAAGATGTGATACACAGTTCCGGAAAGACGACAAGCTGCGCGCCTCTTTCGTCGGCCTTGTGTATGCATTTTATAATACAATCCGCGTTAGTCTTACATTGAGCCACCGTAACATCGGGGCTTGCGCTGCACACGCGAAAAAATCCGTATTTCATAAAATCAATATAGCACAAAAATCATAATTTAAGAATACGAACAAAAATATTTCTTGTTTCTGCAGCATTAGGTAGCCGGCTTCCGTCGCACAATAACGTCTCTGTAGTCTGCCGCATAGTTGCCGTTTGCCGCAGTTTTTGTTCCGGCGCCGCGGTTGAGGCGCAAGGTTTTCCCTGCAGAATGACCCTTGCCGCGCGGACAACCCTTGCCGCATTTCCGGCGCCCGTTTTGTCGGCAGCGTGAACTCAAGCGGATATAATTTTACTTTTTCGCGCATGCAAAAAGGTCAAAAAATGCTCGGCCTCTGTCTGGATAAGGGCGACGCTAAAGCCTCAGAAAAAATCGACGAATGGGTAAAAGAGGTAAAACCGGCTTTTTCCGTATAATGTTGTTCAGCAGCTGCAAAAATTAAAGATTCTCACAGTCTCAGGCGGTCGGCACTTCGGCCGCCTGATTGAATTTTATCGAATCGACAAATCGGCTTATCAAAAACTTGGCCGCAGCCGCAAAATTTCCGAACGGTATATCCGTCGGTTTCGCTGTTGATAGACTTCATGCTATGCATAAGTCATGTGTGCTTGTTTTTGATAGTGTGCGCTTATATAGGCTCTTGACCGTATTTGTAAAGTCGTATAATTTAATACTGAATATTAATTCTGTTTTGAACGGAACTGTTTTACAATGCCACAAGTTTTAAAAGAAGAAATCTACGATCGCATTTTTCGAGCCGGAATCGAAGTTTTCTATGAAAAAGATTTCCGCAGCGCAAAAATGCAGGACATTGCGGAAAAAGCGGATATTCCGGTAGGCCTTATTTACACTTATTTTAAAAATAAAAAAGAGCTGTTTGAAAAAATCGCTGCATCCGTTCCTGTCGATTTTCAGCGGATCATTAAGGAAGAAGAAATGGCAAAGGGGTTGCCGTCCGAACGATATGAAAATATTGCCGAAGGTTATCTGCTGGAGCTGTTGAAGCACCACAAGGTTTTTGTCATCGTGATGGATAAAAGCCGCGGGACAAAATACGAAAATGCAAAAGAGGAAATGATTGTCTCCATCGGCGCCCATATCAAACGGGAGCTTTCCAAAAAAACGAAGCGTGTTTATCACAATATGCTCATTCATATTCTTGCGTCCAATTTTACCGAAAGCCTTTTGGAAGTTGCGCGCCATTACGAAACGCAGGAAAAAGCAAAAGAACTGCTGCGCCTCCTAACGCAATGCTATTATGAAGGGGTAAACTCGCTGTGAAAAACGGTATTTTTACCGATTTTTTATTTTGTTTAAAACTGAATATATATTCGGTATTTAAAATACAATGACCGAAATTGGAGGATGAATATGTTGGAGCAAAAAAAACTTGTCCGTCAAGTAAAAGCAAAAAACAGGATTTCCAATATTGCGCTCTGTTTTAAAATTGCGCTCGATCTTATTCCGCAGGCGCTGATTATTCATTTGATCGCTTCGGCGTTTTCGGGACGGCTTTCGCTTCGGCTTATTGCGTTCTATACAGGTGCGATGCTGGCATGTTTTGTTTTAAAAGCTGCGTGCGGGTATCTTGCTGTATGGAAGGCGCACGAGGCCGCATACAATGCGCTGACGGATTTGCGGATGCGGATTATCGAACACTTGAAAAAGCTGCCCTTGGGATTTTTTCAGGAGCGCAAAACCGGCGATCTTACAAATATCGTTGAACATGACGTAGAACAGGTGGAAGTATATTTGGCGCACGGCTTACCGGAAATTACGGCGGCGCTGTTGCTGCCTGCGCTGATTTTTGCCGTTATGCTTTTTATCGAATGGAGGCTTGCGCTTTTGATGATTGCGGGTATTCCTCTTATGGGGCTTACTCAGTTCGTTTCACGGCCGCTGTGGAAGAAAAACTTTAGAATTTTTGCGCAAAGCACAAAAGAAATGCAGGAAAACCTCATGGAATATGTTGCAAACATTTCCGTGATAAAGGCGTTCGGTAAAGAGGAGCGCAAAACCGAAAAAACAATCCGTTCGGCGAAAGATTATGTGTATTGGGTAAAAAAATCGATGACGGGAATAAGCGTACCGATGGGGCTGATAGACTTTTTTATGGAATCCGGTGTCGTCCTCGTCATGATCCTCGGAACACTGCTGTTGGCCTCAGGTTTGCTGTCTGCTGCGCGTTTTATCCTTTCCGTTATTTTGGGTGCCGCCTTTACGGCTTCCGTCGCAAAAACGGCGACATTTCAGCACTACGGCGTGGTATTTAATCAGGCAATGGCGGGTATCGGATCTATCCTCAATGTCGCCCCTCCCGAAAAAAAATCCGCATCGGATACGCACGCAAAGTTTCCGGCAGCAGAGAAAAAAAATCCGGCAACATCCGAGATGAATACCGTTCCCGGTGCAAGTGTGCCAAATGGCGATATAGAAATACATGCTGTGGATTTTTCATACAAGGGCACACAAAAAACTTTAAAACACATCAATTTGACGTTCAAAAAAGGAAGTAAAAATGCGCTGGTCGGTTCTTCGGGCTGCGGCAAAACGACGCTTGCGAATCTTTTGATGGGCTTTTGGCAGCCGGACAGCGGGAGCATTCGAATCGGCGGGACGGATATACAAAGCCTTTCGGACACACAGGTCAATTCGCTTTTTTCTATCGTGCAGCAAGAAACATTTTTGTTCAACTTGAGCATAGAAGAAAATATCCGCATCGGAAAACCGGGTGCATCGAAAGACGAAATTATCGAAGCGGCGAAAAAAGCGCGCATTCACGATTTTATCGTGTCGCTGCCGAAAGGCTACGATACGGCCGCAGGGGAAGCGGGCGTAAAATTTTCCGGCGGAGAAAAACAGCGCATTTCGATTGCGCGGATGATTTTGAAGGACGCGCCGATTATCATTTTGGACGAAGCGACGGCAGCCGTCGATGCCGAAAACGAAGCGGCAATACAAACCGCTATTGAAGCTCTAAGCCGTGATAAAACCGTCATTACAATTGCGCATCATTTGAATACGATTCAAAATGCGGATCAAATTGTCGTAATGGATGCGGGAGCGGTCATCGACAGCGGAACGCACAAAGAATTGATGCGGCACTGCGCGCTCTATCAAAAAATGGTGAGCGATCAAAATAAAGTGGATCACTGGAACATAAAAGAAGGAGTGTCGCTATGATTAAAGAAATATGGAATACGCTCACCGGCAAGGGAAAGAGATCGCTTTTGTTCAGCATTGCATGCTTTACCGTGTATGCGCTGTCAGGGACTGCGATGATGCTTTTAACGCTGCACGCAATAAAAGCGATTTTTGCGGGAAATGTAAGATTGCATCGCTATTGGCTGCTGCTTGCGCTCTGCCTTTTCGTCAAGGGCGCGAGCAATATGATTGCGGATATGCAAAAGCACTTTGCAGGCTTTGACCTTGTGTATGAAATCAGAGCAAAAATCATTTATCGATTAAAGACGTTTTCGCTCGGCTTTTATACAAACGAGCGGCTGGGAGAAATCGGTACGATTATCCATAGAGATGTAGATAATATGGAAATGGTTGTCGCTCACGTGTGGACGCGGATGTGCGCCGATTTTATTGTGTCGCTGCTTTTGCTCGTCTTTCTTTTTTCCGTAAATGCGGCGATGACGCTGATTATGCTCGGCGTTCTTCCGTTTGCGCTGTTGTTTCTTTCGCATGCATTAAAAAAAGCCGATACGCTTGAAGAAAAAACGGGCAACAGTCTTGCCGATATGGTGAGCCTTTTTGTGGAATATGTAAAAGGTATTCCGCTTTTAAAAGCCTTTTCCGGAAGCAGGCAATTTGATGAAAAACTTGCCGCGGCAACAAAGGACTTCGGCGCACACAGCAAAGGGGCTTCAAAAAACAAAGCGGCTGTGTTGTCCGTATACGGCTTTTTTATCGATTTTGCTTTCTTGCTCACGGCTTCGGCGGGTATTATTTTTACTGCACGCGAATCGTTGTCGATAGCGGAATATTTGATTTTTATCGTTTTAAGTCGGGAATTTTATAAACCCTTTGCCACAATGGACATGCACTGGGCGAATTACTTAAAAGCGGCGGACAGTTTTCGGCGTATCAAAAAAATCACGGAAGCGCCTGCGGTAATCGAAATTGCCGAACCCGAAAAGCCGGACGGATTTTCCGTTACCTTTGATAAAGTCGGCTTTGCGTACGAAGCGGACGGCTTTGCACTGAAAGATATTTCTTTTCATACGCCGGAGCATACGCTCACCGCCCTGGTCGGGGAATCCGGTTCGGGGAAAACAACGGTAACCAATCTGCTGCTCCGTTTTTGGGATACGACTGCGGGCGCGATTAAAATCGGAAATATCGATATTCGCGATATGAGCTATGACGAACTGCTTTCTTCCGTCAGTATTGTAATGCAAAACACACAGCTTTTTGCGGATACTATCGAAGGAAATATCCGGCTCGGAAAGGCCGATGCAACGGAAGCGGAGGTTGTTGAAGCGGCAAAAAAAGCGCGCATTCATGATTTTATCATGTCGCTGAGCGACGGTTATCGGACGCTTGTCGGAGAAAACGGCGCAGGGCTTTCGGGAGGACAAAAACAGCGGATTTCCATCGCGCGCGCTTTTTTAAAAGACAGTCCCATTTTGCTCCTCGATGAAATGACGAGCAATGTCGATCCCGTGAACGAAGCGCTGATACAGGAAGCTGTTTCCGAGCTTGCCGCTCACAGAACGGTGCTCGTTATTGCTCATCATTTAAGTACGATACGCTCCGCCGATCGGATATTGGTCTTTAAAAACGGCGCGATTATGCAGGCGGGAACACACGACACGCTGCTTGCCGATACAAGCGGTACTTACTATCGGCTGTGGAGACAAGGGGTAAGGATATTTAGCTGAGTGATAGAGGTTCGCGTTTATGGCGTAAAGTCGATAATTGAGAGTTGAATATAAACCGAGTGGCTGCATTATGCATAAGCCCTGACGAAATTCTCACTCTCCCGTATTTCCTCATGTAAAAATCTAAACTAAATGCGTCTCCTTGAAGTTCCGGTCATGATTTGTTAAAATGTTGCCGTTAATCTGATTTTGTCGAGGTTTGCGAAATGAATGCGGCGCTTGAAATTTTAAAAGAACGAGGATTTTTTTCCCAGTGTACCGATATTGACGGCCTTTCAGCTGCTATGGATAAGGGTCCTGTAACCTTTTATGTGGGATGTGATCCTACGGGGCCGAGCCTTCACATAGGACACATGGTTCCGTTTTTTGCGCTGCGTCATTTGCGCAGCGCCGGGCACATAGGTATTGCGCTTATAGGCGGGGGAACGGCGAGAATAGGAGATCCCAGCGGCAAAACCGAAATGCGTAAGATGATTTCATATGATCAGCTTGCAGAAAATGAAAAACACATTGAAGCTCAGTTAAATAAATTTGTCGGGTTTGACGGTAAGACGGCGTTCAGCGACAATAATAAAAATTGGCTTGCGGATCTTAACTATATTGATTTTTTGCGCGATATAGGCTCGTGTTTTAGCGTAAACAAAATGCTTTCTTTTGAGGCGTATAAACAACGCCTTGAGCGCGGGCTTTCGTTTATCGAATTTAACTATCAGCTTTTGCAGAGTTATGATTTTCTTATGCTGCATCAAAGACACAACTGTACGCTGCAAATCGGCGGCGACGACCAGTGGGGAAACATAACTGCAGGGGTGGATCTTATTCGCAGAAAGCTCGGCGGAACGGTAGAATTAAATAAAGAACACGAAGTTTTCGGCCTTACCTTTCCTCTTGTAACGCGTTCGGACGGAAATAAGATGGGAAAAACCGAAAAGGGCGCCGTCTTTTTGGATTCAAAAATGACAAGTGTTTTTGACTTTTTCCAGTATTGGCGCAATGTTTCCGACGAAGACGTAAGAAAATTTATGCTTTTATTTACTTTTTTGCCCGTCGCTGAAATTGACGCTTTGTGCAGCGGAAATATCAATAAAGCTAAAGAACGTCTTGCCTATGAAGTCACTCGTATCATTCACGGTAAAGAAGAAGCCGACAATGCCGCTTCTGGCGCAAGAGCCGCTTTCAGCGGCGCAGGCGATAAGGAACATATGCCGTCGGCGGAAATTTCAAAGGCGGAACTTGAAAAAGGAATGGGCGTAATAGATCTGTTTTTTGCGGCAAATATGGGTTCTACAAAGAGCGATGTGCGCCGTCTTGTTCAGCAGGGCGGGGCTGCCGTAAACGGTAAAACCGTAGACGATATAAAGGCCGTGATTTCAATTGCCGACCGCGATGAAAACGGAGACCTTATCCTTCGTTCCGGAAAAAAGAAATTTGTCAGAATAGTGTTAAAATAAAATCCTTAAAATGCGGCATTGCAGAAAACATCAATTTGCAGGATATTTTTAAAGCTTATTTTATGCTCTTAGGAAACACTCTCTTTATTCCGTTTATGATCCAAGTGATTACGGATATGATGAAATTCCATATCCTTTTAAAAAATCCCGGATTGCGAAGTTTTTCGAGCCTTTTGTAGCCTGCAAGCAGTTCCGCGTTCGAAAATTCTTTTCTCTGGTTATTTTCTTCGATTTCAATTTCAAGTTCGGAAACAGGATCTACGCCGTCTAAAATTACGGCGTCTATGCTTGCCCAGCCGATAGCCTTTGCCGCTTCGAGGCGGCGCTCTCCGGCAATGAGCTCGCGTTTTTCATTGAGAGTTATGGGGTTCAAAAGTCCGTATCGGCGAAGGCTGTCTTTTAAATTTTCAAGATCGCCGAGATCCTTTCTTACTCTTTTTTTTACCTTTATGCTATCTATATTGACAAGCATTATTTCTCCTGTTTACAGTATAACACCTAATTCAGCAAAAAGTTATAGTCCGGGCCTTTTTTATAGTCGTCTCGGTCTTCAAATTCGTCTTCATCATCTTCTTCCTGCACGGAACCTTTCCCTTCCAAAAAGCTCAAGTCGACTTTAAGAGGATTTGTGTCTAAAATTTCCGTACGTTTGGCTCCCGACTGATACATTTCCCGTTTTATGCGCCACAGGGCGAGCGATCTGCTGTCGGAATTTCCTCCGTGTACGCTGCATAATTGCGTAGGCTGTGTCCCTTCAAGAAACCACTGCCTTGTGGTATTTTTGCCGCATTCGGGGGTTACAAGTCCTCCGCTTTCGGAACAGATCGTTACTTCTATTACGCCGTTAAGCGGTTTTGTAAAATCTTTAAACGGCAGGCCGCTGTGTATCTCCCCAAAATAGTCGCCCCATGCCACGCCCGCTAAGGTTGAACCTGTGATGCTAAGTCCCAAAGACTGACCGGGTTTGTCGAACCCGAACCAAAAGGCCGCCGTATAATAAGGCGTGTATCCTACAGTCCATGCGTCGGCCCAGTTTTGCGTCGTTCCCGTTTTGCCTGCGGCGGGGATCCTATAGGTTTTCCCTTTTTCATCCTTGTAGGAAAGTTTTGATCCGGAAGGTTCCTTCCAGTTTGTAGATTGACGGTTCAATCCCCATGCCAGCGTACCGGAGTCGACGGTATTTTGAAGAAGTTTCGTCATGACAAAGGCCGTTTGAGGAGTGATTATTTGAGCCGCTCCTCCTTTGTTTTTTTGTTTTTCAAGGATGTCCCGTTCCGGATTCAAAATCACATTTCCGTTTTTGTCTTCGACGGAGCGTATTGCGATCGGAGTGATTTCTCTTCCGCCGTTTGCAAAAATCGCAAAAGCGCGCGCCATTTCTATAGGCCGCACGGCGCAAACCCCAAGACCCAAAGGATACCCGGGTATAAATGCGCGGGAAGGCAATTCTTCCTTAGGAATGCCTAAGAGCGCGACGGAGCGTTTTATCGCCGCGTCGAAACCTATTCCATCAAGAACTTTTAGCGAAGGAACGTTCATGGAATGGGCTAGGGCGTACCAGAGCTGCACGTTACCCATCCATGCGCCTTTAAAGTTTTGAGGAATGTAAGGCTTGCCGTCGGCGGTATAAAAAACAACTGGAGTGTCGGAAATTTCCGTTGCAGCGGTAAATTTTTTGGAATCTATGGCGGCGGAATAATAAAGGGGCTTAAAAGTAGAACCGGGCTGAAGCTTTGCCTGCACTGCGCGGATAAACTGATTTTCCTGATCGAATTTGCTTCCGCCCACGAGGGCCGTTATGTAGCCTGTTTCGTTGTCGATGGAAATCATCGTTCCCTCTATCGTCGTCTTTTTTTCCGCCTGTTTTGCCAGTGAATTTGTTCTGTTTACGACGCCGATTTTAACGCCTTCCATTCCGAACATCAGCGACATAATATCTATTACGGGATTTATTTCATTTATGTACTTCGAACGTGAAACCGCCTCCGTCCTCTGTTCCGAAACCTTTATTGCCGGTAAGTCGAACGTAAGCGATAAAAGTTCGGTTATGGGGATATATTTACTGAATGAAGTCGACATTCGGCCGCTGCTTGACTGCTGATAAAGCCTGTTTGCGCGGGCGATATATGTGTCCATAACTTCCTGTGCCGCTCTTTGGTGCCTTAGATCGAGCGTCGTATTTACGGTAAAACCGCTTGTGTAGATGTCTCCCGCGCCGTAGATCATGTTTCCGAGCTCGCGTCTCACGTATTCGCTGAACCACGGAGCCTTATCGTCCCTCATAAAATAGGCCGACGTGCTGGTTCTCGTATAGTCGAAGTCGAGCCAATAATTGTTAAAAGATTCGTCCGCTTCCGCGCGGGTTAAATATCCCGCTTCCACCATGGAGTTAAGAACGTCCTGCTGGCGGTTCATCGCCCTGTTGGGATGATCGAAAGGATTGTAAAACGCGGGATTCGACAGCTGTATGACAAGTATTGCGGCTTCCGCAGGAGTTATTTGAGTCGCGTCATGCCCGAAATAATATTTTGAAGCGGCGTTGACGCCGTATGTTCCTCCGCCGAAATATATGCGATTCAAATACAGCTCAAGTATTTCATTTTTTGAATATCGCCTTTCCATCTGAATCGCCCACCACAATTCTTTTATCTTTCTCATAAGCGATATTTCGGTACGGTCGCAGTAAAGAGTACCCGCGATCTGCTGCGTAAGAGTGGAGCCTCCCCCTAAGGACCGACCCGTAAGCTTTCCGGCTACGGCTCTCAAAACGGCTTTTACGCTGAACCCTCGGTGCTCAAAAAATATTTTATCTTCTCTCGTGATCAAAGCGTCTATCATATGCTGCGGGAGGCGCTGCAAGCTGATTATTTCACGTTTTTCATCGGAAGCGAATTCCGTTATGAGTTCTCCGTTTATATCTAAAAGTTTTGTTGACAGTGCGGTTGTAAATTCCGTAAAATTTTCATTATTTTTTATGTTTAAAGTCGCTGCGATTCCGGCTCCGAGTGCAGCTCCTATGCAAATTGCGCCTAAAAACAAAAGCGCCGCCAAAACAACGGTGGCCCTGCGTATTTTTACCATAGATAAAAGAATAGGAAAATTATATCTCTTTGTCAATTAAGCGTTGAATCGCTCTAAACATGCGGCATTAAGGGGCGCCATGTGACGCGAACATGGAAAGTCGAAAAGCCGCGCATTGAATCGTGCTAAGGGGCGTCATTTGCGTGCAATCCTAAAAGCCGTAAAAAAAATGGCCGGTGTGAACCGGCCAATGCCCCATCAGGCAGCCGGAAACATGGGTGGGAGGGGAAATGTTCCCGGCATTTAAATTATCGTCTTTACGGTTATAAAACTTTAAACAAATATCAGTTTTCTTCCGAAACCACGGCTTCGATATTGAGCGAAATGGCATACGATTGCCCTTTTATTGCGGTAAATTTTTTTACAACTTCATAATTTCCTAAGACAAAATTGACGGTGTGCTCGCCTTCGGAGATGACGAATTCTTTTACACCGGATCCGATCCTGTTCCCGTCAAAAAAGACCGCCGTGCCGTCGGGCGCATTCAAAATCGCAGTCGGTTCAATGCTTCTCAGCCGGATATGCATCTCTGTGGTCTTCGCCTGTTCAACATGAATGGTTCTCACTTCGTTGCGGTAGAATTCCGAAATCAAAGAAAGCGTATGATTGCCCGGATCCAAAAAACTCTCTCCTGCGGTTAAGTCAAAGGGTTTTTCATCGAGGAAAAGGGAATAGGCGGAAACTTCTTTTCCTCCGTCAGGATTAACGATTTCAAGCTCAAGCTTTCCCTTATTGATAAGAATGGGTTTTACGGTTATTTCAAATATCAGGTTGTCGAATTCGTCGGGAGTGCCTTTCATGACTTGCTGCAAGCGCAAAAGAATAAATCCGCTTTTGGTGTCGGGAATAAAACCCATCTTCGCCGAATACGGATTGTCTTTTATCGTGTTTTTTTCAATGAGAGGAATCGAAACAGACCACGAAAGCCTTTGCGGCAAAAGTCCCGAGGCGATCGAAGTTCCTGAATAGTCGATGCCGTTTTCCGACGGGGCGGGGCTTAATTCATCGAACAGCGACCACGCCATTGAATCCTGCCATACGGCCGCCATAGAAGGAATTTTTACGTCTATGTAAAGTCCCTGTAAATATGTCATGTCTTTAGGGAAAAAAACGGCCAGAGCGTCGTTTATTCCGAGCTTTAACGGCGGATTTTTACCCGTTACGCTTAGATCAGTGACGACGGTTTTATGAACCCGGAACATTTGCGCTTTAAGCAGAATTCCCGAGGATAAAAAAAAGAAACAGAGAATAAAAAATTTTTTAGAAAAAGAATACTTTTTCATACTTTTAAGGAAATTTATCCCCCTGTCAACGGTTTATTTTTTTATCATTTTTTGCGGGTCGGAAGGCACGTTGTTTACACGGATCTCAAAATGCAGATGGGCTCCGGTCGCCATTCCCGTGTGTCCTACCTTTCCTATCACCTGTCCACTGTAAACCGTTTCTCCTTTCTTTGCAATTATCCGGGACAGGTGAGCGTAGATGCTCGTTATTTTGCCGCCGTGATCTAAAATTATATAGTTGCCGTAAATTCTGTCTCCGTATTCGCAGACGGCGACAGTCGCATTCTTGCACGCCATTACGTCCGTTCCTTCAGGAACTACAAGGTCTATCCCCTGATGAAAGTGCCACTGCCCCGATATGGGACTGATCCTTTTTCCGAACACGGAAGAAATTTGAGCGTGAGCGACGGGAATTCTCATCATCGAATCCAGAAAAAAGGCGCGCTCGGTAGGACTGAATCTTTCCTGAGGAAAAAAATAATATTTTTTCTTGCCGATATTATAGCATATTACATCGTTTTTTTCCAACAGCCGTCCGTCGTTTTTTGCGTAGAGAAGTTTTTCAAAAGGATATTCGGGAGGATCGCAAACAAAAATTCCCGCTGCGGTAGGCAGTAAAAGTTCTTTGCCTTCCAATGAAACGTTTTGATCTTCTATTGAATTCACGGTAGCAAGCGTTTCGTAGGGAATGGAACAGCGGGAAGCTACGGCAAACAGGGTATCGTTTTTTGAGCCGGTATAGATATAGAATGACTGCAAAGGTTTTTTGTTTTTTGCAAAGTCCATGTACGCCTGTTCCGTGTCGCTGTTGTATTGTTTGAAAAGTTCGTCTTTTGCCGACAGTCGATATATGCGCGGCATGTGATTCTTGTCAATCGTTACGGATCTTACCACGGCGGCCGTTTGAGACGGCGCTGTTTGTCCTTCTGCCGCAGCACAAATCGTATGAACGGATAAAATAAAAAACAATGTGAAAATGCATCCGGCCTTTTTTGTCATAAGCATAAATTCATTTTTGATGCAGGCCGAATTTTACGATTCCGAAACTTATAAAAAAAACGACTGATGAAAGCAGAGCGAGAAGCCGCTGCCCTTTGAACACAAAATATACGAAAAAAAACAATCCTGCAAAGACCAGCAGGGCTTGAATAAAGGTGAAAAGCACGGACTTTGCAGAACTTTTTTTTATCGAACGGATAATTAAAACGCAGATAAAGATAAGAGCCAGAGCTAGAGTACACAAGGTGTAAATGTGCGGGGCTTTGCTTGCAAAATACCACAAAGGCCAAACCGCGCTAAGAGCGGCGAGCGTGCAGAATATAATAAGCGACAGGATTTTTATTATGGAAAAAAAGAAAAGCTTATAGCCTTTTAAAACATTTTGTAACATATTCCGAATAAAAAAGAACGGAGCTGCCCAAAAACTTCAGTTTTCGGACAGTGTCCATTCTAAACTATTTGCACTCAGCCTGCTTCAATCGCATTTACAGGACATTCCGGTGCACAAGTACCGCAGCTGACGCAGCTTGCTTCGTCAATCACGCGCGCCGTTCCCGTCTCGCTGATCGCTCCGACCGGGCAAACAGGTTCGCATGATCCGCAGTTTACGCAAGCGTCCGTAATCTTGTAAGCCATATACGACCTCCTGATCGTCAAAATTTGTTTCCCTACGGATAACTATACTCTAAAACAATGACGCTTGCAAGCGTAAATAGGTTAGTATAAAATTATTGTGCACATTAAAAACGCGCACCGCCGCTTGAAGTTTTGCTGCGGTTCTGCGGCGAGTTTGTTGGCTTTATGGATAAGAATTATGGATAAAAATCTGAATCGCATATGTGAAAACGTGTATTTTATTTCCGACAGCACCAACATAGGCGTAATAAGCGAAAAAACTCCAGACGCCTTAAATATTTACCTTGTAGACGCCGGATGCGCTCCCGACAGAGGCAAAATCATACTTGACATTCTTGAAGAGTATTTTTATAAAAAGGACAAGACGAAATGCAAGATCAAGGCGGTTATTTGCACACATGCCCACCAGGATCACGTACACGCCGCTTTTTATTTTAAAGAAAAGACGGGATGTGAAATATGGTGTACGCGAAAAGAACGAGGAAATCTTGAAAACCCTGAATATGAACAGGCGATCATCTGTGGCGGCTTCCCCTTGCCGGAACTTGAGGCGCCTCTTTACAAAGCAAAACCCGTTTACGACGTTAAGATCGTAGAACCCGACAGCGCTTTTACTCTTTCGGACGGAACTGAAATAAACCTGATTGGACTGCCGGGCCATCATTTTGAAATGATCGGAGTGCTTGTAAAGACAAAGACAGAAAAGACCGTGCTTTTTGCAGCCGACGCGATATTCGGCCGCGCTCATATGAAAAAGTATTGGATCCCGTTTTTGCTTGACGAAGGAAGATTTAAAATGTCGCTTAGGAAGATAACGGATCTGCATTCGGACTATCTTTTGCCCAGTCACGGGGAGCTATTAAACAGCGCAGAGGCCGAAGCGCTTGCAGAATTGAATCGCTACGCCTTGGTTTCGACGGAAAAAGCCGTACTTGAAATTCTTAAAAAACCGCACACTGCTGAAGACCTTTTAAAAGCGATAGCGGACATAAATCATATCAATTTGGGCTTGGCGCAATTTATCCTTATAGGCTGTACGATAAGGTCTTATCTATCGTATTTATACAGGTCGGGTAAGATAAGCTTTTTTATAAAAGACAACCGCATGCTTTGGCGTGCGGTTAAGTTAAAGAAAGGCGGTCAATAACCGGCTGCTCAATTTAAACTTTTTAATTCCTGTAAGATCTTTACTCCGCTTGAAGTTCCGATACGGCTTGCGCCCGCCCTTATCATTTCCAAAGCTTTTTCGGCGTCTCTTATGCCTCCGCTCGCCTTTACGCCCATTGAGTCTCCCACGGTCTTACGCATGAGGCGGACATGATCTGCCGGAATCTTTTGGCGTTCCGAATCCAGTAGAAGTCTTTACGAAGTCCGCTCCTGCCTCTTTCGCCGCAGAACAGCAAAAAACTATTTCATCGTCGGTTAAGTAGCAGGTTTCGATTATGACCTTAACACGAACCTCTCTTTTAAGCGCTTTTCCGTTTTTACGCGCGATGTCAACAACAGTGCGGATGTCCTTTTTTACGTCGTCAAATCTGCCTTCTTTAGCGGCTCCTATGTCAATCACCATGTCGACTTCACAGGCTCCTTTGTTTATCGCATTTTCCGCTTCAAAAGCTTTTACTTTTGAGGGTGAGGCGCCGAGAGGAAATCCTATTACGGTGCAGATTCCTACGCTGGATCCTTTTAACAGTTCCGCCGCATAAGCAACGTGTATGGGGTTTACGCATACGCAGGCAAACCCGAATGATATTGCTTCGCGGCACAAGGCTTCGATGTCGGATCTTTTTGCAAATGCGGATAAGAGAGTGTGGTCTATCAATCCTGCGATTTCTTTTTCAGTCATAAACTTTAACAACTCCTTAAAATTTCAGCTGCCGGCACCGCCCAGAAAACTAAGCCGCGGCTCCTATCTTTCGTGCGCGCTTAAGCCTTCAAATAAGACGGTTTTTTTATCGGACGCATAGATTGTAATTGCCGAGCCGTCCCAAGAAAAATATCCGCCGTTTTTTATAAATTCTTTTAGACGTTTTTCCATTTTAGTCTTATCTTTATTTTCCGTCATAGAGCGCAAGGTCGCATAGCATCTTATGTTGTCTTTTTGCTGTGTAAAAATTGCGTTTATGAGGTCGGGGATTTCTATGAGTATGATAAGAGAATCGTTTTTCGTATTTATGGAAAGCTGCATTCCAGCGTACAGCGGAATGTCGGGATAGCGCTCAATAGTCGCCTTAGCCGACATCAACGGCGAATATCCTTCTTGTTTTGGAGGAAGTCCCGCTTCTTCAAAGTATTCAAAATAAGAATTTTTTAGGCGGGGATCTATGCGGCCGGTTTTGCCTTGGAGAATATCTTTGAGCAGTTTATCGTAAACTTCGATCCGCTTTTGTATAAGTCTTGTAATAAAAGGATATATGAACGAACGGTATTCGGCCAGCGATTGCATGGAAGCGGCGTTTGTAGTCATTATTGTGTTACCGTAAGAGGTCAGGGTCTTTATTTTGGGAAAATCTATCTTGTTCAGCAGCGTTATCGTCGTAAGAAAATCGACTAGACTGTATCCCCAGCGGGATCTTGTAGCGTTTCTGCTGTAAGCTTGAAAAATTTCTTCATCGCTTGAAAGTTTTTGTATTTGTTCTTTATTGTTTTGTATCTTTTTATAAATTTCCGGTGCGTCAAAGACCGTGTAGGTCTTGTTCAGGGGCAAAAGCAATTCCGATTCTTTTACGCTGTTTTCAACCAGCGGATGCTTGAAATAAATGTTTGTCTTATACTCCGCAGGCGAAAGGTCGGTTTCTTCTTTTGTAAGAAATATATTGTAATCCATGGAATTTTTGCAGTCTATTTCAATGTAATCCGTCGTAGCGTGGGCGGTAAAAGCGTACAATTTTTTATTAGTGCCGTCAAAGATTTCTCTAAAAATATCGGTCAACGAAGGATTTTGGCCGGTGTTTGCAGATGCACCGGGGAGCAAAGGAGAAGATGCGTCCGACATTATGACCGAATGCATGCCGAAGTCCGCCGGAGACGCGCCAAGGCCGGAAGGCTCAGAAACGGGAGGCAGCGTCATCATATCTTTTTGATTCGCTTGTTCCGCAGAACGTTTTTCTTGATCTTCCAGCAGTTCCTGAGAAAATTCGGGCGTTATAAAAAAATTACGGGTAGTACCGTCGAACCCGGGATCGTCTTGAGTGATATAGGTCCAAATTTCAAGCGGATAAAACAGCGCCCTCTTTTTTTTCTGCGTTTTTTTATCATATATTATAAACGAGCAAGAGCCTTCGGTGGTAAGCGTAAAATCCGGAATACGGCATGTAAAACCGTCGATCTTTTTATCGCCTTTGTAAATATGGCCTACGTATGAAAATTCGTGCTTGTTTCCTCTAAGCGACGCTCTTATCGATTTGTCTGTTGAGTTTTTTTGATCCGCATACGGTAAAAACGAAGTTTGCTCGAGATGCAGGGCGGCGCTCGTAAATTTCCAGTCGCTTTCATCTATCTGTTTGTGATAAAAACCCGTCTTTCCTTCCGGCGAAAGCCCCGCAACCCTGAGTTCCCTTGCGGAATTTCCTCTTCCGTTTTGTATTATGCTTATGTATTTTGAAAGACGCGCACGGCCTGTAAGCGGAATGTCGGGCTGTTTTTTCCAGTCTTCGTTGGGAAGCCCCCAAGGCGTATAATTAGAACGGTAATCGGTGCCGGAATATTTATATTTTTCGTCATTATACGTGTATTTAAAAAACATCGGATCGCAGCCCATAGTGTCGTAATCTATGAGGCGGGTATACATTTCACCCGCGCCGTTTATCAAAAACAGCGTAGAGCCGCTTACGCTCATGTTTTCGGAAATAAAGCTACCGCGTTCAGGGCCTAAGATCGTTTTGCTGAATGCCGCAGGAAGTCCCGAATCCGTAAAACGTATTTCTTGTCCGTTTTCGCTTAAAAAATAGATCGTTTCAAGTCCCATCGTGCCGTAGTGATGTTCGTTGCCGTAGCGGTCGGTATACCATAAAACGTCTTTTCGCCTTACGCCTATTCCCCAGCTTCTCGCTTTTAAAAAACGAGCGTCTTTTTTTAAGATCTGTTTTTGCGGCCAGCCGAAGTTGTTCAGCCATTCAAAAGGTCTGTCTGCTGTATAATCTTGCGTATAGCAGCGGTACATTAAGTCTTTATCGTCGAAGGCGAATACGGCGTCTCCGTCGGCGGCGATCTGTTTTATTGACGCTGCCGGAGCAAACCAGTCTTTGCCTGCAAGCTGAGGAGTCTTAGGATTGTAAGGAACGCCGGTACCCAAAAAAAGCGACCATTCTTTTTGTTCGGGCTTTTTTGTCCAAATTTTTCCGTCGTAGACTGAAAATTCAAATCCTTTGCAAAAGGCTTGCGTAAGGGTGGAAATATACAGCGTTTGCGGCATAAAACCGTTTATGTTCGAGTTCTCATTTTTATGCGCGCTTTCCTGCGTGTTTCCCCGGACAAACGAGACGCTGAAAAATAGGATAAAAATAAAACAATATTTTTTGACCCCGATCATCACAGTATACTATACAAAAAAAATGTTTAAATTTCCATAGGCTTATAGGACGTGTGGCCTATGGATATGGCGCCGACATGGTACGCCGTACGAAACTCGCCTGCATAAATTTTGACCGCAGCACATAATCGCCGCTCAATGTACGCCGCCAGCACTAGCCGCGACTAGGCAGCAGCAGCGCATTGCAACGGCACATAGCCGCCGCATCTAGCTGTGCCCGCTCTATTTCCCTTAATTGATACAAATACGCGTTTTCGGTATCATGTATGTGATTTCGGATCAAGGAGAGGTCTATGATAACACTTAAATTCGGCGGAACTTCTATGGCAAGCGCAAGTCGGATCATGAATTCGTCGGATATTATTATAGGCAGGGCGAAGAAAACTCGGGTGAGCGTAATTGTTTCTGCGGTTGCAGGAATTTCAAACAGCCTTCAGGAAAGCATTGACAGCTGCATAAAAGGAGACCTTTCGGAAAAATTCGTTACGCATGTGCGATCGGCGCATGAAAGCATATGCAGGGAACTTGAATCCGAGCTTCCCGGATTCGAAGCCACTTCGGTTATGCAAAAAATCGAACCCTTGCTTGCGGAATATAAAAAGCTTTTGCAGGGAATAACCGTCTTCGGCGAATGTCCCGAAACGGTTCATTGCCGCATAATGGGAATGGGAGAGCTTATGAGTTCACCCGTCATGGAAGCCGTGCTGCGCGCAAAAAAACAGAGCGTAGTGCTGTTGGATTCCAGAAAATTCATCATTACAAGCGGGGATCAAAAAGAAGGAGACCCCGACTATGTTTCTACGGGAAGTCTCTTGCAGCCTTACCGCGACGGAGAAGATAAATCGCAGACGCAGATACTGCTTTTCCCCGGATTTATATGTTCGTGGATAGGAGGAACGGGCAAAGAACCAGTTCCTGGCCTTTTAGGTAGAAACGGATCGGATTTTTCCGCTTCCATAATAGGATCGTCCTTAGGCGCGGAAAAAGTCGAATTTTGGACTGACGTCGACGGCATTTACACTGCCGATCCCCGCATTGTCAAGGACGCCCTCGTCGTTGACGACATGAGTTATGAAGAAGCGATGGAGCTTTCTTTTTTCGGTTCCAAGATACTTCACCCCAAAACCCTGGCTCCTTTGGCGGCCAAAAATATTGAAGCGTGGAGCCTTAACAGCTTAAAACCTTCCGTCCGTGGAACAAGGATAGGAAGAGGTCCTTTTGAAAAGTCGGGAGTTATAGAAAAAAACGCCGTCAGAGGTATTTCATGTCTTAAAAACGCTTCCATGATCAGCGTCAGCGGTACGGGCATGAAGGGCAGGGCAGGCATGGCAAGCCGCGTTTTTGCGGCCGTTTCAAGAGTCGGAGTTTCCATTCTTCTTATAACTCAGTCTTCTTCCGAATATACTATTTCTTTTTGCGTTCATAGCACGCAAGCTAATACGGCCTGCGATTCGATCGCAAAGGAATTTGAACTTGAAATACAGGAAGGCATTATAGATCCCGTGGAAATTCAAAAAGATTGCGCTATTGTTTCCGTCGTCGGCGACGGAATGATCGAAAAGCGCGGAACGGCCGGCAAATTCTTTGATTCGCTTGCCACATACGGTATCAACATAATCGCTATAGCTCAAGGGTCGTCTGAAAGATGTATTTCCTGCGTCATAAAAGGAGATTCCGGCGATTTGGCCGTTAGAGCTGCGCATGTGTTTTTCTTCCATTCTTCTCAATCTATACAGCTGTTTGTTTTCGGAGCGGGCGGGATAGGAGGCGTTCTTCTTGACCAAATATGCGCGCAGCAAAAAAAACTGCTTGCCGATCAAAATATAGAAATAAAGGTTATGGTGATCGCGCGATCAAAATTTATGGCGATGGATCCGTACGGAATAAAACTTAAGGCGTGGAAAGAGACTCTCGCCGCTTCCGAAAAAAAGACCGGCATTGAAGATGTTCTCAAATTTGTAAACGAGACAAAACCTCTCAATCCAGTCTTTGTGGACTGCACAGCGAGCTATGAAATTGCAGAGCGGTACGTCGATCTTCTCAATATGGGGATGCACATAGTGACGCCCAACAAACGCGCAAATTCGATGTCGATGGATTATTATCGAAGTATCCGTTCTGCGGCAAATACCATGCACCGCCGGTTCTTGTACGAAACGAATGTGGGCGCGGGGCTGCCTATAATCGACACCCTGCAGAATCTTTTTAAAAGCGGCGACCGCCTTACGGAATTTAAAGGAATAATGTCAGGTTCGCTTTCTTATATTTTCGGGCAGTTGGATGAAGACGTTCCGTTCAGTCGGGCTGTGATCGAAGCCAAAGAAAAGAAATTTACCGAACCCGATCCCCGCGACGATCTCAGCGGTATGGACGTGGCCAGAAAGGCGCTCATAATCGCCCGCGAGGCCGGTCTTGAGATTGAACTTCCGGACATAGTTATAAACCGCGTTTTCCCTGAAAATTTTAACACCGAAGGCAGCGTCGACGAATTTTTGCACAGACTGCCTGAAATAGACTCTTATTTTACAAAAAAGATGAGCGATCTTAAAAAACAGGGCAAAGTTTTGCGTATGGGCGCTTCGATCGCGGGCGGAAAGTGTTTTGTCGGTATGCTCGAAATTACTGCGGACGATCCTCTGTACGGTGTAAAAGGCGGAGAAAACGCTTTTGTATTCCATACGGAACGCTATAGCCCGATTCCTCTTACGGTTCGCGGGTACGGCGCCGGCGCGGCGGTAACTGCGGCGGGCGTATTCGGAGACATACTGCGTACTGTAAATTTCAATTCCGAACTTTAGACTTGGAGAAATTATGGTAATCGTATTAAAAAAGAGCATTACGCCCGCAGAAAAAGAAAAACTCGCTTCGTTTTTAGGATCCCAGAATTTTAAAACAAATGAGATAGTCGGAGAAGAAACTACCATTTTAGCCGCCGTAGGTAAGCTTAAAATGGATCCGCGCGAGGTTGAAATATTGCCCGGCGTCGAGCGGGTTATTCCGATAAGCAAGCCGTACAAAATGGCGAGCCGGGAATTCGATCCTCACGACACGATAGTTGAAATTCCGAACAACAGGGGGCAAATCGTACGTGTGGGCGGGCAGCGCATAGTTGCGATCGCAGGGCCGTGCGCCGTAGAAAGCCGGGCGCAGATGATGAGTGTCGCTGCAAAGGTTGCCGAAAGTGGAGCCGTAATGCTTCGCGGCGGCGCATATAAGCCGCGCACGTCTCCTTATTCTTTTCAGGGATTAGGTGAAGAAGGAATAAAAATTCTAAAAGAAGCGGGAGACGCTTTCGGGCTTCCCGTAGTTACAGAAGTGGTAGCGTCCGAATACTTACCTGTCATGGAATCGTACGGAGTTGACGTTTACCAAGTGGGCGCGCGCAACATGCAGAATTTCGAACTGCTTAAGCGGCTTGGAAAACTGAACAAACCCGTCATCCTGAAGCGCGGGTTGAGCGCAACTATCGAAGAATGGCTTATGTCTGCCGAATATCTTCTTTCAGCCGGAACCGACCGCGTTATTTTGTGCGAGCGCGGAATACGTACGTATGAGCAGGCTACGCGCAATACTCTTGATTTAAGTGCCATTCCTATACTGAGAGGCCTTACCCATCTGCCTATAATAGTAGATCCGAGCCACGCAGTGGGGATCCGCGATAAGGTAAGCCCTATGGGGCTTGCAGCGGTCGCCTCGGGCGCCGACGGAATAATCGTCGAAGTTCACTGTGATCCTGACAAAGCGCTCTCTGACGGCGCTCAATCTCTGTATCCGGAACAGTTTGACAAACTTATGCGCGACATAGAAGCTATGTCTCCCGTGCTCGGAAAGCAAGTGGCTCACATCCGGCAGGAACGCCATGCAATAAAAGTTTCGGGGCGGGCGGATAAGCGCAACGGTAAAACCCTTACCTGTTCGTTTTGCGGAAAACGCGGCGCGTATGCGGAACAAGCTATAGAAAGCTATTTCGGAAAAGAAGCCGAAGCCGTTTCGGTAAATTCTTTCCGTGAAATTTTTAAAAGCGTCGTTTCAGGAGAATCGGATTACGGCATGGTTCCCATTGAAAACAGCCTTGCCGGTTCCGTTTATGACAATTATGACAACCTCGTTCAATTTGCCGACATAAGTATCGTAGGTTCCGTAACGTTAAGAATTCAGCATTCGCTTTTGGGCATAAAAGGCTCGTCGATCGATAAGATAAAGACAGTCTATTCACATCCTCAAGCGTTTTCGCAGTGTTCCGATTTTCTTTCGTCCCACGGCGACTGGACAAAAATCGATTCGGTTTCTACGGCTTCAGCCGCCGAATACGTCGCGAAACTAGGCTCGAAAGATACCGCGGCCGTCGCCAGCCCGTTAAACGCAAAGTATTACGGACTTGAAATTCTGCAGGAAAATATCGAAAACGATCCCAGAAATTATACGCGCTTTGTGCTGATAGCGTCCGATGCGGCGACGTCAAACACGGCGGCGCCAAATAAGCCGGCGACGGCTAAAAACATCACCGAAGCCGCATTCATAAGTCAGCGCGTAGCGGGAGTTCGGCCTAATATGGCGTCGTTTGTTTTCAGTGTAAAAAACGAACCCGGCGCTTTGTACACGTGTCTTGGAATTTTCAATAAACATAACTTAAATTTGACAAGGCTTGAATCGCGGCCCATCTTGGGTAAACCCTGGCGCTACTGGTTTTACGCCGATGCGGAACTTAAGAATGAAGGCGAACAATCCGAAGAATATGTGAGCAGGGTTCTTGACGAACTTAAAAATACCGCAGAAGACGTTCGCCTTCTCGGAGTTTATGCAGGCGTATAACGGGGGAAAAAATGACCGATCAAAAAAAAGAAAATAAACAGTATGTCCTTTCGGTATTGGTTGAAAACCATGCCGGTGTTCTCAGCCGAGTTTCAGGGCTTTTCAGTCGTCGCGGATACAACATCGATTCTCTTACAGTCTGTGAAACTCATAATTCGGGGCAGTCGAGAATGACGATCGTCGTCCGCGGGGACGAATACATCTTGGAACAGATAGAAAAACAGTTGTCAAAGCTTGTAGAAGTCATTTCCATAGAGAACTGTAATTCCGACAACTTTTGCCAAAGACAGACGGCTCTCATAAAGGTAAAAGCCGTAGGCAATAACCGTGCGGTGATCATAGAAACCTGCAATATTTTTAGAGCTCATATAGTAGACGTGAGCGTAGAATCCGTCATTGTAGAAGCGACGGGAAGTGAAAATAAGATAGAAAGCCTCATACGCCTTTTGGAACCGTTCGGCATACTTGAATTTGCAAAGAGCGGACTCACGGCTATGTCGCGCGGCAAAGAAGTGATGAAATAGATTTCGCTTTCGGATAGTGTGCGGATCGCACTGCACGCCGCTGCATTGCGCTTCTTGCCCCAGTGTTACGATTTTCCTGCGGTGCTGCGCTTCTCAGCGTGCCTTACGGCGCAACCCCGTCACATATTCCGCAATTTTTTGTTGTAGATCCGCCGCAGGAACAAAAAACAGCATAAAAGCGAAATCACTTCCGCTATGATAAAGCAAAACCAAACATTGTCGATCTTTCCCGTAAATGAAAGAAGATAGGCGATGGGAAGCAAAACTATCAGCTGCCTTGTGAACGAAATTAACATGCTGTACACAGCGTTTCCCAAGGCTTGAAAAACGCTTATGAGAATTATTGCAAATGCGGCTCCGAAAAAACTCGGCGCAATGGTTCGGAGCGCCGGTATTCCGATTTCAAGCATTGCATTGGAAGCGTTAAACAGCTTCAGAAGCGCAGCCGGCGCCGTTTCAAACAGTATAACTCCTATTGTCATTATCAGCAAAGACAGCGAAAGAGCGCTTTTGATTGTTTTTATGATCCGGCTGCGCTGTTTCGCGCCGTAGTTAAACGCAATTATAGGAATCATTCCGTTGTTTAGTCCGAAGACGGGCATAAATATAAAACTGTTGAGTTTAAAGTAAACACCGTAGACGGCGATGGCCGTTGAAGAGAAAATCCCCAAAACCAAATTCATTCCGTACGTGGTTATTGAATTTATGGACTGCATCAAAATGGTCGGAACTGCGATCTTGTAGATGTGCAATATTATCGTTCCGTCCGGACGGAATTTTTTGAATTTGAATTTAATGTCGTTGTTAAAACGCATGTTAAAAATGAATGAAAGAATTCCGCCTAAGATCTGTCCGATAACGGTCGCAAGGGCCGCGCCCTGCATTCCCATTTTAGGGAAAGGCCCGATCCCGAAAATAAGGATAGGATCAAGAATGATATTTGTCAGGGCTCCCGTTATCTGCGTTATCATAGTATAAAAAGTGCGCCCCGTAGATTGAAGAAGCCTGTCAAACATTGTTCCCAAAAATGTTCCGAGTCCCAAAACCACAATGATCTGCATGTATTCCACGCCGTAAGCGATTATCCTTTCATCGCTTGTCTGAGTTGAAAAATACGCCCTCAAAAGCGGGAATACTATTACGGCAAATCCTATATAATTGCATATTCCGAGGAATATACCGTTTACGGCCGTTTTATTTACGGCTTCTTGATTTTTTTCTCCGAGCCTCATGGACAAAACCGCCCCTACGCCGACGGAAGTGCCTATCCCGAAGGCCATCGCCAAAGTCTGTAAAGGAAAGGCAATGGAAACGGCGGTAAGAGCTTCTTCGCTTATCATCGATACGAAAATGCTGTCTACGATATTGTACAAGGCCATTACGAACATCGATACCATTATGGGAAGCGACATGCTTACGAGAAGCCTTGTGACGGGCATATTGCCCATCCGGTTTTCTTTAGATAAATTGCTTGTACTCATAAGCGATAATGATATACAAATAATTAATAATGTCAAAGAAAAATGCTGCTATTTGTTTACAAGCATAGCAAATAAAATTGTTAAACCGCTTTATGTAATGGTAGAAGCGCTGTGAATCCGTATCCTAGCAGCAAAAAACCGGACGCATTCTGTATCATCGGCATTTTTTTGATAGTACAGAATTATGTCCGGTACGCTCGCTTTTCATTACAACGGTCAGATTGTACCGTCCCATGTACTTACTGTCGTCGACTTACCTTCTTCTTCATCGAACCAGCGAGTTGTTACCGTTTTGCTGTCGGTAAAGAAACGGTAACCGTCTTTTCCAAGTACATGCAGATCTCCGAAGAATGATTTTTTGTGGCCGGAAAAGGTAAAATATCCAACAGGAACAGGAATACCAACGTTTACACCAACCATTCCTCCATCAGTGTGGCGGACAAATTCCCGTGCATAATGACCGCTTTGTGTAAAGATAACTGAACCGTTTGCAAAGGGATTTGCGTTCATGATAGCCAGACCTTCCTCAAAGGTTTTAACACGTTTTACGCAAAGAACAGGCCCGAATATTTCCCTGTCACCTACGGTCATCCCCGGTTTTACGTGATCAAAAATTGTCGGACCGAGATAGAAACCGTCATCGTGCCCGTTCACTTTTACATTCCGACCATCAAGAATCAGTTCTGCACCTTCTACTATCCCTTTTTCTATCCAGTCAAGAATGGATTTTTTGTGCGCCGCATTTACTACCGGACCTAGTTCCGTTGTTTTGTCGTAAGCAGGACCTACTTTAATATTTTTTGCCTGTTTGACAATTTCATCAACCAGTTTATCTGCGATTGCTTCTTCAACGACAATGACAGGTAACGCCATGCAGCGTTCACCGGCACAGCCGAAAGATGCATTGATAATACCTGCTGCAGTTCTTTCTATAGGAGCATCTCTCATGATCAATGCGTGATTTTTTGCTTCGCAGAGGGCTTGTACCCGTTTTCCGTTTGCTGCCGCAGTAGCATAGATGTACTGCCCGATTTCTGTTGAGCCGACAAAAGTTATGGCTTTTACATCAGGATGCGTTAAAAGAATTTCTGCTTCATGACGTGAACAGGTAACGACATTTACGACACCGTCGGGTAATCCAGCTTCCTTATAGAGTTCTGCAAAACGTAGTGCCGACTGAGGGGTAAACGTTGCGGCCTTAAGAACAATCGTATTTCCGCAGGCAATACAGATTGGCGTCATCCAGCCCATCGGTATCATGGATGGGAAGTTGAACGGAATAATACCGGCGCAGACTCCGAGTGGTACACGATACAGGGTCGTATCATACCCTTTGGAGGCATCCATAAGACTTTCGCCCATCATAAGCGACGTTGCTGCGATAGCTTGTTCCGTTCCTTCCTTTGCTTTCAGAACATCCCCTTCAGCTTCTTTCCAGTTTTTCCCATTTTCCTGTGCAACCAGATACGTTAGTTCTTCCATATGCTCTATAATAAGTTCCCGTACCCGGTAAAGAATCTGTACCCGTTTGGAAACCGGCACGGCAGACCATTCAGTGAAAGCCGCTTTTGCACTTGCTACGGCTTTTTCAACTTCATCCGGAGTACAGCGCGGTACTTTTGCAATAACTTTTCCTGTGCTGGGGTCATATGCGTCATTATATACATCTGTTGACGATTCCACAAATTCACCGTTGATAAATGGTTTCAGCTTTTTAACGTTATCCATTCTTTCCTCCATAAATAGTGAATATAAATTGATTATATTATGATTATATTGTGGTCTTTAAAAGATGTAAAGCAAAAAAAATGTAAAAATACGGTCAAGACACTGTCAAAATATTTCCCACAGTCTATTCGGCAATGATAATACGGACTCCATGCGCGTTCATAAAATCACAGATGTCGTTTGACGGCTGCGCATCGGTAACAAGTGCGTCGATTTTATCCAGAGAACAGTATGTCATGAGCGAGATGACACCGTTTTTCGAACTGTCCGCCAGAAGATATGTCTGCTGGCTTCTCTGTACGGCAGTCTGTTTTATTTCTGTTTCCAGCGGAGACGAATTTGTTACTCCGTTTTCAACTGAAAAACCCGTCGCAGCCATAAAAGCTTTTCCTATATTATAGTTTTGCAGAACTTGTGCCGCCATCATACCGGTGAAAGACAGTGTTTTTCTGCTGAGCGTCCCTGACAGCGAAATAATTTTGATGTCTGGGTACGGTACTGCCTGCACAATGATTTCAAGATTATTGGTAATTACGGTTATATCTTTTTTTTCTTTCAATGCTTCTATCATATGAAACGTTGTCGTACCGGAATCGATGAAAATAATATCGCCGTTTTCGACAAGCGAAGCTGCCTTAATGGCAATCCTCTCTTTTATTTCTTTGTTTGCTATGTTCCTTTCATCGAATGGAACCAGTTCTTTTCGTTTTGTTGTTGTTACGCCGCCGTATATTTTTTTTATATCTTTTTCCTGCAGAATTTCTTCAAGATCTCTGCGGAGCGTGCTCATTGACACTTTAAATTCCCTACAGAGTTGTTCAAGAGTTACTGTTTTGTTTTGATAGATATAACTTTTTATTTCCTCAATTCTTTTTGGTCGTATCGGCATACTGCTTATCTCCTGATAATTATTTTTCCCTTCTTTATTTATAATGAATCTGACCATATGTTGCAATTCATTTTTTATTTTTGGAATAATTTCTCCTGTTTCGACTTTTATTTTTTTTCTTGCTATCCATCATTTTATGTCATCATAGTATTGTTTTGAATAATGTATGATCATGTTATTGCTTTGAAACCCATTTTTATGAATTTATTTTGATAATTATTTAAATAAAAAAGTTGACAAATGATAAAAACATGATAAACTTTTTATAAAGTTGGTCAGTTTCTGAGTGGTAAGGTTATTACTGCTGATCGGAAGAATTTAAAGTGCTGATTAGTTGATTAGTATAGAGGAGTTTTGAAAATGTCACTTTGTTTAATGCGTGAGTTACTAGATCTTGCCGATAAGAATAACCGTGCTGTCGGCGCGTTCAATGTCGTCAATATGGAAAGTGTTCGGGGAATTGTTCAGGCTGCTGAAGAAGCTCAGACTCCTGTCATTTTGCAGATAGCTGAGAAACGTCTTGCACATGTACCTCTTGAATTGACCGGTCCCATGATGATGAGTGCAGCACGTGAATCATCTGTTCATATTGCCGTTCATTTGGATCATGGTAGTTCTGATGTGGTGATAAACAAGGCAATGTCATATGGTTTTTCGTCCGTGATGTTTGATGGATCTGTCCTCTCAATCGATGAAAATAAAAAGCGAACGGCTGTAATTTGCAAGAAGGCTGCAGCACAGTCCGTAAATGTTGAGGCTGAACTGGGAGTGGTTGGGGGAAGCGAGGGCGGGGCCGATATGCAACCGCTCTGTACGGACCCGGAGGAGGTAAGATTTTTTTGCAAAGATCTCCCGATTGATGCGTTGGCTGTTGCTATCGGAAATGCTCACGGCCATTATAATGGAACGCCACATCTGAACTTTGATATTGTCCGGCAGATTCATGCCGTAACTGATGTACCGCTGGTATTGCACGGCGGAAGCGGAATATCAGACGAAGACTTTCGGAAATTGATAGACGCCGGTATCAGAAAAATTAATATTGCGACAGCAAATATGGACGTTATGCTTCAGTGTGCAAAACACTATTTTGAAGTTCATGGAAGAAATACCGATTTTTTTGAACTTACGGATCTGCTTACGGATGCCGTGTACAAGGCGACACTGCATTATATACGGGTATTCAATAACAAAGAATCTTTGGAAATTATTAATCAGACAGAAGGAGGATAAATTATGGCGTACATACAGTTTGACGAGGGTAGAGCCCGTGATCTGGTAGCTTTGGGCCGAGTGGCAGTCGATTTTAATCCGGAAGATTATTACAAAACGCTTGCGGAGAGTACTAAATTTATAAAATACTTGGGAGGATCTCCGGCAAATATTTCTGTTGGACTTGCCCGGCTTGGTAAAAATTGTGGTTTTTTGGGATGTGTATCCGATGATCGGTTCGGTGAATTTGTCGTTGATTTTTTCAATAAGGAAAGGATCGATACATCGCATATCGTTCGGGCAAAGCATGGAGAAAAAATAGGTCTGACGTTTACGGAAATACTGAGCCCGAAAGAGAGCAGTATCTTGATGTATCGCAACTGCATTGCAGATCTGCAACTGAGCGTTGACGATATAGATGCTGATTACATAAAAAGTGCAAAAGCTCTTCTTATTTCCGGAACAGCCCTATCCGAGAGTCCTTCACGTGAAGCTGCACTGAAAGCGGTAATGCTGGCCAAACAGACCAATACTCCTATTATTTTTGATATTGATTACCGGGAATATAACTGGAAAAATGCTGACGAAACTTCTGTGTATTATTCTCTGGTAGGTAGTGAAGCCAGTCTAATTATCGGTTCACGGGAAGAATACGATTTGATGGAACGGCTTATAAAACCGGGAATGACTGATAAGGAGAGCGCTGACTACTGGCAGGTACGGAAAGCAAAAATAGTGATTATCAAGCACGGAAAAGAGGGATCGGATGCGTATACATGCGACGGTAAACAGTTCACGATAAAACCGTTCCCGATTAAAAAACTGAAATCGTTCGGCGGCGGCGACGGGTATGCATCCGCATTTTTATACGGATTGTTTGAGGGACTTGAAATAAACGAATGTCTGGAACTTGGAAGTGCTTCTGCTTCATTACTGGTCGCCAGTCATGGCTGCAGTGCATATATGCCTACTATAGACAAAATTCGCGATTATATTTCCCAATGTAAGCGTGAATATGGTGAAATGGTTGCACGGGGTTGAAAACTGGCAATTGTCCAGATAGGAAAAACAATAACGGCTATTTTTACAATGAAACTACTATATAAACGATGGTACTTTAAGGAGGTTCGTATGAAGCGGTTTACAGGGAAGTTGATGGCAGTGGTATGCGCTGTTTTTTTTGCTATTTCATTCAACGTATTTGCGAATGGAGCAGAAGACAGTTCCGGCAAGGGCAGTAGAGGCGTAAAGACACGGACGTTAACATTGTCCTGTCATGTGACGGATAATGACAGTAACATGGTTTTGTTCAAGAAATTTGCAGAACTGATAGAACAAAAAACGGGAGGTGTTTTAAAAATCGATATCTATCCTAACGGTCAGTTATATGGACAGAATAATGCACTTGAAGCATTAAAGCTTGGAACACTTGATTTTGCTATGTCCGATACATCATTATGGGCAAACTATGATGCTGGCTGCGGTTTACTGGATCTTCCATACATGTTTAAAACACGGAAACAGGCTATCAATGTCTGTTCTTCAGACATAATTAATCCAATAAAGGAGCGACTTGTAAAAGTTGCTGGTATCAGACCCATTACGGTTGAGTGTCTTAATTTTAGGAACTGTCTGGTTAAAAATATGAATGTTAATTCCTATGCACAATTCAAAAATCTTAAAATGAGGACTCCTGAAGCACCTACAATCGTTAAATTTTTTGAACTGATTGGTGCTAATCCTAGTGTTATTGCTTCTGGGGAAGCATACACAGCTGTCCAGACCGGTGTCGTTGACGGTTTGGAGGGGCATGCAGAATATATGGTTTTACAAAAGTTTTACGAAGTAGCAAAGAATTATGTCCAGACGGAACACGTTATGACATTTACAGCTCTTAATATGAGTGAAAGAGTGTATCAATCTCTCACAGATTCACAAAAAACTGCAATGGCAGAAGCTGCACAGGAGGCGCTTAAGTATTTTTACGAATACACTGATAAGCTTTTTAGTGAAAAATATCAAGAGTTAAAAGACTATGGAGTAAAAATTACTATGGTTGATAAGACTCAATTCGAAAATGCAGTCAGACCGTATATTGAAGATTTTGTGAAAAAGTATCAGGAAGAAGATCTGTATAAAAAAATTCAGGAAACAAAATAAGTTGTTATTTTTAGGCTGTTCTGCCGATTTGTATGCATAATATATATCGGCAGGACTTCTATGGAGGTCGTGAAGATGAAGCTGATTCGGTTGATTATAAATGGAATTGTTGTAGCTCTGTTTGCTTTGTTAGTCATAATTGTTTTTATGCAGGTTCTGTTTCGCTATGTTTTTCAGTCAGCACTCCCTTGGGCAGATGAAGCCGCACGGTACTGCTTTATCTGGCTAATATATCTAGGTGGAACAATTACTATCAGAAAAGGAATGAATATTACCTTTGATTTGTTGCTTGATTCTCTTAGTAAAAAATATGGGCTCGCGTTTTTATTTATTGTAAATATCTGTTGCGAATTATTTCTGCTTACCATGGTGGTATTAGGAATCAATCTTTGTTGGGTGAACCGTGTCCAGTTTTCTACTATTTTGCATTTAAACATGGGACTGGTTATGATGGCGATTCCACTTGGTGGTGCACTGATGTTTATTGAACAGATTTTATATCAGAAAAATAAAATCGATGAAAAAGCAGCGGTTGCCGACTGCAAAAAGTAGCCATTCAAGGATATAAAACTCACGTTTTCGGTAATAAGTTTTTACAAGGAAGGACACAATATGTTTACTGTCGCATTTATCATATTTTTTATTTTATTGCTTTTAGGTGTACCGATTGCTTTCGCAATGGGACTGGGATCTGTTATTGCAATATTTACTTCCAGTCTCAATATAAACCCTGTGTTGGTTGCGCATAAACTGTTTTCCGGTGTTGATTCATTCAGTATGATGGCGATTCCGTTTTTTATGCTTTCAGGAGAGTTAATGGAACGGGGCGGAATTTCTAAGCGTATTGTCGACTTGGCCCATTCCCTCGTTGGACATATAACAGGCGGCTTGGGAATGGTTGATATTCTTACCAGTGTCATTTTTGCCGGAATATCGGGTTCCGCTGCTGCTGATACTGCAGCTTGTGGCAGTATGCTTATCGGCCCTATGAAAAAACGCGGCTATCCTTCAGGTCTTGCTGCGGTAATTCAGGCTTGTGCGGGCTCTCTTGGTCCTATAATTCCGCCGAGTTTGACGATGATTATTTACTGTTCTCTTACAAATACCTCAATTGGCGAAGTATTTATGGCAGGGGTTATCCCCGGTATTTTAATTGGTCTTAGTCTTATGTTTGTCACCTATTTTTATGCCAGAAAGTATAAAATTAGGTCGGAGCATCGTGCAACTCTGAAAGAAATCGGAACTGCCTTAAGGGCTTCAGTATTGGCTCTTGTTATGCCGCTTATTATTGTCGGTGGCATTGTAGGTGGAGTTTTTACTGCAACAGAAGCTGGTGCTGTTGCATGTGTTTATGCATTTATCGTCGGTTTTTTTGTGTACAGGGGTTTTACACTCAAAGATATTCCTCAAATTATCTGTAAAGCGGCTGGGATGACAGGTATGTCTTTATTGATTGTTGCTACTGCTGCTGTATTCAGCTGGTTAGTCGCTTATGTAAAATTACCGCAGACTATTGTTGCTTTTCTGACTTCAATTACTAAGAGCAAAATTATTATTATGATGCTTTTGGTACTGTTCCTTTTAATTGTAGGAATGTTCATTGAAACGCTCTCTGCAACGATAATTGTTGCACCGATTCTGTTTCCTGTAATGGCCCAATATGGAATAAATCCAATTCAATTTGCACTTGTTATGGTTATTGTTCTTGTTTATGCAGGGGTAACACCGCCTGTCGGAGGTGTTTTATATATTACAATGGGAATTGCGGAAGTAAAAATGAAAGATGTCCTTGGATTCCTTGGGCCGTATCTTATTGCGGTATTGGCAGTTATTTTTTTAACGATAATGATTCCGCAGTTGTCCACTTTTATTCCAAATTTGATCTGGCATTAAACGTACGAGGAGATTGATATATGAGTAAAACATATCCCGATTTTGAAGGATCCGTAGCAGTCGTAACTGGTGCAGGAGGGATCTTGTGTAGTGAATTTTCTAAGACGATAGCGCAGACAAAGGCAAAAGTTGCGTTACTTGATGTAAATTATGATGCTGTAAAGCAGGTAGCAGATGAAATTTCTGCGCAGGGTGGAACCGCGCTCGCTGTACAATGCGATGTGTTAAATCCGGAGTCGTTGAAGACAGCACATCAGAATATTTTAGAAAAATTTGGTACATGTAATATTTTACTAAATGGTGCCGGAGGTAACAATAAAAGGGCTACTACGACGAGCGAACATTACGTATGTGATGGTACAAATGAAGTCTCATTTTTTGATTTAAAAAAAGAAGGCATAGAATTTGTTTTCGGATTAAATTTTATGGGTACACTATTACCAGTTCAGGAATTTGCCCGCGACATGCTTACAGGAAAAGGTAATAACACAATTATCAACATATCCTCGATGAACGCATTCCGTCCGCTTACAAAGATTCCTGCTTACAGTGCGGCGAAAGCTGCTATAAGTAATTTTACACAATGGCTTGCCGTATACCTGGCCGATCAGGGGATCCGTGTAAATGCACTTGCTCCCGGTTTCTTTTCTACAAAGCAGACTCGTCCTCTTTTTTATAAACCGGATGGTACGTGTACAGAACGCTACAAAAAAATAATTTCTCATACGCCGATGCATCGTTTGGGTGTCCCGCAGGATCTTGATGGTACCTTACTGTGGTTGCTTGATCCAGATGCGTCTGGTTTTGTTACAGGAGTGGTCGTTCCTATCGATGGAGGTTTTTCTGCATATAGCGGCGTTTAAATTTTTAACGGTGATGCCTGATAGTATATGATGAATAATGTCATGTTTATTATAAAATTGTCTCCATATTTTTATTTTATAAATAGAGAAAATACATTTACTGTAGGAAAGGAGAATATGAATGAAGGCTATACGAATTGATTCACCGCGTCATATTGGGATCTGTGAAATTCAGATGCCCATCCGTATGGATGGGCATGCGATAATAAAAGTTAAAAGTGTTGGAGTTTGTGGTACCGATGTTGCGACATATCGTGGAATCAATCCGAATGTCACGTATCCTGTGATTATAGGGCATGAGACTGCTGGTGAAATATATGATATTGATCCTGATAATGAATCGGGGCTTAAAAAAGGGGATAGAGTTATTCTTGATCCGTATATGTATTGTGCTCATTGCTATCCATGTTCAAAAGGGAGAACTAACTGTTGTGAGACATTGAAATGTCTGGGTGTTCAGACAGATGGATCAATGTCAGAGTTTTTTGCTCATCCGATAAAACAGCTTGTGAGAATGCCGGAAAAAATGTCATGGGAACTTGCACCTATATCCGAACCGTTGACGATTGCTTTGCATGCTATTCATACCGTTGATTTGCAGTCTGGAGAGCATTATGTTATTAATGGTGCTGGCCCTATAGGCCTTCTTGCTGCAATGGCCGCAAAAGTATATGGTGGTACTCCTGTTATTCTTGATATTGATGATTCTCGCCTTTCTCTGGCCAGAGAGTGTGGAGTAGAATATGCGATCAATATTCTGAAAGAAGATCCTGTAGAAAAGTTAAAGGATATTACTCATGGACGAATGGCAGAATGCGTTATGGAAGCCTCTGGGGCTGCAAAAGCTGTTGCGTCGTGCCTTTCATTTGCTGCAAGTACGGGGCGTATTGCGCTGACGGGGTGGCCGAAAGACAAAGTTTTGATGGATACGGCCCTGATTACACGAAAAGAGCTTCAAGTTCGTGGATCGAGAAACAGTGTCGGTGAATTTCCTGAAGCTATAGAACTGATAGCTTCGAATAAAGTAGATGTAAGAAAAATCCTCAGCAGAGAGGTTCCGTTTAATGAACTGCCTTTGAGTATAAAAAATATAGATGAACATCCGGGCGATTTTGTAAAAGTTGTCGGGCTTTTATAAATTCCTGATATGGTTGTGGTTTATTGGATATGATTTTTTTATATTACAATAAACCACCGTGTTATGGCTTTTGTCATTATTACAATTTTTTTTAATATTATTATACATTTGTATTACTATTGAATCGCGATTAATCGGTTAACGATTCACGTAATACTTCTTGTTCGACCGCTTTTTGAATGAATTGATTTAATGATATATACGTAAAAAGAAGAATACTATATGATTACCGATGCTTTTCAACTTAAATATCCGCAAATTCAAATAGAAACCGTCCAAGGCGGTGAAAGCGGAAGCAACTATAATTTTGCCGCACTCCAAAAAAGCTAAGGCTTTTGTGATTTATCATAGAACCGCCTAAAAGCTCCGCTGTCATTGGGGTGTTATTTTTTTTCAGAAATCTTTCCGACGGATTTGGTTGCGATCAGATCGCTGTCAAAGCCTAACACGGATTTTTTGACTACGGTTCCTACAGCCACAGGCGCCTGCAGTGTAATTTTCTTTATTTCGTCCATAACGTCAAAAATCCGTTTTTGAGGAACGGGTTTTGTCAGGCGGACGGAAACGAGGGGAAGTTCTCCTCCCTGTATGCGGATGCTCGAAGTAACCGTCCTTAAAGGCTCCGTAAATTCCTGCCGTGCATACTGTTCGCCTTTAGGGCAGGCATACCCTTCTATGGAGATAATATCGTTTGTCTTTTCGTCCGTTTCAACCGTAACCGTACAGCCGTTCGGACAGATTATGCATGTAAGTTCCTTTTTCATCTTATGCAGACCTCCAGATTACAGTCGGAATTCAGTTTGTCGCACATTACAGGAATGCGGATCATTTCAGCCGGGGTCATTTTCTTTATTTTTTTCACCAGAACTTCCGAACCGCCTTGCATAATTGCCACCGATTTTCCGTAAAGCTCACGTGTAACTCTAAATGACAGAATTATGTCTTTTTTTCCGCTGATTCTCTGAGGCACAACATGGTTTATATTCCTGTCATAAGAAATATCTATGCCGCTTTCAGGCAAGAACTGAGTTCCCAGATATTCCGCCACGGAATCGGCAAGAGATTCTGCTTCGAGGGAAACATTGTCAACAAGATCATGCACATGAAGAACGTTCCCCGCCGCAAAGATACCTTTTACCGATGTCTGGAAAAATTCATCTACTACGGCGCCCTTTGTATGCGGATCAAGCTTTATTCCGCAGTCCAACGAAAGCTCGTTTTCAGGAATCAATCCTACGCTTAAGATCAGCGTATCGCACGGGATTTCCTCTTCGGTTCCGGGAATCGGCTTCATATCCGAATCAACCTTTGAAACAACAACAGACGTTATCCTTGAACCGCCCTTTATGTCCGTTACCGTATGACTTAGGTACAGAGGAATATTGAAATCTTCAAGACACTGACGGATGTTCCGCGGAAGGCCTGAAGGAGTACTCTGAATTTCATACACCGCATGGACATGCGCGCCTTCAAGGCTCAAGCGTCGTGCCATTATCAGCCCTATGTCGCCTGAACCGAGAACGACAATTTCCCTGCCGATTTTTCTGTTAAAAAGATTTATGTATGCCTGAGCAACACCGGCGGTCAGCACTCCCGACGGCCGCTCTCCGGGAATCTGAAGCGCGCCTCTTGTTCTTTCGCGGCATCCCATCCCCAAAATTACAGCCTTGGCCTTGATTGTGATAAGACCTTCGGGAGATACGGCCGTTACAATATGCTCCGGAGAAATATTTGTAACGCTTGTATTTGTCCTATACGGGATTTTCCTACTTACGACTTCCTTTATAAAGCGGTCGGCATATTCAGGCCCCGAAAGAAGTTCCCTAAAACGTGTAAGTCCGAAACCGTCGTGTATGCACTGTCTTAAAATTCCCCCGAGACTTTTTTCACGTTCCAGAATAATGATGTTTTCGATTCCTTTATTATACAGCTCTACAGCAGCGGCAAGGCCTGCCGGGCCGCCGCCCACAATTACCACATCTCTTGTTTCAAACGTTTCAGCCGCCATATCAAACTACCTCATCTGCCCAATAAAAGGATTCGAGCCTTTGCGCTCATACACAATCTCTTCGGGTTTCAATCCAAGCTCCTGTTCCAGAAGCTGAGCCAAACGCATCCGACAGTATCCGCCCTGACATCTGCCCATCATAGCACGGGTTCGGTATTTTATTCCCGTCATCGTATGGACTCCAAGCGGATTATGAATTGCCCTTACAAATTCAGCCTTTGACACTTTTTCACATCGGCAGACCAATTCACCGTAATCAGGCTCCTTTTTTATCAGGGCAGAAAGTTCTTCCTCATCCAGTTCTGCGAAACGCATTACTTTCGGCAGTCTGGGATTATAGCCTTCTTTTTTTTCTAGATTTACGTATTCTTTCATCATGCCGATGACATGGCGGGCGATTGGAACTGCAGCCGTTAAGCCCGGAGACTCAATGCCGATAAGGTTTACAGCATTCGGCGCAATGTCGTTTTTTATCTCTATCTTAAAATCCTGAATACTGCCGCTGTCGTCAACGAGCTTCGGCAATATGCCCGAGTAGTTTCTTATGCAGTCCCCGCGGTTGATACAAGGCCAAATTCTTGATGCGCTTTCAACAAGATAGTCAAGATTTTTCTGAAGGACGCCGTAATATGCAAAATCGTTCACATTATCCGCATTAGGCCCTATGATGACATTTCCGTCGGTAGTATTGGTCACATGAATTCCCATGTAGGTATTTGACGGAACAGGGTACACGGGCATAGGAAGAAGAGGTCCTGTCCTTTTGTCAAGTATTATATAGTCGCCCTTAGAACCGATTATCTTGTAGCCTTTTATTCCGAGCATATCTGAAACGGCGCCGCAGCCAAGTCCTGCGGCATTTACGACCCATTTGGAGGCGAATTGTCCCCTGGAAGTTTCCAGCATCCACAGTCCGTCGCCGCGCCTTATTGCACCGACCTTAGTGTCAAAAAAATACTTAGCCCCATTCAAAACTGCGTTTTCCGCGAGTGCGATCGTATAATTAAAAGGATCTACAACTCCGGAATTTTTAGAAAACATTGCGAATTTTCCTACGGCCTTGGGAACAAGGCGGTGGAGCTCATTCTCGGAAATAATGGATAATTCCGTCGCTCCGTTTTTTCTTCCTTGAGCAACGGTTCTTTCAAGAGACTTCCTCTCTTCCAAAGTATTGCCGACAAGAACCTTACCGCACCTGTCGAATCTGAAACCAAGCTCGTCGGAAAGCTGATCCATCATCCTGTTGCCTTCTACACAGAGCTTTGCTTTCAGTGTCCCTGTGTCATAAGCAAAACCGCCGTGAACTACCCCCGAATTTCTTCCGCTGGTTTCATTGCAGACATCAAGATTCTTTTCCAGCACACCTATGGACAGTTTATATGCGGACAGTTCCCTGGCAATGGCGCTGCCTACAACTCCGCCGCCAATGATAAGCACATCATATACAGTTTTCATCTGTTTTCCTCGAATATAATCAGATTGTCGGCTCATAAGCCGCAGTTACTTCTAAAAACCGCAGTTTTTAGAGCTTTCCTGTCAGTAAATCAGATTGACAAGCCCTGTTGATATCCATGGGCAAAAAGCTATAAGGAGCATGCAGATAAACAGCATAATGTAAAAAGGAATGGACTCCACTATAAAATCCTTTATGGTACATTTTGTTATTCCGCATGTAACAAATATAAGCGTTCCCACAGGAGGCGTTACGCCGCCGCAGGCCATCGTAAATATATAGACCATCGCAAAATGGATCGGGTCGATCCCATAAGCGTTCGCTACAGGGGCGAGAAGCGGAACAAGTACGATAAGAGCCGCATTCCCTTCTATGAACATTCCGACCACAATGAGAAATAAGATTACAACTATCAGGAATACATATTTGCTGTGAATAGTTCCAATCACAAGCTGTGTGAATTTCTGTGGAATCTGCCCTCTGGTTAAGACCCACGCGAAAGCAGACGCGGCTCCCACAATTACCATAATCGAAGCGGTGGTTGCAACGGTCTCTTTAAGTCCTATCTTGATGTTTTCAATCTTAAGCTCCTTATAGATAAGTCCGAGCACAAGAGCATACACTATGGCGACAGAACCTGCTTCAGTGGCGGTAAAAATTCCGAGTCTTATTCCTCCAAGAATTATGACAGGAAGGCACAACGGAAGAATCGCTCCTCGTATAGCTTGCGAAGGCTTAACCTCAAGTTTTTCAATCGATTTGTAGCCTCTTTTTTTTGAAATAACGGCAACAAGAATCATCATTGCGACACAGAGCAACAATCCGTTTCCTATTCCGGCAATAAAGATTTTCCCTATGGAAATATTTGCCACAGACCCGTACAGGATCATTGCAATTCCGGGCGGAATCAAGGGCGTGATCATAGAGGACATTGCCGTAACTACCGTGGAAAATTCTTTTGAGAAGCCTTTTTTTTCCATCTCAGGGACAAGCATCTTGGATTCCATCGCCGCATCGGCAAGATTGCTCCCTGAAAGTCCGCCCATAAGAGTTGAAAGAAGGACATTTACCTGTGCAAGCCCGCCTGTCCGCTGTCCGATCAAAAGGTTGCAGAAGTTCATTATCCTTCTTGTAACTCCTGAATAATTCATGAAGACCCCTGCCGCAACAAAGAAAGGAATCGCAAGAAGAGGTATGCTTTCCACGCCGGACAGGATTCTCTGGCCGAGCAGCGTCGTAAGAGAGCCGCCGGAAAGGAAAAAGTATGTTACGGAACCTGCCAAAATGGAAATAAAAACAGGCACGTTCAGAAAAAGAGATGCAAGAAGAACTGCAGCGGCAAGTCCTATAAGCGTTGTCTGCATAGTTACTCCTCCCCGGTTTTTTTACAAAAATTGTTTATTACAATCTGCGCCGACATCAGGACACAGCCGATCGGCAGTGGTGCGTAAATCAATGCAAATGGAATACGCAGTATGTTTGTGACACGAGAGTTATTCAACATCTGCAGCGTGTATCTAAAACCCTGCAGTCCGGCGTACAGCAGAACCGTGATCGAAAAAAGAATGACAGCGCACATGAACGGTTTTCTGATCTTTTTTGGGAATACGTTTACGATCATATCAATAGCCGGATGGCTGCCGGTCACAAACGCATATCTGCCGCCAAAAAACACTACCCATACAATAAGCGCCAGCTGAACTTCCTCTTCCCATGCAAACGGACTTGAAAAGACATAGCGCATAACAACACCGACAAATGTTACTGCGACAAGTAAAACCAAAGCCAATGCGGCAATCACAGTGTCAAGGTTCTTCAAGGCATTTATGAGCAAGGGCTTTTTACACATTTTCCACTCCCGGACGTACGGGCATTAACAGAGTACGCACATACGTTTAATTGATAAAAAACTGTTTTTTCAAATTCAAACTTTTATGTTTCGGCAGTTTTTACGATTTGATTGCAAGAAATTTAGCTTTCCGGAGTTATGCTGCCGCTATGAACGGCAGCATAACCTGAGATGTTATTTTATAATTTTGCGTATCGTGTCAACTATATCGGGAGACCACATTTTCTTGATTTCAGGATCGCTGTAGAACGATTCGGACGCTTTTCTGAAGGCCTCAAGGTCAATATTTGTCACAACAACGCCCGCATCCTTCAGCTTGTTCAAGGCATCCTGTGTAAGAGAATCAAGCTGCTGATTATTGTATACTCCGGCTTTGTTTCCACAGTCAACAAGGATCTTCTGCTGTTCCGGAGACAGTTTTTCATAAAATTTAGTCCCTGTGATCCAGCATGTTTCGTCATAGATATGTCCGTCAAGAATTAGGTATTTTGCAACTTCCTGAAAAGCTCCGTTCAGAATTACCGGAAGAGGATTTTCAAGACCGTCGATTACACCCTGTTGAAGCGCCGTATAGACATCACCCAAGGACATAGGCGTCGGAGTTGCGCCGAGGGCGGCGGTTCCTCTAACCTGAATAACATTGTTCGGTACACGGATTTTTTTTCCTTTCAGGTCTTCAGGGGTCTTTACGGGAGCCTTTGTGATAGTATGGCGAACACCGTAGTTCCATGACGTCAATATCTTGAGATTGCACTGTTTTTCCAGCTCATCGCATTTTTGCTTCCACCAGTCGCTGGCCATAAGCTTTTTGAAATCATCCCAAGAGCCGAACAGGTACGGTGCAAACACTATTCCGAAATCCTTTACCCCCCTGTCCTGAAAAAAGGCGCCGTTTGCCAAAGTGATTACAGGTTCGCCGTTCACAGCTTGGTCAATTATATTGTCCTTTGTTCCAAGCTGACTTGACGGATAAAGCGTGACCGTCATGGAACCTTTGCTTTCCTGCTCTACGTATTCCTTCCATTTCTGACAGGCAAGGTCAATCGGTTCTCCGGGATTGTTCTCATAACCAATCATAACATTTACGGCCTTCTTTTGCGCGCTTTGATGAGAGGACTTGCTGCAGCCCACTAAAAAAATCCCAAGAACAACGGCAAACACCAGAATCAATGTTTTTTTCATATAGACCTCCTAATCAAAAACCGAGAAGAATATTTTCAGCATTCAATCGGTTTTTTACCCACGTCCGCAAATGTATGAGAACGCGATATTAAATAATCAAGTTTTCAAAAGAAAACTCGGTAAACAAAAGCTGTTCTGTTCCGGCAGTTTTTGTTTTACATTCCTTGATAAATTAAGGTATGCCGCTGATATATTCGTGATATATCACAGCCATAATTAGATTATAGGTCTACTTTATTAAGCCGTCAAGTTTAAAAATTAAAACCTATAAAAATCGACAATCTCGCCGCCCGACGGCAAGAAATAAAACCTTGTTTTTTCATTTTTTTTTGTTTATAGTTTTTATATTGTTTTAAGGAGATGTTATGTTATTTTAAGGATGAGCCATGATTGAAAATGAAAACAAAAGCCTGAAAGAGCAAGCCTACTCACATATCAAAAAGCAGATTATCAATAATATTATCAAACCGGGCGAGCCTATCGATGAAAAAAAATATGTTTCCGAACTGGGCATAAGCCGAACGCCCGTTCACGAAGCTATAACAACATTATCTACGGAAGGCCTTGTTTCCATAATCCCCAGAAAAGGGATAACCGCCTCGTTTTTACGGATCAGGGATATTCTTGGCATTTACGAGGTACGGCTTATGCTCGAGCCTCCAATCATACGGAAAATAGCCGACTCCGTATCCGCAGAAAAGCTTTCCGCCTTCAAAAGGGAATTCAATAATACGAAAATGATTTCCGCTACGGCCAGCGGAAGGGATCTGGACAGCGAATTCCACCTTTATCTTGCAGAATGCACGCGTAATCAAATTCTGATCGACACTGAAGAGCGGCTGCTGTCTCAAAGCCAGCGCATAAGGATTCTGTCGTCATTTGCGGACAGCAAAAGCGATGACGATGCACGGCACGAACACATTGAAATGATTGATTCCATCCTCTCGGATGACATAAGCCGTGCGGAAGAAGTCTGCCGCAGCCACCTTGAAAAATCCGTAGAACGGTACAATACCATTTACGCCGCAAGCAACTTCATCATTTAGTTTTTAGCAAATCTCGAATAGCTTCTGCTGCGGATAAAGAAAAATCCATTGTCAAACCTAACCTTTGGCTTTATCATAGGCAAACGCTGTATATTTTGCTGTGAGTTTCTGTTCGTATAATTCTTCTGTCAATATTTTTTATCGTGACGCACTGTTGCCGCATTCGTCTTATGCTGATAAGATATTTTTTAAAAGCGCGTGATTACGATAGCGACAGATAAAGCGCCGAAAGACTTTTCGAAAGTTGATTCTGAATCCGCGAAAGCGGACGTTTAGGATCGGTTCTTTGCAGAACGAGAGCAAGCTTCAACTTTCTGCAAAAGTTTTTACAGGAGACTTATTATGAGCGATGATGTCTTTTGCAGGATAATTTCGGGAGAACTTCCCTGCCGTAAAATTTATGAAGACGAACACACTTTGGTCTTTTTGGATGCGGCAGACGATGTTGACGGTCACACTCTCGTAGTTCCTAAAAAGCATGTGAAAAATATTCTCGATTGCGACAAAGAAACCTTAGCCCATGTTATTGAAACCGTGCAAAAGGTTGCAAAGCACTATGTGGACGACTGCGGGTGGGGTGGCGTCGACGTTATGAACGCCAACGAACCGTGCGCGGGGCAGACGGTTTTTCACTTGCATTTTCATTTGGTGCCGCGGAAAGCGGACGACGGGCTTCCGTCTTTTCCGAAGTATACGGGAACGAAGCTGTCAAAAGACGAATTATGGCAGCGACTTAAAATGGTCTGACGCTTATCGCGATTTTACCGCCAGCCGCTTTTCCGCAAATTTACATCGTCATTCCGAAAACATGGGCGTAGAAAGGTATCTTTCGCCTGTGTCGGGAAGAATCACGACGATAGTCTTTCCTTTGTTTTCAAGCCGTTTGGCAAGACTGATAGCAGCCCATACCGCAGCTCCTGAAGAAATTCCTACAAGAATTCCTTCTTTTCTGCATAATTTTCTTCCCGTTTCAAACGCATCTTCGTTTTCTACGGTTACGATCTCGTCGTAGATCTTTGTGTCAAGGGTTTCGGGAACAAATCCCGCTCCGATCCCTTGAATTTTATGCGGCCCGGAGCGTCCTTCGGACAAAACGGGCGAATCTTTGGGTTCTACGGCGACGATTTTTATTTTTGGATTTTTTGATTTAAGGTATTCTCCTGTGCCGCTTATAGTACCGCCGGTGCCGATTCCTGCAACAAAAATATCCGTTTTTCCTTCCGTATCGTTCCAAATTTCAGGTCCCGTAGTCTTTTTGTGCGCTTCGGGATTTGCGGGATTTTTAAATTGCCCGGGAATGAAACTGCCGGGTATGGATTTTGACAGTTCTTCGGCTTTTTCTATTGCGCCTTTCATTCCCTTAGCCCCCTCCGTCAAAACAAGTTCCGCTCCGTAGGCTTTCATAAGATTCCTTCGTTCGACGCTCATCGTTTCGGGCATTGTAATTATTACCCTGTAGCCGCGCGTGCAAGCTATTGCCGAAAGTCCCACTCCCGTGTTTCCGCTTGTCGGTTCGATTATCACGGAACCCTTTTTTAAAAGTCCCTTCGCTTCAGCGTCGTCGAGCATTGATTTTGCCGCTCTGTCTTTTATACTTCCTGCGGGATTAAAATACTCAAGTTTTGCAAGAATTCTTGCCTGTAAGTTTTCGTCCCTTTCGATATTTGAAAGTTCCAGCAGAGGCGTGTTTCCTATAAGTTCGTCTATTGATTTATATATAGGTTTCATATAATTATCCTAATAAAAAATTTTGCAGGCTCTCGCAGTTAAGCTTCAAGCCGGTTTTAATTTCCGAAAAAGTTTTTAGCCGTGCGCAAAAGCGCGCATGCCAAATTAATTTATGCGCTGTCCGTAAAAATCCGCCTGAGCGATCCTGTCTTTACGGTATATGCGTTTCCCTTACCGCCCTCAATCAAAACGTCGTGTCTATATGCGATACGGTTTTTTCTATTATTTCCTTGCTGGGAATGCGGTTTATTATGTTATATAGCTTTCCGTTTGCGATCAACCGCTTTGCGCTTTGCCCGTCAAGTCCCCTGCTGCCCATATAAAACAAAAGGTTTTCGTCTATCTTTCCGAGCGTTGCGCCGTGGTTACCCGTTACGTCTTCTTCGTCGCACAGTATTACGGGCGTAGATTTATTTATTATATCGTCGCTTAAAAGAAGAACGTCTTCTTTTTCTTCTCCGGAAGAAGACGAACAGCCTTTTATAAAATCTATAGTTCCCTTATAGTTTTTATATGATTTTCCGAGCATGACTCCTTGCGAATTAAAGCCGCTTACAGTCCGCTTCCCGTAATGAATGCCTATGTCGTTTATGTCTAAAGTCTGGCTGTCGTCCGTCATATAGGCCAGTTTGCTTTCAATTTCAGCTCCGTCGCCTTTAAGTGAGGTTTTTGAGCCCAGCCAAGATTTTTCGGCGCCGAAATTTCCGCGTATCAGAGTGAGCTTTGAGTCCCGCTTTTCAAGAGCGCCTATGTCCGAAAGATAAGCGGTTTTTTGTCCCAAAAACTGGATTTTTGAAATTTCCAAGGCGGAATTTTCTTCAAGGCAGCATAGGACGAACACGGCCAAAAATCCTTCGCCCGTGTTTGAAAAATTCGTGTTCTGCCGGCATTCGAAGATGAAGCGCGAATTTGTTCCTTTTTTTGCGTGGATGACAAAAAGAGACGCGTGTTTCTCCTCGGCCTTCAGTTCAATTGTGATATGAGCCGGAAGAATATCTTTGCCGCCAGGACGTGCAGGGTCTGCGCCAGCCGCGTTTAGTCCCGTAAGGCCGTTTGCTTTGCCGCCGCGTTTTTCAGCATCGGAATTTTCCAAGTCCCGGCCGGACTTTGAGGCTTCTACGGTAAAAAACATGCATTTCAGGTTTTGATCCGAAAGCCATTTTTCGACATTTTCACCCAGTGCGCCCGAAATCTTTTCGCCTTTGAAAATTTTAAGCGCTTCGTTCGCATCTGTTCGTAAAAGTTTTATGTTTTCAGGAAGGCATTTTACGCTGCATTCGTTTTCGCTTTTTATTTTTTTCGGTACGGGAATATCGGTATCGTTTATTTTGAGAAAATTCCATGTTTTTGAGGGAAGAGGGCTTGCTTTAAGTATAAGTTCATCGTTTTTCATCAACCTATCGCTCCTTCCATTTCAAGTTTTATAAGATTGTTCATTTCTACCGCATATTCAAGCGGCAGTTCCTTAGCTATGGGATTTGCAAAGCCCGTCACTATCATAGCTCTTGCTTCTTCTTCGTCGATTCCGCGGCTCATAAGATAAAAAATCACTTCTTCGCTTATCTTGCCTATTTTTGCCTCGTGCCCGATATCCGCGTCGCAGGTTCTTACGTCCATTGAAGGAATAGTATCGGATCGCGATTTGTCGTCCAGCATGAGCGATGTGCATGAAACCGAAGATTTTGCGTTTTTGGCGCTCTTTCTTATCTCTACCGAACTGCGGAAAGTGTTGCGGCCGCCGCTTTTTGATATGGACTTTGCATTTACGAACGAAGTGGTGTCCTTGCCTATGTGGACTATTTTCGTTCCCGTGTCCAAGTCCTGTCCGCTGCCGGAAAACGTTATTCCCGTGTATTCGCTTTTTGATCTGTCGCCTTTTAAAATACTGTTCGGATAAAGATATGAAGTGTGGGATCCGAAAGAGCCCGATATCCATTCTATAGTGCCGTCTTCTTCTACGAGCGCCCGTTTTGAATTAAGGTTGTACATGTTTTTTGACCAGTTTTCGATCGTGGAATAACGCACAGTGGAATTTTTTCCTACGTATATTTCTACGCAGCCTGCATGAAGGTTTGCGACGTTGTATTTGGGCGCGGAACAGCCTTCGATAAAGTGCAGGTATGCGTCGTCGTCGACTATTATTAGAGTATGCTCGTATTGTCCTGCGCCCGGCGCGTTAAGGCGGAAATACGATTGCAGAGGGATATCCAAGTGAATCCCCTTGGGAACATATACGAACGATCCGCCAGACCAAACCGCTCCGTGCAGGGCCATAAACTTGTGTTCCTGCGGCGGAAGCAGGCGCATGAACTTTGATTTTACAAGATCTGCGTAAGGGCCTGTAAGGGCGCTTTCCATGTCGGTGTATACGACGCCTTTTTTCGTCACTTCCTCTTTTACGTTGTGATAGACAAGTTCGGAATCGTATTGGGCTCCGACTCCCGCAAGAGCTTCCCGCTCCGCCTGGGGAATTCCAAGCCGCTCGAAGGTGTTTTTTATGTCGGCAGGAACTTCTTCCCATTTGCCTTTCATGCTCGTGTTTGCGCGCACGTATGAGGAAATATCTTCCATGTTAAGTTCATCAAGCGGCGGCCCCCAGTCGGGAAGAGGAATTTTATTGTAAAGTTTTAGAGATCTCAGCCGAAATTCTCTCATCCACTCAGGATCGTTTTTTTCTCTGGAAATGGTTTCTACTGTCTCGCGGGTAAGTCCGCCGCTCAGACGGTAAAAATCGCTTTCGTCGTCTTTAAAATCGTAAAGATTGCGATTTATGTCATCTATCTTTGTTTTCTTTTTCATGATTTAAACCTTGCATCAGAGCTTTGCCGTCATTTGACTTTGATTAGGTTTGCCGCCTGCGAGACTTTGCGATGCCCCGCCGCCGAATTTTTCAAAACCGTTTTTGTTTATCTCTTCGATCAAGGAAATATCACCGGTTTTTACTATTTGTCCTTTTACGATAACGTGCACGTAATCCACCTTGATGCTTTCAAGGATTTTTGCACTGTGCGTTATTATTAAAAGCGAGCCGTCTCCTTCTTTTTGGAACTCTTCGATACCCCTTGAAACCGTGCGCACCGCGTCTACGTCAAGTCCGGAATCTGTTTCGTCAAGGATTGCGAATTTAGGCTCCAGCATGAGCATCTGAAGTATTTCCGTCTTTTTTCTTTCTCCGCCCGAAAAGCCTACGTTGAGGTCGCGGTCGGCATAGGAAAGATCCATGTTAAGCAGATTCATTTTTTCTTCGATCTTTTTTCTTACCGTAAAGAGATTTTGGCGTTTTCCCGAGCGCTGTTCCATAGCGCTTCGAATGAATTTTGCGACGCTTATGCCGGGAATTTCGACCGGGGTTTGAAAGGTCATAAACATACCCATTTTGGCTCTTTTGTCGGGTGGAAGACTTGTGATGTCTTCGGAATTGAAGTAGATGTTGCCGCCGCTGATATGATATGCAGGATGCCCCATTATAGCGTTGCCGAGAGTGGATTTGCCCGCTCCGTTGGGTCCCAGCAGGACGTGCGTTTCTCCGGGCATTATATTAAGATTTATGTCAGAGAGAATCTCTTTGTTTTTGATTCCCACCGACAAATTTTTTGCGGATAACAATATATTATTCATACGGAACTCCGTGAATTTAAAATTTAAACATTACTGTATGAGTTTAAATAAAATAATAAAAATATACAATGTCAAGTTTTTTCTGAACTCTTTCGTTGTTCAATGAGACGGCGAGGTTCCGGTTGCGTGCCGCTTTTGCCGGCATTTTTGCGGCGGCACCGTTTTGCCGTGCCGCGTAGTGTTTTCGCGGGCCGCGATGTTTTTTCGCCGTGCCGTTTCACAGCCTTGCTAGTCTGCCGATTTACTGCTATTCTTAAATTGCATGTTTTTTTATCGAGGCAAAGCATGGAGCAGATAATAACAAGTCTTTTGGATACCGATTTGTATAAGTTCAGCATGGGGCAGTTCGCCATGCGCAGATACGGCGACGCAAACGTAGAGTGGAAATTCGTATGCCGGACTAAAGACGTTCATTTTACCGCCCCTATGATCCGTGAAATAAAGCGCCAGCTGGAATTATACTGTAAGTTGAATTTTACGGTGGAAGAAATAAATTATCTTTCGTCTATAAAATGGCTTGACAAGGGATATATTTCGTTTTTATCCGTATGGCATCCGATGATGGAACATTTTATTATTTCCGATGATGCCGACTGCGGTTTGAATATCAGAACGGTAGGGCCGTGGTTTTTAACCATATATTACGAAACTCCGGTTCTTTCTATAGTAAATGAAGTTTATTACAGTTTTAAATATAAAAACGAATACGATAAAATAGCGCAGTCAGCCATCGAACGCACAAAGCAAAAAATCGCCGATCTCGGCAGCAAAAAATATGTCATCGGTTCTTTTTCCGAATTCGGAACGCGCCGCCGCCTTAATTCTCACATTCAGCTCGAAGTGATACGCATGTTCAAGCAGGCGGATCTTGAGAGACGTTTGGGCTCTTCTCAATTCAACGGAACTTCAAACGTTATGATCGCAATGCGCGAAAACATAAGACCAATAGGTACTATGGCCCATGAAGTTTTTATGGTGACGGGGCAGGGATATCCTGAACGCAATCCCGCATATTCCAATAAATTTGTTATGGACGAATGGCACGATTTATACGGCATACAGCTGGGCATCGCGCTTACGGATTGCATAACCACCGACTGTTTTTTGCTGGACTTTGACATTAAAAATGCAATGCTCTTTGCCGGCGTAAGAAACGATTCCGGCGATCCGTTTGAATGGGCGCGTAAGATGATCGCTCATTATAAAAAACTGGGCATTGATCCCAAAACAAAAACCCTGCTTTTCAGCGACAATCTTGATTTTGACATGGCCGATAAAATTTACAGGGAATTCGGCGATCAGGCGCGGGTTTCCTTCGGCATAGGAACGTTTCTTGTGAACGACACTTACGTTCCTTCTTTAAACATAGTGATGAAAACGGTTCAGGCAAACGGAATCCCCGTCGTGAAAATTTCGGATTCTCCCGGGAAGGGCATCGGCGAAGATAAAGCTTACGAAGATTATCTGCAGCGCGCCATAGATTGGCGCATAAGCAACCGCTAAAAGCTCTTTTACGCATTTTTAGCTTATGATACGGACAAAGGACAATAATTATGGAATTATCTGAAAAAGCGAAGGCCTTGTCGGCGGGAAATTCCGCTATAAGAAAATCTTTTGAAGAAGGCGCCGAAATGGCGAAAAAGATCGGGGCTGAAAACGTTTTTGATTTCAGTCTCGGAAATCCCTGCGCACGAGTGCCCGCTAAGGTCAAAGAAAGCATCCTGCGCCTTGTAAACGAATGCGACGGTCAATATCTTCACGGATACATGAAAAATGCGGGCTACGACGAAGTGCGAGAAGCCGTAGCGGAATTTTTGAACCGCCGCTACGGCATGAAATACGATGCAAAAAATATAGTCATGACGTCGGGAGCCGCAGGCGGACTTAACTGCATTTTTCGTACGTTTTTAGATCCCGACGAAGAAGTTGTGTGCTTTGCACCTTTTTTCGGCGAGTATAAAAATTATGTCTCAAGCGCAGGCGGAAAACTTGTCGCCGTTCCACCGGACACGAACACGTTTCAGCCTAATCTTGACCTGCTTGATTCTTACATAAACGAAAAAACAAAGATCATACTTTTGAACAATCCGAATAATCCTACCGGAGTAATCTATTCGTCCGAAATTTTTAAAAAACTTCAAGAAAAAATCAATGAAGCGCAAAAGAGGATCGGACACGAAATCTGTGTAGTTTCTGACGAGCCTTACAGAGAACTCGCCTATGACGGAAATACGGTTCCGTATGTTCCTCGTTACATAAAAAACTGCATAGTAGCGTATTCATTCAGTAAATCCTTGTCCCTGCCGGGAGAAAGAATAGGCTACGTTGCCGTTCCGCCTGATATGCCTTTAGAAATTATTTCGGCTCTTATCGCCGTCATGCGGGTAGGGTACGTCAACGCGCCTTCGCTTTTTCAGCTTGTGGTTAAAGACTGTCTTGAAGAAAGAGCCGATCTGGAATTTTACGACGTTAACAGAAGATGCCTTTATGAAGGGCTCACCCGGTTGGGATTTACCTGCCTTAAACCGCAGGGAGCGTTTTATCTGTTTTTAAAATCGCCGGTTCCGGACGAGGCCGATTTCGTTGCGGAAGGCAAAAAACACAACATACTGATGATACCGGGATCCGCCTTCGGCTGCTCAGGTTATGTGCGCCTTGCCTATTGCATTCCACAGGATAAGGTAAGAAGATCGCTGGCCGCGTTTGCAGAATTGGCCAAAAAGTATTTTTAGATAAGGCCGCTGTACTGTCTGCCGTTTGGGGCGCATAGTTTGGCATCTCTTGGTTTTGCCGAAAATGCCGCTGCGGTATTTGACCGCGCTTAAAGTGAAAATTTGCTCTTGCATAATTTCTTATGCTATAATTCTTTCAACGGAGTGTGTATATGGATTTTAAAAGTGCGAAAAGCGAATATTCGGATTTCGGCGTAGATGTAGATAAAGTCCTTTCCAAACTGGAAAAGATTGCGATATCCGTACATTGCTGGCAGGGCGACGATGTGGGAGGTTTCGAGCGTCCCGGTTCCGTTTTAAGCGGCGGTGGCATTCAGACGACGGGCAATTATCCCGGCAAGGCAAGAAACATTGACGAACTGAGAAGCGATTTTGAAAAGGTTCTTACGCTCGACGGTGGCGCGCACCGCATAAATCTTCATGCAAGTTACGGCGACTTCTGCGGCGGCTTTGTAGAGCGTGATAAAATCGAAGAAAAACATTTTCATTCATGGATAGACTGGGCCAAAGAAAAAAAGATTGGAATAGACTTTAACGGAACGTTTTTCAGTCATCCCATGGCGGAAAGCGGTTTTACCCTTTCGAGCAAGGACAAGACCGTTCGTGAATTTTGGATAGAGCATGAAAAACGATGCCGCAGGATTGCGGCATATATCGGCAAAAATATGGGAACGCCGTGCATCCTTGATACGTGGATTCCTGACGGTGCAAAAAACATTACGGCCGACAAAATCGGTTACCGTGCTGTCTTAAAAGATTCCCTCGATAAAATTTTTAAAGAAAAATACGATAAGCGTCTCATGCGCGACGCGCTTGAAACAAAGCTTTTCGGTATAGGTTCCGAATCGTTTGTAGTCGGTTCTCACGAATTCTACATGAATTATGCGGCAAGAAATTCCCTTATGCTTTGCATAGACATGGGACATTTCAATATAGGAGAAGACGTTTCGGATAAACTTTCTTCGATTCTTCTTTTTGACGATGAAGTTCTCATGCACATAAGCCGGCCGCTGCATTGGGACAGCGATCACGTCGTTTTGTTTAACGACGCTGTAAAATCGGTGGCGGAAGAGCTTGTAAGAAGCGGAAAACTTACGAATGTTCACATAGGTCTTGATTTTTTTGATGCTTCCATAAACCGCATAGGAGCGTGGGCAGTAGGCACGCGTTCAACTCGCAAGGCTCTGCTTTTTGCTATGCTTGAACCGCTGGACACTCTTATAGAACTTGAACAAGCCGGGAGAGAATTTGAAAAAATGGCTCTACTGGAGCGGCAAGCGACGCTTCCTTTCGGTTCCGTCTGGAAAGAATACTGCCGTAGAACCGGCGCCCCTGACGACGATGAAATGGTAAAGGCTGTCTGTGATTATGAAAAGAAGGTTCTGTCCGGCCGGAAATGATTTTCGGCAAAGGTTAAAGAGTCGGCGCTTTTTTATTAGGAGATGTTATGGAATCCATTTTAGATATTGAAGTTATACAAGGGTACGTAAGGATGTGTAACGACGGCTGGCTTTTAGGCTGGCACGAAAGAAACGGCGGAAATTTGACATACAGGATGAAAGGCGAAGAAGTAGAAGCCTGCCGCAAGTTTTTTAAAAAGGCCCCCGGCGATTGGGTTTTAATGGACGTTCGGGCCGAAAATCTTAAAAACGAATATTTTATAAGCACAGGAAGCGGTAAATTTTTTAGAAACGTCGTTTTAGCGCCTCAAGATAATATATGTATTGTTGAAATAAACGGCAGCGGCGACGGTTATCGTATCGTTTGGGGGCTTGAAAGAGGAGGGCGCCCTACGAGCGAATTTTCGTCTCATTTTTTAAATCACAGCGTAAAGAAGGAAATAACGAACGGAGAATACCGCGTCATCTATCACGCTCATCCTGCAAATTTAATTGCAATGACTTACGTTCTGCCCTTGACGGCTAAGGCGTTCAGTCGTGCGCTGTGGCAAAGCGCCACCGAATGTCCCGTCGTGTTTCCGGGAGGGGTGGGAGTTGTGGAATGGATGGTTCCCGGCGGAGCGGACATTGCGCGAGCGACAAGTTCCCTTATGAGAGAATTTGACGCGGCTGTGTGGGCTCATCACGGGCTTTTTTGTGCGGGGCCCGACTTTGACATAACGTTCGGTCTCATGCATACGATAGAAAAGTCCGCTGAAATATACGTAAAAGTCCTTTCGACGGGCAAAAAGGTTTTGCAGACGATCACCGACAAAGACCTTCGTGCCGTAGCCCGCGATTTTAAGGTAAATTTAAACGAAAAATTTTTGGATAAGTGACACTCGTCGATCCGCTCCGACCGCCTTAAAGCGTTCCCGCGACAATTGCAAGCTGGCTTGCGAAGCAAGCCGTTTGCTGCAAACTCGCTAAAATCTCATGCCCAATGAAAACGTGTATTGAAAAAAATCTTTCGGAACATTATACGCCAGAACAAAGCTGAGCGCGGGAATCATGATCTTTGAAAGATACATTTTTATTCCGCCCAAAGGGCCGTGACAAATTAAGGAAGTTTCGTCCCAGTCTTCTGCGGCGCAAAATTCGTACATACCGTATACTGAAAAATTACCTATCTCCGTTTTAACGGCGATTGCTTCAAATCCTGCCGATGCGCCTGCGATCTTTTCCGTAATAAAGTCGTTGGGCAAAGTAAATATTCCTACGGAAGAGTTTGAATTATATTCCGTGCGCAAAAGGTCTATACCGTATGACATGGCTGCATGAGAGACAAATCGCGTACGAGGGAACAAAAGTTTTTGAAAATGAAAATTTATTTCCGTATTTTGTGAAAATCCGTTAAGGTCGGAAAAATAAACGGTTCCCTGCAAAACGGCGGAACGTTCGGAAATATACCAACCGTCCCAATCCGCTTTACTGAATGTAAGGTTCGGTATGACGCAAAAACTGCGGCTTGATTTGAATATGTCGGTAGGATCGTCTATCTTATGTTGCAAATATGCAAAGCCAAGGCCGCCTGAAAATTCTTTCGTAAATTTTTCAAGCAGGGAAACCGTAATGTTCCAGCTGAAAGCGTCGTATTTCAGCAAAAGTTCATCGGACGAATTTGTTATTTCATTTGTCCTGTTTGACAGCATTCCGAAAACCGCAAATCCCGGATGTGAAATATCCGTGGCTCCCTTGGTAAATGACGCCATTCCTAACGCGGCTTCTTTTGAAAATATACCGCCTACGACGAACGAATCCTTTCGGCCGAAGGCGTTAGTGTCCATAACAAAGCCTCCTCCCGAAAAAGATCCGTTTGAATATGAGGCAATCGGGAGGGGTATAAAACTTATTTTTTCTTTTACCGTAATATGAAGAATCGGCGCATCGCTTTCCGTCTCTTCAATCGCAATTTGAATGTCCGAAAAAAGCCCTTCTTCTATGAGATCGCTTTCAACGTCTTTAAGATTAATTTCGCCGCAGTCCATGAGGGTGTATTTTTTCAGCACGTTTTGAATGTAAGAATTACGCGTTTTCTTTAGGCCGTCCACTTTGATCTGTGAAACGGGCTCCGCATAAATACAGCCTGCCGCCGATAGATAAAGAGCCGCCGTAAAGACGGTTACAAATGCGGCTGCACGGACACGGTTATGCAATAAGATTTTTATAGTTTTTATAAGACAGATCATTTTTTTATTTCCTTAAATTAGCTTAAACTTCAAGTTTTATATTTTATAATGGGCGGCATTTGTCGCGCATGGATGTGCGATTCGCTAGTAGTGCCGCGGGAAGCTCAAGATTCAAGCCGTTTAGGAAATTATTATATACCATATGCATAAAAAATAAAATACGGGGCATAAGCGCAGTAAGCGGCGCATAAGTGTGCATTGTGTCGGACATGCAAAAAAAACGCCCTGACCTAAGATCAGGGCGGAATGAGGAGATTTTTTTCAAGTCAAAATTTTATTATATGAATCATTTGTACCGTCGTCGGCATAGACAAGGCTGTCCATCAATTTGAGGTTAATTTTTTGATCGATGCCGATATTGTCAAATGCATGGGGATCGGAAATAACACGAACCGAAATTCCGCCGCCAATATCAATCTGGCAATCATTTTCATTTCCAAGGTAATAGATTGTCTTGAGAGTTCCGGTCAAATCGCCGCCGTCAGAAACGATTTTCACATTTTCAGGTCGAAGTGTAAGGACCACATCGCCGGTCTTATCGCCGCCATAGGCAATACTCTGTTCCGTCCCTTTCAGGAACAGACGGCCGTCTTTTACCGTGCCTTTTAGAAAGTTTGCCTTGCCGACAAAGTTTGCAACAAACTGGTTTACCGGATGACAATAAATTTCAAGCGGAGAACCAACCTGTTGAACCACGCCATTGTTCATAAGGAACACACGGTCGGACATTGTCATTGCTTCAACCTGATCGTGGGTCACATATACAACCGTAATTCCAAGTCTTTTCTGAATTTCCTTTATTTCAAAGCGCATGCTTTCACGCAGTTTTGCGTCAAGGTTCGAAAGCGGCTCATCGAGCAACAGAAGTTTCGGCTTTGCAACCAACGCACGGCCAAGAGCCACACGCTGCTGCTGTCCGCCTGAAAGCTGAGACGGCATACGGTCTTTATACTGCCCCAGATGAACAACTTCAAGTATGCTTTCAACATCCTTCCTTATCTGCTCTCTGCTCATCTTCAGTATCTTCAACGGATAAGCAACATTGTCAAACACATTCATATGCGGCCAGACCGCATAGGTCTGAAAGACCATTCCAATTCCACGTCTTTCAGGCGGCAGAAATACCTTGTCATCTGAAACGACATTGCCGTCAATCAAGATAGCGCCGCTTGTCTGCTTGTGAAAACCTGCAATCATCCTAAGGAGAGTGGTTTTCCCGCATCCTGAAGGACCGAGAAGAGTTATGAACTCCCCGTCTTTTATCTCCGCATTGAATTTTTTTATTACCACTTCCGGACCGAACGCTTTTACAACGTCTTTTATAGTTACTGTAGACATTTTTTTCCTCCTAATCGGCTAACTTTCAGGTTAGATTGAGAACTTACCCTTTGTCATTTTATTCAAAACCGTGTTCAATATGATGACGATGATCAAAATCCCTACCGCCAGGGCCGAAGCCGTCTGCTGGCTTGTAAATGTCTGATATTCGAACAACTGCACGCCTAAAGTCATAGTATCTTTTGAATACAACAAGGTAGACATGGTAAGCTCATAGAAACATGGCATGAAAATCAGAAACCAGCCTGCAACGGCAGACGGGCTTATAAGCGGAAGGACAACATCCTTCAGACGGCGAAGCCATCCGGCTCCCGCAATCTGAGCCGCTTCTTCCAGCGACGGACTGATCTGCGTAAAAGCGGAAACTACTGTCCGCATACCCATCATCATGTATTTGATCATGTAAGCAATAACCATGATGCTAACCGTGTTATATATGTTTATTCCAAACTTTCCGGTCATCGTCATGATCAAAGCCAATGCGATTACAACACTCGGTGTTCCGGATCCCACGGTGATAAGGAAGTCGGGAATTCCACGGCCTTTTGTAGTCGTACGCTTTAAAAGCCATGCCATTGTGATGCTGACCGCCATCCCGAAGGTTGCCGCCAGAATCGCCATGTAGACACTGTTCTTGAATGCCGTTATGATCGCCTTTCTGGAAAGGACAATTTTCCAATATTTCCATGTTATATTCTTAGCGGCAAAGAAGGGTTTTCCCATATTCTGCGTGATTGAAGTCGCAATCACCGTCCAGAACGGTATGACCACAACAACAACGGCAAACAAAGACACAAGGGCTGTAATCGGGATTCTCCAACGGCCAAGGTCAACAATAGCCGGGTGTGTGGACTTACCTGAGACCGTAATATAATCTTTCTTACCGACAACAAAGTTTGAAACATATAGAATTATCAAAGCAATGACCATAAGGAACACCGCAAGACAAATCGCATGCGTAAGGCCTTCCGAGTTGCCGATCTGAACATAATCGACGATTCGAGTAGTCACGGTATAGATCTGACCCGGAGCGCCGATGATCGAAGGAATTCCATAGGCCGAAGCCGATGCCACAAACATGAGCAATGACGCTGCAATAAGGCTGGGCAAAGTTAACGGAATTGTAACCGAAAGCAATGTCTTCAGTGGCGATGCCCCTGAAATTCTCGATGCCTCTTCCAAAGAAGGATCCATTTTCTCCATTGCTCTTGAAATAGTGATGAAAGCATAGGGATAATAGAAGGTTGTAAGCACCCATACCACACCGCCGGTCGTATATATGTTAAACGGACAGGAAGGCAGATGGAATATTTTCATCAAAACAACGTTCATCGTTCCTACCGTAGGGTTTAAAAGGCGGAGCCATGCCATAGCTCCAACATACGGCGGAACCATATATGTCATAACAAATATCGTCCTGAATAATTTCTTTCCATAAAGGTTTGTGCGTCCGACAAGCCACGCCAAAGGGAAAGCCAGCAAAACGCCGAAAACCATTGTAAGCGTTGCCGTAACAAGAGTTGTCTTTAAACAAGTCCAGTTAAGCGCATAAGAATAGATGTTCTTAAAACCGGATAATGAAAAGCTGCCGTCTATATAAACGGAGCGGACAATAAGATAAAAAATCGGGAACACTTGAAAAACAAGCATGAATCCGACAATTACAGATATGATTATCCACTTGAAATCAAAATAGAATTTCTGATCCAGTGTTTCTTGCTGATTCATATTCCAGCTCCTGAAAAGGGAATGCAGCCGTCTGCGGAAACTACAGACGGCTTTAAAAAATTAGATGAAACTACTTCTTGATTGTGATTTTTTCTTCAAACATTGTGCGGATGGAGTCACGTTCCTTGTAACATTTCTCCCAGTCAATATCAATTGTCTTGGCAAACATCTTATCGTTTGGAAGAGAATCATACGGCGTGTAATCAACGTCTTTTCTGACAGAGTGCATCCAGCCTTTGACAATAGCTTTCTGTCCTTCTTTTGAAAGGAACCAGTCTGTAAGAACTTCACAGGCGGGAATGTTATTATTTGCACTGTATTTCGCTTCAACTGTCATGATCGCAGACGGGCATGAAAGGACACCGTCTTCAGGATATATGCATTCGATCTTTGAACCTTCTTCTTCACGTTTCTTTAGAACAGACTCCTCAAGGATCATGATCTGTTTGCATTCACCTGTCTCAAGTTTTGTAAGAGCTACGGAACCTGATTCTACAGCCACTTTCTGCTTATTAAGAGCCTTGAAATAGTCTTCGCCATAAGCGCCGAGAAGACCGACAATTGAAGCCATTGCCGTTCCTGATGTAAGCGGATTGGACATGGAGATATATCCTGAAAGCCTTGGATCTGTAGCAAATTCCTTAAATGTTACGGGAATATCCTTGCCCTTAGTATATTTTTCAGGGTTATAGGCTAATACCATAGTGCAGATACGTACAGGATACCAGGAACCGTCAGCGTCATAGGCAAATGCGAGATTTGCGGCTTCCGGTGTCTTGTATTTGTGGAGAAGCCCCGCTTCCTTCAACTCAAGTGCATAGGCAGGTTCTGCAACCATTAGAATGTCGCATCCTAATTTTCCGCTTTCTTTTTCTGCAGCAATCTTTGCCTGGAGTTTTCCTGTTCCGCCATAGAAAAATTCCACATCGCAGTTCGGGAAAAGGGTTTCAAGTTCCGTATCAATAGCATCGATAATGTCCTGATACATTGAAGTGTAGATAACAACCTTGCCGCTAACATTAGCATTTGCTCCGGCCGAAGCGGTTTCTTTCTGACCGGCCGCAAAAACCATTGAGCATACGGCAATCATAGCCGCAGGAACAATAAACTTTTTCATCATATCCTCCTATAATAATCGGTAATGTACTTTTACCTTTTATTCAGTATAATTTAGAAAGGCAGGATTCATAGTGTTTGTAAATTTTTTTAAGTTTTGTAACTTATGTAAATCACAGATACATAAATTAGCTTCTCCACTAAAAAAACGTCCCATTTTCTTTCAGATATTCTTCGTCAACACTGCCATTTCAATTTTTGCAATCAGCTTTGTTTCCATTACAATTCTTTCGACAAATCTGGAAAGAACAAAGCAACTTCTCATTTCAAACTGTGAAAACATGGCTACAAGCCTTGCGGAAAACTACATAATATATGATGCGCTGGTTTCAAAAATGGCTACTACAAGACTTATCACATACCTTGACAACATCGTAAAAAACTCCACAACAATCGACAGCATCACTATAATCGACACAAAACGGATATGCATCTATCACTACGACGGAATGCCTGTCGGCACGGAAATTCCTATCCTTCCGCTGAACGACAAGAAAATCCAGACCCAGACGATAGAGATCGGAACCGACAACAAGGGGCGGCCTATCAAGCAGCTTTGCGCCTTTGTTTCAATCAAAACCGAAAGCGGAGTTATATACGGGTATGCAATCGTCGGAATTTATATGAACACATTGAAAAATCTTAATCGTTCGTATATACTGCGCTACTTTCTAATCGTTTTGGCGATTCTTGCCACGACGGTTTCAACCTCTTATTTTATCATTTCACGTATCAGAAAAAGCCTTATGGGCTACGAACCGGAATCGTTTGCGAACCTGCTTATCCGCCGCAACAAAGTTCTTGACAACCTTGAGGAAGGTCTGATCGCAATCGACACGAACGGAAATATCAGCGTATGCACGGAAAGCGCATGCAGACTTTTTAATCTTCCAAAAGGAAATTATGAAGGCAGAAACCTCAAAGAGCTGAAAATCTGCACGGAATTGCTGCCGGTCATTGAATCCGGTAAGGCGGAATACAACGTTCCGCAGACCCACGAAACGAATTCTTTGATCACAAATTTTATGCCTATGAAAGAAGGAGATCACATAATCGGTGCGGTTGCAATCATCAGAGATCACACGACATTCAAAAACATGGCCGAAGAGCTTACAGGATTCCGTTTCATAGTTGAAGCCTTGCGCTCAAATATGCACAACTTCAAGAATGAACTGCACATCCTGCTTGGAATGCTTCAGCTCAAGGAATACGACCTTGCAATGAATTACATAACACATTTCAATTCATTGCAGACATCCCAGAACACCGTAATAAAAAACATACAGAACAAGACGATTGCCGCTCTTATCCTGGGAAAAACGAATGAGGCGAAGGAACAGGGCATTGACCTCCTTCTGGAAAACACAAGCACATTGCCGCGGCACGATCCGTATCTAAGCACATCTCAACTTACAATCATACTTGGAAACATCCTTGAAAATGCGATTGAAGCCACAAAATCAATAGAAAAGGGCGGACAAATCAAACTTTTCATTTCTTCTGATGTTTCCTGCCTGCGCATAAATGTGGATGACAACGGATCCGGAATTCCAACGGAATTCCAGGATAAAATATTCAATCGGGGTTTTTCAACCAAAAAAGAAAAGAAGGAGAACCACGGAATCGGCCTTTATTCAGTAAATAAGATAATTCAGGACTGCAAGGGCATGATCCAGATTGACAGCGCTCCCGGCGAAGGCACTTCCATTTCCATTCATATAAACAAAAAGCGAGGGGCAATAATTTCACCCGAATACGCTGAAAAGGATACCGATATATGATCACAGCAGCTATTATTGAAGATGACCCTATGGTCTGCGAAATAAACAAACGCTATCTGGAAAAAGACGGAAGGATGGATGTAATTACTACATTCAACAACGGAGTTGAAGCCCTGAACTACCTTACGTCAAATGAAGTTTCCCTGATACTCCTTGATGTCTACATGCCGAAACTCAACGGCTTTGAATTCCTGAAGACGATCCGCAGCAAGAACATCTGTTCGGACGTTATCCTTGTAACCGCCGCGAACGATTTTGCCAGCATGGAAAAAGCGCTGCAGCTAGGTGCTCTGGATTATCTTGTAAAACCTTTTGAATACAAGCGCTTTACTCAAGCCTTGGATAAATTCTTCTTCAAGCAGAAGATGCATGGAAAACTCCATGTTCCACTTTCCCAGAAAGAAGCCGACGAGCTGTTCAGCAACCAGGAAAATTTGAACACAGAACCTTTTGTGAAAGGGATCCAAAGCCGTACGCTTAAAGTGATAAAAGACCACTTCACTAAACACAAAGGCAAAAAGTTTTCCGGCACGGAACTTGCAAAAGAGATCGGACTTTCCCGAGTGACAGTCCATAAATATCTGAATTACCTTGAAACACAGAAATTCCTAAACACCGAAATAGACTATGAAACCGATGGCCGCCCGCGGCTTTTGTACTTTACGGCTGAAAACCGGAATGCATAGTCGTCCGCTTCAGATCCTTTGCGACAAGTTTTTATTCGTCTTTTGCCCAGTCAAAGGCATATTTTACGGCCTTTTGCCAACCCTTTAATATTTTAAGGCGCTCTTCGGACGGCATTTCAGGTTTGAAAAGTTTATCGACGGCGCGGTTTTTAATCACGTCGTCTTTGTCTTTCCAATATCCTGTGGCAAGACCTGCAAGATAGGCCGCTCCCATGGCCGTGCTTTCGACGCAGCGCGGACGCTGGATAGGCGCATTTATGATATCGGCCTGTGTCTGCATAAGAAAATTATTTTTACACGCTCCTCCGTCTACTTTCAATACCGAAAGATCTATTCCCGAATCTTTTTTCATGGCGGAAAGAACGTCGTTTGTTAAGAACGCTATGGATTGCAGCGTTGCCCTTATGATGTGGTACTTATTGACTCCTCGCGTTATTCCAACAATGATGCCGCGAGCATATTGATCCCAGTACGGCGCTCCAAGCCCGGTAAAGGCGGGAACGACATAGCAGCCGTGCGTGTCTTTTACTCGCGTCGCCATGTATTCCGAATCGTGAGAAGTATCGATTATGCGAAGTTCGTCGCGAAGCCATTGGACGGCGGCTCCTGCAACGAAGATGGAACCTTCGAGCGCATAGTTTATTTTTCCGTCAATTCCCCATGCGATCGTCGTGATTAGCCCGTTTTTTGACGAAACAGGTTTTTCTCCCGTATTCATAAGCATAAAACAGCCGGTGCCGTATGTGTTTTTCGCTTCTCCCGCGTTAAAACACGTCTGCCCGAATAATGCCGCCTGTTGATCGCCTGCAGCCCCCGCTATTTTTACGGCTTTTCCGAAATAAGAAGAATCGGCTTCGCCGTAAACGCAGCTTGAAGGCCTTACTTCCGGAAGCATGCTTTTAGGAATGTTTAAAATCTTTAAAATCTCGTCGTCCCACTGTAATGTGTGGATGTTGAAAAGCATTGTCCTTGAAGCGTTCGAATAGTCCGTTACGTGAATTTTTCCCTGTGAAAGTTTCCAAATCAGCCATGTGTCTATGGTGCCGAACAGAAGTTCGCCGTTTTCAGCCTTTTCTCTTGCTCCGCGAACGTTCTCAAGTATCCAGCGCAGTTTTGTTCCTGAAAAATACGCATCGAGAATAAGTCCCGTCTTATCCCTAAACAGATCCGAAAGCCCCTGCCGTTTAAGAGAATCGACAAATTCCGCCGTTCTGCGGCATTGCCACACTATCGCATTGTAGACAGGTTCGCCTGTGTTTTTGTCCCAAACTACGGTAGTTTCCCTTTGATTTGCGATTCCTATAGCTTCGATGTTTTCCGCCTTGGCTCCTATTTTTTCCATAGCTTCAACGGCGACTGCGTACTGCGTTGCCCAAATTTCATTTGCGTCGTGTTCCACCCATCCGGGTTTAGGATAGATCTGCCGGAATTCTTTTTGCGCCGTACCGCATATGCGGCCTTTTTTATTAAAGAGGATACAGCGATTGCTAGTGGTTCCCGAATCCAAAGACATAATATATTTAGACATTTTATCCCTCCTAAAAATTCGGCAATTTTTTGTAAAGCTGTGATCTATCCGGTTGTACTTACAATAATTTTACCAGCATTTGACACTCCCGACAATCCTATGATAGCCTGTACATACGGGAAACTTAAGCGGGGCATGGCGATGGATTTTTTTTCGGATTCAAAGATTATTACGGCTGTAAGAAACGAGGATACTTTTAATAAATGTTTGAAAAGCGATTGTAAGGTTGTTTTTCTTTTATTCGGCACTATTCTTACCGTTTCCGACTATGTGCGAAAGTTAAAGGAATATAATAAAACCGTCTTCGTTCATCTTGATTTGATCGAAGGGCTTTCAAGCAGCAGGTCGTCGGTCGACTATATCGATAAGATGACACAAGCCGACGGAATAATTTCCATAAAGCAAAGTCTTTTGAAATACGCCAAAACGCTCGGTTTTATAACAGTCCTTCGCGTTTTTATGCTGGATTCAAAATCGATAGAGTCTCTTGAAAAAATCGATTCGGATCCGTCCGTTGATATAATAGAAATGATGCCCGGCGTAACGCTTACCATTTTATGCAATGAAATCGCAGGCAGCAAAAAGACGATTATAGCAGGCGGCCTTATAAGAAGCGGGGACGATGTTACGAGGATTCTCCGCTCGGGCGCGAGCGCCATCTCCACGTCCGACAGCCGCCTTTGGGAATAAGCGCTTACGCGGTTTGGGCGGTTTTTTGTTCGGTCAGCAAAGAGGCTATGTCGTCAATCTTTTGCTGCCGCACGATCGCCTTTGTAACTTCAAGCTTTTTTTTGCCTTTTATGCTCGGAACTTCAAACATAAAATCCATGAGGATTTTTTCGACTATTGTGCGCAGTCCTCTGGCCCCTGTTTTTTGCTTTATCGCTATATCCGCTATCTCTTCAATCGCCTCGTCCGTAAAAGACAGATTAACGTCGTCAATGGCGAACGACGCCTTAAACTGTTTTGTGATGGCATTTTTAGGCTGGGTCAGAATTGCTACCAAGTCTTCCTTTGTGAGCTCTTTTAAAGCTACCGTGATAGGCATACGGCCGATCAGTTCCGGAATAAGACCGAATTTTACCAGATCGTCGGGACACACCTGATTCAGCAGCGCCATGCGCTGTTCGCTGTTCATCGTGTTTATATTCGAGCCGAAGCCCATAGAATGTTCGGATATGCGCTGCTCGATTATTTTATCGAGCCCCACAAATGCTCCTCCGAGTATGAAAAGAATGTTTGTGGTGTCTATTTCAATCATTTCCTGATTGGGATGTTTCCGCCCGCCTTGGGGAGGAACGCTTGCCTTTGTGCCTTCTATTATTTTAAGCAAGGCTTGCTGAACGCCTTCGCCTGAAACATCCCGCGTTATGGATGTGTTTTCACTTTTACGTGAAATTTTATCGATTTCGTCGATAAAGACGATCCCGCGCTCCGCGGAAGCTATGTTACCGTCTGCAGCGTTTATAAGTTTTAAAAGCACGTTTTCGACGTCTTCGCCTACGTAACCCGCCTCGGTTAGCGTCGTAGCGTCGGCTATGGCAAAAGGAACCTTTAGTCTTTGGGCGAGAGTCTTCGCAAGCAAAGTTTTACCGCTGCCGGTAGGGCCTATTAAAAGAACGTTAGATTTTTCGATCTGTATGTCGTTTTCCTGCTTTTTATTTGCGGACTTGGACATTCTTTTATAATGATTATACACGGCCACTGAAAGAATTTTTTTTGCGTCGTCCTGTCCCACCACATATTGATCCAAATAGCTTTTAAACTCTTTTGGAGAAGGAACCTCGCTCATCTCTATGGGAGAAACCGAACGCTCTTCCTGATCGAGGACGCTCTGACATACGGCCGTACATTGATCGCATATAAAGATATTTCCTGCAGGTGCCGCCACTAATCTCCGTTTTTCGTCTGCGGGTTTGCCGCAAAAAGAACAATATTGGGACGATGAATTACCGAATCTTATCATCTTTTTTTCTTCCCTCCATGATGTGGTCGATAATGCCGTATTCCAGCGCTTCTTTTGCCGGCATGTAAAAGTCTCTTTCCATATCGGCTGCAACCTTCTTTTCCGGTTTTTTCGTTTTTTCGGCAAAGTATTGTATCGTAAGCTTTTTTAGCCTTATGATCTCTTTAGCCTGAATTGCGATGTCGCTTTCCTGACCTTGAACTCCGCCCCAAGGCTGGTGGATCATTACCCGTGAAGAGGGAAGGGCGAACCTTTTTCCCTCCGAACCGCCTGCAAGCAGGATTGCCGCCATACTTGCCGCCTGTCCCATGCATATCGTCTGAATATCGCATCTTACGTATTGCATGGTATCGTATATTGCAAGCCCTGCCGTAACCGAACCGCCCGGAGAATTTATGTACATGCTTATATCTTTTTCGGGATTTTCGGATTCGAGAAACAGTATTTGCGCCACAATTAGATCGGCCGTAGCGTCGTTAATCTCGCCGTCTACGAATATGATTCTGTCCTTTAAAAGCCGTGAAAAAATATCATATGTGCGCTCTCCGTTTCCGCTGCGTTCCACAACATACGGCACAAGAGAATTCATCCGTTCGTTCATTATCTACCTTCCTTAAAAAACGGCATACGAGGAAATTTCAATTTCCGAGAATGCCGTTTTCGTGCGCAATAGCGCACAGTTGTAAATTAAATCGGCAATATAAAATTATATCCTATAATATACAAATAAATAAGCGGTTAGGCAAAAAAATAGGGCTGCCGAAAAAGTAACCGACTTTTGAGACAGCCCCGTTTGGTCCCGCTCCTGCAGGAATATATCAGCGTTTGAACAGATCCGCAAACGCGATTTTATCGCCTTTGACAACTTTTACTTCGCTGTAAAGCTGTTTATAAAGTTTTTGCTCCTTTGCTTCGTCGATAAGATATTCTTTGGCTCTGGGATCCGCATAGCGTTTTTTTATTTCATCTACGGTCGCGCCGCTTTCTTCGGCTATGCGCTTGTATTCTTCGTCAATCTCTTCGGGCGTTATTGAAATATTTCGGTCACGCAAAAGCGATTCCACTATAATTCTCGATTTGAGCATCTTTTCACTGTCGCCTGTCCATTCCTTAAGCATTCCTTCTTTTGACTGTCCTGCCGAGCTTATCATTTTATTGAGCTGCTCGGTTGTCGTTTGGAATTGCTGCGCCATCATCTTCCAGCGGCTCTGAAGTTCCGCGTCAAGCATCGAAGACGGAATGTCGAATTTGTTTTTTTCTATAAGCTGAGAGAGCAAGTCGTTGTTCTTCATTTCCGATATACGGCGATTTTTTGCAAGTTCAAGGTTTTTCGTGATATCTTTTTTGAGGTCGTCAAGGGTTTTGTATTTTTCATTTACGTCCTGCGCCAGTTCGTCGTCAAGCTTGGGCAAATTCCTTATTTTTATTGCCGTAACCGTCACGCTGATTTTTTTTGTTTTTCCGGCGAGCTCTTTGTTGTCGTCGTCCTTTTTATATTTTTTAACGATGTCCTTTGTTTCGCCTTTTTTCATTCCTATTATATCATCGTCGATCTTATAGATATTTTCTCCGCTGCCTACGGTAAAGACAAACCCTTCCCGTTTTGACGATTCTATCACATTGCCGTCGTCGTCCGTTTCGCTGTAGTTGATCGTAACTATATCGTCCTTTTGAACTTTTTCATCGTCTTTTTTGTCCATCACTGTGGCGTTACGATCCTGAACGGCCTTGAGCTCTTCTTCAATTTCTTTTTCGGTTATTGTTACCTGCGGTTCTTTTACTGTGACGCCTTTGACATCGATGTTTTTTACTCTCGGAAATACGTCGTATGTTACGGAAAAAGTCAGATCCTTAGCAGCGTCGAACTCCGGAAGAGTGTCCATTGCCGGTTGCGCATACGGCAGCGGGCGAAGTTCTTTTTCATTTTCGTCGGAAAAAATTTCGTTTAACGCTTTGTCGATTAAGTCGGTCATAACGTCGGCTTTAAGGGCGTTTCCGTATTTTCTTTCCAAAATGGAAACGGGTACGTGGCCTTTTCTGAATCCGGGAACTTGGGCATTTTTAGCATATTTTGTGACGATTTGCTTGTAGTTTTCAGCTACGTCGTCTTTATCAACGGTAACCGTCAATTTGACGGCGGATTTTTCCAGTTCTTCAATCTTTTTAGAGAGTTTCATGCATACGTCCCCTTAAAATAAAATAGGTGAATATAAAGTAAAAAAGCGATCCGGATCGCTCCGCATCGCCGTTTTATAAGAGCGGGAAACGGGAGTCGGACCCGCGACATCCACCTTGGCAAGGTGGCGCTCTACCACTGAGCTATTCCCGCAAAAATTATGGTAAAAACCGTTCCTTAAAATCGCGTCGCCGCAGAAATCGTCAGATTTCGAGGGTGGCGCAATTAATGCGCATATTGCGCACAGTTATAACCAGCGACGTTTCGGCTTTATCCAAAACTCGTCGTTTAAGCACCGCCATATAGCGTCGGTTTTTGCACCGCTTTATCTTTATAAGAGCGGGAAACGGGAGTCGGACCCGCGACATCCACCTTGGCAAGGTGGCGCTCTACCACTGAGCTATTCCCGCAAGTATTTTGCGCATACTTTAAAACTAAAATATGCGAGAGGAGGGACTTGAACCCTCAAGCCTAAGCACTAGATCCTAAGTCTAGCGTGTCTGCCAATTCCACCACTCTCGCGTTCGGACCGTGAGCCTGTTCGCTTGGATCGATAAAGGCATTTTAATGAGCCATGCCGGCTTCGAACCGACGACCCGCAGATTAAGAGTCTGCTGCTCTACCAACTGAGCTAATGGCCCTTGTTTGTTACTTATGATATGGATATTGCGTCCGACACGGCTCGAACGTGCGACCTACGGATTCGAAGTCCGTTGCTCTATCCAGCTGAGCTACGAACGCATATCAACAGGTTACAGCCGCGCTGTATCTTGTAGCAAGGGTGCCGGGTGGGATTTGAACCCACGACAACCAGATCCACAATCTGGCGCTCTACCCCTGAACTACTGGCACCAAGTAACTGATAAAACCTAATATAACAAAAAAAAGTTTACTTAGTCAAGCCGGCGGGGCGGCGAAAAAGACGGAGGCAAAAACAGCGGATGGCACACTGGGGGTGTTGTTCGTAACGGTGGCGGCGCCGCGCGCAACAGCAAAAAAGGCGAATACTGCAGCGGTGAAAATGGAAGATGAGACACTGGAGTATTGTGTATAACGATGGCGGTGTCATGCGCGCGGGATTCTATTTTCTTGACAGAATTTGAAGCGCAGGGTTACAATTATTTATCACTTTAATCGTGGAGGAAGATATGAAACTTGGTCAAGTTAGGGTCCTTGACACTATCAACAAAATCCCCGGCGGATTGATGGTTGTTCCGTTGATTCTTGGAGTAACCGTCAATACTCTCTTTCCGGATTTTTTGAAGATCGGAAGCTTTACGACGGCGCTTTTCAAAAACGGGGGTAACTGTCTTATTGCTGTCTTGTTCCTTTGTTCGGGTGCGCAGATTCAGTTTAAAAGCGCGGGACAGGCGCTGTATAAAGGCGTCGTCATCAATACGAGCAAAGTGTTGTTCGGCGTGTCGATCGGCGTTATCCTCGCGCGGATCGGCGGGCCCGGCGCCGTTATACTCGGCATGACGCCGCTCGGCCTTATCGGCTGTATGTCGAATTCGAACGGCGGTTTGTACACTGCGCTCGCTACGAAATACGGCGACAAAACCGATGTCGGTGCCATCGCGGTCATCTCTTCGAACGACGGTCCGTTTTATGAAATGCTGTTTATGGGACTCGGCGGCGTCGCAGCGATTCCGGCGAAAGCTTTGTTTGCCTGTATTTTCCCGATTCTCGTTGGAATGATACTCGGAAACCTCGACGATAAAATGCGCGATTTTTTAAAGCCTGGTATGCTCATATCGATTTTCCTCTTTGCTTTCCCGCTTGGTGCTGGTATGAGTTTTAAAACCTTCATCACGGCCGGTATTCCCGGTATCCTTATCGGTCTGCTTACCGTTGCGTGGACGGGTATTCCGACATATTTTATCTACAAATTGCTTATCCGCAAAAAGAACCGCCGAAGCTGTGCCGTCGGAGCTGCGGTCGGTACGGCGGCGGGAAACTCCGTCGGAACGCCTGCAGCCATAGCCGCCGTCGATCCGACATGGGAACCGTACGCGGCCGCGGCTACAGCGCAATGCGCCGCTGCGGTTATCGTGACGGCGCTCGTTACGCCGATGGTTGTAAATGCTCTATATAAGTACGAAGAAAAGCATGGTCTTATCAATTACGACGTGCCGCTCGCTTCCGAAGATACGGAGATGGAAAAAGCAGCCAAGAGCGAACCGAAGCTTTAATCACTTACGATAACAAAGGCCGTCATAAGGCGGCTTTTGTTGTTATGGGCTAATATGAGGTATATATGAATCTGTCGTTTCCTTACGGAAAAGAATTTTTAAAAATCGATATTCCCGACGAACGCTTAAAAGGAGTCATCGTTTCAAATCTTCATCATTATACGGCGAAGAATACGCCTGAAGCGCTCGTCGCTGAGGCGCTTGAAAACCCTGTCGGTACGAAAAAACTTTCGGAGCTCGCCAAGGGGAAAAACAATATCGTGCTCATTGCAAGCGATCATACGCGCCCCGTTCCGAGCAAAACGATCGTTCCGCCGATGCTTGCCGAAATCAGAAAAGGAAATCCGAATGCCGACATTACGATTCTCATTTCGACCGGCTGTCATAGGCTTTCGACGAAGGAAGAGCTCATCAGTAAATTCGGGGAAGAGATCGTCAAAAACGAAAAAATCATCGTTCACGACTGCGACAATTCTCCGCTTGTAAAAATAGGAACGCTGCCGAGCGGCGGCGAATGCATTATCAATAGACTCGCCGTAGAAGCCGATCTCCTCGTCGCGGAAGGTTTTATAGAACCTCATTTTTTTGCAGGTTTTTCGGGAGGTCGAAAAAGTGTCCTTCCCGGCGTCGCGAGCCGTACGACTGTGCTTGCAAATCACTGTTCCGAATTCATCGCCGATGCGCATTCCCGTACCGGCATTCTCGACGGAAATCCGATCCATAAAGATATGGTGTGGGCGGCGCACAAAGCAAAACTAGCGTTCATCGTGAACGTAGTTATCAACGAAAAAAAAGAAGCGATCTATGCGGTTGCGGGAGATATAGAAGCGGCGCATAAAAAAGGCTGCGACTTCCTTTCGTCGCTGTGCAAAGTCGACGCGTTGCCTGCGGACATTGTCATATCGACGAATGGAGGCTATCCGCTAGATCAAAACATCTACCAAGCAGTAAAGGGTATGACGGCGGCAGAAGCGACGGTCAAAAAAGGCGGCATCATCATCATGCTTGCAAAGTCGAACGACGGTCACGGCGGCGAAGGGTTTTATCACCAGATGGCCGACGAGCCGGATATTCAAAAGACGCTCGATCTTTTTATGAGCCGCGGCAGAAACGAAACGAAGCCCGATCAATGGCAGACGCAGATTTTTATCCGTATTTTACAAAAGGCGCGCGTGATTTACGTTTCGGACGCTCCCGATGAAACGGTGCGCGCTCTGCACATGATCCCCGCGCACAGTCTCGAAGAGGCTGTAAAAGAAGCCGAAAGACTCTGCGACAATCCGAATGCGACGTTAACCGCGATTCCCGATGGCGTGTCGGTCATGGTTATCGAATAAAGCAACATAGCTGGCGGTTTTCCGCTTTTATGCGGTGCTCTGCCGGCGGGGCGGCGGCACACAGCTGTCCGGCAAAACGTTCATCACTCGGCGCCCTGCGGACACTCGGTAAAACATCCGTCGACGGAAGCTGCCTGAAACCGAAGCTTTCGGGCAGTTTTTTTGATTTTACAGAATTCTATTCTTTTTTATTATGGAAAAAATCATACAAAAAATAATCGAAAATTATTTATTTTTACTTGCGGCCTTTGCCCTTGTTTATTTTAATCAAAAAAGAGTCGGGTTCGTGTCCGTAAAAAAACGGCGTGCGGTGTTTATTATGCTCATGCTCGCCGTATTTTATTTGGCGTTTTTACTTTTGATTCAGCGGATGCATTGGAATCCGTATTTTGCGATTCCGAGTTTTATCGCGGTTGCTTTTACGGGATTTTTGCTCCGCCGTCATACGTGGCCTTTTAAAAGCCGCTGTCAAAAATGTGGAAAGCGGTTGACAATTACACAGATGCTCACAAACGATAAAAATATCTGCGGCTCGTGTTTTATTGAAACGCATCCCGAGTTTGCGCCAAAGACGGAAGCGGATATCCAAAAAGAATTTGATGACGAATGGGCGGCGTGGAAGCCCGGAGAATACGTCGTTTTGTGTTTTATTGTAAATGCGCAGAACCAAGTGCTGCTCATTGAAAGGAAATATATCGAAAAAGGATCAGGGAAAGTGTCTGGGGCGATGAGTCGTTTAGGAGCGAAAGAAAATCCCCTCGACGCGTGCAAACGATGTGCGCTAAAAGAAACGGGACTCGCGATCGAAGAAGTGCGCTGTCACGGAAGATTGAATTTCGCGATTCCGGGACGTGATTTGCGCTGTTACGTATTTGTTGCCGACGATTCATCCGGTACAATCAAAGAGACGGATAAAAATCGACCGTACTGGGTAAGCGTTAAAAAATTGCCGTTCGGAAAAATGTCCGTAGATTGCCGCGTGTGGCTCCCTATAGCCCTTGACCGCGGTTATTTCGATTATTACGGTATATGCAATGAAAAAGGCTATGTCGTCAAAGATACGCTTCGCAAACATCTTCCTGAAAATCCTTTCACCTCATAAGACAGAGTAAGGTTACCGGCTGTTCGGTGTATTGCAAACATGAGCCGAAATAACGGTAAGTCTAAACATACGGTTCCTCTTTTATAAAAATCAAAAAATAGTGCCGGTTTTGGATAAAATAAAGCATGAAATCCCGTACTGCATAACCTATGCTTTATATATATGACGGATTATGTATTGGAAAGAGAACGCAAACTGCCGCTTACTTCTTATTACGATATAGTCGTCGTCGGTGCCGGAATAGCCGGTGCTGCTGCGGCGCTTGCTGCCAGCAGGCATAATAAAAAAGTATTGCTTGTAGAGCGCATGTATGCGATCGGAGGGCTTGCCACGCTCGGTTTAATTACCATATATCTTCCGTTGTGTGACGGAACAGGGCGTCAAGTTTGTTTCGGTTTAAATGACGAATTTTTAAAACTTGCGATAAGCCGCGGTTATGAAGACAAATATCCCGACACATGGCTTCCTCGTCCCTCACATGAGCACCATGGACAGCGTTTTGAAGCCGGCTATAATGCGCAAGTTTTTGCAGTTCTATTGGAACAGGAATTATTAAAAGCCGGCTGTACCGTTTTGTACGGCACCTTTGCCGCTTCCGTTATTAAGAAAAATAGCGTTATAGATTCGGTTATTATTGAAAATAAAGACGGCAGACAGGCAATTAAAACTCATGCTGTAATCGATGCGACAGGCGATGCCGATATCTGTGCCATGGCAGGCGCAAAAACGGCGGTATTTTCGGACGGCAATCCGCTTGCAGCCTGGTTTTACGAAACTGCCGAGGGAAAAACGAAACGGAGAATGCTCGGCGCAGCCGACGTTCTTTCCGTAAACCCGTTTGCCGAAGCGCCTTGTCGAATTGAATCAAAGCGATATTCCGGACTTGACGCCGCAGAGGTTAGCGAGATGACGATCGCATCGCATAAGGCATCTCTTGACGAATTTTTTAAAAACGGAAATGTGTCGCAAACGCACAGCCTGACGGCGCTTGCCGCAATTCCGCAGCTTAGAAAAACAAGACGGCTTGTCGGCAATTATGAAATGAACACTTTTCAGCGGCATGAATATATGCGTGACAGCATAGGCCTTATCGGCGATTGGAGAAAAGACGGACCGGTATACGAGCTTCCGTTCGGAAGTCTTTTTAGCGATACCGTTCCGAATCTTGCCTCGGTAGGACGCTGCATTTCAGTTTCGGATGATATGTGGGATATCACACGCGTTATTCCGCCGTCTGTGGTTACTGGACAAGCTGCGGGAACTGCGTTTTCGTTATGCAGCGATCTTACGGCGCTTGACGTAGATGTTTTACAGAAAACGTTACATGATGACGGAGTGGTCATTCATGAGCGTGAATTATAATAAGCGAGAATTTTTTATTAGGAGGAAAAAATGAAAAAATTCTTTATCGGTTTTTGTGCTCTAATCGTTTGTTGTGCGGCGATTTTTGCCGGCGGGTCGAATGAAAAATCGAAATCGCTTCATTTCAGAGTTTCGATGCCGGAAGCGTCGGCCGACAATAAAGCCGTTGCGATTAGGCAGGTCGTGGAAAATATTCAAAAGCGTACTGCGGGCAGAGTTACGTTTGACGTATACTACAGCGCCGAACTTGGTACGTTTACGGATACGATTGAAAGTATTGCGCTCGGATCAAACATTATCGACGGTACGTCAGGAGATGCTTATGCGCCGTACGGTTGTCCCGATATGACTGCACTTAATCTCATGTACATGTATCCTGATTCGAAATCCGTTATGAAATTCAACGACTCGTCCCTTTTTAAAGATATGACGGCGGAGCTTGAAAAAAACTCCGGCATCAAAATGATCTGTATGAACTGGTGCGGCGCTCCGCGCGAAGTGCTTTCTACAAAACCGATAAATTCGGTTGCCGATTTAAAAGGCAAGCTGATCCGCGTTCCGCTTCCGCCTTATGTCGCGTTTTTCAAACGGCTGGGCTGCAGTACCGTCAATATGACGATGGCTGAAGTATATACCGGTATGCAGCAGGGAATGCTCGAAGCCTGCGAATTTCCGCTCGGAACGATTTTTACCAATTCGCTTCAAGAAGTTGCAAAATACTGTTTCTTGTCGAGTCATACTTTCGCTCCGACATGCTGGGGTATGAGTGCGGCGCTTTTTAATAAAATGTCGCCGGACGATCAGAAAATTTTTATAGAAGAATTTTCGAAAGGCGGTGAATATTTTACAAAGCTTAACGCTGAAAACATGGCCGACTATCGCAAAAAGCTGGAAGCTGCAGGCGTAAAATTCGTCGAACCTTCCGATTCGGATAAGCGCGCCATGTCCATAGCCGCAGCCGATGCTGTAAACGATTTCCCCGAATTGAGCAAGGGGCTTGTAGACAAACTTCGCGCTGCGATGAAATAACAATTTAGATATATAGGGAAATATACATTGAAAATGAAAATAATGCCTATTTGGATCATTAAAAATCTTGAAGAAATGATTTGCGCCTTTGCCGCATTTGCTATGGTACTGATCTGCACTGCAAACGTATTCGGACGCTATGTTTTCAATCATGCGATCAGCTGGGCGGATGAAGTCGACATTTGTCTTCTTGCGTGGGTTACGTTTGTAGGTGCGGCGGTAGGCTATAAGCGGAACCGGCATTACGGTATGGATTTTATTTTGGTGCGGCTCCCGGGAAAAGAAAAAAAAATGCTGCGGATAATCCTCAACGGCATCATTGCCGCAACATGTATATTTCTTACATATCACAGTTTCGTATTTGCCGCCAATGCACGAAAGGTCATGCCGTATACCCGGCTTCCATACAAGTATATCGACGCATCCGCCGTTGTCGGTTTTGCAAGTATGACGGTATATTCGATTGTCTTTTTGATAGAAGCCTTTGCGTTTCCAAAAAAGTATAAAGAACGCTATGACGAGACGGATGACAAGGCTTCGGTCGTAAATGGGGAGAAAACACAATGACGTACATTCCTGTTATTTTACTTGCCGTTTTATTCTGTATGGGACTCCCGATAGCGTTTTCGCTTATCGTATGCTGTATTCCGTATTTTCTCTCCGATCAGTATTTATCCGCATCGATTATAATTCAAAAAATGATAACGAATACCGAGTCCGTTTCGCTCATGGCGGTTCCGTTCTTTATTATTGCCGGCGCAATTATGAATGAGTCGGGAATCACGGAGCGGCTGCTGGATTTGGCGGATGCGCTTGTCGGGCACTTTACGGGAGGCTTGGGACACGTCAACGTTTTGCTTTCTACTTTTATGGGTGGAATTTCCGGATCGGGAGCTGCAGACATAGCAATGGAATGTAAAACGCTCGTTCCCGAAATGAAAAAACACGGATACGATATGGGTTTTTCAGCTGCGGTCACAGCCGCTTCCGGCTGCATTACGCCGATTATTCCGCCGGGTGTCGGTCTTGTTGTGTACGCATGTACGGTTGAAGGTGTGTCCGTCGGAAAGCTGCTCATGTCAGGATATATACCCGGCTTTCTTATGTGCATTCTCATGATGGTCGTCGTTTACTTTATTTCAAAAAAACGGGGATATAAGGGCAACGGCGGACGCATGCTTTCGCCTAAGGCCATCCTCAAAAAGGCGGGAAATTCCGCGTGGGCGTTATTTTTGCCCTTTGTGCTTATCACGGGATTGCGTTTCGGGATATTTACCGCAACCGAGGGCGGAGCACTCATGGCGGTGTATTCGTTTATCGTCGGGAAATTTATTTATAAAGAACTCGATATGAAAAAACTTCCCGGAATTTTTCTTGACGCGGCTCTGTCTACGGCAACGGTTATGCTCATTATGTGCGGAGCGAAGGTGTTCAGCCATTATTTGAGTTGGGAGCGGATTCCCCATGCAATGACGGCAGGGATCATGCATATAGCAAAAAATAAATATACGTTTTTGCTGTTTGCAAATATTCTGCTGCTCATGCTCGGTATGTTTATGGACGCCATGCCGTGCATGATCATTATTGCGCCGCTGTTGGCTCCTATTGCACAGGCCTTCAAAATCAATATGATCCACTTTGGAATTATGATGTGCTTGAACAGTGCTATCGGTGCGATTACGCCGCCGTTCGGAAATTATATTTTTCAAACGGCCGGTATACTTAAGATTAAAACTCAGTTGTTGTATAAAGAGCTCATTCCGTTTGTCGCGGTATGCCTCATCGTGCTTTTTATGGTGACGTATATTCCATGGCTTGCAACAATCGTTCCAACATTGGTTTACGGAGCGTATTAATAAAAATAATGATAGGAGTATGAAGATGAACAATAAAATCGATCCGCGTACGCTAAAAATTACCGATATGCGGTGTATCGACATAGACGGAGCGCCGAAGCGGTGTACGCTGCTTAAGATACTGACGAATCAGGGTATCGAAGGTTACGGTGAAGTACGCGACGCTGCGAGTAAAACATTCGCGCTTATGCTGAAGTCGCGGATTCTGGGGGAAAATCCGTGCGATGTGGACAGAATTTTCAGAAAGATTAAACAGTTCGGCGGTCACTCGCGGCAGGGCGGCGGTGTCAGCGGTATCGAAATTGCGCTGTGGGATATTGCCGGAAAAGCGTGGGGCGTCCCCGTATATCAGCTGCTCGGCGGTAAATTCCGCGACAAAATCAGAGTGTACTGCGATACCGATGTGGACGGAAAACACAGCGGGCACGATATGGGGCTTGAGCTTAAAAAACGCATGGAGATGGGATTTACGTTTTTGAAAATGGATCTCGGAATCGGTTTGCTGCTCGACGAACCGGGCTGCATTACGGCTCCGCTCGGAAGCATCGACGATATGAAAAAATATACGCCGCACTTGCTTAACGTTCAGGACGGATCCGTTACCGCAGAAATGGTACACAGACAAAAAAGTTATCAAATCGTTACGACGCCGCATGCGATGACCGGCATCCAAATTACCGAAAAAGGACTCGATATTCTTGAAGAATACGTAAAGCAGGTGCGTGAAGTTATAGGGTATGAAGTACCGCTCGCGATCGACCACTTCGGACATGTATGTGAAGAATCGATACTACGGTTTTTAAAGCGTATGGAAAAATACAACCTTGCGTGGGCGGAAGACCTGATCCCGTGGATGTGGACTGAGAGTTACGTTCGCTTGAGAAATGCCGCAACGGTACCGATCTGTACGGGAGAAGATATTTATTTAAAGGAAGATTTTGAAAAAATTATTAAATCGGGCGGAGTGTCCGTTATTCATCCCGACATACTGACGTGCGGCGGTATACTTGAACTTAAAAAAATCGGCGACATTGCTGCGGAAAACGGCGTGGCGCTTGCGATTCATATGGCGGAAAGTCCTGTGGCTTGTATGGCAGCCGTTCATGCCGCCGCTGCAGTGCAGTTTATTCTTGCTCTGGAATATCATTCGGTAAAGGTGGCGTGGTGGCAGGATATGGTAAACGGTTTACCTAAGCCACTTATTCAAGACGGATTTATCCGCGTTCCGGATACGCCGGGTCTCGGTATAGAATCGTTAAACGACGCCGTTCTAAAAGAACACGTTAATCGCGATATTCCCGGTATTTGGGAAGATACGTCGTGTTGGAACACGGAATTTTCAAACGATAGAATTTGGAGCTGAATTTAATAATCCGGAGCATGTACATGCATTTTAATAATAGAGAAGATATAATTTCCATGACAGCGGCATGGAAAGGGGAACGTTTTTCCGACGGTCGGCCGAAAGTGGCGGATTCGTATCTCGATGCTCTTTACGGAATGACGCTTGAAGAACTTTGGAAACCGATTTTTATTAAAGGATATGAAAATCAGTTTGTCGCCATGAAATCGATTCATCCCGAATTTAAAGAAGACGGTTCGGTGAATAAAAAACTTATCGGCCGCGCCGTTACTGCCGTGTACGCTCCGACGCGCCCCGATTATTACGAAGCCATGATGACATCTGCAGTCGCACAGGGATTGACGGGTACTCCGAACCAGTGGGTGCTGGATTCTCTTTGTTCGCGGGACGTTATCGTAATCGATATGTATGATAAGATATTCAAGGGTACCTTTGTCGGAGGAAATCTTTCAACTGCGATAAAGCAAAAGACGGGTACGGGCGGCGCCGTTATCTGGGGCGGCATACGCGACGTTGAACAGATGCATAAGATTCAAGACATACAAGTATATTATCGCGGCATAGATCCGACTCCCATCCGTGACTTTGTGCTTACGGGTTTTAATGTACCTGCACGGCTCGGAAGCGGACGTTCGGCTGCGATCTGTTTACCGGGCGATGTAGTGTACGGTTGCAGCGGAGGCGTTCTTTTTATTCCGCCTCAGCTTGTCGCCGATGTTGTAGACGGCGGTGCAAAGACGCAGATCAAAGATATTTTCGGTTTTGAAATGATTACGCAGAACAGATTTACGACTGCGCAGATAGATAAGAACGTATGGTCGGCTGAAATGCTTGACCTCCTTGTCGATTTTATTAAAAATGATCCGAAAGGCAAGAATTACCGCCATTTGGATTGGAGCGCGGAATACGAGCTTGCCGATAAAGCGGGAAGCGATATGCAGTCGTCGCTATGATCGGCAGGAGAAAACAGATGTTTGACGTAAAAGGGAAAAAAGTCCTTGTCACCGGTTCGACGCAGGGTATCGGAAAATGCATTGCGATGAAATTTTCAGAAGCGGGCGCAGACGTATGGATTCACGGTTCAAAGCGGGAAAAAACCGAACGCATCGCTTGTGAAACGGGTATGAGCTGTAAAGCCGTCTGGGCCGATTTATCCGAAGCGGACTGCGCGGAGACTATGTATGCGCGTACCGGCGATGTCGACGTTTTAATTTTGAATGCATCGGTACAATACAGAAATCCATGGAAGATCATTACTGCCGAGGAATTTGAAGTGCAGATGCGCGTCAATCTGCTGAGTACGCTTTCACTGATGCAAAAATATGTTCCGTTTATGGAATCGCAAAAATGGGGAAGGGTTATCACTATAGGCAGCGTACAGCAGCTTGTTCCGCATAAAGATATGGCGGTCTATGCCGCTTCTAAAGCCGGCATGGATAATCTCGTAAAAAATGTCGCTAAGCAAGTTGCGCACAATAACGTTACTGTCAATAATGTACTGCCCGGTGCAATGGCGACTCCGCGGAATGCCGCCGTCGCGGAAGATGGCGCATATTTGGCGAAAGTGCTTGAAAAGATTCCGCTCGGACGTATGGGCTCAGCCGACGATTGCAGTGGCGTGTGTTTGCTTCTCGCATCGGAAGAAGGCTCATATATAACAGGGGCTTCGATCTGTGTTGACGGCGGCATGAGTTTGTAGGCGAATTTACTATGTCCGTCTTGCATCATATACGTTTTTTATGACGCAGGCAGGAGAAAAACAATGACAGATGTATTCAGCGCTGCACCGGGCTTTGATTCTCATCGATTTCTTGAAATGGAGCTGCCGTCGCAAGGGAATAATCGACATACGGTACGTCTGTATTACAATCGCCTCGATCCCAGGCAACGTGAAGAAGTCAGACATTCTCATCTTGCAGTTGAAATAGATATGTTCGGCGACGACTGCTACGGAACGTATGTCATAGGGAAAAAGCGATATGATATTTGTCCCGGCGATATTTTTATTTTGCGCAGTAACGAGCAACACAGTATTGTCGATATGAAAAAGGGAGCGAATTGTATTTGCACCGGAATACAATTCATACCGGATTTTATTTGGTCACCGAACAGCGAACTTGAAAATTTTTCATATATGTATGAAATATCCGTAGGAACGGATACCGCTTTTAATCATAGAATTTCAAGCGATAATGAAATCGGAAAACGCATCAGGCAGGAAATCGAACATATAGTTACGGAATTTACCGTTCGGTCGACAGGATACGGTTTGATGATAAAAACAAGGCTCATTTCGATTCTTGTCATGATGGCGCGGGAATATAAAGCGGCAAACGGTTTGCCGGACGGTTTTACGATCAGGGCTGAAAAGCGACGGACGATAGAACAGGTTATGCGCTATGTCGACGATCACTATGCCGAACCGGTTACATTGGAAAGCGTTGCGTTCGATGCAAATATGAGTCCTTCATACTTATCATTTTTGTTTAAAAAATTAAACGGATTTACCCTTTGGGATTATATACTTTCAAAGCGCATCAATTGCGCAAGGCAGATGTTAACCGCCACGGAAGATCTCATACTCAATATAAGCCTTGAATGTGGTTTTAATTCGCTTACAAATTTCAATAGGGTTTTTAAGCGAATAACCGGATTGTCTCCGAAAGATTACAGAAAAAAAGCATTTCATCAAGAACCGTTAAATTAGAAGTTCTCAGATTTTTTTATAAAGCCGTTTTTTTTTATGCCGATAATGATAACGGAGAAGTGCAAATGACAGAAATGGAAAAAACGCTTGAAATTACCGATATACTTAAAAGTCAGAATCTTATCCTTGATTCCATTATTTCAGCTCAAGTAAAAATACGCGAAGCCGTAAAAGTAAAAGACTGGAAGGTTCTTCAGGACAATATCGAATTGATTCAAAAAAAATCTGCGGTTTTTGTAGCCTTGGATAAGCAAAGAGAATTCCTTTCGTCTTCGCTTTCACCGGAAGAATTGAAAAGTCAAATTCCCGCCGTAACTCAGATACGCGGAAAACTTATAAAATCCAAGATTGAAAACAATACTCTCGGAAACTACGTAAATTCCGTACGAGGTTTTATACGCGGTGTGCTTGATACGGTAGTCCCGCAAAGGCGCAACACTCTTTATTCACGCAAGGGAAATATAATACATCCGAGTCCCGAAAGCGTTGTCGTAAATAAGTTATTTTAAGGCGGTAGACTATGGCATCATCATTCGCAGGAATTGAAATAGGAAAAAGGAGCCTTAACGCTCATAATCAGTCGATCACTACTGCAGGACACAATATCACCAACGCGGGCACTGAAGGATATTCCAGGCAGCGGGTTGAAATAAAGGCGTTTGATCCGATTTACAGGCCGGATCTAAGCCGAGCGGAAGTTCCCGGCCAGATAGGGCAGGGGGCGGCAGCACAGAGCATAAACCGTCTGCGTGACGAAATGCTTGATCAGCGTATTACCGCACAGGCAAATCAGGAATCCTATTGGGCTACGCGCGAAAAATATTACGTGATGCTCGAACAGATCTATAACGAACCTGCCGATGTTTCAATACGCAGCAATATGGATAAGTTTTGGCAAGCTTGGCAGGAACTTTCCGTTCATCCTGAAAGTCAAGCTGCCAGGCAAGCCGTCGTAACGCGCGGAGAAACCCTCACGGAATCCATTCATCAAAGATGGGCTTCGCTCGCCGGAATCGGGAATCTTTTAAACGGCGATATCGAAGCTACCGTAAAACAAGTAAATAATTTTGCAAATCAAATTGCAAATTTGAACGGTGAAATAGTACGTTCGCGAGCCATGGGAGACAACCCGAACGATCTGCTCGACCGCCGCGATCTTTTAGTTGAAAAATTGTCCGCCCTTGTAAATATTACAAGCGATCAACGCGATAAAGACGAATTTATGATCCACGTCGACGGACAAATCCTTGTACAGGGATCCGTCGCAAGAAATTTTGACGTTCAATCCGTTATCGACAACAACGGTTATTCTAAAGTTGTGTGGAAAGATACCGGAAACAACGCCTTCTTTACGGGCGGCACGCTGGGCGCTCTTATCGAATTGCGCGACGTTGACGTAAGAAATGAAATTCAAAGTCTTAATACGATGACGCTGAATTTTGCAGACCTTGTGAACGACATCCATAGAAACGCGATAGGCGCTAACGGGGTTACGGGCCAGGACTTTTTTGTACAGCAGCCCTTTGTCACGAACGTAAACGGAAACTACGACTCTACTGGCGACGGTAACTTTGACAGCACTTACGTATTTCGCTTTACGGGAACAAACGCTCTGGACGCTCAGGACAATATAGGTCTTGAAGGCGTTATAACTCTTTCCGGTCAGGACGGGAACGTACAAGTTCCGTACTATGCGACGGATACTGTTGAAAAATTAATAAACCGCATAAACGACAGTACGGGAGAAGTAAAGGCTTATTTGGATAGAAATAACGCCCTCGTTTTAAAAGCCACGCCCGCGCAGGATGTAGAACTTCCTGATTTTGTCATTCGCCACGTTGAAGATTCCGGTTTTTTCCTGTCGGGTTACGCGGGAATTTTAAATGGAAGCGGAGAAGAGAACGCATATGACTTTGCTCAAGCGGATGCAGTAAACGCTCTTAACGGCGCACAGATTGCGGTGTCGCCTGTCTTAAATCCCGCGGCATATATTGAAATAAATAAAGTCTTACGCAACGACGTCATGGGCGTCGCCGCAGCTTATCCCGACGCCGCCGGAATGATGAATCTCGGCGACGGAAAGGCCGCTGTGGATATTGCCGCGATAAGAAACACTCCGATTATGATCGGGCGGCTCAGAACGCTTGACGATTACTTTGCGGACTCCGTCACGAACGTAGGTTTAAAGGGCGAACAGGCGGAAACAAATCTTTTAAGTCAAAACGCTCTTATGGCCGATTTGAGAAATCTCAGGGATTCAATAAGCGGAGTGAATATTGACGAAGAGCTGGCAGATATAATGAAATTCCAGCACGGGTACAACGCGGCTGCAAAGTATGTAACCGTAGTGGATGAAATGCTTGATACGATCATAAACAGGCTCGGCGTATAGGATTCGTGCAAATTTTATCGAATTGCGCGTAAAGCGCGCACAAAAACGGCGTTAGGAAACCGGAATTTCCTTGTATGCCGTTCTATGAGGTGAATAAATGAGTAGAATCAGTTCAAATATGGCAAACACTTCGGTGCAGTTTAGTCTAAGAAACCAGGAGGCTCGCGTAAATAAGGCGAATAATCAAATGGGAAGCCAGCAGCGCATACAGCAGTTGCGCGACGATCCCATTGCTGCCGGTCATCTGGTACGTTATCAGTCATATTGGACGCGTATAAATAACTTTGAAAAAAATGCGCAAACGTTAAGCGACGCCTATATCGTACGCGAAGGGTACATGTCGAGTTCCCTTGATATGATGCAAAGGATAAGAGAACTTGCCGTCACCGGTGCGAACGGCGTCTATCAAAAAGACGATCTTAAAAACATGGCGTCGGAAGTTGATGAATTGCTTCAACAGCTTGTCCAAAATGCAAACGCCATAAGTTCCGACGGTAACTCGCTTTTTGCAGGAACAAATCTGAAGACAACCCCGTTTGATATTGAAATGGGCAGTATTCAAGGCTATCCGGATCCTGTTATTTCAAACGTACGATATAACGGTAATATCGATACGAATAAGATCGAAATCGATGAAAATAAGTACATAGTTTCGGACAGCGCGGGTAACCGTGTATTTTGGGCGGAACAGCAGCAACTTTACGGCGGGCGGGATCTTTCAAGCTGGCAGGCCGATGCGGACAGCGTTATTTCCGTCGACGGGACACAAGTTAAAATTTCCGCAGGAGATAACGTATACGCTCTTATTTCAAAGATAAACGACAGCGGAGCTCCCGTAAAAGCTTCCATCGACCCTGTGACAAACGGTTTAAACCTTGTAACCACAGATCCTCATCAGCTTTGGCTTGAAGACGTACAGGGCGAGGTTTTGAGCGGACTCGGCATAATAAAGGATTCAAGTCAGAGACCGCCGTATAATATCGGCAATAACGTGCGCGTAGCAGGCGGTTCCATGTTTGATGCCGTTATCGCTTTGCGCGACGCGATGCTTTCAGGCGATACTGAAACAATAGGCGGACGCGCTCTAGGCTTGATCGACGGCGGCATTTCAAACCTTGTTACGCGGCTTGCAAAGTCCGGCTCCGAATATGAGCGCTTGCAGCAAAACGTTATGCGCAATTCACAGACAGCTCTCAATGTCGATCAGCAAATATCCCGTGAAGGCGATCTTGATTTTACAAAAGCCGTTACGGATATGAAGATGTTGGAATATGTTTACCAAGCGACTCTTCATACGGCGGGGCAATTATACAGAAATTCGCTTTTAAATTATATGAGATGAGTCTTGTAGCAAAATAATTTGGAGTTAAGCTTACATGGATGTTAAAACGAAGAGCATGGGGATCATTTCCGTCGACGAAGATCACGTGATCACTTTACCGGACGGACTGTTCGGTTTTGAAGATTTTAAAAAATATGCCTTGGTAGATTCGCAATACGAACCTCTGCTATTGATGCAGTCGCTTGACGAACAAGGGCTTTGTTTTTTTCTCATAGATCCGTTTCTTATCTGCAACGATTATGAAGTCGACGCGGACGATAGAATTCTTGAAAAAATAGATTTAAAAGAACCTTCGGACGTCTGCGTTATGGCCATAGTGACGGTTCCCGCGCACGGTTCTCACGTTACGGCAAATCTTCAAGGGCCGCTTATCATTAACCGTAAAAACCGCAAAGGTATGCAGATCGTGCTTCCGAATGATAAATATACTACAAAGTATGATATTTTAAAGGCTCTTAAGTCGGGAGGAAAGGCCCAATGCTGATCCTTGCCCGAAAAATCGACGAAAAGATCAAAATAGGCGAAGACATCACGTTGACGATTATTGAAGTACGCGGCGATCAAGTAAAGATAGGAGTAGAAGCTCCTAAAAACATAAGAGTTTTCCGCCAAGAGGTTTTTGACGCCATTCAGAGTGAAAATAAGGCGGCCGTCGCTCCCGAAAACGAGTCCTTGGACGAAATTTCAAAACTGTTCAAAAAGTGACGAATCCGTACGGTGAATACGGTTTTCCGATTCTTTCGGTGTTCAAGAAAATAGCGCGTTTTGAAAACGAGATACTAAAGGCGAGGTTCCGTAGCCCTCGTTCGGACACAATACGGCTGGAAAAGCCGGGTACGGGTTTATTCCGAAAGATTTTTTTCAGCTTCGCTTAATCGCAAATATTCAGGTCCCTCGTAGTCCGCAAGCAGGGCTTGTTTTTTTTCTATCATTTCTTCGGCAATGGCAAATAAACTGTCCGTTGAAGGAATATTTCCTTTTATATGATTTATCGAACCTTTAAAATCCGGCAGAAGATTTTTTAGAACAAAAATAAACGCCTCATAGTCCGGCCCGCAAATGAGTAAATTTTTAAAGTTTTTAAGACTTTCTGCAAGATCCTTTGCTTCATAATCTTCTTCTTTTAGGATCGTTTTTTCACCCTCGTATGCGGCCGCATAAAACCTGTCCCGTTTTGCGTCTATAACGGGGACTATGACTTTTGAAAGATCTCTGAACGGGTACGCATAGGTTTCAAGAGATGAAATTCCGTAAATCGGAATATCGTGCGCCAATTCAATAGCCTTTAACGCCGAAATCCCGAGCCTCAGTCCCGTAAAAGAGCCAGGCCCCTTGCACAAAACCGTATAATCAAGATACTTGCTCTCAAGATCGGTCTGTTTAAGCACGTAGTCTATCGCAGGAAGGAGATTTTCGGATTGCTTCATCGCTATATCGAATACGGCGGTTACCGTTTTATCTTCATTTTTAGCGGCTATAAAAATTTTTCTGTTTGCACAGTCGACGGCTAAGGCTTTCATCTTTTTATTCCAAGGTTCCGTAAGGCCAGTTGTCGATTTCAACGGTTCTAGTTCCGTCGTCCTCAGGTTTAAGGCGGATCACGATCGTCTTTTTAGGGAGTTCTTCCATTATTTTTTCACTCCATTCGATAATGCTCACTCCGTTTCCGTAAAGCATATCGTCAATGCCCAAGTTTATAAAATCCTGCGCCCCGTCCAAGCGGTATACGTCCATGTGGTACAGAGGCATGCTTCCTTCGTATTCGGAAATAATGCAAAACGTGGGACTGGTTATGGTATCCTTTACTTTTAAACCTTCCGCTATGCCCTTCGTTAACGTTGTCTTTCCCGCGGCGAGAGGCCCCTGCAATGCTATAATATCGCCTTTTTTTAAATATGAGGCGATTTTTTTACCGAGTTCTATCGTTTCTTCGCTTGAGTTTATTTTTAACGTAATCAGGGCAGTTTTCCTTCCGAATCCATCGTAAGGATCATCTGTGACAAGGCGTTTTTTATCGGGATGAGAGGATAATCCGGAGCCTTTAAAAAAGTGATCTCCACTTCCTTGTTGCCGAGGGGGCCGGTTTCGATCGTAAAAAGTATGGGCAGCTCAAGCGTCGAGTTGGGGACTGAAACAGCCGCTTCTGCGCTGAATTTACGCCTGTAATACAATTCTTCTTGCGTGCGTTTTATTTGCCGTAGTTCAAGAATTTCCATCGTAGCTAAAACATCCTGATATTTAATTTTATGGGAGCCTCGAAAAACCTCTGTCTTTGGAAGATGCCCTTATGTGTTAAAATTGTAAATATATGCGCATATCCTGTTCTGATCTTTGAGCGCAATTTTAATAAATTTTATATGGAGTGTAAATACGGCTCTGTCGGGAGCTTTTTCAACATCGCGAACCAAACCTATCACTCTTTCGATTTTAAAGGAATTTATCTCTCCGATTTCAAGTCCGATGTATTGATCCTTTTCTACGGCAACGGCCGCGCTCATCGCGCATCCTTCTGCCGAAATATTCGTTAAAAACCCTTGAATGCGCTTTTCATCGGGAATATAAAGAATTTCGCCGGATTTTCCGTTATTTTTCGCTTCCACCTTTACGGACGAAAAATAACAGTCCCTGTTAAATGACAGCCGCTTTGTTCCCCTGCGGGCGAGCCGCGTCAAATCGTTCGAATGAGTAAGCAGCATTTGGAATGTTCCGTCGGTTGTAGTCTGATAACGTATGATACGCGCGTGCATTTCATACTGTGCGTTTCCCTGCAGCATAAACATTATCTTTATCTTTTGAAGCTCTTTGGGTCTTGCCTCTTGATCCTTAAAAAGCGGCGGAACTTGAACGTAAAGCGCGTCTTTGTCATGATTTACAAGCTTTAAAAGAAATTTCCGTTTGTGGTCGTCGATATAGACCAATTCAACCCCGTCCGGAATGTTTTTTGAAGATTTTATCTCCCGTGAAATAACGTACGCTTGCTCAAGTTTGTATATGAGGATGTACAGCAGCGCTATTTCCTTTTCTCCGGCTTTTTTTTCTTTAAGATATGAATAGTGTTTTTTGAATAAGTCCGTAAGCTTTTCAGGAGAGTGTATGAGGTATTCGATGTTCGGCGCAGCTTGTACGCGGCACATATCCCACAATAAATTTTTTTCATCTTTTGAGAGGTCGTACTTAAGAACTACGGCGTTTACGTTTTTGAGCTTTGTGGGCGCGTTTTGCTGTTTTGAAGCCCATTCGGGCGACGAATGCCTTTTTAAAATCCTTAATAAGACGGCCAACAAAAGCAAAAGGCCGATAACAGCCAAGCCGAGAAAAATAACACCTGCCCATTGCGTAACATTCTGGCGCGCAAGCAAAGGCGAGCCAGGTACTGCAGCCCAATTATTCATGTGGCTCCTATTGAATTGCGCTCAAGGCTTCCGCCATATCTGCGATCCTTGGACAAATTTCATATTCCGCAATATCCCCTATCGTGACGGTGTCTTTCGCTTCAAGTGCATTTTTAAAATCGCCTAAAATTTTAGAGAAATCTTCAAAAAAATCTTGCAGAGTTTTCGTACCGATCTTAAACACATTAAATCTCTCCGGAAAAAGGGCGGAAAAACTTGCCGCGTGGCAAAATTGATCTATTAGGTCTGCAAGCGCGGTTATTATCTTATGCGCTTTAGGATCTTCTCCCTTTTGCAAGAGCACAGGAATTTCCATTATGTCCTTTTGCATGTCTGTGAACGGCTTTTTTAAAGACGATAAAGATTCTATAACATCATATTCTGAAATTACGGTTAATTCAAGTCTCGTATCGGGTTTTAAAGGCTGCACGGCGATTTCGTCAAAATTTTCCGCCGGAATATTTTTGCCGTCAAGGTTTATCGCTACCGTAGCGGCCTTGTTTTCTTCGCAGGTTTTTGCAAAGGAGCGTAAAACGTCTCCCACCGTCTTTTCGTCTTCGAGAGTTACGCCTATCAATTTGCCGTTTATGTAAAAATCCATCTTACCTGCCTTTGTTTTACTCTATTGAGATCTGTTTTTGTTCATGTTGTTCGAAAAATTAGATATGCTCCGCTGCTGATTTTCAAGGCTGTTTAGAGAGCTTTCCATCTGTCCGTATTTTTGTTTTAATTCCGATTCCTTTGCGTTTAACTGCGTTTCAAGGCGGGCGATCTTTGTTTCCGAGGATTTTATCTGCCGGTCGAGCGAACTTGTCTTATTTGCAAGTATGCCGCCGGATTGTACGTAAGCGGTAAGCTGGCGATCCAAGGCGTAGCCTATACCGGCATCCACTATGAGGTCGCCGTCCGTATCGTAGCCGAAAATACTTTTTATCGATTCAAGGTTGTTTTCGATATTGCTGTCCAATTTTTTTTCGTCGATTTCAAGGTAGCCGCGGAGCCTTCCCGGAGAATAACCGGTAGCGCCGCCCGCCGCGTTTGTCGAAATGCCGATCTGATCCAGCATGGTTATTTCCGCCGTTTCGGAGTACCTGTACTGAGAAGAAATTATAGTCTGCAGCTGGTTTTTAACGTTTGCAAGCGAAAAATCGCTGAAAAACAGGCCGAGCTGTTTTTGCTTTTCTTCTTTTTCACTGTCCGTCAGATATTCCAATTCGTCGATTATTTCAGGCTTGTTTTGTGAAAGTATGTTTATGTCGGCTATAGTCTTATTGTATTTGCCTACGAACTCTATGAGCGCGTTTTTTGCCGCGTCTTTGTCGGGTTTTACGGTGATAATCGCAGTTTCCTTTGTCGGGTTTTTTATGTTGAGGGTGACGTTGGGAACTACGTCGTCAATGGAATTTTCCGCTCTGCGAATGGTTATTCCCTCATATTTTATTTCCGCATCCCCTGCGGTAGAAACCGCGTTTAAAGGCGCAAAACCGGATGCGGTTTTGCGCTCATAGACTGAAAACGGCGAAACGATAAGTTCCTGTCCCGTATTTCTGTTTCGTATCACTACGGCTTCTACGCCCTGATAATCTGCAGAATTTAGCGAAACGGACAACAAACCGGTGTTTTCGTCGGTGGATAAGGATATTTTGTCGGCAAGCCGCTCGGTTCCGTCGGCAAGACGGACGTACACGAAATTCCTGTCTTCCACGGGCTCTATAGGGCCCGTAAACTCCGGAGAGGGCAGGGCGGTTTCCGACGGTTCGTTTTGTACGGTAATACCTTGAAATTCCGCTTCGCCTGCGTCGGGCAGTGAAGGTCTGCTTAAATTTTCATTTATTTCGATTGTGACATCGACGACGGGTGCCGTTTCCACGGTAAAAGCGATGACGGAATCGGCTTTAAATTTTTGAGGAAGCTCTACGGAAAATCCGCTTCTGGGAGGAACCGTAGTTCCTTTTTCGCCCGCATAAACTTTTTTGTTTGAAATATCGGGCAGGCCTTCCTGCTCTTCGAGCGGAGGATTCAAATTTCCCACGTCTTTCAGTTCGCTGTTTTGCTTTCCGAACAGAGTAGCTTCGGGTTTTACAGGTCCTATTATGTTTACGGATTTTGCAAATGTTAAGGCATCGTCGTTAAATTCCAAATGATTTACCGCGCCTGTTTTTAGGGACTCTATTAAAAGCGAAATTTTGCCGTTGTTCATGCCTACCGTATCGGCCTTTATAACGGAGTTTCCCCTTTTGTTCAGCGAAGAAACAAAGTCCGAAATTTTTCCTCCGTTCCATTTAAAAGAAACTTTTTTATCGTTTACCGTAAACGTGTATTTACCGCCGGGAACTATATAGTCTTTAGCAATTTCGGAAGACATAAACCTGTCGGCAGTGGCGGGAGTGATCACATCGATTTTAAACGATTCGTATTCCGCGTCGCGGTTTGCAGTTGCGGTTACGGCATATTCGTCGGTAGAGGAGGTGAGTTTATTGTTAAAGGGATTATCGAAAGAATACAGCGATTTTACGCTGGTTCGCAGAGAAGACATGTCGGAATTAACGCTCCGCCACGCACTTTGCTGCTCCTTATAATTGTCGAGATTCTCCTTCTCTCTTGTAAGAGGGATCCTCTCGACTTTCATAAGGCTTTCTACAAGATCGTTTGTCTTGTACTGATCCGATATACCAGGTATGTTTATTCCGGCCATAGTTTAGTCTTTTTCTGCAGCCAGAACACACTTAAATCATTTCATCAAATAAAAGCCCTATGGCTTTTCTGATTCTGATTTTAAGTTTTTGTATATCTGCAGACGGTATCTCCTTAATAACTTGCTCCGTATTAGGATCTACTATCTTAATAATGACGCTGCCCAATTCGTTGTTTACGTTGAACTGCAGCTTGCGTCCCATCACCATATCCGACAGCCGTTGAAGCTGCTGGACATCTTTTTCTATGTTGGCATTGTTTTCGACAATATTATCGATAACTTGTGAAGCTCCGACCGTAATGTTTTCTATAGGCATTGCCTTTGTTGCGATCGATGCAGGATTATAGTTTATACGGCCTTCCTTTGCCAAACTTTGCCCTATGTTACTTATTGTATTCATGGGCTCTTTCCTCCTGAAAGAAGAACCGGATGGGGGCGCACCCATCCCGTCCACGTATTGCTGTCAAAAAAACGACATCCAGGAGTTTCTTTAGCAGCTTTACGATTTATCTCAGCAAAGCCAGTACACTTTGTGACTGGGAATTTGCCTGAGCGAGCATTGCAGTACCGGATTGTGTGAGAATCTGGTTTTTTGCAAAATTTACCATTTCAGAAGCCATGTCCGTATCGCGGATAAGCGATTCCGCCGCCTGAAGATTTTCGGCAGCTACGTTTACGCCGTTTGCAGCCATTTCAAAGCGATTCTGATATGCACCGAGGTCGGCTCGCTGTTTTGAAACTATCAGCAAGGCCTGATCTACGGAATTGATCGCCATATTGGCCATATCCGGTGTGGAAATGCTTATTCCGCCGTCAGTACCCTGAACGCCCTTAAGTCCTAAGGACTGAGCCGTCATAGTACCGATGAAAACACGCGCATTCTGATCCACATTTGCTCCGATTTGGAACTGCATGATCCGGCCGGAAGCCGAATCGGAAGCGAAACTTCCCGTAAGAATGTTCATTCCGTTAAATTGAGCCTGACTTGCTATGCGGTCTACTTCAGATACAAGCTGTGATACTTCCACCTGAATCTGCATGCGGTCTTCATCGGAATAAATACCGTTTGCAGACTGAACGGCAAGCTCGCGTATTCGCTGAAGAATATCGGTAGTTTCCTGCAAATATCCTTCCGTTGCCTGAATAAAAGAAACACCGTTTGAGATGTTCCGACTTGCCTGGTTCAAACCGCGGATCTGGCTGCGCATCTTTTCGGATACTGCAAGACCCGAAGCGTCGTCGCCGGCTCTATTAATTTTCTCACCGGAGCTGAGTTTTTCTATGTTGCCTGAAATCTCGTTGTATGAAACACCCAAGGTGCGGTTAGCATACATAGCACTCATATTGTGATTAATAACCATGTTATACCCTCCATGTTAAAAAACCGAAGCGTCTTGCTTCAGCTTCTGCGTGTGCGGGCTGCTCCGGTTATCGCGCCCCCGGAACAGTTTCAGACCCTTACCGCAGAGATCGTAAACCGTTAAAACAGATTACGGTCTCTGCGGCCGCACGCACATAAAGGATAAAATTTCAAAGAACAAAACGTGTCTGAAAACACGTTAAAAAATCAACAGTTACGGTGATAAGTTTAAGAAAGGCTTTTGAAGAAACACCGCGTTCTCTTGGGTATTTGCAATTCCTGCCAAATACCCAAGAAGATTATAGTACACTATCTCAGCAATGACAAGACATTCTGTGACTGTGTGTTTGCCTGTGCCAGCATGGCAGTGCCTGCCTGCTGCAATACGGAATTCTTTGTGAATTCGACCATCTGGCGGGCCATGTCCGTATCGCGTATGCGAGATTCGGAAGCCTGCAGGTTTTCTGCAGAAACATTCAAGCCTTTGACGGTCATTTCCATACGGTTCTGGTATGCGCCCAGATCTGCACGCTGTTTATTGATGCGCTTGAGAGCTTCATCAATAGTTCCTATTACGCGGTTGGCCTCATCCGGCTCCTGCAGAGAGATTTTTCTTTCAGTACCTATTTCACGGATTCCCAGTGCGTCTGCCGTCATTGTACCGATGAACATTTGCATGCGCTGATCCATATTGGATCCTATGTGGAACCACATTGATGCGGTAACTGCGTTCTCTCCCGTAGGCCGTGCAAAACGTCCTGTCAGCATATTCATTCCGTTAAACTGTGCGGAACTTGCTATGCGGTCAACTTCAGAAACGAGAGCGGATACTTCGACCTGAATCTGCATGCGGTCTTCATCGGAATAAATACCGTTTGAAGCTTGTACTGCAAGTTCACGGATACGCTGCATTATGTCCGTTGTTTCCTGAAGATAGCCTTCCGTCGTCTGAATAAAACTGATCCCGTTTTGAGCATTCTGTGCAGCTTGATTTAAACCGCGGATTTGACTGCGCATTTTTTCCGAAACTGCAAGACCTGAAGCATCGTCGCCGGCGCGGTTTATCCTTTCGCCTGAAGACAATTTTTCCATGTCTTTTGCAAGACCAAGACCTGTAATTCCTAACTGACGGTTAGCATACAGCGCTGACATGTTGTGATTGATGACCATAGATATTCCTCCTTGGAATATATTTATAAAACGGCGTCCCTGCCGTCTTTGTGAAAGTGGTTTCGATCGTTTATTATCGATGCATTTTCACGTGAATAATTGCTGAAAATTATCTAAAATTTTACCGCATAGTTATTCTTGTTTATTGTCGGAAAGAAGGAGGAAAAACTTTAACATTAAATTTTTATTTTTTTCCGAATCTTCTGGTGTTCAATAAAACGGCGCGTTTTGAAAGCATAGCAGTATCGGCTGATGTTTTATAAACTCGAAATTCGGCCTAAATGAGGGGGAATATTTTTTTTACGGCTTGCACGGCTTTGCCGCGATGTGAAATCGCGTTTTTTTGTTCCGCCGTAAGTTGTGCCGCCGTACAGCCGTATTGGGGCAAAAAGAATATGGGGTCGTACCCGAAGCCGCCGGTTCCTGCCGATTCGGATATGTCTTTTACAAGGCGGCCTTCCATGGTTTCTTGCGCTACGAAAAATCGGTCTTTTGACAAAAACAGAACCATCGAGCAAACGTAACGGCATGAACGCCCGTCGTACGACTTGTCGAAATGCCCGTTCTCGCCGTGCAGTTTGCCGTTTGGAATTTTTAGAGCGCGGCTGTCCGCATTGCCGCAGAGCGGGGCAGTTTCCGCGGCAGGGCAAGGGCTATCGTAAGCTTTTTTATTTTTTAGAGCCTCGTTTGTCTGTTCGATTAAGAGCCTGTTCTGTTCCGCTTGAGGTATTTTTACCTTGTCGGGTCTTCCCTGCGGAAAATCCGGGCCGGCATACCGTGAAGAATATACTCCCGGTATACCGTTTAAAGCGTCTACGCATATGCCCGAATCGTCTGCAATCACCGGGCAATGAACTATTTCCCACAGCGCGCGCGCCTTTATCAGGCTGTTTTCATAAAAAGTCGTGCCCGTTTCTTCAGGATCGAAATTAATGCCTTCGTCGGAAGGGATGACAACCGTAAAGTCCGTAAGAATTTCGGACATTTCTTTTTTTTTGTTCAGGTTTCCCGTGGCAAGATAAATTTTCATTTTTTTTCCAAATCTTTTGTTGTTCAATAAAACGGCGAAATGACGTGTTTTGAAAACTAGATATTCAAGGCGAGGTTCCGGCCGCGTGACGCTTCGAGCGTTATGCTTACAGAATTCTACCCTAAAAGCTCGACCGCGGCTAAGCGGACGTGTTCTCGCCGAAAGTTATTATGTCTTACTTTCAAAACCCGACACATTAATATTATCGAAAACATTTTTTCATGTCCAGTTTTATCTTAACCCTTTTATCCTTTATCCGCGCCCTCTCCGTTTTACAATGTCTGTAAGCGAATCGCATCCGTATTTTGCCGCGGCAATGTAATAGCTTACCTGCCTTTCCGAAATGCCTATCATGTCGGCGATCATCTTATTGCTCGGACATACCTTGTAGCGGTTGTTTCTGAGCATACGGTTTTTGAGCTTCCAGCAGGCCGTGTGGTGCAGATATTTTTTATACGCTTCTTCCTGCAAGGGACTGCCGTTTTCAAGTTTTTGAATTTCAATGGCGTATTTTTTGTGAAAAAAATACGCGTTATCTCGGCGCCGGATAAAGTTTTCTCTGATTTCCGCTTTTTTATAAAGGGAATCCCGCAGCGATCTGAGCTTTTCTTCTAAAAAATCCTGTGCGCAGCCGCATACGGCGCTCAGCTCCGAAAGCTGCTCGTCGTGTATATAGTAACAGGCCTTTAAGGCGATTATAATCATCTTTTTTTGATTAAAAGACTTTTGCGTCCATTTCAATAAAAGTTTATTCTTTTCGGCCGCGTACTCCGGCGGCGGGTTTTGCGCCTGCATTTTGATTCTTTTCGAAAAAAAGGATTCGTCTATTTTATTCGGATTATATTTATTCCGTAAAACTTCCGCAGTATTTTGAACTCTTCCGGCAGAATATGTTTGCATAGGCGAAGCCGCTTCGTACAATCCGGAATATTCCTGTTCAGCGTATTTTATACAGGAATCTTCATATAGCTGTATCGAACTTGAATCCAAAACTTCCATTCCATAGCTTTCTTTTATCCGGCTTCTTTGCCACGAATAAAACGCATTGGACACGTAATTTGTAAAGTATGCGGAAAAAGGGCACGTGTCGGGATTGTAACGGGCGATGAGTTTTTTTATTTTTGGCTGAATGTTGATTACGAAATCGCTTTTCGTATCCTCGTCAAGATAGCGCCCTGTAAAGCGGTGGGGATTTTTATAAACGTCCGTAAGCAGTTTCCATACAGCGTCCTCATAATCTAAAAGTCTTACGTTGATCTTCCCGGGAAGGCTGTCAATCTCGTTCCAATCCATATTTTCCTCCATGACAAATAAAAATTCCGCTTGTGCGGCGAGTGACGTTTAGCAAAAAGCGTGCCATGTGAAAAAGCGTAAAAAAGAGATAGAAGACGGCCGGGGCATGCAGCATAAAGCCGCTTGTAAGCAAATTGCTTCACATTCCTGCATTTTGCAGGAATGTGAAGTTTTTCGACGGGATTTTCAGGGGGAATTTTGCGGAATTTTATGGCGGCACGGAACGTAGCTGACGTTATGACGGATTTAGGAATCGGCAATGCGGCGATCAGCGGCGGTATGTCGCGGTTCGGGAAAGACGTTATGACGGATTTCGGCGGGGCATAGAAATATTATTCTATACTTTGGGGATAAAAAAATCGAATTATTCTCATACTTTGAGGCTTTGTTTTGCCGCCGTTTTATTTTTTTTCGTTATAATTCATTGCAATGTAACAAATTAAAATAAAAATAATCGTTGACAAATCGAAAAAACGGACTTAACATATAGTAAACGTTTGCTATGGTGCAGGATATGCAGGATAAATCGAAAAAGAAAACGACTATTTCCGACATTGCAAAAAGGGCGGGGGTGTCTTCTGCTACGGTATCGCGCGTTTTAAGCGGTTCCGATTATCCTGTAAACCGTGAAGTCCGCAAAGAAATAGAGAAGATCGCCGTCGGCATGCGCTACAAGCCGAATGTTTTCGGACAGCTGCTGAGAGGAGGAACCAGCAGGGAAATCGGCGTAATCATTCCGTCTCTTTCCAATCCTTTTTACGCCGAACTTGTGTCCGCAGTGGAACGCGAATGCGTCGATCGCGGCTACATGCCTATAATCTGTTCATCGCAAAATCAGTTTCAGCTGGAAACAAAGCATTTGGATATATTCCAGCGAAAACAGGTTGCAGGCATTCTTTTGTCGAGTATACATCTTGCCGGCGCTTTTTTAAGGACTCTCAGAGCTCTTCCCGTGCCCTTTGTGCTGTTCGATCAGCCGTATGCTTATGCGGGAATCGATAGCGTCAGTTTCGATTTCCTCGACGCAGGATATAAGGCCGCCCGGTTTTTGTTCGAGGAAGGGCACAAGGACATAGTTTTTGTATCCGGGCCGCTCGACAGGTTCAGCCGGAAGCGGCTTTTTGAAGGATATAAAAAGGCGTTTAGAGAAAGGAGAAGACGCTTTTTGCCGCAGAATGCCCTGATTGCCGTTTCGGATCGGCAAAAAGACTGCTTCGACGACGGATTTTATATCGGACAATACGCCGCAGAATTGCTCATGAAGCGGAACTATCTGCCGGACGCCGTTTTTGCCGTAAACGACATGACGGCTATAGGCTTGATAAAAAGGTTCGAAAAAGACGGTGTGCGCGTACCATCGGATATTTCGGTGGTCGGCTGCGACAATATTCCGTTCAGCGAAATGTTCGTGCCCGCTCTTACTACGATCGATCAATCGGCTGATGAAACGGGACGTCTGGCGGCGGATATTTTGCTTAACCGCATTGAAAATAAACCGGTTGCCGTAAATCGGATAATGCTCGAGCCTAAGTTAATCATACGGGAATCGGTACGTAAAATTCATTATAAAGTGAGGCGATGAGGATGAAAAATAGGTACCGCATATGGAGGATGCTTAATAAATAAACGGTTTATTAAGTTTTTATAAAAAGTTATGCGCAAAAGCGCACGGATCGGATCGTTTTCAAAACAGGGGTTTGTTTACGGTTCGGTTCAAGGAGGAACAATGAGTTGGGTCGATTACGGTATGGTCGTCGCATTTCTTGTCGGAATGGTTCTCATCGGTTTGTATTCCAAAAAGAACGTCAAGACAGCGGAAGACTTTTACGTCGCAGGCGGTAAGGTTCCCTGGTGGCTGGCAGGGGTTTCTCACCATGTAACCGGATATTCCGGCGTAGTGTTCGTAGGATATGCGGGAATCGCATACGCGACGGGAACGCAGATTTATTTTTGGTGGGGCATGAGCATCGCGATCGCCGTTGCGCTCGGTTCGATAATTATCGTGCCGCGTTGGCCGCGCTTAAGGAAATTCCTTGGCATTCAGTCTCCTACGGAATATCTAAAAAAACGCTACGATACGGCTTCCCAAGTAGTCGTCGCCGTTGCAGGTATAGTGAGCAAGCTTATCGACGTAGGCGCAAAGTGGGCTTCAATCGGCATCCTTGTGCAGGGCTTTACAGGCATTCCGTTTTGGGTCGGCGTATTGAGTTCCGCGCTTGTTTCAATTTATTATATGTCCGTAGGCGGCTTAATCGCCGACTTGTGGACGGATTTCGCCCAGTGGATCATTCAAACCGTCGGCGGCATAGTGCTCTTTGTCGGTACGATTATCTTCTTGAAGAGCGAAATGAACCTCGGTTTATTCCAAGCGTTTCAAGCGCTCCCTGCAGGACATGTTTCCATCTTTAATCCCGGACGCGGGCAGGGATCCGTTACGTGGTCGCTGTTTTATTTCTTCGTCATTTTCTTGAGCTATAACGGCGGTACTTGGAGTTTGGCTACGCGCTTTATTTCCAGCAAAGACGACAAAAACGCGCACAAAGGGGCACTGCTTTCCGCACTGTTGTATTTGGTATGGCCGCTCGTAGTCTTTACGCCTATGTGGCTCGGCCCGATCGTATTTCCGGGATGGACTCAGGCGGAAGCCGCAAAGAATTTATTCGCCGCGCTGAGCAAGAAATTTTTGCCGACGGGATTAATAGGTCTGTCCCTCGCCGCGATGTATGCGAATACGCTTTCCATGTGTACGTCGGACTGCAATACGATTTCAGCGGTTATCACGCGCGACATACTTCCGATTTTCAAAAAGAATATCGATCAGGAAGGCAAAGAAGGGCTTCACCTTGCGCGTGTTACAACCTTTGTCTTTATGGCGCTTACCGTCATCATCGGTTTAATCAATCAAAAATTCGGCGGCGTCGCCGGAATGATCCTTTCATGGTTTGCCGCTCTGCTCGGGCCGACGGCTATTCCGCTTTTGCTTGGACTCTTTCCCGCATTTAAACACTGTGACGGAAAGGCTGCAATCCTTTCGACTCTCGGCGGATTTTTGGTATTTGTGCTCACAAAGGCCGGAGCTTTAAAACTGCCTCCGGATTTAGGGCTCGTCATGCCGACTCTCGTCGCCTTTATTGTGTACTGCGTTGTCGGATTTGCTAATAAGGCGAGCGGCAAAAAAGTACCCGATGAAGTGGAAACCATGCTGCAGCATCTCGGAGAAAAAGCGTAAGGACGCCTGGCTCTTCTGCCGGGGCTGTTTCAAAAGTCGCCTGTTTTTACACAGCCCGATTTTAGATTGAAAAAAACTGAAGTTTTGGACAGCCCCGAGTTTTTGATGTATAGTGGTTAAAATTGAAAAATTGAATCGGCCGGCTGAACTGAAGCCTGCCGGTTCGCCCTGCGTATCCGAAAAGACGGATACCCTTTAAGCGAAAATCGATTGAAAGTCTCGTTACAGGGGGAGACATAAATGAATTATTCCGCCGAAAAAAAAATATATGTAGATCAAATTCAAGATAATTTTTTGCCTTATTGGAGCAAATTCGTAGATACCGAAAACGGAGGAATACTCAACTGTATTAACAATTACGGCGATAAAAAAATAAGCGATAATAAATTTACGTGGTCCGAGGGAAGATGGCTGTGGATCTTGTGCCGCTTGTGCGATTCTGCAAAAAAAAAGATCTTGCCGAACGTCGACGCTTCGTTGCTTGAAACGTGGGCGGACGGTACTTGGAATTTCATTAATTCCCATTCCGTCATGGAAGATAAAACGTGCTGTTATCTTCTCACACGCGACGGAAAAAGAATAAGAGACGAACGCACCGGACGCTTCGACGCGAGTATTTATGCCGACTGTTTTGCGCTCATAGGTTCATCTCAGTACGCTATTCTGTCGAAAAAACAGGAAGCGATCGATACGTCAAAAGCGCTTTATGAAAGCATCAAACGGCGAGTAGAAACGAATAATTTTTTAACGGAACCGTATCCGATTCCCGAAGGCTATCGCCCGCACGGAATTCCTATGATACTTACGAATACGGTGTACGAATACATACGTATGCTTGAAGCGTTCGGGCTTTCCTCCGACGATGCGGTCGAATTCGGAAAAAAGAACGTAAAGTTTGTGCTCGACCGCCTTATGAACGAAGATGGCTACATAAATGAATTCATATCCGATTTTTCCGACAAAGAAGAGCGGCTGCTCGATCGACATATTAATCCCGGTCACACGATCGAAGATATCTGGTTCCAAATAGAATTTCTTCAGGCCTTCGGTTCGCTTGAAAAATATCTTCCTCGTATCTGTAAAACAGCAAAACAAACGTGGCGACTCGGCTGGGATTCGGAATACGGCGGACTGTTCCGTTTTGTGGATTTTGAAGGAGGAAAACCGCACGGCACGTCGACGGGCTCTCAGTATGAAAAGCTCATAACCGATACTTGGGATATGAAACTTTGGTGGCCGCATTCCGAGATTCTGTATACGTATATTTTGCTGTATAAGCTTACCGGCGACGAGGAATTTAATAAAATATACAAGCAAAGCTTCGACTATATTTTTAAAACCTTTCCGAATGCCGAAATTGGAGAATGGATTCAGATACGCACGCGTGACGGAAAACCTGTGGATAAACTTGTCGCGCTTCCGGTAAAAGATCCGTTTCACATCTTACGCAATTTTATAAAAATCACGGAGCTCATATGATACGGCTCGGCATTGCAAAATTAATGATTTCTCCGGACATACCGCTCAGATTATGCGGCTATGCGAGCAGAACGGAGAATTTCACCTGTGTCACGGAAGATATTTTTTTACGCGTTCACTATTGGCGGACGGACACCTGCCGCGTCGTCATCGTATATGCGGATCTGTTGTGGTGGAATCCCGATTTTATCGACGTCGCGCGGCCTATGCTCGAGCGAAAGCTCGGCATAACCGAAGACGAAGTGCTGTTTACGGCGTCACACAATCACTCAGGGCCCGGAACGGGATGCGCGTTCACTCCGCTGCTTGAAACAGCGTCCGAAAGCTATGTAGAGTTTTTATTGCAAAAAGTGCTGGACGGAATCGCCGAAGCGGAGCGTGATTTGGAAGAAGTTTCGATACGGCGGTTTAACGGCGAATGCGCTATGAACGTGTACCGCAGAAAAAAAACAGAAGAGGGCATTCAGATGCTTCCCAACTACGAAGTGCCGTCCGACACGAACTTGACGATTTTTGAATTTGCAAAAAAAAGCAGCGGTAAGCCTAAAGGTTTTGCCGTTCACTACGCGTGTCACAATAATCTTTCCGCCGGGAACAGCGTGCATCCCGATTACGCGGGAGTCGTTTTGCGGCGTTTCGACGAGGCGTATCCTAAAAGCGTTTCGATTTTTTTGCAGGGCTGTACAGCCGACTTGCGCCCGAACAGCGTGCTTGGGAACCGCTTTACTTCCATAGATTTTGAAAAAGTTATGGTCTTTGCGGATGATTTTTTTAAGGTGTGTAAAGATATTTTGAAAAAGCAAAGCTCTCCGGTTAAAGAATATCTTAAGCTGCGTAAAACGCGCATCAAACTTCCGCTTGTGCAGGATTTTTCAAAAGACGAAGTCGCATCCCTTGCGCTTAAGGCGGAGGACGAATCTGGACGCGAATGGGCGAAAAAAGCTATAGAAAAAAACTTCCGCGATTATGAAACGCTTGAAATAACGCGCGTCGACTTCGGTTCCTCACCTGTGTATTTTTTTAACGCCGAAATGTCGCAGCAGTATGCATCGGCCGTACGGCAAAGAGATAAAAACGGTTTATGCGTCTGTTATACGAACGGAATGATCGGTTATCTGTGTACCGAAAAACAGATTGCCGAAGGAGGTTACGAGCCGCAGGGGTCGGCTCTTTATTTTGCGTTGTGCGGAACGTACAGCCTTAAAACGGAGAATCTTATAAACAAAGCATTGGACAATTTTAATAATTAATATTTTTTGGAGGTAAAAAAATGATGGAAGGTGATGTTTTAAAACTGTATCGTAAAGAAGTGTTCGATATTATCGATGAAATATACGGTACTGAAGAAAAAAATATTCTAAAAGCGGCGCGGATGGTAGCCGATCACGTAAAAAAAGATAAAATCGTGTATGTGTTCGGCCCCGGCGGACACTCGAACCTTGCCGCCATGGAAGTGTTTTTCCGCGCGGGCGGTTTAATGCACGTAAGCGCCATTTTAAATCAGGAGACGATGCTTTCTAACGGCGCTTTAAAATCCATGGCTGCGGAGCGGCTTCCCGGTTACGGTAAAATCGTAATTGAAGATTACGGGATCGGAGAAGGCGATCTTCTGATAATCGTCAATGCGTACGGAATCAATTCGGCGACGATCGATGCGTGCTTAACCGCACAATCTCACGGCGCAAAAGTTATCGGCGTCAGCTCTCATGCCCATGCAAACGCCTGCCCTAAAGACCATCCCGCGCGTCATCCGTCGAAGAAAAATTTGCATGAAATCGCCGACTGCTCGGTAGACTGCAAAATCAAACTCGGAGATGCTACAATCGAGATTCCCGGATTTGAGCAAAAGATCGGAGCTCTCAGCACTTATGCGAACGCATTTGTGATGAACGGCATTATGATCGAAGCGATCAATATGCTCGTAAACGAGGGAATCAATCCTCCCGTTTGGCGCAGCGGCAACTGCCCCGGAGGCGATGAGTGGAACAATCGTTTTATCGATAAATTCAGAAAATCCATACGCAGTTTGTAAGGAGATTTTTTTATGATTTTTACCGGATGGATGTACGGAACCGACACGCTTGTGAAGCTTGAAGTTGAAAACGGCGTTTTTATTTCGGTGGAAAAAACGGCGCCGGAGAATTCCGTAAAGTATCCTAATATTGCGCCCATATTGTTCGATACGCAAATTAACGGTTTCAGCGGCGTCGATTTTAATATGACCGGCGAACTGTCGGAAGAAGCGTACCGAAAAGCGATGTACGCCTTGCTGAAAGAAGGGTGCGGACTTTTTTGCCCGACCGTCATCACCGCTAGCCCTGAACAGATTTTAAAACGCTGCAAAGAAATCGCTTCTTTTTTGCAGCGCGATCCGTTGTCAAAAAAAATGACGCACGGCATTCACATCGAAGGGCCTTTTATCTCTCCCAAAGACGGAGCCTGCGGCGCGCACGACAAACGTTATATCCGTGCGCCGGATTTTGACATGTTTAAGAGTTGGTATGATGCCGCAGAAGGAAAAATATCGGCCGTCACCGTTTCGCCGGAGTGGGGCAAGGATGCGTATTCTTTTATTTCAAAAGTCAGCGCGCTCGGCGTCGTCGTGTCCGTCGGACACACGATGGCAAGCGAAGAACAGGTGTCCGAAGCAGTCTCGAGCGGAGCGAGTCTTGTAACCCATTTCGGAAACGGAGTTCCCGTTACGGTGCCCCGCCATCCGAATTTTTTGTGGGAGGAATTAAGCAACGACTGTTTGACGCTTTCCTGCATAGCCGACGGCTTTCACCTTCCCGAATCGGTGCTGAAGACGGCCTTTGCAATAAAGGGACGCAGTTCTTTTATCATAAGCGACAGCACTCAGTTCGGCGGACTGCCGCCCGGAACATACGAAACGCCGATCGGCGGTAATGTTTTGCTGGAGCCTAACGGACGGCTTTGCATGACGAGCGACACACGCCTTCTTGCCGGTTCTGCGCAGAGCATTCTGCACGGTGTGGAACATCTTTTTAAAAGCGGAATTTGTTCCTTAAAGGACGCGTGGATGAAAGGATCGGAAATTCCTGCGGCGTTTTACCGCTGCGAGCGGAAAGTCAAAATAGCGCGCGGATGTAGGGCAAATTTCGTATGCTTTGAAAAAGAAGAAAATAAAGGCTTGACGGTTTCCTGCGTTTATCTTGACGGTGAAAAAGTTCTGTAGGAACTGCCGCAAAAGCCGGTTACTTTTTCGGCAGCGGTTATGCTGCACGGAACTAAAGTATCCGTGCGAATTTTTTGCAAATTTCAGGGATGAGCGTGTTGAGTTTGCCTTCCACGCTCATGCCGGAAGCGTTTTTGTGGCCGCCGCCTCCAAAAGATGCGGCAACCGCGCTTACGTCAACCCTGTCTTTAGAGCGGAAACCTGCCGTACAGGTATTATCCGTCTCTTGTCTTACGAAGACTACCGCTTCTACGCCTTCCGTGGACAAGAGCAGCTGATAAAGCATGTCCGAGTCGCGGCCTTCCGCTCCGTATTTTCTTGTGTCTTCCATAGTCTCGTAGGTTACTATCAGCTTGCCGCCGCAAAAGACTTCCGCCTGTTCCAAGAGTTTCCCTAGGAGCTTTCTTGTAAGATAAGGTTTACCGCCTGTGATTTCGTCGTAGGTGGCGCGGGGATTTGCGCCTGCTTCAACTAACCGCGCCGACGCACGGAAGACTTCCGCCGAATCCTCAGTCAAAAACCTGAAAAAGCCCGTATCAGTTGACATTCCGAAAAATAATTCCTTTGCGACGGCCTTATCAAGCCTGCCTATGATGCCTTCATAGAGCATCTGTATTATGCATGACGTAGCGGGAGCGCTCGGGTCGATTATGGATTTACAGCCGTCCGGTTGACCGGCCGTTTTATGATGGTCAAGTATGAATGTGTCCAGTCCTTTAAAGTCGCCTTCGATCTCGCCTAATCTTGAAAATTCGGAACAGTCGGCGATGATGAGGCCCGTCCTATTCCTTTCGTCCTGAGATAAAAAACGCATGGTTTGAGAAAAGAGAGGTTCCTTGCTGCGGATCTCCTGACGTTTAAACGGCCCTGCGGAAAGTAATTGATACGGCTTTCCCGATTTTTCCATAATAGCCGCGATGCCAAGGCAGCTTGAGATCACATCTCCGTCGGGATCCTTGTGTCCGGTTATTAAAAAAAAATCGTGCTCTTGAATAAAAGTTTTAAATAAAAGGATCTGTTCTTCCGTGAGTATCTTCATGTTTGCCCTGATATGAGTAAATATAGGACAGGTCTTAAAGTCTTATGCTTTTTAACCTGCCTCTGTCCGTCAAATTGTGCGAGAATTCAACAGCCGCCAAAATTGATATTTTGGTCAGCTTTTGAATTTATGCGAAAGATCGTAGTGTTTTTAAAGCGCGTTTACATTTCCAGCGTATCTTTACCGTCGTCCGGAAATTTAGTGCTGTCGGTTACTTGCCCCCAAGGCAATTGTCTGTGATCCGTAGGAACTGTAAGCATAACTTTGTAGAACGCCTTATCTTTTGTAATTACTGTCATGTATGATTTCATTCCTGTAGGAAGGCTTCTGAACGATAATTTTGCAGGATTTTTTCCGTCGCGTTTTATCCAGCGTTTAGGAATCGTAACCGTACCGACGCTCAAGCCGTCCTTAGCATACGAAACTACATAGACGTCGCTTGCGTCCAGTATGCGGTAAACGGGAGTGTTAATATATGAAAGCGACGATTCCTGCCATTCTACGGCGGAAGCGTAAAACGCCGCAAAAAGCAATACGAAAAATGCGAAGATAATATTTTTTTTCATCCAGAGCCTCCTAAGCAAACCGTTTTAATTCAGCCCGAAAACGGGCATTGTATTTATATCTATCAAGTATACATTATATCTATATTTGAAGAAAATACAAATTCTACATGATCGAAAGCATTATCGCCTTTATGGTGTGTTTTCGATTTTCAGCTTCGTCCCAAACCTTGCTCGCAGAGCCTTCAAAAACTTCTTCGGTAACTTCCTGTCCCTTTACCGCCGGAAGACAATGCATAAATATGGCGTTTTTATTTTCCGTTGCGGCCATGAGCTTTGCGTTTACTTGGAACGGCTGCAAAAGTTTTGTCCGCCGGTCTTTTAGCGCTTCTTCGCCCATAGAAACCCATACGTCGGTGTAAACGCAATCCGCACCTTTTAAAATCGAGATTTCGTCGCTTACGGAAATTTCCGCTCCGGAAGAAACTGCAAACGGCTCTGAAATTTTTAAAATCTCTTTGTCCGGAAACAATTCTTTAGGGCTGAAAACCGCAAAATTTATGCCGAGTTTTGCGCATATCAGCATGAGGCTCCTTGCAACGTTGCCTCGCCCGTCGCCGCAGAAGGCCAGATTAAGTCCTTTTACGGTTTTAAAATTTTCTTTTAGAGTCAACACGTCCGCCAACGCCTGTGTAGGATGAAAACTATCCGTGAGCCCGTTTATCACCGGAATTCCGGAATACTTTGCAAGCTGTTCCGCAAACTCCTGTTTAAAGCCTCTGAATTCGATCGCGCTGAACATCCTTCCGAGCACGCGGGCAGTGTCCTCTATGCTTTCTTTGCCGCCTAGCTGTATGTCCTGCATAGATAAGAATACCGGATGCCCGCCTTCTTCTCCGAACGCGGTTTCAAAAGAACATCTGGTGCGCGTTGAGCGCTTTTCAAAAATAAGGGCTAGGGTTTTGCCTAAAAAGCGTTGATGAATTTCGCCCCTGTGCGCTTCCGCCTTGACCTGAGCGGATAAATCAAGAAGCGTGTTGATTTCCGCCGGAGTCCAATCCGCCCAATTCAGCAGCGACCGTCCTTTAAATGGCGCTTTAAAGACTTCCATTTTTGCTCCCGTTCCATATGCAAATAAAAAAACCTGCGGTATTCCGCAGGCATTTTAGCGACAATAGGGATTGAACCTATGACACTACGGATATGAGCCGTATGCTCTACCAACTGAGCTATGTCGCCGTGTTATTCTGGAATATATCAAACAAAACCGATTTGTGTCAAGAGCTCGAAAATCCGACCAGGATTTTCGAGCGTCTCATATAAAAGAAAAACGCCTCAGTGTTTTTCGCCTTCAGACTTAAAAAAGAAAATCCGAGCAGTGACCGTTCGCTCTACATCCGTGTATCGCTCACTACCGTATTTTTGCATAGCAAAAATACGCGACCAAATTCCGACACGGCATCCGTGCCGTGCAGCGGGCGGAGGATTTTCGAGCGCATCACATAAAAGAAAAACGCGTCAAGCGTTTTTCGCCTTCAGGCTTAAAGAGAAAATCCGAGCAGTGACCGTTCGCTCTACATCCGTGTATCGCTCACTACCGTATTTTTGCATAGCAAAAATACGCGACCAAATTCCGACACGGCATCCGTGCCGTGCAGCGGACGGAGGATTTTCGAGCGTGTCCTATAAAAGAAAAACGCGTCCGGCGTTTTTCGCCTTCAGACTTAAAAGAGAAAATCCGAGCAGTGACCGTTCGCTCTACATCCGTGTATCGCTCACTACCGTATTTTTGCATAGCAAAAATACGCGACCAAATTCCGACACGGCATCCGTGCCGAGCAGTGTCACTGGGGGCAGCTGTGACCGAAGCCTGTTCGGGCACTCAGCGCAGGGCCGCGCCTGCGATAAGCTCTTTTGCCCGCCCCACAAGGTCTTCGATTTCCTTGTCGGAATACGGCGTAAGTTCATTGTACGAAGGATCGATGCAATTTTCGTTTCTGAATTGGGCAAATTGCCATGAAGCGTCTTCGGGAAGCAACTCGCCCATGTTTTTTATGTCTTCAGCTGAAACCAGGGGCGGAACCAGTACCGTTCTGAATTCCCTAAGATCCGTAGGGTAGGCCGCTATTATATCTATGCTTCGTTTCAGCCGATCTTCCATCGTCTCTGCGAGCGCTTGGCTGCACGGAGACAAGAGTTCGGCGTATTTATTCGGAGAGGTCTTTATATCCATGGCGATAAAATCCGGTTTGAGAGCCGGATCCGAAACCAGGCTTTCCAACAGATCGGGAAGAGTTCCGTTCGTGTCAAGTTTTATCTTGTAGCCTTTTTTTCTTGCTTCACCGATCAAAAAAGGCGTAAGCGGATTTAAAAGCGGCTCTCCTCCGCTTAAAACAAAGCCTGTTAAAACGTTTTTTCTTTTTTCAAGATGTGCTACAACCGTCTTTGCGGAAACAAGAGAACCGTCCGTCTCATCTTCCAAAACCAAGGCTCTGTTATAGCAATACGGACAGCGGATATTGCAGCCTTTAAGAAAAAAAGAACACGCCACACGCCCGGGATAATCAACCAGCGTAGTTTTTATGAGAGCTCCTGCGGGAATATTAAGCTGTTTTTCGGAAATCCGCATTGTCTGATCGATAGGTCGAGCGGCCGCCCTGCCGAGCAGTGAGCCATGCAGGGCTATCGGCTCGGTCCGCCAACTACTATCAAAAAATCAGACGGCGAGGGCTACCGGTTCGAAGATGGCGGAAAGTTCTTGAACATTGTGTGCCCGCGCAACTTCTTTGCCATTTTCGTTATAGACTATGACTGTGGGAGCGGCAAAAACGCCCTTAGCCGCAGCCTGCGCCAAACCTTCTTTCGTGTCGACATTTATGCTTTTGCCGGAAACGCTGAGGTCTGCCATATAGGCTTTAACCGGCGGGCAATTAGGACATGTCTGGCGGAAAAAGAAGTCGTAATGCAAATCACCCGCGGCCGTCTTAACCGGCGCAGAAACCTTTTCTTTTTCTGCTGCGTCCTGAGGCATAGCTTCCGGCACATTGTCTACCGAAAACATCTTGCGGTGTTTGAATTCTTCGGCCTTTCCCTTATTCCAGTTGCGTACAGCCCTGTAATAACCTACTATTCTTGCGTAAACTTCCGTTTCTTTGCCGTGAACATTTTCAAGAGCTTCTTTTGCAGCCTTTATTTCTGCGTCCACTTCAGCTAAATCGCGTGTTTTCACTGTTTTCTCCATATTTCCCTCCCATAGAAAATAATGTTTTTTTTAGCTACCGCTAAATATAGTGTTATCTTTTGGTTTAGTCAAGCAGATAACACTATATTTATGGTCGGCAGAATGCGCGCATTTCTTTAATCGTTTTCGGCTTTTTTTGCATTTCCGCCTGAAACGATCATCCTGCGTTCTTCCTCAAGCTGTGCAATCTTAAGTTTGAGCGCTTTTTCGGCTTCTGCCTTGCACTTCGGGCATTCAAACTGTTCTCCCGGCAAATAGCCGTGTATTGAACAGACCGAATACGTCGGTGATATTGTAACATAGGGCAGGCGGTAATTGGTCATGATTGTGCGGACAAAGTCCCGGCAGCTTTTCCAATCTTTAACCTGTTCCCCCATGAATGTGTGGAATACCGTCCCCCCGGTATACCGCGTCTGTAAGGATTCCTGATGGTCAAGGGCTTCAAACACATCCGTTGTATAATCAACCTGTAATTGCGTGGAATTTGTATAGTACGGATCCGTTTCTCCGCTTGTTATTATGTCCGGAAATTGTTTTTTGTCGTGCCTTGCCAGGCGGTAAGAAGTGCTTTCGGCTGGAGTCGCTTCGAGGTTGAACAGTTCTCCCGTCTGCTCCTGATACTGCTGCAGTCTTTCTCTCATGTGATCCAGAACCTTTTCGGCAAACGCCTTGCCTTTAGGATCCACTATAGTGCAGTTTAAAAAATTCCTGCAGCACTCGTTCATTCCGCACAAACCTATCGTGTTAAAGTGATTGTCTAAGGTTTTAAGATAGCGGCGCGTATACGGAAAAAGCCCTCCGTCCAGCAGCTTTTGTATGACTTTGCGTTTTATGCAAAGGCTTTCTTTTGCAAGATCCATAAGATAGTCCAAACGGGCGAAAAACTGTTCTTCGTTTTTTGCCAGGTAGCCTATTTGCGGAAGGTTGATCGTAACTACGCCCAAAGAGCCTGTAAATTCGTCGGACCCGAACAATCCGCCGCCGCGCTTACGCAATTCCCTTTTGTCCAGTCTGAGACGGCAGCACATGGAACGCACGTCGCTCGGGTCCAGATCGGAATTGACAAAGTTCTGGAAATACGGAGTTCCGTATTGCGCCGTCATTTCAAACAGAAGTTTAGTATTTTCACTGTCCCAGTTGAAATTTTTGGTGATATTATACGTGGGAATAGGATAGCCGAATCCCCGCCCTGCGGCGTCGCCTTCAAGCATGAGAAGGATAAACTGTTTGTTTATGACGTCCATCTCTTTTTGACAGTCGCCGTAAGTGAAGTCCATCTCTTTGCCGCCGACTATTGCCTTTTGATCTTTTAAATCGTCGGGACAAACCCAGTCAAGCGTGATGTTCGTAAAAGGCGCCTGCGAGCCCCAGCGTCCCGGAGTGTTTACTCCGTAAATATAGCTCTGTATGCACTGCCGCACTTCTTTTTCCGAAAGGTTGTCCGCTTTAACGAACGGCGCAAGATATGTATCGAACGAACTGAAAGCCTGCGCTCCCGCCCATTCGTTTTGCAGGATTCCCAAAAAATTTACGATCTGGTTTACAAGCGTTGAAAGGTGAGAAGCCGGTGTGGAAGTTATCTTATCGGGAACGCCGCCGAGCCCTTCTTTTATGAGCTGTCTGAGCGACCATCCTGCGCAATAGCCTGAAAACATCGAGAGATCGTGTATGTGGAACGCAGCCGTTTTGTGGGCTTCCGCTATCTCTTTGGAATATATGTTTTTAAGCCAGTAATTGGCGGTGATGGTTCCCGAATTGTGAAGGATGAGGCCGCCCAATGAAAAGTTTACGTTTGCATTTTCATTTACCCGCCAATCGGATTGGGAAAGATAGCCGTCCATTGTGCCGTTTATGTCGAGCATCAGTTTTTTAGAGTCTCGGAAGGCTTCGTGCCGCGAACGGTACAGAATGTATGCTTTTGCAATTTCGACTTCCTTGTTTTCTATCAGGACGGTTTCAACAATGTCTTGAATTTCTTCGATCGCCGGAATCGAATGGGCGCGACGGCCGGCCATGAGCAGGCGAAGATGCTCTTCTACGGAATCCGTTAGAGCTTGAGCCCTTTCAGGATCGGGATGTTTTTCAACGGCTTCTATAGCCTTGCCGATCGCTTTTTCTATCTTGGATCTGTCATACGCGGCTATTTCACCGGAGCGCTTTACGACTGATTTTATAAAACCGGCGGTTTCCTTATCGTCGCCGTTTCCTAAAAAATTTCTCCACTCCGGAAAAACCGACTGTTTTGCAGCTTCGCTCATTCCTTTCCCCCCCCGAGCTTATTTACTTCCGTTATAAATTCATTTAAATCTTCAAAATGCTTATATACGGATGCAAAGCGTATATAAGCTACCTTGTCGAATTTGTGCAATTTATTGAGCACAAGTTCTCCAAGATCAGCAGTGCTGATTTCGCGCGTAGTTTTTCCGCGCATGATCGCTTCATCTTCAATCTCGTTTACAAGGTTTTCGATACTCGGCGCCGAAACGGGCCTTTTTTCAAGAGCCCTTTCGATACCCTTTGAAAGTTTCGAAAGATCGAAAGGCTGCCTTCGGCCGTCCCTCTTTACTACCATAAACGGTTTTTCTTCAATGCGCTCATAGCTTGTAAAGCGGTAACTGCACGACAAACATTCTCTTCTGCGCCGGATAGTTCCTCCGTTTGCCATTGTTCGAGACTCGATTACTTTGTCGTCCAGACTTCCGCAATAAGGGCAGCGCACTTTTATTCACCTTGAACTGACGTATCTTTATAATAAATATGGAGTTAAATTTATATGCAAATTTAACCCCGTATATAGCGTTCTTTTTTGTGTTCTCTGCATTATACACCGCTATATATGATATTACAAGTAGGAGAAGGAAATTTATTGCCGAATTTTTACCGAACGGGCAAAAGTGCGGCGGGAAGACGGCGAAAGAGCGGCTAGGCAGTGAATGCTCAACGGGGAAAAGCGAAACTGCTGCGAAACGGCGGCTCCTGCGGCGCAGTGCGCGCCTAGCATTCGCTTACCTACATTGCCGTAAAGACAATGTCAAGTTGAAGCGGGTGTTAGTTGCTCCTTCTGTTTACGTTTCTTTTGCAGAATTAAATTTTACTATTTTGTTCCAATCAATTTCACCAGAAGATAAACAATAGTTTTGAATAAATTCTCCAGTGAATTTATTTATCATCTGCGTATATGACTGCATAAATTCATCACTCTTTTCTTTTGCTTTGAATCCTAACGGTTCAATGATATCAATATATAAATTTTCATCTCCTGAAATAAACTCCCAAAACTGTTGACCGCAGTACTTAAAATAATCACCTTTATCATAATTCTTTTCTTTACCGTAACAGCAACCATTCACTGCTACAATATGTAGTTGAGAATTACTTGTTCGTAATGTCTTTTTAGCCGTTTTAAAGTCAGCAATCATTTTCTTAATTTGAGAACTGTTACCCCAATTTGGCCCTGATTTTATGCTGACAATATAGCGTGTATTGTTATCATCAAATTCAAGATCAATACCTTGTATGCCGGATTTATAACCACCGTACACTTTAGAAGTTAATAAAGAGTGCAAGACCTTCAAGCCAATCACCGAATATTGTTTCCTCGTTTGATGAAATATGAGCATTTAAAAATCCTGATACGATCTGTTCAGCGGTTAAAATATTTTTTGCTTTAAAAAGATATGGATTTTTTCTTTTTAAGATTTTCGATAATTTTAGATTATCCAAACTGCTGATTCTCTTTTTATGAAAATTACCAATATGCTTTTCAACATACATTTTTACATCATCTATGTTCAAATTACCCATAGTTAACCTCATTTTCAAACAATATCATTTTTTGTTCATTAATTTTCTTTTGTACCTCCTTACAATATTCATCTACAATATCAATTCCTATCGCATGACGGTTCATACGGTTTGCAACAAAGACCGTCGTACCCGATCCCATAAAAGGATCTAAAACAGTGTCATACTCTTGAGTAAATAATTTTATAAACCATTCAGGTAGACTTTCAGGAAATGCTGCACTATGATTTTTGTTACTGCATTCAGTGGCTAAATGAAGAACATTGGTCGGATATGCCATATCTCTTTCAAGCCAATTTGAAATATTTTTTCCAAAACCACTGCCGACTTTTGAATTGTCCCGTATTTTATCGACTTCCGATAAATTTTTAAGTCTGTTTTTTGCCCAGTCCCCCATAGGAATCATTACTGCTTCTTGATACATATTAAATTTTTTTGCTTTATTAAATTGTAATAAACGTTCCCATGCATCTCTAAACCTATTCGGCCATTTTCCGGGATAACAGTTTTTTTTATGCCAAATAAATTCTTCTGTCCATAGCCAACCTTGCCTTTTCATTTTCATGATTAATTCAAGAACATACGTACTGCGTTCCCCGTTCTGTACCTTTTCTTTTATATTGAGAATGAAAGTACCGTCATTTTTCAAAACTCTAAACAGCTCCGCAGTAATCGGAAGAAACCAGGATACATATTTCTCCGGTTTTATACCGCCATACGTATTTTTCCTCTGATCGGCATAAGGGGGCGATGTAATAATAAGATCTACGGAAGAGTCGGGGAATTCTTTTAGTTTTTCCAGACAATCTCCTGATAATATGTTTGTTGTGATCATAGTATCTTATGAATAAATCCTTTTTTTATGTTACACAAAAAATAGTAATTAGTACAGTAATTTCAAAAATGCATTGCGTAAGCAGTTCCCGCCTAACATAACTTTATACGGCTTCGTTGCATCACGCCAAAAACTTTAGACGGCAAAAGTACGGCTAGACAGTGAATGCTTAACGGGGAAAAGCGAAACTGCTGCGAAAAGGCGGCTCTTGCGGCGCAGTGCGCGCCTAGCATAATTTTATATGGCTTAACCGCATCAAAAACTTTAGATGGCGGGAAAAATCTTTATGTGCTAAGCTTACCTTAATACGATCGGAGGATTTTTATGATATCTATGGGAATTATAGGCGCCGGGAGAATAGCTGAAACTATGGCGGCAACCGTACGAAAGATGAATGAAACGGGGGACGAAAGCGTTCGGCTGTACGGCATTGCTTCCAGAGATTTTAATAAAGCAAAGGAATTTGCAGAGCGGCACGGCGTAGAAAAAGCCTTCGGCTCGTACGAACAGATGCTCCGCGATCCGAAACCGGATTTGATTTATATTGCGACGCCGCATTCTCATCATTTCGAACATGCGGCGCTGTGTCTTGAAAACGACAAGCATGTGCTTTGCGAAAAAGCCTTTACAGCCAATGCGGATCAGGCGAAAAATCTTATCAATCTTGCGGAAAAGAAGGGACTTCTCATTACGGAAGCGATTTGGACACGATATGAGCCGAGCCGCAAGATCATTGACGATGTGATTGCTTCGAATATCGTGGGGGAAGCGCGGATGCTCACCGCTAATCTCGGGTATCCTATAATGCATAAGGAAAGAATCACAAAACCTGAGCTTGCAGGCGGCGCTCTTTTGGACGTCGGCGTGTATGCGCTGAATTTCGCCGTGATGGCGTTCGGTCACCCCGATGAAATTCATGCCGTCTGTCAAAAAAGCGATACGGGCGTAGACGTAAACGACAGTTATACTCTGGTTTACAAGGAAAAGGGACGTATGGCGGTTCTTTGCGCCGGAGCGTCCGCCGTTTCGGACAGGTACGGAATGATACATTGTACGGAAGGTTTTATTCAGGTTGAAAATATAAATAATCCGCAAAAAGTTTTCGTATTCGATAAAAAATATGGATTGATAAAGGAAATTAAGGTTCCGCCCCAGCTTACAGGATTTGAATACGAAGTGGCGGAAACTGTAAGGGCGATAGAAAGCGGGAAGACCGAGTGTCCTTCCATGCCGCATAAAGAAACTGTCTACATGATGGAACTGATGGACGGCATAAGAAAAAAATTCGGAATCGTCTATCCGTTTGAAAATTGATTTTGCAAGTTTTTTTACGGCGGCGCAGCGCCTTGCGATGAACGCAATGTGCAAAGTTTTCAGCGCGAGCGGCTGGGGCAGAAATCGTCGGGGCGCAAAGTTTTCCGCGCGACCGGCGGGACGGCGAGAAAGTCTTGTAGATATTTGCAAAAGGTGCAATAGAAGCCGGCCATTCAGTCGAAATAGAATATCTTTTTACAAAGCAGAATATGCACGGCTGTATTGATTGCCGGACTTGCAAGAAAAATGACGGTGTATGCGTTTGAAAAGATAATATGCCTGTGTTTTATTATAATATTTACTTGAAAAATCAAACTTTAATTTTTTATTTTAACATTGTTTGCTTCTTGACAGCTACTTCTGTTTAGCGTTAGCATAGAAAGTATGATAAGAAGTTTTGATGATGTAGAAACAGAATCAATCTGCAAAGGTAATAAAAGTAAAAAATTACCGTTAACGATTCAGAATGTTGCCAGAAGAAAACTTCGAATGATTGAAGCTGCAAAAGTTGTAGAAGATTTAAGAATCCCTCCCGGTAATCGTTTAGAAAGACTTGCCGGGAATTTAGACGGATTTTATTCGATTAGAATAAATGATCAATGGAGGATTGTATTTAAGTTTGAAAATGGAGATGCGGAAAATGTTAGAATCACAGATTATCACTGATAAAAAATTGCCAAATATTCATCCCGGAGAAATTCTTAAAAAAGATTTTTTAGACGCGATGAATATCTCTGCATATCGTCTGGCAAAAGAAATCAATGTTCCTGAAACAAGAATCTCAGAAGTAATTCACGGAAAGCGTTCAATTACTGCAGATACGGCAATCAGATTTTCAAAATTCTTCGGGACTACGGCAGAATTCTGGCTCAATCTTCAGAACCTTTATGATTTGGAAGAAGAAAACAATAAGCATTCTCTGGAATTTGAAACAATAAAAATGTATGTATATGCATAAATCATATAACGCGGTTTTCAGCGCCGACAAATCGGTTAAGCCTGTTTACGGTTTAAAATTGTGTTAGGTTGACAGACCTGCACTGGGGCGCACCAAGAGGAGAAAATGAAACGATTTTTTTCAATATGTTTATTGGTGTTTTTTGCTTTTCTGTTTTATGCCGATGATTTTCAATTAGAATTGGATAACAGACAATATTTCGGAACAGTTGCCAAAACAACAATTAATGATGACAATTTAAACATAAGATTAAAACCTTCTACATCATCATTAAAAATTGGAAAGTTAAAAAAAGGTGATGTGGTTACAATAAAAGGCTATTCAGATAAAAAAGAAAGAATCGATAATTTCAATGGATATTGGTTAAAAATCCAGATTGAAAAAAATGATATTGTAAAAGATTACGCTTCTGATAATTTTGGCTGGTATGGATGGGTTTTTTCAAAATATGTTGATATCGATCCAAAAATCGATGTAAGTACCTTTAGTGTTCTCAAAGTAAATCCGGCAACTAGATCAACAATTTTATCACTGGATTTAGAAATCGATAGAAACGGTCAAAAAGCAATAGTACAAGTATATCCAAGTAAATTTTCAAAGCAAGAATCATACTATTTCGTTTGGTCTGATGATATTGAAGATTTCCAATATTCGGATCCTGTCGGAACTTTTAAATGGAATCCCCAAACAAATGAAATTACGCATATTACCGATATGGGATATGATTGTGAATCGGCATGGTGTATTATTTCCGATGATGAAAAATATTTGTTCCAAGATTATGGCACAAGTCCGGGGGTTAGAGCTTTTTCCATTTATGATATAAAAATAAATAAGAGGTTGTACAGCGGCTCATATTTGAGAGATTTAGAATACGATGGAAGGACTATTATCATCGTTGAAAAATGTGATTGGTGGAATATTAGCAAAAACAGAGTAACAGATGAATCCTTAAAAAGAAGTGAAGAATATAAAAAAACTTTACAACCAAAAGATTTAGAATCTAAAAGTATTGTCGTACGATATAAATTAAACTTAGATAATTTTAAAAGAGAATATTTAGATTGTACAACAGTATATGAACAATAATTTTATATAACATGAACTTTGTAGCCGACACACGGTCAAGTCGCGTGCGGTACAATCAATTGTTAGGCGGACACGCCACTGACGTACTTGGGGAAAAATTGAGAAAAAAGTTTATAAAAATATTAAGTTTAGCACTTATGTCTATAACGGGATTTTTATCCTATTATGCAGAGGTCTTAATACATGGTTGGGAAGGGCTAAAATGGACAGGGAATTTTTATTGGACTTTATTATTCATTCCAATTATTTTTACTCTGTGGCTAAAATTTATAGCAGTAAAAGAACTTTCTATAAAACAGATAATTAAATTTTTACTATCATATTTTTTAACTTATATTGGAATTTTTATATTGGTAAATCTTATTTACAATTTAAGACTTACGGCATTTTTACTCTATGCACCTTTTCTGCCTTTTGAAGCATTACTACATCCGGCTTTTTTGGATGGGTTAATTCGTTCTTCCGTTTTTATAAATATTATATTGATTTTTTTAATACTTTTTATTGAAAATATAAAAGTACAAAAAATATTAAATTTTGAATTAAAAAAATATGAAAAAATAATACTATTATTTCAGCCGATATATATTTTTGTTACAGCAAAGATATCAATGGTTTTATTATATCATTTCAAAGTATTTCCCCTTATGAATAAATTTAACCTGTTTGATTCTATATTTATCTTTAAGACAGGAACGATTATATTCAGTTCCGTTTTATTTGAAGGGCTGTTTATTTTGTATAAAACATCATACAATAACGCTTCGTAGTCGATATGCACCTGCTTCATCCTGACAAACGGGACAAGCCCGTTTGCAGGTTAAGCGGATGTTATATGGACCGCTCTGTCAGCAGTTGTTAAATGTAAAAGTTTATAACTTTCTATCTCGATTAAAGATAAAATTTATTGAATTTTTTTAGTTTTTCTTGATTTAGTTTCTCTTGATTGACTAAAATCTTATTTTTTTATAAGCTATCGTATCGGTAAGCGCGATTAGCTCAGTTGGTTAGAGTACAAGCATGACACGCTTGGGGTCACTAGTTCGATTCTAGTATCGCGCAATTTTTACCGGCTTCTTGCCTCTGCCGCAAGGGCCGTGTTCCATGCCTTATGAATGCTTAGCGAGATGAGAATAGGGAACAAAACAAAGATTTTTTTGATGTCGTTTTTTCCTCCGCGGGCTTTGTAAGCGCGGCTTATATCGTTCCATATAGTAAATATCCGCGGCAAAAAAAGCAAAAAATACGAAAACATGACGGAGATTTCCGCTTTCGGTTTAAGACGAAGCTTTTTTCTTACGAAAATTTCAATTTCTTCCAGCGCGGACTTTAATTCCAGCGGAGTCGTGGTTCTGAATAAAATCGACGACATCATAAGCATTGTCAAAAGTCTAAAACAAAATATCACATCGCTCAGGGAAGGCATAAAGTTTTTTTTAGATAAGGCTGAAGTTACGTACAGCAAAATTCCGTAATAAAATATTGGGGTAAGATCGGCCGTTAAGAGGCTGAAAGGAATTTCGGCTTTTAGAGCGAACAATATTAATATTAAAAAAAATGCGGCGCATGCGGCGGCAGGAGCATATAAAATGCATACGCTCCAAACGAGTATTGCAAGGAGCTTTATTCCGGCAGGAATTTTGTGCAGAAAACTGTTTCCGATCCGGTAACCGTAAAGGATGAAGTCTGTCGTCGCTCTTTGCCTTTTTATTTCCATATGAGATCCTCGACCCTTGTGCCGGGCGTCGGCGGTTTTATGCCCCACGCTGCAAGGTCTTTTTGAATGCCTTCTTTAGGCGAGCCGTCAAAAACTTTTTTTCCTTTGAATAGGATCATAAAACGGTCGGCGAGGGCGAGGCATTTTTCAATTTCATGCATTAAAATTATGAGAGTTTTGCCTTGTCCTTTAAGAAATTCTATAAGAGAATTTACCTGCTTTACGCCGTCATAGTCTAAATTTGCATAGGGTTCGTCAAAAATTATGAGAGGGCGGTTCATCACAAGAATACCGGCGACCGCTAGGCGTCGTTTTTCCCCGCCTGATAAAAATCTGGCAGGATGTTCGGCTTTGTCTCTAAGTCCTACTTTTTCCAACGCTTCCAACGCGGCCTTTTTTGCTTCCGGCTTGGAAAGACCGCAGTTTACGGCTCCGTACATGACGTCTTCCAAGGGGGTTTCGCCCAAAATTTGCGAATCCGCATCCTGAAAGACGATCCCTGCGAATTTTTTTTTACTGTCGCTTTTTTTGCCGTCGGAAAATGAAATTGATATTTCGCCCGAACTTTGTTTTAAAAGGCCAGCGATGATCGACATAAGGACTGTCTTTCCGGAACCGTTTGCGCCCCCTATTACCGTGCAGCTGCCCTGTTCGAGCGTAAACGAAATATTGTCAAGAACGGTCTTTACATCGTTACCTTCCGACGATATGTAAAAATATTTGCTCAGCTTGCAGACTTCAAGCTTGGCGCCGGACGGCTTGGGTGCAGACGAAGCGTTAGAAAATTGCATACTTTTTAAGGACGTTCATCCGAGTTTAAGTATCGGGCGATTACCGGACGGAATTTTAAAGAAAGCAAGACGGTTAGTATGCACTTTATTACGTCTCCTAAAATGAACGGAAGCACGCAGGCGGCCATAGTGGAAGCGAAGCTTGCGTTTCGGGTGTGCATAAACCATAGGACGCCGGGTACGTAAAGCACGACAAAGCCAGATACGGCTGCGGCGGCCATGCGTAAAACGTATTTGACCTTGGAGGTCTTTTGCAGGACTTTAGGTTTTCCCGCTATCAGGCCCGATACTGCGGCTGCCAAAATATAGCCTATAAGAAAACCTCCCGTAGGGCCTAGTATGTGGGCGACGCCTCCTCGCCCTCCTGAAAACACAGGAAGTCCCATAGTTCCCGCAAGTACAAAGAGCAGTGCGGCCGCTCCGCCGTTAAGCCCTCCGAGCAGACAGCCTGAAAGAACGGCGAACATGTTTTGCATTACGATAGGAACTACCGTAGCCCCGGCAGGAATTGCTATAAAAGCGCCTGCGCCGATAAGAGCGGCAAATGCCGCAATAAAAACAGGAATTACAAAATTCTTTTTCATATGTGATGGTAGTTTACAATTGGCATTAAAAAAGTGAAATAGGTTGACAATCTACAACACTGATCCGCAGTGCATGTTAATCTGCAGCGTTGAAATGGTATGCCGTGTCAATTCGCGGCGCTGATCCGCAGCTTATGCCAAAATTCAGCGTCATGCGCAGCGCCGACATACAGTGCTAAAATGAGGCGGCAAGCCAGCTCTGTTCCAGTGTTCGCGCGGGCGGCCGTCGAAAATCGGCCGAGTCAATGCGCAGTTCCGTTGTTTTCCGTTCCGTCTTTTGCGGCAAAACAAAGGCTTAAAAATACGAATATCATGCAGCAATATGCGAGCCAGTTGCCGAATCGTTCGTATATTGTCGTTTCTTTTTCATATACGGGTACGGCGCAGGAAGCGGCCGTATGAGTAAAAAGCGGTAAGTCTTGAAGCACTCTACCGGCAGGGTCTATGACGGTTGAATAGCCGGAATTCGTAGATCGCACCATCGGAGTGCGGAATTCTACGGAACGCAGGGCTGCGATGACAAAGTGCTGATATTCGGCGGAAGCGGTGCGCGACCATGAATCGTCGGTAAGGTTTACGAAAAGCTCGCATCCGGCTTTGGAAAAATTCCCGCATATTTTAGGAAATGCGTCTTCAAAGCATATAGGAGTTCCGATTTTAACGGAGGGGGCTTTTAATTCCTCCGTAAGAGAGACGACCGCCACAGGAGCTTCGTATTCAGGATTTACATGCGCCGGAATGTCGAAAAGCACGTATTGATTTCCCGCTTTCCAGCTGCTTGAAAAACCTACCAAACTGTCCATCAAAAAAGCCATCCATTTAAATTCGATCCACGGAATTATTTCCGCAAATGGAACTAGGTGAATTTTGCTGTATGCACCGCGAAAAATTCCGTCGGCGTCTATGAGAACCGCCGCGTTACCGTATGAATTTGTTTTTTTGTCCAACAGATAGGGCGCGCCAACTAAAAACGGTACGTTCATGCGGTCGATAAAATTTATCAAAGGTTCGCCGGCGGGAGCCTTTTTGTAATAATTTTGTCCTTGCGGAAAGGGGCGCCTAAGCACAGCTTCGCTCCATACGACAAGATCGGGCGAAATTCTGTTTTCACGCATCTGTTCTATGTATTGTTCCGAAAGATTTTTTGACATCATTACGGATAAAGAATCGTCCGTATCGCCCCAAGGATCTATGTTTTGCTGAACGATCACCGTGTTCAAAAATTTTACAGGGATGCGTTTTTTCGAATACTGAAAAACCCCGTAGGCGAAGCTAAGCACAAAAAAAGAAACGCACAGAGCGGCGGTCATTTTATAATCCGAGAGAATTTCTTTAGGATTTTGGAAATTCTTTATTGAACCGATGAGATTAAGGCCTTCTGCGCATACCGAAGAAAAGAGAAGTGCAAGAAAAGTTATCCCGTACGCGCCTGAAATATCTGCAATCTGTATAAAGCATTTGGCATTATAAAAACACATCGAAAGAGTGCCCCACGGATAGCCTAAAAAGCCGTTCGATTTTACCCATTCCCACGTCACCCAGACCGCAGAAAAATAAAGAACTCTAAAAGACGGGTAAGAAATTTTTTTTATACCGCGTCTTGATAAAACGTTTTCCGCCGCGCACGTTTTTACATATGGCCGGCGCATTTTTGCGAAAATGCCCCACTTTTTTGCGCAAGGGGCACACTTTTCCGCTGTGCGCGGTTTTGCGTACGGAAAAAATAAAATCCAACCGAAAAATGCTCCTATACAGGCCGTCCCCGCCGCCGAAGCGCCCAAAGTGAATATCGCAAAATCCCTAAAATTTGCAAGCCAAAAACTTGAAATCAAGTGTACAGCCATAACCTGCAAGGCATTTAAAAATACGGCGTTTTTGAACGAAGCGCTTTTTGAAACGGCAAGATAATGCGGAATGAGAGCGATAAGACCTAAAAAAGGCGAGCCGAAAGTTAAAAACTCGTTTGGAATGGCAAGAGCGCACAGCAGGGCGGAAAAAAGCGAGCAAAAAACTTGTAAAAAAAGATTCATTACGGTATATTCTATCCTATAACGTTGTAAAAACGCAATAATGATATTATAGTGGAAAATTTATTATGGAGTTTGTAAACGGCGCACACAAAACCGAATACGGGGTCTTGCCCGATATAACGGTTTGTGCTCCCGGACGTTTTCATCTTATAGGCGAACATTCTTGGTTTTTTAGAGATAAAACTCTTTCGATGGCCGTAAATCTGCCCGTCTATGTAGCCGTTTCACGCCGGGAAGACTCATCGCTTCATTTTTATTTTCCGCAGCTCAACGAACGAAAAAAAACAAGCCTTACATCGCTGAAATTCAAAAAAGAAGACCGCTGGGCCAACGCTGTAAAAGCTATGCTGTACGGGTTCGTTTCCGGGGGCGCAAGCCTTCAAGGCCTCAATTTTACGATATACAGCGATATTCTTCCTTCCGCAGGATTCGGCATCACCACTGCGATAAAAATCGGAACGGCGCTGGCGGTAAATGCGGTTCTTTCGCTTAGTTTTTCCGAACCGCAGCTTCTTCAGGTTATCGAAAGAGGCAATAAGTTATTCCTTAACACGGGAAATTTTCTTGCGGACAATTTTTCAGCCCTGTATTCGAAAAAAGGAACGCTTCTTTTGACAGATCATTCAAAGGGACGCTGCGAGAATATTCCCGTCGATTTTAACGAGCATGTCGTGATGCTCACGGACGCAAGGGTTCCGCGAATTTCCACTTGGGATAAAGACGTGATGATCGAAGCCGGAAACGCTTTGATTTTAGGGGAACTTAAAGAAAAAAAAATCAACGCACACGGCGGCTGGTCTTACAGCGCGGACACTACGGAAATAAACGAAACTCTTTCAGTGGTGTCCGAAGATATGAGACGCAGGCTTTTGTGCATCATGTATGAACATAATAACGTTCTACTTGCGCTTGACGGAATTGCCAAAAAGAATTTCGGAATGTTTGCCCGCGCCGTAAACCGCAGCCATGAAAGCATGAGAGATCTTTATGAGATTTCATGCCCTGAAATAGATTGGATATTAAAGCGCGTAGGGGAACTTGAGCCTAATCTTGAAGACGTAAGAAATCCCGTCACCTGCGGACGCATAACGGGAAAGGGGTTCGGACGCTGTCTTTACACTATAATCCGCAAAGACGATGTAGAGACTTTTAAAAAGTATTTGAAAGACTACGAAAGGATATTCGGGTTTCATCCGCTCACATATCCGGTACTTCCGGCGGACGGAGCTCATATTATAAAAAATTAAAGGATAAAAGATTTAAAATATGCTGCTTCTTTTGACTAATGACGACGGTATATCGGGCGACGGCCTCAGCGTCCTGGCAAAGAGATTGTCTTTTGAACATGAGGTTTGGGTAGTCGCTCCCGACAGAAACCGTTCGGGAGTTTCTCAGTGCGTATCCATGGATCGTTCTTTAAAGCTTACAAAGATAAAAGACCGCGTGTACTGCTATGAGGGAACTCCTGCCGACTGCGTGATACTTTCGGCAGGATCGGGAGGAAGGCTTCTTTCGCGTGTGCCCGACGCCGTAATTTCGGGAATAAATCAAGGCGCGAACATAGGAACCGACATAGTTTATTCGGGAACAGCCGCCGCAGCCAGGCAGGCTGCGCTCGCAGGAATTCCCGGCATAGCGCTCAGTTTGGAAACTCATGACGAAAATTACTACTATGAAGGCCTTGCGGATTTTGCCGCGAAAAATCTCGAACTTCTTATTTCTCTTTGCCGTCCGGTTTCATATGCGGAAGAACACGACGGGAACAGCGTCTTTGTAAACGTAAACGCCTTAAGCTCGTCCGCAGCGTATCTAGGAGTCAAGATGACGGATATTTCTTTCAGACGGTATAACGACAGCATAAAGATTGACGAGATTGACGATGAAACGAAGATTTGTTCTGCTCAGGGAGGCAAAATACATACGAGCGGAAGAACATATCACGATTATGAAGCCGTTGAAAAAGGATTTATTTCCGTAACTCGCGTTTATGCCGAACCTAAAAGCGCAGGAATAGTGGACGATATTTCATTTTCACTGTAGAATAAATACGGTGGGTTGTAATGTCTGATGATAAAATTCTATCCGAAGGAATAAGTCTATACAACAGAAATTCCTTTAAAGAAGCGCTTGCTTTTTTTCTTTCACTCCCTGACGATTCCGGCGCCGACAGCATGGAGCTTATGTATTACATAGGTCTGTGCTATGCCAAGGTAGGCCGTTATGACGACGCTCTTTTGTATTTGGAGCAGGTGGTTACGGCAGGAAAAAACAACAACCGCATACTTCAATGCCGCTACATCCTTGCGGTGATATACGCTCTTTCGGGTCGCAAGCGGCTTGCGCAATTTGAATTGAACAAATTGCTCGAACTCGGCTACCGCCCGGCTTCAGTCTACGCTTCATTGGCCTATATCTCATGGCAGCAGGATGAAATCGATGATTGTATAGACTATTATCGAAAAGCTCTTGCCGAAGATTCCAAAAATCTTACGGCGCTAAACGGTTTGGGTTACGTGCTCGCGTGCGAAAATCGGGATCTTACGGAAGCTCTCGCTTTCTGTAAAAAGGCCGTAGACGGCGAGCCCAATTCGGCTGCCTGTCTTGATTCTTTGGGCTGGGTATATTTTAAGCTCGGTCTTATGAAAGAAGCCGATAAATATGTGCGGCAGGCTTCGCTCCTTAACAAGGGGAACCATGAAATTGCCGAGCATCTCAGGATCATAACGGAAACCCGTTATGCGTAATTGGTACTTTATGAAAAAAAAATTTGACGGCCTCGGTTTTTGTAGAGATTCTTTAATTATAAAAATAACTTTTTTTACGGCTTTGCTGTTTTTTGCGGGAAGTAAAGGCGTTTTTTCACAGACCGATTTCGGCAGAAATTCGAGCGCAAACACTTACGCTGAAACGGAATTCAGGCGGGGCGTACAGGCTTATTATCGCAACGCATTCAACGACGCCATTTTGCAGTTTGAAAAGGCTCTGTTCTATTTGCCTGAAGAAAACCTTATTTTGGACTGGCTGGGAAAAGCCTACTATCGTTCAGGCATTGAAGGAGCCGCATTGCAGCAGTGGCAGTTTGCAGCAGAGGCGGGTTACGGCGGTCTTCTTTTGCAAAACCGTATAGAAATTGTCCGCGAGCGCCGCATAACAGGGGCCAATCAGGAATCCTCGCTGAAGTATACGGAGGCGGGCGGCTTTCCCGGCGTAAACGGAAAAGAAACCGTTTTCAGCCAGCCGGTTTCGGTTTTGCCTAATCCCGACGGTTCAATCTGGGTTTTGTCATACGGTTCGAACGATCTTTTACGCATAGATGTGAACGGAAACGTGATAAACCGCGTGACCGGGCCCATAAACGGCTTCGACCGTCCTACGGATATTATAAGGCTTTCGGACGAAAAACTTTTGATAAGCGAAAGCGCGGGCGGCAGGCTCAGCCTTTTTACCGCCAACGGCCGATTTGAAAAATATATAGGTTCCAAAGGGCGCTCTTTGGGTCAGATGGTAGGGCCGCAGTATCTGGCGCAGGACGGATACGGCAATATCTACGTTACGGATTTCGGAAACTGCCGAGTAAATGTTTTCGACCGTGACGGCGAACCCTTGTTTTTTTTCGGCTCTAGGACAACTTCGTTTCCGGGTTTTTCAGGGCCTACGGGAATCGCCGTAGACGACGGCAGGGTATTTGTTGCCGACTGTGTCAGCGGGGCGATTTACGAGTTTGACCGTTTCGGAAACTATGTTGATCTTTTAGTTGAAGAAAAGACGTTTTCTAAGCCCGAATCGATGAAAAAATGGGGCAGTTATCTGGTTGTCTGCGACAAGAACCGTATTATTTCCGTAGATACGAGGAACGGTTCCGTGTTTGAAAACGCAAATACCGGCAACGCGCCCTCGCGCATTACTAGCGCAGTTCCCGACGTAAACGGCAACATTCTTGTTACGGACATTACCGCCAACGAAGTTTACCTTATGTCCAAAATGACGGAAGTCTTGGGCGGGCTTTTCGTGCAGATCGAACACGTGAACGCGGAAGAATTTCCGAAAGTTACGATGGATGTGCGTGTGGAGAACCGCCGCCGCCAGAGCGTAGTCGGCCTTAGAGACGTGAATTTTTACGTGAGCGAAAACAAAAGACCTGTAACCGATCTGCGGCTGGAAGGCGCCGTGTCTGCAAATACCGTCGCAGATATAACATTTGTGATTGACAGGGACCCCGCCATGGCAGCAAACAGCGGCGAGCTTCAGGCAGCTGTCAGAGAGATAGCCGCTTCTATGGAAGGGAAGGGAACCGTACGGGTTGTTTCGGCAGGAAAAATTCCCGTACTTGAATACAGGGGGAATACGCGGGGACTGCTTAATTTTTCGCCTGCGGCGTTAAAAACCCCATTGCAAAACGAAGGCAGGCTTGATTTGGCTTTGCGGCTTGCCGCGAACGATCTTATGTCCGGCGAAAAAAAGCGTGCGATAATTTATATAACCTGCGGAAACGTATCTTCGTCCGCGTTCGGCAATTACGGACTTTCGAATTTGACGGCCTATCTCAATAATAATTCCATAGCGTTTTCCGTAATAAATTTGAAAGAGGGTTCTCTTGACGGCGAAATACAGTACCTTTGCGATAATACGGCCGGGGAATCGTATTATGTTTACCGACCTGAAGGTCTTTCGCCAGTCGTAACCGACATAATAAATCTTCCGTCCGGGCTATATCAGCTCTCTTTCAGATCTTCCTTGCCTACGAATTTCGGCCGGGCGTTTCTTCCCGTAGAAGCTGAAATTTATCTTATGAACCGCAGCGGCCGCGACGAAAGCGGCTATTTCGCTCCGCTGCAGTAACAGCCCGAAAATACTGAGCCGTCGCACGCTGACATACTTGTGCCGACGAGCTGAGCCGTCGCGACGATGCGCCAAACTCCGGCGCACTTACACCTGCGCCCTTGAAACGGCGTATCACGGCGCGGTTCGCCGTTTGCATGCCGCGCTTCGCCTTAAAATTCCACCCTCATTCCCAATCCCGCTTTTATTGTTAGCAGAATGATTTTGTCCCACGTGCAGTTATACGTTTCCGACAAAAAAGAAAATATGGTGAGATTCCCGTTTAATTTCATATCCGCCGAATGATTCAGTTCGAACGACTGCCTTTTTATCACCTTGGAATTTGTAGTGGAATATGTTTCGTTTTCTGAAAAAGAGATATTTATGCTGTCCGAACGCGTTAAAACTACGCCCGACATGTCGTAATCGGGTTTAAAAAGCGTTACCGCCGCCATCAAGGGGCTTCTTTTACCGCCCCGCTTCCATATTACGGTAGCTCTGGTCGCCCATATGTCGGACGTTTCAAAACTTATTTCACCGCCCAGCCGGACGGTATCCGTATCGTTGTAGTAAAAATTGGCTTGAACGTAACCGTCGTAGACATATCGCCTTTCGCCGCTGTCGCGCGGAATTTTTGCCGCCGCCGATAACGAAGCCGTATATTCGTCCTGCTTAAATAAGGATGTTCGCATCAGCGTTCCGTTTTGCCCGAATATGTTGAACGCTGTATAATTCAGCGCAGCCTTGTATTGATAAATGTCGCTCACTCTTGCGGACGTTCTTATATCGCGCGAGGCCGAAAGCGAAACGGAAGAGGGCAGCAATAGGTCGCGGATGCTTCCCCATACGGGACGCCGCCACGACAGGTCGTATACCGTACTGTAATATAACGACCCTTCGCCGTCTGAAGAGTCGGAAAGGGCTGACGTGTTTTTTAACACGTCTTTAGGAAGCGACGCGTTTACCATGTCATGAAAAGGCAGCGCCTTAAAAAAATATTCGCGCCTGCCGAGGGAGTCTGAAATTTCTTTTACGTCTTCGCCGTAGTTTCCTCCCGCCGCTACGTTCTTCGTTCCGCCGGCTTCCCTTGTCCATTGAAAGACGAGATTGTTCGAACCTATCGAAAACGGAAATTTGAGTTGTATCTTGGATGAATCGGTAAAAAGAGTGGACACCGATGAAGAATATCTGCCTTCGCACGAAAGATCCGCCTGCGGTGAAAATCCCATGGAAGGGAATTTTAGGACGTTTGAAATACCCGCCGCAACATTTCGCCCGGAAGCGTTTTCTTTTCCTGTTGAAAAGGCGAGGGCAGAACTGTCCTTCCAGCCTTGAAGATAGGAATTTGAGTCTATCCTCTTTACGCCGCAATGCGACGGCAAAAGCCTTTGATCCGCGCTGAATTTTGCGGTTAAAAAATATGAAAGATTTTGAGAAGCTAAAGACAGATCCGATTGTACGGAACTTTTTTGCGTCGAATGCCACGCGTTTGAAACGGCTTCCGTGTTTACGTAAACATCGAGAGGAACGCCGACAGTTTTAAGATCCGCTCCCGCTCCGTTTTGTTTATGAAGACTTTTTTCGACAGGATCGTATCTATACTCTTCTGCGGCCGAAAAAATACCGAATAGCGGATCTGTGGTTTCAATTTTATGCCCCGCGTTTGAGAGTTTCGTATCGTCTGATGTGGAACCGCTGATTTCGCCTGAAAAAGCTATTGTCGCAAGGGTTACGCCTGCAGAGGCGCTGCCCGCAAGAGAAGAATCCGCCTTGTTCGATTCTTCCTGACGTATGCTTGCCGCAGAATTTGTCCGGGCTTTAAATGAAAAATTTTCAAGCAAAGGAAATTTTCCCGCCGCCAATATGACGCCGTCTTTTTTATAAGAAGTTTTTACATTGTCTTCGAGAATGTAATATTCTTTTGTGTCGGAAAGATAAAGCTCGTCAAAACTGAAACGGCCGGATTTAAAAAGTTTACCGTCCATCGCCGTTGCAATCGTCATCTTGAGCCGCGACGGAACCGTTTCAGTATCTATGAAAAGACTGTTTACCGCGACGGTCTTGCCGTCGATCGCCGCTTTTTTTTCGCTTCTATCGACGGTGAGTTTATGCCACAAGGAATCGGCGTAGTTTTTAAATTCCGAGCGTGGAATTTCCAAGCGCAGGGCGGTCTTACCGTAGGAACTGATCCCTCTTGCATCGCGGTCGAGCGTTAATGTGAAGGCCGCGGCCGAGTCGTCTGTTGCCAGCAGCGTTTCTCTCTCCGGATCAAAGCGAAAATAAAGATTTATTTTTTTATAAGGGGATATGTCAACCTCGCTGAAGTACCGCGTTATTGTTATGTCAGTGTCGGTGACGGTAGTATTATCCGAGTTTTTCCAGTCGACGTTTTGCACATAGTTTGCGGACGAGTTAAAATCTCCGGAGCCTGAAAAATCGGATTTTGTTTGGGAGTTTGTGACCTTTAATTTGTCCGCTTGTGAAGTAAAGACTCCCTGCGTTTGAATTTCATAAGGGCCTACCCATATAGTTCCTTCTTTGTTTGAATTTGCGTCAGAAATTGAATTGCCGTTTCCGCTTCCCGTCAAAGTTGCGTTTACAACTATTATTATTCTGGCGCCGCGGTTGGAAGAAAGGCGGCTTACGTCTTCTTGGGTAAGGCGTATCTTCACTATGTTTTGTGAAAACGTTCCGTTGGCCGGATTGAAGGGATTTCTCACATCGGGAGCCGAGACGTCGGAAATTTTCCACGTAGGAACGGAAGCGGAATCTTCTATTGTAAAGTCGTCGTCGGCGGAAACGCCCAGCTGCAAGTATACGTCGTATTTTGCCGAATGCGAAGGGTTTTGCGGTTTTAGGGCGATGGAAAATTCCGTGCCTGCAGCAAGCAGTGAAGCGCTCGAACCCAAGTCTATCGTCACAGCCGCCCACGCGCATACGAGTTGTCCTTCCCATGATGAAAAATCCCATGAAACGGGAATTTTATAGCCTGAAATTTCAGGATCCGTGGAACCGCTTTCAGCCTTTAGAGAGCCGTTGTACCGGTATGACAGTGAGGGCGGCTCGCCGCCCGCCGCGGTTCCCTTCCGCGCATTTAAAGACGGGGTAAAACCTTCCGGAAGATCCCTGCCGGAATTTTCCGAAAGATTTACAGTGTCGGGGGATCTGTCGTCCATCGCCAGTACGCGGTATTTGCCGCTTACGTTGGGGGATTCAAGCGTGGCGGCGGCCGTATTTGAAAAAGTAAAATCTTTTGTAGCGTACTCAAGCCCCGCGGCGACCGTCGCAAAACCCGGCTGAGAATTGGATGCGTCGGCATAGTTTATTTTTGGGTTATACGGCCACCTTGTCGAAAAAGACAGGTCGCCGCTCCATTCGCTTGTAAACCGCCTGGAATATCCGGCCGCCGCAGCGACGGCTCCGCTGCCGTCTGCCGCGCTTTGCTCATACCAAGTGATGTAGATCCTGTCGCTCCCCGATATGCTTGAAGAGGGCATTATTATTCCTGATTCCGCATCATATTTTGCCGCTCCGTCTATCACGCCGTTTTTATAAAGTCTGACGGTTCCGGGGACGGCGTCCGTTCCAATATCGAATCTGGAAACCGCCGAATATGAGCGAAGCCGCAGATAAAGGTCAGATGAGGTCTCATAGCCTAAATAGCAGCCGGGCGCAATGTCCGCAAGAGGGTATCTCACTTGGGGCTTTACGAGAGAATCGGCGCTTGCGGAAACGTCGGATCTGAAAACGTCTACGTAGTTATGTTTCTGCGAAGTGTAGTCTTGCGACGTAAACGTAAGGTCGTCGGCTGCCGCAGCTAAAAAAAGTTCGGATTCCGTCTGTGTGGAAGACGACGCGACGACCGCGCTGTCTACGGGGTTTACTCCGCCGTCGTAGCGGAAGGCGGCGGTGAAAGGCGAAAATCCTGCCGGATGCTGAATAAATAAAACTTCTATGCCCGAAGTTCCGCCTATTTTTGAAAAAAAACCGTCCGTTTCAAGCCCCGTATGATCGGGAACAGGGTAACTTCCCTGCTGCAGTGGACCGTGTGCGGAAACTCCCCCGTATGAAAACGATGCTACGTTGGGACGTGATGAACCGTCTGAGACTGCGGCGCTCCCGAAAAATTTTTGTATTTCGCCTAAAAAGCCGCTTGTTCCGCTTAAAGTGCCGTCGCTTTGGACGCTGCCGAAGGCGCCGAGGGCGCTGCGTAAGGCAGTGTATGTCGAGCCGTTAAAAAAAGAAACCGCGACGGCGGGAACCATGCCGTTTTTTATTGTCGCCCCGGCGCTTTGCGACAAAATTATCTGCCTTCTTACCGGCAAAAGAATGTATTCGGATTCGGAAAGTTTTTTGTATTTTCTTCCTTGAAGATCGGTATACGTTCCGTTGGAATTTTCCACATAAACGTCTCTGATGTCCGAAATAAAAGCCGGAGAGTCAGGGAGTACGTATATCCGTCCTGAGAGCCATTTCGACAAGGGGATTGAACTGTCGTTAACGCTGTTTTTTCCGTAATATGTCTTGCTCCGCGACTCAAGCATATCGTAGCGAAAAGCGAAGTCTCCCTTCCATTTGTTTTGCTCGTCGTCTTCAAAGTGAAGAGAAACGCCCGGTGCCTCGTTGTTGCCTCCTCCTATTCCCCTGTTCACATTGTCTATGGAATATTTTTTGGGAAATGTAATTCCTCTGTTTGCGACGCGTACTTCTTTTAGCGCGCCGTCGCCGTAATATCCTGCGGCGACGGTGTTTTTGTCGAAACCGTCCGCAAAGGCGGCTTCAAAATACCATTTTTTGTCGAGCATAAACCACAGAGTCAAATCCACTTTTTGAGTAAAAACGGGAGGAGCCGTCGAAATCACGAACGGATTTCCGAAACCGAAATTTGCCTGAGCCGTGCCGGCTACGGCGGATTCCCAATAGCCGTCCGCTAAAAATTCTATCTGCCGGTCGTTTACGGAATAATTGAATATTGACGAGGTACCGTCGGAAACTGCTTTTACGCCGCTGTGAGGAGGCAGCGCCGATTCGTCAAAGACTATCGCTCCCGCACCCGCGGCGTCTGTTTTGTTCATCGTTTCAGCAAATAGCGGCCGCCCGAAAAACATTGCCGACAAGAGCAAAGGGAACGCTATCAATGGGATTTTTTTGTTTTTATTTAAAAGTCTTGCCTTTTTTATTTTTATTTCGGGTTTTTTATTCTGCAATTCAAGTATGCTTTTTTCTACCGCACGTTTTTTTTCACCTTTTTCTTCAAACATTTCCTGCTGTAGAGAGGATTTTCCTATGTTTTGTACGGCAAGACCCAAAAGCCTTACTCCGCCTAGGTTTTTATCATATTTTTTATCGAACAGGGCTTCGGCGCGTTCAAAAAGTTCTTCCGCCGAAAAGATTTCACTGTCCAAGGTTTCCTGTATCGAAACCGTCGTAAAATCTCCGTAGCGGATCTTTACGGACACGGTCTTACTGCTTTTGTTTTCTTTTATTAGGCGGAACATCACCGTATACGAGAGTTCCATAAGCGCCGTCCCTATCGCATAACGATCGGTAAGGTCAAACGAAAAGGTGGTTTCCGCGCTTAAAGAATGCGATTTTGATTCGCTGAAAGTTTCCACTTCTTTCCCGCGCACCGCATTATATAAGAAGGATCCGGCGGCCTCCCCGAAAATGCTTTGGAGAAGCGGAAGGGATTTTGAGTGAATGTCTTTTGTCGTTTTAAATCCCGAATCGTATAAACGCTTTTGCGTCTTCGATCCTATTCCCCATACTTTTTCAATGGGAAGGCTCAGCATAAAGCCTTCTTCCGTTCCCGGCGGCACTTCGTAAAATCCGTCGGGTTTTGAAAGCCCGGATGCGATCTTTGCTATGTATCGGTTTTGGGCAAGGCCTACGGAAACGGTAAGACCCGTTTTTTCTTTTACTATAGCCTTTATTTTCCGCGCCGTATCCGAAGGATTCCCGAACAATCTTTGCGTTCCTGAAAGATTTATAAATGCTTCGTCCACCGAAATCTGGCGGATTTCGGGCGAAAAATCGGAAAAGATTTCCATAACTTCTTGGGATTTTTCATGATAGCGTTCCATGCGCGGGCTTATGTATACGCCTTGAGGGCAAAGGGCGTAGGCCTTGGTTATCGGCATGGCCGAATGCACTCCGAACTTGCGGGCTTCGTACGAGGCCGTACAGACTACCGCCCTGCGGTCGGACGGCTTACCGCCGACTATGACGGGTTTCCCTTCCAGATCGGGATTATCGATCTTTTCTACGGAAGCGAAAAATGCATCCAGATCAATGTGGAGGATACAGATATCGTTCCATTCGATCATGTCCTGTTACCTGGGCCTGTTTTTTTTCCGTATCGATTCTCGGACAAATCCTCCGCGGGTGATTTACTGTCCGCCTTGGAAATTACCGCCGTGCAAGTCTCGCATTCAAACGTTCCCGCTCTGTCGGTTGCATAATAAGAAGTGACGCTTACGGCGGTTTCTTCGATGGCAGCCGCCGTATAAGTTATCCTGCACAGTTCGGGCGGAAAATCCGGAAGATGAAAAGCCGCGCTAAGATCCTTTGTGTTTTCCGTATAAGGAACGGTAGCTTCGTATACGGGCTGCACGGTTTTTCCTAAAATTCTTATTTCGTAACGTTCGGCAGGCTTTGACGATCTTATTTCCACATTGCAGACGGAATTTCCGAATTCAAACGAATCGAAGGCCGTTACTTGAAGACGGTTGTTTTTCGACCGTATCAGCGTTACTCCGTCCGTTATGTCTACGACAGACGGAATGTGTCTGTATTTTTCCAGAATGTGCGATATTCCGTAAAAGCACAGAAAAATAATAAAACTTGCCGCTGCCGCCGTAAAAACAATGCGCCGGTTTTGAAAGGTCTTTTTATTTTTCAGGTTTCGTTTTAGAAACTGTGACAGTATAAGAAGCCATACAAGGCTGAACGGCTGAACGGCAAAGGCTAAAAGTATGTTTTGCAAAATATTGCCCGAAATTAGGTTTGAAATTTTTTGTATTTCTATGTATTGCCATAGAATAATTCCATAGGGAATAAAAGGAATAAAAAGCAGCAGCCCGATTATCGAAAACGGGATCGCCCTTTTTGAAAGACGCAGCAGTAAGGACAATATGTACTCGAATACGAACAAGAAAAAAAGCGATAGATCCGCTGCGCTGAAAACGAATATGTTTACGATAGTTGACAGCGTTATATAAAATTTATACGTGTATCCGGAGCAGCGGTTTTTCAAAATGATTACAAATACCGCTGAAAGCGCTAAAAACAAAAGCTGTACGCGGATATAAAGCTGCATTACCGGCGATAAATGCAGCTTTGACGCTGCAAGTTTTGTCAACGGCAGTCCGAATACCAAGACCGCTATGGAAATAATAACCGTAAGAGGAAGCAGATACCACAATTTTCTTATTTCGCTCCTATGGATCAATGATTTTTTTCCTGCAAAAAATGAAAGAGCGCATAGAAAAAAAAGCGTTACAAAGGCCGCCGCAAGGTAGCACCTCACCAAAAACGCTTCGTTTAAAACGAAATTTTGTCCGTTGAATGTAAAAAAAAGATAATGCCTGTCCCATTCAGCGGTTTTTTCAGGCTTGAAGTCGTCAAGAAATGACAGGAGCACGGGACAGAGCTTTAAGTCGTCCGCAAATGTTACCGAAACGGAAGGAATCTCCTCTCTGAAAAACGAATCGGAAATTGGGTCCCCTTTTAGAAATCCGAATCTGAACACTGTAAGAAAGGTTCCCGCCGGAACGGTGTATTCGGCCTTGTTTTTCAAAAAAGAATTCGAGAGAGCTTTCACAAGCCACAGAGGGCTTACTTCATTTTTGCTTCCGGGCATTATGACGGAAACTTCGTCGCCGTAAGTTTCAGCGGTTTTATTTGAAGGCGAAAAATTTTTCCGTTTACCGTCTTTGAATGCGTCGGTCTCATATTCATCTTTTGAAAATTTTACTGAAACGGCGAATGTGTTGTCGGGAAGGTCAATCGAATCTACAAAAATATCCGTGCCTGTAATTAAATTTCCTTTTCCCAGAAAATCGCTTGAATTCGGAGGGAACAAGATCGAAACTTCGAAAGGGTATTTTTTTTCGGAAATACTTTTTAAAAGTGCGATTATTTGTTCTTGATTTGCTAAAAAATCGCTTTGTTCAAAGACAAATATCACATTTGTTTTAAAATCTTTGGAATCTGAAGAAGTTTCGGATGAGGCGGGAGTGCCGATGGAATATGCGGAGTCTTCTTGTCCTTCGGGTGTATTAAAGCCGCCCTCATTTGTTTTTTTTTCGAAAGTGAGTAAGATATTATAAGAAAAATCTCCTACACCGGGAGATATGAGGTTGATTGTTTTAGGGTTAAATCCTTCGAGCTTCAGTTTTTTTTGTATTTCGGCGCTGACGCTCGCGCCTGTTCTGCCGTATCCGCCGGTTTGACTTGTTTTTGAGCCGGTTCCGTCGGCACTCACATTAAATGTATCTGCGGCGGCAAAAATCGGCGCTGCAAAATTCCGGCTTATGCACGCTGAAACAAAAAAAAAGAGTCGCACAAAAAAGAGCAGGGCAGGCCGCAGATTTTTTTTCATATGTAAAGAATATACTATTGTATGTTTACAATGCAATAGATATATTTATATAATATAGTTATATTTAGCGGATGTAAAAGGTCTGTGTTCAAATCGGAAAAAAACATTCTTTTTTTTATTGTCTCGCTGATCCTTGCAGGATGTTCGAACGAAAGTTTGCAGATTGACACTGTCGACACTGTCATAGTATTCGACTATGAAACTGAAAATTCAAAGCCGCTTATGAGACTTTCGCTGTGTGCGAATATGGGGTCGGATATTCGCCGTGTGGATCGCCTGAAGCTTGTTCATAAAGAAACGTCGTACCAATGGTTAATATTTACGCCGGATGCGTATGAAAATTCAAATTTGCGGACGGTAGGATACTCGTGGATTTCACCTGAAAACGGTATGCCTCTGCCGAAGGGAGAATATGTGCTGACCGTATACGATCCTGCCGGCAACGGAAAAGATATTTCGTTTAATATTTCGTACGATGATTTGATATATGAAAAGCGCCCCGGAGATTTTCCTGACGCTTTGGGGCCGGGAGCAAAAAAATATAACGCCTTATATGATAAAAACGGCTCTTTATTGTATTATGAGACTGACAAGACCGACGCGCACTCTGCCGCAGCGGAAATTCCGCCTTCGCACTCTGCCGCGCAGATTTCAGCCGGGCGGACCGCCTCAGAACTTGACGCGCAAATTGCGCCTTCGCAGACCGCGCTTGCGGATATTGCCATGCAAGCCGCGTCTTCGGACGACGAGGGGAACGATCGGTACGGCCTTTGGAATGCGGCGGACGGAGCCGTTATTATGAGAACTTGTTGGGCGACGGCGGACGAGAGCGTTTTGTGTGTTATGCCGTCTGTTTATAATTAATCGTGCGCAAAGAGCGCACTAATTGCCCAGCTCCTAAATCTGAAGATTTACTCGCTGTGCAATTTTAAGGGAACTGATATGGATAATGCGGGATCTGAAATTCCTTGTGAAACGCCTTTTCATAGAGCGATCCGTACCTATGTGCTGCGTAAAGGGCGGATGACCTCTGCGCAGCACCGCGACTACAAGGAACTTTCCGGGGTATGGTGTATCCCCTTTGACAATAAAAAACTTAATTTTGTTGAAATTTTCGGGAATATGAACCCTGTCGTAGTTGAAATAGGATTCGGCATGGGAATTGCAACGGCTGAAATAGCCCAGGCGAACCCTGAAATAAATTACATAGGAATAGAAGTACATACTCCGGGCGTAGGCAGCCTTCTGGGCGAGATAAGGCGAAGAGATCTTCATAACCTTTATATAATTCAATATGACGCGCTTGATGTCGTTGAAAACATGATAACCGACGCAAGCGTCGCGGCTTTTCACATTTTTTTTCCCGATCCGTGGCCTAAAAAAAAGCATCATAAACGTCGTCTTGTAAAACGACCGTATACGGAACTTTTTGCGAAAAAGCTTATCGAAGGAGGCTATGTGTACATGGTTACCGACTGGCTTGAATACGCGGAATTTGCTTTAAAGGAACTCAACGAGACGCCTCTTTTAAAAAATAAGTATGACGGCTTTGCCGAAATGCAGACATGGAGGCCTAAAACCAAGTTTGAAAACAAGGGAATAAAAGCCGAGCGAATTATATCCGAATTGTATTTCGTAAAACGCTAAAAAGACGGAGCAATACAGATGGCCGATTTGTTTGATATTGAAGATGCCCAAAATGCAAGCAAAAAATTTATGCGTATAAAGGAACTTTCCTCACTAATAAAAAAATACCAAAGATCATATTACAACGGCGAAGGAGAAATTTCAGACGCCGAATTTGACCGTCTATGGGACGAACTTAAGATTTTAGATCCTCAAAACCCGATCCTCGCTAAGGTAGGACAGGATTCCGGTAATTTTGCTAAAGCGCGTCACATAATGCCTATGGGGAGCCAGGAAAAAGCTGCGGATCCTGAACAGTTTCTTCTATGGGCCGAAAAGCATGTCTATCCTGAGTACCTTGTGGAATATAAGCTTGACGGAGCTTCTCTTGAGCTCCAATATGAAAACGGCGTTTTGATCCGTGCGGTTACGCGGGGAGACGGCGTCGTAGGAGACGACATAAGCGCGAACGCCCGTAAGATGCAGGGGGTAAAGGCCCTGCTTCGGGATAAGGATGAGAATCCGATTCCTTTTACCGGAGGAGTCCGGGGAGAAGTCATAATGACTCATGAGATTCATAAAACGTTTTTCTCCGATAAGGCAAACTGCCGCAATGCGGCAAACGGACTCATGCGGCGAAAAGACGGCGCCGGAAGCGAAAACCTTAAACTCATAACCTACGATGTGTTTGCAACGGGAACTTACGAGCCGTTTTTCGATGAAAAAGGAAAAATCGCATGGCTTACCCTGTGCGGATTTAACGTAGTTCCTCTTAAAATATGCCGCAGCCCTGAAGAAGTTATAGCCTACCGTTCGCAGGTTATGGAAATGCGGAAAAACTTGGAATACGATATAGACGGTCTTGTAATAAAGGATAATGTTATAAATCTTGAGGATGCCGGCCGCGCCCGTCCAGACAGACAGGTCGCTTTTAAATTCAGCCTTGAAGAAGCCGTGAGCGTCCTCCGTGCCGTCGAATGGAGCGAATCCGGCGCGACATATACGCCTGTAGCTGTTTTTGATCCTGTGGAAATCGCAGGAACCACCGTGCAAAGGGCGAGCCTTTCAAACCCTGATACGATTCGCGCTCTGAATATTTTTATAGGAAGCCACGTTACCGTAGTCAAGCGGGGCGAAATAATTCCTAAAATAGAAACCGCTTTTTCAGGCAAAGATCCGCTTTTCCCGATCGAATATCCTAAAACGTGCTCTTCATGCAAAACCTCTCTGGTAGATGAAGGAAGCCGGCTTTACTGTCCGAACAAGGATTGCCCCAAGCGTGTATTGCATCGTCTTATGAAATGGATAAGCGTAGCGGACATTCGGGACTTGGGTGAAACTCTTATCTCCGCCTTGTTCGATAAAAGAATCGTAGGTTCCATAAGCGACATATATAAACTTACGCCTGAAATTCTTACGCCGTTTTTTCTCAACGAAGAGAGTATAGCTTCAAATAAAACGTCGCTCGGCGCGCAAAAGGTTTGGCGGTCGATAAATTCGCATAAAACGCTTACGCTGCCTCAGTTTATAGCGGGCTTCGACATAGAAGGAATAGGCGAGGCGAACGCCGAAAAACTTGTTTCGGCGGGCATAAACACTCTTGAAAAAATGCTTGACGCTACGCAGGAGCAGATGGCGGAAGTCTACGGATTTGCGGATATTATGGCGCGTACGGCCGAAAAAGGACTTGCGGAAAATAAAGAAGAAATGCTTTTTTTGATAAATTCAAAAACGGTCGAAATTGTTCCGCCTTCGGGCGGAAAACTTGCCGGAAAATCTTTTTGTTTTACCGGAGAGCTTGTCACTATAAAAAGAGCCGACGCGCAAAACCTTGTAAAACAGGCGGGCGGTTCAATAAAATCGTCGGTTACAAAAGACTTATCGTATTTGGTCACAAACGATACGTCAAGCGGTTCTTCCAAAAATATAAAAGCCGCTTCTTTGGGAATCCCCGTGATTTCTGAAAAAGAGTTCCTTGACATCGTAAGAAGCTAGAATGAAAACCGGTAAAAAAATCCGTGCCGAAAAATTGATCGGCGGTCTTGCCGCTTCTCTTATAGCGGTTTTCGCTCTCGCCGCCTTATTCTTTTTTATTCAATTTATGCTTTGCTTTGCTTCGGCAAGGAATATCCCCGGGATCAACAATTACCCTTTGGTACGCGTAATGGTATACGGTTCGAGCTACGAACAGGACAGGTATACCGTGAGCGCTCGCATAAGTTTGCTTGATTCGGACAGCACGGAATTTGCGGTGATAGAGCGTTCGTGGAAAGGAACTTCGCTTTCGATACTGTTTTTGGGAGCTTCTTTTAGCGAAAAGACCGTTTGGTTTCCGTTTTGCGTTTCAGGTCATAATCCTTCCGAAGGCGTTTTTAACATAGGCCGAAAAGGAACAAAACTTTCTCCGTATTACAACGACAACGGACTTTGTCTTTTATTCGGCAGCCGGAATCCTGAAAAACTCCAAAAAAGTTTGATGCATCTTTTTGCGTACGCGGCGATAAGCCGTTTTCGTCCGTCTTCAAAACATTCCGCTCAAAAGGAAATAAACCTCGCCGAATGTGAAAACGGCGCAAGCTACACGATTTACACTGATTTTACCGGAGCGCTTTTTATTTCAAAAGATTAAAAAGGTCTCATGCCGTCCGGTTGACCTTTTAATTTTTTCCTTCTAAAGAAAAATTTTGCAAAAAAATATCGGGATTAACCGCTATGGAATTCAGCCTTACTTCCCAGTGCAAATGAGGTCCCGTGACCATTCCCGTAGCCCCCGAAAGGCCGATCCTTTCGCCTTTTTTTACTATTTGATTTTCTTTTACGTTTAGAGCGCTCAAGTGATAGTATACGCTGTAAAGACCTGGAAGATGCTCTATTACTACGCTGAATCCTGTGGTTATCCTGTTCTCCGCAAGGACTATTTTCCCTTCCGCACAGGCCAGAACTTCCGTCCCCTCGCGCACGCCGAAGTCTATCCCGTTATGAAGCGTTTCGGACGTTTTACCGGTAGAATACTCATAAATGCGCCTGTCGGCGAAGCCTGCCGTCCTTCGCTCGGAACTTACAGGCAAAATAAATTTTTCAAGGGAGTATACGGAATTTTCGTCAATAGTGTCGAAGATCTTATTGAGTTTTGCTATCTGTTCCATTCTTTCAGGCGAAGTGTCCTGCCTAAGCTGTGTGTTTTTTCCCGACAGAGGAATCACTTCTTCCGTAAATTTTTTTGCTTCCACCGTTACGGGCAGGGTAAATTCCTGTATTTCCATGCCGAACGGAGAATAAGTTACGGTAAGTGTGTATTCTCCCGCTTCCGCCTTTGATGAAAGCGGAAGTCCTACGAAAAATTCCGCACTGGCGGCGCTTTTTTTGGAGGGCGATATATTGAAGAAATCCGCCTGTACGGATCTTTTTTTGCCGTATAAAAGGGCCTTTGCCTTAGATCTTCCGTCCTTCGATTTTTTAATTCCTTTTGAGGCCGTAAATTTCATGCGGATAAAAACCGCGTCTCCCGGTTTTACCTTATCCGTGTACGACAGGTTTATGCCGTAGTTTTCTCCTTCATATATCGCCTTGCGCGCCACGTCGTTGCTAGTCGTAATACCTTCGGCCGCCGCGTTTTTCAGCGAAAATACAAGGATCAGCAAAAATGTAAATAAAATCTTAGTAGTTTTCATATTTTCCTCTGCTTTTTGCAAAAGCGCACTCGCGTACGCACACAGTGCGGCGCTTGTGCACGGGCTTATGGTTTTGGAACCGAATTTTTTAAATCTTCCAAAATGAGCTGCGGGGTTTCCATCCCGTTAAATAAATTCCTTGTGATATGAAAAAGCACGTCGAGCCGGTCTTCTTTTTCAAAATCTCTGTGGTACCTTTGCGCTCCCCCCCAAAACATTGCCGGCCACTTGTTTTTTCCGCAGTCGAAAGTGATTTTTAAGTGCTGCCTTTCGGTCTTTCCCATGATCTGAACGTCGGCTATTTTGAGGTCCTTGGACATAAACAAAAGCGGTTCGTTTTCCATTCCGAACGGTTCAAAGCTGTCTACGATATTCATTACGTCCGCCGTCATGTACTGAGCCGGAAGTTCCGCATCCACTTCAAAAATCTTTGCGTTTTCTTTTTCAAGCTCTATCGTCTGCGACAGTTTTTCAAGTTTTTGTAAAAACTCTTCAAGTTTGGATCGCTCAAAGTTAAATCCCGCTGAAGCGTCGTGCCCGCCGTAGTCAATGAAAAAATCGTCGAATTGGCTTAAAAACACAGGAGCGTTAAATCCCCGCGCGCTCCGCACGGAACCTACGCAGGTGCCGGTTTCCAAAAAAGCAACCGTAAAAGCCGGAACGTCCAATTCCTTTGCCAGACGCTGCGCCACAAGGCCGGTAACTCCTCTGGGAATCCTCTCGTCGATAACTATACAGAGTTTATTGTCGTATTTTGCAAGGCTGTCCCGCGCCGCTTTTTCCGCAAACAGCATGACTTCCGCCATAATCCGCTTTCGCTCGCTGTTTAAAGCTATTATTTTTTCCGCGATTACGGACCTTTCGTTTACCGTTTCGGCCAAAAAAAGTTTTATGGCTAAAGCGGGCTGACCGAGCCTTCCCGCCGCGTTGAGAACGGGCGTCACATTCCAAGAAATATCCGTCGCCGTGAGCTTTTTACCAGACAGATTTAAAAGAGCAAGCAGTTCGTTTAATCCTGGGCGGGTTTGCCCCGCGTTTATGGCGGAAAGGCCTTTTTTTATGAAGATTCTGTTTTCGTTTTTAAGAGGCATGATATCTGCGAGCGCCGCAAGCATAACCAATTGAAGATCTTTTTGTTCGGCTTTGACGTCTTCCGGAAAAATTTTTGCATTTTTTTTCTGGACAAAGCTCACGAACAGGTTGTAAAATCCTTCGATCTCCGTCGAAGGCTGTTCCGAATAGAATGCTATTTTTGACAGATCCTTCAGCGCCAGAAGGCTTTTTCCCGACACAAACGGGATGAGATTGGAAATTTCTTGCTGAAGATCCATAAGGTTGAATTCTATTCCGTTCCCGAAAATCCGTGAAAGCTGTTTTTTTACGACTCTTTCATCCCAGACAAAGATCTGCTGACCGTTTAAAAAAGGAAGCAATTTCGTGCGTGAAATATCTACGGTTCCGGGAATGATAGTTTCAAACAATCTGTCTTTTACGGCCAGATTTCTAAGTTTTATACACTCTATCGTGTATGCTTCGTTTACCGGCAGCACGTTCATCAAACATATGTCTTCTTTATACAGTTCGCTTTTCGTAAAGCGCAGCGCTTGCGTCAGCTTGTAAGCCACTGCCGCGCCTGAAATGTCGCGGAACGGATAACCCGAGTCTTTTATTTTAGGGTCAAGAATTATAGCTTCAGGCAGATTTTCTCCGGGATTATGATGATCGGTTACGATCACGTCGATGCATTTTTCAGCTGCGTACTCTACTTCTTCCCCCGATGTGATTCCGCAGTCGACGGTTATGATCAATGTTCCGTTTTTAGCTGCAAAAGCGTCGATCACTTGCTTGCTCAGGCTGTATGCTTGGTCGCCTGTTGGAATGCTCCATTGAACGTCCATTCCCATCTCTTTAAGGCATTCGTACAGAATAGTGGTGCTTGAAATTCCGTCTACGTCTCTGTCTCCGAAGATCAGAACTTTTTCGCCTTCTTCTTTTGCGGCGAGGATTCTGTCCACGGCGTCTTCCATGTCTTTAAACATGAACGGGCTGTGCTGAAAGCGCAGATCGTTTTCAAGGAAATACATTATGTCTTTTCCTTCCGTAATACCGCGCCGTACAAATATCGAAGCGCTCACCGGATCTATTCTAAATCGGGAACATAGGTCTTTTATAACTTCTTTTGAAACGGGTTTTTTATTCCAGAGTGCCACTAGCGAATTTCCTTGTATATCAGTTTTGCTTTTTCAACTTTTTTTTCGGAATAAGAAACGGATTTTTCGATAAGTTCCATAGCGGGAGAAAGGCATTGCTCGTCTTTGCCGTAAACGCTCATAATTGTTTCGCCTTTTTTTACATGATCGCATTCGCGTTTGTGAAGAATGATTCCCGCTTCGGCACATACCTTATCTGTGGTTTTATTTCGTCCCACGCCGAGATACACGCCTGCGAGTCCCGTCATATATGCGTCGATTTTCAAATAGCCGTCTTTTTGCGCCTTTAATTCCGAGCTGTGAACGGAACGCCGCTTACCGTTATCCTCAAGCAGGCGGGAAACGTCTCCGCCCTGGTCTTCTACGTTTTCAAGGAATTTTTTAAACGCCTTGCCGGAAGCTACCGCGTCTTTACACATTTCAAGAGCTTCTTTTTTAGTTTTCGCCTTTCCGGCGAACAACACCATTTCAGAAGCGAACGCGTATGTAAGCTCCATTACGTCTTCAGGGCCGAAGCCTTTAAGGCAGTCAAGCGTTTCTTCTATTTCAAGAAAATTGCCGATCTTGTTTCCGAGCGGAGTATTCATGTTTGTCATAAAAGCCGCAGCCTTTTTACCCATCGCCTGCGCCGTTTTTACCAGGTACGAGGCAAGGAGTTCCGCGTCGGCGACGGACTTCATAAACGCTCCCGAGCCGTATTTTACGTCGAAGACAAGCGCGTCGGAACCTTCCGCAACTTTTTTTGACAGAATGCTGGACGTGATAAGGGGAACGGATTCTACCGTTGCAGTTACGTCGCGGAGCGCATATAAGAGCTTATCGGCCGGAACGATTCGTTCGTTTTGCCCTGTCATGGCGAAACCCGTTTTAACGATCAGCTCTTTGAATTTTTTAGGCGAAAGGGAAGTCGTATAGCCGGTGACGGATTCGAGCTTATCAAGAGTACCTCCCGTGTGCCCTAAAGCCCTGCCGCTCATCATAGGAATTTGAACGCCGCAGCAGGCCGCGATCGGAGCAAGCGGAAGTGAAATTTTATCTCCTACGCCGCCGGTAGAGTGCTTGTCGACAAAGGGACCCGTAAGCCCCTTAACTTCCCGGTCGTGTAAATCTATTACTTCTCCGGAATGGAGCATACATTCGGTCAACGCTCCGGTCTCTTCGAACGTCATTCCGTTAAAATAGACCGCCATAAGCCATGAAGCGATCTGATATTCGGGAATTTTGGAGCTTACGTAGCCGTCGATAAGAAATTTTATTTCTTCCTTTGTAAGTTGAGTATTTCCCGCAGTTTTTTGTGTTCCGTCGGAACCCCGCACAAAGGTTCCGCGTTTTTTCATGATAATGTCCGTAACTCTCATAGTATCCCCAATCCCGATTCTATGGACTTAAGTCTTTGACCGGCCGCCGCTTCTATCATATAAAAGGTAAGATCGCGCATTTCATTCGCGGCCTTCGCCGTGCATTGCAGTGATCGTACTTCCTTTGGTTCAAGTTCCGACACCGCCGTAAGATAATGCAGCGCCTGTTTGCAAAGACGAAAGCCTCTTTTGTCGGGTGCGGAACATGACACGCATAAAAAGCCGTTTTCCGAAGGCATGTATATCGCTGCGGTCTGTGTGAGTTCCGCTATTTCCATCCGGCTGTATTCCGTCCTGCCGCTGCTGCCGTGTTCCGCCGGATTGCTTTTACCGTGTTCTGAGCCAGAATCGGCGGTATGCGAAAAAAAAGCCTTACCGCATGAGGCGCAAAAAGAAGTGTCCGGCCTTATCCCTAAAAGTTCAAGGTATCTCCACAAAAATCTTACGAGCCCCAGCCTTCCGCTGTCTTCATCGGATAATTCTATTCCGTCCAAAAAACCGTTGAATATTTTCCAGCACTCGCCGGCTGAGCCGCCGCATTTTGTCTTTATGACTATTTCAGACGCGAGAGACGCCGCCCATGATTTAAATAGACTTTCTCTGAACGTCTGATGAAAGTTTGTCACGTCGAAATCGGTGATTTTTACCGAATTTTTTACCGTGTCGCGGTACAAGTACATTTTTCCCCTGTTAAACGGGGAAACAAGCCCTCTAAGCTTGCTTTTAGGACCTCCGTACAGTATCGCATATACTATGCCGAGTTCCCTGGAAAATACACAGACGCTTCTGTTGTTCTCTCCCGAAGGCGATACAAAAAGTACAACCGCATCTGTGATCAAATTCCGGAGCATATTTTATTATATAATAAATATTGTCTTATGCAAAGGAGGGATAGAGGGGCGGCATAGTGCTAAATTTTATACATATTGTCATTGCGTTATACTTGCAAAAATACTGCACTGTATTATAATACTGTAATGTGAGGTTTGATATGGCGAGTACTTTAGTTCAAATTCGCGTTGATGAAAAACTGAAAGATGATGCGGCCGCCGTTTATGAGGGGCTCGGTTTGGATTTATCGACCGCTGTGCGTATTTTTTTTAAGCGCAGTGTTGCCGAAAACGGTATTCCGTTCAGTATGAAGTTGGGGAACGCCGACAGAGACGCAGTAAAAGCGCAGATTCCGCAAGGCATATTGTCTGCAATCCAGGAAATGACGCAAAACGCAGCGTTAAACGGCATTTCCGATATGAGCCTTAAAGAGATTAATGACGAAATCGATGCCGTTCGCAAAGGATAAGGCGCCCTTACACGCCGTTATCGATACAAATGTTCTTGTTTCCGCATTTTTAAAAGAAAATTCCGTTCCCCGCTATGTGATAGATTATATGTACGCGGAAAGGATCGTTCCGATTTATAATGCGCAAATTATTGCTGAATATTTTGCCGTACTGCATCGTCCGAAATTTTGCTTTCCGCCGGAAGCTGTCGATATCGCCGTGAATGCGATACAAAAAATTGGGTTAAAAGTCGACGGTGCAAGTGTAAAAGAACCTCTTCCCGATCCGAAAGATATTGTTTTTTATGCGGTTGCATTGAATGCTCGAAGACTGTTTGAAACGTATCTGGTTACGGGCAATATAAGGCATTTCCCGATACACCCGTTTGTGGTAACGCCGCGCCAATTTTTGGATATACTTGCTCAATAAATGCCTAATAAGGCTGCTATTCCGTTAAAAATTCTTCTAACGTATTTACAATTTCGCTGAAATTATTACGAAGGCGGTTCATCAATACTCTTGTGCGCTTACCGTCGTAGGGCAGCATGGCGCCTGTCGGCAAAAACAACTCATATGGTTCGACTTCAAGCGCGGAGGCAATAGAAGCAATTGTTTCAAATTTACCGACTTTCTTTTGATTTTCAATTTCGCTTATATATGCGCTTGTAATACCGGCTCGTTCAGCCAATCGTTCTTGCGTCATTTTTTTAGATAACCTTAATCGCTTTATATTTTCCGAATACAATTTTATTAATTCAATCTCATTCATGCTGTTATTATAAAATTACGATTTGTAGGAAAGAATATTCAAATCGTTATAATTTCACACCGATACGCCGATAATTATAGCTAATAGCTATTTTATGGGTGAAATTATTGTCTTTTAGCTAAGATTTATTACAAATAGTAAATGGGGCCGTTATGCCGGATACCGAAACACCTGAAACAAATGCGCTTAAGCAGCGTATTGAAACCATACTTGCAAAAGAGCCGGATTTTGTAGAATCGGCTGCCGATGAAAAACAGAAGCCGAGATTAAAAATTAATGTGATAAAGGATTATGCAGAACGCGGTGATATAAAACTGCTCGCACCCTTGCTCAAGAATACTTCAGTAAAAAAAGCCTTTTTTACCCCTATTCTGGACAGTTTTGTTTTTAATACGGTGAGGTTTAAAGAATTTTTAGAATATTCTTCCGCCTGTAATTCATATTCAAAATACCTCGGACAAAAAATCGGCTTGTATATGGGAGACATTCCATTGATCGACCGGAGCGAAGTTGTTTTGAATTTCCCGTTCAAAGATTGCGTACTGGAAGGGGCGGTCAGCGTAAAGAAGACGGTTTGGATACATATTTTGAATACGATGACAAAGAACATGGATATACGGAAAAAAAGAGCAAACGTCGAGAGGTGTTTTACAATGAGGTACTCGCCCGCGATGAAATAGACAGTTTGTTTTCCCCGAAGGCATTTTGCAACGCAAAGCGTTATGAATCGGGAAAATCTTCTCTTTGTAAAAAATTAAACCGCGATGCGGAACTGAATAAAAAACGAGGGCTTCCGGAAGATACCATCACCGATAATTTGATTATCAAAGGAAATAATTTACTTGCGCTTCATTCGCTTAAAGAAGAATTTGCAGGCAAGGTAAAGCTCATTTACATAGACCCGCCATACAATACAGGAAACGACAGTTTTGCATACAACGATAATTTTAATCATTCCAGTTGGCTCACCTTTATGAAAAACCGGCTTGAAATTGCACGGGAGTTACTGAAAGAGGACGGGGCAATTTTTGTACAATGCGATGACAACGAACAAGCTTATTTAAAATTGTTGATGGATGATGTATTCGGAAGAGAAAATTTTGTAGTGGATTTAATTTGGCGAAAAAAAACAGGAGGCGGACAAGATACGGCTTTTTTTGCAATTGAGCATGAGAATATATTAGTTTTTAAGAAAAAAGAATGGAAAATTTTCGAAGAAACAAAAGAAGTAAATGAAACAGATTTTATAAAAACAATAAATGGAAAATCTGCGAATCTGATAAAACTTGAAAAATGGGGAACGGCGCCATATAAAGAAGACCGTCCATCCCTATATTATGCTATCAAAGATCCCGATAACAATGATTTTTTTCCTACTGCGCCTGATGGACGAGATGGGCGATGGCGAAAAAAGCCCGAATCTCTCGATAAGAACCATATCTATTGGGATAAACGAAACGGCAAGTGGAAACCGTATGAAGTTTTTTATTTTGAAGAAGCAAAAGATAAAATTCAAAAAGAACGCAGTATTTGGTTGGAATATGGAAATACCACAGAAGCTGCGAATGAAATAAAACAACTATTTGATATAAAAGTTTTCCAAACTCCAAAGCCGGAAAAGTTATTAGAAAAAATATTGGCAATCTCAACTTCCGAATCCGATATCGTTCTCGACTACCATCTCGGTTCCGGTACGACTGCTGCCGTTGCGCATAAAATGAATCGACAATATATCGGCGTAGAGCAAATGGATTATATCGATACGGTTACGGTAGAACGGCTTAAAAAAGTCATTGAGGGTGAACAGGGCGGAATCTCTAAACTCGAGAACTGGCTCGGCGGCGGCTCTTTTGTTTACATGGAACTTGCCGAAAAAAATGAACAGGCGGTGCGGCTTATTTCCGCTTGTAAAAATCTTGAAGAGCTTATTTCCATATTCGACAAACTATGCAGAAAATATTTTTTACACTACAACGTCCGTATAAAGGAATTCCGCGAAGAAGTCAAAACCGATCGTTTTCAATCGCTCACATTGAAAGAACAAAAAGAGATGTTTTGCCGTATGTTCGATTTAAATCAGCTCTACATTAATGCGGATGACCGGCACGACGATAACTCTGGACTCAGCATGAACGACGTTGCAATTACGGAAGATTTTTACCGGCTATTCGGCAATAAGAATAGCTGCAACTAATACCGGATAATGGAATGGAAATGATGCTCTGCAATAAAATTCAAATGCAAAAAGAAATTCTTGATGAAAGCGATTATGCAATTCCTTTATATATTACGGATAACTTAAAATATCCGCTATATGACTGGCAGCGCACAGCTTTGGAAAATTTTCTCGTCAATGAGAAATTTCGTTCAAAACTTATTAAAAAAGATGAAATACTTTCACCGAATCATCTTATGTTTAATATGGCTACGGGGAGCGGTAAAACACTCGTTATGGCTGCATTGATTTTATATTATTACAAGCAAGGGTATCGAAATTTTATCTTTTTTGTTAATCAAAATGCCATTCTCGGAAAGACACAGGCAAACTTTATTGACACAAAGCATACTAAATATCTATTTAAAGAAAATGTCGTCATTGAAGGCAGACGAGTTGTATTTCGAGAAGTCGATATGTTTTCGGATTTCTGCGATGATATACAGATAAAATTTACGACGATTCAAAAACTGCATAATGATATTTATAAAGAAAGTGAAAACTCTGTATTGCTTTCGGACTTGCAAAAACGTGATATTATTCTGTTCGGGGATGAAGCGCATCACTTAAATGCAAGTACGGCAAAGAAAAAACAAACGACTCTTTCAGATGATATTTCTTTTATCGGAGAATTAAAAGATTCTGCAAAAGAAGACGATATAGAACGTTCGTGGGAACATACGGTGTGTCATTGTATTTTAAACAAAGACGGCAAAAACCAAAGCAAAAATAATAACGCGCTGTTGGAATTTACCGCAACGATTCCGAACGCACCTGAAATTTTGCAGAAGTATGAAGATAAAATAATTATCAAATTTGAATTGAAAGACTTCGTAGAAGCCGGTTGTACAAAACATATCCGCCTTGTTCGATCCAATCTTACATTAAAAGAAAGAATTTTACAGGCATTGCTGTTACATTGGTACCGTTATCGCATTGCGCTAAAAGCGGGAATTCCGAATTTTAAACCGGTTATTCTTTTTAGAAGCAAAACAATTGAAGATTCAAAAGCAGATTGCGGAAAGTTTATTGAATTATGCAAATCAGTAACAGCTTCCGACTTTAATTTTATTCATAATCTTTCAAAAATAACTATACCGGCAGAGGATTCAATTCCGTCATTATATACCGTTGACGGCAATATCTTTGAGCGGATTTTGGTATATCTAAAAGAAAATAAATGTTCTTTTGAAAATATTGTTGATTATATCCGTGAAAATTTTCAAGAGCGTACTATCATCATTACAAACAGTAAGACAAATAAAACCAAAAAAGAAAAAACCGATTCCGAAATTGACCGGCTTTTAAACAGTCTTGAAGATTATGATAATCATATTAGAGCAATTTTTACTGTACAACGCCTTACCGAAGGATGGGATGTACTGAACCTATACGACATTGTTCGATTGTATACGGGACGCGATACGGATACCAAAACACACAAGGCCGGCACAAGCACGACGAGCGAAGTTCAACTTATAGGGCGAGGAGTGCGCTATTATCCGTTTGTACATAAAGATATGCCAGTTAACCGCCGTAAGTTCGATGATGATATCCGAAATGAGCTGCGTATTTTGGAAGAATTCTATTTTCATTCCGATGAAGATCACCGCTATATCAATGAGTTATCGAATGAGCTTAAAAATAAAGGATTGATGACGGAAAAACGGACACAAAAGAAATTTTCTGTAAAACAGGAACAACAAAAAATTCTGCGCGGAATGTATTTATTTGTAAATGACAGGATTGAAAACCCTGCACGTAGACTAAAAAAACTCCCGGATGATTTTCAAAATCTTCCGCCGTTTGAGTATAGAATCATTATAAGTGCATATTCTGAAATACGGACAGTTGATTTTCAAAAAGAAGATATATATATTGCGGCTGAAAGCGGTCAATTAAAAACAGAAATCCTAAAATTTTCCGATATTCCGATTCATATAAAATATAAAGCGGTTCATCGCCTTAATGCAAATGCCGCTTCCTACTATAACTTTGAAAATATACTCCGACGATTTAATGTTCAGAGTATGGAAGAGTTTTTTGATTTTATAAAAGATGTAAAAATTATGATTACACACGATGCCGACGAATATGCAAATATCCCGAATAAAAAAATGCTGGAAATGTGTGAAAAATTTTTTACTTATCTGCAAAGTGAATTGGAAAAATTTGATAATCCGTATAAAGGAACTGATTTCCGGTTAGTAAAATTTTCGGATATGTTTTCGTTCGAGCCGGAAAAAGGGAAGGTATATTTTACTAAAGAAAAACTCATTTCCATCGATGAACAGGCACCGGAAACACAGGAAAACAAGAAATTGGAAAAAGATTTACAAGCCGCAGATTGGTATGCGCTTGATGCGTTTTGGGGTACAAGCGAAGAACGTAACTTAATTCAATTTATAAAAGACAGAGAATCAAATTTACTTGCGAATTATGATTCTTTTCAGTTACTCCGAAATGAAGAAGTATATAAGATTTTTGACTTTGATACCGGACGCGGATTTCAACCGGATTTTTTATTATTTCTGCACGGTAGGAAAGGAAATCCCAATGCCTATTATCAAGTCTTTATAGAACCGAAAGGCAGTCATCTTGCAGGAGACGACAACGACGGTTGGAAGCAGGATTTTCTGGAAGAAATAGGTAAGCGCTATGGGAAAGAACATGTCATTATGGAACGAAACAGTTCTTATTTGTTAATTGGTTTACCGTTTTTTAACACCGAAGACATAGAAATGGAACGGAGATTTAATGAGTCCTTTGATCAATTGGTGTTGAGTTACGGAAATCAGGTATAAATGGTTTTCTAGCGAGCTGCAATTGCCTATACAGCATTATAGTTATAATAACACGTGTTTTTTCACAAGGTCAGCTACAGAATTGACCAGTAGTACTGATAACCTGCGTATTCCTGTTCTTGTGGTCTTCGGTCCTACGGGGGCCGGAAAGACTGCCTTGCTGCGTTCATTGTTCGCCGCAGGCAGTCCTTATTTTTTTAAGGAAGATGCGAAGTCGTAAGCGCCGATTCCATGCAAGTTTATAAAGGAATGGACATAGGCACTGCAAAACCCGACAAGGCTCTGCAAAAAGAACTTTTACCTCCCTTGATCGATATATGCTCGCCTTCAAAACAATTTTCCGCTTTCGAATTCGTAAAGGCTGCAGGAAATCGAAGGTTTTAATAACGTTTCCTACAGCCCGTTTCCTTATTTTGCTAAACCGGCTTTTTTCATAGCCGTTGCGAGCGCTTCTTTGAACGCCGTAGACGTCATGGTCGCACCTGAAACCGTGTCGAGCTCTGCACTCTGTTTTTTAAGTGCCTGATCGGTCAGTTTCGCGATCGCTTCGGGGCCGATGCCGGGGGTTTCGGAGTGTTTGATCACTTTGATGTCCGTCATCTTGCCGCCTTTAACGGTAATCTGTACGCGAACCGTTCCGCCCATACCCTTGTCGGATGCGCCCATAAAGGTGTTGTTCGCGGCTCCCGACATACTCGTATAGTTGAAGATGGAACCGGATGCTGCAGTCGTTTTTTGACCGGCTGCAATCGCCTTTAATTCGGCTTCTTTTTCGGAATGCGTTTTCGTTGCGCGCGTAGAACCGCGAAGCGAAAAGTACGAAGCTTTGTCGGTCTTCGTCTTGTAGTTCGTTTCGGGACCGGCGAATGTGGGATCGAGAGCCGTGCTCGCCGTCGCAAATCCGTCTTTATCTACGGACGCGGCCGAACGTCCTGCGATATAACCTGCCGTGATGACGCGGCCAAGTCCGTGCACTCTCATACCGCCGGCGGATTCGCCCGCACAGAAGAGGTTCGGAATGAGTTTTCCGTGCAAGTCGACAACCTGCATTTTGTCGTCGACGCGCAAACCGGCGAGCGTATCGTGAATGTTCGACACCGCCCACAGCGCGTAGAACGGACCTGTTTTGATTTGGTTTTGAAGCGTGGTTTTTCCCCAATCGCTGTCTTTGCCCGCCGCGACAAACGAATTGTAGCGGCTGACCGTGTCGGCGAGGATTTTGGGATCCATCTTGATGTTTTCGTAGTATTTGTTGACGACTTTTTGTGCGAGTTCTTCAATCGTGTCCGCTTTGAACGCATAGCCGCCTTCAAAATCGAGAACGCCCTGTTCCATAACCCAGTCGTTGCGTTTTGCAGCTGCGTCGTCGACGATCGCCCATACCGGGCCGCCGTAGCATTCGGCGTTTCCGTCACCGTCCGCGTCGATAAACACGCTCGTTGCGGCGCTGTTCAAAAAGCGCTGATATTCGGGACCGGGGAATACGCCGCGGTAATCGTCTTCGTTGGCAAAGCGCTGACCGAGCATGTTGACCACAATCATGCTGTTGAGATCCATTTCAATGCCGGTTGCTCTCGAGAGTTTCCAGAGTTTGCTGTCTTTCATAAAGCCGCGGCCGTAGCCGTACTGACAGCCGATGCGGTTCGGCGCTTTCATCTGCGCACCGCCTTCGGACATTTGGTAGGACGACAGCGACATGAGCGCCGCGCCGATTTCCATTGCGGCGATTTCACCCGATGCATCCTGATCGGAGAATGGCATACCGCCCAAGCCATCGTATTCGGGGCCGAGGCGCGGATCGAACATCGTGCGGAACTGCACGTTGCCGGTCGAACCGCCGGTCGCGATGATAACGGCTTTGTTCGCTTTGATGTTCAGCGTTTCTTTGGTGCTGTCGATATTGCCGTCGGACATAAGACTCTTAAGCGGTGTGTTTTCGCCCGGAAGGACGTGGGGCGTATAGTGCGCCTGCACGCCGAGCACTTTTCCCGACTGACCGTTTTCACGGTAGATTTTGTCCATGTGATAGTTCAAAAGGAATTTTGCGCCCTTTTCGCGGACGGATTTTTCAAGCGGGCGGGTAACCGCAACGCCTGCGGCCGTCGTGCCTGTGTATTCGTTTTTCCATTCGCCGCTGTCGGAGTACGTCATGCGTCCGACGCTGTCCGGATCCGATCCGCCGTCGCGGTAGTAGTTGCGAACCATCGGTTCGATTTCCAAAATTTTAACGCCGTTCTTTAAGATAAAGTCGTAAGCTTTTGCCATGCTGTTCGCGACGGAGCGTACTTGAGACGTTTCGTTATAGCGCGAATCTACCGCTTGGCCTCTGGTATGATCGTAGTAATACAGGTCGGCCGAATCTTCGATACCCCATTCCTTTTGCGAAACCGTGCTGGCGCCGGAGTGAAGCTGACCTTCGCTGACCGCCGCGTGCCCGCCGACATCCCAGTTTGTTTCTACAAACAAAACCGATGCGCCGTCTTCGATAGCTTTGAGACCGGCGGGCAAACCCGCGCCGCCGGCACCGACGATGACGACGTCTGCCTGATAATCCCATTTAACTTTCGAGCCGCTGCTGCAGCCCACAGCCAATGAGAGCATCATGGCTGTGCACACAGATAAAACCGCAATTTTCGACAAAACGCGATTGTCCGATAATTTCATATATGCCTCCTAATAATACCTCTGCCAAAATCATGCGTCGAAGCGCATTTCCATGCACAAATATTGTATGTCTTTCGAATATTTTTGTCCAGAATATTTTCGCCACTCGTTTGACATGTTCTTTTCGATTTTGTATATTTATACTAGTATACAGGCCGGAGGTGCTTTATGCTTTTCCCTTTAAAAGAACTTGTAAAATTCAGCGGGAATATATATGAAATGACGGTTGCTACAAACCGCCGTGCGTATCAGATGCTTCGCATAAAAGATCCCGTAATAGAAGAAAATGAAGGTAAGGTTGTTTCTTTAGCGGCTCAACAACTGTTTTCAAAGAAGGTCAGCTACAGAATTGATCAGCAGTACTGATAATCGTATTCCCGTTCTTGTAATATTCGGTCCTACGGGGGCCGGAAAGACTGCCTTGTTGCGTTCATTGTTCGCCGCAGGCAGTCCTTATTTTTTTAAAGGAAGATGCGAAGTCGTAAGCGCCGATTCCATGCAAGTTTATAAGGGAATGGACATAGGCACTGCAAAACCCGACAAGGCTTTGCAAAAAGAACTTCTGCATCACTTGATAGATATTTGTCCGCCTTCGGAGCAATTTTCCGCTTCCGAATTCGTAAAAGCCGCCGATCTTTGCTGCCGAGATATTTATAGACGATCGAAAATTCCCGTTGTCGCAGGAGGAAGCGGCTTTTATATAAAAAGTTTTTTATTCGGGATTCCTGCAACCCCCAAAGGAAACCCCTGTGTCAAAAAAATGCTCCGTGAAAGAGCGCTAAAAGAAGGTCTTGCCTCTCTTTATAGGGAACTTGAAACCTGCGATCCTATTACGGCCGCAAAGATACATAAAAATGACGCTTACCGCATCGAAAGAGCTCTGGAGGTTTTTTTGTGTACGGGGAAACCTCTTTCATCCTTTGCCGTGTCCGACGAATTGAGAGCCGGCTTTGACTTTTGTATCATAATACTCGGACGTAGCCGGCGCGAATTATATGAGCGGATCGACAAACGCGTTGATGAAATGTTTGAACAGGGGCTCGTCCGTGAATTTAACGCTCTTGTAGACAAAGGCTATACTGAAGACGATCCTGGAATGGCGGCGATAGGCTACAGGGAACTCATCCGCGAATTTCCCGACGGCGTACCAAGTTTATCTCTGCTTTCGGATGAAACGCTTAAAAAATTGGAAAGTGTCAAAAAATTGATAAAACTGAACAGCCGCCATTATGCAAAAAAACAGTATACCATGATGAAAAATATTCCCGGAGCCGTATTTTGTCCTCTTTCCGAAGGGTCTGAAATTTCTTATTCCGTTTTGCAAAAAATAAAAGATTTTATGAAAACTCATACTTGACGTAAGAACATAAAACTTGCATAATAAATAAAGTTTATAAAAGAACGAAGGAGTTCCATTGTGCCCTGTGGGAAGAAGAGGAAGCGCCAAAAGATGGCGACGCATAAGCGAAAGAAGATGCTTAGAAAAAATCGGCATAAGAACAAGTAGTGTAAGCTGCCGTTTTACGAAAGACCGCGAAGTTGAAAAACTAACGCGGTCTTTTTTTTAAAAGCCGGAAACTTCAACGCAAAGTTCTTCGCGACGAGGTTCCCGAACTGAAACAGGAAACAGGCTGAAGTTTTGACAGCCCGTTGTTTTATAGGAGTTGCAGTACGATACTTTCGAGTATACATTCACCGGACGACGTTAAGCGTCTTTCTAAAAAAGAACTTCCGATTTTAGCTTCCGAAATACGCAAAGAGATCATTGAAGTTGTTGGCAAAAACGGAGGCCATCTTGCAAGCAATCTAGGCGTTGTTGAGCTGACGATAGCCCTTCATCGTTCTTTTAAAAGTCCGTCCGACGCCATCGTATGGGATGTAAGCCATCAGTGTTATGCGCACAAATTACTCACCGGCCGCTATGCGCAGTTTCATACGCTGCGCCGTCATGGAGGTCTTTCGGGTTTTACAAAGAAAAAAGAAAGTCCGCATGATTTTTTTGATAGCGGTCACGCTTCCACGTCCATCTCATGCGCGCTCGGACTTCTTACGGCATGGCAGCATGAAGGGCGCGACGGAAAGGCCGTTGCCGTCATAGGCGACGGGGCTTTGACGGGCGGCATGGCGTTTGAAGCGCTTTCTCACGCCGGACTCATATCAAAGAATCTTATCGTCATCCTTAATGACAACCAGATGTCTATAAACCCGAACACGGGTTCCCTGTCGCGCTATCTCAGCCGTCTTACAGTAACTTCGTCTTATCAAAATTTCAGGCATACGGTCGATCACATTGTAGATAAAATTCCTTATTTTAACAAATACTTGAGCAGAATGATCTTTCGCCTTAAACGCGGAATAAAAGGTATGTTTTTAATGAACAACCTTTTTGTAGACCTAGGTTTTGAATACGTCGGCCCTTTAAACGGGCATGACATAAACGAACTTGAAAAAGTTTTCGACCATGTTAAAAAACTTCCGCGTCCGGTCGTAATTCACGTAGTGACAAAAAAGGGTAAGGGCTTCAGTCCCGCAGAAAACGATCCTGCGCGTTTTCATGGGATAGGTCCGTTGTGCCTTGACGAGGGAAAAGTTGAAAAAATCGACACTACAAGTTTTACCGAAGCTTTCGGCACCGCGATAGTAAACCTTGCCGAAACGCATCCGAATATCGCCGCCGTTACCGCGGCTATGACAAAAGGAACAGGGCTTGAAACCTTTGCGCGCAATTTTAAAAACCGGTTTTTTGATGTGGGAATTGCCGAACAGCATGCGGTTACGTTCGGCGCGGGGCTTGCAGCGGGCGGAATGATACCCGTCATATGCATTTACTCTACATTCATACAGCGTTCCATCGATCAGATCATTCATGACGCGGCATTGCAAAAACTGCATATGATATTTGTGTTTGACAGGGCGGGCGTCGTTCCGGACGACGGTGAAACGCATCAGGGGCTTTTTGATTTGGCCTTGTTACGCCCGATCCCGAATATTTCGATTATGACGCCCGCCGGAGCTTTCGACCTTGAACTGTGCCTTACATGGGCCGTCGACAAGGCTAAAACTCCTGTAGTCATCCGTTACCCTAAACTTTCTTGTCCGTCCGACACGGATGAATTTTCCAACCCGATAGAAGAAGGCAAGGGAATTTTTATTCCGTGCACAAGTTTCGCTCCGACTCTTGCGCCGGCTGAAAACGCGAAGGTTGAAAAAAAAGTCCTTTTAATATGTACCGGAGGATTTTATTCCGAAACTCTTTCGGCCGCCCGTTTGCTTTTGATGAAAGACGTCGTAACTGACATATATGTGCTTCGCTTTATAAAGCCGATCGACACCTACGACATTTGGAGAGTTTGTAAAAATTATGAAGCCGCGGTTATTGCGGAAGACGGGGTAAAAACAGGCGGCGTCGGCGAATACGTTGAAAATTTCCTTTTAAAACAGGGAATGAAAACGGTCAAGGTAAAGGCCTTTCCTGATTGCTTTTTGTCGCAGGGAACGCGTTCTGAAATTTGCAGCGATTCTGGTATGTCGGCCGAAGATATAGCGGCGGCGGCACTTGACTGTCTTTTGGAAGGTAAAAAATGACGGATGATGTAAAAAAACTTTGTCTCTCGGACCGCAGCGTAAGTACCGAAAACGCCGCGTTTGTAATGGGAATTGTAAACGCTACGAGCGATTCTTTTTGGGAAGGAAGCCGCGGAGGAATAGACAGGGCTCTTAGCTTGATTGACGAGGGCGCGGACATACTTGACATAGGCGGAGAATCGACGCGGCCGGGATCGGAATATGTTGACGCGGATGAAGAGATAAAACGCATAGTCCCTCTGATCGAACACATAAGGCGCTTTTCCGATATTCCGATTTCTGTGGATACGAGAAAGTCCGAAGTGATGAAGGCGGCGTTTTCCGCCGGAGCGGATATGTTGAACGACGTTTCCGCATTGGAAGACGATGAAGAACTGGCGGGTTTTGTCGCTTCCGTTAAAATTCCTTTGATACTGATGCACAAAAAAGGCGATCCTGCTATAATGCAAAAAGGGTCGATACACTATGACGACGTTACCGCCGAAGTTAGCGCATACTTGACTTCGCGCGCCGAATATGCGATACAGGCGGGAATATCTTCAAAAAAAATCATAATAGATCCCGGCATAGGTTTCGGAAAGGATCTTGAAGCTAACATTGCGCTCATAAAAAATTGCGGAAAACTTTGTGACGGCAGATACCCTGTCCTTATGGCGCTTTCGCGAAAGAGCTGTATAGGGCAAATTACGGGAAGATCCGTAGAAGATCGCCTTTTCGGAACGATTGCCGCCGACGTTATCGCCGTGCTTGCAGGCGCTTTTATGATCCGTGTACACGACGTCGCCGCTGCGGTCGACTCAATGAAAATACTGAAAACTCTTGAATAGGGAAAAAAAAGTGAATATATTTGACGATCTTTCCAAGTTGTATGATTTTATTCGCCCGTTTTTTGATATAGGGATTATCGCTTTCCTTTTGTATAAGGCTTATGCCGTTATGCGTAAGACTAACAGCGTTCAGATTATCCGTTCCGCCGTTATTATTGCTTTCGCTTATGCGGCGGCCTTGCTTTTTAAGCTCTCCACGCTGCAATGGATTTTAAATATACTTGCTCAAGGAATTCTGATCTGTTTTGCCATTGTCTTTCAGCCCGAACTTCGTAAAATCTTTCTTAAAATAGGGCAGGTAAACTGGTTTGCATTCCGTAACCGCACAAAACATTCGTATGTGGATGCCGTTCTCATAGCCGCCGATCAGCTTTCAAAACTGAAGCGCGGTATGCTCGTCGTGTTTACCAGGCGCACAAAACTTGACGATATCATTGAAACCGGAACAAAGCTTAACGCCGACCTTTCGTCGAGTCTGCTTCTTACGATTTTTGCGTTCAACACCACAATGCACGACGGAGCGTGTGTGATTCAGGGAGGCAAGGTTATAGCCGCAGGATGTTTTTTGCCTTTGAGCGAACAATATGACATTAAAAAAACGTTCGGAACGCGGCACCGCGCGGCGTTAGGCATTTCAGAGGCCACGGACGCCGTAGTCCTGGTTGTTTCAGAAGAATCCGGCGCGATAAGTTTGGCGTATGAATCCCGTCTTCATTACGATCTTAATTCGGACGAACTTATGCAGAGACTTGAGACGCTTCTCGAACTTAAAACCGAAGATTATACGATAGAGGATACGATAGATGAAAATACAACCGATAATCGATAAGCTCTTTGAAAACTGGCCTGTAAAAGTTTTTTGTGTTGTGATCGCCCTGCTGCTGTATTTCTTTTTTAATGTTTCACGCCTGGACAGCAAAGCATTTCCAATAGAACTTGACGTGGTTTCCGACGGGCAAATGATGCCCGTAAGCTCGTATCAAAAACATGTACGCGTAGTCGTTCGTGCGAATGCCGAAGATATTGCCTCCGTTACCGCTAAAGATATTTCAGCCGTCGTAAATCTGGAACAATATACCAAATCCGGCGATTACGATATTCCCGTAGTTCTTAATCTTTCAAAGGAAATTCTTTTGATCGATCCGCTTGAAGTCCGCGTTATACCGGACGTAATACACATGCGCATTGAAGATAAGATACTGGAATATAAGGATGTTCAAATTTCCTTTGCCGAAGAAATTCCTCACGGTTATGAGATAGTTTCATATTCTGTAAATCCGAGTTCGCTGCGCGTTACCGGTTCCCGTTCCGCCGTAGAGCAGACGACAAAACTTTTTACGGATAAAATTCCTTTGGCCGACCGCACGGAAAGTTTTTCTTCACAAGTTTCTATAGCGACAGTTAATTCTCTTATTTCCGTTGAAAATAACGCAAAGGTTGTCGTGTCAGTTACGATACAGCCTATAATGACGACGGCCGAATACAAGGATAAAGCCGTCTCTTTTGTGTATTTGAATCCGGATTTAAAAATCGCTTCCGGAGGCGATCCTGTTTCTTTTAGCGTGTCGGGAGATCTTTTGCATGTGGAAAAGCTTACGGAAAATTCGTTCGTAGTTCAAGCCGATTGCAGCAGCATAAAATCTCCTGGAGAATATGAAATCAGTCTGAATTATATTCTTCCTGAAAACGTTACGCTTTTGCAAAATTCCGCCGAGAGCGTTAAGATAACGGTGGTAAATGCTTCATCGCATGCCGATTCAGAAAATTAACAAAAATTTGAAAATTGTGTTATGATTTACGGGATAGGCGTTGACATAGTTAAAATCGACCGCATGAAAAACTGGCTCAAAGATCCTCACTTGATTTCAAGGTTTTTTTGCGATGAAGAAATGCATAGCGGGGATAAAGAATTTCACGGTGTAAAAAATTTTTCTTCAGACGGGAATTCTTCCGGCGGTGAAAAATCACATAGAAGCGGGGAGGGCTGCGCGAGTAAAGATGGCGATCTGCGCAGTGAAAATTATTTATGCCGGTATTATGCGGTGCGCTTTGCGGCAAAGGAAGCTTTTTCAAAGGCTTTGGGAACAGGTATAACGGGGTTCGCTCTCAAAGACGTATTTATTAAAAAAAATGAAGAAGGCAAACCTTTTCTTTGTGTGCGGGGCAAGGCCTTGGATTTGTTAAAAAAAAGATGCAAAAACGCCGAGATTTTTGTAACGCTGAGTCACGAAGCGGATTATGCCGTCGCATTTGTTGTGATTGAAAAACGGAGGAATGATGATTCGGTCCAAAAGCAAGCCTAAGGTTCAAAAAAAAGCCGTCATATCTTATTGGACAAAACAAAAATGCCTGTGTCCCGTCTGTACTAGAGAATTTGCTCATGAAGAAATGTTTACCGGCAACGGCAGAATGATCGCAGGAGCACTTACCGATGAGCTGCACCGTATTTTTGAACCGTCCGCTCGATTTGGCAAAGTGTATCCGCTTATTTATGCCGTGGGTGCGTGCCCGCACTGCCATACTGCGATGTTTTGGGACGATTTTACAAAGCTCACTGACAAAGAGACTATAAACCGCATTTACGACGACGAAGAAACACGCGTGGAACAGGTAAATAAGGTGTTCCCGTATTTTAATTTGGAACACGAGCGCAGTTTGTACGACGGCGCCGCCATGTATTATCTTGCTCTTCTAACTTATGAAAAGATGAATGTGGCCTATGTTCCTACGATAAAACAGGCGATAATTTCTCTTAGGCTTTCGTGGCTTTGCAGGGATCTCGAGCTTGCCGTTCCGGGGCATAATTTTGAAGTTATGGCTGAAGTGTTCGTGAGAAAGGCGGTCTTCTTTTACCAGCAGGCCGTTATAAACGAGTCTGCGCGGGTTGAACAGAGTTCTTCGATTTCGAATTTCGGTCCGGACATAGACAAAAATTACGGCTGGGACGGCGTTATTTATCTGTGCGGCCAGCTTGAATACAAATACGGTCAAAAAGAAGATCACGAATTACGCTTAAAAAAACTCAACGAATACAAGATTGCCATAGCGAGAATTTTCGGACTGGGAAAATCGTCAAAAAACAAACCCGGGCCGCTGCTTGAAAATTCGCGTACGCTTTACGACAATATGACAAAGGAACTTGAAGACAGTACGAATATTTCGGTCGGAGATTTATAAGATTTGAGAAACATCCTTCTTACGATCTCTTACGACGGGACGAACTTTTGCGGATGGCAGCGGCAGGATCACTCGGCAAATCTGAAGCCCGTCCGCACCGTTCAATCTGAAATTGAAGCCGCGCTTGAAAAACTTCACACAAGCCGCCGTATCATACTTCACGGTTCGGGACGTACGGACAGCGGGGTGCACGCCGCCGCACAGGCTGCAAATTTTTTTTCACCCATCGATTCAATTCCGGTAAACAATTATATTCCCGCATTAAATGCGATGCTCCCGCATGACGTAAGGATCATCGGCGCGCGTGAAGTTCATGAGAATTTTGACGCCCGCTTTAGCGCGACAAGCCGGGTTTATCGCTATTATATTGCGGAAGAAGAAATTCCTCTTGCAAATCAAATGCCTTATGTGTGGTTCATTCACAGAAAGCCCGATATTTCAGCTTTAAATGAAATGGCCGCCTGTCTTTTGGGAGAAACCGATTACGCCGCCTTTGCCGCATCCGGCGATAAAAGCGTTTCTACGAAGCGTTATGTGGAAAGGGCGGCGTTTTCTTATTCTTCGGCTTTTCCTTCCGGAAATTTTCTTATGTTTGAAATCGAAGCTAACGCTTTTTTGTGGAAGATGGTTCGTTCGATAGTCGGTACTTTGATCGAATTTGAACGTGACGGAAAAGACGCTTTGTTTTTAAAAAAAGTTCTTGAATCCGGAGACAGAAGCATGGCCGGCGTAACCGCGCCTTCGCGGGGACTCTTCCTTTGGCAGATAAAATTTGACGGCGTTCGGCGCCATGTGTGACTCTGTGTTAGGCGGCGCGCTTATATAGCGGCTAACTCATAAGCCCCTCTCAGTCTAATAGTCTAAAGAAGGTTTACGGGATCTACGTCCGCTTCGATGTAGACTTCCTGAGGACGTTTAAAATCGTTTAACAGATGAGAAGCGAGTTTTTGAAGGGAGGATATGTTTTTACCTTTAAGCAATATCTGATACCGGTAGTTCATCGCGATCTTTTCAATGGGACACTCCGACGGGCCGAGTATTTGCGCCTGATCGCCGTGTCTTCCGGAAAGATCTGCGATCGAATTTTCAAGTATGGAAAACGCCTCTTCGGAAGCGTTTTCCGCGCTTGTTTTTGAAGGCGATCTGAACACAAGTCTTATCAATCTTGAATAAGGAGGAAAGCCCAAGGCTTTGCGGATTTCCAGCTCTTCAAGGTAGAATTTTTCGATATTCCCGTTTACCGCGTGATATATCGGAGCGCGGTCGGGATTATAGGTTTGCACAATCACCTTGCCGTCGGGCGAAAAACGGCCTGCGCGTCCGGCTACCTGCGTTATCAATGAAAAAACTCTTTCCGACGCGCGGAAATCCGGCAGGTGAAGTCCCGTATCGGCTAAAACAATGCCCACAAGCTGAAGGTTCAAAAAATTTAGTCCCTTTGCGACCATCTGAGTGCCGAGCATAATGTCGAAATCGCCGTTTTTAAAAGCCGTAAGTTTTTCCTGTAATTCTCCCTTTTTTGTAAGGCTGTCGGTGTCTACGCGGACAATACGCGCAGCCGGAAATTTTGCCCTCACTTCGGCTTCGATAAATTCGGTTCCGAAGCCCGAATAACCTACGTCAAACGAAGAACATCTGGGGCATTCCCCGGGAACTTCCGTAGACCACCCGCAGTAATGGCACATGAGACGGTTTTCATTTTTGTGATAAGTGAGAGGAACCGAACAGTTTTTGCATATCATTTCATAGCCGCAGCTTTGGCAGCGGAAAAAATGTGTAAAGCCGCGTCTGTTAAGAAAGAGTATTACTTGACGCTTGTTTTCTATTGTGGAACGTATTTCTTCTGCGAGTTCATTTGAAATGCAGCCGCTTATCTTTTGTTTGCTTAAATCCACGCAGCGGATGTCCGGCATGTCGCCTCCGGCGAGCCGCTTAGTAAGAACGTGCCGCCTTATGGCGCCGGTCTGCATAAGGTGCCACGCTTCCACGGACGGCGTTGCGCTTCCCATAACCAAAGGGATAGATAATCTTGTCGATCGGAACATTGCCGCCTGTCGCGCGTGATAGCGCGGCGTCGTTCCCGATTTATAAGAAGCGTCGTGTTCTTCATCGATTATTATGATCCCGAGATCCGGAACAGGCGCAAAGACCGCGCTTCTGGCTCCTATGACGATTCGCGCTTGCTTATTCAGTATGCGGCGCCATTCGCTGAGTTTTTGACTCGGAGTAAGCCCTGAATGCAAAACCGCAACCGTGCCGCCGAAACGCTGAGATACGGCTTCTATCACTTGATGCGTCAAGCCTATTTCCGGAACCAAATATATTACGCCCTTTTTTTGATTTAGAATTTTTTCGGCCGCTTGAAGAAAAACTTCCGTTTTCCCCGAGCCGGTCTTTCCGTATAAATAGTGAAATTTGTCCGGAACTCCGTATGTTTTGTCCTTTTTTTCCGTAAAAATACCTTCTACGGCAGCGCTTTGCTCTTCGGACAGCCGCCTCGGGCTTGTGTCGGGAATTTCTTCGGCGTATGAAAAGCCTCCTGCATCGCTTTCCCGTTTTCCGGTAGGGAGCATTGCGGCTATGGCTTCTCCCAGCGAGCAAAGATAATATTTTGACATCCAAAGAGCGAGCGACAAAAGTTCTTCGCCGAAAAGCGCCTGATCGTCAAGTATTCTTATGACGGGTTTTATCTTATCTTCTTCGACCGGACAATTTTGCGGAAGTTTTTCGTGGACGGCGACGATGAACCCCGTGGTCTTTCTGCTGCCGAATCGAATTTCGGCTCTTTTTCCGACTTCAGGGATTCCTTTGGCGGATTTTTTTTTTGCGGAAGGCATATTTGCTGCAGAAAGAGCCGCCGCAACAGAAGGCGAACTGGCTGCGGAAGCCGAGTCGGAAGACTCTCTCTTTGCCGAAGAATCGTCGGCGCCTTCTTGAAACGAGTATGTGAATGTCTGATTTATAGGCACATTTACGGCAATATCAAGGTAAAGCATTTACATTGCCTCTTTACTGTACGGACGGTGAGAAAAACGCGTCCGTATAATTTTCATAGCCGGGAACGAGAGATTGAAGCTTGTCTCTGAACATTTTTAGGTCTTCCCACGCAGGGCGCTTGAGATCTTCGTTTCTTAAGAGGGCGCTGGGGTGGTATGTGCATAATACGGGAATACCGTTGAGATCGTGAAACGTGTTTCTGAGGCGGCCTATGCCGGTTTCCGTTCTAAGCAAATTTTGAGAAGCTATGCGCCCGACGGCTAGGATCATCGCGGGTTTGAGAGTTGTGATCTGCGCTTCCAAAAACGCCCTGCATGCTTCCGCTTCTTCAGGCTTAGGATCGCGGTTATTAGGCGGTCTGCATTTTACGATGTTCGCAATAAAACAGTTTTTTTTGCGGTCGAGCGCGATCGATAAAAGCATTTTGTCCAAAAGCTTTCCCGCAGGTCCTACGAAGGGTCTGCCCGTGGCGTCTTCGTCTGCGCCGGGGCCTTCGCCTACTACAAGCACAACTGGATGTAAGACTCCTTCTCCCGGAACCGTATTTTTTCTGGTAGAGCTTAAAGCGCAACGCAAACATTCGGAAATTTTTTTTGAAACGGATTCTACAGATCCTGCGGCAAACTGCCCTGGCGGAGCATTTTTTTCGGCCGCAGTATCTTTTTCACCTGCGATGAATTGTCCCGCCGATGTGTTTTTTTCGGCCGCAGTATTTTTTCCCGCGGCGTTTTCACCCGCAAATTGTCCTGATTGTCCGTTTTTTTCACCCGAAGCGAAATCTTCAATATCGTCATAAAAAACCGGAGGTTCGGCCGGAAAGTCGGGAGATCCGAATCCGTAAATATGGTCGGAGGCTGTTTTTATAAGCGTGTAAATAATATTTTTGTCGGAGGACTTCATCTGTGGTTTTAAGGATAGCATATTGCTTGCCGTTCGTGCAACAATGCTGTAGTATTTAGAAAATATGAATATTGCGATGTTTACCGACGCTTATCTTCCGAGAATCAATGGTGTCGCGATTTCCGTTCATTCTTATGCGCTTGAATTGACCAATCTGGGGCACAACGTATGCGTGGTATGTCTTGAATATTCGGAAGAGCAGCAAAAAAGCGCGCTGTTTGACGAAAAGGCGGAGGATTTAAAAACTCCGTTTAAGATAGTTCGAATTCCTTCTACAAGTTTGATCTGGTCAAAAGAAGACCGCGTCGCAAGATTCGACAAATGGATATTTTTAAAAAAGGCCATGGATAAATTCCGCCCGGATATAATCCACATAAATTCCGAATGGGTCGTGGGATATTTCGGAGAGATATACGCCCTTCACAGGCGCATCCCTTATGTTTTCACTTTTCACACTTTGTGGGAAGATTATCTTTACAACTATGTTTCTTTTTTGCCCGAAGCTTCCACGAGAAAAATCGGAAGGGAAATAGTCAAATTCTACCTTAAGCGGGCTACCGTCATAATCGCGCCTACCCAGCGGATCGCCGATGTAGTAAAAGAATACGGCGTAGACAGAGAAGTTGAGCTTTTGCCCACGGGAATTCCCGACTGGATATTTAAATACAGTTTTGAAAGAGATATTAAAATACATTCGCAGATTTTTTCCACTTATCCTTCGATTGCGGATAAAAAAGTCCTTTTATATGTGGGAAGGGTGGTAAAAGAAAAAAATCTTGCATTTTTACTGAACGTGTTTGAACTTGTAAAGCAAAAGGAAGACAAGACGGCTTTAATGTTTGTGGGAGACGGTCCTTACCTTGAAGAATTAAAACAGCTCGCGACGGAACGGGGTTTCGGGGACGACGTGATCTTTACAGGTTATGCGGCGCGCACGGATCTGCTTTATTATTACAAACACGCTTCGGTTTTCGTGTTTCCGAGCCTTACCGACACTCAGGGGCTTGTTACCGTAGAAGCCATGATGAACGGTTTACCCGTAGTGGCCATAGGCGAAATGGGAACGCTCGACGTGATGCAGGGAGACAACGGCGGATTTATGGTCAAAAACGACGCGGAAGAATTTGCCGCGCGGGTATGCGATCTTATCGAAAATCCCTATTTGCGCAGAAAAAAATCGGCGGAAGCGCTGGAATGGGCTAAAAAGTGGTCTATGGGCGCTCTCGTAAAGGATTTGGTTCTGTGCTATGAAAAGGCCATAAACTTAAAAAAAGAGGAAAGATAAAAACATGTGCGGTAATGATTGCGGCATAAGCGGAATTCGGTGCGCTATACAAGGCGTGATAAGTAAGCTTGAAATTTTACTGAAAATAAAACCGTCGTTTAAAAATAAACTTTTTTTCTGTACGCTCCCGCTCTGTTTTTTTACCTTTCATTTTGCGGCCGAAGAGATGGCGGAATGTATGATCCCCGCCGAACTGCCGCCGCAGAGCCGCTCTGTTTCCCGCCGGTCAGAGCTCCGCCGCGGAGAAAACGAGCTTGTCGCGCCGAATTCGTGGGTTTACGACGCCCTTACCGCCGTTGCGCTTGAAAGCGGCATAGTTCAGTTTACGGACAATACGCCTCTTACGATCGCTGAAATAAAATCGTATCTGCATGAAATCGATCCTGATTCTTTAAGTCCCTCCGGACGAAATCAGTACGCTATGATCCGAGAGTATTTTTCAAAAAAATATCTTTCGTTCGATTCGGACGTTTTATCGCTCGGAATAGACCCTTCGATAAATCCTCAATCGTATTACAAATCGAACGACGACATAGATTGGGTATACGATCGTTACAAAAGAAAGCCTTTTATAGACGTTCCCGTCATACTTTCGGTAAGCGATTACGCGACAATGTTTATGGATCTTTATCTGGGGCAAAATCAATGCGCTATGGAACATCCGGACAATTATTTTAACGCGCCCTTATCCGCCGATTATTTTGACATAAATTTTCCGCACACGGCGTACGGTTCTACCGGATTTAAATTTACGGATTTTTCAGGATTGAGTTTTCAGCTTGGGATGGGCGGAACTTCGATCGGCCGCACGCAGACGGGCAGCATAATATATTCCGACTTTATGACGCAGGCTTCTTACGCTCAGCTTTCGTTTTATTCCCCGAATTTTAAGTACACGATGCTTGTCACGCAGCTTAACGTCGACAAATACATGTATTCCCATCGTTTGGAATTCAGATTTTTTAAAAAACTTACCGTTTCGGTTATGGAATCTACATTGACAAACGCCGAAATGGAATTGCGCTATTTTAATCCTCTTACGGTTTTTCACGGAGCCGCCCCTTGGCGCGATTATACGGCGTCAAGCGCGGACAGTGAAGATTCCCATAACTGTGAATTCCTGGGGATTTCAGTTCAGTACACGCCGGTAAAAAATGTCCGCCTTTACGGACTTTTTGCAATGAACCAGTTCCAGACCGCATATGAAACTTCCAACTATCCCGACGATAACACGCCCAATTCGATGGGAGGCCAGCTGGGCTTTGAATCTTTTATTCCGTCGGGCGTCGGGCGCTTTCATTTCGGCGTAGAAGGATATTACGCCAATCCGTATCTGTACATAAAACAGAGCCCGGACTGGTCGCTGTGCCGGACTTACGAGGAAAACATAGGCGATAAAAACCCGTTTTACGAGTGGGTGGGTTCTCCGTTCGGACCGGACGCTATCGCATGCAGCCTAACGTTAGGGTATGAAAATACTGGTCTCAGACGGAACGCCGATATGAGGTCGGCAGATTCGCTTGAAGCTTCGGATTCCGGCGGAAAAAGAATAAACCGATGGTCGGTCAACTTGACATACCTTTATCTGTGTCAGGGAGAAAATTCCGGAACGAGGGTTTTTCATAACGACGGCTTTAAATGGGGCGGAACCGACGTCTATTTTGACATGGCCGACAAGGATAAATGGGCGTATCCTACCGACGGCAACGGCCGCAATAAGTATGCTGTCGCCCCTACTGGAACTCCCCAATATACAAACCGCCTGAGTTTGCGCGGAACTTGGGATGTTTGCGACAATCTTTCTTTTACTCTTGTACCGTCTTATGTTATAATTTTCAACAACGGTAATAAGACAGGCAAAACCGACAAAGGCGTTGAAATAGCCTTCGCCGTAAAATGGTCGATTATAAGATAAAACCGGAGTTTACATACAGATGAATAAAAAAGTATTCGCTTCTCTTTTTTTTATGTTTACGGCGTTAGTCGCCTTTGCTCACTTAAGCGTAGATCCGCAGGACGAGTTTTATACTCATGCGCAGAGTTGGGAACTTAAAGGATATGTAGAAAAACTTCCGCAACTGCGCCCGTATCCTCTTAATGTCATAAAAAACATACTGTCGCAGGTAATTGAAAAGGGAAGCGGCAGAGATTGTGAAATCGCAAAAGAATACTACGAGCGGGTGACGGGGCGCCCGTGGCACATCGTAATTGCCGGCGGAGTACGAAACGAGATCGAATATGACAATTATTCGGGAAAGACCGTAACCCGCCAGTATAACGGCGGCCCGCGCGTCATCGGCGACCTTATGATTTCCCCGATCGTTTCCGTAGGATACGACTTAGGCATTTATTCCGTAAACGAAGACGACGTCGACGTAATGCCCGTTTTTTCCCGTTCGGAAAACGACACCGTCGCGGATTCCACTGAAATAGGGCCGTTCAGATTGAACATAGACATGAACTCGAATGTCGCCGTAGGGACTGAAAGAGTTTATGTTCAGGCGGGAATAAACAGGAGCGGTTTCGGGCCGTTTTTAAACGACGACCTTGCCTTAAGCGACAACGCTTTTCACGCTCCGTCATTCGCGTTTTACTACGACGGCGGTGCATGGTCTTATTCCCATATAATTCAATCCGTCGGCGCTTCTTTAAATAACGGGGAAGATCTTATGGCGTCTTCTCAAGTAAACAAATTTTTTGCTCTTCATTCCATAAGGGTAAATCCGTTAAAAACGCTTTCAATTTCGTATTATGAATCTACCGTGTTCGGCAAACGCTTTGACATCGCTTACATGGTTCCCGCTCCGTTTATGGCGATCCAAGGCATAGGCGATTCGAACGACAACAGTCAGATGGGACTTCTCATAGAATATTCTCCCGTTCGGGGACTGAAATGGTCTTCCAATTTTTTTGCGGACGACCTTCCCCTTAACGATATTATGAAATTGAAGTTCGACACAAAGATAAGGGTCGGAATAGAAAGCGGTATTCAATACTCTCCGACAGACACTGCGCTCGAACTTATGAATTTGAACTATACGATCGTTGCGCCGTACACATACGCTCATTGGAGTTACGACGAGGACGGAAAAAGTTTTACCGATACGAGCTATAATTATTTTAATTATATGAACCGCGGAATTGCGATCGGCATATCTTTACCGCCTAATTCAGACAGAATCGGTTTTTCGGCTAAGTTTAGGCCTGCAAAGAATTTTAACGTTACCGTGCGCTCGAATTTTATGCGTCATGCGAACGCCTATGAATCTTTAGACTCGGAAGAAGCGGAAAAAATTTATTTGGCTAACTATTATTCCCACAGAGACGGTGTTTTTTATGTGAAAAAGAGCGACGGAACGCCTATAACCCAAGCGGCTTATGATGCGCCGGGTTTTCCTGACAAAAACGACTATATCAGGATCGATACTGAAAGAGGGGACGTCTATTCCACAAATTCTTCCGCCTTTTCTCAGCAGAAACTGATCGGCGACGACGTACATGTGGACACCGCGTGGGACCACCTTAATCTTTTAAACCAGGGACACGTGATGACCGTGATACAGGCGGGTCTTGACATGTCTTATACGCTTTCGCGCATGAAATCGGGAGTTTTTACGTTTAACTTCGGCTGGACGTGGGAATACATAATAAATAACGGCGTGCAGAACGCCATTTACAGCGGAAGTTCGGGGGGCGGAAACTACAGGACTGCTAAAGCAGCGTGGGAAAATCAGCTTTACGATTCCATTAACAATTATCTGTCTTTTTCAGTAAAATTAGTTTATTAAAAAGAAAGCTGTGCAAAGAAAATTTGTTTTTTTGTATTTAAATACCGGAAGCGGACACATAAGCGCCGCAAAAACCCTAAAAAATGCGCTTGAAAACGAATACCCCGGCACGGAAGTGCATTTGCTGCACGGCTTCGGCGAAGGGCGCAATCTGGGCAAACTTATCTTTGAAAAAATATACGCTTTGGCCTGTAACTATATCCCCGGTCTTTATCCTTTAATCTACGATACCGCGCAGCATCGTTTTGTACAATCTTTGTATGTGGCGGGGCTTTCCGTGCGCGTCCCCAAAAGGCTACGCCGGTTTATACTTAAAAACCGTATTACAGACGTTATTTCTTTTCACTTTGCGCTTACGCCTCCGCTTGTCAAAGTTTTAAAATATATTCCGTGGAAAGTAAACGTTTCTGAGGTCGTTACCGATCCTTTTAACGGAACGCACGCATGGTTTTACGAACGGGAAAGCCGTTTTTTAGTCTATTCCGAACGGATGAAGGAAGAAGCCGTAACGGAGTGCGGCGTAAAACCTTCTCACATAAAGCTTATACCGTTTTTGTCGGATCCTAAATTTAAAAAAAAACTTTCGGAAGCGGAATTGACTGAACTTTTCATAAAGCACGGATTTACTCCCGGTAAAAAAATTGTCCTGTTTGCCGGCGGAGGCGAAGGGCTTGCAGGCATATTAAAGATAATAAATCGCTGTATTTTGCATTCCGCGAACTTTGCGATTGCCGTGGTTTGCGGACGCGACGCTGCGGGCAAAAAAAAGCTTGAAGCTATTTCGAAAAAAAACCCTTCGCTCAGTCTTCACGTTTTCGGTTTTGTGGATTTTATGGACGAACTTGTGAAAATTTGCAGCTGTGCGGTTATAAAGGCCGGCCCTGCCACATTGATGGAAGTTCTGCAATGCAAAAAACCTGTGATAATATGCCGCTACATACACAATCAGGAGCTTGAAAACGTGCGTTACGTGGTAAAAAACAAACTCGGGTGGTTCATAAGCGACCCGGATAAAATTTTCGATAAGATAAACGAAGTACTTACGGACGAAAGCCTTGCGCGAAAGACGTCCCGGCGCTTTGATGATGTAAAGATCGACACGGACGTTTTAAAAGCCGCCGGAATTGTTTACGAAAATGAGTGGGCCGACGAAACGAGCGCCTTTTAGAAATTCTTTTCGACTATATTCCTTACGTGATATTTTTTTATTACGCGGTTTTCTACGGCTTTTTTAATTAAGTCGTCTACTTCAAGCGAATCGTAAATTTTTTTTGCGTCTTCGACGCTTCCTCGTAACACAGGGTGGCGCGGAGAAAAAAGCACGCAGCAGTCTTCGTATGGTAGAATCGAGGTTTCATAAGTTCCTATAAAATTTGCGTCCTCGATTATTTCTTCTTTGTCCATTCCGACTAGCGGTCGTAAAAGCTGAATGGAACAGGCGTCTTCCGTCACGCTCATGTTTTCTATAGTCTGGCTTGCCACCTGCCCCAGGCTTTCGCCGGTTATAACGCACTGAGCTTTTATAAGGCCGGATATTATATTTACCGCCTTCATCATACAGACGCGAAGCATCAGCGTCGTCCATTCTTTGGGCGCTTTTTCTTTTATTTTCATCTGAACTTCGGTAAAAGGGATTATATGAAGGTGGTTTACAATGCCGTATTGTGCAATTTTTTCCGCAAGAACCTCTACCTTGTTCTGAGCCTCTTCGGACGTATAGGGATAAGAATGGAAGTAAGCGGAATCTACGAACATTCCGCGGCGGATCATGCGGTATCCGGCTACGGGAGAATCCAAGCCGCCTGAGAGCAAAAGAAGTCCGTGGCCGCTTGAACCCACGGGAAGTCCGCGGCAGCCCCTTTTTTGATCCGCATAAACGAAGCATCTCTCACGTATTTCAATGTTTATGACGACGTCGGGTTTATGAACGTTTACTTTAAGAAGTTTTCCGTCAATGTCGGCGGCGGCCCGGCAATTTACTTCATATGAAGTTAAGGGAAAATTTTTATCGGCGCGCCTTGTTTCAAGTTTAAATGTTTCGGCTCCGTTTTGTTTTGCTGATACGGCTTGTTCAAGGACGGCTTTCTTTATTGATTCCATGTCTTTTTCACATACGCTTGCCTTTGCCCAGCCGGTAATCCCTATAAGGCGGCTGAGCGTGAACTCTACGGCTTTTTCGCCGTATTCGTCGGTTTCAATATAAAGCCGTCCCGCGATGAGTGAAACTTTTGCGTTTACCGTTTCAAGATAGAGGCGTGCGTTATTTACAAGGCGGCGCTCGAATTCCTTTAAATTCGATTTTTTCAGAGTCAGTTCGCCGAGCTTTGCCAGATACGTCATGTGCGGCAGTATAGCCTAAAGTTTTTTTTACGGCAAGCAAACGAGCTGCGCGGATACCGGCGCAAAAGTCTGCAAGCAAAGTTTGGCATGATTGGCGGCGGCCGGCGGGGTACTTAGCTTTTGTCCGCGACCGGCGATTGCAGCGAGCAAGCGTCCCGCGATGTTATGCAGCGTCCCGCGTGAATGTCCTGCGCGGGCGGCAATGCGTTAGGTTCTGCGTCAAATGTCTGCGCGGATACCGGCGCAAGCTGAACTGCTTTTTTTCTTGCATAAAGACAAAAAGTGTGATAATGTCACGAACATGGTTAGTTTTAGACAGATATCCCAATTATTATTTGATAAAAGTAAATATGACATGACTTTGGGAAAAAGCATACCCGATATGCTCAGAAAGCGCGTCGCTCAGTGTCCCAATGTTACTCTTCAAGCCGTCAAAAACGAAGTAGACAAATTCGACTGTTATACATATGAACGTGTCTATCGCAGGGCGCTTGACATGGCCTGCCAGTTAAAAAAAATGGGCATAAAACACGGCGATCGTGTAGGCCTTATCGCCGACAACCGCCGAGAATGGATGACAACCGATTATGCGCTTTTGTCGCTCGGGGCGATCGACGTGCCGAGAGGCTGCGATTCCACGGGACAGGAAATACGTTTTATATTAAATTTTACCGAATGTAAATTTTCATTTTTTGAAAACGCCAAACAGTTCGAAAAGATTCTTGAAAAACCTGACGAAGTTCCTTGTCTCAAGCATGCGATCTTATTCGATTCCGCGGATCCCGCCCTTGTCACGCGCGCCGCAGCGGTCGGTATTATAATTCATAACTATATAAATCTTGAAGAGATCGCGCGCCGTTCCACAAGCGAAGAGGACAGAAAAGAGATAAATGACATAATCGACAACGTAAAGTCCGACGACATAGCTACGATAATTTTTACGTCGGGAACTACCGGAATCCCGAAAGGCGTTATGCTCACGCACGACAATTTTCTTGTTCAATGCCAGGTGATAAAGTACGTCCTGCCGGATTCAAAAGAAGGCGATCTTTGGCTTTCGGTTCTTCCCGTGTGGCATGTTTTTGAACGCGCCTTTCAGTACTTCATTCCGGTTCTGAAAAACGGCTGCGTATATTCAAAGCCTGTGGCGGCAAGAATTTTGTCGGACATGGCGGCCATGCATCCTCAGTGGATGTGCTCCGTTCCGCGTCTTTGGGATGCGATCGCCAAGCGTTTTTTTTCCGAAATACGTAAAAAAGGCAGACTTTCTTATGCGTTTTTTAACGTAGCCGTATCTATAGGAAAGACATATTGGTGGGCTAAGGATCGCGTGTTCGGCCTCATATGCCGCTACCGTAAGACGATCCGCATCTTTGACACGATTTACGCCTTTATTCCTTTTTTACTTATGATAATTCCAAACGCCGTATGCGATCTTTTGGTGTTTAGAAAGATCCGCGCCCAGCTCGGCGGAAAAATGTCGGGCGCAATTTCAGGCGGCGGAAGCCTTCAAGCGGAAACGGACGCTTTTTACCACGCTATAGGTTTTAAATTGCTTGAAGGCTACGGTCTTACGGAAACGGCCCCCGTTCTTTCTCTCCGCAATTCTAAAAAACCGCGTTCGGGCTGCGTCGGCGAAGTTATGCCCTGCGCTGAAATAAAGGTAGTGGCCGAAAAAGACGGCCGTATCGCCGGAAGCGAGCCGCTTCCTCCCGGAAAGTGGGGCCTCATACTTGCGCGCGGCCGCCAAGTTATGAAAGGGTATTACAAACGCCCGGACTTGACTGAAGCCATAATAGACAAAGACGGCTGGCTCAACACCGGAGATCTGGGCATGCTCACTCAAGACAATGAAATAAAGATCACCGGCCGCGCCAAAGACACGATAGTTTTGCTGGGAGGCGAAAATGTCGAGCCGCAGGTGATCGAAAGCTCCGTGTGCTCAAGCAAATACATAGAAACCGCAGTGGTTGTGGGGCAAGATCAAAAATACATTGCGGCGCTCATTGTTCCCGTAAAGGATTCCGTCCTTGCCTATGCCGAAGAAAATCGTGTAGTATATGAAAGTTACGAAGGTCTTTTACAATCGAACGAGATAATAAGTCTTATCCGTAACGAAATAGATTCCAGGGTAAATGCTGAAAAAGGCTTTAGAGCCTGCGAACGTATTTTTAAGTTTACACTTTTGGAAAAAAGCTTTACCGTCGGCGAAGAAATAAATTCTAAGATGGAAAAAATGCGGCATAAGATCGTAAAAATTTATGCCCGTCAAATGAAAAAACTTTACGAATAAAATTAAGGTAGTTAAAATGGCTCTGATTTCGGAAAACGACAAAACTTTGGGTAAAAACGTTCCCCTCATGCTGCGCTCGCGGATGCAGGAGAGTCCGGATGTGATTCTTCAGTATGTGAAAAACGAAGACAAAAAATATGATACGTATACGTACCGCCGCGTTTATACCCGCGTAGTTGAATTGGCGGCCGTGCTTAAGAAATTCGGCATAAAGAGGGGCGACAGGGTAGGACTTATTTCGGACAATCGCCGCGAATGGCTTGTTACCGATCTGGCTCTTCTCTCTTTGGGCGCCGCCGACGTTCCTCGCGGATGCGACTCCATGGGATCCGAAATCCGATTTATTTTAAATTTTGTGGAATGCTCCGTTTGTTTTTTCGAAAACTCCCGCCAGCTTCAAAAAGTTCTTGAAAAGGTCGAAGAAGTTCCCTTGTTAAAGGACGCAGTTTTATTCGATTCCGCCGACGCCGAAATAAAAGCCTTGGCGGAAAAAAAGGGAATCCGGGTTCACAAATTCATCGATCTTGAAGACGAAGGCCGTAAAAGCACTGAAGACGAACGAAAAAATATCGAAGAAGAGATGGATAAAACATCCCCCGATGAAATTGCGACGATCATCTTTACGTCCGGCACTACGGGAAATCCCAAAGGCGTCATGCTGTCGCATGACAGCTATATAGCCCAGTGCGAAGTTATACACGAAGCCTTGCCTTTTTTAAAGCAGGGCGATATTTGGCTTTCCATCCTGCCGGTATGGCATTCGTTTGAAAGAGCCGTCAATTATCTTATCATAGCTTTAAAAAACGGAATGATTTATTCCCGCCCGGCTGCGTCCGTAATGCTTGCCGATATGGAAGCGCTGCATCCTAACACGATGTGCGGCGTCCCCCGTTTGTGGGAATCCGTAGCACAGGGATTTTTCAGCGCTATGAAAAAGAAAGGCGGAATAACGCTCGCTCTTTTTGACACTGCAATTTCAGTAGGTAAGGTTTACAATTGGGCGAAGGACCGCGTGTTCGGCCTTATATGCCGCTACCGAAAAACTATGCGATTGGTCGATACTGTTGTCTGCATAGTTCCGTTTTTGCTTTTAGCGCCCATTAACGCATTATTCGATCTTATAATTTTTAAAAAGATCAGAGCGAAATTCGGCGGAAACATGCACTACGCGATATCCGGCGGCGGAAGCCTTCAGCCGGACACCGACGCTTTTTATCACGCGATAAATTTTAAATTGCTCGAAGGCTACGGAATTACCGAAGCGGGTCCCATCCTTTCGGTAAGGAGACCGTACAAACCCCGTTCCGGCTGCGTAGGACAGGTATATGCTTCCGCTCAGGTAAAGGTTGTCGCCATGGAAGACGGCAAAATATTTTCTCAAGAACCTCTACCGCCGGGTAAAACAGGACTTGTGCTTGCGAAAGGCAGACAAATAATGAAAGGCTATTACAAAAATCCTGAGCTTACGGAAAAGACAATCGACAAAGACGGATGGCTTAACACCGGCGACATAGGAATGATGACCTATGACAATGAAATAAAAATAATAGGGCGGGCTAAGGATACGATAGTATTATTGGGCGGAGAAAACATTGAGCCTTTGCCGATCGAACAAGCCGCGTGCACTTCCAGTTATATTGAAACGGTCGTGCTTGAAGGACAGGATCAAAAATACATTGCAGCGCTGGTCGTCCCTTCAAAAGACGCCGTTATTGCGTACGCCGAAGAAAACCGTATTGTGTTTGAAACATATGAAGCTCTGCTTGAATCAAACGAAATTCAATCGCTTATAAGAGGAGAGCTTGACAAACGTATTTGTGCGGAAGAAGGTTTCAGACCTTGTGAATACATATATAAATTTGTGCTTTTGCCGGAAAGCTTTGAGCAAGGTAAGGAAATAAACGCAAAGATGGAGGTCATGCGCCACAAGGTCGTAAAGATCTACGAAAAGCAGATAAAGTCGCTGTTTTCAAAGTAAGTTTTAAATGGCGTTTGCACAGAGGAGCGTAAACTCTGTCTATGACACGCGCTATGCATATAGTGCGGACGGAAACCGTGCTGCCAAATGGACGGCAACAAAGGCAAGTGAGACATTATACTTTAACATGATGTGGACATGGCATACGGATACGGGACTTCCTGAAGGGCAGTATTCAAAGCACATATACTTAGGTGAGACAAGAATCGTAACCAAGCAGACAAGTAAGCTTGATATAAGCTATGGGCAAAGCGATGAATATCACCACAGGTATTATTACCACCCTGACCATCTAGGCTCGGCACAGCTTGTAACCGACTATGAAGGAAACGAATACCAACGTATTGAATACACGCCGTATGGAGAGCTGTGGGTAGAGAAGAAGTCAAAGACGGAAGAAGGCTTACGCTTCCTGCCATACAAATTCACAGCAAAAGAGCAAGACGAAGAAACAGGGCTGTATTACTACGGAGCACGCTACTTGGATGCGAAGTACTCAAGGTGGCTGTCGACGGATCCTGCGGTCGGGGAGTACGTGAGCGGGACGAGTGCAGGTGAAGGTGGGATATATAATACGGTGAACCTTAGCCTGTATCATTATGCAGGGAATAATCCTGTGAAGTACACGGATCCTAATGGTGAATGGGCACATATTGCTGTTGGGGCTGCAATTGGAGCCGGTGTTGGTGCAATATCTGCTTGGGCATCAGGTACTTCTGGAAGAGAAATTGCTGCCGCTGCAGTGGGAGGAGCGGTAACAGGGGGATTGGCAGCTGCAACATGCGGTATGTCGCTTGGAGCAACCATAGCAGGTTCTGCTATGGCTGGGACGGCGGGATATCTTGCAGAAAACATGATTGCAGGAAACCAATCTACTGTTGAAGGAGCCACAATATCTGGCGCCAGTGGCGCCGCAGGAGCTATGACTGGTGCGATCGTTGATAAGGCTGTAGGCATGGTTTCAACGGCTGTTTCTCAAACGGAAAAAAGCGTAAAGACCTCTTCTCCTTATTCAAATATTTCAGATAATACTAATATTGCTGCTGGTAAAAAATTTACTGCACAACAAAAACAAAATATTTTACAAGCAAATAGTAATAAAAACCATGGAGTTGTAAAATCTGATTTATCAGGAAAAATATTAACACAACCTATGAAGAGTCAAGCTGGTATAACTCCTCGTCAAGATGAATGGCAAATAGACCACATTATCCCTAAAAGTAAAGGGGGAACAAACAGTTATTCGAACGCACAGGTATTATCAAGACAAGAAAATAGGTTAAAATGGGATCAATAGAAAAATGAAATGGCTTTTTAATGATGAAAAAACAACGATGGTGCTTACAACAAAACGTATAATAAACAAGATTAATCCAATATCTATTGTTACACATGATGGAGAGGATGGTATGTGGCAATTTCTTGATAAAGGAGAATTAAATGAAGAATCTGCAGCTGTTGTTAGTTTAGAAGAAATAGTCTTATTAGACGCATCGTTAATGTCATTATATGATTTACCGTTAGGATGGACTGCTGAAAAAAATAGTAAAGGTGTATGGACTAGATTGCCTGGGTGAAACCAGGAGAACAACATGTTACAGCTAAAGTGAGTAATTACTGCTGTCGCAAAGGTTGGAAAGGATTTCTCCGATCGCTTATATGGACTGTACTACAAGATACCTCGATGCGAAGTATTCGAGATGGCTTAGCACAGATCCGGCGGTGAGTGATTACATTCCGCAGGCGCCTGTAAACGATGATGCACGCAAACACAACCAGAGCCTGCCGGGACAGGGTGGTATCTTCAATATTGTAAACCTGCAGCTGTATCATTATGCAGGCAATAATCCTGTGAAGTATACCGATCCGGATGGAAAAAGTGAACGTGATTACAAAGTTGTTGAATGTGTTATGACCATGCAAGGGATAGCGCAAGGAATATCTATAGGCGGATTGCCAGGAGGTATAGTAGGTGCCTTGATGGGCTATGCAGCAGCGAAAGATTTGCAAAACTATAATGGTCCTTTAAGAGATATGGAAAATGAGAAAGCGTTGAAAGAAGCTTTTGGGGATAAAGGTGTTCGCAATCCTAAAGGTTTGGAAACATTTAAAATAGATGAAGCCGACGATCTCCATCAAGTTGAAGGTATAAGTATTACAAAATACAAAACAATTAAGGATGGTAAAGAGACGGGTGGTGAGATTATTTGGGATAATACAAACAACAAACCTGTTACAGATCCTAAAGCACGAGGAACATTTAATCGCGGAAGAAATAATAATCCAATTACACATGGAGAAGATGTTTTACTTTGGGGTTTATTAGGAACCGGTGAAGATGATCCTTCAAATATGGAAGATAGAGCAGGTCAACTAATAGACTCCGGTATAAAAAGGGTTGGTGGTTTTTTTAACGATCTTTTCAAAAAGAAAACCAATACGGAGGATTAAAAAAATGAAAAAGTGCTTTTATATTTTGTTTCTCCCATTCTTATTGGCCTCATGTTTGGTTTACCCTGCAAAAACTAAAACGTATTTTCGTAATAATCATTCTGATTTTATGTATGGTGTTAAAATATACGCTAATGTTTTTGGCCACATTGGAAATGGAGGTGATGTACCTCCTTATAAACTAATACTAACTTGTGATATTAAGAATGCATTATGTAAAACCGTTACTTTTGAAGAAGTTATTGTCAATAAAAATACATTTGAGTATAGAAGCAATGAATTATTTTCAACTACAGATTCCGAAGGTGAACGATATGATTTGCCGAAAGAATTTAATTTGGATGATATGGAAGACGATGCACCGATATATATAAGTTTAAAAGTGAAGTTTGAATTATCCGATGGAAGTATCAAGGAAGAATGGTTGGGGTTTATATTATATCCTAAGTTTAAAACGCAATGGCTAAATTCTATGTTTTCGGTTTAAAAGAAAGGAGAATACTAAAGTGTCTCGTAAAATCTTGCCGCTAACATGGGAGAGTACCATTTCATTTTTCACCGTTATCATGGAGCCATCATGCACCTCAGCGATTGGCAGGATATTTTGACGGATATGATGTAGCATCAGTTATGTTAGGGTTTAATATTAATGCTACAAAATTAGAAGGGCAAGACTTTACGGTAAGAATGTGGAAAGGTAATTATGGACTTGTAGGTGCAGGAGGAGAAATAGGCCTTTATAGTCCGAAAGGTTGTTCGCTAAACAGAAATGATTTAAAGAAACTGGGAATAGAGGCATCCTCATTCAAACTTATTGACAATAAGAATGGTCAGATATTGTTAAATAATAAGGAAAAGAAGCCAAGTTTTTGGACAACAGGATTACTCCAACAAAGCATCGACATAAAGATGATCTTACAGCAGAATTCACTCTAAACTTTAAGGATGAAGAAAGTGCTAAGAATTTTTTTGATCAAATAAAGGATGAAAAAGAAAATGCAGAAAAATATTATTGGAATGGAAAAGGGGATGTAAGTATAAGTCTTAATAGGAATTCGGTAAATTTCAGGTATGGAACTAAACAAGAAGAATAGTATGAAAAAAGTAATTATAACAATTAGCTTACTTTTATTGACTGTTATTTTAGGAGCACAAGAAATGCCGCTGAGTAGCTATTATTTTTATGTAGCTGTCTATAGGGAAGATGTAAAATGGGTGCAAAAGCATCTTGAAGCAGGATATAATCCCAATAAATGTAGGGGAGAAGCTGGTTGGTATGATTCAAAACCATTAAAAGTTCTTGTAGAACAGTTAATAGGAGCTTATAAACCATATACAGAAGGTAGTGTAGTTATTTATCCTAGTATAGAAGTATTTAAGTCACTAACAAAATATGGAGTCAATGTAAATCAACTACCGTACGTATGGGATAGAATTCATAAATATGATAACGCTTATTTAAATAGAATTTTGAAATATGATAAAGATAAATTAACTGCAGAAGATACAAATAAAAAAGATGAGATACAAGATATTAATCGACTTCTTGAGGCTTTACTGGAAGTAGGAGCAGATCCGAATATGAAAGGACATCCTTTCCCATTTGGAAAAAGCAAGAAATTACTTTTTTTTACGGATAAAAAAACGTTTAAATATTTTAATAGTAGTGAGGCAACTACGCCGTTGTATGAAGCGATAAAGAAAGGAATACAATGGGAAAGTCAAGTAGATTTATTACTGAAATACGGAGCAGCTGTAGACGAAAGCTGTCTTGAAGCGGCAAAATTGAGTGGGGAAGAAGCGATGGTTGAAAAAATACAAAAACTTTTTGATGGTGTGAAATAATTCTATAACAACCGAAAGTAAGAATTTTACAATTATGACTGGTGCATTATAATAAAACGGTTTGAAAGATTTTCTGTAAAATATCCCATGAAATATTTTGCAGTTTCGTTCTTTGACAATTCAGCAGCAGCTCAAAATCATGGCGTTTGAGCTGTAGAAAAAATGTATTCAATACGAGTACGCTTTTTCTACAGAAGCTGCAAAGTAGTCTATGATACGCGCTATGCATATAGTGCGGACGGAAACCGTGCTGCCAAATGGACGCTGTCTAACTCAAGTGAGACATTATACTTTAACACAATGTGGACATGGCATACGGATACGGGACTTCCTGAAGGGCAGTATTCAAAGCACATATATCTAGGTGAGACAAGAATCGTAACTAAGCAGACAAGTAAGCTTGATATAAGCTATGGGCAAAGCGATGAATATCACCACAGGTATTACTATCATCCTGACCACCTAGGTTCGGCACAGCTTGTGACAGACTATGAGGGAAACGAGTATCAACGTATTGAATACACGCCTTATGGAGAAACTTGGGTAGAAAAGACGCAGAATCAGGGGCTTGAATATCTGCCGTACAGGTTCACGGGCAAGGAGATGGACGAAGAAACCGGTTTGTATTATTACGGTGCACGCTACCTTGATCCGAAGTACAGCAGGTGGATTTCCACTGACCCGGCTTTGGGAGAATATATCCCGAAAGCACCGATAGACGAGGAGGCAAAGAAAAATAACCGGAACCTGCCGGGCATGGGCGGTGTGTTTAACATCGTAAATTTGCAGCTGTATCACTACGCGGCAAATAATCCGGTACGGTATACGGATCCTACGGGAAAATGGATATTAACAATAACAATTAATGCAACTGCAGGGGCAGGGGCAGAAGGGAGTGCTGGCGTTGGTATAGCATTTGGATTTTCTTTTAAGAAAGGTTTTTCTATGGGACTTGTAGAAACTCATTCTATAGGTGCTCAGCAAGGTGCATCTGCAAATGTTTCTGTTGCAGTAGGTTTTGATCCTGTTTCAAAAAGTGTTGAATCTGGAAAGACTGAGGCACTCACTATCGGTGGGTCGGGTGATATGCCAGTTGGAGCTGGACTTGGAGGAGATGTTTCTGTTGATTTGGAATCAGGTAATGTTTCATATTCAGCAAATCTATCATTTGGGGTAGGAACGCCGGGTGAAGCTCATGAACTTTACACAACTACAAATGCAATAACAGTAGAGGACTTAGCTGATAAAATCTATAGAAATATTACACCACAAGGAATTATAGCTGAATCTGGAAAGAAAAACTTAGATTCTGAGGAGAAATAAAAATGCACCCAATAATCTATAAACTAATTTGCGCAGGTCTTAGTGTAATTATTATTATTTTAATGAGTCTTTTTATAAAAACGGTAAAAGAAAGTAATCAAATGAAAAATGGCTTTATCAGATATTTGGAGGATAAAAAGGATTATCAAAATCTAATAAAATTTGGATTTTACAATGTAAATGGTTTTAAGGAGAATAGAAGAGTTCCTTTTTTGGGTAAAATTATCTTTGAAGAATATCAAAAAAATAAAGATAAAACTTTCTTAGATTACTATGTTTATATAAAAAAGGGTTCAAAGAAACTACTTCTTTTATTTTTTCTTTCATTTGTTTTATTTTGTATTATAACTACAATAATGAATGTAGAATAAGTTAAATAACATCTCCCAAAACACCACTACATCTAGCGTTTCCAGCCAGCCTGAAAACGCGGTGTTTTGGTCATACAAATGGTAATTTGTACCACTACGCGGCAAATAATCCGGTACGCTATATAGACCCGGATGGGAGGTTTCAATTTAAAGTACAAGCAAAATATACAATGCAAGATTTAAATTGGGGGAGGACTCAATTAAAAGGAACAATAGGAGACTTAAATACGCTTGCAAAGTCGGGATGTGCTGTTACTGTTGTTGCAAACCTGTTTAATACATTAGGTTTCTCTAGTTATAATCCTGCAAAAGTAAACAACGAATTTGTTTCCAAAGGCTCGATCAATTGGGAAGCAGTTGGAAACAAATTAGGAATGAAAGTGGAAGCTGTAAAGAATACGCAGTTAACAAAAACTATATTTAGTAATCAATATAATGATAAAAACACAGGATATCTGACTTTTGTTAATGTTAATTACGAGTCCGGCAAAAATGATCATTGGGTCGGGGTAATTGGATTTGTTGAAAAAAATGGAAAAGATTATCTTATGATTTCCCAAACGTCTATTAATGATAGTGCGGTGGGAAAAGAAAATTTGAGAGGTAAGCAAGGATGGTTGAAAGATGACAATGGTAATATTTTAGTTCCTGTATCAGAAACAAAAGGGTATGTAAATTTCAAAGCTCCGGTTGTATACGAGTAAGAGAGGTGAAACTATGAAAAAGATTTTTATTATTACATTTATAATTACAATTGTGTTTCCGATATATTCACAAACAATCAAAAAATTAGCCCCATTGTCAAAATCGGAAACTTTAGATTATTCCTATAATCTTGATAAAGATATTTTGACTATTTATAAAATTAATGAATCAAAAAAGCAGATTTATTTTGAGAATACAGAGGCTTTATGGGGCGGTTATCAGATTTCAAAAGATAAAAAAACAATGATTTTTTGGAAGAATACTTTTGAAAGGAGTATGCCTTTATATTATTTAGATGGAAATACCGGAGATGTTAAATTTCTTGGAAAAGTACCTTTCGGTGCTCGTATGGATGCGACAGGGATTTATTTAATGAATGAGGATGTTTATAATTCCGGCGTTTTTACAATTTTCAATTTAAATACGGGGAAAATCGTAAGTGAAATAACTTGGAATGTAAAAAATAAAGAAAAATGGACATCAACAGGAGCGGTATTCGATATTTTAAGAGCTGCTGAAAATGGAGAATATGATTTTATGGTTCTTTTTTCGATAGAAAGGCTCTGTATTTCAAAGGCATTTGTAAAAATAACATCGTCGAAGGTTTTTACGGAATTTGATGACAGCAATTTGTCTGAAATACAATTAAGACAATCTGCAAATTACGGAAATAACTTTACCGGTTGGTATTAATAATTTTCCTAAAATTTGGTAATTTTCTTTTAAGGTATCAGATATTATGAAAGAAATTGGTTTTAAACATGTACTTACCCCAGGTGGGCTCGAAAGACAACTGCAAAACTCAGATAAAGTTACAGAAATAAAGATGTATAAAAATGAAACAGACTAAACTATTATTAATTCGGTTTCATAGAGATTACCCCTCCACATCTAGTGTTTTCAGCCTGTCTGAAGACACCGGATGTTAGTCCTACAAATAGGGATATGTGGGAGTGCTTCGGAAAATGCTCGAATTTCGGGCGTTTTTCGGAGTAAAAAACGGATTTCGGAGCGAAAATGAGCTGTTGCGTTAATAAAAATTATTGTTCTCCGCAAAAAAAATGGATTTTGCTGTTAAATGCGGCGGAAATTCGGCGAAAAACGCACCTTCGGCAACCATATTGCAATTTGTACCACTACGCGGGGAACAATCCGGTACGCTATATAGACCCGGATGGAAAAAATTTACCATCTTTGTTGATAAATCAACACAAACAATGAATGTAAAATTAGATGTCAAAGTCGGTAATTATCGATTTTTATCAAATTTCAATGTAAAAGTAACGACTCATGTTGTTGCTAATTCTGATTCTACGCAACCGAATAAAAAGGCAAATGTTAATCTCAATCCCCAAAAAAGAAATGCTAACGGTTCTGCTTGGACTCAATTTCCTAATGGGGAATGGAATATTACAGGAGCAAAAGCCGGTCCAAATCAAAATGCTGATACAATGGTCGACGAGCAACTCACGACGGATGCTCATCAGGTATTACCAAAAAGGGATAATAAATCAAATATTATAATGGAAGACGGGATAGTACAAACAACTGATGATTGGGGCTACAATGTTCACTTTACAGAAAATAGTAATACGGCAGGGTGTATCGGGGTAAAAGATAAACTTGCGATGAAATTCATTATGTTCTTATACAGATTTAATGAGAAATATGATCCCAATACATCAAAGATTAAAGTAACAGGTTCGGAGGAATAGAAAATGAAAAAGGTATTTTTTGCTGTTTTTGTATTGCTTTGCACAACGTATGTTCTTGCAATAGAAAATAAAACTGTAATTCAAGATCAGGATGGAAAAAGCATTTCTGCAACATTTAATGATAAGGGAATTATAACGGCATTAAAGGGGTCTGTTGACAATTTCTCTGTTACAAGTTTAAATATTTCAACAGAGAGTAATTTGATAAGAATAAAGATGAAGTCAAGTGGAGACGGCTGCTTTGAATTTACAATGGAGCCCCATGACACATGCATAAAAATAACAAAGATTTTTACAGAAGTTCCGGGATATTTTCCTCCGCGAGACAATCTGACTTATACTATATATTTTGATAAAAACGACAAATATCTTCTGAAAGATGATTACCTAAGTATTGATAAAGTTATAAAAACATCAGTAATATCTGCAAATCCGAAAGATTCTTTACTCCCTCTGATAAAATACAAAAATAATGTTTTAATTCAATACTATGGAGTGACAATACCTCCTGATGATCCGGGTAGTCGGAAATACGAATATTCACCGGATAAAAAAAATATACTGTGTTCTCTCATTATGCCGGGGGATGTTTTTGAAAAATTTATGACAGTTTCCGTTTTCGATATAAAATCAAAAGATATAACCGTAAACGCAATAAATTATGTGATTCTTTATTGTTATAACGATATGCTCGGTACGATGCTGTTGCCGATACTTTTCGATTTCGATGATAATTTAGGAGCCTATCTCGAGACAGAAATTACCGCAGATAGTTATTTGACGGAAGGTAATGTAAAGTATCTTCCATCGCGATTGAAAGATACGGCTATCGGGACTCCGTGGTGTGAAGGTTTGAAGGGTGACGGAATCGGAAGTAGAATAACCATAAAGGCAAAAACGGATATCTCAGCACTTGTAATTTCAAACGGCTTTGATTCCGTAAAAAAATATATTTACTATAACAACAATCGCGTGAAGCAAATAAAAATAACAGATTTGAATAATAAAAAGAATTTTATTATTTCGGAACTTCCCGATTCCGTTGAACCGTTTGAAATATATCTTCCTTTTTCGACAAAACAATTGGAAATAGAAATTTTAAGTGTTTATAAAGGGGAAAAATATGAAGATACCTGCTTAAATTATATTCTTGCAAAATAATTTGATTTTGAAGAGGGCTAATATATCATGAGGCTGCAAATAAAGCATTTGGCAATATTGCCCCTTATACAGGATTTGGAGCAGTTCAGGAGTAAAAATGACAAGAAGAAAAAAAATCGGCGATGTATACAGATTTGATTTTGATAAAAAATTCCATTGTTATTGTCAGATATTAGAAGCAAGTGATGTAGTTTTTTTCAATTTTTATTCTGATTCTGAAAATGACAATATAGATGAAGTAATCGAAAAGGACGAATTATTTCGGATTTGGCTTGACCGTGATTGCTTGAAAAGTGATAAATGGCAATTTATTTGTCATAAAGAACTTTCTGCTGAAAGAAAAATTGTTTTTGATAAATATAATAACCCTGCAGGAGGAACTGATTTTTTTATTCTTAGGAATGAAAAAAATGCTGAGTTTATTAAGGTTGCTCGAGAACAATGTTTTGGTTTGGAATTAGCTGCAGCATGGACAGAGTTAGGAATAATTGACAGGTTGAATTATTCTTTTTTTGGGATTCCACTTCCTATGCATATAAAAAAGGATATCCCTTTTTATGAATAGTTTTATTCTTTATCCCAATTCACACTACATTCAGCGTTTTCAACCAGTCTGAAAAACACGGATGTTAGTCCTACAAATAGGGATATGTGTGAGTGCTCCTGAAATTGAACGATTTTCGCTCGGTTTCCAGAGTAAAAAACGGATTTTGGAGCGGAAATGAGCTGTTGCGTTACGAAAAATTATTATTCTCCGCAAAAAAAACGGATTTTGTTGTTACATACGGCGGAAATTCGGCGTAAAACGCAGGTTCGGCAACCATATTGCAATTTGTACCACTACGCGGGGAACAACCCTGTCAAGTATACAGACCCTAATGGTAGAACAGACTCTGATGAAATAATGTCTCAGATAAAAACTCTGCAAGCTGAAATGGATGATTGGGTAAGTAAGGGTGGTGAAATTACATCAGAACAATTTTCAGCTTTTATGAGTTTAGCAGGGGATTACAATAAAGCATTGATAGCAGAAGGTAATCTTAACGTTTCTGATTATGTAAGTAACGGTACAATTACAACTGCATTTGAGGAAGAACAAGATGCAGTTGGAAATTATCAAGTCAATTATCACAATGGAATTGATGTTGTTGGCGGAGATTTAAAATCGCCATTTTTCATGATTGCTACAGGTGGAAATGAAAAAGGGTCTAATACAAAGATTTTCTCAATTGTAGGAACTGATTTACAAATGAAAGTCTTACATGGCGATGCAGGAAGTGTTTCAAAAACTGGAGATTTCTTTAGTCCTGGAGGAATGATAATGCCATTTCCAAAGAAAAATAACTTTCAAAATGCAAGTACAGCCCCACATTTTCATATAGAAATATCAAATGGAAGTAATTTTGTAAATCCGTTTACTTTAAAATCTTCAAACACAAACTTTCAGAGAACCTTGGATGGAGGTAAAACATGGAAAAGTATAGATGCGCATTATTAATTATTTTATTGCAATTGTTTTATTTTCAATGCTTTGGAAATGAAAATATAGATACAATGTGCGGAATTTGGTCAAAAGAAAATCCTTATAAGAAGACATATGAAACTTTAGCAATTGAAAGAATTTCTGATTCTAAATATTTTGTATTATATACAGATACAAATGACCATGTTTTAGATTTATCCCAAATTGGAACAGTTTTATCCGATAACCTCATTCATATTCATAAAGAAGAAGGAGAAGATTTTTATGTTTATCTGGACTATGAAGAAAATTCTGTATATTTTCTTTGGAATCATATAGAGCCTTCTGATGAATATTATGATACTGAGCTTAAAAGAGTAACAGAATTATATGATGAGGAACTAAATAAAAAGAAAATGACTGAATTTAATGAGAATTTTAAACAAAGTATTTTAAAATCATTGAAGAAATAAAAACACTATATCTAGCGTTTTCAGCACTTCTGGAAACGCGGTTTGTTCTTCCTACAAATAGGGATATGTGTGAGTGCTCCGGAAAATGCTCGAATTTCGCTCATTTTCCGGAGTAAAAAACGGATTTCGGAGCGGAAATGAGCTGTTGCGTTAATAAAAATTATTATTCTCCGCAAAAAAAATGGATTTTGCTGTTAAATGCGGCGGAAATTCGGCGTAAAACGCAGGTTCGGCAACCATATTGCAATTTGTATGCCTATGGTGCCAATAATCCGGTACGCTATATAGACCGGATGGAAAGTTTACTCAAGATGCTGATTATATTTTATATAAACAATACAAAAGTTTTACAAAAGAGTTTGAGACAAAGACATTCACAAAAGATAATCCATTAAATCAATTAGAATTTGATAAAGTAATACGTTTCGATAGTGATGGAAAAACAACTAAATCTTGTTTAACTGTCGCAATTATTAATGCATATGCGGCAAATTGTAAAAATGGAATCAGTGGTAAAGAAATATTAAATACATTTCTAAATTATGATGATTCATTAAAAGATTTAATTGATTATGATGGAAGCCCTAATTATGATAATCCGAACAGCTTAAATAAGATAAGTAAAACTTTAGCAAAAGAAAAGGGGTTAGATAAATATATTCATATTAGCGATAAACGGAGTGCAAATACTGTTTTTGGAGCAATAGGCGAAATTGTTGGATTAGCGAAAAAAGGTTTTAACCACTTTATTTTCAAAGATAAAGATAAAAATAAAATTGATAGTTTGGATTCTAACAGACTAGGGATTAATGATTATAAAGAAGTTTCACAAAGAGCTTTATATTGGAGAAAACTAGATGAAGAATAAGAAATTACTAACTATAGCAATTTGCATTTTTTCCTTATTCAACTTTTTTGCCTTAGATAATATGGTGAAAATTCCTGCCACAAAATTTTACAGAAAACTGGATAATGGAATTACACAAAAAGTCTATTTAGATTCATTTTATGTTTCAAGAACAATGATAACTGTTGATGAATGGACTTTTTATCTAAACAATTCAAAAAAATATTCGAAAAAAGAAATTGAATATTGGAAAAGAAAAATTAGAGCAGAGGCAGACCCATTTTATGAAAATAATTTGAGCGTAAATCCACAATGGCCTGCATATTATATTTCTTTTGAAGAAGTTGCTGAGTACTGTAACTGGAGAAGTGTAGAAGATGGATATAGCAAATATTACAATATCAAAAATGAAGATGGAATTACAAAAATAACTAATAATATTAACGCAAATGGTTATCGTATTTTAACAAAAGCAGAATGGCAATATTTATCAGGTATTACAGATTTAGATAATATTTCAAAAGATGATTTATTAAAACAAGGAGGCTTTTTTGAGAATAGTTTAGATTCATTTCCTTCTAGTATTTGCACTTATAATCCAACAAAATTTGGACTATATGATTTATTTGGTACAATAAATGAATACTTGTGGGATTTCTACAATAATGATGACAATACGACAGAAATAAAAAATCCTCAGGGAGCGAAGACTTTTATTCCAGATAAAGAACAAGTTTATTATAAAGACCCCTTAAATGAAAACCGTTATTATGTAACAGGTTCTTTCAGAGAATCTGTAGAAGATTGTATAAAAGCTCCCTTTTATCATTGTGTATCAACAGAAAAGAGTATTATTGGTTTTAGACTGGTAAGAAATGCAGAGTAAAGCAAAGTTAGTCATAGGATTTACTCAGGATTTACCCGTCACAGATAAAAATGGAATCCCTATTAAAGATGGAGGAACGATAAGCGATAGTGGGTATATGCTACATATTACTGATTTGTTTTATACAAATGGGTGCGGAGGATTTCAATATGATCCAAATAATGCAGAAAGTCGAGAAAATGCTGAAGCAAAAATGAATTTACTTGTTCTGATGTATGAAATAACAATGAGTAAAAAAGGAGATAAAAATGTACTTATTACATTTGAAGATTAGTATTTCTTTCGGTTTATTGATTTCGTTACCGTGCTTGTATGCGGAAACGGTATCTGTAACGACTTTTAATTACAGCAAAGCGGAAAAATATACGACGAATTATCAAATCGAATTCAAAAAAGGCTCGGTGATAGAACGAGTTCTGATTGATAATAAAATTGTTTTCGATGCGGAAAATGCGCAAGTAAAACATTTTTCATTCGGTGCCGACACGGATCCCGAACGTTTGGAGGTGACGTGGACGGACAGCGTTTTGTCTGTCCGCAGAGGGCCGAAAGGAAACGCCGGCGACAGCTTTTCGATTACAATGCAAGAGGACAAAAAAAATCTCGGAAAATCGATATTTATAATAAAACGGTTTGAAAGAAATTTTCTGCAAGATATTCCCATGAAATATTTTGCAGTTTCGTTCTTTGACAATTCAGCGGCAGCTCAAAATCATGGCGTTTGAGCTGTAGAGAAAATGTATTCAATACGAGTACGCTTTTTCTACAGAAGCTGCAAAGTAGTTTCTCGCACATAAAAAATCTTCCTAAAATAATTTAAAGTACTTTAGAAACGTTTATATAAGCACGTGAGGGATTGCAGCGATATGACCGTGTGTAAAGTGCCTGCGTTCAACGCTACACGGCCATACCATAGCACGAAGGCTGTTAAGCTCTTGCAACTATGGAGAACGCCCGTAAACACAACTTTGTATCTGTTTTTTTCCCAAAAATGTAATATAATAAAGGTCGATTAGGAGGTCAATTATGTCCTACTCAAGTGTGGAAAAAGAGATTAAAACACTTCCCCGAGCAGCTTTAAGTGAGGTTATTGATTTTATTCGCTTGGTAAAACTGAAATTTCCGGAGGACGATACCGCTTCTACGCAAAAATCAATGTATGGAATTTGGAAAGATGATCATTTTTACATGTCTTCCGATTTTGATGAGCCGCTTGAAGACTTTGCGGAGTACATGTAATGAAATATCTGCTTGATACTCATACGATTCTTTGGTATTTATTCGGAGACTCCCGTTTGTCACAAAGCGCAAGAAGAATAATTGAGTCACATATTTGTTTTTACAGTTATGCTTCATTTTGGGAAATTTCTATAAAGCAAAGCAAAAAGAAACTTGAGATTGAGCACACCGTTTTTGAAATAGATGAAATGTGCAGAACGGCGGGATTTAGAAAACTTCCGATTACGCTTGACGATTTTAATAAAGTTAAAAATTTACCGTTTCAAGAAAATATAAAACACAATGACCCGTTTGACAGAATTCTAATTGCACAAGCAATCGAAAATGACTTAACTATTGTAACAACCGATTTTGAAGAGGTAGAGAGAGAAAGCGAAAGGGCTTGGAAGTATAGACTGAATATGGTTCAAAAGAATTGGCGCCGGCACACAGGGCAACACGTACACGGCACAGGTGAGCACGTATTACTACAACTCAGACCACCTCGGAAGCGCACAGCTTGTAACCGACAATGAAGGGCGCGAGTACGAAAGGATAGAATACACGCCGGAGCACGCTACTTGGATGCGAAGTACTCAAGGTGGCTGTCAACAGATCCTGCGGTCGGGGAGTACATTCCATATTGCAAAGCAATGTCATGTTTAAGCGATTGTTATGCTGTCTTCCTGCAACTTGGGATCTTCTCTAAATCGCTTTTCAATTTTTCCTTTGCTTCCCTCAAATCCAACTCATTCTGCATATTGAGCCAGAATTTTGAACTGGTTCCGAAATATTTTGAAAGGCGTAAAGCCATTTCTACAGAGATTTTTCTTTTTCCGTGAACCAAATCCAAAACCGAACTTGTTGAAACTCCCAAGTCTTTTGCAAGTCTGTACGGAGTAATTCCAAGCGGCTCTAAGAATTCTTCTCTAATGATATCGCCGATTTTCGGCAATTCAAATTTTTCATCCATAACAAACCTCTCTTAGTGATAATCCACAATCTTTACTTCATAAGCTTCGTTGCTCTGAAATTTAAACCGTATTCTCCATTGGTCATTTATTCGTATCGAACAATAATCTTTCAAATCACCGAGCAGATGTTCAAATTTATTCCCCGGAGGAATTTTCAAATCATCTTCACATTCCGCCGAATTTATAATTAGCAATTTTGTAAATGCTCGTTTATGAATATCAGGCGGAAGCCTCGCTGATTTCTTCCCATTCCAAAGTTTTTCAGTTTCGGAATCTCCGAATGTTTTTATCATAATTACATTATATGTTACACATATATATCTGTAAAGAAGATATAGTTTTTTTACTGTTAAAATCAGCCGATATTTCCGAACTTCGGCATTAGCCTACAAAATAATTTAAAATAAAAACGCAAGTTTTTTATGCCGAACGGCGTAAACCTCTCGGACGAAATTCCCGCCGAAAGCATAGCTTTATTAACCGATACTTTGTGCCGATATTTTTAAAGTGAAGATTTTTAAAATATCGGTATTTTTTTTGACGGCTCTTTATAACCTTCATTGTTTTGCAGCTGATCGGCAATCGGGGGAACGTTTTTCAGAGACGGCGCATGCCGTGCAAAAAGAATTTACGCCCCAAATCCCCGCCTTGCTTTCCGGAATATGGGAAGGAAAAGACAGATTTGTTTATTTTGCCTCGATTGAAGACTCAAAAAATTCTTCTTATGCGGCCGTAATGCTGAAAACTCTTTACGGCTGGTATTACGATCGGGCGGCCGAGCCTGAAAATTTTTCGGAAAACAAGCGCGATTTAAACAGCGTGACGGCTCTTAACGCGGAAAGCGTTTTGGCAGAGTTTTCGGACACCGGCCGTGCGGAAGCGGAATTTAGAACCGTTTCGGAAGATAAAAACAGCGGTGTCTGGGAAGTGCGCCTTACATACGCCGACAGAAGTTTTGCAGACGTTCCCGTAGCGGTGATCGACGGAAAATTGTATTTGAATTTTTGGATCCGCGATAAAAGCGTGAATTTATCCGAAGACAATTTATTTTACGGATATTGGAAAGGAGCGGGGAGGGCAAGCGGAATTACAGCTTCCGAGCCTTTTATTTCAAGAGAGCTCACGTCTTTTTACATCGTCGACGACTCCGTGTATCACATACGCTATTGGCAGACCGATATGGAATATTCTCCGCTGGCGGCAAGTTTTTCCGACGGAGAAAAGACTTTTTATGTTGCAAAGCACATCGCGTCCGCTTCAAAGATATACACGTGCGTTTCCGGCCGCAGCGTAAGAATCCGTAACGTTGAAAGATCTCCTTTCGACGTTTCATCTTATACGTTCGATTCTTCATATTCCATCTGCGCGCTGGGAGAGCCCTACATGGTTCTCCGCAAAGGATCTTCCGAAGCCGTCTCGGAAATTGAAATGACAGACGCTTATGCGGAACTTGCCGTTTCCGCCAATTCCAGAAGAAAACCCGATCCTCCTCCATTATTTCCCCCTTCCGATTTAAATTGGCATTGGGACGATATTTTCCGGCTCGAAAAAGACAATCCACTTATAAAATCGTTCCGTGAACGCCAAAAGCGCTTTTTAACCGAGCGCTGGCCGCTGTTTTTGCGCTCACGAACGTCGTCTAAAACCTCTGCGGCTGAAAATTCTGCCTCTGAAAATTCTGCGGTTAAAACCCCTGCGTCCGAAAATCCTATAAATAATCCTATAGAATAATTTGTTTATTTGTGCGATAATAACTAATTATGACGGATTCCGGCAGGAAGTCGCCGTTCGGGATCTTTTAATTTTCAAGTCATAGTAAAGAGGAGCATTTTGTACAACCCTGTAAATCCTAAGGCAGATTTTCCCGCACAGGAAAACATCGTATTGAAATTCTGGAAAGACAAAGATATTTTTAAAAAATCAGTTTTGCAGCGCGAAGGCTCTGATGAGTTTGTGTTTTACGACGGTCCGCCGTTTGCTACGGGACTGCCGCACTTCGGTCATTTTATTCCTTCTACAATAAAGGATATAATACCACGCTATCAGACCATGAAAGGAAAAAAGGTCGAGCGCCGTTTCGGTTGGGACTGTCACGGCCTTCCCGTAGAAAATCTTATTGAAAAAGAGCTGGGGCTTAACAGTAAAACCGATATTGAAAAATACGGAATTGAAAAATTCAACGACGCTTGCCGCGCGAGCGTTCTACGCTATACTTCACAGTGGCGGCAGATAATAACCCGTATGGGGCGCTGGGTTGACTTCGACAACGACTATAAGACTATGGAAGCCGATTACATGGAATCCATATGGTGGGTAGTTAAAACCCTTTGGGATAAAAAGATGATCTACGAAGGTCATTACATCCTTCCGTATTGCCCACGCTGTTCTACCGTTCTGTCAAACCATGAACTGAGCCTCGGAGGATACAAGGACGTCCATGATCCCGCCGTCACATTGCGTTTTAAAATTACCCGAACGCCTGAAGGCATAAACGATTCGGATTTGGCAAACGGACGTACGTATTTTCTTGCGTGGACTACTACGCCGTGGACATTGCCGTCGAACCTCGGGCTTGCAGTCGGGCCTGACATTGATTATGTAAAAGTAAAAGACGGAGACGATTTTTATATTTTAGCGGAATCAAGGCTTTCCGCATATTACAAAAGCGAAAGCGAGTATAAGATTATAAGAAAATATAAGGGACTCGAACTTGCCGGCGCAAAATACGAGCCCCTTTTTCCGTACTTTTCGGGACTCACAAAGAACAAGGACGGCTCTGACGGAGCTTTCCGTGTTTTTACTGCGGATTTTGTTTCAACGGAAGACGGAACCGGTATTGTACACACAGCTCCCGGTTTCGGCGAAGAGGACAACAAGGTATTTAAAGGTACGGGAGTACCTACTGTTTGCCCGATAGACGGAGAATGCAAGTTTACTTCCGAAGTACCCGACTATGAAGGCCGGTTTGTAAAAGACTGTGATAAAGACATAATCGAACGCTTAAAAAGAGAAAAAAAACTTGTAAAGCGCGATCAGATTCTTCACTCGTATCCGCATTGCTGGAGATGTTCTCATCCTCTCATTTATCGCGCGGTAGGTTCTTGGTTTGTAAAAGTCGAAGAAGAAAGAGAAAACCTTCTTAAAGCGAACAGCCGTATCAATTGGCAGCCCGCGCACATAAAGGAAGGACGCTTCGGTAAGTGGCTTGAGGGCGCCCGTGACTGGGCGGTAAGCCGTAACCGCTACTGGGGTAACCCCATACCGATTTGGAAGTGTGAAGAATGCGGCAAAACCCTCTGTGTGGGAAGCCGTGACGAATTAAAAAAACTTTCCGGCGTTTATCCTGAAGACCTGCACAAACAATTTGTCGATAAGATTACCATAGCCTGCAGCTGCGGCAAAACTATGCGCCGCATTCCGGAAGTTCTTGACTGCTGGTTTGAATCGGGGGCGATGCCGTACGCGCAAAATCACTATCCGTTTGAAAACAAAGAATATTTCGAGCGGCATTTTCCCGCCGATTTTATTTCGGAAGGTTTGGATCAAACCCGCGGATGGTTTTATACCCTTACCGTGCTTGCGTCGAATCTTCTCGACCGACCGGCATTTAAAAACTGCATCGTGAGCGGGCTCGTTCTCGCTTCGGACGGAAAAAAGATGTCAAAAAGTCTTCGCAATTATACCGACCCCGTAGAAGCTATAAATCAATTCGGCGCGGATGCGATCCGCCTTTTTTTGATGCACTCGGCCGTTGTAAAAGCCGACGATCTAAGATATTCGGACGACGGCGTCCGCGACGTGCTTAAAAGCATAATAATTCCTCTTTGGAACAGCTACAGCTTTTTTGTAACTTATGCGAACATTGATAAGATTTTACCGACGGGGCGCGCTTTTGATCTTAAGCTGCCTGAAAATCCGCTCGACCGCTGGATGCTTTCCGTGACGCAGCAGCTCGTAAAAAAAGTTACGGACGCGCTGGATTCTTACGATCTTTCGGGCGCGATAGATCCTATAGTTCTGTTTATCGACCTTATGAATAACTGGTACATACGCCGTTCGCGCAGACGTTTTTGGAAGAGCGAAAACGACGCCGATAAATCCGAAGCGTATGAAACTCTTTACATAGCGTTAAAGACTTTTACGAAGGTTGCCTCTCCCGTAATTCCGTTTATTACTGAACAGATTTGGCAAAACCTTAAACTTGACGAAGATAAGGAATCGGTTCATCTTGAAGATTATCCTGAATACAACGGTTCTTGGCGCGACGAAGCTCTGGAATTTAAAATGTCCACCGTTCAAAAAGCCGTTTCTATGGGACGGTCGTTAAGGAATGAATTCAACCTTAAAAACCGCCAGCCGCTTGCGAGCGTAGCGCTCATCACAAAGAACGCTGAAGAAAAAGCCGTGCTTTCAGAAATGGAAGATTCCATAAAAGAAGAGCTGAACGTAAAAAAAGTTGTGTTCCACGAACGTGAGGACGAACTTGTAGAATACAAGGCCAAAGCCAACTTCCGCGTGCTCGGAAAGGAACTGGGGCCTCTTATGAAGCAGGCGTCGCAAAAAATCGAACAGCTCGGGCAGGACGCCATTCAGTCCATAATGGAAGGCGCAAATTTGTCCGTCGAAATAGAAGGAAAGACCGTTGAACTTACGGCGGAAAAAATCGTCGTCGACCGCATCGAAAAAGAAGGGATGAAGGTTATAAACGACGGAACTCTCACCGTAGGACTCGACGCTAAAATTTCAGACGAACTGCGTAAGGAAGGCTATGTGCGCGACTTGGTTCGCGGCATTCAGAATCTTAGAAAGGAATCGGGGCTTGAAGTTACCGACCGCATAATACTTTCAGTTTCCGGCTCCGAAGATTTAAAGGCCGCTTATGAAATGTTCGCCGGTTTTATTGCCGGCGAGACGCTCGCCGTAAAAACCGTGTGGAAAGATTCTTTGGACGGAGTAAAAATCGAAGCCGACGATAAAATTTGGAGAGTTAGCCTTGAAAAAGCATGATTTGACTTTTATAAAAAAACGTTCCGCTCTGTGCATTAATGCCGCCGTTTTATCTTTTATCTGCGTTTTTATTTTTATAGCGTCTTCGTGTAAATCGGTTGAAAAAGCCATACCGGCTGTAGATGCGCTTTCGGTTCTTGAAGAAGACAGCGCAGTCTATTTTAGAATACCGGCGGCTCAGCACTCGGATTTTGTAAAAAAACTGCTGTACAGCGCGATCAGCGGACTTACGGAAGAAAACGCTTCTTTGATCGTTCCTAAGATAGACAACATCTGTGCGGGCATAGGAAGCGCAAAAGACGCCGGACGCATACAATTTTCGGCGGACGGCTACATTCCTCCTTTGGCGATTAAAGCCGCCCTCACGTCTAAAAACGGCTGGAACATGAAAAAGTCGTCCGTAAACGCTTCTGTGGGCGGTATTCCGGTTCCGTATATTTATTATTCCCGTGAAGACACTGATTATTCGCTCGGACTGGCTTCTCTTAAAAACATCGTTCTTGCAAAGGATGTTGATCCTCTTTTTACGAGGTATAACGCCCAGCTTAAATCCGTTTCCGAAAGCGGCTCTGTCATGCGTCCGCAAGATACGTGGACTTCAGACACTTACGAGTGGATGAGTGAAAAGACTTCCGATATCCGTTTTTGTGTTTTGCGCCCGCAAGCCTTTTTGGCTTCGCTTTTAGGAACCGATATGCGCTTTGCCATAGTCTGTGCACGCGGAGCTTTGGCAAAGGGCGCTGACGGCTCGTTCAACCTCACTCTCGAACTTGAGTTTCCGAATTCTCTGGTAGTAAAGGCGGCTAGGGCTGCGCTGACTTTGGTGTTCGGAAAAAATATAGCTTTGGGCGACTCCGCTACGGTATTAAAACTTACGGACATGAGATTTACCCAAGAGCAAATTCTTGAAATTTTTGTACACAATATTTTGCCTTAAAAGGAGTTTTTCGTGGTTGACGACAGAGTGATTTTAAAAGCAGAAGACCTTGACGGATATCTTACAAGACAGGATAAACTTAATCTCGAGCGGCTTGAAGAGATGTACAGCGAGACCATGCGGTATTTTCAGCCGGAAAACAAAGAAAAAATAATTTCCCAATACGATAAAATGGGACACACGATGCAGGAAATTTGCGCCGCACATCCGGACATACAGGTTTATTCTTTTGTGACCGAAGAAGGCGCCCATGCCGAAGCTTCCCGCGTCATTTCAAAACTTCGGGACGTCAATACGAATCATCAGGAATTCATGTATTACAGTCAGCGCGCGTATGAAATGCTTTTTAGAATGGCCTATACCGACCAGCACAGCGATAAAAAGAATTATATAACGGTAAAAACGCCCGTAACTTCGCCGGTGCAGAATTTCGCCGTACATAAAATACCGAATATCGACGAAAAAATCGAAAATTCCGTAATGTGCGTAATGCTTCGAGGAGCCTTGCTTCCCAGCATGATCATGTCAAAAGAAATCGAAGAGTATTCGTCGCATAACTATGTTACCCCGTTTGCGCTTTTTAAGATCAACAGGGACGACACAAAGACTGAATCCAATATGGAATATGTTCTCAATTTAAAAAATTCTTTTTTTAACCTTGAAGAGCTTGACGGCAAGGATCTCATATTTGCCGATCCCATGAACGCCACAGGCGGTTCCTTGGTTACCGTAATACGGTATTTGCAGTCTCAGGGCGTAAAACCCAAGTCCATAAAATTCTTCAACGTGATATCCGCATTAAAGGGAAGCATCCGAGTTACGCGCGCGCTTGAAAACTGCACGTGTTATACCCTGTGGCTTGATCCCGTCTTGAACGTAAAGGCTTATATCATGCCCGGTTTGGGCGATGCCGGCGACCGCCTTAACGGGTGCGACAACTATGATTCTCCGCGCAATATTATCCAGCTAATTGCGGATTACGGAAGCAATATTTCAGGCTTGTACCGCTCACAGCTGTTTAAGATCGAACAGACTGTGCTTGGGAAGTGATGATTTTCCGGCCACTTCATTGTTCAATAAAACGGTGCGTTTTGAAAACTAAGTGTTCAATGCGAGATTCCGGCAGTGTGCCGCTTCCGGCCGTACGCTTACAAAGCTTTTCGTTCATGTTTTTTCTTTTAGCGGCGGTATTTTTTTTCTGTTCCTGCCGTTCCGGAGCAGTTTTAGACGTTCCCGTTCCGAGCGAACAAAAAGTCGTAAAGAATAACATCGCTTCCGAATATTATTCCATCGCGGAAGCGTACTTTGATTTAAAAAATTATACGAAGGCTGAAACTTATTATAAACTTGCCATGAGGGAAGAAAGCCTAAGGAGCGCATCCTATTATCAGCTGGGACGCGTGTACGCGCTTTCAAAAAGATGGGACGAAGCGAAAAAAGTTTTTACCGATTTAATAAAAAAAGATCCTGAAAATCTTTCGTTTGCGGAATCATTGGCTTACATCACAGCGATGAGCGGTGAAACGGCTTCGGCTCTTGAAATGTATTTGGATTTGACAAAAAAAAATCCTGATAATTCCGAAATTCTTTGCAATTATATTTCCCTGCTTATCTATACTGAAAAGACCGAACTAGCGGAAAAAGAGCTGATTAATCTCAAAAATAAATTTCCGGACAACGCGAACATAGAAAATTTTCAAAAAAGAATATCCGAAGGAACCGAGAAAGCGGAAAAAGCCAAAGAAGAAGAAAATACGGAAAAAAACAAACCCGCATCGGGGAGTGAAGGCGGCTAAAACCGCCTCAATCAAAAGAATTTGCGCCAAGCAAGAAAGCCGCTTCAACCGAATAAATGCGCCCGACGCGTCGATTACTACCGGTCGGCCCCACGTGTGTCCAAGTTAATTTTGAGCTAGAAATTTGCGGTATTTTTCCGGGTCTACGCGGAAGGCGACGATCGGAGAATTTGCGTCGTTTAGAGCGTGTTCCGCAGCCTGCTCCGATTCTGCAATCAACCTGTCGCATGAAATCAGGCGAAGCGAACGCGCTGAAATACCGATCGCAGGCATCATATTTAATCCTTCGCTGCGTAAGACAGTGATAAGCTCGCCATGAAAATTTTCGGCTATACCCAAAGCGGTATCGAGGTTTATCGCAGGCCGTATTACGGCAAAGCCGTCGTCGCCGAATTCAAAAATCATATCTACAAAACTGAAATATTCTTTAATTACAGGAACGACTTTTTTTATGCGTTCGTCGGAAAGTTCAAGTCCCGGAATCCGTATTATTAAAAACGAAAGATCCTGCTCGACTGACGCGGCTCTTACCAATTCATCTTCAAGCCGTATTTTTAAATATGCCTCTCTGCAAAATCCCGTCAACGGAGAAAAAAGCTCTTCGTCCTTGTGAGGCGCAGTATTTGCGGGCTGTTCCCGATCTAGCTGGGGTGTGTCTACGGGAACGTCGTCTATCCATTCGGATTCGATTATTTTTTCATCGCCCGTTTTTTCGCCGGCCTTTTCAGCTGTTTCCGTCGCGTTTGAGAGTTCGCCGGTGCCCGTGTCTTCAGCGCTCGTGCTTTCATCGCATGCCGCTTCAGTTCCTTTGTTTTCGGCGTCAAAACTTTCATCTGTGTTATATTCTTCCAAGCTTTCCGCCGCCGCTTCGCCGTTTTCAATGCCTTCGGCACCTTCGCTTTCCTGCGGATAATCGTCTCCGATCGTAAAATCTTCCATGCCTAAATCAAAAGCGCCGCCGGCTGTGTCATCTGAAGCGTTTAAATTGTTTGCTTCCATACCGGCGGCTTCAGGCGCTTTTTCAGAAAGATATACGTATAAAAGCATTATCGCAGTGATAAGCGTTCCCAGAAGTATTATAAAAAAGGCGATGCGGGCGTTGTCGAATATCGAATAGGGCGTAAGAAGATACAAAGTTTCGGTAAGGACGATAGTCCCTTCGGGTGCTTCTATATGCGTAGTAAAAGTTTTTACAAGGGGGGAATCGGCGCCCGTTTGATTCGGAGGAAACTCGTACAGCATTTTGCCGTTATATTCCAGCCGGACGGAAAAAAGGTTTGCGGCTTTTGAAACTTCGTTTACAAAATACGGTATGAATTTTTCCGAAAGAACGGGAGTCTCTGAAATAATATCCGATGTCTTTTTCGATAGCGATAAAAAATTCTCGGAAGAATCTTTTATGCCTTTTCGATAATCTTTTACGGTGCTTACGATAAGATTTGCGACAGTCAGCAAAAATATGACTGAAATAACGCCGGAAACAATACCGATCTTTTTGGATTTCATATCTTATAATTATAACGTAAGAGAGATGTCTGTGCAAGTTTTAGCAGTTCGTCGAATTCTTTGTCTTTTAATTCAGGATTTTTTCGCAAAAAAGCGATAAATGGCAAAAAAGCGAAGAAATTCGATCGGTCGCTTAAGTGTTTCATAAAAACCGAAAAATCAAAATTTTGAGGATTTTCAATCCTATGGGGAAGAGCGGTGCGATTCGTTTTCAACTTTTCCTTCCATATTCTAAACGTGTTTTTATATGAATTGAGTATTTGAGTTGTGCGGATCACCGGGTTTCCCGCATCCGGTATGAGCGGAGTGCGGAACATCAATGCGCAGTATCTTTGCTCGGCCGAACAAAGCCTGTATGACTGAGAATAAAATCCGCTTTCAAGATACGTGCCTCTCGCATAAGGCTTTCCCGAAATGTATGCAAAATCCGCTCCGAACATTTCGATGTTTGAAAAACCCGCTTTTGCGGCAAAATCGGCCGCAGCTATCGTTACAGTTCCCGCTCCCGTTTCCAAATTCATAAAATCTTTTTCGGACGACAGCATGGGATGCCCCGTTCTTACAAACAGGATCCTGTTCTTTAAAGCGTAAACGCGGCGGACGGCGCACGGAGACGCACAGACGTCAAAGACAAATAGGATGCCGCCGGGTATTTCAAGCATAAAATGCGCGTGTGAAATAAATTGGCCGTCTATGGAAACGACTGCGTCGGGTTTTATATTGTGTTTTAAAAGCGTCCCCAAGGCGGTGTCGGTTGAAATTATATAATAATTTTTTCTTTCCATTTTTAATTTTTTTACGGAATCGTCAAGGCTCGGCCCTGCTGCAACGACGGCGGCGGTCTTTTCTACGGGAAAAACCGTTTTTTCATTTATTCGGCCGTCTTTGCTTTTTAAAGCCTTATTTAAAAACAGTAAATTCCGCACGATATTATATTGCCATATTTTACCGAAATGACTTTGCACCGAATAATCCGCCGATATTGAGGAAAGTTCTTTTTTTAACTCCGATATTATGTTTTTCACTTTTTTTTCGGCGGCAGTCCCCCACGCCCTTTGAATCAGAATATTAAGATCCTTGTGCAACGCGGGAATATACAGCGTCTTTAAAAGTTGGGCGGCTTCGTTTCCGTTTTCTGCAGCGCAAAATATCACATTTCCGTTTTTCATCAGATCCTGAACGCACGGAATTTTTGATATGAACGAAATGTCCTTTGCGGAATTTTCTACTGCGATTATCCTTGCGCCGGGGAAACGTTCGAGCACCGAGCGTATGTGGTATCCTCCGCCTATCCCTAGAATTACAACGAACGAGGATTTTTCAGGAAGCTGCCCGGTAAAAGAGTGCGCTTCAGCTTCGGGATCATATTTTGAATGCATTGGCCTTCCGTCAAAAAAAACGGGTACGGGCAAAGAGTTTTTTGCTTCTATGATTTTTTCATACAACATGTTCATCTAAAATCCGCCGTAAAGACGCTGTTAAGTCTTTATTTTTGGTTACGAGAATCCGTCTGAAACGTTTTCGGTCTTCCTCTGAAATGCTCCGTTTAAAGCATATATAGTCAGCCGGAAAAGCGTTTTTAAGCCATTCGTCGGTTTTTCCTCCTGTCGTATCGGCTGAAAGGGAATCTATGAGATCTTCCATCTTTTTTATGCGCGTTTGTTTTTTTTCAAGCATGGAAGTTTCTAAAAATGACGGAATTAAAACATTTTTTTCCGGAGAAAAATCGGCCCAATCCGAATCTTCCATATCTCCGAGTTTGTTTGAATACTTAAAATTGCAGCTTATCCGCCTTACGCGCTTGTAAAATTCTTTTTTTTGATTTGAAAACCAGCTGCGGTATATTTCCATCACGGGCGAATAAAATTCCGCTTTTGTGGTTCGGCTTAAGAGCGGGCTGAGACGGCCGCATGTGTTTTTATGTTCGTTTTCAAGCGCATTCGGCTGAACGTGCTGAAATCCTTTCGTCTGAGCCATGTCCAATCCGCAAAAATAAACGTTTCCGGACGTTATCGAAAGCGCAAATTGCACCGCCGTACCGCTTACGGTTCCGTTTCTGACAGCGGGCGCCGCTTTTACGCCGAACGCGTCGAAAAAATTTTTTTCAGGAAAATCACCGTAACTTAAAGGAATTACGGGAAAGATTTTTAAAATTTTTGTGGGGCAGCAGGATTCGCAGCTTAAGGCCAGCAAAATATCATTTTTTCTACAGCGTTCAAGGATTTCAAGGTGTTTTTTTGCGTAGTATCCTCCGTCGGTAGAAATGCACATATCGGGAATCAAGCCGTCATATAGCAGCGCTTCTATCGACGAAGAAAGCGCAATGATAAAGATTCCGTCTCTGTATTTTTTTAAATACGGGATTGAATTTTTAAGGCTCGGCCCCGACGCCGTGATAAATACCGGAGAATTTCCCAAGCGGATATTTTGCGCTTCGACAATCCTGTTTATTTCCAGGAAAAAACGGCACGAGTTTTTAAGCCATCTTTTTGCAAAATAGGAGCGCGTTGCCAGAACCGCCCGGCTTTTTTCTACGGCGGCCTTTATTTCAAGCCATGCGAGGCTGTTTTGTTTTTCAAAGGCTTTTGAAGACGGCTGCCATGCGGCAAAAAAACAGTTTAAAATTCCTTCTTCACCCAAAAAATCGAAAATTTCATTTTCAAGGGATTTTTCCGGATCGAAGTAAAAGACTTTGTCCCAGTTTTTATCCTTGTTTTTAAAACAGCTGCAGTAACGGACTGCAAGAAATTTTGTAAGCGGAAACCTTAAGCGGAGTTTTTCAAGACAGTACGAAAGAGCCGGTTCCGTTATTAATATGTGAGAAGGAGTGAAGGGGATTTCCAAATTTTCTGCAAAGCGTTCGGCTTCCTTTTGCGGATCATACGACGAATGTATATTTATTCCGTCTACGGAACAGGTTTCGTTGCCGTTTTTTGCACGGAAAAAAGAAATCTCCATAAAGAGCTTCCTCTTTCAGCCTGTAAGTAAAAAATTGCGGATTTCTGCCGGATTTTTCGAGATTCCTACTGAAAGTAAAAGGACTTTTGATGCGGCTTTTCCACCTAGTATGACTTTAAAAGCTTTTGAAATGTGCGTTTGTAAAAGCAGGGGATCGAGTTCTTCGCCAAAAAACATCGCCGCTTTTATTTCATCGTTTTGTCCTTTAAAACATATATGATCGTTTGAAAGCGAAGTCTGCAGTATCCTGAAAAGTTCCTTATATACGGTTTTTTCAAGTAGTGAGTTTATATCGTCGTCGTAAAGACCTGATGCGGCAAGGCTTTCTTTTATAGCAGTCTTTAAAGAGATAAGGAAAAGGTGAGCGGGTTTTGAAGGCGGATCTACCGAAAGCTCGGCCGTTTGCCCGGCATCGCCGTCTTTTGTATTAATCGAAACGGGAAAAGGCAGGACTTTTTCTTTCGAATCGAAAGAAAAGATCATGATCACGGGGGATTCGCCGCCGCTTTCAAGTTTCAAAAAATCTATGCGCTTTACGGATTCTTTATAATCTTCCGAAAGAAGCTGATAAAACGGTTCCGCCGGCTTTGTTCCCGTAAAGACGGACTGCCAGCCGTCTTTTTGTAAAAAAGTTCCGTAAAAAAAATCGCGGCTTGAAACCGACGAACAGACGGTCACTGCGTCGATTCCTACGGCGTCCGCCATCACGTATTTTTTTTCGTAAGGCTTAAAAACCGCCGCATGCTCAAAATTATTTTGCTTCGCCCACTGATAAAAATCGGAAGGAGAAGCGGATTTTTCAATCTTGGAAAGCAGTCCGCCGCTTTGCCCTGTCTCTGCCGTTCGGGAAAAAAGCAACGCTTCCTTTAGCAATCCCATTTAAGCCAATCCGAGCTCTGTAAACAGCTTTTTATAAGTGACGAATTGTTCCGACCGCGCGAATTCCGAAATTTTTTCGTCCGGAAGGTTTTCCAAAAGCTGATCCATGTATGAAAGAACGGCCTTAATGTCTTTTGTAAGGTCTTGCGGTATTCCCGTAGAAGTTGAGTCCGCTTCGTTTGAAGGAGGAATGTGTTTTGCCGTTTCTTCAAGGGCTTCGATTTCCTGTTCGGAATCTTTATTAAGATAATTTAAAGTGTCTTCAGTAAGCGCATCCGCGATCGGGGGATCCTGGGGATATAATTCATCCAGAGTATTTAAATCCGCATCTTCTTGTCCGCCGCTTTCCTGAACCGTCTGCACGTCTTCAAAAAAATCTTCCATCGGCGGCAGTTCCGCCGAAGCATCGTCTTTTTCATCTGAAACAGACTCGAAATCCTCCGCACTATCAAGTTCTGCGGGTGAATCTTCCGCCGTATCGTTAATCTCTGCGAACGAAGTTTCAGCATTATCCTCGAGCGACTCGGACGAATCCTGCGAACCCGCCGAATCGATAAGATCTACGGACGATGACTCGACCAACACGTCTTCGATTTTTGGGACGGACATTTCTTCAGGGATAATTTCCGAATCTTCTAGGTTTTCGTCCTGTTTTAAATCTTCTGCGGAAGGCTCTTCCAATTGTTCGCTGTCGAAATCTATTGAAAGATCGTCGTCGGCCGGTGTAGGAATTGAAGCAATTTCGTCGGCGCTTTCCGTATCGGGAACGTTGTTTAAGGCCGTAGCGTCTTCATTAGGAGCCTGCGCCGTATCCTGTTCTTCAGTAAAATCGGCATTGTTCATTATGTTGTTAAGTTCGTCGCCCGACAGCGATATGGTTTCGTCTTCGTCGATGTCGCTGAAAAAGCCTCCTTTTTCAGCGTCCGAAACGCTTGCGCTTTCAGGTTTCACATTGCCGTTTTTAAATTCGGCGAAATCGTTTTTAAGCGAAGAAATTTCATTTTGAAGCGATAAAAGTTCTTTTTGAATCTGTTCGAGTATCGCGTTGCTGCGATTTATTATTTCATCTTTCGCGTCGACTGAAAATTTTTGATCGTCGGACGGCGAGGCAGCGTAAGGCTGATCTTCTTTTACATCATGGTCAAGCACTTCGTCGGTAAAAGATGCCGTCTCTTCGTCGAATATGTCGGGAACAAAGGTGTTATGTTCAGCCGCAATATCTTCGCCCTCTCCCTCCGGTTTTTCAGATTCGATTTTTTCTTCTTCGGGAATTTCAAAATTTTCATCCGAATCTGTGCTGATCGCCGTATCCGTATCTGTCGTAGAAACCGTATCTTCATCCGATACCGGTATGTCATTTCCCCATGAAATTTCATCCGTCGTATCGGCATTTTCGGCTATGTTTTCGTCTATATCGATCGTTTCGGATTTGCCGGACGCATTGTCGTCTTTTTCATCGAAATCTATGTCCGCAAAAAAATCTTCATCGGACGATTGTTCATTCTTTGTTTCTTCTTTTACTTCGTCTGTCAGCTCTATGTCGTCAAAGGTGGGAAGAGGATTTGCGGCGGAATTTTCCTGAAGCATGTCGTCTATGTCGGGTAATTCGTATTCTTTCTGACTTCCGCCTTTTTGTTTATTCTCTTGTGCGCTGTCGTCAAAGGAAATATCGAACGGATCGTTGTCCGAAATATCTTTAGTATCTTCTAAAGGCGGATCGAAAATATCGCCGCCGTCTTTGTTTGCGTCGTCTGAGGGTTTTCCGCTTTCAACGGAATCCGTTTCTGTTATATTGTCCGTTATGTTGAGCAGTTCTTCGCTTGTGAGAGAAGTTTCTCCTGCGGCAAAGTTGTCTTTTGAAGCGGAATTATCGGCCTGGTCGTCAATCGAGGAAAAGTCCGGCAAGTCTGCGGCTATGTCAAAAGAATCTTCCGCCGCCATGTCCGGCGAACTGTCTTCCGATGGAATGTCTTTGGGGCTCTTTTTTACCCATACTCCGTAGTTGTCAAGAGCATTTTTGTTATCGGAATCTATCATACAATCCCCTCTTTATATTTCCCTTGTTACCGCAAGGCAATAGATTTTGCATAAACATATGAGAGAGCGTGTTTTTCAGCTGGTTTTACGATCTGCTCAAATGCCGTTACCTTATGAATATCGGTATATTTTAATCAAAACTGAAATATTTTATCACAGTATACCATATAATATAACACATAACTTTAAAATAATAATCCAGAAAAAACGAATTTATGTCGATACAAATACATATAATGAAATGTTTTTCTTTTTTGATCGCCGCTTTTTTCGGAGTTTTTTCCTATGTAGCTCTTTCTCTCACCGTCGGACAAAACGGGCTGTGGTCTGAAAAACAGTTAAACGAACAGAAACGTCTTTTAAGCCTTCACACTGCAGGCATTCAAAAAATAAACGACGAGCTGACGCTCGAATACACCGCTCTTCAAAAAGATCCTGATGTGATCGCCGCGTATGCAAAAAAACTGGGCTATGTGGGCGAAAATGAAAAACTTGTAAAAATAACGGGACTTCACGCCGCTCCGGTAACGTTGTATAATACGGGAACCGTCTTAAAAAGGCAGTCGGTTCTTTATATTTCGGAGTGGGTGTGTAAAGCGTTTGCCATGACGGTGTTTTTTATCGCTTTAAGCATTCTGTTTTTAACCGATTACAGCCGTAAACTCGGCTCAAGACACGGAAACAACGGTAAAAAAATAAGGGGAATTCCCATATATGATCTGCCGCAAGTCTGATGAGGATTCTGCGTTAAAGGCGTCTTCGTTACTACGTAAAGGAAAAATCGTGATATTGCCTACGGACACGGTTTACGGTTTTTCAGGTATTGCGGACGGATACGGAAGCGGGATCGCATTTAAAACGGCCGAGCTTATCCGGCGCATAAAGGGCCGCAGCGAATCCAAGCCGATGATAGAGCTTATCGCTCGCCCCGAAGACATATACAAGTACACGGATACTGAAATTCCTTTAAAACTTTTGGAAAAATGGCCCGGCGCGCTGACCTTGATCGTAAAAAACAAAAATTCCGATAAAACTACCGCTTTCCGCTGTCCCGGAGACGCATGGCTTCGTAGCGTCATAGCCGCCTGCGGTTTTCCGATATATTCGACGAGCGTAAACAGAAGCGGCCGCCCCGTGTTGAATAAGATAAGCGAGATATGCTTGGAATTTGAAAAAGATTGCGATTTGATCGTCGATTCAGGCGATACCGAAGACGCTCTTCCGTCGACTATAGTGAGCTTGGTTCAGCCCTGCATAAAGATTTTAAGGCAGGGCGAAGTTAAGGTAGAGCTTTAAAGCCTGCTGAAGCTATATTTAATCCCGCGAACGGCGCGTTCGCGGGATTTTTTTACCGCCGGCTCATTCGTGCGGAGATTCGATATCCCGGCGCCGCTTGGAGCCTTGTTGCGTAACCTGCGGTGAAATTCCTGATTATTTTCTCGTCCACGTAACTTCCGCCGTTCCCTGTGCGGCTCCCGTCGGTGCGTTTTTATCTTCTACAAGAGTTTTTTTGCTTCCCTGCATGGTGTTCAAGTCCGTAAGCGTAAGCAGCCATTCAAGAGGAGCCGCCGTGGGAGCGTTTTCAAGGGCGGTCTTTCTGGGAAGCTCGGGAAAAAACGAAGCGTTTGATTTTCCCGCCTGCGTAATGCTCACTACGGAAGATCCGTCAGCATTTTCCTGTACGGAAACAAGTATATTCATAGTGGCGCCGTTTTTGTAAATTATAAAGCCGCGGCCGCCGCGCAATATGACGATTTTATCTATGAAATTTTCTCCCTGCCACGTTCCTGCGATGGATTCCGTAGTCGCCTGGAGCGCGGCGGCCGATTTTTGCGGCTTGGATTGCTGTTGTTCCGGAAAATCGGACGGCTGTTCTGTGTGATCCATGTGATCCATGTAGTCGCGGAGCGTTTCTTCTATTGCGCTTTTCGCTTCGGTGAGTATTTTGTAGTACGATGTGTATTCTTTTTTTAACACGGACTTTCTGGACGAATCTTGCGATTGCGCGTGCAGTATGCTTTTCCAGTTGCCGTTCCCCGACGTTTCTATCTCTACAAAAAAAATAACGGAATCCGTACCGGTCGCCGGAGGTTCTTTTAAAACGATAAAGGCCTCGCTTCCCTCCGTGGTAAAAAATGCGTCCGCGCTTTTGTCTTTGACGGTGACGAAATTCATCTCTTTTAGCTGAGCAAAATATAAATTCCGCGTCATGTCTATCATGTTTTTATCGCCCGAAGACGAATACACTCCGTAAAAATCGACGTTTAGCTGTTGGAATTCCGCCTGCGCGTTTACGAAGTTTACGCATAAAAGAGAAAAGCATAAAACAAAAAAACTAAAAAAACGCTTCATCTCTGATTTTGCCTTAATTCCCTTTGTAAATCGCGCTTGACGTCGCGCGCTTTTATATCAGCTCGTTTATCGAACAGTTTTTTGCCCTTGCAAAGACCGAGCGTTATCTTCACTCGACCTTTTTTTAGATAAAAATCCAGAGGGATCAGAGTAAATCCTTTTTCGTCCGTTTTCCTAACCAGACGCTTTATCTCTTCCCTGTGCAAAAGGAGCTTTTTCGGCCTGTCCGGGTTATGATTGAACACGGATGAAAACGAATATTCTGAAATATGCAAACCTTTTACCCAAACTTCCATGTTTATAATTTCGGCAAAAGCGTCGGGAAATGAAATATTTCCCGCTTTTACGGACTTTACTTCGGTTCCTTCCAAAACTATACCGCATTCAATTGATTCTTGAATACTGTAGTTAAATCGGGCTTTTTTATTTGCAGCTATAAGCTTTCGTTCTTCACTCATCACATATAATATACGTTATAGCCGATCTGTTTTCAACTTATGATTGCTTCAGTATTTGCATTGTGATATTCTGATTTTATGAAAAAAAACGATCTTTATGAACTTTCATATGAATTAAAACGGCAGCTTCACCTGCGCATTATCGTAAGCGTCTTATCTTTTGTATTCCTTTGCGTTTTTATAACGATCATATTGAACTTTTTCGTTTTTCCCGTAAGACAAAAATCCGTCTCTATGGAACCGTCCGTTTCTCCCGGCGCGTGTATAATGATAAGCCGGTTATATAATGAAATTAAACGTGGAGAGCTTATTCTTGTTCAGCCGAAGGAAGCGGTAAAGATACCGTTTGCATTGAGGGCTCTGGATTATGTAGCCGCTTTTTTTACCGGCCAGCGAATTTTTCCGTTTTCAATGGCTAGGGGTGCGGAAAAGCCTCTTTTGCGGCGCGCGGTCGGGCTTCCCGGCGATACGATATACATGAAGGATTATGTGCTTTACATAAAGCCCGCAGGGCAGCAATATTTTCTTACGGAATTCGAATATATGAAAATTCCGTATCAGGTTTCCATCGATCCTTTAAATTCCGAGTGGGATTCAGCTCTAGGCTCCATAGGTAACTTTGATCCTGTTTTTTTGGACAAAGACGAATACTTTGTTCTAGGCGACAACAGAACCTGCTCTTTGGATTCGAGACTTTGGGAAAGTTTAAGCCGCCGTTCGATCGTCGGCAAGGGATTGTTCCAATATTTCCCGTTGAGCGGTATGCGAATATTCTGATCCGCCCTTATGTCCGGTTCCGTTTCGCTTTACATACATATCCCGTTTTGTAAAAAAAAATGCGGTTATTGTGATTTTTTCAGCGTAGAATGCGCTTTAAATAAAATTCCCGACGAGTATATAAGAGCCGTAATTTTTGAAGCGGAGTTTTATGCAAAAAAATACGGCGTGGACAGTTGGCGTACGGTCTACATAGGCGGCGGAACTCCGAGTCTCATGACTTCGTCGCAGATTTTGTCGCTTTTAAAAGGAATTTCGCGTACGGCGCTTTTTCCCGCCGGATGTGAGATAACCGTTGAGATGAATCCCGACGATGTTTCACCCGATCTTCTTTTTGCGGCTGAAGACGCTGGTGTGAACAGGCTTTCAGTAGGAATACAGACCTTTGACGATGAAATTCTTAAAGGCTTGGGGCGCCGCTGTACGAAAGATATAAACCTTGCCGCCTTGAACCTTATACAAAAAAAATGGAAACGCCGCTTTTCTGCGGATCTGATCGCGGGTTTCCCGCAGGAAAGCAAAAAGCAGCTTAAACAAAATATTTCGACTTTGATGTCTTTTTGTCCCGATCATATTTCCCTTTATGCGCTGAGCGTAGAAAAAAAAACTCCCTTGGGTAAAGAAATTCTTTCGGGACGTATGCCGTACGATTACGGCGCCGCGGATTCATGCTGGATATGCGGCAGAAATTTTCTTGAAAAAAACGGATATCCGCAGTATGAGGTTTCAAATTTTTCAAAGCCGGAATTTGAAAGCGCTCACAATAAGGTTTATTGGCGCCTTGAAAATTATGTAGGCGTGGGGGCGGGGGCGAGCGGCGCCGTGTATTCCTGCCGAAATTCATCCGAAGAGGGCGTGCGCTGGACGAATACGGCCGATATCGGTCGGTATATTTCTTTTTGGAACGAGGTTGGCGTTTCAAATTTTTTTCACTGTGAAAACTTATTAAAATCCGCACGGAATACGGAAATTCTTGACCTGAAAACGCAGGAATTTGAGTTTTTGATGATGGGGCTGAGGCTTAGAGCGGGAATTAATTCTTCAGTATACAAAAAACGCTTCGGCGGCGACTTGGGTATAAGGCTTGGCGATTTTGACGGCGGCTGTTTTTACCGCTGGGAAAAGAAAAAGCTCGCCTTACGCCGTACGGGCGACAACCTTAATCCCGGAATAAATTACGCGCTTAGCTCTAAAGGTCTTTTGTTTTTAAATTCATTTTTGGAATCACTATTGTAAAGATTGTTCCGCCGCCCTTGTTTTCTTCAACATCGATCTTCCAGCCGTGTGCGTCCGCGATATTTTTGACTACGGAAAGCCCTATGCCCATGCCTTCTTCACGCCTGGAATTGCTCGCTTTGTAAAACAGGTCGAATATGCGTTCCCTCTCCGATTTGTCGATACCGATTCCCGTGTCGGAAATGGAAATTCTTACGTCATTTTTATCTTCTTCGGCCGCTATTGATATGAGGTCTCCGTCTCGGCTATAGCGCAAAGCGTTAGAGTATATGTTTTCAAGAGCGCGCAATAAAAGCTGTTTGTTGAACGGAAGCGACAATGTTTCAGATACATTTATTGAAGACGATATGCTGCGTTTGAAAACCTTACCGGTCATAACCGCGCTTTCTGCAAATTCTTTTAAAACCGGCTCTATGAGCTGATTGGAAAGCGTTTCTTTCAGATCGCTGTTATTCAGTTTTACGTAATTTATAAGCGTTTCGATCATGGTTTCAAGCTGATCGGTTTTTGCTCCTATTATATCGAGCGCATTTTTTATCATTTCAGGATCGTCGGCTATGCCGTCGGCTATCGCTTCCGTATACCCCTTTATTACCGCTACAGGAGTGCGCAAGTCGTGGCTTATACCCATGATAAACCTTGTGCGGCGTTCCTGACTTTCTTTTAAAATCCTTCGCATCTTGTCGAGGTTTTCCGTGAGCGACGTTATCTCGTTGCTGTACTTCGCGTTTATGTCGGCGTGCAGTTCTACGTCAAGTTCTCCGTCCGCGATCCGCCTTGTGTTTTCGCCTAAAATGCTGATCGAGCGGGAAATAGTATTTGAAATTTTTACGATAAAGACGACGGTAAACAATTCGGTTACGAGCAGCGTAAAGAGCATTCCCATCATTATCTGAATATGCGGAATTTTTTTAGGTGCGTCTTCACGGGGAATTCTTCGTATGATCAGAATATCCGCCGAATCCTCTTCAAGAGCAGCCGCTACAAACTGATAAAAATATTTTTTACTGTTGATTTCAAGCGTCGTAAAAAGAACGCTGTCGTCGATTTCTCCGCCTGTTTTTAATTCGGGAATATTCGAAAGCAATACGTACCTGTGATTCATGATTATGGCGGATTCGATATTGGGCGGCATCTGCTTTATTATTTCCCTAAGAGTATTCCGGTCGTTTTTTGAAATAAAAGAATCCCATATTTTATGCGTTTTACCGTAATCCCTGAGCAAAGCGTGCTTGGGATCCGTAAAATAATAATAAACCGGCAGAGCGACGGCGCACAAAAGAGGAATTATTATGCTTCCTGCAATAAAAAGTTTAAATTGATTTTTTAACTTCATTTGTCCGGATCTTCAAATCTGTATCCTTGTCCGAATACCGTCTTAATATAGACAGGATCGGCGGGATTTTTTTCTATTTTTTTGCGAAGCCTTTGTACGTATACGGCCACGGCGGTAAGGTCTCCGTACCGGTTTTTCCAAACGTCCTTATAGATCGTCTCGGGCGAAAGGGTTTGCCCTTTGTGTTTGAGTATGTACTCGAGCATTTCATATTCCTTTGTTGAAAGAGGAATCTTTACGGCGCCCTGCTTAAGCACGCAGCTGTTTAAAAGAACCGTGAAATTTCCGAATTTTATACATTCTTCCGCCGCAGCCGCGGTTTCGGCTTTGCGTCTAAGACTGCTTTCCACTCTGGCTACCAAAACCCGCGGAGAAAAAGGTTTGGTCACAAATTCGTCCGCTCCTATACCAAGTCCGTTTATGATGTCTTCGTCGGAATCCCGCGCCGAAACTATTATGACGGGCACGGATGCTCCATATTTTTTTCTGAACCGTTCAAGAAAGTCGAATCCGCTCATCCCCGGCAAATTCAAATCCAAAAGCAGAAGGTCGGGGTGAATCGTATCTAAAATTTCAAGCGCCTTTTCCGCAGTTCCCGCAGACGTAACCTTCATATTGGATTTTTTCAAATACATCGAAATAAGATCTGCCATTTCGGGAACGTCTTCTATGACAAGGATATGCGGATCCATATTAACACCTCTTTTAATGGAATACTGATTAATTCGAATGCGAATTAATCAGTACTTCCTTAATACGATACAAAAGCTGTTTGAAAAAGACAATAGGGAACATTGCTGCAATAACGCTGTTTTTACAGCCGCCTTTTCGGGTTTTTATATATTGCGGCAGTCTCACTATTATTCTTTTGCTAAACAGACGTTCGAGTTTTTCCGATACTCATAATGGGTAGTTTAAAATCGGCGAGAGCCGTATTTAATACTTTAGGAGATCGGTTTTTGCATCTGTAATTGCAGGCTGTGAATAACTTTCCGGCTTTCTACTTGACGCTTGAGGTGTAAGCGTAGAAAATAACATTATGATCAAGGTCACGCGGCTGGACGGCAAGACTTACTGGATAAATCCTCATCTGATTGAAAGTATGGAACAGACCCCTGATCTTACGCTTGTCATGCTTTCGGGAAGAAAGATAATTCTTAGGGACGCGCCTGAAAAAGTTATTTCAAGTATAATAGATTACCGTAAAAAAATCGGTATAAATACACAAGAGGAATAAGATGGATGTAGCAACCATAATAGGTATTGTCGGCGGCGGCGCCATGATAATCATGTCGGTCATGACGTCCGGAGGAACGCTCGGAGGGATAATCGATATTCCGTCGGTGTTTATGACAATCGGAGGATCGTACTTTGCACTGTACATAGGATTCCCTCTGAGTAAGACGCTGGGGCTTTTTAAGATCATGGGAAGGGCTTTTAAAGTTCCCGATTTCGGCGAAAAACAAATAGTCCAAAACCTTGTAGCCCTTTCCGAAAAGGCAAGGCGGGAAGGAATTCTTGCGCTTGAAGACGGGCTTGACGACATTGAAGACGCGTTTATGCGTACGGGACTGCGTCTTGTAGTAGACGGCACGGACGGAGCTATAATTCGTTCGATACTTGAAAATGAAATGAATCAGGTAGAAGGCCGCCATATGGCGTGGATAACCGTAATAAACCAATGGGCGGGTTTTGCCCCCGGTTTCGGTATGATGGGTACCGTCGTAGGTCTTATAGGAATGTTAAACAACCTTGAAGACAAGTCTTCTTTAGGTCCCAATATGGCTGTCGCCCTTATAACTACCTTGTACGGTTCCATGCTGGCTAACTGGCTTATAACTCCGTTTTCGCAAAAACTTCTTACGCACAACGCAGCTGAAATAAAAACAAAAGAGATGATCATAGAAGGAGTGCTTGCGATTCAGGCGGGCGAAAATCCGCGCATCATGGCGCAAAAACTGCTCACATATCTAGATCCGATTACGCGGAAATCCATAGAAGCCGAAGTGTTAAAGGATTAGTGTTATGGCTAAAAAGTCCAAAGCGCCTGAAAAACCGTCTACCGCGTGGATGGGAACTTACGGTGACATGATCACCTTGATGCTCTGCTTTTTCGTAATGTTGTATAATCCTTCCGAAGTAGACACCACGTCTTTGGCGCAGATGGCGGCTTCGCTGCAGATTACGTCAAGCACTACGGGAGGTATATCGCTTTCCGCCGGTCGGCTTTCGGATCTGGGAAACAATATAAATTCTCTGCCGTCTCTTGAAAAAGGCGTTTCTTTAGGGCTTGCAAAAAAGAAGGCTGTAAGCCTTTTCGCTCCGGACGTAAAATCGAACAGAATAACCATAACGAGCGATGAGAGAGGTCTTGTGATAACGCTCGCTTCCGACGCCTTCTTTAGAGAAGGAAGCGCAGATCTGAATATCGACGAAACGAGAGACACCTTGCTGCGTCTTTCTTCATTCTTTAACGAGCCCGAACTTTCCGGCAGATATTTCCGTATAGAAGGTCACACCGATAATACTCCCGTTCAAAACACAGCCATGTTTCCCAGCAACTGGGAACTTTCTACGGCTCGCGCGGCGAACGTGCTTCATTATCTGGCCGATTTCGGCGTAAACGAAAATGCGTTTTCTATCGCCGGCTATGCGGATACGCGGCCGAAATTTTCAAACGACACGCCGGAAGGCCGCGCGTACAATCGCAGGGTGGATATTATTATTCTGGACGAAGGACATTTTTAATGGTAATATATTTCCAAATTGATAAAATAAAAAAAGCGGAGGAAGATGATGGCAGATAACGACGATATTAATTTTGAGGAAGAATCCGGCGCCTCATCATCCGCTCCCGCTAAAAAAGGCGGCGTGGGGGCTCTTTTACCGTCGCTGCTTAAATGGGTTGCGATCACAATCGGCGCAATACTGATAATAGTTACCGTAGTTATCATTACTATGAAGGTAATGGGGGCAAATACTTCGCCTGTAGCGGCGTATCCCGTGAGCGAAGAATACAGCGGACGCAGGGAAATCTACGACTGGTACACTTCGCTCGGCGCAATCAGAACCAAAACCAGCGACGACACTCCTGCGACGGTCACTGTGGACGTTGTTTTAGGCTATAAAAAAGACGATAAGGCCGTCTCTACCGAAATAACTTCGCGCAGTATTGAACTTGTGGACTTTTTGCGCCGATATTTTACACAGAAGACGGTTGCGGAACTCAAACCTGAAAACGAAGAGAATCTTAGAAGTGAAATCATAAGGGCTGTAAACGAAACCATACTGACGTCTACCAAGATAAGGGACGTACGTTTTAAGCAGCTCGATGTAATTGAACAGTAGGGCCAGCAGGCAGTTTAAAAAAGGTGGAAGTGCATGAACGAAGTTCTGTCACAGGATGAGATAGACCAACTTTTAACGGCTATAAGCTCCGGTGAAACCGATACGGACGATTTTAAGCCCGTAAGCGATACCCGTAAAATAAAATTATATGATTTCAAAAGGCCGGACAAATTCTCAAAAGAGCAGATAAGAACGGTGTCTATCATGCACGAAACGTTCGCCCGTCTCACCACGACGAGCCTTTCGGCGCAGCTGAGAAGCCTTGTTCACGTTCACGTAGCTTCCGTAGATCAGCTTACCTACGAGGAATTTATACGCTCCATTCCTACGCCTACCACTCTTGCCGTAATAAACATGGATCCTCTCAAAGGTAACGCCGTGCTTGAAATTGACCCTACGATCACATTTTCCATGATAGATCGTCTGTTCGGAGGCAAGGGAGTAACTGCAGGAAATAAAAACCGCGATCTGACGGATATCGAGCAGTCGGTAATGGAAGGCATTATAGTGCGTATTTTGGCCAATATGCGCGAAGCTTGGACACAGGTAATAGACCTAAGGCCAAGACTCGGGCAGATTGAGACTAATCCCCAGTTTGCGCAGATCGTTCCTCCGTCAGAAATGGTCGTTCTCGTCACCCTAGAAACCAAGGTCGGCGAAGAAGAGGGAATGATAAATTTCTGTATTCCGTATTTGACTATTGAACCGATAATTTCAAAACTGTCTTCTCAGTTCTGGTTTTCTTCGGTTAGAAGAAGTTCTACAACTCAATATTTGGGAACGTTAAAAGAAAAACTTTCCGGCGTGGATATGGATATAGTTGCAGAAATAGGTTCCATACAGCTTCCCATAAGGGACGTTCTTACGCTGCAAACAGGAGACATTGTCAGACTTGCTAACGTAAGGATAGGCGATCCCATTACGCTTAGCGTTGGAAGCAGACAAAAATTTTACTGCCAGCCCGGAGTGGTCGGCAAAAAGATGGCGGTTCAGATCACCGGAAAAATTGAAGAGACGGATACAGAAGAATTTGAAGAACTTTCCGCAGAAGGAGATGAAACACTATGAGTGATGGCGCTATATCACAGGATGAGATTGATGCCTTGTTATCGGGCGTAAATGTTGGCGGAGGCGGCGGCGCAGTCGACACGGGTGTTTCGGCAGATACGGCTGTGTTAAGCGGTTTCGCTTCCGGTCTTAAGGACAAACTTGCCGCCGATTTGAATACGATGACGGGAGCAAGTTTTTCTGCAGGAAATCCCGTAATTGAATCCGTCGGCAAAGATCAGTTTTTGGCAAAGCTTCCGGAAATGGTAATTGCAGTGACGAATGACTTTTCAAACGCTCTCGTAGGAGAACATTTGTATGTGCTTTCCCATGAATTTGCAAAAAAACTGACAGGTCTTATAAATCATGAACAAAACGTCGAGATTGACGACATGGCTCTCTCGGTAGTTTCGGAGATAGTGTCAAAACATACGGGAAACGAAATAACGGAGCTCGAAAAAACCGGCAGGCTTAAAGGAATAGCGTGCAGCCCCGCCGAAGCTCTTAACGTTCCTAAGGCCGTGGCTCGCATTCCGCAGAATACGTTTACTTTGTTCAGCTATCCGCTTATGCTCGAAGGCCAGGCTTATACCTTGTGGGAAGCCGTAGGTTCCGACGTAGCTTCGGGAATCGCCAACGCGCTTGGAGCCGGAGCGATGTCCGGTATGGGCGGCGTGCTTTCCGCAGCGGATATGGCCGCGATGGGATCGCTCGCGGGAGGAGGCGCAATGCCGCAGATGGGGGGCGGAGTTATTTCTCCCGGTATGAATATTCCTAACGTTCAATCTTTGCAGTTCCCGAGCCTTCAAGGCGGCGCGGGCGCAGTCCAGCAGGGAAACATCGGTCTTATCATGGACGTTTTCATGGAAATGACCGTAGAGCTTGGACGTACGAAAAAACAGATAAAAGATATACTTGTGATGGGCGAAGGTACTATAATCGAATTGGATAAACTTGCAGGCGAACCTGTAGACATCCTTGTAAATCATAAACCGATCGCAAAGGGCGAAGTCGTAGTTATCGATGAAAACTTCGGCGTTCGCGTAACCGAGATTTTGTCGCCTATGGAGCGCGTGTCTACGCTCAGCTGATATATTTTTACAGACGGAAGATTGCAATGTAAATTTGTTTTTTTCCGTTCGGGTGGGGTAAAAATTGTATTTCTCAAAAAAACTGAAGGCGGTTCTGTTCTTTTATGCGTGTGCCTTTGCTTTGGCGCACGCTCAAAACGCCGCTTCAAATTTGCCGGCGGAGGCTTTACAGGGCAGCCCTGAAAGTGAAATCGTAATAAGCGGTCAGCCTGAATCTTCATCTTCGCTAGAGGCTGCGCTTCCGATCAAATCCGAACAAGAAGCCCGAAGATCCCAGTCGTATTCTACTTTTTCGGTCTTTATACGCATGATTTTGGTGCTCGTTTTCGTAGTGGCCTTAATGTATGTGATCGTGCGCTTTATGCGCAACGGACTTCGCCGCCCTGAAAACAAAGATCCTTTCTTACGCCTTGTGTCTTCCGTTTCGCTTTCGCCGGGAAAATCCGTGCAGGTGTTTACTTTATTGGATCACGCTTACATCGTAGGCGTAAGCGACTCTTCGGTTAATTTAATAGACAAAATAGACGACAAAGACCTCGTAGATTCGATGAATCTTTATGCCGATAAAAACGAAAATTCTTCAAGGCCCAAGAATTTTAACGATATTCTGGCCTTGTTTATGCCTAATTCCGCGGAAAATAAAAATGTGTTTAAAAAATCCGCACAGACAGCCGCAGATCTGCTAAAAAAACAGCGGGAACGTCTTAACGGCGGCGGCGGTGAATTATGAAGACTGTTCTTTGCTTTTTTTTAGCGGTGATATTTGGAATCTTGCCGGTTTTTTCACAATCGCAAAACGGTTCCGCAGGACAAACGGTGCGTCAGAGACAGTCGGTGCAGTCGGCTACGGCGCAGAGCGGGCGAACGGCGCCGGTTCAAAATCAGTCCGGAGCGCAAAATCCCGCCGCAGCGTCCGGAGCAGGGCAAAATTCAAGGTTCCCTGCGGGATCGACCGACGGCAGAACCGTAATGGGAACGAACGTTTCTCCGGTCGTTCTTCCGAACATAGATATAAATATAACGCAGCCGGAAACCGGAACGGAAGTGGCTTTTTCCGTGCGGCTTTTGCTTTTATTGACGATATTGACGCTCGCGCCGAGCCTGCTCATCCTTCTTACGTGCTTTTTGCGTTTTTCAATAGTTTTAGACTTTATAAAACGCGCCCTTTCTTTGCAGCAAGTGCCGCCTACGATGGTTTTACAGGGAATAGCTTTTTTTATGACGGTTTTTGTCATGTGGCCTACGTTTACGCAGATTTACAATAACGCGTACAGGCCTCTTTCCGACGGTGAGATAACGATCGAACAGGCCTACAGGGAAGCGGAATCGCCGGTAAGGCTTTTTATGTACAGTCAGATGGCGGGCGACACGTCTTACATTTCAATGTTTATGGCGATGTCGCGTCTCGAGCGCCCTCAAACCCTTGCCGACGTGCCGACGTACGTGCTTATTCCGTCTTACATTCTTCACGAACTCACCGTGGCGTTTAAGATAGGCGTTTTGCTCTACATTCCGTTCATTGTCATCGACATGGTTGTGGCAAGCATACTTATGTCCATGGGAATGATGATGCTTCCGCCCGTTCAGATTTCCATGCCGTTTAAGCTTATGCTTTTTGTGCTCATAGATGGATGGGGACTGCTTACGCAGCAGCTGTTTAATTCGGTGATCAAGTAGTTTTTCCTTAGTTTGTGGAAATTTTTATCGGAGGCATGATAAAAGATGACTTTGGGACAGATAGTTTCTTTGATGAGAGGGGGCATTTTTCGCGTGTTTATGCTGTCGGTTCCCGTTTTGGGAGCCGCTCTCATAATCGGTTTGATCGTCGCAATATTTCAGGCTACGACGTCAATACAGGAGCAGACCCTTACATTTTTGCCTAAGATGCTTGTGATTTTAGGTGTTATAGCTCTGATGGCAGGCTGGATGTTCTCTTCTACGGCCGAATACGCCGTTCACCTGTTCAACATGATCCCGCAGCTTGCGCGTTAAGGCGCGGTTTTAAGATTTTATGCCGTCGCCGTTGCTCGACCGGATCTTAAACCAAGCTCCTTTTTTTTTGCTTGCGGCTGCCCGCTGTTTTGCGCTTCTTTCAACGCTGCCTCTTTTTTCGATGAGGACTATCCCTGGGGCCGCAAAAGTCGCTCTAGCCGGATACATGGCGTATTTTATTCTGCCTCAGGTGAATTTCAGCTCGTATGAGTTTTTGATCGGAGAAGACGGCGTTTCGGCTTTGAATTATATTCTTGTGCTCGCAGGTGAAATTCTGATAGGCGTCATAAACGGATTTTATGTGACCGTCATATTTGCCGCTTTCAGCACTGCAGGGCAGTTTTTTGCGTTTCAGATGGGATTCAGCGCTTCCGAAGTATACGATTCAATGTCGCAGGTTGAAAATCCGCTCATGGGGCAATATTTCAATCTCATCGCCATGCTCATCTTTCTTCAAGGCCAGTGGGCGCAGAGATTGTTTTTAGGCGCCCTTGTGTCGAGCTTTAAGTCGCTCAACTGTTTTTTGATTGTCAATGAAATTTCCCGCCGAAATCTTGTTTTATTTATGGTCTCGGGACTTACGGATTTGTTCACCGACGCTCTCATAATCGCTTTGCCGCTTATGGGAACTCTCTTGTTGGTTTCGGTAAGCGTAGGCCTTTTGTCCAAGGCTGCGCCTCAGATGAATCTTTTGTCGGAAGGTTTCCCTGTTATGATGCTGCTTTCGTTTTTTATCATCACGGCCGTCATGCCTTCCCTCTGTGATTTTTTCGACCGATCGTTTGTTACGGGATTTATAAAGCTGGAGCGGCTTTTTGTAAGTCTTTCAGGGGGAGGCCTATGAGATTTTATAATCCGCCCTTTTTTGTCTGTAAAATGCCGCATTTGCACAGTCGGAACGCTGTGTACCCGCGATCGCTTACAGGCTGTAATGAAATAGATCTGCAGTGGTTTGCCGCCGAAGACGAAGGCCGCACCGAAGAGCCTTCGGAGATAAAGCTTCAAAAAGCCAGGAGAGAAGGCCGCGTAGCCAAGAGCAACGAGCTTAACAGCGCTCTTGTGCTTTTATTTGTCGTCTTGACGCTGATTCTTTTGGGATCATGGATCTTTGTTAAATTGCGGGAAGTGATGATTTTCTTTTTTACGCGGTGTACGGAAAATCAGGTTAACGATCCTGTTTTTGCCGCCGCCGGTTATCGTTTTCTTTTGATGACCGTATTGCCGATAGCTTTGTTGGGAGCCGCTGCAGGCGTTGCGGCAAACATAATCCAGAACAGGGGATTTTTATACAGCACAAAGCCTATAGAACCCAAATTTTCAAGAATTCTTCCGCATTTCGGCGAATATCTTAGAAAGACGGTTTTTTCGTTTGAAGGCGGGTTTAATGTCGCGAAGTCGCTAGGCAAGGTAGCCGTCATTGCCGCAATAGCGTATCTGCTTATAAGAAACGATCTTCCCGAGCTGCTGTTCATGCTCCAAGCAGGCAACGTCGAAGGTTCCGTAGGGCGCATAGCGCAGATGGCGGCCGGGCTTCTGGTCTATGTAGCGGTCTTTTTTCTTGCCATAGCTGTTCCCGATTATTTTGTGCAGAGACGCCAGTTTATGGAATCGATGAAGATGACTAAGCAGGAAGTCAAACAGGAATACAAAGAAATGGAAGGCGATCCTGAAATAAAAAACCGCCTTACGAGAGCCCAGCGGGAACTTCTTTCACGGAATATGCCGCGCGCCGTAGCCGAAGCCGACGTAATCGTTACAAACCCTACGCATTTTGCGGTTTCCCTCAGCTACCAGCCCGATATTGCGGACGCGCCGCAGGTTACCGCCAAGGGAGCGGATGAAGTAGCTCAGGTGATGAAGCGCATTGCACGTGAAAACGACGTACCGATCGTAGAAAACAGACCGCTTGCGCGCGGGCTCTATGCAGAAAGCCGCGTTGGTGATATAATTCCTGAAGTCTATATTAATGCTATTGCTTTAGTATATCGACAGATAGATTATATCTCCAAGCACAAACGGTAGCTTGCTTTTGGGTGGGACTGATGGCAAACACGAGAGTCGTAAATTTAATTGATCTTATGCAGAAGAACATAATCGCCGTTGCGGCGATCGTTGTCGTTCTCATGCTGATCATTCCTTTGCCTGCGGTTTTGCTTGATTTTTTTATGGCCGTGAACCTCGGCATTTCCATAATAATTCTTCTTAATGTTTTATACATTTCCAAGTCGTCGAATTTTTCGTCTTTCCCGCGAGTGATATTGTTTGTAACGCTTTTCGGTCTCGGAATAAACGTTTCCTCCACAAGGCTCATCCTTACGCAAGGAATGAAATTCAACGGCCGAATGGTTAGGGCTTTTTCTTCCTTCGTCGTAGGCGGGTCCGGCGGCAATGAAGGAATCGTCGTCGGAATGGTGATCTTTGTAATACTCATAGTAATACAAGCGATAGTCATAACAAAGGGCGCCACACGCGTTTCAGAAGTAGCCGCACGTTTTGCGCTCGATTCCATGAACAGCAAGATGTTTGACGTAGAAAACGAAGTCAATTCCGGCGCGATCACGTCCGAAGAAGCCGCCAAAAGAAAGGCCGAAATCAGGCGCGAAAGCGATTTTTATTCGGCTATGGACGGATCTTCAAAATTCGTTTCAGGGAACGTAAAGGCCGGCATATTTATTACGGTAATAAACCTTTTTGCAGGCGTCATTACGGGAATGGTTTTGCGGCGCGAACCGTTTCAGAACGCAGTTACGGCGTATTGCCGTCTCACCATAGGCGACGGACTTTTAAGCCAGCTTCCGTCATTGCTTTTATCTTTCGCTACAGGACTCATAGTTACCGGCAGCAATACGGACGAAGTTCTTTCCGCTCAGGTTAAGCGGGAATTTTCAATTTCAGGCCAGGTGTACTGCATAGGAGGCGGCGCGATGGCGCTGCTTGGCTTTGTTCCGGGAATGCCGTGGTACATTCTGATTCCGCTGGGAGTCGCCTGCGCCTTAAGCGGATACCGTTTAATAAGGTTTGACAGGCAGACTCGTGAAAAGAAACTCGCCGCCGAAGCCGCTGCAAAAAGCGGTTCTCAGACCGGCGGAAGCCCTGAAGACGTAAGCCCCGTAGTTCCGCTGGATCCTCTGTCGCTGGAATTGGGATATGCGCTCATTCCCCTTGTGGACAAGGAAAAGGGTGCCGAACTTTTGGAGCGCGTAGTCCGTATACGGCGTGAGGCTGCTCTGGATCTTGGGCTTGTAGTTCCGAGCATAAGAATTATCGACAACATGACGCTTGAACCCAGCGAGTACAGCTTTAAGATACGGGGAATAGAAGCCGGCCGCAGCAAGATACGTTTGGGCTATTATATGTGCATGAATACGGGAGGCGTAACCGAAGAAATTCAGGGAGAAAAAACGACGGATCCCGCTTTCGGAATGCCCGCCGTGTGGGTTCCTGAAGAAAGACGCGTCGAAGCCGAGCGCGCAGGATACGCCGTAGTGGATCCTCCAACGATAATCGCGACCCATCTGACTGAAATAATCAAAAACCACGCAGCCGAGATTCTCGGCCGGCAGGAGGTCGCCGCCATTATCAATAAGATCAAGGAAAGGAACCCCGTCGTTGTGGAAGAAGTTATACTTAAGGGCGACAGAAAGGACGACAATAAATTTTCTTACGGTGAAATTGAAAAGATCCTTCAGGGCCTCTTGCGCGAACAGGTTTCCATACGCAACATGGTCGTAATACTTGAAACCATCGCCAACTATGTTTCCATCACGCACAACCCGTGGATCCTCATTGAAAAGGTAAGGGAATCTCTGGGGCTCCAGATATGTATGCAGTATGCGGACAACAAACGGACTTTAAGCGTTATGAATCTTTCGCAAAAACTGTCCGAAAAACTTTTGGAACACAAGGTGGAGCCGCCGGATCTGTCGCGTCCGTTCGTGGCCTTCGATCCTGTTGACGGCAGAAGGTGGATAAGGTCGATCAGCGATGCCTTTGTCGCTATGCAGAACAGAAATCTGATGCCCATAGTTTTGTGCGCGTCCGAAGTCAGGCAGCTGGTAAAAACGTCCACGGAGCGTGAAATTCCCGGTTTGATCGTTCTTTCGATAAACGAGGTTATGGCAGCCGGCAACAGCATAAATCTGGAAGTTTTGGGCGAAATAAACGAGGTTGAAGATGTACGCTGAAGATAAGGACGCGCCGGTATTTACGGAACGCGGGGCCAATTATGAAGAGTGTAGAATAAAGCTTGGCAAACAGTACGGCGACGACTATCAAATAATAGGAAAGCGTCAAGTCCTTGAAGGAGGCTTTTTAGGTTTTTTTCAAAAAGAGGCTATCGAAGTGACTTATATATTGCGTCCGCACGGCATGGTAAGGCGCTCTCGTCAAAACGGAGTTCAGGGGCAGCCGTCTTCTACTTTTTCATCTTCCGCCTTCCGGCCAGACGCGCCTTATTCGATCTCCGCCGGCTTTCCGGCTTCGGAGTCGGCAAATGATTTTCAGCGCGCACGGGATGATGTTTTACGTGCGGCCGGAGCGAATGTCGATTCCGTAAAACAGATGGCCTCGTTAAAGCAGTCCGTAGACGAACTTAAGACTATGTTGAATGAAAAAGTTGAAATGGTGATTTCAGGCGCTCCTTCAAAACATCCCACAATTCAAAAAATAGAAGAACTCCTTGAAAAAAACGAATTTACTTTTTCATATATTTCTGCCATATCGAAACGGCTCGGGTCGGATTTTTCTCTGGATCAACTGGATGACTTTGACTTTGTTGAAAAAATCGTAGTAGACTGGATAGGAGAATCCATTTCGGTTCATGAAACAAAGGCGTTCAGACCTCCCCATGTGATTATCCTGGTGGGGCCTACGGGAGTGGGCAAAACCACGACTATCGCAAAACTTGCCGCAAATCTTATTTTAGACGCTAAAGAAAACAACCGCGCCAGGCCTGAAATGCGCTTTATTTCGATAGACAAAACGCGCGTGGGCGCATTGGAGCAGCTGGTCAATTACGGTGAAATAATGAACGTTCCCGTGGATAAGGCCGAAACTCCTGCGGACGTAAAAACCATCTATAACGAATACCGCGACCGCACGGACGCAATCCTCATAGATACCAGCGGCTACAGCCCCAACGATTCTAAAAACATAGGGCAAATGCGTTCCGTGCTGGACTTGGAAGATCTTCATGCCGACGTTTATCTGGCGGTTTCCGCTACTACGAAGGCTAGGGATCTCAATACTATAATTCAGAACTACGAGCCCTTTGCGTTTCAGTCCGTGATCATTACCAAATGCGATGAAACGCACCAGTACGGCAACGTGATCAGCGTATTGCACGAAAAAAGAAAATCCGTTTCATATATCACTGACGGCCAGCGCGTGCCTAGGAATATTCACCGCGCCGATGTGGTAAATTTCTTAATGGAATTAAACGATTTTAAGATCGATAGAGTTCATATAGATGATAAATTTGGAGTTAAATAAGTTATGGAAGAACAGGCTTCTGAATTACGTGCGTTGATGGGCGGCGGAAATTCGTCAAAAAACAAAGCGGCTGCGGAAAAAGGCCACAACACCCGCATTATAGCTATTACAAGCGGAAAAGGCGGTGTGGGCAAAACGAACGTTTCCGTAAATCTCGCAATCGCTTATGCGCAGACGGGTAAAAAAGTTATCCTAGTGGATGCGGATCTCGGCATGGCGAATGTAAACGTTCTTTTGAATATAGTTCCTCAATACAATCTTATGCAGGTCATAAACAGGCAAAAGACGATGGAGGAAATAATACTTGACACGGAATTCGGGATAAAATTCATAGCCAGCGCAAACGGGTTTTCAAAAATAGCGAATCTGAATCTGGAAGAACTTGATTATTTTGCCAAGCAATTTTGCTCGTTAGGCAACGCGGACATAATAATAATCGACACCGGCGCCGGAATTGCGAACAACGTTCTTCAATTCGTGTCCGCAGCGGATGAAGTTTATGTGGTCACTACGCCAGAACCCACTGCGATAACGGACGCTTACGGAATGATAAAGATAATAACGACGGAGATAATCGACCGCGAATTGAATCTAAAACTTCTTGTGAACCGTGTGCATTCGGCCGACGAAGGAAGGCGTATTTCAGACCGTATCATAAACATTGTAGGGCAATTTTTGAATTATAAAATAGATTATTTAGGCTTCGTTTATGACGATCCTGTGGTTTCGGCTTCGGTGATCCGCCAAAAGCCGTTTATCGTTATGAGCCCCGGATCCAGGCCTTCGATATGCATAAAACACATCGTTGGAAAAGTTGAAAAGACGGAATTGCCTCTAAACGCCGGCGTTTCAAGTTTCTTAAAAAAATTTTTAGGTAAGCGTAAATGATTATTTCATTGCGGCCTGTTACACATGTCCGTGCAAAGTGAAGCGGCAAAAGCGATAAGGAACGGCTTTATTATCGGCATGGTGACTTTTATATGGTATTTTTGGGAATTTTAGTGTATACTAAAATGATTGATGCGGAATGGGAGGAATGATGATAAATCCTAAAGTCATTGTTGGTTCGGCAATGGTTGGATTTTTTTTATCCTGTTTTGTCGGTTTTTTGTGCCGCGCAGGCATTCCTGTCATTTTACTGAGAGCCTTTATATTTGCGCTTGTTTTCGGCGCGTTGGGATTCGGGGCGAATTTTGTCGCCGGCAAATTCTTATTTGCACAGGACGCGGACGTTTCCATGTCCGATGTTTCCGAAAAACCCGCTTCGGCGCAAAGAGCTTCAGGCGGTACGATCGACATCACGATCGCGGACGAGGAACTTCCCTCCGAAGAAAACAGTACGGATTTTACCGTAACCAAGGCTGTAAGATCGTATCATGAAACTAATAACGGCCGTAAAAACGGTTCCGGTCAAGCGCCGTCTTCGGAAGCTGCCGGCGTCGTAAATTCCGCCGCAGAAAGATCTCCCGATCCGTCTTCAGATAAGGCTCCGAGAAAGCCTTCTTCTTCGGCTCCTGACGCAAGCGAGATCGTGCCGTTCCATGAAGAAAGCGCGCCTGCCGATGATAAAGACGGCGAAGGCGAGACTAAGCCCGGTTCGCTGCAAGGCTTTTTGTTCGGGATGGAAGGCAAAAAAGAAGGATATTCTGTGCCGGAAGGCGAAGTTAAAGAGCCTTCAGAACTTGATAAAGCGGAGAGTACGGAAACTTCACAGCCGGCGGAAAATCAAGACGGCTCTGCAAAATCCGAAAAAAGCGCCGGAGGAATCGACGAATTGCCGGATCTGGGAAATTTCGTCGCGGATGAACAGGGCGAAGGAACTTATACCGTGACGGACAGCTCGGATTTTTCTTCTCCCGCTTCGTCCGGATTCGGCGGTTCAAGCGGCTCGTCAAAACAGTCGCGTTCGTCTTCGATTACGGACATGAATGATTCTGAAGTAATTGCAAAAGCGATCAGAACTGTGATCGCAAACGATAATTGAAAGGTGTGGGAATATGTCGGAAGAGCTTGATGCCCAAAAAATAGAGGATGAACTTTGGCTGGAGTACAAAAAAACAAAATCGCCTGCTTTGCGGGATAAATTTATCCGCCAGTACATGCCGCTGGTAAAATACGTAGCGGGAAAGATGTCCGTCGGTATGCCCAGCAGCGTAGAGTTTGACGATTTGGTGGGCTTCGGCCAGTTCGGGCTGCTTGACGCAATAAGCAAATTCGATCCTGAAAAAAACGTAAAATTTAAAACTTACGCGGTGACGAGGATACGAGGCGCAATCTTTGACGAACTGCGTCAGCTTGACTGGATACCGCGCTCCATACGCCAAAAAGCCCGCGAAATCGAAGACACTATAGTCGAGCTTGAAGCAAGATTGGGACGGACCGTTTCAGACGCCGAAGTTGCAAATCAGATGGGGCTTACGGAAGAAGAATATCAGCGCGAAGTCATGAAGGTTTCTGGAACCAGCATGTTGTCTTTAAACGACGTGTGGTATTCGTCCGACGACAGCGACAATTTGTCGATAGGCGACAGCATAGAATCCCCCGCCAGTTTGAACCCTGACGTACAAGTCGAGCGCGAAGAAATCCGAAAAGTCATAATCCAAGCCATAAACGAGCTTCCTGAAAAAGAAAAAATGCTCATCGTCTTGTATTATCACGAAGATCTTACGTTTAAAGAAATAGGAGAAGTTCTTGAAGTGAGCGAATCGCGTATTTCGCAGCTTCACGCAAAGGCCAATTTACGTCTTCGCGCCAAACTTACCAATTTTAGAAAGGGAATTTTTTGATGATAACATTGGATGCGATACGCAGGGATATGAAGACACAGCTCAAGGTTGACAAGGGACTTCAATCCGTTGACGTAAACGCCGACACCCTTGAAGACGCTCTAGCCGATGCGGCCATCCAGCTGGATCTTACGGCTTCAAACCTTGAATATGAAGTTGTGGAAAAGGGCTCTCAGGGATTATGGGGAATATCCAAACGTCCGTGGAAAATCAGAGTCTACCAGTCTGCAAAATCCGTATCAAATAAAAAAGATCATACGAGCGGCGCGATCAATATCAATGACGAGCTCTCTCAGGAACATAAAAGCGTCAATAAGGACGGCATGTTCTATGTGCGCCGTTTTACGAACGGTCTGAATTTAAAAGTTACGCTTCCCGAAGGCGAGGGAACTCCCGCAGCTCTAAAGGACATTCTTGCTTCTCTAAAGCGTTCGGATACTACGTCGATTGATGAAAATTTGATACGAACTCTTGTCAAGGACGGAACCGGCGGCGAATATGTGAAGGTAGGAACCTTCGCTCACACACGCGTGGGCGACGCATTGATCGTGATTGAAATTTCAAATGACGAAATGCATGCAAATCTTACCGCTACGGCGCCTGCCGTAGGCGGCTGTGATATTTCCGCCGATCAGATTGAAAACGCGCTGGTAACGCAGGGAGTCGCGATAGAGCTTGATATCGACCGCATAAACGATTTTGTAGACAATCCCATCTATAATACTGAATATGAGATAATGTCGGGAATCTTTCCTGCGGACGGAAGGGACGCCTATATCGCCTATCAGTTTGAAACCGATCCCACGAAGCTGCGTGCAAAAGAAGACGCCGCCGGCCAGATGAATTTTAAGGAACTCAACAAAATTCAAAACGTAGTCGCCGGTCAGCCTCTGGCACAAAAAATGCTCGCGGAAAAAGGCAAGGCCGGCAAGACACTGTACGGACGTTATCTTGAAGCTAAAAACGGCAAAGATATTTCCCTTCCGCTGGGAAAAAACGTATCGGTCGATTCCGACGGATGTACGATTGTATCTAACATAAACGGCCAGGTATTATTGGTCAACGATAAAATAAATGTGGAACCCGTTCTTGAATTGGACGGCATTAATATAAAAACCGGCAACATAACCTTTTTGGGCTCCATCATCGTTAAGGGAAGCGTCGACGACGGATTTTCGGTTAAGGCTTCGGGCAATATCGAAATCAGCGGAACCGTCGGCAAAAGCAACATCGAAGCGGACGGAAACATCATTGTTTCACAGGGCGTATTCGGGCACGACGAAGGCTCCATCGTCACAGGCGGTTCGTTGTGGGCTAAATTCATACAGGCTACAAAGGTCGAAGCGGCCGAATACGTTATGGTATCCGACAGTATCATGAATTCCAACGTAACCGCGATGAAGCGCATCATACTCCGCGGTAAAAAAGCGCAGATAACCGGCGGACATTTATTCGCCACAGAAGAAATATGCGCAAGGAACATAGGTTCTCCGGGCGGAACGGAAACCATACTTGAAGTGGGCTTCGATCCCAAGGCTAAGCAGCGCCTAAAAGATCTTCAGGGCATGCAAGCCGGTTTGATGAAGGAACTTGAAGAAAACGAATTGGATCTTTCTACGCTTGAAAACCAAAAAAAGATTCGCCGTACATTGCCCAAGGATAAAGAGGAAAATCTTTCAAAACTCAAAGACCGGCATACGGAAATAACCGAAGAATCCGCAAAGATATCCGAAGAAATTCAAGACATCCAAAACAGGCTCAGAGAACTCAAGGTTATGGGCAAGGTCAAGGCGGAAGGAACCGTTTATTCGGGCGTAAAGATATATGTCCGCGACGTTCTTGACGAAATACGGGCAAACATCAAAAACGTTACTTTCTACTTTGAAAATAATTTCGTGAGGCGTGGCAAATACGAACCTCCCAACATCGATGATATAAAAGGACCCGATGGCTATTCAACCTATTGACCTGCAGATAATGTATTCTCAGATGTCAAACGTTGCGAAGATCGCTTCTCAGCAGCAAAAAGGCGGCGAATTGACGGACGCAATGCAGCAGAATAAGATCGTTCAGCAAACCGCCGAACAGATCGCTGCGGTTCAAAAATCGGCTTCAGACGAAGCAAAGACGCTGGAAGTAAAACCCGACGGAAGACAAGGCTCGCAGACTCCTTCGGGCGGAAGCAAAAAAAACAAAGAAGAGGATAAACCTGTTCAAAAAAAAGAAACCGAAATACGGGAATCATACTTAGGACAGCACATAGATATTATGAGGTGATTTGTGGCAGTTATAATAATTTTCACACTCTGCATAATAAATCTTTTTCTTTGGTTTTTGTTTTTTAAAAAATTCACACGTCTTTTTTCTACGGACAGCATCATAGAAAACACCCGTGCCGAACTGAACAGGATGATCCTTGATGTGAACCGCAACGCGGAACGCAACATAACTCTTATCGAATCGAGAATAAGCGATTTGAAGGCCGCCGTATCCGAAGCAGATACGCACCTTGCTTTTATAAAAGCCGAAGAACAAAAGCGAAAATTGGGATCAGTCTATAAAGAAAAACTCGATAGCGCCGTTCACGGAAGCGGAAGTTCTGCGTCGCGCGCCGCCGCATATAAAAAAAATTCGCTCCCGCCGAAGTCTTCTCCTTTAAAAGACGGTTCTTCTTTATCGTTTGCGGCCGGCTCCGAGTCTTCGGGCGGTAAAGAAAAAAATCCTGAAAACGACGCGCAAAAAAAACTTTTTGAATTTGAAAGACAAAGGGACTCATCCGGTCAAGGCGGTTCCACCGGCGAAAATGTTTTCGGCGATAAAAATTTCAATGTAACGGACGGCGGCTCGGCGGCTTTCGGAGATTCAGATGCCTCGGTGTCCGCTACGGATTCGGCAGATGCGGCAAAAGGATTGGACGGCATAAGCAACATTTACATGTCCGACGATCCTATCGTCATAAAAAAAAGTTTTAACGCACAGGTAAACGAGCTTTACCGCCGCGGCGAAACGGTCGAAGATATTGCGGCTGCTCTGTCGCGTTCCGTTACGGAAGTTCAATTTGCGCTTGATATGAACGAATAACAGCATCTTTGAGGAGGGTTTGCATGGAAGTAAAAAAAGAAATGTTCGGAACGCTTTCGGACGGGAACGTAGCATCGCTGTACACGGTTTCAAACGGAAAAATGTCCTTTTCGGCTACGGATTACGGCTGTATCATAACAAGTATTCTGCTGCCTGATCCGCGATCGGGAAAGGTAGACGTCTCGCTCGGTTATTCTACGCTCACCGGCTACGCATGCGGCACTTCATCATTCGGCGCGATTGTAGGACGTTTTGCAAACCGCATAGGAAACGCAAAATTTTCGCTCGACGGTAAAGACTACGCTCTTGACGTCAATTCCTGCGGCGCCGACTGCCTTCACGGAGGATACACACGGTATGATAAAATGCTCTGGAAATCCTCAGTCTTTTCAAATAAAAACGGCATCGGCGTCAAATTTACGAGAACTTCACGCGATATGGAGCAGGGTTTCCCGGGCAATGTAAAGCTCGAAGCGGTTTATACTCTGGACAAATTTAACCGCATAACTCTTAAATACAAGGCTTCCTCAGACGCCGCGACTCCTATCAATATCACAAATCACACATATTTTAATCTGGCCGGGCGCGGTTCCGTTGAAGACCATGTTTTGCAGATGAATTGCCCTTCGTATCTTGAAGTTGATAAAAATCTTATCCCGACGGGAAAGTTGATCCGCGTAGCCGGAAGCGCCTTTGATTTTCTTAAATCCAAAAAGTTGGGTAAGGATATAAAAAAGACGGGGAACGGATACGATCATTGCTTTGTGACGGAAGTTTACGATTCCGATATGAAGAGCGCCTTTGACGGCGAAGTAAAATACGCGGCCACAATAGAAGAGCCCGTATCGGGACGTGCGATGAAAGTATATACCGATCAGATCGGAATGCAGCTTTACACCGGTAATTTTTTGAATGGTGAAACCGGCCGGAACGGAATGAAATACGGCAAACACGAGGCGTTTTGCCTTGAAACCCAGTGTTTCCCCGATACGCCCAATAAGAAAGACTTTCCGTCTTGCATACTTTATCCGGGTAAAAAATACAAAGCCTTGACAGTCTATGAATTTTTGTTTTAAATAAAAAAACACAAAACGCGAATTTTTCGAAATTCTCTACTGTCTTTCAATTTAAATTAGGTGTATAATAAGAAAATCGATATTAGAAGCCGGTCTTTGTTTTAAAATTCCGGCCTATTATTTAAGAGAGGTTTTAATGGACGTTCAATTACAGGAATTGATCGACAAGATCAAAAAGGACGGCGTCGCTGCGGCAAAGACTTCTGCGGAAAATATCATTTCCGAAGCGGAAGTAAATGCAAAAAAAATAATTGCGGACGCCGAACAGCAGGCTGAAAGAATTTTAAAAAACGCAAAGACGGAGACCGACCGGATGGAAAAGGCCGCCGAAGACGCGGTTAAACAGGCGGGACGTAACCTGATTATTTCTTTTAGAGAAAGCATAGTTTCCGAATTGAATGCGCTCGTTCAAGCGGAGGCGGCAAAGGCCTATTCACCGGCGCTTATGGAAAAGTTGATTCCTGAAACCGTAAAGGCGTGGGTTTCCAAAGAGGACGCCAAGGACGTTTCCGTTATTTTAAACGAAAAATCGCTTAAAGAGCTGGAAAAAGGCCTTCATGCCGCTCTTAAGACGCAGATAGCCAAAGGGCTTGAGTTAAAGGCCGACAAAACGATCTCCGCCGGCTTTAGAATAGGTATAAACAACGGGGAAGCGTATTACGATTATTCTGCCGAGGCCGTAGCGGATCTGTTTTCGGCTTATCTTAATCCGCGGGTGTCAGCGCTTATGAAAGCGGCTGTAACCGAAGGAAAATAAAACATAAGGAAAAAATAGTGGGAAATCAGTATTATCTGGTAGCACAGCTTCCCGATGTTGTTTCTGCGGTCGATAAACAATCATTGCCGATCACGGAAGAATATTTTAGAGAGCTTTGTTCTCGTTTTCTTGATGAAAAAAGTTTGAATATTTTAAAAGCCCTCTCTCTTGTTCCGCCTCGGGATGAAATAAAGACGGGTTCCGCTTTTGTGGACGCATGGTATGATAAAGAGCGCGCTCTTCGGTTGGCTTTGGCTCAAGTGCGTGCGCTTAACATGAAAAAGGAAAGCGTGCCGCTCAACGGTTCCTGTACCGGCGACGTTTTGCAGGCGGCGCGCACGGCGGCCGGAATGGACAGCCCTCTGTCCGCAGAACAATATCTGTATCAGTATAGGATGGACGTAATCAATCAGCTGTCTCCGCTCGACACATTTTCGACGGACGCCGTTTTTGCTTACGGACTTAAGCTGATGCTCATACGACGTATAAAACTGTTTAATGAGGAAAGGGGCAAGGCTTCCTACCACACTATATATGATAGAATTCTTGGAGAAAATAAATGACGGAAACAAAAGGTAAGGTCGTCGCAGTTAACGGCAATATGATCTCGGTTCAATTTGACGGGGTTGTTTCGTTAAATGAAGTCGGCTATGTGAAAGTTGAAGACAAAAATCTAAAAAGTGAAGTAATCCGCATTCGCGGAAATACCGCACAGATGCAAGTCTATGAAATGACAAAGGGAATAAAGTCCGGATCCAAGGTGGAATTTACCGGAAACCTTCTTACGGCGGAACTCGGGCCGGGACTGCTCGGGCAGGTTTACGACGGTCTGCAGAATCCTCTGCCGATCCTTGCGGAAAAAGCGGGATATTTTTTGGAGCGCGGTATTTACGTGGAACCGCTTCCTTATGAAAAAAAATGGGAATTCACTCCTACCGTAAAAGCCGGCGATACGGTTTACCGCGGTGATCCGATAGGAACCGTTCCCGAAGGTCCTTTTAAGCACAAGATTTTAGTTCCTTTCGATTTTTTCGGGACGTACAAAGTCAAATCCGTAACCAAGCAGGGTTCCTATACCGTAAAAGACACGATGGCCGTCCTTGTCGATGAAAAAGGCAACGAGAAAAAGATGAGCATGAGCTTTTCATGGCCGGTAAAACGCGCCGTAGATTGTTACGAAGAGCGGCTGGAACCGACTGAGACCATGGTCACGAAGACCAGGTCTATAGACACCTTCTTCCCCGTCGCCCGCGGGGGAACGTACTGTATTCCCGGTCCTTTCGGAGCCGGAAAAACGGTTATTCAACACACTACCAGCCGAAACGCCGACGTCGACATAGTCATAATTGCGGCTTGCGGCGAACGCGCGGGCGAAGTGGTCGAAACGATCAAAGAATTCCCGGAGCTTACCGATCCGCGCACGGGAAGATCTTTGATGGAGCGTACTATCATTATTTGCAATACTTCTTCGATGCCGGTTGCGTCGCGCGAAGCTTCCGTTTATACGAGCGTCACATTAGCCGAATATTACCGTCAAATGGGACTTAACGTCCTGTTGCTCGCAGACTCTACGTCCCGATGGGCTCAGGCCTTGCGCGAAATGAGCGGCCGCTTGGAAGAAATTCCCGGAGAAGAAGCTTTCCCGGCTTATCTTGAATCCTATATCGCGGCGTTTTACGAAAGAGCGGGGCAGGTTCGGCTTCGCGACGGTTCCAAGGGCTCCGTAACGATCGGAGGAACGGTTTCTCCTGCCGGAGGAAATTTTGAAGAACCCGTAACGCAGGCGACCCTTAAAGTTGTAGGCGCGTTCCACGGATTGAGCCGAGAGCGCTCCGATGCGCGTAAATATCCGGCTATAGATCCTCTGGATTCATGGTCAAAGTATAATTCCGTAATCAAAAAAGATCTGGTCGACTACAGCCGCAGCGTGCTCAGACGCGGCGTCGAAGTGGGACAGATGATGAAGGTTGTCGGCGAGGAAGGAACGAGCCTGGAAGACTTTGTGACATACTTGAAATCGGAATTCCTTGATTCCGTATATTTGCAGCAGGATTCGTTCGACGCCGTAGATATGGCCTGTTCCGTAGAGCGTCAAAATTATGATTTTAGAAAAGTTCTTTTGATACTCGGCTCCGACTTTGTTTTTGAAAGCAAGGATGACGCCAGAAAATTCTTTAATCAGCTCAGGCAGAATTTTATCGACTGGAATGTTGCCGAATGGCAGGGCACGGCATTTAAAGGCAAGGAAAAAGACATTGATTCTTTGTATGCAACAAAGAGCGGCAAATTGACTGCGGAAGCTAAGGCTTTATTGAAGGACGGTGAAAAATGAATAAGGTATACAGCAGGATCGAGTCGATCAACGGCAGCGTTATTACCGTAAAAGCTACCGACGTAAAATATAATGAACTTGCCGAAATAGAAACGCGTTTCGGAAAATCGCTTGCCGAAGTAAACCGCATTGACGGAGATATGGTGTCTTTGCAGGTATTTGCGGGCGGACGCGGCGTTTCAACCGGCGATCACATACGCTTTTTGGGGCACGACATGCAGATCAGTTTCAGCGACGATCTGTTGGGTCGAATTTTTAACGGTTCGGCCGAACCGCGCGACAACGGGCCTTCCCTTGCGGAAAACCTCGTCGAAATAGGAGGCCCTTCGGTAAATCCGTCCAAGCGTATTATGGCCAGACGCATGATTCGTACGGGTATTCCGATGATCGACGTTTTTAACACGCTAGTAGTTTCCCAAAAACTTCCGATATTCAGTTCTTCGGGAGAACCGTACAACCAGCTTCTTGCCCGTATTGCGATGCAGGCTGAAGTCGACGTGATCGTGCTGGGCGGCATGGGGTTAAAATACGACGATTATCTTTTCTTTAGAAACACACTGGAAGAAGGCGGCGCCTTAAGCCGTACCGTCATGTTTATCCATACGGCTTCGGACCCGACCGTCGAATGTGAAAAAATTCCCGATTTAAGTTTGGCCGTCGCGGAGCAGTTCGCCCTGAAAGGAAAGAACGTTCTTGTTCTTCTTACGGACATGACAAACTTCGCCGACGCGATGAAAGAAGTTGCCATAACTCAGGAACAGGTTCCCTCCAACCGAGGTTATCCGGGCGACCTGTACAGCCAACTTGCGTCCCGTTACGAAAAGGCCGTCGACTTTGACGACGCCGGTTCCGTTACGATTTTGGCCGTTACGACTATGCCCGGCGACGACGTTACTCACCCCGTTCCTGACAATACGGGCTACATTACCGAAGGCCAGTATTATCTTAAAGGCAGACGCATAGAACCCTTCGGTTCTCTTTCCAGGCTTAAGCAGAACGTAAACGGCAAAACTCGCGACGATCATCGCGCTTTGATGGACGGTATGATCCGTTTGTATTCTTCTTACAAGGATACTTTGGAAAAGAAATCCATGGGCTTTATGATGTCGTCATGGGATGAAAAACTCTTAAAATACGGCGACATGTTTGAAAAAAAGATGATGGATCTTTCGGTAAACCTTCCGCTTGAGCAGGCTCTTGACCTGGGATGGGAAATATTAGCCGATTGTTTTAATAAGGATGAAACCGGTATTAAAACAAGTTTAATCGAAAAACATTGGCCGTCAAAATAAGAGGATAATCCATGGCTAAAATAAAGCTGACAAAGAACGAGCAAAAAGCCCAAAAAGATGCGCTTAAAATGTACGAGCGGTATCTTCCGACTTTAACTCTAAAAAAACAACAGCTTCAGACCGAAATAAGAACGATCGACGCTCGCGCCAGACAAGTGCGCGAAAAGCGAGAAGCCCTCGAAAGGGAATTTAATGAATGGATCGCCGTATTCGGTGAAGCGGACGTTTTTAGGCCTGAAACGGTAACTGTAAAGAATATTCGTAAAGGATACGGCAATATTGCCGGAGTTTCCATTCCGATCTACGAAGGAGCGGACTTCGGGCGGGGAGACTACGATCTGTTTGAAACTCCCTTGTGGATAGACCTCGCCGCAGACCGCATGGAAAAAGTGTTGTCTCTCGACTTGGAAGCCGGCGTGCTTGACGAGCAGGTAAGGCTGCTTTCCAAAGAGCTTAGGACGACCACGCAAAGAGTAAATCTTTTTGAAAAGGTTATGATTCCCGAAACGAAGGCCAACATAAAAAAGATAAGCGTTTATCTGGGCGACCAGCAAGTTGCGGCCGTTGTCCGAAGTAAAATTTCAAAGAAAAAACTGCAAGCTGCCGGAGGAGAGACAAAATGATAGTTGAAATGAAAAAAGTCTCTCTTGTAATGCTGAAAAAAGAACAGGAAAAGGCTTTGAAAAAACTTCGCTCCGTCGGAGTTTTGCATCTTGAAGAGCTTGAAGGAAGCGGAGAAAGATTTACCCAGTTAAGAACTTCGTTTGAACTGTGCAGAAATGCCGTAGGAATTTTATCCGAAGTAAAACTGCCAAAAAAAGCGGGGTCGGTAGAACATTCTCTTTCCGATGAAAAACTCAAACTTTTAAGCGCTGAAATTACCGAAGGCGCCGAAAAGAAAAAGTCTCTTTCCGAGCTTGTAAGCCAAAGCGAAGCCGAACTTGACAGGCTTGCATCGTGGGGAGAGGTGGATCCTTCGGATTTTGATTATCTTTCGGAAAAAGGAATTTATCTTTCGCCTTATGAAATTCCTCAGGACAAATGGAATTTAATAGACAAGGATGTAAAAACTTTAACCGTAAACCGTGATAAAAACAGGATAAGGTTTTTATTTGTCGGCGACGAAAAGAGTGACGAGCGTCCTTCAGGCCTTCCGCCTGAAGCTTATGCCGTTCCCATGCCTTCGATGTCGACTAAAAACTTAAAAATGCAGATCGAGTCGTCAAAAAAACAGATAGCGGCCATTGAAGCTGAAGAAGTCAAAAAAGCGGTGTATGTTTTTGCACTAAAAAAATACGGCGCGCGATTGCAGCAGGAAATGGAATTCGAAACCGTAGTTTCCGGCATGGGTAAAGAGGACGACAATACCAACGGCGTCCCTTTGGCATGGGTTTCGGGCTTTGCGCCCGTTGACAGCATCGATGCGCTTAAAAAGACCGCCGCAAAGGAAAATTGGGCGCTTTCCGTTACGGAGCCGGAATCTGACGACATGGTTCCTACGAAGCTTAAAAACAATAAATTGGTAAGTTTAATTTATCCTTTGACCGACTTTTTGGGAACCGTACCCGGATATTACGAATATGATATTTCAGGCTGGTTTTTGCTGTTTTTTACCGTCTTTTTCGGAATGATTTTCGGAGACGCAGGCTACGGTCTTTTGCTTACCGCTTCCGCATTGATAGGAATATTTATTTCGCTTGCGAAGAAAAAAAGAGTGGATCCGTTTTTAGGACTTTTGCTCTTGGTAAGCCTTGCGACCGTCGCTTGGGGAACGGTAACGTGTACGTGGTTCGGTTTGCGTATGGATCAAATTCCCGATGTGCTTAAGAATTTGTCTGTAAAACCGCTTTCAAACGCTTTTGTTTCCGATTATTCGGGAAAAAAGGGCGTAACTACGGTTACTCAAAACCTTCAGATATTCTGCTTTTCCATAGCCGTCCTGCAGCTTTCGTTAGCGCACGTAAAGGCGATGATAAAAAACATCCGGTCTCTGAAGTTTTTTGGAGACTTGGGTTCCATGCTCATGATATGGGGAATGTTTTATGTCGTCCTTTCAATGGTTGTGGACGCAAAGATATTCAGTTTTGACAGGGAATTCTACGGTATTCCTTTGGGGCTTTCATCGGTATGCGCCGTGGGCGTAGGATTTGCCTTGAGCTTTGTATTTTCCAACTATGCCGGAAATATTTTGGAGTCGGTATTGGAGAGCGTAAAAAACATTATCTCCGTATTGCTCGGCGTCGTAAACGTCTTTTCGGATATAGTTTCTTACATACGCTTGTGGGCAGTAGCTCTTGCAGGTTCTGCCATATCCGCGACTGTAAATCAGATGGCGGGCCCCATGTGGGGAAGACTCAGCATGGCCGTCTTTTTTATGATACTTTTGATGTTCGGACACGGCCTTAATATGGTCTTAAATGTACTTTCGGTAATCGTTCACGGCGTGCGCTTAAATACGTTGGAGTTTTCAACGCATTTGGGTATGTCGTGGTCGGGATTTAAATATGCGCCGTTCAGTGAGACGGTAATCAAATAACCGCTTTTGCGGACAGGAGAAAATTTATGAATTTTGGAATGCTTGGAGCTGCTGTTTGTATGGGAATTGCCGCTTTCGGTTCGGCGATGGGGATTGGAATTTCAGGCCGTTCGGCCATCGGTGCGTGGAAACGCTGCTATTTGAATAATAAACCGGCTCCATTTATTTTAACCGTCTTTGCGGGTGCGCCGCTTACGCAGACGATCTACGGTTTTTTGCTAATGCAGACTATGATGTCTTCGCAAAGAGATCCTTGGTTCTTGCTGGGGCTCGGTTTTGCTTCAGGTCTTGCGATGAGCGCTTCCGCAATCGCACAGGGGCAGGCCGGAGCTGCGGGTTCCGACGCTCTAGGTGAAACGGGAAAAGGCTTTGCACAGTACATTATGGTAGTAGGTCTTTGCGAAACCGTCGCTTTGTTTGCAATGGTTTTCTCGATGATCGTCTGTTAAAAAAATTATGTTTAAATCTCCCCGCCGTGTTGTCATAGGCGGCATGGGAATTACGAAGTTGATGGAAATAGGGGGGGGCTCTCTCGTTTCCGTCCAAACTATGTGGAAAGAGGGCATCGCCGATATAAACGAAGACGGCGGCGCCCTTGATTCGTTGATACGCCGTATAGAAATTCTGCAATCCCTCGGCTGCGATATTTTGCGCTTTGCGGTTCCCGATATAAAAAGCGCCGAAGCTCTTTGCCTTATCGCTTCAAAAACCTCGATGCCGCTTGTGGCGGATATTCATTTTGACTATCGCTTGGCGCTGGAGTGCCTTAAAGGAAACGTTGCGGCGATCCGCATAAATCCGGGGAACATAGGCAGCCGCAGCAATGTGGAAAAAGTCGTAGAAGGCTGCAGCAGTAGGGGAGTCGCAATACGCATAGGCGTCAACAGCGGGAGCATCCCCAAAGATCTGGAGGAAAAGGTTGAAAAAGGCGCTATGAGCCGTGCCGAAGCGCTTTCGGAAGCTGCTGCGCGCGAAGCGGCCGTATTCGACGAACTTAATTTTTACAATGTAGTCGTAAGCATGAAGGCTTCTTCCGTAAAAGAAACCGTGGAATCAAACGAGATATTCGCGTCAAAGTACGACATTCCACTGCACATAGGAGTTACGGAAGCTGGCCCTCTCATCGCAGGAATTGTAAAAAGCACAATGGCGTTTTCCGCTCTTTTAAACGAAGGAATAGGAAGTACGATCAGAGTGAGCCTTTCGTCGTCGCCGGAAAATGAAATTATCGCAGGAAAGCAGATTTTAAAGGAATGCGGTAAGAGGCCCGGCGGAGTGGAGCTTGTTTCTTGCCCGCGCTGTGGCCGCGTGGGCTTCGATGTTCACGCCTTTGTGGCGCGCTGGCAAAACGAGCTTCTTTCAATGCAAAAAGATGTTACCGTCGCCGTCATGGGCTGCATAGTAAACGGTCCGGGGGAAGGCAAACATGCCGACCTGGGTATCGCAGGCGCCGGAAACAAGGTTATAATTTTCAAACACGGAAAAATAGTGCGAACGATCGACGCAAAAGATGCCGATAAGGTATTCAGAGAGGAATTGGAATCCCTGTGAAAAATGCAAAAATACTATGGTTCGTCTTTTTTTCTTTATCGGTCTGTTTTGTTTATTCTCAAAATTTAAAAAAGCCTGAAAAAAAAGACTATCTTCTCCTCATGGAAGCCCAAAGCAAGTACGACGCGCTTGATTACGGCGGAGCTTTAAAAGACGCCGTTGAAGCGAAAAAAATCAGAAAAGAGCTTTCCGATTGGCGGGTTTTTACGCTGAAAAAAGCTCTGTCGCCTGCCGCCGTAAGAAAAGCGGGAGACCTCATAAGCGACGTGCTTCCGGTGTTGGAATCGAGAAATGAAAAAAACGCCGTAGATATAATAAATTTTCTTGTAGAAATAAAGTCCTTGAATTTTTTTAATAATTCCGTAAACCGTCTTATCGAATATGTTTCCGAATCGAAGGCTTATCCTGAAGCGGACTATCTTTGCGGCAGAATATATCAGATTGAAGGAGAATATAAGATTGCGATGCAGTTTTACGATACCGCCGTAAAAAATGCGTCATTTCTTGATATTTATTCGGTAAAATACGATATCCTATACAACATGGCCGATATCGCCTTTCAGCAGGGGAACACCGACGAATACGAAACTTATCTTTTATCGATCCTTGCGGACGATAACGAACATTACAAGAATAAGACATTTAAGACGGCCGTTCTGCGGACGATAGGGCTGAAGACGGAAAAAGAACCGCTTAAAAAATTTTTTGAACTCTACCGTGCCGAAAGCCGCTATTTTTACCGAGCGTATTATCTGCTTTCGGAATTTTATGATAAAAATGGGGATTCGGAAAACGCGCTTTTTATTTCCGCGTTGGGAAGTTTAAGCGTTTTTACGCGCTTATATGAAATAATAAAACAGCGCGATCCTCAATACACTTACGCAGGCCTAGCAGACCTTTTTTCAAGAATGCCGCTCTGGGACGACGTAGACGTTTGGGCAAAAGACAATAATATTTGGGACATGTTTTTTAATTTTATTCAGCTGGCAAAAAAAAGAGGCGGCGACCTGTTTGCGGTTCAGTTTTTAAATGTCATAAAAGAATCCGCGCCTGAAAAGTATTGGCGGGACAGGGCGGCGACGCTCCTGGCCGAATGAATGTTTTGACAGCATTCTGCAGGGCGCAAAACTGACCGTTCGGCGTTATGGCTGCGGCGTTCGGCGGTTGCAAAACACCGCGCCACTTGCCCGTCAATAGTGAAGGCCTACGCCTATTTCAATTTCGTATTTTGAAACTTCCTTTCGCCAATCCTTGTTTATGTAACTTGACGGAACTATAATCCGGCCGAGGTCGATTCCCGCGCTTGCACGCACGACAAGACTTCTCCATTTTTTTGGGAATACTAAAAATTCCAAACCGCCGGCATAGAATCCGTCCTTAAACCAAAGATGCGTGTTCGTGGCCTTGTTTCTGAGCAATGCGAAATCAAAGAAAGGCGCTATCTGCAATTCACAGTCGAATACGCGCAAGAAACGCAGATGCTTTGAATCGCTGAAGTTAAACGTAAATATATGAAACGGCATATCCATGTTTACTACGATGGCGCTGTCCGGACGCGTCGCATAGTGAGAGTCGATTTCAGGATCTCCGGTAGAATATTTTTGATCGTCCTTTATTCCTCTTAGCCTTCCGCCTATCTTTGTTGTGCTGTTTTTGCTGGCAAAGGCATATGCATCCATGTTCATTCCGAGATATTTAAAGGCTAAAAATATTTTGGCCTCGCCTGAAACGAACGGAACTATGTCGTAACGCTGGGTATTGTAACCGATATATTGGTCGAATTTTAGTGAAAGCCCGCGGCGGAAATTTCCGTACCAGTTCACGCGCTCCGTCGAAAGTCCGTGACCGATTTTGTAAAATGGACTTGACAGATCGTCGTTGTTTTTGTCGATTCCGTCAGTATCCCAGTTATATGTTGCGGATATCAAGGGCGTATAGTAGACCTTGCCCCAGTTGTCTATTTCATGCAAGGTTATGGGTATGGCAAATTCCGCATATTCGGTATAGTAAAACTCGTCGCCGTATTTTATATAATCAAAATCATGAGCTGTAGATTGTTTGAATGTCCAATCAAGAGAAAACTTGTCAAACGGCAGGCTTAAGACTATTCCCGTAGAGACATTCCATTCGGGCGTATCTTCGCCCACCGTAAACGACGCTGCCCACGAATTTATCCATTTCGCTTTGAACACTCCTGCAGGAAAGGGAATGGCGAAATCTGCGGAAAGTCCGAAAACATAGTCTTTGCCTCTGTCTTCGTCGTCGGTTTCAATGGCGAACGATATGTCGCCGGACAATTCTTCCATGGAGCCTAAAAAATTTGTGTCCTTTACTTTGAGTTTCAGATTTGTTCCGCTGTTGGAATTGTATTTGGGGTAGGGAACTACTAATAAATGGTGGGAATCCACCGTAGTAACCGTTATGTGCACCAAATAAAGACCTTCTTGTTCAGGCCGAGAGTTCAGTGTCCCAGTATCGCCGCTCTCTTTATCGTTCTGCGGAGTTTTGTCCGGCGCCGTAATAGTAAAATCCAGCGTTGCAGATTCGAAAATCCGTTCGTTGTAAAACCTTTGCTGCAAATCGCGAAAATAATTCATAAATTCCTGTTCGGAAGTGAAAACGCGTTTTTTATCTATTTTTATATTCTCTTCGATGGAATATTTCCATGTTGCTCCTGTGATATTGTATGTTACCGTTTCGATTTTATACTGCTGTGCAAAAACGACCGAAAAAGTCAGCAAGGCCAAAAAAACAAGGAATTTACGTTTCATCAATAAGCACCTTTACCTTTGAGCACTACCCAAATGGTTTTTATAATTATCCAGATGTCAAGCCATACCGACCAGTTTTGTATATAGTATGTGTCGAGCGTTATGCGCTCTTCATAGCCTGTGTCGGATCTTCCCGAAATTTGCCACATACCGGAAAGGCCGGGTTTTACCGAGAGAATAAAGTCTGAAAATTTTCCGTATTTATCGAGTTCGGATTCCGTTACGGGACGCGGGCCTACAAAGCTCATTTCCCCGAATAAGATATTCCACAATTGAGGAATTTCATCAAGGCTTGACCGTCTTAAAAATTTACCCAGCTTAGTCACACGCGGATCGTTTGTGAATTTTCTGTCTTTTTCCCATTCAAGGCGCATTTCAGGACTTTCGGCCAGAATCTTATCAAGCATCTTGTCGGCGTTAACAACCATCGAACGGAATTTCCAGCACTTGATTTCCTTTCCGTCTTTTCCGACTCTCTTGTGCCCGTAAAAAACAGGCCCCTTGGATGTAAATTTCACCGCCAGGCCTATGATCAGCGTAAGCGGGATCACAAGAGGCGACGACACTATCAGCAAAAAAATGTCTATGGCGCGTTTGGCGAGCAGGCATTCGGGTTTTGTCAGATTATGTGTAATCGAAAAACCCAAAATGCCGCCGAGTTCTCGTGCGTGCATATTTCCAATGATGGGTTGGACTTTGGGAAGATATATGGTGTAACGGTAGTTTGTCCTTATGTCGGGCGTTTCATCGGTATAATCGCACAGTATGGCTACTTTTATTCCGAGTTCCCGGATCATCTGCTTTACTTCATCGGAATTTGAAAAGATAGGGACGCCTTTAAAATTCTGTCCTTGCCTTGCTTCACTGTTTATTATTACAGCCGGTTTATAGCCGAAATTTGGACATTTTAAAAGCCTGGATACCACAAAATCGCCGCTGTCTCCGGAAGCGTAAATCACGGCGGGAACTCCCCACCAAGATCTCTTTGCAAACATGTGCCGCGACAGTTCGCGCATGGCGGGAAGTAAAAAAGCCGCCACGGGAGCCGCCAAGATTAACGCTATGATGATTGCGGTTCTTTCGTCGGATTCTACCGAAATCGACACGGCAATGCCTATAAAGCTGAAAGTAGAGCATATGGCAAGATGACGCACTTCGTCGGCAGGATTGAGCATTATGCCCGGATACAGGTTTGCAAAATAAAAGACGATAAGTATGAACGGAAGATAAATAGAATATGTGACGAACGAGCGGAAATTTATCAGGGAATGATTTACGGCGTTTATTATAAAAAACGTAGTGCATATGCAAAGCATGATCGTGATGCAGTCAACGATCATGAGCGCTATTCCTGAGGAAAATGAACTTGTCCGTCTGTATTTTTGATGAAAGATTGCTTTGTATTCGTCTGTTGTCATAAAATCCTATTGGGAACCTCTAAAAACTGCAGTTTTTAGAGGTAACTGCGGCTCATGAGCCGTTAAAACGCGATGCTGTAACTCTCGATAATACAGCGGGTTACAACTCGTCAAAATCTCGAAAAAAAAAATCGCTAAAGGCGAGTTTTTCAAAATGTCTTATTATTCTATTATACAAAAAAATAGATAAGTGTCTAGTTTTTTATAGACCGGGTGCAAATGTAAATGTATTCCGTACAAATCTCCGCAAGTGTGATATAATCATACAGTGTCTTCGTACGTCCGTGTGCACCCAGCAAATAGAATCGGATTCAAAAGATAGCGCGCCCTAGTAGTTCAGGAAGAAGAAAGGGATTAAGGGTAAGAATATGCCAAAACACAACCGCCGATACAAGGATTCGGTCTTTGTTGATCTTTTCAGCACCGACAAAGACGCTAAAGTTAGATTTTTATCTCTGTACAACGCTCTGCACGGCACACACCTCGACAGCTCAACCGAACTGAAGCCTCTCAAGCTCGAACAGGCAATGTACACGAAATTGTCTAATGATGTGTCGTGCCTGATTGACAACAAGATTATCGTTTTGGCTGAACACCAGTCTACAATCAATGAAAATATGCCTTTACGCTGTCTGCAATACGTAGCCCGCCTGTACGAGCAGATTCAAGACCCTAAAGCAAAGTACCACAGAACCCTGCAAAAGATTCCCACGCCTGAGTTCTACGTGTTTTACAACGGCACGGAAAATTATCCCGTAAACAAAACGCTGAAACTTTCCGACGCCTACATCGTAAAATCTGAACATGTTCCTCTGGAACTTGCGATAGAGGTGCTCAACATCAATACGGACAAGGCGAATAAAGTCCTAACGGCTTGCAGACCATTGGAAGAATACAGTATGTTTGTAGAAGCCGTGCGCCGCAATACTGCGCTCGACAAAGAACACGGTTTTGAAAACGCAATCAAAGAATGCATACAAAATGACATTTTAAGAGAATACCTGCAACGAAAATCACGGGAGGTTATGAATATGTTATTATCTGAATATGACTACGATACTGACATAGCGGTACAGAGAGAAGAAGCCGGCAAGATAGCATTTGCCGAAGGCGAAGAAAAAGGCTTCTCCGAAGGCTCGCACCAAGCAAAACTTGAAACGGCAAAGGCGATGAAAACCGAAGGATTTGCTTCCGACTTGATTGCAAAAATTACCGGTTTGGATGAAGAAACCGTAAAAGCCCTATAACCGCCGACGCACATAACCGGCGCTCAGTATTTGTACCCGGCAAAGCCTCGTCCCTACAGAAAACCGTTTGCGGATTTTGAGCGCAGCGACTTATAAGTTTTTGCAGATCGTGTTTAAGATTATATCGGCGGTATCTTTATATGAATATATGTTTTCAGGGAGCTTTGGAACTTCGTCGTTTAAGTGAAGAACGATCTGTTTTGAAAGATCTTCTGCGTCCCCGCATTTAAAAAATATCACGGGAAAATCTTTATATATTTCTTTAAACACGGGAATATCCGAAATTACGGCGTTCGTCCCGCAGCACAGGGCTTCAAGCGGCGGAATACCGAATCCTTCGTAAAAAGAAGGCTGAACGAGCAGTTTAGCTTTCTTATACTGTTTTTTTAACTTTGAATTATTGATTTTTCCGGTAAACGTGACCGAACCGTCGGTAATATCCTGAAATCTTTCGATGATTTCTTTATCGCCGGTTCTGAAATTCTCCGCGTTTCCCACGATCACCAGATTCAAATCCTTTATTTGCTTTTTCGCCTGTGAATATGCTTCGAGCAAAATCGAAAGGCCCTTGTGTTTTTTTATATTGCCCACAAATAAGATCGTATTTTCGTCTTTGAGGGACTTCGACGTTTGATTTTGATTTTCGGTCTGTTTTTGATCCTCTTCCGGCAGCTCGTGCGCATCTTCATCGTCTTTTAAAACCCACGAAGGAAGACCGTTATAACCGACTATTATGTTTTTTTTGCAATGCAATCGGTATAAGATTCTGTCTTTTGAAAATTCCGATACGGTAAAAACAGCTTTTGACAGCCTTATCGCGCGCTTGTAGATAAATTTGCGCATAAGATTTCCAAGAGGAGAAGAAAGGCCTTTTACGTCCAAAAAAACCACGTCGTGAATGGTGGAATAGATCGGAATTTTTATTCCCGAAGGAATATTGCAGTACGGCGTATAGTAGGCGTCGCACGAATTTATTTTGTCAAGGACATCTTTAGGAAATGAAAAGAATTCCGCAAAGGAAAACGGCCTTACGTCGCAAAAACAGAATTCTACGTTCTGTTTACGCAAAAATGCCGTGCATTGCTCGTGAGTTCCCAAAAGCAGGCATTGGTCTTTTTTAAGAAAATAAGGAATAAGTTCGCTCACATAAGTGCCGATTCCACCGGAATCGATCATACGGCAATCTATTGCAAGCCTCATTTAAAAACTCCGTTTTTGCATTCGCCTGCCGGATAAAATTCCGATAGAATTTCATTTAAAGTCTGTTCCATCTGTTTTCTAAAGCGCTCTTCGGAAAACGACGCCGCATGTTCGTAAACGGATTTTTGATCGTAAAACGCGCCCAGTTTTTCAAAGCGCTCTATTGCGTCGGCAAGGCTTTTTTCTTCTTGCCTGTCGAAAAAGATTCCGGTTTTTCCGTCTATCACGGTTTCAAGCGCGCCGCCCTTGCCGTACGCGATTACCGGACGTCCGCAGGCCTGCGCTTCAACGGGAATTATCCCGAAGTCTTCTTCCGCACAAAAGATGAGCGCCTTGCACCTTTGCAGATAATTTTTAACTTCTTCGTCGCTTATCCTGCCGGTAAATATTATGTCTGAGTTTCCGTTTGCCAGTGTTTTAAGACTTTTTTCGCCGCTTCCGCTTCCTATGACGACAAGTTTTCGCTTAAGGCGTATACATGCGGATATAGCAAGATCTACGCGCTTATACGGAACGAAGCGCGAAAAAACTACGTAAAAATCTTCGCTTTCTTTGTAATTAGGCGACAGCCGCTGCGTGTCTACCGGAGGATAGATTACTTTAGCGTCTCGTCCCCAAAATTTTTTTATTCTTCGCGCTATATAATTTGAATTTGCAATTACGCTGTCTATTCTTTGAGCGGAAATAAAATCCCACATGCGGATATCGGGCATCCATCTGTCCATAAAAAAACGCGTGACGCGGCCGCTTCGCTTTTTGTAATCGAAAAACAAATCCCAGGCATAGCGCATGGGAGTGTGCACGTAAGCCACGTGAGGAACCGAAGGATGCGTTATCACTCCTTTGGCACAAGAAGAAGAACTGCACAAGACTAGGTCATAGGATGAAAGATCGAACGATTCGAATGCCTTGGGCATGAGAGAAAGGAGTTTCGTATAAATCTTTGTCGCCATAGGAAATTTCTGTATAAAAGACGTATGAACTTTTTCAGGAGGAAAAATCTTTGCCATCTTTTTTTTGTCATAAACAAGGGTGTAGATGTCCGCTTGTGGATAGATTTTCAAGAATTGTTGAACAACTCTTTCTGCTCCTCCAAAATTTACTAACCAATCATGAACAATCGCTACTTTCATGTTTTTATTTCCTTGATTTTTTGTACGATTAAAAAAGTATTTTCTAACTTTTTGAATAGAAGTTTTTGTAACACAAACTTACTATTTTTTTCATCAAAAAAATTATAAGTAATTTATCAAAAAAAATCCTACACAGTTTTTTTTACTATGCAGGATTTTCTTTAAGAATTTTAACATCAAGTGTTTGCTTCTTCCATCGTTTTTATCATAAAATCTGCGGTTCTTTTTCCCGCTTCTCCTATGAACATCCACGCTTGCTCTTTTGCTTTTTTTCTCTCTTCTGAAAGTTTTGGAGAATCACTTGCGTTTTGAATAATCTCTTTTATGTTGGCAAAGTCTTTTTCCTCAACTTTTATTCCAATCTTTTTTACAGTTTCAAATTGCCAAATTTCATGGTCAATGTCGTAAGCATCGTAGGGAGCAAGATCCATTTCTGCATTAGCATACATCACAGGCTTATCGCAGAGAAAAGTGTAGTCCCATATTATTCCAGAAAAATCTGTAATCATTATATCTGCTTTTTTTAATGAATAAAAATTATCCGAATTTGAGTCCCATTCAACATTTGGAGTATCCTTGTAGCATTCTTGCAACTCTTTTAACATCTCTTTTTCTGAGATTTTGCTTTGTGGGTGAGGGCGAATTATTATATTCCATCCTGTGTTTACTAAAGGTTCTAGTAATTTCTTTCCGTATTTAGAAAGCAGAGCGCTTTTTCCCCAACTTGGCGAAACCAAAACCGTAAATTTGTGATTTTCATCGTTCGGAAGTTTTTCAATTTTTTGTTTAAAAACATCAAGATAAGTACAGCCTACTGTCAATAGAGTTTTTGCTGGTAGATTTCTTTGTTTTTCCATCTCTCGAATGTCATTAAACTGATAGTCGCCAGTACAAAGGATAGAATCAAAATAGTCAATTCCAAAAAGGCGGTACATTGTAGGGTCTCCAGGTGAATGAAAGATGTGGGAATAGTGTTTTACGTTCTTGCTTCTTTTTAATTGATAAACTTGAAGACCCGGCGTACTCATCAAAACAAAACCTGCGCTCAACATATTGAGTTTTGCAAACGCTTTGTTTCCTTCTCCAATCACTTCTGGATGAACATATTCATATTTTTCTGCAAATACAGGATCGCTTTCTGTTGCAACGTAATAAGTTATATCTATCTTTCGATTTTCAAAATCGTCGAGAATAGGCTTAAAAACGTTCCAATAGCGTTTGTCTTCGGAATAAATGACATATTTTTTGTACGCTTTGTCATTTTTTTGTGCTTTTCCGCCTGTGATAAAAATTTTTAGTTTTATCCAAAACGCTTTAAAAAGGAAATAAAGAGTTGCACAGGCCCCGATTAAAATTGAAAAAAGCATTGAACCTGTGCCTGGATCTATGTAAAGAAAATTATAAATCATTTTTCATCCCTGTTTTTGAAAAAATTTTTTATCAATCCCAAAACTTTATTCATTTCTTCTTCTGGCGCAACAGTAATACGCATTGCAAGATGACTTCCTTCGGTCCAAAGGCGAGTAAGATAGCCGTTTTCCTGAAGATTATCTTTTAATGATTGAACATCTATGCTTTCATTAAAGCGGATCCAAATGAAGTTTGCAGCAGATTTATAGGCTTTTACACCTTTTATCTTGTTTACTTCAGAAATAAAATCGTCTTTAATTTTGATGATTCTTTTTGTAAGGTCGTTGTAATACTTTTTATCTTGTAGTGCTGCAATACAAACCTTGCGTCCAATATTCGACACACGGAATGGATTTAAATCGAGTTTAAATACCTGTTTTGCCATTGGTGTGCAAAGTCCGTATCCCATGCGAAGTCCTGCAAGTCCATACAATTTAGAGAATGTTCTGCAGAATACAACATTGTTGTACGAATTTAAAAAATATTTTACATCGTAGGTTACGGTTGAAAGACCTAAATATGCTTCATCGACGATTATAAGCGAAGTGGGGTTGTTTTTTATAACTTTTTCAAGGTCGCTTCGACTTATCACCGCTCCAGTTGGATTATGTGGAGTCGTTATTATGATTATGCGTGGATTTGTCTTTTTTGCTGTATCCAAGAGATTTTTAGTGTCAAACTCATAAGAGTCTTTGCCTTCGACTACATTATAATATGCAGCTTTTGCATGGCGAAGTTCACAGACAGATTTGTAGTAGTTCCAAGCTGGATTTGAAATCAAAACTGTGTCGTCTTTGTTTAAAACTATCGTCATTATAGTCTTTATTACGTCAGAAGAACCTGAATGTATGAATATGGATTCTGTTCCCAGCTCTGTTAATTTGCTCACTTCAACTGCAAGGTCATCTTCTCGAGTTAAATCGTAAAGATATAAGTCTTCCATTGTTGCATTGTGCAATACTTCAAGACATTTTGGGCTTGGGCCAAAGAGATTTTCGTTTACGTGCATGCGACCTGTCAACTGCTCTGTTGCAACAACCGAATACTGTTTTGTGTCTGAATAATTTGAAAGATAAGAAATTCTCTGTGTCGAATTTATGAGTTCTTCTTCTTGAAAAAATTGGTCGATAAAATCCTTAAAATTTGGATAGAATCGAAGTATATCTTCTGTCGTGTCAAATTCTTTACATTCTGCATCGTCATAGCGTTTAATTTTCATCAAAAGTTCTTTTATGTGCTTTATCTGAAAATCATCCCAAAGCATGTATTTCATCTCTGGGTCGTAGTATTCTTTTACCATTAAATCTACAAATTTTGCAGAAAATGATTTTGAAAAGAATGCTTCTCCAATCGTATACCACGCTTTTTCCCCACCTTTTTTTACTTCTGTCATGTAGCCACGGTCATCAAGAGCTTTTACACAATATTCATTGCAAAACTCATCTGAATAAAGACAAGCATAATATGAATCGTAAACATAATCTCTAAAAACGTTGTGTGCAAACCAGTTATCAGAACAGCAGATGTATGATGATTTTATGTAATCTTTTGCTGCATATAGGGAAGAGATGTTATTTTTTTCTTCCCATTCGTTATTGTCAATCAATATGAGTTCTGGATATTTTTTTGCCATTTCATAATAGCGCTCTTTTAAATATCCAACGACAAGCACAATCTGTTTTATTCCAGCATCGTGGAGTTGTTTTATCTGGCGCTCAACCATCGTGTCGCCTTTTATTTCAAAAAGACCTTTGGGAAGATAGTTTGAAAGTGGCATACATCTTCTGCTTCTTCCAGCTGCCATGATAATTGCATTGTCAACTTTGTAAGGAGATAAAGCTTCCATGCCTTTGTCTGTTATCACGTTATTTTTTATATATCCTGCTTTTTCGCAAGATAAAACTGTATCTTTTGAGAAAGCTGAAGTGTCTTCTTTTCTGCGTAATGCCATAACATAGTTAAATTCGTTCTCTGTCATCTTTAAAAATCTCCATAAGTTTATTTTTGGTAAGGCTGCCAATTTTCATCTTTAAATATATCGTCTTTAACTCTATACCAAGAATCCTTATTTACAGTAAAAATATATTTGCTTCTGGTGTGATGAGGCATAAACATATCATCTGTTGTAACAATGATACCATCTTTTTTTGCTTCAGATGTTATTTTTTTGTTGGTAAAAGGATTTACTGGATTTTCTACGACATCTTTTAAAAGAAACTCAATTGTATCGGCATTCGCCATAAACGACATATCAATTTTTAACTTTCCACTAGAATTAAAATCTTTTACTAAAAAAAGTGGATTTAAGTGATCTTTTGGATATCCGCCTACATCTGGAACGTCATAGTCTTTTGTACGCCTTGCTCCATATCCAATTCCGTGATCTGCAACTATTACAATCTTTGTGTTATTGTAGACACCGTTCTCTTTTAGCATAGAAAACCATCTTCCCAACGCTTCAAGAGAAACAACATCTATGGCATAACAATTGTCATCTTTTGTTTTTATAGAAAGAGTTTTTTCATCAGTTAAGTTCATATACGAAATGTCTTGCCCTGTATGAGTTGTTTCATTCGTCATGATGATTAAATTATCTTTTTCGTTTGAAAAATCTGTAATCTGTGGCAGGTAATGAAGAATCGCATACCAATCCACGAACAAATCTACATCGTTTGTTTCTGCATTTGCCCACCATGAGCCTTTATAATATACAACAGGTCTAACAATTGCAGGCGAAATTCTAAATAGACTCACCCAAAAAAGATTTCGTTTTAATCCGTCGGAAAGCAATCCTGTTTTTGCAGAACCTAAAAACTGTTTTTTAAAATCTCCTGTATATCTTCCACATAATTTATAGCCTTGGATATTTTCTTTTCCTTCAAATATTCTCATATCGGAATCGTAACTATAATTTGACCAGGATAAATCTGTTAGAGTTGCATTGAAATTTGCTTGTTTTGTCAGAATCGTTGGCAATACTTGCAGCGCTTCGTTGTGTTTTTCTTTTAATGGTACATCTGAGCGTTTATTCATCTCATACGGTGTATATTCATAACCTCCGTAGATTGAAGGAGCACCCATCAAAGTGTGTCCATTGCACGATAAAGCATTTCTATAGAAAGTAAATCCGCTGTAAATATCATACAATTCTGGTCTGTCATGCAGAATATCTTCAAAATAAGAACTTTCCGCCCTGTCTAGCATTACAAGTACGATATTTTTGCCGGTTTTAGAAAAATGAAATTTCGCTGATAAATCGCTTTTTGCTTCCGCATTTTTATTTTTTGAAGCGACTATTTTAGAATATTCGGCATAAGCCTTCTTAATTTTTGCGATGTTTATTGTTGAAAGTGCAACAAAAGAAAAGAGTGCAATCAAAATCAAAGAATTTACAATTTTTATTTTTTTAAATTTAAATAAACCAATGATTATCACAGCAGTTAAAAGGATACCTGCTGTATTTGCAATCATAAATAGTTTTGATTGGTTATTCATTCCACCTATAAATTTTAAGGTTATGTCCATTGAGCCATAATTTCCGTTAAAAGCAAAGGCGTTTAGAACCGCACAAGAAAGTGCAATCGCAAAAAAACAGGCTATAATCGACTGCAATTTTTTTCCAAAAAGAAAATAAATACAGCAAGGCCAAAATAATAAAAGCCCTGCTGCCTGCCAAAATGACCAGTTAAAATAAATCGAAGGCGAAGCCAAATTTCCTACATTTGAAAATTCTTGAGTTGAAGAAGAAATCAATGAAGAAGGTAAAACAAGACCTGCTAAAACCGTAAGCGAAAGACTTGAAAATAAAAACAGATTCAATCTCAATTTTTTGTTTTCTACAATGCCAGAAAGAGGGGAATTCAAAAACCAGTTTATAAGTTTTAAATACAAAGGAATTGGTAAAAGCATCAGCATAGGAATTACCGCTTTTAAACGCTTTTGCATGTTTGCTCCGCCGTCGTAAATAAAAAGAACATAAACGGCAATAGAGAGAATTCCTGCTATAGCACAATAATAAAGAACTTTTAAAGGATTTTTTAACTTGTAGAAGATATTTTTAACTAGAGAAAACACATTATTCATAGTCCAATAAAGGACTAATCCAGCAGGACTTGAATACAAGATTACGAGGAAAACCAATGCCATTGCATAAATTTGAATCTTCTCTTTTATAGGAAAGCCTTTTGTATAGATTGCACCAGCGATTATGTTTATAACAGTCATCGCTATAGGAAGTATATTTACTGGAAAGTTTCCAATATGAAAGATAGCATCTTGGCTTCCCATATTCGCGATGAATAAAAAAGATTTTCCTTGCAAGGCTGGCATCTTAGAAAGACAGGAATACGCTGCCATAAAAAAAGGAATCTGTATTAAAAGCCCAAAACTCGACCTCAAAGCCATAAGAGGATGATAGTGATTTTGACGGTAAAATGTGCTCAAAATCATATATTGCTCATCGCCAGAGAAGGTCTTTTTTATTCGGTCTATGCCAGGTTTTAATCTTTTTTGAACATCACGCTCAATTTGCTGCCAGTGTTCTGCAACTATATATAACGGAAGACACAATATGGTTACCGTAAAGCTTACACCGATAACAGCGATTCCCGTATTATCAAAAAGTTTGTCAAAAATGCGGAAAGCGATTCCAATTACTTGAACCAATGGATACAAAACAAGAGTATACAAAATATTTGAGAAAGACATATATGTTTAAATCTCCAGAAAATATTGACCGTTATAACACAATAATTTTTTTTGTTCAACATTGATAAAACCAGTATTTTATCTCAATGGTTACATTCCTTAAGTATCCCATACAATTTTTTAGCAGAGTTTTTATAAGTGTAATATTCTAAAATCGTTTCTGGAGAAGAAACTGGCTGTGCTAAAATCTCTTCCAGCGAAACTTCTGGATTGTTGGGGTCTATATAATGTGAGGTTTTTCCGTAAATTTCTGGCAGGCAAGAGGCTTTTGAAACTACAATTTGTGCACCAACGGAAAGCGCTTCGAGCGGCGGTATTCCAAAGCCTTCGTAATAACTTGGAAAGATAAACGCCTTGCATTTTTTCATCAGAGTTTTTACTTCTCCGTCCGAAACATAACCGAGTAGCACTACGTTTGGCAAAGTTTTTAAGTCGTTAATTTCGTTGCTCTGCATTCCAGAAACGATTTTTCCAGAAACAGCAAATAATTCGTCTGGATGATTTTTTGCATGTTTAGCAATCCACTTTAAATTTTTTCGTTTTTGAAGGCTTCCCAAGGTAAAATAGAATTCTTGTTCGTTTAATTTCGGGAATTTTTTGAGGACGGATTTATCTTCATCTATATTTTTAAAATGATCCCATCCGTTTGGAACTACAGAAATTTCATCTTTATCGACATTGTAAACTTCTGCAATTTGATTTTTGCTGAATTCGCTTACTGTCATAAGTTTTTTTGCGTGTTTTATGGCGTGTCTGTACATAAGGCACATATATGTTTTTATTAGTTTTTCTTTAAAAGAAGTAAAATCTTTAGGAAAAACTTTTGCGTAAATATCGTGAATAAAAACAAGCCCTGGAGTAAAAAACGGAGTTACATTTGCAAAATCAAGCGGAATAAAACCATTTTTTTTAAGAAAAACAGAAAAAGTGATATGATCCCAAATCGGAAAACTTTTGCAATTTTTTTTGGAATAAATGCATTTTATGTTTTTATATTCAACTTTTGTTTTTGCATTCTTTGGAATGTAGATTGCAATTTCATCTTTTAAGGCAAGCTCATCGAGATTTTTACATATTTCAAAAGCAAAGCGCTCTATGCCGGTTAAACTTCGGCACAGAAAAGAACCGTTAATCAGTATCATTTTTATTCCTAGGTTATTTTTTGATGGAAACAAACACATCATCCTTCTATGTTTCTTGTTCTTATAACTTTAAAATGAGGATTTTTAAATGTGATAAGGTACTTGTTGTTTTTCCCTTGAATTTTATTGTATTGATTATCAACCAAAACTGGTAAATCATCTTTTCTAAAATCGGTATTTGTTCCGGCCTTTAATTCGCAAAAATTGTAAGACTGTAATACGAATTCTGAAGGTCTATGAGGAGTTAAACCGATGTCAATTAATTCTTTTGCAACTGGATAAACTTCAATAAGATTTTGAACTGTCCTTGAATGACCTATATCTGATACAAATAAAAGTTCAACATCTTTGTCTGTATCTTCAATAACTTCAGAAAGGTCTTTCAATAAAAGCGTTGTCCTAAAATGTATATAGTCTTTTTGATCTGCTTGTGCATTTCCATATGCAAATGAAAAAGCAAACAAGCACCATGAAAGACAAAAAGTTAGTATTTTTGAAAGGTTTAAAAATTTATTTGAAGTTGAATTTTTATTAGATAATACTATTACAGATAGACAGCCAATAAAGACTCCAATTCCTATAAATGCTCTTGCTGAATATAGAGGTTTTTCTAAAGCAAGATACGAGCCAAAGGTAAAAGGTATCGCGATAATCAGTATGAGGACAGAAAGAAAACTTGAAAATAAGCGATTGATATTTGTATTAATAAAAGAGTGAACAATAAAAAGAACAAAAACTGCCATTGAAAAGTAGAGAATTGGAGTTCCAGCCAACTGCGATAAAAGATTTTTTATATAAGTTATTGTATTTGGAATAAGGCAAGAGATATTTATCGCTTCATCTGCGTAGACTTCGTAATCCGGTTTTGGAATGAAAATTTTTGAAAAAACAAAAAGCGTTAATCCATAGCACAATATGCATATAAGTGTTGTTTTTAGAATTTCCTGCACCGGCTTTTTATCTTGTGTCCACATCGTAAAAACACAAAGCATCGACATAAAAATATATATTCCAGAAGCGGATTGGTATGAAGTACACATAAAAAATAAACACAAAACAGAAGTCGTGATGAAAGTCGTTTTATCCTCAATAAATAAGAAAGGTACTATGCTGACTAAAACTGCAAAAGCCATGTAAGGAGAATCGTATCTGTAGGATAGATTTGAAAGAAAGTATGGAAACAATCCCACAGGCAAAGACGCTATACACGAAAAATAAGTGAATTTTTTATTGAATATGTGGATTATGAAGAATGAGGCTAGGGCAACAAAAAAAGATGCAATCACTTGGGTTAGAGGTGCTATATCAATCAATTGCTTTGATGTGTGAATGAATATAGAGCCGATTTCAGAAATATATCTGTACCAATTCATCCAGTCTCGTGAACCTTCGATTTGTCTTGCAAGGTCATCAATCGCCTTGTTCCAAAAATTTGCCCTAAATATTGTTATATAACCAAACAGATATAAAAGAAAAATTGTAAAAAGATACTTTTTATTATCTTTAATCAAATCTAATATTTTTTTGAATGATTCTATATTGTGTTCAAAGATTTTTCTGCCTTTTTGCGTAAATAAGACTGCATTTATAGCCAATATCGTAAATATTGTGCATATCGCAAACGCAAACATCTGTTTCATCCAAAAAGAATCGTGTATATCATCATGTTTTAGTTTTTCTACAAACAAAACCGCCAAATGCTGAATTTGAGGAAAAAGACAAGGAATAAGCGCTAATATTATGAGGCTAGAAAAAATTAAGGTGATGATTTTATTTTGTTTTTTCATATTTTCTCCAATTTTCGGTTGTTTAATTTTTCATAAATTAATTTTTAGGCTTGCTTTTAATATTATAATGAGTTCTCCAATACTATTTTTTTAGATTTACAACAAAGTGATTATCTTTTCCATATAAATCGTGATAATAAGATTCTTTTAATAAGGGGAGTTTTTCTTTTGAATTTTCCTGCTCCGAAACTAAATTGAATTTATATAGATATTTATCATTCCAAGATGAATTTGGCGAAGGTTGATTTTCTAAAAGCAGATTTATTATTGGGTATTGCTTTACGGCGACGTCTAATGCTTGGCAGTAATCTGTAGATTTTCCTTTGAACGATATGTAAACATCGCCTTCCTTTATATATTCATTCATATCGTTGATGATAAGCTGAAACCTAAAGTCAGAATACTCTTTTTGATGCGAAAGACAATTTCCATAAGCATATAAAAAGGTTATGCAACCGTATATTACAAAATGAGTTGGAATTGAAAATATATATTTATTCTTTACTGAAAGATTTGAACAGAGTATGTCTTCCACACAAAAATATAAAATTAAGGCGATAAACATGTTAAAACCCATAAAAACTCTCGGGGCGAGCAAAGTTTTTTTTAATATCATATATGGGCCAAGCGAAAGTATAAATGCAGTTGCAATAAACACAATGGAAACCGCTACAAAAATAAATTTATTTATTTTTGAGTTTTTTATTGAAAATACATAGTAGATTATTGCAGAACAAATTATAAATACCTTTAACCAAATACCGCCCACATTATTTGTAACTAGCAAAACATAATTTTTAATATTTTGGGGAATCACCTGTATTGAAATCGAAGTTGAAAAATAATTTTCTTCTGTCGCGGGTACAAAATATTTTGGATCAGAAGAACAATCGAATAGCAATTTATAGATTAGAAGAGCAATCGTAAACGAAATTACAGAACTAAGAATGAATTTTATCACTTCTTTTATGTTTTCATTTTTCTTTATTTTGTTCAAACTTATAAAGATTACAAGCATTATATAAACAGATGTTGCCGCTTGATAGCTCATGCATGAAAGCACTAAAAATACAATTGATAAATATATGAATGAGATTTTATCATCTTTAAATAAAAATGGTATTAAGGTAAAAAATACTGCAAGAGTCATGTATATGTTATCAAATCTGTAAGAAAAACATTGTGAAAAAAAAGGTGATATAAAAAGGAATGTCAGTGGAAATGATTTTGCAATTTTTATCTTATTATCTAAGATTAAGATTAAAATCATCAATGAAAAACTCATTATGAGTATTGAAAAGAATTGAGTTAGGGGTGCTACATCTACCAAAGGAAAAGATGTGTGAATAAAAACTGAAAAAAACTGGGACACATATCTGCCAAAGGAAATCCATGAGGTTTTGTCGTCACCAATCAGCCTTGCTTTGTCGTCTGCATAATAAAAGTCAGCATCTATAATTTTATAATAAGCGATAAAAAAGAAAACTGTAAAAAAAAGAATAAAGGCGATAAGATCTGATTTTTTTAACTTTGAAAAAATGTTGAAAAATATTTGCTTTATTTTTTCTGCAGTTTTAAGACCTAAGGTAAAAAAGTTATTAAAAATAAAAATTGCACAGGAAAAAACAGGTATGTGCAATATACCTTTTAAAATTCTTGACCATTTTTGGGGGTCTCGTAAATTTCTGCCAATAACCTTATCCATCGACTCTATTATAAGACTGCTTGTATAATTAAAGGATAAGGCAGCAAAAAATAGGAGAGTTATTACAGATAAAATAAATAGTACGATATTATTTTTTTTTATTTGAATAATGTTATCAGTCACAAATCAATTCCTTTTCATATTTTTACACATGGAATATTCAATATTTCGGTTTTTTGACAGATGAAATTCTACAAAACCTTCTTTTGTAAATTCTTGTGTGAGTTCTTCTTTTAGCATTGTGCCAGGATGAAATAAAAGTTCAAATTGGCGATTGTGTTTTTTTGCTTCGCCATTAAAAATTGGAAGTGCGTTTTCAATTCTTTCGTCCATTTTGCCGCTATAATAAACTCCACAAAGATAACTGTCCGGAAGATTATTTTTTTTTAGTATCTTAGAAAACCTTTTTGAGTAGTGGTTTAAAATCAAACACTTTAGAATATTGCTAAAATTTGTTTTTTCTGATTTTGATTTTTTATAGAAATTTATCGGGTCGTTTGTATTTCTTATATATTCTATTTTGTAATTTTTATCTTTTAGCGCGTCAAAAATCGCTTGTCTGAAAAGTGGTATCATGTGTGGATGTTGATGGCTATCTATTCTTAAACAATCAATATGAAAAACTTCCGCTTCTATGCATTTTTCTATTTGTGCAGATATTTCTCGTGCAAGTTGTTCTTTTATCTTTTTTCTTTTGAATAGGTTGTAGTTCCATATCAAAAGTTTCCCCCAGCTAACGCAGAAAAAACCTTTTTCATCAACCAAATCTCGAATCAGGTCGCAATCGGATACAGGTTTTCCTTCCATAAAATTTAAGTGAACAGAAATCTTTATTTTTTTAGGAAAATGTTTTTTTGCTTCGTTTAACTTTAAGACACTGCTTTCAAAAACTTGTAGGTTTGGAATAATACTTATGCTGTCGAGTTTTCCTTCCTTGCAAAGATTTATGATGTCATCGTCGGAATTCTGTGATAAAGCATAATCGTCTGCATGAAAATCTATAAGACTATTCAATTTTTTCACCTATTACATATTGAGGACGCATTTTTACTTCATCATAAATTTGGGCAATGTAAACTCCAATTATTCCCAGCGAAATAAGAATTGCACCAAATCCTAAAAGCAAGACAAGGATAATCGTAGGGAATCCTTGTGCAGCATTGCCTCTTATAAAACTTATTAACGCATCTATGCTTACGCCAATTGCAATAAAAATAAATATAAAACCAACAACTGCAATTATGTGTAAAGGTGCATAACTAAAGCATATAACATTGTTTATTGCATAGCGAGTTAGGGCTTTTGTAGACCATTTTGAAACTCCAGACATGCGTTCTTGAACTTCATAATAAACTGTGGTCTTTTTAAAACCAACCCAAAACGAAAGCGCTCTAAAAAAAGTATTGCGCTCTTTTAATGCTGCAAGTTGAGCGATGACTTTTTTGTCGAGAAGTTTGTAGTCGCTGGAGTTTTTCATGTCCATCTTTACTGCTTTGCTCATAAGTCCGTAAAAAATTTGACTAAAGGCTTTGTGCAAAATGCTTTCTTTACCTCTGGAAGTTTTTATTCCTTCAACAACTTCAAAACCTTCTTTCCACTTTTGAAACATTTCTTTGATGACGCAAGGAGGATGTTGCAAATCCGCATCCAAAATAACAGCACAATCACCTGTAACATTTCTAATGCCGGCAAAAAGAGCAGCTTCTTTGCCAAAATTTCTAGCAAATGAAACGCATTTTACTCGCTTATCATCGTTATGCAAATTTTTAATCTTTTCTAAAGTTTTATCTTTAGAGCCATCATCGATAAAAAGTAATTCAAAGTCAGCGTCTATATCTTTAAAAGTTTTCAATATTTCTTCATAAAAAGGTATGATATTCGATTCTTCATTATAACAAGGAACTATAAGAGATACTTTAGACATACAAAATCCTTATATAAAAATTATTTTTGTATTTTACTCCTTATTTTTAAACACAACAAGCCTTTGACCAAGGTAATTCATTGCTAGGTATAAAAATTCTCCTGTGAGCATTGCAATATTATCTTTGATTTTTACGCTTTGTGATGAAAAAATACGATAGATGAAATATTTTGCAAGAACGTATGCGATTAAATAGCAGATAACAAGCAATACAACAAACTTAATAATTTGACCAAAGCTTTTTTTGTGATTTTTGAATGTAAAATATTTGTTTAAAAAGTAACTGCAAATTCCGCCTACTATATAATTGCACGATGAAGAAAGCCAATAATTACAATGAGCAAGATTGTAAAGCAAAAACATTGTGCCAGCTCCCACTATAGTATTTATTACGCCTACGATTAAAAATTTGAGCAATTTTACATCTATTAGTTCTTTAATTTTCATGATTTTTCTCGCATGCTTTTATGAATCGCTTGCAGATTTCATTCCAATTGCGCCCTTGCAAATCAAATTTATAAGTGCAAGAACCTTTTGTCATAGCAGATTGAATTTCACTTATAAAATCTTCATAAGAATAATTTACGCTTATGCCTGCATCCTTCAGTTTTGGTGTATCGCAATAGGCAACAATCGGTTTTTGGGCTGCCATCGCTTGATAGTATTTTGCGGTAATGCCCAAAGGTCTGTCTTTATAAAAATCCGTTTGGTAAGGAACCATTACCACATTACAGTTTGTAATCCATGCAGGAACTTCTTGAGGTTTTATTCCTGGAACATAAAAAAGATTTTTGAATTGGCAAACTTTTTTTTGAATTGCAGACGAAGGATAATTTGGACAGACGACAATGTAATTGAAATCGGGATTTGTTTCGGCTGCTAAAAAAAGCAGCTTCCATTCAACTTCCCAAGCACCAACGTATAAAACAGTATTTGGTTTTTGAAGAATTTGAGGTACAGGATATTTTTTCGTATATGATGCAATATCTATTCCGTTTGATAAAATTTCGTAGTGAACCTTGTTTTCAAAATCTGTAATAGTTTTTTTGTAACAATTTACACCTTCTTCGTTGACGATTAAGCTTAAATCCGCTTTGTATAAGATGTTTTTTTCCAATTTTTTTACACGCTGCGGAACTGTTGCATAGACCATAGGATCGCTTGGACGGTATATCATTTTTGCGTCTGGAAAATACTTTTTCAATTTGTCGATGAATGCAATTCCTTCGCAGGATTCAAAAACGAAACAGTCTGTGCCTGAAAAATATTTTTTACAAAATTTCTTAAAACTTTTAAAAGAATGTATCAAAAGCCAGTTCATAAGTTTGTCGTTTAAAAATCGTCCTGCACTGTCTGGAAACCTAAAAGTAGGGTATGTGATGTTTAGCAATTTTTTACTTTTTTCTTTGCCACCTTGAACATAAAAATCGCTTGCTTTTTCGTCAAAAATATCAGTTTGTTCTTCATTTGTTTTTGGAAGTTGAACATCGTAGTATTTACCCTTAGAGAGAGTTTTAATAACATCCTTATTTAACTGTTCCCTGTTCATAAAAAGACCATAATAAGGACGAGGAAAACTAAAAAAAACGCTCTCTATGCCAGAAAGGCAGGCTGCTTCTGCAAATTTATGAAAGCCTCCCTGTCGTTTTGAGTCCCAATTGTGTGTCGTTATAAAAACAATCTTTTTAATCATAAAGCAAAATCAATTTATAAAATCAATCTCGTGAATAAAGGTCGCGAGTATAAACTTTTTCTGGCACCTTAGACAGTTCTTCTGACATACGGTTTGCAAGAATTACATCGCAATTTTTTGCAAATTCGTCGAAGTTATGAATCACACGGAATTTTTCAAATTTATCACAGGTAAGAGTTGGCTCATAGATTAAAACTTCAACACCTTCGCCTCTAAGGATTTTCATTATATCTTGAATGGAACTTTGTCGGAAATTGTCGCTATTTGCTTTCATAGTTAAGCGATAAATTCCAACAGCTTTCGGATTTTTCGATAAAATTTGCGAAGCGATAAACTCTTTTCTCGTTTTGTTAGATTGTACAATCGCTTGGATGAGATTTTGTGGAACAGAATTGAAATTTGCAAGCAATTGTTTTGTGTCCTTTGGGAGACAGTAGCCGCCATAGCCGAACGAAGGATTGTTATAAAAATCTCCAATGCGAGGATCTAAACTTATTCCTTCGATAATTTGTCGAGTGTTTAATCCACGCACTTCTGAATACGTGTCCAATTCATTAAAGTAAGCAACGCGAAGCGCAAGATAAGTGTTTGCAAAAAGCTTAATCGCCTCCGCTTCTGTGCAATTTGGAGTTAGCACCGCGATGTCTTTTTTTATAGCACCTTGTTTTAAAAGTTCAGCAAATTGCAAAGCCTTTGCCTTTAGTTCTGGCTGTTCAAGGGGATAACTTACAACAATACGGCTAGGGTAGAGGTTATCGTAAAGAGCATGACCTTCGCGCAAAAACTCTGGGCTAAAAAGAAGATTTTTTATATTAAAACGAGAATAGATTTTTTCTGTGTAACCAACAGGAACTGTGGATTTTATTACAACGGTGGTATTAGGACATCGTCTTTCGATAATTTTTAACACAGACTCGATAGAAGAAGTGTCAAAAAAGTTTTTTTCAGTATCATAATTTGTAGGAGTTGCAATGACGACGAAGTCTGGGGAGTCGTATGCGTTTTTTTCATCAGTAGTTGCAACTAAATCAAGTTTTTTCTGTGAAAGATATTCTTCGATTTCTTTATCGACGATAGGAGATTTTTTGTTATTTATTAAATCAACCTTAGATTTTACAAGGTCAACAGCCGTAACCGTGCTATTTTGCGCCAAAAGAATTGCGTTTGAAAGGCCAACATAGCCAGTTCCTGCGATTGTTATATTCATGACCTACCTCATTTTTTTATAACGCTAGTTATAAAAGATTTTAACCTCATAACTATACAAATTATTATTGAAAAAATAAACTATTAATATATCATTCCATTTTCGGAAATTTTGAGATTTATTATGTAATTTTAAAAAATCCGCAGGTAAACGAATACAGAATAAAATAGCTTTGAGCTTTGATCGAATAGAGTTGTCGTCTTGTTCAGACTGCATATATTCGGTCAATCACATTTGTGTCGGCATGAACATTCGACTGGCTTACACGGATTTCCAGTCGTCTAAGTGGATTCCCGTAAAATTTTCCATATCTTTTATGTATTTATCGTTTTGATTTTTATTTACATTTTCAAGATTAAGTCCCGTGTCTCTGTGCAGCGCAATTTCAACTGGGTGAACATGTCTTGTCTTTTTCCATACGACGGGGACGGCGCTTTTAAGTTCCATGAATTTAAGCCATATGTCGTCGGCCTTGTAACAGTGCTTTTTTATCGCTTCCGTGTCAAAGGTGTCTTTCGGTAAAATATGCGGCGGATAAAGTACTCCGCCTACGCCCGTTGCACAAAGCAAAAAAGAAGGGGAGGTGATTTTTCTGTATTCTTTTTTCCATTTTTCATAGGGTTCCGCTGCACCGTTTTTTGAATACGTTATTTTATGAACGCGCATAGCGGATATGCATTTTGGGTATTTGAAATATGAGTTAAGCAGATGTTTTACTGTGTTTTTTCTGTAAATGACATCATCGTCAAAGGTTATAATGATTGAATCGGTATATTCATGCATTGCAAAAAAATATTTTTTATGCGAGCGAAGGTTATGAGGGATTTTTTTTATTGTAAGTCCGTTTTTACAAAGTTCTTTAATTTTACTCGGTATTTCACTGTCTAAAACAAAATCGTCAAGGTATAAGACTATTTTATCCGCCTTTACCGACTGGTTAAATATACTTTTTATACAAAGGTCAAGGGTATTGAATCTTGCCGGATAACTTGTAATGGAAATGACTATATTTTCTCTTCGTTCGGAGGTGTTCAGACAGTTATCGTTAGGATTCATTCTTTTATAATAAGCTTCATAAAACGGAGAAATTATATGATTATATTTTGTTTTAATATAATTTTTTACTTTAAAAAAAAATGGAATAAACATTCGCCATACTCCTTTTACATTATTTTAAATTTTAACATACGGCCAATCGTCTGCTTTAAGATATAATTTTAGCGACGGAAGATTGAAAAAAGATAATAAATAGTTTCATTATGGGATTTCGTATAATGATCATAAAGGTTGTGTAAGAAAAGAAACCTAAAATGATCGCGACCGATAAATATATAAAATTATTTTGTATTTCTTTTGCAAAAAAACTTATTATTATCCCCATAAAAAAAGAACATATAAGAGGATCAAGAATACTTCTGAGTTTAAAAGTTTTTTTGATTGTCGGAAAGCAGATATAAAGCCTTGCAACTGTTAATATATATTCGATGATCACGGTAGATAGAGCTGCCCCTAATACATTGAGTTTTTTTATTAATATGTAGTTGAGAAGAACATTCATTGCAACTCCTGAAAATTGTATGTAAAATGATTTTTTTTCCATCTTCAAAGGATTTATGACTGCATCATTTAAAAATGAATTGAAAGCCGATGCGATTATCATAGGAGATATTATGATCATTGGAGTAACTGCCTGTAAATAATTTTCTCCGCAAAACAACAATATAAAAGGTTTGCAAATACAGATAATTCCTACTGTACAGGGAAAAGAAAGAAACAAAGAAATTCCCAGTCCCTTTTGTATAAGTTCGTCGTATTTTTCGGAATTATTGTTGTTTACATAAAAAGAAGCTCTTGGGAGCAATGTTCCCGTTATTGTGGCAATAAGAGGAGTTACAAGACTTTTTATTTTTATTGCTGCCGCATAAAGACCGACTGCCGTATCGTTCATGATAAACCCGAGCATTACGGAATCTATCCCATTAAGAATTTGTTGCGAACATGAAATACCGAAAAAATAAAATACCGGTTTTATGTGTTTTTTCAATTGAAGTTTTGTTTTTATCAGTATATTTATAAATTTTCTTGAATAAAAAATATTACATATATTTGAACCGGCATTGGAAAAAATGCCTATAAAGGCATATGTTATATAATCATCGCTTTTATGTACAAATAAGAATAACGATACTAAACTTATGATTTGAAAAATTGCAGTTCTCAGCGTAATATATGAATATTCTTCTTGCGCTATAAAAAGCCAATTTATTCCTGCAGAAACGAAAAGAATCTTAGTCGAGCACACGATCATGAGCATTCGGTATTCATGGAATTTAGGAACCGCAAATAAAGAGATTATCAGCAGTATATATGCGAATATTGTGGCAAAGAGTGTTATCAGTAGAATTTCTTTTAAAAACTTGCTTAGATTATTAAAGTCTTCTCTTAGTATTGCTGCTTCCCGTGTCGCATACTGCGCAATTCCTAAAGAAGCGATTAATACAAAGTAATCGATAACGGAATTTGCAAAATTAACTTTTCCGATACCTTCCGGCATGAGTATACGGGAAGCGTAAGGAAACGATATTATAGGAAATGCAATATTCAAAAATGAACGTATGAAGTTAAAAAAAGCATTATTTTTTAAAGATTTTTGCGGCATACGTTTTGTTTAAAAATTATATTTAACGGAGATTTGTGTATGCAGTCCGTTTCTTGTTTCCGGATCACCGTTGTTTAAGGGATTTTTTTCATGAATGGCTGTAAGCCCAGCCGTGAAATAAATGTCTTTTGACAAATAATAAAGTATTTCCAGTCCTCCGATTAATAATACACGGATATTTGTCTCCGCGTCCCAGCCTGAATGAGCTACGTCATAATACCATGTATAATCAAGATCTGGATTTCTCCGCTGGAAAAAGATTTTCCAAAACCCGTTAGGATGATAGAGTTTAAAACCTATGTACTGGCTGTTTCCGCCTGTTCCGATACCTGCTCCAAGCCATTGCCCTCCGTTAGTGTAGCCCTGTGTGATAATGTGGTGTGCATAAAAAGTAGAAGGATAGGGTATGTAGCTGCCGTAATCTCTGGAACATTCAAGGTTCGTTATTTCCAAAGATAATTCGCCTGAGTATTTGTCGGAAAAATTTATGCTTTTTCTGCCGCCTAAAGTATATCCTTGCGTGTGGAACGGATACCGGATTATATAGTTCAAGTTGGGGCTGAAGTCATTTCTTGCCCATTCAAAATAAATTTCAAAGCCGGCAGAAGGCAAAAGATAATCGGCTGTAAACGAGAATCTCTGATCGCTATTGTCAGAACCTTCTTTAGAACCGCTCATAAGTGGATTATATATTTTAAAAAGGGAATAACCGGTAATTTCATTCCATCTGCTCAACATCGTCCTGTTTACGCCTAGTGTAAGTCCCATCAAATGAGGCGGTGTCCAAGCTAAGGCCACTCCGGAAAGTAAGTTGTGATCATTCGAATCAATATTGTCAAAGTAATCGCTTTCGGTTAATTTTCCGAACCAGCCTCGAATTTCGACGTCGCCCAAATACCTGTTTCCCCAAGGCCAATGCACTGAAGTTTTTTTAAGTCCGAAATCAACTTTGGGATAGTTCGGCGCGTTATTTGAATGTACGATTGGATTGAGTTGCGCCGGCCCAAGCCACACGGCCTGTGTGCCCAAGCCGAGCGTTAAGGCCTTCCACGTATAGCGGATTTCCGTGTCGCCCCAATCGAACGTAAAAAACGGCGCGTCTCCGAATCGCTGCGGCGCGTCGATAGAGGGGACGCCGTAATATCCATACTTTTCTGCTTTTCCTGCAAAGTCTGAAGTTTTGTAGGCTGTATGAGGCTCTATGATATCAAATGCCGCATTTTGCGAAAAACTTAGTTGCGGCTTTAGAGTTAACTCGGCTCCGTAGGCTTCAAAACGCGCCCCGCCGGTCAACGATGTATTGTATCCTTTGCCTTGCCACAGCGCTCCGTCGTTTTGCCCGTAGGGGGCTGCGGTGTTAAAACTGTTATACCATTCAGGCCCATAGATTTTCCACGAAAGGTTCTTATTGCCGTCGATAAAACGAGTTGTTCCGAGATTTTTGTCTTTCCATATATTGCGCGAATCGTTTTGAGCTTCTTCGGAAAGCTCCCATACCGAATCGCTTAAAGTTCTGTAGTTTAGGGTAGGGCGCTCGACGAGCCCCTGCAGCGAAAGAAAGTCGTAGTATTCTTCTTCATAGGATTTTAGCGCTTCTTGAGAGTTCATGATTGACGCCGATAAAAAAAATAAAACTGCAAAACCGGCGCTTTTTAAATATTTATGCATAAATAACCTCGTTAAATTAATCATTTTTATATTACAAGATAATAAAAAAAAATCAACATGACGGATTAAAATTTACAAGCAAATGCTTATTGTACTAAAATCTCATTTTATGTTATCATAAAGTCGGTAAGCTGATGTTTGCGGGAAGCGTGTATACGTATCGCTTTTGAAAAAAATGAATACGATACATTATATTTTCGCAAACTCGATTATTTATTGCGTTTTCTAAACTGATGTTTGCGAAAGCGCGAAAAACTTTTTCAGAGGTTGCACCTTGCTGGAAGCTTCGCTGCGGGTAGCTGGAAAAGTTTTTATAGGAGGTGAATTTATGAAAATGATAAAAAAGATTTTATGTGCGGCGCTGACAGGCTTTGTTTTTTCTTCAGGCGTTTTTGCAGACCAAGTTGTTAATCTTAACTGGGTGGCGGGAACATCTCAGACTGCCAATATAACTGTTCCCGACGAGGTTGCGGATATTATAAACGCCAATAAGGCTGCTATTGAGCAAGCTCTTGCGGCTACTGGAGCGACGGGTGGACCGGGAGGCACTGTAGCTAATGCCGCAGCTGAGATCAGAGCTGCCTACACCAGCCTTTCTTCTTACGGTATAAACGTTACGAATCCTATAAATACGGCGACGTCGGGACTTAACGGCTTTTGCGATGCCATAGGAGACTCTCTTCCCAATTCACAGACGCAGCAGAATGTCTGGGCAGAAGCATGGATAGGCAAGATTCTTCCGTTCCCGCATTTCGGCTTCGGAATAAATACGGGCGCGTCGCGTCTTGACGTATCAAGCCTCAAGGACACCGCAAACGCCTTAGGAATTGATGTGGGGGGCTTAAGAGATGATTTGGTTTTTCCCACCGTTACGGCGGATTTTCGCGTAGGCGGCTTTGTGTTCCCGTTCGACGTAGGATTTACATTTTGTTCGATAGATACGTCAAAAATCAGTTCTTTTGATGAAATTTTAAGTCCCTCCTCGATTGATTTTTTTACGATCGGAGGCGACGTGCGCTATGCTCTTTTAGAGGGCGGCGGGATCACTCCTAAGGTTTCGGTGGGCGGCGGTTTTTACTACACAAAAGGGGGCGTTAGCGTAAAAGACGATAGCGCCGACGCGGATCTTGATTTTAAATCCACAACGCTGTTCGTTTCATCGCAGGTGTCCTCAAAGGTTCTTTTTCTTGTTCCGTTTGCAGGCGCCAGAGTTTTGTTTTCAAAGACAAATGTCGATTGGAGCATAGACGCAGATTGGAGCAAAATATATACAGGACAAAATACTGCTATGTTACAAAACGCCCAAAAATGGGGATTACTTCCTACTAAATTCAGCGGAAGCGGAAACACAGGCTTTATGGAAGGAATTAGACCTCAGCTTTACGGAGGCGTAGGTTTGGATATTTTCGTCATCGATCTTACATTAAGCCTCAGCTATGATTTTGTTGCGAAGATTCCGGCCGGAGCGCTCAGCCTTAGATTCTCGTTATAAAAAAACGACCCGTTGTGCCGTTTTGCATCTCAAGAGCCGCGCAACGTATGCAGCGCAGCTTCAAGCAAAACGGCGCAAAATTTTTATGAATTCTTTATCTTCAGCGCAAGATCTTTTCCCTGTTCTTTTAGAATTTTTAAAGTTTCTTCACTCGGAATTCCCTGCCATTCTATCTGTGCGCCTTGCTCCCAATTCAGCGCGGCGGTAGAAGTTTCATATTCTTTTTTTGCACCGCCTACCCATCCCCAGCTGCCGATACGAAGAACTTTTTTTCCCGTAATGTGCTTTCTTCCGCAAAGGTCAATAAAATGCGCCATAGGCGGGAACATCTTGTATTCATAGGTCGGCATTGCGATAACAAGTCCCGCCGATTTTAGCGCATCCGCCAAAACAAAGGAAAAATTTGTCTGCGGAAGCTGGTGGATTGAAAACGGAACGCCGATCTCTTTTATCCCTTCGATAACGGCGTCAAGTCCTTTTTTTGTGTATCCGTACATCGAACTCCAGACGATGCAAATCTCTTTTTCAAGAGAGCTCCCTTGGTCTTGTCCCGAACCGGGCGTATTGTAGCCCGCGTAGCGCAAATAGCGTTCGATTATTTTTTTAGGTTCAGATCTCCATATTATTCCGTGGCTTGGAGCGACAACCTTAATTTTAAGATCATCTAGTTTTTCTACGGCTTTTTTTACAAAGGGGCTGAAACTTGCGACTATGTTTGAATAATAACGAAGGCATTCTTTTTCGAATTTCAAGTGTTCTTCCGCCGAAAACTCGTCGTCGAAAACTTTTTCGCCTAGCGATCCGTAGGAACCGAAGCCGTCGCAGCTGAAAAGGATGCCGCTTTCGTCGTCAAAGGTCATCATCGTCTCAGGCCAGTGAACGTTCGGCGTTTCATAGAAAGTAAGCGTCCTTCCGCCGAGGTCGAGAGTATCGCCGGTCTTTACCGCCCTTAAATTTTCGCTTATGCCGAAAAATTTTTGCAGCATTGCGACGCCTTTTTCGGTAGATATGATTTGGACTTTCGGGTTGCGTCTTATAAGTTCGTGTAAATAGTCCGTATGATCGGGTTCAAGGTGATTCAACACCACATAGTCGATGTCTTCAAGTTTTACGCCTATGGAAATAAGCTGCTCTTCGTATTGGGCAAGAGAATCGCTCCATTCTTTAAAAAGATCGATGAGGCACGTTTTTTCGCCCTGTACTATGTAGGAATTCAGCGTAACTCCATAAGGCAGAGGCCAAAAACCTTCAAAAAGGGCGTTTTTATCGTCGATATCCGCATGAATACTGTATATTCCGGATGAAATTTTTATCGCTTTCATAAAATAATGACCTCCAAAATCGTTATTTTGTGAGTTAAACAGCTTTAGGGCAGTCGCGCACGGAGGCGCGGCTCACAAGTAATTAGTTATTATAGCAAATTTTTATCGATGATTCCAGATAGACGTGTGCGCCTGTGTGCGCCGTGTGCGCCGTGCAGCGGCTGCCTTATCATGTCTGTCTTGTCATCGCCACCCGCCGGACAGTCACCCGTTACGTTGTTTATCCTCCGCGTTTGGAGCCATAGTCGCATGCGGCCGTATGCGCTTCAAGCGCGCACGCGCTTTCGACCGACACAAAATGCGAGATTCCCGATTTTTTTGCAAATTAAGACCGATATGTGCTATACTCCATGCCGTAAAACAGGGGAGTGCGCATGACATCTTATAAAGTAGCCGCAGGCAGAGAACTTAGAATCGCAATTTCAGGCAAGTCAGGATGCGGAAATACGACCGTAAGCAGACTTTTAGCGGAAAGGCTCGGAATAAAACTGATCAATTTTACATTCCGGCAGCTTGCATCTGAAAAAGGCATAAGTTTGGCTCAGGTTATGGAAAATGCAAAGACGGACGATTCATACGACATTGAAATTGACACCAGACAGTTGGCGCTTGCACGAAAGGAATCCTGTGTTTTAGCTTCCCGCCTTGCGATTTGGATGCTTGAAGAAGCCGACTTAAAAATATATCTAATCGCATCACCCGACGAGCGGTCAAAGCGCATATTAAAGCGCGAAGGAGGGGAGTTTGAAGACGTAAAGTCTTTTACGCTTATGCGCGACACGCAGGATTCCTCCAGATATTTACGGCTTTATAAGATCGACAACGATGATTACGAATTTGCGGATCTTAAGATAGACACTTTAAAGTATGTGCCCGAGCAAATAGTCGACATAATATTGGCGGAACTTTTGAAGCGCGGGCTTATTGAAAAGGCAGGTTGATCAAATTTCGAGTTTTTATCAAAATCGATACTAATACTTTTTGTCTGCGTAGCCGACCCATCCTTCGTTTTCCACAAGAGCCCGTTCAAAATTGTCCAGTTTGAATGCGTAGCTTTTTGAAAGGCTTCCAGCGATAAGTTTTACCTTTGCGTCTCCGCCGTCATTTAATACTATCTTGCATTCGGTTTCTTTTGCGGCGAATGTTTTAAACATGTCGTCAATGGATTTTTTATCAAGTTCTACGGCGAGCATTCCGCAGTTATACATATTCTGCCTGAAAATACGCGCAAAGTTGACCGCCACTACGGCATAGATACCGTTTACTTCCAGAGCCCACGGCGCGTGTTCTCTGGAAGAACCGCAGCCGAAATTTTCGCGCGTGATAATAACTTTTTTGCCCGCGATGTCCGTCTTGGGATTAAAATTTTCAAGTTTAAGATCTTCCAACAGATAGGGTTTTAGAGCCTCTTTAGTATTTTCGGTAAGATATTTTGCCGGAATAATTTCATCAGTGTTGATGTCGGCACGGTCTAAAAAAAGCACTTTCCCGCCAAATTGTTTCATAGGATCACTCCTGTAAGATGTATTATTTATACAAAGAAGAATTGGTAATCACGCCTGAAATCGCCGTAGCGGCAGCCGTCGCGGGACTCATCAAGTGCACCATTCCTCCCTTTCCCATTCTACCGTTAAAATTACGGTTCGTGGTAGAGGCGCACACTTCTCCTTCCGCAAGAACTCCGTTACTCATTCCCAAGCAGGCTCCGCACGTAGGATTGGTTACGCAAAATCCGGCGTCAAGAAAGACCGATATGATTCCTTCGTCAAGAGCGGTTTTATATACTTTGGGAGTCGCAGGACTTACTATTCCGCGGACTCCTGCTGCAAGTTTTTCTCCCTTAAGTATTTTTGCGGCGATGCGCAGGTCTGAAATGCGGCCGTTGGTGCAGCTTCCTATGTATATTTGGTCTACCTTTGTACCCGACATTTCTTTTACGGTTTTTATTTGATCCGGTTTATAGCCGACGGTCACTACAGGCTCAAGGTTCGAAAGATCAAAGTCGTAAGTTTTTTCATATTTTGCGTCTTCATCGGAAGTCCATTTTGAAAAGTTTTTAAATGCGCTGTCTTTTGAATCGTATTCGTCTTTTATGAATTCCCAAAGATAATCTACCGTTTTCATGTCGGGTGCGCATATTCCTGACGTTCCGCCGGCTTCTACGGCCATGTTGCAGAGCGTCATTCTCTCTTCCATTTCAAAATTGTCTACGATGGGCCCTGAAAATTCCATTACGCAGTTCGTGGCTCCGTTTACGCCGATCTGTCCTATTATGTATAATATGACGTCTTTTGCATAAACTCCGGCGCGAAGTTTTCCTTTTAGATTGAATTTTATGGATTTGGGCTCCCGGAATGTGCAGACGCCTTTCAGTATTCCTACTTCAAGATCAGTAGTTCCTACTCCTGCGGCAAAACTTCCGAAAGCTCCGTGCGTGCATGTGTGGCTGTCGCCCATTATGACTGTAAAACCGGGGCGTACATAGCCTTTTTCAGGAAAAAGGGCATGGCAAACTCCGTTACAGCCTATGTCAAAAAAATCCTTTATGTTATTGCGTCTCGCCCAGTCTCGAAGAATTTTTTCCTGCATGGCGGTATTGCTGTCTTTTGCAGGACTTACATGGTCTATGACAGCCTTTATCTTTTCAGGATCGAAGACTCTGTCTTTTTTGCGCGATACCAGATCGTTTATTGCGATCGGCGTAGTTATTTCATGGCAAAAAACCCGGTCAAGTTTTAACACATAGGTTCCTTCAAAGGGCTTGTCGACGAGGTGATCTTCAAAGATCTTTTGCGCGATGGTTTTTCCCATATATTCTCCCATAAAAGCGCCGGCCGTTTAACCGTAGCTTTTTGTTATATTCTCGTAAAAGACTGCGTTAAAAAAAACTTTAATTATAATTAAGAATATTAATTATTCATTAAGTCTGTGTCAATATAATTCCTTGTATTCCGTCCGTATTCGCGGTTGCCGCCTGTAATCGGCCGCTTGGGCGGATTTTTGGGACTTGTCCGCCTGTACTGTACTGCAATCGAACAGACTTGAGCCCGATTTTTGCGGCGTTCTGTTCTGCCTCGAATTGCCGCGCCTCAAACTTATCGCGTCTCATTGCCGTGCGCGCGTTACGCCCAATTGTCCGCAAGCTCCTCCTATTTTTCTTCCGCGTTTGGTGCGAAGCGTCACGTTAAGACCTGCTGCCTGTAAAAGGCGGGCGAAGCGTTGGCACTCATTGCCGGAGGGCTCCGTAAACGGAAGACCTTCTACCGGATTCCACGGAATAAGGTTTATGTTTACGTTCATGCCCGAAGCGAATTCGATCATGTTTTTTGCGCTGCCGTCTCCCGTGTTTGCATTGCCCATAAGAGCCGCTTCGAGCGTCACTCTTTTTCCTGTTTTTAGCGAATAATAATCTATGGCTTTTTTAAGCTCGTTAAGGCCGTAGGTTTTGCTTATCGGCATAAGATCTTCCCTTAGCTTAGGATCCGCCGTCGTAATCGAAACGGCTAGGCGAAGGTGCGGCCCGTTATCCGCAAGGTCGTAGATTCCCGGCACAAGCCCCGACGTTGAAATTGTTATTCTTTTTGCAGAAAGGGCTCTTCCTTCTTTGTGGGTTAAGATCGCTACGGCTTTTCTTACGGCTTCAAGGTTTTGCATAGGCTCCCCCATGCCCATAAATACGATATTCGACAGTTTTCCCGCTTCTTTTTCTAAAAAAAGAAACTGTTCGACTATCTCTCCGGCCGAAAGATTTCTTGCAAGTCCCAAGCGGCCTGTCTGACAAAATCCGCATTTCATAGCGCATCCTACCTGGCAGGAAACACAGGCTGTTTTTCTGTTTTCGCTGTCGGTAAGCAGCACTGTCTCTACGGCAAGGCCGTCGTGCAATTCAAGCTGCAATTTTATCGTGCCGTCAGGATCTTTTAAAACCTTTGATACGAAAGACGATCTTAGCAGAGCTTTGTTTTTAAGAATGACGCGCAGATCCTTACTCAGGTCTGTCATCCGGTCAAAGGAAGTTACGCCTATGCCGATCCATTTGAATATCTGTTTTCCGCGGAAAGCGGGAGATAATTCCAATTTTTTACAGATTTCTTCCGGCAAAAGTTCGGTCAAAAAAATTTTAGAAACACCGGGGAGCATATGATCGTTCGTTCCTTAGCGGTTTTGCATGGAATTTTCCAAATTATCCAGCATATCGTTTACCGCAGGATTATGTATGCCGAACGCTTGAAAACTTTTCAATACGTCTGCAGCGTCCTGCATTCTGTTGATCTTTACGTAACAATCCGCAAGGTCTATATACGGTCTGTAATTTTTAGGATCGTTTCGTATTAGGCTTTTAAGACGCTCGATAGCTTCCTCGTATCTGCCTTCGCCCTTGTATATGAGGGCAAGGCCCAGAACCGCGTATATGTCGAAGTCTATGTCCATAGCCTTTGTGTAATATTCTTCCGCTTTGCGATAATCTCCGGTATTGCGGTATGCGTCTCCGGCGCGGGTGAGGATAACTTTGTTTTCAGGATCCATTTCAAGGATCTTATTCCAATATTCAACGGAACGGAATTGTTGGTTCATCCCTCTGTAGCAGTCGGCTAAGCCGAACAGAGCGTAAAAATTTTTAGGATCGAGTTTTAGAGCGCGTTCAAAAAAGTATACACCTTCAGAAAAAGTCTTAAGTTTGCGGTGGCAGTTTCCTATCGAAGTTAAAATTCTTATGTCTGCCGACTTTGGGTTCAACTCGAACATCTTAGTCCAATAATATAGGGCGTCGCGATATTCTTTAAAATCGTAATGGAGATGTCCCAAGCCTATAAGCGCATATGCGTTGTTGCTTTCCATGTTAAGAACATTTAAATAAAGCTGCTTTGATTTTTTAAAATCTTTTATTTTACGGTAAGCGTCCGCCACTCTGGTAAGAACTGTTATGTTTTTGTCGTCATGGATAAGGTATTGTTCCCAAATTTCAATCGCACGGTGATATTGATTTAAAGCCTTGTAACAGTCCGCTAGTCCGAACAGCGCATAATTATTGCCCGGATGCGACGACAGACACTGCGAATAGTATTTTACGGCGTCTTTAAAATGATTGCGTTTCCGCTCCGTATCCCCAAGACCTACCAGAGCGTAATTGTTGTTTTCATCAAGTTCGAGAATGCTTTTGAATTCATTTTCGGCTTCGTTCAGTTTATCTTCTTTAATAAACTGATAGCCTGATTTTGAAAGCTCGGATATCTTTACAAGCTTAGGATCCGCTTCGGCGTTTTGGTTTTCCTGCTCGGTTTTATGATCAGGGGATTGATCGGTCATTTTAACTCCATTGAAATTCAACAGTCTTCAAAATATCAATTTTGAAAGGCTGTTGAATAGGTGCGCTCGTTGCGCACATATAATCAGCGACGTTTCGGCTTTGTCCGAAATGCTCAATGTCTGCGGCTAAGATCATTCTTTTATCATTACCGATATTATTGAAGCTATTTTTTCCAGAATAGGTTCCGATCTTTTTTTATTATGTGCAAGCAAAAACAATTTAAGCGCGTCTATGCTCTTGTTCTTTTTAAGATAAACATCGCCGATCCTTGTAAGTCCGTCCGAATATCCTGTGGTTATAAAAATTCTTTTAGCTTCTTCGATCTTCCCCTCGTTGAGGAGTGTGTTGCCTTTTCTGTTTAATATAACCTTTTGGGCCGAAGTTAAGCCGTCAACGGGAGTATCCGTAACTTTTATAAAACCGCCCGAACTCGAAAGCGAGCTTATCTTATTTTTTAAATCTTCCGTCATTAAATTTCTCTGCCAATAAAATACTTTTATCTTTGCTTCAATGGTATCACAAACAAATTTAATGTCAAGAATTTGTAAAACATATTGTAGAACATATGTAAAAAAATGTTTTATTCGTGCAAAGAATTCAATTCTTCGTCGCTGTAAACAATTACTTTACGCCGTTTGCAGTTTCGCCCTGAATCTCCGGCGTTGATTTTTGATAAAAGTCGACTATTGACCGGCCGTAAACGCGGCGGTCGGTAAGTTTAAATGCCGCTATAGTGTCGGGCATATGGTGTTCTTCCGGCCTGTGAACCAAAACCGTGCCGCCTTCAATCAAAAGATCCCGTTTATATATCTGTTCGATAAGGTCTGTGTGAAATTTGTACGGGAAGGGCGGATCTAAAAAGATATAATCGAATTTATCTTTGCAGCGTTTTACAAAAAGTTCCACGGACGTAAAATGACATTGAATTTTAACGCCCATCTCTTTTTCCGTTATAAACACGTTATCCAAAACCGTACGGATCTTTAATCTGTCCTTCTCGCAGAGTTCGACTTTTTTAGCTCCGCGTGAAACAGCTTCAATTGCAATCGTTCCCGATCCTGAAAACAAGTCGAGAAAAGACTTTCCGTCCAAATTTCCGAGCACTGCAAAGACGGATTCCCTCATGCGGTCCATCGCCGGGCGTATTATGCCATCAGGACACTTTATTATGCGCCCTTTTAAAACTCCTCCTGTGATCCGCATTAAAATCCGCCGTTCGGACTTAAAGCCCAGTATGTTTTATCTCTGTCAAGTTTTTTATTTTTATTTGCATAGTCAAAAGCGGTTTTGCCTTCCCTCGATCTCAGACTTTTTTCGGCACCGTTTTGGAGTAAAAAAGCGATGGTTTCATTTTTGGAGCAGTTTTCAGCTGCAAGCATGAGAGGTGTTTTTCCGTCTATGTAAAATTGATTTATAGCAAGTTTGTTTTTTAGAAAGGCGTCGATTACAGCGGGAGACCTGTCGGAGCATATAGCCGAAATAAAAGAATCCTTTACTTCCTGTTCGTCCGGAGACCTGCCTTCAAGCAATAGATAAACTATATTTTCATTGTTTGAAAAACATGAAGCCAATTGAAGAGCCGAAATGCCGTATTTGTTTTTAAGCTTGAGATCGGCGCCGTTTTCATATAAAAGTTTTAACGACGAATAGTCGCCGCCGTATCGAGCGCACCACATCGCCGCAGTCCATCCGTCGCTGTCCGAAGCGTTTACATTTGCGCCGGAAAATATGAGGTTTTTTATGAGATCGGTGTCGCCGTCGGCTGCGGCCTTCATAAGCTGTGTGCGGCCGTGTTTATCGGCTTTGTTTGCGTCGGCTTTACTTGTAATTTTTGCGTTTACAATTCTGTCGGCCGTTTTTGTATCGTATTCTTTTTCTTCAGGAAAATCGTCAAACAAATAAACGGGAAAAAAACGGGCGGACACGGACACATTGCTTAAAGAAAATCCGCTTGAGACGCTGTCCTCAAGGCCGTCGGAATAGTCCTGCTCCCCGCCGGATGAATCTTTTTCGGCAAGACCGTCCGTTTCATTATCGCCGGTAACCGCGGCGGCTGCAGCTGCAATAGTTCCCGCTTCCATGGCGGAATGTTCTATATTGTTTTCGGTATTGGTTTCCGCATTGTCTTTTGCGGCTAAAGGATCTTGCGTTTCGGAATTTTTTGAAGCCGTTTCGTTTTCAGCCGGATCGGCGGCTAGTATTATAGCACCTGCAGCCGCTCCTGCGCCTATGACGGCATTTTCACCCGCAATCGCCGGCACGGCTTCTTCTAAAGATAAAGAAGATCCGCTTTCCGCCGCACTTGCGTAAATATACTTTGTCTTTTTTTCCAACAGAGAAAGAATTTCAGGATTCTCCGACGAATAGTCGAACGCGGTAAGACCGTTTTTGTCTTTTTTCAAAGCGAATCGCCGTCTTTGCCATGAAAAGTATCTGTCAAAATCCAATATCAATTCTACAATTTCAGGATCGTTGTGTTTGCACGCGTACATAAGAGACGTAACGCCTTCCGAGTTTTTGTATGATGAAGAAACTCCGAATTTCAAAAGCAGCGCGACAATATCTTTTTCACGGCCGGCTTCCAAAGCGATGTGCAAGAGATTGTTTTTCGTGCCGGGCGCCTTGTAATAAACAAGATCGATATTCTTCATCAATGATTTTTTTATTTCTTTTTGAGAGCCGGACTTTACCGTATCGGCGATATCGTTTCTTTTTCCTGATGAAAACAGAGGTAGGCACGAACACATAGCGATTAAAAAAAACAGAGCGAATGACAAATTTTTTTTCAACGGCCGTATTTTCATCAGCTAATATTATAGTAGATAAAGTGTTGTGGTCAATCGGGGATAGAATGTTTGAGTCCCATATCCGCAACTCGCATGGAAAAATCCTTGTTTTTGAAAAAGCAGGGCGGCGGAATCGGGAGGCGACTTATTGAAATTCCTGAAAGTTCGCCTTGACTGTCGCTCTTAAAATCAATATCATTAGGTTATCTTAAAAATCCCCCTTGGAGCTGCGTATGCGGCTTCCATATGTCCATAAGGAGTTAATATGAGAAAGTATGAGCTTATGGCTGTCTTCCCGGTAGACGAGGAGAAGTCAAAAAACGGTGCGGAATTGCTTCGCTCCGATTTGGCGCAATTCGGCGCGGAAATCGAAAAAGAAGAACCGTACGGTGATCGTGATTTGGCCTATGAAGTAAAAAAACAAAACCGAGGCCGTTATATTCTGTTTTCATTAAATATAAATCCCGGAAAACTAGAGGAAATTGACAGGAAATTTCATTTGAATGCCAATTTGCTCAAGTATCTTTTTGTTAGGATTGACGAAAAAAAAGCGCGTTGATTTGATAAGCGCAGGTCAATAAATAATTTATATCATGCACAGAGGTAAAAATGACAGATCTTAATCATGTAACCATTATCGGCAGGCTTACGCGTGACGTCGGTACTGATGAGCGTTCTTTCGGATACCTTCCCAGCGGACAAGCGCGCGCTAATGTCAGCCTTGCCGTAAACCGCAGCCGTAAAAACGGCGATCAATGGGTGGATGAAGTAAGTTATTTTGACGTGACTATATGGGGAAAACAAGCGGAAAGCCTTAAACCGTATTTGACAAAAGGCAAACAGATTGCCGTTGAAGGTTATCTGCGGCAGGATCGATGGGAAAAAGACGGACAAAAAAACAGCAGGGTAACGATTACAGCTACGAATGTTCAGCTTTTAGGCGGAAAAACGGAATCCAATCAACAGAGCGGGGGATATGTTCCGAAATTCCAACCCAAACAGGATACTATGCAGGATAACAATATGGATTCATTCGGCACCGATGCAAGCGCTTTCCCCGAGGATATTCCGTTTTAAAGAATATCCGTATATTTTTTTAAGTTTTATAGGGAGAAAATTATGTCTGACGAAATACAGAATATCGCAATGGAAGATGTAGTAAACGACGATATGAACGCTGTTGTGGCGCAGGATTCCGGACGTGAAAACGAAGGACGAGGCCACGGAAAGGGCGGAAAAACTTTTTTTCATAAAAAAGTCTGCCGTTTTTGTGCAAATAAAACAAAGATCGACTACAAAGAATCGGATGCGCTGCGCCGCTATACTACGGAGCGGGGAAAGATTCTTCCGCGCCGCATCACAGGCACATGCGCTAAGCACCAAAGGGAACTCGCCGTTGCGATTAAAAGAGCAAGGTCGATTTGTCTTTTGCCGTTTGTAGCCGACTAAATAAAATTAAGGCAAAGCGATCCGACTCCTGGTGACGCAGCCTTTAAAAAAAATAGGAGCTTGTAAAATGAAAGTTATTCTTAATAAAGACGTAAAATATCTTGGTGAAGAAGGGGATGTAAAATCGGTAGCGAACGGATACGCCCGTAACTATCTTTTACCGCGCATGCTTGCGGTTCCTTACAATGAAGCGACCGTAGCTATTTTTGAAGGACGCAAGGCTGAAATCGAAGCGCGCAAAGAACAAAAGAGAAAGGATTCCGCAAGTCTTAAAGAAAGACTTGAACAGACCGCATTAGTGGCCGAAATGCCTGCCGGATCTAACGGAAAACTTTACGGCGCCGTAAGCGCTTTGACCGTTGCAGAGCTTTTGCATAAAAACGGTTTTGAAATCGAACGCAAACGCATCGAAATTCCCGGCGTTACGATCAAGTCTACCGGCAAGTATCATGTTACGATCAAACTGTATGAAGCGCAAACTGCGACGGTTGAACTGACCGTAAAAGCTCAGGAAACGGCTACTGAAGCGTCGCCGTCCGATAAAAAGAAAGAAAAAGGACGCCGCTTCTCCGAAGAAGCCCGCACAGAGACGCAGACCGAGGAAGCCTCATCTGAGCCCAAGCCTGAAGAGGCAAAGACCGAGCCTGTAGAGGAAGAAACTTCCGAAAGCGGAAGCGAAGCTGTCTCTTCATAATAAAAAATTATTTTGCCGCGAGTTTTTCGTAAAGAACTTGGGCTTGATTTTCCGTTTTAATTATCGAAGGCCGGCAACGCATAAATGTGAGTCCGGCCTTTATTATTGTGCACAAAGAGCGCACGAATGCGTCATTTTCTAAAATTGATATTTTCAGTAATGTCGCATTTTAGGGGAGGAGGCAACACCTTCGGCACTGTAAATAGTAACCGGCGCCGCTGAATACGCAGCTAAATAGGCGCGGCGCTTGGAGCTTCAGTTCGAATTTTCGGTGAGGTTGTCGATTTGGAAGGCTTTAACCGTTTTGCCGCGCAGTCGGTTTTGGGATAGCTTGTCATGGATAAGGTTTTAAAAGATAAAATTCCTCCTCACAATCTTGAAGCCGAACAGGCCACTTTGGGCGCTCTTCTTTTGGATTGGGGCGCAATATCCGATGTTGCGGTATATTTAAAACCCGATAATTTTTATTCCGTTCAAAATAAAACGATTTACCGAGCGATGATTTCCATGGCGCTGCAAAACATCCACGGCGATACGCTGACGTTAATAAATGAACTGACTAAAACCGGCGAACTTGAACAGGCAGGAGGAACGGCTTATATTGCAGCGCTTACCGATACGGTGCCGACAAGCGCAAATATAGATTATTATGCCGGCATAGTGATGGACGCGGCGATCCGCAGAGAACTTATCCTTATAGCGGGGGAATTAAAGGCGTCTTCTTTTGATGAGACAAAAAACAGCAAGCACATTCTTGAAGAGGCTGAAAAGAAGATTTTTAATATCACAGAAAGAAATCAAACTACCGAAATCAACGGTATGAAGCAGGTGGTCAACGATACCATAGCCTTGATTGAAAAACGCATAGAAAATAAAAGCGGTTATACGGGAATCCCCTCAGGATTTTTGCATTTGGACAGCATGACAAGCGGTTTCCAAAATCAGGAGCTTATTATAATAGGAGCGCGCCCTTCGATGGGAAAGACCGCTATGGCTCTTTCAATGATACAGTACATAGCCGTAGATAAAAAAATCCCATGCGGTTTTTTTACGCTTGAAATGTCCTACGCGCAAATCGGGCAGCGCCTTTTATCTCAAGTGTCGCGCGTTCCAGGCGGAAAAATCAGATCCGGAATGCTGACATTGCAGGATCTTCAAAAGATACAGGACGCGGCGGGGCTTTGCTATCAGGCGCCGCTGTACATCGTCGATACGCCGAATATGCAACTTTTAGATCTTCGCGCGATGGCGCGCCGTATGGTTATAAATCAGCAGGTAAAAATAATTTTTGTGGATTATATAGGCCTTATTACTACTGAAAACTCAGCAGCTCCAGTTTATGAGCAGGTTTCGGAAATTTCAAAGTCGCTGAAAGCCTTGGCGCGTGAATTGAACATTCCCATAGTTGTCTTGTGTCAGCTTGCCAGGGACGCGGAAGGCAACGAACCCAATCTTGCCCAGCTCAGAGGTTCGGGTTCTATCGAGCAAGACGCCGACGTCGTAATGTTCATTCACAGAGAACGAAAAAAAGCCGATGAGACGGAGCAGCAGCAAGTTTTAAATGTGAAGCTGATCATCGCAAAGCAACGAAACGGTCCTATCGGAGATGTAGAACTTTTGTTTTTGCCTTCAGTTACGCGCTTTGAAAACATTGCAAAATAGTAAACCTTTTTGCTATTTTACGGGCTTCAGATCGGAAGCGGATAAAAGCGCTATCTTTCCGCTTTCGTCGGTAACATAAAGAGTTTTTTCGTCAACTGTTATAGGCGTTCCGCTCTTTACGGCCGTGCTTGATTTTGCAAGAAGTTTAAGTTCCTTGTTGTACCTTGCAACGTAAAATTTATTTCTTTCCGAAAGAACACAGTAAAGTTCATTGTTGTGCTCTACAAGAACCGAATCTTCCGCTACGGTTTCCTGACTTTCGGCGGTTATTTCCATTTTTTCTTTATCAAGCAGGACCAATTTTACAATTCCGTTTCCGGTATTTTCTCCGGCTATCGCCGTAAAATTTTCTCCTGCAGGATAGACCGCTCTGTTTCGAATAACGGTCACAGGAGACTCGTTTATTATTTCGCCCGTCTTTTTATTGACTTTCACAAGCACGGAAAGCCGTTTTGCTTCATTGTAAAGGCGCAGAGCGTACGCGGACGGAACATTTTCATTTGCCGCCATGGCGTTTATCAGCTGTTGCTGATCTTTTGCAATGGTTTCTCTCTCCGTTACGGCTTCGGAATTCTTCGTATCGGCTTTTTTTTGTTCCGTTTCCGCTTTTTGCACATTCTCTTCGATTTTCTGTTTTTGCTCTTCAATTTTTCGTTCGGTTTGCGCCACTTTTTGTTCTGCAGCTTTAGCTTCTTTTTGCAAATTTTTATTGCCGGGCGCAGCTTCGGCTTTTTTCTGCGCTTTTTCGGCTTCTTTTTTTTGTTCGGCCAATTTTTCCTGATCGGCTTTCAGCTGTTTTTGACCTTCGACGGCCTGTTTTTGCGCAGCCTGAGCTTTTTCTTCGGCCACGGCGGCTTCTTTTTCTTTTATTTCAACCATGTTTTTACGCACATCGATTCCCTTGTCGCTTTCTTCGCGCATGGAAGAAACTACGTTTGAGTCGCTTATAGCGGACGTGTCAACCGTGCTGAGCCCGCCCGACACAGGATCCGAAAGAGGAATTACGATTTGCGTCATTCCCGGCCATTGCGTATAGCTCAACGCAAGACCGGCTTTTTCCGGCGTTAATTCTTTTGTTACAACATCTTTGTATTTGCTTTTGAAAAAATCGATTTTGCCGCGGTAAACTGCGTTATAAACGGTAATGAAAACGGATAAGGTATCGGCGTCGCTTTCGGAATAATTATATGCGGAGGACAGATAGGAAGAAATTATCCTTCTCAGGTTTGCAATATGATCGACTGACGCCGACGGCTCCAGAACAAAAATATCGGCGTCGAATTTTTCTTTTACGTTGGAATCTACCGCATGGATAACGTAATATCTTCCGCCGCTGCCTATTCTTGCAGAAACAGCCGGATTGGACAGTGAATTTCCAAGTTTTCTTCCTATATTTTTTATCGCTTGTACCGATTCGATCACGGAATGAGGTCCCGTATAGTTTTCAAAAATGACCGTTTCCGCTCTTGTGCTTGTGATTTCATCTCTGTTGACTTCCAATGCAAAAAGCATTGAAAAATTTATTAATACTACGGCACATAAAAAAACAATTTTTTGAAATGCATTTTTCATTTAAGACCTCTTTGAGGGATTATACTATGAGAAAGATTTTTATTCCAGTTTCTTTATGAAATTTGTAAAAGCGGAATATAACTTACAACCGAACGTATTTTATTTATTGAAATATGGAAGATAAAGCTACAATTGAATCACCGATGCATGATATTTTTTTCAAAAAAATCAATCGCGTTTTTAAAGTCGTCTTCATTAGGCCTTCCTTTATTTAAACCGCCGACGAGCTTTAACGGCCCGAATGTGTCAAAGCCTTTACAGCCGAATATGCCCATACAGATCTTTCCGTTTTGTTCGGTTTTTTTTCGCAGTGCTTTTTCAAAGCCCGCATTGACCACTCCTGCAGTATAGATAAAAAATATCTTTTTTATGCTGCTATCAAGCGCTTTGTCAAATATTTTGTCGACGGGTTTTGAAAGTTTTCCGTAGAAAATTCCCGAAGCAAAACCTATCGTGTCATAACTCTCAAAGACATCGTCTGTAAAATCGCCGGCTTTTATAAGAACCGTTTCAGGAAATCTTTCTTTTATTTTATAAAGCACTTTTTCGGTGTTTCCTTTGTGAGTTGAACTGTACACAATGCATACTTTACTCATCTAATACTCCTCAGCCGCAGTTGTAAAACACGCTCCGCGCATGTTTTAGGACAGTAATTCAAATTGCGCTCTTTTGTAAATTTATATTAAATAATCCTTTTTACCCTTAATCGCTGTGTCTGTTAAATAATAACACAAACCGTCCGCTTCTTCGATTTTTTTTAGGTTGCTGAATGCTGATGTTATAAACAATGTGTCCATGTTTTTACCGCCGATCGAAACTGATGAGATATTCGTTGCCGGTAGTTCTATTTTTTCCAGTATTTTACCGGTTTTTGATATTCGTAAAACGGAGGATCCGCCCCAGCAGGCGCTTATTATGTCGCCGTTATTGTCCAAACACATGCCATCCGGAACTTGTCCTTCAGGATAATCCGAAATCACGGCCTTAGGATTTGAGATTTCTCCCGTATCCAAATTATAATTCCACCGTGTGATTGTTGCCGTTGTAGAATCCGTGTGATAAAAAATTTTGCAATTATCATCGAATCCCATTCCGTTGCTTATCCCGAGACCGGTAAGAAGCGTTTTTATATTTCCGTTTTTATCGATGGAAATAAGGCGGCCGTTGCTGTTAGATTCTTTTTTTATTCCGGCAAGAATTCTTCCTTTGGAATCGACGATTGCGTCATTGAATCTTTCTCCCGGTTTAAAAGAAAAACTGATGTATGTTTTATCCGACAGAGTATAGTTTTTTCCGTCCTTATACGCATAGATAAGACCTTGTTCCGTCAGAAGTAAAATATTTCCTTTAGAATCGAAAAGGAACGCACCTATTTGATAATTTGTTTTCAGCACGCATTCCGCCGTTTCACTTTTTAAATCCGTTCTATAAACGACACCGTTTACAATATCCGTGTAATAGAACATCTGATCGAATTCATTCCATCTGGAATTTTCTCCCAATTCGCACTGAGGAAATATTTTATTGTATTTTTTTACCATTTCATTATACTCCTGTTTTCAAGTGTTGATTTTTTCACGAGCGACCTTTTAGCCGTCAGTCTAATGGACTTTTATTCGATTCGATAATAATAGTTTTCCGCTAAAATAGGAAGCGCGTGGACAGAGCGTGTGCAGAGCGCCGTGATTTTCTTTCCGGCAATTTTACTATGCAGGCGCCATTTTGCGGCTACATTAAGTATATTACAGCCTAGTAAATTGGAGAATTGGTCCCATACACTTTATTTAAGGTTTTAAGTCCGAAATCTTTATAAGAGCTTCTTTTGCCGTTCTATTTATGTTTTTTCCGTAGCGGGGATGCAATAATCCTGAAATAAGACTGCATGATTCGTCCGCGTACTTTTTTCCCATAAAAAGGCTTAGCTTGTATAAAGATTGACAGCACGCCGCGATCATTGCGTCGTTATTTTCAAACTGACCTGAAAATTCCGCAATTTTTTTTCTTATTGCAAAAAAAAGCTGCCTGTTACCGTCAAAGCCTATGTCGCCTGCGGCGTTTATAAGAATTATAAGCAGAGGACTGGAGCGTTCCATGGATATTAGTTCAGCGGTGAGCTGCGTAAACACATCCGTTCCGTATAAACCGAGATTCGAAAAGACTTCCGCCAAATACTGAATATCTTTTGTGTATTCCGGCGGTTCGGCGCGAACGTTCGTGATTTTTTGTCTTAGAAAAGCCAGATAAGCTTCTATAAAACCTTGCAATTCGGATATATACGTTTCTTCATTTGCACCGTAATATCCGCCTGAAAGTTTTTTTTCGGTTTCAACCGCAGCAAGGCGCTCGTATTCTTCATATTTTGTGCTCGGGATTTTATATTTTTTTTGAATTTTTATAGGTTTGTTTTTAGATGTTTGGGAAAATCGGTAAAACACTGTTTCCCACGAATCGGTACAATACAGCAAAAAACTTCCGTCCGAAACGAACCGTTCGTCTTTTAAGTCTTTCATATTAAAATTTACTTTTTTCAATACTGAATTTGATGAAAATGCAAAAGAAAACAATACGTTGGAATCGGAAATCACAAGAGAATCTTCCGTTCGGCCGTCGCATGCAAAAAACAAAGAAGACCCCAAAATATCAATGTTGATCAAAGGCGGAAGAATGCGGGACTTTGTTTCAACGTTTTCATCATCTTCGTTAGGGCAAGAAAAGAGCGTCACCGTTCTGTCCGAAAAAAGAACATAAACGCCGTCTTCGGAACTGCAGCTTTTTAGAGGTTTCGCATCAAAAACAAATTTTTCCTTTTCTTCTCCGAAACGGCCGATTCTGGTAGCAAAGGCCTTTGTATTCCTATCTCCTTCAAAAAAAATAAGAATGCTTCCGTCCTGCAGCATTTGCGCCGGACAAGAACTCTGTTTTGGCGTAAGTATGTACCACTTGCATATTCCGTTTAATCCGTAACAGCCGACGTACTGTTCCCCGAATATGAAGAGGCATCCGTCGAAGCCTTCGATTACCGTATTTATGGGAATAAAAGGCAGACCAATCTTTAAAACCGTGTATCCTGAACGATTTATTATGTGAAGCACGTTGTTTTTATCCGAAAAATATAAAAAATCGTTCGTTGTAGCGCCGAATACGGTCTTTTGACTTATTCCTGAAATTTTCTTTTGCCACAGTTCTGTTCCGTCTTCGGATACGGCGCAAATTTTGTTTCCGTCGTGTAAAAGCGCGGCTCCGTCGGAAAACAGCACCGGCATCTTCACCGTCTTTCCGCCGAAAACCTTTGTCCATGACGGTTTCCTTTTGTCAAGTTCAATCTCTTGCAGCTCAATTTCCTTCGGCACTGAGCTTTCAAAAGCTTCCGCAGATAAAGCGCTAAAAGCGAGAAAAAACATAAAAATAAAAAAAGTTTTAATTTTCATTTTAACCTAATACGGATTGGAATAGTCAAAAAAGGCTAAACTCTCGATATGAGACGTTTGAGGATAAAAATCCAAAAGATACAACTTGGAAAGTTTGTATCCCGCCTTCACAAAAAAAGACGCGTCGCGGGCGTGCGTCGCAGGATCGCACGAAAGCGATCGTATACGCAAAGGATGTGTTTTGCAAAGCCATGAAAGAACTTCTCTTTCTATCCCGCTTCTGGGCGGATCTATTACCACAGCGTCAAAGTTCCCTTCGTTTTTTACTATCGCAGAAGCGTGTTCTGACACCCATTTTACGCCGCTTAAACCGTAGGCGGCATGGGGTCTTCCTTTCATGTTTATTTCTGCAAATACCATCGCGTCGCGGTTATGCTCTACCATAGTGACTTTTTCAAACTTGTCGGCAAGGAACACCGAAAAAGTTCCCGCTCCGCTGTACATGTCGAGAACATTTTTTCCCGAAAGATCCGAACATAAAATATCTACCGTCTTTTCTAAAACGCCGACGTTGGATTGGAAAAAGCCCCGTATATCGAAGACTATTTTTTTCCCTGAAATGACGACGGTCGCAATATTGGAATGATTTAATATCGTCCCTGAAAAAAAATTATTTACGGCCTTTTTTTTCTTTTTTGACGTCTTAGGTGCCGACCTGTAAAAATTATTTGCATCGCCGCCTGCGCCGCCGGAAGAAGGAATAAGTTCCGGAGATTCGATCAGCAAGCGGGGAAATTTTCGATTGGGCGCTTTTGAGTCTGCTTTGGAAAGACCTAGGCGGGAAAAAGATGCCGCCGCGGTAGACGCCATAGTCGCTCCAGATGATTCAGTATCGTCGACTACGCAACTTCCGCCGAATACGTGAATCCTTCCTTTAGGTCTTTGCTCTTGGGGTACGGCGTTAAGCCATTCGTTTATCTCGTCGCTTGCTATAAAACAGCTGTCGATCGGGACTACCGTATTCGATTGCCGCATCGAAAGCCCTCCGTCATGAAATTGGAAGCGGCAGCGATACCCGCCGTCTTTATCGTATAAGGCGATTATCTCGGGTGTTTCAATTTTTTCGCGTTTAAAGCAGGATTTAAGCATATCCGACCGCAGTTGGCGCTGAAAGGAGCTTTCTATGTGCATCATATTGCAGCCGCCGCAAATTTCATAAAATTTGCAGGGAGGTTTTATTCTGTGCGCGGAGCTTTCAAGAATATCTACTATTTTTGCAGTTTCATAGTCGCGTTTACAAGACACTGTCTCTATTTTCAGTTTTTCACCGGGAACGGCAAAAGGGACGAATATCGTTTTTCCGTCGATTTGTCCTATACAGTCTCCGCCTAAAACCATTTCTCGGGTTATAATATTATGTGACGACATCGCTATATATTATCAAATAATCGGACAAAGAGGGAGTATGCAAAAAGAAACTTTTTTTCAAACTATGCGCGACGGAGCCCAAGTTTCGGTCATAAGGTGGATACCCGATTGTGATTCCAAAGACATACGCGGGCTTTTTCAGATAAGTCACGGTATGGTGGATCACGCTTCCCGATATGAAGTTCTCGCTCAATTTATGACGGAAAACGGTTATGTTTGCTCTGCTCACGATCACAGAGGGCACGGTAAAACAGGCGAAAAAGCCCAAAATGAAAACAAGGGAAAATTAGGCTTTCTTGCTGAAAAGGACGGTTTTACGGCCGTAGTTGAAGACCTTCGCGAAGTGATCGAAAAACTTAAAAAAGATTACCCTGAAAAAGAAATAATTTTGTTCGCACATTCGTTCGGTTCCTTTGTAGGTCAGGCGTTCATTGAAAAATACGGAAACATCATACAAAAATGCGTTTTATGCGGAACGGCTTTTCCTTCTGCAAAACTTATTTACACGGGGCTTTTTTTGGTGGGAACGGCAAAAAAATTGTTCGGCGCAAAAGAATGTGCGCCGTTTGTGAACATGCTTTTTTTTAAGATGAACAATAAAAAAATAAAGGAGCCTTCGAGTCCGCATTCTTGGATATCAAAGGACGAAGAGGAGGTCAAAAAATACGACCGAGATCCGTTTTGCAATTTTATGCCCACTCTCGGTTTTTTTTACGATCTGCTTTGGGGATTAAATTTCGTCCGCAAGCAAAAAAACATAAATTCCATTCCTTGTACGATGCCGATACTTTTTATTTCAGGGGAGGATGATCCTGTAGGTTTGTATTCTTCGGCGGTAAAAAAACTTTATAAAATTTACAAAGCAAGCGGTAAAATAAATGCTTCCATAAAGATTTATAAAGGATGCAGACACGAACTTATAAACGAAATAAACCGCAGCGACGTTTTCGGCGATCTTCTTTTTTGGATAAAAACCGGCGAGCTTAAATAAGCCTATTGACTATGTCTTTAAAGAGTAGGTAAATTAATAAGCGTGTTAATCCGATATTCTGCAGACGAAAACGGCAGACCTGTAAAAAAAGCCGTAATCTACACAAAAAACGAACATAAAATACAGCTTTCAAAAATAGATCCGGATGCGCTGTATATACTTGAGCGTTTAAAAGACTCAGGCTTTTCAAGCTATATAGTCGGCGGCGCCGTGCGTGATCTCATATTGGATCGCACTCCTAAAGACTTCGACATAGTCACCGACGCAACTCCTTCGCGCATAAAAAAAATCTTCCGCAATTCAAGGATAATCGGCCGGCGTTTCAGATTAGTGCATGTTTTTTTTGAAGATAAGATTTTTGAAGTAAGCACATTCCGTTCCATAATAGACGGTTCGGTCGGAAACAGTTTCGGAACTATGGACGAAGACGTAAAACGGAGGGATTTTTCGCTGAATGCCTTGTATTATGATCCTTTTACGGAACACGTCATAGATTATGTGAACGGCGTTCGGGACATAAAAAAACATATCATTAGACCCGTAATAAAAATCGACAGAATCTTTGTCGAAGATCCTGTCAGAATGATCCGCGCGATAAAGTATTCCGCCGCTACCGGCTGCCGCCTTCCTTTTTTTCTTAAACGAAAAATTCTAAAATCGGCTCATCTTCTTTCGTCGGTGTCGCCGTCAAGGCTTACGGAAGAGCTTCAAAAAATAATAGGTAGCGGACATTCGTTTGAGATAGTCTCGAAAGCGCTTCAAACCGACTTATACATGTATTTACAGCCTTCCGCTACGGCAATAATGTACGCAAGACCTGATTTTGAAAAAAAATATCTTCAAAGTCTTAAAAAACTTGACGAAACTGTTGCCCGCGAAACGGACGTAAGGCTCGGGCGAAAATTATTTTATTTGATCTACGATTTTATTTACGAGCTTACCGACTGGAAGAAAGAGGCTGCGCTTCATCCTTCCGCGAGCGAATTATACGCCGTTACGTGGACGGAATGCAGAAATTTCGTTCTGCCGATGAATCCGCAGAGAACCGAACTCGAATTTGCGATAAAGGAAGTTTTAAAAACGCTCGGAATTTCAATGCAGCCGTCTAAAAAACGGAAGCAGAAAAAAACTTTCGGCTCCGATAACGCTAAATCGGCGGTAAAGACTAAATACGAAATTTCCGAAAGTCAAAAGGTTTAAAAAGATTTCCCCGTCGCTTTCACCGTTTATATATTTTCCGTTCCCGTAATTTTATCGATGATTATGCTTACTTCTTCTACCAGAATACCTGTATAGCGCTCTATATTGTCTATAACGTATTGCTGCAGAGCGTGGATCTTTCCTGTAAGCTGATTACCGAACGGAACGTCTATCGTTATTATAAACCTGTAACCGTGACTGTCGGTTTTTATCGTAAATTTTTTTACACGAATCTTAGGATCGCATTCGGAAACGCAATGCATTGCCATCTGCGTCAGCGCCGCTTCGGATATGCTTATCCTGCCTTTTTTTGAAAATTCCGGACGGACGACGGATTTTTCAAAAGGCTGCAAGGCGGAATCTTCTTTTTTATGAAATATGTTTTTACGGTTAAAAAACACCTTGATAGAGTTATAAAATATCTGCGGATAATTGCGTTTTATTTCTATAGCGGGAACGGGGATAATATGTTTGCCTTCTATCTGCCTTGAACGGATCGCCTTTTCAATCTCTTCGCGCGATGCGATGTCCTCGATCTTTATTATCTTTGAAGGAGGGGGAAGCTGCAGTCTCGTCGCTATTTTGATGACCATCTTTTCGGAGGTTCCCAAAAGCAGAATCTTTTTTATGCGCAGTTTGTGCAGCATTTTAGCTATTTCGTCGCGGTGCTCTTTGTCGTCAAACAAGGCTACCCGCACGGCGCCCATGTAGGTCTTTTCTCTTTTAGCCGAATGTCCCGCCAAGATCTTGTCGTCTTGAATTAGAAGTCCGTCGTCAATGATGGCAGTAAGCCCGTATTTTTGGGCGAGCAATTTGGCGCGAAAACTTTTTCCGGTTCCGCTTTCTCCCACAAGGGCGTATACCGTTATTCCTGTAAATTTTTGAAAAAAATCACTGAGCGACTTCATAGTTAGTTAGATTATATTAATACGGAGAGGACTTATCAAGGTTTTACTTAACATTTTTTCAAATTTTGTCGGAATAAATGCGATTAATTTTTGTGGAACGGCTAACGGATTGTCTTCGGGAAGGAGCAGGGCATAAGAATGCAGATAAAAATCCCTGTCGGCCGTTATTTTTTTTCCTCCGTAAGCCGTATCGCCTAAGAGCGGGAATCCGTGAAAGGCGGCCTGGCTTCTTATCTGATGCGTCCTTCCGGTTTCTATCGTTATTTTTGCCAGCGTTACGTCAATGTTTTCATAAAGCCCGTAAGACAGCGGCTCCGCCTTTGTGACGGCCGGCTTTCCGGCTTCGGTTTTATCGTTTACAATGTTTACGGTGTGAAAATTTTTGTCGTTATCCGTTTTTTTTTCGATGCTGTCATGCCAAAACACCGGCTTATCAAGTTTGCCCTGCAAAAGCGCCAAATATATTTTTTTTACCGCGTTATGCTTAAAGGCGCTTGAAAACCACTGTGCGCCTTTAAGATTTTGGGAAAAAATTAGTACTCCCGTCGTTTTTCTGTCAAGCCTGTGTAAAGGGCCGGGAATAAATGAAAGAGATGAGATACCTTTTGTTTTTTTTTTCTCTTTCCAAATACTGACGATTTGATCGGAAAGAGAATTTTTGCCTTGCACGGAAACGTCGTAGGGTTTGTTTATCACAATTATAGCTTCATTTTTAAAAATAGTATTCTCTTTTGAAAATGCAGGGTAGCGCTCTTTAGGCGGGAAACGTCCTGTGCTCTCGTCAACGCTTACGGCGGGGGCCAGAGAGGATGCAATAAAAAGCGCGTCGTTTTCCCGCACACGGTAAGAGGGGCTTACCGTCTTTTTATTTACTTTTATAAATCCGTTTCTTATCGACTTGTAAAGAATCGAAAGAGATTCTTCCGTTAAAAACTTTCTTACTATTCTGTCAAGACGCCTGCCTTCGTCGTCTTTGCCGCAATAAAAAGTTTTAAAGTCCATATTTTCATTATAGTGATAAAAATAAATACCCGCTACTAGACAAAACTTTCCCTGTCGGTAAAATAAATAGTTGCTATGTATGCCGGTGAAAAACTACATTTTCTTTTTTCCAACCCGATCGTGATAGCCTGTGTTTTCAGCTGGTTTTGTGCTCAATTCATAAAAACCGTCATAAAATTGTTTTACGGCCAGATACATTCGTTTAAGCAGCTTTTTGAACTTTTGCTTTGGCGCACGGGCGGTATGCCGTCGAGCCATTCGGCGCTGGTAGCATGCCTTTCCACAGCTATAGCGTACAGATCCGGCGTCGATTCCGATATATTTATTCTTTCGCTTTGTTTTTTTCTTGTAACGATACGGGATGCCGTAGGAGTAAGGCGGGCTAACGGAATTCAGGCGAAACGGTTAAACGAGATCATTAAGATAATGAATGAAAAAAAATTGTCGAATTTTAAACCGATAAAAGAAGTTCAGGGACATTCGCCTATGGAAGTCTTTGTAGGTTGCCTTTTGGGGTTTTTTATCGGCACCGCCTTCAGTGTACTGTGATCCTAAAATATGCGGATAAAAAAGAATATCGTAATTTCATTTACAATTGTTTTTCTAAGCCTTGTTGCCTTGTTCGCTTTTCGCCGCGTGAGTCATAAAAAATTATGGACAGGCTATCAGACTCTTGCGGTTGCAAAAACCGTGTCCGAAAAAGACGTTCTTTATGTTTTAAATAATTCAGGCTGCAGTTCCGTCGTGTCGCTTTCGTCGCAACCGCAAATGCAATCTTCGCCTTACAGTCCCGTACAAAAGAAAGTGCAAACGCCGTCTTATTCTGAAAGACAAAAAGAATTTTTCTTCGATAAAAATGATGATTTTCAGCTTTATTATATACCCGAACGATATTCGGCTTCGACGGAAAAAGCGTTTAGAACGCTGAATCGGGATTATAATGCGAATTCGTATCTTGATTCGAAGGCTGACTTTCCGAAGATTCCGCTCGTTGTGTGCTTTATTTTTGCTTCGTTTTTGTGTTTTTTTTCAAAATCGCGGCCGTTTTTTTTCGTAACGGCTTTTTTCCCGCTATTGTTTGCTCTGAGCAGGCCTTCGCTCTCGCGTATCGGCGCCGTATGTCTTTTGCTTTACGGACTTTACGCGCTACAGGATCTTCGCCGAAGGAATGAAAGCCTTTACGTGCTTTTGCACAGCCGGTATGCGGTTTTATTTACAATATTGCCTGTCGTTTTGTGCTTTTTTTCTTCTTTTTCAAGCGGAATCATATTTATCGCCGCTTTATCGGCTTCGTTTGCCGCAGAAAATTTGTTACACGATTATGAAATTTATCGCGCAAAAAAATCGGCGTTCAGCATGGTGTTGATATTGCCGTCTCAGTTTATAAGACTGACAACCCGTAAAACCGTATTATTTATGTATTTTTGTGCGCTTATCACGGGACTTTTTCTCGTTCTTTCCGTCTTTTCATCCAGGTTTTTGTCCTCGAAAGGCTCAAAAGACTTGTTGCTGCCCGCTCCGGCGCGGTATAATAATAAAACGTCGATTATTTCGCTGACGGACTATGTCGCGTCCGATTGGTATGCAAAGACATATCCATATCGATCTTTGCACGACGAGGCTTCCGCGTCCGGAAATGTCAGACCCGGAGATGCTGTAATTATTCCTCGTTATGAAAGAGACGGAGACGTCATAAGAGAGAAAAACGAAGTTGTCTTTAGCTTTGACAAGGCGTTTATAGATTCAACGGTTAAAAATATTGACGGCTTGCCGGATACGGCGTTGGAAAAAATTTTGAAAAAACAAGGAAAAGCAGATGCGGCCGTATATTCTTTATCGGGCGGGAACGGCTTTCGTGATTTTATTATTCTGCTGATAGAATTTATGATTTCTTCGGCCGTATTGATTTTTTTTATATTAAGGAACCACCGATTAATTTGAATGCGAATTGATAAGTGGTAACATTAAGAGCTAAGTACAGAAAAAAATGATAAAACTGCAAAAAACAAATGAAGAAATTTCTTATCAAGCTATAGACTCTTTTTTACCGCGTTTAGTGACCGTTCCGATCGATATGGAAGGATCAGGTAACTATAAATTGCTTGTTTCGGAAGGAGACCGCGTAAGGGAAGGGCAGGTTATCGCGCGCAGCCAGGATCCGCTTGAACCTTTGGCTGCACAAATTCATTCGCCCATACCCGGTATTGTAACGGGATTTTCTTCCGTACCGCTTTTCGACGGCAAAAAAAGCGACGCCGTGCTTATTATGCTCGAAGGGAAATTTTCTTACCGCGGTAAAAAATCAAGACCGAATAAGTGGTCGGATATTTCTCCTTCCGAAATAGTTGAAATGATCTCCTATTACGGCGTGATAAACACTTTTTTCATAAACAAACCTTTTTCGCTTGCAACCCAGATAAAAACGAAAAAAAAAGAAGCTTCAAATGTCCTTGTAGTAAGACTTTTTGACGAAGATCCGTACCGCCGTACCGATTCCTTTCTCACCAACACCGGATTTGACAGAATAAAAAAGGGAGCCGCCATACTTGCCTATGCTATGAACGCTTCGGGTATTGTCTTTGCGTATAACGACGCCTTACCCAGCCCCGAAAACACCGCCGAAGAAACCGAAAATTACGATATTTTTAATTCAATTCCCGTAAAATATGTCGGCGTGGATTGTACGGATTATCCGGCGGGTTTTCAGCGCATACTTATTGAAACCGTACTTAAAAAACTTCAAAACGATGAAATTTTTTCAAAAATAAATATTTACGATCTGCTCGTAGACAGCGTTACGCTGATTCATCTGTATGAGGCGATAGAACTTCACAGGCCGGTCATAAATCAATACGTATACGTTTACGGCGACTGTCTCAAAGTTTCGGGAATATTGAGACTCCCCTTAGGATCGACGATAGATTTTTTATCGGCGCAGTGCGGAGGATTTTTAAAGAATCCTTCAAAGATAATCATAAACGGGCAGCTCACCGGTTATCTTGCGCCAGAAAGATCCGTACCCATAACAAAAAACGTAAAATCCGTCGCATTCGCGTCATCCTACAAATTTCCGTTTTTTACTCCGAACGAATGCGTGCGCTGCGGAAAATGCCGCTCCGTTTGTCCTTCAGGGTTGAGCCCTGACCTTTTGTTCAATCAAATGCTTAACAACATTCATAAAATGGAAGCGGCCTTATTGAAAGCATCAAATTTATGCATGGGCTGTACCTTGTGTAATGCCGTGTGTTCTTCCAGATTGCCTTTGAGTCAGGCGATAGAGACCCTTAAGGAGTCGCAGTCATGAAAAACGATTTATTAAATGATCTGAACATACCTTCTTTGATAAAAGACAATTTTAAGTTAAGACCTTTCGTTCATTTTTCATGTTCTTCAAGCGATACCGTATCCGCGTTTTTATTGTTTTTGATCCCGCAAATTGTAATGCTGTGGTTGTCAGGAACCGTGTCGTCGCTGTATGTAATACTTTCTTCCGTAATCGGAAGTCTGTCTGCCGAAAGCATAAATTCCGTGCTGTCAAAGAAAAAAATCTTTGTAGTTTTGTCGCTCGTTCAGGGGATCATCATAGGCTTGCTTTTGCCGTCCGGATATCCTGTGATTTCGGTTTTTTTTCTTACATTATTTTCTCTTTTGATTTTTAAATATGCCTTCGGAGGCTTTTCGCATCCGTGGATAAATCCTGCTGCAGTGACGGTTGCATTGGCATGGCTTTTTAACATTTCGGCATTTCCTTCTTTTCTAGTCACGGGTGAAAATCTTTTTTCGCACAATCCGTCTCTTATCTTGATTCAAAACGGTCAAATTCCCGTTTTACCGTTTGATACGAAGATTACTCTGTTTCTTAATGAAAAAATTTTCAATGTCTTCGGGCTTTCGATTCCCGAAGGATATATATCTTTACTTTGGGATTCAAATTCCGTAATACCGGCGTTCAGATTTAATCTTATCACATTGATAACTTCCGCAGTGTTTTTTGCCTTCGATTTTGTTTCCGTTATCATTCCCGCATGTCATATCGCCGTATACGGGCTTTTGGTTTATTTTGTTTCTCCGGCCGCATACGGCGGGATGCCCGGTTCCGGCGATGTAATACTGGCTCTTATGTCAAGCGGAACTCTGTTCACGTCGATCTTTCTTCTAAGCTGGTTCGGAACCGCTCCCGTTTCCCGCACCGGAAAAATTTTCTACGGAATTTCAGCCGGAATAATAGCTTTTTTTATCGTAGGCTGCGGAACGTCTCCCGCGGGATCCGTTTTTACTGTGATTCTGGCAAACGTAGTTTCCCTTTTTTATCAGCAGGCGGAAGATTTTCTTGCAAAAAGAAAAATGGAGATCCTTTCAGAAAAAGAAATTATTGTTTTTACCGGTAGCGGCAAATTTCGAAAGACGATTTTAAAAAAGGATTTGAATGATGGATCAAATAAAACATAAAAACATAAAAAAGATCGGATTAGGCTTCGGGATATTGCTTTTTTTATTTTCGGTAATGATTCTTCTTATGCTGCTGGCAAAAAATCCTTGGAACAAGGGGTTGCAAAAAGCCGTAAGTCAAGTTTTGGAAGCTCATTATCCCAATACTTATAAAATTCAAAGGCAATACGCCGTTCGATCAGGTTTTTATTCCGGCGGCGCCGCTTTTAAACTGACGGACAAGAATAACGCGGATGCGGGTTACGCCGTGATTATGGGCGTCACAACTCTGTACGGACAATATCCTGCCGTTTTGATGCGTTCTTCGGACGGAAAAACGTCTTTCGTAGATTTTTTGTGCCTTCCGCCCGAACATTCAAAAAGGCTTGCGGCTGTTTCAAAAAACTCTTCAATTTCTTATTGGCTGAAAAAGAATCCTGAAATACTGACCACGGGACGGTAAAGATGACAGATAAAAAACTTTTGATTTGCACCGCAACCTTGCTTGCGATTTTGATTCCCGCGCCCGGCCGCTTGGCCTACGGCATCATATTCATAATTACATTTAATTTTGCTTTTTTATTTTATATTTTGCTTAATTTTTTACTTAAAAAACTCGATATTCACTCTTATTCACATGTCATAATGCCTTTGGCTCTCGTATCATTTGTAACATGTGAAAGATTCGTATTGATGATGCTTGTGCCCGTAATAGCCTTGCAGCTCGCTCTCCTTCCTTACATACAGGCCTTTTCGGTGTATATGCTTTATGTGCTGCACAGGCCTGAAGGGCTTTCGATCAAGGCGGATTTGAAATCAAATCTGCGCGTCGCCGGTTACTTTTCCGCCGTAACATTTTGCTTTTCTCTTATTCGCGACATTTTGGGTTTCGGAACTTTGAGCTTACCGTCCTCGCTGGGTGTACTTTCTTTTCAGCTTATCCCGGCGGCTTCAGTGCTGCCTTTTATGAATTTTTTTGCCTCGATTCCCGGCGCCGCAATACTTTCTTCCGTCATTCTGAGTTTTATACCTTATCTTAGAAAAAATAAAGAAAAAACGATATTCGCGGACGATAAATCTTTGGAGGAAAAATGAACGGTTTTTTCTATTACCTTTTTATTTCTTCTGCAGTTTTGGTCTACGGAATAGGCTTTGACCGCCTGCTTTTCATAAACAAGAGCATAAAGCCGCTTGCATATGATTTTCTTAAAGTATTCGTAAGCGTGGAACTTACGGCGGTTTTATCTAAAATTTTTACGGATACCGTGCTTTTTCGCCTGTCGATATGTGAATTATTTCCGTTTTTTACGCTTTTAATTTACTTTATCATGTTTACGGGTTTTAATCTTTTATTCTACAAAAAGCTTTACGTATCCTGCAAGGAATTTCCTCTCGTTTTTCTTTTTTCATTACTTTCAATCTATGAAAGTTCAAGCGTATTAGGTTCCGCCGTAATAGGCGCGGCTTGCGTTTTTTCATTTTCCATCATACATTTGCTGATCGTATCTTTAAAAAAACGTTTCTCTTTTTTTAAGCCTCCGGTAAATATCGATACGATAAGCCTTTTTTACATAAACATGGCGATTATTCTCATCGCCATTTCCGCTTGGAATATTTCGTGGTTAAATCCTGAAGTGTTTTTATAGAAAGGGGTAGGGCGGTTGAAAAAAGCGCTTATCCCTCGCTCGGATCCGTGCGGCGGTGGCCGCTCTGCCATATTGACTTGCTCTATTTTTGCGCTTGCCGTCTTGCAGATTATATAATAGAATAAGAATTATCGGCCGGATTTTATGACTTTTTGAACTTTTTATGGATAAAATAAGTATATGTTTTGTATTATCTTCAGATCATTCTCAGGCGGAAGTTTCGGATAATTTTCTAAAAAACTATAAGCTCATATACAAACCCCTCGTATCCTTTTTATACACGCATCCGGAATGTAAAATTACATTTTCATTTACGGGCGAACAAATTTCCTGGTACAAAAAAAATTATCCCGAATTTTTAAAACTGGTCGGAGAATTGAGCGGACGCAAACAGGTTGAAGTTTTAGGCGGCGGATATTACGATCCTGTTTTTCCATTGCTGTATCCCGTAGACAGGGCGGGGCAGATAGAGCTTTTGTCTTCCGAAATAAGAAAGACCATAGGCAAACGGCCTAGAGGATTGCAGGTTTGTGCGAGCAGCTGGGATCCTTCGCTCGTTTCAGGTTTTCAAGTTTGCGGAATGGAATATGTGATTCTCGACAGCTCTCTCATTCCGCCTTCAAAACAGTATTATTTGCCTATCATAGCTGCGGACAAGGGAAAAACCCTGTGTATTCTTTCGAATTTTAAAGATTTTATTCCCGATGCGGATCTTTCTCCGGCCTTATACATAAAAAACATGGTGGCGACGATAAAAAAAAATACCAAAGACGAACTTTTCAGCGAAGACGAAACGGATGAAAAGGACAGAATTGTCCCTGTAGTCCTGAGAAAGCGTTTACTGGCGGAGCTTTTAAAAAACGACTGGTTTGAAAATTTTCTCGATGAAATAAAAAACACCGAATCAGTGCAGTTGTCGCTTCCGCTGAACTGCCGCAGAAACGCCAAAACTTTTATTCCCGCATACATACCGGCTGGCATAAGCGAAGAATTCTCCCTGTTGTCTTCAATTCCTTTTTTAACCGTAAACAATAAAAAAAAGACCGCCGCTACTATCTATGATTTTTTACGCACATATCCAAGACAGCAGGCGCTTTATAACAGAATGCTTTACGTGAGCATGCTTTTGAATCAGTCTCACGGCGACAAAATGCGGAAAAAGCTTGCGCGCGAAAAACTTTGGGAATCTCAAAACGGCAAAACCTTTATATGTTGTCCTGAAAGCATAGGCGTCAACGCCAGACGGCGCCTTGTGGCGTATAAAAACCTTGCCGAAGCGGAAAAACTTTTGCGCGATTCTTCCGACTTCCGCGAGTCGATAACGAATTTCGATTATAACTGTGACGGAATTAACGAATATCTTTGCCAGATGAAGCAATATAACGCCTGCATAGGATTATACGGCGGCACCGTTTTCGAATTCAATATTATGAAAAACACCGGCAACTACGCGGATAATTTGAGCCGCATAGAACGATTCGACGGGTATTCCGACAAATACGAGCGGGGATTTTTTATAGACAGCCTTTTTGACGGCGATGAATTCGACCTTTACAAAAAACACCGCCCGACAGGAGGAGGGCTTTTTTCCTCAAAAAAGTACGAACAGCTGAGTTTCGGCAGCAAAAGGAATGAGATCCGTCTTAAAGCTTCAGGACTGTTTTCCGTCATGAAACAGCCGGTCAGCCTTTTAAAAAACTATTTTATGACAAGCAGCGGCATGATGGTTCAATACATATTGAAAAATGAAAGCCAAAGCCCTCTTTTTGCAAAATTCGTAGTCGAGTCAAATTTCGCCCGCCCGGACGAAACCTTCAGATACAGCCTTAAAGTTGTTTCAAAGGCGGTGAGCAAAGATCTTGACGCCTCGGCGGAAGACACTCGGCTTATAAACAATGTGTCCGTAGTGCAGACTACGGATTTGACAAACGACATCTCTTTTATATTTGAACCGAACGAAAACGCTACCTTGTCGTATTCTCAAATATCCTTTATGCGCCCCGATGCGAGCGGAGACAATGTGAAAGCGGGAATGACGCTGACTGAGGCTTTTTGCTGGGACATAAAACTTGATGCGGGAATGGAAACTGAAAAAACGATAAATTTCAGCATTGTTCCCAGAAAGAAAAAAGGTGAAAATTCTTAGGATCGAGATTTAGGCTATCGAAGCAGCGGCATCTTAATACGCGAGGTCGCGCTGTCGACAGACTCGGTGGCTCACAATAATCCGGCGCGGCGATTGCGGTTGCCCGGTGACAAAATGAACTGTTTTGAACCGAATTGATTATTTTTGAATATTTATTTTGCAATACGCTTCGATCGGTGTTATAATTAATACAGAATGCATAGTAGGAGGCATTGTTATGAGATTTACATTACCGAGGGACATTTATCACGGTAAAGGTTCTATCGAAGTTCTTAAAACCTTTACGGGGAAAAAGGCGATGGTTTGTGTTGGCGGCGGAAGCATGAAACGCTTCGGCTTTCTTGACAAGGTGGTCGGATATCTTAAAGAAGCCGGAATGAAGGTAGAAGTATTCGAGGGTATAGAATCCGATCCTTCCGTGGACACGGTTATGAAGGGCGCCGACGCCATGCTTAAATTCGAACCGGATTGGATTGTCGCCATAGGCGGCGGTTCTCCTATCGACGCTGCAAAGGCTATGTGGATAAAATATGAATATCCCGATACGACTTTTGAAGACATGTGTAAGGTTTTCGGACTTCCTAAGCTGCGTAAAAAGGCGCATTTTTGCGCAATATCTTCAACTTCAGGTACGGCGACGGAGGTAACAGCCTTTTCCATAATCACCGATTATAAAAAAGGAATTAAATTCCCCATTGCAGACTTTGAAATTACACCGGATGTAGCCATAGTAGATCCCGCTCTGGCTGAAACCATGCCGAAAAAACTTGTGGCTCACACGGGCATGGACGCCATAACCCACGCTATAGAAGCCTATGTTTCTACGGCACACTGCGATTACACGGATCCGCTTGCGATCTTTTCGATCAATATGATACAGAACGATCTTGTGGGTTCCTACAACGGCGATATGGCTAAGAGAGACAGCATGCACAACGCACAGTGTCTGGCGGGAATGGCGTTCTCGAACGCACTGTTGGGCATAGTTCACTCTATGGCGCACAAGACGGGCGCGGTTTTCGGCGATTACGGCGCGCACATTATTCACGGAGCCGCAAACGCCATGTATTTGCCCAAGGTAATCGCGTTTAACGCAAAAAATCCTGAAGCAAAAAAACGCTACGGAGTTATCGCGGATCACATGAAGCTCGGCGGCAAAAACGACGATGAAAAAGTTTCTTTGCTTATTAAAACGCTGCGCAAGATGAACGACGACTTAAATATTCCGCACGGTATTAAAAACTACGGAGCCGACAGCTATCCTACGGAAAAAGGCTTTGTTCCCGAAGACGTTTTCTTAAAACGCCTTCCCGACATTGCAAAAAATGCGATCAGCGACGCATGTACAGGATCGAACCCGCGGCAGCCGACTCAAAAAGAGATGGAAGAATTGCTTAAGTGCTGCTACTACGACACTGAAGTTAATTTCTAACCGTTGATAAGCTTATAAATCTCAGCTTAAAAGATCTCCGGATTTTTCCGGGGATCTTTTGCTTTCATAAGCACAATTAACAAGTGCCGCCGTCAAAACAGCTTCCTTTTTTCTTCAAGTGCATAAACAGAACTACGGCGAGCGGCGGCAAAAACGACGCCCATAAAAATAAGGTAGGAAAGCCGAATTTTTCGATTATTATACCGCCTGCAAAACTTCCCAGTATGTTACCCACGCCGTTTGCGCCTATCGCATATAGAGCGAGTCCCGTAACCTGCTTTTTAGACGGCACGTGCTCGGCAATAAACGAAATCGCCGCAGGATGAAAAAGTCCGAAAGTAAAATAATTTAAAAACTGTCCGGCTAAGGCTCCTGCAAAAGATTTGAACAGTATATAAGTCCAAAGGCGAAATGATATGGCGAGCACGCACAGGCACAATATCTTTTCATTGCCGAAGCGCCTTATAAACCGTCCGGAAAAAATCATAGCAGGTATTTCAACGGCGGCGTGAACGGCCCAAAATGCCGGAGCCGAATTCAAGTTTAAAAATTCGGTAACATACAAGGAAAAAAACTTATTTACGGGCGACATGGCAAGAAAAGCAAAAGTCAGCAATACCATTGCAGCCCAAAAAGACGCTGAAAAGCCCGATACCAGCGATGACAGCAAAAAAGGATGCTTTTTTACTACAAGGACGCTTATCGCGTGCCTGACTTTTTTTGCGCCGTCGGCGGTTTCGCCTTTTATATTGTTTTTTTGTTCGGTTTTTTTTACAAAAAGCGGCGGCATTAGCCCCGGCACAAAAAAAAGCGATGCCGCGGTTAAAACGGCGGGAATCGTCATCCACAAAATCATTTCAAAACTGTTTGCGTCTCTTCCGCTTAAAAAAATCTGCATGACAATGTTCATCAATACGAAGCTTAGCGATCCTATAGCTCGTACCTTTCCGTAATCGTTGTACCGTCCTATAAGTATGTTGTTTATTACGGTATCCGAAACGGGAAACATACATTTGTATCCTATGGAATAAACGCCCATAAAAAGTGCCGAAAATAAAAAGTTGTGAACTGTGATTATGGGGACGGGCAGCAATATACACGGCAGAAGAATAAAAAAAAGATCTACGCCGTATTTATTCCTTTTTTCGATTAGATAAATACAAGGCAGGGCTGCAAATGTTCCGGTAAAATCAAAGATTGACAGCAATACGCCTATCTTAGCAATATCGTAACCCACATAGGCAAGTATAATGGGAAGATATGTATTTACGACCGCATTAACCGTAAAAATAAAAAAAACGGGAATTATAATTTGCATAGTTTCGTACAAAAAACACGTTCATAAAAAAAACCTTGCAATTCACTGAATCACAAGGTTTTATGCGATGCGGAGAACCTGACTTGAACAGGCACAGCTTTCGCCACCAGCACCTCAAGCTGGCGTGTCTACCAATTCCACCATCCCCGCATTTTTATTTAATATATCGAAACGAACGATCAATGTCAAGCGTAAATTTGACATCATCGGCCTTGCGTCCGGCACACAAATAGCCGATATCTTGATTTGAAGCGGGTTTAATACTACCATGTCGTCTATGAAAAAAATAGAAGCGATAATTTTTGACATGGACGGGGTAATACTCGATACGGAATCTATTTCAAAACGAGCGTGGTATGCGGCGGGCAAGGATTTTGGAATAGATACCGCTGAAATAGAAAAGATTTTTCGTCTAAGCATGGGCTGCAACAAGAACGACACGAAAATTGCGTTAGAGAATTTATACGGTTCGGTATTTTCCGTAGACGAATTTCTAAAAAAAACATCCGTGTATTTTGATAAGATTGCAGGCGAGCATGGAATTCCTCTTATGAAAGGGGCAAAACAAGTGTTGGAGTATCTCAGCTCCCGTTATTGCGTGGCTCTCGCATCTTCTACGAGAAGATCGCGCGTCATACCGCAACTTACGGATGCGGGAGTAATCGATTTTTTTAAAACCGTAACTACGGGAGATTCGGTAACGCACAGTAAACCTGCTCCTGACATATATCTTTCAGCCTGCGCATCCATAGGATATTCTGCGGGCGTATGTGCGGCCGTTGAAGACAGCCCTAACGGAATAAAAAGCGCCTATGCCGCAGGACTTTTTTGCATTATGATTCCGGATCAAATAGAACCGGACGAGGAAATAAAAAAGTTCCTTTGGAAGCTGTGCGAAAGCCTTGATGACTTAAAAAGTATTTTTTAAATTTGCGGCCCTTCGATAGAACTATTGCCGAGCGTTTCAGCTGTGAGATGTAAAAAGCGGAACGCAAGGCAGCAGTAACCGGCGCCGAGCCGCACGAAAAGTACTGCACCGACGTTCAGTAAAATTCAACTCGCAGTGCGGCTCCATACGTTTTATGCCCAATGCCTTAATTTTTCAGGCAGATAAGACGCCGTATTGTCGATCATGGTCTTGAACAGCTCTCTTGCGTCGGAAATATTTAATTTTGAGCACAAGGGCTGGTTTATAAATGATTCGAAGATCATGTCAAGATCGCGATTTTTTACGCCTTCATAAAGAACTTCGTTATTTATGAGGTTCCTCATCACAAGGGCTTTAGGACCGTCCGGCAGCGGTTTCGCAGTTACAGGCGCAACATAGTTGTTTGAAAAAACGCAGTTCGTTTCAACTACGGCGCCCATGGGGTAGTCGGGCATCTGTCCTTTATTCGGCATATTTACGTTTGATACCCGCGTTTCAAGGCCCAAAAGCGCCTTTATCAATTCTACGGCTTCTTCGCTCGATTTTTTTACAGTTACGGGCTTTTTACCTTCCGCCATAGCTATAGTCTCTTCGATCCGTTCTTTTTGCTGTTTTACACGGAAATCTACGGTCGTAAGGCGGAATTTCCAAAATTCCACGGCTTTAGGATTTTCCAAATACCATCCGTTATTCATAAACTCTACAAGGTGTCGGTCGCCTGCGGCTCCTAAAACATTGTATCTGTTAAACATGTCCATCTTTACCCTGTTCGCGTAAGCGAACATATTCGTCTTGTATTTGTCCGCATCGCCTTCTTCGTAATACCCCGAATCGAAATATTTTTTAATGAATTGGGGAAGAAGCGACATAAGGTTTATGTCTTTGTAATAGGCTTCGGTGATCCACGTAAAGTGATTTATCCCTGAAACATCGGTATAAATTTCATTTCTTTGAGGTTGGGGGATGCCCAAAATTTCGTGTGCTACACAGCAAAGGAATTTTTGGGTGTGGAAAACTTCGTGGCAGCAGCCGAAGGCCTTTATTTTCGGAAACACGTCGTACAAGGTTTTTACACACAAACTCATCGGATTTGTAAAGTTTATAACCCATGCGTCCGGACAATAGGTCATTATTTTTTTTGCAAATTCTTCATAAACGGGAATGGTACGCATATTGCGTAAGACGGCGCCGGGACCGCAGGTGTCGCCTACAGGCTGATATATGCCGTATTTTTCAGGCGCGTGCACGTCGGAACGCATTTCTTCAAAGGTTCCCGGAAGTATCGAAATGACGACAAAGTCCGCATTCTTTAAAGCTCCGTCAATTCTTTTATAGACCGAATACTTCCATTTTGAAACGGCTTTTTCGGACTGATTGATTCGCTCTCCGATTTTTTTATTCCTTTCCGCCGATTCGACGTCGATATCGAAAAGCGCGATCTCTCCGGAAATATCCTTTGCAAGGGCAAGGTCGTTCATAAAAACGCGCGCCCACTGTTTGGATCCTCCGCCGATATAAGCGATCTTAATACTGTGTAAATCTCTCATATATAACTCCTGATATTTATTGTGATTTATAAACGTTAAAACTTCTTTAAACTTTTAGCCTTTCAAACCGCTGGTGCTTATTCCTTCTACAAGGTATTTTTGTAAAAAGATAAAGATAAGCATTACCGGCAATAAAGAAAGCGTAGACATGGCAAACATCGCCCCGTAATCGGACGAAGATCCCGGATCGCAGAAAAGCTTTAGCGCCAAGCTCACCGGATACTGCGTCGTCTGCTTTACATAAAGCAGCGCCGAAAGAAAATCGTCCCAGCGCCAGATAAAAGAAAATATACACGACGTAACTATGGCCGGCACAAGGAGCGGCAGAATTATGACGACAAACGTTCTGTAATAAGAACATCCGTCTATTTTAGCCGCTTCGTCAAGCTCTCTGGGAATTCCGTCTATAAAATTCATCATCAGATATATAAAAAATCCATGTGTGGCAAACCAAGAAGGCACTATGAGAGGAAGATAGGTGCCTACCCATCCCAGATGCAGATACCACAGGTACTGCGGTATCATAAGAATCTGCGCCGGAAGCATCATAGAAACGAGAATCATAGCTTTTAGGAATTTTTTTCCGAAAAAGTGAAGGCGGGACATAGCAAAGGCAACGACGGCGGAAGATAAAGCCGCTCCGAACGTCGCCGTAAGCGAAATAAACAAGGAATTTCTAAAATAGATCGCGAACGTCTGTCCCGGAGTGAATCCCTTCCATCCCGTCCGATAATTGCTTAAAACAAATTCTTTCGGGATAAGCTTAGAAGCCGTAGTAAAAATAGTATTGGTGGGCTTGAATGAACTCATAACCATCCACAAAAGCGGATAGATCATTGAAAATCCTATGATACACACCAATATGTGATAAATGATTTTTTCTTTTGCCTGTCCTTTCATCATACGCCTCCTTCATAAACCCAAAATCTTTTTGTCGCAAACAAAAGCCATGTAAACAGCGCTACCACAAAAAGCATTATCCACGCGAGGGCGGAAGCGTAACCCGTGTTATAAAATTCGAAGGCCTGCCTGTAAACATAAACAGTGTACAAAAGGGTTGAATCCATGGGGCGTCCCTGTGTGATTATGTAACACTGTGTAAACGCCAAAAATCCCTGAATAGTCTGCATTATCAAATTAAAATGGATAGTCGGCGTAAGCAAAGGGAACGTAATTTTCCAAAACTGATGCCATCTGTTGGCTCCGTCAACACGGGCAGCCTCGTACAGCGTGGAAGGGATTTGTTTTAAAGAGGCTAAAAAGATCAACATGGAAGAGCCGAATTGCCATACTGTAAGTAAGATAAGAATCCAAATGGCGGTCGATTTTTCTCCGACCCACGAAAACTGGGTGTTTATTCCTATCAGCCCCAAAAGAGCGTTGATCGTTCCGTTGCTTGAAAACATCCTACGCCACAGTATTGAAACCGCTACGGAACCTCCTAAAATGGACGGAAGATAATAGACTCCTCTGTATAAGCCCGACATCTTCGTCGTATTAAACAAGATCAAGGCGACAACAAGGGCAAAAGCCAGTTTTAACGGAACTGCCGCAAAGGAATATCTGAACGTTACAAACAGGGAACGCCAGAACGTTTCATCATCCGTAAATATTTCTTTAAAGTTTTTAAGTCCATTCCAGACCGGCGGAGAAAGAATATCGTAATTACAAAAAGAATAATAAAACGAAATTAAGATCGGAATAATTAAAAAAACAAAAAAACCGAATATAAACGGAGAAGCAAAGATTAGGCCGGCGCCGCCTTCCGTATTAGCTATTTGTTTCAGTCTGTTCAATCGGGAATTTTTCATCATTTTTATCCTATAAAACCGCGCGGGGAGAAAATTTCAATTTTCCACCAAGCGCAGTTAGCGCGCACTTTGCGCACAGTTTTAAGAAAAGCGAGTATTTGAAGCAGCCGTCGCTGTTATAAGGCTGATCGAACTGCTTCAAATACCTCTTTACATCGCCAACATTATCTGGCTAAAATTTTATTTCCTTCGTCAAAAAACTCCGCTGCGGCTTTTTCCGCCGTGAGCATTCCGAAACATATCTTGTCTACGTATGTGGTCATAGTTTTGTAGACTTGAGGAGCCCCTTGCGGATCTGCGGGAGAGATTGCCGAACAGTTCGGAGAAACTACTGTGTTGATATATTTTATCACGGTCTGCTGAGTCTCATCAAACTTCGGTGCGATCGCATCCGCAACTACGGAAGAAGCGGGGATTCCTCGTTCTCCTAAAAGAACGTTGTTGCAGTCTACTGAATTTGTTATATAGTTTATAAGCTGTGCGGCGATCTTCGGTTCTTTGCTGTCCACGGATACGCAGAAGAACTGACTGGGTTTAAGATAATTTGCTTTTATCGGGTCTTTTGCAGGCCACGTGGTAATGCCGAGTTTCATCCCTTCAGGAGCGGCCTTTGTAAATGCGCTAAGTTGATTTGACCAAGCAAAGGCACACCATGACATATTGGAACCCGAACTGCCGTATAGCAAAGACGACTGTTCTACGGAACCTAACGTGCGCTCGGCAAATACGGTTGGAGAAATCATCCATCCTTCCTTCGTGCCTCTCTCGTAGATAGTGAAAAAAGCTTTTAAGTTTTCAACCGTCGCATTGAATTTTTTATCGCCGAAAAGCTCTACGCCTTCGCCTCTCATGAAATATGTAAGGAATATATTTCCGCCGTATGAGGGATTCGTCTTATAACCCGTCTTTTTGTAAATTTCTGCGGAGAGCTGCATAAATTCTTCAATGGTCATATTGTCTTTTACCGTGATCCCGTTAGCGTCGAGAAGTGTCTTGTTATAGAACAATGACGGAGCGTTTACTCCGTTGCATATAGCGTATACTTTTCCGTCCACGGAACCGGAAGCCAGAATTCCCTTGTTTATGTTGCTTACGTCCAAGACCTTGTCGTTGATATAGGGCGTTAAATCAACAAGAAGATTTTTGCTCACATACTGAGTAATATATTGATAGTCCATCTGTATTACGTCCGGCATCTGCTTTCCGGCGGACGACGCGGCCAACTTGCTCCAATAGTCCGCCCATTCTGCAAACTGCGGATCAAATTTAACGCCCGGGTTTTCAGCTTCAAACATAGAAAGGATTTTCTGTGTTCTTTCGTTTCTCGTCTGGTTTCCCCACCAGAACATCGTAAGTTTTGCTTCTTTAGAAGCCCCTGACTTTTTGTTTTCCGCCTTTTTGCATCCTGTTACGAGTAATGCCGCAGCAAGACAAAGGCCTGCTGCGATCTTTAATACTTTTTTCATTAAAACCTCCTGTTCTAAACCTAGATAACTTGCTTTTTATAAGAGTATCATACCGTTTTTTTACTCTGTAAATCCTATAAATCGGCTTCATAGTATAAAAAACCGATTTTTATGCAAAAAATAGCAGCGGTGCCTTGCGGCGAGCGCAAAGTTTCCCGTGAAAAAGGCAAGTAAAAAGCGAAGCGTCCGGTGTGGTTCGGTTGTCGTGGTTTAGGGCTTTATGTATCGTATATTTTGATGATATAATTATATTTACAGTTTAACAAATTTGCCTTTCGGCAAACATCGCAAATTATATGTGCGCAAAAAGCGCATGAATGCGAAATTAAATTTTATGTTCGTATTAAAAAAACTTATCAAAAGAATCGAAGACGTTTTGAACAATTTTTCTCTGCTAAAAAAAATCCTATTTATAATTATTTTTTCAGGAACCGTGTTTTTCTGCGGATTTTCAATCATCGCCTTATATTACGTAACGAAAGCGAACACTAAAATGCTGTATTTGGAAATAGCAAAGAATCTCGTCTATTCGGGAAATAAAATATCTTCCACGCTGCGCTTGGCCGAAAACATGAGCAACCTTATGCTTTCCGACGGCACTATACAGCAGCAACTCTTTATATCAAGTCAAAACAACGACCATAATACAAGAAGCACTGCATACAAATTACTGTACGATTCTCTTATCGCATATTCGTTCGAACTTCGTCCGCTCTGCATATCCGCCGCGCTTCTTGCAAACAACAAGTACCATATTCCTTCCGACATAAGCCTTGAGAGAACTCTGCCCGAAGATTTAAGAAATAAAATTATAACCGAGTCGGATCGGCTGTTGGGCGCACCAGTATGGATAACCGAATACGGCGAAACGCATGGAGTCTTTATGGGCAGAGCTGTCCGCCGCATAGAAAATTTAAGCCTTGAAATTTTGGGCGAAGTAATATTTCAGCTCGACATGAACAGGCTGGTCAAAGAGTCGTCTTCAGCTTACGGCGAACACGAACCGTCTTTTATTTTTTTTAAAGACGGAAAGGTGTTTTATAAATACGGCATAAACACCGGCGAAAAATTTTCCGACATTCTGCATAAAATTCCTCAAAAATTATCCGGCAGAGAATACGGAGTTATAAAGATAAACAGGGACGATTTTTTCGCCGTAAAAAGCGCCGTTCCCGGATACGATTGGGAATACGTGTGCCTCGTCCCTTACGGCGAAACGGCAAAAATCCTTAAATATACGGCCATAATATATTTTACAGTCATCGGTTCGGGAATTCTGTTTTCGATTCTTTTCTCTTCGGTAACTATAGGCGCTGTTTCAAAACACATAAATTATCTTGTATCAAAGATCACAACCTTCAGGGGCGACAGCAAACAGATAATTCCCGTACGCTATGATTATTCAAAGCGGAGCGACGAAATAGGAATACTTCACCAACAGTTTGACCTTATGGTGCAGGAAATAAATAATCTGATACAGATGAATTATAAAAATGAACTTTTAATGAAGGAAGCCCAGCTTACGGCGCTAGAAAACCAAATAAATCCACATTTTCTTTATAATACGCTGGAATCGGTAAATTGGCGCGCAAAGATGATCGGTGCAAAAATAATTTCGACCATGGTGGAATCTTTGGGTAAACTTTTGCGCATAACGCTTAACAACTCTTTGACCGAACACACAATAAAAACGGAACTGGAGCTTGTAGACTGCTATCTTACAATCCAAAAAATTCGCTTTGAAGAGAGGCTCAACGCTTCGATTATTTCCGATCCTCAATTAAACAACTGCAGAATTCCCAAACTCAGCATTCAACCGCTTGTCGAAAATGCGATACATTATTCCGTTGAAAATTCTACCGAAGCGTGTGACATTATTATTAAGATAGAGGAATCCGGAGAAAATATAAAGATAAGCGTAAGCAACAGCGGTTCACGATTTGTTAAAGACACTCTTGAAAAGCTTAAAAGCGGCGTCATGAAAAAACACAGAACCGGACTTGGACTTTTGAACATCGACAAAAGAATAAAATTAACTTTCGGCACGGAATACGGACTTTCTCTGTATAATAAACATGAGATGGCCGTCGCTGAAATATTGATCCCGAAGGAATACGTATGAAAACCGCGCTGAGGATGATAATCGTTGACGATGAAAGGATCATCCGAGAAACAATACGATCACTGATAAACTGGAAAGCTCTCGACGTCGAAATCGTAGGCACCTGCAAGGACGGAATAGAAGCCTACAATGCAATACTTGACGAATATCCCGACATCGTTCTCACGGATATCAAAATGCCCGGCTTTTCAGGGCTCGAACTCATTGAAAACATAAAAAAAATCGACAGCGATATAGAATTTATCATCCTAACCGGCTACGAAGAATTCGCTTTTGCAAAGACTGCGATGCGTTTCGGAATACGGCATTATCTTTTAAAACCTTGCAACGAAAAACAAATAGTCGAAGCCGTTAAAGAAATACAAAAAAGTATATCTAAAAGAAATTCCGATTGGAAACTTCGTTCCGACGAAATTTATGACATTTATAAAAACGATATGACTGGCGACAGTACCGTATCGTCTATGGAAAAGCTTTTAAACCGCATACAGGAGGCGGATCTTCAATCACGCAAAAAGATTTTCATCGACATGGGGAAAATCCTTGAGACCGTAACAGATAAAGAATTTTTGGTATTTTTGCTTTCTGGACTTTTGATCAAATACGCGGACAGAAGAGACATAGCTTACAGTCCCATGCAGATTATGGACTATGTTATGGAACTAAAGCGCATGAATACGACGGATGAAATACTTTCTTCATTTCTTAAAACGCTGCCCGTCATCTTTCCGCCTATGCTTATAGGAACCAGAAGCGTGGCGGATTTCATATCGAAGCTTATAGCCTTTGTTGAAACTCATATAGACGAGCAAAGCCTTTCGTTGAAATATATTTCCGAACATTATCTTTTTATGAACGTGGACTATGTTAGCAAACAATTTGTAAAACAGACAGGTTATCGTTTTTCGGATTTTTTAAACCGTAAACGAGTCGAAAAAGCCAAACAGCTTTTAACAGTACAGGCGGATGTTCAAATTTCAGATGTCGCGGAAAAGATCGGCTTCGGAAATAATCCTCAATATTTTTACCTTATATTTAAAAAATACACGGGGATGACGCCTATGGCCTATATAAACTCATGGAAAAACAAAATGGCCTAGCCGTCGGCTTCAGGTGCGTGTTTTTGCCCGGGAAACATGCCGATGCAACAGTGTTTTTTTATTAAGTAAGATAGCAATTGTCCGAGTTTTGTGTTACACTCGTTTTATGTCTGTAATTCCTCTTGCGGTATGTTTTCTAGCCCAACTATACCACAAATTCCAGACTTTAAATTAAAAAGTACTTGTGTTATCTTAGACAGTAGTGAAAACTTGTAATGTTTTCTGGAAATGCCATAAAAACCATTCAAATGGAAATTTGGAGATAAAGATGAATGATTCTAATTATTTTGATCATGTATACGGCGGTTGGCTGGGAAAATGTCTGGGTGGCGCGGCCGGCACTCCGGTTGAAGGGATAAAAAAACTTATCGACCGCGACTTCAGAGAAGTGATTCGGCCGGATTTACCCAATGACGATCTGGATATGCAGTTGCTTTGGCTGGAAGTTTTGGAAGAGAAAGGCCTTTTACTGACGGCAAACGATTTGGCAAAAGCGTGGGACGAGCATTGCTGGTATCCCTTCAGCGAATACGGCATTTTTCTAAAAAATTATGAAAGAGGCATTATGCCGCCGTACAGCGGAAGCTTTAACAATCCGTTTTTTTGTGAAGGCGAAGGGTGCCCGATTCGTTCGGAGATATGGGCTATGGTATTTCCGAACGACCCGGACAAAGCCGCTTATTACGCCGGGCTTGACGGCAGTCTTGATCATGCAGGCGAATCGGTTTGGATTGAACAATATTACGCGGCGATCGAATCCTGTGCTTTCACGGGGACGGATATGACCGAGTTGTTAAAAAGTCAATTACATTTTTTACCGGAAGACTCACGCGCGCTCGGATGCGCTTCGCTGGTGTTCTCATTGGCGGAACAAGGTATCGCCGATTGGCGAAAAGTCAGAACCGCGGTTTTACAAAAATACGGCCATAATGATTTTACCAACTCCATCACCAATCTGGGGCTCATGCTTATCGCCCTTTTATACGGCAAAGACAATTTGCAGACGGTAATAGACATAGCTTTCCGCAGCGGCTTCGATACGGATTGTACGTGCGCAACCGCTGCGGCAATTTGGGGCATACTGTATGGCGCAAAAAAAATTCCCGAAGAGTTGAAAGCTCTGGTTAACGACGGCTATGTGGTAGGAATCGACATCAAAAGCGATTGCCGTTCCATATATCGCTTATCAGAGCAAACCTGCCGGTTAGGCGAAACGCTGAAGAACGGAAGTCTGTTAACGCCGCCCCGCTGCGAGCAAAAATTCGATGAAGCAATTCATCAGGAAATCCGGTATTCGGATCAGCCGGCTATCGGATTCCAAGACAGATGCCGCATCAAGCTTGTAACGCAAAACCGGTCGAACCAAGCATACAGCCTTCATAGCCGAATTGAAAATTTGCCGTCAGGCTGGGTTGTAGAACCGCAGTATCGGGATTTTTTGCTTCCTGCAGGAGAAACCGCTGAAACAGAATTTTGTATCCTAACCTCCGACCAAATCAAATCAATCGCAAATATCAACAAATTAAAAGTCGTTACGGCCGAGAGAGAAAGACCTGAACAAATCGCCGAATTGAGTTTCGGTATTGCAGGAGCAATGGACTGGATCGGAGTCGGTCCTTTTTTTGAAAATTTAGAAAAAAAAGATTTACCGAATATTCCGGCTGCCCATGACGAAGACACTGGACGGCCAACCATGGAATGCAAGGTCAATAATGCGGTTTATCTGGATAAAGCTTATATTGATGAAAATGATTTTACGGCAGCTTTTTCAACTCAAGAAAAATGCATCATCCGCGGCTATGAAGATTTATTGCCGCTTGATCAAACGTTCGGATGTCGGGGACAAATTTGCGTTTATTTGCAACAGGAAGTTATATCTCCAAAAGATCAAGACCTTTGGGTCATAATCGGTAACAATGACGGTTTTGTGCTTTGGGTAAATGACGAAAAAAAATTATGCTATGACGAGATGCGATTGTGGACTCCGTATAATCATTACGAGCTCGTACATCTTAAAGAAGGGAAAAACAGGATTGTTTTAAAGCTCCTGCGCAGGGGCGAACAGTTCCGCTTCTGTCTAGGCTTTCGGAAATATGACGGCGAACATTTCCATAAAAAGCGGTGGTGCACGGATTTATCGGTAACACGCTGAAATCAGGCTGCGCAAAATTTAAGGCTTGTTGCAAAATAAGTAATTTTTAAGTTGGCGGATTTTTGTCCGCACTAGGATTTACCATGCTTGATAAAATGCGAAATATAGGGATTATGGCTCACATCGATGCGGGAAAGACAACCACTACCGAGCGGATCCTTTATTACACAAAAAAAATTCATAAGATAGGCGAAATCGACGACGGACAAGCTACTATGGACTGGATGACTCAGGAACAGGAAAGAGGCATAACCATTCAGAGTGCCGCTACTACAACTTACTGGAAAGGCTTTCAGATCAACATAATCGACACTCCCGGCCATGTCGATTTTACGGCTGAAGTGGAGCGTTCTCTTCGCGTTCTTGACGGCGCCGTCGCAGTTATCTGTGCGGTTGACGGAGTTCAGCCGCAGACGGAAACCGTATGGCATCAGGCCGACAAATTTAAAGTTCCGAGAATTTGTTTTATGAACAAAATGGACAGAATCGGGGCGGATTTTTTTAATTCGATGGACGACGTCGCTCAAAAATTCGCGGTTCAATGTCTTGCGTTACAAATTCCGATAGGGCAGGGGCAGGAATTTGAAGGCGTCATCGATCTGATTAAAATGAAAGAGATTCGATGGAACGCCGACGACGAAGGAGAAACCCTTAGCGAATGCGACATTTCTTCCGAGCGCATAGAAAGTGCAAAAAAATGGCGGGAAAAACTTGTAGATACGGTTGCGTCTTCAGACGACAAACTCGGAGAACTCTATCTTGAAGGAAAAGAAATATCCGCCGAACTTTTAAAAGACGCAATCCGTAAAGGTACCGTTAATAGAATATTTGTGCCGTTTGTTATGGGATCCGCCCGCCACAATCAAGGCGTGCAGCCGCTCATCGACGCGGTTGTGGATTATCTTCCTGCGCCCGACGAAGTTCCTCCTGCGGAAGGAATACACATAAAACGCGACAAAGAAGAAAAAGTACTTGTTCCGTGCAAGACTGACGGAATGCCGCTCGGTCTTGTATTTAAAATTCAGTACGACAAAGAGATGGGATCGCTGTGCTATGTTAGAATGTATTCGGGCAAAATTACAAGCGGAAGTCAGATTTACAACGTAGGAAAGAAAAAAAGAGAGCGCGTAAACCGTATACTGCGTATGCACGCGGATAAAAACGAGCCGATCGACAGCGTATCCGCAGGCGACATTGCAGTTTTTATCGGGTTGAAATTTGCGCAGACGGGAGACACGCTCGGAAGCGAAGGGATGCCTGTTTCTCTTGAAAATATGAAATTTCCCGAGCCTGTAATCTCCATTGCTATAGAACCGGAAACCCTTTCCGACCGCGATAAATTGAACGAAACGCTTGGTATCCTTTCAAAAGAAGATCCGACATTTACCTTTCACGAAGATGCGGAAACAGGCCAGCTCATCATAAGCGGTATGGGAGAACTCCATCTGGACGTTCTTGTTACAAGGATGAAAGACGATTTTAAAGTCAACGCGCGCGTCGGAGCTCCTCAGGTTACATACCGTGAAGCGGTAACAGTTGCCGCAGAACACACCGAAAATTTCAGTAAGGTGCTTGCAGGTAAAGAAAATACGGCGGGAATTTCAGTCCGAGTGGAGCCAAGGCCTCAGGGACAAGGAAATTCCTACGCTTGTACCGCCAAGACTAAAGACATTCCTGAAGAAATCGTCGCCGCCGTTAAAAACGCATTTGAAGCGGCGCTCGCTTCGGGTATAAAATACGGCTACCCATGCACGGATACTGCCGTTACCGTTACCGATCTTGCGTGGAATGAACTTACCGGCACTCCGTTCGCTTTTGAAGCCTGTGCCGCGCAGGCCTTCGATCACGCTTGCAACGCCGCCTCTCCCGAACTCTTGGAGCCGGTCATGAACGTTGACATAACCTGCCCCAAAGAATTTGTAGGAGAAGCTATGAGTCAAGTGACTCAACGCGGCGGAATTATCTTAGGGCAGGATTCAAGACCCTCCGGAGAATTGATCCATGCGCAAGCACCGATGGCAAAGATGTTCGGCTTTTCCACTAATCTCAGATCCGCGACGCAGGGCAGGGCTTCGTTCAGCATTGAATTCAGCCATTTTCAGATAAAGCCGGGCGGCCTTAATTCGGCGTACTAAGCTTACGATAAAATCAGATTTTTCATTAAATTAACAAAATCAGCGTAATTTGCCTTGACGGCGATCTCATGTAGTTATATCATTAAAATAATAATATAACCCCAAGGGAGGCCAAAATGGCTAAGGTAGAATTAAAACATATCGGCAAGATATATCCCGACAGCAACATGCACGCTGTAAAGGATGCCAACATTACTATTGAAGACCGCGAATTCTGCGTATTCGTAGGACCTTCAGGCTGCGGAAAATCCACAACTCTCCGCATGGTCGCGGGACTTGAAGACATTACGGAAGGAGATCTTTTTATCGACGGTGAAAAGATGAATGACGTTCCGCCGAAAGATCGCGACATAGCTATGGTTTTCCAAAACTATGCCTTGTATCCTCATATGAGCGTATACGACAATATGGCCTTCGGTCTTAAAATTCGTAAAATGGACAAGGCTGAAATCGATCGTCGCGTTCACGAAGCCGCAAAGCAGCTCGATCTAGAACAATATCTGAACCGCAAACCTAAAGCTCTGTCCGGCGGTCAGCGACAGAGAGTCGCCGTAGGACGCGCTATCGTACGCAATCCTAAGGTATTTTTGTTCGACGAACCTCTTTCAAACCTCGACGCCAAACTTCGCGTAACCATGAGAGCTGAAATTTCAGCCTTGCACAACCGTTTGCAGGCTACGATGATCTATGTTACACACGATCAGATAGAAGCTATGACCTTAGGAACAAAGATCGTCGTCATGAAAGACGGACAGATACAGCAGATCGGAGCGCCGCTCTATCTTTACAACAATCCCATAAATAAATTCGTAGCCGGCTTTATAGGAACGCCGCCGATGAATTTCCTTAGCGTTACGATAAAAGAAGAAGGCGGAAAGATCATCGCCGACGAAGGCTCGTTCTCATTTGTTCCGACGGCAGCTCAGCAGGCAAAACTTAAGTCCTATGTAGGTAAGTCGATTTCCTTCGGTATTCGCCCGGAAGACGTGACTTTTGTTGAAAAACCGGCAAGCGAAAACAACATGTCCCTTAAGATTATGAACCAGGAACCGCTGGGAGCCGAAACTCATCTTTTCCTCACGTCGGAAAAAGGTCAAAACATGATCGTACGCACAAGCCCGAAAAATATTTATCACCTCGGCGACACGGTCAACTTTGTTCCGAACATGGAAAAAGCGAAATTTTTTGATAATACGGAAGCTGAGCTGAATATTTGCGATCAGATCGAGAAGAACTGGTAATATTCTACATTAAGCAGCGACAGGCCGTCGACGGATAAATGTCGGCGGCCTTTTTATTTTTAAGGCGGGTTCGATTAAAACAAATCTTTCATTGTATACAGTTTTCCCGCAGAAATCGTATGATTTTTTATACATGTTAACAACTTTTCTGCAGCAATAACCGCTCCCAACGCAAAGCCTTCACGGTTACGGGCACGGTGAGTAAGTTCTATTGTGTCGGCGCTGCTGTCAAACCAAACGGTATGAGTTCCGGGCGTATATCCGCATCGGGTGCTTGACACGTGCAGCTGTTCCGTTTGGGGCTTTCCATGGAAAGCGTCGGTTACAAGTTCCTTTTTTACAGGATCGTTTGACAATATTCGTTTTGCGATTTCCAATGCGGTTCCGGACGGACTGTCAGCTTTTTGATTATGGTGCATTTCCCAAGTCGCAATATCGTACTCGGGAAATTCCTTTACAAGTTTTACAGCTTCCTCTATTATTTTGTAAAAAAGATTTACGCCGATTGAAAAATTCGACGAAGCCATTATAGTTCCGCCGCACGAAGCTGCAAATTTTTCGATTTCGGTCATTTCATTGTTCCATCCCGTCGTTCCCACGATCATTGGGATTTTAGTCGGTAAAACGGCCTTTATGTTTTCAATTATCGCAGAAGGGTGACTGAAGTCTATAACACATTCCGCACCGCTTTTTTCAACCGCTTCGGCTACGGCCTTGCCGCTTCCCACAGGAACACGGACGCTCGCGTCTTCCGAAAAAACATCGATAGTCGCGACTATGTCGTGCTTGCGTTTTTTTGCAACGTCGGCAATCAAGTGTCCCATCTTGCCGTAACCGATAAGAGTCATTTTCATTTTGTTTCTCCGAAAAATGCTTTATGCAGGATTTTTACTACGTCCGACGATTGATCTTCGTTACAAATAAAACTTATGTTTACTTTTGAAGCTCCCTGACTGATCATCTGTACGTTTATATTGTTTCGGGCAAGGGCTGTAAAGCCTTGAGCTAAAATTTCGCTCGTAGATGCAACGTCGCATATTATGGCTATTATAGCCTTTCCTTTTTTTACATTGACATCGGCAACTTTCTTAAGATCGGCCACAAGCCCGTCCAAATTTGTTTGCGTATTTATAGTAAGCGACACGGAAACTTCACTGGTCGCAATCACGTCGATGCTTATATTCCATTTTAAAAACTGATTGAATATATGCGCAAGGAAGCCTGCGGCTCCGATCATACGAGTAGAAACGATGTCTATGAGGGTTATGTTTTTTATAGACGTAATCGCACATACGGGATTGGTTTTTTGAGTGTGTTTTGCAACTATGATAGACCCAGGACTTTCAATATTATAGGAATTCTTTACGCGAACGGGCGTTCCTGTACGCAAACACGGAACCATCGACCTGGGATGCAAAATTTGAGATCCGAAAACGGCCAGTTCCTGAGCTTCTTCATAAGTCACTTCAGGAACGGGGCGTGCATCGGGGCAGATACGCGGATCCGCCGTTAAAATGCCGTCTACATCCTTCCACGTTTGGATTTCTTCGGCACACATTGCAGAACCCAGCATCGTAGCGCTTAAATCGCTTCCTCCGCGCCCCAATGTTGTGATATGACCTTCTTTATCTTTTGCGATAAAACCGGTAACTATCGGAATAGCGTCGTTTTTTCCGTTTTTGTAATCGTCAAGATGCGACGGAATAAGGCGCCATACGGATTCGTCAAGTTCCGCAGCCATGTAATTGCTGTCGCTTATAAAGCCTATATCCCATGCATCGTAAAACTGCGCAGGCAGCCCTTCTTTTTGCAGATAAGCGGCCATTATTCTTACGGACATCCTCTCACCGAATGAAACAAGGTAGTCGCGTGTGCGCTTGGTAAGCTCTTTTAACATGCAGATTCCCGTCAAAAGCTGTTGAAGTTCCGCTTGCAGATCGACGATGGGAGAGGGTAAAATACCCAATTCTTTTTGTGTCTTTTCGTGCAATTCCATAACCTTTCGTATGTCAATGGTACCTTTCACTGCGGTTTCCGCAGCTTCAAGCAAGTGATCCGTCGTATCCCCCATTGCGGAAAGCACTACGACAGGCCTTTTTCCCTTGTATGCTTTGATAATCTCTGCAACATGGCGTATACGCTCCGCATTTGCGACGGACGAACCGCCGAATTTCATGACGATCATGATTCACTCCTAAATCACGCGAATATTCACCGAACACTATACTGAAAACCGAATAAACATGCAAACATCCGTCTCATCAATTTGCTTGCAAGATCTTAAAAAGAAATGTATGTTATGCAAAAAAATCGATATGGGTGATAAAATGTCTAATGAAATTCTTTTGTGCTTGTCGCTGCTTTTTTCCTACGGCGGGCTTCTTGTTTTTTTTAAATTATTCGGAAGATCGGGCTTATATACTTGGATGGTTTTTACGGCGATAACCGCAAACATCGAAGTATTGATCTTAGTGAATGCCTTCGGCCTTGAACAGACGCTGGGTAATACGCTTTTTGCCGCAAGTTTTCTTGCGACTGATATATTAAGTGAAATTTACGGCAAAAAATCGGCGAACAAGGCTGTGTTCATAGGAATAGCGGTTTCCGTTTCCTTTATCGTAATCACAAATCTGTGGCTTTTATATACTCCTTCTCCAAACGATTGGGCGTTCCCTTCGATCAAAAAAGTTTTTTCAAACACTCCCAGAATAATGACGGCAAGCCTCATAGGCTATGCGGTTTCGGAAATATTCGACGTGTGGGCTTATCACGCTTGGTGGAATTTCACTCAAAAAAAGACGGGTTCAAAAGAAAAATTTTTATGGCTAAGGAATAACGGTTCAACTCTCGTTTCACAGTTCATAAACATAGTGATATTCAATTTTTTAGCTTTTTGGAAAATCTACGATCTGAAAACGCTCATAAACATAACCGCTTCCTGCTATATAATTTACATTTTTACAAGCCTTTTGGATACGCCTTTTATCTACTTGGCAAAAGCGATGCGTCCGGCGCAGGACAAGTGAGCAAAGCGGCCTAATTTTGAGTTTTACCAAACTCAAAATTAGGCCAAAATATAAAATATCTTTACAAAAAATAAAATATATTCTATGATAAATTATAAAATGTTTATGAAATATGGCAGGCCTATATGAAAATAATCAAAGCTGAAGCGTTCAAAATTCATTTCAAATCGGTTATGGTACGCGATGCGGAAGGGCATTCCCATCCGGAAAAAGAACACGACGCAGCCGCAGGTTTTTTAAGGATCACCTGTGACGACGGAACGGAAGGCTGCGCCGTTGACGGAAATATGAACGTAGATATTCTGCAAAACGTAGTCTGTCCCGCGATAATCGGCGAAGATCCGTTCTTTCACGAGCGGATTTGGCAGAGAATGCGCACGTGGCAAAGGCTTCATTCCACATTTACCGACCGTTCGTTGTGCGCCCTCGACCTTGCGCTGTGGGACATATGCGGTAAAAAATGCTCTCAGCCGGTTTACAAACTGCTAGGCGGCTTTAGAGAAAAAGTTCCCGCCTATGCTTCCATCATGGTAGGCGATAATTTTGAAGGCGGTCTGAATACGCCTCAAGCCTATGCGGATTTTTCTTTAAAATTGCTGAAAAAAGGATATAAGGCCATAAAACTTCATACGTGGATGCCGCCCATAATCCCCGAACCTGATCCTAAGCTCGACGTAGCGGCGTGCCGCGCAGTCCGCGAAGCGGTAGGGCCGGATATCGAACTTATGCTTGACCCGTACCACGATTATACGCGTCAGGAAGCGTATTATATAGCAAAGGAATTGGAAAAACTTAACTTTTTGTGGATGGAAGAACCCATGGACGAACATTCCATGTCTTCGTATAAGTGGCTCACCAAAGAAGTCGATCTTCCTATTTGCGGTCCTGAAACAGCTGAAGGTAAAAACCGCTCGAGAGCGGAATGGATAATTTCAGGAGCTTCCGACATAGGCCGCGCGGGATCTGAAGTTACCGGCGGTATCACAAGTTTGATGAAATCCGTTCATCTTTACGAATCGTTCGGCATGAGCCTTGAACTTCACGGCAATACTATAGGAAATTTGCACGTGCTCGGAGCCATGCCCATAGCGGGTAAATATTACGAGCGAGGACTTTTACATCCGTTCCTCGACTACGACAAGCCGAAACCGTGGTTCAAATCAATCTACGATCCTTTGAATGCGGACGGTACGGTTACGATTCCGACAAAACCGGGGTTGGGCTGGGATTTCGATTATGACTATATATTAAACAATAGGATTAAATAAAGGGGGACTTTATATGAAACGTTTGATGTTACTGAGCGCTCTGGCAGTTCTCAGTATTGTGCCTGTATGTGCGAAGGGAGAATCGGAGACAAAGACCGGAAACGGGCCGGTGACAATACACCACTGGTATTGGGTTCCTAACGCCGATAACGAAAATTACTCCAAACTTATCGCGGAATTTAACGCTACTCATCCGAATATCAAAGTGGAATGGGAAAATGTTCCGCAAAAGGATGTGCGCACAAAATTCATCACGGCATACCAAGTAGGCGAGGGGCCCGACACCTTTGGCATGAGCGAAAACTGGGTAGCCGAATTTGCCGCTATGAATATGCTTGAGCCGCTCGACGGCTACATTTCAAAATGGCCGGGTAAAAACGACATATTCGATAAGGTATGGCCGAGCAGTAAAATTAACAACGTGCAATACGGCATGCCGTGGAAACTGCTTGTAACTTACATGTACTACCGAAAAGACTGGTTCAAAGAAGAAGGGCTTTCCGTTCCGCAGAACATGGATGAATTCGTAAAAGTCGCAAAGGCTCTTACCGGTAAATATAAGGATGAAAGCGGACAGACTCTGGACCGTTACGGATTCGGCTTGAGGGGCGGAAGGGGAAACGCTCAGTGTTACTATATTTGGGTTCAAAGCTACGGCGCAAAACTTTATGACGATAAAGGAAATGTAGCTTTTAATACTCCGCTTGCCGTAGAAGCGACGCAAAAGTATTTGGATCTTTATCAAAAAGAAAAAGTTACTCCGCCTTCAGCCGTCGGCGACGGTTTTTCGGAAGTGGTAGGCGCTTTTAAAAGCGGACGGACTGCAATGCTGCATCACCACATAGGTACTTATGTAGAAATCACTCAGGCGCTGGGCGATAAGGTCGGCGTCATGCTGTTTCCCGCAGGCCCGACGGGTTACCGCTGGTCCGAAGGTTCCGTTATAAACCACGGTATCAGCTCTATTTCAAAAAATAAGGAAGCGGCGTTTACGTTTATAAGCTGGATGAGTGAAAAATGGGCGGTAGAATTTCAAAGCCGCTATTTAGGCTCTGTTCCGATCACAAAAAGCGTAGCGGATCTGCCGTATTTCAGAGACAATCCGTTCTACGCGATGTCCAATGAATCCGTAAAATATGTAGGACCTTGGCCTAAGACGATCAACTGGGCTTCCGTCATAGATTCCACCACCGTAAAACTGCTGCAGCAGGCTCTTATGGGACAGATAACCGCTCAGCAAATGGTAGAATCGATTTCCGCAGAACTGGCAAAAAAATAACTATCTTCACAGTCCGAGTTTTCGCTCGGACTGTTTTTTTAGGAGACCGCATTTATGGTGGAATTGAAAAAAAGTCAAAAATGGTATCCGTACGTTTTGATTTTGCCTACTTTTCTGGCTATAGGAATCATTCTTCTTTATCCCATGTTCAAGGGACTCATGTTAAGCTTTCAAAACTATATACTGAGTAAACCCGTTCCGAAAAACGAACGCTTTATAGGATTGGGAAACTATATAGAGATGTTTAAAGATCCTATCTTTTTGATTTCACTTAAAAAGACGGCTTATTGGATTGTTTTTTCAGTGGGTCTTCAAGCTTTTATCGGGCTTGTCGTAGCTTTAGTATTGGATCAAAAATTTCCTTTGAGGGCGCTTGTGCGCGGTCTGGTATTGATTCCGTGGGTCTTGCCGAGCGTAGTTTCAGCGCTGCTCTGGTCGTGGATCCTTGACGGAACATACGGTCTGTTTAACGATTGGCTTATGAGGCTGCACATTATAAACCAAAATATTCCTTGGCTGGCAAACCCCAAGACGGCGTTCGGTTCGGTCATCGCCACAAACGTATGGAAAGGGTTTCCTTTTTTTGCGATAAGTTTTTTAGCCGGCTTGCAAGCCATCCCTAAAAATCTTTATGAAGCGGCCGAAATCGACGGCGCGAACATGTGGCAGCGTTTTTGGGCTGTTACAATGCCGCATTTAAAGCCCATATTGATAACTTCTACCGTGCTGCGAATAATATGGACTGCAAATACGACCGACCTTATCTTTACGATGACGCAGGGCGGCCCGGGATATACTACGAATGTGCTTGCTTTGTATACTTATCTTAAAGCGTGGAGCGAACTTAACTTCGGATATTCGTCGGCTATGGCTATAATCCTTATGGGCATAATAATAGTGTTTATCAGCATCTATATCAGATTAATAAATAAAAGTAGGGAAGGGGGAATTTAAATGAAAAAGAATGTCGCAAAGCGTTTGCTTTTAGTATGGATTCCTGCATTGCTGATCAGCTTATATTCCCTAATTCCGCTTGCATGGGCGTTTATTACATCCGTAAAACCTGAAAACGAAATACACACCCCTGTGGTAAAGTATTGGCCTGCCAGCCCGACTTTAAAGAACTATGCTTCGGTAATAAAAACGACCGATTTTCCGAGACAATTCAAAAACAGTGCGATAGTTTCGGGGTGTACTACGCTGTTGTGCGTGTTTATTTCAATTACCGCAAGCTATGCTTTCAGTCGCTTTCGTTTTAAAGGTGAAAACACCTTAAGAAAATTTTTACTTTCGAGTCAAATGTTTCCCAAGGTTCTCATAATCATACCGCTTTTTGTTATCATGAGAGGATTGCATTTGCTAAACACAAAAGGAAGTCTCATATTCGCATATACTTCTTTTTCTCTTCCGTATGTTATATACATGCTGATCGGTTATTTTGCGGGCATCCCGCAAGACCTCGACGAAGCAGCAACGATCGACGGTTGTTCCAGAACGGGCGTTCTTTTTAAAATAGTACTTCCGCTGGCTTTGCCCGGAATCATAGCGACTGCGATCTACGCCTTTATACACGCATGGGATGAGCTCATGTTTGCCGTAATGTTTACTTCAACCGCAGCTCAAAGAACTTTACCTGTAGGTCTTAACATGTACATAGGCGAATACGGAATCGAATGGGGAAGTTTGTGCGCCGCTTCAATTCTTACTTCGTTGCCCGTAGTTTTGCTGTTTATGTTCTTACAGCGATACTTGATTGCAGGAATGACGAGCGGCGGCGTCAAAGAATAAAAATTCTATTCTTGCCGGTTCGCCGGGTTCGGTCGCCATGCCGCATTGGCTGACTTGTGCCGGCGCCGTACCCAGTGCCACTTTATACAGGCAAACACACAGATTACTTTACTGTAAAACCGGCTAATGGAAAGCTAAAAATAAGTCTGCGCAGAAATGTTATCGATCGAGATATTTCAATCATGGTAACTAAATAATAATGCAGATTCTTGCCATAAAATTTTTATTCTCCGACGACCCGATTATTATGGGATTTTCATAACATTTACAACTATCAATAATGTATATTCTGTCTACCAAATAAAAATATTTTCAGACTGACCATCCCTATTTTATTTTTATGGCTAAACAACACCTATGCTTTGAGTCTTGGCCGTCTCTTTTATAGTTTATAACGCATCCATGCGGCTTTTGCTGTTAATGGAGTACCACGCTGTTGATCTTTGGGAATGAAATAAAAAACGCCCATCGTCTCCATTGATAGAATTATTCGACGAAGAAAATGAGCGTCTGAAATCGCTTGAGCTTTTTGTTAATAATTATTCTCCAAAAAAAAGTTTCATATCATCATCGACTGTGCCTATGCCGCTGATTTTAAACTTTTCAACTAAAACTTTTGCAACATTTGCGGAAAAGAAAGCCGGTAAAGTCGGTCCCAAATGAATATTTTTTACACCTAAATACAAAAGCGCAAGCAATACTATCACGGCTTTTTGCTCGTACCATGCAATATTATAAATGATCGGCAAATCGTTTATATCTTTTAGACCGAAAACTTCCTTTAATTTCAGCGCGATAAGGGCAATTGAATAAGAATCGTTACACTGCCCTGCATCCAAAATTCTCGGAATTCCTTCTATATCGCCAAGATTTAATTTATTGTATTTGTATTTCGCGCATCCGGCGGTTAAGATAACGGTGTCTTTGGGAAGCGCTTTCGCGAAGTCGGTATAATAATTTCTCGCTTTTGCTCTTCCGTCGCAACCGCCCATTACCACAAATTTTTTTATGGCGCCGCTTTTGACTGCATGAACGACCTTGTCGGCAAGAGCGATCACTTGATTATGTGCAAATCCGCCTATAATTTGTCCGCTTTCAATTTCTACAGGAGGCAAACAAGTCTTAGCCTGTTCTATTATCTGTGAAAAGTCTTTTGTCTCGCCGATATCCCCTGAAATATGCTTACATCCCGGAAATCCGGCAGATCCTGTCGTATAGAGCCTGTCTTTATAACTCGGCTTGGGCGGAACTATACAGTTTGTGGTCATTAGAATAGGACCATTGAAACTCTCGAATTCTTCCTTTTGTTTCCACCATGCGTTTCCATAATTGCCTACAAAGTGGGGATATTTTTTAAATACGGGATAATAATGTGCAGGAAGCATTTCAGAATGTGTATACACATCAATTCCCGTTCCAGTTGTCTGCTCGAGCAACATTTCCATATCTTTCAGATCGTGACCGGATATGAGGATACCGGGATTTTTACCCACGCCTATGTTTACCTTTGTGATTTCAGGGTTTCCGTAAGCGGAAGTGTTTGCACCGTCCAGCAACGCCATACCTGCAACGCCGTATTTTCCGGTTTCTAATGTAAGTGCGACAAGTTCATCAATACCGAGACTGTCATCAAGTGTTTTGGAAAGAGCTCGTTGCAAAAAGGCATCCGTTTCTTCATCGTCTTTTAAAAGTGCATTTGCATGTTTACTGTATGCGGAAAGCCCTTTGAGGCCGTAAATTATAAGTTCCCGTAAACTTCTTATATCTTCATTTTTAGTGGCGAGAACCCCGACGCTTTTCGCTTTTTCAGCGTACGTATTTTTATCTCTGTCGTCCCACATTGCCGCTTCGGAAAGACCTTTCTTGTCTTTTAATAAAGCTAAAAGCTCTTGTTTTTTATTCAATGTTAAAATGATTTTATCTGTGATCGCACCTTCATCAAAATTGGCATTCGTGATGGTTATAAAAAGATTCAATGTAACCAAGTGATTTATTTCTTTGGGAATCTTAACCCCTTCCTCTCTAAGCCTTGTAGTAATTTCCGAAATTCCTTTGCTGGCATATATCAGCAAATCCTGCATAGCGGCTACCGAGGGGGATTTCCCGCAAACTCCCATTTGCGTACATCCTGTGCAACCGGCTGTTTCCTGGCACTGATAACAAAACATCTTATTTTCCATACAGACCTCCTATTGCAAATCCTCACACGGCGTTGTTTTACCCTTCCCAAGGCGACCGTATGAGTGCATATGTCAATAAGATATTCCGTAGTTATAAAATTTTCCGTAACCTGTGTTACAAATATGTCATATATCGCAGATATCTTTCATCTTTTTAAGGTCAAAGATGCGGATAGCTTTTTTGTCAATGACAATGAGGCCGTCTTCTTGCATTTTCATAAGTTCGCGGGACAAAGAAGGTCTTGTGACATTTAGAAAATCAGCAAGTTCTTCCCTGTTCATGTTGACTTCGACCGTATTGTCTTCTCTTTTATTTTTTAAAAAGAGCTTTGCGATTTTTTGTCTTAACCCGGAGCACGAAAGTATTGAAAGCCGCCGGTTAAGGTAATAAGTTTTGGAAGCAAAAATATAAAGCATGTTTAAAACGATCTTTTGATGAATTATTTCGGGAATACCGTCGGATTGAAAAAGATTAGGCTTTTCAATTTCCAAGACTTTTGAATCGCAAAGAACCTGTGTATAATGATCGTAAGTTTTCCGGTTCAAAAACAAAAAAATTTCACCGAAAATTTCTCCGGGTTTATCGAACAATGCGAGTATGCTCCGCTTTCCGCTGCCGGTGTCGTTGCAGACCGCAACGACACCTTCTACAAGCAAATACATACTCTTGGGAACATCGCCTTGCAAAAAAATAAATTCGTCTTTGCGGTATTCAGTGATTTTTGCGCGGGTTTTTACGATAAATTCTTCTATCTCTTCAATTGTCATTCCCGCAAATAAAGGACTTTTTTTCAAATTTTCGATCATTTTTATTCCGCCTTTTACCTATTGTTTTGAACCTGCGGCAAGAGTTCGGGTTTTAGAATTTCTCCTGAACGGAGACTTCTTCTTGCTTCCTGCATGACGGAATCTATGCTGTTTAAATACACCAACAATTCTTTTTCCTGCTTACTTGTCTCGATCACGGCATGAATACCGCCGTTTTTGATTACGATTCTTCTGTCCGCCATGAGAGCCAAAAGCGGATCATGGGTCGCCATAAGCACTATCTTATCCTGAGATACCAGCAGGTCAAGCGCCTTTTTTCTGTCTATTCCGGCGTTTTCTATTTCGTCGATGAGAACGATGGGAGAAGCGCTCAGCACCGCAGTATCGGCTATCATAAGAGCTCTTGACTGACCGCCGCTCAAACTTGTTACTGGCGTTTCCGCCAAAAAACTCTCGCCGGCAAGTTTATTGGCTTCAAGCAAAATTTTTTCAGCTACTTTTTCAGGATTCTCTACCATCCGGCTTGCCGCGTGCATCCTGATAAATTCTCCGGCGCTTAAGTCTATTACAAAATTCATGTTTTGAGAAAGCTGGGCTACTAATTTTTTGTTGGCGGAATATCGCCATTTAAAATCGGGCTTTTCGCCGTTTATCATTATGCTTCTTCCGGTGGGAGTGTCGCCCCACGCCGCCCATTCAATATCCGCAAGCAGCCGGCTTTTACCGGAACCAGTAGGTCCTACTATAGCCACAACTTGAGAAGGCAGTATGGTAATCTTTCCGAAAGTTTCTTTTTCTTTACTTTTATTATGTCCTGCAAGAATTGTCAGAGATTTTACGATGTTTTCTTTTTTTATCCCAAGAAAATCAATCATCTGACGGATATAGGACGTAAGGTCGTCTAAAATACGATCGGTGTCCATAGCCTTATCTTCCGAGGCCTCTTCTTTAAGATCTTCCAAAAAAGTCTTTAACGTTTTATCTTCATAGCCGCTTATATCAAGCGTGTTTTGTTCAAAAAAATCCGCGGCAAACGGATATTCATGTAAAATACTTTTGAGTTTTTTTTCTGCGATATTATCATTCTTATCCGCACAGGTTTTATCCGCCGGCATTTCTGTATGTGTCATTTTTGCCCGTCCTCCCAGACCATCTTTCTTGTATTCCCGAGCTGATAATTTTCTCCTATCCGTGTTTCACCCAGACAATAAGAGCACATCGCTGAAGGCATCGGGAAACGGAGCTTCATTCCGCGCACAGTCTGTATGTCAACCGTATTGCTCTCCAAGACGGTGCTTAATTCAAAAGCCCCCTGCCCGCTCAAACCGTTTACATGCATTACCATAGCCTTGGGATTTACCGTACTTACCCTGGAAGCGAATACTTCTCGTTCCGCCTGGGACACTATGTCGCCTTTTGTAATCACTACCACATCAGCCGATTTGAGCATGGGACCGATCTTTTTAGGCGTATTTATCCCTGAAAGATTGTCAATGACGCAAACGCCCGTGATTTCCGCCAGGTACGGAGAACAACGGTTGCAGAGTCCTGCAGATTCCGTAATCAGAATGTCAAGTTTTTCTTTATTTCCCCATAAAACGACATCTTCGATATTGGAAGCAAAAAAATGATCGGGGCACAGTCCGCCTGAAAGTCCTTTTTTCACCGGTACGGCTGCCTTTTCGTATAAAAGGTCGTCATCCGTATACAGACAGTCGAATTTTACAACGCCTACTTTTTTACCTTTGTTTTTAAAAGCGTCGATGATTTTTAATATCACGGACGTTTTCCCCGACGAAGGCGGGCCTGAAAATATTATCAAATTCATATTTGCACGCTTCCCATACCGCTATTAAAGACAGCTTCCGCTTCCTTTAATACTTTTGCGATATCATTTGAATGGATAAAATCCCAACCGGGCCACATGAATTTTTTGTCTTTTGAAAGGTGATTATCCATCGCCGGATGCGTGGAAGGAAATTTTCCGTCCGCCGAAAGAACGGATCCCATAGACGGTGAAAAAAGAAAGTCGACGACGGGTTTTACCTTGTCTTTTGAAGATTTTTTTGACAAAAAGAATATGGGACTTATTATCGCTCCGTCTTCAGGCCATACGGTTTTCATGGGACCGTCTTCCTTCGCCATCCATGTAAAAAAATACGGCATAACTGTAACGATCGGCGTGTCGGGAGTCCTTTTTCCTCCGTTTTTTACCATTTGAGAAGGATGCATGGATGAAACGACTCCCCTGCCAAGAGCGGCAAGCCCTTCTTTACCGTACTTTGTATATATCCCTAACAGAATGGCGTTAAAAAGATCCAAGTCTCTCATCGGGATTGCAATCGTATTTTCAAATTCGGGTTTTAAAAGATCCGCCCAGCTTTTCGGCATGGGCCTGTCGCCCAAAAGAGCCGTGTTTACCATAAAAATAGCCGGAACCACTCCTATTATCTTATATTGCCGGCGAGGATCTTTCAGATCGATGTAATCGTTGTCAAAATCGGAATTAAGTTTTTCAATACCTGTTATATCTTCAAAAACGCCTTCGTCTTTATAATGCCCCATGAGTTCTTTATCGAAAAAGAAACCGTAACCGGCTGAAAGATATATGTCCGCAAGTTCGCTTGCGTCCTTGCTCTTTGCCACATGTTCTTTAAGCCAGTCGATTCCCATGCTGGCGGCCTGTAACTCGTAATTTATACCGGCTTTTTGCGTCTCAAGCCAATTGTCCAGTTTTTCAAGCATCTGCATCCTTATCGGACACGGAAGCACTCCCATGAGTTTAACATCGCTTTCCGAGGTGTTTTTTTTGCTGCCGGCAAGACCGTCCTGAACGGTACTCTTCCCCGATTCTATCGTCTCTATCATACGCTTTTCAAACGCGTCGATATCGATATGTTTGCTTTTTAAAGCTGTTTCCACCGATATTGTCTTTGCCACAAGGTTTCGTAAGACTTTATTTTTTAGGTTTTCAAAGCCGTTGGCGGCAAAAAGCTCAATAAGTTCGGGGTATTTTTCCGTAACGTCATATACGGTATCTTTTAATGAAAAATAGCTATTCATATGTTTCTCCCATGAATTTTAGGTTAATCATTGCGGTTATTCAAGCTTGGCGACCGGCACGGCAATCGACAGCTCAATCAAACGACAGCTATTTTATAACACGGATGAGAACAAAAAACCGTAACTTTTGTTACGGTTTTTAAAGATTTACGGCACAGGAACAGGATCCGGTGAAAAATCTTTCGATCATAATGAGAATGAGCCGACCGCGACGCTCGGCCGGCTCATTATAGTAGAAATTTGCCGCCCGCTTTGGTAAAAAGCGCAGGTTCCGGCATAAAACTGTATAAAAAATCATACAATCTGATTAAGTTTCTCGCATAAAAACTCACTCTTTTCTTTTAATCCTATCTTTCCTGTAGACAATAAAATTATGTTCGGCCTGGCAGGATCCAACCTTACCCTGCCGCCGCTTGAATTTATAAGATTTAAAACCTTGTCTACGGAAATTTTTGAAACTTGGTCAAGGGTGATTTGGACAACGCCTCTTTGCTCCTTTATTGAGCTTATGGCAAGTTTTTTGCATATTATCCTTATTTCCGCTAAGGACAACAGGCTGTTTACTTCTTCCGGCACCGGACCGAAACGGTCGTTAAGTTCGTAATAGGTATTGTCAAGTTCGCTTTTTTCCTGTACGGACGCGATTTTTTTATAAATTTCCATCTTTATTTGAGGATTCTGCACATATGAATCGGGAATAAATCCCGTATATTCAAGCTCCATAAGAACTTCAGGCTGTTCGTCGTAATTTTGTGCAGTAAGACGCTGTACCGCTTCATTTAAAAGTCTTAAATACAGATCGAAACCTACGGAATACACATTTCCCGATTGATCCTGCCCTAAGAGATTTCCCGCTCCGCGTATTTCCATGTCTTTCATGGCAATCTTAAAGCCGCTTCCGAGTTCAGTAAAATCGCTTATAACTTGAAGTCTCTTCATCGCAATTTCGGACAGGGCCTTGTTTTGCGGATAAAAAAGATACGCATAGGCTTTTCTTCCGCTCCGGCCTACTCGTCCTCTAAGCTGATAAAGCTGAGAAACTCCGTACATGTCCGCCCTGTCTATTATGATGGTGTTTACGTTGGGAATGTCTATGCCGTTTTCTATGATCGTAGTGGAGATCAGCACGTGGAATCCGCCCATCTTAAATCGGCGGAAAATATCGTCAAGGGTTTCGCCGGGCATTTGTCCGTGCGCCGTATCTATGATCATTTCAGGTACAAGCTGTTCAAGTTTATGTTTGATATCCGCAAGATCTTCTACACGGTTATGAAGATAAAACACTTGCCCGCCCCTTTCAACTTCACGCCGTATCGCTTCGGCGACGTTTTCATCGGCGTATTCGGCGATCACGGTCTCTATTGGCTGACGGTTTTGAGGCGGAGTTGTCAAAAGGCTCATGTCGCGAATTTTCAGAAGGCTCATGTGCAAGGTTCTCGGGATCGGAGTTGCGGACATGGAAAGCGAATCCACATTGTTTTTCAGCAATTTAAGTCTTTCCTTATCCTTAACGCCGAAGCGCTGCTCTTCGTCGATTATCATAAGTCCGAGGTTTTTAAAAACAATGTCTTTTTGGATTATACGGTGAGTTCCTATGAGAATATCTATCTCGCCCTTTGCAAGTTTTTCAAGTATTCTTTTTTGCTCGGAGTACGCCACAAAACGCGACAGGTGGGAAATTTTTACGGGAAAATTATCGAAACGCTCCATGCAGGTTTCGTAATGCTGTTCCGCAAGAATGGTAGTAGGAGCAAGAAACGCAACCTGTTTTCCACCCATGACGGCTTTAAATGCCGCGCGCATGGCTATTTCCGTTTTTCCGTAGCCAACGTCGCCGCATATCAGGCGGTCCATCGGCACGGGACGCTCCATATCGGCCTTAACTTCGCCTGTAACGGTAATTTGGTCGGGCGTATCTTCATAGGGAAAAGCCGCTTCAAAGGCGGTCTGCCATTCCGTGTCTTTGGGAAACGGGAAGCCTTTTGCAATTTTTCGCCTTGAATACAGGTCTATAAGCCTTTGCGCCAAATCTTCTACCGCTTTTTTTACGCGGTTCTTGCGGTTTTCCCAGTTTTTACTTCCGATAGTATCGATTTTCGGCGGACTTCCTTCATTTCCTATGTAACGCTGAACAAGATTTACCTGTTCGATCGGAACAAATGCAAATTCTTCTCCCGCATACTCTATTTTTATATAGTCGCGTTCGTTTCCGAACGAGCGCACGCGCTCTATGCCTTTAAATATACCTATGCCGTAGTTTACGTGGACTATGTAATCGCCGGGATTCAACTCTACAAACGAATCGATCGCTGCGCTTTTTGCTTTGTGCAGGGATTTCGGCGCGTGTTTTCGCCGCCCGAATATTTCATTTTCCTGTATGACTTTAAGTTTTATTTCAGGAATTGAAAATCCTTCGGAGACGGCGTGAGGGATCAATACTACGGGAAAAATTTCTTCCCCGCTGAAGGAATTTTTACCTTTATCCTTGCCGACTTCGCCTTTGTCACCGGCGTCTTTTGTAAATTCTTTTAAAATTTCATTTATCCTAAGCAGCTGATTTTTATTGTCCGTATAGATAAAAATACGCCAGCCGTCTTTTTGAGCCGCTCCTATCTGTTCTTTTAGATAATTGATATTTCCGAAATACGTCTGAGACGGCTCGCATTCCATGCGGATAAAAGTATCGTTATCGATCGAATGCGGCGTAAGAAGAGTTCTGTAAAAAATGTTCTTTTTATGAAAACAAACCGCATCCGAAAATTTAAACATTATCTGATCCGGTAAAAGAACCGGAAAATTCGGCCTCGCCTTTCTGTACATGCCCATATATTCGCGGTCTATACTTTCTTGCGAATTGCTGAGTCTGTCGTAATCGTAAAAAAACACTTCCGAAGTTTCGGACAGATAATCGGTAATGCAGTATTTTTTATCCCATAAAACAGGATAAAAAAGCTCTTCGCCTTCACTTTCGCGGTAGGCGTAAAGTTCTTCAAGCAGTTTTTCTTTGGCTTTCTTCGCTTCTTCCGTAAAAGGAAGGTCTATTTCAAATCCTGTTTCACTGTCTGTTTCACGATCGTTTTCAAGGCTTGCTTTAAGTTCTTTTTTATCGTTCAATTTTTCCGAAAGGATATTTACAAGCTCGTCCGTCCATAAAACTTCTTTCATAGGATAAATCAGCAAATCTTCAACCGAGCCTACGGTCGCCTGCGTTTCGGCATCGAAGATCTTTATTTTTTCTATTTTGTCAAAATCAAAAAGAATGCGATAAGGATTTTCTTCTCCGGGAAGAAAGATATCCAAAACCTCTCCTCGCAGCGTAAATTCTCCGTGAACGGTAACCTTAGGCACGCGTATATATCCTGAAGCCGTAAGTTTTTCAGACAAACTTATTGTATCGATCTCTTGTTTTACGCGCACATGCTGCAAAAGCGATCTTATGTATTCGGGCGGCGGAACAGGAGTTAAAAACGAACGCAAAGAAGCGACAAAGATGCGCGGTGTGCACGAAATACTCGTATACGGCTTAGGACATGAGAGTTTACAAAGCACGCCGGCTCTTTCCCCGAAAACTATCGAACCTCTTGCGGTAGGCCTGTAAGCGGCGCTCCCCCACCACGGAAGCTTAAATATTTGTGCGTTCACAAACGCTGCCGAAAGATCGACGCACACGTCTTCAACGTCTTTTTCATTCGGTACGATGATTACCGTATCCAGCGAAGCGCTTTTCATTGAAAACCTTTGAGCGCCTTTCAGTGCGGAACCTTGAGAATAGCGGCCCGTTGTAGTATACTGTAAACCGTTGAGCAGTTTTTTTTGTTTTTCGGTTATATATTCGGCCGTAAAAAAAGTGTTCGCCGCTCCGTGAAGGCCTTCAATTTCTACCGGAAAAATTTGATCGTCCGTTTGCGATCTGGTTATAGCGTCTTTAAGGCATGTCCATTTTTCAAGTTGGGGAAACACGTAACTGGATAATAATGTATTCATAAAATATAACCGATATTCTTAAAAAGAAGTAAATGGGAGATATAACGTTGAAACGAACATTATTAGTCATTATATCAGTTTGTATTTTTTTTGCACAGGCGGTGTTTTCACAAGATTCGACCCCGGCCGCGACGGATCTTTCACATGCCGGCGTTTCTATAAGATTTTATGACAGAACCATGTACTATCCCAACGAGGCTAAAACGAATCCCATCTATGTGCATATAACCATAGCGAACCGCGGGCCTGAAACGCTGCGTTTTAAACTTGCCGACAACCGTTTGTTCAGCCTTAGCTTTAGGGCATTCGATGTAAAAAACAACCAATTACCCTTGTCGGAATCTTTGATACTTGCGCGGACTACGAGCCAAACCGTATTTTACAGGGACATAGCGTTGGAAGCGGGAGAAGAATATTCTTTTGTGGAAAATGTAAAAGATTATCTTCAGATAAAGGAACCGGCGATATATTATCTTGAAATGGAGTTTTTTCCGGAATTGTACAAACCCGTTTCAGCTTCGAAGCTCTTGTCAAACAGGCTCACGCTGGAAATCAGGCCGTCGCCTTCCGCTTCTGCGTCAATAGTTTTACCCATACAGGACAAAACAACTTCCATTCTTAAACCGGAATCGATCTCTCCCGATCAAATTGAAAATACCGTATATTCGCCTGTTGAAGGCAGCGTTTCCGTCATCGAGCGGTTTCAAAATACGGGATTTAAAGAGAAAAAAAGATATACCTATCATCTGCGCCGCCGTGACGGAATTTGGCAGATATATAAATACAATGTAGACAATCTGGGTAGAGAATGAAAGCGCTTATTATAGCCGACGATCCTATAGCTGTAGAACGTTTTTCAGCTGTTTTTAAAACGGCGGGATACGACGTCATTGTTTACAGATGGCTTGTAAAGGCCATAGACAATATCGAAGAAATTTCTCCTCATATCATCCTTGTAAGCGCAGTGGAATATCCCCGCCACTGGAAAACGGTTACCCAATATGCCAAAAGCGGAATAAGCGCGACAGCGCCTCAAGTAATATTGTATACGGGTAAGGATTTTTCGGAGGAAGAACAAAAAAAAGCAAGTCAGCTGGGAGTGAGGGGATTTTTTTCGTCATACGATGTAGACGGTCTTGACAAGCTGCGTGAGATATTAAAAAAAGAAAACGATATTTACGAAGGCTCTTTGAGCGTTTCCGACGACCGTTCCTCCGGTCAAGCAAAAGATGCAGCAGTGCCTACCGACCGTTTATCTGCCCCATCCGCCGCTTCCAGCAGCGGCGCAGATAAAGGCTGTGCAACTGTCGGCAACAAAACAAATTTTATTTTTACCGATCCTGCTACAAAAGCCTTTATAACGGGAAAAGTCGTATCTTTCGACGGAGAAATTATGACATTCCAACCGGATAATCACGATAAAAAATTCGATAAAGATCAAAAGATCTCGGATGCGACTCTTAAATTCAACGATCAAATATCTTCGGTTTCTGCTTTTATTATTGAAAATGATAAAATTCTGAAGCTAAAACTTGTGGCGGTGTGATGAAAGGAAAAGAAGCTAAATTTTTTTGTGAAAACTGCGGAGCGGAAGTTCCGCAGGATGCAAAATTTTGCAGAACATGCGGCAGATTTTTTACGTCGGTAAGATGTCCCGCTTGCGGCTTTATAGGCGTAGCGAATGTGTTTACAAACGGCTGTCCCAAATGCGGATATGCGGATTCCAGGCTGCATTTCAAAGAAATCGGTTTTCGGTCAAAAGACAAAAAAAAAGGCGACAGTCCCCTGCCCGTCTGGATCTACCTGTTTGTAATAGCCGGATTGCTGGGGATTATCGGCACGGTCGTGTATCTGTATACAACATAAATCGGTTTTGCCCGGAACAAGACTTGAACTTGCACACCCGTGAAGGCTCTAGTACCTGAAACTAGCGTGTCTACCAATTCCACCATCCGGGCAAAGATCTAATCACAAAAATTAGCGTGATTTACTATATAAAATTTTACCCGCCGTGTCAAGGATAAGGTTGAGGAACGATTTTACGACATACACGGCACACCCGCGCTCTCTTTACGCAAAAAAATCCGAAACGTCGAAAACAATCGTTTTTCCGGTTACGGGATGCGGAAATGATATTTTATATGCTTCGAATTTAAACATTGTTTTGCTTTTTGTAAAATCGTACAGAGGATCGCCGGCAACGGGAAATCCCGCCCAGGCCAAATGCGATCGTACTTGATGACGAAATCCCCTCGTTATCTCAGCTTCAACAAGACACAAGCGGTTTGTCTTTTCGCCTGCTGCGGTCGTCCTTTTCATATCGCCATCATCAAGGATGGCTGCCGAATCGCCTTCATAGAAAATTCCGGCCATGTCATTTTTTATGTCGATTTTTTTTAAATAGACCGTAGTGGAATAAATTTTCTTTCCGCTCTTTTTTAACGCGGCCGTTCCGCTCAAAGCCGTGACGGGTCGCACCTGCTTACGATCCGGTCCGAACGGACGGAAACTGCTTGTTATTTCAAGTTTACGTTTTTCAAGCAATAATTTATGCATTTCGCCGGTGGGAGGAAAATTTCCAATCAGATCGGGGTTTTTGGGAGAATCTTTACACACTGCGCGATAATACTTTACAAAACGATCCTCCGCCTGAGCTCTTTGCAATGCCTCGTATGCGCTCTGGGTGGATGCAATTAAAAGAAGCCCTGACGTTTCGGTATCAAGGCGGTGCAAAAGCCCTCTTTCGCAGCTTTTTTTACCGTTTACGTTAAGAATTTCAGGAAATCGTTTTGCCGCTTCAAAAACCGCATTGCCCTCGCCTCCTTCCTTAAGCGGCGCCGACGCAAGTCCCGAAGGTTTGTACAGAATCAAAAACGGATCGGAGCCGCTCGGTTCGTTTAAAAATTCTATTTGAGTGAAGCGTTTGAAAGTCATGTCGTCACGATCTCTTTAGCATATTTACAATGCAGCGTCTTTAAAATCCGTTTAAAGCGGTCAGGAATTTTTGCATAAAATTCCGAATATTTTTTTTCGCCCGGCAAAAGAAGTCTCAAAAATCTTGAATGCAGCATAAGAGAGGCGGACGGAAAAAGCTCTTCTTTTTTCGAGTTGTATATAGGGTCGCCGAGAATCGGACATCCTATGTATTTTGAATGAACCCTTATCTGATGAGTTCTTCCTGTCTTTAACCTGAAGCGCATCAAAGAATAGCCGCCGTAGCAGGCTATGCAAAAATAAACCGTTTTTGCATACTTACCCTCGTTTGTTCCGGTTACAGCTTTAAAACGCTTTCTGTCGCCGGGATCACGGATTATCCGGGTGCTGATGCACCCTCCCCTGTGCGGCGGACGGCCTTTAACCAAGGCTACGTATTCCTTTAACACAAGTCGCTTTTGAAATTGCTTTTGAATAAAATCTTCCGCAGCCCTTGTTTTTGCGGTTATGATAACGCCTGAAGTGTCTTTATCCAGACGGTGAATTATTCCCGTTCTCCGTGAATAAGCATCGTTTAAAACATTATCTTTATTCCAATGATAAAGGAGAGCGTTTACAAGAGTTCCCGACCAGTTGCCCGCCGCAGGGTGCGTTACAAGACCTTGCGGTTTGTTTACTACTGTAACTTGGTCATTTTCAAAGATTATATCCAGAGGAATATTTTCAGGTGCGATATTTTCAGGCACGGGATCTTCCCATTTTATGCTTATGCCGTCCCCCGCTTTTACAGATGAAGACAGTTTTGCATGCTTCCCGTTAATAGATATTTCCAAAATACCGTTTTTTAATTTTGAGCGGTTCATGTCCGGTATGTTGTCGGCTGCGTATTGATCAAGTCTTTGAGTGCCGCAGAATTCCTTCGGTACTGTTAAATTAAAAAACGACACTTTCCATTCCGCCGTACAAATATGCGTTTTGCATATCCGGTTCCGTCCTGCCACGCTCAGGCTCGCCGTCAAAGCTTATGCTTATCGGATTTGACGCTGCCGTAATTTTTTGACCCTTTTTCCTGGAATTATTTAGCGCCATGTTATAAAAAAGATCCGTCAAGCCTATGCTAAGGCTTATGACGCCCGAAGCGGCTATGATCCGTTTTTGTTCGTCCGTATCGAGATTTGCGGCTTTGGAAGTTTTTGCAAAAGGATTCGGGGCGTATTCCGAAGAAAAACCGTGATCATAATACCTGAAAAGCGAATAGCCGAGCGTCGTCGCCAGAGTTACGAAAGGAAACGATCCCAATGTGATGATCTCAGTTCTTCGAAGATTTACGATCCAATGAGGAAATTCATCCTTACCGTAGGGCACGGCCTCGGAAGATTCGGAATACAAAGCGAAGGTTAAAAATAAAACAAACGCAAAGCATACGGACTTTTTCATTTTGCCTGATACTCTCTTTCGCCGAAGATCGCAGTGCCCAATCTCACGAGAGTGGAACCTTCTTCAATCGCAATTTGAAAATCATTTGACATTCCCATCGAGAGTTCTTTAAGAGGAAAATCAGGATAGTGTATTTGCATTTTTTCAGCCGTATTTCGAAGATCGCAAAAAGATCTGCGGATTAGACCTTCATCTTTCGTAAAGGGCGCCATAGTCATAAAACCTTTAGGACAAACATGAGGCGCCTTTCCTTGTGCGCAGTACAAAAGCGCTTTTTCAAGTTCGTCTATCGTTCTAAAACCCGATTTTGATTCTTCTCCGGTGTGAACTTCAAAAAAAACGTCTATCTTTTTTTCAATCTTTGAACACTGCTTTTCTATTTCTTCGAGCAATTCAATTCTGTCGACCGATTCGATGCAGGAAGCTATCGCGATTGCGTTTTTTGCCTTATTCCGCTGCAGGGATCCTATGATATGCAATTCTACTTTTTTTTCCGACTGAACCAGTTTTTCAAATTTTTGCACGGCTTCTTGGACGCGGTTTTCACCGAATAAAAACTGCCCGGAATTTACGGCTGCAAGCACGGCGTCAAGAGGATGAAATTTGCTTACGGCTTGCAGCTTCACACAGCCGGAAGGTCTTCCTGATTGTCTTTCTGCGTCTGAAATCTTTTCACGAAGAAACTTGAGATTTTCTGAAATTCTGTTTTTCAAATCCATAAAATAAACCGACCGTAATAAAATCATATTTTGCTGCACGTTTTAATGCGCCGCTTAACAGGCGCAGCGTCTTTTAACTCCGCGTTTTCTTCAAAAACTCGTTTTATAGCTGTTTTAATGCGCAGCCTTCTGCCTTTCACTCCAAATCGCATCGGACAAGGCCAGTAATTTTTCTACGCCGAGCCTTTCCGCACGGATATTGTCGTCAATTCCTACGCTCGAAAGCACGCGGGAAGCGTCCTTTGCATCCGAAAAAAAACCGCTTAAATTGTTTTTTACCGTCTTTCTTCTTAAAGAAAACAACGCACGCTGCAACTTTACAAAAAATTCAGGCGCCTCGCACCTAGGAAATTCGGCTTTAGGCGTCATAATAACCGCCATAGAATCAACGTTCGGGCGCGGCCAAAAATTTCCTCCGGCAAGAGTTATCACCGGCTTAACGTCATACGCCCATTGGCACAATACGGAAAGCGACGAATAATCTTTTTCACCGGGAGAAGCAAGAATTCTTTTTGCGACCTCTTTTTGTACGGTTACAAGCATTTTGTCAAAACGCACGCCTTCTTCGATAGTATCTCCTATAAGCGTTGCGGCAATATTATACGGCAAATTTCCGAAAAAACAATCGGGCTTTCCACTGTTTTTTAATTCCGCCTTCCATGTTTTTAAAACATCCCCTCTGACTAAAGAAAAAGTTCCTTTGCGCTCATAGTCAAAAAATAATTGTTCCAAGACCGACAAAAACCCTCTGTCGATTTCAAAAACCGTTAAATTTGCACCTCTAAGTAAAATTTCCTCCGTCATGGCGCCAAGTCCAGGGCCTATTTCCCAAACCCGAGTGCCCTTTTCCATTCCTAAGGCGTCGACAAGCGTTTTTCTTGCGTTGGCGTTCACTAAAAAATTCTGTCCGAATTTTTTCCGCATCGCCATGTCGTTTTTTTCTAAAAATTCTTTTAAAGCGGAAGGCGAATTATAATCAAGACGTAATACATTCATTTTAATTTACACATAAAAAGCGGGCATTTTTGAAAAAAAGATTACGGGAATCTTTACCGCATAATACAACAATTGCATAATAACACCAAAGGCGGACGAAAGAAAAGGCAAAAAGAACGATAAAACTATGAACAATAGTCCGAAGTACATAAAAGCCGTAACCGCAGGCGAAACGATGATCGTCGCGACGGTACAAACAGGCATAAAGGATTTAAACACGAAAAGCGAATAAGGAGCCGTAAAAATTTGGGCGCCCAGCGACGATGAAAAATTGGATGAAATAAGCTCGGGAACATTATGCATGATCGCCGGTTTTATTACCTCGCCGAAAGTCAGTATACCTGCGAGCGCTCCGTATGAAAGTATAAACGCCTGAAAAAAAACATGTTCGGGAAATATTAATACGTGCAGCAAAAACGCCCAAGAAAGTATGTGAAGCGGCCGCGGCCTTGATCCTGCAAGCGATAAAAAAAGCATTAAAGAACTGCATAAAAGCGCCCTAAAAAGAGACGGTGAAATTCCTGCAAACCACACGAAAAAAAGAATAAATGAGCTTTGCAATAAAAACTCGATTTTTTTATTCTTTGCCTTTTTGCCCAAAAAGACGGCTATGCCGGAAAATAAAGACAAATGCATCCCCGACAGGGCCATTATATGCGACAAGCCCGCCGCTTTAAAAGCTTTTGAAAGGTTGTCATCTACATATTCTCTGGAGCCGGACAGGAGCGCAAGCAAAAGCCCTCCCGCTTCGCCCCACGCAAACATGAGTCTTTTAAATTGCAATCTGCACATAGCTCGAAAATACAAAAGCCGCCCGTAAACTCCGGCTGAAAAAGGTTTTGTAACAATATTTTGAACGTAAAAAACATCGGAAGAAAAATATCCTGATAGAATAAGGTTTGTGCCGTCTTCAACAGGAATTCCGACATCATTGCCGTTTACAGTATCGCTTTCGGTATACAGTTTACCGGGATACCATTTTTCAACAAATTTTTCAGGAATATACGCTTCGACTCTTCCTTTGCCGCTGCAACGCACCCCGTCTTTGTTTTCGACCAAAAAAACATCCAAAGTTACTTTATAAAATTGCCTTTGCTTAAAAGGATTTCCTTTTACTTTTCCGTAAAGCACACAGATCGAATCTTTTTTTATTCCCGACGTAAAAAAAATTCTTTTCGCAGAAAAAACGCCGGAATTGGAATAAATTACTAGGGAACACAAGAGCGCCGATAAGACGATCGGGTTAAGCAAAAATCGTAATTCGGATTTTTCAGTAAAATCGTTTACCATTTAAGTTTTGTAAGGGCGCTCCTAGCTTCCGCTATGACACTTTCAGGGTAATCAAGATAAGTTACGAATAAAAGCTGATCGAACGCCGTCTTGCTTCCGAGTCGCCCCAACGTCCTTACTACGGCAAGCATAAGATCCTCGGACGGTACGCTGCCTTCTTCGGTTCTCTTATTCAATTCACCCAAATATTCGGTTAAGGCCTTTGACGATTCCGCCGTAGAAATGTTTGAAAATCCGTTTATGATCTTTATAAACTGGGCTTCGCTGATTTTGGACGCTTCATAATTCTTTTTTGACTGCAAAAAAAACTTTACTATGAGAGACGAAGCTCTAGTCCAATTGTTTTCGACCATAAAACTAAACGCTTCCATTTCCAAATCAAGCAGGGCTTTATCGTCTCGGCCTTTCAATATATCTAATGTTTCAAGTAGGATATTTTCTGCAATTTCAGATTTAAATGACGAAGATATTTTAGGACTGTTTTTTATAAGGTTAAACAGGCTGGACATCTGATCGACGTCCGCATTGTTTATGATCTGAAGTATTTCGGTAAGCGATCTGTCAGCAGAGTTTTCTATGGAAGTTTTTATATCAACCGCTAACTGTGAAAAAACGGGAGACTGCAGGCACTTATATAAAACGTTAAACGACGAACCGCCGCCTATTTTCCCTAAAGATATTATTGCAGCCTTTTGTACGTCGGAAACTTTCTTTTCTTTTAGACTGCCGGCAAGGAATTCGGAAATGAACCGTACGGAATCTTCAGACGGTACAACTTCATAAAACTGAACGATCTTTTCAATGACGGAAATTCTTATGGTGGTATCGTCAAAAAGTGAAAACAGTTTGTAAAGCTTTGAAAGTGTCGAAGAAGGAGGCTCCGCATCGTTTGACTTTTTTCCGGCGTAAGAATCGGCGACTGCGTCTTCCGTGGCGGGCAATGCAAGAATCCCCGTAACCGCAAGGGCGTTAAATTCCCTGTCTTTCGTGCCTATTTCGGACACGTTTTCCAGCACAAAATCTACGGTTTTTAGAGAAATATATGCGGCCTCTTTTCCGGAAGATTTTTTTACGGCTGAAATTTTATCTTCGATATTTCCCTTAATAAAATTCTTTATGTTACCGTTTTCCTGTGCAAAAAACGGCACGGCCGACACAAACATCATGATAAAAAATATGTTTTTAATTTTTCCACTTTTCATACAATTTCCTGTAATTTCCTGCTTCGTTTTCAATAAAATTCAATCGCCGGTTTCGTCAGCTCCCGTCTGAGACAGAGCTTCCATAACATATTTTTGTTCCTGCGGCATAGTATTATACACGAAAGCCATGATTTTGTTACGCATTTTAGGTGAAATACTTACGCATTCAAAGTGAAGATGCGACTGATTTAGAGTCTCGTTAAATTCGGCAAAACGGATTACGCCTGACATAACTATCTCTTCGGAGTTAATAAAAAATGTAAGCCGTATCTTTACGTTAGAAAGTCCTTTTCCGCCTATCCTTATCAAAGCCCCTGAAGTAGAAACGTCTTCCAGCATACAGCGGTAACCTTTTTCTTTAACTTCAGACTGACGGGAAGTTTTTTTAGGAAGCAAAAAAAGGGTGGCCGGAATATCGCACGCGGCTCTCAAAGTCTTTCGCTTTTGTATTCTAAAAAGATTGTTGCTGTGAGGAATATACAATACAGGCTCTTCTCTAAAAGTTCCCGAAGCCAAAACCTTCGTGTCGAACACATAGTTGGCGTCGTTTTTCCGCCAAAGATATACTGTAATATCTTTTTTTATCCAAAGAACCCTGTTTACATTGCCCAAATCCTTGTTCCGGCGCACAGGCGTTTCTATTGTAAGTTCGTGAAGATTATTTACGATTCTTGAAACAAATACGCCGTTTTGCGGCAGGATGATGACGATTTTCTGCCCTATGCTGAGTTCTCTGGTGGAATGAATCCCTTTCTTTTTATCGGAGGAATCGATACTTTTGCTTATTTGAAGCTCATACAGCTTTGAAAGAAGATCCTGCATCGAAGCGGAATTTTCAGTCCCGCCGGCATCAGACTTATCGGTAAGCTGTAAAACACATTTTGCGATCGCTTCCGCAGATTCAAACAGGGATTCGGGTTCTGTAGCTTTAATGCTTAGAGAATACCGCCATAAAATCAGCAACTGCGACAGTGAAAATCCTCTGTCAAAACCGGCCGCAAAAAATTTCATTTTCTTTCCCGAAAGAAAATACAAAAAAGAAAGAGAAGCGGCGACAGAAATTAAAACAACGGCGGCAATATACAAAACGACTCCGAATTTATATTATCTTATCATAATGTATATTAAAAAACACTACCTTGTCATGGAATTCGCTTTTATAGCCGCCTTTTGCCTTCTGCCCCCTCTTTTTAAAGGCCCTGAACAATACGCTTTTCCGGGCATATTGTCATATCTGTGTTCTTTTTGCATTTCAATATTTTTATATTTTCAATTAAATCTTTACAAAAAAACGAAAAAGACGGAACAGTATAAAAAAAAGATACGCTTTAGTGCTAAAGATTACTCGGGAATTTTGAAATTCACTCTTAATTCATCTTATTTTTTTTTAACGTTCGGAACGCTGATAGTTACGGCGGTATGCATAAATATTTTTACCGTCTGCTTATCAAACAGGGCGTTTTCGATCGATCTTGCGCCCGGAGCAAACGCTGCAGATGCGGCAAATGCGGCCGCCATGATACCGGCGTTTTTTGTAAGCGCGTTTTACGAAGAAGTCATGTACAGGATGGTTTTGCCCGAATTTTTATACTGTTTTTTTACGAAAAATCAGCGCACGGCATGCCGCAATAAGCGTGATACCGCCCGTTTTTACGTCACGGAACTTGTTTCAGTACTTGTATTTGCGTTTTCACACAGGTACGCCGGCTGGGCTTCGGTTCTCAATTCCTTTATAGCGGGAATAGCGCTAAGAAAGTGCTATCTTAAAAGCAAAAACATTTTTACGGGCTTTGCGGCGCATTTTTTATACAATGTCTTTATGCTTTTCCTCTTGTCGATGGCGCATGGCCGAAGTTAAGCGGAAACCGGCGCCAATCGCTACCTACGAACAGCGGATCCCGGTGACGAACGGTTTCACTTCACCGGAACCACGCAAGCATACGCATCGGTCGTTCACCCGCCTTATCTTCTCAATCTTTCGCCGCAAGGCCATCAGGATATTTAATCAATAACTTGCCGCCACATATGCGCCGCCGCCGAGCATGGTCGTGGTGTTGGCAACGGACATCATCGTAATGATTATTGCAATTACAATAGCTGCCAGGTAAGGATTCTTTGTTTTCTTATACACCGCTCTGGAAATAAACGGCGTTATGAAAAGGAAAAATATCGGACCGTAAAGCCATATTCCGCTTATCATTTCTCCTTCGTTTGCATACCATTTGGGCAGTCCTGTAACAAAATAGGTCAGATACTGAATAAGCACATAAACAATTGCGCCGCCCGCGTTGAAAAGGCCGAAAATCGCAGTGTTGAACCTGCCTCCGACCTGATTGAAGTTAAAGCAGTTGCAGGAAATCGAGTTGACGACATAGAAAAACAGGAAGAAAGGCAGGAATCGCAGTCCTATATTCACCTTGTCCGCGTCAAAAGCTTTAAACGTCAGCACCCAGAACCTGAAATCCGTCTTGCAGAAGTAGTCGGCGGCGAAAAGAATAAGAAAAGCTAGCGTTACCGTTAAGAGTGAAAGCTGAACAGTTTTCCAGATCTTTGCACGGGGCATCTTTATGCCCTCATCTTTTGCACAGAAGCCGGATTTCTTTCCTACAAAGAAGTACCATACCGACAGCATCACAATGCAGAATACTCCGCTCAGCGCCGACCAGATTCCGATTGTAAGGGGCCCCGTCTGATTAAAAAAAGAAGTTGTTTTTGAATAGATGTGATCTATGCTCCATTTATAGCTCAAGGCGGAGAACAGAGCGCCTATGCACAGAGGCGCCCAATACCAAATAAGCGCCTTTTTTTCTATTGTTTTAGGTTTCGCTTCTTCATCTGCCTTTAAAACGGCAAAATAGTTTGTTTCTACCATAAAATTAATAAACGCTACGACGAACAAACCTATCCCTATGAGCCCCAAAAGGTTAAATGCCGCCTTTGCCTGCCACACTTGGTTATTTGCAGGAATTGGATTAGGCGCGGGAAATACCTTTTCAAAGAATTTGATCGCAAAAGCCACCGCGGTCGTTGAAAAATGGACGCGCGGATGCGTCGTATTATTCTGATATATCGAGCGGTAGTTTGTCTCCCCGTCCGTTGTAAGTTCATACATTTTTCCGCTTTCCACCTCCGCCGTGGCAAGCGGGCCGTGCCCAAAGTTGACGAAGTTTTTTGCTCCTCCGGTTTTCAAGAATTCCGCCGGATAGATCGCATTGCCTTTATCGTCGGCATAGTAATAGAATTCGTCATATTTGGACTGGATGATACCGACGGAACGCTTGTCTCCGTACTCGTTTATACAGTCGTGCCCTGCGTCGTCCACCCACAGCGAAGCCTGCAGAAGCGCCGCCTTTACCAGGGGCTTCTCCTTTTCGTTATCCACCTGAATTTCCATGTTGATACCTGCGGAGGCGCCGGAAGAATGTCCGGTCATACCGATCCTTGAACGGTCGACATACGGCAGGGTCGCGGCAAGCTCTACGGCGGCATCCGTGCCGACGCCGGCAGTAAACAATCCCTCATCCGTCGTCGCCTCCGAATCTCCGTGGCCGTGCATATCGGCTGCAATAACTACATATCCTCGGCGGGCAAATTCTACGGAATACAGATCCTGCATTTCCTTATTGTTGTACCAGCCTTCTATGGTGATTATACATGGCGCGGGATTTTTAGGCGTAGCCGTGTTCGGTTTGTAAAGCTGTACGCTCACTTCATATCCTGCAGAGTCTACCAGCCTTAATTCCGACACTTTAACCTTGCCCATCGACGTCTGTATGGCGGACGTTACAATAACGCTTATAAAGCACATCGCCAATGCGATAACCAGCCATGTTTTTGCTTTTTTCATAGTTTTTTACCTCTCCTTTTGATTTTTCATTTAGCCGGCGGCGGCAATAAACTTTTCGAGCTGCCTTAGACCGTCTCGAGAGCCCGCCTTTATGTGACTTTAACAATAATTGTACCACGCTATGAAGGCTCTTTCAAACTTTTTTGATTGCTTTTTTGCCTCGCGGCCGAAAATTGCAGGACAAATCTTTGATAAAACGCCTTACTGTATAAAATTTCATACATTTTAAGACAGTTTATATCATACTGTATAGAATATTATACTACTTAAGACTTTTTGTAGCTGATGTTTTCAGCTTTTCCGTCTACGAATGCGCCGGCTTCTCCCTCAAAAATTGAACGCCAATGTGGTGCGCATTTAAATAAACCGTTTCAATCTATGTAAGGAATTTCAAACCTCATGCGGTCTTTTGTAAGTTCCGCTCCGGGGAAAATCTGCTTCGCTTCGTTCAAAAGACCTTCAAGGTCTTTGTCAGTATATCTGGGACTATAGTGAATCATCGCCATGCGCCGTACTTTCGCGTCACGCGCAACCGTTGCAGCCTGTCTCGCCGTCATGTGTTTTTTTTCACGCGCCTGGTCCGAAACGTCTTCCATAAACATACCTTCGCAGATCAAAAGGTCGGAACCGGTCACTTCTTTAGCTATCGAGGGTATGTACAGCGTATCCGTAACATAGCTGAATTTTCTTCCGCTGCGTTTGGCTCCCATCACCTGTTCGGGAAGCACCGTAGAACCGTCTTCCGCAGTAACCGCTTGGCCCGCTTGCAGTTTTGACCATAAGGGGCCGCGGGCAACTTTTAATTCTTTCGCCTTTTCAGGATTAAATTCCCCGGGACGGTCAAGTTCTTCAAGAGTATAGCCTACGCAAGTTTTTGTGTGCTGAAGCGGAAAAGCTCTTATATAAAACCCGTCGCCTTCGTGAACAACGCACGGAGCTGAAATCTCTTTTACAACTATCGTGTAATTTATGTACATGTCCAAAACTTTTCGGCTCGTTTCAATGTACTCTGCGATTTTCGGAGGGCCGTAAATATACAAAGGCTCTTTGCGGTCTACCTGAGACGAAAGCATCAGAATTCCCGGAAGTCCCGTAACGTGATCGGCATGCGTATGAGATACGAATATGGCGTTTATCTTTTTCCATTTAAGATTAAGGCGCCTCAAGGAAACCTGCGTTCCTTCACCTCCGTCAAATAAAAAAAGATCGCCTTCCCGTCTGAGTAAAACGGACGTCAAATGCCGGTAAGGAAGCGGCATCATTCCTCCGCAACCTAAAACAAACGCTTCCATGTTCATAGTCCTTACTTTACATGAAATAAAATGTTTTTACAATTATCGGCTCGGCGCATGACCGCGCGCAAACGTGTCTCTGCCGGCGGCATAAAAAAACTTGCATATTTCAAATAGTGAATTATACTGAAACCGGGTTTTTACAGATCGATTTGTAAAAAGCATTTGCAATATACTCAGGAGGAAAAATGACAAAAATCACTAAAAAAACGCTTGCGGCGTTAACAGCCGCTTGTTTGTTTACCGCCGGTATAGCAGCTCAGCACATCGGCACGGAATACAGGTTAAAGAAAGTGGTGGAAGTTCCGGGACGACAAGGAATCGCGGCGGATAAAGATTTCTTTTACGTATCCGACACGCGAGGTCTTTACAAATTCGACCATAATTGGAAGCTTGTAAAAAAACGCGTTCAAACTAAAACAGACGGTTTGTTTCCAAATCCCGAACAGGCAAATCACTTCGGCGACATAGATGTTTTTGACGGAAAAATCTACACAGGAAATGAAAAATTCGAATACGGCCGCGGATACAACATTGCAGTTTCAATATACAGCGCAGACACGCTAGAATGGATCGAAGACATACCGTGGAGTTCCGAGTCGGGACAGGTTGAAGTTTCGGGAGTCGCCGTCGATCGTGAAAAAAACCTCGTATGGCTTTCGGACTGGGTAGACAGCCGCTATGTATACGCGTACAGCCTTGAAACAAAAAAATATTACACAAAAATGCAGTGCCGGCCCGAACCGTACTGGTGTCAAGGAATCTACATTGCAGACGGAACGATGCTGTTTTCCGCCGACGACGGAGAATCCACATATCACATTGCAGACTGCATCTATAAGGCTGACGTTTCGGAAGTTCCGTACACAGGACTCGTTTGGGGAACGGAAGTCGTAAAGGAAAATCCGTGGAGCGTAAAACTTGAAAACGGCAAGTGTGTAACGCGTAGCGGATATATAGCCGGCGGCGCATTTGCAAAACCCTTAACCCTATTCAGGGAAATGAAAGATTTCCGTCGCGCCGGCGAAATCGAGGGCTTGACGATAGATCCTGTAACGGACGATCTGCTCGTTCTGAACAACCGAGGCACACAGATAATACTCGGCATGAGCCAAGGGCCGTTTAAAAACGAAGGATACACAAAAGAAATTCATGAAGTCTATATCTATGAAAAGATAAAATAAGGCTTTACCCATTCAGGCATCACATGGGGCTGCAAAAGTTTATTACTTTTGCAGCCCCTTTTGCCTAAAATCATTCAATTCAAGCGCACAAACATTATAGGCTCTGTCGGCACAAAACGGATAAGACGACGGTATCGTTTTTGCTTTCACTTATGTTCCGTTTTGTTCTTTACGGATCAGTTTTTCGACTTCTTCTTTTTTGAGCGGAATATTATCGTCATAGGCTTTTTTATTTCTTTCTATTTCTTCAATAGTCCGAAGCGCTCCCTTATTCATTCCGGGGCAATCCTTTGCGCATTCATCCCATGTTTCCCTGTCACATATCATCCATGACCAAAACGGGTAAGTGGAACACTGAACGGGTCTCGCTTCATATGCGGTACACCCTTTGTCCCACAGCACGCAGTCATAGTTTTTATTTTCAAGCAGGGAAAGAACTTTATCGCCGTGATAATAATCCGCCCACCGGCATTTTTGTTTTACGAAATCCGTAACCGACAGCTTAAAAAAATTACAGAGAGACATTAAATCCTTATAAGAAAGATATACGAAACCGGGTGAATGACCGCAACAAAAAGAACAACGCTGACAGCTGAACTGCAATCCGTCCTGATAAAATTTTTTATTTTCCATAAAGTGTGATAAAACAATCAACAGCACCGCACCGAAGACGCTGAACCGTCCGCATGAATAAAAAAAGCCGTCCTTTAGATCGGACAGCTTTTAAAAGCGGATGAAGGGAGTCGAACCCTCGTCTTCAGCTTGGAAGGCTGAGATAATAAGCCGTTATATGACATCCGCAATAAAACAAGCATTACGCCTATTGAACAGATTATCTGAAATAAAAAAAAAAGTCAATATTTTATTTTTTCATCAGCGACGATCTTTTCGTATGCTATTTTTGCGGCGTTCTGTTCTGCCTGTTTTTTGCTCTTTGCGGAAACGGGCCCGTATGTGACGTTTTCAAGGCTGACGCTAACGTTAAAAGTTTGGTCGTGATCCGGCCCAGTCTTGCTCACAAGCTTATATTCGGGATAAGAACGGTATTTTTTCTGGCATAATTCCTGCAAAAGCGATTTATAATCCTTTACTCCCTGATTTTGCTGTATCTTTCGCACTTCAGGGATTATGAACGAAAGGACGTATTTTTCTACGGAAGCGTATCCTGAATCCAGATAATATGCGCCTATTATCGCTTCCATGCAGTCCGCCAGAATCGAAGGGCTTTCAAATTCCTTGTTTATTTCGGCGCCTTTTCCCATGATCAGCATTTTATCGATGCCGAATTTAAGCGCTATGGGAGCCAAGGTTTTTTCGGAAACGACGGCCGATTTTATTTTAGACAGATCCCCTTCGCTCTTTTCGGGCATATCCTTGTACAAAAAAGACGCCGTTACCGTTCCCAGAACGGAGTCTCCTAAAAATTCAAGGCGTTCGTTGTTGTAATGTCTGTGCGGCCTTATCTCATTCGAATATGAACGGTGATGAAAAGCCAGATCCAGAAGTTTGTAATCATTGAATTTCAAACCGGTTATCCGGCAAAAAAATTTGAGCTTTTTTAATCTTTCGGGCAAAACAACAGGGGCGATTTTAAAAAAATCTATTATCTTTTTCATTTACAAAAAAAAACACAGGCCTGACCGAATATGACGGAGCCTGTGTCCTAAATCAGCAAACAAATTTTATAAGACTTTATTTACCTTGCTTTGCAAGTTCAGCTTTGATGAAATCATAAGCGTCTTTTACAGTCTCAAAATCATTTGCCTTTTCATCCGGAATAGTGACCTTGAGCTCCTCTTCGATCGCATAAACAAGTTCATACGTGTCAAGGCTGTCTGCTCCCAAATCACCGCGGAATGTTGATTCCAAGGTTACCTTACTTTCATCGACTTCCAGCTTTTCTGCAATAAGCTTCTGGATCTTGCCAAACAATTCGTCCATACTTTATCTCCTGATAGTTTTAACCGTTCGTCTCAGGCGTAATCACCTGTCGTCCTCTATAGAAACCGCATTTAGGACATACGTGATGCTGCAATACAAGATTCCCGCAATTGCCGCATTCGACAAGCTGCGGGGCATCCAAATGCATATTCACTCCTCTGCGTCTCCGGGAAACGGCCTTAGAAGTTTTCGCTCTAGGTACTGCCATATTTAAACCTCGCTATAAGTTTATAATTCACCAATATAACAGGAAAAATACTACAACAGATTTAACCTGAGTGTCAATGCATTATACCTTATTCTTTAATTTTGTCAAACACTTTTTAAAAAAATGTCATAAAAAAATCTAATGTTTATTTTAAGCGGCACAAACAGCGCCGCTTAAAAACACTAAAGAACGTTTTATTCGGCGGAGAGTCACTACCCCGCCGTCGCTTGAAATCCAGCTGTGAATTTACGGCAAGTATGTTTATTTTGAAAATTTTTTATACAGAGCGTTTGCGACAATCGGAGGAACCATTCCCGAAATATCGCCGCCGAATTGAGCCAACTCCTTGATCGAGCTGGACTTTACGATAGCATAACGCTGTTCCGACGGAACAAACAGCGTATCTATTTCAGGATTTAGGGTATGATTCATCATTGAAAGGTCGAATTCATACGCAAAATCGTTGATATTCCTTATTCCCCTCAAAAGCACCTTCGCGCCGTTCTTCTTTGCATAATCCACTATAAGGCAATCGCACGTGTGAACCGAAATATTTTTATAATCTTTAAGAAGATCTTCCATCATTGAAACCCGCTCTTCAGCCGTAAAAAGATAATGCTTGTCTGGATTGACTGCGACTACAACGTCGATGGAATCGAACAGCCTGCTTGCCCGTTCTATAATGCTTAAGTGTCCGTAAGTTGGAGGATCGAACGATCCGGGAAGTACTGCCGCCGTCATTATCAATATGATACCAGATTTGACGAAAACGCTCAAGCATAGTATCATTTACGCATGAAAAACTTTTTACTCTGCATGATAACCGTATTTTCGGTTTTATTTTTTTCCTGCGTGTCAACCAAAACGGCCGATTCCGCGCCGGCCGCAGAAAAAAACACTACTAAACAAAGCACTGCTGCGGAGAGCGCGCAGACGGTGACAAAAGAAGACGAAGAATACAATAAGGCCATAAGCGAAATGAGCCCTTCGTCTTCAGTTTCAAAAGACACTTTTGAAGCGGATCGAAAGGATATTTTGTCGCTCATAGAAAGTCTTGACGCTGTCATGGCGAGAAAGGACTTCAACCGATGGAAAACCTTCGTCGAACCTTCGTCATTGGCTTACTGGCAAAACCCAAGAAATTTGGCAAAGGCGTCAAGCCGGCTCCCCGTAAAGGGTATAACGATCAGAACCCTTGAGGATTATTTTAACTATGTTTTTATTCCGTCAAGAAAGGGCCGCGTCGTAGACCAAATCCGATACATCAATTCGGAATCCGTAAAAGCGATACAAGTCACTAAAGAAAATTCCGTTATCGTGTATTATAATTTTATAAAGACCGGCGGTCGGTGGCTCATTCATTTGCCTGAAATAGAATGACGATCTTTACAGCGCGTCATCGCTTATTGCATATTGTGCGGCCGCGTTGTTTACTTGAATGCGATTGTTTGGTATATTAATTTGATCGTGTTTTGATGTGCAATTTGTTTTAATTGCCGATAATGTTTTATAGAAAACGGCTTATTGTTTTGGAGGATTTATGACATTGATAAAAAGAATTGCAGTCGGCTTCGCCGTGTGTTTTTTTGTATGCGCGGGACTTTCCGCTCAAAAACAGGAACAATCCGTTGAAAGCGAATATTTAAGCAGTATGGAAGATGTCATCATTACCGAGTTGGCAAATTCAGACCAGCGCGACAATAAATTTGTGGCGCTGCAGTATCTTGAAGACGCTATAAATGAAGGAAGAGCTACGCCTGATATGGCGGCGGCTCTAGATCAGCTTGCGGGAGAAGGCATCACAACGCAAAGCAAGACGAACGGACGCCTGATGAACAATTATCCTGACGTACGCAAAAAGGCTTGCGATCTTCTTGCAAAAGTTCCCACAAAAGAATCGAAAACTACTTTGGTAAAAATCGCTCTGGCGGACAACGAGCCTATGGTCATAACAGCGGCTATACGCTCTTTGGGCGAAATCGGTATGAACGACAACGACGAAGTTGTAAATGTTATTGCCTTTGCAAACCGCCACAACCAGACGATGAACCCTGCCAGCAGCATGGCGCTTGAAGTTCTAAACGCGTATGAAAAACTCGCTCCGTCGGTATCCGACCGGTCGGTTATGCTGGAATCAATCGGAAGAATCGCTACTGACTACCGCTACGTTACTCCCATAAGAAAAAGAGCTATAGAGCTGTTGACTAAGATGAAGGGAGGCGCCGGCAATAAAAAACAGTGATCGGTGTGTAAAATCAAAAAAAACTGTCCGAAAGCTCAAATTTCGGACAGCCGTATTTAAATTACAAAAGGCTGCCGTTACGTTAAAAGCGAACTTCGATTTTTTAAGTGCGCTTTGATCAGGGCAGCCTTTTTTTGAGAGATACGCGATTCGAACGCGCTACCTTCAGCTCCGGAGGCTGACGCTCTATCCAGATGAGCTAATCTCTCAAGGTAAAATGACCATATAAATATTCAATAAAAAAGTCAAGCGAGGATTCTTATGGAGTCTATAATATTAGCTTCGTCTTCTCCCAGACGGCAAAGCATTTTGAAAATGTTAAACATCCCGTTTCAGGTAATTATTCCCGATATAGACGAAAACATAGATAAAAGCGGCAATGTTTTTAAAGTCCCTGAAAAACTTGCGGTAAGAAAGGTTGAAGGCTGTATAAATATGCTGCCGCGGCAAAGAAGCATTCCGTGGATACTCGGCGCGGACACTATGGTCTGCATGGACGGTGAATTATACGGAAAGCCTTCCGGCGCGGAAGAAGCGGCAAAATATTTAAATGCCCTGCAAGGGCGGCAGCACTTTGTCATAACATCGATAGCTCTTTACAACGGAAGGCAAAAAAAGATCGTAACGTCGACAAACATCACGAAGGTTACGTTCAGCAAGATGGACGATAAGGAAATAGAGTGGTATGTAAAAACCGGAGAATGGCACGGAGCCGCCGGAGGTTACAGAATACAGGAACTCGCTTCCTGCTTTATAAAAGAAATCGAAGGATCTATGAGCTCTGTCGCAGGCTTGCCTATTTCCAATCTTTATGATATTTTAAAATCTCAAGGCTATTCCATTCTTGAATAGCTTTGCCGAATCATGCAGGAACCGTGTGTTTTATGTGTGATCCGAATCTTCCGAAAAAAACATAGTTTTTTTACGAGAAACAGAGTAAGGTGGCGTATTTAAAATACGCCGGTGAAGGAGTTAATCATGGCAGTTGTAACCATGAAAAGTCTGCTTGAATCTGGTGTTCATTTCGGTCATCAGGTAAAGCGTTGGGATCCCCGTATGAAAAAATATATTTTTGCTCAGCGCAACGGGATCCATATTATCGATCTGCAAAAAACCATAGCTGCGATAAAAGACAGCTATGACGCAGTTCACAAGGTTGCCTCTTCAGGTAAAACCGTCTTATTTGTAGGGACAAAAAAACAGGCCCAGCAAGCCATTCAAAAAGAAGCGGAACGCTGCGGAATGTTTTATGTAAACAACCGCTGGCTCGGCGGAATGCTTACCAATTTCAGCACGATAAAAAAATCGCTTCAGCGTCTCAAAAAAATCGAAAAGATGGAAATTGACGGCACTTTTGAAAATCTTACAAAAAAAGAAGTTTCCGCACTGCAAAAAGAAAAGGCGAAACTTGAAAAAAACCTCGGCGGCATAAAGGAAATGCGGGAATTGCCGGGGGCAGTGTTCATCATAGACACGCATAAAGAGCAGATAGCTGTTGCCGAAGCCCGCCGCATGGGAATTCCCATAATAGCCGTAGTAGATACTAACTGTAATCCGGAAGGAATCGATTACCCTATTCCCGGTAACGACGACGCTATCCGCGCAATATCCCTATTTACGTCAATCATAGCAAACGCGGTTATCGAAGCCGACAACGACGCCGGACTTAAGATCATCGAAAACTTAAATGAAGATGAAGACGGCGTACAGACCGACGCCGCCGTAAAAAGCGAAGATGTAGAAATCGACGATTATTCCAATTATCAGCCGACGGAAACAAAAGAAGAAGACGCCGAAGCTGATGAAAAAGAAGACGATCTTGCTGCCGACGAAGACAAATTTTATAAATAACTTACCGGAGTTCAATATATGGATATAAAAGCATCGGATGTAAAAGCTCTGCGCGAAAAGACGGGCGCAGGCATGATGGAATGCAAAAAAGCTCTCACTGAAGCCAACGGCGACATGGCGGAAGCCGAAAAAATTCTAAAAGAAAAGGGCTTGGCCGCCGTTGCAAAACGTGCCGAACGCGCGACTGCGGAAGGGCGAATCTTTGCGCGCATACAGGACAACAAGGTTGCGATGATCGAAGTAACTTGCGAGACTGACTTTGTGGCAAAAAACGAAGACTTTATTGCGCTCGGTGAAAAACTTTTGGATCTCACTTTTGCCAAAGGCTACAGAAAAGTCGAAAAAGAACATGAGGATATGCTCCTTGAACTTGCGGCAAAGATAAGAGAAAACATGAGCGTACGCCGATTGACGTTGCTTGACATTCCTTCAGGAGCGGTTGCAAAAACCTATATTCACAGCGATCATAAAACCGGCGCAGTCACGATAATAAAAGGTTCCACTGCGCCTGAGGTCGAAACCTTCGCCTATGACTGCTGTCTTCATCTTGCGGCGTTTACACCGTCCTATATCACACAAAAAGACGTTCCCGAAAGCTACATAGAGGAGCAAAAGGAAATATTTAAAGTGCAGATGGACAACGACGAAAAAACGGCTTCCAAGCCGCAGAACGTCAAAGACGGAATCTTGCAAGGAAAGATTAAAAAACACCTGGCGGAAATATGTTTTGTCGATCAGATGTTCGTAAAAGACGACAAAAAGACCGTCTGTGAAAAACTTGCGGAAATAGGAAAATCGGTCGGCGCAACATTATCGTTCGGTGATATTGTGCTGTACATTCTTGGAAAATAGTTTAATCCGGGTATTCTGGACATCGGGATACCCTACAATTTTTTGGGGAAAAACAAATGTCAAACGAAACTTATTCAGCTAGGATGGAAAAGACCATTTCAGCTTTTAAAGAATCCTTGAGTGCCATACGTACGGGCCGCGCTTCCGCCGCAATATTCGACAGGGTGCGGGTTTCGGCCTACGGAGCGAAATCTCCTCTCAATCAAGTAGCGACGATTTCAATTCCCGAAGCAAGGACGATCGTCATTCAACCGTTTGACAAGTCTCTGATTACCGAAATTGAAAAAGGAATAGGACTTGCCGACCTCGGATTGAATCCTTCCAACGACGGAAAGGTTATAAGAATTTCTATTCCGCCCCTTACGGCCGACAGAAGAAAAGAACTTGTCAAGCAAATTAAAGGCATTGCCGAAAACAGCCGCACTGCGATCAGAAACATACGCCGCGACGGAAATGAAGAGTTAAAAAAGCAGCAAAAAGCCGGCGAACTGACCGAAGATGCACTGAAAACTGCGGAAAACGACATGCAAAAAGAGACTGACAAGTTTATTGCCGAAATAAACAAGATTTACGACGCAAAAGAAAAAGAAATAATGGAAGGCTGATGCCCGATACTGTAATTAAAAACGACTGTCTTCCCGTCCATATAGGCATAATTATGGACGGCAATGGACGCTGGGCTAAAAACCGAAAACTTCCGCGTACGTTCGGTCACAAAGAAGGGTTGACGGCGGCAAAAAAAATCGTAGCGGAGGCGGCAAAGCTCGGCATACGGTATGTGACTTTGTATACATTTTCCACTGAAAACTGGAAGAGAACACAGGAAGAAGTCGGCTACCTTATGAATTTGATCAAAGGGCATCTCCGCGCCGAATTTGAATTTTACAAACAAAACGGAATACGAATAAAGCACATAGGCGATCTTTCGGGGCTTAGCGAAGATATTCAGATTGAGATCGTCAAAGCGATGGAAGAAACTTCGGCTTTTACCGGAATGACCGTGGTTTTAGCCGTAAATTACGGCGGCCGAAACGAAATAATAAGAGGAATAAAAAAACTTTCCGCCGAGGATGAGGATTTTGAAGCCTTGACGGAAGAGAGGCTTTCAAGAGCCTTTGACATTCCCGACTTACCGGACGTAGATCTTCTTATACGTACGGGAGGCGAGTACCGTTTAAGTAATTTTTTGTTATGGCATGCGGCCTACGCGGAATTACTATTTACAGATACGCTTTGGCCCGATTATAATGAAAATGAATTTAAAAAAAATATTATTGAATACCAAAAACGCAACAGGCGTTTTGGAGCAGTTTTAAGCAAATGAGGTTCGTAATGAACAAACTTGTTCAGCGGCTTTTGGTTTTTTTTATAGGAATTCCTCTGGTAATAGGCGTCGTAACGCTTTCTTCGTATAACCATCTTGTCTTACATTTTGTCATTATGGCCTGTGCTTTTTTATCGGCAAAAGAAATGTACGCCCTCCTTGGGAAAAAGCAAAAGCAGTTTCCCCTGCCCTTTATAATTTTCCTGAGCCTCATCCCTTCCGCCGCAGGTCTTATATGCACACGCACGGAGCTTCCTCTTTATTACATAGATCTTTCGCTTTTGCTCTGTTTTTTGTTTATTTTATCGTATGAAGTATTTACAGCTTCCGATTTTGATCATTCCGTAGAACACATGACGACGGCTGTTTTTAACGTTTTTTATTCCGGCTATCTGTTGACCTTCGTATCAAGGCTTACCGTATTAAAACACTCTACAAAACTTATCATTTCTTTTCTTTTTATGATATTCATGTGCGATTCATTTGCATGGTTATTCGGTATGACATTAGGAAAAAACAACAGAGGCGTAATAAAAGCAAGTTCTAATAAAAGCGTCGCCGGTTTTATAGGCGGATACATAGGAGCCGTCCTTGCGGCCGTACTTGCGCAAATTCTGTGGCCGGACGTTTTTTTCGGTTCCATTATGAAAGCCGTATCCGCAGGTATCGTCATTGCAAGCGCGGGCATAATCGGAGACCTTGCGGAATCGGTTATAAAACGGGACGCGGGATTTAAAGACAGCGGGAATATAATGCCGGGTCGCGGAGGGCTTTTGGATTCCATAGATTCCATACTTTTTGCATGTCCGATCTTTTATCTGATAGTGAATTTTATGTTCGGCGGGTCGAAACCTTCCTTTTAAGATCGTAAACTATGAAAAAAATTCTTGTCTTAGGCTGTACCGGATCTATCGGCAAAAACACACTCGACGTCATTCGAAACATGAGCGGTGAATTTTCTGCGGCAGGATTAAGCGCCCATACAAATATCAAACTGCTGTCTCAACTTGCAAAAGAATTTAACTGCGAATATTCGCTGACTTCCCGAGACGGAAGCGAAGGAATAAAAAAACTTATCGATAAATGCCGTCCGGACATTGTGGTAAACGGCATCGCAGGTTCCGCAGGACTTGAACCGTCTAGGCTCGTACTTGAACAAGGCATAGACCTTGCGCTCGCGAACAAAGAAACCATCGTAATGGCGGCGCACCTTGTTCAATCGCTTGCAAAAAAAAACAAATGTTCGATAATTCCCGTGGATTCCGAACATTCCGCAATCTTTAACCTTGCGGAGCGCTACGGAAACGAAAATATTGAAAATATCATAATAACCGCAAGCGGCGGCCCCTTTAGGACATGGCCCAAAGAAAAACTTGCGCACATAAAGCTTGAAGACGCTTTAAAACACCCTACGTGGAACATGGGGCGTAAGATAACCGTAGATTCCGCGTCGCTGGCAAACAAGGGACTTGAAGTGATAGAAGCGTGCCGTCTGTTTCATTTTCCGGTGCAAAAAATCCAAGTGGTAGTGCACCCTCAAAGCCTGGTGCACTCTATCATACGCACAAAAGACGGAGTTATGTACGCTCAGATTTCCGAACCCGACATGAAGCATCCCATAATCTCAGCCCTTACGTGGCCGGATATAATACCGAACTATATGAAAAAATTCGATCTGTTCGATATTGAAATGACCTTTTACAAACCTCGCAGCGAAGATTTTCCGATGCTGCAGCTGGCGTTTGACGCGGCCGAAAAAAAAGGCGGCTACGCTATAGCCTATAACGCGGCGAATGAAGTTGCGGTAGACGCATTCATTGCGGGAAAAATAGGCTTTACGGATATTCCGCGCGTCGCAAGCAGTGTTTTGGAGCGCGACTGGACAAAAGAAGCTAAAGATTTTAAAGACGTCTTCGCCTTTGACAAAGAGGCAAGAAGATACGCAGAGGAAGCGCTTTGACTATAATCTACGGTCTTTTTCTTCTTTGTTTTTTGGTCTTTTTTCATGAATTGGGGCATTTTTTTGTCGCGCGCTTATTTAAAGTTGAAGTGGAGTCTTTTTCCATAGGAATGGGCCCCGTTCTCTTTCATAAAAAAATAAAAAACACGGATTACAGGCTTTCGCTTTTACCCTTGGGCGGATATTGCGGCATGAAAGGAGAAAAAGACTTTTCACAGGCGGTGGAGCAAGGCCTTTCAACGATAGAGGCTCCTAAAGATTCTTTATACGGCGTAGGCCCTCTAAAACGCGCTCTTATAGCCTTTGCAGGCCCTTTTTTTAACCTTTTATTTGCGTTTATTGCGTTTACCATTATTGCGATGATGGGAACGTTTTATTACGCTTCTTCGGCAAAGATAATTCTTGCGGACGAAATTTATCCTGAAACCGCTTCCGCAGCAAGAAAGGCGGGCATACTTACCGGCGATATAATCAAAGAGATAGACGGAAATAAAGTAAACGATTTTTCAGACATTGTAGAACTTGTTTCAGTCAGACCCGACGAAGACATTAAAATCCGCGTAGAGCGCGGCGGAAAACTTTTGGATTTTACCGTCCGTTCCGATATAAACAGATCGGAGGGAACAGGCAAAATAGGAGTTGCAAGCTCAGGCGATTCTGAAAAAAGAGAAATAAAGCCCCTGCCCTTTTTTCCTGCAATTCTAAAGGGGCTGCGCTCGACATCTGATTTGATAATAATTACCGTAAAAAGTATTTTTGTGCTATTTAAAGGCGTGGAAATAACGAACGCCGTTTCAGGTCCGGCAAGGATTACGACGATGCTCGGCGACACCGTAAAAGACGGGTTTTCCGCAGGAATCAGAGCAGGTACGGTAAATACGCTTCAATTTTTGGCTATGATAAGCGTGTCCTTATTTATACTAAATCTTTTGCCGATTCCCGTTTTGGACGGAGGCCTGATCTTTTTTTCTTTGATCGAACTTATTTTCCGCCGCCAGATTCCGCCGAAAATCCAATACTATGTGCAGTATGTAGGGCTTGCGTTTATAGCTTTTGTTTTTATCATAGGAATTTCAGGAGATATCCGTTATTTTATTTTATCGGCAGGAAAAAAATGAAAAACAAACTTGTATACGTTATCGCACTTACTTCATTTACGCTTTTTTTTAACGCACGGTTTAAGCTGAACGCGCAATCGCATATTTCCATGCAATCTCACCAAAATTCGGTTACCGCCCTGGCATCGCTTGAAATAGGAAATTCCGCCGATGAAAATTCTTTTTTTTCCGCCGGCCAAGACGGGTTTTTAATCAAATGGACGGAAGACGGAGCCGGAGAACATTACCAAATTTCAGACCTTGAAATTCGTCTTATAGCGCGATCCCCGAACGGAACGGACATAGCGGTATATGAAACCGACGGAGGACTTATAAACCGCGTGAGCGTTTGGAACTGGAAGACGCTTACGAGAAAGTATGCAAAAAGATTTTCCAACGCCGTAACTGCCCTTTCTTACAGCGAAAAAGGAACATATCTGATCGTAGGAACCGCAACCGTAAACGGAATAGTGTTTTTAAATGCGTCATCAGGATCTCAAATTTCAGGAAAAATACAAGAGCAATCGGGTATTATTTCTATGGCGCGTTCAAGCGCTACCGAAAACAGCATGGTGTTGTATTCTCCTGCGGGATCGCTCACTTACGTAAACATACGTACAGGGCAGCAAAAGGCCCGCTTTAACGTAGCTCAAGGTCTAAAACAGCCCGTTTTATTCAATAACAACGTCTTTTTTGCGGGAGTTAACGACGCCGGCATAAGCGTTGTACAAGCCACTACGGGAACCGAAGCTAAATTCGTTACGGCTGCAAATCCTATTCTGTTATGTTCGCGCTTTGACAGAGACCTGTATTATCTTGAATTTGACGGCAGGTCTTACGCTTTAAAAGTTCTTGAAAACCTTGACAATAATACAGTGGGAAATCCGAAAACCGTAAAAACGATAAGCAGACTTCCGGGAGGCGAAGCTATCGTGTGCGGCGTAAAATCCGGGAACGACATTCTGTTAGGTTCTCAAAAAGGGCATATCTATAAAACAGATTCGGACTATGCCCCGGGGCCAGGTCAAATTCCTTTATATCCTTTGACCGACGACATATATGACAGGATATACGACATTTCGCAGGCAGGAGAATCGTTTTACTTTCTCACAAAAAACGCCGTGTTTAAGTCTTCGTATGACAACAGTTTTGTAGACAAAGCGGCGGAAAATTCAAATCAGACGAATATTATAACATATAACGACGATATTATTTTATGGACGCGCAATTCTGTCAGACCGGTTCAGCTCATAGACTCGGATCGTCAAACGGCGACAAATCTGTTTACGCCGTCGAAAAAACTGCAGTCTTTAAGACTCTTCGGCGACAGTCTCATCGCTCTGGAAGGAAATACGACCGTCAATAAATACGATCTTAAAGACAATAATTTTGAGCGGCTATACGAGGGTTCGGCTCTTCAAGACGCGGCGCTGTACGGCGAAAACATACTCTATGTAGCAAAATCGTCTGCGACAAATCCGCCGTCGTCCCTCATATTTATCGATGTAACAACAAAAGAAACCGTCCCCCTGTCCATGTCTTCAAATGTGACATATTCTCTTAATTATGCGGAAAACACGGCGCTATACGGCATAAGCGTTTATGAAAACAATTCAGGCTCTTCAAGGACGGAGCTTTTTTCATTATCGCCTGAAACAAGGACGGTAACTTCGATAATGCAGCTGAACGACGAAGATCCTAACGCGTTTATAAAACTGTATTCGTCTTTTATCTATACGAATCTCGGTAAATCCCAGATAATTTCATACAATACCGCAACAAAAAGACAGTTTCATTACAAACGATCAGCCTCTCTTCCGCTGAAAATAGAGCGCAATTCAAGCCGTCTTGTGGTGCTGAACCGCGACGGAAGCATATCATGGTATAATCCTGAATTGGGAACCGTGCTTGCCGATTGGTACATGACGACGGAAGGCCAATGGTATGAATTTTAACGGAATGCCGCAACGAATTTGTACCGCAAACCCGCGGCGTAAATATGCGGCCGAGCAAGCCTGAAAACTTGCGGTGCAAACCCGCGAACGGGCCAGTTCGCACCGTCCATTGAGCCTCGTTGACGAACTTGTACCGCAAACCGGCACCGTTCGGCCATGCCTTACGACGCGGTCATCTTATCCCGCAGCCGCGAAAAAGAGCTTCCTTATAGACTTCAAGGTATTTATCCGCCGAAATATTCCATCCGAATGAAGATTTCATAGCTCGTTTTTGCATTGCCTTTATATGGTCTTTTTTATTGTAATATGCAAATACCGCCCAGCCGGTCGTGTCGAATATCGAACCGGGCGAAAGATAGTCGAACATAAAACCGGTTCCTTCGCCCGTGTGTTCGTTATAGTTTGAAACCGTATCCGCAAGACCGCCGACTTTGTGCACAATAGGAAGAGTCCCGTACAAAAGGGAATACATCTGATTTAATCCGCACGGCTCGTATTTTGACGGCATAAGAAAAAAATCGCTTCCGGCTTCGATAAGGTGGCTTAATTCTTCCTTATAGCCTATGGTCGCCTTAAAGTTGGGCAGCCGGCTTTGCAAAGAAAGAATTTCATCTTCACACCACTTTTCACCGCTGCCTAGCAAAACAACCTGTACTTCCATCTTTTTGCATATGTCATACATGCAGCCGTATGTGGGGCCGAAAAGCGCTCCAATCCCTTTTTGGTCGGCAAGCCTTGTGATCATTCCTATCACGGGGACATTCGGGTTTACATCAAGTCCCATAGTTTTTTGCAGATGAGCCTTGCATACGGCCTTATTTTTAAGCGATTCTACCGAATAATTTGCAGGAAGATATTTATCGATTTTCGGGTTCCACGTTTCATTATCCACGCCGTTTACAATACCCCGTACGACGTCGGATCTTACTCGTAAAAGCCCGTCAAGGCCGAAGCCGCCTTCACTCGTCTGAATTTCATGCGCATATGTAGGAGAAACCGTAGTTATCATGTCCGACGATGCGATTGCCGCCTGCATTATGTTTATGGCGCCGTGATTTTCGTAGTTCGCACCGTAATACAAATCCCAAGGAAGACCGAGATCGGGAAACTTTTCCTTGGAATATACGCCTTGGTATCCCATATTGTGAATCGTAAAGACGCTTGCAGTTTTAGGAAATCCGTCGTTTCGACAAAGATGTTTTAATATAACGGGCGCAATACCCGCGGACCAGTCATGGGCGTGTATGATGTCAGGATACCAGTTTAATTTGCGGCAAAGCTGAAAAGCGCCGTGACACAAAAGCGAAAATCTGTACGTGTTGTCGTGAAAATCAGGTTCCGCCTTTGAACCGTAAACGGCGTCGCGTCCGAAACATTGCTCGTGATCTATAAAATATACGGGTAATGTTTTACAACCCGGCATAGGTGCGGTATAAACTGCCGTCCACGTTTCAGCAGTACCGGCCTTTACCGCCATAGGGCCTTCGATCTTCGTCATCTTAGAACGATCTATCGCATAATAACGGGGGATTACTATTTTTACATCATGTCCCAAAGAAGAAAGCGTTATTGAAAGTGCGGAAACGGCATCGGCAAGTCCCCCTGTCTTTGCAAAGGGAACAGCTTCGGCAGATACCATAAGAATTTTCATTTTCTCCTCCAAAATAAAAAGACAGTTGATTATATCACTTATATTGTATCGTATAAAGCACGGCTCAAATATTGTCATGACGGAAAACATGACGGAAAACCGTGCCTCAGCCGAAGAATTTGTCACAGCGGCCTATTTACTGGGCGGCATCTTCAGGCGCTTGCAACGATTGCCGCGTTTTAATCTAGCCGGCAGAATACAAAGCGTTCGGATCTCGGCGGAAAAATTTAATTTCCCTGTATTTATTGTGTCTTTTTTACAATTACGGTATAGTGGCGCATGCGGACACACAGGATCCGTTTGGAGAACAAAATGAGCGAAAGAAATTTGAAAATTCTGGGCTGGATCGGAACAGTGCTTTCCGTAGTCATGTACGTATCATATATACCTCAAATATGGGGCGACCTTCACGGACACAAAACGCCGTTCATACAGCCTTTAGCCGCCGCAGTCAACTGCACTATATGGACGGCCTACGGACTTCTAAAAGAGAAACGCGATTATCCTTTGTCTGCGGCAAATTTACCTGGCGTCATCTTCGGCTTGATTGCAACAATCGCCGCGTTTTAATTAAACCGGAAGAATACGAAGCGTACGCATCGCGATATATAATGTAAAATTCAAATTGACTCTTTTAACCGAAAATTTATTTTCAGGATATTCCGCTATTTTTCTGTAACTATTTTCCTTGAATACAATTTATTAACAAGCTATACTGGTAAAAATATGAAAATACTAACAAAGAAAAATTATTTTTGCTTAGCGTTCCTTTTATTTACCGCACAGAATTTCTTCACGCTTCCTTTTAACGATAAACTTTCGTCTGAAGAGCTTTCAAAAATTGAAGAAGGTCAAGTTCTCATAAGAAAGACCGGATCGATCAAAAAAATATGTCTTGAAACCAAAAATCAGGCGGTCATCGAAGCGCTTAAATCGATCATAGACTTGGATCCGGCTTATTTGGCGGAAGTCATACAGGTTAGACCGGTTGAAAACAACGACGACATCATACAAAAAACACACGGTATTCTTGTAGATATTCCCTCTTATGTAGGTATTCCGTATTGGTCGGAGAGGCATGAACGTTATTTTGATCTGTACGCAAGCGCGAAGGTTGTTTCACAGGAAAAAAAAGGAGATTCGGAGCACATATCCGCAATTTTGGAAATGTCGCCTATCGGTAACATAGACACCGATATTTTGATTTACCGCAGCGAAGATCTTTTGCTGTATACAAATACGAATCTTAATGATCTGGAATACGGTAAAATAAAATGTATATCGAAAAAAAACATGAAATCCGTGATCATCGTCTTTAAAGAAGACGGAAAATGGATATTATACGGAATAGGAGGCGTAGAAGCTCCTAAAATTTTATTCTTTAAGAACAGGATCGAAGTTTCGTTTATGAACAGAATAAAAACATTCTGCAACTTCGTCTTTGAAAAACTTTAAATCAAATTACGGACGGACTTATGTTTACAGATGTCGTAATACTGGCAGGCGGATTCGGAGAACGTTTGTGGCCGGCTTCCAGTTCCGAAAATCCCAAACAATTTATGACCGTTTCGGATAACGTCTCTTTTTTACAGCTTGCGGTCATCAGAGCCTTGTCTTTAAAGCCTGAGGGAAAAATTCTGATAGTTACGCGGCGCGATATTTACAAGACCGTATCGCTGCATTGCAAAAATCTTTTGCCGGATATGTCCGAAGATAACAAGAAAAAAATAAAAGACGATTTATATATATTGCCGGAAACCGAGCCCAAGCATACGACGGCTCCGATCATTCTTGCATGTAATTTTCTAAATTTGACGGATTACGCGGACGGCAATAGGGAACATTCGGTACTAGTGCTTACAAGCGATCATATAATCAAACCCATAGAAAATTTTATCCTAGACTGCAAAAAGGCTTGTGCCGCTGCGGCTAACGGCAAATTCGTCTGTTTTGCGATACCGCCGCTCGAGCCGGCTACAGGCTACGGCTATATAAAAATCGGAAAGGCAGAAGGCGATTCCGTTTTTGCAATAGAAAAATTCGTCGAAAAACCCGACTTAAAAACCGCGACGGAATATGTAAAATCCGGTAAATACAGATGGAACAGCGGAATGTTCGGTTTTACCTGTAAAACGCTTTTAAAAGAAATAAAAGAACATCAAAACGACGCTTATGCAGCGTTTGAAAATCTTCTTTCGGGAAATAAGCCGAAAATCGGAGTCGTAAACGGAATCAAATATGTCTCTTCGTGGCCTGAAATGGACGCGGCATATTCGAAGGTACCCGCCGTTGCGATTGATAAATCCGTAGCCGAAAAGACGAAAAACGCCTGCGCAGTGTCTTCTTCTTTTAATTGGGACGACATAGGAAGCTGGGACGCCTTTGAAAAACTTTTTGATAAAAACCCCGGCGAAACGATAGAAATCGAAAGCAAAGATAACTTCGTGTATTCGGATATTCCGGTAGCCTTATGCGGTGTAGAAGACCTTGTAGTAGTTATAAAAAACGGCAAGGCTCTTATAGTAAAAAAAGGAAAAAGTTCGCTCGTCAGAGACGCCGTAAAACAGATGAAAAATTCAAATGTGTGATAGCGCCGGCGAGAGCGTCTGAAGCGTGATCCGGCTTGGGTTCTTTTTCAAGCCCGAGTAAAATTTTCACACACTTTTCAACCAGTTTTTTGTCGGCAGAAGCCGTTCCGGTAACGGATTGTTTTATCTGGTTAGGCGTATATTCTCCGCATAAAATACCGTGTTTTGCCAAACAAAGAGTAACTACTCCCCTCGCTTCTGCAACGCCCATAGCGCTTACGGCGTTCTTTGCAAAAAAAAGGGTTTCCATCCCTGCCTCGTTCGGCTTAAATTTATCTATAATCGCAGAAAGATCATCGTAAATCTTTGTAAGCCGGTTTGAATGGGAATCTTTAGCGCTTGTTTCGATAACTCCGTATGTCACCAGCTTTATCCGATTATCCACACTGTCGACAATACCGAACCCGGTAAAAGCAAGCCCGGGATCTATTCCCAAAATTCTATGGACATTCTTTATGCGCTGTTGATCTTGCATCGATTAAACGGAACGTGCCGATCGCCGCTCCGCCTTAAAAATTCGGTTTATTCTTCCGGGTTAAAATCTTCGGGATATTCGGCCGTGTGATACACATTCTGAACATCGTCGTTTTCTTCAAGTTTATCAATCAATTTTTGAACTTTCGAAGCCGTATCCTTGTCTACAGGTTGATATGCTTCCGGAACCATTCCCACTTCGCCCGACATGGACTCAAATCCCTTCGCCTGCAGGGCTTCCATTACGGTATTAAAATTTTCAGCGGAAGTAGTTACCGTGATGATTCCGTCTTCGTTTGTAATATCGTCGGCTCCCGCGTCAAGCGCAGGTTCCATAATCTCATCTTCTTTTACCTTTTCGGCGTCGTAAGCGATTGTACCTTTTCTTGTAAACATGCGGCTTACGGATCCGGAGACGCCGAGATTTCCGCCGTGTTTTGTAAATATGTTTCGAACGTCGGCTGCCGCACGGTTTTTATTGTCCGTAAGAACTTCAACCATAACGGCGACTCCTCCTGCAGCGTATCCTTCGTATACGAGCTCTTCAAAAACCTTTCCGCCGAGTTCTCCCGTACCTTTTTTGATCGCACGTTCAATGTTGTCTTTGGGCATGTTCGAAGCCCTGGCCTTTAAAATGGCCGTGCGCAGCCGGGGATTGGAATTGGGATCACCGCCGCCCATGCGCGCCGCGATGGAAATTTCCTTAATGAATTTTGTAAATATCTGGCCGCGTTTTGCATCTGCAAGGCCTTTTGCGTGTTTAATGGTCGCCCATTTACTGTGTCCTGACATGGGAACTCCTTGAAATATAACAGATTGTAGATAAAATAATATCACTTATACGTCGGCAATGTCAACGACCGTTTTGGTACGCCGAGTTTACGTACCTGCGGCACGTCCGCATCTACATTCATACGACAGGTCCCGCGTCAACGCCTTCCGTGCGCGCATTCGATACATCGACGCATTCTGACACAACTCGTTTTAACGGCGGAACGCAAGGTGGCGGCAACCGACACAGAGCCGCTCTGACCGTCGGCGGCGATATTTTTTTTAAAGCAAGGCATATAATGATTTACAATTCCATAATCTCAGTTTATCATAAAAGAAACAGATATTTCTTTTAAGTTTTCGCTTAAAAATAAATGTTGATTTATTAAAATTCAAGGGGTTAAAATATGGATTTTGAAACAAAAAACGTACGTAACGCTGCCATCTCAGGTCATGGGCAAACGGGGAAAACCACTTTGTTTGAACATCTTATGTTTGTCGGAAAGGCGATTGCTCAAACCGCCGACGTAGAATCCGGTAAGACCGTAAGCGATAATTCACCTGAAGAAATATCACGTAAAATTTCAATATATACGACTCTTTCGCATCTGACATGGAATAATAAAATTCTGAATATCTGGGACACTCCCGGTTCTTCCGATTTTGTAGGAGAAGTTATTTCAGCTTTTCGTTCGTGCGAATATGCGCTTATGCTTGTGGATTCAAGAAGCGGAGCGCAAATAGAAACGGTAAAACTTTGGCGTGATCTTGACAGGCGCAATAAACCGCGCATGGTGTTTATGAACCGCGTAGACGACGACAGAGGCAATGTGGCCGCCGCAAACAAGGATATTCACGATAAATTCAACGTAGAAATCACTCCCATCACAATTCCCGTAGGAAACGGCTCGGCATACAAGGGCGTGATCGACGTTCTTAAAGGTAAGATGTATAAAAAACCGGCTCCGGGCGAAATAGAAAAGGCCGAAGAAATACCTGCCGATTACATGGAAATGTATAAAAACGCCCGCGACGTGCTTGCAGGATCCGCAGCCGAAGGCGACGATGATTTGCTTGTAAAATTTATCGACGAAGGGCAGCTGTCTGACGAAGAGATAAGCTTAGGACTGAAAAGCGCCTTTGCGGCAAACAAAATAGTGCCTGTTTTCGCAGGCGATCCCATAAACAATTCGGGCCTTGTATCTTTGCTTGATTTTATGGCAGACATAGCGCCCTCTCCTTTAGAACGGCTTGAAACCGCAGTTACAGCCGAAAACGGAACGGCTTCCGTAAAAATTCTGCCGGACAAGCCTTTTTCGGCGCTTGTGGTAAAGACTGCGGGAGACCAATTCAGCGGAAAACTTTCTTACATAAAGGTGCTTTCAGGAAGTTTAACTCCTGACATAGAAGTGAACAATATTACACGGCAGAAAAAAGAAAAGATCGGCAAAATTTACCGCTGTATAGGTAAAAAACTTGAAGAAGTTAAGGCCGTTGCCGCAGGCGATATCTGCATAGCGTCAAAACTCGCCGCAACGGAAACAAGCGACACGATCGCAGCCGATCCCGAGGCCATGTGCTTTAAACCGCTTCGTCATCCGGACCCTGTGTACTCGATTGCCGTAACTGCTGCCGACAAAAAGGCGGAAGATAAAATGAGCGCCCAGCTTTCAAAAGCGGCCGAGACGGATCGAACGATAACGTTCCAGTACAACGCGGAAACACGACAAAATGTTTTAAGCGGAATGGGCGAACTGCAGCTAAGCATAATTCTTGAAAAGATAAAAGCCGACACCGGCATAACAGTCGAGACCTCCATACCGCGGATAGCCTACCGTGAAACGGTTCAAAAGAAAGCGGAAGCGGAATATACGCATAAAAAGCAATCTGGCGGACACGGTCAGTACGCGCGCGTAGTCCTGTCGGTACAGCCTTTAAAACGCGGAGAGGAATACAAATTTACAAATGCGGTATTCGGAGGCGCGATTCCCAAAAACTATATTCCGGGGGTTGAAAAAGGCGTAAAGCAGGCAATGGAACACGGAGTTTTGGCGGGCTATCCTGTAACAGACATAGACGTTACGGTTCTTGACGGTAAAGACCATCCTGTAGATTCGTCGGATCTTGCCTTCCAGCTTGCGGCGCGGAACGCTTTGAGCGAGGCTATGGTAAAGGCAAACCCAATACTCTTGGAACCCATATTGAATCTTTCTGTCTGGGTGGACACAAAGTATGTAGGCGACATCATGTCGGACTTGTCGTCAAGACGCGGACGTATATTGGGGCAAAACACAATAGGAAGCGGCATTGAAGAGATAAAGGCGCAAGTGCCTCATGCGGAACTTTTGCGTTATGCGATAGATTTGCGCGCTATAACGAGCGCGACGGGCAGTTTTGAAACTTCTTTTGATCACTACGACCCGATAAGCGGAAAGACAGCCGATAACGTAATTGCGGAAGCGAAGGCCTTTAATGCCAAACTTTCCGAAGAAAAAGAGTAACCGATCTTAAAATTCAACAGTCGAACAAAATGTCAATTTTGGAGACTGTTGAATTGGTGCGCACCTTTTTAGGAAAAAAATTTAAGCTTTCAAGGACGGCGCATTTTTACAAGCGATCCTCATAAGCTTTGCGTTCCCGTTAAGACTGATTTTTTCTCCGGGCGCAAGGGCGAAAATATCTTCAGCCGTAAAATTCTCCTGCTTCGGCTTTCCACCCGCACCTTCTTCTTGAAAAGTTCTTATAATTCCGCTTCCGCTAAGGGCAAAAACGAGCTGCCAGTCATAAATGTTTTTTCCCGAAGGAACACAAAAATCATAGGAGCCTGAAATATCGATTTCTTCGAGTGAAAAGTATTCACAGTCGAATTTCCCGGGAAATTTTATAACCTTTTGCACGCCGTTATTTTTAATCGATTTTATTCCTTTTTCAACGTGAAGTTCGCGATCCCGCCCCCAATCATAAAGCCTGTAAGTGATGTTCGACGACTGCTGAACTTCAAGCAGCCTGAGCCCTCCGCCTATAGCATGAACGGTTCCTGCAGGAATAAAAATAAAATCCCCCGCGTGAACCTCAACCGTGTTCAAAAACTGCTCGAGTTTTTTTTCTTTTATTGCATTTTCAAGTTCTTTTGCCGAATACTTACCGTTGAGTCCGTAGACAAGCTTTGAATCAGGCTTTGCAGATAAAACATACCAGCACTCGGTTTTTCCGCGCGGCAAATTTTCAAATTTCAGCGCAAGCTCGTCGTCCGGATGAACCTGAATCGAAAGAGTGTCGTCAGCCTGTATAAGTTTTACCAATAGCGGGTAATCGCCGCCGAGAGCTGCCGAAAACTCTTTTTGTTCGCCGTCAGGATGCGTAGAAGCTATCCAGAGCTCGTAACCCCAAATTTTTTCGGACAAGACGGGCTTAAGTTTTAGCATCAGTTTTTTTCCCACAGACGCTCGGGATAATAGCCGCTGTCGATCTTTTCGGCTATTGCGGATTTAACCGTTTCCTTATCTTCAGGATAAGTCATTCCAAACCAATTTTCCGTCGACGTAAACACCTTTACGGATCCTTTTTTATTTGCGATCATTTCTCCCGCGGCGACGGGAAGTAAGGCTTCGGCTTTTTCCGATGCGGCGTTCTTATCGATAAAATTTTTCCAATATTCTTCGAATTCAACAAAGGCCGTCGGCGTAAATCCGAACAAATTCATACTCACCCACTCTTTTCCGGTCATCTCGACTTTTTTGTCGCCGACCAAGCTTATGATTTTATTGCCTTCATAAAAAATTTTAAGATTTTCGACGATCGAATCCAAATATCCGTCTTTTACCGTGCATACGCCGCGCGAAACGGAGCCGCTTTTGCTCATCGTATTTCCGAGAACGTAGCCCACCATCGCATGTTCGGTGCTGTCGTTCTTGACGGAGGCAAGGTAATCTCCAAGCGTGGCTATCGCCTTTCTTCCGTAGTAATCGTCGGCGTTTATGACGGCGAACGGAGCTTTGACGGCCTCTTTGGCACACAATACCGCATGTATAGTACCCCAAGGTTTTTTTCTGTCACGGGAAACGGCGATTTGTTCTTGTGACAAAAGCGATTCTCTGGTCTGAAATACGTATGAAGCGTCAAAATTTTTTGCCACACGGTCGAACAGCCGTTCGCGGAAATCTTTTTCAATATCTTTACGTATGATGTAGACTACGTTTCCGAAGCCGCTTTTTTTTGCGTCATAAGTTGCATAGTCAAGCAGACATTCATTGTTGCGTCCTACAGCGTCTATCTGCTTTACGCCGCCGTAGCGGGAACCCATTCCCGCCGCTAAAACAAGCAATGTAGGTTTCATTTCTTCTCTTCCTCCCAGTTAAAGCCGATCGTTCCATAAAAATCAATCGGCCGCTTCATTCGGCTGTTTCCTTCTGCCGTTTTCTTAGATTTTCTATGTACAGTAACATTAAAGGTTTAAGCGGTAATGGCGTTCAGAGCAATGTTTATCATATTGGAAAATGTGGTTTCACGCTCTTTTGCAGAAGTTTCACCGCCTTTCAATATGTGATCGCTTATAGTGAGGATCGCGAGCGCCTTGCGGCCGAATTTCGCCGCAAGCGTATATAATTCCGCAGCTTCCATCTCTACGGCAAGAACTCCGTATTTTGCCCAAATTTTCCAATTATCGTTGTCGTCGTAAAAAAGGTCGCTTGAAGCGCAGGCGCCCACTTGATAGCGTATATTCATCTCTTTTGCAAAGGCGGCAGCCTTGGAAAGAAGGTCAAAGTCTGCAGAAGGTGCAAAATGAAGGTTTCCGAAACGCTGCACCATCAACGAGGAATCAGAACATGCGGCGCTCGCCAAAACGGTATCTCTTATCTGTGTATCTTCTTGGATCGCGCCTGCCGTTCCCACCCTTATCGCTTTTTGCACATCGTAAAATTTAAACAATTCGGTTGCATAAATGGATAAGGACGGCTGTCCCATGCCTGTTCCCTGCACCGAAACTCGTTTACCTTTGAATGTTCCGGTAAAACCGTACATTCCGCGAACTTCGTTGTAACAGACCGCATTTTCAAGAAAATTTTCCGCAATAAATTTTGCACGAAGCGGATCTCCCGGTAAAAGGACTGCGGGAGCTATCTCTCCCTCTTTTGCATTGATATGTGTACTCATTTTTAAAGTATAACATTTTTACAAAAAAAGTACACCGAAAACGGCGCCCGCAAGCACAATGGTTACGGGGTGAAGCTTTGTCTTGAACAGAAGGATGAGCGCAAGAACGTAAAAAATCAATGCGTTCCAGCGAAAAAGCGTTACCCAAGTCGCAGGAAAAATAAGCGCCGACAAATCTGCGGGAAGTTTCATCAAGGCTAAAACAAAAACGTTTACGGCCGCCACAAAGATCATTCCGCAGGTTGCCGGACGGAGCGTCTTAAATACGCTTTTTATTACAGGCTTCTCGTGAAATTTTCCTGAAAGGAAATACGCTATCAACAGTATGCATATGACGGACGGCATCGCTTGCCCCATAGTGGTGATTATGGAGCCGGGAATTCCGTAAAACTCATAGCCTATGTAGGTTGCCATGTTCATGCCTATCGGACCTGGCGTAGACTCCGAAATGGCGACCATATTATAAAATTTTTCAGGAGAAATATATCCTTTGGCGACAATGGTCTGCTGCATAAGCGTTATGGCCACAAGCCCTCCGCCGATAGTAAAAAGACCTATATAAAAAAATATAAAAAACAGTTCAAATTGGGAAGGTATCATATTATTCCTTGCGTTATTCCTTGCGGCGCCGCATAATCGAGCGGAAATTTATAAAAAAATACTGAGCGAGTCCTATTCCTGCCGCTGAAAAAATTACCCAGACCGTCGAAATATTTAAAACGAAAATTGCCAAAAAACATATCAAAAACAAAAAAACACCTGCCGCGTCTTTTACGGATTTTTTTGCGATATTGAACGTTCCGTACGTGAGATTTGCCGCGACGGCCACATTTATTCCGGAAAGAGCTTTTTTTACCCATTGAATTTTATCTATGGAACCTATAAAAGCCGCCAGCAAGGTTATTATCACGATACAAGGAGTTATTATCCCGAGAGTTGCAATAACGCCTCCTGTGAATTTAGCCCGTTTATAGCCCACAAAGGTTGCAACGTTTACGGCGATTATTCCGGGCGTAGATTGCCCTATTGCGTAATAGTCAAGCAATTCGTCACTGTCGACCCAGTGTCTTTTATCCACCAGCTCCCGCTCGAGTATGGGAAGCATGGCGATTCCGCCGCCGAACGTAACGCTTCCTATCTTGCAAAAAAGCCAAAACAGCTCCAAAAGTGTTTTAAAATAATTCATAAAGGCGATTATATTGAATATCTGAAATTTATTCCATGAAATTTTAAGATCCGTGCAGCACTTATGTTAAAGCAGTCAGTAAAATATCAGAATTCTCGTTGCTTCAACATAGTAATTATCAAACATGCGAACACAAAAATACCCACATATCCTATATACGGATAAATAAAATTAATCAGCACGCTAAAAGGTAGCCCGCCGATAAAATACGCGCTGACGGCTAAAACCACCGCGCAGAATTTAAATTGTAAGCTTTTATCGTCGACAGCGATTCTATTGCAAGTCGTCCACAGCATGGGAACGGCGGTCGTGTATATGCTCGAATATAAAATAACGGAATAACCTATGCCGCCTATACGCGGAAAAAGCAGGTTCGCAATAAATACGGCAGGCATCTCTTTACCCGCCAATGCGGAAATATTGCCCAAAAGGCTGAAGTTAATCAGCATTGCAATCGTAAAGAATACAAAGCTGCTGAACAACCCTGTCGCTACCGCTTCTTTTTTGCTATTCATTTTATTGCCCAATTCGGCAAGAAATGGATAAAGCGTCAGCGCGCAAAAAGAGGCATAGTTGATCCCCGACAAAAGCCAAGACGGTGAAGCCCGTTTAAAACCGTATTCGGCTATGGCTGCGGAAGAAGCGCCAGACCAATCGGTAATTTTTACGATGCTGCATATGGAAAGCACAATGATAATCAATATTATAACATGACCTATTTTTGCTATTACGCTTACAAGTTTTTCAAAACCCGACAGAACGGTACCTAAAGAAAGAATAAGCATAATCAAACGGCCGATTCTGTTCGGCACAGAAAAGTATTCAGCAGACAAAGTTCCTGCTCCGGAAATCATTACCGCATAAATCGAAAAAAGGATGAGCGGAGTCAGCCACGCAAAAAAGGTTCCGAGATATTTACCGCAATACACCTTATATATATTATTCGCCTCGCTGATTCGTTTTTTCCGGCCGGTTTCAATAGTTGCAACCGTAACGCAGCAAAATATCAAAAGCATAATAAGAGCCGCCAAACAGCTTTTAACCAAACCGTAGGACGAAAAAAACTGTACTATCTCTTGACCGCTTGCAAGGCCGGAGCCTATCAAGTACGCAATAGTAGCGGCGGTATAATCAAATACTTTAAAAGTTTCTTTTTTCATAGCAAAACAATGTGCTCCTGAAGCAAAACCGTTGTACCGAATGTACCGGACGGATTTTTCCGCCCGGTACGGTTAAGTTAAAACAGCGCGCTCTTTTTATATTTCGATAACGCTACCGATTTTTGCCTGAACGGCTTTTTCGTATATGCGCTGTCCGGTTACAAGGTCGAGCACGGCACTGCCGGTCGTCTCAAAAAAGGTTATTTCATCTTCCGAAGTTCTTCCCGGAATTTTTCCAGACAGCACCGAGCCGAGTTCACCGGTAATCTTGTCGGCACTGAAAACACCTTTTTTTATCGGCTTTATCAAATCGCCCGACTCTTTTACAGCGTCGTTCGTGTCGACATATACCTTGGAGGCGCCGACGATGATTTTTTCATCGATTTCGGACATCGACGGAGTATAGGAGCCGACTCCGTTTATATGAACGCCTTTTTTTACCAAGGAACCGTCAAAAACAGGCTCGTTCGCAGTCGTTACCGCCGTGATTACATCGGCGTCTTGAACCGCTTCGGTCGCAGAAGAAGCCGATACGATCTTAACGGAGAATTTTGCACCGAATTTTTGCGTCATTTTTTCGGCAAAGGTTTTGGCGCGCTCTTTGTTTATGTCGAACACTTTTACCAGCTTAATATGTCGAACGTTTAACACAGCTTCCAATTGACTTTCGGCTTGACCGCCGGTTCCGAAAAGGGCAAACACTTTGCTGTCCTTGCGGGCAAGAATATCCGTTGCAGCTCCGGCGACCGCTCCCGTTCTGATTCTGGTTAAATGTGTACCGTCCATCATGCAATTTACTTCACCAGTTTCGCAGTTGACTAAAATCATTGTCGCAGGAACGCTCGTCAATCCCTTTTCGATATTGTCTGGATACACGGAAACTATTTTAACGCCTGAAGCCTTCGCGTTCTCTGCATAACCGTACATATACAGGGTTTGCCCGTTGTATTTTTTTATGTCCAAATTTGCACGAAGCGGAATATTGCTTTTCCCTTCGGAATACAATTGCAGCGCGTCTTTATCGGCTTGAATCGCATCCTTCATGGTAAAGACTTCGCTCATTTGCTGCGCATTAAGAATCGTAATTTTCATATCGGATTACCCTTGCGTTTTGCGTGAACTTAAAAGCATGGTGATCGCGCTGTAAATGATAACGGCCGCGACAACCCACTGCAAAGCCGACGTGTTAAGGCTCTTTACGACAAAGACAGCGACAAGTACGCCGAGTACGCCGAGCGTGGAAGTAAAGAACGTAATTTTTCTGCTGTACGAATCGAGTTTAATAAACTGTATCGAACCGACGGGAACGGAAAAAGTACAAGCGCCCATCATGATCGGGAACGTTACTCCAGGGTTTAATCCGAGCGCATATACGGTTGCCATTGTCAAAGCATAAGAGCCGATACCGATATTGTTCAGCGCGCCGTAAATTAAACACAATACGGCAAAAAGAATCAATTTCCAACCGACAAGAGCAGTCGCATCTCCTCCCGAAGGATAAATGTTGAATTTGTTTGCGAGGATAAGAGCTGCCGCAATTAAAAGTCCTACGGAAATAAAGCGTTTTATAATGTTTGCCGGAAGTTTTACGACAAAGCGCGGGCTTACATAAGCGCCGATTACCTGACAGACGATTGCGATAATCAATGTTGCCATTCCGACATTGATGGTTGAAATATAACAGAGCGCCATAACTGCGACGGGAACGACGCATTCGGTATTCAGCGTACCGGGAAGTTTTTTCGCATCGACCCACTTAATTTTCGGATATAGGGCGGAACCGATCGCAAAATCGGAAATTCCGAAGGTAGACAAAAGAAAAATAACGAAAGAAGAAATCGCCATGGCAATCGGATTGCCCGGTTCTTTCATAAATTCGCCTTTGTGCGCAATCAAATCACGCACAAAATACACCACGAAAATTCCGTTTACAACGGCAACCAACGCAAGAATAATCGTAACAAGCATATAATGCCTCCTGAAGAATCGGCGGAATCATGTGCTTATACTTAATTGCGTTCCGCCTTAATTTGAAAAAGAGAACACATTGCGAAGCGCTTTCATATCTTCTCCGAATTCCGTCGTAATCTGTCGTTTTAAGTGATTGATCATTTTAAGACTGTAGGCATCATGGAGCGTATACTCTTTTGCAAAAAACACCATACGGCTGTTTTTCGTATAAGTAGCGTCAACTTTTCCGTTGTCTTTAATACTCGCGGATAAAGTTTCTTTTCCGTCAACCGTTACGACAAGCCAACGGTTCCCCAGTTCGTCGAGTTTTTCCTGCTCGAAACCGTGCTTGTACACATTCTTTATTTTTGTTTCATACTTTCCCGACAGATCGTATAATACGACAAGTACCTTGCCCAACTCTTTTTGCTTTTTAACAAGACAATCTTCAATGCACGCATCCAACTCGTCGGCCCAAATCTGAATGCAAATTTCCTGAGCCGCATCGTTCAGCATTTTATGCATTTTAATTTTTATCGCATCCATCGAATATAAATTCCAAATATCTTCATTCGACTCGGGTTCTCCGATTTTTTCCGCAGCTTTTTGTAGCTTGTTCAGATTTTCCGTCACTTTCTTTTTAATGACATCGGACACTTCGGAAACCGGCTGCGCATTGTAAAAAAGCTTCTTATTACGTCTTGCTAAAACAACAGCTCCCTTTTGCACTAAAGATTCAAGAACTCCGTATACTTTAGACCGCGGCACCGCAGAAATTTTGCTTGCCTCGTATCCTGTACACGAACCGCTCTCCAATAATGCAACATAGACTCTGCTTTCTGATTCGGTAAATCCGAAATTTTTAAGCAAAAAAACCATTTCATCCGTCATTCGTAAAACTTTCCTGCGATTTGAATTTCGCGAAAAATACTATGAACGGTTTTTAGAAGTTATGCAATACCTGTTATAAAAACAGATTTCGGCGCCACGCCACGCAAAGGCATAGCTACCTTTAGTAACTACTATCCTCCTTTCATAATATTATATGTCAATCACATTCAGTTGTAAAGTGTTACTTTCAAGTCAGATTTTTACTTGAATAAATATGTGCGACCGTCGCCGTAAGTTGTCGCAACATAAACTACGCCATATGTTGTCGCAACGTAAGTTGTCATGCCGTAAACCGTTCGCCGTAAACTCTCGCCTTAGCTGTTGCGCCATAAGTTGCTTTTTTACGGCAAAAAATGTATCTTTAATAACGAAATATGAATAACATTTACCGAAAGGATTTTCCTTTTTTTTCAAATAAACAAAACGAAGGATTGATTTACTTCGACAATGCGGCGACTGCGCAGCGCCCCGTTCAAGTTATTGAAGCCTTGAAAAATTTCTACGAAATAAACAATGCAAATCCTTTAAGAGGCCTTTACGCTCTTAGCGTAAGAGCGACAGAGGCATATGAAAACGCCAGGCACACAATTGCGGAATTTATAAATGCAAAAGGCGACGAGGAAATAATTTTTACCCGTAACGCCACGGAATCACTAAATCTTGTCGCCTACAGCTACGGCATGGCCAACGTAAACGCCGGTGATGAAATTGTCGTTTCCGTGATGGAACACCACAGCAATATTCTTCCGTGGCAAATGGTTTGCAAAGCGAAGGGCGCAAAACTCGTTTATATAGAATGCAATAAAGAAAACGGTATAATCGATCCTGATGAAATAGAATCTAAGATCTGCCGTAAAACAAAGATAGTTGCTATAACTCAGGTAAGCAACGTATTGGGAATCACGAATCCTGTAAAACAGATCGCCCGGATCGCTCACAAAAACGGGGCTGTAATAGTTGTAGACGGTGCACAGTCCGTACCGCATATAAAGGTTGATGTTCGAGACTTGGACGCCGACTTTTTTGCTTTCAGCGGGCATAAAATAACAGGGCCTATGGGAACCGGCGTCTTATACGGAAAAAAGGAACTTCTTGAAAACATGACGCCTTTTTTACGCGGCGGCGAAATGATCGAATATGTTACGCGGCAGGAAGCCACGTTCGCAGAAATCCCCCAAAAATTTGAAGCCGGAACCGTAAACGCTGCAGGCGCCGTAGGACTCGCCGCCGCAATAGACTATGTCCGCAATATCGGGATTGAAAAAATCGCAGAACACGATAACTACCTTTCAGCCATCATGCTTGAAGGCATAAAAAATATCCCTCATGTGCGCATAATAGGACATCCTGACGCAGACAAGCACTGCGGAATAATCACATTCACAGTTGAAGGCGTTCATCCGCACGACATCGCAACCGTGCTTGATACCGAAAAAATCGCCGTAAGAGCCGGTCATCATTGTGCACAGCCGCTCGGAGAGTATTTGGGAATTCCTTCGAGCGCAAGAGCCAGTCTGTATTTTTATAATACGGAAGACGAAGTCGCCGTCTTTATAGAAAAACTAAAAAATGTGCGAAAATGGATGGGTTATGGAAACTAAAGAATTATACAGAGAAATACTGAACGAACATAATCTTAATCCTGCTCACAAAGCGCAAATGGATCTTCCCACATTAACGCTGCACGGAGTAAATCCCAGCTGCGGCGACAATATAACGCTAAGTCTTAAAATCGAAAACGATATTATAAAAGACGGAAGTTTTTCAGGATCCGGCTGCGCAATATCTCAGGCGTCGGTAGACATAATGCTAGATCTTGTGATAGGAAAAACAAAAGAAGAAGCTCTTCATCTTGTAGACATATTCATGCGCATGATAAAAGGCTCCGTAACGCAACAGGAAATTGAAGAACTCCAGGAAGCGGCGTCACTTCAGGACATAGCAAAGATGCCTGCCCGCGTAAAGTGCGCAATGCTTGGCTGGAGAACTATGAAAGAGATGTTCGGCTGCGAAGGTTGCTGTAATTCGGCGGCGAACCCCTCTTGCTGCGCCAAACAGTAAATTACGTTTCCATAAGATCAAGTTTTCTCAAGTTTACGCTTATAAGCAAGCCTACGCAGATCATTGCCGTCAAAAGAGAAGACCCGCCGTAAGACAAAAACAGCAGAGGAATTCCGGTTATAGGCATTATTCCCATAACCATGCCCACGTTTACAACAAAATGGAAAAAAAACATCCCTAAAATTCCCGAGGCAATATAGTAGCCGAAGGTGTTTTTTGTGTTTATCATTATGAACATTATTCTTACGAGAATTGTAAGATATAAAATGAAAACAAACGATCCGCCTATAAAACCGAATTCTTCGGATAAGATGCTGAAAATAAAGTCCGTGCTCTGCTGAGGCAAAAACCTGTAATGGCTCTGCGTTCCATTTAAAAATCCCCTGCCGCGGGGGCCGCCAGAACCTATCGCTATCTTGGACTGAATAATATTCCAGCCTGATCCCAATGGATCGCTGGACGGATCGATATAAACTATAAGCCTTTTCAGCTGATAAGTCTTTAATACCTTCCCCAATCCGTAAGAAGTGATGAGCGACACGGTAAGTATTCCGAAAAAAAACGCTATCCAATAATAGTATTTATTATTTTTAAAAATTATCTTTCCGATAGCTCCGATCAGCGCGATCGCCGCCGAAGCCGCGATCACTAAGATTCTGTACTTTCTAAAAGTCAAAATGGAAACAATTTTATACGTGCGATGCGCAATTTCACTCTGCCATACGGGAATAATCGTAAACAGTATCGTCAGGCCGCCGGTCAGCACAACCAGTAAAATATATTTCAAAGGCACGCCCGCAACAAAACACATTACTATAAATATCGGTATGAACACGGAGGCCGTTCCCAGATCCGGCTGCAAGAGGATCAACGTCATTGGCAAAAGCATTATGCATAAAGCCGTTATAAATCTTTTTCCGGGACTTTCACGGACGCTTTTTTCAAAATACTCTGCAAGAAATAAGATGTAAACTATTTTGCAAAATTCCGACGGCTGAACGCCGAGATTGGCTATTCCTATCCAGCTGCGCGCGCCGTTTACATATCTTCCGAAAAATTTGGTATACACAAGGATTACGATCATAGCGCCGGCTATCCAATTTAAAAAACGCCGGATCTTTCTGAAATCATATATGGAAAACAAAAAAAGCAATACTATGCCGATCGAAACCCATACGATCTGCCTTATGTACTCGGTAGAAACGGATATCCCGTCGGAATTTACTCCTGAAGAATAGATAAAAGATATTCCCAAACAACTGAGAACAAGCACGCAGAAAAAAAGAATGTAATCGAAAAAAACAAAAAAATTTATTTTCATATAAGCACTTTCATTTTTTATTTGATCAAAGCCCTGAATCCCAGAGCGTCAACGGCTTCATCGTAACTTTGATTTGCAAAAATTCCCTGGAAAATTATGTTTGTCGCATAAGGCGCCCACCATTCCCAAGCGTTAACCGCTTCGACAAGCACAACAACGACGATACGCTCCTCTGCGGGTTTGTCATAAGGCGCGTAAGCTACAAGCCAAGAGTGCCAGTTTTCCTTTTTAACGTCCGAAACTTCGGCCGTACCGGTTTTGCCGGCTATTTGCACAACCTTATTTGCCATGGGATATTTTCCGGAACCGTCCGTGATCGTGTACCGCAGATCGTCCTGAACTTTTTTCCACACTTCTTCGGGTATGGAATCCGAGTGAAAAAGGACTTTAGGATTGACTTCCGAAATGACTTCTCCGTTTACGGGATTTCGTATTTCTTTTAAAAGATGCGGCTGATATATTGTTCCTTTGTTTGCTACCATAGCCATCATGTTTGCAAGCTGAAGCGGCGTCACAAGTGTATAGCCCTGACCTATCGAAATAGCCATAGTATCTCCGCCCACCCATTTTTCATGATAGCGCCTTTCTTTCCATTGCGCGGAAGGAATAAAACCGTTCGCCCTGCTGGGCAGATCGATCTTAGTGTCCTGCCCCAACCCGAATTCCTTTGCATAATAAGAAATACTGTCCACTCCTAAAAAATCCCGCCCCACAGTCCAATAATAAATATCGCAAGACTGGGCAAGAGCTTCGCGCAGATCTAGATGACCGTGTCCGGGTTCGTGCTGCCAACAGTGAAAAACGCGCCCGCCGTAAGACATCTTTCCCTTACATTCTATCTTTTTATCTTCAGGAAAAGTTCCTTCCGAAAGCAAGGCCGCAGACATTATGACTTTAAAAGTAGAAGCAGGCGGATATGTCGCGTTCACTGCCCTGTTCAGCAAGGGGTTGTTATCGTTTTGCATGAGCTTTACATATTCCGCGTTGGAATTTTCAGTGTTAAAAATATTGGAATCAAAATATGGATAGGAAACCATCGCCAAAATTTCGCCCGTATCGGCTTTTAACACAATGGCGGCTCCCACACGGTTACCCAAGGCCTTTTCCGCAAGCGTCTGTATTGTTCTGTCTATAGTAAGAACAAGATTCTTACCCATTTGCGGAGGTTCGATCACAGGCTCGTCGGAAAGGATCCTTCCGCGCACATCTACGGTTTTCATTTCACGCCCCGGCACGCCTTGAAGAAGATCGTCGTACTGTCTTTCAATTCCGGTCTTGCCGACTATGCTGTTCGGTTTATAGCCCTTGTTGTACATGACGGTCATTTCTTCCTTTGTTATGTTTCCTACGTAGCCTATGACATGAGAAAGAGAGCCCGTGTAGATATAGTTGCGCATAGGTTTTGAAACCCACGAAACGCCGGGTAAGTCCGTAATGTTTTCCGCTATGTTCGTAATTATATTAAACGATACGTTGGAGCGTATTTCGACGGAAGTAAAAGAGCGCCTCATATTTGAGGGGATGCGGCGGTCTATTTCGCTTTTAGGAATGCCAAGATAGTGAGAAAGCCTCGCCGTCACAGTATCGTAAAGGTCTATAGGAATTTCCGCCGGCGTAATATTTACGGCAAATGAATCCGTATTCGTTACAAACGGGGATGTAAAATTCCTGTCGAAAATTTCACCGCGATGCGCCGACAAAGTATTTACCTGGCTTGAAATGGTTCTTGACCTGGTCCGGTAGGTTTCGCCCTCGATTACCTGTAAAGAAAACAAACGCGAAAAATATATTATAAAAGTTAAGACGATGATGCTCAAAAGCACAAAAACGTGAAGCTTTTTTTCCTGCGTTTGCCGTCCTATAGCACCTTCGGTCATAACGGCAGCCTCTGTTCTTTAGAATACAATGGATCAAATACGGACATAAATTTAAAAACTATCGGAGCAAAAAAAACATTCAGGGCTAATTCGGTCAAAAATAAAAAAGAAAACGGATTGTACGTGCTTACACTGCGGTAAAAAAGCGAGATAAACCACAGTAAAAACATTTTATAAACCGTACCGCAGGCTGCAATCAGAGCGGGCATCAGAACGCCTGCCGTACTGAAAGTTTTTGAAAAAAAGCCGCTCGTATATCCGAGCATTGTCCTAAGAAGCGCGTTCAGACCGAACGGGCAGCCACTCAAAAAATCTGTTATAATTCCCGAAAAAAAACCGGCGATTTCTCCCAATCTGCGCCCGTAAGAAAAAGAACAGTACAAGACGCAAAGCAAAAGAAAATCGGGAATCGCAGGTAAAAATAAGATATTGGACAGTATCGCAGATTCGAAAACGGCGAAGCCCAGCAATATCGACAATAAAATGCAAATATACTTAACCATTTTCAGTCCTTTTTATCCTTCGCCATCGTCAGGTCTATTACGAGAACGTCTTCAAGCCTCATAAAATCTATTGCGGGATTAAGATCTATATTCAGCGAAGAATCATAATCTATCACCGTAATCTTTGATATGGTTCCTATGGGAATATTTCCGATATAGTTATCGTTTTCTCCTGAAGTGACTACTATGTCCCCGTAATGAAGATCTTCCAAAACTCTTTTTCGTATGTATTGTAATTTGAGAGGACTCGAAAATGTTCCCTGCCCTGTAGCAAGACCTATGTCCCGCGTATTTTGAATGCGCGCGGATACGGCGCATTTTACGTCATAAACGGGCATAAGCTGGCTTGTGTACCGCCCCACGCTTGTTATCTTTCCTACGATGCCCGGATTACCGTTTTGTATCGCAATAACGGGAAGGTTCTTTCTTATTCCGTGAACGCTGCCCTTGTTTATTGTCATCGATGCGTACAGACCGTCTATGTCGCGGCCTATGATGTGGGCGGGAATATTTTTTTGTTCCAGAGATTCGGAAAAGTCAAGCAGAGCGCGAAGGCGTTCGTTTTCTTTGCGTATCTCTGCATTTGAACGCTGCATAGCTTCAAAATCTTTAAGTTTTTCCGTGAGAACATTATAATCCGCTTTCAACCTTGAAACTTCTTTTACGGCGTTTACGCTGTTTTCTATTCCCGAAACTACGCTGTAAACGCCTTTTTGAATCGTAGACAAAACGGTAAAACCTATTTTATTGAAATTTAAAACAAAACTTTGGGAACTGAATGCAAGCATCACGCCCGAAAAAAGAAAAAAAACGATAAATAAAAATTCCGAAAAATCTATGTTGAATAAAAAATTCTTTTTTTTAGACATAGGCGAACGCCCTATTCGTTCAGATTGTCATAGGCGGAGCGTCCTCCGGTCATGTCTTTGAAAATCTCAAACGATTCACCTGCTCCCATGGCTACACAGTCGAGGGGTTTTTCAACCAATATCACAGGAACACCGGTAACCCGTGAAATAAGTTTCGGAAGTCCTTTTAACATGGAACCGCCGCCGGTCATAACTATACCGCGTTCTACGATGTCCGCAGCCAGCTCAGGCGGCGTATGTCCCAAAGAATTTTTAATCTCTTCGATTATCCTGTCCACAGGTTCTTTAAGAGCTTCCCGCACTTCAACGCTGTCTATTTCGAGAGGCCTCGGAAGCCCGGTAACCGCGTCCGTGCCTTTGATTTCCATCTTTTCATTGTCGGTATCAGGAGAAGCGTTTCCTATTTCGATTTTAAGGCGCTCCGACGTGTGCTGTCCTATGATAAGGTTATGAACGTTTCTTATGTGCTTAACGATGGCTTCGTCAAATTTATCACCGCCGACGCGTATGGAAGAAGTTATAACCATTCCACCCAATGATATTACGCTTACTTCCGTAGTGCCTCCGCCTATGTCGCAGACCATATGTCCTGCAGGTTCGTAGATGGGAATTTTAGCGCCTATTGCGGCCGCAAGCGATTCTTCAATTACGCCTACTTCCTTTGCGCCCGCTTTAAAGGCCGCTTCGATTACGGCGCGTCTTTCTACTTCGGTAATGCAGGAAGGTATTCCTATCTTCATGCGCATGGATTTGATAAATTTGTGACGCGGCATGATCTTGTTGATAAAATACTTTATCATCTTTTCCGTGCTGTCTATGTCGGCTATAACGCCGTCCGCCAAAGGCCGTATGGCCGTAATGTTGCTGGGCGTTTTCCACAACATGCGCTTTGCTTCAGCTCCTACCGCAACTACGCGTTTTGTCCCTTTTTCTACCGCTATAACCGACGGCTCATCGATAACGATCCCGCGTCCTTTGACATATATGAGCGTGTTGCAAGTTCCCAAATCTATACCAATGTCAGTCGAAAACCGGTCAAAAAACATTCTCCACCACCTTTATTTATAATCCGATATTTTTTTTAAAGCTTCAGGGTGATTTATCTGCGCGCGCAGAGCCTTGCGCCATTCAGCCCTTGCCCTTATCAAATCGCCTTGTTTCTCATATATTACACCAAGACCGTAATATGCGTCAGCTGAATTTATGTTTTTTTCTAAAATTGTTTGAAATTCATTTTGCGCCGCCGCAAGATCGCCTTCTTCGGTGAGTATTTGCCCCAATAATATACGGCCTTTGACAACAAGGTTTTCGTCGTCTTCTTCTTTGATAACCCTGTACAAATACTGTTTGGCTGCTGAATTTTGTCCCGCCTTACGGTATTGTTCGGCAATCGAAAGCAACAGGGAGCCGGACTCCCGCACAAGCAAAGCTTCCGTAAAAGAAGAAATGCTTTCGGACGTCATTCCCAAAGAAGCGTAGCTTAGCCCTAAATACTCGTAAATGTCGTCCGCCCTGTAGCCGAGTTCCTTTGCCTGAGAAAGATAATTTATGACAAGGTCCGAATAGTAATAATATGACGAAAGCGTATTTTTATAAAAATACGTTTTACCGAGCATATAGTCTAACTGAGGAATTAAAGATTTTTTTGCGGACTGAAGAGCCGTCCTCATGTCAAAAATGGCTGCATCCAAGTAGTCGCGGGCGTCGGCCGAGTCGGTTTGACTTACCGCCAAATAGAATCCCGCATAGCCTTTAAATGTTAAAGCCGCATTATTATAAGGCTGTTTTTGTAAAAGCTGCTCGCAAGTTTCATATACGGTCTTGTAATCGTGTTCCGACCATTTTTGATAAATATACGAAACTGAAAATTTATTGTGTTCGGGGGAATTAAAACGGCGGATAAGGGCAAAAACGCTTATGAATACGAGCGATAAAACGACCGCCAGAATAACAAAATACAGAAGAAATTTGCTTTTTCTTTTGATAACGCCGTTTTTAACATTTGTATTCGAAAACATACCCAAATAGTACCATAAAAAATAAAAACAGAAAGGATATAAGCCGGGTTCTGTTCCGGCCGTAATTCCGGCCGGCATGATCATCTATCTGAAACACGGATCGCTCCGTGTTTTTAGCAGCCTACCCGCAGCGTAATTGTCCGGAAAACATAACTGCCTATTCGGCCTTGCTCCAAATGAGGTTTCCCTGTCGTTTCCGTTACCGGAAACACGGTGAGCTCTTACCTCGCCTTTTCACCCTTACGTACGAAAACTCATACGCGGTATGTTTTCTGTGGTACTTTCTGTCAGCCGGCGAAAAAATCGTCGGCCGCCCGGTTATTACCCGGCATCTTTTCCGGCGGAGCCCGGACTTTCCTTTTGACCGAAAAATATCATAAAATCCCGGTCAAACGATCATATCCTTTCTGTCAATAAACACTTTCAAAAACGCGGTTCAAAAGAGAAATTCTTGAATCTCAGTCGTTTTCATCCTCTTCAAGATCTTCTTCGTCTTCATCGTCAAGCGGCTCGTCGTCGGCTTCATCGTCTTCGAGCATTTCATCGTCGTTTTCAATGTCGTCGGAATCGGCAATAATATCTTCGTCGTCCTCGTTTTCATCTTCGTCAAGAACGTCGTCCAAATCGGCAAGGCTCCCCGCTTCGCTCATGACAAAGTAATTGTCCATTCCTTCGTTTTCCGATTCCTGATAGTACAAAATTCTGCTGCAGTAAGGACAAAACAGGATCTTTTCCCCTTCGCGTACTTCATTCGCAAACTGAGCGGGCAAAATCATGTGGCAGCCTTCGCAAACTCCGTTTTTTACGGCGACGATTCCCTTATTATCACGCTGGATTATGCGCTGGAATTTGTAGACAATCTCCTGGTCTATGCCGGGCGTTATTTCGCCTTCCTGCTTTTTAAGCACCGACAGTTCGTCTTTAAATGACGTAAGCTCGTTATCAAGAGCGGCCTTGCTGGTGTTCAGATCGTTTTCAGACGAAGAGATCATTTCTTCATCGGATTTCAGATTTTCCTGCAAAACGGAAAGCTCTTTTTCCTGAACGGAAAGTTCCTTTCTTATTTCCTGTTCTTTTGCATTGGCTTCCGTAATCTGTTTGTCCAGTGCTTCGTATTCGCGGTGGGTCGTAATATTGTCCATTCCCGCTTCGCCGGCTTCCCTCTGTTTTTCGGCGTCTTCAAGTTCGGTTTTAAGGCCTAAGACTTTGCTGCGTACTTCTTCATATTTCGTGTTTTTTTCAATGTATTCTTTTTTCAGGCGAGAGAGCAATTCTTCCTGCGCCCCAAGCTGTTTCGGCGCTTCTTCGATCTTTTTTTCAATTTCATATCTTTTAACTAAAATATCCTGCAAGGATTTTAATTTTTCAAAAACCTCTGTCATTACCATATGAACAAAACCTCTGGCCTAAAATATTCTAATGCCGCAATATATACCAAATCGGCATTTCTGTCTAGGAGCTAAGACGGCCGGGGGAAATCCGGCCGCGGCACACACTGCGGCGAATCCCGTCACATTTCCATAAAATCACGCAAACCGCTTGCGCGCCTTGGATGGCGCAGCCTGCGCAGCGCCTTAGCTTCTATTTGGCGAATCCTTTCACGCGTAACATTAAAGCACAAGCCCACTTCTTCAAGCGTCAAAGAATAACCGTCGTCAAGGCCGAAACGCATCTTCAGAACTTCGTGTTCGCGGGACGGAAGGGTTCCTAAAACGTTGTGAAGCTGTTCCCTAAGCAAAGTGTAAGCCGTTTGGACGGACGGATTTTCTACTTCCTTATCTTCGATGAAGTCTCCCAAAAGGGAATCTTCTTCTTCTCCGATAGGGGTTTCAAGAGAAATAGGTTCACGGGCGACGTTTTTGACCTGTTTTACTTTTGAAACATGCCATCCCAACTGCTGCGCAATCTCTTCATCCGAAGGTTCTCTCCCGAGTTTCTGCATAAGCTGGCGCGATTCGCGAACAACCTTGTTTATCTGTTCAATCATATGAACCGGAACCCGTATGGTACGCGCCTGATCGGAAATACTCCTTGTTATGGCCTGACGTATCCACCATGTCGCGTACGTAGAAAATTTAAATCCCTTGCTGTATTCAAATTTTTCTACGGCTTTTATAAGTCCTATGTTGCCTTCCTGCACCAGATCGAAAAACTGTAAACCGCGATTAGTATATTTTTTTGCTATCGAAACCACCAATCGAAGATTAGCGTTTATAAGACGGTTTTTAGCCTTTTCCATCATTATGCGTCCGCGCTCTATTTCTTTTGACATGGCAAGGATTTCAGTAACATTATTTTCAAACTCGTACTCAAGACGGCTCAGTTTGCGGTCGATCTTTTGGATCTGTGTATAAATTTCACGTATTTCGTCGGCTGTCATGCCGAGCTCTTCTTCGATTTTAGCCGCTTCAAATTTTATTGCGATCTTGCGTCCCAAACTGCGAAGTTCCGCCGTGCTGGAAATACGCAGTTCCCGCATCTTTTTTTCCTGCTTATGTCTGAAATCCGAAATTTTCATAGTCGCGTCTATGAATTTTCCGCTTATGAGTTCGATTTCTTCGGACTGAATGTCGATCTTTTTCAGTTCGGGGAAAATCTTTTCGCGGAGCGCCTTGAGCCGCTCGTCGTCAAAAATCCTGCCGGACTGCTCGCTTTCGAAAAGCTGCCGTTTAAGCTGTATGTATTGCTTCATGTCCGGATAAAGCGGTTCCAGATATACGCTGTAAAAACTTTTCAGGCGGCGTTTTTCGGCCATTATCTCGTTTACCTCTTTTCTGGGGCGGCCGGGTTCCTGCGGATCTATGCGCGTAAAAGCCTTTTGCGCGATGGTAAAAAATTCGGGTATGAGAGCGCCGGAATTCTTTATAACGTCCTTTATTATGTTTTCTCCGGCTTCCATCTGTTTTGAAAGCATCACTTCCTGTTCGGCCGTCAAAAGATTTTCTTTTCCGATTTCGCGCAGATAAAGCCTTATGGGATCGTCAACGCTCGTATCCTTATCGCTGTTGACAAGGCGGCGTTTTTCGGAAGTTTCGTTAAGTTTTTCAGCCTCTTCGTCAACCGCAACGTCCTCGTCGTCATCTTCTTCATCGAGTTCGGCGTCTTCTTCAAATACTCTTACGTTGTTTTCAGTTAAAATCCTTAAAACCGTTTCCATTTTGGGAGAATCAACATACTCTCGTCCAAGAATTTCAGTGATCTCGTCCCATGAAATAAGTTTTTTTTCTTTTGTATAATCCAATAATTTTACTATTTCCGGTTCCAACTCTAGTTCTTGATCCATCTGCCTTCCTTAACTACTTGCTTTTTAATTTTTGATCGATAATCATTTTTTCGGAAAGAAGTTCCTGTAAAAGCTCTTTGTCTTGTACGGTTACAGGGCTGAATTGCCTTATGCGGTTCATCAATTTGTCCCGCTGCTTTTCAAGTTTTTTACGTTTGATCAAACGTATTCCGTCCTGTACTATTTTATTTTCATTATTGGAAAATTCTTTAGCTTCGATCACTTCGGTGACCAGCTTCTGCAATTCCTTGTCGTCACAGTGACTCAATACATTTAAAAAACTCAAATCTTCGGCTCTGTAGCATTCTTCCAAAGCAATGAATATTTTCTTTGCCGACTGATCTTCAAAATCGTCAACGGACAGCTCGTTTCTGAGCGATTCGTACTGCTTCAGATCGGCTATGACGGCCATGAGGACCCGCAATTCGGAATTAATTTTGATTTTCCGGTCTGAATCCTGCATGTCAGGCTGCCGACTGTCTATTCGCTCACGCGCCTGTTCACGATCGTTAAAATCTCTCCTGACCGCCTCCGGATTTAGATTGAACGTCTGGGAAAGTTGTTCCAGACAAGATTCTTTTTGTATATCAGAGCGCAAGGCGTCGACATACGGAAAAAAGGCCAATGCGGCGCGAAGTTTTCCGTCGGCTGTATCAACAGGATAGTCCTTGCCCAGTTTAGATAACAGAAAAGTACTATCTAATATAGCATTATTTACGTCCTGAGTCAATGTTTCTTTTCCGTAGTTGAGCATGATTTCTGCAGGATCTTTACCGCCTGAAAGACGTATTATCTTTGTCTGAAGCCCCGCTTTGCGACACATCAGAATGGCTTTTACCGTCGCCGCTTGTCCTGCAGCGTCCGAATCGAACGAAAGCAAAACCGTATCCGCAAACCCGCCGATCATACGGATCTGGCTTTCGGTCAAAGCCGTTCCCAAGGGAGCTACGGCGTTGTCTATGCCGCACTGATGATAGGCAATCACGTCCATGTAGCCTTCGCAAAATATCACAGCCTTTTTTTCGCGAATGGAATTTTTTGCAAAATTGAAGGCGTACAGCGTATCGCCTTTTTTGTACTGTATGAGATCGCCTGAATTAAGATACTTAGGGCCTTCGCCCGAAAGCAGCCTGCCGCCGAAGGCTACCGCCTGTCCCTGCCGGTTAAAGATGGGAAACATCAGCCTGTCGCTGAAAAAAGCGATGTCCGGATATTTTTTACTGAACAAACCCGAATCGCCGAGAAACTCGTCGCTGAAGTTTTTTTTGCGAAGAAAATTTTTTAGCCATTGACGATCGGAAGGCGCATAACCTAACTTGAATTTTTCGATAGTGTCTTTCGTAAGACCTCGCTCCGTGATATAAGAGAGCGCCTGTTTGCCGTACTCGGTTTCAGTCAGCAAATAATGGAACGTGGAAGCGATCCGTTCATACAGCTCGATATACTGAGTGCGTTTTTCTTCGGTCTTATCATGTTCGGAATTTCCGGCGGAATATACGATTTCGACACCCGCTTTTTTTGCAAGGATCTTTACGGCTTCGACATACGAAACTTTTTCCATCTCTTTGATGAAATTGATCGCGTCGCCGCTGGCATGGCAGCCAAAGCAATAGTAAAAATTCTTTTCAGGCTCGACATGAAAAGAAGGCGTTTTTTCATTGTGGAACGGGCAGCATCCCCACCAATCGTTTCCCCGCCTTTCAAGATGAGTATATTCGTTTATTATGGCGACAATATCCGACGAGTTACGAATCGCGTCAATCGTTTCCTTCGAAATCAACCCGGGCATCAGTTTTCAGAAGTTTTTTTGGTATAAAGCAGCTGCCCTTCTTCAATATGAGTTCTAAAGTCGGAACTGAACGAGTGCGAACCTCTTTGAAGATCCGTAAGGCGGAAAAAATAATAGTTTGTCTTAGGCGTATCGGCTACGGCCTTTAAAGCTATCATTCCGGGATTGCAAATCGCTCCCGGTGGAAGTCCCGCCCATTTATATGTGTTGTAGGGGCTTGAGATTTGAAGATTTTCATAAGTTATAACGTCCGGATGAGGCTGCCCTTCTATCTCGGTTAAAATATATTCGATCGTTGCGCAAGAATACAAACCAATGTTTTTATCAAGCCGGTTTTTAAATACGCTCGCGATAAGAGGAGCTTCGGAGGCGATCCTGTACTCCTTTTCTACGATCGAAGCAAGTATGACATTGTCGTTAAGCTCTTCCGGCGAAATTCCTGCAAAAGAAGGAATATCCGCTATCTTTGAAAAAAAATTGTCGGCCATAAATTTTACGGCCTGTTTTCCGCTCATAAGGGGAGTAAAAAAATACGTATCGGGGAACAAATATCCTTCAAAGCTGTCGGCGGCGATATTGTATTCCGCCAAAAGCGGTTTTGAATTTGCAGCTTCAATAAAGTCCTTTTCGGAACAAACCTTTCCGTCCGCAAGTTTTTTTGCGATCTTTTTAACGCTGAAACCTTCGGGAATTGAAATTTTTATGTATTCCTGCGTGCCTGACGACAAAAGATTGAATATTTCGCTCAATCCCATCTCGCTGCTTACTTCGTAAACTCCGCTTTTAAGATTGAATTTGGAATCCTGCAACCCGTTCATTTCCGACTTGTCCAAAAACGGATAGCGCGCCGCCAGATAAAATACGGTTTCGTTATGAATAAGCTTTTTTTCTTTTAAGACGGCGGCGATTTCTTTTATCGTCATTCCGTACGGCACTTCTATCCGTTCCGTATGCCCTGTTCCGTACGAATTTACGGCTCCGCATGCGTAAACCCAGTAAAAATACAGACAGGCCGCAAAGCTTACTAAAACCGCAAAAAACACCTTAAACATTTTAGCAATTTTTTTATTCATAGAACTCTTTAACTACAATTCAACGACAAGACCTTCGACAGCCAAAAAAACCTGAAGATTTCCCCGCACAATATAATTTACGTACCAGCGGGCCGACTGCAGGATCGAATCCAACTTTTGATCGTCATAGATAGGTTCGTGATGAAATAAGTACAGCTGTTTGACATTCCAGCCTACGGCAAAATCGATCGCAGTGCAAAAAGCCGAATGCCCCCAATTCTCTTTGAGCAGGGCTTCTTCAAGAGTGTATTGTGCGTCGAACACAAGTACGTCGGCGTCGCTGAACACGGCTTTAAGATCGTCGGAGTATTCAAAAGATTTTCCGGTCAGCTCTACGTCCGTCGCATACACGAATTTTTTACCGTTTTCTACAAAAGCGTAGGAATACGAATTACCCGGATGCGACATCTTGCAGCAAACTATGGAAACGCCGTCGATGGTAAACGGTACGCCCGCCCTTATGCGGTGAAATTTAATCTTTTTGGAACAACTTTCCCATTTTACGGGGAAATAAGGGCTTTGCATTTGAAACGCTAAAATACGTTCGGCGGCTGGAAATATAGAATAAATATCAAACGAAACTTCCGGATTATATATCGGATCGAAAAAAGGCAGTCCTTGAATGTGATCCCAATGAAAATGAGAAAAAAACATGTTGTAATGTTTATCTTCAGGAATCGGAGAATTCTTGCTCATCACCCTAAGCCCGGAACCGGCGTCAAGTATGAAATTCTTTCCTTTTCCGCTGACCAGCTGTACGCACGGAGTATCGCCGCCCGTAGTTCCGTAAAGCCAATCAGGTAAGCTCGCAATAAAACGCTCCCGTGAATCTTCGGAAACTATATCGTTAGGAGTAATGCGCTGAACTACAGCCGATATTTTTTTTTGTATCTGTTGGGATGTCAAACACGTAGGAATAGAACCTCTTACACCCCAAAAATAAATTAACAAGTTTCACCCTCGCGATCTTAAGAACGCCCCGAACATTGCACAGGACTAGTTTCGTGCGCACAGTTTAAGATTAAATTGAACGGCGCTCTTTTGCAACATATTGAGATAAATCGTTCATTAAGCTTCTTACTCAGATTAAAACATAGACATGGGTTTGTCAAACCCGTTTTTGACAAATAAGCGGATCCCGCTTTCTTTTTGCGGCAGAATAACATTTTCTGCCGGCAGACGGTTTAAATTAATTCGAGACCGTCCGAAAACGGCCTCAAACAGCGTATTTTGGGGAGTGAAGGATTCGAACCTACGAAGGCTGAGCCAGCAGATTTACAGTCTGTCCCCTTTGACCACTCGGGAAACTCCCCGTTATTCGAAAAGCCAACTCAGGGATTCGAACCCTGGACCCCGAGATTACAAATCACGTGCTCTGGACCAGCTGAGCTAAATTGGCACAACGAACGAATGTTATAGTATAAAAAAAAAAGAAATGTGTCAACGCCTACGCCGATGGAGCTATGTCCGCGCAGTGTCGATGTGCAACTATGATGCCGCACTACGTCGGGCGCGGTGACTGTGATGTCGCGCGGTGTCGATGCGGCATTACGGCAACGAGCGCGGCTTTTCAGCACGTCTTAAAAATATCAGGACGCAATGCGGCAGCCTTCCCCATAAAAACATGCTTTACGTCAGATCCTTCGCTCATGTAAGCCGTAACTAGAACGCGGATCATAAGAGGCATGGAATTTTTTATCTTCGGTTCTTTTGCGCAAAACAAAGCGCATTTTGACACGTCAGTGCCACAATCAGATTTTCGTAAGGCAGTAGCCGCGTTCAAAGCGCTTATATCGTCGGTCATTGTAAACTGGATCGAAACAATATCTTCGGAAGATATTTTATTTTCTTCAAACAGAGCCTTGCACATATCGCCTACGCATTTTTTGATCGAATCTTCCGTATCTTCGACGTTCACGGCTCCGCGGATTCCGTATAATCTTTTTCCGTCCATAAGTTCCTCTGTCCTAAAGTCCTAAAGCTGCGGCAGGGATTCCAAAGAAGCGCCGTTTTTAACTATGTCCAACAGTTCAGGGTATTTACGGAACAGTTCTCCCAGCCGCTCAAGACGGCGTATGTTGCGGTCGTCCTTGGAAATTTCTTCGGCTTCTTTTTTTGCGGACAATACCAGTTCCTTATCCACCGACTTTCGGTATTCATAAAAAGATTCCCGCGCTAAAGAGTACATATTCATATCGGGTATTTTAGAGTTTTCAAGCACAAAGGCCGATATTTCGACTTGATTTTTAAGGGCGAGGTCTTCGAGCATACCTTTAAAATCGAAATTTCCGGCTTCAAGTGACGTAAACCCTTCTTTTTTTTCGGCCGCCTCCATGAGTGCTCGAGCAGCCGTTTCTGCCATTTCAGAGGCGATCGAGTCGAGCATGGCCGACAGATCTCCGTCCGACATAGCGTTGTTACTTTTTACCGCAGAGACAACACCGTCGGGCAAAAAACGCAGCGATATTTTAAAATTAAAAGAATATGAAAAATCGGGATCCTGTTTGATCTGCATTGAATATATCTTGGCCGAAGGCAATTCGCCTTCAATCAGTTTTGAAACCGTGTAAGGCGAAAGCGAAAAGATACGAATTTCGGTATTGGTGGGCAACAACGCCTCCCAAGCCCATGAAAATACGCCCGGTTTTATAGGTTTTTCACGTATTCCGCCCGTTTTTGAAATTAAAACCCCGCAAGTATCGGGACGCACCCTGTATTGAACCCAGCCGAAATAAAACACTGTTCCCGCAAGGGCCAAAATAAACACGAATATGAATATCCTTGAAAATGTTTTCATTTTTTCCTCAAATAAAAACGGTAAGGCATTTTGTGCGATAAAACTTATTTTGCACTGCGCCTTGACCTGTCTGAATGCTGTCTTGTAGTATATATTTAACCTAAATTATCCGCAAGGCGCAAAAAGACTTAAAGATATGGATAATATGAAAAATAACGAACAGCGGCTTCCCCTTCTTTTCAGGCTGACAAGGCGCTGTGTGCTTTTTTTTCTTTTGCTTCTTACTGCAATCTTATTGTTTTATATTACGGGAAATTATCAATTTTTTTTGGATTCAAGCCAGCTCCTCCTTCTGCGTTTAAGCGCATTTACGGCCGTTGCTTTGTTTTTCTTTTCAATCTGCGGCGCAGCTGAATCTTTTTTTTATATTTTTAAACATACCGGCAAAAAAAAGATCCTGTTTATCGTTTACGCAGCAATCATGATCGTATTTTCATTCGCGGCTCTGTTTACGGCGTTTTGGACGAGAACAATAAATTTTATTTCGGAAGGAATTTAGATATCAAGGACTTGTCAAAAAAACTTTCTCAGCGGTAGAAGGCAAAAATGGGGTTTTCGTGCGCATCTTGCACACAGTTATAATCAGCGACGTTTCGGATGGTTTCCTTGATTTACCGCAGAAATAAGCGCCGTAACGGGAAATATAAAAAGAAAAGTTCCTTCGATCACGCTGAGTTTTACAGGCAGGCCTTCTTTATAATTTTTTTTTGAAATCCTGTTGCTTATGCTCGGCATTCCTTTATCTCTAAAACATCCGCACTCCCATTCAAGGCCTGAAGAATTTATTTGGCCCCCGCTTCTGGAATCTCCGTTTACCCTGGCTATGGAAATAGGATTTTTGGGAGATACGCCTGAAACGTCAAATCGGCTTTCCCCCGGCGCAAACCATACCGCTTGAGATCCGCAAAGCCAAACCGAAGGACGCAATTCGGTCGCAAACAAATCGAAAATTCCAAGAAGGTGATCCAAACGTCCGCCGTTTCCTCCAATCAAAGTGATAAATTTATGACTTCCTTTTCCTGCCCGCTCCGCATACGAATGCGCATGTTCAAGGGCGAGTTCAGTGTCCGTATAATCTTTATACGGATCATGCAAAATAATTTGTTCCGAAGAATATTTTTTTAGCCTTTTTTCAGCCGAAGGAAGACTGTCCATGTCTCCGAGTATGACATCGGGTGAAAAATCGTATTTTGTCTTCCAAAATTCGGCGTAGGCTTCACAAGCGCATAAGCCGGAATCGGCCGCGACGACATAATCGGGACCGGACGTACTTTTCCAGTAATTTTCGGTCGCTTTAGGCAGGGGGAAGCCGCCCCCTGTAAAAACAACTATATGCATAGACGCCCCCTCAAAGTTTTCAGTATAATTTGGCACATATGAGGCCTATCATCAAGCACATAAAAATTCCGCATATATTAAAAAAAATGAACGAGCTTTTTACGAAATCGGGGTTCGAAGCTTATCTCGTGGGCGGAGCTGTGCGCGACACCTTGCTGCATAAAAATGCTACGGATTGGGATATAGCCACAAACGCAACGCCAGAACAAGTCATGGCGATTTTTCACAGAGTAATACCCACGGGGATAGAACACGGAACCGTCACGGTTTTTTTTATGGGCAGCAGGATAGAAGTTACTACATACAGAACCGACGCAGGTTATTCGGACGGGCGTCATCCGGACAAGGTCATTTACACTTCGGATATAAACGAAGATCTTTCCCGCAGAGATTTTACGATGAACGCCGTAGCTGTAAATCTTTCGACTCAGGAAATAACAGACCCGTTTAAAGGCCGGCAGGATATAAAACGAAAGATTATAAGAACCGTAGGCGATCCTGTAGCGCGATTTACGGAAGACGGTCTTCGCCCCGTAAGAGCGCTTCGCTTTTCGGCTCAGCTGGGGTTTGTCATTGAAAACGAAACGTTTAAAGCGATATCCTTGCCTGAAGTAAAAAAAAAGACTGCAGGCGTTTCAATCGAACGCTTTCGCGACGAATTTATAAAGATGCTCGGCGCTCCGCGTCCTTCCATAGGCCTTGTTTTTATGGAAATCACGCAGATGCTGGAACAGTTTTTTCCCGAGCTTGCGCTGTGCAGGGGCTGCAAACAGAGCGACATACGGGGCTTTCATGACTTCGACGTGCTCGATCATCTTTTTTATGCCTGCGACGGAGCGCCGCAGGACGACCTTACAGTGCGGCTTGCAGCCTTGTTTCACGACGTAGGAAAACCCCTTGCCAAAAAGACCGAAAAAACGGAAAAAGGTGAAATTTTTACTTTTTACAACCATGAATCGATTTCAGCCGACATAACAAAAAACATTCTTACGAGACTTCGCTTTCCGAACGCAACGGTAGACAGCGTGTGTCATCTCATAAGACAGCACATGTTTCACTATGAAAGCAGCTGGACGGACGCCGCAGTGAGAAGGTTCATAGTCCGCGTAAAGCCCGAATACGTTGAAAGGCTTTTTGAATTGAGGCTCGCAGATATTTACGGGATGCACAACATGCCGGTAAGGCTTCACGACAGCGACGTGGGAGAAAACCTTTCGGAACTAAAAGAGCGCATTTCGGACATGATAAAAAAAAGCACGGCTTTGGGAATAAAGGATCTTGCCGTAAACGGTCAGGATCTTATGAGCGAGGGAATTCCTTCCGGAAAAGACATGGGCAAAATCCTGAATTCACTTCTGGAAAGCGTTCTTGACGATCCTGCTCAAAACAATAAAGAAACTCTTTTGAACATCGCAAAGAGCTATTATCGGAACATCCGCCGAAACGACAACTAGATCAGCTTAAATTCTCATATTCATGACCGTTCTTACTTCATCAAGGGTCTTTATCGCAATTTCTCTGGCGCGTCTTATCCCGTCTTCAAGGACGCTTTTTATATAGGCAGGATCGGCTTCAAGTCTTTTTCGTTCCGCCCTGAGAGGACGAAGTTCTTCGTTCAAAACTTCGGAGAGCATATTCTTAAGCGCGCCGCCCCCTCCCGTTCCTATCCTTGAAGCAATTTCGGAAGGATCTTCTTTTGTGCACAAAGAAATAAGCATTAGAAGATTCGCAACCTCAGGGCGGTTTACGGGATCATAGGTTATGTTTCTTTCTGCGTCCGTCTTTGCCTTTTTTATCAAAGCGGCCGTTTCGTCTTCGGACGCGGACAACATGATTGCGTTCCCCCGGCTTTTGCTCATTTTTTGACTGCCGTCAAGTCCCAAAATGCTCGGCGTTTTGCTGAGCAAGGCTTGAGGTTCGGGAAAAACGGGATTTTTAGGACTGTATTTTTCGTTGAAGCGCCTGGCTATAGTCCTTGTCAATTCCAAGTGAGGAAGCTGATCCTTTCCTACGGGAACTACGTTTCCTTTGCAAAACAATATGTCGCACGCTTGATGCACGGGATACGTATACATTCCCTCGTTCACGGTCTTTAACCCTGCCGACGAAATTTCTTCTTTTACGGTAGGATTCCGGCTTAATTCGGCGTTGGACACAAGCGTCAAAAAGGGTAAAAGGAGCTGATTACATTCGGGAACATAGCTGTGCGGGTAAATTATCACATCTTCGCCGGGAACAATCCCCGCCGCAAGATAATCGATCACAAGTTGTTTCGTATTTTGCTCTATTTCCTGAAAAGCGTCGTGATCCGTGAGAACCTGATAATCGGCTATGAGAATCATCGTAGGAATGCCGAGCTTGGAAAGGCGAACCCTGTTTTGCAGCGAACCGAAATAATGTCCTATGTGCAGCCGTCCTGTAGGACGATCGCCCGTCAAAACACGGTATCTTTTGGGATTCACGGAAATATCAGCCTCAAGCTTTTTGCTTCTTTCAACCGCCGCTTCATAGCTGCCGTTCGCGCCGTAATCTATTTCTTTTGCCATTTAAGCCTCCCGCCTCTTACCTTATTTTAATTTTTGATCGCATTTTTCTGAAAATATAACACATACGGCTTATTTACTCTATAAGTTCAAATTCCTATAATTAATCTCTAAAACCGCAGTTTTAGAAGCAGCTCTGAAAATGCGATACGGAGAGATATTTGTGTCAGATGCGTCAAATTCAAATATAGATAAAATTGAAAAATGGTTCGATTCGTTCCTGAATTTTGAAAAACTGCCTCAAAAAAATATGTTTTGGCTGGATACCGTCAAGTTTATGTGTCGAAAGCTCGGTGATCCGCAAGACGAAAGCCCCTGCGTTCACATTGCGGGCTCTAAGGGAAAAGGCTCCGTTTCCGCAATGATAAGCTCCATACTGGAAGAAGCGGGATACCGAACAGGGTTATACACTTCTCCTCACATACTCGAATTTACGGAGCGCATAGGAAGCGCACATGGAAAATTTGAAAACGAAGTCTACGAAGCTGCCTTTGACGAGCTTAAAAACTTAATGAGCACAATCACAGGCGGCAACGTAAGCGGCTCCGGCGGACATATCGCCCGTGCCGGCAATTCCGTAAACTTACGCGACTCATTTGGAACTGTGACAAAACGGCCCGTAACATGGTTTGAGCTTGTAACGGTCTACGCTTTTTTATGCTTTAAACATGCGCATACGAATTTCAACGTATTTGAAGTGGGAATGGGAGGACGCCTTGACGCGACCAACGTCATAGTTCCCGATCTCTGCGTTTTGACGCCCATTGAGCTTGAACACACACAATTTTTAGGCGATACGATCGAAAAAATTGCCGGGGAAAAGGCGGGAATAATAAAAGACAAAATTCCCGTTATATCCGCCGATCAAAATATCGAAGCGGAAAACGTTTTTAGAAAAAAAGCTTCGGAAAAATGCGCCCCCCTGAAATTCGTTTCGGAGATGATGGACAAGAGCAAATGCGGTTTTTCTTATTTGACCGGCGAAAACTGCGTCTCGGCGGCGGGTTTTGAACCTAAGTGTATAAAAGAGTATACATCCTTACAAACTTTCTATGGCACCATGCCTTCCGATCCCGCGCCCGCCGCCTCCATACCCGCGTCTTCCATCGCTGTACATTCCGCCCTGGCGCCCTCGCCCGTAAAAACCGTAAGAATGAATATCCGCATGGAATCCCCGCTTTTCAGCCGCCCTATATCGGCCGCACTGCAGCTTTTAGGACGGGTACAGCTTGAAAACGCAAAGCTCGCCGCCTGCGCAATAAAAACCCTGTTCCCGCTTATCGACGAAAGTATCATTGAAAGAGGACTTGAAAAAGCAAAGCTTCCCGGCCGCTTTGAAATAGCGAAAGAAGATCTTGTTCTGGACGGGGCGCATACCGTCAACAGTATAGGCTTTACGGTCGATACTTTTAATTCGGTCTTCAAACAAAGAAGAGCCCACCTTCTTTTTGCGTGCGCAGCGGACAAAAACGTTTTCGACATAGCCCTTGTTTTTAAAAACCGCTTTGAAAAAATAACGCTTACCAGACCTGGAAACGCCAAGAAGTCCGATCTTTCGCGCATGAGCGAAGCGTTTACAAAAGCCGGCCTTAAATTTACCGAAAACGAAGACCATGTTTCAGCGATAAAAAACGCTTTATACGAAGCGAAAAAAGACGGCGCCGTCCTGCTTGTGACAGGCTCTTTTTATCTTGTGGCGGAAGTAAAAAAGATAATCGACAACCTCGACTAAGAGCGGCATTGAAATCTGCGTACGAATGCACCTGCGCTTCAGCGGTAGACCCTTGGAACGCGCTTTGATATTCCCGTCATGACTTCATAAGAAATAGTGCCTGAAATCTTTGCGACGTCTTCCGCAGACAAAAGAGCGCCTTCTTCCCTGCTCCCGAAGATAACCGCCTTGTCCCAGCGCTTAACGCCGCCTCTTATCCCGATTTCAATCATACACTGATCCATGCATATTCTCCCGCGCACGGGATAGAATTTTCCCCCGACGGCGACTTCCAGTCCCGGAGAAAAACAGCGCAAAAGCCCGTCCGCATAACCCACGGGAAGTACGGCGATGCGGGTTTCGGAACTTGCAGTCCAAGTATAACCGTATGAAACGGAACTTCCGCTTTTAAAATGTCTTAACGCGGCGATCTGCGTTTCAAATGTCATGACCGGGCGCAGGTCGGTATGAATTTCTTTTTTGTCAAGATATTCTTTAGTTATTTGCCCCGGATAATATCCGTACAAAACTATCCCCGGTCGGACCATATCAAGATGCGTTTCAGGTAAAGAAAAAATCGCCGCGGAATTTGCGCAATGCCTTATACCCGGATCTATTCCCGAATCGGCCACAGCTTTCCACGCTTTTGTAAACGCTTTTATCTGTTTTGCTGTATATAAAGCGTCTTCTTCGCCGATTCCGTCGGACGCGGCAAAATGCGTGCACATACCTTCCAATTTCAAATTGGGACACTTATTTTTAATAAAACCCGCTACAAAAGCGGCTTCTTCAGGCGCACAGCCTATTCTGCCCATCCCGGTATCTACGGCCAGATGAACCGGAAAACCGTGTTTTTTCAATTTGCCGGCGGCTCGTTCAAAAAGCTCTATGTATTCCACGTCGAAAACCAGGGGCGTAAGATTATTCCGCACCAACAGTTCAACTTCACCGGGCGCGCACAGACTCAAGACAAGAACGGGAGTATTTATTCCCGCCGCTCTAAGTTCAAGGCCTTCGTCGGCGGCGGCCACCGCAAGAAAGTCTACACCATCTTCGAGCAACTTTTGCGCCACGCGTACGGCGCCGTGCCCGTAAGCGTCCGCTTTTACAGCCGCGCATATCTTTACGTTTCTTTTTAAAAAGGAACGTACCGTCCTGAAATTATGACTTAGGTTTTTAAGATCGATTATGAGTTTTGTGCTCCGCATGTCTTCAAGTTTAAAAAAAACAAGAAATTTATACAATACAAATCCATACAATAGGCTTGAGATTTTTGATAAATCGGCATATAATAACTGGTAAAAATTTAAACTGTTTTCCGGAATAAAATATGAAAAAAAATATTCTTATTGCGGCCGGTATCATACTTATTACCGGTATTTCCTGTAAAACCTCAAAAACGGCCGTAGAATCTTACGATACCGCTCCGGATACGCCTGCGGAAACGATTTCTGCTCCGGTTGAAACGGTAGTCTACATTAAATCCGAAAAAGAAATTTTTGAAGAAAAAACAAAAGACATCGCTCTATCGATAAATTCGTCGCCGCCGCAAACGGTAAACGGCACGGATTTTAAAACTCCTTTTTCAGTAAAAGTTAAAAAGGTCGACGGAAGTCCCGTGGAAAATTTCCCTATCCTGGTAAGATATCCTTCAAAAAATGAAAACGGAAATATTTCTTTTTCCGAAGAAGAACTAAGCACCGACGCCGAAGGCATCGCCGTATATATTCCCAAAACGCCGTCTTTTTCATGCAACACACAGTTGGACTTTTTACCGTACGTTCCGACTTCGGACGAAGAAGTGATAAAAGCGGCATCTTCGCTGGGAGTTTCGGCTCCGTGGAAGGTCAGAACGAATTTGGCAAGAAAAGGAGGCCTCATAGGGCTTGTGGACTATAACGCCAAAGGCGCCGCTCTTGCGGACACGCTTTCTTCGTCATTTCTTTTAAAAGAACTCATGAACAACGGCTTTTCAAACATAGGGAATTTCGATATTCCCAGAAGCATGCTCGGCGACAGACAGGCAGTTTATAAACACGTCAACAACATAGTCGGCAATTCCGTTTCATATCTCATATACGGTACGATAAAGTATTTGTCGCCGGTTGAAAAAAACGATAAAACCTATTCCTGCACGCTTGAAGCCGATATTTCCTGTATGGATATTAAAACCGGAAACATTCTGTATTCTACCGTAAAGTCGGTAACCGCGACGGACACTACCGAGTGGAAGGTCATAAGCAGCGCAAGAGCTATTCTTGCAAAAGAACTCGGTCAGGCGATTATTTTCAATATGTGAGGAAAAAAAATTGATTTATACCGATACCAGAGACAGGGCTGTAAAAGCGGATTTTAAGACGGCGGTAATAAACGGAATGAATTCCGCGACGGGCGGGCTGTATATTCCCGTTTCCTACCCCAAGATGGACAAGGATCTTTTAAATAAGACATCCGAGCCTTCGTTTTGCGACATAGCGTTCAATATGGCTAAACCCTATGTGGACAAAGAAATTCCCGACAGCGAATTGAGCGCAATAATACAGGACTCGTATCCGTTTATTTCAAAACTGGTTCCCATAGATCAAGTAACCTATGTGCTGGAGCTGTCTCACGGGCCTACGTGCGCGTTTAAGGACTTCGGCGCGCGCTTTATGGCGCGGGTAATGTCATACTTCAACAGAAACGAAGATAAGAACCTTCACATATTGGTGGCGACTTCAGGAGACACGGGAAGCGCCGTCGGCAGCGCTTTTCAGGGCGTGGAAGGCATAGATGTCACGATTTTATATCCCGAAGGAAAGATAAGCCCGCTTCAGGACAAACAGCTTTCGACATTTACGGGGAATATAAGAGCCATAAGGATAAAAGGCACGTTTGACGACTGCCAAAAGCTTGTAAAGACGGCTTTTACGGACGAAGACCTGCGCAAAAAGCTCCGCCTGTCTTCTGCAAATTCGATAAACATTTCAAGGCTTTTGCCGCAAGCTTTTTATTACATGTACGCCGCTCTCGCCGTTAAAAACAGGTCAAGGCATGACAATACGATTGAAAACCCTTCGATAATAACCTGTGTTCCGTCCGGAAACTTCGGTAACCTTACGTCGGGGCTCATCGCCAGAGAAATGGGCGCGCCTATCGAGGGCTTTACGGCGGCCACAAACAGTAACCACACCGTACCGGACTGGATCGCGACGGGTAAATACAACGCCCGCCCTTCCGTAGAAACATATGCAAACGCAATGGACGTAGGAGCTCCGAGCAACTACGAACGCATCGTTTCCATGTATACGCTCGATCAGATAAGACATTTGTTCGCCTCGTATTGGCTTGACAACGATGGAATAATAAACGCGATAAGAGAGTGTAACCGTAAGACAGGCTACATAATAGATCCGCACGGAGCCGTCGCATGGAAGGCATGGGACGACATACGTAACGGGGCAATGGGAAGGCTTTGCGGCGGGCTGAAAGGCGATTACAAGTCTCCGGGACTTACGCCAAATGTTCCAGATTGGGCGAATTCGGTGACGGAAAAAAAAGCCGTGGGGATAGTTCTGGAGACCGCTCACCCTGCAAAATTCGGCGAAACGGTGCAAAAGGCTATAGGAAGAGAGCCCCCCATGCCTTCGAGACTGGAAGCGGTTCTGCGGCTGCCCGACAACGCCGTTTCAATGGAAAACGACTATGAGCAATTCAAGTCGTGGCTGATCGAAAACCTATAGGCTTTGAACTACATATTTTTATAAGTCTGCACAGTGTCGTTTACATGCTCAATAGCTATCCCTGCTTGTTTAAACATCTCAAGCGAATCCGCTTCGTCGTGGTAATGATTTTCGCATACGACGCGTTTTATTCCGCAGTTTATGATAAGCATGGCGCAGGTGCGGCAGGGAGTCATCTTGCAATACAGCGTGGCGCCTTCGATGGCGATTCCGCACTTGGCGGCCTGACATATTGCGTTCTGTTCCGCATGCACCGTTCTTACGCAATGCTGCGAAATCGTTCCGTCCGAGCGGAGCACTTTGCGCATGAGATGTCCTACTTCGTCGCAATGAGGAAGCCCCGCCGGCGATCCCACATAACCGGTAACTAAAAGGCGGTTTTCTTTTGCGATGACGCAGCCGGAACGACCTCTGTCGCAGGTGGCTCTTTTGGCCACGGCACGGCAAACTTCCATAAAATATTCATCCCACGTAGGGCGCACATACTTTTCATTTGAATTCTCACTCATTTTATCCTTCTCCGCCTATTTAGCGGCGTCTTTTAAACTTTCTCTAAAACTCAACAAAACACCGCCGCATCAGCCTATAAGTTTTGCACAGTTAAAAAGCTCTTTCGTGTACGGATGACGCGGAGCTTTTAGTATCTGTTCGACGGAACCAGTTTCTACGATTTCCCCCTTATACATGACGGCGATACGGTCGGCCATATAACAGACGACGTTCAGATTATGCGAAATAAACAGATATGTCAAAGAAAACTGTTTTTGAAGTTTTTTTAGAAGATCCAAAACCTGAGCCTGTATCAACACATCCAACGATGAAACAATTTCGTCACAGACGACAAACTTGGGGTTCAAGACCAAAGCCTGCGCGATCGCTACCCTTTGCCTCTGCCCGCCGGAAAGGGTTTCGGGGCGTCTGTCTTTCATAAAAGGATCGAGCCCTACGTTCTCCATTATCCTCGCTACAAGTTCTTCGCGTTTTTCTTTCGTATTTTTTATTCCGTGAATATCAAGGCCTTCACGAATAAGAAACGAAAGCTTTTTTTTACCGTCGATCGCAGAATACGGATCCTGAAAAACAATCTGGCAGTTTCTTCTGAAATTTTTGCGCTCCTTTCGGTCAAACTTTGCGGTGTCTTTTCCGTAAAAGAAAACGCGTCCGTCTGAGGGTTCTAAAAGATCCAAAAGCATGTAGCCCAATGTCGTCTTTCCGCAGCCCGATTCCCCTACAAGGCCGAAAGTTTCTCCTTCATTTATGGACAGCGAAACGTCTTTTACGGCCGTATTTTTTTTACCGAATCGGCTTACATAGGTCTTATGGAGGTGTTCGCAGCGTATAACCGTATTATTTTTCATACATCCTCAAGAACATTGTGAAGATGACAGTACGCTTTGTGAACGCCCATACCCGCCCCTGCCGCATTTGAATTTCTGCGATAGCATACGTCCTTTGCAGACGGCCATCTTTCATACAGATACGACTGATCTTCCGGCCGGAAATCTATGGGAGGCACAAAACCTTGTATCTGCGTCAATTCGGTATTTCTTTTTTCGGCAGAAGGCAGAGCTTTTAAAAGAGCCTTTGTGTAAGGGTGTACGGGATTTTCAAGCACATCTTTTGTGCCGCCGCATTCGAGAATAGAGCCTGCGTACATTATGTAAACCCGCGTACAGAATTTTTTTACAAGAGCAATGTCATGGGATATAAATAAGATGGAAGTTTTAAATTCTTCGTTTATCTTGCAGAGCAAGTTCATTATCTGCAGCTGAGTAGTAGCATCAAGCGCAGAAGTCGGTTCGTCGGCAATGAGAAGCTCGGGTTCGTTCATCAAGGCAGAGGCTATCATAATACGCTGGCGCTGTCCACCGGAAAGTCTGAACGGGTAATCATCATACATGTGCTTTGCATCCGAGAGATTTACTTCTTCCATGAGGTGCAGCGCCTTTTTTTTTGCAGACGCCTTGTCAAAACCGTGAACGATTCCCGCTTCTGCGATCTGCCGACCTACCTTTACCAGAGGATCAAGAGACGTCATAGGCTCTTGGAAAATCATTGAAACGTTTTTTCCGCGAAAGGAATCCCACTGTTTCCGTGAAAAAGAAAGCACGTCCCTGCCGGAAAGTTCTATCCGCCCGCTTATCATCGCGTCTTCGGGCTGCAGCCCCATACAGCTTAAAGCCGTCAGAGTTTTTCCGCAGCCGGACTCCCCTACGAGAGCGGTTATTTCTCCCCTAAAAACTTCAAGAGAAATATTTTTTACGGCGTAAGCCTTGCGGCCTCTCATCATAAATGAAAGCGAAAAATCTTTTACATCGAGGATCTTTTCAAAACTCATCTGTGCGCTTCCCGCACGGAAGTTATTCCGTCGCTTATAAGAGTAAAACCCGTAACGAGAAGGACTAAAAAAACGGCAGGGACTATTATCAACCAAGGAGCCGAAAAAATAAAATTCTGTGCGTCGCTTAGCATCTTTCCGAAGCTCGCGTACGGCGGCTCAACTCCAAGCCCCAGATAACTTAATCCCGCTTCGTTCATGATCGAAACGGCAAAACTCAAAGAATATGTGATAAGCAATTCGGCGTAAATATTCGGCAATATGTGCATAAAAATTATGCGAAAAGGTGAAGCTCCCCGCGCTCTTTCCGCAAAAACTAAGGCGGAATCGCGATATTTTATAAAACCGCTTCTCGAAATGCGTGCAAAACGAGGAAGGTTCATTATGCTGAGGGCCAAAACGGTGTTGCAAAGCCCATTGCCCAAAACCGCGACAAGCATTAGCGCAAGCAAAATTCCGGGAAAGGCCATGAGCAAGTCTATGAATTTGCCGGTCACGGCGTCAGCCTTTCCGCCGAAAAATCCTCCGGCGGCGCCTATCGCCGTTCCCAAAACAAGTCCCGCACCTGAAGCGGTAAATCCTATAAAAAAAGAAATTCTAAGCGAAACCGATATTCTGCATGCAACGTCGCGCCCAAGTCCGTCCGTTCCCAAAATATGTTTTGCCGAAAAAAAGCTCAGTTTTTTTGCTATGTCTACGCCGTTAGGATCGTAAGGAAGATAAAACAGTCCTATAAGCATAAAGATAAAAAGAAAAGCGACTATAAATGCGCCCGCTATGATTTTTATGTCGGAAAAAACCGCCTTCATGCTTTGGAACCCCTCAAGCGTATGCGCGGATCTATGATCGAGTACAGTATGTCAATAAAAAAATTGCACAAGACAACGACGACCGAAAGATACAGCGCCAATCCCTGTATTAAAGGAAAATCTCTGGAATATATGGACGAAGCGAGCATCCGCCCTATTCCCGGAAGAGAAAAAATATTTTCAACTATAATGCTTCCGCCTAAAATTTCCGAAACGAGCATTCCCAAAACGGTTATAACGGGAATAAGCGAATTGCGTAGAACATGATTGACAAGGACGGCTCTTTCTCCCATGCCCTTGCTGCGCGCAGTGCGCACATAGTCTTTGCCGAGCTGGGCAAGCACGCTTGAGCGCATGTAACGTACCAATATCGAAGCGCTCCCGAATGCAAGCGAAATCGAAGGCAAAAAAAGCGATTTAAGACAGGCGACGGGATTTTCAGAAAAAGGCACGTATCCCATGGAAGGAAAAATCTTTAACTTTACTGAAAATACGACAATAAAAAAGACTGCGGCGCAAAATGCAGGAACGGAAACTCCCAACTGCGCCAAAACGCTTACGGGAAAAGAAAATTTCTTTTTGTCGTGAGCGGCAAGCCATATGCCCGCCGGTATTCCCACGGCTGCAGTGATTATCAATACTAAAAGCGAAAGCTGGAATGTAACGGTAAAAGCGCCGAAAACTATCGCATTTACGCTTTTTTGATACCTGAAAGACTGCCCCATATCTCCTTTAAGCAAATTTTTTATCCACAGAAAATAACGAACGGGCGCGGAATACTCCAAGTTCATTGAAGCGCGCAAATTTTCAAGCTGAACGGGATCGGCGTCCAAGCCTAAAATAGCGGCGGCGGGATCACCCGGCAGCACTTGAAACACGGCGAATGTAATTACGGAAATAAGAAAGACCGTCGTCAAAAAACCGGCCGCTTTTCTAAAGTAGTAAAACAATTACGTTCCTCGCCTATTCATAATACCAGACGGAAAAATCAATAAACGTAAAGGGGTAAAACGTGTATCCGTGAAGGTCTTTTCGTGAAGCTACGATCAAACTCGGATCGCAGATAAAAACGGAAGCGGCGTTTTCGGTCATGATCTTTTGGCATTCCTTATACATGGAAATACGTTTTTCAAGATCGGTTTCAATAAGAGCGGAAGCCAGAGTTTTATCAAAATCGGGATTCTTAAATCTTATAAAATTGCGCCTGTTTTCAGACTCGTAGCGTGCAAGAATATCGTTAGGTTCGATCTTGCCTTGAAAGGCGATGACGGTAGCCTCATACAGGGCTTTGCCGTAAACCCTGTCAAGCCATGAAGCCCATTCCGTCATACGTATATTCGCGCGTATATTAACTCTCGCAAGCTGGCTTACGATTATTTCAGCGGCGCGCACATGAGGTTCGTAATTTGACGGAACGGTTATAGTCAAATCAAAACCGTCGGCGTATCCCGCTTCTTTTAAAAGCGCTTTGGCTTTTTCAACGTCAAAATTATAGCAGGACGAAAGAGCGTCGTTGTAGTAAATTTTAAAAGCCGGGCTGAAATTCGTGTAAAGCTCGTCCGCAAAGCCCGCCCATACTCCGTCTATAATATCCTTTTTGTTAATCGCATAATTCAACGCCTGCCGCACGCGGATATCTTTAAAAGGGCCGTACTCATTGTTTAAAGCCAAAAGCTGAACCATGTTTTGAGCGCAGGAAAAAATATTGTAATCGGAACTTAAAAGTTTTGCATCGTTGCCGTTGATAAAATACGCAATGTCGAGCTGACCGGATCGAAGAGCCGAAATCACGGAAGCGGGGTTTGTCATTATGTAGACTTCAACCATGTCCACCTTAGGTTTGTCATCGTAATACGCGTCGTTCTTTTCAAAAACAATTTTTTGCCCGGGAACGTACGAAACGAATTTGAACGGTCCCGTTCCTACAGGTTTTTCCGCTTGAGCCGTATAGCCTTCGGGCAATATCGCGCTCCGGCACAAGGCTAAAAACGATGCGTCAGGCTTGGAAAGCTCCGCCGTAAACGTGTAATCGTCCGGCGCGGAAACGGCGCGTACAGAAGAGAATTTATTTGAAACAGGTTTTTTACCGTCAAGCCCCGAAAAACGATTGTAGCTGTATAAGACGTCGCGGGCCGTCAGTTTTTGCCCGTTATGAAACACTACGTTTTTTTTAAGGTTGAACGTATACGTAAGTTTATCTTCGGAAATATTGAAATCGCTTGCGATGCAGGGAAGCAGTTCGCCTGAAGGCGACGAGCGCAAAAGTCCTTCAAAAACATTTGAAAACACAGACACGGTATCGGCGGCGGCGGACTGCCACGGATCAAGGCTGTCCGGTTCCGAACTTATATTTATCCGCACGACGGACGGCGTATTTTTTTTGTTTTCCGTATTTTTTGCATTTCTTGCGCCTTTTTCATTTTTTGCGCAGGAATAAAACAAAAGCGACAGAATTCCGAACAAAAAAATAAACTTTTTCATAACCGAATGATAGCGAAAAAACGGCATAAACTCAAGTTTGCCGCAGGTTGCGCCATATGGCTGCGCGCATGATTGCGCCATATGGCTGCACACATGGTTGCGCCGCATAGTTCTCCGCGCAGCATAGGAACTTTTCACGGCACACAGGCGCCGGATGAGTTTTTCTTTTATTTGAAAAAAACCTGAATCCGGTTTATAATTTATTAACATACCGATAAAAAGCCTTTGTCTGCGCCTTGTTTTGGCGGTGGGCGCCGGTTTTAATGTTCTTTGCAGGCGTAAAGGCGTAAAACATTGTTTGGAGGTTTTTATGAAAAAGCCCGCTCTTGTTACGGTTTTTGTATCGGCCGTTTTTTTGCTTTTTACATCGTGCAGCAATTTGTTTCAGGCTCTCGGAATTGAAAACAGCTCGGGAAAAGGGTCTTTAAGAGTTGTTTTGCCCCAATCTTCACCCCAAGCGGAAAGAAGCGCCGCAGGAGCTTCAAGGCTTGCGGTAAATGTGAATGTTATTAACACATATGTCATAACATTAAGCAAAGACAACTTTGTAGAGGAGAAGATCGCCTTTGGAGGATCGTCAGTGACATTTTCGGATCTCGAAGAAGGAACCTATATAATAAGCGGATACGGCTACGCCTACAACGACCATGATCATGTGAACCCGCTTGCTTCCGGCAGAACCGAAATCAAAGTCTCAGCGGGAAAAACCACGAACGCAGCCTTTCCCCTGTATACGCCTCCACCGCCGATCGTTCTGTGGGATTGTACAATCTCTGGCAGTGATATGAATGTATACATCGCAGACACAGCGTCCTTGCCGCAGTACAGTCCGTTGAGCCCTGTTTCTAAATCGCCGAATATATTGGAATTTGACGCGGCAAGAAATTTATATACCCATGACAGCTTTTTGTCAGCCGCTTCAGGGTACGAAAAAGAGCTTTCGTTTGTGGACGATAATGGTAACTCGTTAGAGTTTAGCCATATTTACTGTTCCGAGGACAATGTTTTATTTATGGTCGTAGGCTCCAAAGAACTGCATTTCTTTAATCCTTATTATAAAAATGATGACGAAAGATTGGTAGCAAAAGAAATTACCGGCGATCCAATAAATTTAGGCAACGTATTTATTGCAGTTTCAAGGTTAAAACTTACCACGGAAACGGAAGGTTCAAGGTTTTTGTATACGGTAGCATATGATAAAACTAACCTAATTTTCATCAACACTTATAAAATTACTCGGAATCATCATGGCGAGTTAGAGGTAAAAGCTGAGCAGCAGTCGCCACCAATCCCGCTCGGAACCGGCGGCTACGGGCTTGAGGCTATTAACAAAAAACCTAACGATCCTTCTATTACTATTTATCCCACAGAAGAGCGAAAGGTTACGGACGTGCGCATACATGAAAATGATATGTACATTCTGTTTTCTTATACCTACGAATCCGATGATGATTATTATCCAGACAAGGACAATAATAATTATGTGTCCTCAGGCGCGCTTTTAAAAGTTAAATTGGATCCCATTAACGGCACGCCTGCTCCCGCCGGAGATTTCGGCAATAGTGGCGCCTTGGGCTGGACATATGAATTAATAAATTCCTCTCCCTTTATTGTTAAAGTGAATGGTCATGATAAAAATTTATATGGACAGTGGCCCAGCGATGAAAACAGGGGCTTTTTCGGGCCGCAGAAAATACTCGCTTTAAAATCAAAGAAGATATGGATAGCGGACGACGGTTCTATTTATGACAAAGATGCACCAAATGAAGCAGTTCCTGAAAACGGAAATATTGTGCAAAAAGACCGTGTAGTCGTAGTGGATCTTGAAAGAGAAAGTTTTGAAAGCGTTTACTCGTTTGACGGAATAGGTTTTTCAAACACTGTAAAAGGAAGCGGCTTTTAATAATTAAGACAGACTGCGGCGCGCGGCATAGCATTCCCGCCTGCCTGCACCGCCCTTTTTGTGCGCCGGTTAAAACGCGCTTTTGACTGATTGCTAAAAGCGCCGGCGAGCGAAAATTTGTTTACATTCCGGTACAAACCTTAGCGGACAAACGTACAAAAACGCACGCTGTTTTAAAGGGTCAAATTTTCATATCAGACCTTTGTTTACCGCTTCCATCAAAAAATCATTTAACTTGGTTTGCCAGCCTTTACCCATTGCCTTGAAGTGATCAACAAGATATTTGCTTAATCTAATTGAGACTTGCTCTCTTTTAGGCTTAAAGTACTGCGGGTATCTAGGTTTAAAGCCTGTAAAATCCGTAATTTCGGGAATGTCTGAAAAATCAATTTGATTATCGGGGATGGAATTTTTTTCACATTCAGCAATAATTTTTTCTAAGTTCATCATAATAAAATCTCCTTTCTTTTGAGTCAGCATAACGGGCACTTATAATTCTTTGACGGCCATTCTTTGGAGTATATATAATAAACAAGATAATCTGTGTTTTTATTCTCCCGATAATTTTATATCGAGTTTCTTCAAGGCTTGAATTTTCTTTGTCTATAGATTCTATTGCAAAACTGTCATTAAAAGCGCCTCTTTCGCATGTCTAAATTGTATTTCTTTTATGTATTTTTGTCAAATTCTTTTACATAGTTGCCGCCGCCCGCACAGCATGTCAGCACCCCGTGTTTGCGCGGGCACGACAAATACGCCGGATCTATAAAAGCGCAAAGAAAGGCGGACAGCGGCAGCTTACGATGAGCCGCTATGACAGGCTGAACCTGAGCGAGGAAAATATTCGGCAAAAAAGATTTCGACCGCCTTAAAAAAGCAGGAAAGTTTTTTTTTTAATACAACCGGGAACCTTTAAAAACTGCAGTTTTTAAAGGTTCCCTATTTAGAGAAGAAAATGTACGATAAGTTTTTATTTAGTGCGCGAGAGCGTTCCGACGATGTTCAAAACGTTATTTTTAAAAGTGAATTTCACATTTCCATCATAGTGATACGCGGCTTCGGGACTGAAAGCGTCGGCTTCAAAGGGGAGTTTGTTCCAATCCAGATCGGCCATATTGCTTGCGTCTCCGCCCTTTTTAAGGTATTCGGGTTTGATCACAAAGCCGTCGTCTTTTTTATCGGTAACGTTTTTTGCGATCTTAGATCCGGTTAACAAATTGAAGTTTCCCTTTTTATCGGTTTTCAATTCAAACGCATTCGTTTTGCGGATAAAGCGCACGGTAATGACGCCCGCATCGTCCGTAACTTTAAGAGCGTGGCTCTTTACAAACGAACCGTCCGCAATCGCAAACAAAAACACGCTGCGCAGACCGGAAGGCATCGAAGCTTTTCTGGCGTCCGCAGGTTCTGCAAAACGGACGGCGTTAAAAGCCTTTGTAGAGCCCTTTAAGCTCGCTCCGGACGCTGCGTCGAATTTGTCCTGAACGGTTTGAGTTCCTACCGTCCACTTAAAATAATCGGCGTCGTGATTTTTTAAGGCGAGATCCATTCTGTAATCAATCTTTACGTCCGTCGCCGGATCGGCGGCGGCAAATGAAAGCGCCGCTATTAAAAACACAGCCGAAAAGACACAAGTAATTGTGATTTTTTTCATAAACATCTCCTGTAAAATAAAGATTTTGCTATTTCCACCCTATCCTATTATGCAAAAAGTAAGAGCTTGAAATATGCGATTACGTTATAGCGAATTTTGTAAATGTTAGCAATAGGTAACTTTTGTAAAACGCAACTTCCGTCCGCCGCAAAAACTGTCGACGCAATGCGAAAACTTGCATTATATGAATATCTTTTCTATACTTTAAGCAATGAAAGTTCAATTACTTATAATAGACACACAGTTTGATTTTTGCGATCCTGAAGGCGCATTATACGTACCCGGAGCGGAAAAGGACTGCCGTTGCCTTGCCGATTTTATAGACAAAAACGGCAGAGCCTTGGATAAAATTCATGTGACCATGGACGCGCATCTTCCGTATCACATAGCGCATCCGCTTTTTTGGAAAACAAGGGACGGTAAACATCCCGATCCTTTTACGGTCATCACGTCGGAAGATATTGCAAACAAGAAATTCTTACCGGCCGAAACGGCATACGCCGAATACGCGTCATACTATGTTTCGGAACTGGAAAGAAAAGGCAAGTATAAACTCTGTATATGGCCGCCGCACTGTCTCATAGGTTCTATAGGACAGACGTTGGAAAAAAATGTCTTTTACGCGCTAAAGAGATGGCAGGAAGACAACATAGGAAAAACGGTCGATTATGTTGCAAAGGCCACGTCTCCCTTCACCGAACAATACAGCGCGATTCAGGCGGAAATTCCGATAAAAAACGATCCGTCGACCGGGCCGAATAAAAAACTGATAGAAGATCTGGGATCCGCAGACCGGATTATTGTTGCAGGAGAAGCGCTTTCTCACTGCGTGGCAAACACCGTCCGCGATCTTTTAAAATACATAGAACCGTCCCGGTTTACGCTTTTGACGGATTGCTCTTCAAGCGTCGGCGGTTTTGAAGACGAAGGCGGCGCCTTTGTCGAAGAAATAAAAAAATCCGGCGCAGAGACGGCGACATCGGACATACGTTTGTAGCAGCGCGCGCGATCATGCAACAGAGGGCGATAATACGATCATGCGATTCACCGTCGCACGAAAATTTTCTTTATTTTTTTATGATAAAACGATCTGAGCGCTTCCAAAAAAACGTACGGAAAATACAAAAAACTTAACGGCACGTCCATCGAACCGGGTCTGTGTATTATTTTTCCGCCGAAGCCGGTCTTAAATCTGTAAAGCCCGTGCATGGGGTGACGTTCGTCGTCGGACGGCGGCATGCCGTAAAGATCGTAAAAAGCACTGCCGTACTTTTTTGCGTCGTTTATAGCCCTCCATTGTAAAAGATAAGAGGGCATAAAATTTCTTTTTTTATTACCGGAAGCGCCGTATAAATAAACCGCCTCTCTTTTACAGAAAAGCACGATTATCGCCGCAAGAGGTTCGCCCGCACCGTATTTGCCGTTCTCTCCTAATCTGGCATCGACGCAGTTACAACCGCCCGGAGAACGGCCGTCTTCACGGCTTTCACGGTCGGCGACGCAGTTACCCTCGCCGTCGTCCACACTCGCTATATAAAGGCGAACGTCGGGCGCATTCGATTCGGACGCTGAAAGCGACAATAGATCTTTGTAATAAGACTTTAAATGAATTTCAATGCCGTCGCGCGACGCAGTAGTTTTATAAAGGTCGTAAAAAATATCCAAGGCCTCGTCGAAATCCGCGTCTTTTGCGGAAAAAACTTTTACTCTTACGCCTTTTTTTTCCGCAAGGCGAATATTGTAACGCCACTTGGAATGCATTTCGGAAAGGATGCTTTCGACGGATTTTGAAAGGTCAAGTATAACGGTGTCGGGCGGCTGAACGTCTATTCTTGATTTTTTCAGTTTAAGGCGTTCGGCAAAAGCAAGATTCTTTAATGACCTAACATAAAGATCTCTGTCGCCTATCGCATAAAAGTCTACAGGAATATCGTAGCGTACGCACAGAGTATTTTTGGGCAAATACCGTTTTAAGGCTAAAACAAGTTCTACTAAAAAATAAGCATATCCGACCGTTTTATTTGCGTCCGCCGATGACAATGAAGATGATGACGATAGGTCAATATTTTGCGTAAATTCGGGAATCTCAGGCGCAAGGGGTATATAAACGAGCGTAAAGTGTAAAAATAAAAACCTGAATTCCCTAAAAAGCAGTGAAACCCTGCATCCAACTTCCCTTGCGTTTGTGCTTTTTTCGGGGGGCATGCCGTTTGACGCCGCGCCGTTTACCGTCGCAGTCACCGCAAGTTTCTTGTTTTTCCACCCGTGCCGGCTTTTAAAACGCGCCCAAAACGGCGATTGCAAAAAACGGAGATTCAAACAGTCGCTTGTATCCTCGTTTTCATTTATTTCATTTATCGTAAACGAGTACACGCCTAGTGCACTCCGCCGTTACAGGTCGCCTGCGTCAAAATCGGCTTGCCGTCCGCAAGGAGTTTTACGCCGTTTATTCCGACTGCATGGTCCTCTACGTTTATTTCAATTTTAAAGAATTCGGCGGCGTCGATCTGTTCAGGTTTTACAAAATCAGGATCGGCTCCTTCAAGTATTACGGACGTTCCGGGTTTAGCCCACGGAGCGGTTACGAGTTCTACGGCTTCTTTACCGTCGGGAGTTTTGTAATCCGCCGCAAGGAGCATTCCTCGGCTTTCAACCCCGCGCATTTTACGCGGTTTAAGATTATCCACAAGGATTATATGCTGACCGAGAATCTGATCGGGTTTAAGATAAGGAACCAGTCCGCTTTGAATTACGCGGTCGTTTCCGCTTCCGTCATCCAAATGTTCAATATACAATTTGTCGGAATCGGGATTGGGCTCTACGGAAATAACTTTTGCAACTTTTAACGAAATATTTTTGTTAAAATGCGAGGGCTGATCTTTCGCGGGTAAAACTTCATCGTCCTTTTGAACCGGCGCCTTCGCTTGAGTTTTTGACTGCTGAGTGGCGTTAGGGTTCTGAACGTCTTTTCTTACGCCGGAATAGCGTTCGCGGTAAGAATCTACAGCCTTATTGTCAAGAGGAGAAAAATAAACTTCCGTCGCAAAAACATTATTTAAGCCCGAAGTCTTTCCCAGATCCGTCCACGACAACAGATCGTCGTTCGATAAGGCGCCATTGTCGCAGCCTTCCTTTAAGTCTCCGCCGCAGTGTGCCCGGCCGCCGCAGCGCAAGGCCGTTCCGCCCGACTGAGAAGCCGACTCAGGGCGCACGCCGGATCCGCTAAAGTTCACATCGCCTGACATCGTCCGGTCGTATATCCGCTTACCCAAAAATGAAGCAACTTTTTGGGCGTACTGAGGCAAATACGGGTGCAGCATTATGATCAGATCTTTAATCACATAACAAAGATTATGAATAAGCTTGGCGGCTTTTTCGGGATCGCTGTTGCGGGTTTTCCACGGTTCTCCGGCCTGAAAAGCCTTGTTTGCAATATCGCTTATGGCAAATATTTCATGGAAAGCGTCTTTTAATTCCGCCCATTCCAAAAGCTCGGTTATTTTATTTTCTTTTTCTCTTACCGAAGTCCACAGATCTTCGTCGACAGGAGCGTCGGGAATTTTTCCTTCGTAATACTTGTTTACAAACAGCAAAGTACGGTTTACAAGGTTTCCCAAATTACCTATCAGTTCGCCGTTGTATTTTTCCTGAAAATCTTTCCACGTAAACTGAGTGTCGGCTTTTTCGGGTCTATTGTAAAAGATATAAAAACGCCACGCGTCCGCCGGAATTCCCGACTCTTCGGCATCGCTTCCGAAAACCCCTATGCCCTTCGATTTGCTGAATTTTCCGCTTTCATAGTTTAAGTATTCGGTAGAACTCATGTGATAAAGTTTTGTCCACGAGCGGCCGCTGCCTATGAGGCTTGACGGAAAGATAACCGTATGAAACGGAATATTGTCTTTTCCTATGAACTGAAACAAGTCTACGCTCGACTTTTCTTCGGCATCTTCAGATTCTTCGGGAAGCCACCACGATTTCCAGTCAAAACTTTTTTTACCTTCGCTTTTAAGACAGTCGGCAAGAGATTTTGTGATAGATATATAGCCTATCGGAGCGTCGAACCAAACATAAAAAACCTTGCTTTCAAATCCTTTTTTAGGAACGGGGATGCCCCATTTCAGATCACGGGTAATAGCTCTTTCTTTTAGTCCGTCGCGAAGCCACGCCCTCGTCATCTGTACGGCGTTTGAAGCCCAAGAACCTTTAACGGCGGCTTCTTCCATCCATTTTTGATATTTAGGCTGAATTTTTGGGAGATCTATGTACAGGTGCTTGGTTTCGCGGATTTCAGGAGCGGAAGCGCACGTAGAACATTTGGGAGCTTTCAAATCCGAAGGATCGAGCAGGCTTCCGCAGTGCTCGCACTGGTCTCCTCTTGCGTCTTCGTATCCGCACTTAGGACAGGTTCCCCTGACGTACCTGTCGGCCAAAAAACGGTTGCACTTGGGGCAATAAAGCTGCTTTGAAACGTGTTCCGTTATGTAACCGTTTTTATCAAGATCTTTAAAAATCGATTGAGTTATTTCCGTCTGCTGCGGGGTTGAAGTGCGCCCGAAGTGATCGAAGGCAATTCCGAACCAGCTGTAGATATCCTTGTGTATAGCGTGATAATAGTCGCACAGTTGTTGAGGCGATTTTTTTTCTTCAAGAGCACGAGTCTCAGTCGCCGTACCGTATTCGTCTGTGCCGCATACGTAAAGAGTTTTATATCCTCTGCTGCGGCAAAACCGCGCAAAAACATCTGCCGAAAGCACTTGGATCAAGTTGCCCAGATGAGGAACATTGTTCACGTACGGCAAGGCGGAAGTGATTAATCGTTTATTCATATTTTATGATTATAAATTTTATGCATTGCTTGGTCAATGAACGCAAGGCGGCGTCAGGACAGCGGAAATCGCCGTTTGAGCGGGACAGGACATGCCGTTTGCGCAGGGAACTTTGCACTCGTTGCAAGTCAGCCGCGACTGCAGGTTATCCGCCAACGACGATGAGCCGCCCCGCTCCTATGTGCACCGTATTTGAAAAGATAAAAAGATTTTGAAGGAAAATAGTAATTTTTTACAGTGCAAATACGTCAGATATGGAATATACTTCCTTCTTAATGATACTGAAAATTTCTTTAATACATTTGGTACTTCAATGTAATATTCCGGGTATCATTATGGCCTTTTCGCTCATCGTATTTATGCTGACAGCCAGGACAATGCAATCCCGAACGCTCATTAAATTTTTGCTTTTAACCTTGAGTGCCATCTTTCTTGTTTTTTCTGACATACTGGAATACACACTTAATTTATGTAAAAAGCCTACGGTTTGGGAATATATAGCCACGGCAACAGGATATTCAGTGCGCGTTGCAATTCCGCTCCTGCTCGCCACTATAATTTACGGAAAAAAGTCAAAAATTTTAAAGTTGATGTCCGTTCCGCTGTTTATAAATTCGTTTTTGGCATACATAAGCGTACACACGCACTGGATGTTTTATTATACCGATCAGAATATTTTTCACGGAGGGCCTTTAAAGCTTACGCCGTTCATAGTGGGTTTTTTCTACATAGTAGTGCTGCTGTATCTGTCGGTCAGACACCTTGTCTACAACATATGCGAATCGGTGATCAATTTTTCAGTGCTGGCCTGCAACGTTTTTTCATTGCTTTTGGAAGTGTTTTATGGATACAAATTCATACTTCCCGCAACGATAATCGTTTCCATTACGATATATTTTCTGCAGTATAACATAAACATGTATAAACAGGACGCTCTTACGGGACTTTTAAACAGGCGGTGTTTTTATTTGGCGCTGAACCGCATAAAAAATGAAAGAATCATAATAGTTTCCATGGACTTAAACGATCTGAAAAAAATAAACGACACGTACGGCCATGCGGCTGGAGACGTCGCCATAAAATTTACAGTCGACAGCATGAGAAAGGCGTTCAGAAAATGCGGAATTTTATACAGAACCGGCGGCGACGAATTTATTCTGTTGTGTAAAAACAAGGACAAATATACGGTGGAAAAAGCGGTAGGAACGCTCCGCGCTCTTATGAAAGACTCAGGCTACAAAGTCGCATGCGGTCTTCAGGAATACCTTCCCGGTACGAATATCGAAGAAGCAATTTCTTTAGCCGACGCCGAAATGTATAAAAACAAGGCGTTGCTGAAAGCTCAGAGCAAAATTGACGCATAAAAAGGGTCGGAAAATTTCTCGAAATTGAATGATCTGATTGAATAATCCGATTGATCGCTCTGCGCTGATCGATCGCTTAAGATGGGACAGAGCCGCAAACTTTTACTCTACGTTGCGCGCCTGTTCGCGTATATTTTCAAGAGCCTCTTTTGCTGAAACTACCATAGCGCTCACCTTTGCAAACTGGTTTTTACTTCCGATAGTGTTTATCTCCCTGTTTATCTCCTGGCATATGAAGTCTATCCTTTTTCCGGGAAAGTCCTCGTTTTCTATCTCGTTGTGAAGCGATAAAAGATGACTGCAAAAACGCACTACTTCTTCGTTTATCGTATACTTAACGATCATAGCCGCAACTTCAGCCATAATGCGCTGCTCGCTCAAGTCCGAAGCGCCGCTCTCCGCTCCCGCATAAGATCCCAAATCGGCCGGACTGCCGATAAGCTCTTTGAACTTCGAAGTGAGAAGATCTTTAAAATAAAGTTCCATTTTAGGCTGCCAGTCTTTAAAAAACGAAGCGGCCGAATCAAGTTTTTTAAGCTGTTCGGATAAATCTTTAAAAAGCTCGTTTCCTTCGCGTTTTTTATCGGCGGAAAACGCGTCCAAAGCTTGGGTAAAAACCGGCAAAATCAGATTCCAGTATTTTTCAACGTCGTATTTCTGATTCATGCTCAGGATTCCCGGCTGAGCCATCAGGGCGTCAAGGGGCACGTCTTTTTCATCTCTCCCTACGGCACAGGCTATGTCCCGCATAGCGTTGTAATACGCCCTCGCCGTTTCAATATCGGCAAAAACAGTACCGTTCGAACTGAAATTTTTTATGCGGACGGATACGTCCACCTTGCCGCGCCGCACGGATCGTAAAACCTCAGAGCGGAAATGGCTTTCAAGGCTGCCGAGATAAGGCGGTAAATTTACGGACAGATCCAAAAATCTGGAATTGACCGAACGTATTTCAACACAGACGTTCACTTCGTTTGTGGAAAGCTCTTTGTACGCATAACCTGTCATACTTGTCATATGATTCCCCTTAAATTCCGCATGAGGGACGCAACCTCAAACATCGGATTTTCCGGCGTCGCTAATACTTAGGCGACACGCTGTCAGCGGCATCACAGCGCAGATCTTCAAGTAATTTTTTTCCGATTTTCCAATTATCACCGGCTCCCATAGTAACAAAAAGATAACCTGAAGGATACTCTTTTCCCGGATCGGAGCGCAATTCCTCTAAAAGAAACGGCTCCGCATCAAGAATTTCTCTAAAGTAGTATACTTTTTTATACTTTTTTGCAGTAAGCGTATACAAATCTATACCATCTAAGATAAAACCTTTACCGTTTTCGCGAACTGATGCGTAAATTTTATGCAAGACTATCTCGTCCGCGCTGTCGAACGACGAAGCGAAGTCGTCCAAAAGCGCCGCCGTCCTAGAATACGTGTGCGACATAAAATCGACGATAATCTTCCGACCCTTATAGAATTCTCTGTAACCGGCGAGGGTCGTTTTAATCGCGGTGGGATGATGGCCGTAGTCGTCGATAAATATGACGGAATTGCCCGCCTTGTTTTTTACGCTTCCGACTATCTCGCTTCTGCGCCTGCCGCCTGTAAAGTTTGAAACACCCTTTGCTATTGAAAGAAAAAGATTTTCAGGCAGCGGGCGCGAAAAAAGCCCTGCATCTTTTAAAAGCTCACAACAAAGCGCAATAGCGGCAGAGGCGTTAAGAACCAAGTGCTTCCCAGGCACATACAATTTAAAATCCCCTATCCCCTCCACCGTAAAATTTCTGTACCCGTCGCCGAGATCTCCGAAAGAAAGCCTGTAGCCGCCTACGGCTTTTTCGCCGTAAGGAATAAATTCTATGTCAGGCCGGCGTTCTTTAGCAATCAAAGCGGCGGAAGCGGCGCCCTTGTCGTCCGCGCAATATATCAGTTGTCCGCCTGCAGGCAGTTTACATATAAAATCCACAAAAGCGTTTAAAATGTCTTCGTAAGTCGGGTAAAAATCCTGATGATCGCTTTCAACGCTGGTTAAAATAATTTTTTTTGGTGAAAAATCCATAAAATGTCTTTGATATTCGCAGGTTTCGGCGACAAAATATTTTTTTCCGGCCTGAGAGACGTCCGGCGGGAAACCGTTTGTCGTACCGCCCTCGGTGCCATCCGTGGAGGCAGCCGCTGCCGGCGAGCATTCCTTCGTCGAGCTCCTTGTCCGCTGGCTCGTAAACGTACACTTTCCTCCGAAAGAAGTTATTTCGGAGCCTGCAAGAACTTGAGACGCAAGCGGAAGCTGCATGAGTATCGTACCCACAAGACCTGTCGTAGTGGTTTTTCCGTGTACGCCGCATACGGCGCAGCCGTATGCGGTTTCCGATAGGCAGCCGAGCGCCTGTGAATAAAGCATTAGCGGCAATTTTCTTTTTACGGCTTCTTTAAGATCGGGATTTTTTAGCGGGTCGTAAGCGGAAGAATAGATCACAAAGCTGACGTCGTCCGTTATGTTTTTATCGGAAAAAGGAACAGGCTTTATGTGCAGCCGGTCTAAAATATCGTCGGTGTAAAAGCGTTCGCTTACGTCGCTTCCCGTAATGACGGCTCCCGATCCGTGAATTATTTCCGCCAAAGCGGTCATTCCTGTTCCTTTTATTCCCACAAAATGTATGTGAACCCCGTTCAGATCGGGAGGTAAATTTACTTTAGACATAAAAGCATAATACTCTATTGAATGTATTTGTGCTATACTGATTTTTGTATGAGTGAAAGCGAAAGCACTGGAATTTCAGACCTGATAGAATCTACAATCAAAGAAAATTTAAAAAACGAAAATGTTTTTTTTATTTTTCCCACCGACACGGACGCGTCTTCTTGGGCGAACTGGGTTATAACGCATACTCAAAAGCGGGCCGTCCCAGCGGAACGTTTTATCGCATGGGATAAATTTAAAGGAGAATCTATACGAGTCGTACGCAAAGGGAAAAATTCAATTCCTTCTCTTTTGCGTAAACTTTTTGCCGTACACATCCTTGAAAAAAACCAGGAAGCGGTGCGCGCTAATCTTCCGCCGGTCTTTGAAAGCCTTATTTCCACGGATTTTGTCGATAATTCAGTTTCATTCAGCAGTTGGATTTCAGGAATTTTGCCTTCGCTTGCCGTGTGGAAAAGATATTTTGACGCCGCCGATAAATCGAACGAAAAAAACACGCTTTCGGACAAAGAAAACGCGGATCTTTTTAAGCTATACATGGAATACGGATCTTTTCTTGAAACGAACGGGCTTTTTGAGCCTTCGTGGGAAGAAGCAGACTTTATTTCCGACAATAAAATTTATGTGCTATTTTTTCCGGAGCTATTGGAAGATTTTTACGAGTACCGGGCCGCTTTTGAAAAGGCAAAGGAGAACGTAAAACTGATATTCATGGACGATATCGACATTAAAAGTCCGGACGGCACGTTGCCTTTGACGCTGTACACGAATTCCCGCACGGAATTGAGAGAAACCGCTTTAAAGATCAGACGACTCCATGAAAAAGACGGCGTAGAGTGGACGGACATTGCAATAAACGTTCCCGACATGGAAACGTACAGGCCGTATGTGGAGAGAGAACTGGAGCTTTATTGTATTCCATTTGTGGTACGATCCGGCTCTCCTTATACGCGAAATTGCGCGGGACAAATTTTTTGCGAAATCAGAGCATGCAGGCAAAACGATTATTCGTATGACAGCGTACGCGCTCTTTTAACTGACGGATACGTTCCGTGGAAAGAAAAACAATGCAACGAAAATCTTGTGCGCGAAGGCTGCAACAGAAAGTGCATATGCTCCTACAAGGACGAATCCGGCAGGACGGTAGACGTGTGGGAAAAAGCTCTTTCGTCGGCTGTGACAAAAAATACCGCACAGCGTGAACTTGAAATGTACCGCAAACTGAAAAAATCGATAGACAAATTTTGCGGCGCAAAGACCTTTGCCGAAATACAAAATTCATGGTTTGCATTCAAAGACCTTTTTCTTGCCGAAGAAGAGTTTTCCGAAGAATCCGACCTCATCTTGGGGCAATGTCTTTCAATCCTAGCCTCTCTTTCGGACATCGAAAACACATACGATATTCACATAAAGGATCCGTATTCATTTTTCGTCTCGGAATTGGAAGAAAAAACTTATCAGCTACAGCCTAAGACGGACGGAGTTTCGGTGTTCGCATACAAGGTTTCGGCGGCTTCGGCCGTACCGCACCAGTTTGTAATAGACGCAAATCAAAAAAATCTGTCAATAAGATACAAACCTCTTTCCTTTTTAACAAAGGAAAAACGGAAAGCGCTGGGCTTGGAAGAAGGCGTTCCCGCAGATCGTGCTTTTATAAGGCTTTATGCAAAAAAATCGTCTTATTTTTCATGCGCGGAAAACAGTTTTTCGGGTTTTAAGATTCCACACAGTTTTTTTAACGTAGGGAGCGGCTTGGATAGCGAAAAAGCGCCGTGTGAAGAAGATTTTATAAAATACGAAGAAGCCTTTTTAAAATCCGGCTTTACGGGACACGTTTCAAAATCCGGCGGAAAATTTCCGGAGCGAATTACCGAAGGGCAAAAAGAATGCTTTGAACGCTGGAAACAAGTGCAAGTTTCCGCGGATAACGATTCAAAATATTTTGCATCCGAAACGCTTGCCTTTAAAATAAACGACATGCTTTGCGAAGATCGCGGTAAACACACGGAGCCTTCTTCATGCGACAAAATTCATGTAACGGAAAGCGACATGAAGCAATTTTTTCCGTGTCCGCGCAAGTGGATTTTTTCGCGCGTGCTTAAGCTTGAAGAAGACTCTTTGGACACGGACTTAATGAATCCGAGCGACGACGGAAACATATGTCATAAAGTGCTCGAACTTTTTATGAACAGACACAAAGGAAAACAGCTTCCCCAAACGCTCGAAGATGGAACTTTTTTGAACGAAGAGGCAACCGTAAGGCCGCTGGTGCTGGAATGCGTTGAAGACGCCATAAACTCCCCTGAAATGTCGTTTAGCGGAAGCCCTCTGGTAAGTTTAGTCCTCGAATCGCAAAAAAAATCCTATGCCGATCAGACACTTGAGCTTTTAAAAGAATTTTGCAAACCGCCTCCTCACGGTTTTGGAGGGCACGTTGTGTACGCTGCCGAAGAATGGTTTAACGAGGCGTCTTTGGACGGCGATGAACATTATCTTATGGGAAAGATCGACTGCATACTGTGCGACGACGCAGGCGGCGTAAGCATTGTAGATTACAAGCTGAAAAACTCTCCGCCGCTTAAAGACTGCCTGGCCTCAGAAGGCGAAGATACGGCTACGGCAGAGCTTTCGGACTTTCAAATTCCCATGTACGTTTCTCTGTGGAATTTAAAACATAAAGGTGAAAAATCCGCCGTGCGCAACGCGCTTTTTTTTACGATCCGGGACAAAAAAAAGCATTTTATAGTAAAAGAAGGCGAAGATACGGCAGACAGCGAAAACTCGGCAAGCCCGACTGCGTCAAAAACAGCCCAAGCTGCAGCGGGGGCTGCAAGAGCGGCAAAAACGAAAACAAGAGAAGTGGACATCGACGGCTTCAATCCTACGCTGGAATGTTTTAACCGCTATGTGAAACAATTTACCGAAGACGTACGAAACAATAATTTTTCGCCGAAAAATAAAAAAGTAAAGCCATTTAAAGACTGTTTTCACTGCGTATTTTCAAGTATCTGCAGAACGAATTTCGAAATATCGGGAGAGACAATTTAATGTACGAATATCTTTCTTTGCTTCCGAAAAACCTTGACGATCAACAATACGCGGCTTGCTGCGCCGAAGGCAATACGATTGTAGCTGCAGGCGCAGGATCGGGAAAGACACAGGTGCTTGCGACAAGGTTCGTGTGGCTTGTCATGAGTAAAAATATTCCCGTAGAAAAAATTCTTACGCTCACGTTTACTAACAAGGCGGCAGCGGAAATGTATGTGCGCATATACCAGACGCTTGTGTTTTTTGCCCAAAATCCGGACGTTCCGATCGAAGAAAGAGAGCGTGCTAGGCAAGCCGTAGACGATTTTTCAAATTCTCACATACAGACACTTGATTCTTATTGCGCCGGCATAGTGCGACAAGCGGCCAACCGCTACGGCATACGGCCCAATTTTACTATAGGATCTTCGGACAGCCTTAGAATCATAAAGGATCTCGCTCTGCCGTTCATTCTTAGACACAGAAACGACAAAGCCCTGGTATCCTTTACGAAACCCGGAAAATTTCAAGATACGGCGGAAAAACTTTTCGCGCAGACGGTTTCAAAATATACTTCCGTCGCGGACAAAAACGGTTTTTTTTCAGATAAAATCGCCGTGCAAAAAGAACTGATCGCATCTGAATGGAACAAAGTATTTCTGGCGGAAGAACCTTTTTATCAATGTGTCAACGAAATTATCGAAGAATATGAAAACGCCGCTCCCGAAAAAAAAGCGTCGCCGTACTTTGAAAACTTATACAAGGTATTTCCGCTCAATAAATTCGCTCAGAAAGAACTTTTAAAAAACATTCCATGTGCGCCGCTCCTGGACGATAAGAGTTTTGAAGATGAAAATACCGTAAAAAGCGTGGAAAATTTTTACAAATGGCTTTCGGGAGTAGATTTTAACCAAAGAACCAAAGGGTACACGAAGCCGCTGCAGTCAGCGATAAAGCGCCTAAGAGAGATTCTGAACGACAAAATAAAGCCGCTTGCCTCTTACGTAACCCAGTATGAAAACGTCAAACGGCTTTACGAGCTTTTGGACGTCTTTTTATGCGACGTAAATAATTCCAAGAGAGACAGCGGAAAACTTTCGTTCCGCGACGTAGGCGAGCTTGCGCTTAAAATCTTAAACGAACAAGACGACATAAGAAGCGCCGAACAAAATTCCTACGATACGATAATGATCGATGAATTTCAGGATAACAACGGAAAAAATCGTGATCTTCTTTTTTTGCTCGCAGACGGCAAAGATAAACTTTTTTTCGTAGGGGACGAAAAACAATCCATCTATAAATTCCGCGGAGCGGACGTTTCGGTTTTTAACGAACTGGAGCGCGATCTGTCTTTGGAACCTTTGCAGATGGTGTATAATTACAGATCTAGCAGTGCGTTGCTAAAAGCCTTTAATCAAATTTTCGGAGGATACGTTGAAGACGATAAAACCGGAAATTTCACAAAAATTTCTGAAATTTCTAATGCGTTGAGCGCGCCTTCAAGCGATGCGGCCGGAAAATCCGAAATATGGGTATTCCCCGAAGTTCCGGAACACACATTCGAAGCCTCTTTTTCAAAGAAAAACATAGCTTTAAAAAATTATAAAGCTGACGGCTCAAGCGCCGTCAGCCCCGATAAGGACATTCCGCAAGGAACGCCTTTTAAAGACCCGGCCGCCCTTTTTTCTGACGGACAGGGAAAGCCCCAAGCGCCTGTACATTTTTGTATGTATAACACGAATACGGAAAAATATCTTTACAGCCTCAAAGAGTCAAATCTTATTTCAGATACGGAAACGGCCGAAGAAGCCTTTCTAACAGCCAAAGACCAATGCGCGTATTATATAGCACAAAAAATATGGGAATTAACTTCAAAAAAAGGAGCGGACGGCAAGCCTGTGAAATTCGGCGACATAGCCGTGCTTGACAGGACAAGAAAAGACAGATCTTATCTTACGCGCTACTTAAACCGCAGAGGAATCCCTTATACGCTGGATTTTCACAATTCATTATTTTCGGAAGCGCCTGTAAACGACATATATAATTTTTTGCGTTTATGCATATATCCTTCGGACATGCGCTCTTTAGCGGCTTTTTTGCGCTCTCCTTTCGCAGGGCTTTCGGAAACCTCCGTAGAAACAATCCTTTCATGCTTGACCGAAGACAAGGATGAAAAGATTTCATCGCTTTTATCCCAAGCGGAATTTGAAAAGTACTGTAAAGCTAAAGACATTCAAAGAGAATTTTCAAAATTTGCCGTAAGCCATCCGATTACACAAACCGTTTCAAAATTGTGGTACGGATACGGCTATAGGTTTGAAACGCTGTGGAACAAAACCGTTGCAACATATTCCGGCCAGTATGATCTTTTGTTTGAACTTGCGCGCCGGACGGACAACGACGGTAAAAGTTTGGCGTGGTTTGTGGATAATCTTGCCTTAAAAAAATTCCAAGAAATTTCTTTTTTGGGAGACGATTCGGATCTTGACAGCGGAGAAATAGATTTTCCTACGGAAGACATCGACGCGGTAAAAATAATGACGATCCACAAAAGCAAGGGGCTTCAATTTCCGTTTGTCTTTATATACGGCTGTACCGAAGATCCTGTGACGCGCGGCAGTGCTGAAAAAGTTTTTTACAGTGAAAAGTACGGAGTTACTCCCAGCGTAAACGGAAGTTCGGAAAATTATTTTTATAAGATACAAAGCGAACAGGCAGCTTTACAGGACATCGCGGAATTTAAACGGCTCCTTTACGTGGGATTCACCCGTGCCAAAGAAGAAGTTTATGTTATAGGTTCGTGGCAGCGCCCCAAACCTGCCCGCAGCGCTTCAAAAGATTCGATAATCGAAAAGATAATATCATATTATTATCCGGACATTGCGGAGGATCCTGAAAGCGTGCTGGGAAAAACGGTCTACAACGAAAAAAGTGTTGTAAAACCGACCTTCGACTTTACGTCGATCAAGCCCGTCCATCGCCTTGCGCTGTTGAAATCATCGGATACAGGTATAAAAAACACCGCAGCTGCAAAACAAAATTTCATAAATGAAGCCGAAGACTTTTATGCCAATGCAAAGCTCGTCAAAAAAGAAGACGTGCCTTTAAGATACCTTTCGCCGAGTTCGCTTGAAATATCTGAAGAAGAGCTTATAAAAACTCACCCGCAGGCTTCGGCAATTCAGCCTGAAAAAATATTTTATGAGGAGCTGAATGATCTTATAAATAAATTAAAGGACAAGGGGTTCGGCTTTAATGATTTCGGAACGTTGGCACACGCCTATCTTGAAGCGTATGCAAACGGAATTGCGCCTGAAAATTTTACGCCTCAGGCGGCGACGGCCTTTCACGAAGCTCGGGGAATTTCAAAGTCGAACATACAAAAAATCCGCAATATATGCGTTCAGATGACAAAGCAATTTGAAATTTCAAACGCGGGAAAGCTTCTTAAACAATCGATCATGCATAAAGCGGAATTCAAATTTCTTCACAACAGCGGCGGTAAAATTGTCCGGGGAACGATTGATCTTATTTTAAAGACCTCTGATACAAATATTTACATAATAGACTACAAAACCGACGAGCGGATCGTATGCGAAAAATATTTAGCGCAGCAGGAATGTTATAGAAAAGCGGCCGCAGAGATATTCGATACTGGAAAAAATAAAATACGATGTATCTTATTCTACTTGCGGTACGGCAAAGAAATTGATATAACTGAGATGTTGTAAGTCGAAAAAACTCGCCGTCAGCGATTTTTTGAGATTTCCGCTTGTAAAAGAATAAAATGAAAAAGACATTATTTTTTTTATCACTGTTTTTTATATGGTCCGCTCACGCTTCGCCGGCGCAAAAGACGATAGATCTTACACGGCTGGGAGCGAACATGCAGTACGCCCAAGTTTACAATATGCTCATGGAAGCCGAAAACTTTAAAGGCGCCCGCGTAAAAATGCAAGGCATATATTATGAAAATACGGACATGTCTCAAGGGCCGGAATTTCACTGCATTTTGGTGAACGACAACATGGGATGCTGTTCCGCAGGATTTGACATATTAAAGGCGGAAGACAGCATCAGCTATCCTAAAAATCTTACAAACGTTGAAGCTACCGGAATCTTTGTCGTAAGGGAAGAAGACGGAATTTTACGTTCATATTTGATCGTCGACAGTCTTAAGGTCCTTTGAAATTGAGGGAAGAAGAAAATTTCAATTTTAGGCTGAGTGCAATTCGTGCCTAAAGAAAATAATGCGTACTTCCGTATTTTCTCAGCTAAGCCAATTCCATATAGATCTGATCGGCAAGTCCGAAATGAGCGTGTTTAGTGAGGCTTGTAGTATACTCGTCGTACATCATATCTTCATACATCGACTGCGCATAGCTTGATTCCCCGCCGGATTTTAAAACGGTCTTTCGCATTGAAGAAACAAGAATTTTTACAAAATAAGATTCAAGCTCAAGCGATTTTTCATAAAGTTTGCTTGTTCTATCGATCTTTTTGTCTGCGGAATGTGATGAAGAATTTGCGGCCGCTCCGACGGGAAGCGAGTTTTTATCGCTTTCGGACCTGTATAAACCTGAAAAACCGCTGCGCCAGTCGCCGTTAATACGCCCTTCTTCCGCTATCATGTTTGACGAAACGCCGGCTTTACCATAGGACGATGAAATGGAAGAATGTTCGGCTTTTACAGAAGATGATTTCGTTTTCGCAGAGGGGTTTTCGGCGGCTGCAGAATCTGTGCGGCTCAACCGGCGCGTTTCCGATATGAGGTTTAAAAACATATTGCTTTCATTTTTAAATTTTGCCGACTGAACGGATTCAGTTCCCTGCATTACGGAAGACGCAATTTGGCCTACAGTCATCGTTTTATCCCCTTATGTCAAACTTTTACCGTTTAAGGTTTACAGCTGTGCTCAGCATGGTATCGGAAGTCTGTATCGCCTTACTGTTGAATTCATAAGCTCTTTGAGCGACGATCATCTGTACCATTTCGTTCACTACCGAAACATTGGACATTTCTACAAATTTGTGTTTTGTAACTCCCATCCCTTCATAACCGGGCCGGCCGGGGATAGCTTCTCCGCTTGCGTTCGTTACCTTGTAAAGATTGTCGCCCGAAGCCTTCAGTCCCACAGCATTTGGGAACCGGTAAAGTTCCATCTGCCCTACCGCAGTGGGAACGTCGTCGCCGTTCAGCTTTACGGAAACTCGGCCGTCGTCGCTTATGCTTAGCGTGTGAATATCGTACCCTTCAGGTAAGATGATTTCAGGCATGACGCGAAGTCCATTTGAATTTACAAGCTGGCCTGTCATGTCGACTTTAAACGAACCGTCGCGAGTATAGGCGTAGCTTCCGTCGTATTGCTGCACGCGGAAAAATCCGTCGCCTACGATCGCAAGATCCGTGTCCACGCCCGTATTTTGAAGAGAACCCTGAGTGAAAACGCGCTGGGTAGCGGCTACCTTTGTTCCGGCTCCCTGCTGAACGCCTACTGGAGTGACGGTGTCTTCCGTAGCGGGAGTTCCCGCCAACTTCAGATTCTGATATATCAAGTCTTCAAATTCCACGCGCTGCTGCTTAAAACCCGTCGTGTTCACGTTCGCAAGATTATTGGAAATAGCGTCGATATTCGACTGCTGACCGTTCATTCCCGTTGCGGCTGTCCAAAGGCTTCTTACCATTTATTTTCTCCTGTCTCTCCTGGTTTTTGCCCGCTACCTACGTACCGCTATGCGCGACCAAAGAGTGCTCATCATTGAATCTTCGCTTTGAATGGTCTTTTGATTTGCCTCATAGGCTCTGTTCACCTCAATCATCTGAACCATTTCATTTACTACGTTTACATTGGAAGTTTCGACAAAGCCCTGCAAAAATTTCGGCCGATCGTCGCCTTCGGCGATAAAAGCTTCTCCCGTGATGTCATTCGAATTGTACAAATTGGTTCCCATCTTTTTAAGATAACGTTCGTTATCGAAACGAACCACGCGGAGACGATCGATCACGGTATTATCGTCAAGATCGTAGATCATTCCGTCCTCATTTACTTTAAATTTATCGTCGACTACGGTGATGATTCCGCTTTCGCCCAGCACGGGATAACCGTCCTTTGTTTCAAGGATTCCTTCTTTGCCTACAAAAAAATTACCGTTTCTGGTATACCGCTCTCCCAAAGGAGTCATTACGGCAAAAAATCCTTTGCCGCCTAAGGCAACGTCGGTATTGGACGAAGTCGCTTTAAACGAACCTTGTTCAAAATCCGTGTAGTTTTCATTGGTTTCAACTCCGAGTCCCAATTTGCCTATGATTGGAGCCGCATCGGCGGAACCGAAGACCGTCGTATATACACCGTCCGCGTCGGTTCTCCTGAGCAATAATTCCGAAAAAGATTTGCTGGCTGTTATGTCGCGCTTGTAAGCAGTCGTATCAACATTCGCAAGGTTATTGGAAATGGCATCCAACCTGTTTTGCTGGGCGTTCATTCCGCTTGCGCCGATATACCATCCGCGTATCATTTACACCTTCCTATAAAAACGGCATGCGAGGAAATTTCAATTTCCGAGGATGACGTTTTCGTGCGCTCTTTGCGCACAGTTAGAAAACGAGTTTTCAAAGAAAACTCGAAGTTAAAAGACGCCGCGCTTATTTAGCGGCGGCTTTTAAACCTTCCTATAAAATTGCACGAAGGAGAAAATCTCAATTTTCGACTGAGTGCAATTCGTGCGCTCTTTGCGCATAATTTAATAAAATCGCAAAGTTATTCTTTATTAATTATCGGGATTCCGAAAATATTATTTAAGTATTTATTTGTAATTTCAGATGTTAGGCCTTATAATTTATATGGAAGATACACGGTAGACAAAGCTTTACCGGCGGCGTAAAATCATTAAGGGCCATAAAACAGGAGGGGCAGATGTCAAACGGCGAAAAAGAAATTCGCGTACTTGCAATTATCCTTGGAGGCGGAAAAGGCACAAGATTATATCCTTTGACAAAAGAAAGATCAAAACCGGCTGTTCCCTTCGCCGGAAAATACCGAATAGTAGACATTCCCATATCAAACTGCATTAATTCAGGTTACAGAAAAATATATCTTGTAACCCAATTCAATTCCGCTTCACTGCATCTTCATATTTCCAATTCTTTTAACTTCGACCGCTTTTCAAACGGCTTTGTTGAAATACTTGCCGCGGAACAGACTCTGGAACATTCAGGATGGTACGAAGGAACAGCAGACGCGGTGCGTAAAAATTTCATACATTTTAAATCGCAAAAGCCCACGCATTATATAATACTTTCAGGCGACCAGCTTTACCGAATGGACTTAAAAAAATTCATGGAACAGCATCTGGAATCGAACGCAGATATTTCCATAGCAACTACGGCCGTAAACAGAAAAGACGCTTCCGGGTTCGGCATAATGAAGATAAACGAAAAAAAGACCATCATCGAATTTATGGAAAAACCGGGCAGCGACATGAATATCGACGACTGGAAAATCCCTGAAAATGCGCGGGGAGATCTTCCGCCGGAAAAAGAATATCTGGCTTCGATGGGCATATACATCTTTAACGCGCCGGTTATGGAAGAAGTTCTTGACAACATATATCCCGACTTCGGTAAAGAAATAATTCCAATGTCCATAAAAACCAAGCACATAAACTCTTATATTTTTAACGGATATTGGGAAGACATAGGAACGATAGAAAGTTTTTATAACGCGACCCTTGCCCTAACCGACATAGATCCGCCGTTTAACTTTTATGACGAAGAAGAGCCGATCTACACGAAGATGAGAAACCTTCCTCCGTCAAAGCATAACGAAGCGATAATCAAAAATTCAATGACGTCCGAAGGCTGTGTGGTCACAAGGGCAAGCATAAATCGATCGGTAATAGGAATACGATCCGTCATCGAGTCGGGAACGGAACTTGACGGCGTGATTACAATGGGAAGCGATTTTTACGAAACGACTGCCGAAAAAGAGGAAAAATTGAAAAAAGGCATTCCGTTTATGGGCATAGGAAAAAATTGTAAGATCGCAAAAACCATAATAGACAAGAATTCTTGTATAGGTGATAACTGCCGCATAAATGTCGACGGGAACAAATATGAAAACGGCGATCACGGACTGTTTTACAGTTCGGACGGAATTATAGTCATACGAAAAGGCGTGATTCTGCCGGCAGGAACTATAATTTAGTATATCCATGGCCGGCGGATTTTGGCGCGACGGCATCATTATTTGCCGCTCCGCTTCCGGCCGCGTCGGCTTCATTTTCCGATGTGCCGGCTTCAGACGAGGTTTCGCCGTCTTCCAGGCCGTATTCGGAAAGCTTACGGTGTAGGGTTTTACGTCCTATGCCCAAAACTTCCGCCGTCTTTGACTTGTTCCCTTTTAAGACTGCCAAATTCTGCAATATGATTATCTTTTCCGCTTCGGACAAGGTTATGCCGGCCGGAACCGAAATTTGAGCGTCGGAAGAAACGTGGCTCACAGACGGAGGCAGGTCTTCTAGGGTAAGTTCGTTTCCGCTGCACATTACGGCGGCGCTTTCAATACAGTTTTGCAGTTGCCGAATATTTCCCGGCCAGTCATATTTGTACAAGGCCGCCCTTGCGCGGGGATCGATGCCTTTTATATTCTTGTGATTTTCTTTTGCGAATCTGTTTAAAAATCCGGTAGCCAAAAGGGGAATATCGTCTTTTCTATCGCGCAAGGGCGGCACATGTATGTGTATGACATTCAGCCTGTAATACAAATCTTCACGAAAACGCCCTGCCCTTACCTCTTCTTCAAGATTCTTATTGGTAGCCGTTATAATGCGCACGTCAACTTCGATAGTCTGCGTTCCGCCCACGCGTTCGAATTTCTTTTCCTGTAAGACGCGCAAAATTTTTATTTGAATGTTTTGATTTATTTCTCCAATCTCGTCAAGAAATATCGTGCCGCCATGAGCAAGCTCAAACCTCCCCTTAACAAGGCTGTCGGCTCCTGTATACGCTCCTTTTTCATGCCCGAAAAGTTCCGATTCCAGCAGCGTTTCGGACAATGCGGCGCAGTGTACTTTTATAAAGGAATTATCTTTTCTCGGTGAAAGATTGTGTATCGCATCCGCGACAAGTTCCTTTCCTACTCCGCTTTCGCCGGTAATAAGAACCGACGCCTTGGACGGAGCGACTTTCCGTATCAGTTCAAAAACCTTTTGCATTTCGGCGCTCTTGCCGATCATGTTGTCAAACGAATGGCGGCCTTCAAGTTCTTCCTGAAGCTGCCTGTGTCTGAGAGAAAGTTCCCTGTTTTTAAGAGCGCGTTTTACGATAAGTCCCAGACGGTCAAGATTTAAAGGCTTGGTCAAAAAATCATAGGCGCCGTTATGCATGGCTTCTACGGCGGCGTCTATGCTGCCGTGCCCTGTAAGCACTATAACAGGTATTCCCGGAGATTCAGTCGTAACGCGGCGAAGAAGATCTTCTCCCCTTATTCCGGGCATACGCAGATCGGTTATCACAAGGTCTATTCCGCCTTTTTCTATATAAGAAAGCCCCTCTTGCCCGTCTGCAGCCACGCACACATCGTATCCGTCCATTTCAAACGAAGCTGCAAGCCCTTCTCTTATGTTTTTTTCATCGTCTATTATTAAAATCGTAAATTTCATATTTCATCCTCGATTTTAACCGCAGGAGGATTTTTTATTTCCTCGTCGTGCGGTAAAAGGCGCATGCCCGTCTGCGGAATCGGCAATGAGATCGTAAAAACGGATCCTTTTCCCCTTGCGGAAGAGACGTCGATTTCGCCGGAAAATTCTTTAACGATCTTGTAGACCATCGTCATACCGAGCCCCGTGCCGTTAGGTTTAGTCGTATAATAAGGCTCGAAAATATGAGAAAGAGTTTTTTCGCTCATACCTATGCCGTTATCGGATAAGATGAGAACGTATCTATCGTTATCCGTGCGGGAGACTATTGAAAAACGCCCTTTAAAAGATTCGTCCCCTAAAGAACGCTCTTTTATCGCGGCGATAGAATTTTGAACTATATTGCTTATGACCTGATGGAAAAGCTTTTCATCAATCAAAAGGCGCGGAGACGCATCGCATAATTCAATGTCCGTTTCTATGTTGTTTTGTGCGAATTCCGGCTTAAAAAGCTCTGAAAGCCGTTTGATAAGAGCGTTCGGGTCGCTCAGTTCGAGGTTGGCGCTTATAGGCCTCACCGCAAACAAAAAGTCTACTACGATTTTATTAAGGTTATCTATTTCCTCATTTATCACATTCAAATAATTTTCAATAAATTTTTTATCCGGCAAAAGCCCTCCACCTTCCCGAGCTTTTTTAAGAGCCTTTTGAATAAGCTGAATGTGTATGCCGATCGCCCCTAAAGGATTTTTTATTTCGTGCGCTACGCTTGCCGCAAGATTCGTAAGGCTCGCAAGGCTTTCCATGCGGCGCAAAAGCACATCCTGATTCCGCTTTTCGGTATTGTCGGCGACGGAAATAATGGTTCCTGCGGAATTATATCTTCGCACAAGCGGGATGAGCGTAAGCGTTATAAATCTTGCAGAACCGCCTGAAGTCGTAACCGTAAATTCCGAACACAAATTAGTCTTGTCCTGCTTATAACAGGTTTCTATAAACGACGCGATTTCAGCATCGTCTATGAGATTCCAAAGCGGAGTGTTTTCAGCCTTAGGATCTTCAGGATGAATCTTAAAAGGAATATAACGGCCTACGGCCTTATTGGCCTTTTGGACTATAAAAGACTTGTTTACAACCAAAATACCTATGGGTATGGATTCGAACACGCTGTTTAAGGTTTCGTTTTCGTCGCTTACACTGTTAAAAAGCTGTTCGATCTGTACGGGAGAGAGTTTTGAAACTTTTTGAGAAACGCGTTTTACAAATCCATGCACGGCAAAATTCCCGGACGAACCGCAGTTATCTTTAAGAGTTCTCTCACAAGCTGCTCAAGAGCTCCCTGAGGGGATTGATTGTACGATAAAACATTATTCATGCATTTATGAAGCGATTCTGAAATTTCTTTTGCAGCTTCACTTCCGGCGGCGCTTTTAAAAAGAGGCCGCGTAAAATTCAGACACTGCCGTAAAAACATCTTTAAAACGGTCTTAAGCGAAAAATTGCCGCAGGCCTTGCAAACAGCCTGAACGTCAGGAATTTTTGAACGTGAAACGGCTTTCATAAAAGTTTTTGCGCTCTCTTTTATCGAAGCCGGAGGAACAGGAAGAAATTCATAAAGGAATTGTTCTATACTGACACCACCGATGCCGCAAACATTACCAATACCGGCGCCTATACCCGCGCCGCCGCCACCTGCGCCGACACCAATATCGGCGCCGCCGGCAGAAAAAGAAGGTGATACAGAGGGACGAACGGAAGACGGCGAGCCGGAGGAAGCGGAAGAAAGACGATCGGAATGAACGGAATCGTCTGCGCTTACATGCTGCGGGCTGTGAAATATGCGGGAAATAACTTCAGCCTGCTGTTCCAAAGTGCGCTCGTTAAACGAATATGTTCGCACACGGGAAAGTATCGTGGGCATGACGGCGCTTCGCCTAGTCGTTGTAAGAATAAAAACCGTGTCTGCCGGAGGTTCTTCAAGGATCTTTAAAAGAGCGTTACGCACTCCTTCGAGCATGCGGTCGGCGTTTTCAATTATTATGATCTTTTTACCGGAATTGGAAGGCAAGTGCGCCCACGATGAAGCGTTCCTCACGTGCAGCACAGGGATAGAATCATACATAAACTCATCTTCAAGTTTTGCACACTGCTTTTCAAGATCACTGCAAATTTTTACGAGTTCTTTTTCAGGCGGAAGTGTACGGGAAACGTCTATTTCTTCAAGTCCTTCATTTATGGAAGACGTTAGAACCGCGATTTTTGAAATTTTATCGTCGCCGTCCCACAACACTGGATCAAACCTGAGAGTAAGTTTTCTTATACTGCGTATAAAAAGGTAATGCGCAGCCCTTATGAATTTGGCGTTTGAATTTACCGCGTCGAGGAAAGTTTTTTTTGCTGCGGAAATTTCAAGGCAGCAATCTCTGGGGCCTGTCAGTAAAATATCGGAGGCTGTCAAAGACCTGTGCCTCACGCAGGAAGCGCAAGTGCAGTTCCACTCGCCTCTTTTTTCACTTCTGCATGAAAGAACGCGCGCGGTTTCAAGCGCACAGGTGAGCTTTCCCGAAGACGAGGGGCCTGAAAACAGATTAGCGCCCGGAAGATTATTGTCCAAAACGGCGCATTTAAGTTCCGAAACGACGCTCTGGAACAAAATATTGTCGAACATCAGGCAAAAAATCCCTGCATGTACAGCGACGGCCCGGATATAATATCTGCGAGCATCTTATAAAAAAAACTGCCCGATAAAATTTTACGGAAATCAATCCAAGGCTGACCGCGCATAAGTACGATCAAAAACGCGATAACCGCAAGTCCTTCCGCACATCCGAACAAAAAACCCAAAGCGTGGTCAAGGCCGCCCATGATTTCGCTTGAAAAGATTTTCGCGCTAAGATGCTGTATTATCTTTATTAAAAGATATACGACAATGAATATCACAAGGAACGAAAGTATCCGTGAAATAATTTCATTTTTGATATAATTGCTTGCGTAAAATGCGAGCCGGCCGTAAAAAACTACGGCGGCGGCAATACCGCAAATAACTGAAGCCTTGCCGAAAAATTCTTTAATAAGTCCCTTTGCAGCCGCCATGAGCGCAAATATCAAAAGCACAAACACAAAAAAAACATCGATAGCATTAAACATATTTTTTTCCTTTTATATCGTTATTTATTAATTCATTATACAACAAAGAAGCAATAAATTCTGCAGGTCTTTCCTGCGCGGTTATTTTTTCGCACGCAGCGGAAAAAGAATTTCTTTTTTCGTTATTTTCCATGATCGTCAACGCCTTTTTTAAATGATCGGAATCGGCTTTGCCGCCGATCAAAGTAAGCGCAGCGCCGTTTTTTTCAAAATACGAAGCGTTTTCGACTTGATCGCCGCGGGTGGCCTTTCCGCACAAGGGAATAAGAACCATGGGCTTTTTAAGAACGGCGCATTCCCACAAGGAATTCGAACCTGCGCGGCATAAAACTATGTCTGAACAGGCGATAACGTCAGGCATCTGAGAATAGATAAACTCGTAAGGTTTGTAACTTGCCCTATATTTTTCGGCAAAATCCGTTTTATCCGAAGAATCTTTGTCAACGGACGGTTCAAAAACGGATTTCTGTTGCCCCCCAAGTTGACGCCCCGTCTGGTGAACGACAATAAAATGTTCGGTGAGCCACGAAAGGTTTTCCCAAACAAGATCGTTAATCTGTTTGGAACCGGAACTTCCTCCCAAAATCAAAAGCAAGGGCATGTCAAGATCCTTTTGTGTAAGCCCTAAAAAATCCAAGCCTCTGCTTTTATCCGCCTGAAAAAATGCCGGCCTGACGGGATTTCCGGTAACCATAAGCTTATTTTGCGCTTTAACGGGGAAAAATCGTTTTGTTTCGGCGTAGGACAACAAAACGCGAAAAGCGCTCTTACTGTTTATGCGGGTAGCAAGGCCGGGCGTAAAATCGCATTCGTGCGTATAAACAGGGATCTTTTGTATGCCGGCGCATAGGCAAGGGGGAACGGAAACGAAACCGCCTTTTGAAAAAAGCAGATCGGGTTTTAATTTCAGCAAAATGAAAAAAGAAGCTGCAAGCCCGCCGAGAATTTTAAATATGTCGATAAAGTTCTTAAATGAAAAATTCCTGCGGAATTTTCCCGACGGTATGCCGTAAAAACCCGTGATAGAGCATTTTCCGTTAAGGCCTATGCTTTTTTCAACGATCGTGCGGTCCATACCGGAACGGTTGCCGATCCAGTAAATTTCAAGATCTTCGGAAGGCATTTTTTTTTCAAAAAGCAGCTTTAACTCGTCGGCTACGGCAATGCCCGGATATATGTGTCCGCCGGTTCCGCCTCCCGTAAAGACGACTCTATACATAGTTTCAGTCGCTTTCCTTGTGAAAGGGAGCAAGAACCTTTACGATCTTTTCATTTTTGAACAATACGGCATATTCATAGGCCGACATACCCATAGAATCTTTTATGTCAGGATCCGCCCCGCCTTCGGCAAGTATGCGGCAGATGTTTTCTTTTCCTATTCCCACAGCAAGAACGAGGATTGACTGCCCGTCCTTACTTAAACAGTTAAGGTCGGCGCCCGCTGCAACCAGAAGTTTTATTATCGATTCGTTCGATTTCCATACGGCGTCCATGACGGCAGAATATCCTCGGTCGTGAGAGCACAGATTAATGTCCGCATTTTCGGATATCAGCCATGAAACGATTTTTTTGTTTTCGCTTCTGACGGCGACGTTAAGCATTGGAGTTCCTGTGGGATCTCGGGAATTCACATCCACTCCGGCCTTAATAAAGAGACGGCAAACGGGAAGTTTATCTTTTACGATAAAGCTTGCAAAACATTCGGGAGTAACGGGAATTCCCTTTGACAAAAGTTCGTCGGTCGCAATGCGGCGTATGTCTTCTTTTTCAATCTGCGCATATTCCCTGTCAAGAAAATCGACGGCTTCTTTTACGGAAGAAAAATTCAAGATAGAATCGTCAAGCTTAGTGAGGTGAGGCAGATTTACGCAATATAAAGGCAGATTTCGCCCGGCTATTTCTCCGAGCAGAAAAAACTGCATTCCTGAGAGCAAGGAATCGGCAACAGGAAGTCTGCAAAAGTCTTCGTCGGTAATTATCACATGCGTAAAATTTTTAAAGACCGTTTTTAATCTCTTCCCGGAGTGAAGAGCCTTTATGTCTTCCCGGCACAGAACCGAAAATTTCTGTTCACGCTTTAACAGAAACTCTTCAACAGGCGAAACCGCATCCGTTCGCTTATCCGATTTTATTATCAACCATTCCATATTCTGATATTATACGTTAAAAACCTCAGACTCTCAAGGTGATTTTTTAGCAGTTTGTGTATCCGATCCTTAGAGGATGGAAATGGGCGAACGAATGGGATTTAAGCAAATATCGGAACTTGATTTGGCGCCGATTGAACCGGCTCTTTCATAGGCACAAACTGAGCCGCCTTTTGACGGCGGGAACAGGCGGAATGCCCGCCTGTTGATGACCGAAAATTTGCTTGGCTCGCCTCTTAAAAACACTTAAAAAATAGACTGTTGACGACACGTATTACACGTGTTATCATTCAAGATATGAAGGATAAAGACCTTTTAAAATTATTATTAAAAGACGGCTGGGAAATGGTGGCGGTAAAAGGCGGTCATCATAAAATCACAAAAAATGGAAAAATCGAGATAATCCCCGTCCACGGTAAAGATATAAAAAAGGGTCTTTTAGCGGCTATCTTAAAACGAACTAAACTGGAGGTCGATAAATGAAAGTCATATATCCCGCTATTTTTCACGGAGAAGACGGCGGTTTTTGGGTTGAATTTCCAGACTTGCCCGGCTGCACGACACAAGGCGACAGCCAGGCCGAAACATATATAAATGCCGTTGAAGCGATGGAACTGTTTTTGCAAGACGATTATACCGTCGATACCTTACCCGCCGCATCTGCAGCAAACAAAATAAAACCCGGCAAAGACAGCTTTGTTGTTTTTGTATGTGGCGAATATAAAGAAAATGAAAAAGCCGTAAAAAAAACTTTGACTATACCCTTTTGGCTTAACGTTCAGGCGGAAAAAGCGGGCGTTAATTTCAGCCAGACGCTGCAAGAGGCCCTTTGCAAAAAATTAAACGTTGTAATGTAGCGGTTTTACAAGCCCATTTCATGCAGGCACTATGCCGTCAGCCGCTATATAGCGCTTTCGCCGGCTCCGGTTCTTCATGGGCTTTCCGTACTGAGAAAGGGATTCTCCCCATAAAAAAACGGCACCCTTAAAAACAGGATGCCGTCTTCTATGCTGTGTAAAGACTATTACAGTCCTTTAGCTGCGTTAGCGCCCGCTTTGCGGCCGTTTACGCAAAAGTCTACGATAGCGTTGCCGCCGAGCCGGTTTGCACCGTGATAATTTCCGGTAATTTCTCCCGCGCAATAAAGCCCTTTGATGATCGTACCGTCGGCACGAAGCGCATGAGCGTCGTTATCGACGTTTACGCCGCCCATAGTGTGATGCGTAGCGGGTTTTCTCGGATATGCGTACCATGGACCGGTTACCAATTTTTTCGTCCATGTAATGCGGCCGAGAGGATCTTTTGCCGAACCGTCTACGTAGGTATTAAAGTCATCGACCGTTTTTTGCAAAACGGCGGCATCCATATTGAGCGTTTTTGCCAAATCCGCAAGCGTTGCGCCCGATACGTAGCCTGCCAGATGATTGTCGAGAAAGTACGCTACGCTTTTACCGCCGAGCGTCTTGCCCTTTGCAGGATCCGGTACGGCATCCGCGCTGAACAGCTGATACATAAGACCGTCCGGCTGAGCGATAATTGCAAGAGACATTTCGTCGCGGCGGCCGTCTTCACGGACAAAACGCTTTCCTTCTTTGTTTATATACATGCTTGCGCTGTATGTGAGCGTAATATCGCTTGTAGCGCCAGTCCACGGATTCGCATACGGGAGCAGCTGTATCTGTTCCATGTTGATGAGTTGGGCGCCGGCGTCCTGCGCCATAAAAATACCGTCTCCGGTAACGCTCGCCACATTTGTCGTAATTACTTTTTCGCTTAAATCAGGCCATTTGCCGGTCTGGCAATATTTTTGCCTAAGCTGCACGTTTCCGGCAAAACCGCCGGTCGCAAGAATAACGCCTTTTTTCGCGTGCAGCGTAACTTTGTTCCCCGCTTTGCCTACGGCATTTACGCCTACGACGTCACTGCCGTCCATTATCAAACTCTTCGCTTCTGTGTCCATGAGAGCGGTAAATTTGTCGCCCCGTTTTGCCAGAGTGTCTTCAAACGCTTTGAAATAGCCGGTGCCGTTCGGCATGACCGACGTGTGCGTCCGCATGTAGAGAGAGCCGCTTGCGGAATTGATTTTATTCGCAAATTCCATACCCATGGATTTAAGCCATTCGAGCGCGGGATGAGCTTGAGATGCGAACACGAGCAAGTGATCCAAGTCGCCGACTTTGTCTCCGCCGTTCCACGTTTGAAGCGCGAACCATTCCGGACTGTCGAAAACTTTTTTATCTGTTTTCTTAAATGCGTCGAATTGCTTTCTGACAGTAGCCTGTACCTGTGCGTGAAGCGGGCTTACGGGTTTTTCAGCAAGAGCGGCTTCTACGAGCGGATTAAGGCTGCTTGTAATATCGGCGTGATCCTGAAGAGCTGGATCGGGGCAGTTGTAAATACCGCCTGAAACGATGGAGTTACCGCCGAAAATTCCCGTCTTTTCTACGACGATGACGTTGGCGCCTTCATCCGTAGCCGCAATTGCAGCGGCAAGTCCAGCTCCGCCGCCGCCTACGATAATGACATCCGCCGTCATATCGACGTCTTGGGTCTTTGCGACATTTTTCGGCGTGTTTTTTGCGTTAAGCTTTTCTACGTTGACGCCTGCGCTTTTTAAAGCGGCATCCGTCGCCTGCATAATCGCGCGGCTCGTGATCGAACTTCCGCTTATGACGTCTACATTCGTGCGCTGTTCGGCAACGATCGCCGCCGGAATAGCCATTCTTGCCGTATCGCTCAATCCGGGCGTTTCGTTATGTGAAGTGATTTCAACGGATTCGATAGCCTTATTTGAAAGCGTCACTGAAACGGCAAGTTTGCCGCCCATTCCTGAGCCTTCGCCGGTATAGGTGCCCGCTTTAAATGAAGTACCTGCATTACACGAAACAAAAGATATCATTGCGGCAAACAGCATCGCCGGAACGAATCCCCAAAACAACCTCTTTTTCATACGATTCCTCCTTATCAAGGAAACTTTAATAATTATTAAAAACAAAAGCGGCCGTCCCCGAAAAGAAATCCGCCCTTACTCATGTTTGCGCATTTACAAACAAGGCTGCCGCAAAAACCGATCGCTTTTCAGACAGCCTCTTGCGTAAATTATTTACCCGCCGCTGCGTTAGCGCCCGCTATGCGTCCGAACACGACCGTATCGGTGAGTGCGTTGCCGCCCAAGCGGTTTGCGCCGTGAATGCCGCCGGTAACTTCACCCGCCGCATACAAGCCGGGAATGATTTTTCCGTCTTTGTTGTACACATGGCAGTCCGTGTCGATCTTAACGCCGCCCATAGTGTGGTGAACGGTAGGAACGCGGGGAGCCGCATAGAACGGAGCCTTGTCGATAGGAGTTGAATAGAGCGTGCGTCCGAACGCATCCTTCGATTTATCCGCAACGTGCTTGTTAAAATCGTCGAGCGCGGCTTTCAAATGATCTGCGGGAACGTTCATCGCTTTTGCAAGCTCTTCTACGGAGTTTCCTTTAACCGCACGGCCTGCTGCAACCAGTTCGTTCGCAGATTCGTTAAAGTTGTTCTTTTCATCGCCGGTAGGATAGCAGTGAGAATCGAGCACGATCCACATATAGTGATCGGGCTGGTGGAACAGCGCCATCGTCATCGTATCGCGCCGTGCGCCTTCGTCTACAAAGCGGTCGCCGTTTTTATTTACAAAGATGCGGCGTTCTACGTCCATTTCAATATTGCCTGAAAGGCTTCCCGTTTCAGGATCGCCGAGCGGCAAAAGCTGGATATTTTCCATCTGCACAAGCTGGGCGTTGAGCGGGGCGAGCATCGCAAAACCGTCGCCCGTAGAGCTCGGAGGGTTCGTTGACGGAACGCTCGCATCGAGAGTCGGCCACTGTTTATTGTATTCTTTTCGCATTTCAATGTTGCGCGCAAAACCGCCGGTCGCAAGAACTACGCCCTTGTTCGCACGCAGCGTAACTTTGTTACCCGTTTCACCGATCGCGTTTACGCCGACTACTTTGCCGTTTTCTACTATAAAGCTTTCGCCTTTCGTGTTGAGCATCACTTCAATTCCCTTGTGAGAATCGATATAGCGGTTATAGGTTTTGAAAAATCCCGTGCCTACAGGGTCTACAGGCTTATGAGCGCGGGGCCACAAACCGCCTGTTACGGTAAACGTGCCGGGTTTGAATTCCATGCCCATGGATTTAAGCCATTCTACGCCCTTCCACGCATTGTCGGTAAGCACATGAATCAGAGCGGGATCTCCCTGTTTGTCGCCGCCTTCATAAGTCTGTTTATAATGCAAAGCGACGGAATCTTTGTGTTCTTTTGCCGTTTCGCTGCCGTCGTCAACCGCGTTCAAAGCGCCTCCGGCCATAATCGTATTGCCGCCGACGCGGGACGTCTTTTCAATGATGATAACGGTAGCGCCGTTCTGGTTTGCCTGAACGCCGGCCGCCATACCTGCGCCGCCGCCGCCGACTACGATAACGTCAGCCGTTTTTTCAACATCGGCCGCCTTTGTTTCTGCCTTAGAAGCAGGAGCCGTCGCGTTGAGCTTTTCTACGTCTACTCCGGCCTTTTTCAGAGCAGCGTCCACAGCCTGCATAATAGCACGGCTCGTGATCGTGCTGCCGCCGATAACGTCAAGGTTCGTTTTCTGAGAAGCGACTATCTGCACGGGGATCTTTTCGATCGCGGGGTCGCTGATACCGGGTGTTTCGTTATGTTTTGTTACCGTTACCGATTCGATTTTAGAATCGGAAAGTTTTACCTGCACGGTGAGAGCGCCTCCCATTCCTGTGCCTTCTCCGGTATAAGTTCCCGCTTTGAATTTACCGTTGCCTCCGCAAGAAACAAAAAACAGCGAAGATGCAAGCATCAGCGCTGCCGTACGCTTTAAGAAAGCGAATTTTTTCATGTTTTCCTCCATAAAAATACAATGCACATGTTTTATTATATTATCATATCGTCTCATAAATGTGAACATCCGCATTGCCTTTGCCTTTTGCGCCTCTTGCCGTCAAGGGCCTCTGAAACCGGAGACCTTATGCGCCTAAGTTATGCAATTTATCGCACTCACACAGGTATTTTCATTCAATATTTTAGGAAACGGAACACATTATAGACCGATATGAATATGATAACGAGCATGATTCCCATAAACAGGCGGTCGACGGCGCGGTTGTCCATTTTTTTTGACACCTGTTTTCCTGCGGAAGCGCCCGCGACGCCGCAGACAATCATGCAAATCAATAGCGGCCATGAAAAATCGGGGACGCTGCCAGTTATAACGCTGAAAACAAGATTCATTATCTGTGAAAAAAATATGATATAGAGTGAATTAAGCGCGGCGTTCCGGCTGTCCAAAGAAAAAAACAGTGAAAGAATCATGATATTGATTGGGCCGCCGCCGATTCCTAAAAACGAACTTAAAATTCCCAACAGCAGTCCCGCCGACACGCAAAAAAAAGTATTTTTTATGTCGTAGGTTTTGATTTTATCCTTGTACAATACATAAAAAAACACAGAGCCGGTAAGAATTATCATTAAGACGTTTTGCGTTATGCCTACGGCCGAATCATTGCCGGCGCGGAGTTTTACCGCCGAAAAAAGCATTTTGCCGAAAATTCCGCCGAGACCTCCTCCCAGTGCAAGATAGGTGCCTCTGGGACGGTCCAAACTGACATTTTTATTTTTAAAAAAAATGCTGACGGCGGTCATTGCCAAAACGGTTGTACCTGAAAGAAAACTGATCGATGAAACGGGAATGTCAAGGACGGCGTCCATAACCGGCTTTATTATCACGCCTCCGCCTATTCCGCTGATTGAACCTACCAGAGTAGCGATTAGGGTGACTGCGATTATAACAACTTCCATAATTTTGACGCGGCTCTTGCAAAAGCCTATTACGGGGATAGAAAAATGCCACCGGTCAGAATCGAACTGACGACACAAGGATTTTCAGTCCTTTGCTCTACCAACTGAGCTACAGCGGCGTAACAGATAAGAATATATAGGCAAAAAAAAAATTTGTCAATAAGGGAATTCGGCATCACTTTCGCAACGCCGAAAATTCCGAAATAACGAAACCCGCCGAAAACCGGGTACGAGAGTGCGGCAAAATTCGCGCCCAAATCCCGCGGCACAAAAATCGGGCGTATAAAATCCCGAGTTTCATATTTTATAATTTTAGGGCGGCTTTTTGCGATAAAATCGCAAAAAACAGGCTTTTCGGGGCTACGGCTTTCGCCTCCGAACAAACGCATAGCGTTTGTTTTCGCTCCGCTCACCCCTCCAATCCCTGCCGCGTAAAGCTCAACATTCCGGAGTACCAATTCATACGCCCCGAACGTCACTCTTTTACTACCATTACTTTTCTTGTCTCGTCAAAGCCCGAGCCTGAAACACGTATAAAATACATGCCGCGCGCAACCTTAGTTCCCGCATTGTTTTTTCCGTCCCATCTGTAATTGTGAACGCCCTGAGATGCTCTTCCGTGCTGAAGATAAGTTACGATATTGCCGTCGAGCGTCATAATGGCAACGTTCAATTCGCCGTTTTGGGGCATATCGACTTGAATTACGACCTTTTCACCTGCATTCACGTTTATTACGTTATTAAATATGCTTACGCCGCCGCGCTGCAACGACAAGTCCTTGAGCTTAAACGACCACAGGTCTATAGACGCTATGTCGTTAGGATCTTTTAGCCTAAGTGCGTATAACGGAGCCTTTGCGCTGTCGTCAACACTCGAGTAGTTTGATATATTCGGATATAAAGGAGTATGGCAAATCTTTATTTCGCTATTCGAACTATCTACAAGGCCGAAAATAAATGTAATCTGATCGCCAGCTTTCCAATCGCTATAATGGCTGTCCGTAGCTACCGGAAGTAAAAATCCCGCCGCCGTAGATAAAGGCGGATTTATAAAATATCCGCTCTCAAACTTTATAAATCCGGAATTATTTGCAGATGAAAGACTCGGGAACACATCCGAAGGAGACATCGTAGAAGGAAGCCACACGCGTAAACCGCTTCCCGTATTATAATTGTATTGAACCGAAACGGAAGCGGCGTCAGGATCCTTATCGGCAAATAAGACGGGCGTTTTCGTATGAGAAAGACTCGTAGACAGGCCGCCTGAATTATCCTGCGTTCCGTCATACAAAACCGCATTTATAAAGATGTCGTGTCCGGCCAAAAGAGTTCCGTAGTTCCCCTGCTCCGCATCCCAATTGCGCACAGCCCAGCTTGAGTCTTCATAAAGACCGGAACCGACGTTAACGCCGGAGGCGGTATTGCGATTGTCGTACGCATACTGAACTTGAACGGCGCCTACGGCAAAATCGCTCAGGGCGTGAGCCGTATGAACCGACGCATAATTTCCGACAACATCTTGAATGTATGAAACGTAGGAATTATTAACACGCGTAACAGGATCGGTTGCAAATCCCGTATTTTTGACGCACACATGAAGATCTTTAACATCGTCAAGGGTGACATTCTTTGTCAAAGTTAAAATCAAACCCGTAGAGCGCTCGTTTACCGAATAAAGTTTTGCGGGGACAGTCGCGTCTATCCGAAGCTCAGTAGAGCCGGTGATCGCTCCCGCTTTAACAAGTTCAAGGCTTTTAGGAATTTCTGTAAGCGCGTTTAGTATTGATTCATTATTGGAATTATCAATCCAGTTGAGTGACGACGTATTCAGCTTTTTATTAAAAAGTATGTACAATTTGTTTCCGCCGAGGGGAGCAAGCGTTATGCTGAATTCGGGCGGAGTGCGGTCTATGGTCCTTATTACCGCGCTCTTCATTCTGTTGCCGGCTAGGTCGGTTATATAACTTCCGGAATTATCATAAGCGATTTTAAATATCTGGCTCAAGGGCAAGGTAAGATCCGCCAACGGAATAGAAAAATAAAGGCTGTCCACGCCCATCGAAGTTACGCTTCTGGATTGTGCTCCGGAGGCGTTAAAAAACGGGCTTTTGGCCGCGCAAATTATAGCGTTTGAGACGTCAAAGGATTGGGACGGAACTTGGCTTAGGTCGGTAGTATATTTAAATTTATCGGTTTGATCATATAAGGAGCAATAGCGGATGCCGCCCGTAGCGAAATTCTGTAAGGAAGAATCGTGTGCAAAGGCAAAAGGCTTTGCTCCCCCGAAAATATCCGCCGCATATGTATATGTGTCTTTAAGAGCAGTATCATCTGCGCCGTGTCCCAGGCACCACCCCGCCTTGGAACGCCATGCGGCAGGATCACTGACATTGTATGAAGGAGTATTGTCGAACAGATGAAATTCTACGCGGTTCAGCACGGACATGCCTGAATTTCCGGTACCGAGCGCTTCATACTCGTCAATACTGCCCGCACTGCTCCAAGGCGACGCAAAGCGTGAAGGCGCAAAACAGGGAGGAGAAACATCCCAAGATCCGTAAAGTTCACTGTTCGCATCGCTTGCGCCGTTTACGGTTAAGACGGGCAAGGCGTGATTTCCCGTCGAAGTACTCGAATCGAGCGCGTTGGGAATTATTACGGAGGCAAGCTTATATGCGGCTGAAATGTCCGTTATTCCGGCGTTAATGGTTCTGGTTATTTCTCCTGAGGGCGGTGTGATCTGATCCGAATTTATATATCCTTTCCAATTTCGGTAAGTATAGCCCCCCTGTGATATTTGCCCGTTTGAATACCCTGCAACAGAAATTCTCACCCTCGAAGACTGCTCATTAGAATAAGACGACGTATAACTTCGGGCATCTAAGGCCGTTAGAGCAAAATTTCTATACATACTGTAAACAGGATCGCCGGATCCGTCGGAATTTCCGCAGCTTACCCTGCCTTTCTCAATCTTGACAAATCCGCTAAGTTCAAGTCCGTCGCCCGTCAAATTTGCAACATTGCCGTAAACTGCGCTTGCAGGTATGTTAACGGCGCTTTTAGGCACTACTTCAGTGCCGCCGTGGCTTATTTTAATTTCTTCCGAATACTTAAGTTCAATAAAATTATGAGCGTCATAGGGCGGCTGACTGTCATATGTCGCAGAATACGGAATATGCAGTTCCTGTCCGGTATAGACTGCGGCTAAGACGGGATCGGCGCGATCCGCTACGGCGGTAAAACATGCGCCCGGACGCGAATTTGAATCATTAGTTCCGTCCCCGTCAATATCGTAATTCGGAGGATTAGAATTACCTACATAGTGCGCGATACGATTTTTACGGCTGTCGCGCAAAGTCTGATAAACGCCTGAAAGCGCCTTAGGCAGATTTATATAGGGAATACAATTTCTGTGTGCGGGAAGCGCGGCAGAACTTCCGTCGGGAGTACCCCCTTTTCTACCGCGATCGGTGCTGTGAGAGTTCCCTGCGCTTATTCCCGTAGCGTCAGTATTCCATCTCTGAGCGGCATTCAAAGGATCCGTCCGTACATAAAAAACGGAAAGATCTCCCTGCCCGTTCGTTGTGACAGTACAATCGGCGTCGACAAAAGAACCTGCAAAAGTGTACATTGTAGCATCGGAAACGGAGTAGTATTTTATATTAGAAACCGCAGCGCTTATTTCGTTATTGGTATTTTCAATAAAACTGCGCGGGTTTCCAGTAGACGAATCTACAAATTCAATGCGGATCACATCGTCGTAAACGGTATAGGTTCCTGAACGATTCGGCGTCCAAGACGGATCGGTAACGTTGCCCATATCGCGACTTTTTAAAACATCGTTTGCAAGAATTAAGGGACGGGATGTGGCCCATCCATTACAAGTTGTTGCCGTGCAATTTTCTGCAGCGGCGACATACATAGTATCAGTAGTTCCAGTCTTATACACATTACATTTTGACACTGTTGTGTTGTATGCTTCGGCAAATGCGTTTGCCGCGTTATCATTGTCGGGGAGTTCCAAAGTCCATGCGCCGCTTACGGGGCCGTTGATAGTCACGCCGTTGGCATAAAAGTTTTTTTCTACAGTTATTTTCTTGTTCGCCGAGACTTCTACGGAGCCGCCATAAGACGTCGGTATCGGCGTTGTACCGTCGGGACAACGTGTTTTAAATCCTTCAGTGTAAGACGCAGCTTTTCCGAACAAATACCGCGAAACATGATCATAAGCAAAAAGCCCTGTAACGCCCGAAGATTCAGAGGACGCAGTGTCGTCAATATTATACGCCGCCCCTAAGAGGATAAGATCCCCTTTTGTCGTAACAGCTCCGTTCGTTCCGCCTAAAAAAAATCTTCCGCCGTATAAAATGATATTATTTGCAACAAGAGGGGAATTTATATTGATTTTCTTAGCAGAACTCGCGGCGATATGCAAGTTTTTAGCGCCTGAAACGCCGATTGTAAAAGCTCCGCTTGAATCGCCCAGCTTCATTTCAGCGTCAATTCCTCCCGAACCGTACAGATAAACGTCAGTCGCAAACGAAACAGTACTTGATCCGCTTATTCCGCCAGCAAGCTGATTGGGTCCCGCACCGTTTTGAGTAAAGTTACCCGACAAAAGCGTTATGTCGGCGTCTTCCTTAGTAAGAAAAAGTCCGCTGTTCGTGACAGATATTGAACCCGATGTCGCATCAAACTTACCGTAAAATGTATATGAAGTTCCATTTAGATCCGCAGATCCGACGGAAGTTGAAGCCTTTGCCGTTTCTCCGCCGAAAAGCGTCGCGCCTGTCGCGGCATTAGCCTGCTTAAAAATTCCCGTAACCTTAAGGGCGTCATTAAAAGTAAGTCTTCCGGAATTTACAACAGTAAATGAAGCAAGAGGTTTCGTTCCTCCCACCGCCTTTTTGAATTCCACATGTTTGCCGGGCGCGTTAATCGTAAGCGATTCTCCGCCTGTGTCGGTATCTACGGTTTCTTCAAAAGTTATATTTCCTGTTGAAAAGATGGAAATATTTTGTTCCAAAACAACGGGAGAATTGAATTTCGTATCCGCAGAGAGAGTCGCGTCCTTTGCCAAGTTTATTCCGCCTGGAGCCGTGATTCTGCCTGCCAAAGACAGCGAAGCCAAAGTTGACGGAAGCGTAAGAGTTCCGGAACCTAGCACAAGAGAATCTGCCGCATCGTTCCCGATCGCAACAGCGGCGCCCGCTCCCAGCGTCATGCCGCCTATAGACGAAGCGGTTCCGCCTGTCCCATAATTCAAGCTGACGCTTCCTCCGTTTACAATTAAATCACCCGTTCCGGTCAAAGCACCGTTCACAGTCAAATCACCGCCAGATGCTACGGTAACGGAAGCGCCGGCTTGCACTTCAAGTTCCGCAATACTGACGATCGAAGAAATCTTCGGATAATTGGGCGCCGTATCAATAATAGCCTTATCGTTAGATTCGTGGGGATATGTCGACACAGGAGTGGGCGTGGCTGGGGGCGTCGACGACCAGTTTGATGGTTCAGCCCAGTCATTGTTAGTGGTGCCTATCCAATAATAATCGTTTCCCCAAAGTTTATTTAAACATGAAAGCGCGAGAATGCAGACAAGAAAAAACACAGGTGTAAATTTTTTGTATTTTTTGGAAAAAATAAAATCCGGCATATCGAACAGTATAGGTTAAATATCGAGTTTTGAAAACTCGTTTACAACTGTACGCTCCCGCACACAGATTGCAGCGGCCGAAATAACGCCGAATTGCGCATACGTTAAACGGCAGGGAGCCGCCTTTAACATTTCCTTTTGAACAGATACAATACGCACGCTTTAAAAAACTATAATACTGTGTTATAATTTTTTTAATGACAAAGCAGGATCTATGCTCCGAGATTGCACGGTCGCTCGGAATAACAAAAAAAGACTCAAAGTTCACGATGGACGCTTTTTTGGAAGAAATTTTGTGCGTTCTCGCAGAAGGCAAAACTTATTCGCAAACGGGGTTCGGTTCTTTTAAAACTTCGCACGTCGCGGAGCGGATCGGATTTAATCCGGCCTCAAATCAAAAAATGAAATATCCTAAAAAAATAAAGATAAAATTCAAGCTATCATCCGTATTCAAGAAGGAAATAAATGAATGATTTTATTACGCCCGCAGCCCTAGCCTTACGTATACAAAAAAAGACGGGGATTGAAGCGGAACTTGCCAAACGCTTTTCTTATGAATTTTTTGCGATCGCGCGGCGTTGTTTAAAAGAAAATACGGCCTTTATAGTTCATAAATTCGGAACATTTAAAAAACTTTGGGTGGAAGCTTCAATAAAAAGAAACCCCAGAACAAATGAAGAAATTGAAGTTCCTGCGCATTGGCGCGTAAAATTTATTCCTTCCAAGAGTGCGGCCGACCGCATAAATGCAAGATACGCGCATCTTAAGGCAAAAGTTTTGAGCGGCTATGATTTTGCAAAAAAGCAAACGGTTCAAGCCGAAAGCGTTTTTTTTAAGAACGAAGTTCCGCCTGCCGCTCTTTGGGGAAATTCACAAAACGACGTCGAATCTTTTCAAGAGCAGGACGACGATTTTGATGACTATGACGAAGAAAACAAAAAATCCCGCACTCCTTGGATAGTCGGAATAATTTTTCTTTTATTGGCCGTGCTGCTTTTTATTTTATTTAAATTGCTCGGTTCGTTCGGTTCCGGCGGAAAGAAAAAGGCGGAAGTCAAACCCGCTGAAACAAAACAGGAGCAGACTTCCGTGATTTCTGAAAAACCGGCGCCCGTCACGGAACCGTCTCAAAATTCTTATACCTTGGCCGATTCAAAATACACGGTTCCCGCAGGAAGCTGCTACTACAAGATCGCCGAAGAGCAGTTTGAAAACCGCCATGCGTGGCCTCTCATATATGCAAAAAACGCACAGTTGAATCCCGACCCCGATCTAATTCGCGCAAATGCAACGATCTTTATTCCTGATGAACAAATGATAATATCGGAACAGGAAAAAGCCAAAGAATGCTACGTGCAAACCTACAAGGCCTATTATACGATAATGCAGAGCCAACCGGAAAATCCTAAAAACGCTATAAGACAGTTCAGAGCCGTGCGCGTCTTAGTTTCAGGTGAAATAATGTTTCCCGGATTCATTGAAGAAAATAAAGCGCAAGTTTCCTTAGAGGACTATAACGACGCGCTCGCTATAAAAAGAAACTACGTCCCGTAAATTTCACACACAGCAAAAAATTTGCGCAGGGCTGCTTGCGAGGGAGCATTGCGACGGATATCTGAGCCTCATGCGTCGTTGTTTTCAATAATCGACAAAGATAAAAAAAGCAAGTAAGGACATTGCGATGATCTCATTAAAAGAATTGGATGCGCTTCCTGCTGCAGAAAAAATATGAATGGCGCACAGCATACGTAAACAACTGATGCAGGCGATCATTCAGGCCGACCGAAAAACCGCTTCGGAACTGCAAATTTTCTTTTATTATTTTATAAACAATTCCGCTTTGGGAATTCTTAACAGGAACAAAGACAGATTACGAGCGCTGAAAAATATTATGCTCTCATATAATTCGCTCTACGCATACGGAGCGGAAGAAGGCGGCTTGGATGCAGTAACGGCGCATTACAAAGCCGAACGCTATGCGGTAATGTTTGAAAGAGCGACATCGGAAAATGAAATAAAAAAAATTTATAAAGAATGTTTTGAAGACTATGTAGATAGCAGCGCCCGCGTGTTGATAAAGACCGAGGGATGTATTTCAGAACGTGTTTTGGAATATATAAATAAAAATTTTACCGATAAACTTTCGATCGAGCAAATCGCTTCAACATTTCACAAAAACCAGCATTATTTAATGCGTCTATTAAAAAAAGAAACCGGCAAGACCATCCAGACGGTTATTACGGAAAAACGGATTCAGGAAGCATGCAGGCTTTTGGAAACTTCAAATCTTTCCGTTACTGAAATCGCATCGATGACGGGTTTTAACGAACCTTCCTTAAAATTCAACAGTCGAACAAAATATCAATTTTGGAGACTGTTGAATTCATGCGCACTAGCGCATAGATAATAAGCGATGTTTCGGCTTTGTCCGAAACTCGTCGTTTAACGAGACCGCAATATCTCAGCGGTCGAAGTTAAACCTTCATATCTTTGCAAATTATTCAAGGTGAAAAAAAGAATATCTCCGCGCACATATCGGATCCGCAGAAAAAAGTCAGTATTTTTATAAAATTCGGTCATTTTTTTTAAATATTTCTGCACACAACCGTGTTATCATGTATTAGGACATTTGAAATGCCGGACGGATTTTCAAGTGTGCCGCGTTTTTTTAATAAGCCGCCGTAAACCGGCATATGATCCGATCGGCTGCTTATTAAAAACAAACAAAATTTTTTATGAGAGGCGGTTATGCATAACGATTTTACCATTGAACCTAAAGCCGTAGAAGTCATGGGTCCGATTCCCGTCACCGATAAGTCTCATCCGTTTTCGGCTGCGGCCTTTTCACGCGTGCCTATGGATTTGGAGCCCTTCGGTTTTTCGGAAGAAGAATATTTTGTAAAAGGTTCTGCCGACGTATACGGAACGGACACCGGCGGCGCTTTGACTGTGCGGGAAAGAGCGCTTCCGTATGAAACGCGTATACTTGTGCGGCGTCCGAAAAACGGCCGGGACAGGAAACCTAGAGTTTTTTTGGATATTCTGAATGCGACAAACGGATACGACATCGAAGATTTATGGAGAAGAAGCCGGCGCTATATTTTGGAAAACGGTTACAGTTATGTCGGGGTGACGGCAAAGCCCATTAACGTTTTGGCGCTAAAATATTTCGATTATAACCGTTACCGCAACTTAAATTGGGCCGGAAGCGCGAAAGGCCTGTCGCCTTCGGTACCGGATACTTGCCACAGAATAGCGGGCTGTGAAGAAGGCCTTGTGTGGGATATTCTGACGCAGCTGGGGCATTGGATAAAAACGGACGGTAAGAGTCTTTTTTCGGACGGTCAAAAACTTTCCGTTTATCTGACAGGGCAATCGCAATCCGGCATGTATTTGAACACTTATGTAAATCAGATTCATAGATACTTGCGGCGCGGCTTGTATCACGGGGCGGAACCTCTGTTTGACGGATATTTCAGTTTGGTCGGAGGCGGAATGCAGCGAAGCCTTTTTCAGACGAGCGGAGACGACGTTTTAATGTGTATCAGAGATGAATACGGCGAAAACCCAGTCGACGTGCCGTTTATCAGTATAACTACGGAAGGCGATTACGGACTTTTTAATTCCATACCGTCGTTCAAAATGAAAACGGGATACAACAGCGACAGTCCCGGCGACAAAAGGCGTTATTACGAATTTCCCGGAGCGCCGCACACAGATGCCTCTTCTCCTTTGGTTCCCTCGAATGATGAAATCGTAAAATGCAAATGCCCCAAGCGGATTTTAGACGGCGAATACGAGCATCGTTTAAACGATTTTCCGCTGGAATATTTTATCAACGGGCTTTTGGAAAAGCTGCACATATGGGCAAGCGAGGGAACGGCGCCGGAAAGCAAACCGCTTATGGAAAAAGATGAAAACGGAATTCTGAAACGGGATCGTTACGGCAACGTGCTGGGAGGCTTCAGAACCGTTTTTGTGGATGTTCCCAAAGCGTCCTATAAGGGCAGCTGCCCGGGTCAGGAAATAGGCGGAACGATGAGCTTTTTTGACGAAAAAACCGTAAAAGAGCTCTACGGCGGCAAGGCTGCGTATTTGGAAGCATTCCGTAAGCGGGCTGAAGAACATCTTAATCTGGGCGAAGTTTTAAAAAGCGATTTTGACAGAATGGTCAAATGGGCTGAAATGACGGACAAGTGAGAATCAACAACCGCGCCGCAGGTTCAAAACGGAGCTTCAAACGGCGCCGGAGGATTTAATTCTATGTACAAATAAATCAGGAGGAATTCATTATGGAGCGTAAACAGGAAAAGCCTTTCGGGGCTTCGGATCAGTTCGGATTTTGGTTCGGCGATATGGCGGGAAGTTTTGTCAACTTGTACTTTGACGGCTTCTTTTTGTTGTTTTGCACCTATGTTCTAAAAGTCAATCCGGCTTTTATGGCTTCCATGTTTTTGGTTGCGCGCTTATTCGACGCTTTTAACGATCCGGTTATAGGTTCTTTTCCGGACAGATGGCAGCTGGGAAAAAGCGGCGATAAATTCAAACCGTATATAAAGATCGCAATGTGGCCGCTGGCGCTGTCGGCAGTTTTGGGTTTTGCAAACGTAAGCTCGTGGCCTGATATGCTTAAGCACGTTTGGATAGTCTTTACGTATATCTTATACGGCGTATCATACACGGGAACTTCCATGCCTTTCGGCTCTATGGCTTCGGTCGTTTCCGATAAAGCTGAAGACAGAACAAAGCTTTCAAGAGCGCGGGCGTTCGGCGGTATGACGGTCGGCTTCGGCTATCTTTCGCTGGTGCCGTCATTGATATGGGATAAAGAAAATAAACCCGTCGCTTCAGGATATTTTATTTTTGCCGTGATTTCAGCCGTTTTATGTATTGTATGCTATAACGTGCTGTTCAAATTCACTAAAGAAAGAATAAAAACCGAACATAAACCGAATGAAAAATTCGATTATCTTAAAGTGCTTCAAGAAGCGTTTAAAAACAGGGCACTCTTGGGAATTATGTTCGCTTCCATCGGTTCGCTTATTTTCATAACCGGAAACAGTCAATTCGGAGGCTTTATGTATAAAGAATTTTACAATGCGCCGAAAGCGCTCCGAATGGCAACTCTCGGTTCCATTCCTATGTTCTTTATACTGTTCCCCGTAGTACCTAAATTAGCCGGAAAATTCGGAAAGCGGAATTTCCTTTTGGGAGCTTTATATTTTAATGTGATCGTATCCGCCTTTTTATTTTTCGTGCCTATACAGAATGTGAACGCGTATATTCTTGTGTACATAATCAGCAGCATCGGGCAAACGGTTTTCATCATGCTCGTATGGGCGTTCGTAACGGACGCAATCGATTATCATCAATACATGACTGGAAAAAGAAACGACGGTTCGCTCTATTCGATTTATACTTTTTCAAGAAAAATCGGATCAACTTTGGCTTCGGTCGGCGTGAGCGGCATTTTAGCGGCAATCGGCTTCATCTCAAGCGCACCGTCGCAGTCGGCGCAAGTTGTCGCAAATATTCGCAGGCTGGGAACGGGCGTTCCGCTTTTAGCCGTCATCCTGGAAATAATAGGAATTGCCTTTATCTGGAATCTAACTAAAGAAAAAACGGAAGAAATACAAAAGGCCCTGCGGGAGCGCAACGCGGTCTGATTGAACCGCTGCGCGGTTTAACAACAGTTTGCCCATGCCAAGGAGTGTAAGTTTGACATCTTTTACAGGCAAACTGATAGGTCCCCTAGAACTCATTTTATTAAGACTGGCTGTCTTAGTGACAGCCAGTCTTAATAAAAAAAGCCCGGCAGGCTACCGTCGTTCGCAGCATAGCTGCTCACTTACCAAGTTTGCAGGGTAAACATTCTATAGCGCTAAGAACCGCCCGTGCAAACTTGCTATGTCCCCTAGAACTCGTTTTATTTAAAAAGGCTGCCTTAAGGCAGCCTTTTTAAATAAAAAAGCCCGGCAGCTACCTACTTTCCCGTCAAAAGACAGTATCATCGGCGTAAGAGAGCTTGACTTCCGTGTTCGGGATGGGAACGGGTATTGCCTCTCCACAATGGCCACCGGGCATATTAACATGATTAAAGATGCGGAAAAAAAGTCAATAAAACTCTCTCAAACCGCTATGGGAAGATCAGTGAAGAAAAATAACGGGAACAATAATATGGTCAAGCCTCACGACTTATTAGTACTGCTTGGCTGAACGCCTCACGACGCTTACACCTGCAGCCTATCAACCGGATAGTGTCTCCGGAGTCTTTAGGAGGGTTAAACCCTCAGGGATGTCTTATCTTGGGGTGGGCTTCCCGCTTAGATGCTTTCAGCGGTTATCCCTTCCGAACTTAGATACCCAGCACTTACCCTTGGCAGGATAACTGGTAAACCAGAGGTTCGTCCACTTCGGTCCTCTCGTACTAAAAGCAGCTCCTCTCAAACATCCATCGCCCGTAACAGATAGGGACCGAACTGTCTCGCGACGTTCTGAACCCAGCTCACGTACCGCTTTAATTGGCGAACAGCCAAACCCTTGGGACCTGCTCCAGCCCCAGGATGCGATGAGCCGACATCGAGGTGCCAAACTTTCCCGTCGATGTGAACTCTTGGGGAAAATCAGCCTGTTATCCCCGGAGTACCTTTTATCCGTTAAGTGATGGCCCTTCCACACGGAACCACCAGATCATTAAGACCTACTTTCGTACCTGCTCGAAATGTCTTTCTCGCAGTCAAGCCTCCTTGTGCCTTTACACTCGTACGATGATTTCCAACCACCGCGAGGAGACCTTCGCGCACCTCCGTTACTCTTTAGGAGGCGACCGCCCCAGTCAAACCGCCTGCCTACCATTGTCCCCGCACCGGCTTCACGGCACAGGTTAGAAATTCCATTCATCAAGGTTGGTATTTCACTTTTCGGCTCTTCGCAACCTAACGGCCACGCATCACTGCCTCCCAACTATTCTACACATGATGAATAGAATCCCAATAGTAAGTTACGGTGAAGGTTCACGGGGTCTTTCCGTCTAGTTACGGGTATCCGGCTTCTTTACCGGAATATAAATTTCACCGAGTCTCGCGTTGAGACAGTGCCCAGAATCGTTACACCATTCGTGCGGGTCGGAACTTACCCGACAAGGAATTTCGCTACCTTAGGACCGTTATAGTTACGGCCGCCGTTTGCTGGGGCTTCGATTCACAGCTTCTCCTTACGGATAACCGCTCCTCTTAACCTTCCAGTACCGGGCAGGTGTCACCACCTATACGTCCCATTGCTGGTTCGCAGATGGCTGTGTTTTTGATAAACAGTCGCCTGGGCCTGCTTTGTGTCGCTCACAATTTTTGACTAAAGTGAGCCGCACTTCTTCCGAAGTTACGTGCGCATTTTGCCGAGTTCCTTAACGCGAGGTCGCTCGTGCGCCTTAGATTTCTCATCCTACCTACCTGTGTCGGTTTCCGGTACGGTCTTTTAAGCCTAACTTAGACATTATTTCCCGGCACCTTGATTACGTCCGCTTCACTTCGACTTTCTCTCCGCTCGCTGTCACGGCTCATCTCAGAGTGTCTTTTAACCCACTCTTCACTAACTTACCGCTTTGACCGGAACTACCGTTCTCCGGCCGGATTTCACCTCATGCGTCATGCCTTCAATACTTAAAAGGTATTGGATTATAAACCAATTTCCCATCGACTACGACTTTCGTCCTTGCCTTAGGGGCCGACTTACCCTGGGCAGATTGCCTTTACCCAGGAAACCTTAGGTTTTCGGCGGACGGGGATCTCACCCGTCTTTTCGTTACTTATACCTGCATTCTCTCTTCCATCTCCTCCAGCATCCCTCACAGGTTTGCCTTCTCAGGTTAATGCAATGCTCCCCTACCAATCATAACTTTCGTTATGAGTCCGTGACTTCGGTATCATGCTTAGCCCCGTTACATTGTCTGCGCACAGGTGCTCGACCAGTGAGCTGTTACGCACTCTTTTAAGGAATGGCTGCTTCTAAGCCAACCTCCTGGCTGTATTTGCATCCGCACTTCATTTCACACTCAGCATGATTTTGGGACCTTAGTCGCCGGTCTGGGCTGTTTCCCTTTCGACTATGAACCTTAGAGCACACAGTCTCACTCCCATACGATGACTGTCGGTATTCAGAGTTTGATTGGTTTCGGTAGGTTTTGACACCCCCTAGTCCATCCAGTGCTTTACCTCCGACAGTTTTGTATGAGGCTGTCCCTAAAGGCATTTCGGGGAGAGCCAGCTATTTCCAGGTTTGTTTAGCCTTTCACTCCTAGTCACAGGTCATCACTACCTTTTTTAACAGATTACTGTTCGGTCCTCCACAAGGTTTTACCCTTGCTTCAACCTGCCCATAACTAGATCACCTTGGCTTCGGGTCTACGACATGCAACTTTTCGCCCTTTTCAGACTCGCTTTCGCTCCGGCTCCGGAACTACCATTCCTTAACCTCGCTGCATACCGTAACTCGCAGGTTTATTCTACAAAAGACACGCCACTACCGTTGCCGGCTGTGACATCTTGTTAGTCTATGGTTTCAGGTTCTATTTCACTCCCCTTACCGGGGTTCTTTTCGCCTTTCCCTCACGGTACTTCTTCGCTATCGGTAGCTGATTAGTATTTAGCCTTGGATCGTGGTCGACCCGGATTCCGACAGGGTTCCTCGTGCCCCGCCGTACTCAGGTACCGCATCAAAAAGTCATACTCATTTCGCTTACGCGGCTTTCACGCTCTTTGACAGGCTTTTCCAAAACCTTTCTGCTATAAGTATGTTTTCTCCTAACTTTTCGGGTCATCCCCATGCGGCCCTTCAACCCCACTTGCGTGGTTTGGGCTCCTCCGCTTTCGCTCGCCGCTACTTACGGAATCTCTTTTGTTTTCTTTTCCTCGGGTTACTTAGATGGTTCACTTCACCCGGTCTCGCTCTGCCGCCCTATTTTATTCAGACGTCGCAGTGACAACCTTTTAAGTTGTCGGGTTACCCCATTCGGCTATCCGCGGATCATTGAATATGTGCTTCTCCCCGCGGCTTTTCGCAGCTTATCACGGCCTTCTTCGCCTTCCAGCTCCTTTAGGCATCCGCCATAGACCTCTTTTCGCTTGACCATATTATTCTTCCCGTATTTCAACTCTCGCACTATTAAAAGTCATCAAGCTTATCTCTTTTAACGTGCTCGCCTCAATCGGGTTTCTTCACCTAGTTGCAAGTTCCTCTCACGGTTATTCCCACTCAAGCTACTCGCAACCTTTCTTCCCTTCTCTATCTATTTCAAAGATCGTGTAAACATTGATCCGCCCGCAATGAACGAATTTTATGTTTTTATGGAGATAAGGGGATTTGAACCCCTGACCCTCGGCTTGCAAAGCCGATGCTCTAGCCAGCTGAGCTATATCCCCAGAAATAAAATCAAATAAAACAAAAGGGGAAAGGAAGAAAAAAGATGAAAATAACCTTGCTCCTCTACGGAGCTTGTGCCGTACACCGACACTTGTCCTAACTTTAGGACTTACCTTTCTCTTAGAAAGGAGGTGATCCAGCCGCACTTTCCAGTACGGCTACCTTGTTACGACTTCACCCCCCTCACAAAGCATACCTTCGACAGCGCCCTCCTTGCGGTTGAACCACTGGCTTCGGGTATCCTCTACTCGGATGGTGTGACGGGCGGTGTGTACAAGGCCCGGGAACGTATTCACCGCACCGTGCTGATGTGCGATTACTAGCGATTCCAACTTCATGGAGTCGGGTTTCAGACTCCAATCCGGACTACGATCGCTTTTGTGCGTTTTGCTCCGCCTCTCGACTTCGCTTCACTCTGTCGCGACCATTGTAGCACGTGTGTTGCCCTGGACATAAGGGCCATGATGACTTGACGTCATCCCCACCTTCCTCCGGTTTGTCACCGGCAGTTCCGCCAGAGTCCCCATCTTTACATGCTGGTAACTGGCAGTAGGGGTTGCGCTCGTTGCGGGACTTAACCCAACACCTCACGGCACGAGCTGACGACAGCCATGCAGCACCTGTTCACAGCCGTATTGCTACGCTCACATATCTCTATATGATCGCTGTGTATGTCAAACCCAGGTAAGGTTCCTCGCGTACCATCGAATTAAACCACATGCTCCACCGCTTGTGCGGGCCCCCGTCAATTCCTTTGAGTTTCACCCTTGCGGGCATACTCCCCAGGCGGTACACTTATCGCGTTTGCTTTGGCACCCAGCCTCTTGGCCGGACACCGAGTGTACATTGTTGACTGTGCGGACTACCAGGGTATCTAATCCTGTTTGCTCCCCGCACCTTCGCACTTCAGCGTCAGTCATCTGCCGGTAACCTGCCTTCGCCATTGGTATTCTTCCAGATATCTACAGATTTCACCCCTACACCTGGAATTCTGGTTGCCCTTCAGTGACTCCAGTCATCCAGTTCTCAATGCAGCCCCGGAGTTGAGCCCCGGTATTTCACACCAAGCTTGAATGACCGCCTAGATGCCCTTTACGCCCAATAATTCCGAACAACGCTCGCAACTTACGTGTTACCGCGGCTGCTGGCACGTAATTAGCCGTTGCTTATTCAAACCTTTCTGTCACCGCTTAAGCATTCCCTCTTAAACTTATTCTTCAGGTTCAAAAGGACTTTACAACCTTTCGGCCTTCATCGTCCACGCGGCGTCGCTCCGTCAGGCTTTCGCCCATTGCGGAATATTCTTAGCTGCTGCCTCCCGTAGGAGTCTGGGCCGTATCTCAGTCCCAATGTGTCCGTCCACCCTCTCAGGCCGGATACCCGTCGTCGCCTTGGCAGGCCTTTACCCTGCCAACTAGCTGATAGGCCGCGAGCCGATCCCCCTGCGGTGCCAAAGCACCTTTCCTCACTATACTCTAACTATAGCGTTCGTATCCGGTATTATCTGATATTTCTACCAGCTATCCCTGTCAGGAGGGTTCGTCACCCACGTGTTACTCACCAGTCCGCCACTCTAGGAGAAAAGCAAGCTTTCCTCTTGCCGTTCGACTTGCATGCTTAAGACGCGCCGCCAGCGTTCGTTCTGAGCCAGGATCAAACTCTCCATGATTATTTCATAAGCCTTTCGGCTTGTGATTTCCTAACCATTTCTGTCCGGTCCCCTCCCTCTCTTTCAAGGGATTCGCCCTTCCTTATTATTCTTCAAGCCCAAAGCTTCCGCTTCAGGCTTCTTTGGCTCTCTTCACCTTTCCTGGCCGACAATGCTTTACATTGCCTTCCGTCTTTTCTTCCCTTCCCTCTTGTCTTTCAAAGAACTCTGCCTTCAAGGCAGCACCCGCCTTTATTATAGCGGGTGATTGTTAATATATACCTTTCTCTCTTTTTATGTCAAGTCTATTCTCACCTTTTTTACTCTTTTTTACCTTTTTTTCAACTTTTTTTACCCCCGCTATCGGGAAAAGAGCCATCTTGAAAGCCGTTGAATCAGTGCACAAAAGCACGCGGCTTTCGTAAATACCGCGGAAACATTAAAAGAAGCTTCGGCTTTTCTACTTCTTCCCGGTTTCTTCCATCGCCTTTATCTTCTTTTCTCTCTTGCTTATCTCTTTGTCGAGCGATTTGAGCTCTTTGATTATGCCGGATATTTTTTCATCTTCAAACGAGATTTGCTCAGCGCCTTTTACAGACGATAAAGAATATACTTCAGAACCGAGCTTTTGCAAAGTCTTTTTTTTATCCGAACTAAGTTTTTTATGCTCGAATTTTAAGACACCTAATTCGCCCAAACCTTGAACTACCGTACCCGCCTTATCCAACGCAACTTTTGAAGCGGCTACGCCTTTGTCAAGATAATCTTTTACCTGATCGGTAAATTTTCCCATATTTTCCTCCTTCTTTAAAATAAACATAAACCGTTTCAAAAGCAAGAATTAAATATTTCAAAGCCTCCGAATGGCTACCAATGTAAGATCGTCGAGCTGTTCGTCTTCCATAACGTTCGTATAATATACATATGTTACATCTTCCGCGCTTTCATTTTTTTTGGAACAATATGTATCATACAAATTAAAATGCAGGCGTAGGAATTCGTCTATATTACGGTCTACTTTGACGACGTCGTCTTCCGTAGCTTCGTGCGGTTTATACATGCGGAATATCTTTTCTACTGAAATAAGAGCGATGATCGCTTCTTCCACGCTTCCCTTACACGTTGTAAAATCAAAGCTCAAAACTTCCCCGGGAACGGGGTTTTTGTTCTTTTCAAGAATAAAAACTTTTTTACTCATAACAGCTTCAATGACTTGCCTTACTCTTTCGGCTTCCAGCAATTCGGTTACGGTGGAGACTTTATCATTCCCGCTTTCATCCTTTTCGGTAATTTGAAGCGGCGAAAAAGAATTATTGCGGCATATTCTTGTGGATTCTTCTATACCGTCAGTGTACAAAAATAGAATGTCTCCTTTTTCGAGGACTGTTTTATCAACCTTGAATCCGCCTTTCATATCAACCATAAACGAAGGCATGGGGCCCGCTGCAGGAGCGGCGGATAATGTAAACGTTTTTAATTTTTGAATTTTTTGGTCGTAAATATGAACAATATTGTCGCCCGCATTGGACATATATACGGTGCCGGTCTGAGTGTCGACCAAACACAATATTATCGCTGCAAATTTTCCTTTGAGTCCCAAAGATTCGATAAAATCATTTATCTGTGAAATCAATTCGTTCAATCTGCCGCCGTTAGCGTTGAAATTCCAGTTTGCAAAATAACGGCGGAAGAACGTAGCGACTACAGTCATGATAAGAGCGGCAGGAACTCCGTGACCTGAAGCATCGCATTTTATAAACACGTACCACCTGTCGTCGAGCTTTTTATAGTCGAAGTAGTCGCCCGAAACGCCGGAAGCTCCTTCGTAATAACCGAATGTTTCAAGCGCATTGTCCTTTAATACGGAGGTAGTAGTTTTGCCGCCTTCGGAATTTATATTCAACGGTAAAAACGCCTGCTGAACGGCGCGTCCGTCCAAGGTAAGCTGTTCTTCCAGAGCGGCTCTGGCCAGTTCGGAAGTCATATTGTTTACGGCGTCGCGCAGATTGCCTATTTCATCGTCAGATTTGAATTCTATTTTTTCAGATGCAAGTTTTGACTTGTCGCGCGTTGCGCCGATAACGGCGACGTGCCTTTCAAGTATTCTGATAGGTCTGACTATAACCGTGGCTAATATAAAGGCGCCTACGGAACCTGCGAATACCGCAAAAATCCCAACCAGCATTGCGGATAATATGATGGAACGGCGCGCCGTATTTACGGCCGTAAGCAGATTCTCCGTAGAAACTTTTAAAAACACTATGCCGTGGACATAGGTTCTTTCGTTTCCCTGTCTGTATAAAACAGGCCTGTAAAAAAGGTACTCGGTATTAAACGGATCAAGATGATTGTTGTCAAAAAGCGGGAATGACGAGCTTGCGCTGTTTGAAAGCTCGTCGAGCATCTGAGTGATGCGGCTGTTAAGCTGGGTGGTAATCGTAGAAATTTCTTCACGGCGGGCTACGGATACGCGGTCAGTGCGGAGCGCCAAGGAAACGCCTTCGGATGTTAGCGATGCGATCTGAGAAGCCGTACTTCCTATCCTCTGTTCGGCAAGGTCGTTTAAACGCATGCAGGAATCGGCTATCGTCTTGATATCGGCCTCATCGAGCTTGGACACTCCGTAGTTCAACACGTCCGTATTTACCTTTGAAGCGATATCGGGATCGTTTGTAGCCCACACGAAATCAAGACTTTTTTCAATACCGCTTGAAGGCATTCCCGTAATAGTGACAAATTCGGCTTCAGGCAGGGCTCTGGACTGCGCAGGAAGGTAACTCAATTCGAGAATATTGCCCGACGGAAGATACGCGCGCGCTCCGGTGTTTACGCTGTTCAAAAGCACTCCTATACGGCTTTCAAGGCCCTCGGCAAGAAGCCGTCCTTGGGAACGAATCATCCTTGTCCCAAGAGAGGCGGCGACAAGAACTACAATCATTAAAACAAGCAGTATGGTAAAAGCCATAAGCTTTATGCGAAGACTTCCGCTGCGTTTTTTTGCCGACTTCAATCTCTTTTTCTTTTCAAGCGTCATAAGATCTCCTGTAAGAAGGGCGTTCACTTCATAGCGTATTGTAACGGTTTCACGTGCGGTTTGAACGATTCCGCGCACGGCAATCAAACTTCCGAGCACGGCAAAGGCGCATATCAGGTAAAGCAGTATTCGTTCAAAGCGGATTTTTACAAGGGTTTTCTTTACCAGCGGAACCCATTCAGGCTCATACGCATATTCGTTTTCAATTTTTACCGTACCGCCCTGCTCCACATTCAGTATCGCGCGTGAAAAATACAATCCTCTGTCCGAATGCACAAGGCCTATTCGATAAACTCCTTCACTCACTTCTCCGCCGAGATCAAGGTCATCTATGAGAGTATCCGATCTTACGCGGAAAGAGTTTTCGGACTTCAAATACACATAATCATACGGCGCTTGACCGTCCTTGTCGACGTAGACCTGCGTTATGTTTCCGTCGTAAAGAAATCCTTTGCCGTGGATTTCCAAAAAGCTGTTTCCGAGAAGAGTTTTCTTCAATTTTACCGAAGAAATAAGCGTAAACGGAATAAATTTATTGGAAGCGACAAGAACTACGGAAGGCTTTCCTATGTTGCCCACAGTGTCCACGGCTGAAACCGAAAAAGCGTAAAGCCCGTTTTCAATATTTTTATATGTGACCGAAGTATTTACTCCGAGCATTTTTTGCGGAATTTTATAAACCTTCATCGATTCGGAATATCTTTTAATTAAAGAAGAAAGATACGACGAAGCTTCTTCTTCGCCCGCTGCCATCGGATGCCCGGCGTAACCTGAAAAACGCTTTTCAACGGCGCTTAGCCGCTCGAGCGACCACGTATAGCCTGAAACATCGCCGTCGCTACTGTCCGCTTGCCACGAAAACACAAGGTTTTCCGACGAGGCAAACCCCTGCAAGTCCTTGCTTACAGGCAAAATCTCAGGCGGCTTAGGCGGCGTGGTGTCTTTAAAATAAGTGATTTCCGCCGGAGCCGACCAGTTTCCGGCATAATCAAGGGCGCGCGCGCGAAAATACCATGTGTCGTCCTCTGAAGCTTTGACGCTTACGGTTGTTTGGGAAGGCAAGCGCATGATGCGCTTGGGCGGCATTTCTTCTTTATTCTGCGTCCATATCCATGAAAATCCCGCGATGCCCGAAGAATCCGGCGGAAGCCTTACCGAAACCCTTTCGTCCTCAAAGCGCCCCCTTTCTCCGTTTTTAAATGTGACGCCCGATAAAGAAGGAGCGCTTACGGTTCTGTCGGGCGAAAGGCGCGATATATAAGGCAATGAGTTTTTTGAAGAAGGATTTACCTGCCAAATAAATGAAAGGGTGCTTTTGTTGTCGGTTATTACGGGAAAAGCGAATACGCAGGAATTTCCGGACGAGGTTCTTCCGGTCGACAAGGGGATTTCATTCCACAGCGCGCCCTGTTTTTGCGCAAAAAAAACGGATTCCCGGCCGCTTCTCGTGTCGAACCAAACCACACAAAGATCTCCTTCATAAGAAAAAAACACAGGCCTGTTTGCGTTACCGCTGAGCGTCAGTTCGATCAAATCGTCCAAAGGAGCCCCTTCCGTATCAAGGCTCCTTACCCATATATGAGAATTCTCGGACGAGTAATAGGTTCTCTCCCACGCGACAAAAACCTTTCTTTCATGGAAGAAAAGCACCGGGCGCTGATTGTTATAATTAAAATAATTTCCTTGGGAAGAGGCAAGAAGAGAACCTTCGCCCGTTATTATGCGCGGCACGGACCAAGCGCCGTTTTTAAATACTGTAGAATACAGTTGATATGAAAGACGCGTCCCGGTTATTTGCTGGGCTTGAAACACAACCATGTCGCCGCCGGGAATATTTACAAGAACGGGGATAAAAGGGTTCGTAAAATCCTGTGCAGGCGAAAAAACTTCAAAAGGCTGCCAGTCAAAACCATCGCGGGATCTTGAATGGAGCATTGAAAAAGCTTCGTTTTGACCCAGCGCGGTAAATAAGACAAATTCTCCTTCCGAATTTGAATAAAGACGCGGCGCAACCAAAGGCTGTTTTTGCCTTGGAAGATCCGTGCTTTTAAAGCTGTATCCTCCGTCTTCACTTACAAATACTGAAATAGTGTGTACGTCCGACAAGACGGCCAGAGCGATTTTGCCCGAAGGCTGTATGACGGCGGAATAAAGATCCGGGACTTCGCCGGAATATGAAAAAGGCCCTGCAAAGCGTTCCGTCTTATGCCATACCTCGTTTCCTTCATATACTTGCCCCGAAAGCCAGATGCTTTTATTCGCTGTATCGATTTCCTGCCAAAAAACGGCCGTATATTTGCCGTTGGAAACCGAAGACGGAAATCTTGAGTCGGATGAAGTTATGCGTTCGGTGTCTTCCCAATAAAAATCGCGGGCAAAAAGCGACGGAGGAAAAGATAAAAAAAACGCCGCAAGGAATAAGAGAAAAAATAAAGACGAGGATATTTGCGGAAGTTTTTTTTCTGTCATAGCAACGCCTGTACTTTTTTCTGAAGGTCGAGAACCTTTGCAGACCTGCTGTTTACCGGCGACTGCAAAAGACGCTGAACGAGCGCATATGCTCCAATAATATTATTATTTTGAAGCTCTTGTATAGCCTGCTGATAAAGCATTTCATCTTCGGCTGAAAGAACTACTGTAGCCTTTCCTCCGATCGACACCTGAATGCGATCTTTTAACGTTATCGCATCCGAATTTTGAGGATTCAAAGAGATAGCTTCATCTACAAGCGAAAGCGCTCTTCTTAATTCCACTTCGTTGCGCGACGTGTCGACTATCTTTCGCGCATCGGACGTCAAAGCGGAAGAACGCGCCAAAACCGCGCGGTCTACAGGTCTTTGTCTTATACCTATTTCAATCTCAACGTCATAGATCAGCTGCTTAAGGCCGGGATAGCCGGGATTTATCGTATAAAGGTCGAGCAGATCCGCATAGGCTCTTTGCCGCAGCGATGGATTTTTATAGTCGGAACGGGCGGAATCCACCCGCCTTCTAAACATATCGTTAAAGGCATCTTCGTCTATGAGTTTATTTATTCTCAAAGTCAAAAGGCTTGCTTCTTGGTTCAAAGGATACACAAGCTGAAGCTCGTGCAGTTTGTCTTTTGATTGCTGCAAGACGGCTTCAGCCTCCGCCTTTCTCCCTGAAGCCATGAGCTCTCTTCCCCGATCATAATATTGATTTGCAATGCTCAATATCTGTGACATTTCAGGATACAGCGGAGCCGTAGGCAAAATAGTACGGCCGGTCTGCATGGAAAGAGCCGTAATGACCATTGAATACAAGTTATTTATTTCGACATCTTCATCAATATTTGTAGTAGCCCAGCGGGTTCTCGCCCTTACAAGCAGATTTTCAGCTTCTTCAAAATTGCCCGCGTAGTATTCGTTTCTGGCCTGACTTTTTAACTGACGGACTTCGGCAACTACAACTTCATTTTCTTTAGATGCGATCCGCTCTCCAAGTTTCAGTAATTTTTCGTTGCTTGAGGCGCGCAAAGATTGCGACTCCTGATAAGACAGCGATTCGTTATATTTTAAACGCGATCTCTGAAGATATTCGCGCGCGCCGTTAAAATCGCTTCGATTTAAAGCGCGGACGGATTGTTCGTATCTAAGATCTCCTTCGTTTGAAGCGCTTTCCGCAAGCAATATTCTTTCTTGGGCGCGCTCTGAAATTTCCGTCCCCCGCAGGTTAAGACGGTCAAGCCTTTCGATGGAATCGGACAAGATCTTTTTTGAATCCGCAAAATAATTTTGATATTCCGCCTTTGACTCAAGAATTTTTTCAGAATCCGACAGGAGCGCACGGTCTGAAAGTACGGAAGGTTTAAGGCCGCTTACAAGCGCCAGCGCTTCCTCAGGATACGAGCCCGCCTCCAAGACCTTTCCGTCGGGAGCGGTCTTGTTTTCAGCGCTTAAAGTCATAAGATTTTCAGCCCACGCATATTGCGTTTCATATCTGTCCGCAATAAGATCGCCTACGGCCGCAAAATACGAAGCTCCTTCTTTACAGTCTTTTACGGCTTCAGACTCCGCCAGGGACGCCGTTTTTGTACAAAGGAAAAGAAGAATATTTTCCGCCGTCTGCCAGCTTAGAGCTTCGTCGGCAATAAACACACCGGCGGTGATTCGCGACGTCTCTTCAGGCGGCGATTCGGATATTTTTTCAGGCAAGATTCCTTTCGAAGCGAACCACTGTGAGTTTATGATGTTTTCGGAGTCGGTTTTTATCTTTTCAAAAACAGGCGCAATCGAAAATTTCAAATTGCCGTAATTCGTTTTTTCGGAGCGGAAAGCCAAAACAATGTCTTGGGGTAAGACTATGCTTTCAGAGCGGGATTTTTCCCGCCGCTGCAAGGCTATGAGGTCAAGCTGCTTTAATATATTTTCGCTTAACGATGTTACAAACTGCATGGAATAATCGTATTGAGGATAAATATTTTCACCTTTGTGCCTGCTGTTTTTAAACGTATAAAGACCGTTTACTTCTTTTGCTAAAAGAGCAAAGTCTTTTATGGAAAATAAAATATCGCTTCTTACTCCGTCTCCCGATGTGAATACCTTCTCTCCGCCTAAAGATTCTTCAAATGTTTTAGACTGAGCGACCATCTGCTCATAAACGGAATTTTTCATCTGTTCGGTAAGAGTGTTCCACTGTGCGTCCATCGCGCCGACCATGCCGGAATCGGGATCTGAAGTTCGCCCTAAAGTAAGGCGAGATACGAAAGGCAAAAACGAAGAATCAGTCAGTTTCGGATCAAGTTTTTTCATATCCGAAAAAGCGCTTTCGAATATAAGCCCCGAATCGAAAACCGTGTTGCGGACTGTAGCGAACCGCCCGAATTCATGTCGCACCGAAGCAAAGGCGTCCATCGACCGGTTATAGTCGTCGCTCTTTACGGCTTCAATAAAATTTTTACACGCATTGTTAAGATCGTCTTGAACGGCCGGAAGACTTGAAATTGCGGTATCGACGGAAAAAAGAGATTTTTTTACAAGATCCGTAATTTCCGTATCCGATGTAGAGGCAAAAAATTCATCTTGGTAAAGATAAAATCCTTCCCTGATCTTATTTACAGCTTCGACATATTTTTCTTCGGCTACAAGGGCGCTGCCTATTTCCATAAGGTTATTGAACACGGAGCGGTAATACGTAAACTGAGCGGCAATCTTTGCCTGACTTATAAAGGCGAGAGCTTCCGCAGTAGGACTTTTTTCAAGCGCCTCAAGCCTGGCGATAATATCCAGTTTTTTTTGATTATTTTCAGGCTCGTTACGAATAACGTCTATGAGTTCCTTCGACAAAGACGCATATTCTTCCCGAGCTTTCATTATCTTTCTGATTCTTTTTTGAGCGGCATCAAATTTATCCGGAGAACGTTTTATATAAGCTTCAAGCATCAAAAGCGCCTGATTATAATCCGTTTCTTTGATCTTTGCGTCTATCGCCTTCAAATCAACAACTTCGGTATCATCGGCGCCGACGCCAAACGAAGAAAAAAGAGAAAATAAAACTGTAAAAACAAGACAGATTTTCTTCATTATTATGTTATCATTTTCGGTTATATTTAAATGTTTTTTTATGTTTGCAGATAAAAAACCGAAAATATAGTATAATCGTTAACATAAATTGTACCATGAATAAAATATCCATAAAGTCCATTTTGTTACATTTGATAATTCTCTGTACAATCCCAGTATATGCGCTTGATCTGTCCAATGCAAATACTTCACTCTCCGATATTTTTTTCAATTATATAGATAAAAACGAAGGAACTACGTCTTTCAGATCGCTAAACATTCCTTCGGGCGGAAGAGCCGAAAGCCTTGGAACCGCATATACTGCGTTGGCAAACGACATAGCTTTTTTCGACTACAATCCTGCCGCAAGCTGCGTGCTTGAAAACACGGAAATTTCGGTAGCGCATAATGCTTGGATAAGCGATTCGGCGGTTGAAACAGTCGCAGGAACAACGCGGCTGGGCAATCTGGGGCTCGGGGCGCAAATAAAATGCTTTTACGTTCCGTTTACGGAATACAATATTTTCGGCGAACGCGTAGCAGGAAGTTATTACAGCGAAACTACGGCGGCTGTAAATGCGTCTTATAATTTTCTTGCAGGATATTATTTTAAAGGAATTGCGGCAGGCGTAAATATCAAAGGAGCTTGGAGAAGCATTCCCGATTATACCGACAACGACACGAATAAGATCATAAAAGGATCGGGACTTGCGCAATCCGGAGCCGCATTTATGGCGGACTTCGGCGTGCTTTTACGCTTTAATTTAGCAAAATTTTATTCTTCGCGGGAACCGAATCTTAGGCTGGGATTGAGTCTTATGAATTTGGGAACGGCTTTTACGGGATTCGGATCTAGGGGCAAACTCACAAGGGACGATCCGTTGCCGTCCAAAATCTCGGCAGGAATTTCATACCAATTTATAGAGCCTGTCATAATTACGGCCGATTTCAGGCAGCCGATAAACTTGGAAGATCCGCTTAAATCCGAAAAATGGTCGGCCGGCACGGGCGCAAGCATAAGATTTACAAATTTCTTTTCATTTATGACGGGATTTTTGATTCAAGGCGCAAATCCGCGCATAAGCGCGGGCGGCGAATTTAAAACCGGAAAAGTCATCATGAATGTGAATTACACTTTCGACCTTACGACGTCGCTAAATCCCGTAAACCACATAAGTTTATCCGCCAAACTTGACCTTGGCGACCGCGGAAGGGGAAAGATAAGAAACGAAGCGGACGCCTTGTACGCGCAGGGACTTATATATTACGCTCAAGGGAACTTGCAGGAAGCTTTCGAAGCATGGCAGAAAGTCTTGGATCTTGACAAGAGCTTCGATCCCGCGCGAGAAGGACTGAAAGCGGTTCAAACGTCGCAGAGCCTATCCGATTACTTAATCAACATACAGTCCTTGGATTAAGGCGCATCAAAAGCCAAGACGATTTACACAAATGATCGATTTGACAGACCGATGCGGCCGATTTACAACAGACCGGTTGATTTACGATGATAGGCCGCTCGACTGATCCGATCGATCGCTCCGGCCGATTCGTCCGTCCGTACCGTTATTTTTTTCTGCTGAATATACGGTAATTCATCCATGGAAAAATAGAATGTTTTCTTTCAAGGTTTGTCAACCATTCGGTGCTCACTGTATTCGAACCCAACGAATCGAATACGGTAGTAAAAGAGGCGATGCATTTTTTAAAAAACTCTTCGGCATAATCAGGCTCGTTTTCTTCCTGAATCATATTTGCCCATTCGCTCGACTGTGCCAAAAGCACTTCGCGGGCGCCTAAATTGAGAAGCCGCGCTTTTAGTCCCGTATCGCTGGGAAACCTTCCGGCAAGATCTATCATGCGTTCGGTTGCCTTTCGTACGTAGCGCATCATCCAGCTGTTCGAGCTGTCCAAAAGGTTTTCTCCGTACCCGTATCCGTAAGCCGCGCTGGGATACGGGACAATCTTTTGGAGCTTTAAATCCGACGGTAAAAGATCCGATAAATTTGAAATCACCAACCCCATATCGGCAGCCGAACGTATTATCGTTTCAAGCCAATATGCGCCTTCAAGCCAATTCGTGCCTATGTCGTCCGCTTTATATGCACAGACAAGGGACAGTTGTGGAACGGAAATTTCCTTTTCCGCCGCTTCCATACGGCTTTTCTTTTTTTGTAAAAATTGCAGAGCGTCGGCTTCCGCACGGCTGTAAGCCGCTTGAGGATCATATATACCGCGGCCATTACCGCCGCTTTCTTTTGATTTAAGAGCGGATTCCGCAGTGTTATTCCAATAGCAAAATCCCGTGGCCTGACGCGCCGTCGCCGACAGCCCGAACGCTTTAAGATCCTCTATCGAAAGCTCAAAACCGGCGTCTTTTTGAGTATTGCAGTAAACTCCCGCACTTCTAAACGAGCCTTCGCCTGTAGTAATATGATTTTCGGTGTCTCGGCCGAAAACCGACAAAGAATTATTACAACGAACAGGAGTAAACAAACCGTTTACAGGTTCCGTCTCGGAAAACAACAGCCCTTGAGAATCCAACACCGTATATTGAAAACCGTACGCACGAAGACTGTTTTCAAGCCCCTTTGTATAACCCAAATACGGCAGCCAGAATCCCTGCGCGGATTGGCCGAAAAAATATTTTTGAGCGTAAAGGCCGGTCTCTATCTGCGCGTTTACCGCTTCGGGAAGGTCGGCATAATACGGTAAAAAAATCGGGGTGGCCGCAGTAGCAAGGATTTCCAAAAAACCCTTTGCGGCATATAAGGAAAAATGTTTGATTAAATTTTGCTCATATTTTTCGGTAAAATCAAATCTATCCTGCTTCGCTTTCGCAAGAAAGAACTTTGCGGCCGCAAGGAGAGGTTCGCTGTATTCGCAGCGTTTCATCTCCTGCGTACCGAACGCGATGCGCCGATCCAACCATTCGATGTATTTTTCCTGTATTACAGGGTCGCACAACATCGTGCACAGCGAAGGCGAAAAGACCATAGAAATCTTAAACTTTACGCAATCCCGTTCCAGAGATTCGAACATATTTAAAAGAGGAATATATGTGCCCGATATCGATTGAAAAAGACCTACGAAATGCGATTCGTTGTTTTTATGATCCAACGGGATATAGATATGCTGCGCATTAAGGATTATAGAGAGATTCTTTTGTGCCATCAATTTCTCCCGCTTTTATTTCATAAACGACTGTCTGTGCTTTGCATAGTGAACGCGAAGCAAATCATTGACGCCCGAAAGTTCCATAACCGGTGAAAACTTAATAATCCTTCCGGGTCTGGATTCGGAAAGAGCCTTACAGCCGTGAACAAGCTCTATTTTTTTAGAAGACGCAAGGATATTCATATTGTGCCCGTCGGATAAATAAATAAAATCGACGCGCATTACATTTTTTTCCGGGGGAATCAAAATATACTGTTCCCGATCGGAAAGTGAAATTTGTATGTCAAAAGAATCGGAAGATTTTTTATCGTTAAAATTTTCATAAAAAGAAACATGAAGATGACAGGGGCCTATCTTTGATTGGCGAAGCATGGCAAGATCTTCGTCGCTTATATCCCAATAAACGAACGCCCATACGGGATTTCTAAGTATGACGGTCAAAACGGTTTCATTATAGCCGTCAGGCAAAGTATAAGATTCTTCACCGGATAATATATCCAATGAAATTATCATTTCATTCTTTTCTTTTTTGTTTATCTCTTCGGCAACTTCAAGAAGTTCGCCTATAATAAAACGCCTGTTCAATCCTTCGGGAATATCAATATCATAATCGTAGGCCAATGCAACAAGATCGGATGAAGATAAAGTTTCAAGATAGTGTCTTGTCAAAAAGGGCGTTTCCATATTTATGCTATTAATCCATAAAAACATAAATTTAGTCAAGCATCCGGATATGTGCTGTCCGGATATGTGCCAAGCGTAATATGAAAGCAACGGAATATGATAACACGCGGAGGCACGGTACGGATAGAGCCCGAAAGCTCTTGCTATGGAAACAGCCTTTACCTTTTTTGTGATTTTTTATACTTTCAATTTAATTTTTTACGATAAGATCCGCTCCAACCTTATCAAACGGGAAAATAGGATGTATGAGATTTTTATAATCAAGTTCCTCCAGATATTGATATGTTGCCCCCTGCGATACCGCCATTAGAGCAAATTTTGAATACGGTCGTAACTGAGAAAACAGATAACCTTGCTTTAAAACAATAATGTCGTAATTGCACAACGGAGTCTTTGCATAATCAAAATGTTTAGCAGTAATAAAAGAAGTTGCTGTATTTGAAATTTGAACGTCCAATTTATCATCTATTTGTATTGTAAAGCACTTACCGCACACATCATCAAAACAGTTTAAATATCCTAACAGATCTCCTTTGCTTTTCAATATACCTTTAATTGCCACAGGATTTGATGTAACATCGCGACCGGTTCCTACCGTAAGAGAAACGGTAGTCCCAATTTTTTGGCTTTTACAATATTCAAAAGCTTTTAAATCATAAATCGGCGTTATCAATATCCGTTTAGAGTGACGTTCTTTAGACGACAGCACCAGCCTAAGAATTTCCGTTCCTTCACCAATTGCTCCGCCTGTAGTGTTATCCCCTGAATCAGCTAAGAAAACGGGAAATTCTTTTTGATCCAATGCAAGCTTTAAAGCTTTTTCGGGCTTTAAGGCCGGTACTTCAAAATTAAATTCGGGAACATAGGAAAATACAAGATCGGCAAGATCATCACAATAGTCTCGCGCTTTTTGCGTATCGGCTGCCGTTTTGGGATTGACGATGACGGACATTCTACTATTCGGAACATCGCACCATGGCTCTCCCATAAAGACGCTTGCAGAAAAAATACCGTCTTTACGACTTATCTCATTTACACGTTCCATAATCAAATTTAAAGGGTACTTCTCCGTAAGACCTTTTTCTCCCGATATGACGGCGGGAATTAAACTTATCTGGGGTATTACTTTTTCCTTGCTTTTAATTAATTCTATAAGCTGACAGGCGACCTCCTGTTCCGATTCCGGCTGATCGTGGTGAGGGATAGTATGATATCCACGAATAATATTAACGTAATCACATATTTCTGCATAATTATTTGCATGTGCATCCAAAACAAGACCGATAGGTATTTCTTTACCTAAAAAATCCCTTATTTTTTTTAAAAGCACCAATTCGCCGGATCCGATGTTTTCGACTTCCATAGAACCGTGCAAATGTAACAAAATTCCGTCAAGATGATCGGCAGTTTCTAATGAGGCCAGCAATTTATTGGCATAGTACCAATAGCTTTCCTCTTTCAAAACGCCATTAGGAATTGTAGAAGCCATAATAGTAGGCCATGTCTCAACACCTATGCTGTCAAAATAATCTTTAACATGCATATATCTATGAACTTCAGCACCTTCTGCAAAGGTAAATTGATCTTTCGTCACTAGGTCGCGATTAAAAGTGTTGCATTCCAAATAAAATAATCCAACGGCTATTTTCATATTAATAAATCTCCCATAATTTTATGATTTTTTCTTTTTCAATTTAAACCGCGATTGGTTCGCATAAACATCCATACACACGGCAAGCAATAGGATGAAACCTTTTACAAACATTTGCAAATATGAAGATACGTTCATAAGGCTCATCACATTATCTATACATGCTAAAATGAATACTCCCATCACGACACCGGAAATACGCCCTACCCCGCCAGACATGCTGGTACCACCAATACACGCCGCTGCTACAGCATCAAGTTCAATCAAGTTTCCGCTTGTTGCAGTAGAGCCTCCAAGCCGGGCTGAAATAATTACTCCGGCTACACCATATATACATCCCATATATAGATATGATTGGAAAACCCGTTCTTTTAATTTTATTCCCGAAACGGCAGCGGCTTCAGGATTTCCACCGATAATATAAATATGTCTTCCAAAAACAGTTTTATTACTGATAAAAGCCGTAATACCAACCATTAGCATTGCAAAAAACACACACATCGGTATGCCGTAATATCCCAAGAAAACCCACAGCATCACACCGCCCAAAGCAATAATGGCTACCAAGTTTGCCACAAGCTTTCTAACACCGCCGTACCATAATTTCATCTTATTATATGAATATAAAGTATAAAGGATGCTGATAAGCATAACGGCACTGATAATCAAAGCGCTTATTACAGGAGGAATATATCCTTCGCTTAGCCAAGCAAAATTTTCAGGGATGGGCCCTATTGTCGCAGCGTCTGTCCATGTATAACCGATACCTTTGAACATCAATTGAGAAGCAAGCGTTCCGATAAATGCAGGAACTCCGATCAACCCTACAAATATACCGTTAAACGCCCCCATCAATAAGCCGATCAACATCGCTAAAAATATGGATAAATATAGGTTCCATTTAAAATTCACAACGAACATTGATACGCAAACACTCACAAAGTATACAGCAGCCCCACCGCTCAGATCAAAATTCCTTTCAATGAGCAAAATCATCAATCCGCAAGCAACTATCATTAACACAGATCCCTGCTTCATTAACAATGTTAAATTTCGAACAGATGAAAATACATTATTTGTCCAGCTGTTAAACAATAACAACATCGCAATAATTCCAATAAACATCCCGACAGGTTTAATTAATTTTCGATATTCTAAGACTTTGCTCATACTACACCTCGTTTAAGCCCACTGTTGCGTACCACAATACCTTTTCTTTATCCAAATTTTTATTTTCCAAAATTTTTACGATCTTCCCCTGCCTGACGATCATGATCCTGTCGGCGATCCCCATGACCTCCGCTATGTCGGAAGAAATAAACAAAATGGATTTACCCTCGCTTGCAAGCTTATCCAATATTGAATAGATCTGACTTTTAGCTTCTACATCAATCCCTTGAGTAGCCTCGTCAAGAATAAGCAAAGGAGTTTCGGCAGATATCAGTCGCGACAAAACAACCTTCTGTTGATTACCTCCGCTTAACGTATTGACCAGCGCACGCATGGAATTTGTTTTAATTGAAATGGCATTGATTTTATCTATAGAATTTTTAATTTCTTTTTGTGAATCAATAACTCCGTATAAAGAAAAACGGTCTAAAGAAGATGCGGATATATTATGAGCAACCGATTGACATCCGATGATCCCTTCTCTCTTTCTGTCTTCAGGCAAAAGACTTAAACCATTTTTTAATGCAGCCGCAGGACTGTGATTTTCAATAACTTTGCCATTCATTCTTAATTCATATTCAACATTACCTTTCCAAGAACCAATAATCCCTTGTGCCATTTCGGTGCGTCCTGATCCTACAAGCCCGTAAACCGCAAGTATTTCACTTTTTTTTATGTCAAAAGAAACATTGTCTACTATTTTTAATCCCGGTATTTTTTTGCTGTATACGTTTAGATTATGTGCTTCAAATAATATATCACCCGGAGTATGCGTTTTTTCAGGATAATAATCTTTTACATCGCGCCCAACCATCAATGAAACTATTTCTTTTTCAGTTATTTCTTTTGTAGGTCTGGTTTCAATAATCCGCCCATCACGCATCACTGTTATCATATCTGAAATAGAAGCGACCTCTTCCAATCTATGTGAAATATAAATACAAGCAACCCCTCGCTCCCTTAACTCTCGAACCTTCCTAAAAAGAAGTTCACTTTCATCGTTAGATAAGGTTGCCGTAGGCTCATCAAGGATCAAAACTTTTACTTTATTAAACATTGCTCTTGCAATTACGATCAACTGTTTTTGAGCAATTCCAATCTCTTTGACAAGCGTTGCAGGACTCAACTTAAGTTCAAAATCATCCAATACTTTTTGAGCATCGCTCATCATCTTATATTGGTCGATCAAAGCAAATTTGGTGGGTTGATTTGAAATAAACAAATTATCCGCAACGGTCATTTCATTAACCATATTAAGATCCTGGGGAACCAAGGCAATGCCTTTTGCTTCCGCATCCAAAAGTGATTTAAACTGACAAATCTCACCATTTAAATAAAAATCACCTTCATAAGTACCGTAAGGATATACGCCTGAAATCATTTTTATAAGAGTCGACTTCCCGGCTCCGTTTCCGCCGACAATTGCATGGATTTTTCCGTCTTCAATATCAAGATCGGCCTTATCTACAGCCAAAACACCGGGAAATTGTTTTGACAGTTCTTTAAGCGAAATTATTTTGGAACACAATTCAAACCCCCGCAAAGCGGATGGAACTGTCTCAAAAGACGGTTACTTTTTTGACAGCCTGCCGAGTTTAAAATTAAGTCTTTGTATTGCTTTAATTTCAAACGTCGCGCATTAAATCAAGGAAGCTGCCCAAAACCAAAATTTCGGACAGCCACATCCATAGCACACTAGTTAATTTCCAAAAATTTCAGCTTCGGTAGCCCATCCTTCAGGGGCAATCTCTTTGAGCCACTTGCGCAGATTGTCCTTAGTAATCGGAACGACATCGACAAGCAATACAGGGATATCAAAACCGCCTATTTTCTGTATCTCGTCCGGAACAAGTTTTTCACCTTTTGCAAGTTTTACGGCAGCTTCGACCGTTCTCTGGTCGCCGGAAATGATATCAGTCCAGATGCTCATTGTCATAACGCCCTGATTGATCAGCTTTGCTGCAGATACTTCAACGTCCATACCGCATAGGAAGGTTTTCCCGTCAAGTTTTGCGGCTTTAATTGCAGGCACGATTCCCATAGCAACACTATCTGCAGAACAGACAAAGGCCTGAATATTATCATGATTGGCACTCAAAGCATTTTCAACCGTTTTCAAAGCCTTTTCAGGCGACCACGCTTCATGAAACTGATTTGCTACGATTTTAATATTAGCGTTTTTCGCCGCTACCATATCGTATCCCTTGCTGATTCGCTGTGCTACGGCACTGCCCGGATCGCCTTTGACAAGAACCACATTTCCGCCTTTCGGGCCGATAAAATCTATCGCAGATTGTAATTGCAGCTGACCGACTTTTACATTATCCCGATCGACATTAAGTTCTACCTGAGCGCCTTCCACGGTATTGTCAAATGTTATAACCGGTATACCTTCTTTTCGTACTTTTTCAACAAGATTAACCATGTTTCCGCTTACAACATTAAGAATAAGAACGTCTATTCCCTGTGAAATCAGATTCTCTACCTGATTTGCTTGCTTTGTTGCGTCATAGTTTGCATACTGAAAAATAATGTCTGCACCCAACTCAGCCGCTTTATTTTCCATTATTTTCTGATCGAATTTAAAGCGATACTGCGCCTGTGACGCCAGAGCCACACCGATTTTAATTCGTTTTGAACCGGATTCTTTACCGCCGCCGGCAAAAACACAACCTCCGACAAGTGCAATTGTAAGAACGCATGTCAAAAATTTCTTCATAAAAAAAATCCTCCTTTTATTATGAATAACTAATTATTTTTTTTGAACATTACTTTGGGATTTAAAACAAATGGAAAGTAAGCGCCTGTAAAATTACACATAGGCAGTAAACTGTCATCTACATTTATTCCGAGCAGATTCCTCATTTTCGTTTGCCGACGTAAGATTCTCGCATACAATTCAGGATATTCTTTATTAATTTCACTTCTCAAATTTTCATCCGCAACGATTACGGTATCTTCACATATAGCGCTCATTACAGGATCGTTACTGCTTGCAATCATGTCGCTTTGGAAATACGATCCCGAACATATTTTATATTTTGAATTTTTATAAAACGGGGAATTAACCCACTCATCCGTAGCAGTATTATGGCCGGGGTTCAATGCAACATTAAACCTTGCATCCCCTATGATACTCATCACTTTATCATAAACAATTCCGGCAGACTCATTAACTTTTACGCTTTCAAGCCAAGTCGCCACAGCTTTCCAATATTCCATGTAGAAATCTTCTATCCGTTCTTTTAATTTGGAATTGCAAGAATCGAAGTCATAAGCGGCAATCGCATTCCTTGAGCACAAACTGCCTCGTATCGCATAGCATATACCGCATACTTCTCCTACATGCAGTCTTGTATCATCACCGCTTCTAAGGCCGATAGAAACATTTTTAGGACCGAAATTCACCAAACCAAACATTGATATCGGAGAAAAATCAGCCCTACCGCATTGCGCAGCCTCGGATTCGGTAATTCCTTCTCTAAGGTTACATATAATTCTTTTTACAACTCCGCAGCATTTTATTGCTTGATATTCAGCCCATGCAACTTCTTTTGCAGTTGTAATTTTAAGTCTTATACCTCTATCAAGTCCCGTTAAAACATTGGTATAGTTTATGATATTGTCTTTATCGCCGACATCATACAGGGTCTCCATAATATACTGAGGAAGATCAAAAATATGCTTTTCGTCTTCATAAAAGTACTTATAACCGACAACTCCTATTTTAGACTTCTTATTTAACCCAACCGATCTCAATACAGAATCCAAGTCATTGCTCTTATTCCTAGGTTGTCCTTGCAGACTGAAATTCTGATATAGATATCTTTTAATCTCATATGGAATTTGAAAGCTATAGGCATATCCCTCATTACCCGTAACAATACTTTTTTCACCCTCTCGAGAAATAATCAGTAAGCCTTCTTCAAATCTGCAATCGTAACTCGAAAAATATTCAATATTTGCAAAATGTTCTCTATCTCCATAAATAACGACAAAATCAAGCCCATCAGATTTAATTTCTTTTAATAGACGATCGATTCTTACTTGATAATCTTTTTCTTCAAAAATGGGCCGAGGCACATTCTGTTCTTCAAAAAAGAATTGGTCGGTGTTGACAATCTTAACACAAGACATAAAAGCCCTCTCCGCTCATCAATTATTTTCTTCCATGATGAAATTAATCATCATAAAACTTTATGTAAGTATATTAAAATGAAAAATTTGATCTGTCAACTAAAAAAACATAACCACAGTAATACAACTGGAAAATAAATTACTTTTTGCCCCGCAACTTTTGATTAGAAATTTTTATTATTTTTATATATACTATTTATATTGCATAACGTTGCAACAAAAAAGGAAATTCAATTGAAAACTTTATTAAAGGCACAAGATCAATCAAATATAAAATATAATAATATCGCTATTGTCATGGAAGCGCTAAGATCCCCTTTAAACTTATCCAGAAGTGAAATTGCTCGATTTTTTAATATTAGTCCTTCAAGCGCAACAAGGATCGTCGGAGACTTGATTAGTAATAATATGATCATAGAAACAGATCTTAGCATATCAAACGGATTAGGAAGAAGGGCAACGCAACTAACCATAAATAAAGCATTTGCAAATTATGTCGGTTTTGAAATAACCGATAAAATAATAAATGCGTGTATTATAGACTTTTCAGGAAAAATAATCTCAAAATCTGAAAATTATTATGCCAAAGAAAAAAATAACATAGATATTCTGCTCAATGCCTTAAAAAAAACTTACCATAAATTATTAAAAACCGGCAAAATTAGAAAATCAAAGATCAAAGGGATAGGTATCGGTATAGTAGGTGTGGTCAATCCGATTACAGGCGACAGCATATACAGCGATCTGCTCAATTGGAATAATGTACCGATACGAAGAATCGTTGAAGACGCATTTCATCGCCCCGTAGTTGTCGACAATGATATAAAGTGCGCCATAAACGGGGAAGTTTTTGAATATTCGTCTTTAAAACTTCAAAATGTTTCTTTAATAAGCTTTGGGCGCGGTGTTGCTGCCGCAACCATACACAACGGAAAGCTCTTAAGAGGCAATACAAATGGGGCCGGAGAAATCGGCCATACTATAGTCGACTATTCAAACACACAGATTTGTCATTGCGGAAGAAAAGGGTGCGCATCCGCTTATCTTACGGAAGAAGCAACAATCAATTTTGCAAAAAAATTTGATCCTTCAATTTCTTCCCTAGACGACATACAGACTGCAGTACTAGCGGACAAATCTTGGGCACATGAACTGATCGATAAGATCAGCACATATATGTCGATCCTAATTTGTAACCTTATCTGCTATCAAAACCCAGAAAATATAATTTTAAGAGGAATGCTGCTGGAAAAAATACCGTCACTGAGAACTATTGCATTGGATAAATGTGCAAAACAACAATTTCCACCGCTCCGTGATACTGCAAATTTTCTTCCAGATAAATTAAAACAAAACGCCGTATGTGTCGGCGCTGCGATAAATGCACTAAAAGAGCACACAAATAGAGAGATAAAAATAATCGCTGATATGTAAAATTCGGCTATCGTCTTATCAGTTGCCCTAAATCACATGCAAACTGCGGCTCATGAGCCGCAGGAACCTCTAAAAACTGCAGTTTTTAGAGGTTCCCATTCATATTTCAATCATTCCGCAGTTTAAACGATATGATCTGGGAGTTGTGCCGTACGCTTCTTTGAATTTCTTATAGAAATATGCGGCGGAACAAAATCCCAGATTTTCGCTTATTACAGCGATCGGAACATCGGTATGCGACAGCATATGCGCTGCAATCCGCAAACGCTTCATATTATAGTACTGCAGCGGAGTATAATTTAAGTATTTTTTAAAAGTCCTAATTATATGTTCGCTGCTCAAACCTACTTTGGCAACTATATTACAAAACCCCTTCCCTATCCTATTCGGATCGTCAAATTCAACGATCAGTTTTGAAAGCCAAACAGGCAGGTTGGTATAGCTCGGAGCAGAATTGTTTTTTAAATTTATTACATTGTGCAAAAGTTCCACCAACAGCCATCTCAGATGGCTTTTTTCAAAATTAGGATCGTCGGATATGACAGGAGAAAGTTTGGACATTTCATTATTTATAAATTCCAAATAATTGGGCGACAGGTGATAAACGCTGTCTTTGTCCTTAAAAAATTCTTCATCGCTCATGGAATAAAGATATTTTGAAACTTCGTTCATGGTGGATTTTAAAAAGGCAAGGTTTATATGTTCGGACTCTACGTCGACGATCGCAATCTTGCTGTGTATGGTTCCGGGACGCGTAAGGATAAGATCTCCGGCATTTAGCTTATACCGCTTCCCTTCATGGGTCATTATAAACGAGCCTCTAATGAGCAGTGAAAATTCATAAAAATTGTGTACTTGAGGATATTCTTTACTGTTGATTGCAAATCTCAGCGAATAGTTGGCTTCTCTTTTTAAATCAATTACTTTTTCATCGTCTATCTCTCGGATCATTATATCAATATAGAGTAATAAATTCTCATTGTAAATCCTTTTTTATGCATAAAACTACAATATTATATAAACAAGAGGTTAATAAATGAAATTAGGAATAGGTTTATATCGACACATGTTGGACAGCGAACATTTCCGATTTGCGCGGCAATTGGGCTGCACGGACGTAATAGTTCATCTTGCCTCCTATTATTCTAAAGAAAAAGGCGTTGTAACTGCGACTGATGAAAAAAGCAACTATGGAAATTGCGATACAAACGACCCCGTATGGACGCTCGACGGCATGCAAAATCTTAAAGCCGCAGCGGAAAAAGAAGGAATCAATATCTACGGCATAGAAAATTTTAATCCTTCGGATTGGTACGACGTACTTCTTGACGGTCCTGAAAGAGAAACGCAGATGGAAAAGCTAAAAACCATCATCCGCAGCGCGGGGAAAGCCGGCATTCATAACTTCGGATATAATTTTAGTTTTGCCGGCGTATGGGGACATCAGAGGCTGCCTGTAGCCAGGGGAGGCGCCGTAAGCGCATGTTTTCACGCGTCCGATTTGGATATAGACTCTCCGATTCCCGACGGCGAAATCTGGAACATGACGTACAAGCAAGGAGAAAAAGGAAAGTTTGTCGCTCCCATCACTCACGATATGCTGTGGGACAGGGTTAAAAGATTCATCGATGAACTTCTGCCCGTAGCCGAAGAAGCGAAGGTTGCGCTTGCGCTTCATCCCGACGATCCGCCGATGCCGGAATTAAGACAAACCGCTCGTTTGGTATTTCAACCCAAGTATTATGAAAAACTCATAGGCTTGAATAAAAGCCCCATGAATCAGCTGGAATTTTGTCTGGGGTCCATTCAAGAAATGAGCGAAGGCAACGTCTACGACTGTACGGACAAATTTTCAGCGGAAAACAGGATAAGCTATATTCATTTCAGAAACGTAAAAGGGCATGTTCCCGATTACGACGAAGTTTTCCTTGACGAAGGCGACATAGATATGTTTAGAATTCTTAAAATTCTAAAGAAAAACGGATTTGAAGGACTTCTCATTCCCGACCACACGCCGGAAATGTCTTGTCCGGGAGCTTGGTATGCGGGTATGGCGTATGCCATAGGCTATATGAGAGCAGCTCTAAAAGCTGTAAATGAATTTTGACGGAAGGTTATTATGGACAAAAAACATCTTACATCTTTATTCGACACTATTAAGAGTGAACTCTATACTCCCGTAGTGGGCGACATTCTGGATCAGGTGGGATACGAGCATCAATTTCTTCCGCAGAGCATAGGACCTGCAAGAGATGATTTTAAGATCGTGGGCTTTGCTATGCCCGTGCTGATGATCGACGTATACGGCAAACAAAAAAAGCCGTTCGGGTATCTCACTGAAGCTCTTGACCAACTGGAAAACGACGATGTATATATAGCTTCAGGCGGAGCTATGAGATGCGCCTATTGGGGAGAACTTCTTACTGCGACAGCCCGCACACGAAAAGCCGCAGGAGCCGTCATAAACGGGTTTCACCGTGATACGCCGCAGATGTTAGCTCAAAACTGGCCCGTATTTTCCAGAGGCAGATATGCTCAGGACTCTTCCGTAAGAACCCAAGTGGCGGATTACAGATGCCATATCGAATGCGGACAGGTTTCCGTAGATCCGGGCGACTTGGTGTTCGGCGACATCGACGGAGTTTTAATTATCCCGCAAAAAGTTGCGGAAGAAGTTATAGAAAAAGCCTTGGAAAAAGCCCGCGGAGAGAAGATCGTTCGCAAAGCTATCGAAGGGGGAATGACGGCTACCGCCGCATTCGCAAAATTCGGAATTTTATAAGGAGAAAGGAGGTGGAATTCGATTATAAGAAAAAATTTTCCCTCTCGGGGAAAGTCGCTGTAGTTACGGGCGCCGTTACCGGCCTTGGGTATGCAATGGCAAAATGCTTTGCCGAAGCAGGTGCGAAGGTTTTTATTACCGGCGTAAGCGATCTTACAAGAGTCCAAAAGGCTGCAGAGGAGATCGGACACGGATGCGAAGGCCTTTTATACGATATTACGGACGAATCTCTTCATTCCGAGATGGTAAAAAAAATTACCGGCAAAGGCGGGAGAATTGATATTGTTGTTTGTAATGCGGGTGTGCATTGCAAAAAGGAGGTTGAGGACATAACAAAAGCGGATTTTGAGAGAGTCCTTGGCGTACATGTTGTCGGGGCATTCGGACTTATCAGAGCTGCGGTTCCGTATATGAAAAAACAGCGCAGCGGAAGTATTATCATGATATCTTCCATGTCTGCCTATCTTGCGCTTACAAAAGTAGCCGCATACGGATCTGCAAAAGGAGCGGTACTCGGAATGGTAAAATGTCTTTCCGGAGATCTTGCGCCTTTCGGTATAAGAGTAAACGCCATCGCGCCCGGCTTTATCGACACTCCGATGTTTCATAAAGCGGTTGACGATGATTTGCCCCGCCAGAAAAAAATTCTAGGACATACTCCGATGGGAATTTACGGCAAACCTGAAGACGTAGCATGGGCGGGATTGTATCTTGCTTCCGACGCTTCCGGTTTTGTAACAGGCGTATCCATCCCTGTAGACGGGGGATGTTCCATAGGTTTTTAATTTAGAAAAGGGAGATAGTAAAATGAAAAAAATTATAGGTCTTCTGACCATTCTGTTTATGGCAGGAATGATGTTCGCAAACGGTTCAAAGGAAAGTTCTTCCAAGGGACCGTACAAGATGAAATTCGGCAACACGGCCGGAGAAAAAGATACCCAAACCATGGGACTTTACGAAGTTGCAAAACGTCTCAATGCGTCGGGACTGTTCGCAGTTGAAGTATTTCCTTCTTCCGCACTCGGCGACACTGACGACATAGTGGAACAGGGACTTCAGGGTGCGCCCGTTCTTACGGTTACCGACCCCGGCCGTATCATGAGCTATATCAATGACTTCGGCGTCATCCAGATGCCATACATGTTCGAAGACGCTTCAGGTCTTAACGACCTCATCCAAACGCCTCTCTATAAAGAATGGGAAAAGCAATTTGAAAAGAAGTTCGGTCTTAAACTGATTACTTCCAACTGGTACTCCGGAGCCAGGAATTTTGTCTGTGACAAAGAAATCAACAAGCCTTCGGATCTGAAGGGCTTAAAAATCAGAACGATCGGTTCGCCGCTTTATACCGAAAGCATCAAAGCTATGGGAGCCGTCCCCACTCCGATGGCTTGGTCCGAAGTATATTCGGCCATTCAGCAGAAAGCTATCGACGGCGCGGAAGTTCAGACACCTTCGTCCTATGCGACAAGGCTTTATGAAATATCGAAAGTTACAAACAAGACGGGACATTTCCAGCTTATCGGATGCGTGGTTATGGGTGCGGACGTGTTCAATTCATGGAGTAAAGAAGCTCAGGATCTCTTTGTAAAAACATTCAGAGAAGTAGGAACGGAAAACCAAGCCCTCGTAAAAAAACTTACCGTCGAATATGAAAAAGAAATGGCAGCCAAGGGCATGATCATTCGCGATCTCGACAAGACTCCGTTTATTGAAGCGGTCCAGCCCGTTTATGCGACGCTCGGTTATACAAAACTGCGCGACGAGCTCTTTAAACAGCTTGGAAAAAAATAAAGACACTTTCTGAAAAACTCTGATAAATTTTTAAAAGTGTTCTACGTGTTTTAGGTTAAGCTCCTAGCGCGATAATCTAAAAACGCCGCAACTTATGATATAGGGAACAGACTGTCGAAAAAGCAACCGTCTTTTGAGACAGCCCCGTTCCCATAAGTTGTTTTATCATCGCGCCTGTTTTAAAATTACGGCAGTGATGATCCTAAAATAATTTGGAGATTCCCTAATGGAAAGGTTCATAACTAGATTATCAAAAGCTTACGACAAGCTTTGCAAGGCGGAGATGGTATTTTGCTGTATCTTATTTTTTACCATCGTCTCACTTGTTTTCGTATCCGCCATCCTGAGAAAATTCAATACTCCGGTCTCTTGGACAGTTGACATATCTCAACTGTGTTTTGCATGGACAGCTTTTTTCGGTGCCGACATAGCTCTTAGAAAGGGATCTTTGGTAGGCGTGGACATCGTCACCATGCGTATGACGCCTAAAATTAAAAAGATTTGTAAAATCTTAACTTATATTTTCATGTTTTTCTTTGTAATCATTCTACTTAGATACGGTTTTCCGCTGGCTATAAAAAACTGGAACAGAAGCTTTCAGACACTTTCGGTCAGCTACAGCTTTGTAACGCTAAGCCTTCCGTGCGCCTCGGTCTTTATGATCATGAGCATAATACACAATCTTTTAGCGGTTATACACTCGTCGGAAGAGGCTAAGGAGGAAGAAAAATGTGGCTGTTACTGATTCTATTCGTATTGCTTCTCGTTATCGGCATGCCTATCGCCTTTGTGATAGGCATTTCAGGCGGCGGATATTTTCTGATCAACGATGAAATTCCGTGGACTGTTCTTGTTCAGCGCGTCGTTGCGCAAACCCAGTCTTTTGCATTTTTAGCCGTTCCTTTTTTTCTTTTCGCAGGAAATTTAATGAACGAAACCGGCATCACAAAGCAGCTGTTATCCCTAGCCCGCCTTCTCACAAGAAAGATGTACGGAGGAACTGCACAAGTAAACGTAGTCCTTTCGACTCTCATGGGCGGAGTTTCAGGTTCGGCGTGCGCCGACGCAGGCATGGAAATCAGAATTCTCGGGCCGGACATGGACAGGCTAGGATATCCCAAAGGATACACCTGCTCCCTTACTTGTCTTACGAGTCTGATCACGGCCACAATTCCGCCAAGCCTAGGCCTCATCCTATACGGTTTTGTCGGAGAAGTTTCCATAGGACAGCTGTTTGCAGCCGGTCTTTTACCCGGTATGCTCATGTGCTTCGCGCTCATGGGAACGGTCACGCTGACGTGCAGGAAAAACGGCTACGATGTACCCAAAAGCGACGTAAAATGGTTTACACTAAAAGAATTGGGAGAAAATCTTAAATCTTCCATATGGGCGCTGATGTTCCCCATAATCCTCATCGTAGGTATAAGGTTCGGAGTTTTTACACCGAGCGAAGCCGGAGCTTTTGCCGTCGTCTATTCAATAGCGGTCGGCGTTTTCGTATACAAGGAGCTCACTCTTAAGAGTTTTATTCAGAGTTTAAAAAACGCCGTCGTAGACACCGGCGCTATAATATTCATCATCGCTCTATCGGGTATATTCAGTTACGCTCTTACTTACGGAAACGTTCCCAAGATTATGTCTTCCTTCCTTATAGGAATTACGGACAATCCGCAGATAATGGTCTTAATAATGCTGGGCTTTCTGTTTATCACAGGAATGCTGGTAGATTCCAATGTGAACATTCTTCTGCTTACGCCGATTTTCCTTCCGGTAGTAACTGAACTGGGAATAAATCCCGTACACTTCGGAGTTTGTATGATGACCATCGTTACGATGGGCTGTATGACGCCGCCGGTAGGAACGGCAATATACATCGTATGCGGCATCCATAAAACTTCGATCCAAGATTATATAAAGTACTCGTTACCGTTCTTCGGGGCCGTTCTGCTCGAAGTGATTATTCTGGTATTTATTCCGCAGATTACAATGTTCATACCGAACCTCTTGTATCGGTAACGCAAAAAACATCTGTAACCGTTTACGCCCGACTGCATCTGCAGTTCGGGCGTAGTTTAAGACTTTAGCACAAGTTAAAGATAACCGCGGCGCAATGCATAAGGCGGTTCATATCCGGTTTTAAAGAAATATAAGGAAACATAAGATGAAAGACTTTTTTTCAGAGACTTTTATGCTCGAAAGTCCCTTAGCCGTAGAATTATATGAAAAGCATGCAAAAAGCATGCCTATATTCGATTATCACTGTCATCTTTCCGCAAAAGAAATATACGAAGACAAAGTTTTTTCCTCACTAGGCGGATTATGGTTCGATCACGACCATTATAAATGGAGACTCATAAGAGCCTTCGGCACGGATGAAAAAAATGTCACAGGAAACGGCGACATCTACGACAAATATCTTGCCTTTGTTGATACGCTGCCCTACGCCGTCGGAAATCCCGTGCTTCATTGGACATACTGCGAGCTTAAAGACGTATTCGGCATAACGGAGCCTCTAACGCGCGAAAGCGCAAAACGTATATGGGACAAAGCGAACGCCGATATTTCCCAAAAGCGCCTGTCTCCGAGAAAGATGCTTGCCTTCTATAACGTAAAAGGATTGTGCACAACAGAAGATGCGTCGGCCGATCTGTCTTACCATAAAAAGCTCAAGGACGAATGGCCTGAATGTAAGGTTATTCCCGCTTGGCGGCCGGATAAAATTCTCGGCGTGAACAGCTACAAGTTTATTCCCGAACTTAAAGCTCTGTCCTTAATTTGCGGACCGATAAATTCCTATGAAGACTTAAAAAAATCCTTAGTGAAGAGGATGAACGATTTTTTGGAACACGGCTGCGTCGCAAGCGATCACGATCTTAACGCTTTTAAATTTTCCCTCGTAAACGACAAAGAAATGGATGAAATATTTAAAAAGGCCGTTTCGCTGAAGGCTGTAACCGAAGAAGAAGCGGCTTCATGGAAATGCACTTTGCTAGTATTTTTATATTCCGAATATCATAAAAGGAATTGGGCGGTAGAATTGCACGCGGGGTGCAACAGAGACCAAAATATGAAAATGGTAAAAGCGGTAGGAGAAGCCTGCGGATATGACAGCCCAGGAGATAATGAAATGGCGCTCCCTCTGGGGCAGCTCTTTAACCATCTGGAAGAAAACGGCATCCTGTCAAAGTCTATTCTATTTTCTTTAAATCCGAAAGATCTTTGGACGCTGGCGTCTCTTTGTTACACGTTTCATGAAGAAGGAATAAGAGGAAAAATGCAGCTCGGAGCCGCATGGTGGATGCAGGACCATAAAAAAGGCATGATCGACCACATGGACGCCCTTGCAAACACGGGTCTTCTGGGCACCTTTATCGGGATGCTTACCGACTCCAGATCATTCCTGTCGTATTCAAGGCATGATTACTTCAGAAGGATATTATGCACGTATCTGGCTTCTTATGTCGAAAAAGGAGAATATCCTTACGCCGGGAATATAAAAAAACTTACGGAAGATATCTGTTACAACAACGTCATAAAGTATTTGTTCGGGTAATTTTAAGGCGCAACCGGTTGCGCCGGTGACACAAACCGCGTAAAAAGCGCTTGTTACGAGCTTTTAGCGGCCGTTAAAAGCCCTCTGCAAGGATCCGTATAATTTGACAAAAAAAGGCTTGAATTTAATAATTCAAGCCTTTTAGCATCTCCTAGCAGAATTGAACTGCTGTTGTCGGGATGAAAACCCGATGTCCTAACCACTAGACGAAGGAGACCGGTAAAAAAAAGCAGAGGTTAAAAACTTCTGCTTTTATGAGCTACTCGTGATTCGAACACGAGACCCACGCCTTAAAAGGGCGTTGCTCTACCTACTGAGCTAGTAGCCCGCGCGTCACAAAGCAATTTGCCGTGATATTTAGTAAATATATATTTTTTATGAAAAAGTGTCAAGTACCGTTTCTAAAATCTAAAGCAGGCTTATCCTCTAACTTGGCCGTAACATAAATTGGCCGCCATTTAAACCGTGCAGCAGATACCGCAGAGCATTTCAACGCCGGCGGCAAACTACCGTCACATTCCCATATCCAATTTATCCATGAGCTTTTTATGCAAGGTTTTACAATCGCCGTTATCAAGCCCTAGCCTTTCGGCATTTGTAAGATCGAGCAAGGATTTTCCGTACTCGTTCATCTTATAATAAGCCCAAGCCCTTCTATAAAAAGCGTGAGACTGATATTCGTTAATCGCAAGCGAAGCGGAAAAACATTCCGCCGACTCCTTATAATCGTCCTTTATCATATGAACGATTCCCTGGTAGTACAAGGCTCTGTAATTTTTACTGTCATGATCAAAACTGCTTTTAAAATCACTTAAGGCTTTTTCAAAGTCGTTCTTTGAAAAATACGCCATGCCGCGGTGCTTGTATATGACGGTAAGTACGGCAGGCGGAGGCTTGGGATCGGAGGTAAGGATCGCCGTATATATCTCCACAGCTCTGTCAAGATCGCCCGTATTGTGCGCATGCAGCGCTTCGAGTATCAGATCGTCTATCGTTCCCCGCACAAACGGGGAAATCCGTTCAATATTCTTATTAAGATAAGTTTCCTTATCTCCCTCTTCGTGAGTGAGCTTATCGGCTTTAAAATAAAAAGTTTGCCGCCTCTGATCCATTTCTCTTTGCAGCTTGTTTTGATAGTCGCGTATTTCCTGAAAAATTATGTCGGCCAGGCTTAAGGACGCATTCATGGACGCAAGTTTTCTGCGCAGGGGAATATCGGTAGGAGAAAATTCGCTTTTATATATAAGTTCATGTTCGACCTCGGCCCATGCATCCTGAAGGATGGTTCTTACTTGAATTTCACATACAAGATCCTTGGGAATTTTCAACGGCGCAACTTCTTTAACATCATCGGACGGTTTACCTGACGGTTGATCTGACGCGGCCGCCTTGTCCGAAACGATAAGCCTATCCGGCTCGGAAAGATAGGCGCAGCCGGGCAACATGACAGGCACGCACGAAGGCGGAATTTCGATCAAAATGTGCACGGATTCATATCCGAATTCTTTAAAATTATTCGGATTTCCCTTGTGCTCCACTTCTTTTACGACATAATTTTCTTTTATCTGCCGTTCAACTACGGAAAGGTCTTCCAAAAAAGCGCATATAACCCTTATTCCCATAATATCGCTCACGCAGATCAAGACATCGTCGTTTGCGAATTCCTGTCGTTTTTTTACGCGGAGAATTTTACGATAATAGCTTGCAAAAGTCTTTATGCGCGATTTATACGTAGGGTTTGAGCGCAAGGAAAGCGTGTCTTTTAAACTTTGTTCTATATTTTTTACAATGGCGGAAAGCAGGGGCGTATATTTTTCATAAACATTTTTTATAGTATTTTTTTCAGGCAATACGTAATCGCCGCCGTCAGCATTTTGCATATTCATAGTCAACCCACTTTACAAACCGATACGGACAATCAACAACCTCGCCGCAGGTTCTCGGAAAAGCTTTAGGCAGCGGCGCAGGAGTATTGATCCGTTAAACGAATAAAAAAAAGCCGGTTCAAAAGTTTTCCGCTTTTAAACCGACTTTTATAACGCAAAGAGCACAAAACGCATTATCGGAAATTGAAATTTCCGCGCATACCGCTTTTTAACGGACATTTAATTTCAACCGCTAAAAATATCGCGGTCTCATTAAACGGCGAGTTTGCTGTGCAAACGCCGCTTATCATATGTGCACAATATGCGCACCAATTCAACAGTCTCCAAAATTGATATTTTGTTCGACTGTTGAATTTAAAGGAACATTTAATTCAGCTTACTGCTGTGTTTTTGCGTATTCGTCACTTGTGAAGGCTTCATCAGTGGCCATATTGACCTTTTCAAGGTAGCGGTCAACTTGTTTGTCGCCGAAGCGAAGCATTTCAGCCTGCTGCTTTAAAGTTTCTTTATAGCCGATGATTCCCCAAACATCTTCGTCGCGGATATCGCGTTCCGAAGAAAGAAGAGCACGGTCATAGATAAGCTGAACGTCTTTGAAATATCCGATAAAATCGCCGCCCACATGAGCTGCATCGCGTGTAACCTGGAAACCTGTGAATTTCACAAAGGGAAGTCCGCGCGGATAAATGGGAACTACGCGGATTTCACGGTTACGAATTTCAGTGATATAGCTGGGATTGTTCCACTGAAGAGTTCTCCAGCCGTCGAAGCCCAAATATCCCATAAAATAGCGGCGTTCAACGTCATCCGTATCTTTGAGCATTACATACAGACCATGCGGAAAATTCATACCCATAGTAGTTACTGAAATCGATTTAATAGCTCCGACATTTTTTACAAGGCCGTATCCGCCTTCAAAAAGAGTGTTGTTATCGTTTCTATAAAGTCTGTTTTCGGAATCGGGAGCGGCAACGGGATCTCCGGTACGTACGCCGTCATCGCCGGCTTCTCTGTACGGTTCGTAAGCCGGAATCTCAAACGGAGGCACTATCTTCGCATTTGCATTATTTGCAGTTACGGGAAAAACTACGCGAACGCCCATTACAGCCTTATCCGCTAAAGCAGCCGTAACGCCTTCTTCTTTTTGCGGGTTCTGAACTTTTACTTCAACGACCCTCGAAAGATTCATGCTGGAAACGTTTTTTGCCGAAGAGTTTAAAACAACTTCCCATTCCGGCATAGCAAGAGACGTTTTCATAAGCGCTTTCTGATCGTCGGTAAACGTAGCGCCGGCAGCGACCGAATAATCCATTGTCGTCCGTTTATTTTGTGTGTAGACAGGATTACCATCTTTATCGCTTACAGGCTGACCCTGCAGATCAAGTTTTTGAATGATATCAGCATTGAGCAATGAAAAATCAATGAGCATTGCTTTTTCAGCAAAAACAAAAGCTCCCGCCAATAACAGCGTAACTGTTAAAAAATAAGACTTTCTCTTCATTCTGAAGCTCCTTTTAAACCTAAGTGATGTAGCCTTGTTCTATAAGTATCCATTAATGCAATGATTTTGTCAACGGTTTGCTTACAAAAGTCATCCGCATTTTAAACGTTTTCAAAAAATCTCTTTATTATCGGCAAATATCTCGATTTTCTTTACATATTTAAAATTATGTAAAATATTTTTCCTTAAAAGATCGAATCCCGCATTTATTTCCGACGCGGCGTCGTCACTTTTTACTATGTCGCCTGAAAGATTAATAAACAGAGTTCCGCCGTCAAAAAAACAAAAAAGGGAGCGCGTCCCTTTGGGAAAAAGCAGTTTGCAGCGAGGATTTTGCGGCCCGAGCAAAAGCTCGTTTACAAAAACCTGAAGCCGCCTTTCTTTTTCAATGTGCGGTAAATAACGTTCTTCAAGGCATTGCCTTCCTTTATCGAAGGACTCGAAAAACAATACATATCTTGTTTTAGGCTTGTTTAAGATCCAAAAGCAAAGAGATATTACGAAAACCGCAGAAGGAAATATTATAAGTATTTTACGTTGTTTTTCAGTCATTTATTTTCGTAAAACCTCTGGAACGTTCGAAATGCGTCATAAAAGCGCTAAGCCCATTATATATTCCGTTTGCAGTCTTTTTCAAGTATGAACCGTCGTTCAAAAGCTTGGCTTCATTTTCATTTGTTACGAATCCCATTTCAACCAAAACGCTGGGCATTTTTGCGTTGCGCACGACAAACCATTCTTCCGCCTTTATTCCCCGCGCGACCGTCCGATTTCCGATCTGCGCCTGAAGACCGTCCATGATAAATTTTGCTATAAGGATGCTTTCAGTAGTGTATTCCTCTTCCATCATCGAATTAAGGATAGGAAAAAGGGAATCATCGTGTCCGCTGTTTTGAGAGATAACGGTCCTTCTATAATCGGGCGTAAGATACCAAACTTCATAGCCTGAAGCTTTTTTGTCCAAAGAAGCGTTCGCGTGTATCGATATATAGATCACCGCTTCGTTGTCCTTTAATTTTACCGAATTTGCTATTTCGGTTCGTTCGCTTAAAGAAAGGAATTTGTCGGAATCTCGGGTGAGAAGGATATTTTTATCCGGATAACCGCTTTTAAGATGCGCGTAAAGGATCTTGCCTACGGCAAGCGTGAGATCTTTTTCTTTAAGCGTTACCTTTTTTCCGTTGATCGTGTGCACAGCCATTGCGCCTGGATCTTTTCCGCCGTGCCCGGGATCTACTATTACGGCTCCTATGCGGAAGGAATTTCCGTCCGTTTCGGAGCGGAAAAATTGCTCGCTTTGATCGAGAAAATCTTTACCGGCCGTCAGAGCTCCGCCGGAAAAAACAAGGGGTTCTATCATTGAAAGTTTGCGGTTGTCAAGCAACACAAGGTTGTCTCCCGCACGGAAAGAGATCTGATGCCCGTTTTTTTCAAGTATGCCCGACTGAGAAAGAGGATCCCAATACACGGTGATTCCCTTACTTGCGGCTTCCGACAAAAGATCCGCTGAAAATGCGGGAAAAATGCAAAACGCAAACAAGGCGGCAAAGCAAAACGGTCTAAAGATAAATTTTAACATAAAATCACTTGCTGTCCGCTTCATATAAAACTCCCTGTATTCCGCCGCGAAGGAGCGCCGTCCAAAATCTAAACGCATCGAATTTTCTGTGCCCGGGACATAAAAGATCGAACCTTTCCAAAGTCTGTTCGATAGTGAGATAGTTCCAATCCTTAACGCCTTTTTTCGCAAATTCCTTAAGAAAATCCGGAAGAGCGGATTTAAGCGGCATGCCGGCGGGAATCGATCCCAAGCGGTCCTTATGCTTTTTCAGTTCGGCCGAAGTTTTTTCGTCAAGTTCATAGGCCGAAGGCGGAAATCCTTCTTCAGAAATTTCCGAAATTCCAGAAAGAAAAGAGTCGGTAACAGGGTTGTTAGGCATTAGACGCACAGTGATAAAACTAACGGCAATCTCCGCAGCGGCTACGGAGTCTTCCCTTGCAAGAGCGGCGCTTATTATGTTTCCACATTTTTCAACGTTATTGCGGGGAAAGGACACAACGCTTCCAGCCTTTACGCGGGGCAGCACATCTTTAATGAACGGAACTTTCGAAGCATTATCAAGCCCGATAACATCGCTTACGGTACCCGGAATGGAAATCCATGCGCGTTCGGCCGAAGTGTACACGCAGGGAACATCAAAAAGCTCAAAAGGTTTAGGCGCATTTTTTTGCGATTCAAGCGGAATATAGTCCAACGGCCTTTTGTGAGACTCAAGATATTCGGGAGTAAGCCCGCAGGAAAGGATCAGAGCTTCTTTCGTAAGATCGCAATCGGACGCATAAGGATATGTCCATCCCGACATATAACCGCCTGAAAGCCTAGCGGCTATTTCTCCGATCATGGGTCCGTCTTTTGTGTACTTTATGTCCGCTTTTGCGGCCCCGTGCGTAAGCCCTAAAGAGCGGATGCCGAGCGCAAAAGCGGACACAAGAGCGCAATACTGCTCGTAGGAGCAATCGGTAGGCATAGTGTGCCCTACTTCTATAAAATACGGAGGATATTTTATGTGCCGATCGGCAAAACCTGTTATCACAAGCTTTCCGTCATAGACCAAAGAATCGATTGAAAATTCAGGGCCTTCCATATAAGTTTCGATAATGGCGCTGGAGGTTCTTGAATTTTGTACGGCGTTTTTGATCGCAGGGGAAAATTCTTTTAAGTTTCTAACCATGCGGCAGCCCCGCCCGCCCATATTATCCACCGGTTTTACTACCAGCGGAAGGTCGTTTTCCAAAACGGTCGCGTCTAAATCTTTTGCCGTGAGTTTTCTAAATTTAGGCGAAGGAACTCCCGCTTTTTCAAAACAGGCGCGCATGATAGTTTTATCGCTGGCATTCACGGCGGATTTTAAAGAATGTCCGTAAAGCGAACACTTTTCCGCTACGGCGGCGACCGAAGCTGAAAAATCCGTTCCGGCTGTAAAGACAGCCTTCAGGCCTCCTTTTTTTTGCAGTTCCAAAGCGAATTTTATAAGACCTTCGGAATCTTTCAGATCGATCGGCCTGAATTCGTCCGCAAGAGGCACACAGACGGCTTCAGGATTTCCGTCTGCAAGCGCAACGCGGAAGCCGAGTTTTTTTGCCGCAAGAATTGCAGGTCTTTGCATAAGGCCTGCGCCTAAAATCAATATATTTTCCATAAAATTCTACCTGTTATAGTTTATCCTTGCCGGAGCTCAACACCCCGGTACCGCTTGAAGTTTCGCCGCAACTCTGAGGCGAAGCTGTCGATTTTATTTTTTTGCAATAAATTTCAAACGTGTCGCCCAAACTGAAAATGCGGCTTACAAGTAAGAGAAATTTATACGCCGCCTTATACACACGCGAACTGAAAATGCAGTTCTTTTTACTTTCCATATTCTTTAAAACCGGAAAACGCTCCGGATGATGCCCCGTAGAAACGATCTTTACGACTTTAAAACCTTCTTTTTTCATTATTCTTTTTACCTTTTCAAGTTCCCACAGGGTATAGTGATCGGACGGGCTTTGTTCAAAAAAGGTTTTCGGATTAAAGCGCCTTGAAACGCCTGAAGCGGACGGCGTGGAAAACGCAAAAATCCCGCCCGGTTCTAAAATAGAGTATACGGTTTTAAAGACGGTTTTCAATTCTTTAAAATGTTCTATTACGTACCACATAGTGACGGCGTCAAAAGAATTTATGCCGAATTCCGCCGTAGGATCAAAATCCGGAAAGGGAGCGCAGGATACCGGAAACTTGAGTTTTTGCCGCACATGATTTACCGCATCCGGCGAGACGTCGGTACCGAAGACATTCCAATTTTTATCCGCCGCGGCGGATAAAAACGGCCCGTAAGCGCAGCCCACGTCAAGCAGCAGGGGGCGGCTGCTATGCAGCGGATCGCTAGAGAAGCCGTCATTGCAATCGCTTTGCCGCGGATCGTTGAGGGCGCTGTAAAGATTCCGGCATAGCCGCTTCCGCCGGCCGTGTCTCGAAATCGAATCTATTACGCCGATCCTCCGCACGCCCTGCATTTTGATCGAAGCGAAATCTTCAAGGTAAGTCTTTCCGTACTGAGCCTTATATTGGTCAAAAAAATAGTCTTTCGTATAGTTTTTATCGGAAGCGACAGTATACGACATATAGATCATTCCGCACCTCTTACAGCGCCTGAACGTTTTATCGCTTGCGCGGGCCACAACGGGATCGACTCCCCGGTCAAATTCAAAAGACGCGCATACGGGACAAAAAAGACGTTTGCCGCCGCGAAGAGCCGACACAAAATCGACGAATGTTTCCGGCGGCGCGGCGCAGTGTCCGGCGTTTACGGAAGGATAAAGATGAGAAGTATCTTTTAGAGCCGCAAGAACCGCTTTTTTTGAAACGCGGCGGCTTTTTAAGCCGGCAAAGCCGTATTTCTTTGCGAGAGCGGCATGAAGAGAAGAAGTCGGAAGCAAAAGGACGGCGCAGCCTGCCGCCGCCGCCTCGTACGCCGTAAGACCGTAATGGGTTACGACAAGATCGTATTCGTAAAGTTTTTCGCGCAAAAATTTTACAGGCTCCGATAAGGTTATGCAAGGTAAAAGTTCTTTAGGTATGCGTTCGGCATGCGTAAATATATCGGCGCCTATTGCGGTTACACTTTTGCCTGCGGCCGCGAATGCGATCGCAGCGGGGATCAAAAGGCCTGCGGGATCTTCGCCTCCTATTGAAATCAATACGGTCTCTATTTGAGATCCATCCGCACAGCGGCCGCCGGTACGCCTGTTTTTAGGCAGATTGATAAAACCGTACTCAATGCGGTTCGCCGAAGATGTTTTTTTTATTCCCGGAATAATGTCTAAAAGATAATCGCAATATTCCGTATTTGAAGAACCTTCGTCCAAAGAAACCACGGGCGCAAGAAGATACAGTTTTTGCGCGAGTTCTTTTTCAAGCGAAAAGGAGTCGGTAATGACAAGGCTGAATTCGCCTTTTTCCGGAAGCTCGGAAATTATCTGGTAAGGCGAAAGTCCGTTTGAAACCGCGTTTTCAATCAAAACGTCTTTTTCTTTAAGGCTTGCATCTTTAGCAATGTAAACGCAGGCTCCGGTTTTTACTGCAATTTCAAGGCACCTGCTCAAGTGCCCCGTTCCCCTGCCCTTTTTAAGACAGGGAACGCATAAGATCATATTTTTTACAAAAGGACTGTTTGAAGCTTCTATTATGCTTTCTGCAGTATACGGCGCCGAAGGCTGTTCTCCGCCTGAAATTTTGCGCACAAGCAGCAGGCTTCGAACATAATCGGCTGCGGTATCTATCGTAGTGCGCAATTGCGGGAACGCCCAGCGCGCGGGAGCGGGTTTGAAAACGCAGTTAAATTTATCTTTATGATTATATAAAGCAGGCCCTACGTGTTCTCTGTCGTAAGGTTCGCAGGTTAAAGCTTCAGCTTTTAGAAGCGAGTGAGCGTTGAACACTTCTACGCCTGAACCGTGCGGAAGCCCCGTCCAAGTTATGTAGTCGCACAAGCCGGACGCGGCACAGGTTTCATATTCTTGTAAAAGCGACTGTGCGGCTTCGTAAAACAAAAACGGATTATCCGCCGTGGCGCGAAGAACTACATCCGCGTTGATTTTTTTTATAAGCAGACAAAAACGCTTAAGCACGTCTTCAAGAGGCCCTGAAAAAATTTTCCAGCCGCACTTTTTTACCGTGTCGATCAATTTCGGAGCGGAAGCTTCGTCGGTCGCCACATAATAATCGTCGGCTTTTACTTTTTTCATCGCCGCTAAAACCCATTCAAGTACGGTTTTATTTCCAAGCTCTTTTAACGCTTTGCCGGGCAGGCGTGAAGAAGACAGGCGGCACTGAACTATCACTACCGTCATTTTGCCGTATTCCAATTTTTTATAAGCTCAAGCGCATCGGTTTTAAATCTATACCGGTTTTTAAATACCCAGCGTTTAGCTTCGGCAAACTGCCGCCGCGATTCAAAAAAGCCGCAGCATGAGTTGACAAGGTATGCCGGAAAAGATGAAAAAGGAACATATCCGTGATCGAATTTGAACCGAGGGACAAGGTTTTTAAGATAAAAACGCAGCTGAGACATATCGGGCGTTCTGTCTTCTATCGGAATTTCATGAGCATATTCAATTTGAAAAGCGGTAGAAACGCAAATTTTTTCACCCCAAAGCCATGACCTGAACGACATGTCAAGGTTTTGCCAATATGAAGAATTTATTGTGTAATCAAATCCGCCCAGCTGCATAAATTTTCGCCTGTTATACAAGCCTATGTAGTTAAAAGGATACAAGGTCGGAATTCCGTCACTTACGGCGGCTTCGGTTTCGACACGGAATTTGCCGTGTTCCGCAAACGGTATAAAGCGAACGGGAAGTCCCTGCCTGTCGGACGAAACAAGACGCGGAACTATGCAGCAAGCTCCGGACGACGCGATGATGTTTTCGGCAAGGTTTGAAGTTAAAATGGAAGGAGTTATTTTAAGACTGTCGCGTATGACAAGCACGTGATCCGCAAGGCTTTCGCCTATTCCGATATTTATGAGGTCCCCGTCGGTCACCTTGTCCAGAGGAACGATAAAACGCACATAGGGAAAAGCCGAAACGAATTCTTCGATGTTATAGCTGTCGGGATCAGGTTCAAACGAAATAATCGACGCAAAACCGCATTTCATGAGATCTTCAAGCATCTGCAAGCGAAAATGACTGCCCAAGGAATTTATCAGCACAACGGAAACATTCATTTTTACGCCGGGCATGGATTCCGTTCCGCCCAGGACGGTCATATTTATCTGCCGTTCGTTAAAAATTGAAGGTATAGTATTCATCATATGTTCCGGATATCTTATCGTATTTTTTATTTATTTGATCTTCCATAAGGCGGTCGCTCTTATGCCAGATAACTTCCAGAGGTTCTTCAAAAACGTTTCCGATTATATCGTCAAACATGCATTCTTTATACAGCGGAACGGAACCGTCGGATAAGATCACCATGTCGCGGCGGAGATGCCAGTCGGGATAACGTTCCACAGGGGAAAGATCGCAAGGTTTTCTTTCAGGCAAAAGCCCGAGATACGAATTGTATTTTTGAATTATGAGGTTTCCGTGCGAGGGACTGTCTTTAGCGCTCCAAAACCGGTAAAAAGCTTCAAGCTGATCCTCGTTTATGTCCATGCGCACAAACTGCGGATACACGGATTTCGGAAAATATTTTGAAAGAATGTTTATGCCATTCAACGCCGCTTCAAATCCGTCGGCAAAGTGAATTTCCTTATATTTTTCTTTTGTGACGCTGTCTAAAAGAACAACCCACATCACAGGCTCATAACCGTTCGTGCGGGGAGCGCAGCGGCCGCAAATTTCGGCTATCTGAGCTGCGAGCGTTTCGGAAAGGCCGTCTCCGGTAGTTTCAATAAAGACGGACAGCCCCGGATATTTTAAAACTTCGCTTACAATATTCTTAATATGCTTGTGATAAAGAGGTTCTCCCCAAAGAGAAAGCGACAAAACCGCATTTTCCGAAAAATCCGCTATATTTTTTACAAGAGCCTTAAACTTTTCAAGCGGCATTTCTCCGAATTTCTTTTTTGTTTTTTCAAGGACATCGTCATAAGGGCTGTAAACGCAGCGGCTTCCGGATTTTGCTTCGATTTGTATGTTGTAAAAGCCGGGAACGGTGCGAAGTATTCCGGCGCATTTACACGCCATCTCTGAAAGTTCTTCCGCGGACGCACCGCTTAAAGCACCGGTGCCGGCGGGTTTAGCGGAAAAATTTTTATCGGTGTTTTCCGCGCCTGTGTTCCTGTCTACAGCCTTGTCGGCAGCAGTTTCCTCTACGCCGCCCTTACCGCAGGAAATTTCGGCTAACTTCAAGCACGCTAAAAGTCCTTCTTTGGACGCGCAGTGAAAACTGAGCCTATACATGCGCCAATCGACGGGCGAGATCACTGTTTCAATTTCAAAGGCGTTTATGTCAGTCTTCATAGCGGAAAAAATAGAGTCCCTTGAAACGGGATTATCGCCTGCAGCGTTGGGAATGTCTTTTCTTAAAGAAAGTTTTTCTATGATCGCGGCTGTGTCGCAGTTTATAAGTTCGGGAGCGAAGCCGTAGGGATAACCGTCGGCAAAGGTGTATTCGGCGATATATTCGGAATGTGTTTTGATCACTTCCAGAGTGAGAGTCGTGTTTAAAAAAGGGCAATCGGCCCACGCATAAACTATATTCTGTGCGTTTGAGCTGCGGCAGGCTTCATGCATGGAATGCAGCAGAGACGATACCGTCCACGAAGGTTTTTCAACCACTGAAATTCGGCTCATTTCGTTTTTCTTATTCAGCTCGGCGCAGGCGGAGCTTGTTTTACCGTCGGCAAAGATAAAAATTCCCGCAAGATCCGGAATATCTTTTGCCCAAAGAAGGGCTTTTTCATAGGCAGAAAGACCGTCGAATTTTTTATCAAACATGTGCAGAGAAACGGACGGCGCAAACAATACAACTATATTTTTCATCTCTTCCAATATCGGCATTACGGTTGAACAAGATTATTTGAATGTATAAAATTAAGCATCATGAGTTCACTGCCGTTTGCTCCAGACACAATATTTACCGTTACTTCTCTTACGAACATCATAAAAGCCGCAGTTGAAAATATCTCGCCGGGCGCGATTAAACTTGAAGGTGAAATTTCAAATTACCGTCCCAGCAGTTCCGGTCACGTGTATTTTACATTAAAGGACGCTTCTTCGCAAATAAGCGCGGTAATGTTCCGCTCCGCTGCCGTAAAGCTTTCATTTATTCCCCAAGACGGAATGAAAGTCTGCTGCACGGGAAAACTCACAGTCTATGCGGCACGCGGAAATTATCAAATAGTAATATCGTTCATGGAGCCGTCCGGCACGGGCGACATTCTTCAAATGCTTGAAGAACGCAAAAAAAAGCTTGCGGCGGAAGGACTTTTCGACACGTCGAAAAAACGCCCGCTGCCGCTTTTTCCTCAAAGGATCGGGGTCGTAACGAGTCCTACGGGAGCCGCCCTCCGCGATATTCTTCAGATAGCCAAACGTAGGAACGATTCCATTTCCATAATTATACTTCCCGCTCTGGTGCAGGGAGAAAGCGCGGCAAAATCGATAGCAAGACAGATACGAACTGCAAACGAATATAAAATGTGCGACACGCTCATAGTCGGCCGCGGCGGAGGTTCCCTTGAAGACTTGCTGCCTTTCAGCGACGAAGAAGTTGTCCGCGCAGTCGCCGCATCCGAAATCCCGATAGTATCGGCTGTAGGGCATGAAATAGACTGGGCGCTGTGCGACTACGCCGCGTCCATAAGGGCTCCGACTCCCTCAGCCGCAGCGGAACTTGTGATTCCGCAAAAAAGCGATATTCTAAACGATATACAAGGATTCAAAGAAGAACTTAAAGCCGCCGTCCAAAATAAAATCGAACACATAAGACTTATCCTGCGGTCGTACAGCTTGGACGGCATGGAGCTTCAGCTGCGGAATATCGAGCAGCCGCTTCTCGCGCGCTTTGATGCGGCAAAGGCCGCTCTCATCTCCAACATGGAGCAAAAGATAAAAGACGTGAAAATCTTTATTGAAAATTGCGTGAACACCATGGAAGGAGCCAGCCCGAAGACCATATTCGCGCGGGGATACGCGATGGTTAGAAATAAACAAACTCAAAAGATCATACGCAGCGGCAACGATACCGCCTTGGGGCAGGAAATTGAAATAGTTCCGGCACAAGGATATATTACGGCGGAAGTTACGGCCATAAAAAACGGGTGAGCTTCCGTCATATTGGAGTAAAACATGGATAATTTTGAAGAAAAATTACGCAAACTTGAAAAATTGACTGCGGATATTAAACAAACTGATATATCGCTTGAAGATGCATTAAAAAATTTTGAAGAAGGAATAAAACTTGCACGCGGCATGGAAAAAGAGCTTGAAAAAATCGAAGGCAAAATACAAATCCTTATGAATGAACCTTCCGCTCAAGTCAAACCTGAACTGGATCTTTTTTCGGATACCGACAATACTACGGGAACTTCCGGCGCGCCGGAAATCGGAACGCGCAGATGAGCGAAAAAGAAGACAAATCTTTGCAAACGGCAAAACGCCGCCCCATAAGGGTATTAAATGCGGAAGTTGCCAGAAAGATCGCTGCGGGAGAAGTTATAGACCGCCCTAACGCGATAGTGAGAGAGCTTATGGATAACGCCGTAGACTCCGGGGCAAATTCCATAACCGTAGAGCTCTCAGGCGGAGGTATAGACAAGATCCGAGTGATAGACGACGGATCGGGAATAACGAGAGAAGACCTTTTACACTGTGCCAGACCCCACGCCACAAGCAAAATTCAGACGGAGACCGACTTATTGCATCTTTCAACGCTCGGATTCAGGGGCGAAGCTCTGGCTTCGATCGCAGCCGTAAGCCGCTTAAGCATAATGTCGGGCAAAAGCAGGTTGAGAGCTTCGGTTACGGAAGATCACATAATAGAAGATATTCAGCCCGTTTCGGGCACAATAGTCCAGTCGGAAGCGCTTTTTGAAAATTTTCCGGCGCGAAGGGTGTTTTTAAAGCGCCCTGCTTCGGAAACTACTATGTGTAAAAACACTTTTATTGAAAAATCGCTGCCCAAACCGGAAATTGCATTCAGGCTTACCGTAGACGGACAGACAAAACTTGATCTGCCCTCTGGGCAAAGTCTTACCGAACGTTTTATTCAGGCAAATTCTATCCGTGAAAACGAAAAACTTTTTTATGAAATTCAAGGAAGCGGAAGCGACTTTACTTTTAAACTGATCATAGGAGAACCGTCGGTTTCGCGTCCGGATAAAAAATTTATCTTTATCTACGTAAACGGAAGAAAAATATCGGAATTTTCCCTTGTTCAAGCAATTGAATACGGCTGCCAAGGATATTTTCCAAACGGGACACATCCAGCCGCTTCGCTTTTCGTGCAGATAGCCCCGGAATCTGTGGATTTTAACATTCACCCTGCAAAAAAAGAAGCGAGATTTCGCGACATATCGGAACTTCACCACGCCGTAAGCTCCTGTGTAAAAAATTTTTTCCGTCAATACACGCTTAAAGCCGTAACGTCAGCTTCAGAGCCGATACAAAAAGAACTTTCCGAAGAATTTTCAGAAAAATTTTCTGCCGCGAAAGACATAAGATCCCGCTTTTTTTCTCCTTCCTATGCAAGCTCGCGAGCTACGAAAGAACACCCTTTTGAAAAGACGCCGGACTTTTACAGCGTAGACGAAGCGCTTCTGGACGATCTGAAAACACAAGCCGGTCTATCGGATACGAAAAACACGGAAACCGGTGAGCCGAGATATAGAATTTCAAACCAAAGCCCTAAACAGCTTGCGCTTGCGGCCATAGCGGCTGCGGACGGCGGCGCCGCTGGCGATGACAGGTTCAGCGAAAATACCGACGGCGCAGACAGCGCGGTAAACGGCACGAATGACGGCACCGCTGGAGACGGTTCTTCGAACAGCAGTTATTCCAGCGGCGGATTGCAAAGCGGGCATGGCAGCCGGTCTTCGGATAGAGAATTGTCCGACGAGCCGATCGGCCAATTTTCCGGCGGCCTTAGATACTTGGGCACGGCGCTCGGAGTGTTCCTGCTTGCCGAAAAAAACGACATTCTTTACATGATCGACCAGCATGCGGCTCACGAGCGCATATTATATGACAAAATTATGGCTTCGCAGGGAAGATCCCAAGCGCTCCTTGTTCCGTACGTGGTAGAAACACAGTCGGTTCAGGAAGACGCATATATGGAGCGCATAAGGGAAAAATTGAACGACGCGGGATTTTCCGCAAAAAACTGCGGCGACGGGCGCTGGGAAATTTCTTCGGTTCCGGAACGCTGGCGAGGCACGGAAGAAGATCTTACGCGTATGCTCTTGGAAAAAAGAATCGACGCAAGCGAACTCATTTCCAAATTAGCGGCGATGACGGCTTGCAAGGCGGCTGTAAAAGACGGATACATCCTTGACGACTCAAGTGCAAAAGCCTTAGCCGTTTCCGCTCTGGAACTTAAAGATCCTCACTGTCCGCACGGAAGGCCGGTATACGCGGCCATCACGAAAGCGGAACTTTTCAACCTTGTAAAACGCACATAAAACGCACCGCTCAATTTAACTTTGAGGTTTCGAAAAACTCGCGGCTGTAAGTGTGCGCAAAATGCGCATGAAAACAGCAGTCTCGGAATCGGAAATTGAAATTCTCTATAACCTTAACAAGTACATAAAGAGATTAGATCTTCCAATTGAGCCGTAGCCAAACACTCAACCGTATCGCTTGCCCCGTAATAAATTTTTACCTCATCATTATCTTCCAATATCATTCCGCCAGGAAATATGACGTTGGTTCTGAACCCCTCGTCAACCTCCCAATGCGTTTCGGGCACTATGAGCGGCTCTTTTGAAAAACCGATTATCTTTTGAGGATTTTGTAAGTCTAAAAGCATTATTCCGGCCATGTAGCACTTTTGCCATTTCTCTTCCCAACCGTTTTTACCTCTTAAAGTGTCCTTATGAACCGCATGAAAAAGCGTCAGCCAGCCTTTATCCGTTTTTACGGGAGGAGCGGCGGGCCCAAGCTTGTCATTTGCGTAACGAATCGACTCCAGCCCCAACAAAAGAGAGCTTTCTCCCCAGTATCGTAAATCAGGAGAATTTGAAATCCATATATCAAAACAGTCTTTTCCGTCATGGGAATAAACCGGCATGGGGCGTTCCAAACGATAATACTTATCGTTTATTTTTTCCGGAAACAAAACCATGTTTCGGTTATCGGGAAGCGACAAGCTGATTATCGTAACGCTATTTAAATTTTTTGAAATCTCAGCTATCCCGCCTCTGAGCCCGTGATACGTATCTGCTGCAAAGCATAAATACAATCTGTCTTCTATTACAGTCAGTCTGGGATCATATATTCTGAATATTTCATTATCGGAAAGTTTTTCGGCGCTCCAAAAAGGCTCCGCATCGCATTTCCATGCATATCCGTCGTTGCTTCTGGCAAAGCCTAAACAGGTTCCTTTGAACTTGTTCCCTCCCATAAATCGTGAAGGCCCATCTATATATCCGTAATCGTCCCGAAAGAGCATTACGTATTCTCCGTTGAATTTTACAACGCCCGCGTTAAAAACCAATTGCGCTTCGTACGGAACCATGGATGCGTCCAATACGGGCTTCCCATTCAAATATCGATTTATACGTGAAAAACTGTGATAATCGGTCATAGCAGGCATGCCTTACCCCTTTTATTAAACCCGGTAATTTATCGTAAATTATTATGACACATCATTCTTCAATCATTATCTTTCTCTCGACGAGGTTGATAGGAAGGATTCCCCTCGCCTTCTTTTTGCCCGAGAGTACGTCGACCGCTGTTTTTTGGCATAATTGGCCGTCATAAGCATAAATTATTCTGGGAACATACATAAATTCACGAGACGCATAAGGACAGCCTGAAAGAATAACACACACCAGTTTGGCTTCAAGGCCTTCCATCATCGAAAGCATTCTTCTGGGGATATCGCTTGTTCCCCTATACGATTCGTTTTTGGTGGCGAGCACCATAACTATTCTAGAATAGTTCATCGTAGTTGCCATAAATCTTTCCTGCTGATTTCTAGCAGGAAATTCAGGAAGATAGACGATAGACGCTTTGGGATAGTTTTTCTTTATTTCTTTTTCAAAGGTCGTAAAATCATAGCTTTCCTTTTTTAACTCTCCCGTGTCGAAATCCTCATATAAGTTACCTTTTTGAAATACGAAAAGCAAATCCTCTCCGTCTAAAAGTTTTGAAGAAACGCCTTCCTTTCTTACGTCGGTAACGGCATCAACGCTCATTTGAAGAACGGCGGCTCTATCTTCTTCCGATATTTCGGGCGCCTCCGGTTTTTTTAATGTGCGATTTTGCGCCGCTATGACTCGCCTTGCGGCTTCATTGATCTGTTCTTCGCTTACAATTCCTTTTTTATATGCGTCCAGCATATATGTGTACGCTTCTTTACAGCCGATTCTATAACTTGTAAGAACCATATCTATTCCGGCAGCCATTGCAAGCTGATGACATGTTTCAAGCCCGAATGTATTAGTCAGCCCGATCATGGCGAAGCTGTCCGTTATCATAAGACCGTCGTATCCCTGATTGCGTATTACGTCGACTATTTTTTTAGAAAGAGTTGCGGGATATTTTGGATCTATCTTGGGAACCATTATATGACCGACCATTATTCCGGACAAATCCGCACTTTTTATCGCTTCAAGGTAAGGAAAAAGCTCGCGGTCTATCAAAGTTTTTTCATCGGCATCCAAGTAAACCATTCCTATGTGAGAATCTACTGGGGAATATCCGAATCCCGGATAGTGCTTGCCCGTAACCACCATTCCCTGATCTTGATAACCTTTTATTGTTGCGGCGGCGAACTTTGACACTTTTTCTTTAGTGTCGGCATACGCCCTGCTTCCTACGCAGCTGCTTAACGGTAAGGCGGCAATATCCATTATGGGGCCGAAAACGGTATTATAAAATCCTTTTTTTGCTTCCACCCCAGTTATGCGCCCGTATTCATACGCAATTTTTAAGCTATCGGTTGAAGCAACCGCCATCTGATACGGAAGTTCAATATTTCCGTAATTGAATCCGTATTCCATGTCGTCGCCGATCAAAATCGGGTAATCCGCATTTTCTAAAACTTTTTCAAGAAGGTATTTTTCTCCCGGGCAATAATAGTTTTCGTGAACATATCTAAAGGAAATATGTATTCCGCCGAGGCTATGATTGCGTATCATATCCAAAGTAAAATCCAAATCTTCAGCGTCTATCGGATTTCTCATAAAAAGCATTAAACCGATTTTTTGATCAATGCTCAGCTCTTCGATATTCAGCGATACAAGCTTTTTCATACAATCACTCCTTGATTGCGCCCTGTGTTATACCTTCTATAAAGTATCTGTTAAAAAACAAGTAAACGATTAAAATAGGCAGTATGCTCATTATTGTGCCGGCCAACATTGTATTCCAAGCTGCTACGCCGTCTCCCTGATCTTTCAATAAGACAACGCCCACGGTAAGAGTGCGCAACTTCGGCTGTGCGATGGTAAAGGCAAGAGGCATCATGTAATTATTCCATGAATCCCTGAATGAAAGAATTGCGGCCGTCGCCAATATGGGTTTTATTATCGGAAGTATTATTCTTGTGTATATATGAAAGGTGCTTGCGCCGTCTATTCTTGCGCTTTCGTCGATCTGCCTCGGTATTCCGTCGCAGTAACCCATAATTAGAATCGAATAAAACGGCTGGAGCGTAGCGACCTCCGCAATCACCATTCCCCAAATTGAATTTAAAAGCCTCATCTTATTGCAAAGCAAAAAAATAGGATAAAGCGTTACGGCGCCTATCAAAAAAAGCATGACGATAAATGTAAAAGTGAGGGCTTTTTTTCCTGGAAAATTAAAACGGCTCATAACGTATCCTGTCATACTGGTCGTAATAACCGTTCCTATTACCGAAAACAACGAAAAAGATATGCTGTTCAACGTGTACCTGGCAAAATTCGCATGTTTCCATGCGTTAGTATAGTTTTTCCATTGAAACACATCGGGAAAAATCTTTGTTCCGCCGACAAGAAATTCGTTGATGGTTTTAAATGAGCCTCCGAACGCATATACGAGAGGAAATCCTATAAATATTATGACAATCGTAAGGATAAAATAGATCAATATCTTTGAAACGATACGTTTCGCTCTGCTTTCTATCATATCGAACTCCTACTCGCTATCTTTCATTTTTCTTGTAAAATAGCTGTATACGCCCGTAACAATCAGTATTATAAATGTGGTCACTATGCTTACGGCGGATGCGTACCCGTGCTGCGGAGTACCGGGGTTTTCGAAAAAATATCTAAATATGTACATCGTCATCACGTCGGTAGCGTTTCCGGGGCCGCCGTTCGTAAGCGCTTTTACGGAATCAAAAAGCTTTAACGTGTTTAGAATGGAAAGCATTGAGATGATTTGAAACATTTTTCCCATCATCGGAACGGTTATCTTAAAAAAAATCTGTCTGGAATTTGCACCGTCAATGGTGGCGCTTTCAATCACATCGTAAGGAATTCGCTGAAGCGCGGCGAGGAATAAAACCATATAAAAACCCACTCCGCTCCACGTGCAAAAAACAACCACTACCAATTTTGCAAGACTTCCTTTTCCGAGCCACTCTATGGGTTTTAGAATAATATGAGACGCCTGTAAAAGGCCGTTGACTATACCGTTATAAGAAGCGAACATTAAAAAAAACACAATCCCCATTATCGCGGTGCTTGTGATATTGGGAACAAATATGACAGCTCTTGCAATTCCGCTCCCTTTGAATTTTTTATTTAGTAAGGCGGCAAGAAAAAGCGCAAACGGAATCTGCACCAGCGGAATAAGTATACCGAATTCCAATGTATTTTTTACCGAAATCCAAAACGATGTGTCAAAAAGAACCCGCGAATAATTATACAAGCCTATAAATATCGGATCGGAAAATCCGTTATACTGCATAAAACTGTAATACAATATATAAATTATAGGATAAATTCCAAACAGCAAGACCAAAACAACCGTCGGCATGATCATTAGATACTGAACGGCATGCTTTTTGAGCGAATTTATGATAACATTTTTTTGTTCCGAAGAATTAAGCTGTCTCATAGGTTCCTTTTTTTATTTAACACGCATATAAATCAACAAGACCGCCCAAAAGTTGAAGTTTTCGGGCAGTCCGTTATTTATTTTTATTTTTTTATCCACGAAGGATCTATTGCGCCGCTTTTTAAGGCTTTATTAAACGCATCGCTATATCGCTTATTCAGATCGTCGATAGCGGCATCAAGTTTCTTTGAAATATCACTTCCCTGCGTAGCTTCGGCAAAAAGGTTTGTGAATACCCGGTTTCTGTTTTCTCCTTCGAGAACTATAAAATAGTGCGGTTCGAAGTAAGGAATCGTTAGATCGTCCGTTTTAAAACCGTATTTTATTCCTTTTATATCAAATTTATCCGTGGGAAGATTTTCAGGTCTGTTTGCAGCTAAATATGTTCTGGGTACCGGCATAAACTGATTTGCGAGTTCCTGATGAGAAAGCCAAAAAGCATAAAATTTCTTTGCAGCTTCTTTGTTAGGTCCGTTGGTAATGCACCACGCAAGGCCGGATTCTGCCCAGTACTTATCGGCGACTTCGCCTGCAAAGACAGGGAGCGGCGCTATGTCATAGTTACAGCTTCCCTTGAACTGCGTGGGAAATTGTCCTACCATCCAGTTTCCTTCAATATATATGCCGACCTTTCCCGCATAAAAATTTGCTCTGAGCGGGTCTATGCCCATAGTTAAATATCCGGGAAAAATGGATCCGTCTTTCATAAGATCGATATAAAAATTAAAAAAACGCTTATTGGTTTCGAACATATATTTGTTCTTGTCCACATTGTATCCGTATCTTCCGCATTCGTTTTGAGCAATGAGTATTGGGTCTATAACCCTTTCCCAAATCTGATTAACTCCGAGGGGAAGTCCGAAGCCGTAAAAATCCCCCTTGCCTTCCTTTGTAATTATCTTTGCATATTCCCTTAACTCTTCCAACGTCTTGGGCGGTTTGTCAGGATCGAGACCGCACTTTTTGAAAATGTCTCGATTGTAATAAAGTCTGTATCCGCTGATTCTGACAGGGACGGAATAAGGTTCTCCCTTGTATTGTAAAGAAAGAGATGAAAACGCATTGGGATGAAGGCCTGAAACAAGATCGGGCGTCAAAACATCCGTAAGAGGAATAATATTACCTGCCTTTGCAAGATCATTGACGGTTATGCCGGTGCTGGCTTCTACTATATCGGGCGCGTTGCCGCTGGCAAAACCCATTTGGACTACCGAAGGATAGTTTTCACCGTAATACTCATAACTTACGTGAGTGTCGGGATTAGCCTCGTTGAATGCGCTTATAATAGCATCATACCCGGCGTCAGGGCCGCTTTGTCTTACCCAAATCTTCACTTCCGTCGTTTTGGATCCTTTTGCAGACTCACTGCTTCCTGCGGCAAACAACATTGAACAAGCCGACAGAAAAGCCGTGAGACTAAGAATAAATTTTGAATATCTGTTCATATTCGCCTCCTTGTTATGATATTACTATATCATGCAAAAAGAACTCCTGTGATGATATTGTTAGAATGAAACAATGTTTTTGTTAGATTTGAAACAGATTATCTCTAAACGCGCTGGGCATTATTCCCGTCGATTTTTTAAACACCTTCGCAAAGTGCTGTGAACTGCAGTATCCTACTTCTTCGGCGATAACTTGAATTTTCATATCGGTCGTTTGTAAAAGCCGCTTCGCATTTTTAATTCTTACTTCCGTAACGAAGTCGATAAAGGACATACCTTTGTATTTTTGAAAACTTTGAGAAAGATAGGAAGGATTTATATTAAAATATTCCGCGACAAAATTTCTCGTAACGGTACAATAATTTTTTTCTACGTAATTTGATATATCTTCGATCATCGACTCGGTTACGCTGTGTTTTTTCAATTCAATTTGCATGTTTTTTATGCATAATTTGATTACGCTTTTGAGATCTTCATTCACTTCGTCCAACGACAATACGTTTGAACAAAACGCTTTTATCTCAATGGAAAAATTTGCAAAGCAAAAATTCTTTATTTCATTTATAAGATCGTTAATCGCTCTTCGATCATCATCGAGATAATTTTTATTGTAAATCAATAAAACTATGTGAGAGTTTGAATACGGAATAAAAATTCCCGCGCCCGTTTTATCTACCAAATTTTCAATATAATATACAGCCGACCTCTTTTTATCGCCGTCTTCGCTTAAGACGGACAGAGGCTCGATGACGACAAGGACAAAGAACGACGGCATTTTCTCTATCTCAAAAAAACTGAATATGTCTTTTAAAGTTTTTCCCGGAAGATTTCCGTCCAAGTATTCCCGCATCATGTCATTTAAAGCAATTGCGCGAAAGGCGCTTTGCTTTTCTTCCCGCTCGATCGTATCTTTTATGCGCTCTAAAAAACCTGTCAACTCTTTGCTGTTGATCGGTTTAAGAAGGTATCCCGTTATGCCGTACGACAAGGCGGTTTTTGCATATTCAAACGTAGCGTATCCGCTTAAAATCAATATCTTCGTTTTAGGATTGATATTCCGAATCTTAGAGATACATTCAAGTCCCGTATATACGGGCATTTGAATATCGGTAACAACAACGGAAGGACGATACTTATCGACAAGCTTTATAAGCTCTTCTCCGTCATAGGCCTTTCCCCTTATCTCAAAACCGAGTTCTTCCCAAGGAATTATACATTCGAGTCCGTCAAGAACTAAAGGTTCGTCGTCTGCCAATATTACGCTGTACATATTATTCAAACCTTCCAAGGCAAAGCGATTCGTATTACAGTCCCGTTTTTTTCACCGCTGCTTACGGAAAGTCCGTACGATTTTCCGTAATATAAGCGAATCCTGCTATTTAAATTTCTTAGTCCGATATGGTTTAAATCCTTATCGGGAGGCGTTTTTAATTTCTCGTTCAATTCCTTCAATTTTTCAAGTGAAATACCATTGCCGTTGTCCGAAAAAGTCAATATAAACGTCTTAGCGTCATCGATTACGGCGTTGATGGATATGTTTCTGTTATCCTTTTTGTTTCCCAATCCGTGCCGTATGGAATTTTCTGCGAGGGTCAGCAGCATGAGCCTTGGAACTTCCATGCTCATAAAAATCGGCGGCACCGCGACGGACAGAACAATAGGAACTTTAAATCTTATATTTTGTAAAGCTATGTAATTTTCCACATAGCCGATTTCTTCCATGAGCGAAATGAACGGTTCGCTGCCGTTCACGGCACGATACAAAATTCCAAGTTTTTCTATCATCGAAGCGGTATCTTGATCTCCGGCTATAACGGCTTTCATTCGGATGCATTCCAGAGTATTGAAAAGAAAATGAGGATCCAGTTGTCCCTGAAGGATTTTTAATTGAGCTTCCCGGTTCCTGAGAGTTATTTCACTGTTGCGTTTAATTAATTCTATTATTTTAATCAGCATGTGATTGGCGCTGTCCGCAATAAGTTTAAGTTCATCGTTGGACTGAACCGCCAAAAGTTCCCGCTTTCCGGTTTCGATCTGTTTCATCTGCATCAACAATTCTCGAATCGGGCGCGTCATCACTTTTGAATTCACAATTATCAATACGAGGGAAATCGCAAAGACAAAGAATGTGATCCAATTAAACATTTTATTCCCTTTCTTTATTTTATAAAAAAGCGACGCTTCAGGAATTATTCCACAAACATATAAATTTGAATAATCCGAATATTCCGTAGTCACGATGGCGTTATTCGTACCGTCGCTCAGAGTAAGACTGAATTGCTGAAATCCTTTTTTAAGCTTCGGGCGAATAAGGTCAAGGGTTCCTGATCCGAGCGGAGCACCTTGAGAGTAGATGGCGTTACCTTCTGCGTCAAGTATTATAAGCGTAGATTCACCGAATTCGACTCCGGAAAAAATTTCATCTATGGCGTTAAGCCGCATATCGACAGCTATCAGCCCGATAACCTTGGGATTGTCATAGTGGCGGATCTTTCTTATAAAAGAAAACACGCTTTGATTATAAAAACGGACGGACGGCGGTATTATCGTGTATAGTTCATCCGATTCAAAAAAACCGTATTTATCGGCGAGTTCGTATAATTCCATGGGGTCGCCCAGATAGTTATAAGGCCCTGCGGCATAAGAATTGAAACCGTTCGATACTAAAATTCTTGCTATATCGGTTCTTATAAGCAAAACGTGCTTCATTGCGTTTTGTATGGAAACGTCCACACCGAGATATTCCGAGGAATTTTTTTCAAGATTATAATCCAACGCATTAAGAATTTCAGAATCGATAAGAACGATACGCGACAATCTGTCAATCTCATTAAATAAAACATCAAGTCGTTCCGAAAATTGTTTTGTGAGAATGCTGCTTTGAGAAAGAGCGTCTTCTTTAATTATTTCAGAAGCGACTTTAAAACCGAATACTTTTACAAAAAACACCGCAAGTAAAAGCACTGCCGAAAAAGCCAAAGATATTTTTATGTTATATTTGATAACAAAGGGACGCAATTTTTTATCCGTCTGATTTTTCACTTTGAATCCCGTAGCCTAATTCCCCCTTTACATGCAGTTCATCTGTTCATAACCCCTGTGTAAAGTTCGCTTGAATCGCTCACGGCCTTTACTCCGAAGCGCTGAGCATCCTCCGGATCGGGAATTATATTCAAAAAAACGCCGTACTTTTCGGAAGACTTTATCACCCTTTCTCCGCCGTCGCCCGAACCGTCCCATAAAATTTTTTCGGGAACGGCGCCGCCTGAACCGAACGTCTTGAGCGTTTTTCCGTCTTTATCTTTTATCGTTAATTCCCATTTATCGGCTTTTTCGGATGCGCCGCTATAAAAAAGAGCAAATTCGGCAATATCGTCGACGCCGTCGCCGTCGGGCGTAAACTTTTTCGTAAGGACTTCGACGGAACAGTTTATCGCTTGGGGAGCCGCATTCGGCTCCGATGATGAAATCATGCCGGATTTTTCAGCAGAAGCTCGTCCTTGTCTTTGTAAAGGATCTTGCTGTTCGGACACATCGCCTTTCGGTTTTTGGGGATATCCCGGCAAAAGAATGTCCTCATCCTCCAAAGGCCCTTCCTCCGCCGCGCCGTCAGGCGGCACAGAATTTTCCGGAAAAGACGAGCCGTCCGCATTTTTTTGATCCGATCCTCCCGACAACAGCTCTGGCAGCAGTATCCCGTCCTGATCCCCTATAATTTCCGTGTTTGCCGAGTTTTTTTCCTCTTCCGGCCGAGAATGATCGCCGGCGGTTTCGGCCGCATCTGCCTTTGCCAAACCGAGCAGGATCTTTTCCATGTCCGAAGCAAGCTGTTCCGTTTCTACCGGCTCGGAAATTACGGAAGATGAAGTATCTTTGGATAATCCGGAAGCGTCGTTTACTTCAGGGGCTACGGGTTCATACAACCGAGGCGTTGAGGGCTCCGCATTCAAACCTTCATGCACCGGCTCAAATTCCACATTTTGTCCGCTGTCGGCAAGAAGTATCGCAAGTTCCCCCGGCAGCATTTCCGTCTGGGCTGCGAGCGCTTCTTGGGCCAGGCGGTCTTTTTCGATCTGCTGTTCCAAAAGCTCTATGAGCTCTTTTATCTTCGGAGTTTGCTCGTTACCGCTTTCCAGCTTTATAAAATTTTCATAAGAGGCTTTTGCGTCCCCCCAGCGCTTAAGTTTAAGCAGAGTATTTGCCCTGTTAAGCACAGGAGCGGCGCTTTCCGGCTGCAGAGTGCAGGCGGCGTTAAAATATTGAAGTGCGCCCTCGTAATCTTTTAGAGCAAAAGACGCGTTGCCCGCATTTAAATTCAACGTGTACTGATCGGAGCCCGGCAGCAAAAGCGCTCTTTGAAAAACCGCAAGAGCTTGAGAATATTTTTCAGTCTGATAATAACATATGCCAAGGTAATTGTATAAAACAGGATCGCTGCCGGGTTTTTCAATTTCTTTTTCAAGGACTAAGATTGCCGCTTCGGGTTTATTAAGGCGGAATAATTTTTCGCCTTCGCTCTTAGCAGCTCCGTCCTGCGCGCATATTACGCATGCCGCCGCACAAAAAAAAACGGCAAAAATTGCATACTTACATTTCACAATCAAATACCTCGTATAAAAAAGGCTGTGCCCCCGGCGCGTTCTGCCGTTGCGCAAAAAAATCCGGCCGCCAACCCGTCATTTGACATATTCGGATAAATTTACTACTCTATTATATTCGGAGGAATTATGGCTCTTGTCCAGATAATTGTTTTAATAGTTCTTGCCTTCGGTGTAGGAACACTGATCTTATTCGTAGTAAAATCGGTTGCGGCTCCCAAACGCATAGAAGGAATTCAAAAGCTTATAAAACAGGGAAAGAACGTCCAAGCCATAAAATTGGCAAAATCGCTTCTAGCAAAGTCTCCGAACGATTATATGGCGCATTATTTTTTAGGTAAAGCCTATCTTGCGGATAACAGAACTGAATTGGCGCTCATGGAATACAAAACTGTAAACCAAACGGCAATCTTCGGCACAGGGCTTTCCGAACTCGACTTCAGAAAGGAAATTTCAGCTCTCTATTCGAAATACAATCTTTTGAACGAAGCCCTAAAAGAATATCTTCTATTAACTAAACTGGAACCCAAAAATCCGGAAAATTTTTATAACGCAGGTTTCATATACGATAACCAGGGACATCCGGAAGTGGCGTTGGGTTTTTATCAAAAAGCGATCTCGCTTAATAAACGTCATCAAAAAGCGCACGCGGCGCTGGGTCTTATATTGTACAACATGAAGCAGCTCGCCGAAGCTAAGAGGGAAATCGATCTTGCCATTCAAATAAATCCCGACATGGCTTCCAACTATTATTATCTTGGAAAAATCTTAAAAGGAAACAAAGATTACGGAGCGGCGGTAAAAGCCTTTGAAAAATCTTTCCGCGATCCGGTTTTTAGACAAAAATCTCTTATTGAGCGCGGAACCTGTTTTATGCTGGCGGACAGCCTAGACAATGCTGCTGCGGATTTTGAACGGGCCGTCAATGCGGGAAAGAACGGAAATTCCCGCGACACGTTATATGCGCGCTATTTTCTTGCTTCCTGTTTTGAAAAACAGCGCAAAATTGAAAAAGCCATAGAACAATGGAAGGTCATATTCGAAAAAGATAAAAATTTCCGCGACGTTGGCGCAAAGCTCAACGAATATCAGGATATTCAAACAAATGATTCTATAAAAGAATATTTAACCTGTAACGATGCGGATTTTTTTGAAATATGCAAAAAAATAGCCGTTTCAGCTCTCAACGTAAGTCCCCAGCAGGTAAGCGCCATAAAAGACGGCTGCCAAATAATAGCTACCGACAAGAGCTCCGAAGATTGGCGCAATGTGCGCAAACAGCTGTTTATGCTGTGGTTTAACCGTTCGTCGGCGACTCTTGAAGACAACATAATAAGAGAGGCGCTTGATAAGGCAAAGGAGCTTTCGTGTTCCAAAGCGGTTATCATTTCAAGCTCGGGCTACTCACGGCCGGCAAAAAATTTTGCGGAAAACAGGCCGATAGAATTAATAGACAGAGCGAAGCTCGATTCCCTTATGGCAAAGGTAAGCATTTAACCTTTCGGGAACGATAAAATGAAATTTCTTTGCGTGTCAGATCAGATCGATCCCCTCGTCTACAGTTCCAACGCTAAAGAACGATTTAAAGATATAGACGCAATATTGTGCGCAGGAGATCTTCCGCTGGACTATGTAGATTTTATTGTTTCTACGCTGAACAAGCCTACGTTTTTTATCTTCGGCAATCACAACCTGAACGAATTTCACCTGTATCACGGCAGATCCGCCGATGTTCTCGTTCCGGATTTACCTATCCGAAAAAACATCACCCAAACTGTTTTTAAATCATTCGGCCACGGAGCCGACTATGTAGGATTTAAAATTTTGCGTGTAAAAGAAATTCCCGTAACCGTAGCGAAAACAAACAAAAAAACGCCCCTTTTGATGGCGGGAGTTTCCGGTTCCATAAGATACAACAACGGAGTGAATCAATATACAGAATTCCAAATGCTTTTAAAATTGCTGAAACTCATTCCCGGCATGATCATAAATAAAATACTTTACGGCCGATACGTCGACATATTTTTAACTCACGCGCCGCCGCGCCACATACATGATCTTGAAGACGACTGCCACAAAGGTTTTAAATGTTATAACTGGTTTATAAAAAAATTCAGTCCTCAGTTTATGGTTCACGGTCACATACATCTCTACGACAGCCGTGCTGAAAGAGAAACCTTGTGCGGCAGGACTAACATAGTAAACGCATTCGGCTGTATAATAATTGATATGCCTGAAAGTATTTAAAGGGAATTTAAATATGAACGATATGAACTCGGACCGTGATTTTTCAAAGGCCTATAATAAAGCGCTTGTACATGAAATTCAAAGTCTCTTGAATCCCGGCGAAGCTTCTTTAATATCCTTTGCGGACGTAAAAGAACTTTTAAAACCGCAAAACGAAAGCTACGAGGGCATAAAAACCGTTCCGGTGGCATCGATAGTCGGAAGCGAAGATCGTTACAGGGATTTCGATAAAGAATTTTTTCCTAAAAACTTACATTTAAAATCCAGATGGGAAAGTATTGACAACGCGATTAACAGCGGAATAACTCTGCCGCCCATAAACCTGTACGAAGTCGGAGGATTGTATTTTGTAAGGGACGGAAATCACCGTGTGTCCGTGGCAAAAGCCCAGGGAATAGAATTTATAGACGCGGAAGTGGTAAGCCTTAAAACCGAAATAAAATTAAAGCCGGGACAATCTTATAAAAAGATAAAAAAGCAAGTCATAAACTATGAAAAACGGGTGTTTTATTCGGAGACCGCCTTCGGCGACATAACCGACTACTGGTGTCTGGATTTTTCCGCGCCGGGTCAATACGACGTTATTTACAATCACATACTTGCGCATAAAAATTACATGGATCAAAACCATGCCGAAACAACAAGTATGCCGGACGTGATCATGTCTTGGTACAAAAGCGTATACATGCCTATCATCCAGCTCATAAGTAAAAAACACATACTCAAGCGCTTTCCCGGAAGAACGCAAAGCGATTTATATGTGTGGTTTATAAAATATTGGGACGAACTTAAGAAAAAATTCGGCGAAGACTATGCTTTGGATAAAACCGTAACGGAATTTTCGAAAAAATACGGGATGGGCTTTTTTCAACGTTTAAAAAACATAATGGAACATCTAAGTTTGAAAAAGTAGCGGTACCGTGCTATAATTTAAGCATGGAAATGACTATCCGTAAAAGCGGCGAAGTATACATTGTTGACGTACTCGGCGAAATGGATCTGTACAATTCATATAAATTAAAAGATCTCATATCCAAAATGATCGAAAAAGATATAAAGGCTTTTGTGATCAATTTGGATAAGGTCGATTATATAGACTCTTCGGGGATCGGAGTTCTTATCTATATATGCACTACCGTAAAAAAAGCCGATCTTCAGCTTGCGATAACCAACGTGCACGGTTCCGTTCAAAAAGTTATAAGCCTTACTAAATTAAACGTATTTTTTCCCATAGTCGATACCGTAGATAATGCGGTTAAAAAATTAAGCGATCCGGATAAAAAAGATGACTGAAATCCGTTGTAACTCAAACGATCCCTTGTTTGACAAAACAAACATGCTGAAAAAGGAATTTCCGTCCGATTGGCGACGAATCAGATATTTTACGCTTTTAATAGTTCAGTCGGCGCCGTTTCAGGGCGAAGAGATGGCCATACTTGAGCAGCAAGTATGCGAGATAATAAAAAATGCGATAAAACACGGCAATAAATGTGATCTTACAAAAAAAATAACCGTCTATTATTCTTTCAGCAGCTCTCACGCCCATCTGATCGTAGAAGACGAAGGCGAAGGATTTAAAGAACTTGAAAAATGGAACGAGTTTAACAAAAACCGCCGCCGCGCCCTTGAAGCAAACGATCTTAAGGTGCTCGCAGACTATGTTTCTTTTAAGACAGAAGAAAGCGCCTCCGATGACGGAGGTAACGCCCTTTTTGCCGCATTGGAATTTTGGAACGAAGGAATAGCGTTTAACGAAAAAAGAAACTCTATTGCTATGTACAAAACCTATCCCCAAAAATGATAATCGGTAGCTGATGATTTTACTTTGTAAAAGAAATATGTTTCGTTAATATTTCCTTTATTTCTTCGGATTTTTTTTGCTTTAGCAACTTGATTATTTTTCTGTGTTCACAGATATAAGAAGGGCTATTTATCATATAATTTGACATATCGTCCGAAAAATTAAAAAGATTGGTCAAAGGAATCGTCTTGATCAGATGAAATAGTTTTTTATTATTGCTTGCTTCTATCAGTAAACTATGAAATTTAATATCATCCTTTACGCATTCCTTGGCGTTTTTACTTTTTGAATGACTTTCTAGAGAATCGCAAGTTGCCAGCATTTTTTTTTCAAAATCTTCCGAAAACCCATTTTTCAAAATCAATTCAACCGCTAAATTTTCCATGGCGAGACGTATTTGATAATATTCTTTGATTTCATTGGCAGACAACTTTTTTACGAAGGTTCCTCGTCTGGGTATAGTTACAACCAGATTTTCACTTTCAAGTTTTAAAAAAGCTTCTTTAATAGGAGTCATGCTTACATGATTTTCTTCCGCTATTTTATCAAAAAACAGCCTTTCATTCGGTGCATATCTTCCAGAAAGTATATCTTCCCTAATAATGTCATGGAGTTTTTCTCCTATAGTGGCGCTAAGCGACATTTTCCCCTCGATGCTACAGAGAATGTAAATATGAATTACAGACCGGCTCTAAAAACCCGGTTGGCGTTCGGAACCGGCCGATAAGTTTTACGATAAGCTGCTGTACTAAAAAGGCCTATAATAAAACTTCGCGCATACACACAGCAGACTGTCGAAAAAACGACAGATTCTTTAGACAGCTCCTATGTATTCAATGTCGTTTATATTACAATCTATTCAATTATAAGTCCATCCCTTATAAATTGCCGTGAGAAAATAGACGCTTATCGTCCGTGCGCAAAGAGCGCACAAAATCAACAGCCTCCAAAATTAATATTTTGTTCGGCTGTTGAATTTTAAAGGATCCTATTTAAATTTTATTGTTGTCTTCCAATGTGTAGGAAGCTTTTTGCCAGTTCATCCTTTCTTGCCAATCGGGATATTTATAGTTTCCTTTATCTTTATCGTCAGGATATATAAATTTGGCACCGGTCTTTAGTAAAATGGTCTTCATCGTAGGATCGTTTTCTTGTACCACTTTTTCCAATGTTTCCGCCGGTAAGTATGTACACGCCCAATTATCATAATGATCCGGTATGATATACTTACTTCCCATGGCTTTACCGACTCTATATGCATCGAACGGAGTTAATTTATCGTAAGAACCAGAGGGATTATGACCGAGATTTAAAACCGTCACATCGATTTTATTTCTTTGGCCGACTCCGTAAAATCCGTTGTGATAAATTCCATCTCCGATAAAAGCAATGCTTCCGGCTTCATTTTTAAAAATAAAAGTTACGGCAACATCGTCCATTGTAGGCTTAAACGAATTTTCTTTTCCCAAGCCATAAGTAGTACGAAGAGCATTTATATCGAAATTCTTTTCAATTTTTACCGTCATATTATGGTATTTTAATTCATCGCCGGGACGTACTTCAACAATCCTATCTTCCGGGACGCCCCAGTTTCTTAAAATCATACAAGTAACTTTAGGGCCTACAAATTTCGATTTGGTCGTCTCCAGCAATGCTTTTACGGAATATATGTCACAGTGATCGCAATGATGGTGAGTCATAAAATATGCATCCATTCGATGAAATTTATAAATATCGACAATTTGCGGATTAATGCGCATCCAATGTAAATAATCGGCACCGGTATTTTTACAATCGCCACTATTTTCATAACGAGTTACGATAGACGGTCCTGCGTAATTATCGATTAAAAAAACTTCCGTTCCAACTTTCATTGCCCATGAGGGGCCTCCCAGCCACCATAAACAAAATTTATTCGCAGGAACTTTTTCATTTTTTATTTGATAATTGATATATGTACCCCATGCAGGACAGGTTTCTTCAAGCCATGTTTGTCTGTCTATCTTCCTGTCCGTAAGCATGTAAGTCGATTCCATTACGCCCCATTCATCATATTTTTTTTCGCTCATTTCATTCTCCTGTTATTCCCGCTTTGTCCAGAATCTTTTTTATATTGGCGTCGGTTATCAGCAGACTGTAGACATCCTTCTTTGCAAGATTTTGTTTTGTAATTATTTTTACCGGTGTTTCAATAAATTTCGACTTAGTAACCGAGCCGGACATAACTTCGTGTAATGCGTATACTCCCATATACCCTTGGTTGTAGGGATCTTGAACAATCAATGCATCCATAAATCCTTCCATAAATAAAGAAAATTCGTCGGGAGAAGCGTCAAATGAAACGAGTTTTATCTTTCCCTTCATATCGCGTTGCCTTAAAATCTGTGCCGCTCCTGTTCCTCCGGCATCCTGTGCGGCATAAATTCCTACGACATCGGGATTTCCTGTAAGCATGTCCGAAGTGATATTCATTGCCTTTGCGACATCACCGTAGGCGAACTGTACCGGAAGAACTTTTATCTTAGGATATTGTTTTTTGATTTGATCTCTGAATCCGTCTTCTCTTGCTCGCCCCGTCTCGGAAGTAGGATCTACACCGATATCGATTACAGTCCCTTTTTCCCCTATAAGTTTGGCCAGAGTATCGGCGGCCATAGAACCGGCTAAATAGTTATCCGTTGCGACATGCGCTTTTACGACTTCGGAATTAATACCTGAATTGACGGTAATCACGGCAGCACCTTTTGCGATAGCGTCTTCTATAGGTTTTTTAAGAGCTTTTTGATCGGTGACGGCAATCATTATTCCGTCCGGTTTGGATGTTAAAACATCATTAAAGATATTAATTTGCGTCGTTACATCCGCACCTGAAGAGGGGCCTTGGAATTTAACCTCTTTATATCCTAATTCTTTTGCTGCTGCTTTTGCGCCGTTGTAAATGTTGACCCAAAATTGAGAACTTGTAGTCTTTGGAATAAGAACGAGAGTCTTATCGGAATTAGACATTTGTGCTTTTTCAACATCGGTAGAACCGCGAGAAAATACGAAAGACGTTGAAACCATAGCCATACAAAAAAGTACTAACAATTTTTTCATCTTTATCTCCTTCAAAAGGCAATGCCTTTTATTTAACTTATTGAATTGGTACTGTTTCTTATTCTATCGAGGTATACGGTAAGAATAATTATTGCACCTATTGTTACCTGCTGCCAATATGCATCTACGTTGATAACATTTAATCCGTTACGCATTGTTGCAATAAGCAAGGCGCCTATTAAAGAACCCCACACGTTTCCCACTCCTCCGGACATCGATGTTCCGCCTAAAACCACAGATGCGATTGCATCAAGTTCATAACCGTTGCCGCTGCCCGGCTGTCCAGAACCTATGCGTGACAGTTCCGTTAGCCCCGCCAACCCGGCCGTTATTCCTGCAACTATATATATAAAAATGAGCTGTTTTTTTATATCGATTCCGGATAAAAACGATGCTTCCGTATTGCTGCCTATCGCATAGGTATATCTTCCGCGTTTTGTTTTGATAAGAATAAAAAAACAAAATACATACAAAAAGAATACAGTTATAGTCGAAATGGGAATCCCTAAAAATTTTGATTGACCAAGAAAATCGCTTCCTTTCGCAAGTTGATAAACGGGAATTCCTCCTGTAATAATAAGAGCGATCCCTCTTGCGATCTGCATCATTCCCAACGTTGCCACAAACGGCGGTAGTTTTAAATATCCGATAACAATTCCATTTATTGTTCCGATACAACATCCTAAAAGCAAACCGACGCCAATCCCTGAAAAAACGGAATCAGTAGATGCCATTACCATAGCGGAAACAACGGAAGTAAGAGCGACAACGGAACCTGCATCAAGCCCTATACCGCCGCTTATAATTACAAATGTTTGTCCGGCAGCAAGCATTGCGATAACCGAGGCTTGAATCGTTATTGCCGTTAAATTTGAAATAGTAAAAAAATGAGGAGAGAAAAGGCCGAATATGATGCACATTAACAACAAAAGTACGAAAATAAAAAGAATCTGGTTGTTTAAGATCTTTTTACCGTATTTGAAAACATTATTATTGCCAATAGTCATCATACTACCTCCGTAACTTTTTTTCCTGCAAATGCGGTTTCCATTATACGTTCCTTTACAGCTTTGGCGCCGTCCATATCACCTATAATCTCTCCGTCATAAACGATAAGTATTCGATCCGCAAGTTGCACTATTTCGTTTATTTCGGAAGATATTAAAAGTATTCCGTTATTATTTTTTTTAGAATAATCCAAAATCACTTTATGAACTTCCTCAACTGCCCCGACATCTATGCCTTGCGTCGGTTCATCCAATATGAGAACCTTGGAATCGGCAAAAATCCATTTACCGAAAACCACTTTTTGTTGATTTCCTCCCGATAAATTCTTTACTTTTGCCTTTATACTTGCAGTTTTAATATTCAATTTTTCAACTGTGGCTCGCACAACGTCCCGCTCAAGCCTTAACCCGAGAATTCCATTTCTAATAATCTTTTTTAATCCCGGAAGCGTCATGTTTTCACTGACCGACATGGAAAGCGCCAAACCGTTTTTTAATCTATCCTCCGTTAGAAAACCTAATCCCTGTTTTATGGCCTCTTTAGGAGAATTTATTTCAGTTTCTTTTCCATCAATAAAAAGCGCCCCGCTTGTAATTTTATCAATGCCGAAAATTGCTCTTGCAATTTCCGTTTTCCCGGCGCCCATTAAACCGTACAGGCCTACTATTTCACCCTCTCTGATTTTAAAACTTATGTTTTTTAATCCTGTTTTTCGTACACATACGTTCTTCAATTCAAGAAGAATTTTGCGGGTTTTAAAATCGGAAGTATCATTATTTTTTCTCTCAATAAAATCTATTTCTTTACCGACCATCATTTTAACCAATTCATGAATGCCGACGTCTTTGACATTTTTTGTGCCGACTATTTTTCCGTCCTTCATAACCGTCACACGGTCGCCGATTTGATTTAATTCGTCAATTCTATGTGAGATATAAATGATTCCCACCCCTCGGGAAACAAGATTGCGTATAAGGGCAAAAAGGACAGCCGTTTCTTTTTTTGTTAATGCGGATGTAGGCTCATCCATAATTAGAATCTTTGAATTAAAACTAAGAGCCTTTGCAATTTCAATTATTTGTTTTTGTGAAATACTGAGCTGTATAAGTTTTTCTTTTACGTCGATGTTGTGCACATCCATTAAATTAAGCAGCTCGTTTGCTTTTTCATATAGATAGTCATAATCGATACATACGCCTTGTAATTTTTCCCTTCCCAAAAAAATATTTTCGGCGACAGATAAATGCGGAACTTGGCTGAAATGTTGATGTATTATTGCTATACCGTGCTGCTGGGCGTCTTTTGTTGTTTTTATGTTGACTTCGTTTCCGTCTATTAAAATTTTACCTTTATCTTTTTCATAACAGCCGGAAAGGATCTTCATGAGGGTTGATTTTCCGGCGCCGTTCGCCCCCATTAAAACATGAACTTCTCCCTTTTTGAGATAAAAGTCCGCATTATCAAGCGCTCTAACCCCGGAAAAAGATTTGGAAATGTTTTTCATTTCAAGAAGATACTGCGAGCTAATTTGATCCATTTTCAAACTACCTCCTTATAAAACGGCGTACGAGGAAATTTCGATTTCCGAGTAGGCCGTTTTCGTGCGCTCTTTTTTAATACATCTAAACCGCACACTTTAATCTTTAATTCATCCTTAAATAATTCTAAGACCCGAATACGGATTTGTCAAATTTTTTCGAAAAAATTTTTTCGAAAAATAAAAACAGATTTTATTTATAGATGTTCCCTACACGTTTTCGTCAAGGACATCTTTCAATTTTAAGGGAAGCCGTTTATAGCCGGATGAACTCAACTTTTGCATGAGTTATGATTGATCTTCTCTTATCGTCGGAAACCTTATAAGTAAATGCACGGTAAGATCTTTTAGCGACTATAAAGGCGGGCGTAAATTTCAGCAAAACATTGCAATACGCACTGTGTGAAAAATTAAATCTTGTAAAACATATCGTTATACCGCTCTATCCGGTTGCTTTATTTGTGTAAATGCGACACTGATGATATAGCAGACACTTTTATTTCATAAGGAACTCAGCCGGATAACAAAAAAAGCCGCTTTTTGCGGCTTTGGAGATGGGGGGAATTGAACCCCCGTCCGAATACGTAAAACAAGTACCTCTACAAGTTTAGCGGTGCGAGGTGATTGTCGGGAAACGGTGGCAGCACCGCAAGCGTCGTTTCCGTATTTCGATTGTAAGTCCCGCATAAAGACCGAACACATTATGCGGCAAGCCCCGATTTGTGACAGAAATCCCGAATGCTCGGAACAGCGCAAACAGGTTTCCGGCTCAAACGCAGCTTACGCGGCGAGAGCTAACTGAGAATTGTCTTCTGCAGTTAATTTTTTTCGTCTGTTTAAAGGACAGGCGTAACCTTACTTGCAGCACAGACTCTCCCGTACCCGTCGAAACCGGTGCATCCCCGGTTGTATATAAGATAATATAATAAAAAAGCGGCAAAAAATCAAGTCGGAAAATTTCGAGTAAAATTTCGAGTTTTGAAAATATCAGTTAATAATGATATGCTTTCGGCGAGAACGTCGTTCGCTACGCTCACGGTGTATGCCGCGGTTGAGCTTTTAGAGCAGAATTCCGTATGTATAAAGCTCAAAACGGCACGCAGCCGGAACCTCGCTTCCGCACAGTTTTGTACTACTCGCTATTCAATTTGACTTATCACAAAATTTCAGCGTATCTTACGAAGAAAGGCGTCCTTAAATCCGTTAGCCTTGAATTTAGCCAATACAGTATTGTACTCGTCACGTTCAAGAGGGCCAACAAGCATTTGATTTGCGCCTCCGCTTGCTAGAGGAACCATTACGAGCGGATAATTTCCTTTATAAGTATTTATAAGTTTTCTGATATTCTCCGGCTCCTTAAGCACTGAAATTTGCACATAGTATTTTCCACTTTTAAGATCATTAAGGCTTGCCACCGTATAAGAAGCAAATTCTTCGGCGGAAACGGGAGCTGTCGGCTTTTGGGGATCCATGCCTTTAAAAGGCGCTTCATCCTGAGGTGTTTTTGCAAAAACATTTTCCGCAGAATCGTCTTTTTTGACGGATTCCGGCGCCTTACCATCGGGAGGATTTTCCGTAGAAGGAACTAAAACTATCGGAGCGTAGACTTCTCCCTGATCTTCTTCAGAGACGATAACGCTCACTTCAGGTTCTTCAAAAACCGCAGCTTCGGGAATTTCATCAGGATTGAACGGCTCTTCGGCGGCAATAGCTGGAGAAGGAATTTCATCGGCGATAAAAGGTTCTTCTGGTAAAGGTTCAACGGAAGATTCGGCCGCTTCAGGAACGGGTTCAGGCGTTTCAACCGTATCGGCGGCAAGCATATCGTTTTTGGCAGTGTCGGGCATTTCCGCGTCGCTTACGGCTTCTTCTTCAGCATCCGTATCCGCGTTTGCAACCAAAACGTCTTCCGTAAGAACTTTTTCTACAGGAGGGATTTCTTCCGTGGGAATTTCTTCGACTTCAATATCTTCTCCAATACTATCCTCACTATCTTCTCCGACAGGAATTTCTTCGGCGATCTTTTCATCTTCAACTGACTCGGGAATTTCAGCAATCGGCTCATCTTCGCCTATTGCTTCGGCGATGAGGATTTCACTCTCGGCTGCATCCGCAATCTTTTCACTTTCTCTGCGCGCGATGGTCGCAGTTCCGAAAACCTGCTCGTCCATTCCTCCGGTACGTTTGGTGAGTTTTACAAGATTGTTTGCATTTTTTTCGATTCCGAGTTCCGCTGCGGCTTCAGGAGACAAAAGGATGGCGACGCCCTCCGAAGGATCAAGTGAACCCAAAACAAGAATGTCGGCAGATTTTCCGTTTACGGGATTAATTACGTTCACACTGTCGCCAGGCAGGTATCCTATCGTCTTACAAAAAAGTCCTGCAGGCAAAACATCCTTATCCGCAACCACTGCGCGCCCGTCTACCGAAGGGCTAAAACCCATAAAAAACATTCCTGCCAGAAGCACGATAATTATGTGTATGAGTATTTTTTTCATATGGCTCCTCACTTTCCAGATCCTATTTTAATCTGCTTTGCAACGTCAACTGCAAAATCTTGTATTTCCATCTCATCAAGCCGTTTCGTCCGGGCGGATCCGATCGTCTTTACTCCGGAAGCGCTCCGCTTGTTTTGCGCAACTGAAACCAGTTCCCAGCCGATCTTTTTTAAAACCGGGCCGTTTTCAGGAAGTCCGTCTTTAACGAATCCGCCTTTTTCGTATTCAAGCGTAACCTTTGCGAAAAAATCCATATACCCTTGCGCCGCTTCGATAAGCACGCGATTTAACGCGTCTTCGTCTACATGGCTGTCCGCGCAAAGGATTACGGGAGCATCCGTCACTATATCCCCGTATTCGAAAAAACAGTCTACAAGATCCTGCGCAAAAATCCTTGTCGGCTCAAGGGTTTCATTCGCGTCCTCATATTGCTGTATCACCTGTATCACGACGGACAAGGCTGCAGCGCGTGCATGAAGTAAAAAAATGAGAATAGTAAAAGTTACTGTAATACGCTTTATATTCATAATTTAAGTGCGAGGCCGGTCCATGAAATTTTGTCTTTAGCAAAACCGAACTCTTAATATATTTTCGGAAAAATAAAGAAAACTGTTTAGCGCATATTTCAATTTATTGCAGTTAAAATATCACTATGGTATATTTAATGCATAAAAATTATAAAGCAGGCACAGCATGACAGATCGTTCAAGCGGCAATTCGCGGCTGTACATAATAGGCGCGGGTTTTGCCGGTCAGATGATTGCAAACGATATAAAGCGCAAAAAGATATTCGGCCGAGTGGCGGCGTTTCTGGATGACGATAAGTCGCTCATAGGCACAGAGATAGACGGAATTCCTGTTCTAGGGCCTATAGACAATATGGCTTCTCTTTTGCGCTGCAGCCGCGACGACAAAGCGATCATTGCCATTCCGGCCGCTACCGTAGAAAGAATAAAAAATATCTATGAAATTCTCATAAAAAACGGATTCGGGAATATAAAAATCCTTCCGTCAGTAAGTCAGATCGTAGACGGATCAGCACACTTGGTTCAGGCGAGAGAGATCGATCCGCTCGATATTCTCGGAAGAACGCCCATAACTATTCCGCTTTCAAAAAGTCTTTCCTACCTTCGCGGAAAACGGGTTCTCATCACCGGCGCGGGAGGTTCCATAGGCTCCGAACTTTCGCGGCAGCTCTTATCAGGAGGAGCCGAAAGGCTTTATCTGTTCGGCCACGGTGAAAATTCCATATATCAGATAGACAGAGAATTGCGCCTTTTGCAGTCTGAAGGTGTAGGAGAAAAAGCGACGATCGTACCTATAATCGGCGACATGAAAGACAGAGAATACATAAGATACATAATAGCGCAAACTCGATGCGACGTCATTTTTCACTGCGCGGCGTATAAACATGTTCCGATGATGGAAGAAAATCCGGTTGCGGCAATAGAAAATAACGTGTTCGGAACAAAAAACTTGCTTGATTCAGCCATTGAAAACAAAGTTAACCGATTTGTGCTGATTTCCACGGACAAGGCCGTAAGCCCCGTTTCCGTTTACGGCTGTTCCAAGATGATTTGCGAAAAACTCGTATTCGAAGCGTCAAAAAAGGCCGCAAATAAGAGCGCGTTCATGTTCGTAAGATTCGGAAACGTTTTGGGATCCAGAGGATCGATTCTTCCGCTTTTTATGGAACAGATAAAAAACGGAGGTCCCGTGACCGTTACGGATCAGTCGATGGAACGTTTTTTTATGACCATTCCGGAAGCGTGTTCGTTAGTTTTGCAGACAGGCGGAGTCGGAGAAAACGGAGCGGCCTATCTGTTGGACATGGGCGAACCGGTAAAAATTCTCACGCTCGCACAACAGATCGTAAAATTCAGCGGTCTTGAGCCTTATAAAGATATAGACATAAAGATCATCGGCCCGCGGAAAGGCGAAAGAAACGTAGAACCTCTCTGGCTGGAAGAAGAAAGTCCGGTTCCCACAAAATACAAAAAGATCCTTGAACTTAAAAACATAAACGGATTGACCGTTCCCGTTGAAAAATTACTGGAAGAGCTTTTGCCGATATGCGTGTACGACAAAAAAAACGCAAAATTATATCGCAGCAAAGAAAAACTTACAGAAATTCTTTGCAATGCGATTCCGTCTTTAAAAGGAAAACTATGATGGCCGATCAAAACAATCAAGTGGCATTTTCGCGCCCCTCGCTGGGCAAAGAAGAAGAAAACGCGGTTCTGAGCGTTATGAGATCGGGATGGCTCACTACGGGAAAATACGCTTTACAATTTGAAAACGACTTTTCATCATTTTTAATGCAGAACGATGAAAACAAAGGCCGTGTCATCTCCCTTGCGGTAAACAGCAATACAAGCGGAATGATCCTAGCGATGGAAGCATGCGGAGTCGGACAGGGAACGGCGATAATAACCACGCCTTACACCTTCGTGTCCACGGCAATGTGCGCCAGGCATTTGGGCGCGGACGTATATTTTGCAGACATTGAAAAAGATTCTTACAGCATAGATCCCGATAAAGTTGAAGAAATTCTTTTAAAAGACAAAGAACGTCGTATCCGCGCAATCGTTCCGGTGCACATAGCCGGCAATGTCTGCAATATGAAAAAAATCATGCAGCTTGCAAAAAAATACAACGTAAGAGTCATAGAAGATGCGGCGCACTCCTTTCCGTCATATACGAAAGAAGGATATGCCGGAACCATAGGCGACATAGGAGTGTTTTCCTTTTACGTAACAAAAACTATGACCACTGCCGAAGGCGGCATGGTAACTACGCGCGACGCGGAACTTGCAAAGCGGATGACCGTCATGCGGATGCACGGAATGGACAGGAGCGCATGGGACCGCTACACGTCGCCTAAGGCGTCTTGGGAATACGACATAGTAGCACAAGGATATAAATTCAATCTTCCGGACATTCTTGCCGCGATCGGCATAGAACAGCTTAAAAAAGCTCAAAAATTTTATGAAAAGCGAAAAGAGATTGCAGAACTTTACAATGAAGCTTTTTCAAACCTTGATTTTATAAAACTTCCCCCTACAGGAGAAGGCAACGCATGGCACTTGTACCTTTTAAGGATCCGCGCTCAAAAGCTTAAAATCGGGAGAGACGCATTTGCCAAAGAATTACAGAACAGGGGAATCGGGATTTCCGTACATTTTATTCCCCTATTTCATTTTACATATTGGAAAAATCTTTACGCTGATTTTACGGCGGAGAATTTTCCGAATGCGGAAAAACAGTATTCACAGACGATATCAATTCCGTTGTGGCCGAAAATGAGCGGAAGCGACATGCAAAAAGTTATAAATGCCGTAAAATCAATCGGAGAAAACTCACATGCTTAAAAAAAAGACGGATAAAACAAAGGCGCCTCATACGTCTGTTTCGGATGAATTTTACAGTGACATTGACCTGCCCGGCACGCTTTATGCGGCCGTCATCCGAAGCCCGATCGGCTCGGGGCTCTTCGCAGGGCTTGAAGCGCCTCAGCTGCCTGAAGGATACGGCATATTCACCGCAGAAGATATTCCGGGTGAAAAAAAAGTTAAAATCATGAATACACAAATACCCGTCTTTCCCGACGCGAGAATCCAATATTTCGGAGAACCTGTAGGCATAATAACAGGGCCGGATGAAAGGATTCTGTCGGAACTCAAAAAGCAAGTGCATGTGATCATTCACGATGCGGACGCGGGAAAGGACGAAGCAAAGCTTTTAAAAGAAAAAGAGCTAAAAACGGGAATCGCATTAAAAAATCTTAAAGCCTTTGACGAGCTCTTTAGCCGAGCGGAAAAGAGCGTGAGCGGCAATTGGAATTCATCTCTTAAAATGCCTTCGTATTCCGAACCGGAAGGTATTTTTTGCCATATAAATAACGGTATCCTAAGCATATGCACACCTACGAAGTGGATAAAAAATCTGAGAAACACTCTAGCATCGGTACTGAATTTCAGCCCTGAAAAAATTTCAATCATAAAAACCGTCACTCAGCAATACACAAAAAACGGCAGCTGGAAAAATGCAATTATTTCAGCACAGGCGGCCTTGGCGGCCTTTAAGACGGGGAAACCCATAAAATTGTGTTTTTCCGAAGAAGAACAAAGCAAATTCATAGATCAGGGCTTACCGATCGAGATATCATATAAAACGGCCATAGACAAGGAAGGCAGAATCAGCGCTATGGACATTGCGATAAAAATAAGCGCAAGCGCGCAATGCATTTTTATCGATGAAATGATCGATATGCTTATGATCGCTTCGTGCGGTATTTACAACATAAAAAATTTACGCATAAAGACGGAAGTATACGATTCAAAATTACCGCCTTCAACTCAAACCATAAACGATACCGCGTCTCAGGCTTTTTTTGCGCTGGAAAATCAAATGAACAATATAGCGGCCGTGATGGATATTCAGCCGCATGAGCTCCGCATAAAAAACATGTGTCCGGCCGGAAAAAAAAGCTTTATGCCGTTCAAACTCAATCTACCGGAAACTGAAAAAATTCTCGAATCTGTTATAAACGCTTCCGATTTTAAAAGAAAATTCGTCACTTACCGTATCGACTGTGAAGAAAGAATAAAATCTCAGGAATTTCAAAGATTCCCTCTGCGCGGAATCGGACTTGCTTCCGCTTTCAACGGATCGGGATCATTCGCACTCGGAGGCTTTTCAAACGACTACAAGATAGACGTAACATTGGAGAGCGACAGCACTCTAACGATCCATGCGCTGCCTCCATCACAAACCGTAACGGAAATTTGGAAAAAAACTGCGGCTGAAATTCTCGGACTTGACGTTTCAAATATCCGCATAAACAGCGTATTTGAAAACGATCTGGAACCTTCGTTACCTGAAAATGTTTACAGCAACCTAAGCGAAGTTACTCAACTCTTAAAAAAATGCTGTACGGCCATACAGAGCAAACGGTTCAGAAATCCCTTGCCGATATCGGTTTCAAGATCCGCTTCTTCCTCGCAAAAAAAACAATGGTACCCTGAAACCCTTACAGGACAGCCTTTCACCGGCAGCGCGTTTGCTTCGACGGCAGTGGAACTTGAATTGGACCCGTGCACTTTTCAGTGTAAGCTTAAAGGAATATGGATAACGATAGATGCAGGCCAAATATTGCTCACAACGGCGGCGCAAAACAACGTTTATCTTGAAATAGACCGCGTTCTTTGTATGCTTTTTGAAAACGAAAAACTCGACTGCCCTAAAATATCGGTAAATTTTATCGATTCTCAGGACGATCCCAAGCAAGTACAAGGCTTGGTTCTCAATACACTGCCGGCGGCGTTTATGTCGGCGCTTTCGCAGGCGATGGCCCAGCAGATCAGCGTTTTGCCGATAGCGACGAATTATTTGTCTTTAAAAGAAAATTTTAAAATACGGGAAAATTTTGAAAAAGACGAAAACGCGCACAAAAATAATAAAACGGAACAAAAAATTCCTGAAACAGCGGAAGGAAAACAATGAAATTACAGGTAAAATTAAACGGGCAGAACCAAGCGCTTGACGCTTCTCCCGATGCGTCGCTTGCGGAAGTTTTAAGAAGTCTTCACTTATTTTCAATAAAAAAATCCGGGCAAAACGGAAGCGGAAGTTCCTGCACGATACTTTTAAACGGCAAGCCCGTTCCCGGCGACATAATACCCATAGCCGTACTGAAAAACGCAAATATAGTTACGCTTGAGCATTTTATGCAGACAGAAGATTACAAGGATATAAAAGAAGGTTTTGAGCAGGAAGGAATAAACTTGTGCGGTTATTGCAACGCGGGAAAAATTTTTACGGCGTGGGACATAATTCAAACGTACAAGAGGCCTACTGCGGAAGAAATTGAGGCCGCCGTATCGGGGATGAGTTTTTGCTGCACAAACAAAAAAGCGTACATAACCGGCATAAGACGAGCAATATTGCTGAGAACAAAGCGAATAGGAAATATGAGAAATGGACGAAGATAAAATTCAGGTTTTTTCAGCGGAAACTTTAAATGACATATTTTATCACATCAAAACCGTGGCCGGGCTTAAAATAACTGGAAGCTGCACCAAAACTTTTCCCTTGCCTGAAAAACTGCTTTCAACATGCTCGATTAAAGAATTGACTGAAATAACAAGAAAAGAAAACTACATTGAAACGGGGGCCGCGGTTACCTTAGGGAAGTTGGCGTCGCTGGGAAATTCCAAACTGCCGAAGGTTTTGTATGAAGCGATCACAAGCATTGCAACGCCGCACATAAGAAACGTCGCCACGGTCGGAGGAAACGTGTGCCTTTTCCCCGTGCGCGGAACATTGTTCGCGCCGCTTCTTGCGTTAGACGCAGGATTTGTTTTACAAAACGAAGAAGAAACTCTAATCGTTCCCGCAGTTAAATTTTTATCCGTTCCGGATTCTCACGTGCTCACAAAAATAAGGATACCCACAGAAGACTGGGATATTTCCGAATTCCACCGGGCGGGAGCTTCTCACCACCTTTTGGAGACATCGAGCTCTTACGCATTTTTGGCAAACGCGGAAAACGACATTTTAACAAAAATAAGATTCGCCTTTTCAGGTCTTCACACTTTTAGAAGCATAAGCCTTGAAAACAAGATCGAAGGTTCGCGTCTTCCGCTTGAAGAAAAATCCGTCTCGGATTTTATAAAAGATGCAGGCGATGAATTCGATAAAATCTTTGAAGAAGGCAAAGATCCTTCCCCTGTAAAAAAAGAATTTTTAAGGTTTGTCGCTTATTCACTAAAAAAATTAAGTTAGCGCAAAAACGACGACCGAAGTTACAGCCTAAGATCTTAAACTCAGCGGATGAGCATCGCGTCTCCGTAAGAAAAAAATCGGTATCTGTTTTCCACCGCAGTTCGGTAAGCGGACAAAACGTTTTTTGTGCCGGCAAAAGCGCAAACCAGCATCAAAAGCGTAGATTCGGGAGTGTGAAAATTAGTGAAAAGAATATCCGTTATTTTGAATTTAAACCCCGGGTAGATAAATATATCGGTTTTTTTGGTTCCTGAAAGCACAAGGCCGTTTTCGTCGCAGGCAGACTCAAGAGTTCGCACGGACGTCGTTCCTACCGCAACAATAGGGCGCAAATCTTTTTTCGCCTTATTGATCTTTTCGGCTACGGCTTCGGAAATGGAAAATATTTCCTCGTGCATCTTATGGTCTTCGATATTATGCTCGCGCACGGGAAGAAAAGTTCCGAGGCCCACGTGCAGCGTAATAAATTCCCGCTCTATTCCCCTGTCGTAAAGTTTTTCAAGCATGGCTTGTGTAAAGTGCAAACCCGCCGTCGGGCAGGCGGCGCTGCCCACCGTTTTAGCATAAACATTTTGATAGCGCTCGCCGTCGCTCTCGTCGTCGCTTCGGCGGATATAAGGCGGCAAGGGGATATGTCCGTTTTTTTCAAACCAAGCTTCATCGATCGCGGAATCAAGCCTTATGGAACGAAATTCGCTTCCGGCTAATTTTTCATCGTCAATTATCGTTCCGCGAAGTCCGTCCGGAAAAACGTAAGTCATTCCCGGCCTTTGCTTTTTAGCGTTCCGAACCATCACCTTCCAGATCAGCCCTTCGCTGTCCGATTGATTTAAAAACATGAATTCCTGCCGGCGACCGGTAGACTGCTTTACGGCGAAAAGACGCGCCCTTCTCACGCGCGAATCGTTAAAGATCATGAGGGCGCCGCGAGGAATCAAGTCGCAAAGGTCTTCCATCTTATGATGAAAAACTCTCCCCGTTTTGCGCTCCAGTTCCATAAGTTTATCCTGTCCGCGGATCTTAGACGGATATTGAGCGACAAGTTCTTGGGGCAGTTCAAAATTAAAATCCGATAATATCATTTTAAAAAAGGAGCCTGTTCTGGGCGGCGCCGGCCGATGAGTCGGCGGGATTAAACGGCAAATTCAAGTGTTTGAAAGCCTTTTCCGTAACTACGCGCCCGCGGGGCGTGCGCTGTAAAAGACCGCACTGTATCAAGTACGGTTCATAGTAGTCTTCAAGAGTGTCAATAGATTCGCCGATTGAAATCGCAAGTGTTTCTGCTCCTACAGGGCCTCCTCCGTAATTTTTGATTATAGAAAGAAGAATTTCCCTGTCGTAGTTTTCCAGCCCCAAAGAATCTATCCCAAGCCGCTTAAGACCTTCGGAAACAACGCGCTTTGTAATGCGCCCGGAATTAAAAACCTGCGCGAAATCGCGCATACGGCGAAGTATGCGGTTTGCAACCCGCGGCGTTCCGCGGGAACATTCGGCCATGAGAGAGGCGGCGTCATCGTCAACTTTTACCGAAAGAATTTTTGACGAGCGGTTTATTATAAGCGCAAGCTCTTCGCAAGGATAATAACTGAACCGCTGTATTATCCCGAAGCGGCTTATGAGAGGACTTGAAACCATTCCGGCCTTTGTGGTTGCGCCTACTAGGGTAAAATCCGGAATCGGAATCCGCACCGTGCGTGCCGCAGCTCCCTGCCCGATTATCCAGTCAAGTTCAAAGTCTTCCATCGCGATATACAGCATTTCTTCGATGGCAGGCTTAAGTCTGTGAATTTCATCAATAAAAAAAACCGTGCGCGGCGTAATGGTGGAAAGTATTCCGGCCAGATCTTTGGGTTTATCCAGCGCAGGCGCGCTCGTAACTTTAAAATCCGCTCCCAATTCATGAGCGGTAATCTGAGCGAGCGTGGTCTTTCCGAGTCCCGGCGGCCCGATCAAAAACAAGTGGTCGAGGCTTTCCTTACGGTCACGCGCCGCTTCGATAAAAACGGAAAGATTTTCTTTGACGGCGGTTTGACCTAAAAACTCATCCAAAAGCTGAGGACGTAAACCGGCGTCGTGAACATCGTCCGGCGACGGAATGTCCGCGCGCACTATATCGGAAAAATTATTCATAACCTTTTACCTTAAATTGCCTTACCGCACAAGTTCTACAAGGGCGCGCCTGAAAAGTATCTGTTCCTTTTCGGCATGAGAAGCGGCTTTAAAACTTGAGTCTTCGGAAAGTTTTACAAGCAGCAGATCGATTACCTCGGCACAGTCGCGCCTGTCATAGCCCATATTTGAAAGAGAATCGGCAACATCGGAATACGCATCCGTTTTCTGAGGCCGCACAAGACCTTCGCCGTCAAGGGTCAGCTTTCCCTTTAGCGCAAGCAGCATTTTGGCAGCGGTCTTTTTGCCCACTCCCGGAATTTTTTCAAGGACGGCGACGTTTCCCTCGTCCAGCGCCGAAACCAGCTGAGAACCGGAAATATTTGAAAGAATTTTTACGGCTCCTTTTGCTCCGACACCGTCAACTTTGAGAAGATCCAAAAACAAAGCTCTCTCTTTTACGGAAGCGAAGCCGAACAGCTTCATGGTATCGTCCCGGTGCAAAAGCCATGTATAGACCTTTGCCACCTGTCCTACTGGGGGAACGGCGTCAAGAGTGCTGTCGGGAACAAGAAGATCCCATTCTATACCGTGAGTTTCTATATACAATGCGCCCGGAAATTTTGCCGTCACCGTACCGGTAAGACTGTTGAACATATTTACAGTATAACAAAAAAAAACGTCCGTGTCATTGAGACGCATTGCCTTTTTGCACGGCATAAGTTCCGTCCTGCATATCGCGCTCGGCAACATATCCGCTTTGAAACATGCGCAAAAACCCGAGGTTCAAGCCCACTTTTCGCGAAGACTTGTACGACAGCATATTCTTTCCGTTTATATACAAAGAAACGGATCCTCCGCCGTCCATCTCAAGAGCTTCCCAAGCCCCGTATTTAAGCAACACGTCGGCGCATTCATCATAGCTTAGGCCCCGGCTTTTGTTCTTCTTTTCACCTTCCGCACAAAGGACATACAGCGTTCCTCCGTCGCGTGAAACGCCCAACGCCGTTCTTGAATCTTTTTTATCGATATAGCTGCCGTATTTTTTTCCGTCTTTTAGGATCGTAAAAAAGCCGCCCAAAGTCAAAACAGGCGATTCGGAAAAAGACGCGGCTTCTGTTTGTGAAACGGAAATTTCAGCCTTGTTTCTAAAAAAACTTATCGACGAATATTTTGCGACGGGAAGAAAAAAATTCGAGCCGCCTTCACTGTAGACGCCCGCAGGGATCCGCATGTCTTTATATGAAAAAAAGAGTTTCAGTGAAGGAAGCGAAAAAGGCGTTGCGTTCAGCGCTACAAAAGCGCCCGTCCTAAACGCAAAATCCGAAGTTTTTTCTCCTTTTACGCCGCGGCCTTCATAAATCTTAGGAGGAAACGCCGTCAATGCAATCGAATCGTTCAAATCTATTTTTAAAAGATGGTATATAAGCGGTATGTTTGAGTCTTCACTTCTAAGGTAAACGCAGTCGGGCGCAATTTGCGTAAAAACGCTTTTATCGGTTGTATCCCCGCCGTAAATTCCGCTTTCATCTGCTTCGGCGGCGTCAATGTCCGAAGGCACAGACGAGCACCGCAAAAAAGCGGTCATTACGATTAAGAGAAACAAAATATTAAAAACTTTTTTTTTGCTGCCGGCTTTTTTTCCACAGGCTTTTTCCCCGCCGCAACTTTTTGAAATGTTTTTCACACAGTTAATATACAAAAGTTTTTCTTTTGAGTATACTCATTTTATGTCCGTAATCGAGCTTAACGAAATATGCAAAATATATCCTATGGGAAGGATAAAATTAAAAGCCGTCGACGCAGCTTCGTTTTCGATCCGAAAAGGCGAATTTGCCGCGATATCAGGGCCTTCGGGGTCGGGCAAATCTACGCTTCTCAATATAATAGGACTCATCGACATCCCCACGTCGGGTACGCTTTTGATCAACGGAATCGATGTTTACAAGAATACGGACTTACAGAATTTAACCAATGTACCTGCAAAACTGGATTCTAACCTTACCGACCTTCGACACCAAAACATAGGTTTTATTTTTCAGACATTCAATCTCATTCCCGTTTTGAACGTGTGGGAAAACATCGAACTGCCGCTCAAACTGGGCAAACTTCCTGAAGAACGGAGCATGAACAAACGCGAAACTAAAGATTGGATAGAGTTTTTGATAGAAACCGTAGGGCTCACAGGTTGGAAAAAACACAAACCTGCGGAGCTTTCAGGCGGTCAAAGGCAGCGCGTTGCGATCGCTCGCGCGCTTGCAACAAAGGCGCCCATAATATTAGCCGATGAACCTACCGCAAATTTGGATTCAAAAAACGGAGACCAGATCCTTGAGCTTATGAAAAAACTGAACAGAGAACTCCAAACTACATTTGTCTTTTCAACTCACGACGCAAAAATAGTCTCTATGGCCGACCACGTAATAGGAATAAAAGACGGGCAAATTCAATAGAAAACAATCAATAATGCAGTTGCAACAAAATAGATGTTCCTACCGTAAATTTTAAAGGATCGTCATATTCTCCGCCGTATTCAATCTTAACGCCGTTTTTCCATACCGCATGAGGAAAAATACCGGAAATAGCGATGCCCGGCTCCAATTCTCCTTGCGTTCGCTGAAACACATGCTTACCTGAAAGTCCGAAAGTGATATTTTTGCTTTTTCCAAGCCGAGAAATACCGCCGCGATAAGCAAGTTTTCCCGTATGAGCATGTTTTTCGGGCAGATAAACGTCTTGAAATTCTATGTTAAATCCCAGCGCAGGCCCCGCCGTATCCCAAAACCTGTATATACCGCCGGTAAAAACTGTTTTTGAAAAACCTGAAAGATCGGAAGACCTGATTTGCCGGCCTGAAAAAACATTTTTACTTAAATCCTTTAAAAGCGGATAATCGCCCAAAAAGGCAATCTGCTGAGCGTAAATATCAAATCCGAGTATAGTGCGTTTAATTTCGGCACCTGTAAGGCTATCCTTATATTCGTCCTTGCCTGAAATCACTATCGGGGAATTTTGTGCAGGAAATTTACGCGCAAATAATGTAAACGAAGTATAACCGAAAACCATCTCCAAGGAAGCCGCCAACGACATGCTCTTATAACTTGCGTCATCGGAAGCTCCTTTATATAAGGCAAATCCGTTCAGCATCCAATTTCCCACGGGAACGCGGATCTGTGCGGACGCCCCGTCCCTGCTGTCAGCCAAAATATTTGTAAAAAGAGCGTCTTCGTCGTCTTCATAATCATCGCGATTATTGAAAAGCCTTACTGCGCCCCAGACGGTAGTTTTTTTACCCGCAGTCACGTAAATATTATTCAGAAGGACATAATCAAAATACATTTCATAAAGACTGAAGTTCCACTGCGAAGGCTCTTTTTCATCCGGGAATTTCGTGCGCAATGTCGCTTTAAGAAAAAGCGTGTTGTCGGGACGCACCGAAAACGACAGATCATTTAAAAAATCTACTCCCGCCTGCATGTCATTTTCTTTATTTTCGTTAACATAGCCGAGGCCTATTTCGGCTTTCATGTATCCTGAAAAATTTAGAGGAAGCGCAAATTGATTTACCCCTGTCTTCATGTTATCTTTTTCGGATACGACGGCGCCGGAAACATCGTTTGCGTCTTCAAACACCGAATCAAGATCGTCAAACGCTGAATCGAAGTCATTACGGTCGTCCTGTATCGAATCGGCTGTAGGGCCATCGGCAATAGAAGAAGTTTCCGTAACCGCATACGCAAACGAGCAGAGAAAAAAAACAACAAAAAAAATCGAAAACAAAAAAATATTTTTTTTCACTGTTTTATCCGATCCGTCCCGCCGTATATGCGTTTCCACCGACACAGCTGCAAATTTACGTAAGGCGCATTAAGCATAATTTTACTGGGAGCCCGCCGTTTCCAAAAACGGTTTCGTATATACAACATCTTCAACTTTAGAAAAAGCCGCATTGGAAATGCTTATCAAAGTTCTCTCATACTGCATTTTTTCATTTATCTTTTTTCCGCGCAAATTGTCTAAAATAATCATGTTTACCGGAACGGAATAATTTTTTCCGTCGGATTTTATAATCTGGTAAGAAGGTATCGCGGTCGTTCTTAAAAGCTGACCGGACAAACTGTAGTCTTCTTTTTTGCGGACCAGTCCGTCATCTTTCGTAACCCACAATTTAAGCTCAGGATAATCGGTACCGTCTGTCTTTGCTTTAAGATTAAACACGACGCACTCAAGTTTTCCAAGCGCAACATATTCGGATTTTTCAATTGAATAATCTTTATGATAACGCTGCGGCATAAAATCGGAAGTATTGGCATTTGTATTTTGAAATTTGTCTCGCGCATTTGTAAACGTAAAACGCCTATCGGCGGGATCGTAAAACCATATATTGCCTTCCACTTGCAGGTAGCCTTTCCCTTTTTCTTTCGCCGGCCCCGTCATCAAAATCGTCCATTTAGAATCGCTGTCGCGGCGGTACATTTTAGCTTCAACGAGATTTTTGCCTTCGCCCGGTTTTTCCCGAACGATAGTATAAGAAGCTGAAAAATCCGTATCAAAAAAAGCTGTATTTTCTTCGGCTTTTTTTAAAAGCGAATCGGACTGTTCTTTCGGAACTGAAATACTCTGAGAAAACACAAAAGCTGTGCAAACGGCACATGCTAAAATAAAAAAAACTTTCTTGTTCATAAAAACCATAAATAACTCCGATCGAAATTTTAAAATAACCCTATTCGGTTACGGCGAGAGCCTGTACGGGTGTCATAGAGACGGCCTTACGAGTAGCAAACAAAACCGCAAGCGCTGTCGTTACAATAACAAAAAAAATCATTTTAAAAACAGAAAACATATCTATACTCGGCACTATAACTCCGTCGGTCAAAAAAATGTCAAACGCGGGTATAAATGACAGATTCCATGCTCTAAGACCTAACGATAGAACAATCGAAAGTAAAAATCCGGCTAGACAGCCTGAAAGCAGCAGCACAGACGCTTCGGAAAGCAGAACAAAGCTTATTCCCCGCCTTTTCATTCCTATGGCCATATAAATTCCTATTTCATTGCAGCGTTTCATAACCAAAACGCGGTATGAACTGCTTACGCCCGCCACGATGATAAGAACCAGTGAAACTATGATAAAGACGGCGATCGCACGCATAGCGTCTATAAGCCCTCCGAGATCTTTAAGATTGGCGGAAATAGCGATCAGAGCGTAAGTAGGAAACGGAAGTCTTGCAGCTAAAAGATCCTCGTAAAAAACATATTTATCGTTTACAAGAGGATACATAGGAAATTTTTTTTCCAACTCCGCTTGATAGTAGGCAATGTCTCTGCCGGACGGCTCTTTATCAGGAAAAAACACACCGATGCGGTTAGCTGCGTTCTCAGGCAGTCCGAAAGCGGAACGAAGAACGTCAAAGTCCATATACGAAGTATACATGCCGAACAGACTCGAATCTCGGAATATTCCTTTTACGACGAGCGTTACGGTATTCGTATACCAATTTTGCGTTTTCAGCATGAGCGTTATCGAATCACCCGTATCAGCGCCGAGTATATCCGCAATGGGTTTTGAAAGCAAAATTCCGTTGGTACCGGCCATATCTTCTGCCGAGCCTGAAACATAATTAAAATAAGTAAAAAGTTTTTTCTCTTTCGTAAAATCCACGCCCTTGATCACTCTCTGCCTTACGCCCGTTCCCTCAAAATACAGAGCCGCATAAGAAGCTTCAAAATCAAAGCGCGGCGCAATTATTGCATTTTCGGGAAAAACAGTATTCAATTTTTCGATTATCGGATCATAATCATCAAAATAGAGATTTCCGTTTCCGCCTATAAACTGCAAATCCCCGCCGTAATATATTCTCGCCTTCATGGAAAGCGCTTTAAGCATTCCGTTCATAACATAAATACTGAACAATGAAATTCCCACGCCCAAGCAGCATACAATAAAAAGCGAAACATACTGTTTTTTTCTAAAAAGAAGGGATCTGAGTCCGAGTTTTAAAGCAAACATCACCGCGCTCCCTGTATCGCCTGAACTGGACTTATAGAAAGCGCCGTCCGCACAGGATATATCCAACCTATAACGCCAAGAATCAGTGACATTCCCAGAGAATTTCTTAAATTTGCAAAAGTTATTTTAGTAACAAGGGTGTCTCCGCCGAAAAGTTGAATTAAAAATGAATTTGAAAAAGCAATATGAGCGCGGGTAAGTAAAAAAGAAGCTAAACTGCCGATTAAACAGCCCAAAATACCGGCAACGAACGTGATCATAAAAGTTTCAAGCATAAACAATAAAGAAACATACTTTCCCGAAGCGCCTACCGCACGCATGGTTCCTATTTCGCGTATTCTGTCCAAAACATTTATCACCAAAGTATTGTTGACGACAATAAAACCCGACGAAAGAATTATCAAAACGCCTATATTAAAGATAATGCGCATCCAGTACAAGTACATTGCGGAATTTCCGGCCGCATGCCGCCAACCCACGGCTTCGACAGGCCAGTCGTTTTTATGAAATATTCTGTTGACGTCTCTTATAACCTTTCCTGCATTTTTACTTGAATCAAGCCTGACTATAATGAAATTCCATGAACCGCTTTTTATCCCTGTCCCCTCAAATTCCGTCTCAGCGCTAAGCGCCGCGTTATCTGAAAGAGAACCTTCAACGCCTCCGCCGGAAATACTGTCTTCGGGGGGCGCCTCTATGTCTTCACGAATAACGGCATCCACATCATTTGCGCCGTCAAATAATGAATCAAGTTCTGCAGCGTTTTTAAGAATTTCCGATGCGGAATCGTCAATTTCAATATCGGATGCAACCTCGTCCATATCCGTTAAAGAACGAAAAGTCGAAGGATCCAACAGCATATAGCGCTCAAGCGTCGTGTTCAAAACCGTATAATCATAGATCGCACTTACGGGAACCGCCCTTATCCTGGCTGAAAGGCCGTCGACAACTGAAAATTGGATCATATCGCCGACAGACACGCCCAAAGAAGCCGCCGTCGTTTTTAAAAGCATCGCTCCTTTGCTCCCCGAAACATACGGACTTCCTTCGACGACCCTAAGAGACGGCATGTGCTTGGCGAATTCCGCGCCGTCGACGCCGAAAAGGTGAACCAACAAACGGTTTTCTTTGTTTTCTGCAACGGCAAGCCCCGAAACCTGAGGAATAAAAGACTTTACATGAGGATTTGAAGAAAGTACGCCGCATACGCCGTCATAAGGAACAAGATTTTCAAGTTTTGTAAGAGTTCCCGTCACTGGGGTTTCATCTCCGAAAAGGCTTAAAGGAATTTTCGACTTAGGCCTTATTATAAGATCCCCTGTAAAACTGTTTATAAAAACTTCTTCTACACCGTGTTCCGTTCTGTCAAAGACGGAATTGATAAGAACCAGCAACGCTACGGACATAGCTATAAATAAAATTATAACAAAGGAACTTTTACGCGAAACAATATTTTTAACTGCAAGTTCAAATAACATAGGCTGCTGTATCTAGTTTATGATGTCCGTGTCGCCTGATTGCTTTCCGCGCAGCATACCTTTATCCTGTCTGTTAACGGCTCTGTTAATGTAATGCAGCACTGAAAAAAACAGCAGAACAAAAGCATAGGTTACAACGATAAGAATAGTCCCCTTGAATACTTGTAAGTACATCGCAAGCCCTACGGAAATACAGATTAAAGCCTGCATGCTTAGCAAAAAAACAAGCGCAGCTTGTTTGGTAAAACCTATGTTCACAAGCTTATGATGAATGTGGCCCATGTCAGGAGAAAAAACGGAACGGTGTTCTCTTATCCTCCGCCATACGGCCGCAAGCGTATCGGTCATGGGAATGGCACAGAGCGTGAGCATGATAAGAACCTTATTGTACTCGTAATTTACGGTCGATGAAAACAGAGGGCAAACCGCAACAAAAAAACCTAAAAATTGGCTTCCGCCGTCGCCCAAAAATATTTTGGCGGGAGGTCTATTATACAGCAAAAATCCCGATATCGAACCGCACAGAACAAGACAAAGCGCCGCCGCCGAGGACGCGGAGCGGGCAAAAATTATATAAAGAGCGCCAAGCGTTAAAAAAGAAAGCCCGCCGCAAAGCCCGTCAAGCCCGTCTATGAGATTATACGAATTTATCACAAAGACAATCCAAAGGAATGTAAAAACGTTTCCGATAAACGGAGGAACGTAAAATCCTAAGATACTGTCAAAACTGTATCCGCACACGATAGTTATAAGAGCGGCAACGCACTGTATGATAAGCTTTATACCTGCGCGCAGTGGATGAAAATCATCCGTCAAGCCCATAAAAAAAATAAGAATTCCTGCAAAAATCAAAGAAACATTGTAAATCCTATCGGCCACAGGCGTACTGTAAAATAAGCCGAATATGATCTCGGTCACAATAAAAGAAAAAACGACGGCAAGTCCGCCGAGCCTTGGAATATTCCCGCTGTGAATTTTTCTCGAATTCACCTTGTCATAAAAACCGTATTTTCGAGAAAATCTTATAATAAAAGGTATGAGAAGGGCGGAAATAAAAAAAGAAATAAAAAAAAATAAGATCATTATACCCCTTCCCCGTATTCCTGAATAAAATTCATAATTATCCCAAAATGAGGGAACAGATGAATCGCTTCTATTATAATAATGCATTTTTCCGTTATGTGCAATTGTTCGGAACAGGGAATCGGACGCTGTCACATGGATTTGGAATTCGGACAAATTCACTTTTCAAAAGTGAATTTGTCCGGTATACTATCCCCGTGATACAAAGACAGATAAAAGAAACTTTTTTACAAGCACTGCAATTTTATCCGGTAACAACGCTCACCGGACCGCGTCAATCGGGCAAGTCGACTTTTTTAAAAGACGTTTTACCCGATTGGAATTACGTTTCGCTTGAAGACCCCAATATACGCGAATTTTGCCAAACAGACCCCAGAGGTTTTTTGTCTTCGTATCCCGAACATTCAATCATCGACGAAGTACAGCGCGTCCCCGAACTTTTTTCATATTTGCAAACACAGGTGGATACATCGGGAGGATCCGGACAATACGTACTTTCAGGTTCTCAAAATTTTCAGCTGATGAAATCGATTTCGCAATCCCTTGCGGGAAGATGTGCCGTGCTTAAACTAATGCCTTTTTCTCAAAAAGAATTGCAAAGCGCGCACCTGTTAGCTAAAAACGCACATGAATACATATATACGGGCGGTTACCCGCGAATTTATGACAAACATATTCCTCCTGCAAGATATTATGCCGATTATTTTGAAACCTATATTCAACGGGACATCAGAAATTTGGAAAACATAGGAGACCTTTTGCTTTTCACACGATTCATAAAACTTTGCGCGGGAAGAATCGGTCAACTTGTAAACATAAGTTCTCTGGCAAACGATTGCGGAATTTCATCTACAACTGCAACCAGATGGCTTTCTTTGCTTGAAACAAGTTTTATAGTCTACAAATTAAAGCCCGATTTTAGGAATTTTACCAAGCGCCTTACAAAATCACCCAAGATGTATTTTACCGATACGGGATTGGCGTGTTATCTATTAGGATTAAAAAATGCCGAACAGCTTACTTCTCATTACCTTCGCGGGAATCTTTTTGAAAACGCGATTATAAACGCCTTTGTCTATAACGAATATAACGAAGGCAACGAACCGGATTTTTTCTATTGGCGCGATAAGGCGGGACTCGAAATCGATTTGCTCAAAACATGCATTGCGCAAGACGGCAAAGAAAGCGTTCAAGCCTATGAAATAAAATCCGGCGAAACGATGAACCTCGATTATTTTTCAAATATGGAAAAATGGGCACAACTTCCGGGAAACACACACAACATTAAAGCCGTTATCTACGCCGGAAAAGAGCGCTTTAACACAAAATTCGGAAAAGTCATCCCGTGGGATAAGATATTCTTTTAAAGCGGCATTGTTTCAGTACGCCGATTCCGACAGGCGCTGTCCGCCGGACACGTTTTTACGCCGTGCATTGCCTGTGGCATCAATTGTGCGCTGCCTCGCATTCCGCCTTGTCTGTGCTGATACCTGTTTTCGCTCGTGTAGCCCCAGCGATCTTACACCGTAAGGCGTTGCGTGCCGAATATTATAGGTGGCGACAAGGCCATTCTTCTGTGCCGTGCGCTTTGCGAGCGCCTGCCTATATCTCGTACGGGGTAAACAACTCAGGAATAGAGGTATTCGGGAAAACGGAAGTCGCTTCCGCTGCCATATCATTTTGCACCGTCTCCGCCAGGGGCAGATGGCAGAGTATCAGCCGCTTAGCCTGAGCTTTCGCCGCCGTCGCCGCAGCCTGACGGGCGCTTGAGTGACCCGCCTTTTCGAGCGCAGCTTCATCGGATGCGGTGCCGCCCGCTTCGTGAACAAGCAGATCCGCATTGTGCATCTGAATAGGAATTTCTTTCAGCATGCGAGTATCAGCCGAATACGCAAAACGCACTGAGCCGTCCGTCAAAAGGACGCCGCAAGTCTGAATGGAATGATCGACATCGAAGAGCTCTACACGAAGCGTTTCATCTAGGTCGACGGGCTTTCCGTCGTAAACCGTCCACCGTACGGGAATCATATTTTCTTTTTCAAAAAGAGAAAACACGCCGCACAACGCTTTTGCACACTCAAGAGTTGCCGCACTTCCTACAATATGCAACGGCTTTGAGCATTTTAAAATCCAAAGGTTATGAATTAAAGAAGGGAGAGCGTAAAGATGATCGATATGCGCATGCGTTAGAATCACCGCGTCGAGATCCACAGGATCGTATCCCGCCTGCCGAATCAGCTGTGCCGGAGAGCCGCTCGTGTCGATCAGCACAAATGCTTTTCCGCTGTCCACGAGCAAAGACGTATTTCCGGAAATTGCGCTTTGCAGGCATCCCTGCTTGCCTAGAAAAATCAGTTTCATGTCGCCTTTCTCTTACGCGTTATTATGGGAAAAACGATCGAAAAAATAGCCCCGGCGATAAACAGAAGACAGATAGGTTTTGTAAAAAATGTAAAATAGTTTCCGCCTGCAAGTTTTACAGCGCGCCTGAAATTCTCCTCAAACATGCCGCCTAAAATCAGCCCCAACACGATCGGCGCGATCGGAAAATCGTTGCGTTTCAATACGTAGCCGATCAATCCCATGACCAGCGCTATGCCCATATTGTAAATGCCTACCGCCGTAGCCTGACCGGCGATCGCATAGGAGCCGATAAACGACAAAATGAGCACTAACGGCAGCAAGAGCTGTTGGGGAATGTTCAACACTTTCGGATACAGTCGGATGCCTCCCAGCTGAAAGACCGCCATAAAGATATTCGATATAAACAAGGTCACAAAGATTGCGTATACGAGAGCCATGTTTTGCTGGAACAACTGAAAGCCGGGCGTTATTCCCTTTATCATCAAGGCTCCGATAAGCACCGCCGTAGCGGCGTCGCCCGGAATTCCCAACGCAAGGGCGGGAATCAGAGCTCCGCCGGTTACCGCATTGTTCGCGACTTCAGGCGCAAACACGCCTTCAAGGCACCCGCTTCCGACCGGCTCAAGTTTTCCTTTTGAAGCTGCGCAGATATCTTTTGCCGTATTTCTTGCCAAAAAAACGGCGATCGACGCTCCCGTGCCGGGAATCGCTCCGACTACAGTACCGATCCCCGTAGAGCTTAAAATTATTTTCCACATCTGCCCTATCTTTTTTAAAGGCGGAAATATATGATCGATTTTAACTTTTTCGGTTTTCGACGAAGGGCGGTTCATTTTGTGCATTTCAAAAAAAACTTGCGACATTCCGTATAGACCTATGAGCGTGGAAGTCAGATCCAACCCCTTCGCCAACGGGGTTGTAGCCAGATACGAAGAAAACGGAATCCGCAATTGCCCGCTGAAAGGATCGGTTCCTAAAAAAGCGAGCGACATGCCGAACGCGCCCATGAGCAAACCTTTCATGACGTTGTTTGCCGAAACGGAAGCGATAACGACAAGTCCTACCAGAGCGAGCGTGGTCTTTTCCGCAGGTCCGAACGCAAGCGTCAATCGTGCGATAAGGGGCGCAAACAGAACCAGACAGAGCAAGCTGCCCATTCCGCCTATAAGAGACGCTACAACCGCACCTCCCAAAGCCTGGTCCGCTTTGCCTTTTTTCGTCATAAGAATGCCGTCTTCGATGGTAGCTATGGCGTTTGGATTCCCCGGTATGCCGAGCAATATAGCGGGAATTGAAGCTCCGCTGACCGCTCCGCAGTATACGGCAAGCAAAAGCCCGATCCCGGTAGCGCTGGGCAAATGAAAACTGATCGGCATGATCAGCGCTATGCCCATAGTGGCCGTCAGCCCCGGAAGCGCTCCGAGTATGATGCCTAAAATCGACCCGAACGCCATCCACAGCAGTGTAGATATGTTCGCAACCTGATGCAATCCTTGAAGAAAAGTATCCATAAAACAGCCGCCTCCCCTACCAAAAAATAAGTCCTTTGACCAATTCGACAAGGAACAATTGTTTGAAAACAAGATAGATTATTTCGGTGGATGCCGTTGCAATTACAACCGAAATCCACGCATTATGAGCGCTCTTATCGCCGTTTGAAGGCCATTTTTTTCCGCACAGTTTCACGGCGGCGATAATCCAAAGCACTGTAATAATTAAAGTGCAAGAGGCCGTAAAAGCAGGAGAGCCTATCCACAAAGGAACGATTCCCTTTCTTCCGGCCGACAATAAATTGCGGGTTATAAGCCGGCCGATCGTATATAGCAGCAAAACATTGACGAGTGAAGCGGCGCAGCCTGATATTAAAAATTTCCAATCTTTTTTGTCGATGTTTCCCTGCTGATTTGCAAAGCACAGACAAAACAAAAGCAGCACCGTGCACGGAATAAAACCCGCTCTCCGTATGCAAAGTATATATGCTATTGAAAAGGCAAGCGTAAGGACAAACAGACGCTTTTCCGGCTTGGACATCGCCTCCCGATCCTTTTCGGTACGCTTATCGGTTATCAGCAAATACACCGACGCGACAAACATAAAAACCGAAAAGACGAGCGGTAAAACCATACCGCCGGGATCTCCGCCTACCTCGTCGCCGATCATCCTTGAACTGCCGGATGCGATTACATAGATAAAATACAATCCCGATAAGATAACGAAAGCTATCGGAACAGGCTTTTTATCTTTAAACATGCTGTTTGTCCTCATCTATTTATTTCATTTTATATAAGCCGGCTTCTTTCAATATCGGCTCATAATCGGCGATAATGGTCGCATCGTATGCGGCAAAGTCGTCAAGCTTATGAAACGATTGAATAAAACCGTTCGAATTCATAAATTTTTGAAATCCGTCGGAATAAAAAGCCTTTTCAACAGCGTCGGCGAGCCACTTTTTAACCGCTTCCGGAGTACCTTTTTTTACCGTCAAAGACCGGAAAGAGCCGCTCGGGATGGAAAGTCCGGGATAGCCCGCTTCCGAGATTGTCGGCACGTCAGCCAAATCAGGAATGGAACTGTGTTTTTCACCGAGAATCGCCAGCGGACGAAGCGACGCCTTATTCGCTTTGACTTCGGATTGACTGAAAATTCCTACGTCGCAATGCCCGCCCAAAACTGAAGCGATAAGATCGGCTCCTCCCTTAAAAGGCGTTACGTTGAATACTTTATTGAAAGCGAGATTTATGCCCACGCTTGCGACTCCCGTCGCACCTCCCATGCCGGCGTTTCCGAATGTGATTTTTCCAGGATTCGTCTTTGCGGCGGTTTCAAGTTCTTTTAAGCTTTTCCACGGTTTGTCGTTACGGACGGCTATGATAAAAGGATCCCAGTTCAGCGCTGCAATATAATCGAGCGCCTTATAGCCTTCGGTCAACCCCTGCATCGTAGCAGCCGTCGTATGTGTACCGGAGCCCAAAAGCGTATATCCGTCGGCGCTTCCGTTGATCACTTCGTTCGTACCCGTCGCGCTTCCGGCTCCGGGTATATTCGTAACGATAAAATTCTGTCCCGTCACCTTTTTCAAATCTTCCACCAAAGCGCGGAAGATCAAATCCGTACTGCCTCCGGCAGCATGAGGAACAACGATCGTTATCGTCTTTTCAGGATCGGGAAAGGCGCTCTCACTCGAACCAGCTGCAAACAGCGGAACGACGGCAAGCGCCGACAACAACATTAAGGCAATTTTTTTCATATATACCTCCTAAAATTTACAGCCTTATATATGGCGCTTAAGTTACAAAGCGCACGTATGTCCTATCGTCGAAACTGATATTGCCGTTTTCAATTCCTTTTGTAGATACATAACGCTTAAAGCAATAGGGATCTTCATGCAAAATCCGTGCAAGTTCGGCTTCGCTTTGCTCAAGCGTCGGAAGCAATATGGGGTACCCATCGCTCGCTAAAACCACTTCCGATTTTTTTTCCGGCAGACGAATTTTTTTTATTAAAACATCCGGAATTTCATCGCCGTTGATGACGGCATATCCGTAAGGTGTATCGCTGCGATTTGCAAATGCCGTCGCTTTAACGATCCATGGAAGGATCGCCTTTCTAACCTCGTCGTTACAAGTTTTTCCCGAATCCTTTTCCGGCTGCAGATAGAGTATCATACTGCGCAAATCGGCAAGAACGCTGTCGCTTTTTTTTAGATTCGTATACGACACGCCGTCCGCCATCGCCTGACCGTCTCCGATGAGCCATACTTCCCGCTTTAAAACGGAATAGATAACGGCGACCGCCTGTAAACCGTATGCTTTTTTATCGTACGGAAAATCGGTACGTTTATAAAAATCCTCATATGCGGCATTGCAGCTTTTAATGATATCGGCGCATTCGGAATCGGGCGCACTTTTTTCTATGACTTTTCCTATCAACTCCGCTGCAATCCGTCCGGTTTTTTTTTCACCACGGATAAAATCACTTTTTGATGTAACTCCGTCGATTACTGCGATAAAATGTTCCGTGACAGTCAAAACATCTTCACAGTAACCGTCTTTTCTTTTGCCTTTTACTATGGATTCTACTATTTTCATAATGCTATCTTATCGTTTTTATGTATATAGTATGCCCGATCCGGCTATAAAAAAAGAGATTTTTATCTGAAAAACATTGCATTTTGTCCTGTTTAAGTTATAATGATAAACCGAATATGCAGGCGGTGCCGATATGACAAAAAAAATTCCTCCGACTCCTTATTATCACAAAGGCGTGATGAAATCTAAAACATATGAAATTTATTATAACAGCGATTTTTCGCTCGGCCGCATCGGAAAGCATACGCACAGTCATTACGAATTTTATTTTTTAATATCAGGAAGCGTTATGTACACAGTAGACGAAAAAACGTACCCTCTACGCCCGGGCGATATTCTTTTAGTCAAGCCCGAACAGGCGCATGCCGCATTTATAACCGAGAATCAAAAAAATTATGAACGCTATATTCTCTGGCTTAACGCCGATTATCTCAAACAGCTTTCGTCCATAGATACCGATCTGCTTCTCCCCTTCCGCAAAATAAATTTTTCCGGTTCTTATCTGCGCCTGCCCCACGATATGCGCCTGGTATTCGCCAATTTGCTTCAAATGATTTTAATCCAGTTCAATTCGCACGAATACGGCGCCGACCTCTTAGCCGGTTCCTATATCACCGAACTGCTCATCCATATCGCGCGTATCAAATTATATTGGCAGCCTGTCTATTTTGAACGCGATATTGACAACAACCCGATAGTTTTACGCACGTTAAATTATATCGCCGAACACATCCGCGATGACATCGGCATTTCGGATATCACAAACGAATTGTGCATAAGTCGCTCGCGCCTTTCAAAGATTTTTTCTGACTGTATGGGAACGTCCGTCCATCAATACATCATAAAAAAGAAACTCTATCTGGCAAAACAGGAACTAATATCGGGGCGCGTTTCCGTTAAAACTCTGTGTGCGAATTACAACTTCGGAGATTATAGTTCGTTTTATCGGGCATTTAAAACAGAGTTCGGCATGTCGCCGAGAAAGCTCGTACGCGATTTAAAGAAATAATGTGCGCCGACGTCAGGCTTTGCGCACCGAATACTGCAGACGCCGACCGCCGGACACGTTTTTGCGCCGCGCATTGCCTGCCGCAGTCAGCTGTCGCCGCCTCGCGTTCCGCCTTGTTTGTGCCGATTCTTATACCCGTACAGTCCCCGGCTATCTTGCACCAGCCGGTCATACTTCCGTACCGTGCGCCTTGTAAGCGCGCTTTGTCTGCACTCCCGGCGGAGCCCTGCCTTGTTTGTGCCGATACCTGTTTTCGCTCGTGCAGTCCCGCCGCTCTTACGCCGACCGCCTTTCTATTTTGCGTATTTCCTCAAATAAAAATCTAACCCAAATGATTTAGGTTCCTCAAGTAAAAATCTAACCGTAGCTATTTTGACCAAGGGACAGCCATAGAGATAAGCGTACTTTGGAGCTGTTGTGTTTTCTCAAGCAGCAGTTGCAAATCCAAGTTGACCATTCTCCGTCTCAGTTCCTCTTTTTCAGCAGGGCTCAGTTCCTTGCTTTCCATAAGCCTTCGGTAAGGAGTCTTAGCAGTATCATATTTTTTTATAACCTTTGCGTCTATTCGTGCCTTAGCGATAATCTTCATCGAAGGGAAAAAAAAGTTGACGAGCTTGTTATAGTATTCATACAGTTCTGCCATGACTTCTCGTGTTTCTTCTCCTTCAAAGCGGTAATAGCCGACAATTCTTCGTACCACACTGTCATTTTTCTGCTCGACAAAGCAATTGTCATTCTTTTTGTATTCTCTACCTCTGGTAAATACAACCTTATGCTCTTGGCACCATTGCAACAGCTGAGTATTTTTGAACTCACCTCCGTTATCACTGTCGATGCCTTTCATCTTAAACGGTAATTTTTCTTTTACATCATCGACCGCTTCTTTTGTCCAGCGTTGGGCTTTGTTCAAAAGAGCTCTGTTTTCCGTCCATCCTGAATGCACGTCGGTGAGTGTGAGCGTACAAACATACTGACCTTCGCTCCTCATACCGCAATGAGCGACCGTGTCGGCTTCAAAAAAGCCTGGTTTTTTCTCGTCCCAATTGAAATAGGTGCGTATGGGAATAAGCTTATTCAGATTTTTTGCAGGACGTGTGGTCGAAATACCGCGGATTGAATGTTTTGGGATTTCCGGCTTGAGAATCCTTGCGACCGTTGCGCTTGATATGGCGCTTAGTTTAAGCTTGAGTTGTTCATCATAGCCTGCCTTTTGAGCAAAGTAGTCGATGTTGTCGCGGATGAACGGAACAAGGCGTTTTGCACACAGATACATCGATAAAATCCACAGGCGAATAACTTCCTGTTGTACGTCTTGACAGTAGTATTTTTCATAGCGCCGCTTTTTGCGTACTTTCGTAATGACCTGCACGCTCTTTTTTTCAACGTTGTTAAAGTGTGTTATTTTTATGTACGCCGTGTTTTTCAAAATGTGGATGGCATACTTTCGGTTGTAGCCGGTGGTCGCAATGAACTCATCGATGATTTTCGTCTTGTGCTTTTTGCTTGCCGTACAGTAGCGTTTTGCCGTTTCTTCGGTTAATTTCTGTTTCGTTTTCATGTCTAACCCCATTTTGCCCTTCCTTCGGGCTTCTATTGTGACTCAGATTTGGGTTAGATTTTTACGTGATTCACCGCTTTTTTTTCGGTTAGATTTTACGTGAGGCAATGCGTTTTGTTGACACGCCGATAAAAGTTTAATATACTTCAATCGGTTTAAGTAATTAAACCGATTGAAAACGCTCTGCGGCGGCGGCCTTGCGAATAGGCTAAAATTATTTCGGTTTCCACCGGTAAATTTTGCTGAAGACAATGGCCGCAACTTGCAAGCGTTCAATACTATATTTATGTTGAGAGGTTTGTCATGAAATTAAAGAAAATATTTACCGCCATAGGAATGGCCGCCGCGCTGTGTTCATACGCGGCCGCTGCCGACGCAACGGACATAATGAGGCAAGTGTACGATCGCAAAAAACCTAATTTTACAAAAGCCGCGCTTCAGATGACATTGACCGATAAAAACGGTACTAAAGAAACCAGAAACGTAGGAGAATACGGCCGCTGCCGCGACAACTTGATGGACATGGTCATGATCTTTTTTTCTCCCGCAGCCGTAAAGGACACCCGGTTTTTGCAAAAAGAAAACAAAAATGCGGATGACGACAAGTGGATTTATCTTCCCGCTCTGCGCTCTACGCGCCGCGTCGCTTCTTCCGAAGGGGACAAGTCGTTTGTAGGAACGGACTTTACCTATGACGATATGAGTACGCGCGAAGTTGAAGAAGACACTCACGAGCTTTTAAAAGAAAGCGAAACGAAAAACGGGTTTGACTGTTATGTGGTAAAATCCGTTCCGCTGGATAAAAACAACCAGTACTTATACAGAATCTCATGGGTTGACAAGAAAACCATGATTCCCGTCTACATTGAAATGTATGACAAAAAGGAAAAGCTCCAAAAAATAAACACGATCAAATCTATAGAAGAGCGAACCGGAGACAAAACCTATAATATCCCCATGGAAATGCAGATGGACAACGTTCAAACGGGACATTCCACGACGCTTAAAATTTTGAACATCGAAGTCGATAAACCTCTTGTCGAAGGATATTTTTCACCGAATTTCTTAAATACGGGCCGCCTGTAATTTTTACCGACGTGCTTACGGCAAAAGACGATAATCGCAGGCGGAGGTTCAGACCGCCGCTCGGGGCGCTTAATCAGACCGTTGCCTGAAGTTCTTACGGCAAAAAGGCTTAACCTGCGGCCATGGTTAAGGCCGTCACAGGGGTATTTAATCAGACCGATGTCGGCGGCGTTTATAAGGGGATGACAACATGAAAACTATACACAAAGTGTTTCTTTTTTTATTTATCGTATCGGGATGCAAAATAATATTTGCGGACGACGGCTTTGATTTCAGCGGAGCTTTATCCGACAGATCTTCCGGCGCCGCGGAAACTCAGGATGCGGGCGGCTTCGACTTTTCATCAAATCCGCAGGATTATGTTGCGCAAGCCCTGCCGGCGGTAACGCTGGGCGGAAAAGTAAAGTTCGACACCCGCGCATATTTGGACGATCCGGAAAACAAGGGCAACAAAGGATCTGAAAGATTTCCGCTAAAATCCGTCCCCGACGTAACGATCAATATCGATCACAGCGGAGAAACGGCGGACGCAGAAATAAAGCTTAATTTCAGCAAAGATTCTATAAAAACCTATTATGAAGACGTGATTGAAGAAGCGGTCGCCCGGGTCTACCTTGGAAATTTTATTCTCGAAGGCGGAAAAGAAAAGCTCGTATGGGGCAAGGGCGACAAACTTCACGTATTGGATAATTTTCTCGCTTCCGACTATACGGATTTTATTTATCCGGATTATATCGACAGGCGTCTGGCGGTTCCTATGTTCCGCGCAATCTACAATGCGCCGTCGGGCATGTTCAGAGCTGAAGCCGTATATGCTCCCGTAACGGTAGCGGATCGTTTTTCAGACGACGGACTTTGGGTTCCGGCTGCAAAAAAAGAACTTTCGACGGCAGTGGCTTCTACGGCCGCAGCAACATTAGTACCTCTAGGGGGCTCCATTACACACACCTTCCTAAAGCAGACGGCCGCCGCAAATAAACTTTCGTCCGACAACCTTATGCCAGACCTTTACAACTTAAAATACAGCCAGTACGGCGTAAGAGTCACGGGGCTTTTGGGATCTTTAGATTGGGGACTTTCGTATTATTACGGACGCTACAAGCGCCCCAGCGTGGATTCTTTAAAACTCGTCTCATATGTTAGAGATTATATAACCAACGGCGGGACTTCCGATCTTGAAACAGGAATCGACTACGACAGGCTCCAGGTTTTCGGCATAGAAGGCGCAAAAGTATTCGGAAAACTCAATACGCGCTTTGAACTTGCATACAATCTTACCGACGACGTAGCCGGCGATAACAGCGCAGTGCATAACAACAGCGTCGCATGGGTAGCGGGCTTTGACATGGATCTTCCGATACATAATTTGAACGTAAACGTTCAGGAAACGGGCGCTTTTATCCTGCACGGAGAGAGCATAAAAAACAACGGTAATTACGACGTTGACAGAGACAGCGAGGACTGCTATTCGAATAATAAACTTTCCGTCAACATAAGCGATAATTTTTTGCACGAAAACCTAAAAACGGAAATTCTCGTCGTATGGGGAATCGAACGCGGCGATCTGAGCGTCCGTCCTCAGATATCTTATACCGTAAGAACAGGCATAGATCTGATCGCTTCTGGCATGTACATATACTGCAGGGATAAAGACAGCGAATTCTACGCATGGAAAGACAACAGTTTCGTGCAGGCGGGCATAAAATACACGTTCTAGTTTTTATCGGTGCAGGCTCCAAGGCCTGCACTGTTATCGCACGGTTCGATCGCAGGTACATGTGCGCGCGCTCGGCCGTTTACCTATTCGTCTTTCGCTTTCGAATGCATGAATTTAGGATCAAGCAGATTAAGGAATCCTGGAATTATCGTAAGAGCCAAAGTCGAACTTGAAAACATAACGATCGTTACCAATATTCCCACATAGCGAAGGATTATAAAATTCGACAGGATGAGAACGGCAAATCCCAAGCCTACGGCGAGCGCGTTCGTCATTATCCCCTGCCCTGAAATGCGGAACGTATTTCTCGTAACCTCTTCAAGATTGTCGGTCTTTGCGCGTTCGGCGCGATAAGTTTCCATAAAATGAATGGTGTAATCTATGCCTATTCCGATCGCTACCGAAGCGATAATGCTTGTCAAAAGATCAAGGTGAATATCCGCAAAGCCCATAACCATAAAATTCAGTAAAATGGTAAAAACAAGCGGTATGGCGCCTATAAACCCGGCCATAGGCGATTTAAATGAAACGCTCAGGATTATGAACACTAAAATGATCGAAAATATAATGCTCGTCATCTGGCTGTTTATGACCATCTTCGCCATATTGTACTGCATTTCGGCATTGCCGGTTGCCTCTATGGTATATCCCTCGGGAAAATACTTTGCCGCATAAGATTTTGCGCCTTCGATTATCTTTTTTGTTTCCTGAGTGCTCTGCTCCCTTATCTGAACCTGTATCCGTATAACTTTAGGAGAAAGCTGATCGTCCGCAAAATTGTCAAGCGAGCCGCTGTACAATAAAAGATACTGCGAAACAAGATCCGCAAGCTGTTCCCGTCGCTCTACGGGGTAACGCTTTTCATCGTACGGAATTTCATAATAGTCCGTTCCGTTATAATTAAGAGCCTGCTCTATCTTTCTTACCAAGTCCGCTACGCTCGCCTTGTCCCCGCCGGCTTCTGCACACGCTTTTTGAATGATGTCAAAAAATTCCCTTGCGGTCAGCTGAGCGTCCAATCGTTTGGCATATTCCGGATTCGGATCTACAAAACTTGAAGCTGCACCGCCTGCAGAAGAATTATCAACGCTTTTTTCAGGACTGCCTGCACCCGTGCCGGCGGAAGAGCCTGCATTCGAATTGGCGGAAGAATCCGTTCCGGCGGCATTCCCGTCGCCGAAGTCAAAGCCGAAATCTGCGCCGTCGTAAGATAAATTTTCCGCTACTGAAGCTTTTGCCGCGCCGTCTTCTACAGGGAATTCCTGAACGAACGGAACGTGCATTACCTGATTCATTCTTTTTATAAAGGTCGTAAAAGAAACGATTTTTCCGATTTCAGGCATGGTCTTTAAAAGATGATTTTGCATGTTATCTACGGCTTTAAGAATTTCAGGTTTGGTCATGTCACCTTTTTCCCGGCCGCTGACAACAAAAAACAGAGTGTTCGATCCCGTAAGGTTTTTGTCCACAAAATCTATATTCTTTCTGAATTGCACTTCTTTAGGAAAATAGTTTATCATCGCCGTATCGATTACCATCTTGTGGATTCCCACTCCGGAAGCGATGAGTATTAACAGGATCAGCAAAGTTACGCGCGGCCTGGTTCCGGCAAAAAACTTATAAAAACTGAACATTGTGCTGTCGCCAGACGCATGACTCATGCGGTTCTTATATTTTACGGATTTTTCCGCAATATTTTTCATGTGTCCGGAACGCTTGCTTACGTGCTTCAGCGGAGTAATGTAAAGCATTGCAGGAATCAGCGTTACCGAAAGCAATAAGGCAAAACCTACTCCGAGCGCCGTAAACACGGCAAAGGATTGCAGAGGAATAAGAGGGCTCGTAACCAAAGATATAAAACCCGCTATCGTAGTTATGCCGGCAAGAAAAATCGGCATGCGAACGCTCTTCAATCCCGATATGATGGCGTTTAAATGTTTTTCTTTTGTAATTTCGCCGCTCACGGCTGAAATTTCTTCGTAATAATGGCTTATGACATGAATCCCGTAGGCGGAACCGCACGCAATGAGGGCAATGGGAATAACGCTTGCTATGAGCGTAAAAGTCACGCCGAATATCGCCATAAGTCCGCACGCCCAAACGGTGCTCATTAAAACCGTAAGGAGCGGCAGCATAGTACCGGCGAAAGACCGGAAAGAAAAATACAGGGTTAAGATTACCACAAGTATGACGAGCGGGATAAGGCGCGTAAGGTCTACCATCATCAATTTGCGTATTTCATCGCTTTGGACAGGTTCTCCGTAGTATCTCACCGTAAGATCGGTTCCCTTTACCTGCTCGCTCACGATAGCTTTTATCTGTGACAGCATAGCGATCTGCTGTGAAGAATTAGCGTCGGGATCCGCTTTTATTATGATCTGAGTGATCTTTCCGTCATTGGACAAAATTACGTTCTGATACATGTCCTGCCAATCCGCTATGCTCTGCTTTATCCGGGCAATCTGTGCGTCCGTTACGGGATCGTCTTTTCCGACAAGTTTTTCGGTTACAAGGGCTCCGTCTTCGCCGTATATGAAGTCCACATTGGTCAATGAATCTATGTCCGTAACATAGTCGACCAGCGAACATTTTTCCGTAATGTTGCGTATGATTTGAATGTTTTGCGGCGTGATCACGGAAGGATCGTTTTCAGCTTCGATCGAAATTCCTATAAGCAGCATGCTCCCGAACTGTTCTTCGGTGTTGAGCATCCGTGTATAAGATTCGCCTTTTTGAGGCATAAACATGCGTATGGTGTTTTGAATCTCAATGCCCCGAAGCCGTAAGGCAAAAAAAACCGTGACGGCGACGGATAAAATTATTATCAGATACGAGTTTTTTAAAAGTTTCCGCATAATACTATCCTTAAAAATGAGAAAATACGCTTTTAAAAAAGCGCTTTAAGCGTTCATTTTTTTGAACGTATGTAAAGAATATAACAAAAATATTCATAAAGATCAATAAATTCCGCCGGGACTTAAAGGCGTTATTTATCGGAACCCAAGATTTCCTTTATTTCATCGGAAGAAGCGATCTCTTCCAAATCCGTATCTTGAATTCCCTGTGACAGTATTGAAAGGTTTTTTTTTAATTTTGAAAACTTATCCTTACAGGAAACATAATAGTATATTTTCGTTCCGGATTTTCTAAAATCGATAAGACCGCAGGTTTTTAGAATTTTTAAATGATGAGAAACGGCCGGGCGCGACAGATGTGACAAAGCCTTAACGGCATTTACATGTATACCGGTTTCACCCGCCTGCAGTATCCTCAAAAAAAGTTTAAAACGCTCGTCATCGGAAAAAGCCGTAAAAACAGGAATCTCTTCGCGGAACGCATTATAAATTTTTTCTATATCCATGACGGGGCGCATTTTAGTAATATAGATGTATAACGGAATTTTGTCAAACCGAGCCGCTTTAAACGCGCACTTTAAATGCGCGGCTCGGCGTCAGTTCCCGCGGCCGGGCACACAAAGGCCGCAGCTTTTTGTCGGGCGCGGCAGATTTCCTCAGTCACCGGGGTGCCGGACGCCGGGGCAAACACTCGGGCCATGCGCCGGGCGCCGAGACTTTTGCCGGCCGACACGGATTTGCGTCCCGCCTTTTACTTTCCGTCAGCTTTTTTTGCCCTGCTTTTCTCCGGCGGGAAAACGAGATCCATAACTTCTTCAACCCTAGTTACCGGAAGAAATTTTATTCCGGATTTTACGTGCACAGGAATTTCATCCAAATCGCGCACGTTTCCCTTGGGAATTATTATCGTCTTTATTCCGTTCCGGCGGGCGGCTACGGTTTTTTCACGCAATCCTCCGATAGGCAAAACTTGGCCGGTCAGCGACAGTTCGCCAGTCATGGCAAGATTCGACTTTATAACCCTGCCCGTCAAAAGCGACATGAATGTGGTAGCCATGGTAATGCCCGCGCTCGGACCGTCTTTGGGCGTAGCGCCTTCGGGAATATGCAGGTGAATTACGTTTTTTTCAAACCAGTCGGATTCCTTTATCTTTTGCTCGAGAATGCTTCTTTTTACCCAGTTAAGAGCTATTTCCGCAGACTCTTTCATCACGTCGCCCATCTGTCCGGTAAGTTCGACGCTTCCCTTTCCGGGGAATGCGATGGATTCTATCAAAAGAGTGTCGCCGCCCATGCTTGTCCACGCAAGACCTATTGCGGTGCCGGGAACTACGGCCTTTTTCACTTCGCTCTCGTCAAAAACGGGCTTTCCCAAATACTTGTTTAAGTCGGCGCTGTCAATCGTGTATGTCTTTTCCTTGTCGATAAAGGAAAGCGCGTCGGGAATTTCATTCACAGGAGCGTCAGAGTTGTGCCCTAAAGCATCTTTCGCAACGGGCTCGCGTGCGGCAGTACCCGTCGCGGCATTTTCGGTTTTGCCCGACGCATCTTTTTCATCTGCGGCTTCAGCGGAATCTGCGGCCATGGCGCCGGTGGAGGCGGCAGTGGAGTTTATAGCGGTGGCGTCGGAAGCGTCCGCGGTAAAATTTTCAGCGTCTGCGGCATTTGCACCGGCGGTATCTACACCTGCAGTGCCGGCGGAATCTGCGACACCGGCGGAGGCGACATTTGCGTCGATGGCACCGGCGGCGTCCGTCCGAGCTTTTTCAGACTGACTTTTTACTTTGCCATTTTTGTTCTTACCGGAAGCCTTTGCTTGCGCTTGAGCTTCTTTTCGCGCTTTTTCAGCCTTTTCTTCCGCAGCGTTAAGAAGTTCGGTAACTATTTTACGGTCAATTTTATCCAAACATTTTTCAAAATTACGAACGCCCGCCTCGCGTGCGTATTCTTCGGCTATCGTTACAAGGGCGTTTTTCGTATAAACGACCTGATTTTTTGACAAACCGTTTTTAGCGAGATTTTTCGGGATCAAATATTTTTTTGCAATTTCAATCTTTTCCTGGTCTATATAACCGGGCAGTTGAATAATTTCGGCGCGGTCAAGCAATGGAGCTGGAACCGTGTCAAGCGTATTTGCAGTCAAAATAAAAAACACATCCGAAATATCGAACGGCAGATCCAAATAATTGTCGCGGAATGAAACGTTCTGTTCAGGATCCAGAACTTCAAGCAATGCGCTTGCAGGGTCTCCCTGAAAGCTTGATCCCATCTTATCGATTTCGTCAATCATAAATACGGGAGCCTTTGTTTTCGATATCTTCATTCCCTGAAGAATTTTTCCGGGCATTGCGCCTATATAAGTTCTGCGGTGCCCTTTTATCTCCGCTTCGTCCCGCATTCCTCCTACGGAAAACCTGTAAAACGGTTTATTCATAGCATGCGCAATGGAATGGCCGATGCTTGTCTTTCCTACGCCGGGCGGTCCGACTAAGAGAAGTATCGAGCCCTTATTGTCTTTTTTAAGTTTGCGCACTGAAAGATATTCCATAATGCGTTTTTTTACGTCCTCAAGGCCGTAATGATCCTTTTCAAGAATTTTCTTTGCTTCGTTCAAACTATAAGATTCGTGATTTGTGCTCTGCCAGGGAAGCGCACAGACCAATTCAAGATAGTTGCGCGTTCCTATAAATTCCGCGGAATTCGGATCCATAAGATGGAATTTTTCAAGTTCGTCTTCCACGGCTTCTTTTATTTCACCTTCAAAGTTAAATTTTGCGATTTTATCTTTGAATTTCTGGTAATCGGTTCCGTTGCCGTCCGCATCCGTTCCCAGTTCTTCCTGAATGGAACGCAGCTCTTCTCTTAAAAAATATTCCCGCTGATTTTTTTCAACCCTTTCATTCAACTCGTTTTGAATTTTTTTCTGAATCCTGAGCAGCTCCTGTTCTTTTTTGATATACACTAATACCTGCTCCATCCTGCGGCGCACGTTCAAAAGTTCAAGAACTTTTTGCTGTTCGGTTTTATCTATGTTCAAAATAGAAGCTATAAAATCGGCGATTTTTCCGGGATGATCGATGTTGACCATGTTAAGGCGCATTTCTTCCGAAAAAAGCGGATTGTTTTCGGACACTTCTTTCATTTCACTGATAAGAGCCCGCGTCAAAGCTTTTACTTCAAAAGTGTCGTCTTCTTCATCGTTGAGATAATCTACGGCCGCAATTATGGGCGACGAAGATTTCAGCGCTTTGCGGATTTTAAAACGCTTTACCGTAGAAATAAAAACATTCAAGCCGCCGTCGGGCAAATTTATCTTTTTAATTATCCTTGCCGCAGTTCCGACTTCATACAGATCCGTGATCGAAGGGGTATTATTGTCGTTTTTGAGCATGACGATACCGATAAAACCATTGGAATTATAGGACTCTTCTATAATTTTTGCGTCTTCGGCGGAATTAATCATAAGAGGAGTGAATATTCCGGGAAAAATCGGGCGCCCCTGCAGAGGAATTAAAAAAAGCTTATTGGGAAGCATCTGCTCGACGGATACTATCGAATTTCCGTCGCTTGAAGGCGGAGATTCTTTGCCGGTAGGATCCGAAGGCGAAGCGGCTGCCGTAAATTCCTGATTCGGGGGAAGGTTATCGGTTTTAACGTCAGTCTGCAGCGAAGACGCAGTTCCCGTTTCCAATCCGGCACTTGGAGAGCCGGCGGCATTTCCAGTTTCCGCAGAAGTTTCGTCTTCAAAGTATTTTTTTATCGCATCGTTTGAATTTTCAGCGCCGTCAAGCATCGCCATCTCGTCAAGCGAAAGCAGATTATCGTCATCGATAAATTCATTTTCCGTGTATTTTTTATTCATATCAATAATATATATACAAAAAACACAAATGACAAATAAAATGCTCAAGACCGCTTTGGCTGCAAATTCTAAAAATGCACGGAAAGCATTATACCCGACGGAATAAGGGCCAATTGAACGGTTTCCCCTGTCTTTGACCTCGCCCCCAAGAAGCGATTAGTGTGTAAAAAAGGAACCAGAAAACCTATCGCGCTTCCAAAAGCGGCTCCGCTTAAAGTATCCGAAACAAAGTGGCACCCTGCAAGAACGCGGCTCGCCGCCGTAACTGCGGCAATGCCGAAAGCGCCGCCCGTCACAGCCCATTTCCACGGAGAATCCGGATAATACTGACTGAAAACATAACTTGAAAAGGAAGCGATCGCAAAACCGTTCATGGAATGTCCGCTGGGCCACGAAGCGGAAGCGTCGCTGTCCGACGGAGGATCTTCAAAATACGTATACGGGCGCATTCTTGAGGCCGATTTTTTTAATATGCGCTTTGTTCCGTCAGTTATAAGGACTGTTTCGGCCGCCATAACCAAAACGGGAAACCACTCTTGTCTTTCAGCCGTAAACGTGAGCACCAATTGACCTGCGGCAAGAGCTCCAAACAAAACGTCTCCGGAAACGTCGAGAGCCCTGTCGTACTTGTGCATAAACTTTGCGTCAAAAGAATTTACGCCGTCCTTGGAATTTCTTACGCCGTCCCACTCGGGATTATTCATCAAAAGACTTACGGCCTCGAGCGCAAGGCCTGAGCAAACGGCAACGGAGTCCCCTTTTGGCGAAAGTGAAAAAACGGCTTCTTTCGCAAAGGTAAAGACTTCTGAAACCAAAAGCAAGGCGCAGATAAATAAAAACCTGATCTTTTTAAGGGCAAGGCAAAAAGCGGAATCTGCAAAATTATTATGAACGCAAATACAAATATCAATATCGCCTAAGGTCATATCACTATTTATAAACGAATGTTTAATTTCGACCGCTGAAATATCGCGGCCTCATTAAACGACGAGTTTGCTGCGCAAACATCGCTAATTAACATATCGCCGCTCGAAACTTCGCGCTTACGCGCTCGTTGCGGGGATCGCGCATCAATGCAACAGTTTTCGAGAATTGATATTCTCTCAACTGTTGCATTTTATAGGAAGATATTTAAAAAGTCAAAGTTTTGCGACACCATAGAGCACTGACGCGACGTTTTCAAAATCGATATTTTACGCAATTATTTGTAACCTACAGAGCGTAACTGACTTTAAAAATATATTATGATATACTGCAACCGTACTGTACTAGGCAATAAAAGCAATAAAATATCCGCGCATATCAGATACCGATGCCGGGATATTGTAATTTCGGAGGAATTATGAAAAAACAAGCTGTTATCGTTGCGTTCAGCGCAATAGCCGCAATTCTGATGAGCTGCGGTTCTACAAAAGAAGCCGCTAAAGCAAAAGAAGAACCTACGGCGGCATCCCAGGTAAAAAAAGTAGTCGGCGCAGAAGGCGTAGAGCGTCCGTCCTGGGTTATGGAAGGCAAACAGTCGCTTGACGGAATTTATGCGGTAGGTTCCGCAAAAATGAGCAATATGCAAAATTCCCTAAAAGCGGCGCGCGTCAACGGACGGGCGGAACTTGCAAACACCGTTCAAGTATCACTTAAAGGCGCAACCACGACTTATGCGGAAGACACGGGAATCCCCGAAGACGCTCTCAATTACATGGAAGAAGCCATCGTCGCAAGAACAGACGCATTGCTTCAAGGTTCTACACAGGCAGACTACTGGGTAGGCCAAGACAACACCGTTTACGTTTTAATGTTTTTGCCATATGAAGCCGTGCTGCCCACAGTAAACGACATAGTAAAAGATTACGCCGCAAATCAAAAATCGGAAATCACAATAGAAAAAGTTTCGGATGCGGTAAAAAAATACAAGCTGCTCGGCAACTGATTCCGCCGCCGGCTTAATCTGATTATGCCGGCATAACAAATTAACAAGGAATCATACCAGGGAGTCATATTTATGGGAAAGAATAAACAAAAGCTATCTCTAAAAAAACTTTTTATAAAGTTTTTCCTATTACTTTCAGTGTTTTATATCTTTGCAGGATGCTCGTCGACAAAGGTTACAAGGGTTTCGTCCGACACTCAGCTAGATTTAAGCGGATATTGGAACGATACCGACGTAAGAATAGTTGCAGAGGCGATAATATCCGAATGTTTGGGATCGCAGCGAATAAAAAATTTTTCATCGTCGCATAAGGGGCGGCTTCCGGTCGTGATTCTCGGTTCGTTCAGAAACCAAAGCGATGAACATATTGACACGTCCATCCTTACCGCAAAGCTTGAAACGGCTCTCGTAAACAGCGGCCTCGTCGACTTTGTCGCAAGTTCCTCTCAACGCAAAGAACTTGATGCGGAGCTTGAATACCAGCAGACGCACGCAAGCGAGGAAAGCGCAAAAAATCTTGCGAACGCTACGGGCGCGGATTTTATGATGCAGGGTTCGGTAAAAACGATCGTCGATTCTAATGCAAAAACGCTTACGAGAACTTACTACGTTTCCACGGAACTCATAGACATTGAATCGCACCGCAAGATCTGGATAAACGAAAACGACAGCATCAAAAAAGTCATCGGAAAATCGTCCGTGCGAAAGTAAAAGTCGGGGAAAGGTATGAGATACGCAAGGGTCGCATGCGCTATATTACTTTGCTTATCGGCAGCCGCATATGCCGGAGGAGCAAAGAAAAAATCCGCCGATAGCGGTCAAAAACAACCGGAATGGCTGAATAATCCCGAGACGCTGTTTCCGTCGGACGCATATATTACAGGAATAGGCAGCGCGAAATCGAGGGGCGACGCGGAAAATGATGCGGCAGCCGCAATAGGCAGAGTGCTCAACCAGAATATCGAAGCCGAAGAAAATACGCAGATGTCGTTTTCAAATGCAAGCGAAGGAGTGTCCTCATATCTTTCACGGATAAAAACGTCGACTTCATTAAATGATCTTGCGGGTATTTCCGTTAAGAGATCGTACTCCGCTCCCGACGGCACGGAATACGCGTTGGCGGTTTTAAACAGAAACGAAAGCGGACAATATTACCGCAGCAAAATAGAAGAAAACAATGCCGCCGTAAAAGAACTGCTTTTACTTGCCGAAAAAACGGAAGGCACTTTCGAAAGCTGCGCTTACGCCGTAAACGCATACGAGCTTGCGAAAACAAACGACTATTATTTTTCACTCCTCGCGATCATTAAGCCCGTGTATAAAAAGACCGTTTCCGTAGATTACGGCTCGACAAATGCCGTCGCCCAAAGGACGGCGGAACTCTTGTCCAAAATAAACGTTAGTATTTCCGTAGACGGAGATACCGACGGCAGAGTTGCTGCAGCCTTTGCATCGGCGCTTTCGTCGTTCGGAATAAAAGCCCTTGCGAAACAAGCGGATAAAAAGGTTTCAGATACGACGAATGTCCTTTATGAACTTACCGCAAGCGTCTCTTATGAAAACATACAGATGCCGGATTCCAAATATGCCTTTGTCCGTTATAACGTAACTTCTACGACGACGGACACGTCAAGCGGAAAAAATATATTTCCGTGGACAAAGAACGCTCGCGTAGGAAAACTGACAGAACAGGACGCCCTTAACGCAGCGACAAGAGCGCTTGAAACGGCAATAATAAACGAGTATCCTCAAGAATTTGCCTCCGCCGTTTTTGCAAAGGCAAAGTAACGCCGCTGCAAATTGAACGGCGCACTTTAAGAAAAATTTTCCGCTGGACAGAAAATTTCCTTCGGATAAAAACCTTGGGGCGTTTTGCCGAATAAAAACTTATTTTACTATTATATCGTCCAAATTCCTTTTGGGAACATAGTGGATTTGTTTTTCGTCGCGAAAGTATTTAGCACTTCCGCCTTCGTCAAGCGGTACAATCTTTACAGTTTCTTTAGGTTTGCCTAAGGCAAGCACCAGTTCGATTTCGTATTTTTCTTTATCAAGGCCGAATAATTCAAAAACCTTTTCGCGGTCGATCGCGCCGAGCATACAGCCGCCCAGTCCCCGCTCCGAAGCGGCGAGCATAATCGATTGCGCAGCAATGCCGACGTCCGTTTGCCTATTCTTTGCAATCTGTAAATCGTCAAGAATAATTATATAAGCGGACGGTCTTTCACCTTCCGCCGGCCCGCCCCACTCAGGCAACGCCATAGCCCAATGCAGACATGAAAATAATTTTTTATTCTCTTCGGCATCATTTACTAAGCGGTATTTTAAAGGCTGCTGATTTGCGGCCGACGGACAAAGGCGGGCAACGTCGATCAAAGAGACGAGAGTATCTTCAGAAATTTTTTCATTTTCATAAAAGCGACGATAAGAGCGGCTTTGCAATACAAGATCTTTTATCATATCCTTCCTAGTAAGCGACGTTTGCGCAGCAAACTCGTCGTTTAAGTACCGCCGTGGATGGCGGCAAAATAGACGAGCGAGCCATAAAAATAAGCCTTTGTTCTGTTATTTGAGAACCGATCTCGTCTGAAATTCTTGTTGTTAAATGATACTTCCCGTTGATTAAAACGTCAATAAGCTGCATGTCATTCACCAATAAACAACGCTACGCCACAGGGCGTTACATCGCCGATGCAGCACGACAATCACCCGCCCGTTTACCGTCAGTATATCGCCACCGTTTTCTTTTATGACGATCGGCGCGTATTTTTCATTTTCGCTCAACACTCGGACGCAATGTTCGGCAGGGTTGAATTCAAGGCGTTTTACCAGCACGTTGTTATTTATTGATATGACAAAAATGTCGTTACCTTCCTTTTCTTCCGGCACAAATAGCACCATATCGTTATGGCAGATATGTATACCGTTCATACTGTCGCCTTTAACGATAACGGCTTTTACCTGATTGGCTTTATACGGGTAAATAAATCGCTCCAGTATGGGGATCTGGGTAACGTCATAGTATTCGGCAACTTCCCGCCCCTTCCCTGCCGCAGCTTCAACAAGGAACATTTCGATTAATGCTATGTCGTTATTCCCGTTAGAGGAAATTTTATCGAAGCCGTCAATGCGCTGCGCATTTTTGGGGTGGAAGGCGAGATTTGACTACAGTTATCCACTGCGACAAGCCTAGCCGAAACGAATCGCACCCGATAATGAAGTCTGTTAAATTATTTGAGACGTTTATTGAGAACTCGATCCCGTTTATTGCGATGTTATCCGTCGCCGTTATACCAAATGGGCAAGAGAAACCGGTAGACCGATAACAAGCGGATGTCTTGAGTAGGACAAAAACTCCGATACGTCCGAGAGAGTATGAGTAGACGAAAAAACTACAAAAAGAACAGGCGTATATCCAGCGAGGAAACAGTCCTTGACTTTGTCGAGGGAAAAGCAATCGAGCGCGTAAAAGAAGGCGACGGCTCGATGATACGGTTATCCTTGCGACAAAAGGACGCAAGCGCGGGTATGTTAGACGCAGAAACAGACACCGTTTCAATGCCGCTATGGTATTGGCGGAAATTGGTAGTAGTAATTTTATTTTAATTCTTTTTGGCAAAAAGTCATAGGCACATCGCTGTATAAAAAGCACTTGGAAAGTTTCGTCGAACGAAAAGCGATGACGCTGAAAACAAAGGTTTCGATTCTTACGACGTCGAGCGCGGTGATGCTCGCAGGCTTTATTATGATGAAGCGAATACCCGTCGGAAGAATTTGTCTTACAATCGTATGGGGCGCCCATATAATCTATTTCATCTTCGGCGTTAAAACGCTGCATAGCGAAGAGCAAAGTCAATGCGGCAATGCCGGCGACGAAGAGGATTTACAACTGCACGATAAAACCGCTTCAAATTGACATGCGTGAGGGATTGGAGAGGCGGCAAAGCCGTTCCGGAGCGAGCGATGAGCGCAAGCGGAGGAATGGAGCGCGTGAGCGCGGAACCTCGAAAAGCCCGACCCGAGCGGAGCAAGGGGCACGCCCAGCGCACACTGCCCGCCTATTTAAGCAAAAACAAGCCTTTATCCAAATCCTCTATGAGCGAGTCCGTATTTTCAAGACCGATATGCAGCCGTATTACGCGCGGATCTCCCTTTGTTGCCAGCAGAGGAAGAATAAGACTTTCGTATCCGCCCCAGCTGACGCCGATTCTGAATATGTTCAAAGCGTCAACCGCTTTTTTAATTTTTGTTTCGTCGTCGGTTTTTAATTTTACAGACAACAAACCGCAGCCGCCTTTCATTTGCGACGATGCAAGCGCATAGTCGGGACTTTTAGGGTGCATGGGATAAAACACTTCGTCCACCGCATTGTGCGCATATAAAAAATCGCACACCTTCAGGGCGGCTTTATAGTGATAGTCCAAGCGGACTTTCAGCGTCCGCATTCCGCGCTGGATGAGCCATGCTTGAAAAGGATCGGGAACGGCTCCCGTAGGCAGGAATTCGGTTTTAAAAATATGTTCGATATTTTTATTGCTCGATATAACGCAGCCGCCGATAACATCGCTGTGTCCGCCGAGATACTTTGATGCGGAATGCACTACGGCGTCTATTCCGAAAGTCAAAGGGTTTTGAAACACGGGGGTCGCCCATGTATTGTCTATTATCGAAAAGATGGAATTGTTTTTGCAAATTTCAACCAAAGCTTTTAAATCGGAAACTCTCATAACCGAGGAGCCGGGCGATTCAAGATACAGTACCTTTGTGTTTTTGCGCACGGCTTGCTTGACGGCTTCTATATCTTTTGTGTTGACAAAGGTAGCCGAAACATTAAAGCGTTTAAGATACGTCGAACAAAGATATTTTGCCCATGAATATGCGCAATCCGAACAGATTATATGGTCGCCGCTTTGCACTTGCGATGAAACGACTGCATAGATTGCGGCCACCCCCGATGCAAAAAGTTTTGCACGCTCTCCTTTTTCCGCCTCGGCTATGCGGCGTTCAACCAGCTCTACGGTAGGATTGTTTCCTCTGGAATAAAGATGAGAATAAAATTCGTCGCCGATCGCCTTTTTTAAATCGTCTACGCAATTAAAGCAAAACAATGAATTTTGAAAAAGCGGCATAGAAACCGGCATTTCAATATTCGTAAACGAAAACGTATCGTCGGTAATAATATCTTCAATCTTTTCCATAATTCTATCTCCTAGTCGGTTTGAATTCCGGTTTGTCGCCTTCAACTTCAGCACAGACAACGCGGTCTATTCTTTGCCGCTGTATTCGCCTGCAGAAACGGCATACGGCTTCCGGCAAACAAACATGCAGAAAAAGGCATCCTCCGCTATTTTTGTATCACAGCCTTATCCTTTACTTTGGAACTGAGCACTTTTAAATCACAATTATAAATATACGCATGAGCTGCGAGCGCAAGTACAAGGTTTCTTTCCTTACAAGCACACGCAATATCAAGATGATACGGAACCGTCAGTATCCACTGGGCATGCGGGTTTGCATATATGCATTGATAGTAATCCAAAGCGTCTATGAGATTTAACAATAGCTGTTTTAATGTTTTTGAACCCGCGCAATCGTATAATTTTGAATGAAAATCTCTATCCGCCTCAATTGAATATTCGCCTTTTTCAGCCAAGGCCGACATATACTTTGCTTTTTGTATCAACTCGTTAAACATTTCATCGCTGCCGTTGTCAACGGCTTTTTTTATTGCCAGTTTTTCCAAATCCGTTTTAATTTCAAGTATGTCGGTAAAATTAACTTCAAAAAGACGCACGTCAACATTCGCTTTGGTGTTTTCAAAATGTATTGTTTTTAAAAACGAACCTTTTCCGATATGGCGATCGATTATATTTTTATTTTCCAAAGATAAAAACGCATTGCGAACGGAATTTCGTCCTACTTTAAGTTTTACTGAAAGTTCACGCTCGGACGGAATTTTATCTCCGGCTTTTAAATGATTTTTTACAATATAAGTTAAAATTTCGTCTTCAACCTTATCGGGCAGTAAATTTTTCTCAATAGGGTGGATTTTAACCGATGATTGCCGCACTCGATTCCTCTTACTCTTTTACCGCGCAAGCCGTTAAGCCTTCGACAACGAATTTTTGCATTTCTAAAATTCTCCGTTACGTAAAAAACGCTTAATATCGCCCTGTATTATGCTATCGTTTTCACCGTGAATTTTTACCGGTGTGTGAATTTCGGCGTCTTCACGCCAGATCATATTTTCCGGTTGAGCGTGTACTTTAAACGGTTTACGATTTAATATGGCGCTTACATAATCGTGAATATCACGCAGGGGCGTTTCAAATACGACACCCGAAAGTTTTTCAAATCGCATGGTGTCCGCACAGTGGTTGTCGGAGCCGCCCGTAATAGGAAGCCCCAACATTTTTGCATATCTTACGGCAAGACCGTTGCATTCCGGGCTGTTATCGGAATTCACGCCTTCAACGGCATCTACACAGCGAGTAGACAGATGGATTGTCTTAATATAATCACGTTCGCGGAAAGGATGAGCTTGAACGACGCATCCTCCTGCCAGGTGAACCTGTTGATATTGTTCCAAGCGGGTCCAGTTTTCCATTTCCGGATGTTTCAGCATCCATTTCTCATCTATGCCGTAAATCAGGTACTCGTCACCGTCATAATATTCTTCCCATCCGAAGAAAACGGGAAAATTTGCTTTATAACCGGCTTCTTTTGCATCTTCATAGCCTTGGCAAAATAAGTGAACGCGCTGCTCCCATGGCAGATTTCTATTGATTCCGCAATTTCCGCGAAAAAAATGATCGGTAATTATAATTCCGGAGTATCCGGCGTCTATATATTTTTGAATATAATCTTTTCCCGGTGATTTTCCGCACGCGCTTGCCTGAGATGTATGCATATGAGTTTCATAAATAAATGACGCCATTTTATTCTACCTTCTTCAGAAGTATTTAGACCTACTTCTATGGTCTTAATATTCAGCGGGCTACACACAAATATCGTTTATTAATAAAAAGTTTTAATATTTTTATCCCTTTATAGCTCCCGATAGCGAGCCGGAAAGAATTTGCCTTTGTCCGACGATAAAAACTATTATTGAAGGAATAAGTACAATAACGATACCTGCCATAATCATATTATATGACGCGGCTTCTCTATCGTAAAGCATTCCCACGCCTATCTGTACTGTCCTCATATTGGTTTTATTTGTCACCAAAAGCGGCCATAGGTAAGCATTCCACGCTTTTATAAATGTGTAAATACAGATTGCTCCGATAGAGCCTTTAGACATAGGCAGAAGCATTGTAAATAAATATCTGAAATTACTGCACCCTTCAATTCTGGCCGCTTCATACAATGCCGTAGGTATTTGCATAAAGGCTTGCCGCATAAAGAAAATTGACATTGCCGAAGCAAGATTAGGCAGTATCATGGCCAGATATGTGTCATACAGTCTCATATCGCCGATTGTCAAATAATTGCTGATAACTAAAGATTCCGCCGGAATCATCATGGTTGCCAGGAATGCCATAAAGATGATTTGTTTGGTTTTAAATTTAAAATGAGAGAAAGAAAAAGCGGCCATACTCGCCAGAATAATCTGTCCGATCATTACCGAAGAAGCCATAACGAAACTGTTAAATAAATATCGGAATAAAGGCGCCGTTTTAAGCGCTTGCCGATAGCTTGTTAATAAAAAACTGGAGGGAATCAACGTCGGAGGTCTTTTAAAAATTTCCGGTGTGGTCATAAAACTTACATTCATTGCATAAAGAAGAGGACATAAAATAATAAGTATCATAAAAGTCTTTAGTGCAAGTACAACCAACCGTTCCAATCGAAAAACAGATTTCATTGGTAAAACACTCCTTTTTTCTCTGTACGAAATTGAATAATGGAAATTATTAATAGAATAATCAGAAAAACAATGGATTGTGCCGAAGCATATCCCCAGCGGTTGTTTAAAAATGCTTCTTTGTAGATAGAATACGACAAGACGGAGGTTTTGTTTGCAGGGCCGCCCAGTGTCATCAGTTTTACCTGTGTAAATGTTTGGAAGGCTCCGATCGTGTTAACTATTAACAAGAAAAACAACGTAGGGGACATACTGGGCAATGTGATATACCAAAGGGTCTGAAAGTAATTTGCGCCTTCGACGCATGAATATTCATATAGGCTGGCTGGAATAGCTTGAAGACCTGAATAAGCGTAAATGAAATTCATTCCCATTGTCAGCCACCAAGTCGCAACTGTTACCATAAGCAATGCTAAGTTTCCGTTAGCGAGCCAATCTATGCTTTTTCCCAAAACCCAATTGACCAGCCCTGTGGTAGGATTAAAGAGCAATAACCAAATAATCGATGCGCAGGCGGATGAAACCGCCATCGGGAAAGCGAATATGGTGCGTACCATATCGGTTTTTCTTTTGGGGTCTGTTGCCAGTAAGCCTAAAAATACTCCCGTAATTATCTGTGCAGGAACAATCATCACAGTAAATCTTATTGTTAAAAAAAGGCTGTTCCAAAACGCACCTGCGGAAAATAAATTTATGAAATTCTTTAATCCGCAGAACGACACAACCTTTCCCATAGAATTTACAACAGAAACGCTCATTCTGATTGTTCGTACCAAGGGGTAATATATAAATATGCCGAAGATTATCGATACAGGCAAAAGATATGTATAAGGCTCCAGCCTTTGCAATATTTGCCCCCGACAACGCTTTTTGTTACGCTCCATACAGCTTTCCCTTCTTTATAGAATAAACTTTTTACCTATTTGTTTGCCGCGTTATATTCGGATATAAGTATATCAATATCGTGTGCGGATTTATCGATACATTCTTTCGGGGTAATTTCACCTAATAACATTTCTTCAAAATAGTTTTTATATGTTGATCGCCCCTCCGTGAAAACACCGTAAATTGCACCCTTTCCCATGCTTTTAGATTCTCTCATTATATCTCGCACCGTCACATATTGAGGATATTTTTGCAAATTCTTTTTAACGGAATCCAAGTCATACACGGTTTTAGTTACCGAATAATAACCGGTATTTAAACATAATATTGATTGTGCGTCGGCGGAAATCAAGTATTTAATAAATTCGGCAATTGCGTCCAGTTTTTTATCCGTATATTTATTATTATCGATTACGTATAAAGAAGCGCCTCCCAGCGTCACTCCTCCGTTTGCAGCTCCTTTGTTCAATGTAGGCAAAGCGCATACGGCCAGTTCAAACTTACCGCTTGTTACATCGATATAATCCCGCAATGAACTGGAAGAATCCAGAATAATCGGAGCCATTCCGGAAAAGAATACGGTACGACAATCCGAAGATGAAAATCCGGTGTTCGAAGCGTAGTTGTTTTTATACAAATACAGCCACTTTTCCGCGATTTGATAAGATAAATTATCTTTTGCAAACACAGTACGGGTTGCGGCCCCGCTTCGCCCGTTATTTTGGTCTACTAAATTTACACCTTGCTGAAGTAACATTAATTCAAACCACCACATATTCGTTGAGAGTGCAATTCCCCATTTCGACATATTTTTTTGCTGTACCATTTGTGAAATTGTGATGATGTCATCCCAAGATTTCGGACCGTCTTCATATCCTAATTGTGATAGGATTGTTTTATTATAGTAACAGATAGGAACGGATGTATTCATGGGTATCGAATACAGCTTATTATTTATCGTATAATACGCCAAAATATTTTCTTCCAAATTTGATATATCAATTTTATATTTGCTGATGATATTCTGCATGGGCAGAACAAATCCGCTGTCTACCATAAATCGCGTGCCGGCTTCATAAATTTGTACCATATCCGGGCCGGAATTTGTGCGCATGGACGCTTTTAATTTGTTAAGAGATTCTTCATACGACCCTTGGTATTGTGCGTCCACATGGATGCGATCTTGAGATGTATTAAATTGGTCTACGATCATCTGTAACGCTTTTGCCGCGTTGCCGCTAAAACTGTGCCAAAGCGTAAGTTCCGTCTTGCCTGTCTCTTTTCCTCCGGCAGCAAAAGCCATACCAAGAACTAAAGTAAGGCAGAGCACCGATAAGAGTCTCTTTTTCATAAAATCCTCCTGAAAATCAGCTTTTACAAAATGGTTCTTTTTAAGAACCTTATACAAAGTATAAATTCGTTTTTATCACCTGTCAATGTTTTTTAAGAAAAAAAATGGTTCTAAAAAGGGAACTATCCGCTTAAAAAGCCGCTGTTTTTGCACAGGCTGTCCTATCGGTTCTTTGATGGAAGTTGCTCGGCGTCATCTGATAAATACAAGCAGTATGCGCGAAAATTTCGATTTCCGGAAACGCTGTTTCTATATGCTTTTAGTACGTTTCAACCTTATAAGTTGCATTATTTTAATTTTAAGTCTATTATATCATTATGATAATAAGGGAAAATTGGTTAAAAAAAATAAGACCTTTTTATGAAAATGAACTCGTCAAAGCGCTTATCGGTATTCGCCGATGCGGTAAATCTGTAATCCTAAGGCAGATCGTAAACGAAATTGATGCCGACGAGGCTCATAAAATTTTTATCAACTTTGAAGATTTACAATTTAATGCGTTAAAAGATGAACTGGATCTTTATAAATACGTAAAAAATCTTATTAATGATGATCAAAAATATTATTTGTTTTTTGATGAGATACAGAATGTCGCAAATTTTGAAAAAGCGATTAACTCTTTCAGGCTTCTAAATACAAGTATTTTTATCACCGGCTCTAACACAAAACTTTTATCAGGAGAACTGGCGACATTGCTTTCCGGTCGCTATGTTTCTTTTAAAATTCTTCCATTCAGTTTTGCCGAAGCGCTTGAGATTCAAGGAATTCACGAAGCAAATGACGAAGTGCTTATGGACTATATTCGTTGGGGAGGAATGCCGCAGCGTTTTTCAATAAAGAATGATGAGGATATAAGAGTTTTTCTTTCCGATTTGTATGATTCCATTGTATTAAAAGACGTAGTTTCCCGTTATAAAATCCAAAACGTAGCCTTGTTGAATAAGATCATCGATTATCTTTCCATAAATATGTCTCAGATTTTTTCGGGAACATCAATTGTGAATTTTCTTAAAGCAGAAAAAAGAGATTGCTCTAAAGAATCGCTGTATAATTATCTTTCGTTCATTACCAATTCGTGTATTGTGAATAAAGTTTCACGCTATGATATTCATGGTAAAAGGATTTTATCCACTTTTGAAAAATATTATCTTGCAGATGTCAGCTTAGCCAGAATTCATTCCACTAAAATAGATGTTGGCGCCAGCTTAGAAAACATAGTTTATAACGAACTGTTAAATCGCGGGTATGAAGTTCATGTCGGCATTCTAAAAAATACTGAAATTGATTTTATAGCACAAAAAGGGAATGAAAAAAAATATTTCCAAGTTTGTTACCTACTTGCCAACGATAAAACAATCGCACGCGAATTCGGAGCTTACGACAGTGTTAAGGATAATTATCCAAAATATGTTCTGTCGCTGGATAAGTTCGATTTTTCGCAAAACGGAATTATCCATAAAAATTTGATTAAGTGGCTTTCTGAAAACAGCGAGAACTCAAAAACCGGCGGCTTCTAATATTAATCGATACGCATAAGTTGACAGACGTCGATAGGATTCCTTATACTTTCTTGCATGAAGCAAACGCTTTTTATAGGTTCAACCTGTGTCGACATTATATTGAACATAAAGAACTTGCCGGCTCCGGGACAGGATGAAAACATAATCGAACAGAGCATGTCCGTAGGCGGCTGCGCCTTTAACGCTTCCACGGTTTTGCGCCAATTCAAGCTGCCTTACAAGCTGTGTTCGCCCGTAGGAAGCGGAATATACGGAAACTTTATCGAGCAAAAATTCAAAGAGCTTGAAATCCCGGTCTTTGTCCGTACGCCGGAAATAGAAAACGGTTGCTGCTACTGCATAATTGAAAAAAACGGCCGACGAACATTTTTAAGCAAGCATGGAGCCGAATACAGATTTGACCCGTCATGGTTTTTTAACGTCGATTTTGTAAACGTAGACGGAATATATTTTTGCGGACTTGAAATAGAAGACATAGACGGAAAAAAAATAGTTTCATTTCTTGAAAAAACGTTAAAAGATCAAAACAAAACACATTCGAACATAAGTTTGTTCTTCGCTCCGGGGCCTCGCATAAACAGTATAGATAAAAGACTGCTTTCAAATATTTTTAACTTGGAGCCCGTTCTTCATTTAAATGACGAGGAAGCCCTGTCTTTTACCAAAACAAAATCCGTTCATACAGCCGCCGAGACGCTCTTTTCTTTTACACATAACTCCGTTGTGATCACCCAAGGAAAAGAGGGAGCCTTTTGTTACGACAAAGCGCTGAAGAAGGCCGTACAAATTCCATGCCGGAATAAGGTAAACGCAGTCGACACGACAGGTGCCGGAGACTGTCATTGCGGCGCAATGATCGCAGGACTTAAACAGGGACTGTCGCTCTTTGATTCCGTAGAAAGGGCGAACGTGTTTGCGTCGGCCATAGTTACGCAATCAGGTTCAACCCTTTCGGATACGCTTTTCAATCGAATAGCTGAAACTCTATAAGCCTTATCACAATACTATTTTTCCCGGCCAAGCTTTACGGACTTTTGGTATTCAACGCATTTTTCAGGCGACAAGTATGCGCGGACGATAAATATCACAAGGAAAGCTAGAGCCACGATTATACCGACCGCATAGGAAATTACGATTCCGGTATGTCCCTGCTTGATCAGATTAAAACATTCCGGAGCGTACATAAGATATGTAACGCTTACTGCAGACATAAAGGTTGCGGGAATTGCGCAGATCCAGCACACATTCTTGTTGGGATAGTTTGTAACAAAGTACGTAGCGCCGCACCACAGAACTATCATAGCCAAAGTTTGATTCGACCATGAAAAATATCTCCAGACCACGCCGTAATTTATCTTGGAAATTATATAACCGACAAGCAGCAGGGGTATTGCAACCGACAAACGAGTCTTCAGCTTTTTTTCATCGAGTTTGAACCAGTCAAAGATTATCATTCGCGCGCTTCTGAACGCCGTGTCGCCGGAAGTGATAGGACAGGCTATAACGCCCAGCATGGCGATGACCGTTCCCACTCCCGGAAGAAGGGCTTTGCACATTTCATAAACCGAAGTTGAATTTCCGCCCTTTACTTTAAGGAGAGCTTCCAGTCCCATTCCCGATGCGGCTTTTGAAGGATCGTAATAAAAGGCGATCGCGGCGGCGGCCCATATCATGGCTATAACGCCTTCGGCTACCATAGCGCCGTAAAATATTTTGCGTCCGTCTTTTTCATTCTTTATCGTACGGGCGATTACCGGCGACTGTGTAGCGTGAAAGCCCGATATTGCGCCGCAGGCTACCGTTATAAACATGAGCGGCCAGATGGGTCGCTTGCCGGTTGCAGGATAAAGATTAACAAGTGTCAATTCCATCATCGGACGCTCGCCGGAGTGGATCATCGTGGAAACGGCGATTCCTATAGCCATGAGAATAAGACATATTCCGAATATGGGATAAAAACGTCCTATGATTTTATCGATGGGAAGCAGCGTTGCGAGAAAGTAATATACAAGGATTATAAGCGTCCACACTTGAATATTTAAAAAAGAAACATTTGCCGTGAGTTTGGCAAGCAAACCTGCCGGCCCTACCATAAATACTACGCCTACTAAAACCAAAAGAACAAGGCCGAAAACGCGCATAATCGATTGCATTATCGTACCCATGTACTTTCCGGTAACTTCGGTTATACTTGATCCGTCGTTACGGACGGACAGCATGCCCGACATATAGTCGTGAACGCCTCCGGCAAGGATTGTACCGAACACTATCCATAAGTAAACACTCGGTCCCCACAATGCGCCTGAAATCGCACCGAAAATGGGGCCGAGTCCTGCAATATTTAAAAGCTGCACAAGAAACGCCTTCGCGTTTGACATAGGAACATAATCAATACCGTCAGGATTGGCGATCGCAGGCGTAGGCTCATTCGACGGGACAAAGAATCTTTCAACTACTCTGCCATAGATGATGTAACCCACTACCAACATAGCGATGCACAGTAAAAAAGTTATCATATATTTAAACCTCCTACTTTATATAAAGGATATCACCGGTAGGTTAGGTTGTAAACAAATTTTTGACGGCGGAGAATGAGTTTTCTGCGCGCTTATTATCTGTGCGCAAACGCGGCAAGGATCGTACACCGCTTATTTTTTCAGCGGTTTTAATATATCCGGCATTTCAGAGGCCGCAGTTTTAAACAAGAGCCGTATTATCTCTACGGTTTCTTTGCGGGATTCAGCGTCCAATCCGGCAAGAGCTTTTATGATGAGTGCAGAATTTTTAAGCCAATTCTCATAAAATTCCGTATTCGTACGGGCTTCAGCCGCACGCAAAACTTTAAATATCGTTTCCACAAATTTTTCACGGCGTTCAAGAGAAAGGCCTAAAAACCACGTGTTCAAGGTTTTTTGCACATACTTGCTGAAATTTTCAAAATCGGGCGCTTTTATAAAATTATTCCGCTCCATGTGCCATGAAAAAGGATCATGCTGCATTATTCCCGCCTGGCCGCTTTCTACGATGGTATAATCTTCAGGATGGTTGAACAACATTCCTATGATCGAAAACTGAGGATAAAAAGACCGCAAAATATCTTTTATCGAAAAAAATTCACCGCTTGCCGCAAGTTTTTCATTTAAGCCCGGCGCGTCGAATATGTAAACGTTTTTTATCTTATTTTTAATCTTTTGCGGCACGAAGGACGCCGCATACATTGCCAGATTACCGCCCTTGGAATGCCCGGAAAGATAGAGTTTACCGCAAGACCTGATTCCGCCTTTTTTGAAAATTTTTTCTATGTAAACGGCGGCGTCCAGCTGCGACGGTATCACGTCCTTAAATCCCATATTAAAGTCTTCTTTCCAGCCTACAATGGTGTCGTCCGTCCCTCTAAAAACCGCTAAGGCGGTCTTCCTATTCAAGAGCACCGTAAAAGCTGAAAACTGCTCTTCGTTTTCCAAATCGATCTTATTTATAAACCCGCAGACTTCCATATTTCCGAAACGGAGCGAAGCCCCGCAGGCTTCAAGCAGGGCCGCCGTTTTAGGGTTTATAAACTGCCCGGTGTTCGAGCGTATATTATAATCGGGCGACTTTTTAAAATCTTCGGCAAGACGGGAAACAGAAATTTTCTTGGAAAATCCGGAGGAAACGATTTCCGTATAATCAAGGTAGACAAGCTGACTTAATACGAGTGCGTCAACTTCATTAAACGGAGAAACGGAAATTGTCAAATCGCCGCGCCAGCGAACGTAATCTATAAGATCTGCCATGTTTTAGTTTTTTCGCTCCTCAAATAACCTTTGCAGCCGCTTAAAAAAACATAGAATCAGTTTTTCGAACCTGATCCCATGAGCGAAAGAGCCTTTTCCTTCCTGGCCGTAAGCATTTCAGTCCAGCCTTTAGGATTGATAAACGGATTTTTATCGCCTTCGACATAGGTTCCGGCCTTATCCAGAACAGGAATTTGTATGGGATGTGACGGCAAAGGTATGTCCGCCTTTATTTTTAGCATCTTGTCCATAGAATCGATAAATTTTCGGATAAGATCCGTAGGCCAGCCGGGATATTCGGCATAGAATTCCGGCATAAGAGTGTTAAGCCCGACGCCGCCGTGCATGGCGCATAGATATTCTTTTCCGGAAGCGTCGCGGTCTGTAAAAACGAACGAAGTAGTTCCGGGCGTATGGCCGGGCGTGAGCAATGTAGTAATCGACATATCGCCGAGCGTTACGGGCTTTTTTTCATCATAAAAATGATCGGCGTCGAAATCTATCCAATTTTCAGAGCCCAGACTTACCCATTCAGGGTGTTCTTTTTTTATCTTAAAATCCTGTTCGGACATAAACACTTTTGCTTTTGTGTATTCCCGGATCAATCTTGTTCCGCCGCAGTGATCGAAATGTCCATGACTTACGAAAAGATATTTTATGTCGTAAGGCGTGTAGTTAAGTTTTCTTATGCTTTCAAAAATCAGATACACAGTTTCGGCGAATCCCTGATCGATCAATATCAAACCGTCTCCGGTGTCTATCAGGTAACTGCCGACGTATTTTGTTCCCACATAGTAAACGTGGGGCGCCATTTGAAACGGCTCCTGCTCTTTTTCCCATTCTCTTACGGCAAAGCGGTTCAATTCGTTTTTATTCATAGTTTATTTACCTTTTGCAAAGGATCTTCCATTTTTTATCGACTTTGTTTAGAACTTCACAGCCCGTATCGGTGACGAGCACTAAATCTTCAATGCGCACTCCGAATTCTCCAGGAAGATAAACGCCGGGTTCTATCGAAAATATCATGCCGGGTTTTACGGGGTTCTTATTGGAAGAACTGACGTCGCCCTGTTCGTGATCCGTCTGTCCGATGAAATGTCCCAGACGGTGCGTAAAATAATTTGCATATCCGGCTTTCGCAATATGATCGCGCGCAGCAGCGTCAATATCGCAAAGCAAAACTCCGGGACGTATGATAGCTTCGGCTTTTTCGTTGGCTTCGCGTACCAGATCGTGTATTTTAGTAAACTTATCCGGCGCAGTTTTATAAAAGAATGTACGCGTCATATCCGAGCAATAACCGTCTTTTACGCATCCCATGTCGATGAGGACGCAGTCTCCTTCCTTTACAACAGTATCGTCGGGTTCGTGGTGAGGATCCGCGGCATTTTTGCCGAAAGAAACTATCGTTGAAAATGAAGTTCCGGAAGCCCCTTCGGCCTTAAACTGGGCTTCTATATATTCGGCGACTTCCTTTTCGGTAACTCCTTCTCTCACGAAGGCTGCTCCTCTTTCGATGCATACATCGTTGATACGGGAAGCCTCTTTCATAATCCTCTGCTCTTCGGCGTCCTTGCAAGCGCGCGCGTCGTCAACGCAATCCGAGCCTAGTAAGAATTTTGCATCGGGAGTAAGTTCACAAAGAGGAATTAAAAAACGCGCGGGCCAAACCTTATCCACTCCTATAAGGCCGTTTTTTGCGATATTCGAAGCCATGATTTTCATTACATCGTCGGTGTCGCATGTCCAAACTTCCCTGATCTTTTTTTGATCTACGTTAAAAAGTTTGTTCAAGAAAAAAACGTGATTTTTATCCGCCGAAAGATATAAGACGAACAATCGTTCATACGGCTCGTTATATATTCCTGTCAAATACCGTATACTTTTGGGGTCGCTTACAATAAGACCGTCAAGCTTCATTTTTTTCATTCCTTCAAGAACCTTGTCTATTCTTGATTGATATAAATCATCTTTATTCACACTCTCATCTCCTTCCGGCGGCATAGGCCGCGCATCAAAAATTCCGCAGAGCAAGCGTTTATCGCGGCGCAGACGTCAATAAAATTAATTTATAACACACTTACCGTTTTTATGTTTATATTGTATATTAAAAGGAGGATTTGCAAAAGATTGCAGTTCTTTATTCCATATCGGAAGGCGTATCTTTTTGGCAAATTCGTGTTTTATTTTATAAAATGTCATATTTTATGATCACGGAGGTTTGATCTATGGAAGAAACGAGAGTTTCAGTTGAAAGGGTGAATGCCCAGGCTAAACAAAAATTTTTAACCGGCGTATACGGTTGGATGTTCTTGGCGCTCGTCGTAAGCGCGGCGACGGCTTTTTTTACGGCCTCAAACACGTCCATGGTAAAACTGCTTTTTTCAAACGGTTTTATTATGATTCTTGCGTTGGGTGAAATCGCGCTCGTCTGGTGGCTCAGCGCATCTATAAGAAAGATCAGCATGCAATCCGCAGTTATAGGATTTATAACATACTCGGTTTTAAATGGAATAACGCTTTCAAGCATTCTCTTATATTATACCGGCGCGTCGGTAGCGTCCGTTTTTATCACGTGCGCGGCTATGTTCGGCATAATGAGCCTTTACGGTCTTACAACAAAGTCCAATCTCATGTCCGCAGGCCGTTACCTCATGATGGGCGTTATAGGAATAATAATCGCTTCCCTTTTGAATATCTTTATCAGATCGAATACGCTTGATTGGCTTGTGTCCGTAGTAACGGTCGTAGTGTTTACCGGGCTTACCGCCTACGATTCACAGAAGATGCTCGCCGTTTCACGAAGAGCCGACGGAAGCGAAATGTTCAAAAAAGCGGCCATAATCGGAGCTCTGGAACTTTATCTTGACTTTATAAATATGTTCCTAGCATTGCTGAGGCTGTTCGGACGCAGAAAGTAGATTAAAATTACATATTGGTTTAATTTCGACCGTATTTTCAATTCCATAAACTCTCCGTTATGCGGTATAATGGGCTTGGGTCTTAAATTGAAGGCCTAAGTCCGTTAAGCAATATGATCAAATATCAGGAGCGTGTTATGAAAAAATTCATGGATAAAAATTTTCTGCTTGAAACTAAAACTGCGCAGAAATTGTACAAGGCGGCCGAAAACGCCCCCATATGGGATTTTCACTGTCATCTTCCGCCTAAAGAAATTGCAGAAAATAAAAAATTTCCCAATTTGAGTGAAATATGGCTTGGAAGCCACGGATACGGGGATCACTATAAATGGCGCCAGATGCGCACCTACGGCGTTCCCGAATCGGTCATAACCGGAGATAACGCAGATCCTTTTGAAAAATTTATCAAGTGGACTCAAACTATAGAAAACCTCGCCGGCAATCCTTTGTACCATTGGACGCACCTTGAATTGCAGCGTTATTTTAATATATATGAACCGCTCACTACAAAGACGGCGCCGACAATATGGGAAAAGGCGAACGCTCTGCTCCAAAGCGACGAGATGTCAGTAAAAGGAATTCTAAAGAAATTCAACGTGTATGCAGTAGGAACTACGGACGATCCTGCAGACACATTGGAATATCATAAAGCGATCGCGGCGGGAACGGCTCCCATAGGCAAGATAGAAACAAAGGTAAGGCCGTCCTTCAGGCCCGACAAAGCCTTGAATATAGACAAACCGACGTTCGCGGAATATATTCCCAAACTTGCAAAGGCTGCCGGAATAAACATAAAAAATACCGACGATGTGATAAAAGCTTTGGAATTGCGGCTGGACTTTTTTGTCGAAGCGGGTTGCAAAGCGAGCGACCACGGACTCGAATTTGCTCCGTTCCGCCTTGAAGACGATGCGGAAATAAACAAGGCATTTAAAGCCGCTATGGCCGGAAAACCCGTAAGCCCTGAAATGGCGGAAGCCTATCGCACAAAGGTACTGCTCGCTTTAGGCCTGGCGTATGCAAAGCGGAACGTAGTAATGCAGCTTCACATGAACGCTATCCGCGATTTGAATAAAAAAATGTTTAAACTTCTCGGCCCCGACACGGGATTTGACGCGGTTCACGATAACAGAATGGCGGAAAAATTGAGCGGGCTTCTTAACCTCATAGAAGAAAACGGCGGGCTGCCCAAAACGGTGCTTTATACGCTCAATCCTAAAGATTATTATGTGCTCGGAACTGCAATGGGATGTTTCCAAGGAACCGTAAACGGAGAATCCGTCAGAGGAAAAGTACAGCTCGGATGCGCATGGTGGTTCTGCGATCATTACGACGGTATGACCGAGCATCTTAAAGTTCTGGGAAACTTAGGTATGCTCTCTTCGTTCGTGGGAATGCTTACCGACAGCCGGAGCTTTTTAAGCTATCCGCGCCACGAATATTTCAGAAGAATTCTTTGCAACATCCTTGGCCGTTGGGTTGAAAACGGAGAATTCCCGAACGACGAAGAGATTCTTACAAGAATGGTAAAGGATATTTCGTTTAAAAACGCTCTGAATTATTTCGGAAAATAAAAGATAAAGGGCTAGTCTCCGCAAAGTTTGCAACCTTACAGCATCGCGGCTTTGCGGAGATTTTGCATATTCTTAGAATCATTTGCGATAAAAATCCCGGTAAAATTATTAGGGAAGGAAAAATCATGGGTATACGCGGAGAACTTTTTACGACGCAGGTAATATTGGAAAATCGCTCTTATTTTTTTAATGTAAAAGAAAACAGAACCGGCGACGTTTTTATGCAAATAGTGGAAAGCAAAAGCCGTGACGGTGCGGATTTTGACCGGCACCAGATAGCGGTCTTTGCGGAAGATCTGCAAAAATTTTTACAAGGTCTTGACAGATCGCTTTCGTTTATAGAAAAGGACCGAAAAGAAAGAGCGAAAGCGCGAGCTCAGAAAAAAGCCGCCAACGATAAAAAATACGATCAAGGTACAGGAACGGTAAAAAAGAAAGTATACCGCAGAAAGGGTGAAGAAATTCCGGAAATGAAAAAAGACGACGGGATCAAACGTACGGGAAGAGTGATCCACGTAGTTTCTAAAATAAAACCTGAAAACGGCTAATACTTGAACGTTGCGTTTTGAAACTAAGACATAATAAAAAATGCACTTCCGGCGAGAACCCGTCCGCTTAGCCGCGGTCGAGCTTTTAGGGTATAATTCTGTGAGCGTAACGCTCGAAGCGGCACGCTGCCGGAACCTCGCCTCCGTACAGTTTTATTAGCTTTCAAAACGCGCCATTTAATTGAACAACGAAAGCGACGGAAAGGGGCTGCCCAAAAACTTCAGTTTTGGGGCAGCCTCCTTAATATTAATACTTGAACGTGAGCCGCTGGATGGGCGACGGTCCCAGTTCGCGGCATATTTTTCGATGTTCCAAAGTGGGATATCCCTTGTGCTTCGAATACATGTACTTCGGAAACTGTTTGTCGTATTCTATCATCAGACGGTCTCTCGCCGTCTTAGCAATTATGCTCGCCGCCATGACGGCAGGATATTTTCCGTCAGCCTTGGCTTCGGCGCGGCACGGGCATGAAATCTTGGGACAAAAAGTCCCGTCGGCAAGGGCAAAAATATTTTCCGGCTCAATTTTACAGCCTGAAACTTCGCACCAGGCGGGAAGCCTGATCAAAAGCATTTCAAAAGCAAGGCTCATAGCGTAAAGACTCGCCTGTAAAATATTTATTTTATCGATCGTTTCATGATCTACAATTCCCAAGCCCCATACGCATTTTTCTTTTATGAGTTTTTCAGCCTCAAAGCGTTTTTTTTCCGACAGCTTTTTTGAATCGTCCAGCGTTTGAACGGGAAAATCAGACGGCAATATGACGGCTCCTGCGCACACGGGGCCAGCGATGGGTCCCCTGCCCGCTTCGTCAAGTCCGCACATAATCTGCGCCATCAAAAACCCTGTGTTTTATTGTTTGAGTCTTCGAAGATCTTGACGGAAGGATCGGTCCATACGGCTTGAGACGTGCGCGACAAAGAAATTTCTCCCGCAAAGGAATTATCCGTCATGCGGCAGCCGCAGCCGAACAATTCGGCTATGCGCCCCATAGAGCCTACGGTTTTACAAGACGACGAGCGAAGTTCAAAATGTCCGCCGTGCAATGAAAAGGCAACTGCGGTTTTAGCTACAGCGGAAACGCGGCAATTAAAAACGCTTATGCGGGTATCTGACGCGGAAATTAATGACGAATATGATCTTGCCTGACTTACAAGGCCAGTGTTTTTAAAAAGCACAATCGACGACGCCGACTGGACGACGGAACCGGAGTCTTCAAAAAGCGCCGCAATTTCACAGTTATCTAAAGACAAAATTGCGTTTTCAAGCGAGAACAGCGATTTAGCTTCTTTACGGTCGGTAGAAGTTTTGGTTATGGCGCAGTTTTCAATTTCAAGGCTTGAAACGCGAAGGTCAAAGGATGTTTCAGGCGCGAACACCAAACAAGCTCCGTCAGAGCCTGAAATTTTGCAGTTGGCCGGTAAAACGATACGTTTGGACGGCATTACAAGCTTTCCGCGGACATGAAGATTTATAAAACGCGGTAAAAATCGTGTAAATTCAAACTGTTCAAAAGAAGTAAAGGGACGTTCTTTGGTTCCGTCCGCGAGAGTCGGATTCGAACCTGAATCGAAATAATAATTACATACGTCTATAACTGCGCTGTACTCCGAAGGAATGCTCTTGTTTCCAGCCGCATCCTGAGCGTAAACGGAAATTTTATTATACACGGGCCGTTCGGGATTCGCGGCGATCCGCAAAATGTTTCCTTTAAATTCCGTGTATTTTTCAAGAGCGACGGAATCAAAAAAATCCTTCGAAGGAACCGGAGCTGAAAAATCGCTTTCAAGTTCTAAAGGAGAACTTACTGCGCAATAAATGCGCGATTTTTTTTCGCTCACGATGTTTATATCGAGAGGCGCGCGGATCCAAAAACCGGAAACGGACGGTATAAGCGCGGGCGGCGCAGGCGGGCGGCGGTCTATCCTATACCGCACTGACAAGTCGCCCTGATAAACGTTATCCGCATACAAGGAAAAAGTGAGTTTTTCCGAAACGGAATCTCCTTCAAAAACATCTATGCACATTTCGGAAAAAAGTCCCGGTGAAAGCGTATTTTTTACTCCGAGATTGTCTTTATTTCGGCTGGAAACTGAAATTTTATATGTGCCGCTTTGAGTTGCCGAATAAACTACGGAACCGTCCGCGCGCCGATCTTCAACAAGAACCGCTCTGGGCGGAAGTTCAAAAGAATAAATCGGATTTCCCGCCTCAAAAGCCGCCGATTGCCACCGTATGGTATGGCTTTCATAGCGGTCTATTTCAACAGGATCTCCCGCAGGGCGCCACCACCCGCCGTCAATGCTGTAGATAAGCGTTTTGTCGTTAAAAGAAATCGTCGTCCAGTTTTCAACGGAAAAAGGAACGCTGCGCTCATTGATTATACCGTATGCAGAAGACACATGTATTATGCCGCGCCAAAACGAATTTCCGTCGGTAAGCGTCAAAGGAACGTAACGCGACACGGAACAATCGGAAGAAAGGGAAAGTGTTTTTGCAGGCAGATAAATCACAGCACCTTCGCCGTCTTCTTCTCCTATTGCATAATTAAAAGACGAGGGAATCGCGATCTTAGAACCGGGAACGTATTCGTAAACGGGAGAGTTCAAAAACGTGTAAAAAAAAGACTTGGTATCTTCTTCTCGGCTGTGTTCCGTAACGGTATATGAAACGCTCTTTTGAGTGCGCCTTCCGTTTTCATCTATGGAAACGATACGGATTTCGACGTCGCCGGCAACGTCGATAACAACAGGATCGTCATAGGCAAAACCTGAAACAAGAGGATCCGATCCGTTTACGGAATAATATGCGATTTCACCTTCCGGTAAAACAAGCAAAAGCGTCTGTTTGTTCGCCCACGTACCGGGCACGGGGTTTACTATTGAAAATTCCGCAAAGGCCGCAAAGCAAAATAAAAAAAGAGAAAAAAGAACTGTAATTCTTTTTAGTTTCATACTCACCCTAGAATAGGTTCAAGAATGCCGCGGAGATCCGGATCGTCTTTATAATAATACTCTTCAAGCTCTTCTTTTGACAATCCCACAAGCTCATGACTCAGATAGTGAATCCAAAGATCTTCTTCAGGTTTTCGGATATCGAAGCGTCTGCACCAATAGTCCGGTTGGATCGGCTGCCTCTCTTTATAAGTAAAATGTTTATAATCGTGAACCACAACTTTTATATCGCAGCGCGGAATACCCTTTTGCAATAGAATTTCCACAAGGGCGTTTATCGTTCTGCCCGTGTCAAAAATATCGTCCACAAGCATGATTTTGTCGCCGTGCCTAAGATAATTGGGCTCGTACGTCCAGCCGTCAATCATAACCTTGTCGTTCTGACGAATGTCGGAATAAGAGCGCGCCACCACGGCTGAATACAATACGGGATGGAAATCCTTTCGGACGATTTTAAAATATTCGCTGATCACGTTTGCCATGTACGCTCCGCCGCGAAGCGAACTGTATATTACATCGGGAATAAATCCTTCGTGATATATACGGTGCGCAATTTTAAGAGCATTGTTACGAACAACATTATACGGCAGAAATTCCTTATTCATACTGAACCCCATTATCGCAATTTTACCCTATTACAGTGTTAGCAGGCAAGCAGGCACATTCGTTTTCCGCTTCAACAGTATTTTCTGTATACTTCGGAAATTATTCTTATTCCTTCTTCCGTTTCTTCTGCAGGGCGCGAATAGTTAAGCCTGAGACACTTGTCATAGTGCGGATGATCTTTTAACGGCGGAAAAGAACCGTCACTCGCATCGCCGAAGAAAAAATATTCGCCGGGCACGACTATAACTCCGCGCTTTTTAAGCTCACAGTATAATTCTTTTGTAGTTATTTTAAGGTCGAAGAGCAATAGCCACAAAAATATCGATCCTTCACTTTTGTGAACGGCATAATTCGTTCCTGAAAAATACTTATGGATCCACGTTTGAGCGTCTTTGGATCTTTTCTCATAAAACGGGCGGACTATGTTTTTTGCGCAGTCAAGAAGTTTTCCGCTTCTTATGAGGCTTGAGGCGATCGCCTGTCCCGCGCTTGCGGTTGTCAAAGAAACGATGGCATTGATGTTTGAAATAGCCTTTGCGACCTCTTTTTGCGCGATAATAATGCCGGTTCTCATCGACGGCAGTCCTATTTTTGACATGCTCATGGACAAGATGACATTTTCCGAAAAAAACGGGCCGGCGCTGTCCGTAAAAATAATGTCGGGCCACGGAAGCCCGTAAGCGTTGTCTATTATCAAAGGAATGTCGTAGCGCACGGCAAGTTTTGAAAGATGAAGAATTTCATCGTCGGTTAGGACGTTTCCCGTAGGGTTTGTAGGGCGGGTTACGCATAGGGCGCCGACGTTGTCGTGTTCTGCAAGATATTTTTCAAGTACGAGAAAATCAACTGAATATTTAAAAGTATGGTCGTCGAAAATTTCAAACAAGGCCGGAATCCCGACGAACATATCTTTTTCTATTCCCTGATCGGCGTAACCTATATATTCGGGAACAAGGGGAAACACTACAGTCTTTTTTTCGGCAACGCCGCTTTCGGTACTTGTGCCGCCGAACAGATTGAAAAGATAAAACATTGCGGTTTGGCTGCCGTTCGTTACGGCGATATTTTCCGAAGTGATATCCCAGCCGTATTTTCCGGAAAGGCAGCGGGCAATATCGTCCAAAAAAGAAACTCTTCCGCCGGGAGCGTCGTAGCGCCCGATCAATTGACCGAACGAATCGTCCGCAGCCATTATCTTTGCCATTTCGCTGCGATACATTTCGTCAAGTTCGGGGATGCGGGCCGGATTTCCTCCGCCCAGCTGAAAGGAAGGCCCCGGCGGTAAGGGTTGTCCAAGATCGTCCATAAGCTGCAATATGCCGGAATTTTCGGTAAGTTTTTTACCGAAATCTGAAAAATTTAACCTTTGCATCGTAAATCACCGTGCGGCTTCAATAAGGGGTTTTTCGGCCGTTGCCGGATGATTCGCCTTTCTTTTTTTGCGGAATTTTACCGTCAAGGAATCCTTGCCTTTATCCACAAAGACAGTATCACCCGTTTCGCCTTCGCCTGAAAGGATGATTATCGAAAGAGCGTCTTCTATTTCTCTTTGTATGAGACGGCGCATCGGACGGGCCCCCATAGAAGGATCATAGCCGTTGTCTACAAGATAAGAGCGAGCCTTTGTGCTGAGAGCCAACGAAAATCCTTTTTCTTCAAGGCGCTCTTCAAGTTCCAAAAGCTGTATGTTCAGTATCGATGAAACCTGTTCTCGATTTAAAGCGTTAAAAACCACAACGTCGTCTATGCGGTTTAAAAGTTCGGGACTCATGATTTTTTTCAATTCGGCGATTGCTCCCGCGCGAATTTCATTATACGGCATAAATTTTTCTTTGCTTGCGGAAAAACCTACATGGCTTTCTCCCGTAATTTCGCGCGCGCCTGCGTTGCTTGTCATTATGATAACGGTGTTCCTGAAATTCACCGTATGGCCGAGATTATCGCTTAACTCCCCTTCTTCCAGAAGTTGAAGCAAAAGATTGAAAATGTCCGGATGAGCTTTTTCGATTTCATCAAGCAAAATAACCGAGTAAGGCCGGCGGCGAACCTGTTCGGTTAAAATTCCGCCTTCGTCATATCCGATGTAACCCGGAGGCGCGCCCACAAGACGACTGGCGTTATGTTTTTCCATGTAGTCGGACATATCAATCCGTATGAGAGAATCGTCGGTTCCGAACAGAAATTTCGCAAGCGTCTTTGCTAGCTGTGTTTTTCCTACGCCCGTAGGCCCTAAAAATATAAACGAGCCTATGGGACGCTTTACGGAAGACACGCCCGCACGGTTTCTTCGGACCGCGCTCGAAATAAGATTGATGGCTTCGTCTTGACCTATCACTTCCTTGTGAATTTCTTTTTCCATAGTCAAAAGACGCCTGGCTTCGCTGTTATCCAATTGAGCGGCGGGAATACCGGTCATATTGCTTATTATTTTACACACATCCTGTTCGGTTATGTGTTTTAAAGTTTGTCCGTTTTCCCGCCAGTAACGGCTGAAAATTTCCAGTCTTTCTTTAAGAGCCTTTACCTTGTCGCGAATGAGGGCGGCCTTTTCATAATCCTGTTCCCTTACGAGGCGTCTTTTTTCTTCGCCCAACTCTTCTATATTTTTTTCAAGCTCCACAAGTTCGGAAGGCCTGTCGTCTTCCTGAATTTTTTTTGCCGCGCCGGCTTCGTCCAAAATATCAATGGCCTTGTCGGGCAAAAACCTTTCAGGTATATAACGATGGGCGAATTTTACAATGGCGGGAATCACGCCTTCGTCGTAAACTACGCCGTGAAAATCTTCATATTTTTTACGTATTCCTTCAAGAATTTTTGCCGTATCGGTGTCGGACGGCTCTTCGATTCTTACGATCTGAAATCTTCTTTCAAGAGCGGAATCTTTTTCAACATATTTGCGATATTCTTTTATAGTTGTCGCTCCGATTATCTGAAGTTCTCCGCGGCTCAAGGCAGGCTTTATCATATTGGAAGCGTCCAGCGTGCCTTCCGGCCCGCCCGCCCCGATTATAGTATGAAGTTCGTCCACAAAAAGTATGATGTTTTTAGAATCGTTTATCTCTTTCATCATGCGCTTCATGCGCTCTTCAAATTCGCCCCTGTACTTTGTTCCGGCGATCATCGCAGCAAGATCCAGCGACAATATCCGTTTTTTTAAAAGGTTTTTGGGGACGCTTCCTTCAGCAATCCGCTGAGCAAGACCTTCTACGATCGCGGTTTTACCTACGCCCGGCTCTCCGATCAAAACGGGATTATTTTTCGTACGGCGCGAAAGAATCTGTATGACGCGGAGAATTTCAATGTCGCGGCCTACGACAGGATCAGTTTTTCCTTCTACGGCGTTTGCGGTAAGATCGCGGCTGAATTCGGCCAAAAACGATTTTTGAGCGTTTTGTGCAGACTGAGATCTGCCCTGCGTCGGAGAAGAAGAAATCACTTCAGGCCGTTTTGCATTCCCTTCCCCCATAAGACTCTGAAAAACTGAAGCGGCAAGACTTTTTGCAGACTTCGGAGAACCCGAAGAGGGAATTCTGGCTTGAATATCGCGAAGAGTATTTATAACGTCATCCAGATTTACGCCCGCTTTTTGAAAAAAATGGGACGTAATGCTGAGATCCTCACGGATAGCGGCGATGACAATGTGTTCCGTGCCTATATACTCATTACGAAGAGAACCCGATTCGGCCGAAGCGACGTCGAGCATATTATTGAACCTGCGCGACAGGGGAAGATCGCCGAAAGAATTGACAGGAGTGCGCACGGTTAGACTTTGCTCAAGGGTAAGCTGATATGTTAAAATATTTATGTGAAGCGTCTGTAAAAGAATAAATCCCAAACCGTCACCGCTTTTAAGCAGCGCCAAAAGCACGTGTTCGGGATAAAGGTAATCGCTTCCGCTCTTTCGCCCTTCGTCTTGCGCAAGAGAAGCGATAAGACGGTGAGCTCTTGGAGAAAATTGTTTCATAAAATTCCATCCTGTTATGTGACAGCTTGAGTAAATTATACACTCAATACGGCAGGCAAGTCAAAACCGGGCAAAACTCAGGGGCACTCTTCCTGTTTGGGTTTACGCCGTAAAGCCGGACGCGCTTTTATGCGTGACCGCAGCCGATCAGCACCCTGTTCAGGCGTCCGCAAAGCGTATGTTTTCAAACGATTCCTGCAAGATAAGAGCCCTTAAACGGTCCGTCTTTAACTTAATATCGCTTTCGATGTCTTTTTCAAACTTAAAATTTCCGTTTTTGAGAACGAACTGAACGTGCCCGTCCCTTGTACGGTACAAAAGCGCGCACAGTTCTCTGTTTTCAATTCCCGTTAAAAGCTTTAAATTTACGGCCCACTTTATATTGGATATGATCTCTACGGCTTCGCGGTTTGTTATAAGCCGTGAAAATTTGACTGTAGCATAAGAGCGGGAAATAATATCGCGCACGGCCGTCGGTATATTTTCGGCATATTCCCTTGTAAACTTTCGTTCTGTTTCAACGAGGTTGACTATTGAAGAAGCCAGTGAAAATATCTGATCGAATTCATTGCCGGTAAAAGATGAAGACGTGGAAACCTCATAATAAGCGCCCAAAGCCGATGAAAAGGATGAAGACGAACCGAAGCAAGCGCTGAAAACACAGCCGTTTTTTTGAAGGGAAGATGAAATTTCAGGAATTTTTCCGACATAGGACAGCGACGGAAGATGAAGCCGCACGGATATTTTCATTCCGCTGCCTACGTCGCTCACCGACGAAGTTAAAAAACCGAATTCGTAGGAAGCTGCAAATTGCAGTGATTTTTGAAGCTGATCGTCAAGAGATCTGCAAATTTCATAACAAGCCTTACAGTCGAAACCGGTTACAAAAGACGCGATGCGAAGATGATCCTTGCTGTTTACAAGACAAAAAAGATCGTCTTCAGCTCCCATTACAATACCGCTGCCGGGCTGATCGTCGATAAGTCCCCGTTCCGTAAGAATTTTAATTCCGCTGTCATCTATGCTTTTTAAGGCGACGGTTTGATACGAATCTGGATCTTCAACCTTTGAAAACGAATCGAACACAAGCGTTTGCACACGAGAAGCATCGTCGCCGCGAAAATGCGAAGGAAAAGGAAAATTCGCAAGGTTCCGCGCCAAGCGCACCCTTGTCGAAAGCACCACATCGTTGTCTTTTCCGTCTTTAGAATACCAGGAACCTGCGGACGACGAGTCAATGTTATTTTTTTTCATTTCCATCTTCCTCAGGAAGAAGTTCGCCAGAGCCGTCTGAAACCGAAGATCTCTCCAACGCCTTTAGATAATCGCGATACATGGCGGCTTTTTCATAGTTTTCGCTTTTTAACGAAGCGTTAAGTTTTGCCTGAATGTCCATGCGGTCGGTAATACGGGAGCGAAAAGAAGTAAGTCTTGCAGGCATAGATCCTGTATACGGCCCCAAAATGTTTTTCGCTTTGAGCATTTCTTTTATTTCAGAAGAAAAAACCGAATAGCATTCCGGGCATCCTGTATAACCCGTGCGTTTTATGCCGGAAAGACTCTGTCCGCATACCGGGCAAAGGCGGGATTTTTCTTCATAAGAAGTTCTTGTTTTTTGGGCAAAATCCGAAAACAAAGAACCTATCGAGCTTTCGATGGATTTAGGATCGGGGGATATTCCGTATTTTACGGCGCATTCCATGCACAAATTTATCTTTTTTTTACCGGCGACGCTTAATTGCTCTATAAATAAAACGGCTTCGTTTTTACGGCAAAAGTCACACACCATAAACCGCTCCTTGCGCTAAGTTTTTCTAAAAGTCTCAATTGGCTTTTCACTTCCGGCGCGCAGGGCGGGAAGCGCCGACGCGGCCAGAGACAAAAGCAAGGTTCCTACCGCTACAACCGACAATTCAAAAAGCGGAATCACTACGGGTATTGTCTGAAGATAATAGGCGGGATCCATCAATTCCAATTTTGTAAAACCGTTCCCGTTTCCTTTCATTAAAAGATACACAAATTTCATGCCGAAGTTTAGTAATTTTTCAATAAATAATAAAATTTTATTGATATTTACGGCGCACAAAATACCTGCGGGAAGACCGGCCAAAAGTCCGCCGAGCCCGGTAACCGTTCCCGTTATCAAAAATGAAAGCGTTATGCCCCGCTTCGTCGCGCCGAAACTTTTTAAAACCGCAATTTCACGGCGGCGTTCCATAGAAAGCATGATGAGAGCTGAAAATATATTCACCGAAGCTACAAGAACGATTAAAAGCATTATAAAAAAAAGCAGCGCCTTCGTAGAAGCGAAATTCTCATATTCGGAAACGTTAAGTTCATCCCAGCGGTACACGCGGATATTTTTGCCAGCAGCTCTTTGAACTTCGTAGGACAGGCGGACCAAGTCGGAAGAAAAAGCGTCCTCCGTTTCAAGTTTTATGCTTATGTCAGAAGATTCCGGATCAAGGACGGACAGTCCTTTTTCAAGCGGAATAAAAACCCAAAGAGAATCGAGTTCCTGATATCCGCATGAAACTATACCCGCCACGGTAAAAACCGTTACGCGCGGCACAAGCCTTCCTGCAATAAATTTTGAAGTTACAAGCCTGAACGAACTTCCTTCCGAAAGTCCGAGATCCGACGCTATTTTTTTTCCTATAACCGCCGAATTTTGCGAAAGAGTAAGATCCGCCCTTCCTTCCGCAACCGAAAACAAGGACATGTACGAGCGATTTTTTTGAAAAATATCGCTAGGAACGGCGCGAACCGCAGCCCCCGTTCTTCCTGCGGAAGATAACGCAAGGGCGGCCCCTTCAATTTCAGGGTAAGAAGAAACTATGCCGTTTATTGACAAAAGTTTTTTTGCCGCACTGTCCAAATATTCCAAAGACAGGCCGTTTTTTCCGGGTGCTAAAAAATCCGCCTGCAAATGCGAAGACGAAAGCCCTATGATACGCTGAGTTATCCCTTCGATCATCCCTTCCGCGACGCTTAAGACTACGATCAAGGGAACAAGGCTTATGCTTATGCACAACAAGGCGCCGAGCAAACTTCTGTGAGCGGAAGATTTTTTTTCTATGCGCGGAAATATCAGGCGGCGCGCAAAAAGTAAAGAAGAATTCAAAGTCATATATGATCCTAATTTAAACCTTCCTATTCTGATCGAATCTCTTGCCCGCCGCTCCCTGTCAGCCTTACCAAGGTTCCGTCTTTTATAGTATAATGAATGTTACCCATCGAAGCCAAATTAAGATCGTGAGTGACAAGAACCAAGGTCTTTTTATATTGTTCCGTCATTGAAAAAAGCAGTTCACCGATCACAGCGGCGTTGGCGGGATCAAGGTTTCCCGTAGGCTCGTCGGCAAGCAAAAGCTCAGGATCGTTTACAAGCGCACGGGCGACGGCGACTCTCTGTCTTTCTCCCCCTGAAAGTTCCGACGGCAAATGTGTTTCACGGTTTGAAAGCCCTACGTCATTTAAAAGTCGCCTCGCCCTTTCTTCGGCTTCTTTTTTAGAAAGCCCCGCCATGTATGCAGGCATAAAAACATTTTCAAGAGCCGTAAAATCCTTAAGCAGATAATGAAATTGAAATATCATTCCCAAAAATGAAGAACGGTATTCCGCAAGGGAATCTTCATCCAAAGAAGTTATACAATAAGGACCTATGTTTACGATTCCCGCAGTTACGCTGTCAATACCCGATAAGATATTTAAGAAAGTACTTTTGCCGCAGCCGCTTTCTCCCGTTATTACGGCCTTTGCACCGTACGGAATATTGCAGTCAAGATTTTTTAAAACCGTAAGTTTTTCACCGGAACCGGTATACGTCTTTTCCAATCCCGAAATCCTAATAATATGGTGTAAATTTTGATTTTTTATCTCTGTCTGTTTTTCAAAATCAATGAAGTTTATAGTATCACTCATCCCGCAGAACCTCCGCAGCCTTTAATTTTAAAATCCCCATGCTTGCAAGCCATGATGCGGCGAGGGATGAAAATATACCGAAAACCGTTATGATGAGAACTTCATGCATAAATATCCGTGCGGGAAGCCCCGCATAGACAAGATACATGGGATTTTCATGCAAGTATGCGGCGTTTTCGGGAGAAAAAAGCATGGTAAAAAAATACTGTATCCCGTAGGTAAAAAAAGAAAGAATCTTAAATATCCTACCGGTTTGAACGCTGAGCAAAAGCCCGAGCGACAGCCCGCAAAAGGCGCCAGTCACGCCTGTAAGGAATCCGCGGAAGATAAATACGGCCTGTATCATCCTATTTTTACCGCCTAAGGCCGATAAGATTGAAATTTCGTTGCGCCGCTCATATACCATCCGCTTCATACTATTAAAAATGTTTATGCATACGACGACGAATATTAAAAAAACGAACAGCATGAGCATGTTTTTTTCCACGCGAAGGGCTCCGAAAAAAGAACGGTTGTAGCTTTTCCAGCTTTCAGCATTAACCTGTGGGAAACGGTTTTTTATTTCGTTTATGAACGATTCCGACTGAAATTGATCAAAAAGTTTTATACCGTAGATTTTTTTCGGCTGCGAGCCGAAGTATTTTTCACCGGCATTAAGACCTATAAAAGCGTAGCCGGAATTTATTCCCGCGTAACCTGTATGAAATATGCCGGCGACGGTAAAAATTCGTTTGGAAGAAAGCATTTCCACGTCGTTCCCGCCGGAAAGGGCAAGAAGGTTCACGGTGTTTCCGATCCGTACGCCGAGTTTGGAAGCAAGAGAAGATCCCAGCACTATTAAATCTTTATCGCCGGAAGAAGAAAGATCAAATTCGCCGCGTATCACGTTTACTTCGCGTTCAAATCCTTCGTCAAGCTCAAAAATGTTTTCAGGCAGGGCGCGTATCAAAGCGGCCGCTCCGCCGGAGGCGTTTCCTACGATAAAGCTCTGCGACTCATAAAACGGAATAAGCGTTTTAACGCGGAATCCGCTTTTATGCTTGGAAGATTTTAAAAAATTTCCGCAATAATTCTCAAATTCTTCCGTTAAATCGGAACGTACGTTTTCAATGCGCACGTGATACGAACTTACTTCCATTATTGCATCTATAAAACTCATCTGAAAACCGTTCATAACACTTAACACGGCTATTAAGGTCATGACGCCGAAACATATCCCGAGAGAAGCTAATCGAGAAGCGAGAGCGGACCTTCCGGACATATCTACATTTGCAAAACGGCGCGAAACAAAATATACCCACAAAAATTTATTCAATTTCATATTCTATCCTGTTTTGTAGGCGTCCGTTCAAAAAAAAATTTTCTTCTTTTTTTATTCCGTGCTTGTACAGAGCTTCGACGGTAAAACCGCCGTCAAAATATGAAGTCTCCGTATATGCGTCTATATCCGAAAAAATGCGTTTAAATCTCATGACGCCGTTATCGTAAAACACGTAATCGGGCTCTTCTCCCGGCGCGTCATAGGAATACACGCTTTTTTGCGAATTTTTTTTTCCGCCTGCGTACCCGTGTTTTTCATATTCGAGAATCCTGTTTTCATCGTCGTATTTCCACAAAAGCGATTCCGATAAAATCAAGTTTTGTTTTTGCGCGGCGGCGTCAGGTTTTAGATCTCGCAAAATATCGGACGAACCGCCGGCCGTCGCCGAGTTGTCGGCGGCTGAAATAGCCGAGCTGGCTGAGCTTTCGGTCTTTCCGGATATTTTCAAATACGTATGCTGTTCGGCTTTTAGACCCCGTTCGTTAAAGACGACCTCGGTAATTTTTTTTTCGGCAAAATTTTCAATAACGCATTTAAACGGAACGGCGGATCCGGCGTCATAAAAAAAAGTTTCGGTCAGTAAAACCGAAGATTTTTCTGCAGGAAAAACGATATTCCAGTGTTCCTTCGATACTAAGCGCATGTTTTCATCGTATTTACGGCGGACGGTAAGGTCTTCGTAAGAATCGGTTAAAAAGACCGAAAGATTAAAGGCGTCTACGGAAAAGGTACCGTATTCGCCCGCATAAAGGCTTCGAAGTTTGCCCGCGGCGTCAAAATGTGCTTTTGTCTCGCGTGTTTCTGCAGCGGCAGGTTCCGCCGCACGCGCTTTTACAGAACCGAATAAAAAGCACGAAAAAAGAGCGTACAAAAAAAATATACGCCGCCCGGAATTTATTTTCACCGTTCATTCTCCGATAAAACCGTAAACGTAACTTTTCACGTCAAAAAGCGAAATGTCGCCGTACTTTTCGCCCGTGCACACAAAGGCGACGGGGATTCCAAGCTCTTTACATATAGAAACGGCTATTCCTCCCTTGGCGGTAGAATCATATTTTGTAAGGATGATCGCATCCAAGCCTACCGCTTCATTGAACACTTCCGCCTGCCGCAAGGCATTTTGTCCTGTAGTCGCATCTACTACGAGGAGCTTTTTATAACAGCCCGGCGAAGCTTTTTGAAAAGAAATTTTATCGATTTTTTGAAGTTCGCGCACAAGGTTTTCTTTGTTGTGAAGACGCCCTGCGGTATCGGCGATCACAAGGCCGCCGCCGGAAGCGTTGACGGATTCTGCGGCGTCAAAAACCACGGCCGACGGATCCGAGCCGCTTTGGTGATGTATCACGCGCACGTTAAGTTTTTTTCCGTGCATGATAAGCTGTTCTATTGCGGCGGCACGGAAAGTATCGGCGGCGGCAAGAATCACACTATTACAGCCGCTTTGGGTAAAATACGAAGCCATCTTTGCAGCAGTGGTGGTCTTTCCCACTCCGTTCACGCCTAAAATCATCCAAATATTGGTTTTTCCTTCTTCGGGTTTCAGCACGGCGGATTTTACGTCGGACGACAAAAGTTCTGCAAGTTTTTGCATTACCGCGCTTTTATCCGAAAGATTTTCCGAGCGGCAGATTTGTTCAAGTTTTTCTACAATCTCAAACGAAGTTTTCGCTCCTACGTCGCCTTCTATGAGAGCGTCCGTAAGATCTTCGAAAAAAACATCGTCTTTTTTGTCATGAGATGAAAAAAGCGATTTTATTTTTGATGCAAATGATATTTTAGCCATGATATTTCCTTAAAAATTCCGTATCGGTTTTATTTTTGTTCCGCACTGTTTCTTTTATCCGGAACATTCGCAGTCTTTGCGCCCTTTTTTATCTTTGCAGTCTTGGGCAGCACCGCGTTCGCCGAATAAAGATATCGCACAAGCTGATAACCGAAAACGGCTCCGAGAGAAACCGATACGCCTACGCACGCAAGAGATCGCGATCTCCACCTTTCAACTTCGTTAGCGGCGATAACGTCCTGCCTGTTTAATTTATTTATATACGTTCCGTAATTGTAAAACGTAAACGGAAGCGACACAATAAACGCGCTGTAGGCAGTATACATTCTGCGCCGACGTTTTTCAATGTTGGCGCTGACATCGTAATCTATGACAGGAACCGTTATGTTTCCGTCCCGTTTCCGGTCTTCACGCAAAATATCTTCCGGAATATAAAAAAACGATGAAATTCCGTCTTCGCCGGTAAAATGTCCTATAACCGCGCCGCCGTCAATTTCAATCCGGGCGTGGGCGCCGGGGCTTTCAACGGCAAGCTCTCTCACTGCCTCCGTAGACAGAACGCCTGCGACGGGATTTAAAAGATCTATTTCAATAACTCTCGGATCCACTCTCGCCATATTTACGCTGATATCATAGGAGCTTTTTTCCGAAAAAGAATAAGTAGCGCTCACATTGCGGAAACCTTCCGCCTCAAAAGAAAGCACATGTATTCCCCGCTCTGCAGCAATACTTTTAGGCAGCTTCGGAAAAACTATTCCGTCAAGGCTCACGGAAACTTTGGAAGCCGCTTGAGCGGGCTCTACCGAAATATTAAGGATCACCGGAGGATTATTGGCTATGAACGGCATAAGGGCTCGCGCAAGATTTCTTGCGATCTGCAGAGGGGATGAAAGCAGCCCTACTTCGGTAACCGTTCCGCCGGACACTCCGCCGGGATACAAATGAAGTTCCGCCGTTACTGCGGCGTAGCCCCCGTACGACGAAATCGTGCCGCTTACGAGCCCTCTTATGTTCGCCGAATTAACGGCGCTTTCAAATTTGTAATCCGTAAAGTCGTTTGGAACGGCTTCTTCGGGCGCGCTGAAGAGTTTGGAAGCGTCGTTTCCATAAAGCGTTATCTTTTCAGGCGGCGCGGTAAAAAATTCTTTTCGGCCGGCAGGCAATGCCCAGAAAAAATCTTCGCTAAGCATGTCGGAATAATATTTTTCACTTATTCTGTCCGATTCTACAAGGTTTTCGGTAATTTTTGCGCGAAGCTCGTCTATCTCTTTTTCCTTTTTAGCGATCTCTTTTTTAAACTTGTAGTCGCTTAAGTTCCTCAATATGATGGCGTCGCGGTCCTTTTCCGCCTTTGACAGTTGAAGAAACAAAGAAAGCCGTGCCGTGCGGAGGGAATCCGAGTCGCGGCTTAACATTTCACGGGCTGAAGGGGTTCTTGAAGCTCCTGAGTATACTTGCTCAAGGATAAGTTTCGGAATATTTTCGGCAACGGCGGCGGAAGCTTCGTCCGTCATAATTTCGTTTGTAAATTTAAAAGGAACTGCGGCCAGCGTCCAAGTTTTTTCTTCTTTTTTCCTTGAGTCCGAAAGACCGTCGGCACTTTCGGCATAAAATGTATTTTCGACATAAAAACACAGAAAACACAGAAAACAATGGATCAACAGTTTTTTTGACCGGCACATACTTTTTTATTTCAGATCATCGTCGTCTTCACCCGTACCCATAGGCAAACCCTTCCACTGGGCGTTCAGAAACGAATCTATGAATTGGGTTATATCGCCGTCCATTACAGCTTGAATGTTTCCAGTTTCATATTTCGTACGGTGATCTTTTACAAGCGTATACGGTTGAAACACATAAGAACGGATTTGGTTACCCCATGAAATGTCTTTTTTTTCGGCGCCGTACTTTGAATTCTCTTTTTCCTTTTGCTCTTTGTAGTATGCGTAGAGTTTCGACTTTAAAATGCTCATGGCGGTCTGGCGGTTCATTATCTGGCTGCGCTCGCTCTGGCAGGCAACCACAATTCCCGTAGGCAGGTGAGTAAAGCGGACGGCGGAGTCCGTTTTGTTCACATGCTGTCCGCCCTTTCCTCCGGCGCGGTAAGTATCGATCCTGAGATCTTCGGGTTTTATTTCAACATTTATGGAATCGTCCAAAACAGGAAATACGAATACCGATGAAAACGACGTATGGCGGCGGGCGTTTGCGTCAAAGGGACTTATGCGGACAAGCCTGTGTATTCCAGCTTCTCCCTTAAGATAGCCGTAAACGTAATCTCCGTTTATCTGAATGGTGATCGATTTTATTCCGCCTTCAGCTTCAAGCATATCCACGGTTTCCATCTTAAAACCCTGCCTCTCGGCCCAGCGTATGTACATTCTGCTGAGCATATAGGCCCAGTCTTCGGCTTCCGTTCCGCCGGCGCCGGAATGTATCGTAAGAAAAGCGCTGCTCTTATCCACTTCTCCCGAAAGCAAATTCAATATGCTCTGATGTTCGAATTCCTCCTTTGCTGTATTTAACATAAGCTTAAGCTCTTCTTCAACGGATTCGTCTTTGCTTTCTTCTCCAAGTTCATAGAGAGCTTCAATATCGTTTATGTCGGACACGAGTTTTTTCCACGGTTCCACGCGCCCTTTTAGAAGCTTTATCTCATTCATAACCTGTTGAGCTTTTTGCTGATCTTCCCAAAAATTTTCAGCCGTCGTCTGAGCTTCTTTTTCCGCTATTTTTTTTTCGATGGAAGCGGGGTCAAAGACGCCCCCAAACATTCATAATATCTTCTTTTAATTCCGTAATCGGCGTTTTCAATTCTTCAAGCATGTATTATTCCTCACGGTTTTGCAGTATTTTTTTCGGCGGTTTTGCACGCGGATACCCGATTTGCATTTTACAAGGGGAACCCGCATATTTTACGCTTTGATAAGGCATCTGCGCCATTTCTTTTTATTCAATTCCGTAACGGCGAACATTCCGTTTAAAGGGAATTGGTAAAAACGCAAAGTATCGTAATAATCCGTCACCCTGTCGATATCCTGTTTCAGACGCATAAACTGAGTCTCGTCCAACACGGTGCTTTCCCAGCATGCTCTCTGAATTTTTTTAAAGCCGTATTGCTTAACGACCGAAGCCAATGCTTTTGCGGAATCTGCGCTGCCCGGATCAAGAACGACGGAAACAAACATACTATAAGAATAAAATAAATGGGTATTAATGTCAAATTATCGGCATTTATAACCTAGATAACCGCACCGAACCTGTACAAAAATGAAATAAGTGCCGGCATAAAAGACGGAACGCGGGGCGGCGGCCCGTCTTTCGCGCATCTTGCAATTAGGCCGTTTCAAATATATTATTACAATATGAAAAAAAGGCTCGGGCTTTTATCGTTTTTTAATCCGTTTTTTCCGATATTTGTTTTTTTAACGTTAAAAATTTACCCTCAGCCGGCGCGTTCGGCAGTATACAACGTTACAGCCGCCCCGGAATCCGTAAATTCCATAAAAATAAGCTGGGAATTTACGGGAAATTCGTCCGATGCATCGTTTGAAATATACAGAGCCTTAAGACCGTTTTCCGCAGCCTACGAACTGTCCGAAAATCTGAAAATAGCCGAAATTCCCCAGAGGGAGAGATCTTATTCCGATAAGGTAGCAGATTACAAGGAATATTATTACGCCGTAATTGTAAAAGCGCCGGACGGAAGCGGAGGAATAATCCTGCCGTCAATAAACGCGACGGTAAACGGCGCAAGGCGGAAGGCGGCTTTTTCAAAAGACGCACAAATATCTCAAAATCCCGCGCCGGAAAAAACATATCCTGAAGGCGTTCTGAGGGAAATTCCTCTTCCGGTCATAGCCGTGCCGGAATACGGAAGCGGCGCCGCATATCCTTTGAAAAATAAAACCGTAGAAGCCGGCGAAAATCTTTCAGAAAAAGAAAATCAAAAACCTTTGCTCGCTCCCTACGCTTTTGAACAGGATCTCGTTTCGCCCGAAGGCGGAGACGATTATCTTTTATTCGACACGCTGCACAAAACTTTCGCAAAAAGGAAGTACGAAGAAGGAATAATAAAGTTAAACGAATTTTTATCCGTAAAGCACAAAAAAAATACGGAAGACCGCGCATACTTTTATCTGGGACAGTGCCAGTATTTTTCCGGAAATTTTAAAGATGCGGTTATGTCTTTTCTTAAAATTCAAGACGAATATCCGATTCTGACGCGAAAATGGATCGATTCTTCACTTGACCTGATCAGTATTTCCGATATTGCGGATTAGCTCGATAAGAACAGGCCTTCTTGCAAGATTCATGGATTCGTATGTAAGCTCGTTTTCTCCGTCGGAAGAATCGCCAGCATCTGAGTTTGAAGCGGCTCTGCCGTCCGCGGCGGCGGCAGGGGCGGTTTCGGAAGCGGCAGCAGCGCCGTTGCTGTTGGCCGATCCCCTTGCAGCGCCGCCGCCCGATACTGATAGAACGCCGCCTTGCCCGGAAGCGGGCGCAGCGATCGAAGTTACGCCGCTTTCGGCGGCAGAATCCGCTTGAGGCATCCTTATGAGCGCCACTTCGTCGCCGATATTCAAATTGTCAAAAAAACCTTTCTGCTTAAAAGCGGCCTCGGAAACTTCTTCACCCGCTGCGGAAACGGCTGCGGTGCCTACGACGGAAGAAGGCTTATAACTTAGGCCTGCGCTTGAATTTGCAGTGCGTATTTCACCTTTTTTTACTACGTCGAATTCGGCGCCGGGTACGATTCCTTCAGTTTTGCCCAAGTCTATGAGAAGGGTATCTCCTTCACGTGCAAGAACACGGCCCTTTACAGGAAGCGTTTCAAGAATTTTACGGCGCAAAAATCTGAGGCTGATCGAATATCTGTCGTTACCCGTGCGGAAAACGGAAAAAGATCTGATTTCATTTCCGCTTAAAGCCGAATACATAACCGCGTCCGCTGAAAGTTCCCGCTCGGTCTCGTTAAGTTTTAGAATTAAAAAATAATCCAAGCCCGACCGCCGCGCTTTGCCGAAAGCGTCCGCATAGCCGGACACGGGAATAGGTTTTACATCGACCGACGCGGCGGAAATTCCTGAAAACATATCGCACAACAATTCCGAAACGATTCTTATCGATTCCGGATGCTGCAGTTCCGAAGGAGAAGACTCGTAGCAAATTCCCAAATGCCAGCGGATTTTATCAAGGTAGAGCGGATCTATGTTCCACTTTGAAGCGAGCGTACTCTGCAAAAGCGATTCATACGCTTCGATAGTATCCGTAAGTTCGGAGGAAGGAATTTCACCGGCTTTTTCTTTGCCGGTTTTTATAAATTTAAGCTGCTCCAGATACAATTCATACAATCCGTCGCGGACAAGCTGCTCGGCATAGGACGTGCGCGCATCCGTGTCATACGGATAGAGTTTTAAAGCTCTCTGATACTCAAAGCGCATCGCGCTTCCCTGAAATTTCTTTTCATAAGCCTTTGCTTTTCCGACGTGATATTCTGCCCAAACGGCGCGGCGTTTGTCTTCAAGAGGAACCGTTTCGTTGGCAAGAAGCTCAAACGCGGCTCTGAGAATTTCATTCTGAGGATCCGCATAAAGAGCGTTTTCCCAAACGGAAAGAGCCTGCGCGGTTTTTCCTTGCCTATAAAGCGACAGACCTTTGATATACCAGAATTTACCGTTAGAGCGGTCGCGGTCTATGCAAAAATCGCAGACGTCTATGGCTTCGGTATACTTGCCCCGCATAAACAAGATGTTTGCCAGCAGTTCGTACGCGGCGTAATAGCTGCCGTCGATCTGAAGGCTTGAGCGGACTCTGTATTCCGCGCTTTCAAAATTTCCGGCTTTAGCGTCAAGATACGCCGCAAGAAAATGCACTTCCGCATTCCCGGAATGATATTGAAGCGCCTGACTTACGTAATTTCTGGTAAGCTCGGTTTTGCCCTGCTCGGCGGAAATAAGCGCAAGGCTTAAAAGCGCTTTTCTGTTGGAACCCTGCCGCTTCAGCGCATCCTTATAAAGATTTTCGGCGTCGCCTATTCTGCCTGAAAATAAATCAAGTTCCGCAAGTCCGAACCGGGCTTCAATATTGTTGGGATAGGCGGATAATACCTTTTCAAAAATCGAACGAGCCTGTGTAAAATTCCCTAGGGAAATATAAGTCATCCCGCGCAGGTTTTGAATTTCCGAATCGTTTTTTGCGTATTTGGCGGCCGTGTCGGCGTATTGTAAGGCAAGATCAAATTCGTCAAGATAATAGGCGCACTGAGAAAGATGAAGCCAAGCGTCTCCGTAAGTGGGATTTAACATGGTCGCCTGTTTAAACGCTTCCATAGCGGAATAATAACTTCCGGACTGCTGCCGGCTCACTCCGATCTTATAAAAATCTGAAGCAGACTGAGAGACTTGACCGGATCCGGCCGCCTGAGCAAGAAGCACAGCATTTGCAGCCGAGGCAGTCGGCAAAGAAACGCCCGCAGTCCATTCCTGCTGAGCATTCAGCTCTTTTACCGGTAAAAGCGATACGGCAAAAGATAAAACAAAAGTAAGCAATAAATGCATATTATTCGCTTTTTTCATCTGCGGTTTTTTCTCCCGTGCGGCGTATGACTTTTATGACATTTATGCGGTGCCCTTCCATGTCCTGAACGATAAGATCAAAATTATTCCAGCTTGTCTTTTCAAATTTGACGGGAATCTTTCCGAACAGGTCGAAAACAAAGCCTCCGAGCGTGTCAAATTCCTGGGTCGGAAATTCCGCTCCTATAGTTTCATTAAGGTCGTCAAGGCTTATCCTGGCGTCGCAAAGCCAGATGTCGCCGCTTAAAGAGATAATGTCTTCTCTTTCATTATCAAATTCGTCCTGAATGTCTCCGACGATTTCTTCAATTATGTCTTCCATAGTGACAATGCCGGATATTCCGCCGTATTCGTCTACCGCCATAGCTATGTGCAGATGGCGCCTTTTAAATTCGCGCAAAAGGCTGTCAATGTGCTTGGACTCGGGAATAAAATACGCTTTTCGGATGATCTTTTTTAAATCGATCGATTCTTTTCGAGCAAAGGCGTAAATCAGATCTTTTACATACATAACCCCGATTACATTATCGATCGATTCGTCGTAAACGGGAAAGCGCGAATGCCCGCTGGCAAGGATTTTTTCCAAAAGTTCGTCTTGCGGAATGTCTATGGAAATAAAGTCGACATCGATCCGCGGAATCATAACTTCCTTTACAGTAGTATTGGGCATATCCTCGATGCCCTTGATCATGTCCTGTTTTTCTTCATTGAGGATTTGTCTTTGCTCGTCGCCTAAAAGATCCGAGTTTTGCGCGTCTTTTTGTTTTTTTCCTAAACCGAATAATCCCATAATCTAAAATCTATCCCGTAATTATTTTTTCACCGCGAAGCTCAAAAAGCAATTTTTCCTGCAGCACGAGCATATCGCAAAAAGGCTTATGATCCTTTTCGATGTGCTCGTTGCCGTGATCCATTCCCGCCAAATGCAGTAAAGCGTGAACTAAAAGACGTTTTAATTCTTCGTCTTCCGTACAGTCAAAGTATTGCGCATTTTTAACAAGCATATCAAGGCTGATCGCAATATCTCCCGCATTTATCCATTCAACGCCGTCTTCATCAGTATACGGCGAATTGTCTTCAAAAGAAAGGACATCCGTCGAACTGTCTATGTGCCGGTATTCGCCGTTAAGGCGCCGCATCATTTCATCGCCGCAAAACAAAACGGAAAGCGCTTTACCGTCATAGTTAAGTTTTTCCATAACATTAAGAATAAATTTTTTTGCGTTATCCGCCCATACGGGTTCTTCGATTCCTTCCTGAAATGAAATAAAAACGCAATTAGCCATTTTTTTTAGTCTCGCCAGGATCTTTTTCGGCGGATATTTCATCGTTTGAAGGCGCGGCTTCCGCTTCGTCCGGGTCTTTTTGATCCGGATATTCCACACGGGTATGATGATAGGCCGTCAAAAGCTGGACAAACGATTCTCTTATCTTGGCTATGTCGCTGAAAGTGATGGGACAATTGTCAAGCTGATGATGTTCGATTTTGGCCGCGATAAGCTGTCGTACAAATTTATCTATTCTGGAAGCCGACGGGTTTTCAAGCGTGCGGCAAGCGGCTTCTACGGTGTCGGCAAGCATCACAACTGCGGATTCCCGGGTGGTAGGCGGCGTACCGTTATAAGAAAAGTCTTCGGGCGATACATTGGGATCCTTCTTTTTCGCTTCGTTGTAAAAATACGCGATAACGCTGTTTCCGTGATGTTCCGCAATTATATCGATAATCGGCTGGGGCAAATGCATCTGCCTGGCCTTTTCAACGCCTTTTTTTACGTGGCTTCTTATGATTGAAACTGAAAGCGAAGGATTTATTTCATTGTGCTTATTTTCCATAGAGCCCTGATTTTCAGTAAAATATTCGGGCTGATCGAGTTTGCCTATGTCGTGATAGTATGCGCCGACTCTGGCGAGCAGCGCGTTGGCTCCGATCGCGTGCGCGGCGTTTTCAGCCAGGGAAGAAACCATCATGGAATGGCTGTAGGTTCCGCTTGCGACAAGGAGCATGCGGCGCATTATGGGTTGATTGTTTACGTCGCTCAAATCCATCAGGCGGAATACCGAAGCGGTGTTTAAAAGCATTTCGAGCGGAGTAAGAAATCCCAGAGCGAGTATGCCTGAAATAAAGCCGCTCAAAGCCACGCCGGCAAATATCTGCACTCCGTCTAAAAAATTATCGTTAAAGATAACTTTTAACAGCATTACAAATACCGCATTTAAAACAGAAATCAAAATCGAAGCCAGCACCATGTCTATGCGGCGCGTTATCCTTCGCACGATTATGGCGGCGGAAATCGACGAACAGAGCGTGTAGAGAGCCGGAATAAGTCTGAAACCCGTAGCGCATAAAACCCCGAGCGAAAGCATACAGACAAAAAAATACGTTGAAATATGGTTGAATAACACCGTTATCAAAAAAATCGCGAAGGCGCACGGAATTATTATAAGTATGGAATAATCGCTTGCAAACAGGGGCGACTTACGCCCCAACGAAGCGACGGCGAACACAAGCACAAAAAAAATCACTTCGACAAGCGATTCTTTAAAATTTATCCGTATGCCTAAAATTTCAGACGAAGATAAAAAACACCACAATATCGCTATCAAAAGCAAATACAGCGTATAGTTTGCAAATGCCCTGAAATCCATGTATATGGGCGATTCCGCGATCTTCCGCAGTTTTTCGTACGCTTCCGCTGAAATAGGAAAGCCCTTCCGGATGATTTTTTCGCCCTCTTCAACCGCGACGGGATTTTCAATATCGGGCGCAAGGGATTTTGCGGCGATTATAGTCCTGTCGGCTATTTGCCCTATTTCAAAATCGTTCAGCGTAAAACTGGCGACCGTTTCCGTAGTGGAGATATTAAAGTAGTTTATCACGGACAACGCAGCAAACGCACACAAAATCAGGATAATATTAGCAATGTTGCGCTTAAAAAAAGCCAAAACTGCGTCATGCAAGTAATTTTTATCTTCCGAAGAAGCATTCTTATCTTTCATCTTTTTTATCATTTTCATACGCCTGTACTATTTTTTGGACTAACGGGTTTCTAACCACATCTTCACAGCTCATTTCAATCTTAGCTATGTCGGGAATTCCTGAAAGAATTTCTATCGCATTTACGAGCCCTGATCGCGTGCGGGCGGGAAGGTCCGTTTGGGTTATGTCGCCGGTGACAAACATTTTTGAATTTTCCCCCATACGGGTGAGGAACATCTTCATCTGAGCGCAGGAAGCGTTTTGAGCTTCGTCAAGTATTATGACGCTGTCGCTTAAAGTGCGTCCGCGCATATAAGCCAGCGGAGCGGTTTCTATAACTCCCGACTCAGTGAGCCGTCTTACAGTTTCACGCGGCAAGACGGAAGTCATCGCATCAAAGAGGGGTCGCAAATACGGATTTATTTTTTGTTCGAGATCTCCGGGCAAAAACCCGAGGCTTTCGCCAGCTTCCACTATCGGGCGCGTGAGTATGATCGACGATTTTTTATGCGACATTAAAAGTCTGAGCGCTTCGGCAACTGCAAGAAAAGTCTTTCCGCTTCCTGCGGGCCCCGTGCAGAACACCATGTCGTGCTTCCGCATAGCCTGCACGTAGTCTGCCTGCCCTACGCTTCTGGGATACACTTTTCGAATTCCGCCGGGAACCGTTATGGAGCTGGTCTCAAAGGCGGCGTGCGTTCCCGCATGAAGGATAGAAGCGATCATATCTTCACTTCCGTCCGAGCCGTCGCCGATCTCGTCTATGATCCTGTCTATAATAAATCTGAATTTTTGCTGTACTGCGGGATCATCCTTTTCAACGGAAAGCTCATTTCCGCGGGTGAATACGGGCACGCCGAGATGCTCTTCAATAAGTCTTAAGTTACTGTCATTAGTACCGCATACACGCGCAAGGACGTCCGCGTCAGGCACTACTATGGTATATGTAGAATCCACTGAACCTCTGTCTTACCAATAGATTATCATTCAAAACGGGCAATAGTCGACGGACAGTCTAAAAAGTAACGGACTTTTAAGACATCCATGTTCAAATATTAATCTTACGGCAGCGTTTGGTCAAGGCGGTGTGCAGCAGCGCATGTATCGGCAAACGCCGCGTATGTATCGGCGATCCTCACAGGAAAATTCTTTGCAGCGTTGAAAAAAGGCGGCACTCTCGGCAGCGTTCTATCGCAAAATAGCGCCGCGTCACGGATTGAGCTCCCAATCGCCGTATTCGTCGACAATCTTAGTTTTCATTCCGGTCATAGGCCGCCATACTACGGAAATCGTAAAATACGGTCTGTAATCATAATACTTTTCACTCGAAGCCTTTGTAACAAGACGAGGTTCGATTTTAAATGATGAAGCAAAATCCCAGTCATGAAGATCGTGCTTTACGGAAACCTTGAAATTTTCAAGTTTAAAGCCCGAAGACCTGCGTTTGCTTTCGTCGTCAAAGCGGAAAGAATCTATCGCATCTTTAAGCCAGTTTGTTTCCCCCGAAATTTTTGCCTCGGGACCCAAATACTGCTGAACATAGCGGTATATGACGTCGTTTCTGGAACCGGAAGAAAATTCTATATCCAAAAATTCATTGATTTTAAATGTGATAGCCGGAGTAAATTTAAAATAGCTGTTCGTAGGACGCAAAAAATCGTATACGAGGCTTGAAGAAAGCGAAGGCGCCCAACTGATCCTGTTCTTCCAATAGCGGAACGTCTTTTTTGAACGAACGTAAGACAAACTGAGCGAATACGGCAAAAATTCCTTTTTACTTCTGGCAACCCAGCCGGAAGTTTCGTTAAAATCATAGCCGGTAGTATAGCTTGCCGTGTACGCCGCGTGAAAATCGTAGGCGGAAAAAGACAACCGCAGAGAATCTTTGTATTCCTCTTCAAGTTCATACGTATAAGCCTGCGTAAATTTTACATTTCCGCCGCCCAAATTTAAAGACAGGGATTCTTTAAACGGCTCTTTTTTCCACCCGGTATCGGTTTTGCTTATCTGCTTTATGCCGGTTTCAAACGAAAGACTCGTATAAGGAAATGTAAACGTCAATGTTCCGTAATATCTGTCAACCTGCGGAGGGAGCGTCGTCGAAAGCACTAATTTTTGCCCGAACGAATCGTCAAGCTGCTTTGCTCCGAGCGTCATATTCAAGGTGTGTACGGTAACGCATTCTTCGTCGAACAAGTCGGCGGTTATATAGTCCCATTCTGGATTGTCTGCGTCGCCTACAAACTTTGTGCGTACCATCTTTACGGTCGTATTCCAAGTTATTCCCGTTTCTTTAAAATGCTCGGTATAATAAAACGGTCTGACGGAAATTTCATTGGTATTGGTAAGGTCGAGCTTCCGCGCCGCGTAGTCCGTTTTACGGATTGAATCCACACCGCTTTGCGTATAGCCGCCGTGTGAAGTATCCGTAGAAATATAAGGATGGGATTGATACACCGGTTCAAATAAAAACGTGTCAGTCAATCCTAAAAAATTTCCCTTATATCCGAAATTGCTGGTCAAATTTACCGGCGATTTGAACAAAACCATGGTGGACCTAGTGCGGCTCCAGTCGAAGTCGCTGGGCTCGGCGATTCCCGTAGACGAATATGAAAATTCCGATACGTATGAAGGGGAAATCAAATACGAAAGCGAATACGAAATCAGTTCCGTATTTTTTACAGCCGGCGGACTAAACGCTATTTTCGGTAAGGCGCTTTCAGGCAGGGCTAAATCCGGCTGAGCCGGCTGCAATTGCGTCATTTGCGGCGAAGTTGGCTGAGAATGCGGTGAACGCGTTGTCTGCGGCGGCTGCGGGTTCGTTGGCGGCACCTGCGGCTGTGCGGCGTCTTCTTTAAGAGAACCTGCCGATGTCGTTTCAGAATCTTCGGAGTTCTGACTAACGCCGTCCTGCAAGGTGGTGTCCGCAAGTTCCGCCGGGGCTGTAAGAGAAAGTTCTTTATTCTGCGCTGCGGTATTTTTTGAAGAAGATCTGCCGACAGACGCATTTGAAGCGCTTGAGCCCAGCGAAAGCAATGTGCCGGATATTTTTCCGCTTATTTTAAACGGATTTATCTGTGACGGATAAAAAAACTTTCTTTCGGGCGTATAAACCTTCCATTGAGCAGGATTTGATGAAGAAGCGACAACGGAATTGTTCAAACTCGAAAAAAGAACCGAAGATGAAAAGTCCGACACGGAAATCGAAGAGACGTACGGTTTTACAGACTTGGGAACGGGAATATTATACGTTCCTGAAAGGTTCCATGAAAACGAAGTCATTTCAGCCTTTTTTTTATCATCCGTTTCGGATGCAAGGCTGGGATTTGAGATCAGATAGTCTATCCAGTCCATAGTTTCCGTGCGGTCGCCAAAATCGCTTGTAAAATAAGGATCGGAATATAACGGCATCGAAAGCGTAATCGACAGGGGTTTATCCATGTTGAGTTTCAGATCGGCCTTGTATCTGTAGGGAAGTTCGATTCCTAAAAAATTGGAAGAATCGCTGTAAATTTTTTCCGACGAAGGCTCGTACGGGCTGTAGACCCCGTTTTTTTGGAATACGGTATTGCTGAAACCCAATTCGGCGTTAAATTTTAAATTTGAAACGTATTCGTTTTTGGGTTTTACAGTTCCGTCTATCCCGATCATATAACCCAAAGAGGCGTACCAATCCGCCATGATTTTTACATAGTTTACCGTATCTCCCTTAAAATCGCTGTCAAGATTGTGCAGCATGAGCCCTTGGCGTTCCTGATCTTTAAGCTTTGAAGGTTTTACAAAGCTGTAATAGCTTTCGTCGCTTTCATCGTCGTCGTCGGAATATTGATCCGCAACGTCGTAGGCGCTCAAAGGTTTACGCCCTAATATATATGTCGTCGTCTGAAAAAAATATCCTTCCCGCTGTCTGAAACCGAAAACGGGATTAAAAACAAGCTCGTCTTTGGGATACCAAAAAGCCGGCAGATAAAAAACGGGCACTTGCCCCACGTACAAAAGAGCGTTAAAAAAGGCGAATTCTCCGCCGGGCAAAAGCCATATACGCGACGCCTTTATTTTCCAGTGCGGCGGATCTTCGTCGCAAAAAGTGAGGGCGCCGTTTTTAAAAGTTACGGTTCCCGAATCGTCCCGCCCGAAGATATCCGAAGCCACTATCAATGTGGAACCTGACGGAATATTAAGGGAATCCGTCTGCGCCTGCACTATACGCCCCCCGTCAAAAATTCCTTCTAGGGTGGCCGTGTTAAAAAGCAGGGAATTTGCAGTGACGGTTTCGTTGCCGGAATCCTTGCCCGTCTGCAAAAGTTTTACGGAGCCTTCCGCATAAAGCATATCTTTTGCACGGTTGTAGTTGATCGTGTCGGCGCTTATGGTGGTAACGCTTCCGTCTTTTTCAACCGAAACGACAACCCCTCCTTCAAGCACTATGATATCGGTACCGTCAATTTCATTTTTTTTGTTGCCGGTTCTGTCCGCTCTTTTAATGGTAATTACGGTTATATCATCTTTTTTTTTAAGAGATTCCGCAGCTTTAGGTTCTTGCGCGCGGGCGTCACCTTTAACATCGGAAAGAGCGTTCTCATCCGCAAATACGGCTTTCCCTAAGATGATAAAAAGGCAGAGAGATAAAAAGCGTATTCCGAACGGCAATTTTTTCATAGATATTATCTATTTTACATTCATCTTACATTTATTTTCAAACATCTGTTTAATGTAAAATCCGGTGTACGATCCTTCAACCGAAGCCACTTGCTCTGGCGTTCCTTCCGCTATTATCCGCCCGCCTCTAAAGCCTCCTTCGGGGCCTAAGTCAATGATGCGGTCTGCCTGGCATATTACGTCAAGGTTGTGTTCTATCATGACGACCGTATTTCCCTGATCCGCAAGCCTTTGGATAACCGTCATAAGCTGTTTTACGTCGGCAAAGTGAAGCCCCGTCGTAGGTTCGTCAAGTATGTACAAGGTCTTGCCTGTTGAAACGCGCGCAAGCTCGTTTGCAAGCTTTACTCTCTGGGCTTCTCCGCCCGAAAGGGTGAGAGCCGACTGCCCCAGCTGAATATATCCCAACCCTACGGATCTGAGAGTTTCAAGTTTGCGGGCTATATGCGGAATCTGCGGGAAAAATTCGCAGGCCTCCTCTATCGTCATGTCTAAAACGTCGGCAATGTTTTTACCCTTATATGTAACTTCCAACGTCTCTTTGTTAAACCTTTTGCCGTGGCACACATCGCACGTTATATAAACGTCGGGCAAAAAATTCATTTCGATAGTTATAGTGCCGTTTCCCTGACAGTGCTCGCAGCGTCCGCCTTTTACGTTAAAGCTGAACCTGCCGGGCAAATATCCTCTGGCCTTAGCTTCCGGCAGCGATGAAAAAAGATCGCGGATGCCGTTAAACACGCCTACGTAGGTTGCGGGATTCGAACGCGGCGAGCGGCCTATGGGACTTTGGTCGATATTTATAACCTTATCTATATGCTCAAGCCCGGAAATTTCGCCGCAGCGGCCCACAGGGTATTTTGTGCGCATGAGTTTATTGCTCACAGCAGGATATAATACGTCGGAAAGCAGCGTAGATTTTCCGGAACCGGAAACGCCCGTTATACAGGTAAAAGTTCCGAGCGGTATACAAAGGTCTACGTTCTTAAGATTGTGTTCACTCGCATTTTTTAATATGAGCGTATGACCGTTCCCCTGCCGCCTTTGTGAAGGGATATCCATACTGAGCTTTCCCGATAAAAACTGCCCGGTAAAACTCTCATGTACTCCTTCAACTTGTTCCGGCGTTCCCGACGCGACAACCCTTCCTCCGTGTATGCCAGCGCCCGGACCTATATCTACGATCCAATCGGCGGTGCGAAGAGTTTGCTCATCGTGTTCTACGACTATCACGGAATTCCCGAGATCTCGAAGATAGGTAAGAGTGTCTATGAGGCGCTGATTGTCGCGCTGGTGAAGGCCGATCGAAGGTTCGTCAAGAATGTACATAACTCCCGTAAGAGCGGAACCTATCTGGGTGGCAAGCCTGATCCGCTGCGCTTCGCCTCCTGAAAGAGTTCCGGCCGAACGGTCAAGGGTAAGATAATCAAGCCCGACGTTTTTTAAAAATGAAAGCCTTGAGCGGATCTCTTTTAAAACCTGCGCGGCAATATGGTTTTCGGTTTCGGTAAGTTCAATATTCTCAAAAAAATCAATCGTTTCAAGAACGGAAAGAGCGCTTAACTCTATGATATTTTTTCCACCTACGGTAACGGCTAAGGCTTCAGGACGGAGCCTGTTTCCCGAACACGAAGAACATATGCGGTGCGCCATAAATTTTTCAAGGCTCTCTTTCATCGCGTCGCCCCACGCTTCAATATAACGCCTTTTCATGTCGACAAAAATTCCGGGCCAAGGCTGGTTGTATTCAGACTGACCCGTACCGCTTTGCTTGTAGTATACCCAGTGCAGCGGTTTGTCGGAACCGTTTACTATCATGTTTTTTTGTTTTTCAGTGAGCTCGTTAAAAGGAGTATCAAGCGAAAATCCGTAAGCGTCCGCCACAGCCTTAAACCTGCACGTATTCCATACTGAAGAAGGATTATAAGGAAGTATTCCGTGCTCATTATAAGATTTATGCTTGTCGGGAATCATAAGGTCCAGATCAAATTCCATTTTTTCGCCGAGTCCTGTGCATTCGGGACAGGCGCCGAAAGGATTGTTAAATGAAAAAAGACGCGGCTGAAGTTCCGGAATCGAAATACCGCAGTCGGGACAGGCGTTTTTTTGGCTGAAAAACACTTCCTGCTCAAGGTAATCCTTGCTCAAATCTACGGCGGAACCGCTTGCGGCGACGGCCTTCATAACTTCCGCGAAAGCCGCATCTTCCTTATTCACTCGGCGGGAAACCGTTATGATGCCGTTAGCGCTTTTAAGAGCCGTTTCAATAGAATCCGCAAGTCTTTTTCTCACATCGTCTTTTAAAACGATGCGGTCGATCACAAGCTCGATAGTATGTTTTTTTTGCTTATCGAGTTTTATCGATTCGGTAAGATCGGCAAGCACTCCGTCAATTCTGGCGCGCACGAACCCTGCGGCGCGCGCGTCGTCAAGAATTTTTTGATGTTCGCCCTTTTTTCCGCGTACGACAGGCGCAAGAATTTGAAGTTTCGTTCCCTCTTCCCAGCTCATCACGGTATTTATTATCTGATCGACGGATTGCTCTTGAATGACGCGGCCGCAATTCGGACAGTGGGCGACCCCTATACGGGCATAGAGCAATCTGTAATAATCATAAATTTCAGTAACCGTTCCCACTGTCGAGCGCGGATTGTTATTAGTGCTTTTTTGCTCTATCGATATGGCCGGTGAAAGACCTTCTATCAAATCTACGTCGGGTTTATCCATACGTCCCAAAAACTGCCTAGCGTAAGAAGAAAGACTTTCCATATAGCGCCGCTGTCCTTCGGCAAAAAGCGTGTCAAAGGCAAGGGAGCTTTTTCCGGAACCCGACAACCCCGAAACCACTACCAATTTATTGCGAGGAATTTCTATATCTATATTTTTAAGATTGTGTTCGCGGGCGCCCTTGATAACGATCTTTTTGCCCTGCACAGGATAAACGTTCATTACATAAGTATAGTAAAATTCAAACGCTTTCTCAAGGACTCGCATTGAATCACGTCATTACCACACGCAGCACGCTGGCGAAATCTCGCCTTGTGCGCCGCGTGTAAGTTCAAACTAATTCAGAGCTTTTTTAAGGACGTCAAGATTTCCTTTCATGATCGCATAATACGACGCGCCGTCGGCCACCTGTTTTGCCGTAACCGACTGCATTGAATCCAGCGTCATTATCTTTTTATCTTTTTTCTTGCTGTTTTTAATGACCGTATCGGCAATTTTTTTGTCGGATTTTTCCATAACAAGGATCACGTTCAAACCCAATTCGTCGGACTTGCCTGAAAGAAACGCGACGGTCTTAAAGCTCGCTTCAGTTTCTGCCGAACATCCTACGAAAGCCGCATAATAATCAAGATCATAATCGTCAACAAGGTAACGAAACGGAAAACGATCCGCAACTAAAATGACTTTTTTCTTTGAGTTTTTAATAGTCCGCTCATATTCTTTGTCCAAATCCGAAAGTTTTTTTATGTAAGCGCCGGCGCTGCTGCAGATCGTATCGGCTTTTGACGGCAAAAGGCTGCAAAATATCTCGGAAAGTCCGTCGCACACGGCCGCCGCATTTTTTAAAGAAAGCCACACATGTTCGTCATATTCTTCTTCTTCATCATCATGATCATGTTCCGAATCATCGGCAATATCGTGTTCGTGATCATCATCATGATCATGATCGTGTTCGGCCGCCTGCATTCCTTCTACAATTTCTTCCGTCCGCACCTTATCGGCCAGCATGTCCATAAGGTTAACGGCGATAAGGTCTTTGTTCATCGCATTTTTAAGAGCGTTTTCCGCCCAAGCGTCCGATTCCCCGCCCACATAAATAAATACGTCGGACGTAGTGATTTTTACCATATCTTGCGCCGAAGGCTGCCAGCTGTGCAGGTCGACGCCGCCTTCAAGCAGATAAGTAAGATCCACATTTTCTCCTGCAATATTTTTTACCCAATCGTATATGGGAAATATTGTAGTAACAACTTTGATCTTCCCGGCCTTACTAAAAGCGGGATTCTTTACTTCAGCCGCGAAACAAAGGGCTCCGGCAAAAATCAAACTGAAACAAACGAGCGATAAAAGTAATTTCTTTTTCATTTAATCACCTCAAAATATAATTTGCAAACTATTTGCATTTTTAATATGCAAACGACTTGCATTTTATACTACAAAAAAAAATTTGTGTCAATTAGTTTTGAAAAAATAGCCCAAATTTCAAGTTTTAATATTTTATAAGGACGCGTTTGTCGCACGCTGATGTGCAACTTACAAGTTACAGCTTTTTACCGCAGTTTTCGCAAAGACCGTATAAAACAGTTTTTTTGCAATCGAGCACGATTCCGTGCTTGGAAGAAAGATGCCGGATAAATTCTTCGGAATCGTTGCAGTCAAGATGTATTATTTTCAGACATGAAGTGCATTGAACGTGAAGATGATGAAGACAGCCGGTATCGTCCGCGATGTATTGAAACAGACTCTTTTTCCCGTCTTCCGCCGTGTGCCGTATGACCTTTCGCTCGTTGATCAATTTTTCAAGCCGCCGATAGATCGTAGTGATACAGGTATCTTCGCCGTGTTCTCTAAGATAAGAAGCGATATCTTGAACGGAAACAGCCGTATCTTTTTTTGACTCCAAAAATGAAAGAATTTGTATTTTGCCCCTTGTCTGATATCCGTCCGCCCTCATAAAAATAAGTATATACGGCAATTCACTTATAAACAACACCGCGCAGGGCTGAAATCCGAGCGCAGTACTGCTGTCCGCACACGGGACGGTCAGGTCGATGTTTAACATAACTTATCAACTGTTACAGGTGTTACGAGCGGCAACTTGCCGCAGGTTTCGTGCAAATCCGTACCGATAATCCGTTTCACTAAATTGACAAAATACGACTATTTTGCAATACTAGAATATATACTTTCGGAGCGTTAACTCAGTGGTAGAGTGCTACCTTCACACGGTAGAAGTCACTGGTTCAAATCCAGTACGCTCTATTTTGTTGTCCCGTGCCTAAGCTGCCTTGCGCACAATCTGATTTGTTATCGGCAAACACCGCAATGATTCTTCCGTAAAATTCATGGAGGTAAATATGAAAAAAATAGGATTTATCGGCGCAGGTATTATGGGAAGATCCATGATAAGAAATCTTATGAAAGCGGGATTTGAAATGCGCATATACGCGCGCTCCAAAGAAAAGGTGTCGGACCTTATCAAAGAAGGAGCGTCGTTTCATGCTACCATAGCGGACTGCGTAAAAAGCTGCGAAGCCGTCATCACTATCGTAGGATTCCCCAAAGACGTTGAAGAAGTATATTTTTCGCCGGGCAACATTATGGACAGCGCGGAAAAAGGCGCATATCTTATCGACATGACAACCACAAGTCCTACCCTAGCAGAAAAATTATACAATGCGGGAAGCAAAAAAGGCTTGCACGTGCTCGATGCGCCGGTTACAGGCGGAGAAACGGGAGCTAAAAACGGAACGCTTTCGATCCTCGTTGGAGGAGATAAAAAAGATTTTGAAACATGCATGCCCCTGTTTAAAGCCATGGGAACGAATATAAATTATCAAGGCAGGGCCGGATGCGGTCAGCATGCAAAAATGGCAAACCAAATCATGATAGCCGGCAATCTGTCGGGCGTATGCGAAGCTCTGTCTTACGCACAGGCAAAGGGACTTGACGCAAATGTCCTTCTAAAGTCCATATCATCAGGAGCGGCGGGAAGCAAACAGCTCGATTTTTTAGGTGAAAAGATCATAAACAAAGATTTTACTCCCAGCTTTTTTTTAAAGCACTTCGTAAAAGATATGTCGCTCGCACTGGAGGAAGCCGAAAAAAGTGGACTGCATCTCGACGTCCTAAGCTGTGTGCTCTCAAATTATAAAAAACTTGAAAAAGAAGGCAACGGAGACCTCGGAACTCAGGCACTCATAAAGCACTACGAAAAATGATGAATAAGATAAAAATAACTTTTCCGTCGGGAAAGGAATTACAGCTTCCGAGAGGAACGACGGCTTTTGAATTTCTTAATGATTTTGAAAAAACGGCGCAGCCTATTTTAGCCGTCGCCGTCAACAACGAAATCTTTTCTCTGGGACAGCCTATCTTATATAACGCCGGTGTGGACCCCATATATGCCAACAGCAAGTACGGAGCGGCCGTCTACAGGCGATCCCTGTGCTTTTTGCTTGCGGCGGCGGCCCACAATCTTTTTCCGCAGTCGCACTTACTCGTAGGACACAGCCTTGGATACGGCTATTACTATACCCTGGACACGGGCCGCCGCATCCGGCAGGAAGAAATAGACAGTCTGAAAAAGGAAATGGCAAATATCGTCGGCAAAGACCGCAAAATCGAAACCACAACCGTATCTTATCACGACGCCGTAGAGCTTTTTACAAAACTGAAACTCACCGAAACTTGCAAACAGCTCGACTGCATAAGCCCTCCATACGTCAGAATGAACACTCTGGGCGATTTTTCCGATATGTTTTTCGGCCCGCTCGTCTTTTCTACCGGGTTTTTAAAATATTTTGACCTGATGCCCTACGGCGAAGGCTTTCTGCTCCGCTTCCCAACGACGGGGAAACCTCAGGAAATTCCTTCTTTCCGAGATATTCCTACGCTTTTTTCGATCTATAAACGCTATAAAGAATGGGGAAAACAAATCGGCGTTACGTCGGCAGCTTCTCTTAACGAGCTTATAAAAAACCGTAAAATAAACGATTTTATAAACATAAACGAAACGTTCCAGACTAAATGCATCGCAGACATTGCAGATCAAATACATGAGAGGTCTCATGTTAAGGTTATACTCATAGCGGGGCCTTCAAGTTCGGGCAAAACCACAACTTCAAAAAAGCTCGCTTTACAGCTGCAGGCCATAGGCTATCATCCCCAGCTTATAAGCCTTGACAGTTTTTATGTTGGGCGCGATAAAAATCCGAAAGATAAAGATGGAAACTACGATTACGAATGCCTTGAGGCCTTGGATATTCCTCTTTTGAACGGACTTCTAAATGATCTGTTTTCAGGTAGAGAAGTCAACATGCCCATGTATGACTTTACCGCCGGCAAACGCTTCTATGACGGAACAAAGATGCAGATCTCAGACAATGACGTTCTCATCATTGAAGGCATTCACGGTCTGAACGATAAACTCACTCCCCTTATAAACCCAGACCTCAAATTCAAGATCTACCTTTCGGCTCTCACTCAGTTAAATCTTGACGACCACAACCGCATTTCGACGAGCGACAACCGCCTGATACGGCGCATAGTCAGAGACGCGCAATTTAGGGGGAAAAGCGCCGCAGAGACGATATTCATGTGGGACAACGTGCAAAGGGGCGAAAAACTTCATATCTTTCCGTTCCAAGGGAATGCGGACGCCATGCTTAACACGGCGCTGGATTACGAACTTTCCGTTCTAAAAATATTTGCAGAACCGTTGCTGCGCGCGGTAAAACCGCATCAAAAGGAATACTCGGAAGCGTCAAGGCTTTTAGGTTTTTTGAGCAATTTTTCGCCTATTCCGCCGACAGACGTACCCGACCGCTCGATAATACGCGAATTCATTGGAGGAAGCGCATTTCACTATTAGTAAGGAGAGCCTTATGAGTCCGTGCAGAAGCCTGGGGCAGCGCGGAAGATATGCGAGCGCACAGGAGTCATGAGCCTAGCAGGAGCTTTGCGGCGGCTTCAGTTTTTTCTTCCGAAGTGGGAATTTATTATATCGTCGACGACAGCTTCTTCTTCGCGAAACGATTCCTGTCTGTATTTTTCATATTCTTCTTCCCCGAGTTTTTCAAGGGAAGCCGTCTTTTTCATTTTTTCCTGAAGAACGCGGCGTTTTTGCTCGCTTACAAGTTTGGCCTCAGCCAAATCGTTCAGCAGAGCTTCTTTTTGAATTTCAAGTAAACGAAAAAACTGCTGAGCGGAACTTATAACTTCAAAGTCTAAAGACCCTTTGATATTCGCCGCAGCCGCCGCATGCTGTCGCGCAATCAAGTCGAGTTTGTTTTGAATAGCCTGCTCTTCCTGCAGAGCTTTTCCAAGCTCTATTTCAGCCTGCTCCTGCTGGAATCGTCTCAATTTAAGAATTTTTTCAAGCGGAAAATCAAATTTTTTCATTCTTCAGCGGCGGCTGCGGCGGCCTCGTCCGCAATCTGTGCGACGGATCTTATCATCATTCCCGCGTCGTCTTTGAATTCTTCTTCCGGAATTTCGATTTCGGAAAGTTCGGAAAGCCGCGTCAAAGTTTCTTCCATCGTACACTTTTCAAATTCTTCCTGCTTTAAAAAATTTTCAATAGCGTCGTGTTTTTCAATCGCCCTGTCGATAAATGCGGAATTTCCTTTTTGATAATTCCCTGTGGTTATAAGGGTTTCGTTAGTGGCGTAAGACGCCATAAGCTCCCTTATGACACCGCAGGCTTTTCGTGTCTGCAGTCCGGAAACTCTGCGCGAAAGACGGCTTATGCTCTGCAAAACGTCGATAGCGGGAAAATGGTATTTTTGCGCCAGCGCGCGGCTTAAAACGATGTGTCCGTCAATAGTTCCTCTTACCTTGTCGGTGATCGGTTCGTTCATATCGTCCCCGTCCACAAGGACGGTATAAAAAGCCGTAATGGATCCCTTGTCGTTCGTGCCGGTGCGCTCAAGGAGTTTGGGTATCATGTCAAAGACGCTGGGAGGATAGCCGCGCTGCGCAGGCGGTTCGCCGTTTGCAAGGCCTATTTCGCGCTGAGACTGCGCAAAGCGCGTGACCGAATCAAACATAAACATTACGTCGTTTCCCTGATCGCGAAAGTATTCGGCTACCGCCGTAGCGACGTATGCTGCGCGAAGCCGGCATATTGAAGGCTGGTCGCTCGTCGCAACGACTACTACAGAACGCTTAAGTCCTTCCTTGCCCAGATCGCGCTTGATAAAATCCAAAACTTCGCGTCCGCGTTCGCCTATCAAGGCTATGACATTTATATCGGCGTCGGTGTTCCGCGCTATCATGCTTATGAGGGTTGACTTTCCCACTCCGGATCCCGCAAAAATTCCCATCCGCTGCCCTTTGCCCACGGCAAGAAGTGAATCTATCGCCCGGACGCCCGTAGAAATTCGTCTTTCCACAGGCTTTCGCGTCATAGGGTCGGGAGGAGAAGCTACCGCAGGATAAAATTTTTCAGGCGAGACGTCGCCCAGTCCGTCGCACGGCCGGCCGGTAGCGTCGATAACTCGCCCTAAAAGTTTAGGCCCCACGCCCACCTGAAGAACGTTACCGGAAGCGACTACTTCGCATCCTACTTCAATTCCCTTTGTGTCGCCGAAAGCCGTAAGTTTAACCGTCGTGCCCGAAAGTCCTACAACTTCGGCCATCAGCTCGGTCTTAGTGCTCGGAATGCGGATAGTACACATTTCGCCTATAACGGAACGAGGCCCTACGCTTTCAATTTCAAGTCCGTTTACGGCAGAAACGTGCCCCACGTATAAAATGGTCTCCGTCCTTTTTATTTCATTTAAATATTTTGCAAAATCAAATTCAGCCGTGTATGACGATCTCATCTTTCATCCCCTAAAATTCCCCCGAAAAACGATCCGCAGGATTTACGCGTCAGGATTGATTATATCCGACTTTGTGATTGTTTTTATGGGCGCAACTTCAAGGATTTTATCTTCAAGTTCTTTCAGCTGGCTTGAAATGCGAGCGTCGATAGCGCCGAAATCCGTTTCCACTATACACCCGCCTCTTTCAACCGAAGAATCTTCAATAACGCTTATGCTTTTTATATTTTCAACGCGCTCTATAAAATCCCGCGTGTGCTCGGCCGTCATCTTTACGTCTTCCAAATTTACGCGGAGAATAACGTCGCCGCGCCCCTTGACTTTTTTAAGAGCCAGCAAAACGTTGTTCATGATTATGTTCTTTTGATTTTCCGAAAGCACTTTTACGACTTTTCGGGCCATAAGGATAACAAGCTCTACGATCTGCTGCTCGGTTTCCTGCAATATTTCTTCACGGCGCTGCATAACCGCAGTCAAAATAGTATGCATGCGCTCTACAAGCCGATCCGCCTCCGCCTTTCCGTATACGTAGCCGTCCTCATGTCCTTTTTCATAGCCTTCTTTCGACGATTGCTGTTTTATTTTTTCCTGTTCGGCATGAGCTTCGTCGATTATCTTTAAAGCCTGCTCTTGAGCTTCCTTTATTATCTGCGCAGCATTATTTTGGGCATCAGTCTTTATCACCTGCGCCTGATCGGATTGTTTTTTTACTTCGCTGAACGCATCGTCCTTTGCCTTAGAAACTATTTCCGCCGCTTCGGCCTGCGCTTTTTCCAGCATGAGTTTTTTTTCATCTTCCCAGCGGGCGCGGTATTCGTCGGCTTCGCGCTTAAGATCTTCGACGGTAGGACCTTCGTACACGGGAGCTTCTTCAACAACTTCTTCGACTTTAGGTTCGTAAGAGTGCACAAGTTTTAACATGACTTCGCCGGGACGTTTTTTTATTTCATTCGGTCTGAATACTGTCTTTGCCATCTTTTACCTCAAGCACAAATTTGCCGTCATGTAACAAGCTCGTCTTCTCCAGAGCGTGCAATAACGATTTCACCGGAATCTTCAAGGCGCCTGATAGTCGATACGATCTTTTGCTGGGATTCTTCGACGTCTTTCAACCGTACCGGTCCCATGAATTCCATATCTTCTTTAAGCATACTTGCGGCGCGCTTCGACATATTTCTGAAAATTTTGTCTTGAACTTCCGTATCGACGGCTTTGAGCGCCTTTGACAGCTCTTGCGTATCGACTTCGCGCAGAACTTTCTGAATCGCGCGGTCGTCGAGCATGACGATGTCTTCGAAAACGAACATGCGCTTTTTGATCTCTTCGGCCAAATCGGGATCGTCTTCTTCGAGCGATTCGATGATGGATTTTTCGGAAGAGCGGTCGACAAGGTTAAGAATTTCTACAATGCTTTCGACTCCGCCGGCTGCGGTATAATCTTCGCTCGACAGTGTGGAAAGCTTTTTTTCAAGAACGCGTTCGACTTCGCGCAAAACGTCCGGCGAAGTGCGGTCCATAGTAGCTAGACGCTTTGAAACTTCGGCTTGTATCTCTTCGGGCAGATTCTGAAGGATAACCGCAGCCTTGTTGGGTTCCAAATACGCCAGAATAAGGGCTATGGTCTGAGGATATTCCTGCTGAATAAAGTTAAGCAGGTGAGCCGGATCCGTACGACGGATAAAGTCGAACGGGCGCACCTGCAAAGAGCTCGTGAGCCTGTTTATAATGTCTATAGCCTTTTGGCTTCCCAATGATTTTTCAAGCAGTTCACGCGCATAATCTATACCGCCGGTCGTGATAAAATTCTGCGCGCTCATGAGTTCCTGGAATTCTTCAAGAACCGCGTCTTTAAAATCCGCGTCTACCTTTTCAAGCCTGGCTATTTCAAAAGTGAGGGTTTCGACTTCGTCTTCACGCAGATGTTTCATTATATCCGAAGAGACGTCGCTTCCCAACGAAACGAGAAATATCGCAGCCTTTTGACGGCCGGTAAGACTTTTATAGTCCTTTGAATTTTTCTTTGATGAAGTTCCTGCTTTTGCGGGTGTTGTAGCTTCTGCCATGATCTTATTCCTCCATCAACCAGGTGCGCACCAGCATTGCGACATCTTCGGGATGTTCTTTTGCCATTGCAATCGCGTTTTCCTGCAATTCTGCGCGGCGGCGTTCTTCGACGGACATGGAAACTTCCATGCCTTCCTCTTTTGCGTCCCAAAGGGCCTGCTCTCTGGCGGACTGCTGCCGCCGCAAAAGCTCTTCTTCGCGCAGCCTCTTGCGCCTCTCCAATTCCCGGGCGATAAATCTGACAATTATGAACAGGAGCAGTATCAAGGCCAAGCCGCCGAGAATCATCAAAACGGTCGTCCTTGTCTGCATCGCTCTGAAATACGCTTCGTCTTCGGCGGCAAATTGAGACGTGCGGTCAAACTGAATATTCGTAACCGTAACCGCATAACCGCGCGCTCTGTCATAGCCTATGGAATTACGGACATAGTCGGCCAATTTTTCCAGATCTTCATGCGAAACCGGCGTATATTCGCGGTCTATTCGCCCGTCGCTGATTACAAGGTTGTGGTTTTTATCGTATTTTTTTGTCCACGTTCCGTCGATGTTTACGGAAACCGTTATACGGTCGATCGTAGGACTTCTCTCTTCCTGCGTAGTCGTAGTGTTAATCACATTGTTCTGAGTTACAGCCGTTTCCGTAGACCGGCCTATGACGTTGGACATATCCGAATAAACGGGCGGAGTTTGACCTTCGGTTCCCGCAGGCCCTTCGGGATTATATCCCGTACCCTGCCATTCCTTTGTTACGGTCTGAGAAGAAATCGGAAAAGTGTCGCGCAATTCGGAATCGTCGTAAACGGTATCGGGATTATCCGCTCTGATAGTTATGGGTTTGTACTCGGTGGACTGCGATGAGCGCTTGGACATATCCATGTCGATCTTTATGTTCAGATCGCGGACACGGTCTTCGGTCAATGTAGTTTGAAGAGCTCGCAGAACTTTCGCACGGTATTCGGTTTCAAGTTTTTGGATGAGTTTTTGCTCTTTTGCAACCAGGTCTACCCTGTCGCTGTCGGCCATGCTTCCGAAATCGTTAAGAATATTTCCGTCGCCGTCCGCAATAGTCACGTTCTCGGCGGTAAGCCCTTCAACCGCTTTTAAAAGCAGGTTTTGAACTCCGAGAATCCTGCGGCGGCTGGTAAGAAGATCGCTGCCCGGCACGACTTTTAAGATAACGCTGGCCGTAACCGGATTCTGCTCCGAAGCGAACAAAGTCCGCTCGGGCTTTACGATATTAACGTCCGCGTAGGTTACGTCGGACAAAGCTTCAAGGTGCTGTTTGACCAACTGTGTGGTAGCTCTCTGCCATTGGATTTCACGGTCAAAATCGGTCGTAGCCCAATTAGTCTGATCAAAAAATGCATAAGGATTAACGTTTGACGGAACAAGATTTTCGGCAAGAAGAAGATCCCGCATTCTGTACGCGGTTTGCGCATTTGCGACCGATATGTATCCGGCGGAGTCTACCCAAGTTTCGACATTTTCCTGATCAAGTCTGAATATGATAGCGTTCCGCGCATTTTCATCGGTGATCGGAGTACCGAAAAGACGGACTGTAGTCGGTTTTGAAGAAACATTAAGCAAAAGGATCAGCGCAAAGACGGCGACCGCGACAATCCCGAATAATATTCCTTTTTGAATTATGGTCCATTTAGCCCACGCACCTTTTAAAGAAGCGATGAACTTTTTAAGCCATTCGTTCATCATCCCCTCCTATGAACGAACAAACATTTTATGAATAATTATATCATAATAATAAAAAAGTGAAAAGAGAAAGTAATTTATTTTCATTTATGGGGCGTATTCCCTGCAAAGAGAGATGAGGTACCGCTGTTCCTCGGAGAGCCAGATGTCGCTTCTGTGGAGTATGAAGAAGTTGCTTGTGATGCTGACGTCTATCGGAATCCTTAAAAGCTTCCCGCTTTGAAGCTCGTTTCTCACCTGGATCTCAAAGAGAATGGCAACGCCTTCCCCCTTAGCCGCAAGCTCCTTTACATTGGAAGGCGAGGAACTTGTCCATATAGGATTGAGCACATAGTTGTGTTCCATTGCAAGGTTGTCTATAAGTGTTCTTGTCGCCCTGTCCTTCTCAAGAAGGATCAGATCCTCATTGACGATATCCTCAAGGGAGAGAATCTTCTTGTCGCTCCGCAGCCTATACAGCGGACTGCAGACAGCCACAAGCTCATTGCGGCAGAACGGCTCCTGGTGCAGTCTGGGATCTGTGTCGGAATGTTGTACCATCGCGACATCGCAGGTTCCGGAGAGGACCATCTCCCGAATCCGTCTGGATGAACTGTCTCTTAGATACAGCTTGCAGTCCGGGTACTTTCGCCTGAACTTCAGAAGGACATCCGTCATCATAGAGAACCCTATTCCAGAGGTGCAGCCAAGCACTATGGAGCGGGTCTTCTGGCTGTGTGCGGCATTGTTCTCCAGGCGGGAGAAAGCCTGCAGAACCGTCTTTGAGTCCTTGTAGAGCTGCTTGCCGGCATCTGTGAGATAAAGCCGCTTGTTGCGGCGCACAAAGAAGACATTCTCATAGTACCTCTCCATATCGGAGACAACCTTGCTGACACCGGGCTGAGTCATGTTCAGCCTCACGGCGGCACGTGACATGCTTCCTTCTTCATATACGGCACAAAAAACCTTTATATTATGTAACGTCATAGACAACCATCCATATCAAATCCATATCAAAAAAACATGCAAAAACGTTTGCAATAAGACGTTTCATCATTTAAAAAATAAATATGTATCATAATAATAACATCTTCACTCCCAATATATAACATTTTCTTATACTAAGTACATAAAAATTTGACCTTCTCATTTTTATGTGTAAGAATTTCAATTGATGGGGATTCCATCAGGAAATCAAAAATATTTTGGGGGATACATATGGGAGAGATTATTCCACGTTGGGAATGGAGAACATTCGGAAAGGAATTCGGTGAGGGAGAGGCCAAAATCAAGGCCCATGAGTTAGCGACATTCAAGAAGAGTTCAGAGAAGTACATACTCTCAAAAAACAGCAACGAGAACTGCAAGATACGTGATGATCTGATGGACATCAAGTCACTCAGACAGGTCAACGCAGACAAACTTGAGCAGTGGTACCCGACCGCAAAGCTCACCTTCCCGCTTTCAAAGGAGAACATAACAGATCTGTTCAAGAACTATTTCAAGGTTGAAGTCCCGAAGTTTGAGAGAGATGAGTACACCTATGAGCAGTACCTTGATGAGCTGGTTGCAAAGACCAAGGATCTCGAAATTGTTGATGTTTACAAGGAAAGGTCCATCTATGATATCGAGGGAACCACTGTTGAGATTGCAGAGACGAAGTTCAACGGCGTTCCAAACAGGACGATCTGCGTTGAGCACATTGATCCGAAACTGGTCATGAAGGTCGTTCGTGAACTCGGAGTGCAGGATTATCCGAACATCAATTACCTGAGCGCCATGAAACAGGCTGTCGGTATGGAGAGTTAAAGGAGAAGCCCATGAGCAGAAAAGCAATCATTGACATCGGGTCCAACTCAATCAAGTTTTTTGTGGGAGAGCTGGCCGCAGACAGAACCATAAAGACGGTGCTGGACACGAATGACATAGCCCGTCTTGGAGAGGGTCTTGATTCCACAGGAGCGATCAGTCCTGAGGCGATGGAGCGTAACGTCGCTTCTGTGGCAGCCTTTGCAAAACAGGCGAAGGAACTTGGTGCAGACCAGATTGTGAGCGTCGGAACAATGGCGCTCAGAAAGGCAAGTAACAGCGCCGAATTCGTGGAGAAGGTCAAGAAGACCTGCGGCGTTGAGGTTCAGATCATCCCAGGAGAGGAGGAAGCCAGACTAAGCTACCTTGCGATCCTTTCAGGCCTTCCGCTGGAGGAGGATGCGGATCTGGTGGTCTTTGACACGGGAGGAGGAAGCACGGAGTTCATCTACGGCAAAGGCACACAGATGGTCAAGAGATTCTCGGTCAACCTGGGTGCGGTCAGGATCACGGAGAACTACCTGAAAGCCGATCCTGTTTCCCCTGCAGATGTTCAGGCGGCCATTGCGCAGATAGACAAGGAGTTCAAGGAAGCCGGAGTCAACGGAAAACCGGCGCAGCTTGTAGGAATGGGCGGAACGGTCACCAGCATGGGCGCAGTGAAGCATAAGATGGTCAAGTATGACCCGTCGGTCATCCAGGGGTCACGTCTGACAAAGAAGGATATCGAAGAGCAGATTGAAGAGTACTCAAAGCGCACAGTGGAGCAGAGAAAGGAGCTTCCCGGACTGCAGCCCAAGCGTGCAGATGTGATTCTTGCAGGAGCCTGCATTCTGAAGGTCATTACGGACAGACTCGGCGCAGATGGGCTGACGATCTCTGACAGAGGTCTCCGACACGGTCTGGCCTTCGATCTGTTCCAGAAATAAGCAATGTAAACAAGGAGGTAAAAAATGAGAAAAGCATTAACCGTACTATCGGTTTTGGTCGTTGGCCTTACAACTCTATTTGCAAACGGCGGCAAGGAGGGTGCAGCAGACGGGAAGGAATGGAAGCCCGGTCAGCCGATTACAATCATGAACCATGTGGCAGTAGGAGGGGCGATGGACCTCTACTCAAGAAAGTGGGTTGAGATCGCCGCAAAGTATACAGATGCCACATTCGTCGTTGACAACAACTCAGGCGCCGGCGGACTCACCGCCGGCGAGTGGGTCCTGAACCAGGATGCGGACGGCTACACTGTCTTCGCACTGGCTCCAACCTACCTAGATGCCGTCATACAGGCGGAACTTGACTGCTCGGAATATGTCGACGGCTTCACCTACATCTACAATCTTATGGCAGACCCGTACTGCGTACTCGTCCCTGCGACTTCACAGTTCAAGACCTTTAAGGATCTGATAGAATGGTCAAGGGCAGGAAACCTCATCACACTGTCAGAACCCAACTACGGAGCAAAATATATTGATGCGGTTCAGGTCTTCGGTTCCATTAAAGGCGTAAACTTCAAAGCCATTTCCTATGAGAGCGCAAAGAAGAACTTCGCCGCACTACTGGGCGGCCAGACAATAGCATCTGTCGGAAACCCCGGAGACACGAAAAAGTATGAGGTGAGAGCTCTTGTAATCGGAACCCCGACCCCAATTCCCGGACTTGAGCATGTTCCTAACTATGAGAAGCTCGGCTATTCAAAGGAACTCGACACCATATCCATGTGGAGAGGCTATGCCGTCAAGAAGGGTACACCGTCAGGTATGATCGCATGGTTCCAGGACATCTGCGACAAGGTTTCAGCTGATCGGGACTGGATTAACTACATGACAGGAAACAAGCTTACAGTGCTGACCGAGAGGACTGAGGCCTTTACGGCAACGGTTGAGAAAGAAGTTGTCAGCACAATTGAGGTTCTCAAGAGCGTTGACCAGATCAACCAGAAGTACAAGAGATAATCCTGTTCTGAAACCGAATTCTACTTTCACCTGAAGGAGGCTTGTCCTCCTTCAGGTCTTTTACAAGGAAAACCTATGGAAAACTTTTCAAAATGGCTGACCGGCCTTAGCTATTGGTGGATCTTGGCAGCCTTCACTGCGGTCATGGTCGGTCTGTACTTTCTCTTCAACGGCATCAAGAGAACAAGGAACGTAAAGTGCCAGTTGCTTGTGCTCTGCGGCATGGATCTTGTAACGCTGCTGTTTTATCTTCTCACTTTCAACCTGAGGATCAGTAAACTCGCGGCAGAGGCCGGAGTGACACCGAGGACAATGCCTAGGCTCTGGGCACTGTTCATTCTTCTCTGCTCAATCGGAGCATTCTTTGCGATCATAAAACAGGGGGCAAAGGAGGATGAGAAATTCGGCAAGTGGGTCTTTTCCCTACTTGTGGGAATGGGATCCATCTTCAGCGTGCTCCTGTTCAATTACATCGGCTATTATATCTCAAGCGCAATCTTCATATTCGTTGTGATGGTTGCAATGGGAGAGAGGAACAAGCTCCAGCTGATTCTTGTCCCGATCATCTGGTGCCTGTTTACATATTTCGTTTTCTACAAGATGCTGTACATCAAGCTCCCGTTCGGAAGCCTGTTCAGCAGGTTGGTCAGGTAAGGAGGTCCACATGGGTAACATTTTCGGAAATCTTGCAATGGGCTTCGGAACCATCGCCAACATACAGTCCGTCCTGTTCATTCTGCTTGGAGTGATTGTAGGGATCCTGGGAGGGGCAATTCCGGGGATCTCACCGTCAATGGCGGTTGCTCTTCTTCTGCCGATCACTTACTCCCTTTCACCGATAACCGCAATGGTCATGCTGATGGGGATTTACATCGGCGCGAACTATGGCGGATCCATCACAGCGGTGGCAATCAACACCCCCGGAACACCGTCCGCAACCGTCACAGCCTTTGACGGCTATCCGATGCTCAAGAACGGAAAAGCCGGAGAAGCGATGGGGATCTCCCTGTGGGCTTCAGTAATCGGAGGTCTGATCGGGGCATTGATTTTGATCTTTTTCAGCGTTCCTTTATCACAGGTGGCCTTAAAATTCTGGCCCTCCGAGTACTTCGCTCTCTGCATAATGGGTCTGACCACAGTAGCCACCCTTGGAGGAAAGCAATGGGAGAAGGCTCTTGTAACATGTGTTTTCGGTCTTCTGCTAAATACTATGGGTCTTGACCCGACCTTTGGAATCAAGCGTTTCACCTTTGGTGTAACGAAGCTGTTCGACGGCTTTGAGATGGTTCCTGTACTGATCGGTCTGTTTGCCCTTGGAGAGGTTCTCAACAACCTTGAGCACTACAAGGCGGGTCAGAAGGCTACTCAGGAGAAGGTTGACTACAAGCTGCCAAAGCTCCGATACTACTGGAAACTGAAGTTCTCCATCCTGCGCGCTGGCCTCATCGGCTGTATAATCGGGATATTCCCAGGCGCGGGCGGAACGATTGCCTCATTCCTTGCATATGACGTTGAAAAACGTATGGGCAAGCATCCTGAGAATTTCGGAAAGGGTGCTCCTGAAGGTGTTGCGGCGGCGGAGGCGTCAAACTCCGGATCCGTAGGCGGTGCAATGGTTCCGCTGTTAACCTTGGGCATTCCAGGATCTTCAACCGCAGCGGTTCTGCTCTCCGCACTGATGATCCACAACCTGAACCCAGGGCCGAAGCTGTTCACAGACGAGCCGGCGCTGGTCTACGGCCTCTTTGCCTCGATGTTCATCGCAAACGTCCTGATGGTCTTCGTAGGAACCTATGGCGCAAAGCTTTGGGTAAGAGTCGGATACATCAAGAAGACCATCCTATATCCTCTGATCTTCGCCTTTGCAATCCTTGGAAGCTATTCAATCAAGAAATCAATGTTTGACGTAGGGACTTGTCTTGCGTTCGGACTCATAGGCTGGATGATGAAAAAGTTCGGTTACCCGGCCTCACCTCTTGTGCTTGGAATTGTACTTGGAAAGCTCATCGAAACGAACTACGCCCAGACCTTGATGGTCACCGGTCCGATTGGATTCATACAGAGACCTCTGACGGTCATACTGTTCTTAGTCTCCATTGCCGCGATAGTATATCCCATAGTCGCAGGCAAGCGTAAGGAGAAGAATCTTCACAAGTCCCGGGAGAAACAAGGATAACCCGAAACGGATCCAAAGAACCGGAAGCATTGAGAAATCGACTCCATACGGCAAAAGGCCGGAGCTTCATAAAAAACCCCGGCCTTTTGCTTTTAGCGCCGATGGTAATCAGCTGCCACCGCTCATACATTCACGCAGGACACTTTCGGTCATGCTCAGCGCATTGTCGTAAGTTCATTCCATCCGGTAACCATTCTGTCGATGACGGTCTGCGCGATCGAAAGCGACATCTGAGCTTTCGACATAGCTATAGTCACATCATGGATGTCTACGGAATCGGGATCGGTAATAAGTTTTTGCTCGATAGCGGCGACATCCAGCTGCTGACGGTTCATTTGAGAAACGGCGCCGAGTACGCGGTCTGCAGCGGAAGGAGTTGAAATTCCGGCTTTCGGATCCTTAGCGGCAAGGGCGTTCGCCTGTCCTGCAGCTTGTATACCGGCGGTTTTGTTATCCTCCGTTCCGGACGATAAGATTTTACTGAAAGAAATATCATGCGGCAAAGATAAAGGAGCCTTGCCCATGTGAGCGGGATCCGTTCGCGTCATTTGCAAAGAACCGAATTCGGGAATTTTCATATCCATAAGTATACCCCGTTCAAAAATATTTTACCAGTCTGTGTCGTGCCGGAAAACAGCTTACGCACGGCCTATTTCAAGCGCGGCGTTGAACATTTCTTTCGCTCCCTGTATTACGGCGGTATTCGCTTCGTAAGCGCGGGAAGAAGATATAAGGTCTACCATTTCATTGACTATATTGACGTTCGGATATTCCACATAGCCTTTGTTAGGCCCTGATTTTATTGCGTCCGGGTGGGAAGGATCGTAGACCATCCGCCCTTCAGAAGTGTCTTTTACTATTTCAAGAACCTTTACGCCTTTTCCGGGACCGTTATCCAAGTCTTCCGGCACAAAGGGCGTGCGCCACTGAGGGCTTGAGGCGGCGACAGGCTCGAATATCACTCTAGAACGTTTAAAAACGCCGCCTTCCTGCGTGCGCGTAGTGGAAGCGTTTGCGATATTATTGGAAATAACATCCGTTCTGAGCCGTTCGACGCTGAGCCCCGTAGCGGCGATGTTTATGCTTGAAAAAATTCCCATCGTTCGTTTCCTCCGTAAAATTCTCAGTATGCCGCGCATCAGGCATGCGCTTATATGCGTTCAGTCAAATCTCAGCGCCTTACGGCGGTTCTTACCTGTGAAAATTCAAAATTTCCGAGCTGGGTGAGAAGCTGATATTGCAGCTGGATCTTGAGAATGTTCATCGCTTCCGTTTCGGCATCCACATTGTTGCCGTTCGCCTTCGCAGCCGTGGTATAGTCTAAAACACGCCGCGGTTCTACGGATCGCCAATCCTGCACGTTATTCAGTTTTATGTGCCTGGGATCCGTGCGCGTAAGGCGGAACGCTTTTTCCGCTTCTTTTTCGGAGTCGAAAGCGCGCTTGAGTTCGCTTTCAAAATTTACAACCGAGCGTTTAAATTTCGGAACTTCCGCATTTGCCATGTTATTCGCGCTCACCTGATAGCGCAAGGAATTCACGTCAAGAGCGCGGTGCAAAAGCTCAACAGACTTCGTAAATGTGTTCATACCCTTATTTTCGGAAAAAATAAGAGCCGTGTTTAGACATTATTTTAAAGAATGTAACGCGACAGATCCTGATTTTGCGAGATGTCTTTTAGGCGCTCGTCCACGTAGGCGGAATCTATCACAATCGTTTCTCCCTTATGCTCATCCGCAGAAAAAGAAATTTCATCGAGAACTTTTTCCATAATGGTATGCAGGCGGCGAGCGCCGATGTTTTCGCTCATGGCGTTTACTTCTTCGCCCAAAGCGCTCATACGCTCTATGGCATCGTCCGAAAATTTTACCGTAACGCCTTCCGTAGACAGCAATGCGGTGTATTGGTACGTAAGAGCATTCTTTGGCTCCGTCAAAATACGGCGGAAATCGTCTTTATGAAGCGAATCGAGCTCCACACGCAAGGGAAAGCGCCCCTGAAGCTCGGGAATAAGGTCGCTCGGAGCGGCGATGCTGAACGCGCCGGCCGCGATAAAAAGAATGTGCGTAGTATCGACTATTCCGTATTTAGTATTTACATTAGAGCCTTCGACGATCGGCAATATGTCTCTCTGCACGCCTTCTCTGGAAACGTCCTGTCCGCTGCGCTCGCCTTTTACAGCGATTTTATCTATTTCATCGATAAAAATTATTCCCGATTGTTCCACGCGCTGCCTGGCAATTTCGGCAACCTTGTCGTGATCAACCATGCCGTCCAAAACTTCTTCAGTTAAAAGGCGGCGGGCTTCTTTTACAGTGACCGTTCTGCGGTGAGACTTTCCGCCTACGATGAACGAAGTCAAATTTCTTATTCCGCTTTCAAGATCGTCCATATTTCCGCCGGCAATTATTTCCATATTGGGCAGTTGGGGACGGCGGTCTATGGAAAGTTCCACTTCGCGGTCTTCGAGTTTTCCGTCGCGCAGCATCTGCCTGAATTTTTCCCGCGTAGAGACTGCGTTTTCCGAAGCGGTTTGGGAATTTCCCGGCGGCAAGGCGATCAGGTCTTTTTTGTTTTCTTTTTCTCCGCTTCCGGGAAGAAGAAGATCCAAAAGCCTCTCTTCAACTTTTTCGCCGCTCTGCTCGCGCATTTTCTCCTGCATTTCGGCCTTTACGTCGTTATATCCTACGGCCATAAGATCGCGGATCATGGACTCGACGTCGCGCCCTACGTAGCCCACTTCGGTATATTTCGTCGCTTCCACTTTTAAAAACGGCGCGTTGCAAAGTTTTGCAAGCCTGCGGGCTATCTCGGTTTTGCCCACGCCTGTAGGCCCGATCATGAGAATATTTTTTGGAGCGATTTCGTCGCGGATATCTTCAGGCAGTTTAAGGCGGCGCGAGCGGTTCCGCAGCGCTATTGCGACGGCACGCTTGGCTTTGTGCTGTCCGATCACATACATATCAAGTTTTTCTACAATCTGTCGCGGGGTAAGATCTTCCATTACAGTTCCTCTACGGTGATGTTATTGTTTGTATAAATGCAGATATTGCCTGCGATCTCCAGGCTTTTTTCGGCAATTTCGCGCGCGGAATATTTCGAACATTCCATGTACGCAAGAGCCGCGGCATAGGCATAGTTTCCGCCGGAACCTATGGCAAGAATATCGGTTTCAGGCTCGATGACGTCTCCGCTGCCTGAAATCAAAAGGATCTTTTCGGCGTCGGCTACCAAAAGGAGCGCGTCCAGCTTGCTCAAAGAACGGTCGGTTCTCCACATTTTAGCCAGTTCAACAGAGGAACGAGTGAGATCTCCGTTATATTCCTTGAGTTTGGCTTCGAATTTATCAAATAAGGTAAAGGCGTCGGCCGTCGCGCCTGCAAAACCCGTTAATACTTTGCCGTCGTATATGCGGCGCACCTTTCTCGCGTTGCCTTTCATCACGGTGTTACCCATCGTAACCTGTCCGTCGCCAGCCATCGCGACTTTCGAGTCTTTTTTTACTGCGATCACGGTTGTGCTTCTGATTTTTTCAAATTGTTCATTCATCTTTTTTTCCTCCATGCGGATGCGCACGGTTATAAATTTCTATCAATCGTTCGGTAGTGATATGAGTGTAACGCTGCGTCGTAGAAATATTCGAATGCCCTAAAAGTTCCTGAACCATCCGCACGTCCGCTCCGTTGGCAAGCATCTGAGTAGCAAAGGTGTGCCTGAAAGCATGCGGCGAAACCGAGTGATTTACTCCTTCCGCTCCGGAATAGCGGGCCACTATCCATTCGATTCCTTTTGCCGAAAGTTTTTTACCTCTCTGGTTTACAAAAACCTCCGGCACGAGATCCCTTGTGCCGAGCCTTTCAAAAAGTTTTTTTCTGTCGGCCAGATACAGGCACAAGGCTCTCCGGGCGTCATCTTCAAAATACACTCGCCTGTCCTTTTTCCCTTTGCCCGTAACTATGGCGGATCCGTATTCGTCGTCAAGATCTTTTAATTTCAACGAAGCTATCTCGCTCACACGGCACCCTGAAGAATACAGCATTTCAAAAATCGCTTTGTCTCTGGTTTCCCATAAAAGCTCTTTTTTTACGGGCTGACCGCACAAAGCGTCGATTTCGTCGGCAGTCATAAAACGCGGAAGCCGCTTGGGAATTTTTACCGTCCTAAGCTCAAGCGCAACATTGTTTTGAATATACTGAAATTTTCTGCAATAAGCAAACATCGATCTTACGGCGGCGATAAATCTGTTTATCGAAGCCGCAGACTTTTTATTTTCCGACATCTTTCCGACGCAAAAACGAAGATCTTCAAGGCCTACGGAAGGAAGAAGTCTCTCTCCTCCCAAATTCGACAACATAAAATTCAAGTCGTTTTTATAAGAAATAACGGAATTTTGAGAAAGACAGCGCACGGTTTCTTCGTATAAAAGAAATTCTTCAACGGCTTCTTTAAGGCTTATATCGTTTTTTTGTTCCCTTCTTTTCATTGTATTTTAACACGGCCGTAAAATTGCGATCCTCACACTATGAGCACGCGATCGGCGCTGCAATCTGCGGCGCCGGCCGCATGCAACCGCACGCAGTTTACGCTGCAATGCGCGCGCGATACACTTCCGGAAGGCGGCTTGCCGGCCGCATGAAAGCCTATGACGCGGATTCCTCCTCGGAAAATTTGGAAGAATCGTCCGCCGAATGCAAATAATCGCAATCAGGGTTTATGCACGCCTTGTAAGAGCCGTTTTTTTTGTCGAATTTTTCCACAAGGAACCAGCCGCATTTCGGGCAATACTGCCCTGCAAGCGGTTTGAAATGCGAAATAAAATTGCACTTAGGATAATTTGTGCAGCCGTAGAATTCTTTTCCCCGCCCCTTGGGCCTTCTCATCACTATGTCGCCGTTGCAGCCCGGAAGCGGACATTTTGCAAGCGGAACGGCTTTTGTGTTGTGACATTCCGGAAAACCCGAACATGCGATAAAAAACCCGAATCTGCCGAGTTTTTTGACCATGGGTTTTCCGCATTTTTCGCAGATTTCATTTGTGGGTTCGTCGAATATTCCCTTCATGCTTTCCTGTGTTTTCATCACGTCGTCTACACGGACTTTAAAAGGAGCGTAAAACTCGCCGACCATCTTGTTCCAAACAAGTTCCCGCCTTTCAATCCTGTCAAGATCGTTTTCAACGTCGGCGGTAAATCCTTCGCTTATTACATTGGGAAACGATTCTACGAGAATCTTATTTATTATGCGTCCCAGCTGGGTGGGAACGAGCTGCTTGTTGCTGCGCGTAACGTAATAACGATCCAGAAGCACTGAAATGATCGGGGCGTAGGTGGAAGGGCGCCCTATTCCTTTTTCTTCGAGCGTCTTAACTATCGACGCATCGGTGTAGCGCGCAGGGCCTTGCGTAAAATGCTGTTCAGGATCGAAAGACTTAACGGAAACTCTTTCACCTTCTTTTAAAGCGGGAATGCTCGCCGTCACATCTTCTTTTGACGAAAGAAGTTTTATCACGCTGTAGAACCCTTTTTCGATTATCTTCGACGACGAAAGTCTGAAAACCGCATCTCCGGCCGTTATCTCAAGGCTCGTCGTGCGCGTTTTTGCGTTTGTCATCTGACTTGAAACAAAACGCTCCCAAATAATCGTGTAAAGCCTAAGCTGATCCCTCGATAAATAATCCTTTACATAATCGGGAGTATAAGACGAATACGTAGGCCTGACGCCTTCGTGAGCGTCCTGGGATCCCTTGCCTACGGAATATTGAATCGGGTTTTCGGGAAGATTTCCAGGATGATTTTCACCGATCCACTTTCGAACGTCGTCCAGAGCCGTCTGCGCAATGCGCACGGAATCGGTGCGCATATAGGTGATAAGTCCTACGCGGCCGGAGCCTATGTTTACGCCCTCGTACAACTGTTGGGCTATCTGCATGGTTTTGCGGGAAGTAAACCCGAGCCTGTTTGCGGCCGTCTGCTGCAATGTGGAAGTTGTAAAAGGCGGACGAGGCCTCAGGCTTTTATCCGACGACTTTACGGCCGTAACAATGCAATCGCAATCTTTGATCTTTTCGATTATGTCGTTTACTTGTTTTTCATTTTTAAGTTCGGGTTTTTCATTTTTATAAAGCACAAGCTGGCCTGAAAACTTTGTCTTACCCTTTATAAAAACCGCATCCAAAGACCAATATTCTTCGGGAATAAAGCTTTCCACTTCGTCTTCGCGCTCGCAGATGATGCGGAGCGCCACCGATTGCACGCGCCCGGCGGAAAGGCCGTTCTTTACCTTTTTCCAAAGGAGAGGGCTTAGATTGTAACCTACAAGGCGGTCGAGCACGCGGCGCGCTTTTTGCGCGTCCACCTTTGACTCTTCAATATCGCCGGGATTGTTTACCGCCGCCTTTATAGCGGGGGGAGTTATTTCGTTAAACACTATGCGGTTTATTTTTGCGTCGGTTTTATCTTTTAAAGCGTTGTGCAAATGCCAAGCTATGGCTTCGCCTTCCCTGTCGTTATCGCTTGCGAGCAATACTTCCGTAGAATTTTTTGCGTCCTTTTGCAGTTCTTTGAGTAATTTCGCCCTGCCGCGTACGGTTATATATTCGGGCTGAAAATTGTGTTCAATGTCGATCGCCATACGGGACTTGGGCAGGTCTATCAAATGTCCCATAGAAGCCTTTACCGTGTATCCGCTGCCCAGATATTTTTCAATGGTATTAGCCTTTGCAGGAGACTCGACGATCACCAATGTCGCCCTAGTCTTTTCGGCAGTATTTTCCTTTTTCTTTGTTGAGTTTTTTTTAGTTACAGTTGCCATCACACACCTTCCCGAAAACGCCCGGAAGCGCGATCTCCCGGAACTTCTCCAATGCAAATCTTATAATCGTCATAGCTTTTTATGACCGGCGCTCCGTCGTCAAGGTAGCGCTTGACAGTCTGCCTTAACTTATACTCGCTTTTTTCACCGCGAGCAACTTTAATCTCCAGTTGTTTTTCAACCGCTTGCGAAGTCGTCTGCGCAGCGTGACAGAGCGCGCTCTCATGAAACAATACGTCGCGGTCATAACCCAACGCAAAATCCGCCGTCAAAAGCGCTCCGCTTCCGGCAGGCGCCTGTATTACTACCGTCGCAGGCGACAGTCCCGCAATGATCCTGTTGCGCTGAACAAAGCGCCAAGGCTCGGCGCCGGTACCCGGCAGATATTCGCTCAAAAGACATCCGCCGGTTTCCAGAATACGAGCCGCCAATCTTTTATGCGCCGAAGGAATTACAGTATCTATTCCGCACGGCAGCACTGCGGCCGTCTTACCGCACAATTTTCCGCCGGTAAACTCACCGGCGCCTGTTTTTTCCGCTCCGAAATTTTCGCACTGCGCGTAAAACGCGTCTACGGCGCCCTCATGCGCTTTGCCGTCGGCGCCGAAAGCCAAGCCTGAAACTATTGCAGTCCCGTCGGCTGCGGCGTCGTAAGCAAAATCGTGCGCAGCCTTAGCTCCTTCAGGCGTGAGCCGCCTCGTTCCCACTACGGAAACGCAGTTTTTACCGAGCGCGGAAATATCGCCCCTGTAAAAAAGAACGAACGGCGCGTCAGGAATTTCCGTAAGTAAAAAAGGATAATCGTTATCCCCATACACAGAATACGATATTCCCCGCTTTTCAATGATTGCGGACGCAACATTTGCGTCGTGAAAAGCCGCCTTACCGTCCCATTTCGCCCTGGCAGGCTCTCTTCCTATAGTAGCTGAAATTTCTTTTAAAGAAAGTAACGCAATGTCGTCCGCACTGTCAAGATTTTTCAGCAAAATTATCTTTTCTTGAAGCGTTAAAAAATGCGCCTGAGAAAGGCATAGGACTAAAAGCTTTTTACTTTCATTTTGCATAAGCGGCGTCTAACACGATTTTTTTATTGGCTTCTGCCTCTTTTTTTCGTTCGTCCGACTTTGTGGTTTGGATAATTTTATCATAAACGGCCGAGGCTTTGTCAAATTCATACGTGGAATAATAGGCGCGCGCAAGAACGAACATCGCATCGACATTCCGGGTTTCGATCGTAAGGAGCTTTTCAAGCAAAGGCACGGCTTTTTCGCTTTCGTCAAGTTCAAACACGTACAAAATCGAAAGACCGTACAAGGCTCGCGCATAGCGCGGTTCTATGCGGAGAGCTTCAAGATATGCGGATTCCGAAAGCTTTAAATAATTGTATTTTTTTGTGTCTGAAGCCGTAGCGTCGTAATCCAGGGCGGAATGGGCCATGTAGCCGGCGCAAAGTCCCACGTAATAATATAAATTTTGATTTGCGGGAAAATATTCTATAGCTTTTTGAAATGTCTTTAAGGCTTCCCCGTACATCTTGTTGTCAAGGTAGCGGGTTCCCAAAATCTTATACCATATGCCGATCTGAGCCTGCGCCAGTTGAATATCCGCGACACGGTTTTGATATTTCGCTATAGCGTCTTTTAATTCTTCTACGGTAGTAGGACTCTGCACGCCTTCTTCAAAATGCTGTTGCCGGATTATAGTTTTATTACTCTTTGCACATCCCATAAATAAAAAAACAAGCCCGATCAAACTACAAAAAAAATAAACTTTTTTCATCGCCGTACCACCTCATTTTTTGTGCCCGGGGAAATATTCCCTATGACAATTTTCAAGCTGCCTGTCGTTTACATGCGTATATATCTGCGTAGTAGACAGATCGCTGTGCCCGAGCAATTCCTGCACCGATCTCAGATCGGCGCCGCCCGACAAAAGATGCGTAGCAAACGAATGGCGCAGCGTATGCACTTTAGCATGAACACCCGAAAGGATTTCAAGTTCCTTAAACTTTTTCCAAATTCCTTTTCTTGAAATCGGATCTCCGCGGTAATTTAAAAAAACTTCCGCCGTATTTTTTCGCCCCGCAAGGGAAGGACGCACCGTTTTCATATAAAGCTCAAGACACTCTGCAGCGGCGTCGCCGAACGGCACGAGCCTTTCCTTATCGCCCTTGCCGTGCACCATAAGAATTCTTTCACTCATGTGCACGTCGCGCACTAAAAGCGTCGCAGCTTCGCTTATGCGCAGTCCGCAGGAATAGATAAGCTCAAAAAGAGCTCGGTCGCGCACGCCTAAAGGCTTTTTAACGTCTATGGCGGAGAGTATGAGTTCCACCTGCTTTCCGGACAAAACGTCAGGCAAACGCCGTGAAGCTTTAGGCCGGTCAAGCAAAAGAGCGTTGTTTTCAGTCCAAAAGCCCGTTCTTACCAGATAAGAACCGAACGAACGCAGCGCCGAAATATCTTTGGCAAGCGTAAGTTCGGAACATCCAGCCGTCTTTCTGAAAGCCAAATAGTACAAAAGATCGTTCGCGCCGACTTCTTTTAACTTTAAGCGCTCGTCGCCGCACCATTTAAAAAACTCGCTCACGGCGGTTTTATATGTTTGCGCCGTAAGTTCGGAGCGGCGGAAAACCATTATAAGATCCGTGTAAAACCTTGAAAGCATGACATCCGCAGTCAGTCTTTCTTCACTCATAAAGTCAGTCTACGCTCAAATTTATCGTCCGGCTAAGTCCGGCGTTACGCCAGCAGGCAGGCTGGTTGATATCGTCCGACGAAGCGTTAAAACCTGCCGGCGGCGACAACGAAATATTCGACGACCTTGCAACCGAATGAGCAAGAGCGCTGCCTAAATTGGATCCTCCTGACGACGATGAGGCCGAAACGGCAACGGGTTCTCCCGTTTCGTCAAACAACAATCCTGAAGAACGGTTTCCTTTTACTTCGGGAGCCGCCGCTGAAGACGCCTTTGCCGCCGTGTTTGAAACGTAAGAATGCTCTGCCTGAGGTCTTGAAATTATGTCGAAATCTCCGTAGCTGAGGACATTTTCATTTGAAATGATCTTGCTCTTTGCAATTTTTGCCGCCTGCGCTTCGCTTTCCGGAGAACGTGAAGAAAAACCGGTTGCAATAACGGTAACGCTGACGGAATCGCCCAAATCCGCGTCGTGTACCTGCCCCCAGAACACGTTGTGAACTGGGTCGGCTGAAGCGGTTATTATCTTTACTATTTCATCGATTTCCATCATGGGAATATCGTCGCCGGAACAGATATTTATGAGTATGTTTTTCGCGCCGTCAATGCTTGAATCTTCAAGCAAGGGGTTTTTTATGGCCTTAGTAGCCGCGTCCACACAGCGGTTTTCGCCCGTGCCGAGTCCTACGCCGAAAATGACATTCCCCTGCCCCTGCATAGTGCGCTTTACGTCGGCAAAATCTATATTCACTATTCCGGGCTTTGTGATGACGCTCGAAATTCCCTGTACTCCCTGGCGAAGCACGTCGTCCGCCATGAGAAAGGCTTCGCGGAACGTCATCTTTTTATCGTCCATCTTTAAAAGATGCTGATTGGGAATAACGATGAGAGAATCCACTTCTCCGCGGAGTTTTTTGACGCCTTCTTCAGCAACTTCGCGGCGCATCCGCCCCTCAAAATCAAACGGCAAGGTGACGACTCCTACGGTTAAAATGCCCATCTCTTTTGCGATGCGCGCCACAACGGGAGCCGAACCCGTGCCCGTGCCGCCGCCCATTCCCGCAGTGATAAAGACCATGTCTGAACCCTTAAGCGCGTTGCGTATCGATTCGCTGTCTTCCTCTGCGGCTTTTTCGCCGATTTCAGGGCAGAACCCGGAACCCAATCCCCCCGTAAGTTTTTGCCCTATGGGGATTTTTCTTGGCGCTCTGGATTCGCTTAGCGCCTGAGCGTCCGTATTCAAAACGATAAATTCAACATTTTCAATATTTGCATCTATCATCCTGTTTACGGCGTTGGAACCTCCGCCGCCGCAGCCTATTACCTTCATGACAGTAGGACTTCTTTTAAGCCCCTCAGCAAAGTCATTTAAAACTTCAAAATTCTCAAGCATATCCCCTCCGCCTCGGTATCGAAAACGCCTTAAAAGTAAGTTCTTAAAAAGCGCCGACACCTATCAAAAAAACATATTTTTTATCTTTTTAAGAATACCTTCATTTTCACTCTGTTCGGGACGCGCCGCATTCTGTGCTCGCTTCTTTTTTTTGCCGTCCCGGGCAGCTGCAAGATCCTTGCAGCTTTCTATCAAACCTATAACCGTAGCGTAGTCGGCTCTGCGGTAGTCTTCTTCTATGCCGCCGAGCTTTTCGGGAATCCCGATGCGCACGGCAGTAGTGCCGAACACGTTTTGAGCGAGCTCCACAACTCCCCTCATCTGCGCCCCGCCGCCTGTCAATATTATATTGCCTGAAAGCTGCGTCAAATTAGCTTTTCTCACAACTGCGCTGCGAACCATTGAAAAAATTTCTTCTACGCGCGGCTGAATTATCCGGCAAAGTTCGGCCGTAGACGTTTCTTCAGGCGGCCTGCCGCCTATTCCCGGCAATATCACCTGCAAATCCTCTTCAATGCCGTCAAACCAGCAGCAGCCTGAAGCCGTTTTTATTTTTTCGGCCTCTGCGGTCGGAATTCCTTTTACAATGGCTATATCGTTTGTAACGAGATTTCCCCCTACGGCGATCGAAACGGAGCAAACCGGAGCGCCGTGTATCAAAACCAAAACGTCGGTAGTTCCCGCACCCATATCGATTAAAATCGACCCCAGCTCCATTTCATCTTCATGCATGACCGTCTGCGTAGCCGCCAGGGTTTTAAGCATGATATTATCCAGCCGGTAACCGGCGCGGTTTATACAGGAGCGTATGTTCATCACGGCCGTCTTTGAAGCCGTCACTATGTGTACTTCGGCTTTTAACCGCGCGCCTATCGTGTGTACGGGCGGATTTATTCCGTAAGAAAGATTATCCACAAAATATTCACGGGGAATTATGTGCAGCATTTCGCGGTCCAGCGGAATGTAAACGGCCGTAGCCATTTCTATCGCACGGTCTATGTCGGATTGAGTTATTTCACGCCGTCCCTTGCCGTGAGAAGCGATTGCCGCAGAGCCGCCTTGATTAAGGCTTTCGGTTTGCGCGCCGCCTATGCCCGTAACGCAGGAAGTTACTTCGTAACCTGCGCTCTGTTCCGAGGCTTCTATGGTTTCCTTTATGACCTTGCAGGCGGCTTCAATGTTTACGATGACGCCGTTTCTAAGCCCCACTGAGGGTCTTTGCGCCGTTCCGAGTATTTCCACGCTTCCGTCGTCGTGAATCTCTCCGAGCGCGGCACGGATAAAACTTGTACCTACATCCAACCCAACAACAATACTCAAGGTCGCCTCCACCTGCCGTCAGTACGATAAGAAACCGAGCCGTAACGCAGATCTATTTCCGAAACGCCGGAATCGAGGGACTTTACAATATCCAAGACAACCATCATATACTGCAGCGCTTCTTCGCTTAAAGAGCGATCGGTCAAAACCCTTGTCCGCGATCCCACAGGATACAGAACGAGTTCGTAATTTCCGTATTCCTTAGGAACAACGCAAATTTCCGAAATCGCCGCAAAATATTTTTGCGACAATTTTCTTATGTCGGATATCTGATCTATCAGCCTGCGGTATTTTTGAGGAATCCGCATACCGTCGGTCAAATGTTCTACCGGCAAACCTGAAACGATCGGAATTGTTCTGTCAGAAACCGGACTTTCGGCATTAGGACTGAATAATACACCATTTTTATCTATTTGAACAGGCACGCTGCGCCCGTCCATAGTTATAAATGTTAAAGCTACGGGACTCCGCTCCGTCACCGAAACGCTTATAGTGTCGGGAAAATGTTTTGACACGGAAACGCTTTCTACGGCGGACAGCGAGGACAATGCGGCGGCGGCGCGGCCCGTGTCAAAATTGAGCCAAGATGATTTTTGCCCCGAATATATGACGGCCCTCAATTCCTGTTCGGTATAATTTTTTATGCCGGAAAATTCTATCGCAGGATAGCGCATTAGAGGAAGCACTATCTTGTAAGCAAGGCCTTCAAGCAAGAGGCAAAAACACAAGATGATAAATATTATTTTCAGTGCGGAAATATGTTTTTTATCCTCAATCTTTTCAGGCGATATTTTATCCTCATCGAGAACTGCATCCTTATGCGCATATGAAAGAGAACCGAAGGTCTGTCGTTTTGCGCCCGGCGCGGCAAAAGACGCGAAGCGTACATCACTCATAATCGTTTACCCCATGTATATTTTCCGTTATCAAACCTGTATCAAATTCCGTCCGCGACGCATTTACTATAAAACCGCACATAGCCAGCGTCACCATCATGGACGAGCCGCCCGAAGAAAAAAACGGCAATGTTATTCCCGTGCTGGGAACTACGCCGCCTACGACGGCGCAATTTAAAAGCGATTGAACGAAGATCGCCGTAGCGCATCCGAAAGCGCCTATGGCGGCGAACCTGTTCTTGCACGAAAGCGCGATCTTATATGCCCTTGAAGCGAACAGTATCAATAAAAGCATGTAGATCAATACGCCTAAAAATCCGGTAGCCTCGGTCCATCCTGCAAAAATATAATCCGTCTGTATTTCAGGGATGCCGTTCAATTTTGACAAGCCGGCTCCTATTCCCTGTCCCCAAAAACCTCCGGCATTTATTGAACGGCGGGAAGCGAAAGACTGGTAATTTATTCCCTGCAGATCTTCAGTAGGTTTTAAAAACGCTATGAGCCTGTTCATTCTGTACGGTTCCAAAGAGATCATCAGAAAGGCCATAGGAACGGCCAAAAATGAAAAAGGTATGAGCCATGAAAGCTTTGCGCCGGACACAAAAAACAACACTACTCCTATGGCGAAAATAAAAAATCCTGTAGAAAAGTCCTTCTGTAAAAAAACTATTCCCACAAAGACGATCAAACCTATAACCGCAGGAAAGACTGAACGCTTAGTTAAATCGGGAATTTGAGCCTGTTTATCGAACAGATTGGCTAAAAACAGAATAACCGTAAACTTTACCAGCTCCGAAGGCTGAAAAGTGGAAACTCCCGGAAGCCTAACCCAGCGGACGGCTCCTTTTTTTTCGATGCCGATGCCCGGAAAAAAAGTCAGCATGCACAAGATTAAAGTTCCCAAAACCATAAGGGGCAAAAGCGATCTTATAGTTTTTATATTTACGACGGCAAACAGCGCAAAAAGCACAAATCCTATCATCGAGCTAACGAGCTGCCGTTTTACAAAATAAAGCGGATCCCCGAAAATGCGCTGAGCCGAATTTTCAGCGCACACAAGCAGAGTGGCTATGCCGATTCCCCACATGAGTATCACAAAAAAAATGAAAACCTTGTCGGCCTGCCTGTAGCCGGACACGGGACGATCGGCAAAAAAATTATACGTATTCATTTTCAGCCTCCCCCAGCATGTTTTGCAGCTGTCTAGTGACGCGCTCAAGTCCTATGCCGTGAGATCCCTTAAGAAGTATAAACGTATCGCACGGAAGACGAAGAATCACATCCGAAACTATCGTCTTGATATCTTCGTCCGTATAGCTTTTAAAAACCCTTATATCTTTTATCCCGTTTTCTTCGGCGGCCATTGCGGCTTTTTGCATTTCAGGGCCGACAAACACGAATTTCGTATCTTTTTCCGATGCAAATTTTACGCAGCTTTTGCCTACCGCGGCATGCGCGTCGCTTGATTCCTGCCCAAGTTCAAGCATATCGCCGAGCACAAGGCATTTTGTACCTTTTACCGAAAGGCAGAGAGAAAGGACTTTTTCCACGGAATCGGGATTTGCGTTATAGCAGTCTTCAAAGACTGTGAGTTTTTTTCCGCGGACTGTAAAATCAAAAACACGATTACGCCCTTCCATAGCGGCGACGCTTTCGATACCTTTTTTTATTTGCGGCGGAGAAAGCTCAAGCTTTTCGGCAAGGGCGATGGCGGCCGAAGCATTTAAAAGGTTGTATGCGCCGGGCAAAGGCAAATGTATGGAAATCCCGCGGTAATCGAATTTTGTTCCTCCGATTCCCAGATCCGTTATATTTTTTAAAGGCGGAACGGCGGCGCCGGAAGAGCTGCTTATGGCCGCCCCGCTGGCCGCGACAGCCGGTCCACTACCGGCAGCCGAAGCGCCGCTTTGATCCGAAACGGCCGCATCCGCCTGTCCATTGGCCGCGGCAGCCGTGAAGTCGCCGATCCCGAAACGGATTACGTCTCCGCGAACTCCTTTTGCCAAAAAATCGGCAAAATCATCCGCTCGTGGAATAAAAGCCGCCCCGTCTTTCCCGATATATTTAAAAATTTTTTTCTTTTCTTCCGCAATATTATGCCTCGATCCCAGCAGACCGATATGGGCCGTTCCTATATTTGTGATGAGTGCGTACTGCGGGCGTAAAATATCCGTCAGATCTTCAATTTCGCCCTTGTGGTTCATTCCCATCTCAAAAATTCCGATCTGCTCGTCGCCTTTAATCTTAAAAACCGAAAGCGGGAGCCCAGTCTCCGAATTGAAGTTTCCTTCGGAATACACGACGCGGTATTTTTGTTTTACCAGCGATACGGCCAATTCTTTTGTGGTGGTTTTCCCGCTGGAACCCGTAATACCGATCCTGATAAGTTTCGGGAATTTTTTTACATAGGCTTTCGCCGCAGCCTGTAAAGCATCGAGCGTATTTTTTACGCAGATAAAGGTCGCAAAATCGCGATCGCCGCGTTCGACGTTGCCGACATAGTTGTCTTCGGTAAGGCCGCAACCTTCAGAATGTCTTCTCCCCGCAAGATTTTCATAGTATTCTTTATTTTTTTCATATTCGCTTTGAGCGACAAAAACAACCGAGGCGCCTTTTTCAAGCGCTTGCGGTATGTATTTATGACCGTCTTGAAATTCCCCGATGAGAGGCACAAAAAGGCTGTCTGTTTTTACATTGCGGCTGTCGGTAACAACGGAGGTAAATACAGCATTCCCGCTTTCACGACCAACAACATAACCGGCGACGGCCGTCAGAAGTTCATCAAGTGTGAGAAGCGTATACTGTACTACTTTTTCCATTGCATTATTCACTTTATCAAATTCCCACTCGTCACAGTTCCAATCCGGTTTGTCAGGGCTCAAAGATGCAAAATAGTATTTGCCTTACGTCAGTTGCGCCCCTTCATTTCTACGCGGACAATTTCTCCGCTTTCCGCCTTGTGCATATTCAATTCCGTAGAAGCGATTCTTTCTATCCGGTCGGAACCTGAAAGAAGACTTATATCCGTAATAAGCCGCTTGTTTTCTTCCACAAGTTCGACCTGTTTTTTTTCCAAAGCCGTCACTTCTTTTTCAAGTTTTTTATAGCGCATCGCCTGTATGCTGTTTATCACTAGCAGCGCAGGTACTGTTGCGGCGCAGATACAGACAAAAATATATTTCAATACGTTTCTCATAAACCGACTCCTGCGATTCCCATCTTATGGCGCGACTTTGCGTCCGCCGATTTGCGGATTACGCGCAATTTTGCGCTTCTTGACGGCGGATTCAGTTCAAGTTCTTTTCCGGAAGCACAGACAGGTTTTTTAGTCAGTATTTCCGCACAAGGCTTTCCGCCGCATACGCAAGACGGGTATTCGCTCGGGCACACGCACTCTTTCGCCAAATTTCTAAAATAGTTTTTCACAATGCGGTCCTCAAGCGAATGAAAGGTGATCACTCCCATCTTGCCGCCGATCTCCAAAACGTCAAAGGCGCCCGTTAAAGCAGCGGGCAGGTTTTTAAGCTCGGAATTTACGGCAATTCTTAGAGCTTGAAACGTCCTGGTTGCAGGATGAATTTTTTCATGCCTGTACTTTGAAGGAACGGCTTCATAAATAATTTCCGCAAGAGCCTTGGATGAAAAAATCTTCCCGGATTCTCTTGCACGGACTATTGCGGAAGCTATTTTCCTGCTGAATTTTTCCTCTGCATAAAGGTAGATCATGTCGGCGAGCTCTTTTTCCTTCAAAGTATTCACCAAGTCGGCGGCAGTCTTTGAAGCGCCCTGATCCAGCCGCATGTCAAGCCTTTCATCGCGTAAAAACGAAAATCCCCTCCCGGATTTTTCATAGTGGTAAGTCGAAATGCCAAGGTCGAACAGGATAAGATGGGGCATTGGCATATCCTTAGGATAGTTCCTGTAAAAATCGGTGAACCATCCGTTATAAAAACTCATACGTCCTGAAAACGCGGAAAGCCGTTCCCTCGCTTTCTCCTGAATTGAAGGATCCGCGTCAAGTCCCAAAACGGACAGATTCGGATATCGTTCCAAAAATGCATAAGAATGTCCGCCCTCACCCAAAGTGGAATCTATCATAAATGCATTTTTTTCATACGGTTCACCCAAGGGGCTTAAATATTTCAAGCACTCTTCGAGTAAAACCGGCGTGTGAACCACCTCCAAACCAAACCCCGCTTTCAAAACGTAATATTATTCAGTTCTTCCGCAGCGTCGCGGAAAGATTCTTCGCTTTGCTTGAGGTAGCGGCCGTAAGATTCCGCGTCCCACAGCTCAAAGTATTTGATATTGCCCAATATCAGGCAATCCTTTGAAAGCGAAGCGAAATCGCGCAATGTCTGCGGAATTGAAAGGCGGCCCGCCTTGTCGAATTCCACTTCCTGCGCCGGAGCTATAATCCTTCTTATGACGCTTCTGTTTTTTTCATTAAACGGAGAAGCAGACTCCATTATCTTAGATGAAAAAACAGCCCATTCGTCGGGAGTATAAAGCCACAGACACGCGTCGATCCCCTGCGTAACTATGAGAAAGGTATCGGACAGTTCCGAACGTAATTTTGCAGGAAAAAGTATTCTTCCCTTTTCATCAAGCGTATTACGATATTCGCCGGTCAATAAACTCATAAATATTTACCACTTTATACCACTTTTACCCACTTATTCACTATGATATAATAAAAAAGACTAAAGTCAACGCCTAAAAATGCCGATAACTGTTTTTTTTTATAAATCATGACAAAATCGCAATATGAATGTATAGTGAATACGATGATAAACACTTTGAACGAAAGCTCACTTCACAGGTCGCTAAAAACGCTTTATTCCTTAGAAGAGGGCGCAGAGACGGAAAAACAAGTGGACAGATGGGTATGCGACGTCGTAAAAGGCGACGGAAGCGTTTTTGAAATACAGACCGGCAGCGTTTCAAGCCTGCGCCGCAAAATCGAAGGATTGCTCTCGCTCAAAAAAAGAGTAACACTTGTCTATCCCGTGATATGTAAAAAAACGATAGAAACCATGGACAAAGGCGGCAACCGCATTTCAAAACGCGCAAGTCCCAAAAAAGAAAGCGTATATTCTATTTTCAGGCAGCTTACGGGGCTTTGCGATTTGCTGCTCGATGAAAATTTTTGCCTTGAAGTTCCTGAAATAACCGCGACGGAATGCAGGCTGAGAACTGACGGTAAAGTTCAAAGTGCAAACAAGAGCCGCCGCTTTTTAAAAAACTGGATAAAGACCGATAAAAAGCTCACGGCCGTTTTAAAAACGCACCGATTCAAGACGGAAAAAGACTACTTAGGGCTTTTGCCGCAGACGGCGGATTTCATTAAAAACGATTTTACGGTAAAAGAAACCGCAAAATACATAAAAGAAACGCACACGCCGGCTGCGGCGTCCGAAGCGCGCGTAACGCTTTGGGTTCTAAGACGCATGGGCCTTATCGAAGAAATTTACAGGACAAAAAAAGAATGTCATTACAAAATAAAGAGCTTCGCCGAAGATCTGCAGTAAAAGCTTCGCCGAAGGTTAAAAGTGAAATTTCAAAGGCGGCAGGGAATTTAGCCCCGGCACAAAAAAAGGGCCGCCCTTCTAAGAGCAGCCCCTATTTCAAGGATCTTTATTTTTACCAGTTATCGTCCATGTCGTCTACGTCGTGATTTTCTATGTCGTACAAGTCGGTGACGGCGTGCATACCGTCAAAATACACATAGTACGCGCCTCTTGCGTTGACGGGATCACAATCGATCCTAAAGCCGGTGATTCTTAAACCGGGACGGTTACCGTAATACGCGCTTGATTGAACTATACCGTGAACGCCGTCTACCGAAGGCGGAACCGCAACCGTAATTTTCTTCCAGCTGGTAAAGGCCAAGGAACCCATATATAATTCATAATTGCGTCCGAAGAAGTCCTGCACCAGAAGGAACAAGGAATGATCCATATTTCGGCCTGCAACCCACACGGAAACGGTCTTTGTGACTCCTTCGATGGGGATGGGCCTTACGGCTTCGATGTATATGGAATTTATACCGCGGCGGAAAAATTCAGCTTTAACGCCGAACGAGTGATTGTTTTCCCCGACGTCCTTTTCGCCTTCAACCAATTCCTTTTCATCTTCCTTTCCCGCAGGTCCGCCTGAAAACAGACGGCCGGTAACTACGCCCGCGTCCAAAGACATTCTGACAGTCCAAGAACCTTCCCGCTCAAAATTATCGACGAGGATGTTCTTTAAGGCCTGCTCGGCGGAATCGTTACCTATAACGGAAGGATCCGGTTCCGTCAAACTGACCTGCGCAAAACTCATTCCAACTGAAAAGATCGCAAATAAACTTAAAAGCAAATATTTTTTCATTACTGTCCATCCCCTGTACTCTTTTTATCGCCGAAGTCAGCATCTTTCAAGTTATATCCGTCGTAAACATGAGTAATACCCGCCGCCATATACTGGAATTTGTCAATAAACACGCTGAAATCATCGGCGTGTTCGGCAGCGTCGGCGCGGAATCTGAATCCGACAAAATACATATTGTCCGCGATGGAATGTCTTGAAGACGACTGTCGTATCGAACCTGCAATCTTTATTACGATGTTTTTCCATCCGTAGAACTGAAGATTTCCCGCGGGGATAATATGAACGGAACCTTCTGCGTCGCGTACAAGGGCGTCCATAAAATAAAGATAATCGGAACCCCATACCCAAAAATCAAGCTGAGAAACATTTCCTCTAAAAGGAATTTCATAGGGCTTGTCATCCTTGGAAGGATAAATTTCAAACCAGTTGTCGCCTTTTCTCTTAAAAGAAACCTTAGCGCCTAAAACCCGCGGTTCGGGATCGCCTTCTTTGACAAAGGGAAGAAGCGAATTCGGCATACCTTTAAAATTTGAAATAATGGGATAACCGTCGGCGACAAAGCGGCTGGCCTGAATCTTCCACGTCCAATCCATTTGATCAGGCGTATCAAAATTATCGATCAAAACAGTCTCTACGCTTTTTTCATTGTGCTGGCTGAAAACCGGAAGACAAAATGAAAAAAACAAAGCTAGCGGCACAAAAAATGAAAAGCCCTTTTTCATTAAAAACTCCTTGAAATATTTTGCATTCCATAAAGAATACCTTGTTTAATCATCGGCAGAATCATGCAATAACTGTAACTATTTGATTATATTTCGTGCATGCCTCTTTGTCAAACAGTCAGCCCGTTTTGCCGGCCTATTTTGCTTGTTTTCAGTCATTTTTAGTGTGATTTTTTTGCCGCGCGGATTATCGCTTAAGCACTTTTTCGGCGGCGGATTATTTTGCGCGGGCTGTCGCGCCGGCTGCAACTATTTATGATAAAAACGTCCCACCGCCGATGCGCGCCCGAATTCCTTAAAAATTTGCTTTATTGAAGTGCGGCGAAATACGTGCTATTATTCGATTATGCAAGAACTTCCGGATATAATAATGTCCGCTTCGGGTTGGCGCAAAGTTTTCGCGGCGTCGGGCAAAGAAGACGACGGCCTTCCCGGTATCGGAGAAAAAAACACGGTTATCGCAATGCTGGCGGCAGAAATTTTTGCCGATTACATAATAAAAATTTCAAACAAGGCGTCGCCTTCCGTCGTCTGCGGAATCGACACGCGGCCTACAGGTCCTGCCGTAATCGACGCGGTCTTAAAAATATTCCTTGCAAAGGGAATAGTTCCGCATTACGCAGGCGTCATAGCAGCGCCTGAAATAATGGCGTATTCCACACGCTTCGACGGTTTTATGTATGTTTCCGCGAGCCACAACCCTATAGGCCATAACGGTTTAAAATTCGGTCTAAAAGACGGCGGGGTTCTTGCAGGCGAAGAAAATTTAAAACTTGCAAACGAGTTTCTGAAAAAATGGCATGAGAAAAATACGGAAGACAGGCTTAAGGCAACGGCAAATACGGCTTTGCCCTCGGAACTTGACTGGGTCTACGCGAACGCGCCTTCGGTAAAAAACAAGAGCGCAGCCTATTATCATGACTTTATGATGCGCGTAATTTCGGACTCGGACGATCCTGCCGTTCAAAAAAACGTGTTTTCAATCATGCGTTCCAAGGCCTTAAAGAAAAAAATCGCCGTAGTTTGCGACATGAACGGCTCCTCGAGGTCTTTATCCGTCGATGAAGAATTTTTTAAAGAATGCGGCATGGACTTTTACAAAATAAACGCTGCGCCCGGACAGATCGTACACGGAATAATTCCCGAAGGCGAAAATCTTCTATTCTGCGCAGCTGAAATGGAACGACTCAAAGACAAGGAAAAACTTCCCCTGCTAGGCTACATGCCCGACTGCGACGGAGACCGCGGAAACATCGTGTACTGGGACCGCCGCTCGGCTTCCGCAAAAACGCTCGAAGCCCAGGAAGTTTTCGCTTTGGCCGTTCTTTCGGAACTGGCGTACGGAGCGTGGAAAAACAAGGGCAAAAAAGATTATAAACCCGCCGTTGTCGTAAACTGCGCAACTTCGATGCGTATTGATAGAATAGCCGAAGTTTTCGGGGCTGAAGTTTTTCGCGCGGAAGTAGGAGAAGCGAACGCCGTAAACCTTGCCCGGAAAAAACGCTTCGAAGGCTACACTGTGCGCATTTTCGGAGAGGGAACAAACGGCGGAAACATAACGCATCCCGAAGCCGTCCGCGATCCGCTCAACACCGTCTTTGCGCTTGTAAGGCTTTTGGTGATGCATCCGGGTAATTCCAAACAGCCGGATTTATTTAAAATATGGTGTAAGTTGACCGGACAAGAAGAGCTGTATTCTCCCGGTGATATAACGATAACCGACATTATAAATACTCTGCCCAAATACAAGACTACGAACACTTTTGATAAAAGAGCGATAATGCACATAAAGACTACGGATCACGGAATTTTAAAAAAGCGTTTTCAAAAAGAATTTGAAAAAAGCTGGGTAACGATGTCGCCTATTCTTAAAAAGAAATACGGAATCGTGTCTTACGCTGCGGCGGCTACAAACGGAACGGTGGAAACTCAAAACATAAAAGATTTCAGCGTAAGCGGGAACGGAGGGCTTAAAATTCTGTTTTACGGAAAAGACGGAGATCGTGCCGAAAACGGCGGCGTTGCCGGCACGGAAAGCGGCGCCTCGGGCATGTTACAGGGGCGATGTAAAGACGGCGGCGCTCTGGCCTTTATGTGGATGCGGGGATCCGGTACGGAAAGCGTCTTTAGGGTTTTATGCGACGTAAAGTGCAAAACGCACGCAAAACCGCAATTCGAAAATTTAAACAGCGACACTTCAGATATGGAAGAGGATCTTTTAAACTGGGAACGCAGTCTAATTGAAATTGCCGACAAATACAAATAAAATCAGGAGAAAACCATGGATTCAAAGGAAATTTTAAAACGCGCTAAAGAGTACATCGCGTCCGAAAAAGACGAAAGATTCCGCAAAGAAATTGTCGATCTTGTTGAAAAAAACGACATGAAAGAGCTGGAAGACAGGTTTTATCAAAACCTTGAATTCGGCACGGCAGGCCTCAGAGGAATAATGGGCGGCGGAACGAACAGGATGAACACGCTCGAAATAAATCTTGCAACCCAAGGCTTGGCAAATTATCTTATAAAAACCTTTCCAGAAAAAGCGAAAAAAGGCGAACTGAGCGCGGTAATCGCTTACGACAGCCGCGTAAATTCGGACATATTTGCGGAAGCTACCGCATGTATTCTTGCAGCAAACAAGATAAAAGCCTATTTGTTTACCGGCCTTCGCCCTACTCCCGAACTGTCGTTTGCAATCCGCTATTTAAAAGCCGACACGGGCGTTGTAGTCACGGCGTCTCACAATCCCAAAATGTACAACGGATACAAGGCGTACTGGAATAACGGCGCGCAGGTAACCGAACCGCACGACAAGGGAATAATAAAAGAAGTGAACGCCGTAAAATCGGTAAAGACTATATCAAAGGACGAAGCTCTAAAGGAGGGGATGATAATACCGATCGACAAAGAAATCGATGAAAAGTTCTGGGCGATGTGTAAAGCACAGCTTTTCAGACCCGCTCTCATAAAAGAAAAAGCAAAAGACGTAAAGATCGTGTATACTCCGCTGCACGGTACGGGGGCAATGCATGTTGAAAAAGTCTTAGGGGATCTGGGATTAAAAGTAATCACGGTTCCGGAGCAGCGTAAGCCCGACGGAAACTTTCCCACAGTTGAAAAACCGAACCCCGAAGAAGCTACGGCTTTGCAGCTCGCTCTGGCTCTGGGTGAAAAAGAAAAAGCGGACTGTATTATGGCAACGGATCCCGACGCGGACCGCTTCGGCAGCGCATTCCCTAAAAAAGACGGTAAATTCCAACTTGTTACGGGAAATCAAATGGGCGCTCTGCTTTTGGATTATATCCTTTTAAGCAGAAAAGAGACCGGAAGACTTCCCGACAACGCGGCTATCGTGCGCACTATCGTTACGTCTCCGTTCTGCGACAGCATATGTAAAAAATACGGCGTAAAAGTTTTCGAATGCCTTACGGGATTTAAATGGATAGCCGCGATCGAAGACGAAATGGAAAGCACAGGCAAAAATTCCTACGTGTTCGGATTTGAAGAAAGCTACGGATACAAGATCGAAAAAGAAGTGTTCGATAAGGACGGAATATCCGCAGCGGCCATGTGCGCCGAAATGACGCTGTATTGGAGATCGAAGGGCAAAAGCGTTTTGGAACGGCTGGACGAACTTTATGAAGAATTCGGATATTTTGAGGACACGGCCATATCGCAGTATTTCTACGGCAGTTCGGGCGCAAGCACGATGAAAGGTATAATGACAAAGCTGCGTGAAGAAGGCCTGAAAACTCTCGGAAATAAAAAAGTCCTTAATATCCGCGACATAGACAGAAGCGTTTCGTTCTCACCCGACAATCCGGAGAAAAAAGAAAAAGTCGAACTTCCTAAAAGCAACGTGCTTCAATTCTTCCTTGAGGGAGGCACTATAGTAAGCGCGCGGCCTTCCGGAACGGAACCGAAAATCAAATTTTACATCAACGCGTCCACGCCGATAAAGACGAGTCTTGATTCCGCCCGAAATGCGTCCCAAGAAGTTTGCAACGCCGTCAACGCCGATATTAAGCGAATCCTAGATGCTGCCGGGAAATAATATCTATAAAAATTATAAACTGCTTCGCCTTCTCTTGGAAGACGGAGCGGTATTGACCGCCTTCGACACCGAAACGACGGGAATCACGTGCGAAACCGATAAGATAATAGAAATAGGCGCCGTTAAATTCGATATTGACGGCGTCTTGGATACTTATCACACGCTCGTAGATCCGCTGTCCGATATTCCTGAAGACGTAACGAACGTCAACCACATCACAAATGAAATGGTAAAAGGCAGCCCGCCGGTAGGAAAAGTTCTTCCCGACTTTTTGCGCTTTATCGACAATTCAATCCTTGTGGCGCACAACGCAAATTTCGATCTGAATTTTATGAATACGGAACTGCTCAGAAACGGAATGAAGCCCCTAAAGAATAAAACCATCGACACTTTGGAGCTTGCGCGCTGGGCGTATCCCAAACTCGGAAAATACGCTCTTCAGTTTCTTGCAAAAACTTTTTCGATAAACGTGGAAAACGCGCACCGCGCTGACGACGACGCTCTGGTATGCATGAATTTGTTTTTGCGCTGCCTTAAAGACACGGATTCGATGCAGGAAACGCAGTGATCTGAGCGGCTCTGCAGCCCGCCCCGCAAAACGATCTCGAACCGGCCGTAAACGTGTTATGCGCTGCCGCTGCGGGACGGCAAAATCAAACTGCCGCAGCTTTTATCCGCGCGGAGCCTTTGCCGGATCTATCGGCATTCCGTTCTGAAAAACCATAAGCGTCATCTGCGGCTGCATACTGATCGTATCTATTCCGACGGTGCCGAGCTGCGCCCCGGCCACGACGTAATCGCCTTTTTGAATTTCAACGGAACCCAGTCCCGTATACGCATAAATCAATCCCGTTTTAGACTGAACGAAAATCACCTGCCCGAAACCTCGGTAAATTCCGCAGTACATTACCGTGCCGGCTCTTATGGCGGTAACATTTTCATCGCGCTTGGCGGAAAGCTGAACGCCCGAAACTTTTCCTTTTACATACGTCACTTTAGGATCTTTTACCGGCCACACTACGCCGGTATCGATTTTTTCAGCGTCCGTGTATTTTCTGGGATCTGCAGATTTCAAATCCAAAACAGTTGTTTCCGAGATTTTGTTTTGATCGTTCGGATTTTCAGCTTTTGAAGACGCGGGTATTGAAGAAGCGTTTTTTTTACCCGAGCCGCTTCCGTCCCCGGAATCCGCCGATGCGACAAGGGAATCGGGAACCAGCAATTTTTCGCCCGCTTTAAGAACGGCATCGTTTCCGAGCCCGTTTAACGCAAAAAGCTCCGAAAGAGGAATACCGTTTTTTCGCGCTATTCCGTAAAACGTATCACCCTTTTGCACGATATAGACCTTCGTGTTTTTCTTTTGCGAAGAATCCGAAACGGGAGCTCCCGTAAGCGCCGCCGCTGCGGAAATGTCGGCCGAGGGTATCGTAAGTTTTTGCCCCGTTTTTAAAACGTCGCTTTCCGACATATTATTTGCGGCGCGAAGTTCGGCTACCGTAATCTGATATTTCCGGCTTATGGCATAAAGGGTTTCTCCCTTCGAAACCGTATGAGTGGAATCGGCAAATACATATAAACTTAAAAAGACCTGCACCGCCGCACAGAAAAATACCGTCGTTTTTTTTATAGCAAGATTTCCAAATCGTAAATTCATACAATACCCTTATCGGCATAAAAAAGAATTTTCGTAAGAGTTTGAAAACAAGAAAACTAAACAGCCGCCCCGAAAGACGTTTTTTTCTACGTCTCTGTTCGGCTAAGGTTTGGCTGCGGCGCGGTAACTCGTTCGGCTACCGCTACCTGCTTATTAAGGAACGGAAAAGCGACGCCGCGTCTATACCGTTTATGAGTTCGCCGTCCGCATAAAGTTTAAGCATGTTTTTGCGTCCGTTTTCAAGGTGAGTCGAAGTTATTCCATGACGTATTGAACTGTCGGCTTCCAAAAGAGCCGAAAGATGATCCGCCAAACGTACAAGTTTACCGTCGACGGGTTTGTCCTTGTCGGTATAAACCGAATTCAATTCTTCCCATGAAACTATCTTAGTCTTTCCGTCAATCATTACGCGGTTACAAAATTCGTCGCTTGTAAAATAAAGCAGTTCGCCGGAATAAAAATCTTCCATGTACGGCAAAAGCTCTTTACGCACAAACATTTCTTCTATTTCTTTTACGATGTGAGGAAGCTCGTCGGTCGCCTGTTTTACCGGCGAAATTATGTCCCGCGTTACCGATTCGGGAAGATCATGAAAAAGCGCGCTGAAAAAATCGTCGTACAATCTCACCGGTGAAAAATTTACGCTCGTCTCACGCGCCAATAAGACGGTAAGAAGCGCAACAAAAAAACAATGCCCCAAAACGCTTGTTGCAGGAACCCTTGGCGTCTGGTTCCAGCGGCGCTGAAACCTGAGCTGTTCTATAATCATTAAAAAGTCGAACGGCCTTTGCCGCGTGAGCAAGAGCTGTAAGGCGCGAAGATCAAGATAGCCCTGCATAACGTCTTCAAGTTCCCGCCGGATCGCGTCAAGGCGGCGCGGTTCGTTTACCATGGAAATCATGTCCAGCTCTCGCAGCGTAGAATACTTATGCGCGGCGCGAAAAATACGGTAAGTTGTGTTTTCCGTATCGGTTAAAGGAATCAGACCCGACGACTGTCCTACGTACAATGTAAAACGGGAAAAAAGCTCGTCGTCATGAATGAGGGAGCGATACTGGGACAAAACCCATTCGTTAAGCCTCATGTATTCGGAAGGATATTCTTTTTTCATGAGGTGCTGAACGGGAGCCTTTATGTCGCAGAGCGCGATCTTTCTAAGCAAATCGAAGACGGACGCATATATCATCCATTCCCAATCGATTTCGGTTCCCTTATTCTCTTCAAATTTACCGAAGACATAGGCCAAGACCATTTTTTCGGCGGCCTTATCCATTTCAATTATCTGAAACGGCCTTACAAGGTCGTTCCATCTTTCAATGGAAAACGCTTCAAATATCTTTAAGATCAATCGTTTATCGAGCATGACTTTTCCGTTAAATTATTAATCCGCTTACACTTTCTTACGCGAACGCTCCGGCAGCTTAGGACGCGCCGGTAACGTAAGGCTTTCCGTTTGCAGCCGGCGCATAATTTTTACCGCTGAATATCACCAAGGCAAGAAGGGTAATAACATAGGGCAAAAGATTAAAGAATTCGGCCGGAAGCATATTGCTCAAGACCGGAATATTCACTACATAAATTGCAAAAGCTACAGCCGCTCCGAACAACAGTGAAGATCCCGTGATTCCCAAAGGAGACCATCGCCCGAAAGAAACCGCCGCCAGAGAAATAAATCCCGTGCCGTTGATCGTGTTTGACGTATACTGAATTGTTTCTGTAAGGACAAGGCAGCCGCCGGCTAGTCCCGCCAAAAGGCCTGACGCCAAGACTGCAAAATAACGCATCTTACGGACGTTTACGCCTACGGAAGCGGCGGCGTCGGGATGTTCTCCGCAGGCGCGCAATCTAAGCCCGAACGGAATTTTATAGAGCATAAACCATGAAATTATTATTACGGCAAGGGCTATGTACGCCGTAGGATAAATTCCTCCCGGCCCGGGAAACATGCCGATCTTATAGGGCTGCGTGCGGTCGGAAGAAAAAAGAATTTGGGAAAAGAAAATAGTCACTCCGGTAGAAAGTAAATTTATACCGGTGCCCGATACCGTTTGGTCGGCGTTCAGCGAAATACTGGCGTAAGCGTGTATGAGCGAAAAAAGCATTCCGAAAACGGCTCCTACTGCAAGCGCGAGCCACTCGGAATACGGAAAAAACGATTCCATGAGCACGTGCGTAGAAGCTGCGCAAAAAGCGCCTATTCCCAAAAGGCCTTCAAGGGCGATATTCGTAACGCCGCTTCGTTCACAGATCATGCCGCCGGCGGCGGTTATCAAAATGGGCGACGAAATCATCAGTACGGAAGGTATTATTCCTAAAAGCATGTTCATTTTATGCCTCCCCGTCTCCGGTTACGCTGCGCGTTTTACCGCTCACGCCGGATTTTTCAGCCGCATCGTCATCGTACGCCGCCGCATTTCTTTTTCCGATAGAGTCCTGCGTTCCGCCGCTTTTTTTCAAATTCGCGGATTCAAGTTTTTCCGTCCGCCTTCGCTCTCTCCAGATGAGAAATAGGCGGAATCCGGCTTTCAGCGAAATAAATACTACCACAAGCCCCTGGATGATAAATGTGATTTCTTTGGGAATCTTATTTGACTGCATGATGGGCTGGGCGGCCTGCAGCATTCCGAACAGGAGCCCCGCAAAAAAGGTGCCGAGCGCGGTGTTGTTGCCCACGAGGGCGACTGCAATTCCCGTAAATCCGTAATTATCCATGCCCGCAATAACTCGGCCGTATTTAAAAGAACCCAGCGCGACAATTCCGCCGCCCAATCCGGCAAAAGCGCCCGAAACGGCCATCGCGATAACTATGCTTGCGACAACCGGAATTCCTGAAGCCTTGGCGGCGTCCTTATTAAAACCCGTAGCCCTGAGCCCGAAACCCACATTCGTCTTTTCCATTAAAAACCAATAGACAAGCACACAGACGAGCATTATGAAAAAGCCGGCGTTAAGAGCGGAAGAATTTGTGAGTTTGGTTAAAAAATTCAAGCGCAGGCTCGCCGTTTCAGGAAAGTTGGGAGTTTTATAGGTATTCGTGCCGGGTATGGCAAGCGTTACGATGCGGGAAAGAAACAGGGCGATATAATTTAACATTATAGTCGCTACAACTTCCGAAACTTCAAAACGCGCTTTTAGATATCCTACGACGCCGCCCCATATTACGCCCGCCGCAGTGGCAAGAACAAGGGCTAAAACCAAGTGAATAAAGGGTATGGGAGGAAAGGTGAGAGCTACAAGCTGCGCGACGGTCATTCCTATTATGTACTGTCCTTCTCCGCCTATATTGAAAAGTCCCGAACGTGCGGCGAAGGCCATCGAAAACCCGCATAAGATAAAGGGAACCGAATAGTTAAGCCATTCGCCCACGTAGCGTATGTTCCATTTGCCGTTGTTCGCATTAAAGCCCGTCACAACTTGAAGAATAGCCTTATATATTCCGGCAGGGCTTCGGCCTACGATTACGACGAGCAAGGTTGCGCAAAGAAATCCCATAAGGACGACTAGAGCAGAAACGGCTCCGTCGGACTTCATCAAAAAGGCCGTAAAATTTCTTTTTTCTGCGGTATTTTCACTCATGCGATCCTCTCCGAATGTTTGTCCTTGGAACCGGCCATCATAATGCCTATTTCCCTCTCGGTAACTTCGCCCGCGTTAAAAATTCCGGCTATCATACCTTTAGAAATCGTAGCGATCCTGTCGCAAAGATTCATAATCTCGTCAAGTTCGAACGAGATCAAAAGAATCGCCCTGCCCTTATCCCTTTCTTCGATAATGCGATTGTGAATGTACTCGATCGCGCCGACGTCAAGTCCCCGGGTAGGCTGCGCGATTACCAATACTCCGCCGCCCATGTCTACTTCCCGCGCGACGATAGCCTTTTGCTGGTTTCCTCCGGACATGCTTCCGGCCTTTGTATCCGCGCCCTGAGCAGCCCGTATATCGAACGCCTCTATGAGCGACTCGGCCTTGTTTTTCATTTCGTCTTCTACGAGCACGCAGCCGTTTTTAGTATACGGCGGAAGATAATAGTTCTTTATGGCGATGTTTTCGGCAAGGGAAAAATCGGCGATGAGCGCATGTTTTTGCCTGTCTTCGGGAATATATCCCAGACCGGCTTCTATGCGTTTTCTGATCGAATATTTTGACACATCTACGCCGTTAATATATATTTTTCCGCCTGTGAGCGGCGCCATTCCTGTAATTCCGAAAAGCAGTTCCGACTGCCCGTTGCCGTCAACGCCGGCGACGCCCACAATCTCTCCGGCACGCACGTCAAGCGACAGATCCCGAACGGCGATCTGCCCGCGGGAGTTTTTTACACAAATTTTATCCAGCAGAAGTTTTACGTCTCCGAACTTCGGCGGCTTTTTTTCGATTTTAAATTTGACCGCGCGCCCTACCATCATTTCGGCCAAGTCCTGCTCGGAAACGTCCGAAACTTTTACGGTGCTTATGACTTTTCCGCGGCGCAAAACCGTGCAGCGCTCAGCTACGGCTTTTATTTCCTGCAGTTTGTGAGTGATTATTATTATGGTTTTTCCTTCGGCTTTAAGACGCTTGATTATAAGGATGAGATCGTCTATTTCCTGCGGAGTGAGAACCGCAGTCGGTTCGTCAAATATTATTATGTCCGCGCTTCTATAAAGGACTTTAAGAATTTCAACGCGCTGCTGCATTCCCACGGTTATATCTTCTATTTTGTCCTTAGGATCAACCTTGAGTCCGTATTTTTCGGAAAGCTCGGAAACCTTCTTTTCTGCGGAATTCAAATCCAGCAGTCCGAATTTTTTCTTGGGCTCGAAACCTAAAACTATGTTTTCGGCTACGGTATAGTTGTGAACAAGTTTAAAATGCTGGTGAACCATACCGATTCCCAATGCGGTAGCGACGTTAGGATCGTCGATCTTGACCGTCTTGCCTCTGATTTTTATAACCCCGAAGTCGGGTTCGTAAGAACCGAACAGAATAGACATAAGGGTGGATTTTCCCGCGCCGTTTTCACCGAGCAAGGCCAGAACTTCGTTTTCCTGCACGGTCAAGGTTATATTGTCATTGGCAACGACGCCGGGAAAGGCCTTAGTTATTCCCAGCATTTCGATCAAGTTTTTTTTATCGGGATCGATATAGTCCATAGAGCACCTCAAAATAAAAAATACGAGTCCGCCGAAATCTCCAACTTTCGACAGACCCGCACCTTATAAAACGGTTCAGTTGTCTTTTGCGCCGAGTCCTGCAGGAACTTTTCCTGCGGCCAAAGCGTCTTTATAAGTGCCTATGATCTTTATCTTTCCGCTGATAATATTCGCTCTGTATTCTTCGATCTTTTTAACCACCGACGGTTTAAGATCGGGATTTGCAACCGAAAAACCTACGCCGTCGTCGGCCAGAGAAAGGTTTACGACTCCGCTTTTGAAGGTTTTGTTTTCCACCGCCTTAAGTGCATATAAGGACGCAGCTTCGACGCGTTTGATCATCGAAGTAAGAACGGCGGATTTTTTTCCTTCATAAATGCCGTCGGCATATTGATCGGAATCCACGCCGATCGCCCACACGTTTTTTCCGCTCATGCGGTATTCTTTTGCCTGCGCTATAGTACCGTTGCCGGTTCCGCCCGCTGCAGAATAAATCGCATACACTCCGCTGTCAAACCAATTCTTCGCCTGTGTTTTTGCGAGTTCGGGTTTACCCCAGTCGTTGGCATAAAAATCTACGATCTCGGCGTTCGGAATAACGGCCCTAAGCCCCTGAATATAACCTACTTCAAATTTTGTGATGGTTACGCCCGGAACTCCGCCGATAAATCCGAATCTGGGTTTTGCAATCTTTTCTTCCTGAGCCTGCAAAGCCGCTGCAACGCCGACCAAAAAAGATCCCTGCTCTTCGGTAAAGACAAATTCCATCACATTGGGTTTGTTCACCCAATCCACATCGACTATCATGTATTTTTGATTGGGATATTCTTCCGAAACTTCCGAAAGCGCATCCGCAAAGGTAAAACCCGTAACTACTATCAAATCCGGCGCTTCGTCGGAAATTTGCTTCAATACGGGAATATACATGTCCTGCGTTTGGCAGGAAACCACTTCGTATTTATTACCGCGGCCTTTTTGATTTTCCCATGTGTCACCGTAATAAGAAAGAATTCCGCGCCATGCGGCAGCATTAAAAGATTTGTCATCGATCCCCGTTGCGTCAGTAATCAATTTTACTACGGGACGGCTGTCTGAAGAAGCAGAGTTTTCCTTTGCTCCGCTGGCAAAAACCAATGATGCACCGATCAAAACGGCAAACAAAAAAACAACCTTTTTCACTGTGTCCTCCTAAGCTGTAAGGAGCGGCGAAATACCGTACTCCTTATACTTATATCTATAAGAAAATGATACCTTATTTTCAGGGAAATGTAAAATCAATTTTCCGACTCTTTCGCTACGCAATGAAACGGCACGTTTTGAAAACGAGATACTCAAGACGAGATTCCGGCAGCGTAACGATTCTCTAGGAGCTTATTCCTGCTTTGTGGTCTTTTTCCATCTTTTCGTTCCAGACTAAAGCCTTCTTTTTTATGTCTTCGGCTTCGTCGCGGGCTTCCATGGCGATGCACAGCCGTCTTTGCGCCAGCAAAAAATTTATTCCCATGCGCATATCGTCTATGCGTCTTGTCGAAAGCTCGTAGCGCTCCCTGTAAGACGTCGCAGACTTGCCCAAAAGCGACTTTATAAGGCGCAGGCAGAACACCGCGCTTTCATAGTCCGGCGAACGCGGGTCAAAATAACTTTTAGTAGCCTGTTTCATGTCTATCATGTTTTTTGCGACTACGGCGAACCTGCCTTCCACTTCGACAAAGGACCATTTCCATTTTGAATTTTCGCCGAAAGCGTCTTTAAGCATGCTGATCGCAAGGCCTAATTTTCGTATCTGATAATATCTTTTTTCCAGCGGAGTATTGCTTATCTCGGCCACACGGTCTTCAAGTTCGGAATATGCGATGTCGACCGAATTGGAAACTATCTCTTCAAGGTATATTATCGCCTTATACAAGGCCTTTCTTGCGTCGTTAAGAACATCGTTATTCCTAAATTCAAGAAATTTTACGGACAGAGAATTTATTATCATGTACATGGAAGCCTGATAGATCATCTCGTCGCATAAAAGCAGCTTTTTATATCCAATGCCGGAAAGATCCTTTTCAATGAGTCTTAAAAAATTCTGTTCTTTCTCGCTCGAACTTATAATGTTATTTTTATACGGAAGTATCGTTTTTTCATACAGTTCTTGGGCTTCGGTTGAAATTTTAGCCATAAAAAACTCCTGAACCTTGCATTATGAAAATTTTTCAAGCATCGATCGGGCGTGATCCCTCGATTCCGTCCCCGCCGAATCTCCCGAAAGCATGCGCGCTATTTCGGAAACCCTGTCTTCGCCTGTTATCGGAGCGACCGAAGTCTTTGCGGCTGCTCCGTCGGATATTTTTTCCACCCTTATCTGATTATCGGCATAAACTGCGATACTGGCAAGATGTGTTATGCACAAGATCTGCTTATTCTTCGAGAGATTTTTTAAATGGCTTCCGACGGCAATCGCTATTTCCCCTCCTATGCCCGTGTCTATTTCGTCAAATATCATTGTGCCTACGGGATCGCTCTGAGCGAAAATCGTCTTAAGGGCAAGCATAACTCGCGAAAGCTCTCCTCCCGAAGCTATTTTTGCAAGAGGAAGCAGCGGGGAACCGGGATTGGCGCTTATAAGGAATTCGACATTATCCATGCCGTAGGGATTACACTTTTGCGTGATGTCCGTACCTTCTTTTTCGGTAATGTTTACGGCAAATTTAGTACCCGCCATTCCGAGTTTTTCAAGGACGCTTATAACGCCTAAAGACATTTTTTCAGCGGCCGACTTCCGTTTTTCGGAAATCACCTTTGCCGCCGTATACACCGAACGTTCGAGCGCCTGGGTTTCCGCTTTCAGTTTTACAGCGTCCGAAGTTCCGCCCGTGAGGTCTTCAAGTTTTTTCGCGGCATTTTCGCCGTAAGCTATGACGTCCGAAATAGAAGAAGAGACTGAAGGCGCGTATTTCTTTTTCAGCTTGTATAAAAGAGCGAGCCTTTCCTGTATCTCTTCAAGACGCTTAGGATCGAACACGAGCGCATTGGAATATGATCTGATCTCTTCCGTTATGTCGGAAATTTCATAAAAGGAATTTTCAAGCCTGGTTCTGAGCGGATCAAGCGACTTATCCAAATCCGCAGCGTGCGACAATTCGCTCAGCACTTTTTTAAGCGAGGAAAGAATTTCTCCGTCGCCCGACAGGCCGGACACTGCGCCGTCCATATCGGCGTATAATTTTTCAAACGAGGCAAGTTTTGATTCTTCTTCTTCAAGAGCCGCGTCCTCTCCCGGTATAAGTTTCGCTTCGTTGATTTCGTTTACGGCAAATGAAAGCATTTCTGTTTTTTGTTCGCGTTCCGCCTGCGAAGAAGCGATTTCGCCCAGCCGCCGCCGATTCGCGGCAAGCTGCGTATACATATGCGTAAAAGAATCCACCTGTCCTTCTATTCCCGCCCACAGATCCAAAAAAACGCGATGTTCGGAAACTCTCATAAGCGACTGATGTTCGTGCTGGCCGTGAATGTCTATTAAAAAAGACGAAAACTCCGCCAGATCGCTCCTTGAAACGGGAGTGCTTTGAATCCATGCGCCGCCCTTGCCGCTTGAACGGATAAAACGGCGAAGCACAACAGTGTTGTCTTCCGCTTCGATTCCGTGCCTAAAAAGCCATTCTCCGGCGCTGCGCGGTAAAGACGTCTCGCAGCCGGAATCGTCGTTTGCTGCGACCTGCACGGTTTTAAAAACGGGCGGCTCAATCGTAAACACTGCGCTCACGGAAGCTTCATTTGCACCGCTTCTTATCTGTTCAACAGAAAAAGCTTTTCCGCCCAAAACGAAAGAAAGGGCTCCGATTAAAATCGACTTTCCCGCACCCGTTTCGCCTGAAAGGACGGTAAAACCGTCCGAAAATTCTATGTCGGCGCTATCGATGAGCGCATAGTCTTTTATTGTAAGCCTCTCAAGCATGCGGCCCTCCCGCCCAATTCAATTTTGAACGGAGCGCCTCATAAAAATTGCCGATCGTACAGCCCACGAGCAGAGCCTTGTGCGGGGATTTTGTGATGACCACAGTATCGTCGGCGGTGAGCTCTACGGCGTCCTGCCCGTCTATGACGGCTCTTACGGAATTGTTGCGCCATGGAAGCATCGTTATCGATAATTTTCCTTCAGGATTAAAGACTAAAGGCCGTACCGACAGAGAAAATGAATTTATTGAAGTCAACACAAAGGCGTCAAGTTCGGGATCTACAATGGGGCCTCCGGCGGAAACTGAGTATGCGGTCGAGCCTGTCGCTGTGGCTACGATTATTCCGTCGGCTTTAAAATGCCCCAGCAAGGATTTGTTGTAAACGACGTCGAAAGAAAGCATTTGAACGTGCAACAAAGACGTGAGCACTACGTCGTTTAAACTGTTCGATGAAAAAATCTTTTTTTTATTGCGAAAAACGTCTACCTGAATCATGTTGCGACCGACGGCTTCAAGTTTTCCTTCGATAAACAAATCCAAATCCGATCGCCATGAATTTCTTTGTACTCCTGCGATAAAACCGAACAGACCCAAGTTTACGGGGAACACGGGTATATTCCACGGAGCGCTGCCGCGTGCGGCAAAAAGAACGGTTCCGTCGCCGCCTAAGGTAATAACAAAATCATTTCCGCGAAAAGGAACGCTGTCTATCTTTGTCTTTTTAGAATCCTCGGCTATGACGAAATGCGAAGTCTCTATGTTTCGCATGGACAAAAACTCGTCGATTTCCCTGCCTATGGCAAAAGAGTCTTCTTTAAAGCTGTTCTCAATAATAAGACATTTTTTCATAACATTGTCAAAATCACGGCAAGGTTCCCAAAACCCTCGAAACTTTTATCACTTGATTTTTCCCCAATCGGGGATACATGGGAAAGAGAGCGCACCTCAACAAGAGTGATTTTGCAGTCCTGCATGAAGCACCTATTTCATCAGGACGAAGCGCGATAACGCTCTGTTCGTAAGCACTCCTGATTTCAATATCCTTTTTTGAAGCGTATTGTTTTACGTCTTTGTAACTGCCGGACAGGATCACTGGGAATCCCCATGCGGCCGATCCTTCGTCGGCGGCGCGTAAAAAGGTTTTATTTTTGCCGGAAAGCAGGGAACGATAATATGCCGAAAAAATTTCCTTACGGGTTTCTTCGTTGCGGCGGTATTCCTTTAATTGAACCCAGCCGAGAGCGCTGTTTATGTCCGGAAGCAGATCCGTTTGAGGTAAATTGTCCGTATATTTTTTTAAAACCGTCCAATCGCGGCGGTTTGCAGCCATGAGGACGGCTCCTCCCCCCGCCGTAATTATGTCGTGCTCTTCAAGACCCATTATCGTAAAAAGACCGAAAGAACCGGCTTTTGACGCGACGGATTCGGGGCCGACTTTATTTTCGCCGCCGAATTCCTGGGGATCCTCCTCAGGAGACGTATCAGGCTTATATACTGCGCCTGCGCTCTGCGAAATATCTTCGATCACAGGGATCCCGAGATCCATAATACCCTGCATGTCGGGCATTATACCCATGGTTTCATGGAGTAAAAGAACTCTTCCGCCCTTTTTTATGCCTTCAAAAACTATATCGGGAGTAACCAGTCCCGTTTTCTCGTCAACGTCAAGCACAAGCAGCTTATATCCAAAGTTCTCAAGGCAAAGAAGCTGCCATGACGGCGCAAGAGCTGAAATCATTACGACGGAATCGGAAGCGAGCTCCATGGCCTTTAGAGCATAGTACAGGGCGATGGAAGGACTGCGGAGAGCTACGGCTCCGGCGCATGAAAAATTATCTTTGACCGATTGGATAAGGCGTGCGTTCAGTTCTCCGGGGCCGATCTTTTCGTCTACCATGCACGTTAACACTGCGTCCATTTCGCGCCGGCGGATTGTAGAGCTGAAAGTCTGTATCATTTTAAATTTCCATCAAATCTATAATTGCAGCTTAAAACGGACAAGTAGCATCCGTTGACTTACGGGAACCGCTAAATATGCGCGGCGCTTTTAACTTCGAGTTTTCTTTCGGAAACTCGTTTATTTAAATTCGATTATCTTTTGCAATTCTTTAGGATCAAACAAGCGGTTTATGTCAAGCACGATAACGTAACCGCTGTCTTCGTTTCTTATGACGCCGCGGATATATTCCGAACCTATGCCTGAAAGCAATTGGGGCGGCGGCTTTATTTCGGCAAGATCCACCATAATCACGCGCGCTATGCGGTCGATAATTATGCCGATATTATTCCCCTCAATGCTGAGAATAATAAAACCGCCTTCGAAATCCGTACCGCTGCCGTCTTTAGCGCCGGACGGCTGCAAGCGAAAACGCTTATGCAGATTGATTATCGGGATAATCTGTTTACGCAGATTTAAGATTCCTTCAACATAATACGGAGCGTTAGGAATGGGACGAATTTCCTGTATCTTTACGATCTCTTTAACGCCCATAATATCTACGCCGTACAGTTCTTCGCCCAGTTGAAAAGTAACCAATTGAATATTTGTATCGCTGTCAGCCATAACGCCTCCGTAAATTCAAATTTATGATACATCGTAAACAAATATTGTGCAAGCGCCGCGCATTCCTTTCGCCGCAAGCGCCGCGCATTCCTTTCGCCGCAAGCGCCGCGTACTTCTCTCGTACCGCGCTATCCGTCTACCGTGAACAACGTAAGAACATGCACTTTGTCTATGCCGATTTCCTGCAAAAGTGCGGCGCATTTTTCAACGGTTGCGCCGGTTGTCATGACGTCGTCCAAAAGAATCACCTCTTCGGGAATTCCTTCGCTCAATAACTTATCAAGAGTTTTTTTAGGCGCACAAGAATACGCGCTTTTTATACTCTCAAAACGCTGAAGCCGTCCCAGCTTTTTCTGCTGCAGCACGGAATTTCTGACTAAAAGCGGCATGATTTTATGAGAATAAAACCCATTTAAAAAACGGCACAATTCGTCAATCTGATCCCATCCCTTCGTCTTTATTTTATTGGGACGCGGCGGAACCGGCACTATCGGGATCGGACTTCCCACTCTTCCCGTTTCAATTTCACATACCGCTTTATGGACGACGGAAGCCAGAAACGGCGAAAGCGCGCGCGCATTCATAGTTTTCCATTCAAATAAAACCGCTTTATTCCATAGGCGGTAAGAAAATAACGGATAAATGCGAAATATATGCGACGCAGTGTTCTTTTCACGGCATGAAAGGCAGGTTTCTTTTTCGGAAACGAGTTCTTTACCGCAGATCCGGCAGCGCAGGCCGCTCGTAAGCGGAACATAGTCGAAAAACCGCGTACGGCACTCACGGCATAAGGGCAGGAGCGCACAGATATTCCCGCAGCAGATACATTGCGTTCCGCCTGCGATATAAGAAAACGCATATCTTAAAGCGGTAATGACAAGGTATTCAATAAAAAAGCAGAGCCGGCTAACAAATGGAATGCAGTAATGCCCTTTTGAAAAATATTTCACACATAATTAATTGTTTTAAAGTGAATAAAACCGCAAATTTTCCAGCCTGAACGCTTAACGGCCGGATAAGGATTTTTTCCAACGGGCGATATTTTGAAGAGCGGACAGAGGCGTCATTTCGTCCGTATTGCAGGAAAGGATTTCATCCAATATCATCTCTTCGTCGCTGAAAAGGCCGGGAGAAAAAGACTTGATTTTTTCTTCTTTTTTTTCAAGTACCGGTATTTCATGAGACGAAGATAGCAACGGGCGGGAAGACGCAACGGACTGAATGTGAGCGAGTATCTCGTTAGCCCTGTCTATCACATCCTGAGGAACACCGGCAAGGCGGGCGACGTGGATTCCGTAAGAATTTTCGGAAGCGCCTTGTTTTATTTTTCTCATAAACACGACGGATCCGCTCCTTTCGGAAACTTCCATACATAAAAGGCTCAGCGCCGGATGCTCCATGCGCGTAAGTTCATGATAATGGGTTGCAAAAAGAGTTTTGCATTTAAGAACATCAAGCAGATATTCCGCGACGGCCCACGCGATGGAAAGCCCGTCTTCGGTGGACGTTCCTCGGCCTACTTCATCCATAATCACAAAGGACTTTAAAGTTGTGGATCTCAATATGTGGGCGGTCTCGGTCATTTCAACGAGAAACGTAGATTCTCCGCGTGCAAGATTGTCGCTGGCGCCTACGCGGCAAAATATGCGGTCGACTACGCCCATATGCGCTTTTTGTGCCGGAACAAACGAACCGATTTGAGCCAAAAGCGCAATGAGTGCGTTTTGACGCAGATATGTGCTCTTTCCCGCCATGTTGGGCCCTGTTATAAGTGCAAAAGAAGTTTCTTTTTCCGTCTGCGCTTCGGTAAAAAGAGCCAAATCGTTGGGAACGAATTCGCCCGTAGGCAGATGCCGCTCTACTACAGGATGCCGCCCGCCCTGCACAAAAAAGGCTACGCTGTCGTCAATTTCAGGCCTAACCCAGTTCTGCAATATCGCCGCGTGAGCCAGCGATGAAGTAACGTCGGTATATGCGATTTCATGCGATGTTTTTAAAAGATACGGAACAAAGTTTTTTAATTTATTTCGGATTTCTATAAACAGATCTCGTTCAAGCTCGTTTATCCTTGTTTCCGCCTGAGTAAGTTCTTTTTCAAGCTCTTGAAGTCTTGTCGTCGTATAACGATCGGCATTTAAAAGCGAGCGCCTCATTATAAAATGCTCTGGAACGGCGCCCAATTTTCCTCTGGTAACTTCAAGACAATATCCGATACTGTTGTTGTATTTTATTTTAAGAGTGGAAATTCCCGTCTGTTCTTTTTCTTCCTCAAGATATTTTTCAAGTATTTCGTTAAAATTTCCGTTTATTCGGCGCCATCGGTCAAGTTCTTCAGACCACCCGTCTTTTATTATTCCGCCTTCGGTTAAAGACGTCGCAGGATCGTCGGCTATGGCATTTTGAACCATATCTATGATCTCCTGCGCCTGTTCGGAAGGGATTTGCGCGAAGTCCTGCTGCAACAAGGATTCCCGCACTAAAAGCCACGACGCAAGGCTCGCCTTCAGCGCCTGCAGATCCTTTGCGTGCGCTCTGTCCATCGCTATTCGTCCGGCAAGGCGCTCTATGTCCAGAACCGAAGAAAGATTTTCTCTTATCTTAGCAAGCAAACCTCTGTTTTTTACAAAAAAATCAATGTGCGTTTGACGGGCGGATATTTTTTTGCAGTCGGTAAGAGGCGACAAAAGCCAAGCTCTCATCATTCTGCCGCCCATAGCAGTTACGGTATAATTTACACATTCCAAAAGCGTATACCGGCTGCTCCCGTCGCGCAAATTCGATACTATTTCAAGATTGCGCCTCGAAGAATCGTCTATAATTACATAATCGCTGTCGTGATAAATTCTTATGGAACTTATGTGAGGTATGCTCGTGTTGGTAGTCTTTCCAAGGTAATCGAGCAAAAAACCCGCAGGCGGAATTTCAGGCGAATTTTCATTCAATGCGAAAGGCTGCAGGTTTGCGGTTTTAAATTGCGAAACAAGCTTTTTATATGAAAGCTCAAAAGAAAAATGCCAGTCCGGATAGTAGGTTACGGATATTCCGGGCATAGCAGCAATGGGCGCTTGAATTTCCTGATTGTTTTTCAGCGACAGCGGAAGAAGAATTTCTCTGGGGTTGCAGCGTCCCAATTCCTTGGAAAAATTGTCGACCGTTACGGAAGAAGGCCAAGAAGTTGCGCAAAAATCCGACGTTGTAACGTCTATGTAGGCGAATCCCACTTTGCCGCGGCTGACGGACAGAGCAGCGAGGTAATTATTGGTGTATCCGTTAAGGTATTCGGATTCTACGGCGGTGCCGGGAGTAATTATCTCCACAACCTTGCGTTCGGTAAGTCCTTTTCCGTGAGAAATTTCACCCACCTGCTCGCATATCACAATTTTTTTTCCGAGCCGCAAAAGCCTTGCTATGTAGATCTTTGCGGCGTGATAAGGAATGCCGCACATAGGAGTGCCTTGCCGGTGCGTAAGCGTGAGATTTAAAAGTCGCGAAATTTCCATCGCGTCTTCAAAAAACATCTCGTAAAAATCGCCCAGCCTGAAAAAGAGAACGTCTTCTTTGTGTTTTTCTTTTATCGAAACATACTGTGCCATTAACGGCGTCATTTGAGAATCCGTTGCCATTTTTCGCCTGCCGCCCGATAAAAAACTAAAGTCCCAGTTCTCTTATCACCTGATCGGTAATGTCTACCGAAGGGCTGTACCAAAGGATGGCGTTAGCCTGCTGAAGACTTAAGATCATGCTGTAGCCTTCCGATTCCGCGATGTGCGAAAGCGTCGCATACAGTTTTTGGTAAAAAGAATCGGATCTTTGAAGGGAATTTTTTATGGTTTCAAGTTCAATATTCTTGGCGTTCGTGTACTCGTTTAAAAAATCGGTTTTTTTTACGATTTCGCTTTCAATGCGGAGCGCCGCCGACTGATTGTCGTTTTTTTCATATTCCAGCTTTTGCGCCTGAAGATTCTGCAGCTCCAGAGTTCTTTTATTGATCTCTTCCTGAAACTGAGCCTTTTTCGATTCGTAATTTCGCACTGCCGTAGAATTCCTAAAATACGATTGATATACGCGAGACGTATCTACGACGCCGAAACGGGTTATCTGCTGCTGGGCAAAGGCATGCGGAAGGATAAAAAACAAACATATAAAAAAATAGCGAATTGTCTTATTCATACGGTAACTCCCAATACCAAATCCGATTAAAAACACGGCCGCCGCGGACAGGCGGCCGTAACTATCACTTATTTATGATGTTAAACGACAGAACAAAGCGCCAGATGTCGTCCCAATAAAAACCTCTTTCATCGTTATGCCTGAATTTGCTAGCAAACAACAGGCGCAGCGGAAATTGCTGAATTGAAAAGCGAAGTCCCGGCCCGGTGCTGAAATAAAAATCGTTTATGTTAAGATCGTTAAACAGCTCATAGGGGCTTTCTTTTACGACGGCCGCATCGAGAAAGCCGTCGACAGCCAAAACTCCGCGAACTACGGGCATGCGCAATTCAAGGTAGCTTGTCCACAAAGCGCGTCCCCGAAGGGAATTATAAATATTCGTCCATCCGCGTCCCGTAAACATACCGTCTATGTAAAGCTGGCTCGTGCGGCTTACAAAAGAATTATACGCGGGCACCTGCATTGTGAGTCCGGAATATCCCGCCAAAACCATTTTCCAGCTCCATGTTTCGGTAACCGGCAGATTCCACAGGGTAAAATAAAATTCGCCTTTAGTAGCGCTCTGTAAGTAAAATTCCGTTTCAAACGGAGTCAATCCGTACCATGAAAATCTTTGGCTAAAAAACCATCCCTTGGAAGGATCCCAGTTTATGTCGCGGTCGTCCAATGAAAAAGCCGCCCAGACTGCGTTTTTCAGTCCCCATTCGTTGGCGTAATTGCTTATCGCGCTGTCAAGCGGTCTGTATAAGTCTTCGTCATAGACATTGTTTATCAATCGGTTGGTAAGTCCTCCCGACAAAGCTATGATAGCCCAGTCCGGCGTCCACCTGCGGCCAAACCCAGTGTTCAAAGAGATATTCCATTGCTCATAGCTTAAATAGTAATCGTTGGTGTTTACCGTTCCGTCGGCCATGACGACGCTTCTGAGCGCATTGAGACTCGCGTGTGAAAACGTCAGAGCTTCGGAAAATGAAATCGGTTTTCCAAAAAGCCAGTTTTCGTCAAAACCTACGGTAACGGACTGCTCGTCGGTAGCGAGCGTAGTGCTGGCGGAAATAGACTTACCGGTTCCGCGTATATTGGAATCCTGCCATTTTAAAAACAGAGCGAACGGAAGATCGTCGGGATCGGTGACGCCTGAAAACGTAAGGCCGAATTCAATGCTTGTGGTGGACTGCTCTTCTACCGAGACGACCAAATTGACAAGATTTTCTTCGGATCCGGGGGTAACGTCGGGCACTACTCCCGAAAAATACTGAAGATTATACAGATTGCGCAATCCCGTCGTCACTTTTGCTTTTGAAAAAACGTCCCCGGACTCTATGGGAATTTCACGCAGGATTATCTCTTCTTTGGTTTTAGTATTTCCGCGCACGATGATGTTTTCAACATGACTCCTAGCATTTTCTTCGATATTAAGCACTACCGAAACTACGCGGGCGTCCGCATCTTGGGTGATTGCCGGATCAAATTTATTAGACGTGTAGCCGTTTTCGTAATACAGATCGGCAACGGCCATAACGCTTTCCTGAAATTTTGTCTGATTGAAAATATCTCCTTTTTTAAGTTTTACAAGACTTTCAATCTGTTCTAAGGGAAAAATAGTATTGCCGACAAACGATATTCCGCCGAACGTGTACTGAGCGCCTTCCTGAATGACAAAGGTCAACGTGAGTTCATCGCATTTTTTTTCTTCGTTTTTCGTTATTTCGCGTATTACGTCGATTACGCTTGCGTTTATGTAGCCCGAATCCTTGTAATATTTAACTATTTCCTGCTTGTCGGTTTCAAGCTGAGATTCTTCAAAAGCGCCCTTTCTGAACAAGCCTTTTTTTTTCATTTTAAGACGGCTAGTAAGCGTTTTTGACGAAATTATCCTGTTGCCGGAAAATTTTATATCAGTAACTACGGTGTTGTACCCTTCTTCGATATAAAAAGTTACGACAATTCCGCCGTCGGTTTCCGTCGTCTTGGAAGTCACTTTTATATCGAGGTAACCTTTTTCCAAATACTTATTGCGTATGGCGCGTTCGTCCACAAGAACCTTGCTCAAGACGAAAATATCGTCGGTTTTAAGAGCGATAGCATCCCGCAATTCTCCGTTCCGGATCTTATTGTTGCCTGAAAAAACTATACGCGAAACCACAGGCTTTTCTTCTACGGTAAAAACAAGCCTTACGCCGTCTTCTTTTTTTGGATCGCGATGCGCGGTAGGAGAAATATCGTCGAAAAAATCGACAGCATATAATCTGTCCAACAGGTTTCCGAAAAGTTCGTCGTTAAAAGGTTTATTTATAAAACTTGAAATGATTCCGTCAAGTTCTACCTTTCTTACATTTTTAAGTCCTTCGAAAGTGATCGAAGTTATGTTTTTACCCAAATACCAATTGTCGGGATCCGGCTGTTCGCCTGAATTTTCCTGCGCCCAAACGCTTAAACACGAACACAAAACGGCGGCAAAAAATATATAGAGCAGCGGACGGCGCATCGAACGCATAAAAATCCCCTTTTTAGAAATTAAATTTCCATGACAATGAAACTGATGTAGTAGGAATCCATCGATTTTCTTTGATCGCGTCTATATCCGGTGCGATTCCCCACCGTATGTTCACGAAAGGACTTGACATTTCCAAACCGAATTCCGGCTGGAACACAAGACCTCCGACCGTATTATTGTCGTCTATGCGGTCTTCGTCGTAAGTCCAGTGAAGCAAAGCGTCCGCATACAATTCACGGCCGAAGTACTTACCCATATAAACAGTCGAATTATCAAAAAAGTTACCGGCCGTTACCCTTCCGTTGTCAATATTAAGGTTCAGTCCCTGCTTCATCGCATTTTGAAGGATCATTGTCCGTATCGAAAATATATCAAAATTAAGCAAATCACGCAATGCGCTCTCTATTTTACGCATTACGGTAACCTGTAACGCGTAATCGCCGGTTGCCACTAAGAGGCTCGCCGCGTCGCTCGAATCGGCCGTAATTATTTGCCCCAACAATTCCATAATTTCTTTTTCGGACTTGGCGGGCGTCGCGGAAAATCTGGGCGAAAACATGCTTAAAAGCTGATTGTTCGCGGAAAGCGTAATCGTAACCTGGTTTCCGTCGTCGTCGCGTTCGCGGGTTTCGGCGCGTATGGTTATCACAGGATCCATAAACAGTTCCTGCCTGTCGGTAAAAACTATGCGTCCTTCACGCATGTAAAAATTGCGGTTAAGGTAAATGAGTTCTCCTCCGCGAAAACTTATGTCGCTGTCAAGGGCTATCCTGTTTTCGGAACTGTCGAAAGTAAAATGCAGCGGAGTGCCGGGGGCTGCTACGCCGCGGACAAGGGGATCTATGAGAACTTGAACGCTTTGCCCCATCATGATGTCAAGAGAAACGGTGAGCGTATAATTAAGCATTAATTCCTGAGAAAAAGCTATGTTTCCTCCAGTGGCGATCGACTGAGCTGCGGAGGCAAGGGCTTTTGCGGCAATGTTGACGCTCGTCTCCTTTGCATATATGGAACCAGTAACGTCCGTCTGTGTCTTTGAAACTGAAATATGCAGATCGGGACTTCCCTTTCCCGTTATGCGTATGTCTCCCAAATTCAAATCCGCAGGAACGAATACGTCGGGCGCCGTTCTTACGTCGATCGAAAGGCCGTCAAAATTCCAACGGTCGAAGCTCAAATCAAGGCTCGTAGTGACGGTGTTTCCGCGTATCTTAAACAGCGTATCGGGCATTGTCATTTCGCTGTTCTCTATCGTAAGGAACATTTTTTCACCGTAAAGGTGCTCAGGTATTATGATCGGAAGATTTATTTCGGGATCGGTGATGGTGAGACTGCCGCTGAAAGCGGGATCCGACGCAAGTCCTTCCATCCGGCAATATCCCTCGACTATTCCGTTGTGAACCGCAATAAAAGGATAAGTTAAAAGCGGCGCGAAGTCCTTTAAATCCGCATAAATTTTATCTATCGCGATGGACATTCCGTCCGAATGCACGTAGCCGCTTATAAATGACCTTATAGGAAAGCCTTCTCCAGTTTCAAAATTAACGCTGCCGTCGTCCAAAACATAGCCTGAAATCTTAATGTCGCCTGAAGAATAAACGTCGTATCTTCCGGGCGTTCTCAAAACGGAAAGTCCTGCGGCAAACGGCGACGTAAAAATAGTCCCTTCTACTTTTTCAGCTGAAACAGTGAGTATATAAGACTTGGGAACGGCCGAATTGCCGCGCTCTGAGGAAGCGCTGCCTGGTCCGGTCGAAGAAACACCGGCTGCTGAAGAAGACCCGGCAGCAGAAGAAGCGACGTCGGCCGCGGGAATACCGCCTGCCGGAGAAACGCTGCCCGGAGAATCGGAACCCGTAAAACTTAAGCTTTTTCCCGCCGGCGAAATATTATCGATTTTCATTTCAAGGGCGGTTGTTATGGATTTTTCAACGACTTTCGCTTCAAAATCGGTATTTATCGAACCCGAGCCGCTTTCAAGCGAATACTGCATGTTCATATTGCCGAAATGAAGCATAATCCAGTTTATGTCGGCGCCGGACAATGTAAAATTTTTATCTTCCAGCACCGCTTTCCCGTTAAAAAGCACCGGAGAGCCCAGCAAAGAAACTGACGACGTGCCTATGTCAAGCTGCAGGTATGGATTTTCCAACGTGCCGCTGCCTGAAAGTAAAAAAGAAACCGTGTCCGTTTGCCCTTGATTTTCGAACAATCTGTAGGCGGGAAAATTCTTTACGTCAAACTGCGCCGAAAAAAAACAATCTTTTTTTAACGTTTCAAAAGAAAAACTTCGTCTCAGCGGATTTGTAATATCGGCGGAAAAATTCCAATTTTCACCGGTTAAGGCGGAATCGGCGTCAAGCTTTAAGGTCAATGAATCAAGAATTCCGTTATTCACGTTCCACAAGACGCTTCCGTTTCCGCTTAGAATCGAAGACGCGTCGGAAATAGCAAACAATTCCATTATAAAGCCGTATCTTGAGATATTTCCGTTCATGCTCAGTTTTGGGGAAGATTTAAGACGCCCAGACGGTTCCTGCATTTCAAAACGCGATATTACTGCCGAAAATCCTTCCGCATCGGAAACGGAAAAACTTGAATCGCAGGAAGAAGTAAACACGTATTTTTTTGTGGAAAAAGGCAAATTTTCAAAATGCAAGGTGCCGCTCAAATACGGTTCAAAAATATTCGAAGGAGTTCTGTTCAATGATATTATGGACTGAAAGCCGTAATCGCCCGTAATATCTATCCAAGAAGAAGAAGCGGTTCCGTTCACGCGATAGGGAATACCGTTATACATCATATCGCTTGAAAAAAACGCTTCGTCAGCCGAACCTGAAAATTCCGCCAGCGCGGTCATATTAAAAGTCCGCTCGCCGTACAAAACGTCGAACCTTGAAATTTGAAGCGAATCGTTGTTGCCGTTTAATGAAAAGATCAGCAATTGCCGGTCTTTTTGAGTGTTTGCAATGATCGAATACGGAACGTTAAAAGAAAATGTTTCAAAATCGTACGAAAGATAGGTTTCTCCGCTGAATATATAAGGAGCCGCGGCACCAGCGTAGTTTTTAAGCGTTTCGGATTTCTGAGAGGGAAGGACAAACGCGACCGCGTTTACAATGCTGTCCATGTATAAGTTTTGGGCCGTGAGGCTCGTCTGCACATAACGGTTTCCGGGCAGATAACTTCCGTCAAAACGCAAAATTCCCGGCTCTTCCGCTTCGGTGTGAGAATAATCCGAAGCTTCAAAATTAAAGTCAAGCGAATCGTCTTCCCGCGGGATAATGGAAAGCTGCAAGGCCGTAAAGGCTTTTTCACCCAAAAATAACTGAGGCGCAAAGACCATAAATCCCTTAGGCAAAGGATCGAAATAAAGCTCGGAAGAAATTATTCCCCCGTTTGAAAGCCGAATTTTTCGAATTTGCGCGGAACCGGACAAATTCGAATTTTTTACCGAATACTCGCCTGAGTAGGAAACGTCGTAATCGCGTCCGTTCAAATCCAAAAAAGGAATCGAAAAGCCTTCGTTATCTCCCGAAACGGAATAGGAGGCCGTCAATCCGCCTGATATGAATTGATGCGGAAAATTTAATTTTCCACCGGAAGCGTATGAAATTTTTTTTGTGTCGATGAGATAGGAACCGCTTAGGTCAAGGTCGGCAGACAATCCCAGCAGTTTCCGCAATTCCTTAGCCCTGCCTGAAAAATATACAAGCTGAAAAGGCATAAGATTTTTACATGAAAACGAAAATGTAATTTCCTTTTTTTTCATATCGGCCGCAGCTTCCGCCGTAAACGGAAAAGCATTTCGCAGCGTCTTTATATAAATCTTTTCGTCGCCTGCATATTCGCACAGTAAATTAATGGAATTTATCCTGAAATCCTTGTTTGAAATGTTCGACAGATATAAGTTTGTAGTAATATTTTTTAAATCCGCAGGAAAAACTGCGTGCGCGGCAAAGCCGAACGAAAGACTTTGTCTGCCGGGTATTTTTGCGTCGGAAAAGCCTTCTGCGTCAAGCGTCAAAGGCGCGCTGCCCTTCGGTCTTGAAAACTGAAGTTTTTTTAAACGGCATAAAATATCTATTCCGGCGCCGGCGTAATGAAGCGAAATGTTTCTTACGCGCACGGAGGCCGGTAAAAAAGCCGTAAATTTTTCATAAGGCAGGTTTAAAATTTCGGATATGACTTCGGATGCTGTTTTCCGCGCGGCGGGGTTTAGGGTGTCGGCGGAATTTGTTGCATCGGCGGTTTTCCGCGCGCCGGCGGGATTTGGCGTCGCACCGGAAGGTTCGCTCACGCCCGAATCATAGGCGCCGCCTGTAAAAAGCGGATCGCGCACATTGCTTTTGCCTGCAAAAAGCGCACGGAGTCTTTCGATTGCTTTCGCGTCCGTAACGGCATTGTATTCAAGCGTCAGCCCGTTTATCACAAGGCCGGTAAGAGCTTGTTCGTATCTTCCGGTGAGCAGCTTTCTTATATCATAAGATAAAACGGCTTTTTTTACCGATAAAAGTTTATTTTTATTTTCAGGATCCGAAACTACTATACCTTTTATCCTTATTGCTGATAAAATGGAAGGCGAAAGAGACGCATACGAAAATTTAAGGCCGGTAGTTTTTTCCAATCCTGCAAAGGTTTTTACAACATAGTTACGGCTCCATTCCGACAGCCTTACAAAAGAAGGACGGATCGCTGCGAAAGCCGCAAATATGAGAAAAATAAAAATCGTACCGCCGGCGCCGGTTTTTAAAACATGCCCTTTCATAAACTATACGGATTTTCTTATTTTATTATATTGTCGAAAAAAAAACAGGTATATTTTATGGTATTAAAAAATTTTATAGCATTAGAGGGCATTGACGGTTCCGGAACGTCCACGCAGCTTAAAATTTTATCGGAAAGGCCTGAGCGTGAAAAATTTTTTATAACTGCGGAACCCACGTCGTCGCCGACAGGCGTTTTTTTGCGCCGCGTACTCAAGGGCGAACTCACGGTGGAACCGCGCACAGCCGCGTTTCTATTTGCCGCAGACAGAAACGAGCACATAAACGGCGCTAAAGGAATTCGAGAACAGATCGCGCAAGGCAAAATTGCGATAAGCGACAGATATACGTTTTCAAGCCTCGCCTATCAGTCTGTAAGCTGCGGCTGGGAACTTCCTTATAAACTGAATGAAGATTTTCCGCTTCCACAAATACTTTTCTTTTTTGAAATCCCACCGGACGTCGCGTTAAAACGCATAAAAAACCGGAATTTTACGGAAATATACGAAAAACGCGAATATCTTGAAAAGACGGCGGCGGCATACAAAAAAACTGTGTCCTTTTACGAAAAAAAAGGCGAATGCGGTAAAAACGGACGCATGAAAATCGTCCGTTTGAATGCCGAAGACTCAGTTGAAAAAACGGCCGAAATAATCTGGAGTTACGTCAAAGATCTTCCGATATTTAAAGAGTGAAATTCCATACTTTTTTTTTAAATAAATCGCTGCCGCGTTTTTTTAAAATCGCAGCGCTCGCAGCTTTTTTTTACATTTTGAATGCCGCGCAGCTTTCAGCCTACATGGTCAAATACAAAGAAGACTTTTACAGGCTTTACCACATACATTACCGCCAGGATCCAGACGACTGTATCGAAAACATCTACTGGCTTGAAAAAGCCGTTCAGGCGGACTTCGCAAACCCGCAATACGCCGACGCAAAGATCACAAACAAAAAAGAATGGGAAAAATACCGTTATCTTTACATGATGCATTTAAATCTCAAACTCATAGAACAGCATTTAAGGCTCGGAAGAATTTACGACAAAAAAGTCGCATATTTTTACGACGCGCCGTGGAAAGAAGAATATCTTAACGATTTGGACAAGGCGAAATCCTGTTACGCTGCCGGAAAATATTACTGGCAGGAAGCAAAACTTTGGGCTGAAAAAGCGAACGGCGCAAGCTTTAACTTTATGTTCATAGCCGACCTTCAAAACTGGGAAGACGAAAGGGAGCGCATAGGAACCGGCGAACTCGATTATTCTAAAATCCTTGACAGAGAACTGGAGCGCGTCCAAAACGTGATGGACGAGTTTGTTGCAATGGACGATAAAACATATTAAACTTTCACACATGCTGTCAGAATTTACAATAAAATATCCTGCGATAAATCCCGGAACCGATAAAATGACAATCAAATTTTACGAAGGACAAGCGGATCTTGCATCGCTTTTCAAAAAGCGGCTCAACGGCGAAAAAATGGACGAATCCCGCGGCGAAAGCCTTGTCGAACGCCGACGCATATTCGTAACGGACAAAACCGTTTCATCTCTAAAAAACGTTCTTCCTTTTATAAACTCATTTAAAAACGGCACTTCCGGAGGCGACGTTCTTTTAGTTCTGGAGGCCGGAGAAAAATACAAAACGATGGAAAGCGTGCTTAAGATAATAAAGACGGCGCTTGATCACAGGTTTGTAAGACACGACGTTTTTGTCGGGATAGGCGGCGGCGTCATAACCGATGTAACGGCCTTAGCCGCATCCCTTTTTAAACGCGGAGCGGTCGTAGAATTCGTTCCGACTACGCTTTTGGCGATGGTAGACGCCGCCGTCGGCGGAAAGACAGGCTGCGACTTTGAAAACTATAAAAACATGATCGGTTCCTTTTATCCTGCAAAAACTCTTTACGTTTTTCCGCATTTTGTACAAACCTTGAGCCCAAACGAATTTCGGTCGGGCTTCGCAGAGGCTCTAAAGACGGCGCTTTTATACTCCCCTTCAATGTACGAACTCATAAAAAAAAGCAAGAGCGACATTCTAAGCCGTAAAGAAGACGTGCTTTTTACGATCATCACGGAATGCGTAAAGGCAAAGGCTTCCGTCGTAGAGAGCGACTTTACGGAAAAAAACGTCCGTATGCAGCTGAATTTCGGGCATACGTTCGGACACGCGCTTGAAACCGTCGCCGGATTGGGAAAAGTTACGCACGGCGACGCCGTAGCGTGGGGAATCGGCAGAGCCGCGTGTTTGAGCTGTAATCTAAAGCTCTGCACTTCTGCATATAAAGACGAAATACTCGAACTGTTAAGTTCTTTCGGCTGGGAAACTTCGGCCTTACACAGTTCCGTTAAAAACTTACAGGATCCCGCACAAAAACTGATAGACGCAATGAAAAACGACAAAAAAAACGATTCAAGCAGCGTGCGCCTCATACTGCAAAGGGGCATAGCGGATACCGTAATTACGGAAGTTCAAGACGGCGACATTCTAAAAGTTCTGTCGTCCGGCAAATGAAAAAAATACGCAAATACGGATTAAAACATGAGCAGACCTGAAATATCGCATTATTTTGATTGGGCCGCCACATCTCCTGCCGATGAAGACATAGTTAAAAACGCTCTGGAAGAATCCATTCGCATTTGGGGAAATCCTTCGAGCGTTCATCCGGCAGGAACTCAGGCAAACTTTTTTTTAAATGCCGCAAGAGAAAAGGCCGCGGCGGCTTTGGAAGTACCGCCTTCTTCGCTTTATTTTACTTCAGGAGGAACGGAAGGCAATCACATACCCATGCTTTCCATGCTGACCCGCCCGGCACCGGCGACGATTTTGATAAGCGCCCTGGAACACCCCGCCGTCCGCGAGCAGGCTTCCGCGCTCAAAAACCTCGGTTGGAAGATTATAACGATCCCTGCGGATTCAAACGGGATAATCACTCCTGAAGCGGTTGAAAGCTGCCTTACCGACGACACGGTTTTGGTTTGCGTGATGGCGGTAAACAACGAAACGGGAGCCGTGCAGCCGGTCGTTGAAATCGCTCAAAAACTTTCAGAATTTTACAAGGGGAAACGCCGCCCCAAATTCCACGTCGACTGCGTGCAAGCCGCATGCAAGATCCGGCTTCCGCCTTTGGGCGGCGGTATAGACAGCGCAGCTTTCAGCGCTCATAAAATCTGCGGCCCCAGAGGAATAGGAATACTGTATTCGGCAAGCGAATTTACGCCTTTTTTGCGCGGAGGCGGACAAGAAAAAAATATCCGTCCCGGCACGGAAAACCTATTCGGGGCAAAAGCTGCGGCGGATTGTCTTGAACGCTACTGTATTTCCGATAAAAACCCGAAAACGCAAGAACGGCTCGAAGTCCAAATAAAACGGACAAGAGCCCTGATTCAAAATCTTTTGACGCTGAAAAACTGTATGATACTGCCACATTCCAGACAAGAAGCGCAAAATGAAAAGAATTTTTCTCCGTGGATATTACAGGCGGCATTTAAAGGGATTCCCGGACAGGTGATGGTGAGAGCTCTCGGCGCAAAGGGATTTTACATTTCTACGGGCAGCGCGTGTTCGGCAAAAAAGCGATCGCGTCCCGTATTGGAAGCGATGCACGTTAGCGCGGAAGAAAGAGAATCCGCCGTCCGTTTCAGCTTCGGCTTTTCCACTACGGAAAAAGCGATGCGGGAACTCTTTGAAGAAGTAAAAAACATATGCGGGGAATTCAGCTGATCTGCGCGCCTGTATGGAAAACTGCAAAAGCGGCGCCATGATTGCTTTGTGCTGGCGCGGCGCCCGTCCGAGCGGATCGTGTTTGCCGTATCAATGCCGAAGCCGTGCGCGTTTTTTCGTGTTTTAAAAAATTCCTTTAAATCGGAAAAAGCTTATAAAGCAAAAAAGCGTGAGCCCTGAAAAAAACGTAGTCCAAACAAGAATTTGGCCTGCCAGTTCCCCGTCGTTATTCATCTGATTGGCCATTATGGCGCTTGCAACCGCAATCGGACTGCCGAAAAGCGCGAGCAGCGCTGCATATTCAGGGCCTTTAAAATCCGTAAAGATAAGATGAGCCGCAAAAAGCCCCGCAACCGGAACCGCAACAAGGCGCACAAAAACCGCGAATGCGATCTTTGAAAAAAGCCTTTTTACGGCCGAAATTTGAAATTGGCCGCCCAAAATCACAAGAGAAAACGGGGAAGCCGCCTTTGCAAGCTCTTCTATGACCCTATATACAAAACGGATTTCTCCGTCTTTAAGCGTCCATCCGTTCACATACGGTCTTAGCGCTACCATGAGTCCGCCGAAAAAGATTCCGTCTATGAGCGGATTTTTCAGTATTTTATAAAGAATCGATCTTACGGAAATTCTTTTTTGACCTTCTTTTAAAAAGACGGTAAGCAAAAACACTGAAGAAATGTTGAAAAGCGGAATGGAGCAAGCAAGGATCACAGCTCCCATAGCCCCGCCTTCGTCGCCGAAAATAGAACGGGCAAGCGGAATTCCTATGATCGCAAAATTGGAGCGGAAAAAGGCCTGGGCCATGACGCCTTTTTGCTTGGGATCCCGCACAAAAAACACGCAAAACAAGGTTCCGATCGCGATAAGGGCAAGCATGGAAACCGACGCAAAGAGCATCACCTTATAGTAAGAGGAACTCATTTTTTTAATGTTATAAATATTTACGAACATCAAGCACGGAAGGCATACTGAAAATACGAATTTATTGCCCGCTTTTATAAAATCATCGTTAAAAAAATTGCTTTGCCGCAACGCATACCCTAAAGCGGTAAGGCACACGAGCGGCAAAACCGCATTCATCGAAAAAACAAAGGATTCCATAACCGGCGCTTATAATTTCCCTTAAATCCGAGCTTACGTTAAAAATCAAACTTTGAATTTATTTATTTCAATGATAAGATTTTCAATGCTGTCTTTGTTTTTCTTAGTGACCATGTGAACATCCTGAACGGCGTCGTTTATTTGGACGGTGCCTATGGCCATTTCATCCATACTGTCGGTTATCATGCGGGTAAGATCGTTAAGCCGATGCATTTCCTTGGATATTTCTTCTCCGCCGGTAACGATTTCCGAAGAACCGTCTCTTACCGTCATCGTAACTTCGTTTATTTCCTTCATAGCCTGCAAAACGTCGGCGCTGGCATTCTGCTGTTCTTTCATAGCCTGCACGACGGACTGTTCCTGCTCCGCAACCTTTTCGGCCAAATCGTACACCGCGGTAAAGGCTTTTTCCGCGCCATGGCCGGAAACGGTGAGCTGCTCGACTATTTCGGCGGTTTCATTCAAAACCGTTTCTATGTGTTTTCCCTGCCTGTTGGACTCTTCGGCGAGCTTTCGAATTTCATCTGCGACGACGGCAAAGCCCTTACCCGATTCGCCCGCGTGAGCGGCTTCGATAGCGGCGTTCATCGCGAGCAGGTTTGTCTGGCTGGCGATGCGCTGTATCACTTCACTGGCTTCGGCAAGCAATGCGGACTGTTCCACAACCTTTGAAACTATGCTGTTGGCTTTCATTGCGCCCTCTTTTCCTTCGAGAGACTGTTTATACAAATCCTGAATAGTTGCGTTGTTCTCTTCAAAAACCTTTCCTATGGAATTTATGTTGGCAATCATCTGCTCTACTGCGGCAGAAGATGTTTCGACGCATTTTACCTGCGCGTCCACGCTCGAATCCACATTTTTTATTATGCGGATTATGGATTCTATAGTAGAAGAAGTTTCGGTTACGCTTGCGGCCTGTGTCTGAACCTGCTGCTTTACGCCTTCGATATTCGACGTGATCTCATTTATCGCGCTTGCGCTCTGAGACATATTGGCCGACAGGCTTTCGCCCACTTCCTGCATGGTTTCGGATTCGGTCATAAGAGTGCGGATCATATGGGCTACGTTGTCCATTGTCCGGTTAAAATACTGCAAAAGCAAACTGACTTCGTCTTTGCCCTTAACCGCAATTCTGCCGGTGATGTCGCCGGAAGCGATTTTGGAAAACAAATTCTGCAATCTGCCGAAGAAAACAAGCAATCTGCCCGAAAGCAAAAATATAAGCACGAAAAACACTATGCACATTCCGGCGCCGATAAAGATCACATTGCGCACAAAATTATACACCGGCGCCAATATCTCTTCGAGTTCTACAAATGCAATGAGCTTCCAGCCGAGCCCGTCCATAGAAACAACCTGCGTCTGCCACTTTTTCCCGTCAAACGACACTTCCGTTTCACCGGACTGAATGTCGTTAAGTTCTCCAAAGGCAGGTATTCCGCTTTCGGAAAGTTTTTTAAAATTCAATTCCTTATGCTTGGGATCGGTTAAAATAGTACCGTCGTTTTGCACAAGCATCACATAACCGCCCTTGCCCACTTTTATGTTTTCTATAAAAGAAGTGAGATTTCCAAGCCCCACTTCAATGCTCATGCATCCTATAAAATTCCCGCTTTGTGAAAAAACTTTTTGAGAAAAGCATACCACGGCCTCTCCGACTGTAGACGCATAGGCGGGCGTCATTATCGTTTTTCCGTCGGCCGCGGAAGCTTGAAGGTACCATCCGCGTTTTCTGGGATCGTAGCCGGCTTTCATAACGCCGTCGAAAGAAGTCGCATAACCGCCCCATTCGGTTCCTATATACACTTCGGCAAATTCGCTCCATTGATCCTGAACATGCTTAAACAGATTCACCAAGGCCTGTTCCGTTCTGCTCATCTTTGTGTCTTTAACAGCGATATCTGATTTTGCAACGGAATAATTGTTTAAAGTGTCGTCGACGGACATTACCAAGCTGTCGGTCGCAAGCATCTGCACCATGCGCATGTTATTGCGCGTAAACGTATGCACATCCTGTTCGATCAGCGAAAGCTCCTGATCCATAAACTGCGCGTATTGCTTCATAGTCATATTGCGTATTGAATAGCCGACTATCAGGCATGCGCATAAAACAAGAACGCTCACGATGAGCATAACGGCAACGACCAATTTCGTGCGTATCGACGAAAAAAAGCCCGTTTTATTTTTTACGATTTCATTATTCAAGTCAGACATATGCACCTCGTTTACGTATTTTATTTAGCCACTTCAATTTAAAATAATCTCACATAAACTGCAAAATGTCAATTTTGTAAAATTTTGTAAAAATTTTGCACCGCAAATCTACATTAAAATCTTTGTTCGTATCCCAAAGGCAAACCTGTTTTCCTCAGCTTCTTTTCTGATCGCATATTCGCCTAAAAATCTCATGCGGATCGGAACCTGAGTAAAACTTCCCGAATTAAAGGCAAAGTAAAGATCCAAAGCGAGCCCCGCGCGGTCGTAGTAATCCGCACCGCCGTCAAAACAATTTCGTGTAAGCTCTGCGGCTCTCTTTATGTCCCAAGATCCGTAATCGCGATACTTGCATTTTCCGTTATACGACCCGACAAATGAAAAACGCTGCATGTAAAAAGGCAAGAGCATTGAAAAACCGCGCTGAACTTCATATGAGAATAAAACCAGATCTGCCGTAAGAGAAGCGAAAGTTCCCGCCGAAGGAAGGAACGAGACTGATGCGGAGTGAGGAACATTCAGCGTTGCGCCGTTTCCGTCCGGCCTTAAATTCAAAAACGGCAATATGTAAGGCAGTTTATATCCTATTTTAAAGCCTAAATTTGCATAATATGAATTGAAGTCAAGATCGGCGCAGTTATAATATTCGTTTTTTAAGGTGGGACCGGCAAAAAGTCCGCCCGCTGAATAATAAGACCTGCCGGTTTTGCGCACGGTAGAAAACATTATTTCAGAAAGATTATTCGCCGAAAACCAATCAAGCGAATTGTTTTTGCCGCTGTCGGCGTCAAAAGAATGTCCCTTCATTGCGGCGGCAGTATCGTAAAAAACAACATCGAATAGAGCGCCCGCCGGTATTGAAGACGTCAAAGCCAGCTTTCCTGCAGTTTGAAAAAGTCCCGCATCGTCAAAGACCGCAGAAGATGAAATCTCGTATTTAAAAGCGCCGGTAGAAGTTCCGCCTGAAACCGCCGCTCCGATGCCGCCCAATTTTTCGGCAATGTCGTAACCGCCGGTAAAGCTTAACATGGTTCCCATCCACGGATCCGACGTAATCCATAAAAGCCCGAGCGGAGCGCCGGCGGTTTCATTCAAAGCGGCGTCATAAAAAGGCAAGACGCTTATCGGAAGAAAAAGTCCGTCCGCAAAGTATTTAAACGGAAAATAGGGCTTTGCTCCCTGAATGCCGGGACTTTCAATTTCAGATGCGGCGGCTTTTCCATGCGTAAAATCCTTCGAATCTTCTGCAATGGTTTGCTCCGCCGGCAGCACCGAAGGCTTTTCCTCTTCAGCTAAAAAACGCTCGAATTCCACGTCGTCGCCTGAAAAAGAGCGGATCTTTTTTGAATCAAAAAACCGTGCGATATAAAGCGAATCGGGGAATTTGACGCCCTGAGAAAGGGGCTTTGCCACAGGGTAATACACTCCGCCTGAAACGTCGCGTTTTTGAAAGAACCAAAAAGCATTTCCTTTCTTATTCGCCGTGTTTTTTTTATCGAGATCGAGCGCAAAATAGCCTAGGCGCGGCAAGGAATTTTCGACCGTATATGAAAACACAAGCAAAACTCCCTTCTGCCCTGCAAGAAATCCGTCGGGCACTATCCCCGAAAGAAATTTTATGCTCACGCCGCCCGGTTCCTTAGGCAATTCGTATGTGCGGATATTTTTTGTATTTATTTCGCATAGACTGATTTTGTTTTTCATTCCGTCTTTTACGATCCAAGAAAGCATTCCGTTGCCGGCGTCCGTCAAACTGAACGGCATAAGCGTATCGTCGGCTTGATCCTGTAAAACATCATTTGTTCTTCGGCCGCTTTGAGGCGTCTGCGAGGGCGGCGTTGGCTGCGGCGTTGTGAGCGGAAGCGCCGCGGGCGACACTTGTGCGGCAGGCGACAAAGTTATAAGCGGCAATCGCGTCGTGCCGAGCGGCTGCGCCTGTGTCGAAGCCGGCATCTGCATGGCGAGCGGGTGCGACAACGCAGTGTGCGGTGCTTGCGACAACGTTGCCTGCGCAGGCACGGCAAGAGGTGTTAGGGAAAGCGGCAATCGCGACACACGGTCAAAATCCACGTACATAAACACGTCGCTTGAAATTTCCGTCTTAACGGAGGATTCCTTTATTTTATAAAGCCGTATCTGAGATCGCTGAGATTTTACGTAAACGGCGGAAAAGTATTTCTCTCCATCCGCACCGCATATTACGGCGGCGTCACGAAGGCCTGACTGCCGTGCGAACTTTAGTTTTTTTGTCTTTACGTCGTAAATGCCAGAGTAGTTTTTGCCGTCCGCAGGATTAGTTCGGCTCACGGCAAGGTATCTTCCGTCGGAAGAAAATTTTATGCGGGAAATTCCCGGCAGGGTAAAAAGTTTTTTAGGTTCGCCTTCTTCGTTAAAATGCTTTATCCAAACCGAATCGGTAGAGGAGTCTATCCACGCGATCCTTCTGCCTGCGGAAAGAACGCTGCTCGTAAGCGATGTAAAAAGTTGGGATTCAGAAGCTCGCTCTCCGTAAAACGTAACGCCGCCTCCTTTCTTTTCTGAAGCATCCGAGCCGGAAACGCTCTCCGCCGTATCCTTACCCTCGCCTGTAAGATCAGCGGGAATTTCAATAGATTCGTACCAATCGCGCCAGACATTATCCAACGGAGCGCCGAAAACTTTTTTGAACATTCCTTCGTAAAATTTCAGATCGAACCCGTTTACAAGCTTTCGCCAAAACTCGGCGTATTTTTTGTCGCCGAAGGTCTGCCTCACATAGGTGTAAAACATTCCGCCGAAAATATAGGGCATTTCACCTACGGGGAAAATATCTCTGGCTCCTGTGATTTCACGCCAACCAGGAAATTTACCGTCGATCTTTGCCTGCCGCACTACGTGAGTACTGAAAGGAGAATTCATCCGCCCTCCGGCTCTTTCGCTTTTTGCCGTTCGGCCTTCGGGACTTTCAGCCTTTACGTTACGCTTCTTGTCCACGCCTCCGGCGGAAAGTTTTTCGGCCGATCCCCCGCCACCAGCAGAAATGTTTTCGCCCATGGATTTTTTATCCGACAGGCTTTGGTCTGCAAGGCTTTCCATTAAAACGGCCGCGCCTTCCGAAACCGACGCAGGGACGTTCACAAAAGCGGGATTTAAGGCATCGCCGAAAATTTTGCCTAAGATCTTAAATCCCTTGTTTTTCATATTGAACGTAACGGCATGAACAAGTTCGTGATACAAAACGCTGAGCGCCGTGTTTGAAAAAACCGAAAATTCTTCACTAGGCAAAGTATCGTATAAAACTATCCTGTTATACGGATAAGGAGTGTAATAAGCGTTTAGATCGTCAACGGAATTCGTTATTGTGACGGGAAAGCGCCTCATCCACGGAGTTTCATAAAATTCAGCGCATATGGATTCATAGATCGCATCTATGTTTGAAGCGACTAACGAAGCTGTTTTTTCGGATCCTGAAGCGTAGATTATTTCAAAATACTTAGTCGCAACCGTGCGCTTATTGCGTTGTCCGCTCATCACGCCGCCGGCGAAGATAGGCGAAATAAGGCAAAAAACAATTACAGCGCAGAATATTTTTTTACTCATTTGCCACATTTACAGCTCGAATTCCCGAAAACGGCGCATTTATCATGCTACACTATGCGATCGGTAAGCCCCGCGACTGCAGAGCCGTACGTTATGTCGTTTTCTTTGGAAACAAGTTCGTAGGACAGACCGCGCTGATAAAATAAAAACTCTTCAAGGTAGGCGGCGCATCTTGAAGACACCTTATGGGTTTTATGAAAAGTCGTTCCGTTGCACATAATGCAAACCGGACGCGACGGATCCTTGCCTTCGCCGCTTTGTATAACAGCCGCGCAAAGCAGAGCCGCCGCATATCTTGCCGAGCGCTCTACTACGGAATCCAAAAGCTCGTATAAAATTTCAAGGTCTTTATCACAGGAGAGCGCGCATAAAGCGCCTATCTTATGATTTTTAGAATGAGGCGAATGCAAAAAAGAGTCCACTTCGATAAGCGAAAGATCTTTGAAAGCCGAAATTTCTTTACACACGGAAGGCGAAAAAAGATTTTCTTCGGCGGCGCATCTTATAACTTCAAGGGCAAGAGAGCCCAGGTATGCTCCCGAGCACTGTTTTTCAAGCAAGAACGAGCCGGGACGTATGGTTTTTTTGTCAAGCGCCTTGTCAAAATCGGACAGGTAAATCTTTGCGAACCCGCCGGATTCGCACACGACGATCTGTTTTATAAATTTTTTGCCGCCGTCCAAAGCCGTTTCAGGCTGTATATACGCGCTGTTCATTCCGGTTCCCAAAATAAAACCTACGTATGAAGAATACGATTTTCCTTTATCGGCCAAGGCGGCTCCGCCTAAAAGAGCGGCTACGGTATCGTTTAGAAGCGTGATTTTTTTCGGCCGTTTCCAGCCTCTTTTTACAAGGGCGGCGCACAGTTCTTTTCCGACGGCGGAACCGACTACTTCAGGCGCATTTATTTCTTTTGAAAAGTTTAAAAGAATTCCGTCGCCGTCAGGCGTTATCTCTATCGGATAAGAAAAGCAAAAACCTATCTTATCCGCCTTATTTTTAACGTGATCGAGGTTTTCAGCCATTCTGTCAAAAAATTCCGCCCTGCCGAGCATTTGGCCGACGCCCGGCATGGCCGTTTTTTCAAATTCGCAAACGGAAGGATTTCCTTCAGTGTCAAAGACTACAAGACCCGAGCGAAAATTCGTTCCGCCGGCGTCTATGACTATCGTACTCTCGTTTTTTATATGTTTTTCAGGCGGAACACACCACGTTTTAAGCATGGCCAAATCGGAAGGCAGGCCTTTAATACCGTTATCCATATCGTACAAAAGCGATGCGACAACCGCATTTATATCAATACGGCGAACAAAATTATGTTTTAAAAGGAAGGCACAGACATCGTGTCTCATTTCAGGCAACCGTCCTCGGCAATGTAATTATTTTAGGGAGCCTCAAAAAACTGCAGTTTTTAGAGACAGCTTTTATTATCAGTAAATATTGCAAAAAATTCAATAGAGTGTTACAGTCCGTTCCATGCCATTCGATCTGCAAAGCCTTAAGCATGAACTAAATCCGGAACAATACAGAGCGGTAACTACTACGGAAGGTCCCATCCTTATTATAGCCGGAGCCGGTTCGGGTAAAACCCGTGTGATAACTTATAGAATCGCCCACATGCTGAACATCGGCATTCCGCAGAGCCAGATCCTTGCGCTCACATTTACGAACAAGGCCGCAAAAGAAATGGAAACACGCATAAAGGAACTTACAGGCAAAAAACTGCAAAATCTTACGGTTTCCACCTTTCACGCTTTCGGCGTCCGCATATTAAGGAAACATATAGAAAAACTCGGCTGGCGGGAAAATTTTTCAATCTATGACGAAACGGATCGATCTTCGCTGATAAAAGAAACCGGGCGAGAACTTCATTTTACTCAGGATTCGCTTGACGTTTACAAGATAGGCGGCCTTTTTTCAAACATAAAGACCGGCAGAAAAAACTGGGAAAGCGCGAACGACATGTATAAAAGCCTTTACGAATCCTATCAGGAAGGTCTTAAGCTGTTTAATGCGGTGGACTTCGACGATCTTATAGTGCTGCCCATAAAACTGTTCCGCTCACATCCTGAAGTCCTTGAAGAATACAAAAACACGTACAAGTACATAATGGTAGACGAATTTCAGGATACAAGTCATCAACAATATGAGATGATGCGTCTTTTAGCCGACAAAAACGTAGCCGTAGTAGGAGACGACGATCAGTCCATATACAGCTGGAGAGGCGCCGATTACCGAAACATAATCCAATTTGAAAAAGATTTTCCGAACGTTACTGAAATCAGGCTCGAACAAAACTACCGGTCGACAACGACAATATTGGCGGCGGCTAACGGCGTAATATCGCACAACACAAACAGAAAAGACAAAAAACTCTGGAGCGAAAAGCGGGGCGGAAAACCCATAGAAATATTCATGCCCGAAAACGAAACGGCGGAAGCTGATTTTATTGCGGAGATGATACAGGGAGTTGCCGCGGAAGAACGAATAAAATACGACAATTTCGGCGTTCTGATAAGGGCGAACACACAAAGCCGCCCCATCGAAGAAGCGTTTTTGGAAGCCAACATCCCCTACACTATGAGCGGAGGAACAAGCTTTTTTCAGCGAAAAGAAATCAAAGACATTATAAGCTACTTGCGGGTGATAGCGAACCGCAACGACGACGTAAATCTTTTACGCATAATAAACGTACCCAGACGCGGCATAGGACGGACTACGATAGAAACCCTGAACAATTGTGCTAAAGCTATGGAATGTTCCATTTGGACTGCGATGGAAACAATACTGAAAACGGAAAACGCGCCCGTAAGCGAAAACGTAAAAAACGATCTGAGATCCTTTGTTTCAATAATCGAAAACAATTCTTCAATGATAAGCGGCAAAAATCTTGCAAAAAAAGCAAGGGCGCTTGTAGACCAAATAAATTACCGAGATCACCTTATAACCGAATATTCTAAAAACGAAAAGGCCGCTCGATTTAAGCTTTTAAACATTGAAAGTTTTATCGACTCTATGGAGATATGGGAAAACGACGCCGACAACTATGACGGCAATCTGTATACATATCTTAACAGGATCACGCTTTTAAGCCGCGACGATTTGGAAGACGAAGATCAGGGCAAAGTAAATCTTATGACTATCCATGCCTCAAAGGGGCTTGAATTTCCTGTAGTGTTTATAGCGGGAGCCGAAGAAGGTCTTATTCCGCATGCGCGCTCGGTCGAAGAAAACGGCGGCAGCGTAGAAGAAGAAAGGCGCCTTTTTTACGTGGCGATAACGAGAGCCAGAAACAAACTTTTTATTTCCGCCTGCCGAAAGCGCCGCCGCCAGCAAAGCATTGTCGAGTGCGAACCGTCTTGTTTTTTGGATGAAATTCCGCAAAACCTTATCGAATATCATCAACCGCCTAAAGCTCCGGACGACAAAACTGCGCTTGAATTTTTAAAACAGATGAAAAGGAACTTAAACGCCTGAACAGACGAGCCTGATTGAAAAATGCGCCGGTGCAAAAAACGCCGCCGCTCAAAAACCGGCCGTCGAAAAACTAAACTCTGTACTTGAGCTTTTTCCCCGTTCCTTCGTAAAGTTTTTGACGAAGCTCCGCTACCTGATCGTCTTTTAAATAATCGTCAAAATTCATCATTCGGTCAATAATGCCGTTAGGGGTAATTTCTACGATTCTGTTGGCGATAGACTGTATGAATTCGTGATCGTGGCTGTTAAACAAAACCACGCCGGGAAAATTTATTATTCCTTCATTCAAACTTTCAATGGCTTCAAGATCCAGATGGTTCGTGGGATCGTCAAATATGAGAGTGTTGGCTCCGCTCAGCATCAGTTTTGAAAGCATGCATCTTACCTTTTCGCCGCCGCTTAAGACTTTTACAGGCTTAAGCGATTCGTCCCCTGAAAAAAGCACGCGCCCTAAAAAACCGCGCACATATGCGTCGTCTTGTTCCGGAGAATATTGGCGGAGCCAGTCCGTTATGCTGCAGTCGGTATTAAAATAAGCGGCGTTGTCGCGCGGCATGTAATCGTATTTTATGGTCTGTCCCCAAAAAAACTCGCCGGAAGACGGTTTTTTATTTCCGGTTATTATATCGTAAAAAGCGGAAACGGAGTTATGTTCGATTCCGACAAAGGCGATTTTATCGGTACGGTTTACGATCAGCGAAAAATCTTTTAAAAGAACATTTCCGTCTTCCTCATAATTCAATTTACGAATTTCAAGGACATTGTTTCCGATTTCCCGATCCGGTTTAAAACTCACGTAAGGAAATTTACGGCTTGTGACGGGTAATTCTTCAAGCGCCAGTTTGTCATACACTTTTTTGCGGCTCGTAGCCTGTCTGCTTTTAGACGCGTTGGACGCAAAGCGAAGTATGAATTCTTTGAGATCCTTCATCTTTTCTTCGCGCTTTTTTGCCTGATCCTTCGCCTGTCTTTGCAGGATCTGACTCATCTGATACCAAAAATCATAATTTCCGGTAAACTGACTTATCTTTCCGTAGTCTATGTCGCAGATGTAAGTGCAAACGCTGTTCAAAAAATGGCGGTCGTGGCTCACAACGATTACGGTGTTCGGAAAATCGATCAAAAAATCTTCAAGCCAAGTGATCGATTCGATATCAAGACCGTTCGTGGGTTCGTCGAGAAGAAGTATGTCGGGATTGCCGAACAAAGACTGAGCAAGCAAAACACGAACCTTCTGCCCCTCGTCAAGTTCGCTCATGTTCTTATCATGAAATTCTTCTTCCAGTCCGAGTCCCGAAAGCATCTGTTCTATCTGGTTTTCAGCTTCCCATCCTCCGAGTTCCCCGAATTCCGCTTCAAGTTCGCTGGCTTTTATTCCGTCTTCTTCGGTAAAATCGCTCTTTTCATAAATTTCAGTGCGAGCCTTGCTGCATTCGTATAATTTTGGGAATCCCATCATAACCGTGTCTTTTACCGAGTACTTATCGAAGGCAAAATGGTCCTGCTGCAACACGGCAATCCGCTCTCCTGGCGACAAAGAAATGGTGCCGGAATTATGGTCGTGCTCGCCGGAAAGAACTTTTAAAAAAGTCGATTTTCCCGCTCCGTTCGCGCCTATGATGCCGTAACAGTTTCCCGGCGTAAATTTCAAATTTACGTCTTTGAATAAGGGTTTTTCACTGAATTTTACGCTTACATCGGAAACTGTTATCACTTTGTTTTCCCCTGTTTGTTTTTTTTGTCAAAGCCTAGAGCGCTCATTATTTTTGATAAAAATCCGGACTTTTTAGGCGGAATAACTTTTCCGGTATTCTTTTTACTGCCGGTCGAACGCACGGCGCTCTTTTGCTTGGCCGCCTTAGGCGCAAAAGAATTTTCAGACGCATATTTTTGTCTGTAAAGCTTCATGCGCTCGTCAAAAGAAAGATTTTCCAATTTTTCAAGATCTTTGGAAGTTTGAAATCCCTTAGACCTTTCCCTTTGTCCGTATTTTTTAGAGCCTTCTCTGCCGCTGTCCTGCCGTCTTTCTTCTCCTGAGAATTTATTTTTGTCTTTTTTAAACCTTACGCCGTTTTCAGTTTTCTTTCCGGAAGGACGGCCTCTGCGCGATGATTCTTCGGAACGCGGCCTTCGGGTGCGGGAAGCGCTTCTGTCGAAATCTCCGCCTCCCCGCCTTTCAGTCCGTATGTAAACACCCTCGCTCTTATCCTCGGCAAACAAAGATTCGTCCGCAACCCTTGACGGAATTTTCATTTCGATAAAACGCTCGATAGCCGGAAGGTTATAGACGTCCTGCTCGCTGCAAAAAGTGTAAGCCTTGCCAGATTTTCCGGCACGGGCGGTGCGTCCTATGCGATGAACATAGTTTTCAGCTTCGTTAGGCAGGTCATAGTTTACAACCATTGCCAGGTCGCTTACGTCGATACCTCTGGCGGCGACGTCAGTCGCTACCAAAACGGGAATTCTCGAAGCTTTAAAGTCTTCAAGAACCTTAAGCCGCTTGGACTGAATCATATCGCCGATCAAAAAATCGCTTCGGATACCGTTAATTTTCAGCTTCTTACCCAAAACTTCGCATCCGCGCTTTGTGTTGCAGAAAATTATGGCGCTGGAAGGTTTTTCCTTTTGCAAAATTCCAAGCAAAAGCTTTACCTTTTCATCGCTTGAAACATGCAAAAGTTCCTGTGCGATTTCGCTTACGACAATATTTTCAGATTCTATCTGAATTTCTTCGGCGTCAAGCGTATATTCCCATGCAAGATTTTTTACATAGGAATTGAGCGTGGCGCTGAAAAGCATTGTCTGTCTGTTTTCGGCGGAAGGAAGATGCTTTATAAGAGTCCGCAAGTCGGGATAAAATCCCATGTCGAACATCCTGTCGGCTTCGTCCACAACCAAAAAACCTACGTCGCTAAGAGCCATGCGTTTGCTTTCCACAAGGTCAATCACGCGCCCCGGCGTGCCGATTAAAATTTCAACGTTTTTTTTGAGAGCGGCCACTTGGGCTTCGTAACCTACTCCGCCGTAAAAGCTGAACGGTCTTAAAGATGTGTATTTTAAAAGTTTTTTCGCTTCGTCTTCAACTTGAACGGCAAGTTCCCTAGTGGGAACGAGTACTAAAGCCTTCTTTCCTTTTATTTCAGGACGCACAAGAAGTTCTTGCGCTATCGCTATTAAATAAGCGGCTGTTTTTCCCGTTCCGGTTTGAGACTGAACGTACAGATCCGCTGCACCGGTTGCACTTTTTAAAACCCGCTCTTGTACAGGGGTGCAGGAAACGTATCCGGCTTCCTTTATTCCTTTTTGCAGATCGTCATGCAAAGAAAATTCCAAAAAATCCATATAAATAATAAGTATATACTTTTTACATGTTTATGTATAGTATAAAATCATGAATGATAATGAATTATATCAGGCAGAGATTTTTTCGAACCGGCTTGAAAAAAAATACAGAACGCTCAGAAAATGGGCGCGAAAAAACGGAATAACCTGTTACCGATTATACGATCGCGACATTCCGGAAATTCCATTATCATGCGACCTTTACGAGTTTTTGCCAGAAGAAATTCTTGAGCGTGAAGCGGCATCGGTTTTTATGCAAAAAGAATATGAAACGCAGGTTTTAAATGACCGCGACGCAATGCAAAAAACCGCTGAAAGGCGATACCTTAACATGTTTTTATATGAGCGTCCGTATGAAAAATCTTATCATGAAGAAAAAAGCTGGCTTACCGCCATGGCAAAAGCCGCTTCGAAAATTCTGCAAATCGATCTTACGCATATCATCATAAAAATGCGCCGTCACTCAAAAGGCGGAAGCCAGTATGCAAATTATGCGGATAGTGTGTTAAGTGAAGTGTTTAGCGGCGAAAATGTGCAAAACATGACAGCCGCAATTTGCGCACCCGGCGCTGACAGCAAAATAAATTTAATCAACACAAAAGAAGCTCCGGATATTTTTACCGTATCGAATAAACGCGCTTCGGCGGCGGGAATCGTTCAAGAGCACGGGCTCCTTTTTACCGTGGACTTATTAAAACATCTTGACTCGGGGCTGTTTCTTGATCACAGACCTCTGCGCCGCATAATCCGCGAAACTTCAAAAGAAAAATCCGTCTTAAATCTTTTTTGCTATACGGGTTCGTTTTCTGTATACGCGGCGGCGGGAGAAGCTCGAATGGTGGAATCAGTAGACTTATCGAACGCATATCTGTCGCTCGCAAAGAAAAATATGAAATTAAACGGCTTCCGCTCTGACGACAAATATGTTTTTACGCGTTCGGATGTGATAAAATTCTTAGAACAAAAAGCGGCCTTAATGCATTCACCCGGATCGCAAGGCTTTGACATAATAATTTTAGACCCGCCGACTTTCAGCAACTCTAAAAGTTCTCAGTCGGTTCTGGACATAAATCGCGACTGGCCTTACATGGTCAATATGTGCGTTTCTCTGTTGAATCGCGGCGGAGTTTTGTATTTTTCAACAAACAGCAGGCGTCTCGTATTCGACATATCAAAAATATACTGCAGCAGCGTGGAGCGCAATTTTAAAGAAAAAGGCAATATCGGATGCAGCCTGCGGGCCGGCAGCCCGAGTGCCCGCGGCCTGCTTACGCACAGTCCGAGCGCCAAAAGTCCTATTGCCGGCGAGCCGCATAACCGAGACAGTCGCGATAGCCTACTCTCCCGCGGCCTGCTTGCTCGCGACACGATTGCCCGCGACAGCCGCGCTATTGAAGTGGAAGACATAAGCCTAAAAACCGTCCCCGAAGACTTTAGAAACGTAAAAATCCACCGCTGCTGGAAGATCACGGTTTAATCTCGCCAGCTAAAATAGTATAAGCCGACGTACTTCCGTGTACATCGGCTTATGGCGAATTTTGGCAAAGCCAAAATATCGCTTTTACATATTTTGCCGCCATCCATGGCGGTACTTAAACGACGAGTTTGCTGCGCAAACGTCGCTAATCATATGTGCGCTTTCCGCACACGAATTGCATTCGGCCGAAAATTGATATTTTCTCTTCCTGCAATTTTAATAACGGTTTAATGCGGCCGCTGAAATACCGCTGCCGTGCCGTTTTACAAGCTAAGTCTATCATGTTATATTTGATTTAAGTCAGTTTTTTCAAATATTTCGACATATTTTAAAAAAAAGTAAAAACCGTGGAGGATTTTTATGAAAAAGATTATCGAAAAAACTGCAGTAATTTTATCAATTGCTGCAGTTTCACTTTCAACTCTTATAAGCTGTGCTTCATTGCCGGATTTTTCTGAAAAACAGATTAAAAAATTTCAGGATGCAAAAGGCAGCCCAAATGACAGCGTTGTTTTTTACGGCTTTCTTCCGATGAATAATATTGTAAAATTCAAACAAATCGACAAAAAATATTCGAACGATGAGCAAGACGGAATTAAACTTTCTTTTAACGATGCGTCAGGGTTTTGGCTCTCTACCCCGGTAGAGCCGGGATCAACCTACATGATTTCATATATACAGGGTTCTGTCCAAGGAGGAACAACATCTTCCACGGTAACAACCGCATTCGGTTCCGCAACAACAATTACATTCCATGATTATGTTTGGGATCAGTCTTTCTCTGAAGAACAACAGTATTTCGTAATTAAAATTCCCCAAAAGCCCGGATTCTATTGTTTCGGGCAATACACGGGAAGAGAAATCATGGTCGCAGCGCAAGCCGGTAAACCAACTAAAATTTTCGATCAAGAAAATATAAAAGAAAAATGGGGAAAAAATGCAAACCAAATTATGGTTAACGGTCTTAAACAAATAATAAAAGCTTACAAAGGAACTGAATGGGAAAACGCCGCTTTAAAAGAACTTAATAAATATTCAGCAAAATAAACAAACACCCCGGGACAGGATTAAAATCTCCGATCCCGGGGTGCATTCTACAAGCCTTTTATATTCAGCTTAGTTTTCCGATTTAATTCCGTAACGTTTATTAAAGCGATCGATACGTCCGGCCGTGTCTACCAATTTCTGCTTACCGGTAAAAAATGGATGACAAGCGGAACAAATTTCAACATGAATGTCATTTTTCGCCGTTGACCGTGTTTCAATAACATTTCCGCAGACACAGACGACTTTTCGCGCCTTGTAGTCCGGATGAATACCCTTTTTCATTTGAACCTCCAAATATATCTACAGGTTTTGCCCTGCGGCGCGGAATGAAAACCAATCAAAACGCCGCCACAAAACCGGCAAATTCAAATCTTGTAAAATTAAGTATATACAATTTTCACACTAAAATCAAGAAACCGCAGCGGCTCCAGTGTTCATAGAAGCTAGGAAGGCGTTATTGTCCTTGGTTTTTTTCATTCGGTCAATGAGAAGTTCCATAATTTCCGCGTCTTCCATAGGATTGAGAACCTTACGCAGCACCCACAATTTCTGAAGTTCGTTTTCCGTAAGCAAAAGCTCTTCTTTTCGCGTTCCGGATTTTTTGATGTTTATAGCCGGGAAAAGCCTGCGTTCGGCCAATTTACGGTCAAGATCGATTTCACTGTTGCCGGTTCCTTTGAATTCTTCAAAAATAACTTCGTCCATGCGGCTGCCGGTTTCTATCAAAGCGGTTGAAATGATGGTAAGGCTTCCGCCTTCTTCCACGTTACGCGCGGCGCCGAAAAATCTTTTAGGCTTGTGCAGAGCGTTGCTGTCTACGCCGCCTGAAAGCACTTTTCCGGAAGTGGGAACCGTTTGGTTATAGGCGCGCGCAAGGCGGGTAATGGAATCCAAAAAGATAACCACGTCGCGCTTATGTTCGACAAGACGCTTAGCCTTTTCAAGAACCATTTCCGCAACCTGTACGTGCCGCGTAGCCTGCTCGTCAAAGGTTGAAGAGATAACTTCCGCTTTTATCGACCTTTCCATTTCGGTAACTTCTTCCGGCCGCTCGTCTATGAGAAGCACGATCAAATATACTTCAGGATGATTTGTAGTGATCGCATTGGCGATCTTCTGCATAAGAATGGTTTTGCCGGCCTTAGGCGGAGCGACGATCAAAAGGCGCTGCCCCTTTCCGATAGGACTGAACAAGTCGACTATACGCGAAGACATTTCCGTAGAAACCGTCTCCAAGTGGAATTTTTCATCGGGATAGAGAGGCGTCAAATTTTCAAAGGGAATGCGCGTCTGCGCGATACGCGGTTCGTCAAAATTGACGGATTCTATGCGGAGCAAGGCAAAAAATCTTTCTCCTTCCTTAGGAGATCTTGTCTGCCCGTAAACCGTGTCTCCGGTCTTAAGATTGAAAAGACGTATTTGGCTGGGAGAGATATAGATATCGTCAGGGCCAGGCAAATAACTGTTCTGCGGAGAACGCAAAAACCCGTATCCGTCGGGAAGTATTTCAAGAGAACCTGAGGCAAAAATAATTCCGCCGTGTTCCGTATGCGCCTTTAGTATTACAAAGATAAGTTCCTGTTTTTTCATAGGAGCAAGATCGTCGCTTGAAAAGCCGTACTGGATAGCAAGGTCTCTAAGCTCGTGCATGCCCATCTTTGTAAGATCGTTTATCAAAAGACGCGGTTTTGATTCATATTCTTCAGGATTTTCGATTGTCTGCGCAGCTTTTACGGCTTCATCCCTTGCGCTGCTTGAATGCCGCTGATATCCGCCGTTACGCACAAATTTGCGCCCGCCGCTGAATTTCGGCATTGCGCCGCCCCATCTGTTTTTTTCACCGTGAGAAGGCGTTTGACCGTCTTCTTCAGCAGGATTTTCAGCGATATCCGAAGCGGAAAAAGAAGTCGGATTTTCTTCGGTCTGCAAAGAAACTTCCGTAGAAGAATCGCCTGCCGTTTCTTTTTTTGCTTTTACAATACGGCGCCGCTTCGGACGAACCGTCACCTTTGCAACATCTTCATTTCGATCGGATTCGGTTTCATCGGAGGAATCAGTCTCCGAATCCGCATTTCCGGACTCCGGTTCGGTCGATCCGTTTACGGATTGACCATCAAGATCAAGCTGCGTTTGTCCGTCTTCATTCAACTGCAGCCGGTCTTCAGACGCATCGCTGGAACGACGTCTTTGGAATGGTGTCATTAAAAAAACTCCTGGCAATTAGTAAAATAAATATATAAAACATTGTAAAAAAATAAAAATGTATTGGAATTTGCTCTCAACAGGAAAAGAAATAAACACTTATTGATTATATCATATACACGTACATGAATTTTGTCAATCGCATTTCAAGTGTCCTATAAAATGGCCGCAGTAAGACTGCAAAATGCCCCGCAAACTGCGACTGCCAAACTGCCAAAGTGCGGCTAAAAAACTGCGGCGTTAAAGTACGGCGGATCGGAAATCAGCCTACAAAATCCGACTTTAGAACGAGAGCCTGTTTATATTCCTTTGAGGCGACGGAAAACAGATCTATGTCGGGAACATCGTCAAGCATGGTCACCTGTCCGTCAAAGCTGACGTTTTCGGCAATACGTAAGTGTGCTGTAGAAACGTTTCCGCTGACCTTGCTGCCGTTGCACATTTCGATGCGCTCGGAGGCTTCTATATCGCCCGTGACGGTTCCGAATATGACTACCGACTGCACGGAAATTTTTCCCACATTGCAGACCGCAGTTTTGGCTATTTCCAAAGATCCTTTCGATCTTATGTTCCCGTGAAATTTTCCGGTTATCACAAGATCGTCGGTGTATTCAAGCTCTCCGTCAAAATCCGTTTCAGCTCCGAACACGGTCAAATTTCGCTTTTCATTATCCATATTCATACCCTTCAAAATTGCAATTGCACAAAGGAGAAAATTTAAATTTTCGACCGAGTGCAACTCATGCGCATCTTGCGCACAGTTAATAAGCGATGTTTGCGCAGCAAACTCGCCGTTTTAGTACCGCCATGGATGGCGGCAAAATATGTAAAAGCGATATTTTGGCTTTGCCAAAATTCGCCATAAACCGATGTACACGGAAGTACGTCGGCTTATACTATTTCATAGGCCGAAATTAAACTTTCCTTAAAATGCGGCATTGCAGAAAATATCAATTTTCGATGATGCCGCATTAGTGCGCATCTTGCGCACAGCTAATAAACGATGTTTCGGCCTTGTCCGAAATTCGCAGTTAAATTGAACGGCGATATTTCAGACGTTCAATTTAAACATTCCTTAAAATTCAACAGTCGAACAAAATATCAATTTTGGAGACTGTTGAATTAGTGCTCTCTTTGCGCACAGTTAATAAGCGATGTTTGCACAGCAAACTCGCCGTTTAATGAGGCCTCGCTATTTCAGAGGCCGAAATTAAACTTTCTTCTCAATACATATAATATAATTCCCGCCGCCAAAACGCAAAACGCGGCTAAAGCAAATGCGACGCCTATAAGATCGCCTATGCGGCAGTACAACGTCGGCGGCGCGTCGTCGGGAATAACGGGTATATCGCCTATCACATAAGTTTTTTCAAACGGCGGCGCCATCACCCGTATTATTCCGTTGGGATCGATAATACAAGTTTGTCCCGAAGCCGTGCTTCGCACCGCAGGGATGCGGTTTTCAATGCAGCGGAAACGGGCCATAGCCAGATGCTGATTTTGGCACGAAAGGCTTTTCGACCAGGCGTCGTTTGAAAGGTTTACAAGCGCACGTGCGCCGGCGTTGAACATCTTTCTGCCCGTTTCACCGAACGTATCTTCAAAGCATACGGGAGTGGAAAATGCCAGCCCCGCTTCACGGAATACCGTGTATTCCTCGCCCCTAGACCACAGATGCGTGTCGCCGGCCAGCAAAGCTTCATACAAGCGCGGAAACTGCTTGGGCCACGGAAAATTTTCCGTAAACGGCACGAGCCGGATTTTCCGGTAAATTTCAGGATTCGGCGGCAAAGTGTTTTTCCTTGGAACAAAAACCAAAACGGAATTATAATCGTCTGGATCGTCTTCGTATATATCGTCTTGGTGATCGTTTCCCACAACAAAGACGGAGTTCTGACCTTCCACAAATTCAAGAAAATTTTTTACGATATTAAAGCGGCTTCTGTCCGGCCGAAGCTTATAGTGTTTTATTACGGGCGGGATAACGGAAGTTTCAGGCCACACTACAAGCTTTATACCGGCATCCTGCGAGAGCGCCTTTTTGGAAAGATCTATCAAATTATTAACATCCAGTGCGTAATCGTCCGAGTCGTTGCTGAGCCACGGATCGGTGTTATGCTGGATCGCGGCGACCTTTACCGACGGCAGCTCAGAATAATTCTTCCGTGAAAAACATCCGTATAATACGGCCGCCGAAAAAAAACAAAGCCACACGCAGGCGGAAATTTCGTGCGATCGAACGGAACGTAAAAAAGATTTTACGCAGCGATCATCGTTCACGCGGCCGGAACCATCTACGGCAGCATCGCGCCCGGCGTTTTCATTTTCGGCTCTTTCGGTTGCGGCATTTTCGATTTTAACGCTTCCGGAATTTTCGGACACGGCGCTTCCTGTAAATCCCAATATTACGGAAGAAAACCATGCAGATGGAAACACCACTAAGGCCGAAAGAGGCCACACGCCTGCCAATTCCGCGCATTGCATTAAAACGAGATTTTTCCATTGAGTATATGCCGTAACGCCGTAACTGAATCCTGCAAAGCCTACGGTTTTTAGATATTCGTAGGCGCAAAAGATTACAAAAGATGCGATCCATCCCTTTTTAGGGAAAAACATCATACACAGTTTCATACAGGTAAACACTGCAAGAAGCATGAGCCCGTATTGTATTTCGATGGCCAAGGAACCGGCCGGGCTGAAAGTTACCAGCCACGAAACGTAAAGCATGTATGAAATAACGCCGTACACAAATCCGTACAGCCAAACGATTTTCAAAGAAGTGCGATAAGTTAAAACAAAAACGGGAACATAGGCAAACCACGCAAAAAACGATATTCCCTCAGGAAAAATAAAACCGGGATTTGAAAGAGCGAATAAAAAAGCTCCCGAAATCAAAAGCAGAATATTAATCAAAAACGATCGTATTTTTTTTTTCAAAGATAAAGATTTTTTTTCAACGGAGGCCATGAGGCAATGCTAGTCCTTTTTGTCCTCTTTGACGGGAAGATCCCACAGAGCTTTTTTCAGCTCCTGCCCCGAGCGGAAAGCCGCTACATAATGAGGAGCTACCGATAGCTGCTCTCCCGTCTTGGGATTGCGGGCTCTTGAGCGACCTTTTCGCAAACGAGGTTCAAACGTACCGAATCCTCTGAGCTCTATAGTGGCGCCGTCTTTTAAAACAGTTTTAAGTTCTACCAATAAATTTTCTACAATGTCCTGCACAACACGTTTTTCATGTTTTGTGTTTTGATACACGGATTCAACCAGATCATATTTGGTAATTTTTTTAGCGGACATTGAAGAACCTCAACAAAAAAATTCGTATGTTTCGGGATCAAAAAAATCTCAAAACATACGTCATGTTGCCAGTAAATTTAAATTACTTAGACTGTAAAAATGAAACGTTGTAAAGTTTCATCATACGAGACTTTTTTCTGGAAACGGCATTCGGTTTTAAAACGCCCTTTCCGCGCGCCGAGTCAAGTTCTTTTACAAGGATTTTTAATGCATCTTCCGAAGCTTTTTGATCTTTTTTCTGGACGGCTTCTACAAACCGCCTGACGCATGTATGACACTTGCTCTTAATCGATTTATTGCGCAACCGACGCACTTCACTCTGTGCGAACCGTTTTTCTGCAGATGTTTTTTTTACAGACAAAGGATGACCCCCAAAACAAAAAACTAATAATATAATATATTAACAGAGCGAAACAGCTTTAGTCAAGCATACAAATTGACAGTAAAAATAATTGAAGTTACAATTCTCCGTATGATAAATTTTATTACGATGTCCTGCCTGCTTGTAGCCTTAGCGTGGGTTGCAATATTGAATATCTTTGCCTACCCTGTTTCTAAAAAACTTTGCATAAGAATTTCAAATTACATTGTAAAAGTCTGCGCGCACCGCGTGTTTGCAATTTTGAACCTTTATAAGAATTTTCATTTTGACGACGATGCCGCAAGTAAAAAACTTCTTCCCGAACAGTTTTTAGTGATATCAAATCACCAAAGTCTGATGGATATTCCCCTTTACATGGTGTTCTTGCCGGAAAAAGACCTCCGCTTTGTCGCAAAAGACTCTTTAGGACGGCACGTACCGCTTGTTTCGGAAATGCTGAGAGCACACGAACACTGTATAATTCCCAGAAAAGGAAATCCTTCGGTTGCGATGCGTGAATTGGACAAATTTGCCTTACGCGTAAAGGAGCGGGATCAGATTCCCGTATTGTTTCCCGAAGGAACGCGAAGCAAAGACGGAAGTTTGGGGCAATTTTATGCTGCAGGGTTCAGAAGACTCACCGACGCAGTGCACCTGCCGGTTGCCGTCTGCGCCCTTGAAGGCGGCTGGAAAATCAACAACCTTAAAAACATATTTACAAACCTTAAAGACGGTTCGTATCGAGTAAAGGTTTTAAAAGTCTTTCCGCCTCCCAACGGAAAAGAAGAACAGAATGCGGTTTTAAACGAAGCAAAGGCTCTCATCGGCGCACAACTTGATAAATGGCGAACTGAAGAAAAAGCCTAGCATAAAATGAAATAGACCGCTGCGCCGATTAATGCCGCCCGCACCGATCGATGCCGCAGGCTCAGGCAAATTAAATGAAATATTAAGTTTAGAGCAAAAAAAAGCCTGCATAAAGGTGCAGGTCTTTTGTAACTAAAACAATTATTTAAGAAAATCCTTCGGTCGTCTTTCCGTGCGCTGTGTTTTTTCACATACCGCTACATTTCTGAGCTTACCGTTTTTAAGTATTGTTTTCATGACTATTTCGCCGCCGGATTCCGGATCAATAAATGTCTGTTTTGCAACAGTAGTACGAGAGTTTTTACTGGCTCCAGCCATAACACACCTCCATGCCAAATTATGATTTGATTTTCGTCTATAATATCAATTACGGCCGCTCAGGTCAAGACAAAAAAAATGAAAGGCGCTGTGCAGAATCTGTCGGCGAATGTTTTCGGTGCGACGGCGGGGAAAGAACTGCGTAAATGTATTAGCGTATGGAAATGCCTACGTTAAAAGGAAAAAAGGCGAAACGCGAGGCAGCGATAACTGACGCCGAGCCGCTCTGACCGTTGGCAAGCGAGCTTTCCAGAAGAAAGCGAGCGCAGTCCGATACCTATTACGGTCAGCCGCGGCGAACGGCAGGACGCTGCCGGGAGTGTAGCCGTTTTTTTTAATGCTGCAAATTAAAGACGCTGTGCAGGAACTGTCTCCGAATGTTTTCGGTGCGGCTCTAAACTACGGTCGCCGGCGGCTGTCGACGCGCCTTGCACAAAATTTTTACGCGTCCAAAAAACGCTCCACACGTTCGGCGCTTTCTTCAAGCGGCGCATAAATACACTTCGCTTCGGGGATGCTTGAAATAAAAAGCCGCCCGTACGGTTTTTCCATTATGCGGCGGTCAAAGACAACTATGCATCCGCGGTCGTCGCTTCGCCTTATAAGCCTTCCTATTCCCTGGCGAAATTTTATTATCGCTTCAGGAACGCTTAGATCCATAAAAGAGCTTCCGCCCCTCTGTTCTATCAGTTCGGAACGCGCGGCAAAAACCGGATCGTTTGGAACGCTGAACGGAAGTTTTACGATTATAACTTGGGAAAGGGACTCGCCCGGCACGTCGATGCCTTGCCTGAATGAATCCGTGGCAAAAAGAACGCTGGAAGTGTCTTTTTTAAAGTTCTCAAGAAGTCTGAAACGGTCGTCTTCTCCTTGTTTAAAGACTGTGATCCCGGAAGATCTGAGGGCTGAGCGCGCATATTCGCATGATTTTTTCAGAGAATCGTAAGACGTAAACAATACCAGAGTTCTTCCGCCTGCAGCCTTGATCATGCGGACGATGGCCTTTTCCACAAAATTTTGATAACCCATGCTGTCGGGAAACGGAGCGTCCGAAATGACGGAAAAGAGCATATTAGTCCTATAAGGAAACGGCGACGGGAATTCTCCCGTTAAAAGCCTTTCATCATCAATGCGGTTGACGCCCGTACGGCGGTTCCAAAAATCAAATTTTTTTCCTACGGAAAGCGTAGCCGAAGTGCACACAACCGTTTTCATCGGCTCGAAAACACCCGACGCCATGCGGGAAGATATGTCGAGCGGCGTCTGCACAAATTGTATGTACTGGGAACTTTCGTCGCTCTTGGAGGAAGGCGCGCTTATACGAAGTCTTTGCAGCCAAAATACGGTATCGCTTTGTTCCTCCCATGCGCTGAAATTCTTACAAAACACCGTAATATCGTCCAAGCGCCTCAAGATATTCCTTGTTTCCCAATATTGGGAATTTTCTTTCCCGTCATCGTCGATCCCTTCCATAATGCCCCGAACGAACGCACAGACGGCGGCTACGTTGTCACCCAGATTTGTGATAAGCGCGATCACGGGGCCGAAAGAACGTGCGGAAGAAGAATTTAAGCGCAGCGTATGTTCGTTTAAAAGAAGATCGAACGAAACTTTTTCAAGATCGGCTATATTGTTTTTTACACTTTCAATCGACTCAATCACATGAGCCGTCTCGTCGGGAGCGGATGAAAGCGCCTGAAGTGTAAAAAGATAACCCGTTAAAGAATTGCGTTTTTTGCGATAAAGGCGGTTCAAAAGGCGCATAAGGCGGAAGCGCGTAAGACTTGCACTAAAAAAACTTGTGGCGGAGCTTTCAATGTCGTGCGCTTCGTCAAATATCAGTCTTCTATACGGCGGCAATACGGCCGCATCGTCATACCCTATTCCGCTCATGCGCGATTCAATGTCGGCGAACAGAAGGTGATGGTTTACTATAAGGAGATTTGCGCCGGCGGCTTCTTTTCTTACGCGCATGACAAAACACTTTTCGCGGTGAACGCAGCGCATTCCCATGCAGGCGTCGCTTTCGGAACACAGGCGGCTCCACACATTTTCCGGCGGCATAAACGGAAGGTCGCTCCTGCTGCCCGTAGGAGAAGATTTTGCCCATTCCGCAATTTTATCGATGGTTTCAGTGTCTTCGCTGAACATATCCCTGTCGTTCGCTATGTCCTCCAAGCGCCTCAGACAGATAAAATTCTGCCGGCCTTTTACCAAAACGGTTTTGATTTTTTTTCCTATTATTTTTTCTGCGGCGGGGATGTCTTTTTCGGATAGCTGCTGCTGCAAATTTATAGTGCCTGTGGAAATCACAACCCTCTCATTGTTTTCAGCAGCCCAAAGTATCGAAGGAATAAGATAGGCATAGGACTTTCCTACTCCCGTTCCGGCTTCAAATACGCCTATGGAATTTTCGTTAAAGGCGTAAACTATCTTTTTTAAAAGTTCGATCTGAACAAGGCGTTCTTCAAATGATTCCGATTGGAAAGACAGGGGGCCGCCGTCCGACAGATAAAAAGCTGCGTCTTCAACGTCAAGTTTTTTTATTACCTTGGGTTTTACGGGCTCCATGACGACATACACGCTGTTTACGTCGTTGTTTACTATGTAGAACCCTTGAGCGTTTTCGGAAGCGTGCGAAGCGACTTCAAGATCCGCCTCCGAAGGTAAAAGAATTCCGTTCGGATGATTGTGAATCAAAACGGAACATTCACGCATTTCATTTAAATTTACGGGAACGGAGCGCTCGTTGCCCCGGGCGGCGGCCGTTACCGAAACGACAAGCCCTTTGGAATCGATCGCGCCGGTAAAAAAAACTTCATTGCCGCCCGCGTTCAAAATCGCTTTACGCATGACGACAATGACAGAATCTGAAAATCGCTCAGTAATATCCATTTATTACTGTTTTCTATTTATTTTACAAGCGACATGGCTTCTTTTGTAAGGCGCGTGATTTCGTCGAATTTGCCTTCATTTATAAGATCCGCTTTTACCATCCACGAACCGCCGCAGCAAAGCACATTCTTGAGAGCAAGATAATCCTTAATGTTTTTTTGAGTGACGCCGCCGGTAGGCATAAATTTAAGAGGATAAACGGCTCCCACGGCCTTTATAAAGTCCGCGCCGCCGGACTGTTCCGCCGGAAAGAATTTTACAACTTCCAAGCCGTTTCGCAGAGCGAGCTCCATCTGCGACGGGCTGTTCACTCCGGGGCAGTACGGAATGCCTTTCTTAGCGCACCATTCTCCAAGTTCGGGATAGTATCCGGGAGCGACTATCGCGCTTGCGCCGGAATTTACGGCCTTTTCGGCCTGTTCCAAAGTAAGGACGGTGCCCGCAAGGGTCAGGACGTCCGGCCTTTCTTTTGCAACTATCTTGATAGCCTCGGCGGCTACGGGAGAACGGAACGTTATTTCAGCGATCGGAAGACCGCCTGCGACGAGGGCATCAATAAGAGGCAAGGTATTTTTCAGATCGTCAATCTTTATTACGGGAACAACCTTTACCTTAGCCATTGTTTCAAAAACATCTTTTTTCATAACAACTCCTAAATAAAACGGCATATGAGGAAATTTAGATTTCAGAGAATGCCGTTTTCGCGCATTTTTTGCGCACAATTTAATGCAACGCCGCCTCGCATCTGTTTGCAACGCAAGGCGAAAATCGTTATATTAGTAATACGATAAATTGCGTTTTGATACAAGACCGTACGCCAAAGTAAAACGTGAAATTTTAAATAAAATACAATTTGCGGCATTTCGTCCGTAAACTTATCAGCCCGCAATTTTTTTACGCATCTTTACAAAACACATAGGGAATGTTTCTGATATGAATAAGAGTAATATCTATAAAAAAGTCGTCTCTGCGGCCGCCTTTGTCTTTGCCCTGTCCTTTATCTCTGCAAAACAAAGCGCGCAAATCGATACGGATCCGCAGAGGAGTTTCAAGCGAAGCCGGGATACCGTTTACAGCGGCGAAGGCCCCGCTAAGCGCGATGAAACGGCCGCACAGGATAAGCAGGATAAGACGATCGCTTTAAATTTTGCGGCAAACTTAGACACGGAAAGGGCTCCTGCAGAAATACGATTTTCACCTTTGGAGATAGGTTTTGCAGCAGGTTCCGCTTCGGGTTCCTCTGCGGACTTTACCGCGGACAGTCTCGAGAGCGGCGGCGAAACTGCGCCTAAAAAGCATTATCTTACGGCTCTGTCAGTCATGATGCTGGACAATTTTGTAATAAGCGGATGGAACCGTTTTGTCGGCAACAGGTCGTGGGCAAAGGTAAACTGGGAAAGCACAAGATATTTTTACGAACATGAAATTTCTTGGGACACGGACTGGTATTGGACAAATTTCGTGCTTCACCCTTATCAGGGCGGACTTTACTACATGGCTTCGCGCGCTTCAAACTTAAATCAACTTGAATCGTTCGGCGTTACCGTATTGGGCTCCGCGATATGGGAATGGTTTTTTGAGCGCAATTCGCCTTCGATCAACGACATGGTATACACTACCGTAGGCGCCTTTGCCGTCGGAGAAATGCTTTACAGACTTTCTGTAGAAGCGGATGAAATATCGCGGCTTTTATCCGCGGCTTTAAACCCGAACAGGCTTTTGACCGACATTATGAACGGCGAAAAACAGCGGGGATCGACGGGAAACATACGCGAACTTTCATTTAAATTAGGAGCCGGCACTGCTCGCACATATACGAATTTTTCTTCGGATTTCGGCGACGACACGGAAATTTTTCCCGCGTTTTTTTCACCTGAAATTCACGTCGTCTACAACGACCCTTACGGCTGGGATTCCAACGTTCCTTTCGGACAATTCGAATTGGACATAGGAGGAGCCGTAGGCGTCGGGAGCGGGAAAGGGGCGAGCAGCGTTGAAGAAAAACTCATGTACGACATTCATATTACAAGCAGCGGAATGATGTTTTCACGTTTTATCGATCTGGGCGAAAACAAAGATACTTCGGTCGGAATGATATTCGACTATGATTTTATATGGCATTCGTTTACGGAGCTTTCATCTTTGGCGCTGGGAGCCGCATTCAAGCAAAGAATAAGAAATCCCGGCGGAAGCAAGATAGAGTGGCAGCTGCATGCGGACGCGCTTATTCTTGGTACCACCGACTATTATTATTACAGGCGCGAAAAGGTGCCGCCGCCGGACGAAACCTTTAGGGATTACAACTACACCGTAGGGAACGAAACCGTACTGAAATTCAAATATACAAGCAAAAACGGGTTTATTTTGGACACCGACTTTCACGGCTATGCCATGTATGTGTTTAACCACCAGCTTCAGGATAACATGTTTACAGGATGGGAAATGATCGGTATAGGAACCGTAAATTATGAAATTCCCGTGTCGCCCAAACTCAACATAGGAATCGGCAACCAAATTTACGCAAAAAAAACTTTTTACAGCGACATTCCTGAGATTTTTCAGGCGGTCTATACCGGAAGCCTTTTTGCACGCCTAAAATTAAAATAAGGCCGGATCGACCGGACGGGCTGCAAGGTTGCGGAGCGTCTTAAAGGCCGGATCTACCGGTCGGCGGGACTGCGGGACGGTCTAAAAAGAGTTTACTTTTTCGGCGGCTAATTTTGACAGATCATTTAGGCCGCCAATTTCGGAAGCCCGCCGAGTTTATATGCGATTGGATAAGGGTAACATGAAGGGAATAATCATACTCGCATTTGTTTACATCGCCTTAGGAACCGTTATAACATCGGTCATGATTAATCGTTATTTTAAGCGGCCTCAAAAAGGCTGGGACGATCCTTCTCTTGATTCGGCAGGGAGCAGAAGTCCATACATAGATGAAATAAAAAAATCGCAAGAGTGGCTTTCACGGCAAGACTGTGAGCAAGTGCGCATAAAATCCTTCGACGGCTTAACCTTGGCGGCAACGCTGCTTACAAATCCTCAACAAAATAAAAAAGAAACAGTGATCCTCATGCACGGATACAAAAGCCTCGCCTCGTTTGACTTTGCAGGCATTTACGAATACTTTTACGGCGAAGGCTACAACGTACTTTTGTGCGATCAAAGAACGCACGGGAACAGCGAAGGAACTTACATCACGCTGGGCATAAAAGAGCGTTACGACTGCCTAAGCTGGATAGACTGCGTCAATACGCGCTTCGGCACGGACGATTCTGTTTGGCTTTTCGGAGTTTCCATGGGAGCCGCTACGGTTTTGATGGCGGCGGGACACGAACTTCCTCCGAACGTCAAAGGAATAATTGCGGACTGCGGTTTTACAAGCCCCGGAAAGATTCTGGAACTGGGGCTTAAAAACCAATATCATTTGCCCGCCGCGCTTTTTATGCCGTTTATAAATTTGGAAATAAGAATTTTCTGCGGCTACGATCCGTATTCATATTCAACTTTGGCAGCCCTTTCGCCGCATGAAAAAAAATCGCAAACTCCCCTTGCAGGCGGCCTAAATAAAAACACGGGCACGAACAACGTCAAGATTTTGTTTGTTCACGGAACAAAAGACAATTTTGTTCCCTTAACGATGAGCGAAGAAAATTTTGCAGCGTTTACAGGGCATAAGGTATTTTTAAAAACGGGGGCGGAACACGCGGCGAGTTTTCTTTGCGACAGAGAACTTTACGTTAAGGCTTTAAAAGACTTTATGCAGTGATAAAACTTTTGCCGCAAAAAACGGCACAAGCCTCCGCTAAAAAACCCGCACAAGTTTCGCGCGCGCTTCTTCTTCTTTTCCCGCTCTTATTTCGTCTTCAAGAGGGGACACTATCTTTATCTTTACGGAAGTTCCCGGACGCGGAACCGTTTTTTCACCGCAATCCCCGCAATCAACTATGCAGTGCAAAAAATTTTCGGTTAAGGCGCTAAAACATGATGTGTTTTTGAACCGCCCGCCTTGAGGTCGTTTTTCACCGGCGTTTTTTACCTCACCGTGATCCGCTTTAAATGCTTTTTCCGCGACGGCCGTAAGAGCTTTTCCTTTCATCGCTAAGATATAATCGGTTTTGTTTTTGCACGCCAAAGAAAAAATCTCAGAAACTCTTTTCCCCGTAACGGACTGTGCCACCTTGGGTTTCATAGAATACGCTTTTGTTCCCGGACGCGGCGAAAAAGGAAACACGTGAATCCACGTAAAATTCGCTTTACGGCATAATTCCAGCGTTTTATCAAAATCCTCGTCGGTTTCTCCGGGGAATCCAGCTATGATGTCGCACGCCAAAAACGGATCTTTTTTTGCCGCTTTTAAAAGCTCTACCGCCTTGTACACCTGTTCAATCCTGTACGGCCGATTCATCGCCTTAAGGATCTTATCGCTGCCGCTCTGTACCGAAAGATGAAAATGCGGCCGAATCCTGTCATCGCTCGCCAAGGCGCAAAACTTTTCATCCACCACTTCAGGATACAAGCTTGAAAGCCTAAACGCAATGCCGTCAGTTTTATCCAGTAAAATTTGAAGCAGATCGGTAAAACCGATTTTACGCCCGCCGTATTCGCTTGCATACTGAGCTATATTCACGCTTGTTATGACAACTTCGCTCTGCCCCGCCCTCTGCAGCGCCTGAACGCGGGAAAGCACGGACTCGGCGTCGAGCGAAACAGAATTTCCACGCGCTATGCGGATGCGGCAGTACGTACATGAGCAGTTACAACCGTCCTGAATTTTTATAGAAGAACGCGAATGAGCTAAAAAAGTGTCCGTCGAAAGGCGAAACGGATCTTCCGAAAAACCTATGAACGAAGTGTTTTTTGCCGAAGCAGGGATTTGAGCTGTAGGAACCGCTTTAAAAACGGCCGGCTTGAGCGGCTGCTTCCGAGGCGGAGACAGAACGCCGCCGCCCGAAACCGAAAAAAGTTTTTCCGAAAGACGATGAACAAAACCGCACGCGTCAAAATCATATTCTGCATCATATTCTGCGCAGTTCGATTTCGGCCTTTCATGAATAAAAGAGCTTAAAATCGGGGGAATGTCCGCCAAGCGGTTTTTTTTCATTCCCGGCAAAACCGCAATGCGCTCGTCCATCGCCGAAATTCCGTCAGGCGCCACCTGTGCGTAACAGCCCGTAACGACTACGGCCGCAGCCGGATATTTTTTCAGCAAAAGCCTTATAACTCTGCGGGCTTTTTGTTCGGCCTTAGTAGTCACCGTACATGTGTTTACAACGCACAGCACGGTGCGCTCGGCGGGAACGGCCGAAGCGCTCATGTTCTCAAGATCGACCGAAAACCCCGAATCCGAAAAAAAACGCGCGGCGCTTTCGCTTTCTATTTGATTAAGGCGGCAGCCGAGCGTTTCAAAATGAACATGATATCGCATTAAAGCGCGGGAGCCTGACTTAAAATATTTGAGATCCTGCTCTTCCCTGCGACGGCGTCATCCTGCGACGGATTCAATTCCAAGGCTTTGTCGTAAGCAGCTGCGGCGCCGACGTAGTTTTTAGCCCTTTCCCGCGCATAGCCGAGCCGCGTCCACCATCTTTCCATAAGGGGATCTTTTTTGACGGCGGCGGTAAATGAAATGTCGGCATGCTGATACTTCGCCTGCCTGATGTAAATTTCACCCATAAAATAATAGGCGGCGCCTACGCGGCTTCCGGAATCGGGAATACCGGCCAAATATCTTTCAAACAGCTCAAGCGCTTCCCTGTTTTTTCCTTGGTAATACTTCGCTTCGCCTAAAACTTCAACAAGGCGAAGATCGTATGGGCTTAAGGCCAATCCGTCGGAAGCGCGCTGTTCCGCAACCGCATACTGTTTGTTCGCCACAAGGCTCCAGCATAGGACGACAAACGAATCCGCGTGAACCGGTTCCGAAGCGATTTCGCCTTCACAGATCTTTATCGCTTCAAGGTAGTTGCCCTGAATATACATTCTGAGCGCGTCGGGTTTTTCCTGCGGATACGCAAAAAAAATGCACAAAAAAAGCCAGGGAATTAAACTAATTCTTTTCATCATATAAATATCCTATAAATTGCGTCACATCGAAAAGACTTTATCTTTCGAAAATGCCGCGGCTGCGCGCATCTTGCGCACGTTACTTCTTTGCCTGCCGCATAACTCTTTATTTTATCATTGTGCAGCGTCCGGTAAAATCGCTGCCGGCTTCAAGGACTACCTGTGCGGAAGTTATGTCGCCGCTCACGGAACCGGTAGAAGTAACAAACACAACTCTCTTGCCTTTTACGTTGCCGGTAATTTTTCCGCGGACTAAAATTCTGTCCGCCGAAATATCCGCATTTATCACAGCCCCCGAATCGACGACCAGATCGCTGGAAGCTTCTATGTTGCCTGAAATTTGCCCTTTTACTATAAAGGGCCTTTCAAAGCGTATATTGCCCGAAAATTTCAAATCCGGAGCGATATATGTGTCATAATCGTCGTCTTCCCTGTCAAACAGGTCATTATTGCTAGAATCAACCATGTCAATAATTTACAAGGAAATAAAAGCTAGGTCAATGCGTGGATTTTAACGGAAAAAGGGCGTTCCCTGCGCGGGGAGAGGCGTGTTCGATCCTTTTTTATGAGATTTTTATGAAAACACTTGACAAATGTACGCCAATGACGCACATTATATATGTTAAAGAAATATTAATCTGAAGGTGCATTTGGTCGCTTTGGCGCGTGTTTCGGTTTTAATCATTAACAAAATATGCTTATGGGTATACGAAAAGTTTTTTCAAAAGTTATATCGAGAATAAGTTATGGAGCTAATTGAAACATCTATTTTTAAAAAGCGGATAGATCAATTATTAGATGGCATAACTTATGCCCAATTTCGAGAATACTTAGTATGCAATCCATTAAGAGGAAAGTTAATTAAACACGGTGGTGGGATAAGAAAAATACGATGGAAAACGAAATACTCCGGTAAAAGCAGTGGAATTAGAATTATTTATTTTATAAAATCAAATACGAAAATATATTTGTTGTATTGCTACGCCAAAAATCAGGCAGGAGATCTTACGAGGGAACAAATCAAAGATTTGGCTCTTTTGGTTAAAGATCTTCAATGATAGAAGATTTTGATTAAATGTTTTGGGATAGCCTTATGATAAAGCTGTCTCAAAGCGGCTAAAACATTTAAGAAGGGTCTATTATGTTAAAGAAAAGAATGCCTAATGAAATGTTTGACGAACTCAAACAAAGTGTAAAAGAGGCGATTTCGATTGAAGAAGGAAAAATGAAGCCTTCACGGGTTTTTCACATTGAGCCTTTAGACATCAGTGAAATACGTAATAAAACAAACAAAACACAAGAAGAATTTGCGGCAATGCTTAATGTCAGCGTCGGAACGCTGCGTAACTGGGAGCAAGGAAGAAGAAAACCTGCGGGAGCAGCTTTATCGCTTTTGAAAATCGTTTCAGCTGATCCGCAATATGTAAAGAATGTGCTTGTTACATAAAAATATTTTTACTTTTTCTTGAAAGTTAACGGCTTTTCAAAAGCCCTTTTGCATAAATAAAATACAAAAGAGCTTTCTTTATAAAAAAAGGAATTCAATCATTCTTCTTAGCTGCCGGAAACAAAGGGTTTTATTGCTTTTATATTATTAATTTTTTTAATACTGCAAAACAATTTTCCTGTGCGGTTGCAAAAAGAGCTCACAGACATTATTATAAAGTCAGCACTGATTATCCGAACGTGAATAAAGCGGCGTTTCCCGCTGGGCGACGGCAATCCGTCCGATTGCTTGCAAATAAAAGTTATTTTTCGAGGGTTTGTTATGAATTTTGTTGAAGAGATGAAAAAGAAGGCGCGCGAATACAAGAATTTTTTGGTATTGCCGGAAGGAACGGAACCCCGCACCGTTGTTGCAGCTGCAAAAATCGTTGAAGAAAAACTTGCGGGAAAACTCACCCTGCTCGGTAAAAAAGCAGACGTTGAAAAAGTTGCAAAAGACAAGGGCGTTTCTTTGGAAGGAATTACGATAGTGGATCCTTCGTCTTCTGAATGGATCGATGATTTTGCCCAAGAGTATTTTGATCTCAGAAAGAAGAAGGTTGACGAAAAAGGCAATCCGCTTATGCCGCTTGAAAAGGCTCGCATTGAAATTCAGGATCCTATGCGTTTCGGCGCGATGATGGTAAGAAAAGGATTTGCGGACACTATGGTTTCGGGAGCGCTTTCTTCCACCGCAGACATGCTCCGCGCAGGGCTTACGATCATTAAAACCGCCCCAGGAACAAAGACGGCGTCTTCCTGCTTTGTGATAGACACGCACGACAAAAAATGGGGACATGAAGGCCTTATGATCTTCGGCGATTGCGCGGTAAATCCCGATCCCGATGCGGAGCAGCTTGCCGATATTGCAATTTCTTCGGCAAAATCCTGCAAAGATCTGCTCGGCGTCGAGCCGGCTGTCGCAATGCTCTCTTTTTCGACAAAGGGTTCGGCAAAAAGCCCTTCCGTGGAAAAAGTTCAGAACGCTCTGAAAACCGTAAAAGAAAAGGCGCCTTCGCTTTTGGTTGACGGGGAACTGCAGGCGGATGCGGCTCTTATCCCTTCGGTTACGGCGCAAAAGGCTCCCGGATCTCCGATTGAAGGAAAAGTAAACACTATGATCTTTCCCGATCTAAACGCAGGAAACATAGGCTATAAACTCGTGCAGCGGCTGGCGCACGCAGACGCTTACGGCCCCGTCCTTCAGGGCTTTGCAAAACCTATTTCAGACCTTTCACGCGGATGTTCTTCCGAAGATATCGTAGTCACCTGTGCGATCACGATGGTACAGGCGGGTAAAAAGAATTAAAGGTTCCTTAAAATGCGGAGTATCGAAAAGACTTCATATTCTATTCGGCCAAATATCAAGTTTTGAAAATATCTGCTAGTAATACAATGCTTTCGGCGAGAACGTCGTTCGCTACGCTCACGGTAAATGCCGCGGTCGAGCTTTTTGAGAGAAATTCTTTAAGCATAACGCTCGAAGCGTCACGCAGCCGGAATCTCGCCTTGAGCATATCGTTTTCAAAACTCGCCATTCAGTTAACACACTAAAAGCGGCATAAACGAGTAAACGACTTAAGGAAAAACAATATGGCGGTAAATATCAGGCAAGATTATACAAAACTTCCCGTCTATGCGCAAAAGCAGCGCATATTGGACACTCTCGCGCAAAATCAGGTGATCGTAGTTCAAAGTCCAACAGGTTCCGGTAAAACCACGCAGATTCCCGTAATACTGCACGAAGCGGGTTATTCTTCAAACGGAATGATAGCCGTAACTCAGCCGCGCCGCATAGCCGCCCTTTCGGTAAGCGAATTTATTGCCAAACAGCTCAACACCAAATTCCCCGGGCTTGTGGGTTACAAAATGCGCTTTGAGGACAAGACGGACAATACCACCCTCATAAAGATCATGACCGACGGAATTCTCTTGCAGGAAATGAAACTGGATCCGTGGCTAAGCAAGTATTCGGTGATCATGGTAGACGAAGCGCACGAAAGAAGTCTTAACATAGACTTTGTTCTGGGACTTTTAAAACGCATATTGACCGAACGGAAAGATTTTAAAGTCGTAGTGTCTTCGGCGACAATGAACGCGGAAGCGTTTTCAAATTATTTTGACGGATGTCCTATCGTGACTATAGACACGATTACATATCCCGTTACGATCGTGTATGATCCGCCGGCAATTCCCGCAAGCACTCTTACGCTCACCGCGACGGAAGCGCTTCTTGAAAAGATTTCCGTGATAATAGACAGGATCCTGGCCAATCGCAGCGGCGGCGACATCCTTATCTTTTTGCCCGGCGAAAAGGTAATAAAAGACTGCATGCAAAAACTTTATCACTCGCCATTCAGAAATAAAATTCACATCATTCCGTTATACGGGAGGCTTCCTAAAGAAGATCAGGAAAAAGTCTTTGAAAACGCTCCGTTCGGCAAAAAAAAGGTGGTAATTTCCACAAACATTGCGGAAACTTCCGTCACAATCGCAGGAATAACGTCCGTGATAGACTCAGGACTTGCGAAACTGAACTATTACAGCCCCAAGACCTTCACTTCGAGCTTGCAGGAAACGCCCGTTTCAAAAGCGTCATGCAATCAGCGGCGGGGACGCGCAGGCCGTACAGGGGAAGGAACGTGCTACCGACTTTATCCGCGCAAGGATTTCGATACGAGGGAAACATACACCCTTGAAGAAATTTATCGCACCGATTTGAGCGAAGTCGTACTCAGAATGGCTGAACTCGGAATCACCGATTTTGAATCTTTCGATTTTATATCTCCGCCGGGAAAAGAAGGAATAATAGGCGCAGTAGAAACCCTCAACATGCTTAAAGCCCTTGACGGCGACAATACCCTTTCTCCCGTAGGCAAGCTTATGGTCCAATTTCCGCTAGAACCGAGGATCAGCCGCATAATAGTGGAATCGCTTATGTACTATCCCGACGTAACGGAACAGGTTCTTGTCGCGGCGGCTTTTTTGTCCGCTCAGTCTCCCTTTGTCCTTCCGCCGGGACAAGAGATGGACGCACGGCAGGCCCACCACGCCTTTCGCGATATACAGGGAGATTTTGTGACATATTTAAAAGTCTATTCTCTTTATATCGCGCAGAATAAGAACGACCGAGAAAAATTTTGCGAAAAACACTTTCTTGACGCAAAGGTGATGGCTGAAATAGAAAACATTGACCTTCAGCTTACCCAGATCGTAAGCGACATGGGCTTTCCCGTCTCTTCGTCCGGATCCCTTGACGATTATCTATGCTGCATAGGAGCGGGAATGATCCAATTTATATGCATACGCGACGGAAAAGAAAACTACAGAAGCCTTACGGCGGAACACATCACAATACACCCCGGATCGTGTATGTTCAGAAAGGATCCTCTTTACATAGTCGCCGGAGAGATTGTGCGAACAAGCAGAATGTTCGCAATGAGCGTGTCGCCTCTTACATCCGCTCTTTTAAAACGAATAGGTCAAGACCTTGAAGAAAAACTCATCGGAATACGAAAGAGACGCGTCAGAGGCGAAGATCGCGAAGCGGCGAAGGGAAAAAGCTTTGAAGTTATGCAAAGTGCAATTGCAGGAAGCGCAAACTCCCGGCGGCACAATAAAACCGAAAAAGACGAGGACATCGTCCGCTTCGGAGGCAAATCCTTTTCGCTTCAGAAGATCAAAGGCAAAAAAACATTGTTTCTTCCGTGGGACGTATTCAAATTTGCCGCAAAGGCCGAACAGGACAAAAATCTTTTAAAACAGATATACGGCCTGCGCGGTAAGATCGTTTTCGGCAACGGATATGAACTGCTTTCAGGCGAAAAAATGGAATTGATTTTTAAACTTGCAAAGGCGCTTGACCTTACGCCCGTAGACGAAGGACGTCAATGGAACAGAAAATTCAACATCAATATCAACGAAGACGGCGGAATCACAAAACTGACACAGACTCTTGACTATGTGCTTAAAGTAACTGCCGCAAAAACAAAAAGCAAGGAGATGGGATTCATAGGCCTTTTTACGGACGGGAACGGCACTTACTGGTTTAAAGTTTCGCGCGGATTTTCAACAGCCTTGAACGAAAGTCTTTCTTCGCTCGAAGTCCTCATAGATGAAATAAACAGCGGCGGCGATGTTTTAAAACTCTCGGATTCGCAAAAAGAAAAGATAAACATGCTTTACAGAAGCCTTAGCGATCTTTACGATTAGAATCTTTAAGCAAGCGCGCGGTCTTTTTATATCGCGGCAGCCGCTCTAGTCATCCAAATTTAATATCTTTCTCGCCTTTGTTTTAACGGCGGATTTTTTTTCGCTTTCGGCGATCGTTCGGACGATCTCATCCGAGCCGGAGTAGCGGCCTATCGCATACAGGTCAAGCCCTATTCCGCGTGTTAAAACGTCGTCGGATTCCAAGTATAACTTGCAGATTTCGGCAAATTGCGGGCGGAGGTTCTCTTCGGCTGCGTACTTTACGAATTGCTTTCCGAGCGAATAACGAAGCTGCTTACGCGTATTGTCTTTTATTACGCTCTTCGCCAGATCTAAAATCTCGTTTGCGACGCTTTTTTTGTGCTTCATAAGGGCGTCGGAAGCCAAAGCCTTAGTGCCGTCGCCTGTTTTTTTGTCGGTCAGAAGTTCCGTTAAAAATTTGTTGCCTTCAGAGGTTTCAAGCTTCGCGATGACAGGGTAAGAAGCCTTTTTTACCGCAGCTTCAGGATCGTTTTTTGCGCGGTATATGAGAGAAGGAGAAGCTTCCGTTATATCCAATTTTTCGATTCCGGCGATCGCTTCAAGGCGCACCTTATAATACGGATCGCGCAAGGCTTCGAGGAATACGTCTTTTACCTTGTCTTTTTTATAATTGGAAAGTCCTTTTAAAGCGTAGATGCGCAGGTTCGGATCCCTGTCTTCGAAAAGTTCCTTTAGAATGGGAAGAGATTCTTCTTTTTGCATGGCGCCTATGGATTCTGCGGCATAACAGCGCACAAATACGTTTTCATCTTCATTTTCAACTATGTCCGCAAGTGTCTGCCATGTTTCTACGGCTCTTATGCTCCCCAACACCTTCATAAGAGTTTGACGCTGAGCCACGCTTAAGTCTTCCCGTTCAAGATACTGCGCCAAAACAGCGGCTTCTTCATTTCCGCCTATCGCGCCGATTGTCGTAAGCGCATTGTTAAAATAGGTTTCGTTGTCGTTTTCAAGGACTGCCATAACTGCGGGGATCGCAGCCTTGGACTTTACGGCGGCCGCATATTTAAAGACCGACGAAACGAGATCGGAATTTTCATCATAGGGATCGTTTAAAATATCGACGGCGTAATCTTCAAGGCAAGGATCTTCAAGACCTGCAAAATAATCAAGAATCGCGATCCTTATTCTGTCGCTCTTTGTGGTATAAAACAGGTCATACAGATCGTCTGTAAAACGCGGATCGTCGTTTGACGAAAGTTCTTCTACGAGCTTTACTATATCGGTTTCGATTCCGTACTTTATTGTGTCTTTCTTATCGTTTACAGCGTCTTTTCCTACGTCTTTTTGCTGTGCAATTTTAACTTTTTCGCCGTCCGGCTTTCGAGGACGTTTTTTTGCGGGGATTTTTGAAGGGCCGCCTGAAACGGAATTTTCAGATTCGGGCGTATCGGTGGAAAGCGCCGCGCTGTCGGCCGCACTACCGGAAGACGTACTCTCGGATACTGCGCTGCCGGAAGGCATGCCGGATGACACATCGCCGGAAGTCTCGCTGCCGGCAGGCGACACACTATTTTGATCCGCACCTTGATCTGCGGGCTCGGCGCCGGCGGAAGCTGCATTCCCAGACGTTGCGCTGTTTGAAGGCGGCGCGTTGTCCGGAGCCAATGCACTGTCAGACACCGCGCTGCCGGAATCCTGAGAAAACGCAAACCAAACCGATAAAAGCGCCGAAACCGCCGCTATGATTCTTTTATTTAACATAATTCAATTTCTTTTTATAAAATCCATTATAGGACATTACCGCTTCCGAATCCAGCAAGAAAATCCTTACGATACTGGTCAAAGCGGTTTTCGCTGATAGCGTCCCGTATTTCATTCATCATATTATTTAAAAAATAAAGATTATGATAAGTTGCCAGCATGGAACCCAGTATTTCCTTTGTTTTAAAAAGATGGCGCAAATAGGCGCGGCTGTAATTGCGGCATACCTTGCATTTACATTTACCGTCCAACGGCGAAAAATCGCGGGCGTATCTTTCCTGCTTTATCGAAAGCATTCCTTCGTGCGTAAAGTAGGAACCGTTACGCGCGTTGCGGGTGGGAAGAACACAATCGAACATATCGACTCCGTCGGCTACGGCTTCAAGTATGTATTCGGGCGTTCCGATTCCCATAACGTATTTAGGCTTAGATTGAGGCAAAAAGCGAACCGTATGCTGCAAAAAATGCGCAAACTGCTCAGACGGCTCGCCGACGGAAAGCCCTCCGATAGCGATTCCCTGCAAATCTTCAAAATTCGAAACGAATTCTGCGCTTCTTTTGCGTAAATCTTCAAAAAAATTCCCTTGAACTATGGGGAATAAAATTCCCTCATAACCTGACTCGCGTTTTTTTATCCATTCGCTTCTCGCCCTTTCAAGCCAGCGGGAAGTTATTTCAAGCGCTTTTTCGGATTCTTCTCTGCCGGCGTCCCAGCCCGTGCAAACGTCAAGCTGCATTTGAATGTCGCTGTTATACTGTGTTTGAATGTCGACTACACTTTCAGGCGTAAAAAACTTTTTTGAACCGTCTATGTGGCTTGAAAACGTCACTCCTTCCGATGAAATTTTTCTGATCTTGGAAAGCGAAAAAACTTGAAATCCCCCCGAATCCGTCAAAAAATTTCGCCGCCAGCCTGAAAAACCGTGCAGTCCTCCCGCGCTTTCGATCAAATCCGGCCCAGGCCGCAAAAAAAGATGGTAGGTATTAGCCAAGATCAAGTCAAAACCTATTTCTTCAAGATCGTCTTTAGAAATCGCTTTTACGGTAGCGTTGGTTCCCACTGGCATAAAGACGGGAGTTTTGACGGTTCCGTGAGGAAGATTTAAAACGCCGCAGCGTTCATTTCCGTTCGATACGGAGGCGGAGGACGTTATTTCAAAAAAAGCCATATAAACTCCTAAAGCCGGCCGATCCAAAAAATCAAATATACCGGCGGAACGTCAATTTAAGTCCGCGAATATTTCAGCAAAACGGCGCTTAAAATCACAAATAAAAACACGGGAAACCACGCTCCCAAAAGAGGAGGTATGTAACCGAATTTTGCAAGCAGCATGGTGATCATCTGCGTTACATAGAACAGAACCGCAGCGCCTATGCACAAAAACAGACTTACAAGAAGAACGTTTTTTCGTGTTTTTCCGGAAAGTCCTACGGACAAAAATACTACGATAAATACGATAAAAGGAAACGCAAATTTTTTATAATAAACAGACCTCGCCTCCGCCGACGGCAGGCCTGTCCGTTTAAGATGCGCCAGATATTGGCGGGCTTCGCGTGTGTTTACTTCTTCCATAGAAACGGTATTGTTTCTGAACGTTTCTGGAGGTTCGGTAAGGCGCCTTTCAATTCCTTCTTCTATAGGAACGATTTTCATGCCGTCGTCAAAAACCTTGTATTCCACCGCCGACTGCAATTGCCACCTTTGTTCAAAACCGTCCCACAACGCCGAATCCGCGGCGATAACACAGTCCGGCGTCCTGTCTTCGTTGCGCAAAACCAAATAAAGCTTATAAAGCTGCTGCCGGCCGTCGTCATAAAAATCCGCCTTATAAACTATGCGCCCGTAGTCCGAAAGAACGACGATTCTTGCGTTGCTCTTGGACTTATCTGCTTTTAAAACTTCGTTTTGAAGCTCAACTTTTTTTGCATAAAACGGAGCGGCTATACGGTCTTCAAAGAAAAACAATGAAAAACTCAATATTAGCGACAAAATCAAAAGAGGAAACGTAAATCTTCTGAGAGAAATACCTGAGGCAAATATCACAGTGAGTTCGTTATTGGCATAGAGGTCGCTTAAAACATAGGACGAAGCGAATAAAACCGCCGCCGGAACCGCATACCATACGGTCTTCGGCGCATAAAACAGCATTATCCGCAAAACATCCGGCAAGGCTGCCTGGTTTAAGATGAATTTCCATAAATTCATGAGCAGATCAACGAGCAAGAGCGCAAATGAAAAAAATAAGGCAGCCCCTATAAAAACGGACAAAAACCGCCTGTAAAGATACAAAACAAGTTTCATTTTCGTATCATACCTATGTAAAACAAGGATCCTGCAGCGGCTATTATTATATTCGGAATCCACATGCTGATAAATCCGCCGTGTCCGCTCCTCGAAGAAAAAATTTGACCGAGGATCATGACAGCCCAGTAAAACACCGAAATAAAAATTCCTATTATCAGCCCTATAGTCTGCCCGTTGTGCTTTCCGAAAATTATCGCAAGCGGAACGGCCAGCAAAGCAAAAAACAACGAGCCGAACGGCATCGAAAACTTTTTATTGTATTCTAAAACATACTGATTAAGCACTTTTTCAGGCGTGTTTTCGTCTTTTTTCATTTCGGAAATACGGCGAAAAAGATCGAAAGAAGTCATTTCTCTTGGATTTATGCCGCTCGGCTGATCGAAAAACGAAGATTCGAAAATATTCAAATCAACGGAGCGCGCTTTAAGCGTGTCGTAAGAAACCCTGTCCGCCTTATCCAAAAGCAATGCAAACGCATTGTCCATAGATATCTGCATGACGACGCCCCGCTGCCGCGATTTTATTACGGAAGAATGTCCGGAAACTATGATCCTCTGATCGCCGTTCCTGTCAGTGTCGAATAAAATCAAATCCGAAATATCAGTGCCGCTTACGCCGCCGATTATGAGCGTAGAATCGTTAGTCCTTTTAATGGAATGAGGCTCGATTTCAACGGAAGGGTTTGACTGAAGGATGTTCCTGTAAAGCCGTAAATAGTTTATAGTGCCCAAGGGCAAAAGATAATCGTTTACAAAAAAAGATACTACTGAAATTATAAGACCGAGCGATAAGACCGGCGCCAAAATTTTTTTATAGCCCAGTCCCGAAGCGCGAATGATGAGTATTTCGTTGGAACTCATCATTCGTCCTATGCACATCAAAAATCCTACAAGCGTGGCAAAGGGCGCGGACTGAGCGATTATAAACGGAAGGCAATATGTGACAAGCAGTATGACGTCCCCTACAGGAACTCTTTTTTGCAGAATATTTTCCGCCAAAAGCAATATCTGGTTTACGAAAAAAACCATAAAGAAAAACAAGAATGAAACAAAAAAATACAGCAAAAGTTCTCCGGCAAAATATCGTCCTATGGTATTGTCGGACAAAATATTCAAAGATCCGGGTAAAAATATCTTTCTAAAAAAATAAATCAGAGCGCTTATAAAATTTTCAATAGCACCTTCGATTTTTTTCAAACGTTTTTCAAACATAATCACATGAGCATAATCATATAACAGGGCAAAACTTACGCAAGGAAATCGGAAAAATCAAACGCCGGTAGAACCGAATCCGTTTTGCCCGCGGTCGGTGTCGTCCAAAAAGGTTACCGTTTTAAAATCCGCTTTAACGACGGGCGCAACGACAAATTGCGCTATACGGTCTTTATCTTTGACCGTAAACGGCTCCTTTCCCAAATTTATAAGGATTATTTTTATCTCTCCGCGATAGTCGCTGTCGATCGTGCCCGGAGTGTTTAACAGTGTAACTCCGTTTTTGGCTGCAAGTCCCGAACGCGGCCTTACCTGTATTTCATAGCCTTCCGGTATAGCGCAGCTTAAGCCCGTAGGGATCAGCTTATATTCTCCGGGCGCTAGGACTACAGGCTCTTTTAAGCAGGCGTAAACATCGGCTCCCGAAGCGCCTTCGCTCTTATACTCAGGCAGCTTGGCGGAACCTTCAAGAACAAAAGGAATAATCGTTTTTCGATCCGCTTTTTTTTCGGCCATCTGCAGCTCCTGATCTTTCGCCTAAACTCGACGGGCTGCCGAAAAAGCAACAGACTTTCAAGACAGCCCTTGAACCTTACTCATACATACACCGATAGGTAATCGTGCGAAAGCCTTTACACGCCTATCCTGCGTTAATTGCGGAACAGGCGACATTCGGTTTTATTTTTTTTCCTGCGCTTCAACGGCGTCGATATAAGAAAGATTGAGGCGCCCCATTTTATCCACTTCAAGGAGTTTTACAGGGATTTGCTGACCTTCTTTCAATACGTCGCTCACCTTATTTACGCGCGAGCGCGAAAGTTTGGAAATATGGCACAGACCTTCTTTGCCGGGGAGAATTTCAACAAAGGCTCCGAAATCCATAAGACGCTTTACGGTGCCGTTGTAAATAGCGCCGACTTCAGGATCTTCGGTAATTCCTTTTACGGCTTTCTTTGCCCTCTCGGCGGCGTCACCGGTTTTGCCGTAGATCGTTACGGTTCCGTCGTCTTCCGTATTGATAGTAACGTCGTAATCCGCGCACAAGGCTTTTATGTTTTTTCCTGCAGGACCTATGAGAACTCCTATTTTGTCGATCGGGATTTTCATAGAAAGTATTTTAGGAGCGAACTGGCTTATGGGCGCCGGTTTGTCAATACATTTTTCCATTATCGAAAGAATATGCAAGCGTCCTTCCTTTGCCTGCTCCATAGCCTTTTTCATTATTTCAGTCGTAACGCCGGCTATCTTAATGTCCATCTGGAACCCTGTTATGCCGTCCTTCGTTCCGGCAACTTTAAAGTCCATGTCGCCTAAGTGATCTTCTTCTCCGAGAATGTCGGAAAGGATCTTATATTTTTCATATTTCGGCCCGTCGGTAATCAAGCCCATAGCGATACCGGCTACCATTTTTTTCATCGGAACTCCGGCGGCGAGCATGGAAAGACAGCCGCCGCAAGTGGAAGCCTGTGAAGACGAACCGTTGGATTCCATAATTTCTGAAACCACGCGGATGGTATAAGGGAATTCTTCGCGGGAAGGCACCATGGGAGCCAATGAACGGCGCGCCAAATTTCCGTGCCCGATTTCGCGGCGTCCCGTAGCAAGACGTCCGACTTCTCCTACCGAATACGGCGGGAAATTATAATGCAGAATAAAATTTTCGCTCCTGTCGCCGTCAATATCGTCATAGATCTGCTCGTCGAGCGCCGTCCCCAAAGTAGTAACGGCCAAAGACTGAGTTTCGCCGCGCGTAAACAAAGCCGAGCCGTGCGGACGGGGAAGCACGCCGATTTCACAGGTGATAGGACGAATTTCATCGCATTTACGGCCGTCTATGCGCACGCCTTCGTCGAGTATGGATTTTCGTAAAAGTTTGTACTGAATATCGTCAAACAGCGCATCGAACAATTTTTTTTGCACAGGATCTTCAAGCTGGGCGGCATATTTTTCCGATATCTGCTTTTTTACGGCCTTTACGGCAGCGCTTCTGGCCATTTTGCCGCTTTTAAAGCTTGCTTCTTTTACAAGGGGAGTAGCTTCATTTTCAATTTCAGCGGCATTCTGTAACGTTACGTCAAGAGGAGCAAGCGGAAGTTTTTCTTTTCCGGCCTTTTTCTGCAATTCTTCCTGCAGACGGCACATTTGAGTAATAAATTCCTGCGCTTTTTCCAGCGCACCGAGCATAACATCTTCCGAAGCCTCGTGAGCGCCGCCTTCGACCATTGTAAAGCCTTCCGCGGTTCCGGCTACAACAATTTCGAGCTTTGCCTTTTCAATCTGCTGGAACGTAGGATTTACAACATACTCCCCGTCTATATAGGCTACGCGGCATGCGGCGACCGGTCCGTGAAAAGGAATGTCGGAGATGGTAACCGCCGCAGACGAAGCAATGACTGCAAGGATATCGGGCGTATGAACGCCGTCAGTCGAAACACACGTAGGGACTATTTGAATTTCGCGTCCGAACGCCATTTCAAAAAGAGGGCGCATGGGGCGGTCTATGAGACGGGAAACAAGAATTTCCTTATCCTTAGGACGGCCTTCACGCTTTACGAAGCCTCCGGGAATTTTACCCGCAGCATAAAATTTTTCATTGTAATCTACGGTAACAGGGACATAATCCATCCCCTCCGTTACCGTGCCGGAAGCACATACGGTCGCTATTACGGCCGTTCCTGAAAATTGAGCGTAAACGCAGCCGTTAGCCTGTTTACCGATCTTTCCCGTCTCAAGGATGAGTTCTTCATCACCGATCTTATATGTAACTCTTTGTACCATTATTTCCTTCTAATTCTTTATATTCTTTAAAATGTGACAGCCGAACAAAACACCGATTTCGAAGACTGTTCACTCTTGCGCATCTTTACTACATCCGATCAACACCCCGGCCGCAGATCCGAAAAGAAGTTTCAAGCGTCGCCGAAGTATTAATCCCTTTGCACAAATAAAAACACAAAAAAAGCCTGAGAACGCGGAGGCCGCATGTTCAACAGGCTTTCTATAAACAAACCTATTTGCGCAAATTCAAATCTTTTATAAGTTCTCGATAAACTTCAAGATTGCGTCTTTCAAGATATTTGAGCATGCTTCTCCGCTGCCCGACAAGCTTCATCATACTGCGCTTGGCTCCCGAATCCTTTGGAAAGCGCTGCACATGGGCAGTAAGCTGTTTGATCCGTTCGGAAAGCAAAGCTACCTGAACCTTTGTGTTGCCGGTGTCGTTTTCTTTTGCACCGAATCTGCTGACGATAGCAGCAGAAGTTTCTTTTGTAAGTGCCATTAATATTCCTCTCTATAATGTCTCAATTTCACACGATAAATTCCATTGTCCGCACCGCAGAGATTTTTTTAGACGTCGGAATCTCTAGGCGAAGGGAACGAGTTTCCGCAATAAGTTTTGCCCTGCAGCCGTCTTGTCTCGAATACAACATTAATTTTACATCATATGTTCCTTTTGCAGGAAGCGCCTGTACGGCGGGCTTGGACGCAAACAAGAACACTGTGTCCTCCTTTTTTTCAACACGCCACTTAATATCCGAGCAATCGACTTTATAAGGCGCCGAAAGCATGTATTCTACGGAAATAAAATCTCCGTCCAAAATGCTTTGCCTTATCCGTGAAGAGCTCACCTTTTCGTTCCCGTACAGTACGGGAGGAACGGCTGTCGCAGTGTATCCGCTTTCTGCGGCATACTTGCAAATGTCGCCGATTCCCGTGGCGCCTCGATATCCGCAGCGAAAATCCTCGCCTTCGGCAAGAAATTTCATGTTAAGATATCTTTGCAAGAGCGAAAGAAAAACACGTCCTTCTATTTTACTAAAATCGTCGGAAAAGTCAATTACTACCGCAAAGCCAAGCCCTGCATTTTCAAAGGCTGAAAGACGCTGTGAAAGTGTTGAAATATCGCCTTGGTATTCTTCAGGATTTTTATATCCGGCCAAGGGGCGCGTGAACGTCAAAACTCCGGGGACAAGGCCTTCTTTTTTACGTGACAAAAGAGCTTCAAACAATTTTTTATGCCCGATATGAGGGCCGTCAAAACTGCCCACGGATACGGCCGTTCCGCATCCGGCGTTAAAAAAATCGGGAGGAGGACTTTTACCTTCTATCATTTTTAAAACATCGTTCCAAGTAATTACAGTCATTTATCAGTCCCTTGCTGTAAATATTCTTTTAGGCAAAATATTGAGTTTTGAAAACATCAGCCGGTAATACTATGCTTTCGGCGAGAACCCGTCCGCTTAGCCGCGGTCGAGCTTTTAGAGTAGAATTCTGTAAGCATAACGCTCGAAGCGTCACGCTGCCGGAACCTCGCCTCCGCACAATTTTATTAGTTTTCAAAACTCACCATTCAGTTAGCACACTAAAGGGTTGGAAAATTTCGAGTTTAGTAGAACTCGAAATTGAACCTTTTAGACTCAGGCCTTTTATGACGCAGGCTTCGAAATAAGACCATGCTGCCTAGGAACAACATACCCGTATGTCAGGCAGTTTTGTCCCATATCGCCGCTGCCGTGCCCTGCCGCCTCGACCGTGCCGCAAAAAACATCCGCTTCCGTAAAAACCGCAAACGAAGTTTCCCCGCCGTCGGACAGCGGCTCTCCGCAGATTTGATTAAAATCTTGAGCCGGTTTTTCAAACATCTCTTTTTTAAGCGGTCTGCCGTTATAAAAAGAATCTTCATATTCAGGCAAAATTTTTACCGGCACAAGACCGCAGCTTAAAGCAAGTTCCCCAGTCATGCCTTTAAGTTTTTCCGTTACCTCAAGCCGAAGTTCCGCGTCAGGATCGGCCGTATCGGCATGAGCGTTTTCAAGCGTTTTTTCGTTTTCAAGCACGCTCGCTATGCTGAAATCAGGCAAAAGAGAAAATCCTGCAGCGTCGGAAAGCGAAAAATTTCCCACCTTTGTGCGTAAAAGTCCCTTCAGGTGAGCCGCGCTTTTACAAAAAACGCCTATGTCGCGCGCAAGGCTTCTTATATAAGTTCCTTTTGAAACCTCAAACAATATGCGCGCATATAAAACCTTTTCATCGCCGCACAGATTTACCATGTCAGACCGCGCTTTATCGTCATCTTCGGCCTTAGTTCCAAAAATTTTTCCGTTTTCAAGTTTAACTTCAAGCAATTTGCATTTGTAAACCGAAACCGGTCGCAAAGGAATATCGGCGGGAATTCCCTTTCGGGCAAGATCGCTTGAGCGTTCGCCTTTTATGCGGATCGCGGAAAAAGCCGGCGGACTTTGCATAAAATTGCCCGTAAATGCGTCAAGCGCCGAATAAAGATCTGAAAGACTAGGGAGCGGCGCCTGTCTTATGATTTTCCCCGAAGGTTCCAATGTATCGGTCTCTTGTCCGAAACTTATAACGGCTTCGTAAGTTTTATCAAAAGAAGTTATTCGGGATGAAAGACGGGTAAGCTGACCGGTGCAGACTACAAGGAGCCCTGATGCAAAGCTGTCCAGAGTGCCCGTGTGTCCCACCTTTGACGTATTCAGCGCTTTTTTTATCGTGTACAGTGAAGAAAAACTTGTCTTACCGGGACGTTTGGCGAACAGAACGATCCCTGATTTATTTTCGATCGTCTTCTTTTGCGGAGCGCTCATCAGCTTCCAATTTTTCCAATTTTTTTATCATTTCAAAACCTTCTTTCATCGCAGTGTCTGCGACAAAGGTAAGTTTCGGGAACTGTCTTATCCTAAGTTTTTTTGCGATCGTAGACTGAATAAAACCCGCCGCGCTTTGAAGCCCTTCGACGCCGGTTTCAAGCTGCTGATCTGGAAGAAAACTCGAAACGCTCACCTTCGCGTATCCTAAGTCGCGGGAAACTTCTACGCGGTTGATCGTCAAAAAAGTAGAAACTCTGGGGTCTTTTATTTGCTGACGAAGGATAAGATTGGCAATTTCATCCCGCAGCTGTTCTCCCAATCTTATCAATCTGTATTCGCTCATATTATGCTACTCTGCTTCCTTTTCCGTTTTTGCGTTTTCACGTTTTGCTTCAGCATGCTTTGCCGTTTCCTGTTTGGCGGCGGCTTTTTTTGCCTTTGCAGCCGTCTTTTCCGCCGCTATTTGCTCTTTTTCCGCTTCCAAAGCGGCGGCCGCTTCGGCTTTCATTGCGGCGGCGCGTTCAACGGCCCGCTTTTCGGCGTCGGCTTTTTCATCTACGAGCGTGTCGCCGAGTTTTCTGGCAACTTCCACATATTCAAAGGCTTCAATCTGATCTCCGACTTTAATATCCTGCCAATCTTCAAGACCGAGACCGCATTCAAAACCCGTTTTTACTTCCTTGGCGTCGTCTTTAAAGCGCTTAAGAGACGTAACTTTTCCGGTATAAAGAACTATTCCGTCGCGGATAAGATTTACCATGCTCGAACGTTTTATGAGGCCGTCCGTAACGTAACAACCGGCAATAAGCCCGATCTTGGGCACTTTAAACGTGTTTCTCACTTCCAAAGTTCCGGTAATTTCTTCTTTAGTGTCAGGCTTAAGCATGCCTTCCATCGCAAGCGTAACTTCTTCTACAGCCTTGTAAATTATATTGTATTTACGGATATCCACCTTTTCCTGATCCGCAAGCAGTTTTGCCTTAGGCGTAGGCCGAACGTTAAATCCGATTATAAATGCGTTTGAATCGGCCGCAGCTAAAAGTACGTCGCTTTCGTTTATAGCTCCTGCGGAAGAATGAATAACCACGAGCCTTATATCTTTTGTGGAAAGTTTTTCCAATGACGCTTTAAGAGCTTCAGCGGAACCTTGAACGTCGGCCTTAATTACTACTTTGAGTTCTTTTACTTCGCTTGCGTCGATCGTCTGATACAGGTTGTCCAAAGTAACTTTTTTAACGGCCTTCGCGTCTTCAAAGCGTTTAAGTTCCTGCCGCTTGGAAGAAACGGAGCGGGCGTCTTTTTCGCTTTCCGTCACCTGGAACGGATCTCCCGCGTTGGGCATTTCTTCAAGACCCAAAACTTCAACCGGAGTGCTTGGCCCCGCTTCCTGAATGCGCTGCCCCAGATCGTTAAACATGGCGCGAACGCGTCCGGCGTAAATTCCTGCAACAAAAGAATCCCCCTGATGCAGAGTACCTTTTTGCACTATAACCGTAGCAACTATTCCTCTACCTTGGTCTACGCGGGATTCAATGATTTTTCCTTCGGCCCGGGTGTTGACGGGGGCTTTAAGCTCGAGAACTTCCGCTTGGAGCAAAACGGCTTCAAGCAGCTGATCGATTCCCTGTCCCTTTAAAGCGCTTATGGAAACAAACTGAGTGTCGCCTCCCCATTCTTCGGGAGTAAGCCCCTGTTCCGAAAGCTGGGTTTTTACGTGATCGGGATTCGCTTCGGGTTTATCGATCTTGTTCACTGCAACTATTATAGGAACCTTTGCGTCTTTTGCATGATGAATGGCTTCCAAAGTCTGCGGCATAACGCCGTCGTCGGCGGCCACTACCAACACGACAATGTCGGTTACCTGAGCTCCTCTGGCGCGCATCATCGTAAACGCTTCATGGCCGGGAGTGTCAAGGAACGTGATTTTTCCCTTAGGAGTCGAAACGGAATAAGCGCCTATGTGCTGCGTAATTCCGCCGAATTCTCCGGCGGCTACATTGGAATGCCGTATCGCGTCTAAAGTTTTAGTCTTACCGTGATCGACATGTCCCATAACAGTAACTATAGGAGGCCGAGGCAGCATATCCTCTTCGGAAATTTTTTCACTTTCGATTACCGTTTCGTCATATAAGCTTACAAGATGAACGTCGCATCCGTATTCGGAGGCAAGCAATGTCGCCGTATCGGAGTCTATGGACTGCGTTATGGTTACCATCATGCCCATAGCCATAAGCTTTGAAATAATTTCCGAAGCCTTTAAATTCATCTTTTTTGCAAGGTCGGAAACGGAAATGGTTTCCATTATGTCTATCTGCTTGGGAACTACGCTCGCCGGTGTTTCGGTTTTTTTCTTGTTGTCATATAAAGACGATTCGTCAAACAAATCTTCTCTATCTTTGCGGCTGTAAACCTGCTGTTTTTTGCCTTTAAAAGCTTTTTTTCCGGCAGAACGCACGTCCGGCATGGGAGCGGGTGCCGAATGAGAGGCGGGGCGCGAAGAAGTAAATCCCGGACGGGAATTCCCGTTAGGCCGTTGCCCGGTAAAACCCGGACGGCTTCCGGCAGTTCCGTTTCTGTAACCGCCTGGACGTCCCTGCCCCTGAGCGAACGGGGGCCGCCCCCCTGCGCCGCCGCGTCCTTGGTAGGCGCCCTGACTGTCTCGTTCACGGTTTTGATAGCCTTCGCGGGCTTGAGCTCCGGTAAAGCCTCCGTCGCGATGCTGGTAGTTATTGTTATACCCGCCCTGGTTATTCGAATAATTGTTGCGCGGGCCTCTGAATCCGCCGCCTCTGTAATCGTTGGGACGGGGATGATCGGAAAGATTTCCGGCCTTAACGTTCGGGCGGCGCGAACCGAATTCAAAAGAAGACGGCGCCTTTTTTTCTTCAGGCGCTAAAGTTTTATGTTCGGCGGGGGAAGGATGCACGGCGCCTGAACTTGCGGATTCGACCGCCTTTTGTGAAGGGATAGCGGACGGCACAACCTTTTTTACAGCAGAAATCTGTGCGTCGCGGTTTGATACCCCATTGGCGGGAGGACCCTTTTTTACGATGACCACACGCTTTTTTCCGGGCGTACCGGAAGAAGCCGGTTTTTCAGCGGCGGTATCGGTCTTTTTTTTATTTAATACAAATTCAGGTTTTTTAACAGACTCATCTGCCATATAGCTATCTATCCTCGCAAATAAACTTTCATAAAACCGCAACGCGGTTTTTTTTATTCAGCATCCTCTTTAAATTCAATCTCAACGCCGCAAGCAGGGCATTTTGTCATGCCGAAGGTTATTTTAGCTCCGCATTCGGGACATGAATATTCCTCTTCGTCTTCTTCTTCATCCGAGTGCTCCTGCGCGCCGCTTTCGGAAGGTGCTTCATCTTCATCTATGAATTCCACGGTATCATTTATGATTTTATTAACGGCGGCGATGCTTTCATCCGAAAGCCCTTCTACGGATTTTATGGAACCGTCTTCCACCGCGTTCATAAATTTTTCAATATCTTCAATACCCGCCGCATTAAGAATTTCAACGGTACGAGCGTCTATTCCCGGAAGTTCGGCAAGAGTCGTTATTTCATCGTATTCTTCTTCTACTCCGTCGCTGAACAGATTCTGAGCGGCCTTGCGCGTTTCGATTTCCGAAAGATCCATTTCGGCGGCCTGATCGACGGTTTTAACGTCTATGCTCCAATCGCAAAGCCTGTTAGCAAGGCGCACGTTTTGCCCCTGTTTTCCTATCGCAAGCGAAAACTGGCTGTCCTGAACTATAGCAAGCGCCTGTTTTTTCCCCTCGTCCAAAATAAGAACCCTGTCGACTTCCGCCGGGGACAGTGCGTTTTTAATAAAAACGGTAGGATCCGCATCGTATTTTAAAATGTCGATTTTTTCGCCGTACAGTTCACGGATGACGTTCTGAATACGAACGCCTTTTAGGCCTACGCAGGCGCCTACAGGATCGACGTCTTCCCGGTTTGAATACACCGCAATCTTCGTGCGATAACCCGCATCGCGCACAACCTTATATATTTCTACAGTCTTATCATAAACTTCGGGAACTTCAAGCTCAACGATGGAACGCACAAATTCAGGATCGCTCCTTGAAAGTACCAGCTGCAAACCCGTAGCGGTTCTCTTAAGATCGACGATTAGAGCTTTTATGCGGTCGTTTTTTTCATATTTTTCGCGCGGCGACTGATATTTGCCGGGGAGTATTCCTTCGACTTTGCCAAGATCGACATAGATGTTGCCGTTATGTTCTCTCTGATAATAGCCTATGATTATCTCGCCGATCTTTGTCTTATATTCGTTGTATAAATTATCCTTAAAACTTTCGCTCAAAGCCTGATGAGCCGTTTGTTTTCCCGTCGCAACGGCGGAGCGGTCAAATTTTTTGGGGTCTTCAAGGATATCGATTTCGTCTCCCACTTCACACTCGGGACTAAGTTTTAAAGCTTCTTCAAGTTCCATTTCCATGACTGGATCGTAAACGCCGTCTACGATAGTCTTACGAGAATAGATCGCGACATCCGACATGTCGTCCGCAAATTTGACGACGGCGTTGTCGGATGTTCCGTACGTGCGTTTATAAGCCGCTTTAAGCATGTTTTCAATGGTTAATTTGACAGATTCTTCGGAAATTCCTTTTTCCTGCGTCAACTGACGGATCGCTTCTGCCATTTCGGATGCCATATAAAGCCCCCTTTACAAATTTTTATAAGTGTATAAATTTAGCTTTCGCAATATCTTCAAACAAAACAGACTTTCGCGATGTTTTTTTTGAATCTTCCTGTTCCGTTTCCAAAGTTACCGAACGCTCGTCCGATCCTATGATCTTACCGCCTACCCAATCGGAAACGGTCTTGTCCCAGACGCGAACCTGTCTTCCCTTAAAAACGGCAAATTCGGCAGCGTTACGAATATTGCGCTCCATTCCCGGCGACGTGAGTTCCATGTAAGTGTTGTCGGTTCCCAAAAGCGCTTCCAGCCTCGGCAAAAGCGCATGATGCACTTTTGAGCAGTCGTTTATTCCTATGTCGTACTGAGGATCTTTTGCGGCGATTACCGCGACTATGTGAACCGATCCTCTTTGTGGAGTAACCTTGAGCTCTATGAGCTCATAGCCGAGTCCGTTTACCAAGGGAGCGCAGTCCGAATAATACGGAATAGTATTTAACGCCTTGTATTCCAATTTTTCACCTGAACATAAAAAAAGACCCGTTTGCACGAGTCCAGTTTAAAAGACTATCAAAATGTACGATTAGGAGTATAAAATATTTAAAAATAAAAGTCAAATTTTACACGATTTCCGTGCGATTTTACACATTGAAATCTGCGGAAAATGACATATACTATAGTAATGACAGAGAAACGCGCATATAAAAGCAGTACACCTTCTCACGAAAAAATGTACAAAAGCGCGGTAAAACGCTTGACACGCAGCATCGCGCCCAACACAATTTTTGCGGCAAGCGGCAAGCGACTGTCTGAAGACCGGCCGTCCGCGTACGGTTCCCAAGTTCTCCCGTATAAATTTAAACACGATTTTTTCTCAAAACACATTACGCATAAAGGCGCCGCTTGCCCTTATGCGCTTTTTTAATCATTTCAGACCGATGATTATACTTTTTTCGTAATGTAGCCGCTTCTGAGGCAGCGCGTGCAAAGTTTTAAAGTTGTGGTTGTACCGTCGATTTCGGTTTTAACTTCCACAATATTCGGTCTCCACGTGCGGCGCACATGGTTGTATGATTTACTCACTTTGTTTCCGCTCATAGAGCCTTTGCCGCAAATATCGCATCTTCTGGACATAAAAAACCACCTGTTTTCCAAACTCTTCAAATTATAAACTGTGAGTGTTAATTATAACGAAAGAAAAAAAATAAAGTCAATGCAAGACTTTTAATTTTTGTGCCGCTGTGCTACACTTCGGATTATGAATAAATTGACAACTTCCATAGAAACGCTGCTTTCTTCAATCAGCGGCATTAAAATCGAATTGACGTCCGAAAAATTGGTAGGTATTTTGCAGTTTATAGGCACGCTCGCACTGATCTACATTTTTTTTAAAATTCTTAAAGCGCTTTCAAAAAAATTTCTTTTTAAAAAGATGTCGATGCAAACGCAGCACATTATAAAAAAAGCGATCGATTACAGCGCATTCGTTACCATCGTTTTAACCGTTTTTCATCGGCTCGGCATAGACGTAAGCGGTTTGCTCGGTGCGGCCGGAATCGCCGGTATCGCCATAGGTTTTGCGGCGCAAACATCGGTATCGAACGTTATTTCGGGTTTGTTCGTTATAACGGAACGCGCTTTTAAAATCGGCGACACTATCGAGATTGCGGACATTATCGGTACCGTGCAGTCGATCAATTTGCTTTCGGTCGCCTTAAAAACCTTCGACAGCCAATATGTACGCGTTCCGAGCGAAACGATAATCAAAGCAAACCTCATCAATTATTCACACTTCCCGTTTCGCAGGGTTAAAACGGAACTGTCGGTTTCCTACGACACCGATTTGCGCCGGGTCGAAACAATACTCATCGACACCGCAAAAAAGAACCGCTTTATCGTCGACGACCCTGCGCCTTCCGTTCTTTGGACGGCCTTTGCCTCTTCGGGTATTTCCTGTGCGCTGCTCGCATGGACTTCCGTTCAGGATTACGGCAGCGCGCGCAATTCAATCTTTATAGATATTGACGAGCGGTTGAAAAAAGAAGGCATAGAAATCCCGTTCGATCAACTGGTCGTACATACGGAAAACGGTTCGGAAAAGACGGCAGGGAAAAAATCGTAAAAGAATCAAAATAAAAGCGATGCGCCCGACCGTTTTATGTGTTATAATATTTTTATGAGTAAGGTCCTTCCGGAAAGAGACAAAAGACAACGGCAGCTGGCGCGCGATGAAAAAAAGCTGCAAAAAGAACTCAATCCTGAACTTGACGAGCGTTGTTACGAAATTCTTCGCATATTGCGAGACGCGCCGAATCATCCGGACGTAAAATACAATTCAAAGTATTTTGAAAATCACTTTAAAGTTGCCAACATAACAATACTCAGAGCCATAAAAACACTAAAGGACATGGACTTACTTGAAGAAAAGCAGGTCCATGGAAGCTATGTAATTAAAAAAGAAGTCGAACAAGTTTACTCAAAAGAAACAAGACAAAACCTCGCTTTAATCGCCGGCCTGAAAGGTTTGCTGCAGCAATACAAAAACACTCCCCTCTTCGACAGCGTTACGAAATTGATTTATTTTCTTGAACCTAAGGTCGCAAAGGACGATACGGTTTTATCTTCCGGCCGAGTAAGCGTTCCGCCGCAAATCGAATATGGCGTCAATGTAAAAAATTGGGATAAGGTTTACGAAGCGATTCAAAAAAATCATAAAATCAACTTCCGCTATACAAAATCATATACGAACACGAAAGCGCTCAGAACCATACGACCGTACCAGCTTTTGTTGGATAACGGCTCGGTGTATCTTTTCGCTTACAGCGAATACGCCGACCTTGTGCTTTTATACGACTTAAACTTTATGGCGGACATCGTCGTTACTGACGAAGCATTCGAACTTCCCGAAAAATACGACTTCTCTTACTATTGCGGTGGAGGACGGCTCGGCGCATACAAAGGCAATAAGATTGAAAAATATACAATTAAATTTACCGGCTATGCAAAGGACTGGATCAAAGGGCACAAGTGGGCGGACGATCAAAAATTCACGGAAGACGAGGACTCTACCGTAATCACATTTTCTTCAAGTCAGTACGATAAAATCTTTGAGCTGATCCTAAGCTGGGGAACTCAGGCCGAACCGCTCGCTCCCAAGCGCCTTGTCATCCGCTGGAAAAAAGAAATCGTCGCACTGTATGAAAAAATAAATGAGTAATCTCTGTAACCTTTTCATATCAAGCGAAAGCAGACAGTTCAAACGGCCGAGCGCATGTTTTTCAGGGTTATCGTTTCTGTCGGAAACTTCAAGCGCGTTTTTAAATATGTACGGAACAAGTCCTGCGCTTTTAACAAGAGCGCGGGCGTATTCGGTTTTACCCGATCCGGGAGCACCGTACAGTAAAATATTCACAGTTGTATTATTTTTTAAAAGGCGCAGTGCCAATTCGCTTTCGTCTTTTTTTATAAAAATTATTTGGAATATAACCGGCCAATTTCATCGGCAATGAGCCGGTCTATTTTTCCGTGAAGCTTACTCCATTCTTCGCGAGTAAGACGTGCTTGAGGATGATACGTTCGCAAGGCGAAATCAATATTTTTTATATTGAAAATACATAATTGTGTATCGGGAAACGATTTAACTTTTTCTTTGGAAATTACATCAAAGATATGAATATCGGCAATTTTATCTTGAATTACACAATCATAATTCGGACCGGTCAGGAAAATCAGAATATTCGGTTTAAAAAAATTCAATTCATCTTTTATCAATAAAGACGATTCCCGTACCGCGCTCAGTTTATTAAAATATTTTTTTCCCGACCCTCCTTTTAGGGCGGTAAGTTTTATAAGATTGTTCCACATAAAACCTGCGGACTTACCATACTTTTTTGCAGTCTGTTGAATCAAGTTCCGTAAACGGCGGTATTCCTTGTTAAACAGAGCTTTACGAATACCGCCTTTTTTAAATTCAGCATCATCTCCGTTTAACAATTTCATATAGTCGGAATACAAATCGGAATAATCTTGCGGTTCGTGTCCGTCTTCATAAAAATTCATACTGTCGTCAGGATTATGCCAACGCAAGGCCTCCTGTCCGAAAATCATAACTTTAAGATCGGCATGTTCGTATTCAGGCAGAGGACTTAAAAACTGAGGACATAAGAGTTTTTCATCAGCTTTGTGCTGTTTATTCCATTCTTTTACAGCCTCAAAATTACGATCGTCATAAGCCACATAATAGTCTGCAAAGAATTTTTCATAATCTTTTCCCATTTTCACAAACCTCCAAAATTTATTTTACGAAACTGTCTAAGATAAATTAAGCACTTTTTAAAATCTGTAATCCATAGTGCAGTACGCTCTTAACCTAACATATCTTCGGTTGATTTTATTACCCCCCCCCCGATTTTTGTCAAGTCTTTTGACAAATCCTTTACCGAATAGAAAAAACTTTCACTCATAGTGATGTAGCCTCTTGGACATCTCTAAAAACTGCAGTTTTTAGAGGTTACCTCTTGTTATGTAAGTAACATGCATAGACTATCATTTTGTGATAGTGTGTAGAATTATTTAAGCGAATTCGTTTAGAAATTTTCTTTTGTCGGTATGGATATAACTATTTTAGTATACTTACAGGAAGTATATATGAGAGAAATACCCGCATTCTGAAAAAGCAAATTTTATCTGGTACTATATTTGATTGTGTTCTTTTTTAGTCAGCCAGATTAGATTTTCAGGACGATTATCATATCCGTTATTATCGATATGGTGAATGACAGATCCATCCCCTTCGTATTCGTCTTTTCCTAAAAAAGCCATAGCTACTAACTTATATACGCGAGGATAGCGAGGATAACCTTTTGAAATAAGTTTATGTAATTCAGGGTACTTCTTTTCGGGATCAATTACTAAATATCCGAAATCCGATATGGAAGGATCTTCATCTTGATTTAGAAATTCGAAGTTGCCGTCATCTTTTAAATATTTTATACGCGCTTGATTACTTACAAATATTCTTTCCCAGCCTTTTTGCGATAATCTGACCCAGATTTCTCCGGGTAAATTTTCCACTTGACTGTTATATCGTTCGGAATGATAGATTTTAAGTCTATGGGTTTCCCGTTCTATTTTATTTTGGACTTCTATCTCAGAACTTGACGGGCATAAATCTTTTAATTTTTCCACCGTGTATTTTTTTCCGCCGTAACCATAAATAATTTCTTCCATCGTCTATCCCCCTTGCTAATATTATTATATTCCCGGTCAGCCGATTTCGTCACCGATAAACCGCTTTGTTGCCGACAGTATTTTCGACAGCATTTATAGTTCATATTTCATAAACCAATAAGTTCCATTCTTCTTTCGATTAGGATCGTATTTTCTCAATAAAGCTTCTTTTTCCGACCTTTCCTGTTCTTTCGTAATTTTTCCGTTTTTGAATTTTCGGTTTATTTCATCATATTTTATTTTTATCTCAACATTTGCGATAACGCGTTTTAAAATTCTGAGAATGGCTTGTATCCGCATATCTATCAAATGCTCCGATATGCAAATATAATTGCGGGCAAACGCAACATATCTTGAAGGTTCTCTATCCCAATTTTCGATTTTGCTTTTAAAAGAATCCCGAACAGCTCCTTCCGGCGTAAAATACGGAGAAATAAAATTATACCTTTTAAATAATTCCATCGAGTTTACTATATCAAAATAAAATGAATTTGCTTTCATCAATTCGGATAAGGTTTTATCTTTATCGGGAGCGTCTTCGTAGCATTTATTCAATTCATAAAGGAAGACATCAAAATAATCCTTATATGTGTTCCAATTGCCGCGATACAGATTGATCGTTTGCCCGTCTGCATAAAGATTCGGCAGCATGGTAAAGTTTCCCAGCACATAACATTTATTTTTAAACTGTTCAACTTCTTTTATAAAAGCCGTATCATTGTTTGAATATTTTACAGCTCTTTCCATATTTTCGCCGAATAACGTATTAAATGTATTCAGCGTGTCCCCTTGATATTTTTTATGAGTTCCTATATCGGAAAATGAAAAATCCAAATCGGTATCATGTACTTTGTTGCTGAATAACAGATAATAAACGGCTCGCGCTATCTCCGTATCATCGGGGTCAAAGCCGGTTCCGAACTCACTGCATCGTCCGAATTTTTTATCATTTTCCAAAAGCAAAAAATTATACTGTTTGAAATTTTCTATATCTCCGTCCAATTTTTCACTTATAAAATCCTTTAAAAGATTGCAGCATTGAAACAAATCAGTCATTTTTTCTTCTCCTCGTCATCGCGTAATGATTATACTATAGCGAGGAAATACTATCATTTTATGATAGTAAAATCTCAAAGACAATATCACAAAATGATAGTGTTCAAACTCTTTAATAAGAGCATATAGGAACAAGATTAAAAATGAGATTGAAACATTTATCCTGAAAAATACTTTTTCATATATTATTCTCCATCATTTTTTGCCAGCATTTCTCACATAAAATCTGTGCCAGCTGTCCAAGAGTCCACTGATGTTTTCTTTTCCCACCGGATTTGAACTTTGAATGTCATATTCGGGAATGTCGCAATGATGCTGCCGGCAGTAATTTACAAGAAATTTTGCGCAGTCATAGCCGGATTTTTCTTCACCGAGATCGTGATCAAAACATATCACATCGGGAATACCGTTGCTATTCAAATATTTGCAGAATTCTTCGTAGTTTTTTGCTCGAGAAACACTATATTTGCCTGTTATGTAATTCTCAGGATCTCTAAGGTCATCCAACCACAATAAACGCTTCATAGTTATCCCAAATCAAACGTCCGATACGGACTGCCTGAAAGCGGTCGGTTTCTGCGCCGGTTCCGCCTTCGCCGCGCCGGCTTATGCGCCGGATCTCCGCTCACTCCGCCGCCTTAAAATTGAAAATCGGCTTTATCACGCTGACAATCTCGGCAGTCGGCTCGATATTCGCGGCGATTTCGCTCATGTCTTTATAGGCCATCGGCGCTTCGTCGATAGTGTCCCTGCATACGGTGGAACTCCATATTCCCTCCATGGATTTTTTGAACTCGTCCATGTTAAGCTTGTATCGGGCTTCTTTCCGCCCCATTACGCGGCCGGCGCCGTGGGGAGCGGAATAGTTCCAGTCCTCGTTGCCCTTGCCGATGCACACAAGGCTTCCGTCCCGCATATTGATCGGTATCAAAAGCTTTTCCCCCTTCAGCGCCCGCACGCTGCCCTTTCGCAAAATCATCGCATCGGTGTCTATATAATTGTGGATCGTAGTGAACTGATCAACGACGTCGTGCTTGTCCAAGCGAAGACCGACGCTGATCGTATCTATCATAGCCTTTCGGTTAAACATGGCAAACTTTTGAAGGATCTTCATGTCATTGATGTAATCTTCAAAGAGAGCGCCTTCGGCATAGGCCAAAGGCTTAGGAATGTCGGTGATAACGGAGTCTTTGATTTCGGGAAGCAGCCTTGCAATTTCCTCCTGTCTGCCTTCTTCTTTCATCTTTTTAATGGCATCGCGGATATCCGCTTCTTCAGTGTGATTCAGCTGCTTCCACGCCGCCTCCTGATAATAAGTCGCAACTTCAAGACCGAGGTGACGGCTTCCCGAATGCACAACGATGTACAAATTTCCGACTTCGTCGCGGCCAGCTTCTATAAAATGGTTCCCGCCGCCGAGCGAACCGAGCGATTTTCTTGCGGTATAGATGTTCGCCTTTTTGCAGCGGATTTTATCGAATTCGATCTCTTCCGCAAATTTGTGCTCACGCTTTCGTATATTCCGCCCGAAAGGAATATTTTTTCTGATACATGCGTCAAGGCGTTCCGGATCGAATTTTTCACTGACCGGCGAATCGGCCTTTATCACAAGAGTTTCCATGCCGCAGCCGATATCAATTCCGACAAGGTTCGGACAAATTTTGTCGATGATCGTCATCGTAGTTCCGATCGTACAGCCCGCGCCTGCGTGGACGTCAGGCATCATGCGGATTCTGCTGTCTTTTGCATACGGCTGATCGCAGAGTCGTTCGATCTGGACGCGGCCGCTTTCATCCAAATTATCCGTAAAGACTTTTGCAGTGTTGTACTTTCCTTTTACTTCTATCATTTTTTCCTTTTCCCGCCAGCATAACGGCTATAGAGCATTTTGAAAAAACCGACCTTGATCGACTTTTTCAAGATGCTGATGAATTGTAACTCGCTGTATTATCAAAAGTTACAACATCGCGTTTTAACGGCTCACGAGCCGCAGTTACCTCTAAAAACTGCAATTTTTAGAGGTTTCCTATAGTATCGCACAAGGGTTGTACTGCGTTTTAAAAGACAATTCATATTATAATGGTATTATAATGCGAAAACACTATCATCTGATGATAGCAAGTAAATAATTTGCGCTTTTCTGCGCTTTTTTTCAGATTTTTTACAATTTCGTGCAATTTTTCCGCCATTTTTCAAGCCCCCTTGCGCTTTTCCGTTTTCCCGCCGGATATGAACGGGGAACGGCCGAGGCGGATGCGGCAGGTTGACATGAAAAGCCGGGACAGCGACTGCATTCAGGCGCTAAAAGCCGAACCGGCTGCGGCAGGTTGACATGAAAAACCGGGACAGCGACTGCAACGTAAAATTCAGCCCAACTGAAACTTGACACGTTACACGTTACTATGTAAAATTGACCATGATTAAGTCGTGGAGGCATAAAGGCCTTAAAGATTTTTTCGAGACGGGAAGCAAAGCGGGAATCATCCCTGAACATTCTTCCAAACTCGGACGGATCTTAGACCGTCTGGCTGCAAGTGTAAACCCGCAGGATATGAACTTACCGGGATATAGGCTTCACCGATTGCAAGGACGGGAAAAAGAAATGTGGTCTGTAACAGTAAGCGGAAACTGGCGCGTTACTTTTTATTTTGAAGGGCAAGATGCGATTCTTGTCGATTATCTGGATTATCATTAAGAGGATATTATGATTAGACAACCGACTCACCCGGGAGAAGTATTCTTAAAAGATGTTCTTGGACCGCTCGGAATAAACATTACGGACGCTGCCAAAATGCTTGGCATTACAAGAAAAACTCTCTCTGAATTTGTAAACGGAAAATCCGCTTTAAGTCCGGAAATGGCAATTAGAATCGCTAAAGCAACGGCTACTACGCCTGAAAGCTGGATGGCGATGCAAATGAAACTTACTTTATTTTTGGCTTCTCAGCACGAACCTGAAAATGTAAAGGTCGCTTGCTTAGCTTAAAAGCCCCCTTGCGCTTTTCCGTTTTCCCGCCGGATATGAACGGGGAACGGCCGAGGCGGATGCGGCAGGTTGACATGAAAAACCGGGGCAGCGACTTCATTCAGGCGCTAAAAACCGATGCGGCTATAAGGGGGGAAGGCGTTCCGTCGATTGATTGATTGATTGATTGATCGATCGATCGATCAATCGGTAGAGCCTGATCTTTGGACGCACATGTTTAAAAATTCGTCAAAATAGGGCGGTACAGGTATTTCAAATTTCTTTTGCTTTCCTGCTATCGGCAAGGTAAGGCGAACGCAAGCGAGCATAAGGCGGCGGACGCCCGCCGCTTTTTTTAGGTACTTATTAAGCTTGAAATCGCCGTATTTGTCGTCTCCCGCAATCGGACAGCCGATCTTTGCCAAGTGAATCCTAATCTGGTGCATGCGTCCCGTCCCGAGTTTCAAATGCAAAAGCGATATTTCCGTGTTAAAATCGCGCAGACCTTCGGCAAAGGCCTTATCCTCCCACTGAAAAGTAAAAATTCTTTCTACGCTATAGCTTGTTACGGCAGGCTTTTCAACTCCGCCCTTGCTTACCGGCTCGGTTATGATCCCCGACGGTTTGCCGTCAGGCGCTCCGATACAGACCGCTTTATATTCTTTTTGTACCTGTTTTCCGCCTATAAGCTTGATCCAGCGGGCGGCTGCGGCGCCGGACTTCGCCACGACCATAAGGCCAGCAGTATCCCGATCAAGGCGGTGCACAAGATGAACCTTATAACCAACCTGCTTTGAAAGTTCTTCATCCAGAGGATGAAAAATCTTATGTCCGCCCTGGGAACTCATGCCGGAAGGCTTTTCAATCACCAGAATATCTTCATTTTCATATAGGATCGGAACAAAATTCATCCGAAAAAATATACAGGAGGCAAAAAAAAATGACAACCCGGCAGGCACGCTCAAAATCCGAACAAGGCAAAACAAAAAACATAGGCCGCACTTTTATCTCATACGCCGTTTTTTTCATCGTATTTTTATTTTTTCCGCACGTAGCTTCTGCGGATTTTTTTTACTCTGAAAAATACGGATACTATCTTGATCTGCCTGAAGCGTATAAAATCGAAGATCAGGCTGAAGACGAAAGTTCGATCTTTTTTGCACATTCATTGCTTCCCGTTTATTTTGCAATAAAGATCTATGACGCCGACGCGGGCAAAGCTCCGGTTTCAGTGCTGCAAGACGCGCTGGATCGGCTTAAATCCAAAAATGAAATATCTGAAGTAAAATGGAACGGAAGCGATTGCGCTCTTGCGGATTTTTCGTTTGCTATGCCGGATAAAACTCAGCACAAGGGCTGGGCTGCGTGCGTTCCCGTCGGAAAAGAAAATGCCGCCGCCTGCCTTCTATGCTATGCGCCTTTACAAAGAAACGCTCAATGCTCCGGGCTAATAATTTCGACGATAGACTCTTTTGTTCCGAGCAGGGCGGGATTTTTAAACCAAGGACTCATTGAAACATTCGCCTTTCCTTACGGTAAGAAAAAAGAATTGACTTTAAATATAGGCGGAAAAACTATAGCGACAAGAGTGGACGAACAGGATGCCGAAGCAGCGAAATTCGTCGTTGAAAGAGAATATGCGGTTCTTACCCTATACGCAAGGCACAATCTATGGAAAGAAGCATGGCAAAGATATTACAGATTTGTTTTCAGGGACAGTTTTTCAAGACTTTCGGCAGTTTCGGCGGATATTTACAAAGGAATATTTTCCGACGCGTTAAAAGCTGACATAAATTCGCCTGAACGCGCTTACGCGCAAACTCTGCTCAGCTGGCTGCAGGATTTTACATATTCACGGAATCATAAAACTTCGGATTTTACGGATCTTATTTCCGCATTGAGCGGCACAGGTTCCGACTGCGACAGCCGCTCTTTGCTTTTATGCGTGCTGATGAAGCACATAGGCGTAAATTCCGCCCTTTTTATTTCAAGGGAATACAGCCATGCCGTCGCGGGGCTCAATATTACCGGAGACGGAGCAAAGATCAAAGTCGGCCAAACGGATTTTTTGATTGCGGAAACTACCGCCCATGTAGACATAGGAAAGATAGCAAAAGATATGAGCGACAAAAACAAATGGATAGCGGTGGAATTCCCTTAAAAATGAAAAAAGCCGGAACTCTTGAGACATCGTCTTTCCGAGTCGAGCTAAAAACGTCCTTAAGTTCTAATTCAAAAGCTTGTACACTTCTTCCGCAGACGAAGCGTTCATAAGAGCGCCGCGCAATTCCTTATCCTTTAATTTGGAGCTGAAAAACGACAAAGTCTGAAGATAATACGAATGCTGATTATAAGCTGCCGCTATCATAATAAGAATGCTTACGGGAAATTCGTCAAGCGGCTGAAAATCCGTTATGGGATTTTTACAAATACCCACGGCCATCACAAGGTCGGTAACGGACGAAAGACGCACGTGCGGAATGGCAATGCCGCGGCCGATCGCCGTAGACATAAGTTCTTCCCGCTTTAAGATTTCTGACGCCAATTCCCCGGAATTTTTTACCTGCGGAGCTCTGCCTAAAACGTCGGCAAGTTCCAAAAGCGCATCGTGTTTTGCGGAATGTTCAATGAAAACTATACGATCCGGCGATAATATGTTTTTTACTTGTACCGCCGCAACGGGCATCGAAAATCTTGAGCTTGACGACAGATGAGCGTTTACCCAATTTTCTATTTCCGATTTTTTAAAACGCCAAACCGTCCCGATCTTTCCGGCGGGAATTTCGCCTTTTTGCGCCCAATCGTAAACAGTACGCTCAGACACGCGTAGGTATTTTGCAACTTCTTCAATGGTAAGTATGTCGTCTTCCACTCCGAACTCCGGTCATTTTGAAACTTATTATTTATAGTGTATTATTTTGCATTGTTCACGGTATTTTGTCAAGTTTTACCGTTTTACCGTTTTGCCCGCTTTTCATATTCCGCTTTTTTAACTATATTTTATAAAATGCTTTATAAAGACTTGGAACTGCCCAAAAAGGGCGACAGGGTCGCAGTTGGAATGTCGGGCGGAGTTGATTCCACGCTAACAGCTCTTCTTTTAAAAGAAAGGGGCTGCCGTGTCATAGGAGTTACAATGTCGCTGTGGAAGGGAGACCTTCCCGTAATCGCCGCGGGGAAAACCCTGCACAATTCGTGCTACGGCCCTGATGAAATTAAAAATATTGCCGAATGCACAGAATTCTGCCGCGGCAACAATATAGAATATCACGTGATAGACGTAAAAGACGCCTATCAAAAAGAAGTTCTCGACTATTTTAAAAGTGAATACCGTTCAGGAAGAACCCCTAACCCATGCATAAGATGTAACCGTTTTATAAAATTCGGAGCGCTCCTTGCAGGCCTTTCAAATATCAACGTCGACTATGATTACTTTTGCACTGGGCATTACGCAAAAATAGTCCGGCCTGAAGAAGGCCTTTGGGGAACAGTTCGGCGGCCTGCCATGATATCGTGCGCGGAAGACGCCGCAAAAGACCAGGCATATTTTTTATACCGCATTCCGTCGGAAGTATTGGAAAAGGTGCGCTTTCCTCTTTGCGGTATGAAAAAAAGCGAAGTTGTCGAGCTTGCAAGAAAAAAACGTCTTTCTTCCGCAGAAAGAAAGGAAAGCCAGGATTTTATTCCCGAAGAATTCTTCGATATGATATTTTCGGACAGACCTTCGCTTCCCGGAGACATAATAGATTCGGACGGCAGAGTACTCGGCCGCCACAGAGGAATCGAGCACTATACGGTCGGGCAAAGGCGAGGACTGGGAGTTTCGGCTAACAGACCGCTTTACGTCCAATCCATAGATGCGAAAAGGAACCTTGTGGTATTGGCCGACAACGGCGAACTGGATTCCACGGCGCTGATAGCCGACGATTTTGTGTGGCCTGCAAACATAGAACCTGGCGGAGCTTTTGAAGCGGAGGTAAAAATAAGGCTTGCTTCAAGACCGGTTGCGGCAAAAATCGAGCCGTACGATCCGCATGAAGAAGAGGAAACGGAAGCGGCTTTAAAAAAATCCGCATTCAAAGGAAGGCCGTACAAAATCACCTTCGAGCAGCCGCAAAGGGCGGTTGCGCCCGGACAGTCGGTTGTGATTTATAAAGATAACGTAATTTTAGGCGGCGGATGCATATTTAAATCAATTCCCACTGTACAATGATTTCAAAAAATGATATTTTGCTGCTTATTGGAAAACAGTTGTGCATAAATCGCAATAATTCAGGTTTTCCAAGGAGGTTTTATGAAAAAAGCTATCACAAAAGCAGCGGTTATCGCGCTTGTAGCTATATTGACTTCACCGCTTTTTGCAGGCGGTTCAAAAGAAAAGGACGGCAAGGTTATCACCGTAGGGGCAACGCCCGAGCCGCACGCAGCTATTCTCAATCTTTTAATCGACGATATGGCGGCGGAAGGCTATACGCTTAAAGTGGTTGAATTCACCGATTACGTAACGCCGAACGACGCCGTCGAGTCGGGCGAAATCGACGCTAATTTTTTTCAGCATGTTCCCTACATGGAAACATTCAACAAAGAAAAAAACTATCATCTGGTGAACGTAGCCGGTATCCATGTGGAACCGCTTGCGCTGTATTCAAAAAAATATTCCAAAGCGGCGGATATTCCGAACGGCGCGACAATAGCCATTCCTAACGATCCGACGAACGAAGGAAGAGCATTGCTTCTGCTTCAGTCCGCAGGATATATAACCATTGACGCAAAGGCAGGCTTGACCGCCGTACCGGCAGATATTACGTCCAACAAAAAGAATTTTAAATTCAGAGAAATAGAAGCGGCGTCGCTGCCGAGAGTTCTATCAGATGTGGACGCGGCGGTAATAAACGGTAATTACGCGATTCCCGCAGGGCTTACGGCCGCAAAGGACGGACTGATCGTAGAAGGTAAAGATTCTCCGTATGTCAATATTTTGACAGTAAAAGTGGGCAATGAAAATTCTCCCGCAATCAAGGCGCTTGCAAAAGCGATGAAAAGTCAAAAAGTAAAAGATTACATCAAAAAAACATATCCGAACGGAGACGTCATAGCCGTATTCTAAAAAACATAGAGGTTGTCCGAAACTTCAGTTTTCGGACAGTTTCCTTGATTTTATATGCGGCGTTTAAAATTAAGTCATTACTTTACAAAGACTTAATTTTAAACCCGTCAGGGATGGCGAAAAAGTAACAAACTTTTGAGACATTCCCTTGCACTCCGGCATGCGGGCCGGCGGATTTCCCAGTTGCCGATTAACCGGCAAACGGCGGGATTTCCAATCACTAAAACCGAAAATCAAAAATGTAAGTTTAAAAGACGCTGCGAGAAACATCGCTTAGAATTTGCGGAGGCATCAACACCTCAAAACTGCTTGAAGTTTCGCGGCAAATCCGCAGCGGTGCTGTCTATTATTTATTTTTTTATCTGTTCGGAAACGGTTCTTGCGTTAAAAAGATTGTAGCACACCGTCACGGCCGAGTTCGGAAGCCAGCCGCCTTCAAAGCGGAGCCAAACCGCCGCGGTACCGTCAGGGCTGAAAACGGTCTTATTGCCCGTGATTCGGTGAATTTCACCGCGGCGGCTGTATGCGCTTACAGGAAATTCCCAGCCGGCGTTTGTGCGTAATGCCGAATACGGCTCAGTAACGACAGCCCAGCGGACGTCCGGAACAAGGGCCAACGGTTCGGAATTGTCAAATTCTATGCGTTCAGCTTCTTTTTCAGGCAGACATCCTGAAAAAAATACAAAAACAAACATAAAAAGAGCGATAAATCTTTTCATGATTGCTTCCGCGTCCCGTTTTTGCTCATAATATAATCTTTTACTGAAGGATAAAGCTTCATATCGGAATCGACAAAGTTCAATTTTTCTATTTCGGCAAGATCCGCCCATTTATATTCCAAATGCTCCGAGAGCGCATAAGATTTTTCTATACCGTCGTGCGGAACAAAAACTTCATAAGCGCGTAAAACGCTTTTTTTACCGCCGTGCTCAAATTCCGTTTCACAAATATATCCGCCGATCTTTACGTCAATTCCGAATTCTTCTTTGAATTCACGAACGGCGGCGCATAAGTCGGTTTCGTCAGGTTCTACTTTTCCGCCGGGAAATTCCCACCTTCCGCCCATATCGCCGCCGAATTTTCGCCGTGCGATCAAAACTTTTTCGCCCGAATAAGCTATGCAGGCTACGGAAGAATTCCGGAGCATAGATTAAAAGAACAAAACGCCGGGGAATATAAAGTGAAGAAGCCCGGCCGTAATGCAAAACACGCCTATGTATTTATGCCCGTCTACAAACACTTTTTCAACAATATCGGGAAGTGAAATTTTTTCCGCGGAAGTCATGCGGTAATAAGCGAGGATCACGGAAAATCCGCCTAAAAGCCCTGCAAGAGACGGAAGCAAGTCGCCTATTACGGGAATATCGTTTCGCACTACGGAAAGAAGTTTCATCACGCCCGTAAACGCCGAAAGAATTCCCACTACGAGTAAAAACGTTTTATTTGAAAAAAAAGCCGTACCTGAAACGAGATCTTTTATTTTACCGCCGCTTTTTTCGGAAGTTTTTTCGCTTTTTCCGGCGTCATCGGCAAAAATATCCGCATAAATAAGAACGAGTCCGGTAATTAGATTTAACAATATGGACAAAAAATAAAATTGAAGCATTTTTCCTCCGCATTTTTATTTTCTTTGTACAGATGCAAAAAGTTTGCGCGATTCGCCCAAAGCGGCGACATCGGCACGCACATACAGTATATCATAATCGGAAAATTTTGTCCGTAAAAACAGCTCGTCTCCTGTAAAAACGCCTTCGATTTTTTGGAGCATGGACGGCTGTTTGTCCGCGTCGTAGCAAACGACATCCATCTCTACGGGAACGGCAAGTTTTTTTTTGGACTTTTTTCCTGAGTTTTTGCCGGACGAGTTTATTTTAAGGCTAACGTAAATTTCGTCTTCAAAGGCAAAAGAAGAAAGCTGCATATCGATGTTGCCTATGCGCGCCGTATTTTCCGAAGTTAAAACCGTGGTGAACAGGACAAAGACAAGGCAAACGATAAGGATGATAAGAACAAAACGGTTGGCCTTATTGGCCACAAGAACTTTAAATCCCTTATTGAGTTTGAATTTGCCCGAATAATAATCCTTTACCGACTGGGGCGCATTTTTAAGGCGTTCTTCACGGTTGTAATAAAAGTGTAAAACTTCTTCGCCGTCGGCGCGGATTTCGTCGGCGCCGTCACTGGAAATATCGTCAAAAGCCATTTTCAGCCTTCCGACAAATTTTCTATCAGCGAATCGATGCGCCACCATTCTATCGCGGCGTTTTCAGGATAAGCGAAAAGCCCCGAAAGAATTCCCGTTTGAGAAAGAGAAAACGTATAATACAAAAGTCTCGCACTGTCCACCTTGATCTTTCTGTTAAGCACCCTGTGACCGCCGGGCTGAATTATCTGGAGCATGTAGCCGTCGCTGACGGGCAAAGAAAAAAACATCCAGCCTGAATCGGTAACTCCGATAAACTCATACGGCGTCATGTAAACTACCTTGCCGAAACCGTCCGACACAGTCTCTTCGTAAGCAGGAATTTTCAAAGGTTCCGAATATGATCCCGTAGATGCGTTGATCGGATAAAGAAGCGTGTTGGTATAATCGATTCCCGACTGCACTTTAGAATCCTGATCGAAGTGCGTAAGAAAATAATCGATTTTTATGTACAAAATATCGTTATCGGCCGCAGGAATTATATTTCCGGCCGCCATATAATAATCTTCCGTAGAATTTTCGGCAAACGGATTGGGAAGATCCGAATTGTTTATCGGAACGACGTATAAAAGCTGCCCCGAAGAATTAAACCAATAAACCGTGAGGCCGGTATTTGTTACGCACACAACAACAAGTTCGTCCTGCCTTGTGATATAAATATTCTTTATATAAGGGAAAGGCGTTCCCCCTACCCCTTGCCGGCCTATATAATCGAGCGCCTTTCCGCTGCTGGCAAATCTGAGCACCACCTGCCTGTAGACAAGATTTTCATCGGTATTTAAAATCTGCTGTTCCTGAGGCAAAGAATCCACTACATAAATGCATTTGCGCGAATCTACGGTAATTACGCCAGGAGAATTAAACGGATAGGAAACGGCCTTTTTAGTGCTGTCAACGGTATCCGTGGACAATACAAAATCCGGGCGCACATTATTTTCTTCATTATAAAACAAGGTCAAAAGATCGCCGTAGGAATTCATTTCCATTATTTTTTTTGATTCGCCGTTGGAAATGTAAAAAAAACCGTCCTTCATGGATATGAAAGTGCTCATGGGGCCTACGGACGAAATATTAAACAGATCTATTTGATTGTCGAATTTTCCGTACTCCAATACGAAAAGTTTTTCACTGTCAACTATGTTTGAAACGCCGGAGTCCGTGCACGACGAAAAAAACACGGCACAAAAAAGCGCTGAAAAAAACAAAATATATAGCGGCAATTTTTTTTTCTTTATCATCACAAAAAGAATAAAGATTAGCGTATGATGTGTCAATTATTTTAAGCGGTATGTGCCGCTGCGCCTTTCAGCGACCGGCCGGCTGTACGAGCACGGAGATAGAATTTTCAGGCCTAAACGGCAGGGCGCCGCCGGGAATGCAGCCGTTTTCCGCAGAAGTCGTCCCGTATCTTTAAATGTTAAATCTTTACTCATAAGGGCTTTTTAAGTATATTAGACGATATGATAGATAAGATTATGACCTTCCTGTTCGGATCTCAATCCGAACGTGATATCAAAACGCTGAAACCGATCGTTGAAAAAGTCAACGCAAAAGAAAGCTGGGCGGAAAGCCTTCCGGCCGAAGAATTTCCCAAACAGACGCAGATATTAAAAGACCGCATAAAAAACGGCGAAACACTCGAAAGCATTCTGCCTGAAGCCTTCGCTCTTGCCAGAGAAGCTTCAAAACGGGTTCTAGGCGAACGCCCCTACGACGTTCAGATAATGGGCGCGATAGTCCTGAATTCCGGAAGAATAACCGAAATGAAAACCGGCGAAGGTAAAACCCTCATGTGCGTCGCCGCAGCTTATCTTAACAGCCTTTCAGGAAAGGGTGTTCACATAGTCACCGTAAACGACTATCTTGCCGAACGCGACGCAGACTGGATGCGCCCCGTGTACGCATACCTAGGCCAGACCGTAGGCAGCATTCTATCGAATATGGATAATGAAGCGCGCAAAGCCGCGTATAACTGCGACATAACTTACGGAACGAACAACGAGCTGGGTTTTGATTATTTGCGGGATAACATGCAGATAGAGCTGAATCGTAAGGTGCAGCGCGGATTTAATTTTGCAGTCGTCGATGAAATAGACTCCATCTTAATAGACGAAGCAAGAACTCCTCTGATCATAAGCGGAGCGGGCGAAGACGATACTTTTAAATACTATGAAGTTGAAAAGTACGTAAACCAGCTTACGGAAGTTGAAAAAGATCCCGTAACGGGTTTATATCCGGACGAAGTGCAGATGGAAGCCGAAGAAAGGAAGAACCTGAAAGGCGACTACACGCTCGATGAAAAATCGCGCAGAGTTTCGTTTACCGACGCAGGGATGAACCACATCGACGAAATTCTTCACAAGCACAACCTTATAAAAGGCACCGTATTTGACGAAGAAAATTTTGAATACGTTCATTACTTTACACAGGCCGTACGCGCTCACAGACTTTATAAAAACGAAGTCGACTATCTCGTACGCGACGGACAAGTCCAGATCGTGGACGAATTTACCGGCCGCGTACTTGAAGGGCGCCGTTACGGAGACGGACTGCATCAGGCGATAGAAGCGAAAGAACACATACGAATCGCGCAGCGCAACCGTACTATGGCGACGATCACATTCCAGAATTTTTTCCGCATGTACAAAAAACTGTCCGGCATGACAGGAACGGCAGCGACGGAAGCCGTGGAATTTAACAAGATCTACAAGCTGGACGTGGTGGTGATTCCCACGAACAAACCGGTCATACGTAAAGATGAAAACGACGAAGTCTATCTTAACGAAGAAGACAAATGGAACGCTATCTGTAATGAGATTTCCGCCGCACATGACAAGGGACAGCCCATTCTCGTAGGAACCATATCCGTTGAAAAGTCCGAATATTTGTCATCCCTGCTGACACGAAAAGGAGTGCGCCACGAAGTTCTCAACGCAAAAAATCATGCCCGAGAAGCTATGATAATTGCGGAAGCGGGCGCAAAGGGCTCCGTTACGATAGCGACTAACATGGCCGGACGCGGAACCGACATAAAACTCGGAGGAAATCCGGAATTCAGAGCGCGCAAGCGCGCCGGTACAAATGCGACGCCGGAACAATATTCGGCAGCATACGCCGTTGAAAAAGAAAAATGGCTTAAGGACTGCGATGAAGTGCGTTCGTTGGGAGGCCTTTACGTAATAGGAACGGAACGGCATGAAAGCCGACGCATCGACAATCAGCTCCGCGGACGTTCGGGCCGTCAGGGTGATCCGGGAAGAAGTAAATTCTTTATTTCCATGGACGACGATCTTATGAGACTGTTCGGCGGAGAGCGCATGAAAAATATAATGCGCCGGATAGGAATGGAACCGGGAGAACCGATCTATCATCCGTGGCTCAACAAGGGAATAGAAAACGCTCAGCGGAAGGTTGAAGAGCGAAACTTTGAAATCCGCAAACACCTGCTTGAATACGACGACGTTTTGAACGAGCAAAGAAATGTTATATATCAGCAGCGCGATTCCATACTCGAAGACGACGGCCTTGCCGACAGGGTTATGAACAACGCCAAGGATATTGTAAACGATATCTTTGACGATTACGGAAAAACTTCCAAAAACGCAAAAGACAACTCTGCTCAAATTCTTTCGGATCGCCTTAGACAGTCTTTCGGCATGCTGTTTTCACCCGATCAATTGAACAGAGAAACCGTCCTCGCCGCCTTGCAAAACGATCTTACAGAAAAAACGACTCTCGCCGGAAAAGAAAACCTGAACATGTTCATCAGATACCAGTACATACAATCCATAGATAAAAAATGGCTGGATCAGCTTGAGACGCTCGAGTCGCTGCGCGAAGGCGTAAGTTTACGCTCCTACGGTTCAAAAAATCCTCTTACGGAATACAAAATCGACGGTTTCAACATTTTTTACGACATGCTGGATGCTATCCGCGAAGAAATCGTTTCTAAAGTATTTAAAGTGCGCATACAGGTGAATCCTTCGGTTCCGCGAGAAGTAAAACCGCAGAGACAGATGGAAGCCAAACATTCACAAGCGGCTTCATCGTTCAGCGGAGACCAGGCAAGGCGGCAGGCCTCGGGAGGCGAGATGCAAAAATCTTCCACCGGCGCAGGCGTAACCGTGCGCAGAACCGTTCCCAAGGTGGGAAGAAACGATCCTTGCCCCTGCGGAAGCGGCAAAAAATATAAAAATTGCTGCGGAAGAAACGCTTGAATCCTAAACTGTGCGGCAGATACGGTTTGCGGCAATGCCGCCGCAAGTCAGAGTCTGCCTATTCTGCCCGGCGGCCAAAACCTTAACGCCGTAGTTCCTAAAATATAGCGCCTGTTTACATATTGCGGCGACATATTCGAATAATAAGTAACAGAAAAATCGTCAAAGTCCGTAAGACGCACGAGTTTTTCATTGTACGAATGTCTCATGTCAAGGGAATTAAAGCGATTATCTCCCATCATAAAATAGCAGTTTTCAGGAATGTATTGAGCTTTTCCTGAAGCGTCGTTCGCAGGAAAGACGGGCATGTTGCGCCGGTCGTGCAAAAGTATGTAAAAATTAAGCATTTGTGCCGTTTTAAAATACGAAAGCCGTTTTTCATCGGAATTCTTTTCGCTTGCGGACGCGTTTGAAAACATAAGCTCGGCGTTTCTAAGTATGATTCGGCCGAGCGTCAGTTTTATCATAAGATTAAGGCGGAAAGCTGCGTCGGTATAAATGTCGCCTCCGACATACCCTGATTTCAAGTCGGAGCGGGCAGTCCAATCCGTCATAAACATGGTAAACCATTCGCTTCCGCCTGAGGCGCTTAAAAGTTTTTGCGTTACCGATATGTTTTGGTCAAAAAGGTTGTATTCAAACATGTCTGAAGCGGTAAAAAGATCTTTCAAAGAATTTTGCTTTGCAGACGGATCTTTAACCGTTCTTCGCGAAAGGCGTTCAAAAGAAGCGGCAATGTCCTTACACTCTTGGGCAGAGACGGTAAGATCGAGGGAATTGCGCTGCCTTTCACATTCGATCATCAGCTCATATTCTTCGTGCGTAAGAGGAAAATAGCTTATATTCCGCTTTATTTTTTCAGGAAGAGAATTAAGATCCCACGCGGCTTTTTTTGCGTCATATTCCACCTGTTTGAAATCGGCGGAGTCCTTTGTGCGCGCATATAAAATTCCGTCCTGCATAACAAGCTGTTCTCCGGGAACTCCTGCCACGCGCTTTACCAGCGGATCGGCTTTGGGGTCTCCCTTTTCATCGACGTTCAGATTTACGGTCGTAAACGAAAGCATGTACACAAGCTGCGACACAAACGTTTTTATTTCCGATTTTCTGTCTATTATGTAATGGGGATTTCTGAATACGACTATGTTTCCCCTTCTGTATGTCTTTAAATACGGAAGTCCGATCTCCGAAAGAGGGAATTTGGGGCCGCTGGCCGTTTTGCCTACTACGACGCGGTCTTTTATAAGAAATTCAGGAACCATGGATTCCGAAGGAATTTGATAAAGCTGAAAAAAGAAAATTTGGATGAGCAGCACCATAAAAACGGCCTGCAAAAGAGCGTCGATCCATTCCGCAGCTTCGGTTAATGCACGGAATACAAAACCGCGTTTGGACTTTACAAGGCTCTTACGGGCGCTTTTCCACGAAGGATCATAAGAATAAACGCGTTTTTCGCTCATATAATACTGCAGGGCGAACGAACATACGGCGATAAAAAGCCAAAATATTACGCACGCAAGATCAAAAATGTAAGAAGTTTCGTGTTCTCCGGCGCGGCGCAAAATAAAGACGGCCATATAAACATAAGGTTCGTACTGTATGAATTTTCTCACTACGGGAATCAAGCGCATATCGTTTTTTTTAAATAAAACGAATGAAAAATATGACCGTGCAAATGCAAACAAAATCGAAAGCGGAAAAGCTAAAAACGAAACGTCGGCATGAAAATTTATATTTAAAACAGAAAAAACGAGCGCGGTAAAAACGGCGCACAAATTCAAAATCCGTATTTTATTCATAAAAAAAGTATAGCAGAAACCGGCATAAAAAACTATATTTTATACATGGACTTACAAATACTTGACGTCAAGCAGGCTATGGATATGATCGATAACGATGAGTCTCTTTTTGCGATCCTGCTTGAAGGATTTTTGAACGACGCACAATTTGACAAAGCTCGCCTTACACAACTGATAAAACAAAAAAAATTTGAAGAAGCCGCCAGTTCTGTCCATCGCGTAAAAGGGGCTGCAAGACAGCTGTGCGCACAGCAGCTTGCATCTAAGGGCCAGGAACTTGAAGATATTCTGCGCGGAAAGACTGACGGGAACGCGGCTTTAAAGGCAAAGGAGTTTTTTTCCCTTTACGATAAAACCTGCAAAGTTATGTCGGACGAATGCCGAAGGCTGAAATAAAATTGCTTTCCAGCCGGCTGCAAAAATTCAAGTACGAATAACTTTCTGCCGCCTGACGCAAATTAAACGCTTCCTTGTAAACGCGAAGTATTTCCACGGGATGGGTAAACTTTTCGCCCTTTAAAGTTTGAAAAGGAGAATCGGTTTCCAACAATAAATTTTGAAGCGGAAGAGAGGAAACGCACGCTACGGCGCGTTTGTTATTGTTTAAAATCTGTTTTCCAAAACTGAAAAAAGCATTTACGCCGCGTTTCAAAAACGAAAGCGCTTCCACAGGGCTTCCCGGAAACGAGTGAAATATTACTGCCGGAAGTTTTTTAAGCCGCCTGCCGTCCTCAAAGATCAAATGCATCGCTTTTCGGCAATGTATGACTACAGGCTTTTTGTATTTTTCAGCAAGGGATATCTGTATGTCCCAAGCTTGCTTTTGCCGCTCTACAGTCCGCTTGAATTCGCCGTTAAACAGATCGAATCCCGTCTCTCCTACGGCGCATATAAGATCTCTTTGCAGTAAGGATTCCAAAAAATCCGCATTTTCAACGAGAGGATCTTGGGGATGCATTCCGAACGCTTCGTGTAAACTAAGCGACTTTGAAATTTCAGGGTCGTCTTTAACGGCTTTAACGATTTGACGCTGTTTTTCAAATTCTTCTTTGTCGTGAGCGCAAGTGCACGCCCGTAAAAAAAGCCCCTGCGGGATTTTGAATGCCGCGCATAAATCGAAAGGCGGATTTTCCCCTTCCGGCAAATGCAGATTTTCCGGGCAAGATTCTAAAAACGGTATAAGATGAAAATGCGCATCACAGATCATGGCTAAAATATATACAAAAAAAATTAAAAAAGACAGACCGCCGCAAGTTTGAGCGCCGCAAGTTTGGGTGCGATAAATTTGAGCGCGACAGACTGAAGCCCGACACGGCGCACCTAGGACAACCGCACACAGGGTACCGCAAGTTGTGCATTTAGCATAAAAAAAGCTAAACATGAATATTTATATACCGAAAATATAATAGAACATCTTGAAAACTATTCCTTTCATGGTTTTTCGAGATTGGGAGGTACTGTATGGGAGCTTACACATTAAAGAGTATAGGAAGTTCAAACGATTATATGACCATTGAACGTGAAATGGACGACGGTTATGTAGTCCGCATAGTGCGCGACCGCGACGGCTATGACGAAGTTACGACGGATTTTATAAGCAAATCCTTATTTGAAAGCTGTGTAAGAACCGGATACATCACAAAAATCGAAAAACCGGTAAAAATCGCCGTAAACACATAAAATATCGGGCGGCATTTCATCGATTATGGCGATTACGCTTACCGATTGAGAACTTTTAGCGATCTTAAGCAAACCGCATAGTCGGCCGGCGGTAAAATCATAAAAACGCCCCTAAGATCATATCAACGGCGGAAGTAAATTTTACTTTTGCGTCGGGAACTGAAGGCAGCCAGTTTATACGGATGCCTTTTTTTTCCATACCGCGAAACCACGTTTCCTGCCGTTTTGCAAATTGCGCTATTGCATGATTGAGAGCTTCGTACATGCTTTCTTTCGCCGCGTATTTTCCTTCAAGGAACTCCGAAATAAATTTGTACTCAAGTCCCAAACTTTCAAGTCTTTGCCAAGAAACGCCGTTTTTATGAAGATCAAAAACTTCATCCAGCATTCCGGCGTTAAACCTTTCCCGCAGGCGTCTTTCAATATTTTCCCGCAATACGGGGCGCAAAAGAGTTGTACCTATTATAAACGGGCGGATTTCGGGTTTAGGCGGCTGGGTTTTTCGGAATTCGATGAGATCGTTTCCGCTCATAAAAGTCTTTATTTCTATGTGACGGATCACGCGTTCGCGGTCTTTTAAATGCGACGAAGTGTGAAAATCGGGACACATTTTTAAAAGGATTGCGCCGAGTTCTTCAAGCGTCTTTTTTTCAAGATCCTTCCGGAGCGAAGGATTTTCCGGCACTGGAACAAGGTCATAATTCCTTACGACCGAATCGATATACATCCCCGTTCCGCCCACAAGGAAAGACATTTTCCCCCTTTCTGAAATCTGCGAAAACGCCTTATAAAAATCACACTGGTAATCGAAAACGTTGTATTCATAACTCAGATCCGTGATATCGATCAAGTGATAGGGAATTTTCTTTCCGTCCGGAAGCGTATATTCGTCAATATCCTTGCCGCTCCCCAAGTTAAGTTCCTTATACACCTGCCTCGAATCTGCCGAGATAATCTCTCCGCAGAATTTATCCGCAAGGCGCACGCCCAGAGCCGTTTTCCCCACGGCCGTGGGACCTAAGAGCACTATCAGGTTGTATTTTTCAAGCGGCAGTTTAACAAAAGAATCTGCGGCTTTTTCAACTCCGGACACCGCTAGATGATCCTCGCTATTGCGCATTTCAAATATTCGGATTTGGGATCTCCCAATAAGACCGGATGATCGTAAGCCGCTCCCCGTTTTTCGATTATCTGAACGCGCTTATGACTGTCGGTCGCCGCATGCATGAGCATGCTGTAAAACGTAACCGAATCAAAAAAGTACGAACAGGAACAGGTGACCAAAAAACCGCCTTCATTTAAAAGGCGCATTGCACGCAAATTTATTTCCTTATATCCCCCGTAGGCCTTTTTGATCATCTTTGCGCTCTTTGTAAATGCCGGAGGATCAAGTATTATAACGTCGAATTTTTCACCGCCGGCTTCGTATTTTTTTAAAAGATCGAAAACGTCGGCGCATTCGGTTCTTATGATTTTTTCAAAACCGTTTATTTTTATGTTTTCACGCACGGTTTCCATCGCTTCGGGTGAAATATCGGCACAGATCACTTCTTTTGCGCCGGCCTTTGCGGCGTTCAGTCCGAAGGCGCCCGTGTGGCAAAACGCATCAAGAACTTTTTTTCCGCGGCAATAGTGCGCCGCCGCCCTGCGGTTAAATTTTTGATCCAAAAAATATCCCGTTTTTTGGCCGCGAGCCAGATCAACTTTCAGTTTTATTCCATTTTCAACGATGGTTATCGTCTCTTCCCGAGCGGCGCCTATCCAGCCGGCAGTCCGCGCCAATCCTTCTTTTTCGCGCACGTCGGCGTCGCTTCGCTCATAAATTCCGTACGGCGAGCATATTTTTTTCAACGCTTCAAGAATTTCATCTCTAAAAACTTCGCACGAAAGCGCTAAAAACTGAACGACCAGATACACCTTATGCGCTTCCGTACAGTAGCGTTCCACGATCAGCCCGGGAATAAGATCGGCTTCGCCGAAGATCAGGCGGTAAGAATCTTCATCGGAATAATTCAGGCGCCGGACGTTAAAAGCGTTGTGAATTCTTTTAGACCAGTATCCGCTCAAATCTTCATATATTTTATCTGCATGTTCGTTTCCGATCATACGGACGGTGATTTTCGACGTGCGGTTTATGATTCCCGTTCCTAAAAAACCTCCCGCCTTAGTAAAGACTTCAACTCCGCTCCCGTCTTTTACATTGCACCCTGAAAGCGGCGCCTGCGTCTTCTTTCCGTTTTCCTGATATTTTACAAAGTCTATCTCGTTGTCAAACACCCACGGAAAGCCCTGCTCGATTTCCTTTTCTTCACGGGGTTTTAAAAATATTCGCGCAAAATCACTCATAAAAGCGAGTATACACTCAAACCGCTAACCTGTACAATGAAGACGCTTTTTAATATAATTAATCAAATTAAAAATTCACTTTAAGAGGATCCTATGCTTTTTATTTTCGATATGGGGGGAGTTTGTATAACGTCCGCCTCGCTTGAAGAACAGATTTCAGCCAGCCTGAACATCAGCGTGGAACAGGCAAAAGAGTACGCCGTCGACGACAAGGGGCGGGACATGATGCAGCTTTTAAGCGACGGAGTGATCACGGTTGAACATTATTGGAAGGAATTTTCAAAAAAATTAGGAAGACCGATAACCGCCGACTATTGGCGGCTGGCTTTGCGCCCCAACCGCATTCCCGAAGTTTATGAAATCATAGGTAAATTGATTAAAAACAAGCACCGCGTAGTCTGCGGAACAAACACAATATCCAGCCACTATGACTGTCACCTGGCAAGAAACGACTACGGAATATTCGACATGACGTACGCTTCGCATCAGATGGGAGTTTCAAAACCCGACCCGCGTTTTTGGCAGTTAATTTTAAAATTTGAAAAAACTGAGGCGCAAGATACTTTTTTTATAGACGACAGACAGGAAAACGTTGAGGCGGCCGCAAAACTGGGTATACAAACACACAGATTTACAACCGCCTCAAACTTGGAAGACGCTTTAAAAAACTGGCTTTAACGCTGCCGTTTTAACTAGAGAATCTTGAAAAACTCGCCTTAAGCGGTTTTTCAAGATTCAGTCAATATAGGCCGCTCGTTACCGCTTCAAGCTCAAAACAGTTTCAAGCAGCGTATCGGCCGTTTGAATTGTCTTTGCGTTGGACTGAAAACCGCGCTGGGTTACAATCATGTCGGTAAACTGATCCGTAAGATCCACGTTTGACATTTCCAAGGCGCCTGCCAAAAGGCTTCCGTTTCCCGCGATGCCGCTTTCGCCTATTCTTGCAATGCCTGAGTTGTTAGACTGAACATAGGTGTTATCCCCGGCTTTTTCAAGACCGTTTTGGTTTGCAAACGATGCGAGCGCTACCTGTCCGATCGTGCGGTTGGTTCCGTTGCTGTAAACGCCTGTAATAACGCCCGAAGAATCGATCTTGAAATTGTCAAGGTAACCCATAGTGTACCCGTCCTGTGCAAAGGCCTTCGTAGTGCTCTTGGACGCCGATTGTGTAACCGTATTTCTCTGGCTTCCGATCGTGCCGAGATTTATGTTCATAGTCTGACGGTAAGGAGTTCCGTCGGCGTATGCGTTGGAATCGGGAACGGTAAACGAAGCCTGCAAAACAATTTCTCCCGCCGGATTTGAAACGTTATTAGCCGTGTCTACTGCGGACTGCAGAGTTCCGGTATTGTCAAAATTCACTAGGAAAGTATTTCCTACACCGTCCGTCGTTCCGATGCCTATGCGGGTCTGCGTAACTTCAGAATTTTCAGGATCGACTAGCACCGTCGCCAGCCACTGATTAGGATTGCCGGGCACTCGTTCAAAGGAAACCGCCAGATTGTGAGTGTTGCCGAAACTGTCGTATATTTTAAATTCCGTATTCCAAGTACCGCGGGCAACGTCGGCATCGCTTGCGCCTTCAAGAATTTCAGGCGTGTTTTTATCAAGGTTGCAGGCAAAATTCACGTTCTGAGTAGCGCGGGCGGGATCCTTAGATCCTACGGGTATCGTGAGATCGGTGGGGCTCGCCGCCGTAGTCAAAACCTGCTCGCCGTTAAGATCACGCGCCATCCAGCCTTGCACACGCATACCGTTCGCAGGGTTTACGAGAGTTCCGTCCACGTCCAAACTGAAAGCTCCCGCGCGCGAATAAAACGATTCTTCCCCGTTTTTCAGAATAAAAAATCCGTTACCCTGAATGGCAAGATCCGTAGAAACGCCGGTTGTTTGAAGGTTTCCCTGAGTGAAAACCGTATCTATCGCAGCGACGGTCATTCCCAGTCCCACTTCCTTAGGATTTACGCCGCCCACTTCGGTCGTAGGCGCGGCGGCTCCTGACATCTGCTGTGAAATCATGTCCTGAAAATTAACGCGGCCGCGTTTGAAACCTGTGGTGTTCACATTTGAAATATTGTTACCGATAACGTCCATCCGTGTCTGGTGATTTTGCAGACCGGAAACCCCGGAATAAAGCGATCTCATCATATAGCTACCCTCTTTTTAATTACCATACACGGCGTTGATTTTTTCCATATCGTACAGAACGCCGTTTATCTGCACTTTCGGATTTTCACCGCGGGTCGCGCCTTCCACAATCCCCTGTATAGTAGCGTCGCCCGTATTTATTTCAACGGTTTTTCCTATAGTGTTTACGGCGTCGGAAGAACCGAGCATTGTCGCCAGCTTTGCAAAGGAATTGCTCATATTGTTTATCTGCTCAAGCGACGAAAACTGCGCCATCTGTGCAATAAACTCGTTATTGTCCATAGGATTTGTAGGATCCTGATGGGAAAGCTGTGTCAGCAGCAATTTTAAAAAATCATCCTTGCCTAATTGCTGACTTGCCGTACGTCCGTTTACCGCAAGTTTTTTGTTAAAATTGTCGGCGGTCATCTGCACCTGCGCTTTTTCCGCCGCGCTCATGGTTGGACTGAAATCCATCATATTCTCCTAAAAATTTCCGTATAAATCCTAAGCTACTATATTTACCGAATAGTCAATACCGTATTCCCGCTGCACTTCGGGCGCCGCCGAAGAAACTTCCGCATAGTCGCCGTATATCTTATCCGAAATATCCTGCATATGCTTTTGGCCGCCCTGCCCTCCGCCCGAATTTCCTCCGGCGTTATGATTTGCCATTGAAAGATCGAACGAAGCCGATTCAAACCCGCTCTGCATAAAGGCGTTTTTTAACGCTTGGATATTGCCTTCAAACGCCGCCATCGCTTCGCGTGAATTCACGGTTATGTGACCCGTAATTATCTTATCGGCCAATTCAAGATTTATCTTAACGTTTCCTAAAGATTCCGGATGAAGGACCATGGAGATATTTCCGAAGTTATTGTCTTTTAAAACTATGGAACCTGCGCGGGCAAATTCAGCCGCCTTATCCTGAATAAGATTTGAAAGCATCGATTGGAAATTCGAATTTACGCTTCCGGCCGGCGAGCTTCTATCAGTTAACATGTTCGGGTTTATTTGATTTTGATTAAGATCGAACGTAAACTGCATATTACTGCCGTCAAAACGCGTTTGAGTTTTAAAAGCGGCGGCGAAGGAATTTTTATCCGAGGCCGATCTTCCCTCGGACACATCCTGCGTTTCCGCCAAAGAGCGCAAATCCGTAACTTCAAAGGCAAGTTTATCGCCCAAGACGATCGTCTTTTTGCGGGAATTGCCTTTGACGTCCGTAACGTCGTCAGACGCGTCTTTTCCGGCGAGTCGCGCCTTTGAGGCATTTTTCAAAGCCGCTCCCGAAGCCTTTACAGCGTCCAGTCCGATTCCTATAAGAGCGGATTCATTATCCGAAATTTCTTTTGATTTTTTTCCTAGGCCGAACGAATCTTTTTCGCCGATTTTTTTACCCGAAGTTCCCGTTTTTTTAGGCGCCGCGCCTTCGGCCAAGGACATTTCATCCGCATCTTCAGTTTGAAAAGGTATTTTAGCGCTTGCATCTTCGGCGGCAAGTTCTACGGATTTAGAACCTTTAAGACGTGAATAAACGGCTCCTTCCTTTGTGCGTCCGGCATCCGCCGCGCCGGAGTCTTCGACGGCACCGGCTTCTTCGCCTGCGGCACCGCCTTTTTTTAGAGCCGTTCTTTCTGAAATTTCAGCCTTATCGGTGGCTTTCTGCATTTCCGTGTCTTTGCCGGCAGCGTCTTCCCGCTCGGCGGCTGCAGCTTTCTCGGCTTTAGCATCGCTCGAAATGTTCGAACTTCTTGAAACGCTTGAGCCGCCCGCACTGTTCCCACCGTCTTCCGCCGCCGCATTTTTTACGCCGATTGAATTTTCCGCCGCATTTTTTACGCCGATTGAATTTTCCGCCGCACTGCCTGCCGCCGAAACTCCGCCAGTCAAAGTCCTTCCCGAAACAAATTCCATCTGACTGCCCGAAAAGCCGCCTCTGCCGGCAGGGTCGGAAGAAATTGCGGAATTACTCATACCGGCAAGAAATACGGCTCCGGCCGACTTTATCATTCCCTGAGCGCTTTCTTTTTGATTGAGTAAAGAACCGGAAAAACCGCCCTGAGAAGAAGACCCGACAAAGCTCGATCCGGACGTTTCCGCTTTAAGTAAATTTAAAAAAGAAGACGGCGAATGGGAAGGGGCGTGAGACTGTTTTGCAAACGGATTTTGCAGGTTTTGATTGTCAAACGAAACGTTGACAGTCTGCATAAGTTCCACCTCCAATGTTAAAACATCGGAAATACGGCAGAACCTGTCGCCTAGTTCAACGATTCGGGTTTATTGACCATCTTACGCTGGATCTCGGCCGCACGCGCCGCCGGCATAAGGGAAAGCCAATAAGAAACCATAGAACTTGAACCGCTCGCTCTGGCCTGCTCTTCGACTTTGCGAAGAACGTCTATGACTGTTTGGTCGTCCATTGCAAGCAAAATGTTCACCGCGTTTTGCGGCGCCATTCCGGTCAAATTCTGCGAAATTTGCACGATGTTTACATTCTTATCATCGTACTTTTTTACAACATTGTTGAATGTTTTTTCCCTTTCTTCTTGAGTTTTTATTCTTTCTTCGAGTTCCTGGGCTATTTGGCGGTTGTGCTGTTCCGCCGCCGCAAGATCCTCGTCGCGTTTATCAAGTTCCTGCTTGTAAATATTCAGAGCTTCGCGCTGCCTGTCGAGTCTGTCCTGATCGAGATCCGCAGTTAAAGGATGCGATGATGTTGAAGAAAGCGAAGTTTGAGGCTCTCTTCCCAAAAGTCGGTACACAGGCGAAAAAAAGGTTTTTGCGTGAATTACGCCCAGGTAATCGAACCACAAAAGGCCGCCCAAAATAAGTATGATGATTAAAAATAAAAGTACTATGGATTTTCCCAAGCCGGAACCGTGTCGTGCCACGTTTTCTCCCCGTATTATCGATTAATGTTTAAATAATATACCATAATTGAAGCATGCGCAATAATAGGATCAAAAAGGCACAAAAAGTATTCAAGAAAAGCGAACCGACGATGTTCTCGGCGCAAGATGCACGGGCACGGGGAATGCTTTTAAAAAAGTAAAACGGCGGAACGCAGGACGGCAAAAGCGACGCGGAGCCGTTGTCACGCACTCTCATTGTATATATAATAACAAGCATATCGGGGTGTGATCCTTGCGGAAAATCTTTTCGCGGATCTCTGAGATTATACCCGAGGGCGCCGTACGGCTGCCCCAACCTGATCCGGATAATACCGGCGGAGGTAGATATGAAGAAAATTCTTTATACCTTTATCCTTTTATCTTTAATCAACTTATCACTTACGGCAGGCGGAAGATCCGAAACGGATCAAACCAAGAGCGGCTCTTCTCAAAGGCAAAAAGAGGTCGTAGTCTATACATACGACTCCTTTGTTTCCGACTGGGGAGCGGGGCCTGAAATCACAAAAAGGTTCGAGCAAAAAACGGGACTTAAACTTTCGCTTGTTTCAGTCGGCGACGGGGCGCAGATTCTCTCGCGCGCAATTCTCGAAAAGAACGATCCGCAGGCGGACGTTCTGCTTGGAATAGACAATAACCAAACCGATGCGGCGCGAAAGGCTAAAATCTTAAGCGCGTACAAGCCTTCGGGCGCGGAAGAAATTCCTTCGGAGCTTCTTTTGACGAGCGACTATATTTTGACCCCGTTCGATTGGAGCTATTTTGCCCTGATTTACGACACACAGTCAAAAGTCCCCGCGCCAAAATCTCTTGAAGATCTTACTAGGCCTGAATACTCTAAAAAACTCATCCTGATGGATCCGAGAATGTCCACTCCGGGGCTCGGCTTTGCGGCGTGGACCATAGCCGTTTTTAAAGACAAGTATCTTGACTTCTGGAAGCAGCTCAAGCCTTCGATTTTGACAATGGCTCCCGGATGGGATGCGGGATACGGACTTTTTACGCACGGAGAAGCTCCTCTCGTAGTGAGCTACACGACAAGCCCCGCTTATCACGTTGAATATGACAAGACAGACCGATACAAGGCACTGATATTTAGCGAAGGCCACATAATGCAGATAGAAGGAGCGGGCGTCGTAAAAGGGGCGCAAAACGAGCAGGGCGCAAAAGCCTTTATGGATTTTTTGATCTCTAAAGACGCCCAAAGCATAATCCCTCTCACCCAGTGGATGTATCCGGTAAACAAAAATACGGTTCTTCCGGATTGCTATAAGGCGGCTCCGCAAGCGGATAAAAAACTTTCCGTAGACAGCGCAAGCCTCGGCGCGGCCGTCGAAAAAATAATGGCCGCCGTTCAATGATGATCCAGCGATGATTCAGTGATGAAAAAAACAGCAGGGCCTAAGTATTTGCCGGCAAAAACTGTTTTATACACGGCGTGCGCATGTACGGCCTTGCTTTGCACTGCAATTTTGACAGCGGCGTTCGTCATTCCTTTTATTGCTGCAATCGCGCCCGCTTTCACAAGCGTTCATGAAGAAGAATCTCAATACGCTTTTTTTTCGGTGATAAAACCGGCTTTTTTTACCGTGCGTTTGGCTTTTTTTTCAACGGCGCTTGCAGTTGCGGTCGGGCTTCCGGCCGCATATCTTATTGCAAACAAAAAATTTTTAGGGCGCAGCTTTTTAGAATCGCTTTCGGCAATCCCGCTGTGTTTTCCTCCTCTGTTGGTAGCGCTGGGCTATGTGAGCGCGTTCGGAATGCAGGGATCTGTAAATAAGGCTTTAATGAAAATATTCAATTTAGAGCTGCCGCCCATAACTTTTTTGTATTCCTTTGCCGGCATCATACTGGTTCAGGGATTTTACAATTTTCCGATCGTAATGAAGACCGTGGGAGATTCTTGGAAAAGGATCCCCAAGGAAATGCAGGAAGCCGCAAAAATGCTGGGCGCAAAAAAATTCTGCATTTTCAGAACGGTAACGATATTTCAATTGCTGCCGTCCCTTGCCGCTTCTTCGCTGATCGTATTTTTATTTTGCTTTTTCAGCTTTATCATAGTTTTACTGTTCGGTACCGTAGGAAGCGCTACGCTCGAAGTGGAAATCTATCAGGCCGCCCGCTCCACCCTTAATTTTCACAAGGCGTCCGTGCTTTCTCTTTTGGAAACGGCTATCGCAGTGTCGGTTATCGCGCTCCATGCAAAGGCTGAAAAACTTTCGCAAAAAAACACGGGAATAAGTTTTTCAAACGATGAGAGCGGCAAAGACGACAAAAACGGCGAAAGTTTTTTAAAAAATTCGCCTCTTTCGGAAAAAATACCGGCCGCTTTTGTGATTTCGCTGATCGCAGTCTTTTTTCTTTTGCCTCTTTTTATGCTTGCGGTCAACGCTTTTTCCGGCAACGCGGAACAACGCGCCGTAAGGTATATGAATTTCACTTTTGCGAATTTTATAAAAATATTCTCGCAAAAATCGTTTTATGTTTCGGTAACTCACACGTTTCAAACGGCTTTTTCTACGGCCGTTTTGTGTACGGCGGCGGGAACGGCATATTCCTTTGCCTTAAAAAGATTTTCAAATCCAAAAACGATATTTCGTATCGTTCCGCTGCTCCCCATGGCGGTTTCGTCGATCGTAACCGGATTCGGAATGACGCAATTTATAAGGCGGGGTTCCCCGCTGACGCTGATCCTTGCCCAGTCCGCGTTATACTGGCCGTTCGCCTTCAGACAGATAATGCACGGAGCCGACAGAATCCCAAAAGAAATTCAAGAAGCGTCGGTTCTTTTGACTTCAAGGCGGTTTGACAGGTGTTTTTCCGTAATGCTGCCGTTGTGTAAAACAAATATGATAGGCGCGTTCGGTTTTTGTTTTGCAATGAGCGCGGGAGACGCCTCCCTGCCGCTTATCTTGGCGATTCCGCGTTATGATACGCTTTCGCTTTTTACATACAGGCTTGCAAGCTCGTACCGCTTTGACGACGCCTGCGCATGCGGATGCATTCTGGCTCTTCTTACGGCCGGAGTCTTTTATTTAAGTTCAAAATTTTCGGAAAAAAACCTATGAGCTATCTTGAAATTTCTCATCTTGTAAAAACTTGGAACGACGGTAAAAAAAATAAGTTTTTTCTGAAGCGGCCGCATGAAAGCGGAGCGGGACAAAAGGAGCGTCAAGATTTTTCGATAGATTTTTCATGTTCGCTTGAAAAAGGCTTGATTTTGGGAATTGCAGGGCAATCGGGCAGCGGAAAGTCTACTGTGCTGCGGCTCATAAGCGGACTTTTGGAAAGCGACGACAGCCGCATACGGGTGGACGGCGGCAAAGAGTTTACCGAAAAACCCAAGATTTTACTTGACGGCAAGGACATTTCAAAACTTCCGCCTGCCAAACGCGGAATAGGCATGGTCTTTCAAACTCCCGCGCTTTTTCCTCACCTGAGAGTGGACGATAACGTCGCATACGGGTTACGCTACGGGGAGGTCTCATCCGAAGTTCGACTTTCAAAAAAAGAAGCAAGAAAATACGCCGCCGAATACCTCGACAAATTCAACATGAAAGACCTGGCCGAACGCTTTCCCGATTCTCTTTCGGGCGGAGAAGCCCAGCGCGTAAGCCTCGCCCGCACGCTTATCATGAACCCTTCTCTCATCCTGTTTGACGAGCCGTTTTCCGCCTTGGACGCGCCCCTTCGCAAAAAACTGGCAAAAGAGATAAAGCAGCTTCAAAACAAGACAGGCTTTACCGGCATTCTTGTAACCCACGATATAAACGAAATAAAAGCTATGTGCGACGCAGTTACGGTGCTTTACAGGGGAAGGCAAATTTGGACGGGAGATCCTAAAGATTTTTGCGAAGAACTCTTGCTCGGCGGTTCATAAAGTTTATAAGGCTCACAGGGCCGCCCACAGTTTCAGCTTTGGGAGATTCCGCAATTTTCCGCCGCCGCAGGGAAACGCTATCACGGCTTGCCGCAATCATTCGCCCATCCGTCGATCTTCCTGCCGATTTTTTCGATCAGGGCGATAATCTCATCTTTTTTGCTTTCGGTATAAAACGAAGCCTTGGCGTTTAATTTTGCCGCGAGCGGAACAAGCGATGAAATTTTTTCCATATCGACGCTTTCCGCGTCATATTCCAAAAGCACGCTGCCCGTCCTTTCATTGTATGAAACGGAGAGGATCTTCCCCAGCTTTGCGGCAACGTCCACAGCCGCTTGCCTTATGTCGTCATCGCGCAATATACGGTCGCGAAGCCGTATTCGGCCGGGGAAATAATTGATCTGCATAGCTTTAGCGGTTACCGAGCAGCGATTTTGCCGCAACCGCGCTGAACAAAACCGTTGAAAGATTGTGAAGCACTGCGGCAAGGGCGGGACTTAAAATTCCTGCCAATCCGGCCATAATCAAAACGGAATTCACCGCAACGATGCCGCGGTTATTGCGGTCGATCTTTTCAAGAAGCCTTTGCCCCAAAACACGCGTAGTCAGCAGATCCGAAAGTCCGTTTTCCGAAGATAAAACTATGTCGGCCGTCGCGCTTGTAATATCGGCGCAGTCGCCCATAGCGACTCCTATATCGGCAGTTGCAAGTGCGGGAGCGTCGTTTATTCCGTCCCCTATCATAAGAACCTTGTGCCCAGCCTCTTTTTGCTTTTTTATGTATGAAACCTTATCTTCAGGCAGAGCCCTAAAAATATAAAAGTCGATTTTTGCGGCTTTCGCGGCGGTTTTTGCGGCTCCCTCGTCGTCTCCGGTTATCATCGCGCACGTAGTAACCCCGTTTTCATGCAAAAGCTCTATTATGCGTTCGGCGTCCTTACGCACAGGATCCGTAACGGCCAAAACACCAAGCAGCTGTCCGTCTTCCGCAAGATACAAAAGAGACTCTCCCCTGTCGACGGCCTCTTTTTGAATACGCTCCATATTCTCAGGTACGGCTACGCGCTCGTCTTCAAAGACAAAATGTCTGCTTCCTATGATAAGTTTTTTTCCGTCCATAGTCGTAGCGATGCCGTGGGCAACCACGTATTCCACCTTGGCGTGCCTTTCACGGTGCTTGAGTTTCCTGTCGGCGGCAGCCTGAACTATAGCGCGCGAAACAGGATGAATAAAATGCTCTTCAAGGCAAGCCGCAATCGTGAGCACCTGACTTTCAGTAAGATTTCCGAACGGAATTACTCGGGACAACTTAGGTACGGCCGCGGTCAAAGTTCCGGTTTTGTCGAATACTACGGTATCGGCGTGCGACGCTTCTTCAAGAAATTTGCCGCCTTTTACCAAAATACCGTGTTCGGAAGCCTCCTTCATGGCGCTTAAAACGGCGATCGGAGAAGCAAGTTTCATCGCGCATGAATAGTCCACCATAAGAGTGGCCATAACCTTTGTAATATCGCGCGTCGCAACAAATACCAGCAGCGAAAGCAAAAAATTATACTTTACAAGAGTGTTCGCAAGATTCTCGGAGCGAATCTGAGAAGATACTTTAAGCGATTGCGACGAATCGATCATCGCGAGTATGTTTTGAACCTTTGTTTGACTTCCGACTGCGCGTACTCGGATAAAAAGTTCCCCTTCCTGAACTATAGTTCCTGCAAAAACCGATTGTCTTTCTCTTTTTTCCACCGCTAAGGGTTCGCCGGTGATTGAAGCCTGATTTATCAACGCTTCACCTTTTATAACATCGCCGTCGGCGGGAATAACCGCGCCCGTGCGCACTGCAACCGTATCTCCCGTTTTAAGCATATAAAGCGGGACGGATCTTTCCGTATCCCCTTCTACGAGCCGGACTTGCTCGTGTTCGTTAAGCATAGTATGGGCAAGATTATCGTACGATCTTTTTTTTGTAAAAGTTTCAATGGCTTCCCCTACGTTAAGAAGAAAATTGATATTGGAAGCGGTATTCATGTCACCGTTTACGGCCGCCATAGTGATGGCCGTTGCGTCAAGAACAGAGGTGTTAAAAATATCGCCGCGCGCAACATGGCTCATGCCTTTAAATATTCTGGGTAAAAAGGCTGCGACGTTTAAAATAAGCCGTATTGAAGGAGGAAAAAGCCTGCGTATATAATGGTTTGCCGTCATTGCAAAAAGCGCGCCCCAAAGGCCGTGATCTTTAACGGGCTCTTCCACAGAAGAAAGCATTTCTTCGTCACAGAGATATTTGTCCGAAAGCGCCGCAAAAAGAGCTTCTATTTTCTTTTGGGACAAAACCGATTCGTCATAATAAATAAGGAACGCGGCGGTAACACAATTGACCGTCACCTTTATCATTCCTTCCTGCACGCAGAGCAGCTGCCGAGCCAAAGCCGCCTGATGCGAAGAAATTTCATCCTTGTTGTATCCTACCCTGATACGTCCCGGAAGAGAATGTTTAATATAAAAATTCATGAAGGATCAGTTCTTTTTTGCAGCGGTCTTTTTTGAAACTTTTTCGGCCGCTACATCTTCGGCGTCTTCTTTTACGGATTCAAGAAACTCAAAGGCTTCCTCTTTTAACTGAAGACCTGCCGCAGCAACTTTTGCAACTCCCTTTCTAAAAGTGCTTGTTTTAATGAGAGACGCAGCAGCGGCCCCTACCAAAACTCCGATCAAAAAATTTTTTCCTATTGTCATAATAACTCCCATAAAAAGCAACGGCCGTTCAGACCTTGTTTTTTTATAATTTCAGGGCGGCTTTTGCCGCACACGGATGTGCGACCCACAATCAAGGCTGACAGTTTTTGAAAAAAACTGTTCGTTAAAGAAAAACAAGGATGTTTTTCTTAAACTATAATAAAGAACTTACATGAATTTATCAACTGCGCGCCCAAGACGCCAAAAACGTGTGCGCCCAAAATGCGCGAATGCCGCATTTTAAAGAAATGTGCACTTTCCGCGTACGAAAGGTCATCGCACGAAGATCGGCGCCCAAAGCGCGCACGAATATTTCTAAAAACGAGTGTCCCACCTGCCGCAAAAAACGTTTTCTCGAAACTTACCCGTAAACGGCGCCTTGCCGGTCATCTTGTCCACGGTAGCTTCTATGGCCTCGCTATGCGACATGTACGAGTTTATGTAGCAGCGCGCCATAGGAACGTCGATGAGCATATTCGTAAACGAAAGCGAAACCGCAAACGTCGGAACTTCGGAAAAATACCACGGCTGCTTTGCGGGCATGTCCCATTTTACGCGCATGGTGTTGAATTGAGCAAAACCAGAAACATTTAGAACAAGCAGAACGGCGTCGTATTTCTTTTTGAATTCTTCACACTTTCCTTTAACTTTCATAGGTTCAAAATCTACGGCAAAGCCCCTGGACTCAAGCGCTTTCACAATGTTTTTTATGACGTCTTCGTTGTTTGAAGGCAGTTTGGTTCCTGCTATAACCATATCGTCGGCGCCTATGTATATGAGCTTTATGTTCTTATATTTTTCAGGCGTCATAGGCAGATAATGATCCCTGTCTTTTACAAGCGTCACAAATTCGGCCGCCAAATCCCTTGCAATTTTTTTGTGTTCGGCGCATCCCACTACGGAAAGATTTTTTTCAGAAGGAACGAGAGATCCTGCCCTTTGTTTTTTGGGAAGCCCGATAGCGGCCTTAAGTCCTATTATCCTGTGAAGCGCGTCGGAAAGCCTTTCTTCGGATATTATTCCTTTTTTATAGCCGTCCATCATGTATTGAAAGTCTTCGTCCTTATCGTTAAAAAACAAAAACATATCGCAGCCGGCGGCAATGGCCGAAGGAACCTGCTGCGAACGCGGTACTGTCGCGCCGAACATTCCTATCATATGAGAGGCGTCCGTAACGACGAGTCCGTTATAGCCCAGCTTTTCGCGCAGCAATTTTTGGATTAATTCCGGAGCCAAGGTTGCCGGACGAATATCCTCGTCTTTTAGTGAAGGATCAAGCTTTTTCGAATATTTAGGAAGCGCTATATGCCCCGCCATAATCGTCATAACGCCTTCATCTATAAGCGCTTTATAAACCTTGCCGAACGTTTTGTCCCATTCTTCCGGCGAAAGATCGTTTACCCCCATTATAAGGTGCTGATCGTTTTCTTCAGTGCCGTCGCCCGGAAAATGCTTTATACACGTGGCGATACCGAATTCCCTCATCGCTTTAAAAAACGATTTTGCAAAACGGATAACGTCGTTCGGATCTTCGTTATATGCCCGCAGATTGACTATGGTATTGCGCCAATTATAGGGCAAGTCCACAATGGGAGCAAAATTCCAGTTGCAGCCGACCGCATCGGCTTCGGCGGCGCAAACTTTTGCCATCTTATATACAGATTCTTCCTTTCCTATGGCAGAAAGCGCCGCTCCGCACGCAACGGCAGTGCCGCCCGTCATTCCTCCGTTTCCTCCGGCCTCACAGTTTGACGCAATCAATAAAGGAATACGGCTTGTTTTTTGCAGACATTCTGCCATGTCGCGGATATCTGCAGGGGGCGCGTTGTGATAGCGGACGCCGCCCACGTGATATTTTTCCAATAATTTTGAAATGTTTTCAGGCTTACGGTCATCCGCCGATGCCAAAAGCGTAATAAAAAGCTGCCCGATTTTTTCTTCAACGCTCATGGAAGAAATTGTCTTTTCTACCCAATCAATCTGAGCGTCGTTTAAGTAAAACGGTTTTGCCCTTAAGTCTACCATCGTGGTCCTCCGGAATAATCAATAAATTTAATCAATAGCATAAATTTCGAATTTCATTTTAGGGCGGCGGTTGCGCACGGATGTGCGGCACGGCCTTTTGCCGCGCTTCACACCACGACGCGTCGTTTTTCAGACGCCGGCGCCAAGGTTTTTCCAAAACGCGGCGAGCATTTTCTTTTCATGAGGTTCGTAACTGTGTTTTAAAAGGCGATCCACAGCCGCCGCTGCATTCAACCAGCTTTCCTTTTCTTTTTTTACCAGGATAGGATAACAGTGCACGCCGTTTTGTTCTGCGGCTTTTACGTCGCCGGGAGCGTCTCCTATCATCAAGACATTGCCGGCCTCATAGCCTTTTTTCAAAAGAGCCGCTATGCACGCGTCTTTTGGTCCGTCTTCCTGACATAACAGAATATCGACGTGCTCCGCTATTCCAGTGCGCGTCCATTCTTCCTTAACCGCAGACCGGTTTGCGCTTGAAACGCCTGCAACGTCACATGTTTTGTGTATTTGTTTAAGAGAATCGCGCACTCCCTCAAACGGCAAAAGTTCGGATTCATCAAGAGAGGCAATTTTAGAATTTACTTTTTTTGACCAAGAGAGAGCCTTTTTTAAGCAGAAATCATTCATTTTGCCTTGTGCGGCATCCAAGACGGCTTTTTCCAAAACGGAATTTGAAAGCGCTTCGGCGTTTTCAGTCCACGCGACAAATTCATCAAGCCCTTCGATCTTCCTTATTTTGGAATCTATGTATGAAAGAACTGTCGCAAGCGCCTTATAACGGTTTATGCCGCGCGTCAATGAAAACAGGTTTACCTCGTTCCACTTGTCCAGAACTTCTTTGCGGTAATCGTCAAGCTCCCATTCTTTTACCAGCTCCGGGCCGAAGCATTTGAAATGCTTTACATTCATCGTGTCCATTGCGCAGCCGTCGCTGTCCACACAGACAAGAAAATCCTTTTTCTTTTTATAATCTTCGATCGAAACGGAAATATTCATAATCTTTATTATAGCACGGCAGCGATAAAAAATGAAACCGGGCTCGTACATGTTGCATAGTACTCGGAAGACTTAAGTTTTAAAATAAACGCTATAAATTAAAAATAATCTTATTACAGTTTTCGGCTGCATTGGCTTTTGCCGGCGCGAATATCGATTACTTAGCCGCCTTGTCTTTTCTGTCTATGTGCTCAAATACCTGTGCGACGTCTTTTAAAAGATCGCTTATGGGAAGTTTTTGCGGGCATATTTTTTCACACCTTTTACAGACTATGCATTGCGAAGCCTTGGCCGTACCTGACGCCAAATTTGTATAATATATCTGCTGTCGGGCGTATTTTTTTCGATTTATTTGGCGGTCCTTGTTGTACAGCATAAAAAAATCCGGAATAGGGATGTGTTTGGGACAACCGTCCACACAATACCTGCATGCGGTGCACGGAATGGAAATTTCCTTTTTTATCTTTTGAACCGCAAGATCTATAAGCGCCTTTTCCGCATCTGAAAGCGGTTGAAAATTTTTCATATACGAAACATTGTCTTCCACTTGCGAAGCGTCGGACATTCCCGAAAGCACCGTGACCACATTAGGCAGACTTGCGGCAAAACGTATCGCCCATGATGCAAGCGACATATCGGGAGCGGCTTTTTTGAAAATACCCGCCACATCGTCTGAAAGATTTACCAAAGTTCCGCCTTTTACCGGTTCCATGACTATGACGGGTTTGGAATGTTTTATGCAAACTTCATAATTTTTTCTGGAACAAACGCTTTCGCTTTCCCAATCCAAATAGTTTATTTGAAGCTGCACAAATTCCGTTTCAGGGTGTTCCGAAAGAATCCTGTCGAGAAGTTCGGGTTTGTCGTGATAAGAAAAACCGAGACGTCGTATTCTTCCTTCTTTTTTTAGTTCGGATAAAAACTCAAAGGTTTCATATTTAACGGCACGCTCGTAATTTGCTTCGTTCAGGCAATGCAGTAAATAATAGTCGAAATAGTCCGCGCCCGTTTTTTCCGTTTGCTTTTCGAAAACCTGTTTTTGCTCTTCTTTGGAGCCGATCATCATAACGGGCATCTTAGTTGCAACGGTAAAAGAATTTCTTGAGTGTCGTTTAACAAGGGCTTCCCGTAAAACTTCTTCGCTCTTAAAAGAATGATACATCCACGCAGTGTCAAAATAAGTGAAACCGTTTTCCAAAAAGCGGTCTACCATAATTTTTACCTGCTCTCTGTCCACGCTTGTAGGATCGTCAGGATTTTTTAGAGGAAGGCGCATAAAGCCGAACCCGAGTTTTTTTGTTTCCATAAGTTTGCCCCCGCACTTTACGGGAATCTCTAAAACTGCAATTTCTAGAGATTCCTTGGAAATATTATATCACAGGCGGTGTGCTTTTTTATACAGCGCTATAGTAGTATCGATGTGTTCGCCAATAGCTTTTTGCAGACGCAGCAGATCTGCGCTGAAAAGCGCATCCACAATCTCATCGTGCTGTTGTATGGTGAGCCTCAAAGATTTTGCGTTATGGATGTGAAAACCTACGAACATGCATTGATGTGTGTGAAGATTTTCATATTCCGTTATTATGACGGGATTACCGCAAGTATTTACCAATTCCTTATGAAGAGCATAATCGTGTTCCGAAAGTTTTCCGAACGTTTCTTGAGTAAAATATTCGGCGCATTTTTCATATTCGGAATCGGTTTGTGCGAGCAGATGTTTTATTTTATCCCGTATCTTATCGCTTTTTTTTACGGCTTCTATTGCATACGCCGCGCAATACTGTTCTATCATCTGGCGGGCATGCCAGATATGCCGCATCTCTTCAAAATCAAAAGATTTTACCTTTATACCGCATTTCGGAATCGCAACTACAAGTCCTACTGCAACAAGTTGATTCAACGCCTGTTTAACGGGAGTTTCGCTTACTTTAAAGTCCTCGCAAAGCCTGCGCACGGTCAGCCGTTCGTTTTGAACATAAAGCCCCCGCTTGATGCGGCTTTTGATCTTGTCGGCCAATTCGTCGGCAAGCAGCGTCGATTCCATATCACTTCTCCTATTTTCGGTATGAATAATATAAAGAAAATATGAATGTGTACAGAACAAAAGTTGAAAAACGGAATGCGTCGGCGTCTGTAAAGTTAAAAATTGAAAGCTAAATGTCGATGCTGACGACGGAAAACTTTTTTACCGGCAAATAAACCACCGCTCCTTGCACGCGGCGACGACGCATAGTATACTTTAGCGCATGGAAAAAGGCATGTACGTCTATCCGTGGGAAATTAAAGACATAGGCGACTTTGAAAACGAATACGCCGAAACAGGCTGTAACGCCGTGGCGCCGGCGCTGAGCTATCACCATGCTGCGACCTTTGCCGCTTCTACGGGACGCTGTAAAAACCTTCGAGAATCGGCCGTGAGCTTTACGCCCGGAACAGGGCGATACGGAAAAATCGTTCCCTGCGTCAACGAAGAGTGCGCCCGTGCCGGTACTGTGCAAAAGCTCCGGTCTTGGGCAAAAAAGACGGATATTCACTTTGCCGCTTGGACGGTGCTGCTTCATAATTCAAGCCAAGGAGAGCGGCACGAAGCGTTCACTACGGAAAACATCTTCGGCGACCGCTATCCGCACGCGCTTTGCCCGTCTAATGCGGAAATACAAGAATATGCCCTATCGCTCATTAACGACATTCTCGACCAGTTTTGTCCCGACAGCCTCATGCTGGAATCGGTAACCACTCTGCCCGCCTTTCACGGCGCGCATCATGAAATCGCAAACATTACCGTAACTCCCGCCCTGCGGTGGCTTTATTCTTTGTGCTTTTGTCCTTCGTGCCGCAAAAACGCGGCGCGAAGATACCCCGGTATAGACCCCGACGCGCTCAGAAGCAGTCTTAAAGAAATCGCTCTTCGTCTTGCTGCAGAAGACACTCTGATTCAGGGTAACGGCGACGCACAGACAATGCAACTACTCTTGGAAATTCCCGGTCTTTTTGAGTACCAAAAGGCGCGGGAAGAAGGAGTAGCCGACTTTATTGCGCTTGCTACGGCGCCGGCACGAGAACGCGGCGTACGATCCACAGTGATCCCCAGCGCTACTCCGTTTGACGCGAACCATGTTTTTATGGAAGGAATGAATTTTTTGCTGAACCGCACAAAGGCGGATCTTCTTTTGCCCCTTGTTTACGGGCAGGGTGAAACCTATGCCTCGGTCAAACGAACCGTACGGCTCTTTGACGCAAAAACGCCCGTAGGCATGGCAATGAGTCTAAATCCGGCGCAGTCCCCGACAAAGACAGCCTTTCTGGCTGCTTGTAACGATGCAAAAGAAGCAGGCTGCGAACATTTTTACTTCTATAATTTTTCGCTGGCCTCAGCGGAACGCCGCAGCTGGGTGCGGCAGGTAGTCTAGGAGCCGGCGGCGTAAAAATCCCTCCACAGTCCGATTCGGAAAGCAATAGGAGCGGCGCCGGCTCCATGTGAGAACTACGCTTGAATTACGGCGGTATGCAGGCCGCAGGATTCCACCTTGGTTTTAAACATTTTCCACAGCGCAGGTTCGTGCGTCACTATTATACGATCCAACCGCCCCTGTGCTTTTTCGTACATCGACTTTAAGGCAAAAACCATATTCGTATTGCTTCCTACTCCGTAACCGAGCGGAAAGAACGGTCCCTTGCCGTCTTTGCCGAAGCTTTCCAACGAGCCGCAGGCATCTCCCGTAAACACCCACATATCGGCTGGATCTTCAGGCGATACCTGGATTGTGATAAATTGAGATCCGTAAGTATGAGTATTGAAAGCCGGAACCACGGAAATTCCGGGCAGAAGGTCGCACACGAATCCGTCCAACAGCGTCATCCTGCCTTTTAGGATCATGTCCAAAGCGTCCCGCATATCGTCAGGATTGATGCCTGCACGGATATAATCGAAAACGGACGGCAAAGAAAAAACTTCAACCCAGTCCAACATCTCTTTCTTCTGAAGATAAAAATGCGCGTTAGGGAAAGCCCTTATTCCGCCCATATGATCCCAGTGAGCATGAGTCAAAATCACCGTGTCAAAGTCCTCTCCGCGAAGACCTATTCGGGCCAGAGTTTCCTCCAGCGACTGAACGTTTCGCACGTGATTCATAGCCTCCAGTTTAAGAGTGTGTTCCTCTCTAATATGACCGCAGTCCAGAGCAACAGTGTGACCGTTTCCTTGCAAAACGAGGAACCCGAAGGGTACGTACATATAGCCTTCATTATGTCTGCCGTAAACCATGGCAGACACTGCGCTGTCCGCCATAGCGTACTCCAAAAACCAGATTTTATATGATTCTCTCATAAACAACTCCTTGCGAGACGCCCGGCGTTTACAGCTAGCGCTGTCTCTTTTCTCGTCCGTACAATAGTATCATCAGCAGAATCAACAGTCCCTGCGCCAATTCGCGGCCGGCCTGAGGCATCTGTATGACTTGCAAAATATCCTTAATTATGATGAATAAAAAAGTACCCGCTATAACGCCGGCGAAGTTACCCTTACCGCCGGTTATGGCTATACCTCCCATTACCGTAGCCGCAACGGTAAACATCATATAAGGAGCCCCGATCGTAAGATAGGTGCTGCCGATGTAACCCGTCAGCAGAATGCCCGAAATACCGCCGCAAAGCGACGAAATGACGTAAATAAGGAATTTCATCGGGAATATTCTCACGCCTGAAAGCCAAGCGGCTCTCTCGTTGGTTCCCATAGCATATATCCGTCTGCCCCATTTTGCGCTTAGCATAAAAGTTACGGCAACGCACATAAACACGGCGTATATTAAAAGGACGTTCGGAATGCCCGGAATAAATTGCCCCTTTGCCAAAAACGTGACCAAAGGCGGAACCCCGAAAGGCGGCGTCCCGTCCGTAGCCAAAAGCAAGCTGCCGTCAATAATGGTCATCGTGGCCAGCGTCATAATCATAGGCGGAATACGCAGGAATGTGACACCCGCGCCGTTAAACACGCCCACAACGATCGCTAAAAGCAGCGCCGCTCCGATGGCAAATCCGGCGCTGTGGCCGCCCTGTGTCATAGCGCTGGTAACAACCGAAGCCATAGTGACTACATTGGCTATGGACAAATCAAAACCGCCTGAAATTACAACGATGGCCTGACCTACGGCCATAAAGCCCAGATACACCGCCGCCTGTGCAAAAGTTATATTATGCGACCAGGTATTAAAGCCGCTGATCGACAAACTGGAGCCTATCCACAGCGCGACCGTCAACACGGACACAAGGAAAACGGGCTCTGACACGACTTTTTTTAGCGTAGCTTTAGACATAATCATTCCTCATCCCCCTTGCGATAATACTCGATAGCCTTAACGCCGATTACAGCTATAAGTATAAATCCCTGTACTACCTTTTGAAAATAAGGCGACGCACCGGCAAAAAACAGAATATTTAGAAGACTTGTATTTATGAAAGCGCCGATAAGAGCCCCTCTCATCATGCCCACACCGCCGGTAAAGGCGACGCCTCCCAGTACCGCAGCTGCGATGGAATTCATCTGAAAAGGAGGGCCTATGGTAGGATCTCCGCATCCGATCTGTCCAACCAAAAGCAGAGCGCTTACGGCTACAAACATACCGGACAAAGCGTAGGCGGCTAAACGCGAACGATTTACATTTATACCGTTGGCATAGGCGACCTTAGGATTGTCGCCCACAGCGTAAATGGCGACTCCGAGCCGGGAATTCTTTATAAATTTCCATACAACTACGGCAACGATCAATACCAGCGCAGCTCCGGGGATCATTGCCCTGCCTGAAAAAAAGCGGGTAAAAACCTTAGGAATGTAACCGCCCGGTCGCGGCAAAATGAATAAGGTAACTCCTTTCCATACATAAGAAAATGCCAACGTAACTATGATGGCCGGAATGCGGGCAAAAGTAACTACGCTTCCCATGATAAGCCCGACCGCCGCTCCTGAAAGCAGCGTTACGACCACTCCGAAAGCGATGCCAAGGGGGCCGTCCCCCATTGTAGTTGCTAAAATCGTCGTCATCATCGAAACGGTCATGCCGATCGACAGATCTATACCGCCGGTAAGAAGAATACAAGCCTGTGCCATCGCGCAAGCCATAAGCGGTGCGAATTGCAGAAAAAAGGCGCAAGTCGATCGCCAGTTGCGAAGCACAGACGGATCGAGTATCAAGTTCACTACCACAAACACGGCTCCCACCGCGTACATGGGCAACATTTTCCGGGTTTGTTCGGAGAATTTGTATTTCATGCTTTTTCCTCCCGGCTGAATACCGACGCTGCAACGAGGCTTTCTTCACTCAGATCTTGCCCGTCAATTTCGGAATTAAGTTTGTTTTCGTAAAAAACCACTACGCGGTCGCTTAAACCCACAAGTTCAAGCGTATCTGACGAGAGAATCAGTATAGTCACTCCGTTCCGTGACAGATCGTGAAGCAATTCATAAATCTGCTTTTTGGTACCCACGTCGATACCTCTGGTAGGATCGTTGAGCAAAAGAAATTCAGGAGAACGCAGAAGCCATTTACCCACGACAACCTTCTGCTGATTGCCGCCGGAAAGTTCTTCTACCAATTGATCCATTCCCCTCATTCTTACCTGCATATCCTTTTGAATTTTCCCGTTTTCTTCCATTTCCTTAGCTCTGCGAATCAATCCGAGCGAGTTGGAAATTTCATCGAGACGGGCAAAAGACATATTGAAACCTATGGAATGCCAGAGAAAAAGTCCCTCGGTTTTGCGCTCGGCGGGAAGATAAGCTATGCCCAGACGCATGGCCGACTGCGGTCCTGAAAGGAGTACAGGTTGTCCCTTGATCGTGATGCGGCCTTCGCTGACACGCTCTATTCCAAAAAGGCATTCAAGCACGTGCTGCTGACCTTGACCTGCCAAGCCGCCTATGCCTAAAATTTCGCCCTTTCGAACGCTAAAACTCACGTCGCGTAAGTGACGCGTGGATACATGCTCCAATCGAATCACTTCTTCGGCGCCTTTAAGGCGCTCGGGGCGTTTGGCAGGATACAAGTCGCTTGCTTCCCGGCCGGTCATCAACGATACCAAACGGTTCTCATCGAAAGCGGCGATTTTTTCGGTAACAATTTGCTGGCCGTCTTTAAGTACGGTCATTATGTCGCAAATTTGATACAATTCATTGAGACGGTGAGAGATAAAAATTACCGCCAGTCCCGTACTCTTAAGAGCCCTCAGTTTGCCGAACATCAATTCCACCTGCTCGTTGTTAAGGGCGCTCGTAACTTCGTCCAAAATGAGAAGGCGGGGCTTTTTTCTTAAAGCCTTGGCAAACTCCAGAAGCTGTTGCTCGGGCAGACTCAAACCCGACACATAGGCGTCAGGATCAATAAAACCAAGATCCATATCGGCTAAAAGGACACGGGCTGCCTCCCGCATCTTTTTTTTATCGCGCAAAAAACCGCCGTAGAGAAGTTCGTCGCCGAGAAAGATATTTTCGGTAACTGTAAGATGATGATGTAAACTCAATTCCTGACGCACGGCTTGAATGTCAAGAAGTTGCGCTTCTCGCGGGGAGAGTTTTTTATAAGATTGACCGGCGATGATCAAATTGCCGCCGTCCGGCTCGTATACACCTGAAACCAGATTTATAAGCGTAGATTTACCGGCGCCGTTTTCACCGATCAGAGCATGAAACTCTCCCGGTTTAATCTCCAGAGAAAAAGGCTGAAGAACGACGTTGCCGGAAAAGGACTTACTCACCTTATCAATAACAAGAAATGACTGTGTCTCCATGTGAACCCCATAGAAAGGAAACTGGCTGAAGCTTTTGGACAGAATCCATAGAAAAAGCCGCCCCTTGCGGTGCGGCTTTTCCGCTGTTACTTTAACAGTTCGTTGATCTGCTCGTCGGTTATCGTAAATAAATAACCGTCATCGGCAAGACCGGACAGATCGAGTTTTTCGATCATTGCGTCGTCAATGACCGTAGAAGAAATGGGAAGAATTACTTCCTTTTTAATCTTCTGTCCCTTGAGAGCCCGCACGGCCTGCTCTACGCCGAGCGCACCGAGCCAGTTGGGTTGACCTACGCACATCGACGAAAAACCCTGCTTGCGAAGTTTTTGCCAGTTTTTAAGATAGGCGCCGTAGTTCTCGGATCCGATCGGAACAAGTTTACGCCCCATAGCCTGAAGAGTCTTGAGAGCTGCAGAGCCCTGAGAGCCGCCGAGTGTTATTATACCGTCGATATTGGGGTTTGCATCCAGAACCGGGCGAATCGCATCTATCGCCGGACCTTCATTGTAGTCGGAATAGGTTTCGGCTACGATCTTGATTCCGGGATATTTGGCCAATACGTTAAGCGCGCCTTTTCGTCTGTCTTCCGAAACGGAAACTCCCTGAGGCCCGTTACAAACGATGACGTTTCCCTTGCCGCCTATCTGATTTACAACCCACTGGGCTACGGTCGCTCCGAAGTCCAGCCCGTCGGTGCCGATTTTACTGGTTACGTCCTTGCTTGTAACCAAAGAGTCGATATTTATTATACGAACGCCCTGTTCTTCAGCTTCTTCAATGACATCGTTTAAAGCCTCGGCGTCGTTAGCGATCAGAATAATAGCGTCATAGCCCTGTTTGACAAGATTACGAATGTCGTTGATCTGCTGATTTGTGTCGCCCGCAGCATCAACTACGCGATACTCGCCGGCAACGGTACCGTCGGTTTTATGCTTGGCAAACTGTTTCTCCGCCCACTGCAGAGTAAGCTTTTGCCACGTGGGAGTAAGAAAACAAGTAGATTCAGCGATTTTAAAACCGCTGGTCTTCTTTACCTTTTCTTCGCCGCCCTTAGCAAAGGCCGTGCCAATTGCCAGTGTAAGCGCCAATACCGCAAACAGAGTTTTCTTCATAACAACTTCCTCCAAAAAAAGCAAAATTCAGGCTGCAAAAGCGTGACCTGTAAAAATACGAATAATATATTATATACGTACAATCGCCGCCTGTAAAGTTAAAAATTGAAAGCTGAATACTGCGCTGGCCTGGGGATAAAAAAGCGGCAAAAGTGCGAACGAAAGTGTAAAAGAGAGAAAGAGCCGCTGCCGGAAAAGCAGAAAACAACTTTTTTAACGGTAAGTAAACCACGAAACGTTGTCAAGCGGTTTTCATTCGTGGTAAAATAACGATAGAGGAGGAATTTACTATGTCCGACACAACCTTTAATACGTTGCTTACCGAAGTTGATAATTTTTCTTACGAACAATGTGCAACGCTTTATGCACGGTTATCCGAAATTTTTACCGAAAAAAAACTTATACAACAAGCCCCCTCTCCTATAGATCTTTTTTTAGGCGTCATAGATGAAAACGACAGCAATAAAATGCTGACAGCGGTGCAAGAATGCCGAAAGACGGAACCGAATGAATGGTAATATCCTTGATACGAATATAATAATCCATATCCTCAAAGGTGATTCAATCGTTGCTGGCGAAGCTAAAAAAGCGGGGCTAATATACATTCCCGTAATTGTATTGGGTGAATTGATGTTCGGCGCTGAAAAATCAAATTTGAAGCAGAGCAATAAAGAAAAGTATTTGCGTTTTTGCCTTTCATACCCATTGTTGGACGTTACAAGAGATGTTGCACAGAAATACGGGAAATTGAAAAACATATTACAAACAAACGGAGATATTTTACCGGAAAACGACATATGGATCTCCGCTATAGCAATAACAAATGAAATGACAATCATAACAAAAGACAAACATTTTGAAAGAATTCCGGATTTAAGAATAATAAAGCTATAATTATCTACATAATACCCTCTCCTTGTGCACTGTATTTGCGATCTTTTCTAGTTAAGTAAAACATACGCATTGACAGCTAAAATCGAAAAGCCGAAAAAAGCGGCAAAAGTGCGAACGAAAGTGTAAAAGATAGAAGCTGCCGCTGCCGGCGAGATTCTTCGGAACGGTAAGACAGAAAGCCGAAAAAAAAAGATTGACAACCCGGAAAAATGGTATATCATGAAATTAGGTCTAAAAATTAGATCTAATTTAGGAGGATCGAAATGTTAAAGAAAATTGCCGTATTTGCTCTTGCTCTCACCGCAGCAGGATCTTTTGCCTTTGCCGGCGGAGCTCAAGAAACGGGAGCCGGTCAGGCCGATAAGAAATTCGACATTGACCTTGCCACATCTTATGCGGCAGAAGGGCCGGCGGGCAAGGCTCTGGTAAAATTCGTCGCCGACGTAAAAGAAAAATCCGGCGGTTCCGTCAATATCAATCTGTTTACGGACGGAACACTGGGTAATCCTAAAGACAACTATACGTCCGTAGCCAGCGGCGACTTGGATATGGCCGTAACGGGCCTTGAAGGTCTTGACTTATACGCGCCGGAATACACATTCCTTGACTGCCCGTTTTTAATAAAAGACTGGAACCATTCCATGGCCTTATTAAACAGCGGAATAGGCGACAAACTTAAAGCGAGATACGAAGAAAACGGAATCACAACTCTTGCCTGGCACAAAAGAGATATCCGCGTACTGGCTTCCAACAGGCAAGTTAAAACTCCGTCCGACGTTACCGGTATGAAGCTGAGACTTCCCGGTATGAAAGTGTACGTTGACGCATGGGGAAATTTAAAAGTTACCACTACGACAGTAGCTATGAGCGAACTGTACACCGCGTTGCAGACAAACGTAGCCGAAGCATGCGAAGGCGGTTATGAGCAGATGAAAACGCTTAAACTTTATGAAGTTCAAAAATACATTGCGGATACGGATCACGTATTTGAATTTGTAGGTCTTTTTATAAACCGCGACCTGTTTAAGTCTATGAGCGACGCTCAGAAAAAAGTTCTGAAGGATTGCGCCGCCGAATCCATGAAGTATGCGGACAGTCTCGCCGAAAAAAACCGTGAAAATTACAAAAACGAATGTATAAAAGGCGGCATGAAATCTGTGCAAGTGGACAAAGACGCGTTCCGCAACGCTATGACGGCCTATTACAAAGATAAATTTGCAAAAGTTTGGACCGTCACTACCTATGACGAAGTGATGAGCTACGCAAAGTAATTAAAGGGAAAGTTATGAATTTAATGAATAAGATTTATTCCCTTTATCTAAGGATTTTGGAATGGATCTGCATAGCTTTGCTGGTAATCATACTTGCATGCATGCTCTTCCAGATAATTTGCAGAATCTTTGTCATAAGCCAAAGCTTTACGGAAGAACTGGCGCGTATTTGTTTTTGCGTAATGGCGTTTATGGGTTCTCCCCTTGCCCTCGCCGAAGGGATTCACATTGCAGTAGACATGGTAGTGCGCCGTTTTTCGAACACGGGAAAAAGAATTTTCGGAGTTCTTGACGCTGTTCTCATTGACGTTTTTTCCGTATTCGGGATCATCGGTCTACAAACAATGATGAAGGCGAACACAAAAACGACCGCCGTATCTATTTCATGGATAATGATGAACTGGATCTACGGTCTTGTCTATCTGTCGCTCTTTTTTTTATTCTTCGTCTCTACCGTGCAGCTGATACTGATTTTAAAAGGAAAGTCTGAAATAACTTTGATAAACATGAAAGAAATGGAGCTTGAAAGAAATTCGGAACAGAGCTCGCTCGCACAAGCTATAGAATCCGAACTGGGAGAAAAAAAATGAATCTTGTTATCACCCTAATTCTTGTGAGCATGCTGCTCTTATTTCTTTGCAAGGTTCCAATATACATAAGCATGACCTTAGCCGGCTGCGTTCTTATGGCGGTTACGAAAGGAATGAAATGGGGAATTCTCGCCCAGTACTTGTACACGGGAGTGGATTCTTTTACATTGCTTGCGATTCCTCTGTTTTTGCTTGCCGCAAAGATAATGAACACGGGCGGAATCACAAAAAAACTTTTTGCCTTCTGCATGAAAATGGTAGGCTGGCTTCCCGGCGGATTGGGACACGTAAACGTACTGACAAGCCTTGTATTTGCCGGCATGTCCGGCACGGCCGTTTCGGACGCTTCCGGACTCGGGACAATCGAAATTCAGGCCATGAACGATAACGGCTTTGACAATGAATTCAGCTGCTGCGTTACCGCCGCTTCTTCAACACTGGGTCCCATAATTCCTCCAAGCATTCCTATGGTTATCTACGCTACGGTTTCGGGAGCATCTGTCGGAGCCTTGTTTATGGCAGGAATTTTCCCCGGAATAATAATGGCACTCATAATGATGGGAGTTGTCGCAGTATATTCGATAAAGCGAAAATATCCCCGTACAAAATTCCCCTCCGTAAAAGAATTCTTCGTTGCATTTAAAGAAGGGCTTCCTCCGATGATGGCGCCGGTGATTCTGCTCGTAGGTATTTACGGCGGAGTTTTTACCCCCACGGAAAGCGCGGCCGTAGTCGTAGCGTACAGCATCGCTCTTGACCTTTTGCTTTACCATGAACTCACATGGAAGCATTTTTTAAATATCCTCAGGGATACCGTCCGAGACTCGGTTACTATCGCAATGATAATCGCAGGGGCAACCTTTTTCGGCTATGTAGCTACAAGGGCGAAAATTCCGCAAATGATATTAACGGCAATGACGGGAACGATAAACAACAAATACGTTTTGCTCTTAGTCATAAACATTTTCCTTCTTATTATGGGATGCTTTTTGGAAACCGCTTCGGCCATAACCATAGTAGTGCCGCTGCTCTTGCCGCTTTTAAATCAATACGGAATAAGCCTAACTCAATTCGGCGTTATCATAGTTCTTAATCTTATGATAGGACTTTTAACGCCGCCTTTCGGACTCGTGCTGTTTGTGGTAAGCAAGATAGGACGAATATCAATAGGGCAGTTCAGCAAGGCTCTGCTTCCGTGGCTGACAGCCTTGCTTGCGGCGTTGCTGCTCGTTACGTTTATTCCTCAGATAAGCCTTTGGTTCCCTTCTTTCCTTGGGATGAGCGTTTAAATAGGACATAGGAATCAGAGGAGACTTTTATGAAAATTTCAGCCGTTGAAGCGATACCGCTCGCGCACGAATGCAAAATTCCGATCGCGGACGCCGTAGGAGTAAACAGGCTTCGTAAGGCTCTGCTCATTAAAATAAATACCGACAACGGCCTTTGGGGAATAGGCGAAGCGTTTTTGTACGGCTGCTCGCTGCAAGGGGCAAAAAAAATACTGGAAGATCAGTTTGTTTCTCTCCTTATAGGGAAAAATCCCTGCAGTGCAAAAGAAAACTACGAACTTCTTTGCTGGAATTCCATGGCCTTCGGCCGCTCTGGAATTGTAAAAGCCTTGATCAGCGGTATCGACGTTGCCCTATGGGACATTACGGCAAAGGCTGAAGGTTTGCCTGTAGGAAAACTGCTCTGCAAGGAAACCTCATGCTTACATTTGGATAAAATTCCTTCATACGCAAGCGGAGGCTTCTACGCCGAAGGTAAAGACAAAGCTGCTCTCGAAAAAGAAGCCGAAGCATATTTAAAAAAGGGATATTCCGCCGTAAAAATAAAAATAGGACGAAATCCTTCAAGGAGCGACAGTCCTCTTAAATATCTTCCGTCTTCCTGCTGGGGCGAGAGCGTCGAAAAAGATATAGAGCGGATTGCGGCCGTCCGGTCCGTATTGGGAAATGAGAGAATCTTAATGGTGGATTCAAACGCTTCTTTTTCCGCCCAAGGCGCAATGCAGATTCTTCCTTCATTAATAGAACAAGGCGTAGCGTGGTTTGAAGAGCCCATCCGCTTTGAAGACGAAGACGGCCTTAAGGAATTGCGTGCCGCCATGAAAGGAAGAATGCAAATCGCGGGATTTGAAACCGCACAGGGAGATGCGGTTTTTAAAAACCTCATAGACGGCGGCGGCGTAGACATCGTCCAAGCCGACATCGGCTGGGCTGGAGGTTTTACGGGCTGTCTTAAGATCGCGGAACTTGCAAAAAAAGCCGGAAAAAAGTTCTCACTGCATTCATTCGGTTCGGCTGTACATTTTGCTTCAAGTCTGCACCTGGCGTCCTGTTTATCCAACACGGATATGATAGAATCGGAAGAAAATACAAACGCGCTGCGTTCGGCCATAGTTAAATCTCCGTTTCAGACAGACTCAAAAATGGCGTTTTACGTTCCTGAAAAAGAAGGGCTCGGCATAGAAATGGACTGGGACGCCGTACATTCAATGCGCGTCTTGTAGTCCGGGAAAGCCGCTGCTCTTATTCCGTAAGCTCGATGCCGGCGCCTGCCTTGTTCATCGATTCAAAAAAGCCGGGAAACGAAACACAAGCGCACTCCGCGTCTTTTACTTTCATTTTGCCGCAGGAAAAAAGTCCTGCGACCATGAGCGACATGGCGATGCGATGGTCGCCGTAACTTTCAACTTCCGCGCCTGTAAGCGCTCTGCCGCCGTAAACCGTCATAGTGTCCGCAGTTGTTTCTATCTTGGCGCCCAGCTTTGTCAGCTCTTTTTCCATGACCGCTACCCTATCCGTCTCTTTTATGCGCACGTGCGAAAGCCCAGTAAAAGTCACAGGATTTTCCGCATAACACGCCGCAACGGAAAACGCCGGAAACGAATCGGGAATATCATTTAAATTTATCGTAAGCCCGCCTTTGAGCGGCTTTCCGCCTTTTATTATAAGGCGCCCTCCGTCCGTATCTTTATTTATGTCGGCTCCCATAGCTATAAGATGATCGGCAATTATCTTATCGCCTTGCGCGTCGTAAAAATCCACGCCGGAAACAGTCAATTGCGAAGGCGTGCATACCGCAGCGACAAGAGGAAACGCCACTCCCGACCAATCGCCTGGAATGACCGAATCGCATGCGATATAAGACTGATTTCCTTCGACGGAAAGTCGCTTATAATCTTTGGAATTTAAAGAAAGCTCCACCCCGTACCGGCGCATCCAATCTATAGTCATCTGTAAATACGGTTTTTCAAGAGGATTTTTAATTTCAATATCTACCCTGCCCTCTCCCAGTGCGGAAGCCATAAGAATTGCCGAAACCGCTTGAGAATTGAACCCTGAAAAATGCGCCGTTCCGCCTTTTATTTTGCCTTTCACGATTACAGGCGGAGCTTCCTGCCCCGGACGCGTTAAAAACGCATTTGCGCCTATTTCGTTTAAAGCGGACACTAGGTGCGATACCGGCCGGCGGCGTATCTGATCGTCTCCTGTTATCACCGTATACCCCTCGCAAAGCGCCGCCATTCCCATTGCAAAAAGCATCGTAGTGCCGGAATTCCCTGAGTCGATCACGTCGTCGGGAACTTTAAGATTACCGCCTGTGCCGTAAACCGTCCATGCGCCGTCATCTTCTTCAACCTTAGCCCCGAAAGCCCGCGCAGCAGAAAGCGCGCTTTTGCCGTCGCTTCCCGTCAAAGGATTTGTGATTCGGGAGTGGCCCTCCGCCATTGCAGCCAAAAGGACAGCCCGTATGGTGTGACTCTTCGATCCGGGAACGGTGATTTCTCCGCAAAGCGAACTTTTACGGCTGATAGCAAACATAACTTTCTCCTAAAAACGCCTTGCACTCGGCGCGAATGCCCGTATGCGCGCACAAAGACAAAATGTATTTCCCCCTATATCGTCTTAACGTATAAAATTCGTCCTTTTCCATTTTTCTTTTACAGGTAAACCGAATTTTTCTTTTCCCAGCGCAATGCTTTTTATAAGGAAGGACATATTTCTGGCAAGAACGCGCACCGTCTGCAATCCTTCTTCGTCCTGAGAAGCTTCTCCGGGCATCCTTCCGAAAACATTGTTCCAGTACTGGCTTGAAGCTACCGGCATTCCCGATATGGTAAAATATTTGTTAAGCTCGTCAAAAGCCGAAGACGTTCCCGCCCTTCGCGCTACCACTACGCTCGCTCCTACCTTCATTGTTTTGTCAAAGCGGGTGCTGTAAAACAGCCGGTCAAGAAACGCCGCCAGCGTAGCGTTTGGAGCCGCATAGTAGACGGGACTCGCCACAACAAGGCCGTCGGCCTTTTCAAAATATAAAGCGGTTTCGTTTACATCATCTTCAAAAACGCATTTGCCCGTCTTGCTGCAAGAATAGCAGGCCACACATCCGCGTATGTCCTTATTTCCTATCTGCAGAGTTTTTGTTTCAATGCCTTGCTCTAAAAAGATTTTTTCCATCTCACGTACGGCGACCGAAGTGTTCCCGTCACGGTGCGGACTTCCGTTTAACAACAATACATTCATAAATGCGCTCCTTAAGGTTCAAGTTTAGATTGAACGCGCTTATTTCAGACGCTCAATTTAACCGTTCCTGTATTTTACCTGTTCCCCGTTCAGTCTGTTTTGTCCCGCTCAGTATACGGCAAAGCAAAAAAAAAATCATTGTTTTTTGCGAAAACACCGATCTTTACGCGAAAGGCGCGGCGTCGAAGATAATATTTTGCAACGTTGAATACAATATTTTGACAACCTTTTGCAACACAGAGTTACTCACGTAAGAATCCAACCAAAATGCGCAACATTGAAAAAAAAAATTATCTTCTGTATACTCTTTCAAATTGTGGAAGCCGCAAGTGCAAAATTTTTAAATGCAAGGACGGCGACACAACGCCTAAGCGCCTAAAAAAACGTTGATCCAGGAGCCGTTATGCCGCTTTTTCTTCTGATAACCGCCGCAGTAATTTTTTTGTGCGTTCTGCTTAATAAAATTTCTTCAAAACTCGGCGTCCCCATGCTTTTAGCGTTTATTATTTTGGGAATGGTGTTCGGTTCCGACGGAATTTTTAAAATCCCGTTCAGCGATTTCGCCGTTTCCGAAAAATTATGCACCGTAGCTCTTATTTTTATCATGTTTTACGGAGGATTCGGAACAAAATGGAGCGCAGCAAAGCCTGTCGCCGTTCAGTCGTTTTTACTGGCTACAGTGGGCGTAGTTTTAACCGCCGTTTTTACAGCTTTTTTTTGCTACTTCGTACTCCGTTTTTCTTTTAACGAGAGTTTTCTCTTGGGAGCGGTTATAAGCTCGACGGACGCGGCTTCCGTGTTTTACATTCTTCGCTCAAAAAAACTGAACTTAAGGTACAATACCGCTTCATTGCTCGAAGCGGAAAGCGGAAGCAACGACCCGCTTTCATACATGCTGACGATAATAGCTTTATCGTTTTTAGGAGCTTCCGGCGGAGGCAAGGGGATGAGCGTTCCTTCCCTTGCGTATTTAATCGTATCCCAGCTTGTATACGGTGCCGCATTCGGACTTATAGCCGGAAAATTGGCAGCCGTCACATTAAGAAAATTTAAATTTGCCGACGCCGGTTTTGACGCGGCGTTTGTCATAGCTCTGGCAGTCTTGTCGTATTCGCTTCCCTCGCTCATAGGAGGTAACGGCTATCTTTCAGCCTATATAGCGGGCTTATTTTTGGGTAACAGCAACATCCCGAACAAAAAATCTCTGGTTCATTTTTTTGACGGAATAACCGGGCTCATGCAGATGCTTGTTTTCTTTTTGTTAGGTCTTCTTGCTTTCCCGTCCAGGATTGCCGGAGTAGTGACTGTCGCGATGGCGGTCGCTCTTTTTTTAACCTTTGTTTCGCGCCCGCTCGCAGTCTTTTTTCTTTTGACGCCTTCAAGATATCCGCTTCGCCAGCAGCTTCTTATCTCATTGGCAGGGCTTCGCGGAGCGGCATCAATCGTATTTGCCGTGATGGCGTTAAATTCAATAAATGCAAATTCCCCCGGCATACTGCAGCATGATCTTTTTCACATCGTGTTTTTTATAGTTTTATTTTCAATTACGGTACAGGGGAGCCTTTTGCCGCTCGCATCGAAAAAACTCAAGATGATCGATAACAACACAAACGTTCTTTACACGTTCAACGACTATCCCGATGAAATCCCCGTGCGCTTTATTCAAGTAACTCAGCCGGAAGATCATCCGTGGAACGGAAAAGAGATAAGATCGCTTATTTTGCCTCCCGAAACTCTTTTGGTTCTAATATTAAGAGAAAAGGAACGTCTCATTCCGCGCGGCGCAACGGTCATAAAAAGCGGCGACACATTGGTTTTAGCGGCAAAGGTGTTCAACAAAAACGTCCATAATACCGAAAACGACGAAGGCCTCATGGAAATTCCCGTAGGAAAGGATCACGAATGGGTTGAAAAGACATTAGCCGAAATCGCTTCGGAGAAAGCTTTTATAGTGCTGATAAAACGAGGCGGCAGGCTTATAATTCCTAAAGGAAGCACCAAAATTGCCGTTGGGGATATCCTCGTCGCGGAACAAGGCCTGGATAGATAAACAGGGATAAAATTTTTCCGCAGAGCCGTATCAGAACGGCGCTGTGAGTGCTCTGCAGCGAACGCCGGCGGCGGATCCTCTCTAGCTGCGGCCCTGCGCGGTTCGCCAACCGAGGTTTCCTAACACACGGTTTCCGAGAAGTATTTAATCTTTTAAAATAATAGATTATAATCAGTCGGACAATTAAAAAGGGCATCCAGAAAACTCGCCTTTAGCGATTTTTCGCCGCCGCACTCGCTATTGGATTGGCAAAGCTGAAATATCGCTTTTACATATTTTGCCGCCGTCCATAGCTGTACTTAAACTTCGAGTTTGCCCTTAGGCAAACGCCGCTTATTGAACTGTGCGCAAAAAGCGCACTAATTCAACAGTCTCCAAAATTGATATTTTGTTCGACTGTTGAATTTTAAGGAACATCAGGGGAGGATCACAGTGATTCGCTATATAATAAAACTTTTTAAAGCCTTAAATGCAAATACAAATCCTAATGAGATAGCTCATGCGTTCGGAATAGGATTTATGCTAGGACTTATGCCCAAAACCAACCTTTTGTGGTATCTGCTTTTTATCTTTTTTTTACTGCTGCGCATAAACAAAGGCGCATATTTTCTTATACTGCTGCTGTTTTCATTTGCAGCTCCGGTCTTTGATCCTTTGCTGAATTCTCTAGGCTATGCGGTTTTAAAATTTGCGCCGCTCGAGGGCCTGTTCGCAACGCTGCTCGACATTCCCTTCGTAGGCTTTACGCGTTTTAACAATACGATCGTAATGGGCTCTTTGGTTTTGGGAATAATCGCATACGTCCCGATGTTTATACTCGGGCGGCTCTTTATCGTATTCTGGCGCAAGGTAATCACCCCGAAGATAAAACAAAATCCTATTATGAAAGCATTTTACAAAATTCCCCTTGTAGGAAAGATCAAATCGCTTGTTACGGAGATCAACTGATATGGCTGAAAAAAAAGATCCCAAAAAGAATATAACTGAAAAAGATGGCAAAAAAAAGGCGGCTGGTAAGGCTCCTGTGCAAAAAAAAACGGCAAAGGCCTTGAGCGCAAAAAAACTTCCGGCGCTGTTAAAAAAGGCGTATACGCAAAAAAAGATCGAAAAAAAACTGTTCGATAAGGTCTACATTGACGACGACAAAAAATTTCTTGCTTCCTTTTTTAAAGATCAAAAAGGAAGCGTCCGAATTCCGCCTGAAACGCTCATTCCCGCCGCCGATTTTAAGCGATTAAAGCTTATTGCAAAAGAAGTCAAAAAACAAAAGAGCGGTATAAATCCCGTTCCGTTTGCAGCGATAGTGATCATGTGCGCCGCAATATGCCTTACCGTAACGATATTCAAAAACATAATAGTCAAACGCGCAATTACGGCCGGTATGCAGCAAGTCTTCGGCGCGAAAACCGACATACAGAACGTCGACGTAAGGATTTTTCAGTCTTCGCTCACCGTAACGGGACTTGCCCAAGCGAATAAGAACGAGCCGATGAAGAACATATTCGAAGTCGGCAGCATAAAGGTTGATTTTAATCTTACGCAGCTTCTTCGCGGAAAATTCGACGCGGAAGACATTTCCGCTATGGATATCTTATTCGGAACGGATCGAAAAACGTCAGGTGAGCTTCCTTTAAAAACCGCAACAGCCAAAGAAAAAAAAGTTTCAAAACAGTCGGGAGAAAAATCCGCCGCTAAGATGGAAGCCGTAAAAGAGAGCATAAAATCGATCTTTGCCGACTATAATCCTAAGGCCATTATTGCAGGGCTTGAAAACAACCTTAAGTCCCCTGCCCTCGCCGAAAGCATAAAAACCGAAACCGAAGCTCTGACAGTAAAATGGAAGGACAAACCCGAGCAGATACGCTCCGACGTTGAAAAACTAAAAGCGGATGTACAAACCATAACCGGCACGGACTGGAGCAAAATCTCAAACGCTGCGGAATTGGCCGCAGCCCTTAAAAACACACAATCTGCAATTGAAAACGCCAAAAGGCTCAAACAGACGACGCAAGAAGCTGCGGCAGACATAAAGGCGGATTCGAACACCGTAAGGCGGCTTGCGTCTTCCCTTCAAGACGCAATAAAAAACGACAGAGCTCTCATACAAAAGGAAGTCGATAAAATAACTTCTTTTTCTTTGGACAAAGCCAAGTCGCTGATGTCGGACTCCATGACGGCCATAGCTTACGATATTTTCGGCAAGTATTATACCTATGTCCAAAAAGGAATCGACGTTGCGCTCCGTTTAAAAAGTCAGTCAAAGGCGAGCGCTGCAGGAAAAGCGAAAAAGGCGGTAAAAACTAAAAAAAGAATGCCGGGAACGGACATATATTATAAAAAAGACACCGTTCCGAAGTTTTTGATAGAAAAGGCGGCCGCCTCCGGAAAAAACTTTAAAGCGCAAGTAAAGGAAATTTCAAGCGATCCCGACTTACGGGGAACGCCCGCAGTATTTGACGGAACGCTTTCTCTTGCCAAACAGACGCACAAACTTTCAGGCGCGGTAGACGGTCGCACACAGACAAAAGAGCCGCTCATTAAGGCCGATTATTCGGGATCCGGTTATCCTGTGGCCGTAAACACGGACGTGATCTCTTTTTCAGGAACATCACAGATAAACATAAAAACTACGGCTGACGACGACGGAAGCGTCTTTGCCGAAGGAGTAATAGATCTTGCAAATCTTTCGCTCGGCTCGCAGCCTTTCGAACCTGAATCCGCCTACAATATCTATAAAAAAGCGCTCGCTTCAATAAAGACATTAAAAATAAATTTGAAAGCCGAATACTTCGCAGACGGGGACGTAAACATAAATTTGGCGACCGACGCGGACAAAAAACTTTTAAACGCTATGCAAGAGCTTTTTTCATCGGAACTTTCTTCGATAAAGTCTCAGGTACAAAAAGAAATGACAAATTTACTTGCGGAAAAGACCGGCGGAGCGACGGGCGCTCTTAACAAATATTTTGAAATTGAAAGCCTTATGAACGGCCAGGAAAGCGCAATGAACGCGATAAATCAGCAGCTTTCAAAAAAGCAGGATGAAATATCCGCTCAGATCAAAAAACAAGCCGGCGACGCCACAAAAGAAAAGGCTAAAGAAGCGGCGGGAAACGTTCTTAAAAAGTTATTTTAAAAAAAAGCGGCCGGCCGGAAATTTCAGCTTTCGGTCGGTTTCCTCGATTTATATGCGATAAGGTTTTATAATATGAAAGTAACTGCGGTCTGCTTGAGTTCTACGATACAAAAGACGATCACATTCGAAAACTTGGAGCTGAAAAAAGTCAATCGTTCACAGCGGTATGTCGTCCATGCGTCAGGCAAAGCCGTAAATTCCGCGCGCGTATTAGACCAGCTTGAAAGCGGCTTTTGCGAAGCGATATGCCCCGTAGGCAAAGAAAACGCGCAAAGTTTTTTGACGCTTGCCTCCTGCGAAAACTTTCCTATAAAAAGCGTCCTTATTCCCGGCTTTACGCGCGAGTGCTGGACTCTTTTAAATAAAAAAAATTCAAGCACTACGGAATTAGTCGTAAGCGAACCTGCGCTTTTTACGGATATCTCAAACAGTATAAACGAGCTTATGACTTTGATCGATAAAAGCCTTGAAAAAACGGAGGCCTTACTCATTGCGGGAAGCCGCCCTGCAATTTGGCCTGAAAATTTAAGCGCTGAAATCTGTAAACTTACGGCGGATAGGGGAAGGCTTGTCATGGCGGATTTTTGGGGCAAAGATCTTGAAAAAACGCTTGAAGTTTGCACTCCGCACATAATAAAAATAAACGAAGACGAATTCTACGGAACATTTAAGCTGCCGCCGGCCGGCAAAGATGAAAGCGAACTTGCAAGAGCCGTGTGCGGTGAAAGTAAAAGACTTAAAAACATAATCGTCGTTACCCGCGGAACAAAATCTACCGTTGCCGGAGAAAACGGCAATCTTTATATGCAAAAAACGATTAAGACGAAAGCCGTAAATACAATAGGCTGCGGAGACGCTTTTTCCGCAGGTTTTTTATACACGTATATTAAAACAAAGGATATTAAAAAGTCGCTTGAAACCGGTGCGGAATGCGGGGCAAAAAACGCGGCGCTTGAAATGCCGGGTTCAATAAAATAGAGGCGATAAAATTGCGCGCATTTTTTTGCATATCACAAAATCAGCTGTATAAGGACCGCAGCGGGAGTATCTTAGGCAAATCGGTACACCAGGGCGCAGCCGCCTTAAACAAGCCGTAAACGCCCGCTTGAACATAAATGCTTTTTTGTATATTATCTGAAAGCGTTGCCAGGATGGTGGAAATGGTAGACACAAGGGACTTAAAATCCCTCGACATTAAACCTGTCGTGCCGGTTCGATTCCGGTTCCTGGCAAAACCGTTAATTTGCGGCATTTCGGCTTTGCCCGAAACTCGAAGTTAAAAGCGCCGCGCTTATTCAGCAGCGTCTTTTAACAAACTCACCTTTGAACGCGCCCGCTCGAATTTCCTGCAGACAAAGACTTAACTTCTTCTACGCTTGCAAGATTAAAATCGTTTTCAATGGTATGCTTAAGGCACGAAGACGCAACCGCAAAATCTATTCCTTCCTGCACGGGCATTCCCGTTATAAGCGAATATATTATTCCCGCGCTGAAGGCATCTCCGCCGCCTACACGGTCGATCATAGTTATCGAATATCTGGGAGAAAAAGTCCCTTCTTTTTTTTCGCCGTCGTAGATCATTCCGCCCCAATCGTTTATATCGGCGGAAATACTTTTACGAAGCGTCAGGGCGACTTTACCGAAACCGAATTTTTCAACAAGCTGGCGTGAAACGCTCGCCGGCCCTTCCCTGTTTAAAATCGCGGTTTCAATATCGCAAGTTTCGGGCAAAATACCGAAAATTTCACAGACGTCGGACATATTGGAAATAAAAACGTCCACGTACGGCAATAATAAGAGCATGGTCTTTTGCGCCTGTTCGGCCGGCCACAGTTTTCGACGGAAATTAAGATCACAGGAAACCGTCAGTCCCAATTTTTTAGCCGTCTTGCACGCTTCAAGGCATATTTCGGGTAAAGATCCGCCGACGGCGGGAGTTATCCCCGTAAAATGAAACCATCCGGCATTCGACAGAATTTCATTCCAATCGTAATCCTCAGGCTTCGACAGCGAAAAGGCGGAATCCTTGCGGTCATAGATTACCTTGGACGGACGCTGACTTGCGCCCTTTTCAATAAAATAAATTCCAAGCCTATCTCCACCGCGGGCGCACTTTGACATATGAACGCCGTAATGCCTAAGCCAGTTGACCGCGCATTGGCCTATATCGTGAGAAGGCACTTTTGTAACTAAAAAAACTTCCTGATCGAAATTTGCTAAAGAAACTGCGACATTTGCTTCAGCCCCGCTGTAAGAGGCCTTCCAGTTGGAAGCCTGCAAAAGCCTCTCATATCCTGTAGGATTAAAACGCAGTAACACTTCACCGAAGGTGACGATTCTTTTTTTATTGTTCATATCTGAATGTTAATTTGTTATAATTTTACTGTCAAGCAAATAATCACGCATATTACGGGAGGCGGCTTTGAATACAGTTTACACCGCAGCCCTCAGGACGGAAATCACAAGCTGTCCCATTTTCTTTGTTCCGACAATTTTTCCTTTAGCTTTAAGTTCTTCGATCTTTGCGCCGGCAATATCGGCCGTACGCCAACCGTCTTCAAGAACCTTATCTACGGCAGCTTCAACGGCCGATGCTTCTTTTTCAAGCTTAAAATCGTAGCGCAACAGCATAGCGGCAGATAAAATCGTCGCAAGAGGATTTGCAAGGTCTTTACCTGCGATATCGGGAGCGCTTCCATGGATCGGTTCATACAATCCCGGACCGGAACCGTCGCCAAGAGAAGCCGACGCAAGCATACCTATCGATCCTGTTATCTGGCTCGCTTCATCGCTTAAAATGTCGCCGAACATATTGCTTGTAGCGATTACGTCAAACTGCCTCGGATTACGCACCAACTGCATGGCCGCATTATCTATGTACAAGTATGAAAGTTCCACATCGGGATAATCGCCTTTTACGGCTTCCGTAACGCGTCTCCAAAGCTGGCTGGAATTTAAAATATTAGCCTTGTCCACTACGCAAAGGCGTTTTTTTCGTTTTTGAGCCGATTCAAAACCTATGCGGACTATGCGCTCTATTTCAGGCCATGTGTATTTTTCAGTATCCCAAGCGGTTTTTCCGTCGGAAGAAGTTCCCCTGTCGCCGAAATAAATTCCGCCGGTAAGTTCCCTCACGATAAGAATATCAAGCCCGTCGCCCGCAACCTCATCCTTTAAAGGACAGGCGTCTTTTAACTGTCTGAACATAACAGCAGGGCGGAGGTTCGCATAGACCTTCAATCCGCCGCGAAGGCCGAGCAGAGCTTTTTCAGGGCGAAGTTCCGAAGGAAGATTGTCCCATTTCGGGCCGCCTACGGCTCCGAGCAACGCCGCGTCCGAAGACTTTACGGCTTCAAGCTGCTCGTCGGTAAGAGGCTTGCCTAATTTGTCTATGGAGCAACCGCCTGCAACAATATTTTTATAAGAAAAGGAATGTCCGAATTTTTTTGCGACTTCGTTTAAAACATTAACGGCTTCGGCCACAACGTCGGGGCCTATTCCGTCTCCGGGGATCAATGCTATCGTCTTGTTCATTTAAAACCTCATTTTATATATTTATTAAAAATCCTTAATTCTCACTACAGGGCATCCGGAGAAACTCGCCTTTAGCGATTTTTTCGGCTTTCGCTCCTAAAGCAGTTTTTTATAACGCTGTTCCACATCTTTTATCAATTTATATTCAAAAGAATCGACAAGGGCTATCCATGACGCTTCCATAATATCGCAGGAAACGCCTACGGTAGTCCAAGTTTCCACACTGTCGGAGCTTTCGATCAATACGCGTACGCGGGAAGCGGTTGCGGATTTTCCGTCTAAGACGCGTACCTTATAATCGATTAATCTTATCGTTTCAACCGCAGGATAAAAACGGCACAAAGCCTTACGCAAAGCTATGTCAAGGGCGTTTACAGGACCGTCGCCGTCGCCGGCGGTAACTTCAATCTGCCCTTCAACTTCAAGCTTAATTTGAGCGCAAGCGCAAACTCCGTCTTCCGGTCTGGGATTTACGCCGTTAGTCTGATAGTAATGCAATTTAAAAAACGGCTGATATTTTCCTATGGTCTTACGAACAAGAAGTTCAAAACTTCCGTCGGCGCCTTCAAACTGATAACCTTCGAGTTCAAGATCCTTAACCTTTTTAATTATGTCCGCAACGACAGGGGAAGACTTTGTGATCGTAGGATCGAATTTTTTTATCTTTTCGATTATCATGCTGCGTCCGGCGACTTCGCTCATTAAAAACACTCTGGAATTCCCTACAGTTTCAGGAGCGATGTGCTCATAAGCCGTAGGATTTTTTAACACCGCATCGATGTGCATGCCGGCCTTATGCGAAAAAGCGCTTGAGCCTACGTAGGGAACGCCGGGATTTATCATTATATTTGAAATTTCAGCGATCCGCTTTGCGATCGGCGTAAGGAGCGCGATGTTTTCAGGAGGAATGCACTCATAACCCATCTTAAGCTGAAGATTGGCTATGATGACGGCAAGATTTGCGTTACCCGTACGCTCCCCGAAACCTAAAAAAGTTCCCTGAACGTGCCTTACTCCGTTCTCCACAGCTATAAGGGAATTCGCCACTGCAAGACCGGAATCGTCGTGCGTGTGTATGCCGATCTTTACCTTAGCGCCGAATTTTTCACATACGACCTTTGAAATTTCACTGCAGCGGGAAAGCATACAGCCGCCTTTCGTTTCGCAAAGAGTTAGTACGGAAGCGCCTCCGTCAACGGCAGCCTGCAAAGTCAGCATTGCATAATCTTTGTCGTCCTCGTAGCCGGTAAAAAAATGCTCGGCGTCATAGATAACATTTCTGCCGTGTTCTTTTAAAAAGGCGATCGTTTCATAAATCATCTTGATATTTTCTTCGGGTGTAGCACGTAAAATTTCAGTAACTTGAAATTTCCATGACTTACCGAATATGACTACGTCTTCCGTTTCTGCGGCGAGAAGGCTCTGAACGTTCAAATCTTCAGCGCTTGAAACGTCCCTGCGCCTTGTAGAACCGAAGGCGCAAAGGCGGGCGTTTTTTAATTTAAGCTTTTTTGCCGCCTGAAAAAATTCCATATCTTTGGGATTTGAACCGGGGTTTCCGGCTTCTATAAACGCTATGCCGATTTCATCAAGCGCTTTAACTATGTGAATTTTATCTTGAACTGAAAAACTGATCCCTTCGCCCTGAGCGCCGTCGCGCAGCGTAGAATCCAAAATTTCAATTTTTCTATCGGAAAGGTTCAAATCTTTATCCTCAACAATTAGTTTTATGACCTGCGCTATTATGGCAGTCAATAAATATCAATGTCAATAATGATCATCCAGCCATTTAATAATATGAATTAATTTTCTCATATTATTATAGTCATTTTTGTCTTACAGGATTGTTTTTAGTTGCATAAAGAGAGCAATATATATTAAAAATACAAATAACCTACTAAGCTACTAGGTATATTAATTCTGTCTACCTGAGAATTCCTATATCGAGCTGCCCTATATTTTCCTTTACAAGTAAAAAACCTATAACATTTGCTACAGGCATAGGTTGATAATGAATCAATGAATTTGAATCGTAATAATCAACAATAGATTTAAATGTATTAAAATTCCCATTTTCAATATTGCTAAAAAGTTCCATATTGTTTGGGTATTTTTGTTTTATTAAATTCATGGCAGTTCCGCCTGCAAATTGGTTGAAAGAAAAAATCCCTAATGATACTAAATGCATAATTTGATTATTTTTTATGTTTGAAGTAGGAAGATAATTTTTAAGACAGCTTGCTGCAAAAATTTCATGTAATTGGGGTATATTTTGCCTAAAAGATAAGGTATGTATAAAGAAGCTTATTACTATTACAGATAGTTGATTTTTATTTAACTGTGGAATTAGTTCTAAAGCTAAATTTAGTTGAAAAGTCAATCCATTATCATCAACGAGTAGAGCCTGTTTTAATGCTTCAGATAATATATTTAAATTAGAAGTATCACCAAATCTTGCAGCATTATTTATCGAAGAATTAAGGATGTATTGAGAATTTGGATGTTTTAAGGATTCTTGGATTTTTAAGCGTTCATCTTCTTCTATTTTTGAGAAGAAATTTTTACAGAATTCTTCTACATTTTTTCTTGCACGTTCTTCAGCAGCTTCAACTAATTTTGGAAAATTAAGTTCGTATAATGTATTAAATATTTCTCTTATTTGAATAAAGTTATTGATTGTGACATTTCCATTTATTTGGTTTATAGAACTATTATTTGTAGCTTTTGCGCTCATTTCATTCATAAAGTACTAATTTCCTTTTTAAAGTTTCCATTTACTTGGTATACGTTTGAATTATTATTTGCTTTTGATTCAAATGAAGAGATTGAACTATTTGTTGAATCTGAAATATTATTTTTACCAGATTGTTCAATTTTTTTAATTTTAGAATGATTTTTAATTTGTAAAATCAATGATATTATTGAAATAATTGATGATATAATAATACCGGTAATTTGAATTTTATCACTTATAGACATAAGTATGTCCTCCCGTTTCCTAATATAAAATATAATAAAAAAAGCTTAAACAACAAAAAAGGCAGGGCCTGAATGAAGCCTGCCTTTTTTTATCCTTTCAACCCAATAATATTCTTAAGACTCTCATAACTGTCTACATGGTCGTATTTTATGCCTCGTGTAGAAACTACATTGAACAGCTTTTTTGCACATTCAATTTTGTTATGTTCAATTTTTCGCAGCTGCATATCTTCAAGACTTCCTTTTGTTTCTGCAACAAAGAAGACGTGTTGAACTTTATCCTTGTTAAAAGCGATTGCCCAGTCAGGAGCATAATTACCAACTGGTGTTGGAATCTGGAATGAACGAGGAAGTTTTGCATAAACTACAACTTCTGTTGCGGCTTCAAGATCTGTTGCAAATTTCCATTCGATGCTTTCTTTTCCGCTACCATCTGTAAAGACAAGATTCTGGATTGCTTTTTTAGAAAAGAGCGGCTCTTTGTCTGGCAGTTTTCCAGCAGTAAAGATGCTTGAATCATAGGTGTCTTCAAGTTCGTGATATTTAATATGTTCAACAATCTTTGTAGATTTTTGAACGTTGATTATATTGATAACATCACGGATAAACTTTTCAGGATTGAATCCGAACTGTTCTGTCTCTTTTCCTGTAAGCTCGCTTAAAATTTTTCCAACGGTTTTTCGTGTCAGTTTGCAACCTTTTGCAATATCTCCTACCAAATCATATTTTACGGTGCTTGCAGCTGCACGGCTTAATGATTTTGTTTCTGTTTTTGAACCACCAAAAGATGTTCCAGAACGAACTTCTGTTTCATCAATCTTATCTTTCTGCTTACCTATCTCCAACGTATAACGCATTGGAACAACTTTAAGATTAGATTTGATTGCATTTACAGAGTTCTTAATCAGTTCATTGCTGTTGAAGTAGCAGGTATATGTGTACTTATGATTGATTTTCTTCCAAAGTTCCTGGAAAATATCTTCCTCAAAGTTCTCATTCAGCGGATTCCCTTTATCCCATTTCGGGCACTGTGCATTATCGACCATGCCTGAAAGAACTGATGGATTATAAACTGATTGAATCAATTTCTGCACCTGTTCAAAAATCTCAGTTGTAGCATTAGCATTCTGGAACAATTCTGGAGGCAAAGATTCATTTAATTTAGAAGGAAGATTCTGAATTGTCTGGTTTTCAACAGCAGTTTTATAAGTATCTGTAGGCTTATCTTCATCATCTATGTAATTATTTCGAACTAGATAGTTATGAATGACATTTGCTTGTTTAGAATCAAGTTCAAAAGTCTGACCGCAAACTGTAATAGTTTTACCAACAAAGTATTCAATATTTGCAATTTTTGGTCTTGAATCAGACAATTCAGCAGAAATATCTTTTTGAAGTCTCTCTACAAAATCACTGTAGCTTTCACTTGCAATAACTGTAAGTGTGTTAATTTCAAGTACAGCCTCTCCAAGAGTTTCCTTGTCTTGACGATTTCCCTTTTCATTTACGCAAAGACGCATACCTCGCCCTACTTCCTGACGGCGACTGATTGTATTATCAGAATGTTTTAGAGTACAAATTTGAAATACATTAGGATTGTCCCAACCTTCGCGCAATGCAGAGTGAGAAAAGATAAAACGAATAGGCATGTCAAAATCCAACAGAACTTCTTTTTTCTTCAGAATCAAATCATAAGTTGTAAGGTCTTCATCTGTTTCACCACTCGTATTGACAAAGCGACCTTTCTTGTCGCGACTAAAATAACCTTCATGGCATAAAGAAATATTGTCGGCAGTTTTTGCAAGATAGTTCTTGTAATATCCTGGAAATAAATTCAAAAACTCGTTCATCACATTGAGGTATTCCTCTTCAAACATCTTGCCGTATTCACCAAGAATTTCGTTTCCATCATCATCTGCATCTCGATACTTTGCAACTTCATCAATGAAAAACAACGAAAGAACTTTGATTCTCAATCCCTGTTCAAAAAATTCCTTTTCTTTTTCAAAGTGGCTTCGGATAGTTTCGCGAATCTGTACTCGGCGAATGTCTTTTTCTGCAACATTTCCAGTCATTTCTCCCATAGAAAGCATCGTAGAATCCTTGTTATTGCTCACTGGAATATTGAATTTAACAGCATTGATTTCAGGAAGAATCTCCGCAACATAGATGCCTTTATATTCTGTAAGACCTTTTGATGATTCTTCCAGTTTGTCGCCTGTATTCAACTTTACAGTCTGCCTTTTGATTCCATTTTTCTGCTTTACTTCGATTTCAAGTTTTACCTGCGGAGCCGCATATGGAGAAAGAACAATAGAATCTGCATAGATGTAGGTATTTGTTCCAGCAATATTTTCAAGCTTAAAGCCCTTAACTTCAATCTTTTTTACAAGTTTTTGATTATAAGCATCCAAAGCATCTAGTCGATAAACAAGATTATGCTGAATTTTATGAGTAGCAGAATAATTGATTACAAACAGTGGCTTAAATTGAGCGAGTGCATTCTGTGTTGCCGATTTTTCATGACCCATTTTCTGCGGTTCATCCAAAATTAGAATCGGTCTGTTTGCGGCAATAACATCAATCGGACGGCGACTTGCAAATTCATCACGCTTAGTGTAAATAATGCGGGCGGCTTCGTTTCCCTTGCGACCTTCAACATTCTTTTCTTTATTAAGAGAAGTATTAAAAGCCTGAGTGTTGATAATCATTACATTTATATCTGCGCTACTGGAAAATTGGTCAATCATATTCAGGCGTTTTGAATTATAGATAAAAAACCTGATTTTCTTTCTATAATGTTGCATAAAATGCTCTTGAGTGTATTCAAGGCTTTTAAAGATTCCTTCACGGATTGCAACAGACGGAACAACAATGATGAACTTGCTCCATCCATACGCCTGATTCAAAGCATACATTGTCTTTGTATAGACATAGGTTTTACCAGTTCCAGTTTCCATTTCAATATCAAAACTCGGAACGCCTGCCGTACGCTCAATTTTGCCGGAACGGATAATCAAGTTGTCATCCTGAACTTTATGAACATTATCCAAAAGCTCTTTTTCGCGCAAAACTAAATCTGCGTTTCTGTATCCGTCATCACAAAGCTCCAGTTCTTCATCAGATTCTGAATCCCGCTGTTTGAGCATTTCTTCTGTAAATAAACCATCCATAGAGTTTACAGTTTTTGGCATTACGCCTTTATCGCGATCATACAGAACTTTATTTGCAAACTGCTGCCCTTCAAAACATTTTACAATAGCGTCTACAGCTTGGGTCTGGTATTTTTGTATCTTAAAAGTAAATTTCATTGGTTTCTCCTACAACACCTTCCTAACCGTATCGGGGCTGTAGGTCGTAAAAATCTGCTCAAAATTGGTAATAAGGCTGTCGCCATCTTTGCTCTCGGACGGATCGCGCATTACAAAGTAGTACGGCTTTTCTTTTGCAATCTCTGTTATTGTCACCTCGTCCACGCTCTCGTCAAAGCATGACATAAGATAATTTTTCTCCACACAGAAAACATTCTTGCCGTTAATCTTTTTTGTTTCGATTTTACTAGAAAGCATAATTCCCAAATCAAGCATTACTTGAAAAAGTAAATCTTCTGCTGTGCGGTCAGGTTTGATGTTGTTCTTGAAGAGGTCGTTTGTGTCGATATGACCTGGAGTATAGTACACGTCTTCCATGTTGGTTGAGTCGACTTTAAGCACACGGAAACCGTGGTCAAGATTTTCTGTTGTAAAAGGACTGTCTTCTTTGATTTTCTTACCTGCACGGCGAATACGTTCTTTACTTATTTGACTTACTGAATCAAAGCCTTCAAGTTTAGCAATAGATTTTTCTTGAGTTGGTTCATTAATTTGAATCATTATAAACTTTCTTTTCCCACTATCTTCCATATTTTTTTGCATTACAGCATCTGCCGTAGTTCCAGAACCTGCAAAAAAATCCAAAATATAATCATCATGTGTTTTACTTTCTGCTAATTCTATAATTTTTTTTATCAATTTTGTCGGTTTTGGAGTATCAAAGGGAGTTTTTATATCTTTAAATAAATCTCTGATTTCAGATTTAGCACCAATTGTATGTCCTGCATCATCATATGACCATATAGTCGTTGGTACTATTCCATTCTGAACTTCTGATAAAAAAGTCTTTTTATATGGGCGCGATTTTCCATCAACTCCAAAAGTAATTCGATTGTCAGCAAGCATTTCTTCATACTTTTCTTTTGAAACAACCCAACAACGCGAAGGTGGTGGAGTAAATTCTAATCCTGCTGGTGACTTTATTACATAATCATTTGCAGCAGAATATGTCTTAACCGATAAATTTGTGGCTATCCATGGTCCTCTAGGGTCATTATCTGGATTTTTATACTTTGCATTTAACTCATCAGGTCTTTCAAATAAGTTTGGGCTCCAATTATGCTTATTTTTGCAATATAATAAAATATGATCATGTACATCAGATAGGTATTTGGCATCATTGGCAGTACCATATTTTTTATGCCAGATAATATGATTTACAAAATTTTGTTCGCCATACAATTCATCACATACATTTCTTAGATTTTTTACTTCACTATCATCAATGCTTATAAAAATTACCCCGTCATCGCTCAGCAAATCTCTTGCCAGTTTTAATCTTGGGTACATCATATTCAGCCAGTCTGTGTGGAATCTTCCATTGCTTTCGGTGTTGGCTACGAGTCGGTTGCCTTCTTCGTCGGTCTGTCCGCTGTTTGCAATGTAGTCCGACGCATTCTGAGCAAAATCATCCTCATACACAAAGTCGTTTCCCGTGTTGTAGGGCGGGTCTATGTAGATCATCTTAATCTTGCCAAGATAGGTCTCCTGCAAGAGCTTCAACACTTCCAGATTATCGCCCTCGATATAGAGGTTTTCGGTGTTGTCAAAGTCCACGCTCTCCTCACGGCACGGGCGCAGCGTTTTGGGAATGGGAGCGTTTGCAAGCAGGACAGACTTCTTTTTATCCGGCCATGTAAACTGGTAGCGCTCCTCACGACCTTCCACAAAGCTGCTGGAAAGTTCCTGTTTAAGCATATCAAAGTCAATTTTTTTTGTAATACTGCCGTCTTCCGCCTTTGCTTCTGTTACACAGTTCGGAAACAACGCAGCAATCTTGCTTACGTTTTCATCAATTTTATTGAGCGAGTGCATCTTTAAGTGGTTCATTTATTGTTCTCCTTCAATTTTCATCATCATATTGTAATGTGCAATATTTCCAGAATCTTCAAATATTTTCTTAAATACAATTAAATATTTCTCTAATAATGAATCATCAGAATCAACATAGAATAAATCATCGAAAGAACTGTGTGAACCTGAATTTACCCAAGATAAAAGTGATCTATAAATTGCGATATCATCTTTATCTTTTAAAATTTTGCTTGTATGAAGATTTTTAATATCAATTCCACCAAGAAATTGAAAATAATATTCAATTATTCGTCTCATTGTATTTTGAATAGAAACAATATTGATACTTGTTTTATCCTTTTCTGCAATTCTGACTTCATTCCATAAATTATCATAAGTCGAGTTTATTGGCTTTTCATTGATGCAATTCTTTATTTTTGTTTCGTTATTATATTTTTTTATAAGGATATATCTTACTTCTGGATTCTTTAAGAATCCATTATTGTATGTTACTTCATTAAAAAAATAAGCATTATGAGTAAAAATAAATAATTGTTTAATATTGGAAGTATTATTAGAAATATTCTCAAAAAGTCTTCTTATCAGGGTACTGACAACAAATAAAATATCATTATCAAGACTTGAAACTGGGTCATCAATAACTACAATTCTATTGTTTGCTAAGCCTGTTGTAGCTTGGCTTCCTTTCAAAAGATTATAAAAATACAAAAAAGTCACAAAAGATTTTTCACCTTCACTTAAGGTTTTTTCTACTGGAGTTCCGTCAAGTCTTATGATTTTATATGTAAATTCATCTCCGCCAAGTTCAAGCTTAAAACCTGTAAAGTTAAAATCAGCAAGTAATTTGTTGATACTATCAAGAGTTGGTTTTACACTCGTTTGTTTTTTCTCTAATTCAGCTAAAGTAGTTTCATGTTCAGCCAATTCTGTGTTTTTTTCACTTTTATCTGATTCTAAATTTGCTTTCTCAGTTTCAAGTTTTCCAATATTATCAGAATACTCCTTTATATCATCTTTTAATTCATTACAGATATATTTCCAAACAAGGGGTTCTAATTTTTGTTTTTCGGTTTTTATATTCTGAATAAATTTATTATGCTCATTAATTTTATTATTTGCATCTAGAATTATGGCATCAATTTTTTTGCAATAGTCTAAAATACTTTTTAACGCAAATTTTTGGCTCAAATTTTCCAATTTCTTGTTAATTTCATTAAAATTGGAATCAGTAATTTTTTGTAAAGAAGTAAACGTAATTTTTAATTCATCTTTGTTTAATTGTTCATATGAAGAAGATAATAATTTATTAACATTATCAAGATAAATACTAATAGCATTAGAATAATCTCGTTTCAATTTTATAACTGTATTTTTATCATTTTCATATGTTACATCAAAATAGTCGTTCAATCTTTCTTCAAGATTTGCCGGCAAAGTTTGCTGACAGAATGGACATTTACTATTTGATAAAGAAACATATTTCATACCAGTTTTTACCCAATCTGAATTTTTTAGACTTTTTATTAAATCGGCAATATCTAAATCATCTTTACCAACAATTGATTTATTAAGAATTTCATTACTCTCAAGATTCTCAATTTCACTGTAAGGAATAATTGTTACAGGAAGTAATTGCTCTGAAGAATCTACATAACATTGTCTTGCAATTTCTTCAAGTTCTTCTTTTGTTTTTAATTCTGATTTATTGTTTTTATATTCACTGAGAACTCTATCGAAAAAAGTATCTATCTTTCCTCTTGCTCCAGCTATGGCATTTACTAAAGGTGTTTTTTCCTTATCAAATGCTTGTTTTATTTTCCAGAATTTTTCTTTAGATATAGTATTCTGATTTTTTATATTTTCCTCATTTACAAATAAAGAGTCTGTTAATTCATTAATTTTGTTTGTAATATCCTCAATATTATTTTTTTCATCTTTAATTTTCTTTTGAGTATCTGCTTCTTCTTTTCCAAGAGTAAAAATACCTTTTATTTCTTCTGATTGTTCAAAATTATCATTAATAAAATCGGTGTTATAAACAACAGTCTCTAGAGTATGGTTAGATTTCCAATAAATCTTACAATTAGGATAAGCAGACTCATTAGTTATTATGCGAGAAATAGTTGTTTTACCACTACCATTATTTCCATAAATGAAATTTACTTTAGAAAGATTATCAAGAGTTTCATCAATATATGTCGCTGTATCTTTTATTTCTATCTTTTCAATCATTATAATTTCTCCAATTCTTCTTCAAGTTTTCTTTTTTGAGCTACAAGTTCAAACTTCTTTTTTGGTTGAACTTCCCCGCGCGCAAGTTTTTCTAATTTTTCTATTTCCTTCAGGAGCGTTTCTTTCTTTTCCTTAAAGACAATATTTTCTTCTATGCTTAAGTTGCTGTCCCACTCCCCGCCTTCTATTTTTTTGATGATGTTTTCCCAAACTTCATCAAAGTTTAATCCTCTAAGCTGAATGGAGGCTTTTGTTTCAGGCATCCAATCTGTTGTAAAAACCTTCTGGAAAAAGACTGCCAGCTGAACTTCTTCTTCAAACTGCAAGGCAAATACAAGGTTCTGAGGAATCAGTTTTGCGATGCGTTCTATGTTTTTCAGTTCATAATCTTTTGTCTTTAAAATTACGTTTAAAACATAAAAGCTCTTTACAGTTTCGCCTTCCGCAATTGCAGGGATTGTTCGGCTACTTACTTCGTTTACAATACTAATGCGACTTATGTCTGCATCAAACTTTGCAACTTGAACATTTGTAAGCTGAAACTTTCTGTAAATCTGTGTTTTCGGCAGAGTCTTATGAAGTTCTGTTACTTCTGGTAGATTTAACATTCTCTCCCCTATTCATCTTTTACAACAAGAAAACAAATCAATTCAAAATCATCAAGGCCTTTTATCTGCCCATGTTTAAAATCAACCGCTTGCCCACTAAGGAATAAATCCATATCACTTTCATCTTTTACTTTTATTATAGAAGAAATGGAATCTCCTAGAAGCCTGTTATAAGTTTTCATACTACGGCCGTCTTTTGTTTCTGCGTTGAATTGCTTGTAAACTTCTGGTATCGGCTCAACTTGACCTTTACACATGAGGCGCATTTTATCGAGCATATTCTTTGGATTTAGGTGATTGCAGACTACTTCGCCGTTTTCTCCAATGTAAACTATGTAAAACGGATGCAAGCGATTCTGATTATCAATATTTACACTGTTGTTGCGGTTTTTAAGAACATAAATAACACCTGGAGGACAATCTTCTTTTGATTTTGTTACGGCATGTAGTCCAAACGCTGTATTATCCAAATCTCCGTGTTCTTTTACATATTCAAGAAGATCCAGACGGAATTCATTAAGCCCTAAATCTATAATGTTGATACCACTGCTCATTTCCTCTATATCTACGACTTCATCTTTTAGTTTCTGTAGCTGCTCTTTTCTGTATTCCAAATCCCTCTGTTCTTCTTCAAGAATGTTGTCATCGGCAGTAGCTGCCATATCAACAATCTTCATTCGAGTTTCTACGCGTCCTTTAAGGTTGATATATTCATCAAGCGTCAAATCAGGCCAAAAGTTCACTAGCTGAATCTGGTCGTTTTTGCTTCCGATACGGTCAATTCGTCCAAAGCGCTGGATAATTCGGACCGGATTCCAGTGAATGTCGTAATTTATAAGATAGTCGCAATCCTGTAGGTTCTGTCCTTCACTTATACAGTCTGTTGCAATAAGAATGTCTATGCTACGAGAATCATCTGGGTAGATAACGGCTTTGTCCTTTGAAATTGGGGAAAAATATGTAAGAACGGCGTTCAAACCACAATGAAATTTTTCGAGCGTACTTTTGCCGTCTGTTGTTCCGCTAATCATTGCAGTGTTCAAGCCGTATTTTTCTTTTATAAACTGATTTAAATTGTCATAAAGATAATCAGCGGTATCTGCAAAGGCGGAGAACACAATAACCTTTTTATTACCGCTGTTTATAGGGTTTTCAATTTTATTGCAGATCACCTCAATGAGTTTTTGCAACTTGGAATCTCTTTCTGGCGTAATGTCATAAATCAGGCTTTCAAGCCCTGAAAGGATATTGAAATCCAGATTCAAATCTGCAAGCCAGGAAATATAGTCCATATCGTTCAAAGCAATTTTTACTTTCTTTCCAATGGCAAAAATGTCGCTTGCATTTTGATCATCAAAATCGCAATCTTCGTCCATTGAAATATCTGTAAAGTTGATATTCGAATTATTCTTAGTTTCATCAAAGTCTTCTACAACTTTAATTGTCTGACTAATATAATATTTCACTCTCTGCACTGTAAGCCGAAATGAATAAACAGAACTTTCAAGGCGTTTCAAGAGATTTATTGCCATAAGTCGGCGGATTCCGCTTTCACGCCCCATTTGGTCAAAGCCACCAGAGCCTGTTTCTTCATCAACATTTAAATCGTATTTATAACGTTTGCTCGGATGAATAAAATGAGATGGAACATAAACAGAAAGTTTTAACTTATTCAGTTCCTCAAAAATCAGATTGAATGTAGTTTCATTATAATCTTTTGTAAGAGGTGTTTGAATTGAAATTGGATGCAGCCTTTTTGGAAATGTTCCAATGTCTTTTGTGTCGTAATATTTTTGAATATGCTTGCGGCTTCGGGCAATAGTAACACTGTCTAGAACTTCAAAAAAGTCAAAGCTAAGCATTGAAAAAAGAGTTTCTGTTGTTCGTTCTTTTGATTCAAATTTGCTCCATTTATTAAAAGCCGCTTGCGCCTGACGGAAAATATCTTCTACAGATCTCTTTATTTTCAGATTTTGATCCAGTTTTTCTGCAACGCCCTCATAGGCAAGTGCAAGCTGGTTTCGTAAGTCAACAAAGCGATTATTTACAGGAGTAGCACTAAGCATTAAAACCTTTGTCTTTACTCCCTGCTTAATGACTTTCTCCATGAGCTGCATATAGCGGTTTTCTTTTGTATTCGCATGTGTGCCAATTCCATTACGAAAGTTATGCGATTCATCAATTACAACAAGATCATAGTTTCCCCAATTGATATATGCCAGGTCATTACCGTTAGACTGTCCGTGAGTTCTGTTCAAATCAGTATGAAAGAGAACATCATAACGTAGCCTGTCGTTTGCAATTAGATTGTTTTTATAATTTCCTTTGTAAATATTCCAGTTGTTAGCAAGTTTTTTGGGGCAAAGCACCAGGACACGGTTATTGCGGCTTTCAAAATATTTGATTACTGAAAGAGCTGTAAAAGTTTTTCCAAGACCAACGCTATCGGCAAGAATGCAGCCGTTATATTTTTCCAATTTGTTTATAATTGCAAGACAGGCATCTTGCTGGAAGTTGTAAAGCTTTTTCCAAATTGCACTCTGCTTAAATCCTGTTGCTTCCTTTGGAAGAACATCTTCGCTGATATCATCAAGAAATTCCTTGAAAATATTGTAGAGAGTTATGAAATAAATAAACTCAGGAGAGTTTTCAGTATATGCTGATGTAATGCTTTCTATAATTTGATCAGTTACATCCTGCATAATGTCTTTGTTCTGCCAAAACTGCTCAAACATCTGCAAAAATCTAACGCTTATCGGAGAGTGAGTTTTCATAATACCAAAGGCCGCATTGTTTCCCTTTTCTACTCCAAGTTCTACAGCCGTAAACTCTTTTACAGGATTGTAATTTATTTCATCAATATTTATAAACGACGGCATCGATTGCTGTGTTGAGTTTGATTTGAAGGTTGCCTTTTTCTTAATCCATTCAGCACATTCTTTTGCAATAGCTTTCTGATTCAGTTCATTACGAAGCTTTACTTCAAACTCTGTTCCATAAAGACTACGCTCACGATTCAAACGAGGAATATAAAATTCTCGATTTTCTTTTTTTGCTTTATCTGTAACGAAGGTGGGAGAAGTAAAAATAAAGCGAAGTTCATCAATATTCTTGAGCTGGTTCTGAAGTTCCTGATATGCGTAAATGGAAAAGCATGCCGCTGCAATGGAAACTTTACTTCCGGGTTTAATTTCTTCTTTTATGCTCTGACTTAGAGTTTTGTTCACGTTATCGATAAATTCAACTGATTGCATTTACATCTTAGTTCCTATTAGTATTTTATGATTAGAAAGTGTCATAGAATGACACTATACTATTAATTTTAACAATCTTTGATTCTAATATATCCACTAGCGTATACATTGTCTGCGGGGAATGCATATTTTGCCCTTGTAGTATTTTCGCCTAAAGCTCAAAGCCTGCAAGCGAGTTATCTTTCGACACTATCCTTCTCCAATAAGAATGGTATAACACCAATAATTGTGATTCCATATTCATCCTGATATCGTTTCTGATTTCCACCAACAACTACAATTTTCTTAAAGAAATCACCGCTATTCAAAAGTGACTTTGTTTCCTGTTTTTTCTTTTCAGGATCATCAATACTGAATGCTGACTGAATGTAAATTTTGTTAAAACCCTGATTTACAATAAAATCAATTTCAAGATTACTTCTTTTTTGTACTCCATCTTCCACAGAAGAAACCTTCACTACCCCAACATCAACTGAATAACCTCTGGAAACAAGTTCATTAAAAATTATGTTTTCCATAATATGGCTTCTTTCCTGATGTCTGAAATTCAATCTTGCATTTCTCAATCCAATATCAACGGCATAATACTTCAAAGGAAAATCAAGATAATACTTCCCTTTTACATCAAATCGATTTGCTTTTTTGATTATGAAAGAGTCTTCAAGATATTCCAGATAATTCTTAACTGTATGATCAGATAACTTAAGCTGCTGCACAGAAGTTAATGTATTATTAAGTTTATGTGGATTAGTAAGAGATCCTACTGAAGAAAGAATTACATCTATCAGACTGCTCAATGGAGTTTCATCCTTCAATTTATATCTTTCTTTAATGTCTGCAATGTAAATCTTAGTAAAAAGATTTTTCAGATACTCAGCCTTTTCTGTTTCATTTTTTTCAAGAACGGCAAGTGGCATTCCACCATAAGTCATATATTCTTCCCAGGCATCAGCTTTTTCAAGTCCTGCATATTCATAATATTCACTGAAAGTCAGCGGATAGAGTTGTATCTCACATCCACGGTCACGAAAGTTTGTTGCAACATCTTTTGACAGCAGCCTTGAGTTACTTCCAGTAACATAGATATCTAGGTTCTTTCTGGCCATCAAGTCGTTCAAAATGTCATAAAATGTTGTATAAAGAAGATCTCTGTCCTCTTCTGGAACTGATGATCCATCTACTCCGTCTTTCTTTATACGATAGCAAAGCTGAATTTCATCAATAAAAATATAGAATTTATCAGTCTCATTGATTTTCTGAAGAACATATTCATAAAGTTTGTTTGGATTTCTAAAATCCTCAAACCCCTTTTCATCAAGTGGAATCTGAATGATATGCGAATCATCTATTCCTTGAGAATTCAAATAATTTTTATATAGTTCAAAAAGAAGATAAGATTTTCCACAGCGTCTTATACCTGTAATAATTTTAATCAGGCCATTTTCTTTCTTAGAAATAAGTCGATTCAAATATACATCACGTTCAATCAATTAAAAGCTCCTACTGCAATTTATTTTCTCTTAAGCACTTACTTTGCAATACTATTATATCATATATTTTTAAATTGCACATTCAGTGCAAACTTTAATCTACAAAACATAAACTTTGCACTAAAATTAAAATATCTCATATTTTGACCCCTAAAACAGGAGGTATTTCAAATTTTTCAGGATATGTTGACATAAATTAAAGTTTTTTATATATTTACGTACATCATGCGGGTGTAGCGAAGCTGGTTATCGCGCTGGCCTGTCACGCCGGAGATCACGGGTTCGAGCCCCGTCACTCGCGCATATACCCATTCGCCATGAATGGGTATTTTTTTCGGGCAATAGCGCAGTTGGTAGCGCGCTAGGTTCGGGACTTAGAGGTCCGCGGTTCAAATCCGCGTTGCCCGACTTTCCGCATACTTCGCCGCAAATTCCCAGCGAAAATTCAAGCGGCAGTGAAATTGTTGTTCGCAAAAGATATTGCAGTCGGATTCAATCCTTTCATTCCGGCGCGAATCGCCGGCATACCTCTCTTCTTCTGCGCGAATAAAAAGTCAATGCGGCAAAAACAGTTACTTTCATTGGGCAAAAGGATTTTACAGCGACGGCAGTTTTTGCAGTTAAAAAATATCTATTTGGCTGTAATCGATATTAAGGGCCTGAGCTATTTTTATTTTGGTCGCTTTCCGGATTTTTTTTGCTTTTTCCATTTGACAATAGGCGGCTTGACTTATGCCGATTTTTTCCGCAACATAAGTTTGTGTAAGGCCTAAATATTCACGCCATGCCTGCACAGGACTTATACCTTGATGAGCAATGTTTTTTATTATTTCGTGCGGGATTGTTTTTTCTTCAGTGATTGCCTGTTCCGAGCCGCTTATCAGAGTTTGAAAAACATTGAAGGGGACAATTGCATATTCAGGCATCCCCTCCTGATTTTTAATAAACTGTATATTAGTAAGTGTTGTCATCCCGTTTTTTAACCTCCTCGATTGAAATTATTTCGATGACTTTATAAAAATTAAACAATACACGAAAGCGGCCGATCCGCAAACGATATTGATATTTATGATTTTCCAAACTTTTTACATTTTGAACGTGAGGAAAATTATATAAAGACATCAATACCGTCGGCAACTTGGATCTGTTGAGCTTTCGGCAGTTTAAAAAATTGTTTTGTTGCCTTATTTCTCCATTCGATTTTTATCATGTATATAAGTATTATATGATATTATAAGTTTAGCCTCAAGCATTTTCATCATTTTTTTATTGATTAACAGTTTTTCTACCCCGCCGTTTCATAATATCGGCATGATATTGCATGGCCGTTGCCAACTTGGCTTTTTTGTGATATGCTATATTGAAGTTAAGAGCGCCTACCGTTTCGATTTTGCGATAACTCAAGGGCAAATCGGAAATCTTAGCCCGCCTCATAACAAATATCAGCTAATAAGGAAGTAATTTATGGCATATACGGATTGGAGCAATAAGATCTCCGGATTCAAAAAAATTGATGTTCGCGGCGTAGCAGGAAACTTTTTTCCCGGATTAAAAAAGCAGGCTGAAGACTTAAACGTTGGACAGGGACTTGAAATTGTGCAGAGTTTCGACCCAATTCCTCTTTACGAGGTTATGAAAGGGCTCGGGTTTGAAAATCACACCGAAAAAGCGGGAGAAAACGAATACCACGCTTATTTTTATCGCGTTGAAGCGAAAAACGAAACGGGCCATATTCCTATGCGGCCTGCCGCTTTGACTAATTTTCCCCTCATTGATGAAGATCTGGGGCAAATAGCCGTAAATTTTTGGGAGCTTACGTGGGATGACAGCAAAAGGTATCTTCCGTACGAAACACGGCTGTTATTATCATTGACAAACGCGGTAGGCGCAGGAAGGATGAGACAAGCGACCAGGGAACTTGTAAAAGCGTACGCTCACGGACTGGACTCCGCCGCTTTTGACGATGTGTTTGAACTTCTTGCGTGGAATCAGGGAATAGGATTTTTCAGCTCCGAAATAGGGCCGTCAACCCTATTTGCCGCATACAAGGCCATAAAACAGATGGAAAAACAGGGAAAGAACAGAGCGGAAATCTGTTCGATGCTTCGAGAAAAATTCGGAGAAGCAAATCCCGACGTAAAAGTTTTATAAGAGACTGCGCTAAAAGCGTGCATAAATAGCGCACAAATGTGCCATTTTCGAAAATTGAAATTTTCTCTTTTGTGCAATTTTAAGAAATCGCTAAAAACCGTAAGTTTTTTGGTCCGGCAATGGGACTAAAATTTCCCCTAAATTGCTTTTCGGAATAGTTCATGGCAGATTTCATAATATGCTGGTATATCTTTGATGAGAGGAGGGAACATAATGCAAATAGCTGAAATCATGAAAAAAATGATCGCCTATTCCGGCAAAAACCGGCATGACATAAATCACTTTATAAAAGTTTGGACATATGCAAGAACAATAGGCAAGTTGGAAGGTTTGGATGAAAGAACACAGCGTATACTTGAAACCGCCGCGATCATGCACGACATAGCCTGCCCTCTTTGCCGAGAAAAATACGGCAACACCGACGGAAAGGCGCAGGAAGCCGAAGGCATGATCCTTGCGGAGGATTTTCTTAAAGACTGCGGTTTGCCGGATGACGAAAACAAAAGGATAATATACCTCATAGGTCATCACCATACTCTCACAAATATCGACGGTTACGACTATCAGATACTCATTGAAGCCGACTACCTTGTAAACGCCGATGAAAAAAGTTATTCTTCCGAGAATATTCATAAATTCAGAGAACGGATTTTTAAGACAAAGTCAGGAATTGATCTGTTAAAGTCGATGTACACCTGAATTTTACCCGTCGCACAAGCCAAAAATCCGCACGCGTCCGAAAATCGAAAATATGCAAAAAGCGATAATTTCCAAAATGTCAAGTCTGTCAAAAATATTGACATAAGCCCCGCTTTTGTTATATAATAAACAATAGTACATTATTGATTTGAGTACAAATTTCTACATAACATAATATTTTATAAAGTCGTTAAATACTGATTTTACAGAGGTTCCTATGAAAAAAGGTTTTCCAAGACTTTTACTTACAAAAGTATTGTTCGTTTTGTTATTGCCGGTATTGGCGGGCTGCATAAATAAAAAGTCCGGTTCCGCTTCGGTTCAAATCGATTTTTGGACGTTTCCCAACTTCTCTTCGGAAACGGGAACAGCGGGGGACTTTGAAAAAAGCCTTGTAGCGGCTTTTGAGGCGCAAAATCCGTCCGTTAAAATAAACTTCACTCTGCTAAGCTTTGCAGACGGAGCGGCTAAAATTGAAGAAGCCATCGCCGCAGGAAAGGCTCCGGACATAGTATACGATGCGCCGGGGCGTATAATCGAATGGGCAAACAACGGCCTTCTGGAACCGCTCGACGACGTTCTTGCAACCGAAAAACCGTATATCACGACAGGTTTGCTTGCCGTATCCGCCGGTAAAGACAGACGCACCTACATGTACCCGATGCACGAAGGCCCCTTCGCTATGGCATTCAATAAAGAAATGCTTGAAGACTTAGGCCTCATAGACCTTTTACCGTATAAACGAAGGGACAGACAATGGACCGTCGCCGAATACGAAAAACTCTTAACCGCTCTGAAGAAAAAATTGCCTAAAGGCAAAACACCGGGAGTTTTCTTCTATAAAACACAGGGCGGAGATCAGGGAACAAGGGCGTTTTTGGTAAACTTATACGGAGACGTAACTCTTTTAAATGCCGACTATTCACGGTATACCTTTAATACTCCGCAGGCGGTAAAAAATCTTACATGGACCGTAAATGCAATGAAAAAAGGACTTTTACTCGACGGTAAAGACCTTACTTCAAACGACGCCATAGCGATGTTTGTGGAAGCGAATGCCGCCCATACGATCCTTTATTCGCCGCAACTGAACAAGATGTACGACGGTAAACGCAAATATAAAGGAAAAGATTTTACTCCGATCTATATGCCTTTCCCGAACGATTCGGGCGCTCCGTCTCTCGAATTTCTGGCGGGAGGAGCCTGTGTTTTTAAAAACAAAGATCCGAATAAGGTAAAAGCGGCAAAAAGTTTCTTAAAATTTGCAGCCACCGACGAAGTTTGGGCTGAAAAACTGGTTTCAGCGACGGGAAGTTTCCCCGCTTCGTCCAAAATAGAAATAAAGACCGACGATGATGAAATATTGTACAATTCCGTTCTGAAAAAATTTTTCGGTCAGTACTATAATACCGTCACCGGTTTTCCGGAAATGCGAAAATTTTGGAACACGGCTCTTAAAGACGCCGCAGCAGGTCAGAACATTCAAAATGTTTTGAATGTTTTTGTAAGAAATGCGGATAATTCTCTTAAAAAATAGGATATTTTATGAAACAAATTTCTCAAGACGTAACGCAAAGTAAGATTTTTTCCATTAAAAATAAAATAATAGCGGCTTTTGCGATCTTTTCAATTTCAATATTGGCAATAACATGCGTGGTATCCATTTCGCTTGCATCGTTTTCGCTGATGAACAACACTAAATATTTTTTAAATGAATTGACTTTCAGTTCATCAAAAATTTTGGACGAACGTTCAAAGGCTATTTTCGGAAAGCTGGAAGCTTTTGCAAATATACCCGACATTCAGGACGAAACGATTTCCTACAGAAAGAAGATTGAATTATTTAAAAACGAAATTCAGATGCAACGCCAACGGGGATGGTTGACTTTCGGCATAGGCGGCAAAAACGGACTTATATTCCACACTAACGGTAAAACCGAAAACGCCGCGTCGACGGCATGGTTTTCCCAAGCGATAAAAGGAAAGTATGTGATCACAGAGCCCGCATTGTCCGCCACAGAGAGATCTTACGTCTCCACGGTTGCTATTCCGATGCGGGATCTGCAGGGAAAAATTACCGGCGTCATAAGCGCAACCCTCTTGGGAGATTCTCTTTCAAATCTCATAAGCGACATAATAGTCGGAGAAACGGGAACCGCTTATCTTATAAGTCCTGAAGGTACGATTCTGGGAAACCGGCAGCCTGAAATATTATATAAAAACATATTTACGGACGTATATGAAAACGCAAGCATAGAATTTCAATCATTTTTGAAAAAGTCATTAAGCTCAAAAAAGTCCGGAGTCAGTATTTCAAAGATCGGCAATATAAGGTACGTATCCGCGACGTCTCCCATGCGCTATTCAAACTGGACGCTATTGGTAACGGCGCCCGTTTCGGAGTTTGTGGCGGAAAACATAACGACTCTTGTTAAAACGTTCATATTTGTTACCGTAATACTGCTTTTAATTGCCTTTATTATAGGCTATGTAGTTGCAAGAAACATTGCAAAACCGCTCAACCTTGCAATTGGAGCGCTCCGCAACATTTCACAAGGAGAAGGAGATCTCACTATAAGCTTGCCCGTAACGGGAAGCGACGAAACGAGTCTTTTGTCTTCGTATTTTAACCAAACTATTTTTAAACTGCGAGATTCGATCAAAAAGGTAGGAGAAAACTCCAGCGGAATGAAAGCCGTCGGTTCCGATCTTGAAAGCAACATGATGTCAGTAACTGAATTCGTAAAGACAATAACAAACAGCATAGAAGATCTCCGCGGTCACTTCAACGCTCAGGAAAAAAGTATTACGGAAACTGCGTCTGCAATCGAACAGATAATCAAAATCGTAAGACAGCTGGACGCAAGCGTAAGCCAGCAGCTTTCGATCGTAATGGAATCCGCAAGTTCTTTTGACAACATGGCGCAGAGTATAACAAGCGTAGGATCCAATGTAAAACAGACGCAGGTTGCCATACAAAACCTGTCCGAGGCTACAAATAACGGAAGAGAAACCCTTATCAGGGCAAACGATATTTCCCAAAGAATTTCCGAAGCGTCCGGAGGATTGATCGAAGCGAGCGCCGTAATTGAGAATATCGCAAACCAGACAAACCTTTTGTCAATGAACGCCGCGATCGAAGCCGCTCACGCCGGAGAAGCGGGAAAGGGATTTGCCGTCGTCGCCTCCGAAATCAGAAAGCTCGCGGAAGTTTCAAGTTCTCAAGGCAAAACCATAACCGAAACTCTGAAAAAACTTACGGGCGAAATAGAAATGCTCGCCGGCTCGGCGGCAAATGCGGTTGAAAAATTCAATTTTATTTCAGGATATTCCGAAGAAGTCAATAATTCTATAGAAATTGTCGTTAAAGCTATGGAAACACAGGAAGAGAACGGCAAAAACATATGGAAGATGATAAAAGACGTCAACAGCATAACCGATGAAGTAAAACACGATTCCGATGAGATGCTTTCAAACAGCGAACAGATCAGCCAAGAGACTACACACCTTGACGGCCTTACAAAAATTCTAAGGGAAACGATGGATTCCATTCAAGAACAGCTGGACTTGATAAATTCCGTAACGCAGGAATCTCTTGAAATTGCGACAAAGAATAAAGACAGCATCGATAACCTTGTGGTCGAGGTGGGTAAGTTTAAAACTTCGGTTGAAGAAAATTAAGGCCTGTGAAAAAAAATTAATGGGTCAAAACGTCGGGAAAAAGACGACAGGCAGCCGTCTTCAGGCGGCTTTTTGTCGTGCCGCTGTCCGTAAAATTCACTGACAGCGGCCGAAGATCACCAAAAGCCGGCGATTTTTCGGCGGCGGCTCCTTCTTTTCTTATTCTTTTTCGATAAGATCAAGCAGCTCTTCTATCGTCTTTTTGCCGAACAGAGCTTCTTTGCCGTTTATCACATAGCACGGCACGCCCATGATGTTATACTTATCCTTTATTTCAGGAAAATGAGCGAGATCGTAAACGTCCGTAGTTATCCTTGTGTTTTGAGAGGCAATTTTCTGCGCAGCAGTGACCAGATCCGGACACATTGTGCAGGTAAGGCTCACAAAAATATCCATATGAACGTCCTTATCGATCGCTTTGATGCGTTTTTTTACGGAATCGTCCAAACTCTGCCCCTTCCCCGACATATTGTAAAGACCTAAGATAAACGAATTGAACTCGTGTCCGCCGGGCACACCGTGAAACGCCATACCCGTTTTTGTTCCGTCGGTCTTTAAAACTTTTACGCAAGGCAATTTGATTTCTTCGTTATCCGAAGCCGTCTGCACCGTAAGTTTATCGGTAAGAGATGCAAGTTCGCTCATGTACTGCTTTAATTCCCGCGAAACATCTCGATCGTCCAGATACATCTTTAGAACAAGCGGATTTTCCATCCTCTCAAAGACCATGCTAAGCTGAGCGATCATTTCGTCGGTGAATAACTTTTGATTTCCGGAGGATTCGGACGATCCGCTTGCACCAGTTTTACCGGCCGATTCGGCAGCCGGTCTTCCGTGCGCAGCCTCAGATTCGGCGGTCTTTCGTTTAGGCCGATCCGGAACGATACCTGTTTTTTTCTGCATTTCCGTGCAGTATTTTTCCAATTCGGTGGCGGCAAGCGCGCCGTCGCCGGTTGCTGTAACTACCTGCCGCAGATCTTTAATACAAACGTCTCCGGCCGCATATATTCCGTCTTTGGAAGTTTTCTGCTTTGCATCGGTCACTATGTAGCCGCGATCGTTCAGTTCAACGACTTTCGAAACAAAGGCCGTGCTGGGTTCATAACCGGCGAATACGAATACGCCGAACGTGTCATTTTCGTATTTTTTTTCCGTCAGTTCGTTCGTCTTATTGTTGCGGTAAACGATCTTACGCAATACCGTATCGCCCGAAACTTCTTCTATTTCGGAATTTGTAAGAACTGTGATTTTTTTGTTCTCACGCACTTCATCCGCAACCGATTTGGCGCATTTAAAATCGTTTCCGCGGATGAGAATGGTTACGTGCGCGGCGTATTTAGTAAGAAAGATGCTTTCTTCAGCTGCGGCAAATCCGCCGCCCACTACAAAAACATCTTTTCCCGTAAAAAATTCACCGTCACAGGTAGCGCAGTATGCAACCCCGTGACCGCGAAATTCATCTTCACCCTTGAATCCTATTTTTCTCGGGTGAGCTCCGGTTGCAATCAGCACGCCGAAACATTTGAGTTTTCCTTTATTCGTGCTGACCGAATAACAATCGCCGCCGTCTTCTATACCGGTAACTTCCGCAAGCATAAATTCCGCTCCGAAATTTTCGGCCTGTTTTTGCATTGCCCCTGTAAGTTCTTCTCCGCTTACGCTCTTTATTCCCGGATAATTTACAACTTCAGCAGTAAGCGTTATCTGTCCGCCGAATTTTTCTTTTTCGACGATCAATACGCGGAAGCACGCCCGTGCAAGATATATTCCAGCCGTAAGACCTGCAGGCCCGCCTCCAATGACGACGGCATCGTAAAACTGCTTGAGATCGCCGCTCATCAAAGCGCACCTACAAGATCAATGCTGGGTTTTAAAGTTTCTTTTCCGGGCTGCCATTTGGCAGGGCACACTTGATCGCCGTGCTCGGCTACAAACTGACAGGCTAAGAGCTTACGCAGAAGTTCCTCGGCGTTGCGGCCGACATTTCCCGAATTGACTTCATATGCGACTATCTTGCATTCCGGATTGACTATGAAGGTTCCCCTTTCGGAAATTCCCGCATCTTCAATTAAAACTTCAAAATCCTTGGACAAGGCGTGCGTAGGATCGGCAAGCATGGGATAAGTAAGCTTTGCGATTTTTTCCGAATGATCGTGCCATGCCTTATGCACAAAGTGCGTGTCGCACGATACCGAATAAATTTCACAACCGGCGTTTTTGAATTTGGCATAAGTGTTTTCCAAATCTTCAAGCTCCGTCGGACACACAAAAGTAAAATCCGCCGGATAAAAGAAAAACACGCTCCATTTGCCTTTGATATCGGCTTTCGATACTGTTTTAAAAGAATTGTTTTGAAAAGCTTGAACTTTAAAATCTGCAACTTCCTTATTGATAAGTGACATAAAAACCTCCTGATTACGATAAACTTATCCGTTCCGTATATATCGGCTATTATATTATCCGTAAGCAACTTCAGTATAGCACATGGCCAATTATTTGTAAATAGTATAATATAATAATTATTACAATTTTATACTAAATTTAACCGCTGCAGGATATTTTCATACCGGAATTAACAGCCGAAAACGATTTCATATTAAAGACAATCGGTAAAACCGACCTTAAAATCGCAAAGACTTGCTAAAAATGCAAAAAAATATTTTTTGCAGGCCTACCCTGTAACCGTAGAGAAGCGGCAATGTTTTATAATTGAACAGCAAAAACAACCGCTGATTTTTTGCAGATACAGCACTGCATCCTCCTCTCCTTTTGCCTCGCCGATAAGTTTTATCGGCGGGGTTTTTCATTTCAGCATGAATGCTGCGCTCGCTGTGCATGCCGCTGCGGCCTGTCACTGGTTCAGAGCGCTTACTACGGCTTCAATACCCGCACGTCCTACGTTGCTGCTCTTGCCTACGCCCCACGTCTGCCGTCCGTCTTCAAACGTGATCTGAACATAAGAAAAAGCGCTTGTGTCGCTTCCGCTTCCTACACTGTGCTCGTAAAAAGAAGTTATATTAAAGCGGGGAACGGGAGTATCTTTTAAAGCCGCAACAAAGGCGTCGAGAGGGCCGTTTCCTTTTCCGCCTATGGTGTATTCTTTTTCTTTCCATAAAATCACACCGCGGCACGCAACGGTTTTGTCGGCGTTTTTGCCGGCCGGAGAATCTATATGCGTTTCGGCTAAATCGGTGATTGAAAGAGGTTCGGTTTTATTCAGCCACTGTTTGGAAAAACAATCGTAGACTTCGGCTATCTTAAGTTCCCTCTGAGCCTTGTCCGCAGCTTCTTTAATAATTTCGCCGAGTACGGGATGCATGGGTTTGGGAACGGAAAGACCGTAGTTGTTTTCAAGTATGAAGGCCGCTCCTCCTTTTCCGCTCTGACTGTTTATCCTTATGATTCCCTCATACTGCCTTCCTATGTCGTGAGGATCTATGGGAAGATAAGGAACGTCCCACACGGCGTTTTCAGGCATTGTTGCGCGCGCCGCCATTCCCTTCCTTATTGCATCCTGATGAGAACCGCTGAAGGCCGTAAAGACCAATTCCCCGGCATAGGGAGTTCTGGGATGTATGGGCATGCCGGTCAATTCTTCGTATTTCGCGGCAAGCGAAGGAATATCCGACAGATCAAGTTCCGGGTCGACTCCCTGGGAATACATGTTAAGACCCACTATCACAATATCAAGATTCCCGGTGCGCTCGCCGTTTCCGAATATGGTGCCTTCAACTCTGTCTGCGCCGGCGAGAAGCCCCATTTCACAGGTGGCTACTCCTTCCCCGCGATCGTTGTGAGGATGCAGGCTTATAATTACACTGTCGCGATCCGTAATGTGCGTACAAAAATATTCAATCTGATCGGCAAATATGTTCGGCATTGCGCATTCCACGGTAGTGGGAAGATTTAAGATTATTTTCTTATCGGGAGTTGCGCCCCATGCGTTTTTTACGGCTTCGCAGATTTCAACGGCAAAGTCTATTTCAGTATTGGAAAAGCTTTCAGGCGAATATTCAAGGCGAACGTCGCAATCGCCTGCAAGAGGGAGCAGTTTTTTTACACACGCAATTCCGTCGAGAGCCACCTTAACGATTTCTTCCTTTGTCATGTTAAACGTGTATTTTCTTTGGGCGGGAGAAGTGGAATTGTAAATGTGGAAAATAACGCGGGGAAGTCCCTGCAGGCATTCAAAAGTTTTTTTGATCAGATGTTCGCGCGCCTGGCACAATACCTGAACGGTAACATCGTCCGGAATGCGCTTTTCTTCAATAAGCCTGCGCAAAAAATTGTATTCAGTATCGGACGCGCTGGGGAACCCTACTTCTATTTCCTTAAATCCGAGCTTTACCAAAAGATCGAAAAAAGCAAGTTTTTGTTCGATTCCCATAGGATTTACGAGCGCCTGATTTCCGTCGCGAAGATCGACGGAACACCAGACGGGCGCCTTTGTTATAGACTTGTCCGGCCAGCTGCGGTTTTTAATGTCAATGGCAGGAAACGGCTTGTACTTTTCAGGTTTCATATTTTAACTCCTCTTGCATTGCCGTAAAAACACGATTTTACCGGTAATGCATAAAAAAAAGACCCGCCGCATAAGCGACAGGTCTGTAAAATCCATAGGTCATATTTTACACGGCACCATCATCTGCGGCATTTTGAGAGAAAACCTGCTAGCAATAGTGCTGTGTATTTTTGTTTCATAATGTGATAATGCAATGTTTTTTAATAATAGTCAAGCGGGCAAACCGAAACTGCATGAAAAAAGCGCAGGAGGCACACAATGCGGCGCTCGCAGACGTGCGAATTTCCCGCGCCCTTTCAGTTATCCGCCTTTTTTTGTCCGGCGCTTGACGGATTTTTTAGGTTCGACGGAATTAAGCCCTGCTTCCTTCAAAGACGCGCCCTTCTCTTCCCTTTCAGGAATTTCACCGTCAGGAACCTGACCGCCGCCTGAATCGCCTTTTTGAGGAGCCTTTGTTTTTGACGCTTTAGACGACGCCGTAATATCGTCGCAGTGTTTTGAAGCCTTTACAAGTTCGTTAAATTCTTTGCCTTCCACGGTTTCTTTTTCAAGCAAGAGTTCCGCCACATATTTAAGCAATTCCCCTTGCTTTTTAAGCAATTCCAAGACGTGCTTGTAACGTTCTTCGATCACTCGGGCGATCTCTTCGTCGATGTACTGCTGGGTAGTTTCCGCATATTCGCGTACAAGAGCCGGTTCAACTCCGCCGTAGCCTTTGCCTGATTTGCCGAGCGCAACGTTTTTAAAGCGCTTACTCATTCCGTACGAAGTTATCATATTGCGCACTATATCCGTCGCACGCTGTATGTCGTTAGCCGCGCCGGTAGTGATTTCATTAAATATGAGCTGTTCCGCAGCGCGTCCGCCGAGCAATACGTCAACTTCGCCCAAAAGCCGCTGTTCGCTCTTAAGGAATTCGTCGTCTTCGGGAAGCTGAAGCGTGTATCCCAATGCGCCTATGCCGCGCGGAATTATCGTTATCTTATGAACGGGATCGCTTCCCGGCGTAAAAGCTGCAACTAATGCGTGGCCTGTTTCATGATAGGCAACCACGCGGCGCTCTTTTTCTTTTACTACGCGGGATTTTTTTTGCAGACCGACCATTGTCTTTTCTATAGCTTCGTCAAAATCGGCCATCGAAACTCGTTTGCGGCCGGCGCGCACGGCGAGCAAGGCCGCTTCATTTACGATATTAGCCAAATCCGCGCCCGCAAATCCGGCGGTAGCGTGCGCAAGCGCGCTGAAATCCACGGCGTCTTCAAGCTTTACGTTTTTTGCATGTATGCGAAGTATGGCTTCGCGCCCCTTTACGTCGGGACGGTCGACGACGACCTGCCGATCAAACCGCCCGGGACGAAGAAGTGCAGGATCAAGGACGTCGGGACGGTTTGTGGCCGCAAGGATTATAAGGCCTTTTTCATTGTCAAAGCCGTCCATTTCGACAAGGAGCTGGTTTAAAGTCTGTTCGCGCTCGTCGTTACCGCCTAGATTATTCATGCGGCTCTTTCCGATAGCGTCCAATTCGTCTATAAATATAATGCACGGAGCCTTTTCGCGCGCCTGCTTGAACAAATCGCGCACGCGGCTTGCGCCGACTCCAACAAACATTTCAACAAAGTCCGAACCGCTTATCCTGAAAAACGGTACTCCCGCTTCTCCTGCTACGGCGCGGGCGAGCAAGGTTTTTCCCGTACCGGGAGGGCCTACTAAAAGAACTCCCTTGGGAATTTTTCCGCCTATGTCGGTATATTTTTTAGGTTCCTTTAAAAAGTCAACAACTTCGACAAGCTCTTCTTTTGCCTCGTCTACGCCGGCAACGTCCGAAAAGCGCGTCTTTACCTTGCCTTCTTCAACGGCTCTTGCGCGCGACTGCCCCGCGCTGAAAATGCTTCCCATGCCGCCGCCCATTCCTCCGCCCATCTTGCGGAAAACGAAAAAGTACATGAGAAATATAAGACCGAAGGGTAAGATTAAATTCATCAAAAGCTGCATGAAATAGTTGTTCTGTTTGGTTGCGAAGCGGTATTCTACGCCCTTTCTGTCGAGCAATTCGATAAAGCTGGACATGAGCACGCCTGCCGTTCTATACTGAGCGCGGTTGGAAAAAGCCGTCGCACGGGACAAATTCCATAAGCTGTCGCGGGCGGAAGAAGTGTCGGAATAGGAACTGGCGGGTCCGTAACCTGTAAAATACGTTTCGCCTATTTCTACGGAAACGATTTTTCCGTCTTCAATAAGCTGACGGAACTCGGAAAAGTCGATAAGATTTTCAGGCTTCGTATTCATCATCATGTGCAGAATTGCGACTATGCCGAATACTACAAGAAGCAAAAGCCCGAACGGAACTCGCGGCCGCCTTTTATCTTTTTTATTCTTATCGTCATCTTTGGGATCCGTAGATAATTTAAAGAAATTAAAAGGATCTTCATTATGATTTTTTTCAGGGTCGTTTTGTTCGCTCATAAATATTTTCATAATAAGAATATACGCAATTTTGAATAAATAGTCGACAAAAAATCATCTTTTAATTAAGTTTTTTTTTTGCCGGCCGATAATGGGAAGTGAAATATAAAAATATTTTGCGGCGCTCCGAAAACCGGAAATTTTCCGCGGCTCGCATCTTTACGCCGCATTTTATTAAAAGAACCGGCCGGGAACTTCAGCTTTCAGGCGATTCTTTGATTGCATTCGGCTGAAAATCGATTTTTTCCGGTGCAGTTTTATATCGGGAGGAAAAATGGGCTATCCGCAGGCTTACAGCGCATACCGCGAAACAAGTGTTAAGACAGCAAGCCAAGGAAAATTGGTGGTTCTGTTATACGAGGAAGCTGTTAGGCAGCTTTCACAAGCTTTAGGGCATTTCAATTCCGGCGGGAAAATAAACGCTTCCAAGATCGAAAAATTCAGCGCAAACATAAGTAAGACGCGTGAAATAATCACCGAACTGCAGGTTTCCCTCGATATGTCAAAGGGTGGACAGATAGCGCAAAGTCTCATGTCGCTTTATGTATATTTCAACAATGAGCTTCTTGACGCAAATATAAGCCATGATAAGAAAAAGATAGAATTCGTTGCAAATATGATGAAAGAATTGCTTGAATCCTGGCGCACAGCTGCAAACAGCACGGCAAACGCACCGGCAGCCGTCATACCTGCAGCGCTTAATATCGAAGGATAAAATATGACGGAACTGACGGATCGGGAATTAAACGAGCGGATCGCAATCCTTAAGCGCTTTAAGACACTGCTCGAACAGCAGCGCAATAAATTCCGGGAATATCTTAAGATACTTGAAAACCAACAAAATTCAATCGCAGAGGAAGATCCGGAAAGCCTTTTTACCCATACAGTGCTTGAACAGCAGGTAGTTCAAAATATAGTCACACTGCAAAAGGTAATAGACCCAATGAACGGCCTGTACCGTCAATTCAACGGTATTGCCGAAAATGAAGACGACCGGGTTCTTTCCGGCCTTAAAAACGATCTCGCAGATCTGCAAGAAAAGGTTCTGGAGCAGAATAAAAAGAACCGGGATCTTCTTCGCACTCATTTAAGCCAGATACGAAGGCAGCTTGAATCGTTTAAAAATCCTTATGCCCGCACACAGAGCATATACGCCCAAAAAGCGCCGGTCGCAAGCCTTGTAGAAATCCAAGCGTAAATCCATAGCCCTTTCGCCCGCCTGTAATAGCGACGGCAGGCAAAATCAAACCATGTCAGCGCACTCCAAGCGGCGCTTGGGTGTTAAAGTTTCCGCACGGATAAGACTTTCAGTCGAGAAGCGAAGCTATCTCTTTAAGGTCTTTGAATATCGCGTCGGGCTTGACGTCCGACTTGGCGACGTCTTCCATAGTGGCTTCTCCCGTAAGAACAAGCAGCCCCGGCACTCCGTTTTTCACTCCCGTAGCCACATCCGTATACAGCCTGTCGCCTACAAAGGCAAGATCGTGACGGCGCCCGTGCGTGTGAGCAAGGATCATTTCTATGGTTTCTTCGCAGGGTTTGCCGAAATATCGAGGCTGTTTTCCGCCCGTAGAAAGCGTAATTGCCGCATTAAAAGCGCCGACGTCGGGAATAAATCCGTGCTCCGTAGGACAATTTATATCACAGTGAGTCGCAAAAAAATCGGCGCCGTTTCTTATATAAGTACAGGCTCTTTCAAGCTTTTCATAAGTCAGAGTCGTGTCAAAACCGATGACTACTATATCCGGCATATCCGAAATTAAACGGAGTCCTGCTTCTTTAAAACTTTGCACTAAGGGTTCCGTTCCTACGAGGTAAATAGTTTTTTGCGGAAAATATGTTTTTAAATAGCGGATAGTAACGTCTCCTGAAGTCATTATCTGATCGCGAGTAATGTGGCAGTTCATTCCCGCCAATTTTTTAATGTAAACTTCAGGCGATTTCGACGAATTATTTGTGAAAAACAGAAATTCCCGCCCTGTCGCTTTTAATTTTTCAATAAATTCAAGAGAACCGTCAATAATTTCATTTCCTAAATAAAAAGTTCCGTCCATGTCAAGAATAAAATATCTGCATTTTTTTAAAAGCTCTTTGCGGCCGTCCATAAAGGTTCTCCTATATATTTTTATTATATGAAATTTCTAAAAACCGCGAGTCCGCACGGCTTGTTTTATGTTTCGCGGCGAAACGGCTTATCATGCCTTTTGAAGCGGATCGCAAATCGGTTTTTAGAAACCGCTTATAGTTTAACCCATGTTTGCAACGGGGGCAACCGCATCGTAAAATGTTAAAGTATAAAATCTGTTTGACATTATAAAAAAACGGCAGTATTTCCGACAGCGTTCCGCCGCGCATTTTCGCATACATTTTCGTACGTGTTTTAGCACGCATTGAAAACTTTTAAAACTTGCCATACACTTTCCCTATGAATGACTTTGAAGATAAAACCGTTTATATTCTCGATTCTTACGGACTGATCTACCGTTGCTATTTTGCCTTTATCAATCACCCTCTGACAAACGCTGAAGGAAAAAACGTTTCCGCCGTTTTCGGTTTTTTTAGAAATCTGAACATTATCCTTTCACATTACAATCCCAAATACATTATCGCGGCAATGGACTCGCGCACGCCTACGTTCCGCCATCAAATGTACAAGGACTACAAGATAACACGCGCAAAAACGCCGGAAGATCTGCATTCGCAAATCCCGGTCATAGAAGAAATTCTTACGGCGTTGGGCATACCGCTGTTGCGCTGCGACGGTTTTGAAGCGGACGACCTGATAGCGACGATCGCAAAAAAATGTGCCGAAAAGGGGCGAAAATGCCGCATATTGTCGGGCGATAAGGATTTAATGCAGCTTGTAAACGATACCGCACAAATTCTAAAACCGGACGCAAACGGCGCATGGAAGGTCGTCGGAAAAGAAGGAGTAAAAGCGGAATGGGGAGTTATGCCCGAGCAGCTGTTGGACTTGCTTTCATTGTACGGGGACACGGCGGACAATATTCCCGGCGTAAAAGGGATAGGCGTTAAAAGGGCGGGAATGCTCTTGGAACAATACGGATCTTTGGAAGGAATATACGAACACGCCGATGAGATCAAAGGTTCCATGGGCGAAAAAATCCGCTCGGGAAAAGAAAACGCTTTTTTTTCGCAAAAGCTCATCCGCCTGTGCTATGACGTTCCTCTTTCCGAAAAAGACTCGATAAAACCCGTAAATCTTGATTTTGCCTCAGCCGCTAAGCTCCTTCTAAGATACGGGCTTCCGTCTGTGGCAGAGCAGTACGAGGCGAACAGTGATGTAAATAATGCCGCAGAAAATCCGACGGGAAGCGCCGTTCGGGATGCGGCATACGGCACGATAAAAAATGCGGCGCAGGCTGGAAAAGATCCGACAGAAGATGGGCAGGCGGGAAATGCGGGCAAAGCTTATAAAACGCAGGCGCAACAAGAGACGGACGACGTTTCTCCTGCGATGATTCCCGTACAAAACAAAGGAGATTACAGGGCAGTCACAAACATAAAAGAACTTTCCGAATTTATCGACTCCGTTTTTGATATGAAAAAAAACGTCGTAGCCTTCGACTGTGAAACCGACAGTCTTGAAACACATTCTGCGCACATGTTAGGATTCAGTCTTTGCGCGGAAAAAGGCAGAGCGATTTACGCTCCTCTTGCCGCACAGGAAGCGCTTTTTGATCGGGAATTTATTTCAAAAAACGATGCGTTTTCGCAGCTCGAAAGGCTTTTTAACGATGAAAATATTACGCTTGTCATGCATAACGGAAAATTCGATTATGAAATTCTTAAAACTAAAATTTCATGCAGAATAGCCGATACGATGATCGCCGCATGGCTTTTAGAGCCGGACCGCAACGGGCGGAATTCCTATTCGCTCGAATTCCTTGCAGAAACAAAACTGGGACTCAAAGGAATCGAATACGACGACATTGTCGCGAAAGGACAGACCTTTGCGGACGTTCCGCTTGAAAAAGCCGTTCCGTACGGAGCGGAAGACGCAGATTTTACCTTTCAGCTATGGCAGTATTTCGAAGGCCGCCTTGAAAAGAACAATCTTACAAAACTTTTTTGGCAAACGGAAATGCGCCTTATTCCGATTCTTGCAAAGATGGAACTGAAAGGCATACATTTGGATAAAAACGCGCTTAACGTTTATAATGAAGAGCTTATAAAACAAATTCACAGCGCCGAGCAGGATATTTACAAAACGGTAGGACACGAATTCAATATCGCTTCCACCAAACAGCTTCAGGAAGTGCTTTTTACGGAACTGGGATTAAAACCCGGAAAAAAGACTAAAACGGGATTTTCTACGGATACGGCCGTTCTTGAAGAACTTGCCGCATGGCATCCTGTTCCCCAGAAAATTCTTGACTACAGAACGCTTACGAAACTGCAATCCACTTACGTTGAAGCGCTGCCGAAGCTGGCCGACGCAAATTCCCGCGTCCACACAAGTTTTATACAGACGGGAACGGCCACGGGACGGCTTTCGAGCCGCGACCCCAATCTGCAAAATATTCCTGTACGGGACGAAGCCGGACGCAAAATAAGGACCGCATTTACGGCCGTTGACAAAACCGTGCTGATATCGGCGGACTATTCGCAGATAGAGCTGGTAGTTCTCGCCCATCTTTCAGGCGATAAAAACATGCGCAAGGCATTTATGGAAGGAACCGATATACACAGATTTACGGCGGCGCTGATTTTTAACGTCACTCCTGAAGACGTAAGCCCCGAACAAAGACGTTTGGCCAAAACCATAAATTTCGGCGTCATATACGGGATGAGTGCTTTCAGGCTTTCAAACGAGCTTAAAATACCGCGCACTCAGGCACAGGGATTCATAGACAACTATTTTTCCACATTTTCAGCCATACAGGATTTTAAAACCCGCGTGATCGAAAGCGCCGAAAAAAACGGATACGTAGAAACCATATTCGGGAGAAAAAGAGCGATCCCCGCGATAAACAGCCGCAATAAGATGGAAAAGTCCGGTGCGGAACGCATGGCTGTAAACACGCCCATACAGGGAAGCGCCGCGGACATTGTAAAGCAGGCCATGATCGATGTGGACGCGGCATTGGAACAAAAGGATAACGGAGCCAACCTGCTTTTACAGGTTCACGACGAACTGATACTCGAATGCCCCGATGAAAGACGCACGATCGAAGAGACTGTCAGCCTTGTAAAAGACAAAATGGAAAACGCCGTAAAACTTTCGGTTCCGCTTAAGGTTTCGGTGGAATACGGAAAAAATTGGGGAGAATTCCATTGAAATTAAAAACGCCTGAAAAAGCTCCCGATAAAAACAAAGACCCGCCGTTAAAAACTTCTACGCCGGCTTCAATGCCCCAACCGGCGGCAGACCGCATGATCCTGTGCCTTACAGGGCCTATGGCGGCAGGGAAAAACGCAGCTTCAAAGATTTTTGAAAAATACGGCTTTGAATGCGTAGATTTTGACACGCTGGTGCACAAGGCGATAGAAGAGCGTTCCGAACGGATATTCGAAGAATTTTCAAACGACGCGAAAAATTACGGCATAAACCTTAAAAACGGCGACGGTTCTTTAAACCGGAGAGCCTTAGGTTCTCTTATATTTAAAGATAAAAAATTTTTAACGCGGCAAGAGGCCATAGTGTATCCGGCCGTAACGCACTCTGCAAAAGATTTTATAAAAAAAAATCCGCAAAAAAATATCGTGTTTAACGCTACCGTTTTATTTAAAATACCCGAACTTATGGCAGAATGTACGCATACGGTATTTATAAAAGCAAATGTTTTAATACGCTTTTTACGCGTAAAAAAACGCGACACAATGCCATATAACCAAATATTAGCCCGCTTTTATTCTCAAAAAGATCTTTTTAAAAATTATAAAAACTCAAGAATTCCCGTCATAACAATAAGAAATTCAGGTTCGGTACTTTCGCTTGAAAAACGGATAAAAAAAGCATTCAAAAAAACATTTATCGAGCATTTCGGTAATTTATAAATAAATACATAAAACAAGCGCGGACTTTATAAAATCCTAAAAATTTCGCCCAATAAAAACCGTAAACTCAACTTGCAGAGCCTCATAACATTTTTGCTAAAGCTGTTTTTTTAAATACCGATATTGAAAGTATACAAGAGGTAGACGGTTTTACTTTTTAACACGCCGAATACGTCAAGGACTTTCGTTATGGAACAAAAAAAAATATTATGGATAATCGCCGCAACAGGAGTTTTTTTACTTGTAGTGATAGGAGCGGCAATAATACTTTATTCGCCGAGCAATTATCCCGCGCCGGCAGTCGCATCTCTTCATGTTCCCGTACAGAGCGCGCCTGCACCCGGCATTCAGCCGCAGACGCAGGGACAAACGCCGACGGATTCTCCTTCAACGGAATTCGCGCCCCGCAATACTTATCCCGAAGCGCCTAACGGGCAGCTCCAAGGGCAGGATCGGCTTCAGCAGATAGGAGAATTGACGGTAATATCCGGAACAACGAACGTTTACGGCGTAAACGCACCCGACAGAACTACGACAATCGATCTGAATACGCTAAAAAACATGGATGAAAAAAGCGGATACACGATGCAAACAGCGCCTGAAACGACGGCTGAACCCGTCGCCGATCCAAATAAAACGGTTTCAAAGGCCGCGGACAATGCAGACAATGTGAAAACACAAAAACCGGCGGCAGGCACAAAAACCTCTGTAAAACCCGCTACGGCAAAGACCGGAAGCGCTTCTTCAACTGCGGCGGGAAAGGCCAAGCCCGTAACCAAGCCGGCGGCAAAAGCGACGTCACCTGCTCCGAAGTATTGGGTACAGGCGGCCGCGTTCAGCGCAAAAAAATCGGCGGACAATGCCAGAGAAATCCTTTCGGAAAATAAAATTCCGGCGGAAATATTTACATACACGGATTCAAAAAAACAAGTGGTATACCGTGTCCGCATAGGGCCTTATACTACAAAAAGCGAAGCCGAATACTGGAAAAACAAGATCGTTCAAATCGAACAGTTCAAAGATTCAAAGGCATACATAACCGACAGTTCCGCGGCAAAGTAGACCGAACGGTCTAAACTTCCGATCCGCCGAATGACGGCGGACGGCGGCTTTCATAGCGGCACGCAAAATATCAGTTTCAAAAATCGGCCGGTTTTAACAACGCCGGGAACTACAGGCACTGAATGCGCCGCGCATTGCACAAAATCATAAATCAAATCAATTACTAAGGCATGGTATTTGGGAAGCACTCAAAACATGCCTTAGCTCTATTATCTTTTTCATTCATATTTTTAAACCTTTCATTCTCAAAAGAAGTTTCGTCTTTTTTCCGATACGCAGACATTTATTCCGGCGCTTCATTTTTATTTTCCGCACAGGAACTTTCAGGCGGACAAATCGAAAGCGAAAAGACGAAGGCGGTGTCGGGCACTCACGCAGCGTTTCGCGGAATCGACGTAAAAGCGTATTCCCGCGTTCCTTTCAAAGGATCGTTTGCCGAAGATGTCCGAAGCGGATTTTCCGTCGATATAGGAGAATTTTTAGGGGAAGAAGCTCCCGTCGAATTCTTTTACGGCGATTTAAAATTTTCAAAAAGCGCCGCCTTGTTAAAAAATCCTTCGCTCTATTTAGCGGCGAGCGCAGTAAAGCCTGAGACAGGCCGGCAAACGGGGCTCGGAATAGCACTTCCTTCATCGTCGCTTTCAAATTCAAACGATGGAACAGGATCTTCAAAGTCGAGCGCAGTACGTTTCTTTCCGGGAAATTTTACATTCGAATGCGTTTGCTTTGACGATTCGCGGTTCTTATTTTCCGGCGCTTACACTTTTAAATACGGCAATAGACCGCTTATTAAAACAAGCCTTTCAGGCGGAAGATTTTATATCGAAGGCAAACAAGCGGATTCCTGGTTCGTCGATTCCAGAATGTTTTCTTCCGGATGGTACGACGGCGCAGTTTTTGAAATTCTGATTTCACTTCCCGCTCTGAAAAACCAATTTTCCGCAGGGATCCACAGAAACCCTTTCGGGAATTTCAGATCTTGGTTTAGAAATGAAAACAGAATGATTTTCGGCCCGTTTTTGCTAAAGACGGACTTGTTTGCAGCCGACAATTATATTTTTTCGGATGAAAAAGAAGGATTTTACGCAGCGGACGGCAAACTTAAAAAGACCGTAGCGCAAATAAGAATAAATCCTCAGATACGGCACAATTTTTCACCCGGCAACCTGCAACTGTGCGCGGGAATTGCGGCTGCAGCGGAAATCGAGCGGCAAAATCTTATGCCCATAGAACAAAATGTAAATTTAGGCACAAGCGCGGCGTTAGAAATAACGTCGAGAAAGTCTGCACTGGAATTCAATACAAGAGTCGACGGACTCCAAAACATGATTCCATGGGAAATCCCGCACGAAAATTTTAAAAATTCAAAAGAAAGCAAAACAGTTTACGCGATAGATCTTAAAGGCTCCCGTGCTTTTTCAAAGTGGAAGGCCTCAGCAAAAATAGGCTTTTCACGGACACAAAACGATTCGGGGTCGAAAGACGTTCAAAAATATTTTTTTTACGCCAGCTTTCCTAAAAAGTTTATTTCTTCAATATCGGCGGGAACCGTCGTCACGGATCAAACCAAGGAAAAAAAAGCGGACACGGAAATAAATCTTGCGATGAGAAAGGACGACGGAAAAATTCGTTTTAAAGGGAAACTGGGAATTATGCTTAGGCGGCAAATATTGTAAGAACCTGTGCCGGCGAGCAGCGCAATGCGGGTCGACAAAAATGCCGTGCCGACACAGGCGTCAAGTTTTCAAAACAGCGCCGGGACTAAAACTTTGAATCGCGTTCCATCTCTTTAAAATATTTTACAGTGTTCACTTTAAGCTCCCCAACGGCGTCTTCGTCGCAGACAATTATTGCATTTTTATGGAGCTGCAATACCGTTATAGGCCACATCTGAGAAACGGAATCCTCTACCGCATGCGCGAGCGCATAGGCTTTAGCCCGTCCCGTTACCAAAAACAAAAGTTCGTCCGCATCGCATATAGTGCCGATTCCTACGGTAAGAGCGCGCTCCGGAACCCTTGAAACATCGCCGCCGAAAAAGCGGGAATTCACAATTCGCGTATCTTCAGTCAAAAGCTGCACGTGCGTGCGAGAAGAAAGAGACGTACCGGGTTCGTTAAAAGCTATGTGCCCGTCGTTTCCCACGCCGCCCATAAAAAGCCTTATTCCTCCGGCTTTTTCAATCGCCTTTTCATAATCGCCACATTCTTTGGAAAGATCGGAAGCGCATCCGTTAAGCACATGAGTATTCGGCTTTTTTATATCGACGTGATTGAAAAAAGTGTGATCCATAAAATACCGGTAGCTTTGATCGTTATCGGGGGGCAGGCCCTCGTATTCGTCCATGTTGAAGGAAACTACGTCTTTAAACGAAATCTCTCCCGCCTTGCATTTTTTTATCAGGTTTTCATACGTACCGATCGGCGTGCTTCCCGTAGGAAGACCTATAACGAAGGGCTTACTTTCGGATGGACTAAAGGTTTTTATGACATGGGCGATATGGTCGGCCGCCCAAGAAGAGCATTCGTCATAATTTTTTTTGATGATTAAACGCATAGAATTTCTCCTTAAAGGATCGGGGCAAACGGCAGAAAAGTCAAACGCGTGTCCGGATCGGCAGGATAATAATACTGCTTGATAAACCCGCGAATCAAGTAGGTCGAATTATTGGCAGTAGGTCGAATATCGGGTTTTCAAAACTCGCCGTTGCTCGGGCTTAAAATGATTTGACATTTGTTTGATATAAAACTATATTTACCGTATGAAAAGAAAAATATTTTTTTGCAAAACAGCCGGCCGGAAAACCCTTTTATCGATTCTACTGATTTTATCGGCCTTATTTACCGCATGCAGCGGAAAAAAAGACAAACAGATATCCGTTGCCGTCTTCGCACCGGGCATCTTATCGGACAGTCCGATCTACCAAATGCTCGCCGACGGAGTAAAAGAAGCGGCGGATGAATACAACGGTAAAAAAGGGACTTCCGCCGTCTTAGTGACAATTTTGGAGGCAGGAACAAATCAGGCCGAATGGAGCAGCAAAATCACTTCGCTCGCGGCCGCAGGCAATTTCGACGTGATAATTTCATCAAACCCTTCTTTACCCGATATCGTCCGCCCTCTCACCCGTCAGTTTCCCAATCAAAAATTCATATTGCTTGACGCATACGAGCAGGGAAATCCAAGCGTGGCGACGGTACGTTATAATCAAAGAGAGCAGTCTTATATCACAGGTTACATGGCGGGCCTCATGTCCAAGACCAATAAGATCGGCCTTTTGGCCGCACAGGAATATCCGGTGATGAACGACGTCATCCTTCCCGGCTTTAAAGAAGGAGCTGAAAGCGCAAATAAAGACATTTCTGTGGATTTTAGAATTGTGGGAAACTGGTACGACGCGTCCAAAGGCGCGGAATTGGCGGCGGCCATGTACAATTCAGGATGCGACGTTATTCTTCCGATCTGCGGAGGCGCTTCACAGGGCGTAATATCGGCCGCAAACGAAAAGGGATTTTACATCACGTGGTTCGACAGCAACGGCTTTAACAAAGCTCCGGGAAGGGTAATTTCAAGCACTTCGATGAAGCAGCAACGCATGGCAAAAGAAATGACGAGTGAATTCCTTGAAGGGAAGACACAATGGGGAACGGCAAAAACTGTAGGAATTGAACAGGGATATATCGAATTCATACAGGACGATCCGCTTTACATAAGCGCCGTGCCGGAAGAAATAAGAAATAAAATGGCTAAAGTGATTCAATCATTGAACGACGGTTCGTTAAAATTACAGTAATATATTCCGCCGTTTAATTAACGCATTTAGTACCGATATAAGTACTGTTTATGACCGTTTCGCTTAAAAACATCACAGTGTCATTTCCGCGAAAAACTGCGCTGGATAATATATGCCTGTCGTTTACACCCGGCAAAATCCACGCGCTTTTGGGCGAAAACGGAGCCGGAAAATCAACTCTCGCTTCGATCTTGTCCGGCGACATAAGGGCGACATCGGGTCAAATCGTCATAGACGGCGCCGAAGTCGTGTTTAAAGACCCAAGGCAGGCGGCCGATAACGGAATTCAAATAGTTCGGCAACGCCCTCTTTTAGCCCGCGATATAACGGCGCTTGAAAACATACTTTTGGGAAGCGAGCAGTGCAATATTTCCAACCGTTTTATAAAAAGCCGGATAGAGACGTATAAAAAATCTTGGGCGCCGTCGCTCAAAACCAATTTGCCGGTACGCGACATGGGCGGCGATGAAAGATTTTTCACGGCGCTTTTATGCGCCTTATGCAGAGAACCGAAAATTCTCATATTGGACGAACCTTCGGTGTTTTTAAACACGGAACAGCGCAGCCGCCTTTATAAAAATCTCAGAGAATCGGCGCAAAAAGGCGTTACGATCATAGTGATCACTCACAGCATGAGCGAAGCGCAAAACAACACGGACACGGTCACCGTTCTGGAAAAAGGCAAAATCATCGCTCGCTACGAAAACAGTTCGGATTTTAAAAGAGGGAGCGCCGGGTACTCAGACTTTGAAGTGAGGGCCGAAGAAACTTCATGCCGCATAAAAAATTTTCCGTTCAGCAAAAATTTTATTTCATTAAGCGGCGTAACTTTGCGGCCCGTGAACCGCCCCGCCCTATTCGACGTTTCCTTGACTGCAAAAAACGGAGAGATAACTCTCGTACAGGGGCTTTCGGAAAGCGGGCTTGGAACTCTTGAAGATCTCATGCTCGGGATGGAAGACACGCGCGGCAAAGGGAAGTTCACGCTAAGCTGCAGTACCGGCTTAGGCAAAAGCCGTTTAACGAGCAGGCGCCGCACAGCCGCCGAAGCTAAACCTTCATTCATTGTCAACCTTGCAAAAAAAAATCTTACTTCGGCAATGCTGCGCGGAAAAAAATACGCGACGTGCGCGATGATTCCGTCGGACAGAGTTTTCAGAGCTTCAAATCCCGAACTCACCGTCGAACAGATTCTCACGGTCTATTACAAGGGAAATAATCCTGTGCAATACGCCGATTCCCTTATAAAAAAAGCGAACGTTTTTATTTCTCCGACGGAAAAGGCCGTAAATCTTTCGGGCGGAATGCTGCAAAGACTGATTTTAGCCCGCGAAATGGAACAAAATCCTGAATTTTTAATATTGTGCGAGCCGCTTCAGGGACTGGATTCGCACAGCGCCTCGGCTATGTGCGACAAACTTTTTAAATATGCCGAAGACGGAAAATGCGTAATAGTTTTATCGACACAGGATTTTCCGGAAAATTTATGCGGCCGCATATACGTACTTTCAGACGGAAGAATTAAACAAAAAATTCCAAGCCCTTTACGCGAAATTTCAAGCGGAGCTTCAAACAGAGCGCAGAACGCTACGCAAAACACTATAGACACAAATAATTCAGGATCTGAAAAATGACAAACTTTATCAAGTCGATAAAAAATTTAAAAGATAAAATCATAAAGACAAACATAAAAACAAGCGCGGCTGCGGTATCAGCGGGAATTATAATTTCAATCGCATTCCTTTTGCTTTTTTCAAAAAATCCTGCTCGGGCGGCGATAGATTTTGTCACGGGGACTGCGACTTCGCGCTATTACTTGGGGAGTTTTTTAAATACAGCCGTTTTATTAATCGTCGCAGGATTGGGCGCAAGCATCGCGGTAAAAGGCGGTAATTTAAACCTTGGGGGCGAAGGGCAAATATATGCCGGCGGTTTTTTTGCGGCGATCATCCTTACCCTGCCCCTACCGTCGTCCGCCGCAATTATCATACCTGCCGCAGTTTCAGCCGCGTGCGCCGCAGGCGCCTTTCAGGCAGTTCTTTCGGCCTTGCTCAGAAAGTTCAAAAAGGCGAACGTCCTTCTTACATCATTTCTAATCTCTGCAGCCGTAATCCCGTGCATAGATTCTTTGATCGCAGGAAAATTTCGGGATAAGACAGGAAATCTTTTAGCTACCCAATTCATTCCTGAAAATCTGCGGTTTGCACAGTTATTAAAACCTTCCCCCTTAAACATAAGCATTTTTGCGGCGCCCCTTCTTTGCCTGATCTTTCATTATTTTATCTACCGCACGGATGCGGGACGCAGATTGCGGATATGGGGAATAGCGCCGGAATTTGCGCGTTATTGCGGGTATTCGGAGGAAAAATCAATGTTTCTTTCTCTAGCCGCCTCCGGCGCGATGCACGGCCTTGCAGGAGCGATCGCCGTATGCGGAACATATTTTACATGTCATTCAGGATTTTATACCGGCATGGGTTGGAACGCCCTTTCATGCGCCCTCATAGCGCAATCGGAACCTCTTTTGCTGATTCCGGCAAGTTTAATTCTCTCATGGCTTTACACGTCGTCCGGCCGCGTTGCGCTGATGCAGGAAATACAGTTTGACATATCTTCGCTTATTCAGGGAATAATTCTTTTTTGCATCTCATTTAACTACGTTGCAAGGAGCCGACGCACATGAACTATGTTTACGGAATAATTTCTTTATCGGCGCCGCTGTTGTTGGCTTCAACAGGAGCCCTTATAAGCGAGTGGTCGGGCGGGATGGCCCTGTTTTTAGACGGAACGATAAACCTTGCGGCATTTTTATGCCTTGCAGGAACCGTGCTGTCCAAAAACTTTATCGGAGGGATCGCGTTATCTCTGACTTTTTGTACCGCATTTATTTTACTTTTTGCGCTGGCAGCCGAAAAATTCCATGCAAACCGTTTTTTAGCCGCCCTAGCTCTGAATCTCATATGTTCGGCGCTCACAAGCATATTGTCGTCCGTTTTTTTTAAGACAAGGGGAATAATAACTCACCCGGATTTTTACTTTTCAGCGGTAAAAACAAGACTCGTAACGACAATCTGCGCTTATCTTATGTTTTTATTGGGATGGGCGGCAATGAAATTTACAAGACAAGGTTTGTACATAAGAATTTCAGGCAGCGACGCTCCGGTTCTTCGCGCCAGAGGAATAAACGTATCGCATGTAAGGCTTTGGGCATGGGCGGCGGCGGCCGTGTTCGGAAGCGCGGCGGGATGTATCTTAAGCATGAGACTTTCGTCGTTTGTGCCGAACATTTCAAGCGGGACAGGCTGGACTGCCCTTGCCGCAGTCTTTTTGGGTAAAAAAAACACATACGCCATACTCGCCGCAGTCCTAATATTCGCCGCCGCCCAATACGTCGCAAACAACCTTCAAAATTTTTCGGTATTCGGTTCCGTGCCGGCGGCCTTTCTTCTTGCTCTGCCGTACATAAGCGCGCTGGTTATGATAGTTTTCGCTCCAAAAAAACCTTAAAGTCAAACTAAAGCAACAAGCGGCAAAGTCAGACCTCTACGGCGGGCTTTCGAAAATGGCCGCAGAATCATAGCAGTATATAACCAGGAAATCAGCGGCCTTATAAGTTATTCAAAAACCCGGCAACGGCAGCTTTTTTATAGATAAACTTCCAAAATGGACGCTAACTTGTCTTTGCCTATGATCTTCATAAAACTTGCAAGGCGCGGTCCCTGATCCTTTCTGATCAAAACCTGATACACGGCGCGGAACATTTCCTTCGGCTGCATGTTAAGCTCCGTCGCGATGTCAAAGATCTTTTGATTTAAATCGCTTTCATTCAGATCGTTCATCGAAGGAAGAACGTCATTGTACAATTTTTTTACGCAGCTTAGCTCGCCGTCGGAAAGCTCGGCCTTGCTTTTATCCGTGCAAAGAGCAAATTTAAATTCTTCGGGAGCGCATTCGGTCACCCAATACCACGCGCATTCGGCCCTTCGGCGCAAGGCGTCTTTTTGTTCCGGCTTTACACCGTTCAACGAAGCGATGACAGCGTCAATATCGCCGGAATAAGTCTGAAGCAGAGTAGTAAGAAGCCTGAAGCCCACTTGGAAAGGCATAACTTCGGGAATCTTGTTTTCAATCTGGGAAAGCATGTAAATTCTTTTTTCTTTGTTTAAAACATCGTCGTTCTTTGCTTTTTCAAGCTCCCAAACGATGCGCTCGGTCTTGTCGTAATCTTCGTATACTTTAATAACGTCCAGATCAAAACTTATGGAAAATTCCGTATTAGGCCGCGTACCGGCAAAGATGTAGCGTAAAACTTCAGGCTGATACACTTTTAAAGCGTCGGCAAGGGCTATGACATGGCCTTTGGATGAAGACATCTTTCCGGGAATACCTTTTAGCGTTACAAAATCATAACGCATTGTAACGGGCGCATCCCAACCATAGATCCTTTTTGAAATAAGCTTTGCGGTATCGTAGGAGCCGCCGGGGGAAATATGATCTTTTCCGCCGGGTTCGAAAACAACTTTTTCTTCACTCCAACGCATAGGCCAATCTACGCGCCAGCCAAGTTTAAAGCCTTTAAACGAACGAATATCGGCCGTCTCTGAGTGTCCGCATTCACATTTATATGAAAGATTGTATTCATCGTCGTAGCCGGTTATCGAAGTGGTGTCTCTATTGCACTTTGAACAAAAGGCGGAGACGGGCCAATATTCTTCCTGCATTTTATGATCTTCGTCGCGGTATTCGTTGAGGCAGTCTTTTATCACAAGGCGATTCTGCAAAGCCTTTTTCATGCCTTCCGAATATCGGTTAGCACGGTAACGCTCGGCCTGGTATAAAAACTCAGGCATGATTCCTACACGCGGCAATTCCCGCTCGATATCTACTTCATGGTGGCGGGCGTAATTTTCGTTTCGGCCCGTGGTGTCGGGTACCATAGTGATTGGAAAGCGAAGATATTTTTCAAGTATTTCAGGATCGGGCATGTTCGCAGGAATTTTACGGAAAACATCGTAATCGTCCCACGAATAAATAAAGCGGACATTTTTTCCGCGATCGCGCAAGGCGCGCACAACAAGGTCGACGGTAATTATCTCACGAAAATTACCTATATGCACGGTGCCGCTCGGCGTAATTCCCGATGCACAGGTGTATAAGGGCAAGTCCCCGCGCTCACGGATAATCTTATCGGCCATCTGATCCGCCCAATGGCACAAAAGCGGATTTTTATTTTCATTACTCATAATTAATTGATTATATTGAAATAAGGAAGGTTATACAATTACTGAAATACGGGATAACAGTCAAATCCCGCCGTACGCAGTTCGGAAGCGACGCTTCCGTCCCCGTAATCTACGGCGACAATGTAATAAGTAGTTCCGCTTTTACGCTTTTCGGAAAGTATTTTTGACGCGAAGCCCTTTTCGACGAGACGCGAAACAAGGGTTTGTGCGTTTTCTCTTTCACGGAACAGACCTAGCTGGAGATAAAGCGGCTTTTCGCTTTCGGAATCCGAAGCGGGGTCGCTTGCGTTCGATGAAGAAGCTGCAGATGCGGATAGCGTTTCGGTCGAAGCCGCCGATCCCGCTGCAGAAGATTTTTCGGCAGAAAATTCATCAATTGCGGAGTCCGTAATTTTTGAAAGCGCCAAAGGAGAATGCGGAACAAAAAACCAAAACGGCGCAGGCATAAGCTGAACCTTGCCGCTTACTATGGCCGCTTCCATGCTTGAAGGAAACTGCTTTTTTAGTTTTGCCGAATATTCTTCTTCTCCCGTAAGATACCACAAAGTCAAAAAAACGGCGGGACGGACCGTTTCCAATGACGGCATTTGAGCGTAAGCTTTTAAAAGAACTACGGTCTCGTCAACTTCAGAAGGCTTATCGGCCTTACAGAGGGAACTCCATTGGGAATACAGTTTTATATAGGCTTGAATTTCCTTGTCGTCGGAATTACGGACGGCCGAATTAAGATAACTGTCCGCAAGGGCTCCGTCGCCAAGTGAAAGAGCGCAGCGCACGGCATCCAAAACAAGCTGTTCATTGCTTTTTTTAGGCATGTTTTCAACGTCGCCCGCGGCAATTCCGGCGGCGGCGGCGTAAGATTCACGTGCCGAATCATATCGCGCAAGCTGCTCGTACAAAGAACCGAGAAAAATATACAAAGCGCGTTTGTCCGCCGCCGCCGTCACCTTGCGTAGGCTTTCTTCAATAAACTCGATTGATTTTTCTACGGTCGCTTTTTTCGCACTTTCAGCTGCAATTTCCGCCGCAGCGCCTTTCGCAGCTTCGCCGGCAAAAATCCGGCCCAGTAAAAAAACACAAGCGCACAGGAGCGGCAGTTTATTCTTCATACGCATCCGCTAAAAGTCCGCCTGATTCTGAATCGCGGACGGTTCCGTTTCCGACGCTTCGTTCTGTTTTTTTAAGTTTTTAGCATTTTTTTCGGCAATTTTTTCTTTCACTTTTCTTTTACCTGCATTATTTTCGGCCCTGCGTCGTTTTCCTATAGTGAACGGGATCATGAGAATCACTCCGGAAACGAAGGCTACCATGAGGCTGAAAAAAATGGGAACGTCGCTGAACTGCCTGAAAATCAAATTAACATTACATTTGTTGTCGATATTAAACCCTGCAAAAATAGTTACAAGGACAAGCAATATAACGGTTCCTACCAATTTAAGCGGCATACTACGTCTCCTATGGATTTACCGGCGATATAAAAAAGGCTTTTATTTTAGCCCTTTCCGGCAAAACAAGCATATTTTATTGTATTAGACTGCAATATGCGCGTCAAGCAAAATTACAGGTCGTGCCACGGAAGTCAAAGGAATCCTTTACAACTAAACGCGCCGACGGAGAATCTTCAATCTTAACATAAATCGCGCCTGCCTTCCGTCATGCATACGGGCTTTCGAATTTTTAAAAGCCCGAAATTTAAAAAACGCTCAGGGCTTTTTTTATCCTATTGATAGAACGCTCTACGCCTAAGATTAAAATCGAGCCTATAAGCGGCGGACTTACTTTGCTGCCCGTAACGGCCATGCGAATCGTCATCATAAAATCACCTAGCTTTACTTCCAATTTATCGGACATGGAACGGGCAAGTTCTTCCGCTTCTTCGTGGCTTAGAGCTGGAACCGCCTTAATAAAATCTTCGGCGGCCGTAAGGACTTCCTTTGTCTTTTCAAAGTCCAGCCGCTTAGGGATTATCTGGTCGCTTGACAGAATTTCAGGTTCTGAAAACAAAAAATGTACCATTTCGGCGGCGTCGGTAAGATAGTGCAGACGTTCCCTTATGAGCGGCATAAGGCGCATAAGAGCGTCTTTAACTTCCGCGCCGCTCATTTTAACAGCCTTGTCCACGCAAACAGGCTCGCCGTCGCTGTCCAACGCTATGCCGGAATATTCGGGCCCCACACGGGGAGCGGGAAATTCCTCCGAAACGTTTACGTCAAGGGCGGCATCCCCCGTTTTTGTAATAAACGGCAAAGTCAACTTGTACAATTCTTCATCGGAAAGCATCCGTATGTATTGACCGTTGTACCATTCAAGTTTTTTATAGTCAAAAACGGCGGGAGATTTATTTAAGTGCTCAAGCTTAAAAAGTTTTGCAAGTTCGTCAAGCGTGTACATGTCGCGCCCGTCTTCGTAAGAGCAGCCCAGCATAGCAACATAATTTATGATGGCTTGAGGAAGATATCCTCGCGCGCGGAATTCGTTCATTGACGTAGCGCCGTGCCGCTTTGAAAGTTTTTGGCCGTCTTTGCCGTTTACCATCGGCAAATGGCAGAATTCCGGATGCTCCCAGCCGAAAGCGCGATACATCTGCACGTGCAGCGGAGTTGAGGGGATCCATTCCTGCGCCCGCATCACATGTGAAATTTTCATAAAATGATCGTCGACTACATTTGCAAGGTGATAAGTAGGAAAACCGTCGCTTTTTAAAAGGACAGGATCGGGGCTTATGTCTTCGTTTTTCCACTCGATACCGCCCAAAAGACGATCGTTAAATTTTGTGACGCCTTCCATGGGAACTTTTAAACGTATGACAAACGGAGTCCCCTTGTCCATGGCGGATTTTACTTCTTCGGCCGTAAGGTGGCGGCAGTTTCTGTCATAACCCGGAGCCATTTTATTTTCCGTCTGAATTTTGCGTATGCGTTCAAGCCGCTCCGAATCGCAAAAGCAATAATAAGCTTCACCTTTTTCTACAAGTTCGTAAGCATATTTTTTATACAGCTCGAAACGCTCCGACTGAACATAGGGCCCGTATTTTCCGCCCTTTTCCCCGCCTTCGTCCCATTCAATGCCGAGCCATTTCATAGTATCGTACAAATTTTTTACGAATTTTTCGTCATAGCGGGTGCGGTCGGTGTCTTCCAAGCGAAGAATAAACTTTCCGCCTTTGGAACGCGCAAAAAGATAATTAAAAAGAGCGGTTCGAACGCCGCCTATGTGCTGCATTCCCGTAGGAGAAGGAGCATAACGAACTCTTACTTCATCTTGCATAAGATCCTCTATATAAAAATATCTTAAAATATACGGCAAATATTATATCAAAATAACGCCGGCGGGTAAATCGGGCGGGAAACATCATCAGATGGACTGTCAGCTATGTTAAGACTTTCGCAGCGCCAGAGATTTCCGGCTTTTATAGATTCTGCGGTCGATGCAACTTCATACTCCAAACGCTATTTTAATACGAACCACTCAATCGGAGCTTTTTCGATGTAGGTTTCAAACGCGGCAAAAACCTGAGCGGCGCTTACTTCATTGATCACGGAAGGCCTTCGGGTGTAAGCTTCAGGTAAAGATAAATATTCCCATGACCTTACCAGACAAAAAAGCTCTCTTTCGCTGCTTTCGCCTGCTCTCACGCTCTGAAAAACAAAATCGCGCTTATATTGGAAAAGAATTCTTTCAAGATCGGCTGCGGAAGGAAATGAAGTTTTCAAGCTGTTTACGGTTTCCATAACAGTCTCGGCGTCCTTTGCTCCGTAGACTGAAATTATTCCCGCCTGCGTTTTTCCCGGAAGCAAAGCGCACCCCGCCGAACGCGCGGCGTTTCCTACGCCCAAAAGCGAACGGCGTAACATATTATTAAAAACCATGACACAAAGCGCAAACGCAGGATAATCTTCAGATGAAAAAACGGGGGCCGCAAAAACGCCTGCCAAAAGTTTTTCATCGCCGCCCAAAGACATGACGCCTGCAATGTCCCTATCTGAGTGCAAAGCAGGATCTGTACCGGCATTTTTATCTGAGGGCGGATCATCGGGCAAAAAAGCGTCAAGTTCCGTATTCGTTTCTTCTAAAAAGCCGGCTCTATCGAATATCTTTGCGCCTGCGGCAATGTTCAAAGAAGTAAGAGCGGCCGGCAGGGGAGAGGTTTTTGAATGCGGGGTTTCACGGTCTTGAGGTTTCAAAGAAGCCGACGCGTCAGGCAAAGACGAACTTTCCGAACGCGGATTTTTACGATCATACACTTCCGAAAAAGGCGCGCCGCCGAACTTCTCAGCGGCAGATTCTAAATGCCGCAAATTTCCCAAAGATTTTTCCAATTCCGAAGTCAATAAAGCGGCTTGCTTCTCGTCAAAATTTCCCGTTGCGATAATTTTAAGCCGCGCCGGATCTTTCATAGCGGAATACCGGGCGTTGACGTCATTCAATTTTATGTTTTTTAAAGAATCGCAAGTCGGATCAGGTGAAAGCTCATACGGCGTTCCGGCAAAAATCTCTTTACGGACGGCTTGCATAAACCGTTCGGGCAAAAACCGCCTTGCGTTTGTTTTTTTATATTCCCGTTTAAAATCGGACAATTTTTCTTCGGTAAAGGATGTGTCCGAAAATGAAGTTAAAAAAGCCGATTTTGCAGTTTCAAAATACTTTTTTTCAGAGGAAAACCCGAAAAGCGAATAGTCCGGCGTACATTCCATAAACGGCCGCATTATATCCGTTTTCAGGGCTTCTCCTTCCGCGCTTTTTATGAGATCTTCCGCATTCGATAGGACAAGCGAAAATACGATTCTGTCCGTTCCCGCCGTAGAGTGAGATTGAAGTGAAGTTCCGCCTTCAATTAAAAGCGCAAATGCAAAACCGGCTCTGTCGCCGATTCCTTCTTTTATGACGACTGGAATTCCGTTTGAAAGATTTTCTTTAAAAAATCTCCCTTCGCGCATTTTGAATTTCGGATCGCTTCGAACGTCTTTTATGTCCGGTTTTGCCGACGCGCAAGAACCGAATGCGAAAAGCGCCAAAAGCGAAAAGCAAAAAGCAAAAAGCGGCGCGGCAGCTTTAACCCCTCCAAGCTTAAAATATAGGGCGGAGAATCTTCGATGATGACGGCGATAAGACATTACAGGTTATTTTAAACTTGCAGAAAAACCTATGGCATCAAGAACGGAACAGGCTTTTTCAACAAAACTATCGGCGACGTCTACCGTCTTTGTTGAAAGATCTACGGCTTTGTGTTCTATGCCTGCACTGTCAAGCGCCTTTGTTATATTTGCGACGCATTTTTCACAGCGCATATCCGGAACCGATAATGTTTTCATACTTCCTCCTGTAAAATTAAACATCCGTGCGCACTCTGCGCAATCTACTTTATAAACTTATACATCGTATTTATGAGCTCATCAACGGCCGAATCGTCTCCCGAACGCACGCTTTCGGCGACGCAGGAACGGACATGCCTGTCTATTATTTCATGCGAAAAACTCTTTAGCGCCGACTGCACTGCCGACGTTTGTATCAAAATGTCTACGCAGTAGCTGTCCTTCTCGATCATGCGTGAAATTCCGCTTATCTGTCCGGCGATCCTGTTAAGGCGGGAAACAAGAAGTTTTTTCGTTTTTTCAGAGCGGATCGTCTTTTTTTTACCCGACGCTTCGGTAACGGTTCGCTGAGACTCGGTGCAGCAATTCATTTTATCATTCATGAGCGCACCTTACAGTCTTTTGGTTTTTAGACGAAGCGCGTTTAAAACCACGCACACGCTGCTTAACGACATCGCAAGCCCGCCGAACATAGGCGTTAAAAGAATACCGAACGCGGGGAACAATGCTCCCGCGGCTATGGGTATCCCTACGACATTGTAGCAGAATGCCCAAAACAGATTTTCTTTAATGTTCGCAATTGTCATGCAGCTCAGCCTGATGGCGCGCGGAACATCCGAAAGAGAATTTCTCATAAGCACTATGTCGCCGCTTTCAACGGCAACGTCGCTGCCCGCCCCTATAGCCGCGCCGACGTCCGCCTGTACTAAAGCGGGAGCGTCGTTTATTCCGTCGCCGACCATCATCACCTTTGCGCCTTCTTTTTGCAGCTCTTCAATGATGCGCGCCTTATCCTGCGGTAAAACTTCGGAAATTACCTTATCGGCGTTTATCTGTGAACCTATGTAATCGGCGGCTTTTTTGTTATCGCCCGTCAAAAGAATAACACGGATTCCTTCTTTTTTGAGACGTCTTATAGCTTCGGCGGAATCGCTTTTAACCGTGTCCGCGACGGCGGCAAAACCCAAGACAAGGTTACTCTCGGCAACATAAACAATAGATTTGCCTTGTTCGCCGCATTCGGAGGCTTTTTTTTCAAAAGCGCTGACGTCGATGTTGTTTTCGGCCATAAACGCCGCGTTTCCGGCAAAAATATTTTTTTTGCCTAAAAGGGCCCTTACGCCGCGTCCGGGAATATTTTGTAAATCCGTGATATTTTCATCGGCGCCGCCGCTTGCTGAAGGCGCAGTTGAAACATTATCGGCCTCGCCGCGCAGCCCATCTTCAGACGCGCTGGAAATCCCCACGCCGCGCGCACCGCCAGCGTCGATGCCGCATGTGCTTTTTTCGCCACAGTTTTTTTCCGCCGCAAAAGTTTTTGCCGCATCGATCAAGGCTTCCGCGATAGGATGAACGGAAGTTTTTTCCAAGTCGGCCGCCAATTTTAAAAGCCGCTCTTTTTCTTCTTCCGTGCCGGAAGCCGTTATGACTTCGGTTACAACAGGCTTACCTTCGGTAACGGTACCCGTTTTATCCAAAACGACAGTGTCTATAAGATGCGTCGTCTCAAGAGCTTCGCCGCTTCGTATCAGAATTCCGTTTAAAGCGCCGAGTCCCGTGCCTACCATTATGGCCGTGGGAGTCGCCAAGCCGAGCGCGCACGGGCACGCGATCACAAGGATGCTCGTCATCACCCTGAGCACAAATCCGGCCGAAATATTCCAGCCGGACGGAAGCTGAATTATGCCGCCCGCTCCCAAAATGCCTATGACTGTCCATAAAAGCGACGCCGATAGAGCTATCCCTATCACAAGAGGAACAAAAACTCCTGCAACCCTGTCAGCAAGGCGCGATATAGGAGCTTTTTTTCCCTGCGCTTCCTCCACGAACGCTATTATCTTGCTCAATACGGTATCGCCTCCGGTCTTAGTCACCCGAACGGTCAAAAGACCGTTTCCGTTAAGGCTTCCGCCAATGACCGGGTCTCCCGATTTTTTTTCAATCGGCATGGACTCGCCGGTCAGCATGGATTCATCCGCGCTGCTTAACCCGCTTTCGACAATACCGTCCAAAGGAATTTTTTCACCGGCGCGGACAGAAAGAATCATTCCCGGTAAAATCGCTTCCACCGGAGTTTCAAGCACGGAACCGTCCGGCTGAATCACAAGCGCCGTATCGGGTACGAGTTCCACCAAACTTTTTATAGCTTCTTTTGTTTTTTCTTTGCTGCGTCCCTCAAGAAATTTTCCTATGGAAACAAACGCAATGACCACAGCCGCCGATTCGTAAAACAGGGAATGAACGATGTGGGAATTATCTTCGATTAGAAAGGTAAGAATGAGGCTGTATATAAAAGCGACGTAGCTTCCTATGGCAACCAGAGTGTCCATGTCGGGATTGCCGTGGAACAAGGCTTTAAAACCGCGAAAGTAGAACCTTCGCCCCAGGTACATTATCGGGAGCGCAAGAAGAAATTCGAGCAAGGCAAAATTTACCGGATGTGTGTGCATGCTGAAAATATCCGGCAGAGGCGCGGCAGGCGTCAGCATGCTGCCCATAGAAACGTATAAAAGGATTGCAGCAAAAAAAAGCGAAACCGCAAGGCTTATTTTTTGGTCTTTAAGCTCCTTCAAAGCCTTTTTTTCTTCTTCGTCCCTAGCTTTTTTACGCGACGCTGCAGCCTTATCGCCTGCAGTATTGTAAGAATCGTTTTTATAAGGCTTACAGCCGAAGCCTGCATTTTTTACTTTTTCTATTATCAGTTCGGGCGTGACCGAAGACGGTTCGTATTCGACGCTCATTTTATTGGTCGCCAGATTGACGTCGCTTCTGATCATACCGGGAAGTTTACGCGTTACGCGCTCGACAGCTGCGGAACAAGCGGCGCAAGACATTCCTTCGATTTCATAAATTTCTTTTACGCTCATGCGGCACCTCTTATATACCCTGACAGGGTATATAAGCAATATAGGTACGCGCCAGAAAAATGTCAAGCGCACGGCAACTTAGTGCGGCAACTTGACAATCGCCGCGCTTACAACAGCCGCAAAGTGCGCGCAAAGCAGTATGAATAGGAATTGTACAAAAATGCACAATTCCTACGGATCTCAGTTTCCGGTAAACTGACCGACCAGTTCCGGGAAATCGAAACTTTTTTCTACAAAGTAGCGAAGATCAAAATCCTCGTGCGTAACGATTACCAAAATCGTCGCGTGGACGGCAAGGTATTCTGAAATCGCCTGCATTACTTTAAGGCGGGTTTCAAAGTCTATATGCGCGAACGGCTCGTCAAGAAGCAAAATATCGGGTTTTGCCGTAAGAGCGCGCGCAATATCCATACGCTTCATCTCTCCGGACGACAGCTGATACGGATGCTCGTCAAGGTTTGCGCTCGTAAGCCCAACCTTTTCCAAGTTTTTCTCAAGCTCTTCGATCGTGCCGCCCTGACTTTCCGCAGAAATTTGTTTAAATGAATCGCGGATACTCAAATCGGGAAAAAACGAAAAGCGGGAATCCTGCTGTACGACCGTCATGCGGCGGCGGAAAGGCTTAAACGCCTTAGGATCCCTTCCCGTTTCCTTAGGTTTTAAAGCGACCAAATCGGAGTCTTCCATGAGAATTTGTCCCTTCGTGCTGTCAAGCAGACGGAGGATCGCCTTGATCGTCGTGGACTTTCCGCAGCCCGAAGGCCCTGTGAGCCCGTAAACGGTAGATCGCTCGAACTTTAGGTTCAGCCCTTTGAACGCCGTAAACGTGCGCTCGCCGAAAATACCGCGCTTAAAATAAGTTTGCGACACGTCTTTAAGCTCGATCGCCGTTCCCGACGCGCCTTTTTTAGCTTCGGGTTTTTCGTAGCCTTCCATTTCGGGAAGCTGATCCATCTGTCTTATGACGCCGTCCTGAAGCATAAAAGCCTTGTCCAGAGTAAGACGCTTTATAAAGTCAAGATCATGGCTTACCATGAGGAAGGTCTTATCCTTAGGCGCAAGAATTTCGTTGTTCAAAAAAGTCACAAAGTGCTTTCTGAGGTTTCGGTCAAGGTTTACGGTCGGCTCGTCCAAGAGAATTAAGTTGCCCTTCCGCGACAAAAGAATCATAAGCGTGATGCGCTGCATTTCGCCGCCTGAAATTTCATCGGGATAGAGGCGCGCAAAGGCTTCAAAATCGAGCGAAAAATACTTTTTAAGCCGCTCTACGATGACCGTCCTTTGTCCCGGCGCAAGCAAGGCGAGATTTTGATCGAGCGTAAGGGCGGGGTTCATAACCTGTGCTGTTTCCGCCGGTACGAACATAAGCCCCGACTGCGCGATCTGCGCCCACGCGTTAAAATCAAGCTTGCGTCCGTCATAAGCGAGAATGTCGTTTACCTTCATGCTTCCCCCAAACGTAAAAATCTTCGTGGAAAGAATTCCGGCTATGGACTTCAAAAACACGGATTTGCCCGTGCCCGTCGGCCCCATGATGACGGAGGACGAATTAGGTTCCAGAGAAAAACTGCAATCTTTGAGGAGTTCACGTTTGTCAAGATGTATGGAAAAATTATTAAGCGAAACGGGCGTCATGAGTTTCCTCCTCTGTCTTCATTCAATACGATCAAAAACGCAACGCTTATCGCTATAAGCATGATCGACGGAAGCCAAAACAGAATCGGGTCTCCGCCTTCAAACAAAGCGTCTCTGTGCGCGGCTATCAGCGCGCCGGGGCTCAAGTGAGCGGGCGTACCGTAGCTCCCGAAACCCAACTGAATGATAAAACCGAACGAACAATCCAGAACAAGCGTTTTAAGCAAAATGCCCGCCGCCACACGGCGGAACGTGCTGCGCATCAGATCGGTGCCCATAAGAATTGCAAGAATGCGCATTTTAGGAAATCCGTAAGAACGGAACGACAGGCTGTACTTTCTGTTATACAAATCGATGAGCGGAATGGCGATACTCCGCACGGCCTCAGGCAGCGTCGTTACCGTCGCAGCCAGCACGAATACGGTAAGCGACATAACCGTCGAAGCCGCGCTCGTGTGCCGCGCAAGGTAACCGGATACCGGCGCATAGCAAAAAAGCGCCACAAGGATGGCCGGAATAGATTCCACCGCGTTGAGGATGTTCGCAAACGTCCTTCCTACGCGCATACTCAATACGCTCAGATAGCCGAGTATAAAACTTAAGAGCATCGCAAACAGCAAAGTCGCCGTAAGCGAAATCGAAAGTTCCTGAAACGATGAAAAAAATGAAGCTAAAAACCCGGATTCGACAATCCGCGCCGGCACGATTTTTGCAAAGTATTCCGACGGTAGCCATGAAAAGGCCAAAGGTGACACTAAAAGAATTATGCAGACAATTTTAAGAATATTAAATAGCTTTTTCATACCACCTCGGATAAATCAGGAATAGAATAGTCTTTACTAAAAACGCCACCACCGCATTCACGCACAAAAGAATAAACACCGAAGCCACAAGCAAATCTGTGTTTGTTGCAAGCAGAGCGTCGAGCAGCGTGCTGCCGAGTCCCGGAAACGAGAACACGATTTCCGCGATCGTCACTCCGCCGATAATAGCCGGAACCTTACCCGCAAGATACGGAATAAAGCGCGGCAGACTGGATGAAAAAAGATAGCCGGAATACGTATTCGGCATCGGGAAAAAGCGCCCCAGACTGTGACCCAGCGTCGAAAACACGATTGCGTGCGTCGAATTGACCTGCCTGAGCATATCGGTTTTAAGAAAGTTGGTAGCATCCCACGAAAGCCCGCCTAAAACTACGGTTATAAACGCGATGATGATGAGCGGAGCGTTGCTCCCGAAAACGTTGGCTAAAACCCAAAAACCGATAAACAGCGGCACCGCCGCAAGGACGGATATGACCAAATTCATAAATTTGCCGAAGCGTTCCGCTCCGACATATTCATGGTGTTCGGCCATGTACTGTCCGGTTACGGCGTAAGCAGATCCTGCAAGGGCAATTACGGCCAAAATACACAGCGAAAACAGCGTCAGCGGTAAGGTGACGGCCGCTCCCGATGCGATAATCTGGCCGGAACTGAAGCCCGGGTGCACGATGGAAAAGTCTTCCGAACCCGAAATAAGCAACAAAAAGGAACGCGCCGCTTCAGCGTAGCTTTCAGCCGGAGCGCCGATCGAAAGCAAATAAAACGCCGAAAGCAGCAGGGTTCCCGCTACGGCAAATATAATGCCGTGCAGGATAAATTCCCTAAGTAAAAAGCGGAAAAAACGCATGGCACTTCCTATTTGAGCTTCCAGTTTTCAACTGAAAGGAACGGATTGTCGGTTGCGATCGCAACGTTTTCCAAACCGCGGGAATACACGTCTTTTTCCAAAGAACATAAAAACAATGCGGGTGAAAGCTCGCAAATGCGTTTGTCTATCTGGAGGGTAAGATCGATCCAATTTGAAGTGACAATTTCTTTTTCCCATGCGTCAAAGAGCGAATTCAATTTGCTGTCGGCCACGCCGGTAATGTTTTTTTCGCCGTTTGAGCGGTACCAGTCGCCCAAACTCGAATACAGGTTGTCAAAACCTTCGCAGTAAATAAGCGCAAGTTCGTACGATTTTTCAGTATTAACCATGCGGGAAAAAACTCTATCGCCGGTTCTTTTTGCTTCAACATTCAAGCCGATCGCCGCAAGCTGACTAACGATACCGTTAGCCATTTTATCGCCGAATTCGCCCATAGAATCGGGATACAGAAGAATCGCATTCTGACCGGCAACTCCGCCCGAAGAAGCGAGAAGTTTAGCCTTTTGAATATTGTACGGGATATTGTTGGGCATAGGACGATTTACATATTCCGGAATATTGGCCGAAAACAGGTTCGACGGGAAAGGCCCGTAATTCAAAATAACGCCCGTATCCCTGTCGGTGATCGACGGAATAAGAGACGGTCTGTCCAAAGCCATAGCCATAGCCTCGCGCCCTTCGGCATTCGGAAACAGTTTTGTGTTTATGGCAACTTGATAAAACGCATACGGAATGTATGAATTCACGTCGACGTTCGGAATTTTTTCGACTTCGGCCCTGTCCATCGGGTTCGTTTCAAGAATCAAATTTACGCGGCCCTGACGCATTTCGTTTATGCGGATAAGCGGGTCTATAACGCGTTTCATAACAAGACTTGTCGTCTGCGGCGTATTTTTAAAATACATACCGTTAGCTTCAAAAGTAAGCCATTTTCCGATTTCCCACGTCGCAAGTTTAAACGGACCCGTTCCGACCGGAGCGGTGGCGAATTTGCGTTCGTTTTCGCCTGCCCTCATGTTTACCTGCATTTCATACCCGTTATATCTTGCCGGAATAATCTTAAACGTAAGCACCGGATACGCGCGGAATTCGGGGATCGGATTGATGAATTCGATCTTTACCGTTTTTTCATCCTCCGCCGTAACGCTCTTGATAAAAGACGTAAGGTAGTCGCGTTTGGGAGAATTGTTAGCTTCATCCGTATATGCGGCAAACGAGTAAACGACGTCTTCGGAAGTAACCGGAGTATTGTCGTGCCACATTACGTCGCGCAGCACAACCGTATACGTTTTTTTGTCTACGGGATTCTGCACGATGCTTTCGGCAAGGGCGAGATCTGAATAAAGCGAACCGCTGGCTTTATCGACTTCAAAATTCACAAGACCGTCGAACAAGAGTTCGTCGGCGTTCAAACCGGATATATTTTGCTCCAATACAGGATTTAAGGAGTCAGGCAGCGTAGAAACCGCGACCGTAGCTCCCTTAGGCTGCGCTCTCCAAATCAAGAACGCAGCGGCAGAGCCCAATACGACAAGGGCTATAATTATAACGGCAATAATGCCTTTTTTACTGAACTTCATTAACGCATCCTCACAATAAATGAACTATAGACGACAACTTCGCCTTCGTACTCGTTTGTTTTACCTTTTTGAATTTCAAAGAAGTATTTGTTGGTCGTCAGCTGATTGCCCGCGTTGAGCACCGGCCACGAATTTCCGACCTTTGCGCTGCGGTTGATTAGATCCTTCATGTTGTTTCTTTCGATGAGTCTGCCGCTCTTGGTATTTTCGGCAAATACGCGGACGGTACGGTTATCCTTCAGTGTAATAACGAGGTCGTTCATCGTTCCTCTGGGAATGGAAACCATACCCCACCAGTACTCGTCGCCCTTTGCGTTCTTTGCGCTGAATTTTGCAGGGCGGCTCCTTTGGCTTTCCGCCGTCGAACGCGGGTCGGGGTTAAAAAGACCGATCATAAGAGGCATAACGACTTTACCGCGGCTTGCAATTTCCTGAGCGGTGCGGATTTCAGAGTTAACCTGAGCGATTTTCGCTTCAAGGTCCTTTTTCTGAGCGTTTATATCATCAAGGATGTCTTGGCCGATGTCGTTCGGATATTTCGCCGCAAAACCGAGCAAATCCTGATAAGTAGTTTCGATGTTTGTCTGAACGGACTGATAGTGAGCAAGAATCGCTTCGAGAGACATCTTTCCGCTGTCTCCGCCGTTATCGGGCGTGCGGGCGAATTCTTCGTCGATTTTAGTCTTATACTCGTATGCGCGCTCACGGATGGTTGAAGCGCGTTCGATGGCAAGATCCTGGCGGAGCTTTTTAAAATTGCGGATATTCACAGAAACGCCCGCTGTTTTTGCAACGCCGGCGGAAGCTGCAGTCGCATCCAAGTCTTTTTCCGCCTTTGCATAAGAAGCGATGGCCGAATCGTATGCGGCTATTTTGTCTTCAAACGGCTGATCGGCACGAGCCTTGTCCGCTTCAGGTTTAAGAGCGTTCTGTCTTGAATATACGGCGCTGACTACATCGATTTCTTTGTGCGCATTGACAAGGTCATCGCTCGTTCCGTACACCTTTACAGTCGAATCGTACAATTTTCTTGCCGCAGTCAATTTTCCTGACGCTACAAGAGCGTCGAGCCGCTTCGCCGAAAGAGCGACACCTTTGTCGCGAATACTTTGCGAAAGATTTAAAGCGGGATCAAGTGCGCTGAATTTATCCAAAGCCGTATTGCAAGCCGCAAGCAGCTTGGCTTCGTTTGTAGCCTTAATAGAATCGGTGCTGTCAAGAGCCTCGACGCCGGCTTTATACAAATCAATATAATTCAGATATTGCTTTTGTAATTTTCCATCTTCAATCATATTCCAATATGTTGCGGCCGCTTCAGGTTCGCGGCTGTTCCACGCTTTTACGCCTTCGTCGATCGCTTTTTGATCAGCGGTCGCCTGATCGGGAGCGCTGGCGCAGGATATCAATATAACGGCTAAAAGCGCCGAAATAATGCTCATACATTTTTTCATTCGGAAACCTCCTTAACTAAACGGAAGCCGACATCGGCATATCCATTTTGGCTGTCAATATTTCGAAAATTAGAAATACGCAATTCGGTCGGACCGTCCATCCACGAACCGCCCTTTACGGTGCGAAGATTCGTTTCGCCTTCAATACCGTGAGAGGACGACGTCCACTCCGCCACGTTTCCGGCCATATCCGTAAGCCCCCAAGCGTTATTGCCGTTTTCATAGGACCCTACGGGCGACGGTTTTGAAAATTTACCGTTACCCTTGTAGTTCGCTCTTACGCCATCGGTAGGGCTTTGATCTCCCCACGGATAAATCACGTCTTCTCCCGCGCGGGCGGCTTTTTCCCATTCTTCTTCCGTAGGAAGTCTATAAGTGACTCCCAGTTTTTCGGAAAGCCATGCCGCATACGCTTCCACGTCTTTAAGGCTGAGCCCTACTACCGGCTGTTTCCCCTGATTGTAATCGGGGTTATCAAAGTAATCGGGAGCGTTATCGCTTTGCGTAAGATAAAGATACGCCCCGTAGCGCGCATTGGTTACCGGCGTAAGATCGATAGCGTAGGCGCCTGTAGAAGCTGTGCGAGACGCTTCTTTTTTCTGCGCTCTCGTATCCTGCGGAACCGCTCCGGCGTTAAATTCGCCTTCCGGAATATCTACGGAAGGGAACGAAGCCGCCAAATCTGTAAAATGCACGTAGCGGCCTTCCACCGCGCTTTGCGCATCCAGTTTTTTAAGCAAAGACAGTGACGGAAGCTGGCGCGTTAAAGCGCTCGTTACGGTAAGCATAACGGCTCTGTCACGGAAGTCTTCGGCAACGGGATAATCTATAACCGCATTGCCGAGCGCATCGGTTTTAAAAATTGCGCTGACGCCGCCCTGAATATCGATTGAATCGGCGTCGGCAGGAACGTCGGGAATTTCCCACACTGCGGAAACGGAAAATCCTGCAGCGGCGTTGCCGGAAGAATCTGCAACCTTAACCGCAAACTTGGTTGAAGGGCCGACAAAACCGTCTTCTACGGAAAGCGTAAATACAAGACTTTTGCTTACGTCCGAGCAAAGCGTTTCGGCTCTGCGTGAAAGAAGTTCGGTGCCGTCCGGCTGAGCGGAAAGCAAATCCGTTTCGCCTTCGTCAATAAGTCTTATAAGAACTTCAATGGCGCCGGTAATCTTATCGGCAGGATTCTTTTTATTCCTGCTGCTGTTGAGCTTCGCCGCCAAATCTGAGCGAAGATTGTCCGTATAGACTTTTTCTCTCTTTTCCCAATCGGCGAATTTTATTCTGTACGTAACCGCAGGCGGCTCGTTCTTTTTAGACTGAGCGTACGGCTTAACGTCCGTAAGGCGCGCCTTTACGGATTCGTCGCTCAGTTCGAGCTTCGGCGACCTTACGTTCGCAGCTTTTAACTCCGCGGCTAAGGCGTTTTCTATGAGGTCGCGTTTTGCCGCCATATCGGCCTCAGCCATAGTAGAACCCTTACCGTAGCCGTAATAAAAACCTTCTTCCTGTTTTACAAGTTCGGGGACAGCTTTTTTAGCAAAAACCGTCCAATCAGTCAGAACAAAAAAAACGGAAAATAAAAGAATCGCAAGTCGATTCCGTTTCATCGCTGTACTCATTTTACATCTCCCATAAAAAAAAATTTATAGCAATTTAGTCAATTTAAAAACAATTTTTCAAGGCGTGGCTATTATACCGTCAAGTCCATTGACATATCAATCGAAATACATACTTTTTTTAAAAATTGCAGCAGAAAATACGGATTACAGGCTTATTTTACGAAAAAAACGGTTTTACTACAAAAAAAAGGCATAAAAAAAGCTGTCCCTAACGTTTGGAACAGCTTTTAAGTCGGGCAACCGGAATTCGAATCCGGGACCTCGTGCCCCCCAGACACGCACGCTAACCAGCTGCGCTATTGCCCGATGTTCTTTTAACTATACCGAAAAATAAGCTCCCGGTCAATAATTTATGAAAAGCTTTTTTGCATCTTATCCTTCGACTCTCGCACAACTTTCGCAAGCGCGATACGCTCTACTCTATCGGTTTTGTCAAAAAAAGGCTCTTCAAAAAATTTAAGAGAATTTTATCACAGACACGATTTTATTTAAATGCTATATTTTTAATGAACGTTTAAATTGAACGTCTAAAATATCGCCGTTCAATTTAACTTCGAGTTTCGGACAATGCCGAAACATCGCTTATCAACTGTGCGCAAAAAGCGCATGAATTCAACAGTCTCCAAAATTGATATTTTGTTCGACTGTTGAATTTTAATGAACGTTATTTTTAAGGAAATAAACATGAATGAAGCTGATCTTGAAAAATACGAACAAAGAAATTTGAAAAAACTTTCTCCCGGCCAGGAAATTTCCACCGCCGTAGCGGCAATTTCGGGAGATACCGTATTCCTTGATTTAAACGCCAAAAGCGAAGGGATCCTCGACGCGGCGGAATTAAAAGACAAGGAAGGAAATCTTACAGTAAAAGAAGGAGACGTCATAAAGGTTTTTTACATCGGCCTTAAAGACGGCGAAATGCAATTTACTACAAAAATCGCAGGGGATAAGGCGGATAATTCCCTGCTTGAAAACGCCTACAAAAACGGAATTCCCGTAGAAGGATACGTGGAAAAAGAGATCAACGGCGGATTTGAAGTGAAAATAGGAAATTCAAGAGCCTTTTGTCCGTATTCGCAGATGGGCTTCCGCCAAAAGGCCGAACCTTCCGAATTTACAGGTAAAAATTTAACTTTTATGATATTGGAATTTAAAGACGGAGGAAAAAATCTTTTAGTTTCAAACCGCAAAATTCTTGAAAAAGAACATGAAAAAAAGCTTGAAGATCTTTCTCAGACTTTAAAATGCGGAATGACCGTAACGGGAAAAGTAACGGCTCTGCACGATTACGGCGCTTTCGTAGACATAGACGGCTTTCAGGCTCTTCTGCCGATTTCTGAAATTTCGCTCGACCGTATTTCCGACATAAATTCCGTTCTTAAAGCAGGACAGGAAATAAAGGCTGAAATAATCAAGACCGACTGGAAAAATGAACGCATATCGCTGAGCATAAAAAGTCTTCTCGCAGATCCGTGGGAAGACGCCGTGAAAAAATATCCGGTAGAATCGAAACATGAAGGAGTGATTTCACGCATAGCGGACTTCGGACTTTTTGTAAACCTTGAGCCGGGGATCGACGGACTCATCCATATTTCCGCGCTTGAAAACGTCGAACGCAATTCAAACCTGAAAAAAATGTACAAGACAGGGACAAAAATGACAGTTAGCGTTAAAAGCGTGGACACTGTAAACCGCCGCATCGCGCTATTACCCACAACTTCAACGGAACAGGACAAAACGGCCGCAAAATACATGGACAGCCAATCTTCCGACGGAGAATCTTACAATCCGTTCGCAGCGCTTTTAAAAAAATAGCCGCCCAAGCCCCGCACATAAGCCGTGCGGGACCGGCGGCATTAGCCTCGTCCGATTTCAAACTGTAAATTGGTCGATCTGATTTCCTATGTGGCTTATGGAATTCTCGATTTTTTCGGAGATGAGCTGCAAAGCGTCGCCCGCTTCGGCGATCTTTTGAGTGCTGCTTTTTCCTATGTTCATTTCGCTCATAACCGCAGCGGTGCTGTTTTGAAGGTTCTGAATTTCTTCAAGAATCGATTTGTTTCCTTCGCTCATTTCGGCGGAAGCCGTCTTTACTTCGATAGTACTGTCGTTCATCGAGTGAAGGGCGTCGCTTATCTGCGAGGATCCTTCTTTTTGTTCGGTCATGGCGTTTTCGATCTGGCGCACAAGCTCGTCCGTTTCACGGATCATGCCCGATACGGATGAAAACGCTTCGCTCGATTCGGCGGAAGCGACCACTACGGTGTTTATCGAATCGCGTATGTTTTCAAGCTGCTCGCCGATCGTCCTGGACTGCGCCGTCGACGTTTCCGAAAGTTTTCTGATTTCGTCAGCAACTACGCTGAATCCCTTACCTGCGTCTCCGGCGTGCGCCGCTTCGATCGCAGCGTTCATAGCAAGAAGGTTAGTCTGAGACGCGATATTTGCGATCGCCTGGTTGGCTTCACCGAGCATTTCCGACTGCTGCTTTATGAGATCGATGCGGTCGTTTACATTCTGCTGCTTGTCGGCGCCCTTGCTTGCCTGCTCGAGAAGGTTTCCGAACGCGGCGACCATTCTCTGCGTTACCTGATCTACGGACTTGATGTTGCCGATCATCTCTTCCACAGCGGCGGAAGCCTGAGATACGCCGGAGGATTGAACTTCTATCATTTTTTCAAGGGAACCTATGTTAGCCGTAATTTCGTTTATGGCGCCTGCCGTTTCTTCAACGCTTGCGGACTGGCTTTCGATCTGTTTGTAGACGTTTCCAAAATTCTGCTGAATCTGCTCGATTGCAGCTGCGGTATCCTGCGCGCTTGACTGTAAGTCGTTCCCCACTTCCGCAAGGATATCTTTGGACTGTTTTATGTCACGAACTATGCCGTGCAGTCTTCCGGTAAACATATTAAAACCTTTTACCACCGAACCGATTTCGTTGTCGGATTTGACTTCTATGCGTTTAGTAAGATCCGCGTTGCCGCTGGCAATGTTTATTATCGCTTTTTCCACAACCTGGAGCGGCTTGAGCGTGACGCCCAAAACAACGGACAATATCAGCAGCATCAAAATCAGTGTGATGACGCTTGTTAATATAAGCTGATACAAAATAGTTCCGGCAACGGTATATACCTGACTGTCGCTGAAAGCAAAGGCAAACGTCCACGTAGTTTTTTCGACGGGACTGTACACAAGAAGATCTTTGGCGGAGCCGGGTTCGTCGGGATTGCTTATCCAGTTAGTTCCGGCATTTCCCGATTGAATATCCTTAACTACGTCAAGAGCCGCCCCCTGCCCCTTGGACATGTCGGCAATGAAATTTCTTTTCATCACAAAATCTTTGTTTTGGTGATAAAAGATAGTTCCGTCGCTGGACATTAACCAGCAGGAACCGTGTTCGCCTAAGTCGATATCTTTAAGAGAAGCTTCTATCAGATTCAAAGTTACGGCGCCGGCAAACATCGCGACGTTCTTTCCGCCAACTCTTACGGCTCTGGCAACGTGGAACACGATCTTGCCGGTAGTTCTGGAAAGAACGGGATCCGCAATGTAAAAAGACTTGTTTTCTTTAAAAATAGCTTTGTAATAAGCGCGGTCTGAAATATTCCCCGACTGTCCCAAGTCCGTGTAAAAATTTCCGTCGGGATCGCACACTAAAACAAAATCGAAACTGTGACTTCTAACCGAAGCGCGGGCGGTCATCCATCTCACCATAGCGCGGATGTCTCCCGTATAGGCGGCGTCGCTTTCGGTGTACATCGACATTTCGTTTATATACCCTTCCACAAGGTTCATCAGCGATTCGGAATAAGCCGCCGCAATTTCCGCCCGGCTTTTTTCATAACTTGATCCCGTAGCGTCTCTCACAGTCCGATAAACAAAAAGCGCCTGAAGGACGTTGCACGCCAGCAAGACGGTTCCTATGAGCGCCACAAGAAAAGAAACTATTCTTCGTTTTTTATGTTTTTCGGCAGAGGCGCCGGCAGTTTCGCGTTTGTTTTCCGTATTCATAAAGATAACGCCTCCTTAAATTATGCACAAAATACTTTACAGCCGAAAAACCTTTTGACAAAAGGTTTACATAAAATAACTATGTGTTTTTAATATATTTAATATATTAGAGTTATTTTACTACAGTTAACCGTTTCTGTAAATATGCCGATTTTATCTTCTTTTTATTGCACGATTGTTTAAAAATATTATAAAATTGGTATAATGAAGATCTGATTTATACGCAAGGAAGTAAATTATGGCAAACTTGTTTTCGTTCGGTTTTATAGGCGCTTTTACGGCGCTGCTGTTCGCAATAATTCAACAAAAAAGAGTGATGCGTTTTTCCGAAGGAACGGATAAGATGAAAAAGATCGCCGCCTCAATAAGAAAAGGCGCCAACGCGTATTTGAAACAACAGTACATGACCGTTTTTAAAGTCTTCATAATAGTTTTTATCATACTGCTGGTTATGGCTTTCGTTTCAAAAGGAAAAATGCTTACGATTTTCACTCCGTTTGCGTTTTTGACCGGAGGAATATGGTCCATGCTCGCAGGCCTAATAGGAATGAAAATCGCTACGCAGGCAAATTCCCGCACGGCTCAGGCGGCTTCCGAAAGCCTTAACAAGGGACTGAGAGTCGCTTTTTCGTCCGGTTCGGTTATGGGATTTACCGTAGTGGGACTTGGAATGCTCGACATTTCAATATGGTTTCATGTTTTGTTTTATCTGTTCGGCATAAAGGATGTTTCTCTCCTTGCGAACATAATGGTGATGAACGGAATGGGAGCTTCTTTTATGGCGCTGTTTGCGCGCGTAGGCGGCGGAATTTACACGAAGGCTGCGGACGTGGGGGCCGACCTTGTAGGAAAGGTGGAAGCCGGCATTCCCGAAGACGATCCCAGAAACCCTGCGACCATAGCGGATAACGTTGGCGACAATGTGGGCGACGTAGCCGGCATGGGGGCAGATCTTTACGAATCCTATGTAGGATCGATTCTTGCGACATTCGCGTTGAGCGCCGCCGCAGGATACGGATTTTCAGGCATGGTGCTGCCGATCCTAATAGCAGTATGCGGCATCGTATGTTCGATAATAGGCTCTTTTTTTGTTAAAACAAAAGAAAACGCAACTCAGCTCTCTCTTCTTAACTCCTTGCGCACGGGCACGTACCTTTCGGCAGCTCTGTCGGCGGTTGCGGCGGCGCCGCTCACCTACCTTACCGTAGGAAACTGGGGAATCTATACGGCCATTCTGTCCGGACTTTTGGGTGGAGCTGCGGTAGGATATTTTACCGAATATTACACGTCCGACAATTACAAACCCACGCAAAAACTTTCCGCTTCGTCGCAGACGGGCTCGGCTACAGTGATAATAGGCGGCCTGTCTTTAGGAATGAAGTCTACGGCGGCTTCAATACTCATAATCATAGCCGTCGTCATCATAAGTTTTTTTACATCCGGGGGAAGCGTAAACTACAACAGCGGTCTTTACGGAATAGGTATTGCGGCCGTAGGAATGCTTTCCACATTGGGGATTACGCTTGCTACCGACGCTTACGGCCCCGTAGCCGATAACGCAGGGGGAATAGCGCAGATGGCGGGTTTACCCAAAGACGTGCGAGACCGCACCGACGCGCTCGATTCCCTCGGCAACACTACGGCGGCGACGGGCAAAGGCTTTGCGATAGGCTCCGCTTCTTTGACGGCTTTAGCGCTCTTGATCTCTTACGTAAACATCGTAAAAGAAAAAGGCTACAGCATGGACTTGTCGCTTACAAACCCTGCGGTAATGTCGGGACTCTTTATCGGCGCTATGGTAACATTCGTTTTTTCGGCTTTTACAATGAGCGCGGTTCAGGCTGCGGCGCAATCGATCGTAGTGGAAGTGCGAAGGCAGTTTAAAGAAATAGCGGGAATAATGGAAGGAAAGGCGGATCCCGATTACGCAACGTGCGTAAGCTTATGCACAAAGGGCGCCTTACGTGAAATGGTCGCGCCGGCTGTTCTGGCTATAATCGCGCCGCTTGCGACAGGTTTCATACTCGGCCCCGAAGGGGTGATCGGGCTGCTGGGCGGCGTTTCGGTTACGGGATTCGCTATGGCCGTGTTTATGTCCAATTCCGGCGGAGCGTGGGACAATGCAAAAAAATACATAGAATCCGGCAACTTCGGCGGAAAGGGCTCCGACTGCCACAAAGCAGCGGTTTCAGGCGATACCGTAGGGGATCCTTTTAAAGACACTGCCGGTCCTTCGCTTAACATATTGATAAAGCTGTGTTCTACGGTTTCCATAGTGTTTTCAGGCCTGATAATCTCATTCAACCTTATGAATCTTTTGTAGACGGATATGCAGGGACTGGTTCTTGACGGATCCAACAATACTTTCACGGTAGAATGCCGCGATAAAACAAAGCGGCAATGTTCCCTGAAAGGCAAAAAGTTAAAGTCCGACATAAAATATTACAATCCGCTCGCTCCCGGAGATATCGTATCCGTAGAAATCGACAAGCTCGATGATAAAAGAGGACAAATACTGGATCTTCAGCCCCGAAAAAATGTTTTTGTCCGCTGGAACGTAAAGGGGCGCGCTCCTCAGCTTTTGGCCGCGAACCTCGACCACCTTATCCTGGTGACAACCCCCGACGAGCCTCCGTTCAGGCCGCGTTTTGTAGACAGAGAATTGGCTCAGGCGGAATATCAGAACATCGAACCTGTAATTCTCTGCAATAAATACGACTTAAAAGCCGCTTCGGACATAGATCTTCAAAGCAGGCTTTCCGGCTGGGAAGGCTTGGGATATACGGTGATCCGCGTTTCGGCAAAAACGGGTGAAGGACTTTTCGACCTTGTAAAGATTCTTAAAAACAAGGTCTGCGCCTTTGTGGGACAATCGGGAGTCGGCAAGTCAAGCCTTATAAACGTGCTTGACGATTCCTGCGTTTTAAAAACCGGAAGCCTTTCGCAAAAATACGGGCGGGGAACCCACACTACCACAAAGGGCAGCCTTTTAAGGCTGCATCTAAACGAATCGCTTACGGGCGGCATAAAAAATGTAGAAACTTCGATAATAGACACTCCGGGTATAAGACGCTTCGTTTTAAATGATATTCACCCGGACGATCTTGCATTGTATTTTAGGGAATTCAAACCGCTCATAGGCAAATGTTCGTTCGGGATGTCGTGCAAACACACTACGGAACCCGGCTGCAAAATTCTTGAAGCCGTAAACGCTGGAGTCATAAGCGAAGAACGCTACGAAAGCTGGTTAAGAATCCGCGAAGAGATGATCACGGGCAACTGGGAAGACTAGGTATTGATGAACATAAAAACTCTTACCGAATTGGATTATTTTCGCGTGCGCGATATTATTTCAGGATATTGCGTAAGCGAAGAAGGCGCTCTGTCGCTTAAAAACCGCACGCCTCTCGCCGATGCGGAAAAAATAAATACATTAAAACTTTACGGGCGCGAGTGGTATTCATATCTTGCTTCAGCAAAGCAGGCGGCGATGTCGCAGTGGAATCCCGTTTCAGAAATTCTGCCTGTAATAAACACTCCCGGAGCGGCCGTCACGCAGGAACAGGCTTTTTCGCTGCTCCAATTCTGCGAAGCTCAAAAAAAAGTAAAATCGGCGATAGAGAGCGCAAAAGATGTTTTAAACTTGGAAAACCTGTCAGAACTTGTCCAAACATTGCCTGATCTTTCCGCTCCGCACTCGCAAATTTCAAGCGTGATAGATCTGACCGGAGAACTTAAAGACCTTCCGTGCCTGCGCTCTATAAGAGCGAGGATCTCAAGTTTTAAACGCGAAATCAATAATTTAATGAAAAAATACACAAGCGATCCGAACCTTTCCGGCGCGCTTGAATCGAACGTTCCGGCCTTTAGGGCAAACAGGCAGGTTTTAGCGGTAAAGTCCGGCAGAAGAAGTGCGGTCAAAGGCATTATCCATGAAATGTCGCAGAGCGGGCAAACGGTTTATATCGAACCTGAAGACGTAGTACGAAAAAACAACGATCTGATCCAAGAAGAATTTAATCTGCAGGCGGAAATAAAACGCATATTCCGCGAACTTACGGCCGGCCTGATGCCCCATGCAAGCTCATTCATGCTCGCCCTGCCGATTATGTTGGAACTGGACATAAGCTGTGCCGCCGCAAAATGGGGAAAAGAGAACCGCTGCCGCTATGCCGCAGACTGCGCTAAAGACGGCGGCGAACCTCCTCTCATATTAAAGGCGCGCCATCCGATCCTGGGAGAAAAGGCTGTTCCAATCGACGTCCGCTTTATGGGCGGTAAACGCGTCCTCATAATAACCGGGCCTAACACAGGCGGAAAAACCGTAACGCTTAAGACAATCGCGCTTTTTGCAATGCTGAACCAAAGCGGATTTCCCGTTCCCGCCGAAGAAGGAACGCGGCTTCCGATATTTTCAAACGTTTTTGCGGACATAGGCGATTCTCAGTCCCTCGATCAGTCACTTTCTACTTTCAGCGGACACATGAAAAACATCGCGGAATCGTTGGAAGGCGCCGGTAGCAATTCCCTGATTCTCTTGGACGAACTCGGAAGCGGAACCGACCCGCTTGAAGGCGGCGCCATAGCCATGGCCGTTTTGGACGCCCTTATCGAAAAAGATTCCTTTGTCCTTGTTACCACTCATCACGGAATATTAAAAAATTACGGCTATACACATCCGTCATGCGTAAACGCCAGCGTGGAATTTGACCCAAACACGCTTTCGCCCACATACCGCCTTATCATGGGAGTTCCCGGCGAAAGCCGCGCTCTCGATATAGCGAGCCGTTCCGGGCTCGGCGAAAAAGTATGTAAAAAAGCGCGTTCCTACATTGCAAACGAAAGCTCCGACGTTTCGTCTTTGATCAAGGGACTTATAGCAAAGCACACGGAATTGGAAAATATTTACAAAGACCTGAACGATAAAAAATGCGAACTTGTCGAGCAAAAACGAAAAGCAAGTTTACATGAGCTCAAATTGCGGCAAAAAGAGGCGGAATTAAAAAAAGAAGGCTATAAGGAATCGCAAAAATTTTTGTCCGAAAGCAGAAAAAAACTGGAAAATCTTGTGCGCGAAATAAAAGAAGGCGAAATAACGCGCGGTAAGACTTTGAGCGTAAAGTCGTTTATAAACGATCTTGAAACGAACGTTTACGCACAAGAGCAGTCGATAGAAAGCGATGAAAAAGAACTTTCGCAAAACCTTGCCCCGGCGGAAAGCCCGTCTTTAGAGGAATTTCGCGCCGCGCAAAAAGACATGGCCGCACAAAAACTTGAATTTAAATCCGGCGCAAAAGTAAGCGTAAAAAACATAAAACAGCCGGGAATTCTGGTGCACGAGGAGCGCAAAGGCACTTGGAGCGTCCAGATGGGCAACGTCAAAATGAATATAAAGCAAAAAGACCTTACCCTTATTCCCCCTGATGAAGATGTAAAAACACAGCTTCCTTCAATAACGGTGGATCTGGCGGACAATACGAAAAACGGCGCAGGCGGCGTCTATTTTAAAGGCGGCAAACCTCAGTTCGAACTTAGACTTTTGGGACTTTACACGGACGAAGCGCTCAAACTGCTTGAACGCCAGCTTGACCTGTGCACCGTCCATAACTTTAACCGATTCAGCATAATTCACGGGAAAGGGAGCGGAGCCTTACAGCAAGCCGTGCAGGATTATCTTTCGCATTATCCGGGAATAGCTAATTTTTACTTTGCGCCGCCGGAAGAAGGCGGAACAGGTAAAACCTACGTGGAAATGGCAAAATAAGTTTTATCCGTGCGGAAGCTCGATCTCCTGAAACAGCTTGTGGCTTTGCTGTAAATCTACGGCGATGTTGCCGATTCAAGGAATAGCGCGGCAGCCGGACGGCGTCTCCTGCGGATTACACGTAATTTTCGACATAACACGGCAAAATAACATATGACTCGACATTACGCCTCGCTCCTTGACACATTCCGCATTTTTATCCATATTTATGTTATAAATATTCATTTTTTTAAGGAAACACAAACGTGAAAGAGCGCCTTACGCGGCTGAAAAGCATCCGTAAATTTATAAAAAATTACCGTATCGAAAGCCAAGAAGCGCTTTTGGGGCACTTGCAAAAAGAAGGATATGAAGTAACCCAGGCTACCCTTTCGCGAGACCTGAAGCTTTTAAAAGTAGGCAAGGTTTCAGACGGCCGTTCAGGCTACGTGTATACATTGCCGAGCGAAGACGAAAGGCAGGATTCCGAGCAAATTTTTGCGCGGGATTTTTTGCGCGGATACATAAGCATAGAATACAACGGCAATATCGTTGTGATAAAGACCTTTCCGGGCCATGCGGATTCCGTTTCAAACGCTTTGGACAGCCTCAACATGGACGAGCTCATAGGCACGATCGCAGGCGAAAACTGCATCTTTGCCTGTCTCAGGCAGGGCGTTTCAGGCGAACAGTTTCTTGCCTCTCTTAAACAAAAAATTCCCGAAATAGAAGAATGATTTTGTCCGCATATAAATCAAGAAAAACCTTCGGATTTTAAGACAGCCGGTTTTTAAACAGAGCCCTGCAATTCCTATCTACCAGACCGCATAAATATTCCGTTTTAACGCCGCGTATCCCAGCTATAAAATCATAAGTGAGATTTATAAAATTCGGCGTATTAGGTTTTCCGCGGAAAGGAACGGGAGCAAGATAGGGCGCGTCCGTTTCCAAAAGAAGGCGGTCTTCGGGAATGTAGCGGACAAGATCGATCAAATCGTTCATCTTCGCTTTTTTAGTGTATGTCAGCCCGCCGCCTAGGGCGATGTACCAACCGCGCCCGACAAAGACTTTGGCAGCTTCAAGATCGTACGAATAACAGTGTATCACTCCTCTGTCATAATTTGAATTTTTTATGCAATCCACGGTCTGCACAAAGGCGTCGCGGCTGTGAACGATTACAGGCAGAGAAAGCCGCTTTGCAAGATCAAGCTGCATTTCAAACAGTTTTTCTTCGGCGGCAAAGTTAAAGTCTTCGGCTTCTTCCTTGTTCCAATGATGATCCAAGCCGCATTCGCCTACGGCCGAAATCTTTTTTAAAAGCGGATCTTCGGAAGAAAGCGCTTCAAGTATGTTCGTTTCAAGAATTTTTACCTGATCCGCCGCTGCAAGGGCGGCTTGTCTTGAAGGCCATATGCCGGCGGAAAAGTGAATAAATTTTTGAACCTTTTCTTTCAGCTCCGTTTCACATATATTATCGAGGGCGGTCCTGACACATTGAATTCTTTCGCCGAGATCGCCGCATTCGGTTCCTATGTCCAAAGCAAAAAAAACATCGTTTAACGCCATTTTAGAAAGCTCATCGCTTCCGTCGAAGGCGTGATCCTTTACCATAGATCGAAAATGAAAATGAGTATCCGAAAACATAAAGTTATTGTATCGTTTACGGCAGAATTTTTACAGTGAACAAACAAAAGTACCGAGGCATCAAAATTATTAAATCGCTTGCATTTAATGCCAATGACACAATTTGCCTTTTATGCTATTGACATGTCCTCCTGCATCATAACCGTAAGTAACTTTTCCTCTGTCAGGATATGTGATGCTCTGCATTCGGCCGAGGGGTCGCTTACATATTCCATTAACTGATCAGAAATCACTATTAAAAACAATAAATATATTTATTAAAACTGCAGGTAAATAATTTTATCTTTCCTATCGTTATTTATTCATCGTATATTTCTCGGCGATGCCCTATTCTTAAAACAGTTATCAAAAGCTTATCATCTTTTATCTCGCAAATCATTCTGTAGTCTCCTATGCGGTAACGCCACAAACCTGCAAGATTACTTTTAAGCCTTTTTCCTCTTGTCCTTGGATCCTTAAGACCTTTAAGCTCATGGATATATTTTAGTATCTGCTTTTGAATGCTGCCATCCAGTTTCTTTAATGTTTTAAACGCAGTTTCAGAGAATTCTACTCTCATATCCCAAGCTCACTTTCTACTTCAGAGAGTGAATATACGGCTTCCTTTCCGCTTCTTACGTTTTTTACAATTTCTTCTGCAAGAAATATATCCTCCAGATCATCCAGATATTCATTAAGCAGATAGTTATAGAAAAATGAGGCAGGTCGTTTTGTAAGTTTTGCAAGTTTTTCTATTCGTGATTTACATACGGGATTTACCCTAAAATTTACTGTTGCAGTATTAGTCATATTTAGCTTCCTTTTTTGTATTACATTGTATCACAAATCTGTTTTATAGGCAATAATATTTCCGGTTATCATTGCCTTTAGCCGCGGCACTTTTACTTGCAACTTTACGTATTTTGCCATAGGATATATAAAACAAGTCACAAATGATACGGAGGCAATCATGGTAAGTTATAAAGAGTTAGGACTGGTGAATTCTATCGATATATTTAAAAAAGCTATGGCAGGGCATTATGCGATTCCCGCTTACAACTTTAACAATATGGAACAGTTGCAGGCTATTATTCAGGCCTGCGTCGAAACAAAATCACCCGTAATATTGCAGGTTTCAAACGGAGCGCGTAACTACGCGAACAAATACCTTTTGCGCAATATGGCGCGCGGCGCAGTGGAATATGCCCATGAGCTTGGCTGCGATATTCCGATCGTGCTGCACCTTGACCACGGAAGTTCTTATGAAATGTGCGTGGATTGTATTGAAAACGGATTTTCTTCAGTGATGATAGACGGCTCCGCTCTTCCTTACGACGAAAACGTTGCGCTGACAAAAAAAGTCTGCGAATACGCTCACTCGCGAAAAGATTATGTAACGGTGGAAGGCGAGCTTGGCGTGTTGGCGGGAGTTGAAGATGAAGTTTCGGCGGAAGAAAGTCATTATACGAAGCCGGAAGAAGTTCAGGACTTTGTAAAAAAGACGGGCGTAGATTCCCTTGCCATTTCGATAGGAACCAGCCACGGCCGCTGCAAATTCACTCCGGAACAGTGTACCCGCACGCCCGACGGTGTTTTAATTCCGCCTCCCTTGGCATTCAATATCCTTGAAGAAATTGAAAAAAAGCTTCCGGGATTCCCCATAGTCCTTCACGGCTCTTCTTCGGTGCCTATAAAATATGTCAGAGAGATTGAAAAATTCGGTGGAAAAATTCCCGATTCGGTGGGTATTCCGGAAGAGCAGCTCCGTAAAGCAGCAAAGTCAGCGGTCTGCAAGATCAACATAGATTCCGACGGACGCCTTGCGATGACAGCGGCGATTCGCCGGGTTCTTGCGGAAAATCCGGGAGAATTCGATCCCAGAAAATATTTGGGCCCCGCCCGCGACGAACTTAAAGCCATGTATGCGGAAAAAAACAAGAACGTCTTAGGTTCCGCAGGCCACGCTTTAGACTGATAAAAATTCTTCATTTAAATTCAACAGTCGAACAAAATATCAATTTTGGAGACTGTTGAATTCATGCGCTCTTTGCGCACATAAAAAACGGCGGCAAAATCTTGCCGCCGCGTTTTTTTTAAAGCGAAGCCGGACTTACCGGCGCAGCCCGCCCTTAATCAAGAATCTCGCCACATATTTGCAGTGAAGCTTCGAGCTGCGCCGAGGTACGGTTTTCAATGCCCCGCACGAATAAAAACTATTTTAACACCCATCGCAAAATGAAGATGAAAAACAAAATCCATCCGACGATCGTCACTGACTTGGCCTTTCCTGTTACAACTTTAAGGATTACATAGGAAACAAGTCCCCAAACTATACCTTCGGCAACCGAATATGCAAAAGGCATTGTGATTATACAGATAAAAGCCGGAATTCCTTCCGTAGGATCGGCAAAGTTTATGTCTACTACGCAGCGGAGCATAAAAAAGCCGACTATTATCAAAGCGGGCGCCGTCGCAGCGCTCGGCACAAGAAGGAAAAGCGGGCTTAAAAACAGCGCCAGGAAAAACAGAATTCCCGTTACAGCCGACGTAAGACCTGTGCGTCCGCCTGCGGCTACGCCCGACGTGCTTTCAACGAAACTTGTAACCGTAGAAGTTCCAAGCATCGCTCCGGCAACCGTTCCGATTGCGTCCGAAAGCAAAGCCTCTTTTACGTGCGGAATTTTTCCGTTTTTCGCAAGGCCGGCTTCGGTAGTAACACCAACTAAGGTTCCTATCGTGTCAAAGACATCCACAAAAAAGAAAGTAAAAAATACTGTAAAGAATTTTATGGTGAAAATTTGGCTGAATTCGAATTGGCAGAAAATGGGCGCCGCGGGAAGAGAAAACGGCGTGAAATTTTGCGGAATTTTCGTAACTCCGAAAGGAACGCCGATTACGGTGGTTATTATTATTCCCAGAAGAATGGAACCGGGAACCTTGCAGCAGTAAAGGATGCAGGTTACGGCAAGCCCTATCACAGCGACAAGCGGCGCTCCGCTTAGATCCGCAAAACCTATGATCGTTCCCGTTTGTGACGAAACGATTCCCGCATTTGTTAACCCTATCAGGGCTATAAAAAGTCCTATTCCGACGGAAATCGCTTTTTTAAGACCGTTCGGGATTGCGTCGATTATTTTTTCTCTGATATTGAAAAATGAGAGAATTATAAACACGATGCCTTCGATAAAGACCGCCGTGAGGGCGAGCTGCCAGCTGTAACCCATTCCCATGACAACCGTAAAGGTAAAAAAAGCGTTGAGCCCCATTCCCGGAGCAAGCGCTACCGGAAGGTTTGCCAGAAACGCCATAACAAGGGTTGCGATTCCCGCAGAAAGAGCCGTCGCCGTAAACACGCCTTTGATCGGCATGCCGGTCTGCGAAAGCATTCCCGGGTTTACCGCTAAAATGTACGCCATCGCAAGGAACGTGGTGATTCCTGCAATCACTTCGGTGCGGACTGTAGTTCCGTGCGCCTTTAGTTTGAACATCTTCTCCATTTTTAAACTCCCATAAAATTGCACAGCAAGTAAATCGTCAGATTTAGGAACCGGGCAATTCGTGCGCTCTTTGCGCACAGATAATAATCGATGTTTCGGCTTTGTCCGAAACTCGAAGTTAAATTGAACGGCGATATTTCAGACGTTCAATTTAAACCTCCCTTAAAATTCAACAGCCGAACAAAATGTCAATTTTGGAGGCTGTTGAATCAGTGCGCTCTTTGCGCACAAGATAATAAACGATGTTTCGGCTTTGGCCGAAACTCGAAGTTAAATTGAACGGCGATATTTCAGACGTTCAATTTAAACCTCCCTTTTCGTTATTTTAAATAAGAAGTTTGTGTCCGGCTATCCGTTTGGACGGCAAAGTTTTGCCGTTCGCGCTCCGGGCAGCCGCTTAAAACCTCAAATAAAAATAACGAACGATCTTTGTCGTTAATAAAAGATTTTTTATTATACCACGATTTATCATGCGGTGGCAATCCGAGTTTTGACGAGTTTGGAGCGCGGACGATGGAATGCGAACGGCAGGACGCGGAGCGCTTTTTGTTTTTAGCGTTTTTCAGTAAAATCTTCCTATTATGAATAAACATCCTGCTGAAAAAATTACCGAAAACCATGCAAAACGGCGCGCCCGTTTTTTATACATTGCAAACACGTTTTTCGCACTGCTCGTTCTGGCAGGCGCCTTATTTTTCTTTTACGTGCGCTCATTCAAAATAATTAAAGAACCTGCGGCGCTTACAACCGAAGAGCAAAACACGCTTGAAGCCGCGCTGGACTCGGCATTCCACGAGCGGCTCAAACACATACATCCGCTGCCGTATTCCGTCATACCTGCAAAGATTCCCGTTTCGGCAAAAAACGCAATCCTTGTAGACGCCGCGACCGGCTCCGTTTTATTTGAAAAAAACGCCGATGAAAAAGTTCCTCCGGCTTCGATGACAAAACTTGTGGTCATGTACATAGTCTTTAAAGAAATCGAAAGGGGAAGAATTTCTTTGTCCGACGTCGTGCCGCTGCCGCCTGAAAGCTGGGCAAGGAATTTGCCGCCGGACGCTTCGCGCATGTTTCTTGACCAAGGCCAGACGGTTACTCTGGAAGATTTAATGACGGGTCTCGCCGTTTCTTCAGGGAATGACGCCGCCGTGGCAGTAGCCTCATACATAAGCGGCGGCGTAAAAGCCTTTACCGACCGCATGAACGAGGAAGTTTTAGAGCTGGGGCTTTTAAACACGCATTTTGAAGAACCGTCCGGCTACAGCGAAAAAAACATTACAACCGCGCGCGAATTCGCTTCTTTTTCCCGCGTATATATCGAGCGTTTTCCCGAATCGCTTGAAAAATTTCATTCCAAAAAAGAATTTGTTTTTCCCCTCGAAAAAAATCTTCCCTCATGGCAGACGGCAAACGCGGAAAAACTCGCCGTCGCTCAATACAATACCAACAAACTATTGTGGTACTTGGACGGCTGCGACGGATTAAAGACGGGATTTATTTATGAAAGCGGTTACAATTTGGCGCTCACGGCAAAGCGGGGACAAACGAGATTCTTATCCGTAACCATGAACGGCGCCGGAAACGGAACCGCAGAAGGCAACGGCAACAGGATAAAAGACGGTGCGACTCTCATGGAATGGGCTTTTTCAAGTTTCGCGGACTATTTTAACTCCGAAGCGCTCCGTTACACAGTAGCCGTACCGGGCGGAAAGTTAAAATTCGTAAACCTCGTGCCCGCAATCGACGGTTCGGCTCTCACGGTTCCTTTTATTACGGGTTCAAGTCCGCAGGAAGCTGCGGCAAAAGTGACCGTAAGAGCTGAACTTCCGCCCTACATTCTTTTTCAAACCCGCGCGGGGCAAATTCACGGCAAACTTGTTTATTCCCTTGAAGGAAAAGATCTTCAGACTATTCCGCTCGTGTGCGACAGAACTGTAAAAAAAGCTTTTTTTCCGTTTGATATTTTTGGAAAATTCGCTTCGCTGTTTTTGTAGCATTTGCGGCGCAGAGTCGATTTACAGCCCCAGAGCGCTCACGGGCACAACTTCATATCCTGAATCAAGCAAAAGACTTATCAGAAGGCCGAGCTTTTCGTATAAATAGTCGCCCCTAGTGCCGTGCAGAATTCCTACGGAAACGGGAATAATAGAAGCGGACGCTCCGCCGGATGCCAGTTCTCTCATGTAGTCTTCAATTAATTGCGCGGCGCTTTTATAGTAATCCGAAAACTGCTCAAAAACCACGCGGTCGCGGTTCCCGCCCGGAACATCCACATATGTGTAGCCGGCTTTCTGCCCCGTGCGTCTTATAGCCGAATCGCTTTTAAAAAACGGCGCATGCCAAAACAGGGTCAATTCTTTACCGGTACAGGCGTAAAAATCGTCTTCGTTTCGGGCGAGCCCTTTTCGTATAAAATCTTCGTCCATCACAAATCTTTTTTCGGTAAGATCCGAAGCCGTATGAAACATGGAAGCGCATTCAAAACCGCTTTTCGCTATTTGAAGAGTTTCGCCCGGATATCGGCGGATAAATTCTCCGTTTATAAAAAACGTTGCTCTCACGCCGCGCGCACTGAGGGCGGAAAGAATTTCAGGTAAACCGTCTGCGCAGTCAAGCGCGTCAAAAACGACGGAAACTTTTTTGGGCGGAGGAGCGTTTCGTGAGCTTTCTCCGATCAATGGGAAAGTGTACGCCTTTCCCGCCATAGACCGTACATATAAGGCGTTTTCATACTTTCCGTTTTTGGCGTCGGCAATGTACGCTCTAAAACGGCCGTTTTGAACGATGCTTTTGTCGGGGAACGGATGAGTCGTATCTGGCTTCCATACTTTTTTTTGTTCGTCGTAGGAATATACGGCGAAAGACGTTTTTGCCTGAACTGTATTCGCTTCGGAATTCCAAAGGACTTTTTCTGCGGAAGACAAAAACAAGGTTTTACAAGTTTTACCCGAGTCGTTTTCCGCCGCAGCCTTTTCTAAAACATTCCACAAACGCACGGTCTCTTTGCCGCCTAAAATCAATGTACCGCTATCCTTCCATAGCGCGCATACCACATGTTCCGACGGCATAACCGCCGTGCGTTTCCAATTCGACGTATCAAAAACGCAGACAAATCCTCCGGAATAGTAAGCCGCCCTGTTCCCTGACGGATTTACGGCAAAGCACGAAGGATTTTCCAAGGAAAGGACTTCGCGCAATGCGCCCGAGACGCCGTCAAATGTGTAAATTTTAAAGCTTCTTTCGTTTTCGGCAAGCGAAAGAAGTTCAAGCTGCAGAACCGGAAGCGACTTTTTGCCTTCAGGCCAAATAACGGCTGCTCCCAGAACCGTTGCGGAATTTTTTAATAGAGAACCTGTATATTCCACATTTACGTATGAAAACCTGTCCGCCTTTATGCTGTAATAAGAAACGCTCTTGTTGTTTTTTATCACGACAAATCGGGTTACGTCGTCGTTTACAAAAAAACGGTCTCTCCCGGGCATATATGTTTCAGGTAAGCGCGCAACGGCCGTTCCTATTCCCACATATGAAGAATAAAGTCCCGCAGTGTGCAGTTCTCCGGTTCTTAAGCAATAGACTATATCGCCGTCAACGTACACAAGTTGCCGTCCTCGCGTAAATGAAACGGAATTTATGTTTCCCTTTACGACCGTGCGGAATTTTTCATCGATTTGAATCTGCTTTAAAGCGGCGTCGGGATCGGCAAAACAAACGGAATCTCCCCTTTCGTACAAAACCACGGAACTGTCCGAAGACCATTTTACGGGAACTTCGTCATAGCTGAATTCCGCGTTGTCCGAAATAATAACGCTCCGGCCGCTTTCCGTATTCTGCAAAATAAGCTCGCCTGAAACAAATCCCTTGCGCCTTATAAAACAGCTCCAGCGTCCGTCGGGACTTACCGAAACTGGCGCCGGCACGGGTAAAACAAAGGTGTTAAAGTCCGTCTTCTCAGAATAAATCAGCGATGAAGAAGCGAACGAATAAAGCGCCGTTCCGTAGCGGTTTCGTATACGCAATATTGAATTTTCTGAAAGCAGCTCCATCTTTTCAGGAAAGCAGGTGAGAATTTCATAAGATTTTGAGGGCGCCCCGTTTTCAAGCCGCGTGCGAAAGGCCGTGCGGTACGGATAAGTTCCCGCCGCTTTATTTTCTACGGTGAATAATAATTCATCGTCCTTATTCAGATCGGGATTGTCGAATACAACTCCCGCAAAACAGCGAAAAGACAATATCCAGATTAAAAACACCAAAAAACGGCGTCTTCCTTTCATTTATGCATCTCCGCGCTCAAAACAAGGCTGTCAAGCTCTTTTTCAAGTTCATCAAGCTGCTCATGCATTTTTGCAATTTTATCTTCGTTGGCAGAATCTTGCAAAGCGGATGATTGTTTTAAAACGGCGTCGAAAGATTGCGGAACTTTGTCTTTTATGCAAGAAATTCCGCACCAAGGGCAATATATAAAGCCGCCGTCAATCGTCCGTCCGCAGCCGCAGCACACATGAACCTTAGTCATTATTTACCTCAATTTTTAAGAACTGTCAAAGGATCTACAAGCTTACCGTTTTTATATACCGTAAAATGCAGATGCGGGCCGGTGGAATATCCGGTAGAACCTACAAGCCCTATTTTTTCACCTTGATCGATACGGTCGCCCGTCTTTGCAAGCGATCGTGACAGATGGGCATACAAAGTTTGATAACCGTTGCCATGATTTATTATAATGTAATTACCGTAGACGTTTGTAAAGCCCACGGCTGCTACTTTTCCGCTCATGGAAGCATAAACCGGGCTTCCGGTAGGCATTGCCATGTCAAGCCCTGTATGAAAAGACCTTACGCCCGTAAACGGATCGGAGCGGAACCCGAACAGAGACGTTCTTCTCCACTTTCCTTTTAGAGGATATATGAACATTTCGCCCATGGCAAGGCGGATAGCGTCGGAAGAAAGCTTCGCTCCGGGAATAAAAAGCTTTGCACCTATCAAAAGGTTGTGACTTTCAAGATCGTTCACATCTAAAAGATCCTCTACGGGCACATGATATTGTACGGAAAGCGCGTTAAGGCTGTCTCCCGATTTTACCGTATGCACCAAACCGTCCATCGACGGAATAACTAATTTTTGACCGAAGCGCAGGCGGCGGACGTTCGCAATATCGTTTACTGCGATCAAAGTGGAAATATTCGACAGTCCGAAACGCCGTGTTATGCCTAATATGGTGTCCCCTGACTGCACAACATAAGTTCGATAAGAAACGGGCTGGCGGAAATTTATTTCGGAAGGCGAATATGAAAAACCGTCCGCATTTAAAACATCGCCGTTTTCATCGAATTCGTTTGAACGCTCCAAGGCAAAATCGGCCATAATTTTGTTGAGTATTTCAAGTTCTTCCGCCGGAACGTCTTCCAAGACGAGAGGATTTGCAAAACTCGATAAATATGATGAGGCGGTTTTAACGGCATATGGTATGACAATGCAGCAGAGCAAAAGGGCTATCAGATGTAAATTGCGGACAAGAGCGTCGGCAAGATCGCCTATATTGATCAAAAATCCGCGAAACGAAAATTCCTGCTTTGCGCGAAAAGACGGTACACGAAAAGCCGCAACGTTTGCGCTAAAAGTTTTTTGTTCGGTACTAAACTTTTTTGAACGTGCATAAAAAAATTTCGGGAGATCCGCACATATCGGACGGATGAACGCCAAAGTGTTGAAAAAACGACCAGGGCCGTGCCGATTACTTACCGCACAATTAATTATTTCCATAAATTATCTATCGACATAAAATTAAGCTCATATTAGAATAAACCGTTATGCCTAAGAAAAAAATGAAGTTTCCGGCGTTGTTTTTGCTCATGTCCGGCATAATAGTCGGAATAGTGTTTAAATTGTTCGTCATCGATTTTTTGAGAGTCTCAGGCACATCTATGGAAAGCGCAATACGGAATAATTCGATAATTGCGGTAAACAAACTTGCTTTCGGCATTGCGCTGCCGTTCGGCGACAAACTGCTTTTACAGTGGAACACGCCTAAGCGCAACGACGTCGTCATCTACCTGTATGACAATAAAATAGTTGTAAAACGCTGCATCGCCGTATCGGGCGACCGTTTGGAATATTCGGCAGAGCCGGAATACAGTCTTTTGTCGGAGGGAAAACAAGTAAGCTTATCAAAAGAGCAGTATGAACAGATGAAAACCAATACGCTCGTGCCTGACGGTTACATACTCGCCGTAGGCGACAATTACAAGCAATCCATAGATTCGCGCACTTACGGTTTCGTTCCCGTAAAAAATGTTTTAGGAAAAATTTTATGGAAATGAACGATTTCTTTAAGAAGACTAGGCTTTGGATATCCGCTTCGGCGGCCCTTATTTTTATGGCCGTAATAATAGTGCAATATGCGCGCATAGCCCTTACCCCCGCGCAGAAAATCACCGTGCGCCAAGTTTCGTCGGAGCGCGGTTCTATCGTAGACAGAAACGGTAAGCCTTTAGCAGTCCAGACAAATTTTTATCACGTGGGAGTTACTCCTTCTTCGGTAAAAAATACGGAAAAGCTGGCTCACGACTGCGCCCTGGTCTTAGGTATGGACGAAACTGAAATACTAAACAAAATAAACGGAGCCGAAAATTCACCGTTCATATATATCAAAAAAAAGATTTCGCAAAACACTTATGACGAACTGAGCACTCTGATAAACGAAAAAGGATATACCGGCATCAGGTTCGATAGAATCCCCGGCCGCGCCTATCCTGAAAATGCGCTGGCTTCGCAGCTCATAGGTTATATGGGCGATGACGGCAGCGGCCTTGCCGGCATTGAATACTCCAGACAAAACGTCCTAAGCCCGGTGCAGAAACCGGGAGAAGCGGCGGTACACGGAAACAACATATATCTGACCATAGACGCAAACCTTCAGTATAAACTTGAAAAAATTGCGCGCAACACCATGGAAACTACGCAGGCCGCAAACATGATGCTCATAGCCGCACAGGCAAAGACAGGCGAAATACTCTCTTATATCAGCCTTCCTTCCGTAAACCTTAACGAATACGCTACGGCTTCGCGGGAAGAAACTATAGATCGTCCAGCGATGACAGCCTATGAACCCGGTTCCGTATTTAAAATTTTCACGGTCGCTTCTGCGCTCGACGCGGGAGCCATAAGTACGAACGAAATATTTGTGTGCGACGGCATATATGAAAAAAAACTGCCGTACGGCGGGCATATTCGCATAACCTGTCTCGGCAGGCACGGTCCTGTAACCGCAAGGGAAGCGCTTCAGTATTCCTGCAACGACGCCTTGGCGCAGATCGCCGAAAAAATGAATACGGACAACTTTTTGGGAAGGCTGCGCTTGATGGGTTTCGGTTCGAGAACTGGAATAGAATTGCCGGGAGAAACGGCAGGCTCCGTAAAAAGTCCGAACGATAAACTGTGGTCGGCGCGTTCAAAGCCTACGATGGCCATAGGTCAGGAAATAAGTGTTTCCGCACTCCAGATGGTACAAGCCGCAACGGGCATTGCAAATGAAGGAATCCCCGTAAATTTAACCGTAATACACAAGATAACGGATAACGAAGGCAATATTGTTTTTGAACACACTCCCGTCTATAAAGACAGAACTTTCGGAAAGGCCGCCGCCGACTACGTTTTAAGCTGCATGGAAACTACGGCGGAAGCGGGAACGGGTTCGCGCGCCCGGCTAGGCGACATTTCAATAGGCGTAAAAACGGGAACTGCGCAGATGGCGGACACTGTGCACGGAGGTTACAGTACGACAGACTTTCTTTCAAACTGTCTTGCAATCTTTCCGATTGAAGATCCTGAGATAATTTTATACATAGTGATAGAAAAAGCAAAAGGCGAAACTTACGCGGGCAGAATCGTAGCTCCCGTTATCGCTGAAGCGGCCGATACTATCATAGACCATCTCGGGATAAGCCGCGGGAACGCCGCGTCTCTGGCGCATTCGGGAAGAGTGTCGATAAAAGACACTTCTCCGGCCGTACTCGGAACCACCCTCCCCGATTTTAAAGGAATGTCCAAACGCGACCTCATCCCCATCCTCGAGCGAAAGGATCTTCAAGTGCGCATAAGCGGAACCGGTTGGGTGGTAAGTCAAGAGCCGCCGCCCGGAACTCCAGTAACGCAAGGTATGAATATTGAACTCACTTTGGAATAAAAACAAGAACCTTTTTTTTACCCGTTTTCCCGCGTTAGCCTCTTCCCTAGAAGATCAAATAAAAAAGGCGGAAACCGATTTTTCGGAAGGTAAAAATCCTTTTTCCTTTTGGTCGATAGAAGACGCCAAAAACGGCAGTTTTACGGTTCGCGAAAACGGAATGCTTTTACACTCATCTTACGATCCGCTAAAAGAGGCGAATCAGACGGCGGCTTCTTTTAAGGAATCGGATACGGGCGCGGCGGTTTTTATGTCGTTCGGGCTCGGCTATTTGCCGTCCGCCTTTGCAAAAATGCACAAAAACATGATTCTCGTGCTCATAGAACCCGACGCCGTGCGTTTTTTAGCCTCGATGTGTTTTCTCGATTGGGAAGACATATTAACTCATGCGGAATGTGTTTTAGCTCTAGCTTGCCGGCAGGATGAAATAATAAAAATTATTGACCGAATAGGAATAAATAATTGCGCGTTTTTTTCACAGCGAAGTCAAACTTCTCACGCCATAGAATATTTTGACTCTTTACAAATTCTTTTGGAGAGGAACCGCAAAAAAGCACAGATAAACGCCAGCACACTCGAACGCTTTGCGGGTCTTTGGCTTCGTAACGGCTGCCGCAATTTACGATACTTGGCAAAACTTGACGGGATAGATCTTTACAAAGACAGGGCGAAAAATCTTCCGGCGGTCGTCCTTGCGGCAGGGCCTTCTCTAAACACTATTCTTCCGCATCTGGCTGAAATAAAAAAACGTTCCGTCGTTATCTGCGTAGACACGGCGCTCCGTTCCTGCCTTAAAGCAAAGGTGGAACCGGATTTTATCATCCTGATCGACCCGCAATATTGGGCGGCAGCGCACATAAAGGATCTTAGGTCTCCGTCTTCAGTTCTCATAACCGAGTCGGCAGCCTATCCTTCAGTTTACCGCTTTGAATGCCGCAAGATCGTCCTTTGTTCGCCGCTTTTCCCATTGGGAAAATATTTTGAAAAACAGCTCGGCGTAAAAGGAATTATAGGTGCGGGCGGAAGCGTTTCTACAAGCGCGTGGGATTTTGCGCGCATTATCGGCGCCGAAGAAATTTTTATGGCCGGGCTTGACCTAAGTTACCCCAAAAAAAATACGCACATAAAGGGCTCGACTTTTGAAGAAGACGCCCATAAAAATTCTTTGCGAATATCTACTGCGGAAACTGCCGGAGTGCGCTCCTTGTATGCGATAAATTGCGAGTACGCAGAAGATTATACCGGCGAAAAAGTTTTGACCGACAGGCGCATGAAACTTTTTGCATGGTGGTTTGAAAGCAGGCTTGCGTCTCCCGACGCCGTAAAGACATTCACATTCTGTCCGCAAAACCTAGCAGTTCCGGGTATAAAAGTCGCACGCCTCGAAGATTTTTTAAAAAAACCGGAAAAAATTGAAGAGCGCAAAAAATTCTTTAAAACAGCCGAAGATCATTCTTTGTCCGAAGAAAAAATAATGCAAAACGAACTTAATTTCGACCGCATCCTTAAAACGCTGATCGATTCTCTGTCCTCCCTTCATAAAACGGCCAAAGATTCGATGCAGCTGTGCAACAGAGCCCTGTCGTATTCAAAAAACGATTATTCGGACGTTTTTCAAAAACTTTCGATCGCGGATAACACAATTATGGCCAGCGGTACTAAAGAGATAATCTCTCTGATTTTTCCCGCGAAGGACAAGCTGGAATCCATATTTGCAAACGAAATTTCGCCTAAAGAAGCGGCAAAGGCTTCGATTTTTCGTTCCATGATAATTTACAGGGAAATTTGCCGCGCCGTAGATGAATATCTGAAACACCTTGCAGAAGTCTAGTCCGCGCAAAGCTGTAAAAGCTCGTTGGCGTAAACAGGCTAAATCAAGCTGCAGCTTTCGCTTACGAACAAACGCCGTGAATTTGCCGCACACGGACGTGTACTTACAAGTAATATCGACAGCGGCGAAAAAATACCGCAGCAAGGCAAAAACACGGAAGATCGCAGTTGCAATAGACTGTGATTTTCGATTTTTTTAACTTTTTTTTCAATCACAGCTAAACTTTTTGCATAAAATTCCGATATTAAAAATGTGCAGCGCATATATTTTGCGGGCGGTTGACATCCAGACGCCTGCGTATGCAGAGTCTGCTCCATGATATTTTTAAAGTTGAAAAACAGTGTGAGGTTTTTCAACTTTTTTTTTGCCCGGACATTGTGTTTCCCAAGCACACCGCTTCATTAAACAACAAGAGAGCCGGAGAATTCCCTATTCACACATAATTTTAATATTTCATTTATTCGTTATATTTGATATAATTGACATAAGAGCGATTTTAAGAGGCTGCGGCGTTTTCCGGCAGCTTTTCTTAAACCCATTTGCGGCGTATTTTAAATACCCGCAGCGCACGAATTCAACAGTCTCCAAAATTGATATTTTGTTCGACTGTTGAATTTTATAGGAACATATAAACACTGTGTAAAAAAGCTTTTTGTGACGATATTTTAAAGAGAAAACGTTAGCTAAAATAGAACGTCTGGATTAGCACCGTTCAATTTAACGTACGTTTAAATTCGGGAGTCGTATACACTATAGATGAATACATTTAATACAGATACCCTGCAGGAAGGCGTATATTTTACAGATAAAGTGTTTCTCGACAAGACGTTTTTGCTGTTCGACTCCGCGACGCCCATAACAAAAAAACTTCTTGAAGAGCTTGATCAATGGGGTTTTAAACAGATTTCATGCGAAGGAATGATCAGCGTCGCAAATATCCCCAAGGAACCGCCTCCTGAAAAACCTCAGGAAAATAATACTAAAACGGCCGAAAAAACGGAAAACGAAATAAAATCCATACTGGCTCAAGCAAACGATCTGAGCCGTTTTTCCGATGAAGACCGCATAAAACTGGCGGAAAAGGTTTACAACGGCTATCTTAACTACATAACAAATATCTACACGCACTTTTCAACACACATGGAATTTGATATTGAGGACATCACTCAAAAGATCAAAGAGCTGTGCACGTTCATAGACGATAACGGCAAATACATCCTGCGGGTAACACAGAGAAAAGACGCGCCTTCACGAACTTATCTTGTAAATCATGCGCTGCGCTGCATAGTCCTGTCTCTCGCGATAGGTTTGCAGTTAAGAATGTCTCGTCAAAAACTTGTAGAATTGGGTGTTACGGCCATGCTGCATGAAATAGGAATGCTCCGCCTTCCTCCTCAGCTTTATTTGACCGACAAGCCTCTAAAACCAAAGGACAAGAACCAGCTTATGACGCACCCGCTGCTCGGTTTTCAGATATTAAAAGATTCCAATTTTCCTTTAAGCATTCAGCTCGGAACGCTTGAACACCACGAACGCGAAAACGGAACGGGATACCCGCGGGCGCTTACCGGTGAAAAAATATCCCTTTACGGAAAGATAGTTTCCGTTACCTGTGTTTACGACGCGATAGTTTCGCCTAGGACGTACAAAATACAAAAAACTTCGCATCAGGCCATACTTGAACTTCTCCGGAACGAATCCCGCCAGTTTGATCCGACAATCATAAAAGCCCTTTTATTCTGCCTGTCGTTGTACCCCATAGGCACTTACGTTTTTATGGAAAACGGAAAGATCGCCATGGTTACGGACGCAAATCCTCTAAACTTCAAAAACCCTGTGGTTCAGATCGTGGGAGAAACCGACCAACAAGGCAATCCGCTTACGATCCAGACAAACGAAAACATGAAAATAAGTCGAGTTTTGACGGACAAGGAAATAGAAGATTTAACTTCGGCCGCTGGAATATCGCGGCCTAGTTAAATGTCGAGTTTCCCTTCGGCAAACGTCGCCTATTATAACTGTGCGCAGAGTGCGCACTAATTCAACAGCCTCTAAAATTGATATTTTGCTCGGCTGTTGAATTTTAGGGAAGATTTAAAAGACGCCGCTAAATAGGCGCGGCGCTTTTAACTTAGGGTTTCCCTTTGGGAAACCCGTTTACAACTGTGCGCAGAGTGCGCACGAATGCGGCACTTTCGAAAATCGATATTTTTTGCAATGCCGCATTTTATAAGAAGATTTAACTTCGGCCGCTGGAATATCGCGGCCTAATTGAAAAAATCGCTTAAACGCTTTAATTCCGCTTTGAAGTTGTCGTCTATGACAGGCGGGTGAGATGCAAAGTAAAGGATCTGCTGCAATTCGCTGCCGGTGCGGACGCCCCATACGGGAACAACGTTTTCAAATTGATGTAAAAACCCGAATGCCAGCGAAATATTTTGCACAAGCCCCGAAAAAAGCGGCTTCATGGCTATAAACCCTACGTCGCGTTCTCCGCAGTTTTTAACTATCCCGGACGCGGTTTCACCGAGCAATAAGTTAAAAGGATACTGCAAAGTTTCAAAAAGGGAACTTTCGGCGATCATCCTTGAAGCTACCGCTTCAGTCTGCGTGGTAAGCCCTATGTTTAAGATCTTTCCTGCCGAGCGAAGTTTTTCCAATTCGTCGTAAATTCCGTCGGCTCCATCCGGAGAAGGAATGAGACTTTCCGTTTCATACTGAAAAAGATCTATGTAATCCGTATGAAGCGCATCAAGGCTTTCTTCAAGATCGCGCGCAAGCTGACTGGCGTTTGGAGCGGAACTTTTGGTTGCAAGTATAACGTCCTGTCTTATACCGTGCAGGCAATCGCCCAAAAGCTTTTCGCTCTCCGGCACCGAATGCGACGTGTCGAAAAAATTTACGCCGGCCTCGTACGCCTGACGCACAAGAATGGCGGCGCTCTCTTCGTCGCCGGCATCTTTTAAAGACATCGCGCCGAACGCTGTGCGGCTCACCATCAAATTAGATTTGCCTAAAGCTATGTAGTCCATTTATTTCCGGTCAATTCAATAATTGCGTACGAATTTGTACGATTTTATCGCTTTAAACAATTCGTTTACCAGATCCTGCCTTTTTACGCGGATCTGTTCCATAGAATCGCGGAAGCGAATCGTTACGGTATCGTCGTCTTTTGTCTGATAGTCGACCGTTACACAAAAAGGCGTTCCCACTTCATCCTGACGGCGGTAGCGCTTTCCGATCGTTCCGCTTTGATCGTAATCGGTTACAAAATCTTCTTTAAGCTCGTGCTGAATTTCTTTTGCTATTTCCGCAAGTCCGTCCTTTTTCATTATAGGAAGAACCGCAACGGTTATGGGCGCAAGGCGCGGATCAAGGTGAAGAACCGTCCTGTAGTCTTCCGTTCCGTCGGATGCGACGTTCTGCTCTTCATACGCTTCGCACAAAAACATGAGGAAGTTGCGGTTTAATCCGGCGGAAGTTTCAATCACATAAGGAATAAAGCGCTCGTTGCCGTTATCCTGATCGATATAAGACATATCCTTTTTACTGTATTTTGAATGCTGCGACAAATCAAAATCCGTGCGGTTATGAATTCCTTCGATTTCTTCAAAGCCGATCGGGAAATTATACTGAATATCGTAGGCGTCCTTTGCGTAGTGGGCAAGTTTGTCGTGATGGTGCCACGCAAGATTTTTTTCCGAAATGCCGTATTTTAAATAAAAATTCCAGCGATCGCGCCGCCAGCGTTCAAAGGTTTCTTCATCCGTTCCGGCCTTGCAAAAATATTCCATTTCCATCTGCTCGAATTCGCAGGTGCGGAAAATGAAATTTTTAAAAATGATTTCATTGCGGAACGACTTTCCTACTTGAGCCACGCCGAAAGGAATTTTCATGCGGTTAGACTGGACGATATTCTTAAAATCCACGAAAATTCCCTGACAGGTTTCAGGGCGAAGATAAACTATGCTGGTGTCGTTTTGAACCGGGCCGAGATGAGTTTTAAACATGAGATTGAATTCCCGAACGTCGGTGTAATTCTGTTTGCCGCAAACGGGACAGGCGATTTTATTATCTTCGATAAAAGCTTTCATTTCTTCGTGGAGCATGGTATCCACCGGTTTTGAAGGAGAAACGGCGTTTTTGCTGCAATATTCTTCGATAAGCTGATCCGCACGGAAGCGCGACGAACACTCTTTGCAGTCGATCATCGGATCCGAAAAATGCGCTACATGTCCCGATGCTTCCCAAGTTGTGTGATGCATAAAGATTGCGGAATCCAGGCCGACTACGTCGTCGTGCAGCTGGGTCATTTCCTTCCACCAGGCCGCCTGAATGTTTTTCTTTAAATCCACGCCCAAAGGCCCGTAGTCCCATGCTCCGGCTTGCCCGCCGTAAATTTCGGAAGACTGGTAAACAAAGCCGCGCCTTTTGCAAAGACTTATAATCTTGTCCAACGTGCATTTGTGTTCGTCATCTTTTGCCATATCATTCACTCCTATAACCTTTAGACAACCTTTAGGCCGATCGCATATAAAAAAGGTTAGTTAAAATAAACTTTTTAAAATCGGAATTTTTAAGACTTTATCATAAAAAGAAGACGATGTATAGCGATTTTTTACGACTATCGCCGGCAAGCGATTTTTCGCGCTTTAAAACTAAAAACCGCGCAAATTGTATGTGTGCGTTGCACGTACGGCGCGCCGCAAAAACAAAAATGTGCGACAAAAGCCTTTCAGCCCAATATCATCCTGTCGTTGGCAAAGCCGCCGCCGCTCACGGTTTCGAATTTTTTAAGAAGATCCGCAACTTCAAGTTTTTTCTTTTCTTCCCCGCGAACATCGTAAATTATACGGCCTTCATTCATCATGATAAGCCTGTTTCCTAAACGTATAGCGTCTCGCATATTGTGCGTAACCATAAACGCGGTAAGTTTATCTTCCAAAATAAAGGACTCCGTAAGTTCCAAAACCTTGCGAGCGGTCTTAGGGTCAAGGGCGGCGGTGTGTTCGTCAAGCAAGAGAAGTTTCGGCCGCTGCAAGGTAGCCATAAGAAGCGTAAGCGCCTGTCTTTGGCCGCCGGACAAAAGACCTACCTTATTTTTCATTCGGCTTTCAAGCCCCAGCCCCAAAAGAGAAAGCTTTTCTTTGTACAAATTGCGTTCGCTCGATCGTATTCCCCAAGCAAGACCGCATCTTTTTCCGCGGCGCATGGCCATCGCAAGGTTCTCTTCGATCTCCATATTGGCGGCCGTTCCCATCATAGGATCCTGAAAAACACGGCCGAGATATTTCGCCCTTATATGCTCCTTTACCACGGTTATATCAATACCGTCAAGAATTATGGATCCGGAATCCGCAAAATGGACTCCCGCTATGAGATTAAGAAGCGTAGACTTGCCTGCCCCGTTGCCGCCGATCACGGTAACAAAATCTCCGTCTTCAATCGTGAGGTTTATTCCGCTAAGCGCGTTTTTTTCGGTGATCGTTCCTTTTCCGAAAGTTTTTGAAACATCTTTAAGAACAAGCATCACATACCCTCCTGCGAGGGGGAGATATTCTTTGCGCGCTTTTTTACATTAGAGCCTATAACCGGAAGAGCAAGAGACGAGGCGACTATAACGGCCGTGAGGAGCTTGAGGTCCGTAGATTTAAGGCCGAGCTGCAAAACTACCGCAATTATGATTCTGTACACAACGGAACCGAGCACGACGGAAATCAAATAACTGTAAAATGAAATATGCCGTCCTCGCAAAACTTCGCCAATGATAATGGAAGCGAGCCCTATCACTATTGTTCCGGTTCCCATACCTACGTCGGCATATCCCTGACTTTGCGCTACAAGCGCGCCGGAAAGAGAAACCAAACCGTTGGCAATCATAAGCCCGAGAATTTTCATCAAATCCGTGTCTATGCCGAGCGCGCGCACCATATTTTCATTGTTTCCGGTTGCCCGTATGGCGCTGCCTATTTCGGTGCCGAAAAACCAGTATATTATTCCGATGATGAAAATACAAAAAATTATTCCGACCAATAACGACGCCGTATTCGGAGAAAGGCCGAACTTTTCCTGCAGACCGTTCATAATCGTAGGAACCCCTATGATCGGAGTGTTCGCCCTGCCCATGATACGGATGTTGATCGAATACAAGGCTATCATGGAAAGAATACCCGAAAGTATAACGGGAATTTTCAATTTGGTGTGCAACAGTCCCGTGCAAAGCCCTGTGATCATTCCAACGGCAAACACAAATACAAGCGAAAACAGCGGATTCATTCCCCGCACGATCAAAACCGCAGTTACCGCCCCGCCGGTGGCAAAGCTGCCGTCAACCGTCATGTCAGCTATGTTAAGAATTCTAAAAGTTAGAAGGACCCCCAGAGTCATAATTCCCCATAGAACGCCCTGGGCGACAGCCCCCTGCATTGCAAGTAAGATTCCCATATCGTATCCTGTTTATAGAGACAAATTTAAAACTAATTAGCCCTAACTTTTAATTTTCGGGCGGCTTTTTGCGATAAAATCGCAAAAACCAGGCTTTTCGGGGCTACGGCTTTCGCCTCCGAACAAACGCATAGCGTTTGTTTTCGCTCCGCTCACCCCTACAATCCTTGCCGCATTTGCCGCACACGGAAAATTTTGCGGCCTCTGAAAAGCGCCGTTCGGCAAAGACTACTTTAAATCCGCAGGAACGGTTATTCCTATTTTCTTGGCAGTCTCTTGATTTATTTTAAGATCGCATACTGAAAGATACTGAATCGGCATTTCATCGGGCTTTTTCCCGTTTTTTAAAATATCTACGGCCATCGAAGCAGTCTGCTTGCCGAGTTCATAATAATTTATTCCGTAAGTGGCAAGCCCTCCGGCGTCGACCATTCCTTCTTCCCCGCAGATAGTGGGAATTTTATTTTGGTTTGCAACCATCGCAACGGTCGCCATTCCCGCAGAGACCATATTGTCCGTAGGAATGTAGATCACGTCAACCTTTCCTGCAAGACTTTGCGCTACCTGCTGAATTTCATTTGAATTTGAAACCGTCCCGTCAATGTATTTCAATCCGAGTTCATCGCAGGCGGCTTTTGCAATGGCAATTTGAAAGAAAGAATTCTGTTCGTTTGAAGAATACATCATACCGACGGTCTTTGCGTCGGGCACAAATTTTTTAATCAGTTCCATTTGGGCTGCGCACGGAGTAAGATCGGACGTTCCCGTCACATTAGTGCCGGGAGAAGCGTTCGACTTTACAAGCTTTGCGCTTTCAGGATCCGTTACGGCCGTCACCAAAATCGGGATGGTCTTTGTCAGATTCGCTACGGCTTGCGCGGCGGGGGTCGCGATGGCAAGGATCAAATCATCTTTGTCGTTGATAAGTTTTTGCGCAATGGTTACGCAGTTGGCCTGTTCCCCCTGCGCGTTATGATGATCGATTTTTATATTCCGTCCGTCGACAAAACCGGCCTCTGAAAGTCCGTCGACGAATCCCTTATAAGAAGCGTCAAGAGCCGGATGTTCCACAAGCTGAATTATACCTATTTTGATCACTTTTTCACCGGAAGAAGCCTTGCAGCCGGCCGCAAATAAAAGTACCGCAGCGGCTAAGCAAACTAACGAAATCTTTTTTTTCATATACACTCCCCTTACCGCGCTTCAGAGGCGGCTTTTATACTCTATTTAAAATTGTGCCTTAAAATTGCGTCGCCGAAAAGGTTTTAACCATTCAAGGCTTAATCGAAGCCTATAATAACTATACATGAATGAAAAAGCCTGCGTCAATAAGACGGCCGACATACAAGGCACAGGCAGACTCCTGACGTTGCGCGGAAAACTTTGCGCTTTGTGTCCGTTGCAAGTCGCCGGCCGCACCTGCCGCGGGAGAGCTTAAAACGACGACGGAATAAAATCTATCCCCGAAGTTTCTTCAAAGCCGAACATCAAATTCATATTCTGCACGGCCTGCCCCGAAGCGCCTTTGACCATATTGTCAAGGGTCGAAATTATTTCAAGCATCTTTGAATCGTTTACGGTATAGACTTGAATGTCGCAAAAATTGGTAAAACGCACGTTTTTGCTTTGCGGATCCGTGCCGGGCGGCAGAATGCGCACAAATGGTTCCTTTGCAAAAAAATCCCTGTACATATTACGTACGACGTCTGCAGCGCCTATGTCCGCAGTCTTTGCCTGAAGCGCGATGCGTTCCGAAGCCGGCACGGTAAAATTTGCATAAACGGTGCTTACGATACCGCGGCTCATAGGCACAAGATGCGGAGTAAAAATTATGTTTACTTCTTTGTTTGCGGCAAAAGAACAATTACGCTCGATTTCAGGCTTGTGCCGGTGAGAGCCTATTTTATAAGCGCTTAGCGATTCGCCGCAGGATGAAAAATTATTCGTATCCGTAGGAGTCCGTCCTGAACCGGTAACCCCGCTCTTGCTGTCAACAATTACGGCCGAAGTATCGATAATACCCGCCTTTAAAGCGGGTAGCAGAGCCAGCGTGGCCGACGTTACATAACAGCCCGGATTGCCGATGATCCTGGCGTTTTTTATTTCCTCCCTGTTCATTTCGGGAAGTCCGTAAACGCTTTCTTTATGCACTTCAGGAAATTTCCAGTCTTCTTTATACCATTTTTTAAAAGTCGCTTCATCAGTTCCGAATCTGAAATCGGCGCTGAGATCTATAAGTTTTTTTCCGTTTTTCACACAGTAGTCGGCATGTTTTTCGGCAATTCCGTGCGGCAAGGCCGTAAACACTACGTCGGATCTTTCCGCAACTTCTTCGGGAGTGAGCAAAAGTCCGTCCGTCTTATTCTTATACTGCCTTATAAGCGCCGGATACACATCCGTTAAATTTTTGCCTTCAAAGTTCACGGAACCCGTAAATATTTTTTCAACTTCAGGATGGCCTAAAAGAATACGGACAAGTTCTATTCCCGCATAGCCTGTTGCTCCGATAACGCCTGCCTTTATCATTGTTTCCCCTTCGCTTCAAACATATCATGCATATTGGAAAAATCAATATCACCTTGAAACGGAAGCAGGGTAATGTTACACTACCGTCATGAAACTTGCAATATTTAACAAAAAAATCACTATGTGCATTGCGGCGGCCGCGGCGTTTTTTCTGACCGCAGCGTGCAGATCGACGCCCGTTATCATAGACAGTTCGATGACTTCGCAAGAATTGATACAAAAAGGTCAGGATTCTTATCAAAACGGAAAGTACAAGGCCGCATTTAAATATTACCAGGCCGTTATCGACATGTACGGCAGCGACAGCGCTTCCTATGTGGAAGCCAGATACGAAATAGGTCACCTTTATATGAAGAAAAAGGATTACAAGTCGGCAAAACCTATATTTGAAGAGATAGTAGAGATTTTTAAAAACTCTATTCCGGGCACGCTCCCTGCGGCGTATAACAAACTTGCCGAAATCGAGCTTGCAAAAATCCCGGTTAAAGCCGCTCCTTCGGAAAAAACACAATAAGAATAATATGTCCGATCTGTTCGACAGCGCAAAAAAAAGCAAAGAACCGCTTGCATCCCGCATGAGGCCGCGGAATCTTGACGAATATATCGGACAAGATCACATCGTAGGCAAGGGAAGGCTTTTACGAAGAGCGATAGCGGCGGATCAGCTTTCGTCGGTAATATTTTACGGCCCTCCCGGATCGGGAAAGACGACTCTCGCGCGGGTCATAGCAAATCACACGAAAAGCAATTTTATCACACTCAACGCGGTTCTTACGGGAGTTCAGGATATTCGGGTCGCGATAAAACAGGCGGAAGAGTATTACAGATTGTACAACCGCCGCACGATCTTATTCGTCGACGAAGTTCACCGCTGGAACAAATCTCAGCAAGACGCTCTTTTGCCTTGGGTTGAAAACGGCACTATAATACTCGTGGGAGCGACGACGGAAAATCCTTTTTTTGAAGTGAATAAGGCGCTCGTAAGCAGAAGCCGAGTGTTTCAGCTAAAGCCTTTGACAAAGGAAGATCTTACACACGCGGCGAAAATGGCGCTCGAAGATGCGGAACGTGGTTACGGCCACTGGAAGATTCAATTTGAACAGGGAGCATTGGAGCATCTTATCGATACGGCGAACGGAGACGCAAGAAGCCTTCTCAATGCTCTTGAACTTGCGGTAGAGACCACTCCCGAAAAATGGCAGCCTGAAGCCGATCCTCCGGTTCCGGCATGGGGTTCTACAATATATATCAGCAAAGAAGCGGCGGAAGAATCCATACAAAAAAAGGTCGTATTGTATGACCGGGACGGGGACTACCACTACGACATAATAAGCGCCTTTATAAAAAGCCTTCGCGGGCGCGACCCCGACGGCGCCATGTACTGGCTTGCGCGCATGGTAAGAGCGGGAGAAGATCCTGCTTTCATTTTCAGGCGCATGCTTATTTCCGCCTGCGAAGATACGGGACTCGCCGATCCTAACGCGATTACCGTAGTGGTAAGCTCTGCCGAAGCTTTCGACCGGGTAGGACTTCCTGAAGGGCGGTACCATTTGGCGCACGCGGCCTTGTATTTGGCAACCGCGCCGAAGTCAAACAGCAGCATGGCGTTCTTTGACGCTCTGGCTTCCGTAGAAAAAGACGGAGCGGAAATTCCCAATCACTTAAAAGATCCCAGCAGAGACGAAGAGGGCTTCGGACACGGCAAAGGATATTTATATCCGCACGCATACCGCGACCACTGGGTTGCCCAGCAATACTTACCCGACGCGCTTGTAGGCCGGATATTTTACACACCGAGCGATCAGGGCTATGAAAAAATAATAAAAAATGACGTGCTTTCGAGGAGGGAACTTCAGATCGCTTCGATTTTGGGCACAAGCAATGCGCAAAACGCGCCGGCCGCCGATGCGCACACAGAATCTGCATCAGATCATTCCGGCAGGAAATCCGGCGGAGAAAAAGAAAAACTTTTTAAAGCCGATTTGAACGAATGGTGGATATCAGGTCAGCCTAAAAACGTCAGAAGCAAGAGCGAAGAAAATCTTACATATACCCCGCCTGACAGCCACAAAGAAACGGCTTTGGACAAGGCCGATATGGCATGGCGGCAGCGGCTGGATTCAAACCGCGCCGAAAACCTGCTCGGTATCCGCGACACAATGACGTCTCTTGCAGACCTGTCGCGCCATCACCGCTGCCTGATTTGGGACGCCGACGACGGACTTTTACTTTGGGAAATAGCGCGCAAAACCCCTGAAGGCGTTACCTGCGGAGTTTGCAGAAATAAAAAAGGAAAGGAAATTCTTGAACAATACGCGCGAACCCTGGACAATCTTGACAAGCCCGTTTTGGAATACCGCCCGGAAACGGATCCCCGCGATCCTATAGATCCGAAAGCGTTTAAAGACATTTTTTTACGCTTCCAATACAACGGAGCTATTTTTGACAGAGTTTTTTTTAGGGATCCTTTTACAAGCGTAAAGGCGATAAAATCCCTTGCGGACTCGTTAAAAGCGCTTTTATCCGGTTCGTCAGATGCCACGGCTTCGCTGAATGCCCCGGATGCGTTGAATTCACCGCCGAACGCTTCATCGGGCGGAGAAAAAACGGAAAGTCCGCTGGCGCCCATGTGGAAGGCGATCGTCGCACAGCGTATTCCCTGCAGCTCGCAGCACATAGGGAAACTTGTGGAAAGACAGGTTCTCACCTCGTCCGGCGCGGAATCGTTCAGGGAAATTCTTACAAAAATGGAAAAGGCCGAGACGGAATTCTTTAGCGACAAAGAAAATCCTCTTTTTAACTGGAACGCAGGCACGGTTTCACAGATATTCGGCGAAAGGGGATTCCGCGTAACTTCGGATTCCCGCATCATAAGCGAAAAACGCCGCGTTTCACAGCAGGAAATACAAAGCTGGTTTAACGCCGAAAATTCGGCTTACGGTTCTTACATATCAAATGCAATAGGAAAAGTTGAAGCGGATAAAATAAAAAATCTTCTGGAAACGGCGGCGAAAACGACAATTTTTAACTGGGAAACGGAGACCGCGTTTTTTACGATAAGCTCGGATCAATGAACCTTTGCCGCTTGATTAACCGCCGCGTCCATGCCGCAAAAATTTCCCAGGCCAAGTTTGCCCAATCCGCCGCTTCATAAAGCTCGACCGCGGCATACACAGCAAGTTTGCGGCGAAAACTCGTTAATGAGCGCAGCGAACGGCGTTCCCGCAGAAAACATAACATCATTAGCCGATATTTTCAAAAGTCGATATTCGGCCTGATTGAAATTTCAGCCTGAAATTTTTACTTGAATTTTCCATTACAAGGCTTATACTTAAATTTATGTCAATAATAAGCAATTCAAATAATTTTATCTGTGAATTCCGTTTTATTTTCCGTGAAAACAACATACTGCTTGAAACGCAAAAAGACGTTCCCCTGCAGGAGCAAATAGCAGACGGCTCCATTATGCCGTCGGAAAAGATTTTCAGAAAATGCATTGAATTTCAGGCGGCGGAGGACTGGTTCAGCGAGCCGGAATATGACTTTTCCGCCATGCAGCTTGAAAGCTCATCCCCCGCTCCAGCCGGCTGCGAGTTTATTCCGCTGAGAGATTTTTTCAACATGAGCGACGAAAAATCCGTACTGCTTTCCACCCGAGCGAAGGGACTTCTTGCATGGCGCGAAAAGATGCGTTTTTGCCCGCGCTGTTCTACAAAACTTGCCGACGATCAAGCGATGAGCGCAAAAATTTGCCCGAAGTGCGGCCACCAGTATTTCCCTCAGATCGAACCTGCCGTCATAGTCTTAGTGAGCGACAAGAATAAATACCTTCTTGTACGGCACGCGCAGCGCATCCAAAATCTTTATGCGTGTATTTCAGGTTTTGTTGAAATCGGCGAAACCGCAGAACAAAGCGTCGTACGTGAAGTAAAAGAAGAAAGCGGAGTGGACATAAAAAATATACGGTATGTAGGAAGCCAGTCGTGGCCGTTTCCCGATCAGCTTATGCTTGCATTCCGCGCCGAATATGCCGGCGGAGAAATAAAAATACAACCGGAAGAAATAAGCGAAGCCGCGTGGTTTGACAAAGACGATTTGCCGACCATTCCGAAGCCCGGCTCAGTTGCGCACAATCTCATAACGGGCGTGTTCGGATAACCGGGAACCTTCGCGGCATCTGCCGGCCGAGCGCCTGCCGGCCACACATTCTCCCGCGGCAGCTTTCAATATCTGTTGCCTCGCACGGCCGACTAGATGCCTGTCGCCCGCCGCTATCTATCCGCGCGATATCCGCCGCTATCTTGCAACTTTTTGCAAAATTCGCTAGATTATTATGCATAAATATACAATTTTAACGGCAACGCATTTATTTAGGGATTATGCGCTCACGCGTATGAATTGCCCAGTTCCTAAATCTGAAGATTTATTCGCTGTGCAATTTTAAGGAAGGAATTTTATGGCGAAAGACAAGGTAGTATTGGCGTATTCCGGCGGACTTGACACAACGGTTATCATTCCGTGGCTTAAAGAAAATTATAATTACGACGTAATAGCCGTATGCATAGACGTCGGTCAAGGAGACGACTGGAAGGCGATTAAAGACCGCGCGCTTCGTACGGGAGCCGCAGCCTGTTATGTAGTAGACGCAAGAGAAGAATATATCGAAGAATATATATGGCCTGCCCTCAAGGGTAACGCCGTTTACGAAGACAGGTATCTCTTGGGCACTTCCACCGCCCGTCCGCTCATAGGAAAGATTTTAGTCGAATATGCACGGCAGGAAAAAGCCATAGCGATCTGCCACGGGGCTACGGGAAAAGGTAACGACCAGGTTCGTTTTGAACTTGCCATAAAAGCCTTCGCTCCGGATCTCAAAGTTATCGCCGCATGGAGAGACGACAAGTGGACTCTAAAAAGCCGAGAAGATGAAATCAAATACCTTGAAGACCGTAATATTCCGGTTCCGGTAAAAAAATCTTCTTCTTACAGTGCGGATGAAAATATCTGGCACATAAGCCACGAAGGGCTTGAACTTGAAGAAACAAAGAACGAGCCGGATTGGCAAAACATGCTTAAAAACACCGTCCGCCCCGAAGACGCTCCCGATAAGGCCGAATACGTAAAAATCGAATTTGAAAAAGGAATTCCCGTAGCTTTAAACGATAAAAAAATGAACGGCCTTGAAATCATAACGGAACTCAATAAGATCGGCGGAAAAAACGGCATAGGCCTCGTGGATCTCGTTGAAAACCGCTGCGTGGGAATGAAAAGCAGGGGCATTTACGAAACTCCGGGCGGAACGATTTTATATTACGCTCACGAGCAGATGGATCATCTTTGCCTCGACCGAGACACATATCACTTTAAACAGCAAGTCGCGCTTAAACAGGCGGAACTTATTTACAACGGGCTTTGGTTTACCGCGCTCATGGACGGAATCAAAGCTTTCAACGACAAGATCGAAGAAAACGTTACGGGCTGGGTAAGGTTAAAACTGTACAAGGGGACTATACACGGCGCGGGAGCGGATTCAAAATACAGTCTGTATAATGAAAGCATTGCAAGTTTTACTACGGGGGAATTGTACGATCACAAGGACGCACAAGGCTTTATAACGCTTTTCGGATTGCCGCTTAAAGTGCGTGCCATGATGGAACAAAGCACGGGCAAGGGACAGGCGGTTCTCGACAGCAAAAGCTTAAAAAAACGTCCGACAGAATAAGTTTTTCGGTTGCAATAAAAAATGCCGGAGCCCAATGTCCTATAAAGGCAGGAGCCCGGCAGTAAATCAATTTTCGCAGCGCTGCCTCCGCCCTGCGGAATAAGTCATTCCTACAAGATCATATCCACATATTCTTGCGAGGCAAGCAATTTATCCAAATCGGAAGAAATTTTTTCCCTGTCAAGCTTTGTGCCTATGATTACAAGTTTAACCATTCGGTCGCCGTATTTTTCATCCCAATTACTGCGCATTTTAGGGTCACGGCTTAAAACCCGTTCCTGAACTTCTTTATCTTCCGAGGCAAGCCAGTTTCCGCTGTATCCGGCGGAAATTTGGTTTCCGGAAGTTTCAAACACCCATGCCATAGCGGGTTCGTCGGCAAACCACATAACGCCCTTGCAGCGTATGATGTTCTTAGGCCAAGTGTCGGCATATTTATCGAGCTTTTCACGGTCGAACGGAAGCCTTCGAGAATAAACGAAGGAACCTATTCCGTATTCATCTTCATCCGCGCCTTCATGGCGATGTTCGTGATGGTGATGTCCTTCTTCATGGTGATGATGGCCGCCTTTATGGTGATGCTCGTGATCATCATCGTGATCGTGGTGATGACCGTGTTCATCGTGATCATGACGGTCGTGTTCATGCTCTTCTTCCTCATGATCTTCATCGTCTCTATTCAATATCGAAACCCAGCCTGCGCTTTCGTACACTTTTTCAAAATCAAACGAATCCGTACCGATAATGTCGCTTACAGGCACATTGCCTTTCGTGGTTTCAATGATTCTCGCATTAGGCTGAAGAATTTTAACTATTGCGCGGATCTTTTTAAGCTGTTCTTCGTTCACAAGGTCAGTTTTATTTATGATCAAAATATTGCAGAACTCAATCTGCTGAACGAGAAGAGATTCTATATCTTCTTCTTTCATATCTTTTTTTAAAAGTTTATTGCCGTAATCAAATTCCGTTGCAAGCCGCATGGCGTCAACTACGGCGACTACGGCATCGATCTTTCCGCCTTCGACGGTGGTCACCGCCTGCGCGATCGGCATAGGTTCGCAGACTCCGCTGGCTTCTATCAAAATATAGTCGAATTTTCCGGTACGGATCAGTTTTTCAATTTGAAGAACCATATCGGACTTTAGCGAACAGCAAATGCATCCGTTTGTGAGCGGAATAAGGCTGCTCGAGTCGGTTATATTTGCATCTTTTGCGATAAGATCGGCGTCGACATTTATTTCGCCTATATCGTTTACGATTACGGCGACCTTGTATCCTTGCTGGTTGTTCAAAATGTGATTAAGCAGCGTTGTTTTTCCGGCGCCGAGATAACCGGTCAACAGCGTGATGGGTATAGTTTTTTTTGCAGACATTATAAAACCTCTTTTAAATAACATAATGAAAAAACGATAAAAAGAAAAGCCGCAACGTTTTTCACTTACGGCTCTTGAAAAGTGCTTTATCCGTTTTCCTCGTTGTGTCTTTTGGCAACGTTTTGCGATTGTCTCTTCCCTACCTCTTTTTGCTTTCGGCGATGACGCCCGAACGGACCCACGCGGCAAAAACTTCAGGCCATATGACGCATTCTTTTTGAATACGCGGAGGATCGCCGGCAGTTTCTTCATTGGCAAGGCTTAACCCGTGCAAACCTTTGGTAAATATATGATATTCCAGAGGGATATTATGTTTTTTAAGTTCGGCTGCGAACAGTAAAGAATTTTCAACGGGAACAAGTTCATCCTCATAAGTGTGCCACATAAATACGGGCGGAACGTCGTCGTTTACATGTTTTTCAAGCGACACAAAATCCCGCATATTTTGATCATCGGCTTGAGAGCCCAAAAGGCAGCGGATAGAATCGTCATGTCTGAATTTCCCCGAAGTAATTACGGGGTAGCACAAACAAAGCGCGTCGGGCCTTATTTGAGCAGGCGTCAGAGGTACGTATTTTTGAATAAAATCCTTATTCCACAATACGCCGAGATTAGCCGCCAAATGTCCCGCAGCCGAAAAGCCAAGCACTATGACATTTTTAGGATCGACGAACCATTCGTCACAGTGCCCGCGGATATAGGCGACGGCCTCGCACAGATCAAGAAGCGCGGCAGGATAGTCCATAGGAGCGATGCTGTAATCAAGCACGCACGCGTGAAATCCGAGCGCGTTCATGCGGATCGCAATCGGTTCCGCGCCTCGCGGACTTCTCCATGAATACCCGCCGCCGGGGCATACGATAATAAGCGGACGCCTTCGGTTCGGGTCGATATATTCGCTGTTGTCAATCAAATAAGTCGTTAAATACGGGATAAAACCGTTATTTTTAATTCCTTTGGAAGCGTACCTAACCGGCAGCTCAATTTTTATGTGTTTCATATGCGTAAATTGTATCGAAGAGCCCTCATCCGGTCAACATAGCGCATTGCCTCACGTAAAATCTAACCGAAAAAAAAGCGGTGAATCACGTAAAAATCTAACCCAAATCTGAGTCACAATAGAAGCCCGAAGGAAGGGCAAAATGGGGTTAGACATGAAAACGAAACAGAAATTAACCGAAGAAACGGCAAAACGCTACTGTACGGCAAGCAAAAAGCACAAGACGAAAATCATCGATGAGTTCATTGCGACCACCGGCTACAACCGAAAGTATGCCATCCACATTTTGAAAAACACGGCGTACATAAAAATAACACACTTTAACAACGTTGAAAAAAAGAGCGTGCAGGTCATTACGAAAGTACGCAAAAAGCGGCGCTATGAAAAATACTACTGTCAAGACGTACAACAGGAAGTTATTCGCCTGTGGATTTTATCGATGTATCTGTGTGCAAAACGCCTTGTTCCGTTCATCCGCGACAACATCGACTACTTTGCTCAAAAGGCAGGCTATGATGAACAACTCAAGCTTAAACTAAGCGCCATATCAAGCGCAACGGTCGCAAGGATTCTCAAGCCGGAAATCCCAAAACATTCAATCCGCGGTATTTCGACCACACGTCCTGCAAAAAATCTGAATAAGCTTATTCCCATACGCACCTATTTCAATTGGGACGAGAAAAAACCAGGCTTTTTTGAAGCCGACACGGTCGCTCATTGCGGTATGAGGAGCGAAGGTCAGTATGTTTGTACGCTCACACTCACCGACGTGCATTCAGGATGGACGGAAAACAGAGCTCTTTTGAACAAAGCCCAACGCTGGACAAAAGAAGCGGTCGATGATGTAAAAGAAAAATTACCGTTTAAGATGAAAGGCATCGACAGTGATAACGGAGGTGAGTTCAAAAATACTCAGCTGTTGCAATGGTGCCAAGAGCATAAGGTTGTATTTACCAGAGGTAGAGAATACAAAAAGAATGACAATTGCTTTGTCGAGCAGAAAAATGACAGTGTGGTACGAAGAATTGTCGGCTATTACCGCTTTGAAGGAGAAGAAACACGAGAAGTCATGGCAGAACTGTATGAATACTATAACAAGCTCGTCAACTTTTTTTTCCCTTCGATGAAGATTATCGCTAAGGCACGAATAGACGCAAAGGTTATAAAAAAATATGATACTGCTAAGACTCCTTACCGAAGGCTTATGGAAAGCAAGGAACTGAGCCCTGCTGAAAAAGAGGAACTGAGACGGAGAATGGTCAACTTGGATTTGCAACTGCTGCTTGAGAAAACACAACAGCTCCAAAGTACGCTTATCTCTATGGCTGTCCCTTGGTCAAAATAGCTACGGTTAGATTTTTACTTGAGGAACCTAAATCATTTGGGTTAGATTTTTATTTGAGGAAATACGCATAGCGGACAATACGGCGACATCTGTGCTATACTTTTTCGAAGGTCGTCATAACATGAATAAAACCGAACTTCACAATTCCATAATTCAAAATATAAGGTTCTCTTTTTCCCGATCGGGAGGAGCCGGCGGACAAAACGTAAACAAGGTAAACACTAAGGTCAGCGCGTCGCTTCCTTTGGCAGATCTTCAAGGCCTTTCAGAGTCGGAATTCTTTGCGCTCAGAAAAAATTTACACAATATAATAAATTCCAACGGCGAATTGTTCGTAAGCGTTCAAGACGAAAGAAGCCAGTCGTTAAACCGTGAAAACGCAATCGTAAGGATCGAAGCAAAAATCGCCGCAGCGGCACGAATCCGTAAAAAAAGACATAAGACCAAACCTACCCAAGCGTCGCGCGAAAAGCGGCTCAAAGCAAAAAAACTTCATTCCAAACTAAAAAGCATGCGCTCGCACTCATCGGAATTTGACACACTATAAAAACACACTTTAAATAAGATTGATATTCCGTTAAATTCTTCTTGTAATTTTGTTTCACAGCGTTTATTTTTATTATAAGAGTCATTATCTGTGCGCAAAGAGCGCACAAAATTACAGGAGTTACGAATGGCACAGAGCAATGTCGTCGATCTGAAAAAACTTTCAAATTTTTTTTTAAAGCCTTCAAGGATCTTATGGATAACAGCGGCGCTCATAGCGCTTTGGGCCGCAGGCAGCTGTTTTTTTAAAGTTGATGAAACGGAACAAGCCGTTATAACGCGCTTCGGAAAGTATTACGCGACGCTCGGGCCGGGACTGCAACTGAAGCTGCCGTTCGGGATCGACAAAAACTACAACGTCCCCGTAAAAGTCGTCCAAACCGAACAGTTCGGTTTTCAGACTATAAATTCCGGTATCAGAAACGAATACAAAAACAATATCACAGACGAATCCACAATGCTTACCGGCGATCTTAACATAGTCGACGTAGAGTGGATAATCCAATACAGGATAACGGATCCCCGCGCTTGGCTTTTTAACGTGCAGGACAAACGGCAGACAATCCGCGATATTTCGCGTTCCGCAATAAACGTTTTGGTAGGCGACCGCGCTATTTTGGACATAATGGGGCAGGAGCGCACGGCAATCGAAAATCTTGCAACGGAATCAATGAACCAAAAATTTAAAGATTTAGGCTTGGGAATAAACGTAAACGCCGTAAAGCTTCAGAACATCGTTCCGCCCAAAGGAGTTCAAGATGCGTTTGAAGATGTGAACAAGGCCATACAGGACATGAACAGATTTATAAACGAAGGAAAAGAAGCATACAATTCCGAAATTCCCAAAACGCAGGGGCAGGCCGATCAGCAGGTGCAGATTGCGGAAGGCTATGCGTCGGAACGCGTCAACCGCGCGCGCGGCGATACCGCCCGTTTTAACTCAGTGTATTCGGAATACAGCCGCTCTCCCGTGATAACAAGGAACCGGCTCTATCTTGAAACTATGGAAGATCTTTTCGGCAGCGAAGACAAATCGCCTTCTCTCATAGATAAAAGACTTCAAAACGTTCTGCCCGTAAAAACGCTGACTTCCGGCGCAGGCACCGTAAAATCAGGAGAATAATATGAAAAAGATAAAAACCGCATACAAAATCCTAATCGGGTTTGCAGTCCTTGTGCTTCTGATCTTAAAAACAGGCCCCGTCTTTATAGTAAACGAAGGAGAACAAGTCGTAGTGACAAGATTCGGCCAAATCGTAAAAACTTACACGGAAGCGGGCTTGCACGTTAAAATGCCTGTCATAGACACAGTCGTCACATATCCGAAATTGATCTTGTCACTCGACGGAGATTCTCAGAGAATTCCAACAAAAGAAAATCAATTCATAATCGTCGACACCACGAGCCGCTGGAAGATCACAGAGCCGGATAAATTCTACCGCAGTTTTAAAACGCTCGAAGCGGCTTACAACCGCTTAAGCGACATAATAGATTCGTCCACAAGAACGGTAATAACGCAAAACAGACTCAGCGAAATCGTCCGCTCGTCAAACATAATCAACGAAAAACCCAACGGGTATGATAAAACCGAAAATGCTCAGGAAATCGCCGAAATAGAATCTCTCGTAAATGTAAGCACGGTAAACGAGTCCGTTTTACGCGGAAGAAACGACCTATGTTTGCAGATGACGGAAGAAGCCAACAAGTCGCTGCTTGAATACGGAATAAATCTTTTAGACATTGTGCCGCGGCAGATCAAATATTCAAACGAGCTTACGGAAAGCGTTTATAACAGAATGATAAAAGAAAGAAACCAAGTCGCGCAGGCTTACCGCTCTTTGGGCGAAGGGAAAAAAGCCGAATGGCTCGGGCGCCTTGAAAATGAAAAACGCCGCATCCGCTCGGAAGCTTACCGCAAATCCGAAGAAACAAAGGGAAAAGCGGACGCCGAAGCCGCGCGCATCTATACGGAATCATATTCAAAAGATCCGGAATTTTATGAGTTCTGGAAGAGTATGGAATCTTATAAAAACACGATGAAAAATTTTGACGCGACTTACAGCACGGACATGGAATATTTCAAATACCTGTACGCGCCGAACGGCAGACGCTGATGTCAACCTTTATTTCGATAAGTTCAAGCGAATTGCGCATGGATTCGGGACTCACCGAATCCGCATTCGGTAAGACAAACCTTGCGCAGTTTTTAACGACCGACAAAGGCCTTCTCGTAAAATTCCGCCCGAAAGCTTTGAAAAACGGCGGCAAGTGCGGCGATGCCGACAAGTACGGCGGCAAACATAGCGGCGGTGAGTGCGGCGACTTTTATCGAACAAATAAAGCTCTCAGCGCATCTTCTGCAGAACCTGCAGCCGCTTCAGGGCTTTTTCAGGAATCGCCGGAGTTCGTAGAATTCAGTCCGTGGACGTTTTCGCACATAGAGGCGGATAAGGATTCAGGCCATGCGATATTCTGCGGACAAATTCCTTCATCGAACGAGAATCCTTTACGCAAAAATCACAATATTTTTTTGATCGTTGCCGCCATGACGGAAGCGTTGAAAAGATCGATAGACGTGCCTGCGGTAGGGCTCGGCGGTATATTGGCTGGCGACGACTACGTTCTTTTTTTGCCGGAAATCACATTTGAAAACTGCACGAACGCGCTCTCCAAAGAAGAAAAAGCGTTGACGGACGGGGTTTATAAATTTAAAGGACTTTCAGGAGCGAAGGCGGTACATTTTACAAGAGCCGTAATAGTTTACGAGGCCTTGGCGAAAAAACTTCCGTTCGCACGGACGGAAGAAGAGAAAAGGCAAAAAGACATCATCGACGGACTTTTCTTGCCGCTGGAATATGCGGTTTTCAACATAGATAAAACGCTCGCAGCCGCAGTGGATGAAGCTCTGTCGCCTGATAAAGTCAAAAGCGCGGAATTTCAAGAAAATTTTCCTATTGAAATTTTAAAAAAGGAATTGGAAACGAACGGCGGTCACGGCAAACCGGACGGAAAAATCACGGAAAGCGCAAACGGCAACCGCAAACAAGAAACCGGCTCCTCAGTTTTTTCCCGCGATGATGCAGGAAACGCAGAAAGCATGGAACGCGAAAAATTTGAGCGCGACGGCAAACTTTTTTTTGAAAAACTTAACAAAAAAATAAAATTCAAGCGTGCCGTACACAAAAATAAGGGACTTATCGCAGCAACCGCAATTGCGCTCATAGTCACGGTGTTCGCATCCGCCGATTACGCAAAAAGGCTTAGCGGTCTTCCTACAACAAAGGGGCTTACCGCTGCAGAAACCGTAAATCAGTTCTACGCAGGAATTCATTCGCTCGATTCCGAACTTATTAAGCAAAGCTGCAGAGGCGCCGAACCTGCGGCCGTCCTTAATTCCGTGAGCACTATTTACGTTACCGTAAAGGCGCGCACGGCTTACGACGGCGGTGACACTTATACGCCCGAACGCTGGGTAAACGTCGTCCTTAATCCGAAATACAAAGGTCACGATTGGATGTACGGGCTTTCACACTTAGCCATGCATAACAGTAACGGCGATACGCTTCCAACGGATATTTATCCTAAAATAATAAAAAGGAATGAAAAACCCGGCCCCGTAAAAGAAGACAGCGCTATTCCGCAGGAAGGCGATCAAAAAAACTTCATAGTCAGCTATTATAAGATCATCACATCGGGAGAAAATCCGGTTATCAACGTGGATAAAACCGAAGACCTCGTTCAGTGTTCTTTTATAAAAGACAGATGGCTAGTAACGGGAATAAAAACTGAAATTCTGGAGTCAAGCAAATTTGAAATGGCGCCGGTCGTCGAAGATCTTAAATATTCGCTTTCAAAAACGGACGGCGGCGGCGTAATCGCCGGCGGACAAAAAAAATATCCTTGGCTTCCGGATGAAAAAATCGTAAACGCCGAAAAAGAAAGAATGAAGGTTTAAAAGGCGCCGCCGAATAGGCACGATTATAAACCGACGTACATCCGTGTGCATTGATTTATGACAGGGACAAAGCCAAACTATCGCTTTTACATATTTTGCCGCCGTCCATGGCGAACTTGAACGGCGGATTTCGGATAAAGCTGAAACACCGCAAATTATATGTGCGCAGCTTGCGCAGAATTTTTGCTTACTCCCCTACCCCGCTCCGCCGCCATATCTCTTAACAGACAAAAATACAATTTTTGTCATATTGACAAACAAAGATAAACGCCGTAAAATAAAATCGTTGAGGTTTGATATGAAATACAATATTGAAAAACAGCATGAAAAAGGAAAACTGCACGCCATAGAGCGTATCAATGCAATATGCGACAAAGACTCGTTCAAGGAGATTTATTCCGGGGTACGCCATAATTGTACCAGCTTCGGTATGGAAAACAAGGATATTCCTTATGACGGCGTCATCACCGGATTCGGAAAGATCAACGGAAGAAAGGTCGCCCTTTACGCGCAGGACTTTACGGTTCAAGGCGGTTCGCTCGGATTAAAACACGGGCAAAAAATTGCGGAACTTATCGATATGGCGATAGAGGCGCGTTGTCCCGTGATAGGAATAAATGATTCCGGCGGAGCGCGCATTCAAGAAGGCGTAGACGCGTTGTGCGGATACGGAGATCTGTTTTATCAGAACGTACGCGCCTCAGGTTCCATTCCGCAGATTTCAATTGTAGCGGGGCCTTGCGCAGGCGGCGCCGTTTATTCCCCTGGAATTACGGACTTTATTTTTACCGTCGACAAAGTAAGTCAGCTTTTTATAACGGGTCCTAAGGTCGTAAAATCCGTCATGTTCCTCGACATAAGCACTGAAGATCTCGGCGGAGCGGCGATTCACTCAAAAAAATCGGGCGTAGCGCACTTCCGCTGTGAAAATGAAAACGACTGCTACGCAAAGGTCAGACAGTTGCTGGATTACATTCCGCATTATTACGGCGACAAGCTTAAAAGCGACGAAAAACCCAAATACAATGCAAAAAAAATGCAAAAACAGATAACTGAAATCTTGCCCGACAATTCCAAAAAAGGATACGATATCCGCGAAGTTATCAAGTGCGTTGTCGACGAAGATACTTTTTTTGAAGTTATGGAAGAATTTGCGGCAAACGCAAGCGTAGGCTTCGGAAAGATCGAAGGACGGACGGTAGGAATAGTCGCAAACAATCCGGCCGGTTTAGGCGGAGTTCTCAACTGCGATGCAAGCGATAAAATCGCCCGTTTCGTCCGCTACTGCGATTCTTTTAATATTCCGCTTTTGACCTTTGTCGATGTTCCGGGCTTTATTCCCGGGCCGGAAGAAGAACAAAAGGGAATTATCCGCCACGGTGCGAAGGTTATTTTTGCATACAGCGAAGCTTCGGTTCCCAAGGTGACGGTCATAACGCGAAAAGCTTACGGCGGAGCATACATAGCGATGTGTTCCAAACACCTCGGCGCGGACTTTGTCTACGCGTGGCCGGCTTCGGAAATAGCGGTCATGGGGGCGGAAGGCGCGCTCGGTATCTTATATGCAAAAGAAATGAGCGATCCGGCAAAAGCGGCCTTCGTCGCCGAAAAATCTCAGGAATATAAAGATACTATAATGACGCCTACGATAGCGGCCCAGCGCGGGTATATAAGCGAAGTAATCAATCCTGAAGAAACGCGCTCCCGTGTGGCGGAAAGCTTTGCCGTTCTTGAAAACAAAACCGCGATGGATCATCCGTTAAAAAAACACGGAAATATTCCTTTATAAAAACAGGCGCGCGCTATAGACATAGGCCGGCGGATTTTGCGATCGCTCGCAAAATCCGCCGGTCATTTTTTATCCCATAAATCCTCACATATGAACAACCCCCTCACCCGTAAACGCAAGAAAAACGAAAATTCGCATAAAAAAAACTTTAAAAGCATAGCGAAATAAACGTAAGAGGCTTATACTTAGCTATCGTTGTCATAAAAAGTTTCTTCATAAATAAAATTTTAAATCGGAGAATAGGTTAAATGAAAAAGATAATTTTAATTCCTGACTCTTTCAAAGGCACCATGAGTTCCGCCGAAATATGCGAAATAATGAAAAAAAGCATTGAAAAATTCCGCCCCGAAACGCCTGTCGTGAGCATTCCCGTAGCGGACGGCGGAGAAGGCAGCGTAGAAGCCTTTCTCGCGGCCTGCGGCGGCCAAAAGAAAAACATAAGGGTAAAGGGTCCGTTTTTTGAAGACGTGCCTTCGTTTTACGGTATTTTGGCCGATAAAAAAACCGCCGTCATCGAAATGGCCGCATGCGCGGGACTTCCGCTCGTAGGAGACGCTCTCGCGCCTGAAAAGACTACTACGTACGGGGTCGGCCAATTGATCATAGATGCGGTCAACAGCGGCTGTTCCAAAATAATCATGGGGCTTGGCGGAAGCGCTACAAACGACGGCGGCTGCGGTGCGGCGGCAGCCTTGGGCGTAAAATTCTTTGATAAGGACAATAAAGAATTCGTTCCCACAGGAGGAAGCCTGCACGATATCTGCAGGATAGACATGTCGTCTCTCGCGCCGGAATTGAAAAAGTGTTCGATAGTTACGATGTGCGATATCGACAATCCTCTGTACGGCGAAAACGGAGCCGCCTATGTTTTCGGACCGCAAAAAGGGGCGGATCCTGACGCTGTAAAGCGGCTGGATAAGGGGCTTAGGCATATGGCACAAATCGTACAAAGCGCTTCAGGCGCCGACGCGGCTCTCACGCCGGGAGCGGGAGCGGCGGGCGGTATGGGCTACGGAATGAACGTATTCCTTAAATCTAAACTGCAGATGGGCATTGAAACCGTTTTGGACACCGTTAATTTCGATTCCATTCTTAAAGACGCCGAATGTGTTTTTTCGGGCGAAGGGAAAATAGACACGCAAAGCCTTCGCGGTAAGGTGGTCATAGGTATAGCCAAAAGGACAAAAAAGGCGGACGTACCGCTCATAGCCGTGGTCGGCGATATAGGAGACGACATTGAAGAGGCGTACACAAAAGGCGTTTCCGCAATATTCAGCACGAACAGAGTCGCGGTGGATTATTCAAAAGCGAAGCTCAGAGCAAAAAAGGATATGGCGCTGACGATGGAAAATATAATGCGTTTTTCAGACTGTGTTTTACAGATGAGAAAAAGATGAGTTCCCTCCGAAAACGCATCTTATAACTGTGCGCAAAGAGCGCACGAATGCGGCATTTTCGAAAATTGATATTTTCTGCAATGCCGCATTTTAAGGTATGCAAAGAATTCAGAACGCATAGGTTCCGTATTTATCCTGCCAAACGCTTCCGTCCGAGTACTTAATTTCGGACACATATAAAAAATCGATGCTGTAAGGTTCTTCGGGCACGGCGGAAATAAAATCGTCAAGGCTTACCGCAATATCGCTCACCGATCTGGCGCCGATAATTTCCTTATTCACGGCGACGACTTGATTTGTTCCGATAAACGGATTTTCGCCGTCGGCGTCGTACAGCCTGAACGAAACGGTAAATTCCGAAACGGTTTTAGGACCGGCGTTGTAGAATGTAAAAAGGATGCCGGCAAAATGATATTTTCCGGAAGATTCTCCGCATTCGACTGAAACGTCGCCGATCACATAAGGACAATTCCTTTCAAGAAGGGTTTTACACGACGGAAAAATCAAAAATAAAAACAAAAAGCATAAAAAATGCCGGACATTCAGAACGCCTTTTCCGATACTTTTCAAGAATGCCGAAATTGTTCCCTTTGCCCTGTGCACCGGCGCATTATGTTCAGAAAACCCGTCCGAAACTGCTTTGCCTCTTAAAGTTGCATATCGCACTAAATCCGGCACCGCAGATTCTGCCGTTTCTTCCGTATTCGAAACCGTTTCTGCTTTATCATTGCCGTAAGATGATGCCGGAAGCCGATTTTTCTTCGCTTTCTTTTTTATCATAGTCCGGTAAAATAATGACAGAGGGGATATTGCGCGGAGTCCTGTCGGGAACGGAAGGATTCGGCTCCTGCATGCAGACCGATCCAACGCCCCAAGCGGCTTTCGATATTTTTCTTCCCGTATACGCTCCGCTTCGGTTATAGGGAACGGAATACAATCAAGGTTTTTGCCACAAAGCCTAAATCGCTGCAAGCTTTTCCGCCCGCCGAAACCGCCGTAAAATATCCTGAAAACCTTACCCGGTCTTTTTATTTTCATAAAAGAACTCCTTGCGCAGCGGCGCCGCAAGACAGCAGGGCTGAGCTACAGTAAGGTTTACAAGGGAAGAATCTGTCTGTTCGTAAAGATACAAAACATAGCGTAAAAGCTGCTGCCGGGACAAAATGGTAAAACTGATCTTAGGAGCCGAAGGATTTTTTTTATCGCGAAGATACGACGAAAACGCGTGGAATAAACGTATTCTGAGCAGAGTATCCTCCGGCCTGGTCAGTCCGAAATGAATCCTGTTTCCGTCTTGGCTGATGATAGCGACTCCGTTATACATACAAAAGGCGGGCGGCAGCATAAACGCGTGAATTTCAGCCATCGACACCTCCGTTAAAATTGCACAGTGAGTAAATCGTCAGATTTAGGAGCCGGGCAATTAGTGCGCTCTTTGCGCATACGTTAATAAGCGACGTTTCGGCTTTGGCCGAAACTCGAAGTTAAATTGAACGGCGATATTTCAGACGTTCAATTTAAACTCTCCCTTAAAATTCAACAGCCGAACAAAATGTCAATTTTTGGAGGCTGTTGAATTAGTGCGCTCTTTGCGCATATTTCAATCTCATAATCTTTAATTGCACAGATAATAAAAAAACTGCAACTTTTGCCCGTCAGTCTGCAACTTTTGCCCGCGCAATCCGCCCTTCTTGCCTTAAAAGTCTCTACAATTTTTATTGCCCTTAAATCGTTTTTTTGCTAAAATAAATAGAAACACATATCTAAAAAACATGTCCGCTTTTGCGGATAAAAATTCCACAAAGGAGGTTCGTTTTATGGACAGCGGCGGTAGTCGTAGTTCAGATTATCATTTATGCAGCTTAAATTGCATAAAAGCCTCTGCAGGACTAAGCCGGAATTAAATACCGCAATGTTCTGCACGCTAATCTTCGCGTAAAAGGACATTTTTATGATCACATATTGGCAGCAAGTCCACGGCAAACTCATCCGTGTGAAAAAAGAAGATCTGGATCCTAAGCTGAAAACGTGGGTCGACGCCCGTTCCGTGACGACCGACGACATAAGCGAACTTGAAAACGATTACCTGATCGAAAACGAACACATCCTTGACATTCTCGACCCGGACGAATTGTCGCGAATAGAAGCGGCCGACGAATACATTCTTGTCATAATGCGTCTTCCGATTTTTGAAATAAACGCCGAAATCCCGTACTTTACGATTCCTTTGGGCGTTATAATAAAAGATAATTTTATCATAACAATATGCTGGACGGATTGCGAAGTGTTAAAAGATTTTTCCGCAAACAGAGTAAAAGGCGCTAGGCTTGAAGATTTTCCCGCTTTTATGATCCAAATTCTAAGCCGCTCGGACATATTATTCTTGCGTTATCTGAAAGAGATAAACCGCAGGTCTGCAAGCATACAAAAGGAACTGCAGGTTTCCATCGAAAATAAAGAAATAATCCAGCTTTTAAACCTTGAAAAATCCCTAGAATTCTTTACGACCTCTTTGAGCAACAATCAGGTTCTGCTTGAAAAATTCAGGAAGACCAAGCTTCTTAAGTTGGACGAAGACGATCAGGACTGGCTTGACGACGTGGACGTGGACAACAGACAGGCCATAGACATGGCGGACACTTACAGCAACATCCTTTCAGGCATGATGGACGCCTTTGCTTCAGTAATTTCAAACAATCTGAATATAGTGATGAAAAAACTAACGATCATAAACATAATTCTTATGATTCCTACTTTTATAGTAAGTTTTTTCGGAATGAACATTCCGCTGCCCTTCCAAAATTCCGGCGGACTCGGAATAATCGTGATCATTTTTATCTGTATAGTCTCAACCATGTTTGCGCGGATTCTTTTCGGCGACAGGTCTTCGCTCCAGCAAGTTTCTCCGGCGCTCAGAAAAAAAGCAAAAGAGCGTAAAAATAAAAAAAGACAGCGCGGAGATTCCAAATGAAAAAACGACGCCCGTTTTTTGTTACAATTATTCTTTTATTCTTTACGTTTTCCGCAGGAGCGCAGGCAAATATTTTCATACAGGATTTCGTCCAAATCGACATGGTAAGGCTCGGCCCGGATGCGAACGCCGTTTACGATGTTTACACGATCGGGGATAACACGCAGTCTTACACAGCCGTCCGCTGGATAACGCCGTTTTTAATGAACAAGTATGAAACGTGCTATGAATTATGGTATACGGTAAGAATTTGGGCGGAAAATAACGGCTATCAATTTCAAAATCTCGGGCAGGAAGGCTCCGGCGGACGGCGCGGACAGGCGCCCACTGAAAAAAACCGTTTTCAGCCGGTCACAATGATAAGCTGGCATGATGCGGCCGTATGGTGCAACGCTTTAAGCGAAATATACGGCAAAACTCCCTGCTACACATACAAGGGCGAGGTTATCAGGGATTCGTGCGATACGGCCGTGCTGGATCTGGCGCAGTGCGACTGGGAAGCGGACGGGTTCCGGCTTCCGTCCGAAGCTGAATGGGAATATGCCGCCCGCCGGACTCAGGCAGGATTTCAGCGCGGCGACTCGGCCAGCGGACAGATCGACCGCTACGGCAATAACGACGAAAGCGTGCTCCAGGACACTGTTGCTTGGTACGACGGCAATTCAGACGGAACAAGAACCGTAGGAACCGCGGGAACGCCTTTTTCGCCAGACGCGCTCCCCGTCCCCGGAAGCGGAAATGCAAACGGATCGGGCATTTTTGACATGAGCGGAAACGTGCTTGAGTTTTGCTGGGACTGGATGGATACGTACAAGGACATGTCTCCGGGAGAGCGCGCCACAGGCCCAGTATACGGATTTGAGCGGACGGCAAGAGGGGGAAGCTGGTCGCCTTATACGGGCTTTATATTCTGCGGAGACCGCTATTCCTACGATCCGAATGCAATATACAACTATCTGGGATTCAGATTTTGCTCGAGCGGCGAAAATCTTTCGAAAAATTTTTCGCACGATTTTTCGGAGTATTTAAAACAGCAGTAGAATTTCCTTAAAGCGTGGCATTGCAGAAAATATCAATTTTCAAGAATGCCTTTGCATTTGCCTAAAAATTACCGCTAAAACTCCGCCTACAGATCTTCCATGGATCTTTGCAAGGCAAGCATTTGAGCCGGAGTTCCTATGGAAATTCTTAAAAAGTCTTCTATCCCCGGCGTAGAAAATATCCTGACTAAAATTCCGTCTTCTTTTATCTTCCGGTAGGCTTCTTGCCCGCTTACCCCGCTTTTTTTTGCAAATACAAAATTTGTCTGCGAAGGAAGAACTTCCCAGCCGCAATCTTGCAAGAACCTAGTGAATTTTTCACGTTCTTCAACTAGGGCTTTTGCGCAATTCACATAATATGCGGCGGATCTGCATGCGGCGCGGCAGGCAACCTGCGTTACCGCATCCACAGGAAAATGATTCAGCGAATTTTTTACGGTCGTTACGGCTCTTACAACTTCCGGGCTTGCAACTATATAACCGCTCCTCATTCCCGCTCCGCAAAGGCTTTTGCTGAATGTACGCACTATTATGAGGTTTTTAAATTCCTGAAGCAAAGGAATGCAGCTTTCTCCTCCGAAATCCGCATAGGCTTCGTCTACGACAAAGGCCTTATCCTTGGGAGCGGCTAAAAGCATCTGTCTTATAAGCGAACGGGGCAATCCTATTCCCGTAGGAGCGTTCGGGTTTGCAAAAATCATTCCTGAATTTGTTTTATTCGCCTCAAAAACCATCTTTTCGCCGTCAACGCTCCAGTCTTTCTTTAACGGAACGGGGCAAAACGGAATATTGTAAAACCCGCAGTAAACAGGATAAAAACTGTAAGAAAATTTCGGAACTATAAGAGGTCTGTCTTCGTCAAAAAAAGCGAAAAATATAAAAGAAAGCACTTCGTCGCTGCCGTTTCCCGTGTAGATCATATCGGGAAAGACGGTAAAAGGTATTTTGTCTTTTTCGGAAGGAACACAGGAAGCGCATTCGATTGAACCGGCGCCAATGCTGTGTTCGTCAGAACCGGAAGAAAAAGACGTTAGCGTCCTTGAAAGAACGCCTCCCGTTTTGTTTATCATAGCGGCTATTTCGGCTCTTAAATCGCCGGAATCGGGGTCGGGATACAGTCCCAATTTTTCAGGGTTTTCGGATAAAAATTTATTTACGGCGGCCGTCACTTCAGGCGACGGGGGATAAGGGTTTTCATTTGCATTCAGTTTTATATAATCCCTGTCTTTAGGCTGTTCGCCCGGAACATAAGGGTGCAAAAAGCTCATACGTTTTGACAGCATATTTTTTCCTCTTGTGTATTTTAAATATTCGGAGGAAGGCCGTCAATGCGCTTTCAAGGCTGCCGGCGCGCTTTCAATGAAAAAATAATTAAATTCCAATCATATGTGAATTTCAGCCGTTAATCGGCCGTCATCCTCTTCCCTAACTCATAGTTTACTGCTATATTAAATTTGACTTATGGCGAAAAAATCTATAATTAATATATTGTTAAAATTTTACGCAAACCGTTTAAACACATACACTGTAGATTACGATGAATTTATCAGTTATGTAAAAAAATATGCACAGATCCACGTTGAAGAGCAGCCCGATCTGGTCATGTATTTAGGGAATGCGGACGCTCAGATTGAAAAAGATCTTGAAGAACTTGAAGCGGACCGCAAAGTACTGATCATTAACAACGATAAAAAACGCACAATTTTCGTCATAACAATGTACGTTCAAAAATTCGAAAAACTGTATCAGGAAATTGTAATAAAACCGACGACTCCTTTTCCAACAATATCCGACCTGCCTAAATCCGTGCCGACCGATATTTTGTACAAAAAAAATGCGTCGGACTATCTTCACGGGGCGCTGAAAAAACAAGAAACTGACGACAAAATCTTGTATTGTCTTTCCTTGCCGCATGAAATTCCGCCTATAATAGTTCCTTCGTCTTTAAAAGTTTCTACGCTCGGAGAAATTTGTATGGCGAAGATCCGCCTTCCTCTTCAAAAAGAAGAATACCGCGGTTATTTTGCAAAAAAACTGCACATTTCAAATCAAGGAAAAGAACTGGCTACAAAAAACTTTTTTGATAAATTTGTAAATTTTTCCAATGACATCATAGACGATCTAAAAGAACCCGGCGATAATTTTTATTTTTGGACACAGTTGTGCTATTTTATCAGGCAGGATTATGAAAGCATAAAAGACCGCACCCCCGAAGACATAAACGTTTTACAGGCGATATACATAGCGGAAATAATCATTTCCTTTTATAAGGATAAGATAAAACAGGAAAATCAAAAGAGGGAAGCGCTTGAATATTTAAAAAAAGCGCTGCAGAAACCTCCTTACTATTTTACGATAAACGACATTACGGGAATCGTAAATGCAAAGGGAGTGCCGCTCACAAAATTATATACTGACGACGATCTTAAAGCATTCCTTGAAAAAGAGACTTCAAATAACGCCGACGAAGGATCGTCTCACCTTCCGGATCTTTTGGTATTTAAAGTACAATCTAAAACGCTCTTTTTTATTTACAAGGACAAGATCTTGCCTCTTATTGTCAGGCTTTGTAACGAAGCTCACGATACTGTAGGAAAGATTATCACCGAAAATTGGATAGAATTGCTTAGGAATTTCACAAAGGTGCCTGAAATGTACAATCAGGCAAAATACGAAGAAATTTTACGCTCGAAGACTGAAAAGATGGCTCCTATTTTGTATGCCCTGCTTAATGCGAATTTTTTGCTTACCCTCACATACGAACTGCGCGCAAAAAGTGCGGAAATTCCTCTTCCCTTATTTGAACACGACCGGTTAGCGCCTTACAGCTCCCTGCTTTTATTAAAACAGCAGGATCTTTTGGCAAGCGCAAAGTTCGCGCTGCCCTTTTGGTATTCGATTCCCATCGTCAGCTGGCTCATATCGCTGTTTACAAAAAAGCCTGAAAAGCACAAGCAAAATCCTTCTGGAACGGCATTTCAAAAAGTCAATTACGATCAGGAACTCGCCCACAGCATAAAACAGCCGGTAAGCAAGGGCAAGGCTTTGGCGCAGGCAGCGCAGGCGCTTGAACGGCACTTTGTTCAGGAAGGTTCTACGGTCGAACGCGATATGGATTCCTATGCCAAAATATGGAACAAGATGATAGACAAAAAAAATCGTGTGAATCTGGAAGAAGACGTAAACGCCTTGATCAGGGACTATATACGAAACGTATTCAACACGCTTAACGGCGTTACGTTCGATGAAAATCGGCTGGAAAATCTTGCAAATACGCTGTGCAATACTCCCAATATGAAACGGATCGGAGAGCCTGAAGCTCTTAACATGTATGTAAGAATGTACATACTGCATCTTTTAAAGGGACTTACATAAGCGACCCTAAAACTTATCCGCTTTAGCAAATATAATTCGCCGTTTCTCTCAGCCGCGCTATTTCGGTAACACAAAATTTTTACAGGTTTAAAGCGTAAATTTATGCAGTCTTGTATCCAAAGCAAAAAAAACACTACCTGAAAGCTGGTCTTTTTAGGCGCTCAGCCGGCGCCTTGCCGGCGATTTTTTGCGTTTTTTTTAAATTCCTGCAATTTTATTTTCCGAAATTCAACTTCGCCGCAATTAATAACAGTGGGAACATTAGGCGCTCGCTGTTATTTTGCGTAAACTGCCGCGGATTGATACACACGGTGAACGGCGTAAGACGCACGGTCGACGGCCGTATGTTTTACTCGAAAGCGCAGCTTTTATTCGTGTCGCATATTGCCGCGCATCGAATATGCGCAAAATGTGCACGAATGTTGCCAATCAACTTACGCAGGAGTTTTTTTATCAGGAGGAAATATGAATAAACTCAATTCGACTATTTTGGAAGGGAATGCCGTAAAAAAGCCCGAACTTAAACTCTCGCCTAAGGGCACAAGCATCTGCGTGCTACCTCTGGCAGTAGACCGTTATTATAAAAACGCAAGCGGCGGGTACGATACGGAAGTTTCATACTTCGACGTGGAAAGTTACGGTAAACTTGCGGAATTTTGCGCCGGCGCAGCCGAAAAAGGCAGAGGGGTTCGTGTAGTAGGAAGGTTAAAACAAAACAGATGGAAGACGCCCGAAGGCGAAAACAGAAGCAAGATCATAGTGATCGCCGAACACATCGAGATGAAACCGCTCAAAAAGACCGACGAAATATCAAAAAACACGGAAAATAATTCGGAAGTTACGGAAGCTGAAGAAGACGATCCGGAAATAATGCAGCTTAAAGAGTCTGCGACGGTTACTCAGCCGGTGTTTTAGCGCGTTATAATCGACAACCTCGCCTCAGATTCAAAGCGAGCCTTCAAGCGGGGCGAGGTATTGAAATCTCCGCACGAATACCAGACAGCCGGCAGCAAGAATACCGACCGGCTGTGCGTTGCGCATTCCGCCCGGACGAAGCGCAATTAGAGGTTACAGGCGGCACAAGGAAATCGGCGCCTGCCGCTTTCAGTTTTTGGACAGCCCGCGTTTTCTCACAATTCTTCACCTTTTGCCAAACCGCGTCTTTTTTTTCTTTGCGGCGCCGTATTCAGGGCGGAAGGTGCCTGCCGCATAAGCGGCCGCGACAGCCTTGCGCTCGTCTATCTTTTCTTGGGAATAAAATCCGTCTTTCCAGTTAAAGCGCGACGTTCCCGGCAAAACCAGATGTTTCAAATATGCGTTTACGATCTGCTTAAAATCGCTTTTAGAAACCTTTGTCTTAGAAAGATCGATGAGCAAACTCTTAAAGCCCGCCGCTCTGATGATTTCCGTCTTATCCAAAATTGAAAAAGGTTCTTCCGGCATGACGAACGAGCCGTCGTTCGTAGAATTCACTTTAAATTCCTTTTCTTCTTTGTCGGTAAAATATGTAAAATCATAGTCGCCGGGAAGTTTAAAGCGCATTCTAAACAAGGCCGGATAGGCAAAGACCGGAACCAAAACCCTCTGTCTGAACTGCCTGTCGTAAGTAGCTTCAAGATTTTTACGGGAATTTTCATAAGGACTTATAAAAGCGCCGATATTTTGATTTTCAAGCCAAGATACGGCCCACCTGTTAAACGTGTAAAGATAAGGCCCCGCCACGATATTTACATTTTTCCCTCTGAGCATGGAAATGTGGGCGATATTATTGACGACCCAAGCGTGAAAACCGTCGTTTACAAGAGAGTCTACCGTTTCTTTTAGAGCGTCGTACGTTCCTTCGGGAACAAACGGATCCAGCGACAAAAAAATCTGCTTTTTTGAAAACGGCGGAATTATCTTCTTTTCTTTAAGAGCGGACGCCGTTTCGCCGTTCAATTCCAATATAACCCTGACAGGACGGGCCGATTGAACAACAAACAAGTCTTCCAATGTAGAAACTTGAACGTACAATCCTTCAGGGAAGTACGACAACTCGTCCTTTTTTATCGGAGTCAAATCAAGGATAGGAAGCCTTCCCGCTCCCGGCTGGCGCCTGAACGATGAAATATCGTTGGGCAAAACGCGGGGATAATGTTTTGACATGGCTTTCGTCTGAAGCAGGTAGACGCTGTCCCCCTTTGAAAAATCCGGAGGAATATCTATCCAGCGGCGCCCGTTTTTGTCTACCGTAACCGCACGGACCTTATGGCTTTTTCTGCCGGAATCGTCTTTTTTATGAAGACGGATGGAATCGCCTATTTCAGGGTCATAGGTTCCCCCGCTTAACAGGGCTGCGTATATATCGCCTTTTTTATCATCAGCAAAAAAGTCTATGTCTTCTCCCGATTCTCTTTCGCCCTCGTCCCCGGAATAAGGAGCGTTAAGTCTAATCGTATTTTTAATAACCTTGAAAGATTCTATGGTCCCAAGAAATATCCCCGTTCCGCCGGCCTGATCGGGATTCAGTATCGCCTTTCCGGCGTTTTCCATTCCTTCTTCGATGCTTTTAAACCCGTACCAGTAAGAAGTTTTGCTGCGCGCAAAATCGGTTGCGAGCATGCGCTTTGCCGCTGCGACGGTTTCTTTTTTATTGTCCTTGTAATGATCGATCACATACCTGTAAGCGGAAACGACGCTTCCGACATATTCGGCGCTCTTCATCCGCCCTTCAATTTTAAACGAATCTACTCCGGCTTCTATAAGTTCGGGTATCCGGTCTATAAGCTGAAGGTCATACGGTGAAAAATAATACCCCTGCTTGTATCCGCCCGGAACATCGGCCGTGTAAAACCTTCTGCAGGCCTGAGTGCACATTCCCCTGTTAGCGGATTTTCCGCCGAGAAAACTTGAAAAAAGACAGAGCCCCGACTCGCTTACGCACAAGGCTCCGTGAACGAACATTTCGAGTTCTGCGTTAGTCCTTGCCTTTATCGCGCGAATTTCTTCAAGTCCCAGCTCGCGGGCGACTACTACGCGTTTTACGCCTTCCTTGCTCAAAAGGTTTACGGCGGCGGCGCTTTCGACGTTCATCTGTGTTGAAGCGTGTAAAACCATACCGGGAAAAAACTGTCTTGCCATGCGCAGCACGGCAAAGTCCTGAACGATAAGACCGTCCGGCCCGACGCGATTTAAATATTCCAAAAAGCGATAAAGGCGCTCAGTTTCTCTGTCTTCGACAACGGTGTTAACCGCCACATATATTTTTTTCCCCAAGCGGTGCAGCGAATACACGGCGGCTTCAAACTGATTCCATGCAAAATTTGAAGAGCGGAGCCTTGCGTTAAAACTTTTTAATCCCAAATATACCGCGTCGGCCCCTTCGCCTATCGCAGCGTCCAACGCTTCGACGTTTCCGGCGGGCGCCAATAATTCAACCATGCCGCAAAATATATCACAATAACGAAGAATTTTCTACCTGTATTTCCGCCTGTGCGCAATCGATTATCTTTCGTCTACCTTCCGGGAGTTACCGAAGAAGCCGTCTTTCTTTCCCAGTCTTCGGGAACGACGCTTATTCCCCCTGCAGGCAGTGTTCCGGATTCTGCGGCCGAATCCAACGCAGATAAATTCTTTCGCGCAAAAATACACTGCATGGAATCGCCCGCTACTTTAAAAGCATTGTCTATAGAAAATCCGCTTTTCCATACGCCGCTTTCATACGCTCTTCGGGCGGCTTCTTCCAAAGGCGCTTTCATCCACTGTGTCTTTGAGTTTTTGGTATATAAAAACGCATCGATCAATAAAGAGCGGTTGCTGTCTTCGAGCAAAAGCACATCCTGCGTGGAACCCAACCGGCTGTCGGTATTAACGATCCAGATGTCGCGTGAAGAGCTGCTTCCCTGAGCCGTTGAAAGCTCCAGATCATCTCCATACTCCGAAATACAACCGTCCCCCGAATTTCTTAAATGCACGACAACAAAATCTCCGGCATCGACTTCTACGGGCGGAAGGCAGACGTCATAGTCTTTTCCGTCGTTTGCGCTTGAAATTACAAGCCCCGACAGATTGCCCGGTTCCAACACGTAAAGCTCTATAAATTCCACACCGCCTTTTTCGGTAGATCTGTCTTGAATTTCACTGAACACGACTCTCGCCGCACGGGGATTAAATCCTATGACCGGTGAAGAAAAGGTAAGCGTATTGCCGTTTTTATCTTCTATTTCTCCGTATAAAACATATTTTCGCCCTATTTCGGTGGGCATAGCGAGATTGCATATTATGAGCCTTCCGCCTTCTTCGCTTTCTATAGAAATCGGTATCGAATTTTCAACGCCGCACGCAGCGTAAAGCGACGCAGGGAAAACGTCCTTGCCGGATTCGCCCCCGGACATAGGAACCGAAGCGTCGGACAAAACGGCGGACTGTCTGCTTAAAGTTAAGCCTATCACGTTCACTTCTTCGGAAAGACTGACCGTTATCTTTTTTTCGGATTCCGCAACTATTGAAAGGATCTTTGGAGATTCGTAATCGCCTGAAAGAATTTGTATTCCCTCGGCTGAGATGCGGCACGAGATATTATAAACCGAAGACAGTACCGCTGAACTCCAAAACAGGGTTTGAAAAAAGATCGAAAAGGATCTTTTTAAAAATGATTTGAAATCTACCGCTTTTGCCGTCTTTTGCATAAGACCTCCGCAATAATAATTGCAAAGAAATGCAAAAACGGAAAAAAATCACCGCAAAAAGCACAAAAATGTGCAAAATATGCGGCGGATCAAGTTTCGCTTACAAGACGGTCAAAATATTTTAGAGCTTTAGAGTTTCAACCATGTATCTTATGGAAATTCCGTTTTTATCTTCGATGATCTTTTCAATTACAAAGACAAGACTTTTTTGATAATCGTCCCGTAGGATTTTTTCGATATTGTATCCCGATACGCCTTTACGTTTTATGTCGGGTGAACCGGCCTTGTATTCTTTTATTACACGCCCTAAAGCGTCCTGCATTTTTACGGAAATATAAAATGAGGAACTCACGTTATCGGCGCGACCTGAAACGGAAGGAATCAGCTCCACAGACCATTTAACCTGATCCGCAAGGGTGGACGCTTCAAAATCTGAAAAAACGATCTTTTCAGAGCCTTTTTTGTTTTCATCGGATGAAAGATACAACAGATTATCCGCATTTGTCTTTTTAAGATCGTATTTTTTTAGTTTAAGAAAATTTTTTGCTTCCAGTTTTTCAAACACGCTCAAGGCGCTTTCGGATACCGAGATCTGTCCCGGTTCGCTTTTAAATATTCCGCCTGAAACAAAATCGTTTTTAGCGACGTCAACGACGAAAATTTCCGCATAAGGTTCAAACGAACGGTCTTTTTTACCGTATTGACCGAAAACATATACCGAACCGTCTTTTGAAAAACCTTCATCTACAAAAACGGCGGCATCTCCCGCAAATATGTAAGTTCCTAAAACGAAAAATAAAAAAGCAAACGGAATGAATTTTTTCATACATCCTCCAATATACTGAAGCGAAAAATTCGGTCATAAACATTATAAAACGTCTATTGTCAGGCGTTTTTACGTTCTCTTTTATTTTCGGAATTTATGAGTAAGTCTTTACTAAAATAAGGCTAACTATTATGATTTTTACATGACTATAGCGACAAGAGATCGTATGTTTTTATTACTCAGGCTGGCTTCGATTATAAGCTGCGTCGCCCTCACCGTTGTTTTTTTCCTTTTTAATTTCAAGGGAAATATTCTGCTCCCTCCAGAAAGGCAGGGATCGAGCGGCTTGTTTTTATTAAAATATGAATTTTACGCAGTGATCGCTTCGGTCTTCGTCTTTATGCTGTATACGGTTATTACGCAGATTTTCGTATACAGTAATTTTGCAAAAACAAAGACTATTGAAATACTTTTTTTCAGCGCATTTTTGATCGGATGCCTCACGGAATCGGCAAGGCTTATCATTCCGTTGAACGGATCGTGGGCTTTTACGTCGCCTTTGGTATTGTTTGCCGGAAGAGTGATAGTTTTAGGCAGAATGCTTTGCCCTTTAAGCTTTTTATTCATAGCCTTGATGAGCGACCCTGAACAGCGGTTAAACGAAGAGCGCAATATGACTATGATCTTTTTTACCTCGATGGTATGCTGCGCCATTATTCCCATAAATTCCGTACAGGTTACTCATCTGTGCACTATAAAGTGGGGCTATCAGACGTTTCTTTTTATCTTCAGACTTTCGGTTTTTTTACTTTCGGGTGTTTCGATCCTTGCAGCCGGCATACAGCAAGGATCGGAAAGGATAAGACAAACCGTCGCCGGCTATGCAACTCTCGTCACAGGCTATTTTATCCTTTGCAATACCGACAATTATTTAAAACTTTTTGCAGGGACTGCTCTTATGGCGTCAGGTACGTACTTATATCTTTCAAACCTGCACAGAAAGTATCTGTGGCAGTGACGGTGCGATACGGCGTAAAACACTTACGGCGAAAGACGCGTTGCAAACTGCCTCAAGGCCGCAAGGCTCCCCTGCCCCCCCAAACCTGTAAAAACGGGACTCAAGAAAAGAGCCGCAAAGTGGTGCGCCGCGCGGCACTATCCAAATCCGCAATTATCAGGACTCAAGAAAAAGGCCGCGGCCGGTTAAAAAAATTGATTTACGATTATAAACTGGGCGATTCCGCCCAGCACGACGGGAATCACAAGGTTGTCCAGATTTTTTAAAGGCAATATTTCAATCAGCATGCCGAAAACGGCTATAAAAAACGCAACCTTAACGGAACGCAGCACTAAAAACGTAGAGCAAAAAATCGCTATAAAACAGGCGAGACTTCCGGCGACGGTCTTTCCCCGTGTAAAAGGAATTTTTATTGAGCCCATCAATTTTCCTACAAGACTTGCAAGACCGTCGCCGAACGCCAGCGCATAAATGCCTACCGCGGCGGGCACTCTTTCCCAAAGAAGAGCACACGCAATAATTCCCAAAACAAGGGTAACGGGGCCTAATACAAATTTGTTTTCATCGCGCTTTCTAGCCGCCGCAGCGGTGATTGCGGAGACAAGCGGAATTTCGCATCCTCTTATCCTCATCGATTCAAAGATCAGGTACAGCATAAGGCACAAGCACAAAAACACGATCGTAAGCACATAAGCCTTGGCAAGAAAAAAAGGAACGAATCCCGCGCATATATGGATGGATTTTCTGAACACTTCTTTTTTCAGATCAATAATATGCTGTTTTATAAGAATGCCGCTTATTCTATCGCTCATCAATAAATTCCTTTAGTCGATTCCCTTTTCCCCGCTCAATGTCCGAGGTATATCGGGATAAACGGCCGGTTCAAAATCCGATACCGGTTTTAAAATATATCTTATATTCTCTTCTGCAAGGTTCGTACCCGGAAGCCGCGTCATCGTCACCTGATTGCGCGTAAGGGCGTCCCAAGCTCTTAAAGATTCTGAAAAATAAACAATGGATCTGGCGTTGAGGTTACTGTTACCCGTGCGTCTTGCAAGATGATACAAGATAACGCCTAAGTTGTTTGAAGCTTTCATATAAAGCTCCACTATGTCGGCATCGTCCGCTTCAACTTGGGGAAGAAGAATTCCCCGGTTTGCGCGCAATACGTCCAAATGCGAAAGCAATTCTTCGTAATATCCCTTTGCGGCGTTATAGCTGTTTCTTTCGGAAAGAACGTTCCCTAAAGCCATGAGCAAATTATTGTCGTCAGGGACAAGCTCCGCTACGGCGATAAAAGCGCCCAAAGCTTCAGGGAAGCGGTTTTTTTCGTACAATATTGCGCCTATCCGATAGCGGATTGAAGGAGTGTCGTTTTCATTTTCAAGCGCGGCTCTGTAATATTCGTAAGCGGCGTCCGTATTATTGAACTTAAAATAATCTATGTCCGCCATATCGCTGTAAAGTTTTCCTATTATGTAATTTCCGGGCAGGGCTTGGCTTTGCGCCTTATACAGTGAAATGCCTTCCGTATATGTTTCAACAGCCTTTATTATTTCATTCTGTTTTACGTAAATTTCGCCCTTCAATCTGTATGAATCTATTCTGCGGTATGCGTCGGCCTTCGTCGTCTTAGGAACGTTTTTAAAAGCTTCTATGGCGGCGTCAAGAAAATTCAAACCGGCGCTGTTGTTCGCCATATTAAGATAATAACGCGCCATATTGTACAAGGCTGTAGGATTATTGGGATCTGCTTGTATCGCCCTTTCCATAAGAGCCTTTACGTCTTCGATTCTGTTGCGAAGATATTCTTCGGCAGGCGTAAGGCCGCCTTGAATTTTATCAAACATGTATCCGCTGAGTTCGGTAAGATCCTGAGCTCCTAAAGATTTTTTCTTCGGGAAGAATACGTCTTTAAGCTGCAAAACTTCGCGTAAATTGTCCGTGCGTATAAAATAACGCAGCATTCGCGAAAGATACAGATCCTTCGCTCCGTAAAGATTCATAAGCGAAGCGTAATTGATCCTGGCTTTTTCATAGTTTTCAGGCTCACCGTTATCGCCCCAGTCAAGGTAAATGTCGCCAAGCTGTAAGAGGGCGTCCGGATCGTTTACATGATATAAAAGCACGCGGTCGTTTATTATCCTTACGGCGCCTTCATAATTGGCAAGATCGCGCCATTCCATATCGGCATACTCAAGCCCCGCAGGTTTGTCGTTGTTAAAGCGCTTTAAAATGTCGTCGTACATTACCCTTGCGCGCTCATACTGTTTGTGCGCTCTATACGCTCTCGCGTACCTGTAAAACCACTTTTTATTTTCCTTATATGTAACCGCCTCTTTAAATTTCTGTTCGGACTGGGGGTATTCTTCGGATTCCAAAAGCTCATAGCCTTGCCGGTAAAGACTTACCGCCTTAAGAGGATTGTAAACGAACTGTTTTACAGTAAAGAAAAGGAAAATCCCGATTAAGCCCAGCGCGACGCAGATCAATCCTAGGGGAATGATTTTATTTTTAAGCTGATATTCAAACGACGCTTTATACGCTTCGTATTCCGCAACGGTGCGGCGCTCAAAATTCCGCGGAACAGGAAGCGAAATATCAAGCATTTTCTCAAGGTGAGAAGCCAACTGTCGGGCGGATTGTTTTTTTAATACCCTTTCTATAACTTCAAAGATCGCATCGTCTTTGAATTCTTCGCTTACGATCAGTTCTTCTACGGCAAGTTTTACGTTAAGAGGATAGCCTGAAAGATTTTTTTTGAACCGCTCGTATTCGTCTTCCGTAAGAGAGTTTTCTTGAGATGCGCCGGCATCGCCTGTTTCGGAATCGGGTTCCTTTGCCGGGAAGATCTTCGATGAGACAGTCCTGTCCAGAGCCGCTTCGTCTATGTCCGAAAAACCGGGAATCGAAAAATCTTCGTCATCCATTGAATCGAAATCGTCACCCGGAGAGCCCATGCGGGCGTCGGTTTCGCTTATGTTAAGATCGTCAAGTCCTGAGCCCGTCTCAGGCTTATGCCCGCTCTCAAGCTCATGTCCCTCGCCTCCGCCGTCTTCTATTCCTGCCTTATCAAAATTCTCTTCATCGTTAAAAGAAGCCTCTCCTGCGCTCAGATCCGCAGAATCGGTGCCGGGAAGATCAATATCGTCCAAGGCCGACAGATCTATGTCGTCGTCAACAGCGGTTTCATCGGTCGAAGGAGGAGTCTTTACATCCGTATCGATGTCGTCAAGGCCGAAATCTCCGCCGAACACATCGCCGCTCGGGGAAGCGGAGTCTTTATCAAAAGAAAAATCATCGGCCCCGAAAGTATCCTGAGCGTCTTTGTGCGGAGAAAAATCATCGGAAACGGAAGCGGTCTGTGCCGATCCGCCTGAAACTTGTTCGGCGGACTCAAGCGGCGTTTTTTGGCCGCCAAAAGTTTGCTCCGTTTCCATTTCCGGAAGGCCGTAATCGTCTTCGGCCTGTGCTGCGCTTGCGCCCGGCGCGGAAGTTCCCGTTTCTTCAAGGTCGCTATCCGAACCGGATTCCTTATTTTTTTCGTCGGCTCCCGCCGCCGTATTTTCAGGAGGAACGTCGTAAGCCCAAGAAGCGGTATAATCGTCGGGAACCTCTTTCGATTCTTCGGAAATGTCGCCCGTCAAATCTATAGCGGAATCCGTGCCGTCAAAATCATCGTCGGCAAACGGATCGCCTTCCCCGCCGCCGGCAGCTGTTCCCTTTCCAACCGGAGGAGCGCCGGCACCTGTTTTGCCGCCTATCTGCGCGTCATCGCCCGCATCCTTTGCAGCCGGAACAAGGTCTTCATCGGAAATGTTTTCCAAATCCGGAATATCGTCAAGACCGAAATCCGAAAAAGACGTATCCTGAACCGGAGAAGTTCGGCTCTCTTTCTCTTCAGGAACAGATTGAACTGCAGAGTCCTGAGCTTTAAGATTATCACTGGTCGGATCTTTACCGTGGCTGCCCCCGGTTACGCTGTCTAAAAGCTGATCCAGATCTATATCGGCGCTGTCGGACTGCTTTCCGGCCGCATTGCCGGAAGATACTACGCCGTTTAAAATAGCGTCCAAATCGGGAATATCGGAAGGGCCTGCGACTATATCTTCGCCTGGCAGCGGAATGTCGGGAACGAAGGCTCCCTCTTCCTCCTGATCTTCGCTTGTTTCAGCCTTTGCTTCGGATAAATCTTGGGTTTTATCTTCTTCCAGCTCTTCCGGCTCAGGCATACCTATCACAAAATCCTGAGAATCGTCGGTATCGGAGATATCCGGAGGGATTTCATAGATCGAAGGTTTTTCGCCGCGCGCAGCGCGAACCTTAACTTCGTCGCCTATATTGAGTACGTCTGAAGAAAATTGTTGTAAGTTTGTTTTTCCAGGCATTCGACTTTGATTTTACCCCACAAAAGATACCGATACAAGGGCAATATACCCTAGTGTATCTCGAAAAACTCTCTTTTTGCTGTTTTTTCAAGATGCAGACGAGTTTTAACTCGCTGTATTATCGCAAGTTAAAACATCGCATTTTAACGGCTCATGAGCCGCAGTTACCTATAAAAACCGAAGTTTTTATAGGTTCTCCCTATATATTTCTATTAACGGATATTTTTTATCCCTTTGTTAATAAATTCCGCATCTAAACGCCGCATAATCAAAACCGCCTTCAAAACCGCCTTCAAAACCGCTTAAGCGGTCGCCCTTTTTGTCGTCGTCGCCAACTCGACGAGCTGTCGAAAAAGGAACAGACTTTTGAGACAGTCTTTAATAATATTAATTTTCTTTCGGATATTACCGATATTCAAAATATGAAGCGCTCTCTATTTGTATTTTTGACAGCGGTATTGGTTTTAGCCGACTCGTTTTTTTTGTCCGCGCAGGAATTTGACAACACACATACGGCAATTACGGATGAACTTTTATCAAAAATCACAGGAGTAAACAGGCCGCAGATAATAAACGATTGCATCGTCTTTACGGCGCCGCACACGGCTCACTCCGTAGGAATAGCGTTCGACTTTGAAAATTTTAAAAAGATCCACGCATTTAAATTGCGCACCTTTACCGACATAGACGGAAAGCCCGTGGATTCCTGGTTCTTTTACATCTTGGACATTCCCAAAAATGCCCCCTCCGTTTCTTACAGATTAATCATCGACGGATTATGGACCATCGATCCTCTCAACCCCGATTCCGAATATAATCTTGAAACGGGCATCCGTCTTTCAAAAGTGAACATCGACCGCACTTCACCTCCGGCAACGGAAACTTCGAAAAACAATGCAGTACGCTTTATTTACAGGGGCGAAAGCGGACAAAAAATCCGGCTAGGCGGCTCTTTTACAAACTGGGATTCATGGATTTATACGATGAACGAAATAGAACCGGGCCTTTACGCGCTCGATCTGCATCTGCCGGAAGGCACATATTATTATTCGTTTTATAGTGGGTTAAAGACAATAATAGACAAAACGAATCCCGAGCGCGCTTACACCGTAGACGGCAGAGTAGCTTCCGTACTCAGGGTTGAATACGGGGCGCAATCTTATTGAAATTTCCTCGCATATCGTTTTTTAAGGAACGTTTGAAAGCCGCCGCTAAATAAGCGCGGCGTCTTTTAACATCGAGTTTGCCCTTAGGCAAACATCGCTTATCAACTGTGCGCAAAAAGCGCACGAATTGCCCAGTTTCTAAATCTGAAAATTTAATCGCTGTGCAATTTTAAGGAACGTTTAAATTGAACCCGGAAAGCCTGCGCCCGGCATTTTTCCCGCGCCGGCAAGCTGCTGCATCATCTTTGCCTGCATTCCACGGTTTCTTCCAAGTTTTTTCATCATCAGCTTGGATTTTTCAAACTGTTTTATGAGTTTATTGACTTCCGCTACCGACGTTCCCGATCCTTTTGCAATGCGCTTACGGCGGCTTGGGCCTATTATCAGGTGATTCGCCCTTTCTTTTTTCGTCATGGAAAGAATTATCGCTTCCTGTCTTTTCATACCGCTCGTGTCTATGTCGCGTCCGCCCATCTGAGCGGCAAGTCCCGGCATCATTTCAATTAAAGACTGAATCGAACCCATTTTTTTAACATTGCGGAATTGTTCAAGCATGTCATCAAGCGTAAATTCGTTTCTGGCCATCTTTTGCTGCATTTTTTCAGCGGCGGCCGCGTCTATCGTTTCCTGCGCTTTTTCTACCAATGTAACAATATCGCCCATGCCTAAAATACGGCTTGCAATCCGCTCCGGATGAAATACTTCAAAGTCTTCGGTTTTTTCGCCCGTACCTATAAATAAAATGGGCTTACCGGTAATGGATCTTAGAGAGAGCGCAGCGCCTCCGCGCGCATCGGAATCGAATTTCGTAAGGGCTATTCCGGTTATGCCGAGTTGTTCGTCAAATGTTTTTGCAATGTCGACGGCGTTTTGCCCTGTCATCGCATCGGCTACAAGTACGGTTTCTTCAGGATTGACGGCTTTTTTTACGGCGGCCAATTCCTTCATCATAACTTCGTCAATTTGCAGGCGGCCGGCGGTATCTATTATAATTATGTCGTGCCCGTTCTTTTTAGCGAAGGCGACTGCGTTTTTTGCAACGCCGACGGCGTCTTTCGACTCTTCTTTATAAACCGGAACACCGATCTTTTCACCTAAAATGCTCAGCTGCTCTACGGCTGCAGGGCGCACCAAGTCGCAAGCGGCCAAAAGCGGATGACGGCCTTCTTTTTTAAATCTTGCGGCCAATTTGTGCGCGGCGGTAGTCTTACCTGAGCCCTGAAGCCCGAGAAGGAGTATGACTGATTGCGTGTCGGGGCCTTTAAGCGAAAGATCCGTCTTTGTAGAACCTAACAGAGCGCAAATTTTATCATAAATGATCTTTACAAACTGCTGCCCGGGATCCACTGCTCGAAGAACTTTTTCACCTTTAGCTTCTTCGATCGTACTGTTTACAAAACGGCGCACTACGCGCAGGTTGACGTCCGCTTCAAGCAGAGCCATTTTGATTTTTTCTACGGTTTCTTCAATATTTTTTTCGGTAATCGACGATTTTCCGCTTATAGTGCGCACAATGTCGCTGAAAGTATTTGTCAGTTTTTCAAGCATATTATCCTCGCATCAAAAGATTCGTTAAAAAGTCTTCAGGCTCTATTTCTCTGTTCAGTATTCTATACAAACCGTTGCATATCGTAAGACGCAGGTTATGTTTTTCCGCGATCTGTGCTACATATTTACAGGCGACGACGCCCTCAGGAAGATAGCCTATCGACGATATGTTTGTTATAAGATCGTCAAGGTTTTTGAACCTCGTGAGAATTGCATTTTTTATTATGTCGTGCCCGAAGCGGCGATTCCTTCCGTATTTGCTTTTGCAGCTCACGTAAAGGTCTCCCACGCCTGAAATGGAAGTAAACGTTTCTGCGTGTGTGGCGCCCATGGCAAACCCGATCGTTTGAATTTCATTCAAGCCGGCGGCAAGCAAAAGAGATTCCGCATTGTCGCCGAATATCGCGGAATTTTCGGCGATCGCATCCAACGAACCGTAAACTACGGCTATCACGTTTTTTACCGCAGCGCAAACCTGCACGCCGATCACGTCGAAACTCGAATAGACCATGAGCCCGGGAACGCGAAGCAGGTCGCGGAACATAATGGAATTTTTAGGATTTTCCGATGCGGCGATCAGACCTGTAAGTTTTCCCACCGCAACTTCTTCCGCATGGCTTGGGCCTGCGATATATACCAGATTATGACGGAAAGGTTCGGGAAGAATCGATTCAAGGGTTTCCATTATCAGCTTGGGCCCGTCGTCGGTCGAAAAAAAGCCCTTCGTCAAAATTCCTATATTCGTTTTGGCGCGGGATACCGACGGAACATTTAAAATACGGTTCACATTGTCGAGCAAATACAGCGAAGGGCTTGCCAAAAACAGAAAATCTTTGTCGTCGGCCACTTCCGCAATATCGGTAGACGCCGTAACGTTTTTTGAAAGCGCATAACCCGGAAGGTATTGCAGATTTTCGTGTTTATCCCTTATCGCTTGGACAAGCTCCGCACTGCGGGTATAAAGCTGAACGTGATGCCCCGCACGGGCAAGAGCCTGCGCTATCGCGGTACCCCATGCGCCGGAACCTATTATTCCGACTTTTTTACGTTCCATAATGAGTCTACTATACCCAATAATCTTTAGGTATTCAACTCCGATATTTGCCGTTATTTTTTATTGCCGCCAGTTTGAGCTTTCTTCGCTCCAACAACAACGCGAATCTCCGGAAAATTTCTAAAGGAGAGTTTTTTTAGATGTCTTTAAGTATCTTTTAAGACGTTCTTTTACTAAGGCGATCTTCCACGGCGTCGATCATTTCATCGGGTGTGCTGGCGCCCGCCGTAATACCTACGGTCTCAAGCAAATAAAAGTCTTCGGGAATTTCTTCAGGATTTTCCACGAGGGCTGCGTGAGCGCACATGTTTTTAGCCTTTAAAAACAGCCTTTGCGTATTTGCGGAATTTTTTCCGCCGACCACTAAAACACCATCCACTTGGGAACACAGCTTTGTAAGCGCGTCCTGGCGTTCCTGAGTAGCCGAGCAGATCGTGTTGAACACTTCGATCCACGGGATTTTGTTTTTCAGAATTTCGGCAATCGACGTAAATTCTCCGGGACTGAATGTGGTCTGCGCCAATAAGATGACTTTTTCGGGCATAGGCCGCCCTTCTTTGATGTCTTTTGAAAACAGATTTTCGGCTTCTTCTTTATTTTTGACGAGCAAAAAGTTTTTTCCTGCAAAGCCCGCAATGCCTAAAACTTCGCCGTGCCCGCCGTCTCCCGCTAAAATTACCTTGTATCCTTTTTTTGAATACTCTTCCGCCCGCCTTTGACTCACTTTTACGCGCGGACAGGTGGAATCCTTTATGACGGCCTTTTTTTGCCTAAGTTTTTCATATATTTCAGGAGGAACTCCGTGAGCGCGGATGACAACGACGCTGCCAGCTTCAAGATTATCAAGCGCTTCGTCTTTTAAGATCCCTACTCCCTGCTCTCCCATTTTTTTTAAAACGCCCGGATTGTGTATGAGCGGCCCCATCGTAAACAATTTGGCCGCCCGGCCGGATTTTTCGTTTTCATCTACGGCCTTTTGAACACAATCCACGGCACGGCAAACTCCCATGCAAAAACCTAGGACGTCGGAGCGAATGATCTTCATGACCTAACATTATCCGCCGGAGAGACTACTGTCAAGCGAGGCATACGGCAAAGACCGCTACGGCGCAAATTATTACGGTTAGATATACGGCAGGTAGGATTCCCCATAAAAGGACAATGCATGGAAATTTCCTCCGTTACGCGTAAATAAATCATAGGCAAAAGATCCTTCCATACGGAAGATTGTATTCACTTTTGATGAAAAATAAGGCAGAATAAAAACGGCGTCTTAAATATCGCCGTCGTAAAAATCTGGAGATGAAAAACGCTGAAGCGTTTTTCTTTTATAAGAGGCACTCGCGATTTCTGCGCATTGCTCGAAATCGCATCGCTCTTTGAGCACAGGTGCTAAAAAAGTTTTTATAGGAGTTAAACAATGAAAGCTGTAAAAATCGTAAAACCAAAAGATGTTATAATTGAAGAAGTTAAAATGCCCGTCCCTAGAGAGAACGAAGCGCTCATAAAGGTTAAGGCCGCAGGCATTTGCGGTTCGGACATAGGAGCTTTCCGCGGAACAAACGGACTGGTAACTTACCCCCGTATAATCGGCCATGAAATTGCAGGCGAAGTGGTTTCAGTCCCGAAATCAAATCCTAAAAATATAAAAGTCGGAGACAAGGTTATAGTCGATCCGTATTTATATTGCGGGCACTGCTATCCTTGCGGCATAAAGAGAACAAACTGCTGCGAAAGCCTTAAAGTATTAGGCGTTCATGTAGACGGGGGAATGTCTGAATATTTTTGTCATCCAGCAAATATGCTCATAAAAATGCCCGACGAAATGAGCTGGGTACAGGCGGCGCTTGCGGAACCGCTTACAATTTCAACGCACGGAATACACCGCGGCAAGCTCAAAGCGGACGAATATTGCGTGATTATCGGCGCCGGCCCCATAGGAATGGCGGCGGGAATGGTCGCACAAAATTACGGAGCTCACGCCATACTGTTGGATCTTGTTCAGGAAAGGTTGGATTTCGCCCGTTCGCTTGGCATTGAACACACGATAAACATAAGCAAAGAAGATCCGGTAAAACTCATACACAAGATAACAAACGGCGTTATGGCTCAGCAAGTGATGGAATGCAGCGGTGCAAACGCAGCCATAAGGAATACGCTCGATTATGTTTCTTACGCCGGACGTATCACTTTAACGGGCTGGCCTAAAACGGAAACTTCTTTACCCACGGATATGATCACAAAAAAAGAACTGGATATAAGGGGCGCAAGAACAAGCGCTGGAGAATTTGAAGAAGCCGTCGACTTAATATGTTCTAAAAAAGTTGACATGCTTAAACTGCTGACAAAAACCGTTCCTATCGATGAGGCTGCGGACGTAATTAAAGATATAGAGCGTAATCCGCAAAATTACATGAAAGTAGTCGTATCGATGGAATAAAATGAAAGCGGCATTTTCGAAAATCGATATTTTCTGCAATGCCGCATTTTAAGGAAGGTTTAACAAGACCGCTGAATAGGCGCGGTCTTATTAAACGACGAGTTTGCTGCGCAAACATCGCTAATTAACGTATCGCCGCTCGAAACTTCGCGCTTACGCGCTCGTTGCGGGGATCGCGCATCAATGCAACAACTTCCAAAGTTCATACTTTGTTCAGTTGTTGCATTTTAAGGAAAGTTTACACTCTCACCCCGTCGTCGGCTGCAACCGCAGGTCTTGCGCTCACAGCCTTTTTAAAGGAATGATGCATACCCGCTTCAGGGCTCCAATTACGGCGCACAAACGATATGAACGCGCTGCTTATATAAATAGACGAATAACATCCGCTTACCAATCCTACCATCAGGGCTAAAGAAAAATCTTTTATTCCGCCGGTAGTAAAGATAAACAAAGCAAAAACCGCGAACAATGTTGTTATCGTAGTTATGAGCGAACGCCCCAAGGTGTCGGACAAAGAAGCGTTAAGTATTTCATCAAATTTCTTAACGTCGAGCAATCTCATATTTAATCTTACGCGGTCCAAAATAACGACCGTGGCGTTAATCGAATAACCTATAATCGTAAGGACTGCGGCCAGAGTTGTCGTACTGAATTCAATTTGCGTCCACGAAATAAAGGTGATCATGATCAGCGCGTCGTGAATAAGGGCAATTACCGACCCAAGCGCGAAATCCCAATGGAAGCGGATCGTGGCGTAAAGCCATATGAGAAGCAGCGTAGCCAAAACCAGAACAACCGACTGCCAGACTAAGGACTGTGAAAATTGCGAAGCGATAAAGTCCGTCTTAATCACTACGACCTTATCCGCGCCGAATCTGTCCTCAAGAGCTTTCTTAATGCCGTCTTGGAGCGTCTTTCCCGAATCTCCGCCGCCGTTATCTCTCATACGGATCTGAAAACTTCGCGCACTTTCGGTACCCAGCGCCTTTACGGCGACGCCTTTAAATGAATCCACGGCGGAACGTACATCTTCTATCGTAGTAGTTTCCGTACCCGAAGCGTACAATCTAAACACGTTTTCCGTAATTACATTTGAAAGCGCAGAATTGACAAACAATCCGGATGAAGCTGTATTTTCTGCAATAACAATCCTTGCGCTCAATCCGTCGATCTTATTAAGATTGGAAGCAAGCTCTCCTACAGTAGGATTTTTATCATAGCTAAAGGTTTCCGTGCGGTTATCCGCGCCGGAACCGCTTATTATGACATCCATTCCGTTTTCCGCCATATCTACGGTAACCTTTGCCGAACCGCTATAAGTCAATTCCAAAGCCGGAGGAGCTATGCGGATTTCTTCAACAAGACCGGGCTGAAAATCAATACCGAAATTTATGCCGCGCGTAAAAACGCTTACCACGCCGCTTAATATCAAAAGAGCGCTAAAGATCGAGGCGGGAAGAAACGCCTTGCTGAATTTTATGACCTTTTTCATTACTTTATCCTCCAGCTGATGCTCACTTTCTTGTACCCTGCAACGTCTGTATTCACATCAAATATCAAGCGCGAAACAAAAAGCGCCGTAAACACCGACGAAACAACGCCTATTGCCAAACTTACGGCAAAGCCCTGTATGGAACCTGTGCCCAGCTGTGAAAGGAAGATAGCCGCTATGAACGTTGTAATGTTTGAGTCCATGATCGCCCAAAACGCATTGTCGAATCCCGCGGATATAGCCGCGGCACGGCTCTTCCCGTCGCGGAGCTCTTCTTTGATGCGTTCAAAAATGATTACGTTTGCGTCTACGGCCATACCGATCGTAAGAATCATACCGGCAATGCTTGAAAGAGTGAGCGTCAAATTAAAGGCCGACAGAACGCTGAACAAAATATATAAATTCAATATCTGTGCTACGATCGCATTGAATCCCGCGCCCTTATAATAGATAAGCATGAATACCATTACGGAAAGAAGCCCCACAAGCAGCGCGAGCATTCCCTGCCGTATAGCCTGATCTCCCAGCGACGCTCCTATGACCTGCTGACTTTCAACCAAAAGAGGAACGTTAAGCCATGCGGTTTGCAAGACCTTTTGAAGGTTGTGAGCTTCTTCAAGCCCGAAGCCTGAAATCGCTACGCGGCCGCCGGTAATTGCGCTTTCTATGCGCGCGTTGGATTTTATCTGATTGTCGCTGACAATGGCCAGATAATCGCCCACATGAGCGGAAGTAAATTCCGCAAAGATCGCGGCGCCTTCGGAATCCAGCACAAAGTCTACTTCAGGCTTATTCGTAATATTGTTTGCGCTCACCTGTGCGGAAGAAATATGCTGACCGTCAAGCGCAATTTCTTTTTTTACCGCAAGAAATCCTATCCTTTCATCAAGGCCGTAATCGTCCTTTGTGTAAAGTCCTAAAACTTCACAATCCGAAGGAATAATCGAAGGATCCAACAAGGCTCCCGATGCCGTAAAAGCGGTAGCGGAATTGGCGGCGTAATACGCTTCAAACGCCCTAGTCGCTTCCATGTCTACGAGGCGGAAATTAAGAATTCCCTTACCCATTATGATCGTGTTGATTGCATCCGCTTCGGCGGCGCCGGGTATTTCTATGTATATACGGTCTTCACCCTGCTTACGGATAACCGGCGAGGAAAGCCCGAACCTGTCTATCCTGTTCGTAAGAGTTTCAACTGCCTGAGCCATCGCGTCGGCTTTAAACTGAACAATGTTGTCGGTCGTAACCGAATCGCCTTGAGAAGCAATGGCTGCGTCAAGATCCGCTTTAACGATAATGTTCATTCCGCCTGAAAGATCCAATCCGAGTTTTACGGAATTTTGGTAGCGTTTCTTCGCAGCTAAAATATCGTCGCGGTAGCGTTCCTGTATGACAGCGGATAATTCCCGCTCGTTGTAAAAAGAACGCAGCATATCGACCACAGTCATAGGAGAAGGAACGTCTTCTCTCATCTGCTTGTAATTTTTCTTTGCAATTTTTTCAAGCCATGCGTATTCGGCTCCCACGACGGCGGACGGATCGGCGTTTGCCGAAGCTTTTAGAGAGTTCACATCTTCATATGCCCGTGCGGTTGCATAGTCTTTTATCTTTTCAAGGGAACCCAGCGCCAGCGTTTGAACTTCTTTCGGGGTATACATATACCAGCTTATAGAAGGCCATAGAAACGCAAAGCAAATCCCCAAAACAATAAGAATCAGAAGGAAACGGCTTCGCTTTTTCATTTTTTACTCCGGCTCCTTTATTTTTTTTCGGTATCTTCGGACAAAGACTCATCAAAAGACGCCGGCTGCCCATCGGTTTTTTCAGCCTTTGATTTATCGGCTTTCGCTTTTTCGGTGGACGCCGCTTTTTTACCTTTTTCAGCGGCGGCCGGCTGATCCTGAACTACGCCCGAAACTGCGGAGCGGTTAAACTCAATCTTCGTATTGTCGTCGACTTTTACTACGACTGTTCTTTCTTTGACGGAAGAAATAACTCCGTGAATGCCGCCGATAGTTATTACTTTGTCGCCCTTTTTAAGCGCGTCCAACATTTTTTGCGTTTCTTTTTGTTTTTTACTCTGCGGACGTATTATGAAAAAATAAAAAATAAGAATGATAAGAACGAACGGTGCAAACGACACGAGAGAATTTGCTCCGCCTGCTGCCTGTAAATACGGAATAAAAGACATAAATTTTCCTTCCTAAGCGTATAAGTTTAAAATCTGAAAAAAATCAGGTTCTAATAACATACCATGCTAAAAGTCTGACAGTCAAGGTGGAATTCAACATGCTTCTCGTAAATCGGCTATACGGCAATCTAGTCTGAGCCGAACATTACCGCATTTTTGTCATACGAAAACGTTTCTTTGATTTTATCGGTTTTATCGATTTTACCGAGCGCCGCCGTTCGGCTCTTTTTTGTGGGCGAGCTGTTTGTTTTTGTAAAGTATTTTATCGGCTTCAGTGATAAGCTGCGTCATAGTAGTGTCAGCTGAAGCGCACTTTGTGTAGCCGATACTCGCAGAAAATTTGTACTTAATATTTTCCGCCTTGACGGCAGTTTCCCAGTTTTCATATATGTCCTTTATAAAGTCTTCGGGCGTAAGATCTTTTGTATCATGCAAATTCGACTTATATACGATGACAATAAATTCGTCCCCGCCCCAGCGCGCCGTAAACGACTGATAATTCATGCAAACCTTTTTAAGTATGTCGGCGACCAGCCGCAGAGCGCGGTCTCCTTCCGCATGACCGAAGGTGTCGTTTATGTATTTAAATGAATTTATATCGAGAATAAAAAAATAAAACGGCCTTTCCGGCACGACGGAATTGATCGATTCAATAATATACTGTTCGGCGCGCCGCCGGTTGTTAAGTCCAGTCAAAGCGTCGTTGTAAATTTTCAATTCCTGCAAGGTAATAAATACAAAAAAAATCGATGAAAATATTGCGGGAGCCACGACGGGAGTCGAGCTTATAAAATTATTTATTACGGCACATATGAGAGGAAAAAAAACAAACAGAATCAGCGTCGCATATTCTTTTTTATTTATAGTCGATTTTTCTTTACGGATACGATAGAACGCATGCAAGGCGACGAAGGTAGGATACATACTTATTATTACGACTGAAATCCAATAGCACGGACCGGTTTCAAATCCCGCATTATCCGATATTGAAAAAAATATGCCCGTCTTTATGGAAACAAGATACAATACCAACAGCAAAAGCACCGGAGAAAAAACGATCAGGTTAAAGCGTAAGGAAGTTATAAACCTGTTTTTAAGTTTTATTTCCGCAAAACAAAACCAAAAATATGAAGTCACGGCTACAAACATTATGTTTAAGATCATCACAAAATTCTTTACCATGCGTGGAGGGGAAAAAACTTTAAACTGTATCAATATCCAAATTATGTCGGAAAATAAGTAAAGCAAATATGCGTATACGAGTCTTTTAAAAAATTTTATTTCGCTCTGGCTACCTATGTCATGCGTCAGCTTATCCAAAATGGAAACGGAAAAAACCATAAAAAAGAATTCAACGGCGACGTATGAAAAAACATATTTAAAATCCAACATAATTCGACCCTCCCGTTTTTTCTGAAAATGCGCTTACAAACCGCGAGAACCCGCGTTAATTGCATTAAAAAAACGCAAAACTACGGAATTCTGCACAGATCGCCGAATACAACTTTGATGTTTTTATTAAACATATCCGTTTTATTCTTCAATTCCAGCAAAAAAGAGTTACTTTCTACGGAACCTAATACGGCCGTCATTTCCTGATAATTATGATAAACCATTTTCCTAAAATAATCCGTAAAATCTTTTTGCCGTGAAGAAAGCGACGACTGATACATTTCGTCGGATACGACCGTAACGTCAGTAATAATATCCCTAAAAATTTCGGAAGTAAAATCTCCTATCGGTCTGGAATACAATTGTTCAAGAAGATATACCGAATACCTTGCTTTAAGCTCGTCGTATTCCGCCTGACACTTGTCGTAAAATTTATGAACTTCCTGCCAAGTTCGGACGGTGCGGTTTTTTATCTTTTTAAAAAGCGCTTGAATTTCTTTTTTAGGAATTATCTGTCCGCCGACGTTTTCCCACTCGGTATAAAGTTTGATACGGTTTATGCTTTCCAAATGCTCCGGTTTAAGGCTTAAAATATTTTTGCGACCGCAATATTCGACAAGGGTTCTGGCTGCAAAATATTTTACAACTTTTCGGTAAGCTTTATAAGCCTTTACCGGTTTTAAAATTATTGCGCCGTATTTTTTTTGAGCGGACATGTCGGTAAGAGTAAAATCCGCATCCGGATGCGTGTGCAGATAATCCTTTGCAGCCTGACGCATTTTTTTGCCGTCGCCCAAAGAATCGTAGGGAATTTCATGCATGTCGGAAAGAAAATAGCCGCTCAATTCAATTATGCGATCAAGGGCGGAAAAAATTTCCTGCATCGTGTCTGGGGCAAAAGGATCCGTTTCTATATGCTGAATTTTTACCGCGCGCCTGTCGCGTTTTAAAAATTTATCGTTATTGCGGGCTATTGCAAACATATTATACAAAAACCAAAACGCAGGTATGATTCTTATAGGCTTGTCGGGCGCTTCAGAGGCTATAAGAGAAAACGGATAAGCTATGTGAAGTTCGTGCTGATAAGAGCCCTTTTCTGCGAGAGTAAAAGAAGCGAATTTTGAATTGTGTTTAAAATCCGAACAGAGCCCCGGCCAAAATCCTCTCTTAGCGAAAATTTCACCGTCGGGGCTTCGGGAATTGTGATTGCTGCCAACAGTTGCGCCGGCGGCGATATTCGATTGTCCCATAACCGTAGTGGCGATAAGAAAGGAAGAATTGTGATGCTGTTCATGAAACGGAAAAATAAGGTTGTTTAAAAGCTCGCAGCATGAAACGGTAGAATTATCGCCTAAAACGGTATTAAGAACGCGCACGCCGTATTTGAGCTGACAATTGCGTCCGATCACAAAACGCACTGCGACGGCCTGATAAAACACGCGGCTTCCGTAACCCATTATTCCGTTGACCATTTCAACTCCTTCTCCGATCTGAGAAGGTTCTTGGGCGCTCGATAAAACGGTAATGTTTTTAAGTTTAAAAGCTCCCTTAATGTAAGCCCTGCTTCCGACTTTTACGTCTTTTATGAGAGTCGTGTTTTTTATAACCGCATCGTCTTCCACGATCCCGAAAGTGTCAAGCTTTTTCGTATTGCCGTATTCGGTCATTTCAAAAAAGCGCTGCAAAAGTTCTTTATCGTCACGGTAATGCGACCATAAATACGCATCCGCAGTAATCATCTGTTCGAACGGCAGTACGGAGCGGCCGTCGTTTTCATTTGCGACGCCTATCCAAATCCTGTTTGACTCGGGTTCTCCTTCCTTCAATATTCCGTTGCCGAATTTACTGTGCAAAGTACAGTTCATTTCCTGTATGTTAAAAAGGATAACTCTGTCATGAATATGGTAGTTTTCAAGATAACTTACGTTCCTTATCACACAGTCGTCGCCGAATACAGAGTCTTTTATATAGGAATTATAAAATCCGCACTCCAGCTCAAGATCGTGATATTTAAGCTTTGCGGGGCGAAGTTTTCCGATCACAACGAAACCCGAAAATTCGCAATTTTTTATAAGTTCGGGATCGAATTCTCCGTGCGCCTTACACACGCGAAAGTTCTGCCAGCCGCACAGCGACGTACAGGAATTACCGTTTTTTTGAAGAATTTCAATTTCAGTTTCGGTTAAAGCTCTTTTTCCGGCTTCATAAGCGGCGGGAACAAGATTTTTTGTTTTTTTTGACGATGAAAGCAGTGTTAAAGACGACATAAAGATCCTGATTATAATCCGGTTTACAAGGGCTTTCGCCCTAACCGAAATCCTAAAAAAAAATCGCTAAAGGCGAGCTTTCCGAGATACCCACTAATATTACCTTCCGATGCGGCACTTTGTCAAACACGGCTCGGCCTGATATACTTTAATATCATGAAAGTTTTTTTTGAAAAACCGCTTAAAAAGCAGTTAAAAACGCTTTTTAAGATCGCAGCAGCAGCTTTTATATTTTTGTTCAATAATACGAATACAGGTGCGAACGCAAATACAGTTGCAAGCGCCGGTACAGATGTGAATGCCGGTACAAGCGCAAACGCCGACACGGGCGTGAGCGCCGATGGGAACGCGGATACAGATGACTACGCGGTTTTTCCTTCGGAAGAACAAAATTTCATATTTTCGCAAAAACTTCCCGACGGGTTTAGAGAATACACTCTTGAAAACGAACTGAAAGTCTTTGTGCTTGAAGACTTTTCATCGGCTCCCGTAAGGCTTGAACTTGCCGTAAGAGCAGGTTTCAGTTCTCAAACGCCTAAGACGGCGGGATTTTTTCCGTTGTATACGCAGCTGTTTTCAAATGCCGGTAAGGCGGCCGCAGGCTTTTTATTCGACGGATCCAATCGATTCGATGGAAAAGAAAATCCTGAAAAATTTACGGAACGCACATGGTATTTAAACGGAGTAAACAAAGAATGCAACGCCGATTTCGCCCGTTACATAATCGTCGCCGCTCCCGCGCAAACCGAAGAAATCCTAAAACAGCTTTCATACTCTTTCTTTTCACCCGTCTTCAGCGACGCCGATCTCATGAAAGAATTTTCCGCGCTCAAAACCCAAGTCATGCAAAATGCGTTCGGAACGGCGGGCTTTATAAACAGCAGCATAGATTCGCGCGTCTTTGCCTCGGAACCGTGGAAGCAGGACTCGGGAATATATCCCGCTCTGTTTGTAAATACGCCTCTTGAAGAAGCGCGCACCATACTTACCAGCATAGGAAGAAACTATTACACGCCTAAAAATTCCGCGCTTTTTATTTCAGGGGCGATCAAAGCGGAAAACGCTCTGGAACTGGCTAAAAAATATTTTCAAAAACCCGCAGCCCTTTCAGCGGGAAATCTTTCTGACGGCGAAGTGCACATTGCTCCGTCAGGGCAGAAAAAATTCGTAATGCACGACGCTCTTTTCACTCCGGAAATGTCGCAAATCGTAATTCAATATACGGGTCTTTCAATGCACCAAGCCGATATCGCCGCAGCAGCGCTTAACGAATACGATTCTTCATTAAAAAAAGCGCTTACGGACATAAAGGAACTTGCAATCCGCGGCCAAGACTATGTAAACGCGGCTTCAGCCCATAAAAACGGAAGTTCCCGGCTCATATTTCAATCTCTGCTTGAAAAATCAAAATCCAATCCGGCCGCCCAAGCCGAAACTTTTTTAAAAACGGTAGAAAACGCCTTTCCGCTTTACGCGTCGGAAAATGACATAAGGGCGGCAAAAGAAAAACTTATAAGTCAGTACAAAACAAGGTTTAAAAATTCTTCGGTATTCATGGACATGCTTTCGCAGTTTTGGGCTATAAGCGCGGTCACGCAAATTCATACTGAAAGCGTTTCTCAAGAGCTCATACGGCAGCCGGACATAATAATGCGCACACAGGGCGACAAAATTTTTACGGCCTACCAGGCTGAAAGTCCCTTTGTCTTTGTGCTTGTAAATTCTTCGGTATACAAAAAAAATGAAAAAGCGTTTAAAAAGGCGGGCTATGAAGAAATTACAAGCAAAAATGGCTCGTGGTTTTTACAAAAACTGTACGAGACGCTGAAAAAACAGCTTGAAGCGGGCGACGGTTATGAAAGCGAAAGCAATCCTTACGCTGAAAACATTCCGCCTGAAAATATCCAGATAATTGCGGCCGAAGCCTTCGCAGCTGAAAATAAAAAACAATTTTCATATTTTAAACTTTCAAATGAAATTCCCGTAATAATAAAGCGGAATGAAAACGCTGCGACGGCCGTAATATCGCTCGCCGTTTCAGGAGGACGACTGTCTTCGGCAAAAATAAATAACGGGCTTACGGAAATAATGACAAACGCTCTTGCAAGGAACATTCAAAAAGATATTCTGCAGGCGTCGCTTGAAAAAAGAATTCAAGGCGAACCTGAAGTTCTTGCGGAGACAGGACTGGCAGGAGGAATAATAACCGTCGAATGTCTTGAAAGCGACGTACTTCCCTGTATTTCATGTATTTCGCACGCAATAATACACGGCAATATAAAACCGGCGGAAGCCGACGGCCTAATATACGACAGGCGGTCGCAGCACCGCATACAAAGAGCGTCGGGACAATATCAGCTTTTCAGCACGGCGATTTCGCTTCTTTACGAAAACACGGACTATCCGCTCGTATACACGCAAAAAGCGGAAATTCTTGAAAATACTCAGTACATGGAAATACTCGCTTCCTATCCTTCCCTTTTGGACGCTTCAAAGTACAGCCTTGTTCTGACCGGAAACATTCCGAAAAACGGGCTGGAACAGATTCTTGAAGAAGGACTGGGCGTTCTTGTAAAACAGACGCAAAACGTTTACCGCCTGTACAAAGAATTCCCCGCACCCGATTTCAGCCCTTTTATAACTGCGGAAACGGCCGGTGCCGCACCGGCGGCCGAAAAAACCAATGGCACGGCTGCGGCGGCCGACAACGCACCGGCAGGCAAAAACGGTGCGACAGCGAAATCAGCCGAAAAGCCCGCGGCCAATGCTGCACCGACGGCCGAAAAAACCAATGGCACGGCTGCAGCGGCCGACAACGCACCGGCGGGCAAAAAATCTGCCGCACCAACAGCAGCCGGCCGCGCGGATACCGCTACCTCCTCAGGCCGCACGAAACCCGCTTCCGGCAGAAAAATCGTCGCCCTCGAGCACCTGTTCTTTACAGATCAAAGCGCCGAGCCGGCCGGCCCCCGCCCTGAAATTCTCATTCCCACAGCGGAATTCTTAGATCCCGTACAGTTCTGGCTTCCGTCTCCCGCTCAAAGCAGTCCCGAACTCATCACATTCAATTCGCTTTTATTCGAACTGGAAGATCGCCTTTCACAGGCTCTGGAACTGCAAGCTGAAAACGAAGGCGCATTCGTAAAAATAACGCCCGCAAGCGCGGAAATTCAGGCGGCGGTAATAACGTTCATAAACGTGCGCCACACGGGCAAGATAGATTCTCTTTATAAGGAAGTCGTAAATCAGCTTCTCTCGTCCTTACAAACTCAAGCGGTTTCGGTAAAAAACAGGTGGATATTGCAGTCGCTCTCAAAAACGCAGACAAACCGCGGCACAGCTCTTTTAATCCGAAGCGGCCTTGAACAAGGCCCCATAAAAGCCGCGGACAAAGACAAACATTCCGCAGAGCAGGAAGACGGACACATGGCCGAAACGCTGCCGGAACAAAGCGAACGAACGTCGCAAGAGGCGGCGGAACAAAAAGACGGGCAAAAGCAATCTCCATCGTCGCCAAAAACCGAAGACGCTTTCAACGACGCCGGCCTCGACAGCGCATGGCGCTATATAACCGAATACGAATTTATTTCAAAGCTGACCGCAGAAGATATGTTCGAAACGGCTAAAAAATACATTCTTGAAGAAGCTCCCCTCAGGCTGTATTCAAAAGATTCCAAGCGCTAAAAACGGCCGGACGCCGCAGTTGTCTCATAGCCAAATAAAAAATAAGGGCGTTCCGTCGGAAAATCCGACGTCCCGTGCTCCGTGATTCCGCGCCCAAAGCGCTCCATCCCGCCGCTAAGCGCCGGGACGCTCCGCGTCACTCCGCCCGGTAACGCAAAATATCACGGTTCAGAATCCCGGCCGCGGTCGGCACAATCTATAATGCCCGACTCGCTTATGATATGAGAGACGTTCGCGTCAAAATTATCGTGCGGAACTTCCGGAATTATTTGAACGTCAAAGCAAAATCCGCACCGCACCGGCGGCAAAAAACGCGAAAAAAATCCGTCGTAAAATCCCTTTCCTCTTCCGATTCTGTGCCCGTCTTTTGAAAACGCAAGACCAGGAACGAGCATGGTCGTCTTTTTACCTGCCGCATCAGAAACTTCAAACCGCTTTAAAAGTTCCGTCGGCTCAAGAATACCGAATATTCCCGGGCTGAGCTGGTATTCAAAAGGCTTATCCCTTTCCAAATAAAAAAAATCCATCCTAGTATCGGAGATAACGCGGGGAACGGCAACTTTCTTCTTATCCGAAAGCGCCTCATGCAGGATCCGTAACGTATTTATTTCCTCTTTTGACGAAACAAAGGCCATAAGTATGTCGGCTTCTTTGTAGAATTTCCAATTCAAAAAAAATTCGGCAGCTCTTTTTGCGGCTTCACGAACTTTAGAGTCGTCGTTAAGGAGATCTTTCAGAGTTTTTTGCATCTGACCGCGCAGTAATTTTTTTTGCACGTCGATATCGTGCGTTAAAATCGATTTACACATTTGAGAAAGAGTTAATAATCACCTGTCGTAACAGCTTTTCTTAAAATACTGTTTATTATAGTCTGATAACCTTTGCTTAATGACTTAAGGGCGGCAAGTATATCCGCATCTATTTTTATAGAAATTGTTTTTTTAACGGGACTTACGTTCCGATGCGCTTCATGAGCCGGTCTCAGCCTTGCAATTCCTTCCTTTATCAGCAACAACAATATATATTCGCAAAGCTATATTGTCAAATATGGTCAAAGCCGCTGGGGCAAATGACTTAGGAAAATAATTTGCTCTTTTTTTATGCCTTCCGACGGAAGTTCATCGCGGAACATTTCCGGAATCATGGATTTTCCGCAACGGCAGCCCCCCGTTACAATTTTTATCAGTTTTTTGTGACGCAGATTCCTTAAACGCTCCAAAAATTCGCCTGTTTTTTGCAAAAAATATTTTGCAGTGTCATTCTTTGACACTATAGACGATTTATAATGCAATCGTCAGTGTGGGAAAGAAGATTCTGAATGGGTAACGACAGATTTGTCGAACTCAAAAAGAAACTCTTAAGGTTTCAATAAGAATTAAAACTTTTTATCGTAGGAGTTGTTTATGGCGAGACAGAACAGAGACACAGACGCTTCGATCAAACGTGAAATCATGGGGAGTGCATTTTGGGCGCACTACCATTGCTTAGACACGGTTAGAAGAGGCGGGTGCAAGAAGGAATGTGACAGGTGCTTATTGAACGTCAGCAATTTCAAGCTGAAACCGGAAGAAGAAGCGAGCGTAATTTTCGACGCACGGAACAAATACCGGGTAGACAGAGAAAGAAAGCAATATGCCGACATCGAGTCCACTGCACATCTTATCGTAAGTATCCTTTTTATAAGCCTTACTCTTTTCATAGGTGCGAAGATCGTAGCCTTTCTTAAAGCTGTCGGTCGAGCGATCATGTGGAATGAAACCGTGCTGGATGAGCAGTTTGAGCCGGTGACAGAAGCAGATGACGAAGTTCCGACATGGGAAATAGGTATATATAAAGACATGGAGCAGAAAAACGGAAAGATGTTTTTCTTTTTCTTGCAAGACGATTTGGACACTGTACGTGAGTGCGTTACAGACAGGATCAAAGACGGAAAGATTAACTGCATGGACTATGCGATTGCTTTTTATATTCTGGCAAACAATTCACGAGCGCCTATGGGCAGTGCTAGGATCATTGCCAACGATAAAATCAATCATGTATTCATAGGCGTAATAATAGACAATGAATGGGTGTTCATAGAACCGCAGGCAAAGAGCGCCGACTGGTGCCGCATGGAGCAGGTGTGGAAGGACAGGACGGATTTGGTTTATGATCCCAGATACAACTATGACGTTACCGAGTATATGTGGCATAAGTACAAGTTTGACAGGTGGGATAATACGCTTTTGGTTCGCCCGCCGATATACAACGGGAAAGAATAAACATGGAACATCAAAACTGACAGGAGGGAAACTATGTTTTACGACGTTATCGACAAGAAACTAAACGAGAAATGCCACGTGAAGTTTTACAACATGGCGCCATTAATTATGGAAGAAATTATGACGCCGATGGAAAAAAAGTTATCTCGTCCTTATGGGGACACTCTCTTTGCCCGCATGGTTAAGTATATGGCAGCAGATAAGGCTGCAAAAGACCTGTTTAATTAGGGGATCCGGTATGCGGAAAGGAGGCATCCATGAACTCAAATTTGCATGACATCGTTTTTTCGACGTTCTACGGCAGCATTGCAGGCGATGCGATCGGCGTTCCATACGAATTCGGCTGGAGAGGAAAGTTTAAAGCCGAAACAATGACCGGCTACGGCGCACACAATCAGCCTGCAGGTTCATGGTCGGACGATACTTCGTTGACGCTCTGCCTTATTAAAAATATCACCGAATACGGCGACAGTTACGACTTGATGGATAAATTTTCGGATTGGTTTGAAAAAGGCAAATACACGCCGCACGGTAAAGCGTTCGACATCGGCAGGACGACGCAACTTGCCGTTCTCAAGTATAATATGGGTGTGCCTCCCGAAATGTGCGGCGGTACGGATGAAAATTCAAATGGGAACGGTTCTTTAATGCGCATCGCCCCGATTGCATTTACGCTCCGTGCCGTCGAAGATTTCGGTAAACGCGTACAAAGGGTAAAAGCATGTTCGCGTCTAACACACGGCCATCCGCGCACCGTATTAGCATGCGTCATCTATATCGAAACGATGATCCGCCTTTTTGATACCGACGATTTGGAAGTCGCTCTGCAGAAAACATCGCAGACCTGCCTTGACAACCTTAAAGGCACCGAATATGAAAACGAATTTCAACATTACAAGCGGATATTCGACGGAAGCATAAAAGACGCGCCGGTCGACAGCATCGAGTCGAACGGCTATGTCGTGCATACGCTCGAAGCGGCGCTGTGGTCATGCTTTCAAAACGCGGGCGTAAAAGACGCAATCCTTACCGCCGTCAATCTCGGCAGGGACGCGGATACGGTAGGAAGCATCGCCGGTTCCATAGCCGGCATGCGCTGTAAAGATCCGGCTGCGCTTCCCGCCGAATGGCTTTCCGTAATCGCACGAAAAAAAGCTATCGATAAATTGCTGGACGACTTTTGCGAATGTTTGGAAATGAATTATTGATGGATGCGACAGGCATGCACCCGCTCGGAACAAGATGATTGACACGGGTGCTCGATGTCTTTTTAGTTACAAATTTCTATGGACAATTTTTCACAAATTCTTGCTAAAGCACCATCGTTTGTGATGAGCGTTGCATCATTTCTTCTTGCTAAGATAGCATAATACATATCATAAATCGAATGATTGTTTTTAATTCCTTCCGCTAAAGATTCTTTCCATAGTTCTTTAGCATCAAGAAAATCATCAATCATATCAATTCCATCTTGAACGTATTGAATACAGTCCTTATGGGTTATTAATCCGGCCGTATAATATTTCCATAAAGCATTTGTAATTTCAGCTATAAATAAATCAGGTGCAATGATCCAACTACCCTGATTATATACGCTCTTAAACCTATCTGCTTTTTCTCTTTGAAATAGAATTTCTATTGCGGCACTTACGTCTAAAACTATAATCATTTGTCACGATCCTCTCTTATGAGAGAAACAGGATCAATTTTTTTAATTTCGGATGGAATTTGTCTTTTTTCAAGTTTCTCTATTAATCGTTTACGTCTTTCCACATTTGATTCGTGTTGATTTAAACCCTTTTCTAATAAAACCACTACTTGTTGAGCTATAGTTCTGTTTTCGCTTTTTGCAACATACGAAATTTTCTTATAAATTTCCTCAGAGCATTCTCTTACTTGTAATAAAGGCATATAACTACCTCCTGCATACAATCTACAGCTATTTGTATGTTGTATCAAGTAGTTTTGTGCCTTTGTATTTTTTTGCTCCTCTCGTCAATTCTTTTAATCCTGTAATTCCCTGACTACATCTTCTTCTAGAAGCATACTAATCAACATTACATTCCAGCCTTCTTTTCGTCGTACCACAAAAAACACCCCACTCAACCTATTGACAAAGGATTTGTATTCTTGTATATTTTTTATCACATTCTAAAAATATGCTTGCTTAGCTCAGCTGGTAGAGCAATGGACTGTTAATCCATGTGTCGCAGGTTCAAAACCTGCAGCAGGCGTAAAAAAAAGCGCTTCGGCAAACCGAAGCGCTTTTTTATTTTAAGCTACTTATTAAGTATGAATTCCACGCGCCTGTTTTTCCAGTTGTTGTTTTTATCCTGCCAATCGGCTACGAGCTGCGTTCCTCCCTTTCCCTCCGTGGTAAGACGGTCTGCCCTTATTCCGAACTTTACAAGGTAATTTTTTACATATTCGGCGCGCGCCTGTGACAGCGGAATAAGTGCAGGGCCCCAAAGACCGGGATTGTCCTGCGTTTCTTCTTCTTCATACGCCGTAATCTTGTTTGCATGCCCCACTATCGTAACCTTATAATCGCTGAATTTTGAAAGTATGGCTTCTACACGCTTTAAAACCCGCTCGTTGCTGGCAGCTTTTTCAGGATCCAAACCGCCCTTTCCCACTTCGGCCGTCGTTTTAAAGTCCGCGTGATCGCTCCTGAATATAATGGAGGGAACCGCCATCTTAAGGACGTTGCCGTCGCGAATAACCAGAACGTCGACCCCTATAACGCCTTTTACGGTGCTACTCATACCCAAATCGTCGGAAGCTGTAAAGACGAAGGGATAGTCCATAGCGGACTGCACTCGTTCGGCAAGACCCTTGGAGTCTTTAGATACGTTGCTCAAACCGTCCCAGACAATTCTTTCGGTTATAGCCGAAGTTCCGCCGGTAGTCCAAAATTTCTGCCCGCTCTGCGGGTCATTGATCGAAAAGCTCCAGGATTTAAGATTGCTTTTGGTCTTTCCGGAGAGTTTTATAAACAGATCGTCGTTCGAACCGTCGTTGTCGGGACTAAAGAATTCGGGAGCGACCGAAGCCGTAAGCTCAGGCGGCGTTACCGTGCAAACAAAGGCCGCAGCTTTGGCGTGAACTTCATTTCCTTTGGCGTATATTATCTCAAGGCTTCCCGTCATCACTCCTTCGGCGGGTTTACCTTCGCCTGTCAAACCGTCCCAAACTATTTCTGCAGGAAGGTTTGCGCCGTTCCCGCCTGTCCAGCTTCTCACAGTCTTTCCGGCTTCATCGTTAACGTCAAATTTCCATGAAGAAATTCCTTCGGCAAGCGACGTTCTTACGGTAAACGTCTGAGTATCCTTTACGCCGTCTCCGTTCGGAGAAATTCCTTCAAGCGAAGTGGTAACGTAAGCTTGAGCCGGCCGCACGTCGGGTATTATCTTACTGATTTCGGAGCGGAAAGAGTTTCCTGCAAGGTCTTCCGATCTTATGACCATAGAATAGTTTCCGTACGGAACCGTGTTACCCGATTCATCCGTGCCGTCCCATGTAAAGCCTTCCCGCCCGGACTCTTCGATCTTTCCTTTCCACGAATAAGAGCGCACCGGCTTTTTATTAGCGTCTAGCACTTGAGCCGTCCAAAGATCTTCCTCCGTACAATCTTTTACCGAAACCGGTAAAACGTCTTTTTTCCCGTCCCCGTCGGGTGAAAACAGCGTCCACGGAACTTCGGCCAAGAGCGACGGATACTTGGTGTCAAGAACGAACGGCTGGGTTACGGATTTAGCTGCGGAGCCGCTTTCCGATCTTACCGAAAGCTCTGCAAGATACCTTCCGTCGGCGCATATTATACCATCGTCGCCCTTACCGTCCCACGTAAACGACTGGGGGAGCGTCCTTGAACCGCTTACCGTCCTTACGGTTTTTCCCGAATTATCTTTTATAAGAAGATCATAGGCCGCCACGGCGCTTTTTATCTTGGACATGACGGAAAAACCGATCGTATCTTTTACGCGGTCGTTGTTGGGGGAAAATGCGGAATTTTGCGCCGTAAGTATTACTTCCGTTTTGCTGGTGTCAAGAGTAAAAGCCGAAGGCGTTTCATAAACGGCGGAATTGCCGGCCAAGTCGGACGCGCTCAAAACAAATTTATAATCGCCGTCGGGGGCAAGTTTGCCGTTAGAATCGATTCCGTCCCATTGAAGCGATGAAGGAGGGAATTCTCCCAAATCGTATTCTTTGACTACGCGCAGAGGATCGGAAGCCGAAACTATCTTTCCCTTCCAGTTTTTAACAGGTGCCCCGGTTTTAGGCGTTATCATTTGGCTTACGGTTATCGTCTCTTTTACGCCGTCTCCGTCGGGTGAAAAGATTTTGTCACCGGCGCGCACGACGGCCTGCGGCTTTGAAGTGTCCAAAACAAAAACAGGCGATTTTATGGGAGAAGGTTCATAGCCGTTCAGATATTTTGCAGTAAGTCTCGCCTGATATGAGCCGTTTGAAAGCCTTTGTCCCACGTTATCTTTACCGTCAAAGGAAAGAACCGTAGGCGGCGCTTCGACTTCCATAGGGGTAACGGGAGCAAATTCCGCCACAGTGTTCCCTTTTTCATCGATTATGGAAATGTTCCACGCCGTAAGTTTATTGCCGGACGACTTTGCCGGAACCGGAACCGTTATGCCTAAAGTGATATCCTTCATCGGACTGTCGGTTCCCGGAGAAAAATACTTTCCTCCCAGAATAGTAATGTTTGTTACGGGTTTTTCAGCCGAGTAAATTATATTCTGTATTGAAACGGGAGCTGAAATATTACCCGCCCTGTCTTTTGCCGTTATCGAATACGAATACACTCCGTCCGCTACAAAAGAGTCTCCGTCGTTCTTGCCGTCCCAGCTGAAATTGAGCGGCTCGGATTCGACCCAACGATAAGTTTTAACCTCGTCGCCCGAAGCGTTTTTGAATTTGGCCGTCCATTCGTCTTCCTTTGTTCCGGACTGCTTGATCAAAAGCTTTGCTTTAGAGCCTTCGCCGAAGATCTTATCGTTATCCTTCATTTCGCCCAAAACCACGTTCGGCGGAGTATTGTCTACGACTACGTGATTAGGCGAAGTTTTTCTTATATCCGGAGAATAGCCTACGTTGCCGTTGTCGTCCGTGGCGGTAAAATAGTAGTAATAATCTCCGTCGGGAGCCGTTTCTCCGTTATCCAAAGCGCCGTTCCACGTAACGGTTTCGGGAATCACCACGCCCTGCTTAGGCGTAAAAAGACGCTTAAAAAAACCTTTTACGTCCATTTTATAAGGCACTTCATATTTGTTGCCTATCGTGCGGACAACTTTGCCCGATCGGTCGGTTATTATAAGACTCCACGCAGTTATATACCGGCGGTCGTAAATCTTTAAAGGAACTGTCAGATCGTCCTGCACGCCGTCGTTATTAGGCGAAATATAGACCGTCTGTCTTTCGGCAAACGCGTAAGAAGAGATAGAGATAAGAAAAAGCGCACATGCGGCGCATCTTAATATTTTTTTCATTTTAAACTCCGTCCAAATATCTGAATTGAGCGCCGGTTAAGGCGGCGACGGATTAACCGGCGATAACGTTAAAATTTCCTTCAGCTCCGTTTATTCGCCAAAAAGCTTTATTTCAGGAGCTTCGGTATCCTTCATGCCGAGTTTGAGCGTCACTCCGCCTGAAAACGCATTTACGTTTTCATATATCTTTTTCCATGCGCCTGTTACGGCAGCTTCGCTTTCCTGCCAGCCCTTCTCTTTCATAAAAGCGCTGTTCTTAGAATCAAGCATAAACTTAAATGTGATGCCTATGGAAGGCAGCCAGCTTTCGGAGCCTTCGATCACTTCCCGCGCGTTGTATTGCCATGCGCCGCTTAATTTTAAGAAATTCCTGTACATAAACTGCAAACCTGCGTCAAGTATGAAATTCTGCGCGGACGGAACCGTCATATCCAAGGAAAATGCCCCCGAAAAAAGCTCGCTTTCAAATACGGTAGCCGCAGCGCCTACGCGCAGAGTACCTATTCCCGGAAAAAAATCCGCTTCTTTTCCCTTTATTCCCAACACCGTAGTGTTTGTATAAGTTTTGCCGAGATTTTGCAAAGAAATTCCATAGCGCAGATTTTTCAGTCCCATGCAATCGCCCGCGTTATAAACAAACCCCAAATCGGCGGCGATCATAAAATCAGTGTTATAGTCGTAAAAATATCCGCTCGTAAGGCCCACGCCGACGGCGAGCTTTTCCGTTACGTCGCGGGAAGCCGACATCTTTAAGTTGAAACTCTTACCGACCTGCATTTCATAAAAAGGAATAACGGCTCCGTACATTTCCGCAGCGCCCACGCCCCATTTTGTGGGGACAAGCAAACCGCCCTGGAAAGCACTCGCAAATTTCTTATCGTCGGGATCTTTTGACGCAAAAAGCGCCGTATAGCCTGCGTCAAGCATGATCCTTTGTTCAAAAGCCGGAAGCGCCGGATTAAACGCTATGGATGCGGGCGTAACGTCAAAAAAAGCGCCGCCTGCCGCGGAAGACGCGGACGTCAGCTGGGTGGGGCTTGAAATACCGAAAAGATTTTCACCGCCCGCCGGCGGATTATAAGCGTACAGATTCAATGCGCATAAGAAAAACGCAAAAACAGTAAATTTTGATTTAATTCTTTTAATCATCTAAAATCCCCTTTCAAATACATAATACCTGCCGCATTTGCCGCACACGGATGTACGACCTACAATCTACAATCATAGTCGGCAGCTTTTGAAAAAACTGTCCCTTAAAATTCAACAGCCGAACAAAATGTCAATTTTAGAGGCTGTTGAATTAGTACGCTCTTTGCACGCTGATAAGCTATATATTAAAACAAATAAAAAATCAAGTAAGTAACATTTCTCTTCAATATTCGGACTTCCTAACCCGCGGCGCCGATTTACGCCGAAACGCCTAGCCGTCGGCGCTCCGCTGCAAACCCCGTACCTTTCCCCCCCCCCCCCCCAAAAAAAAAAAAGACGGAACCCGTGCGTGCGCCGTGCGTATACCGTATATGTACGGCGCTCTCCTGCAAAAGCGCAGAAACAAATAAAAAATGACAACTTTGTGCGCGCTTTATATTCATATCTGTTTACGAATCTTTGATCCTTTGTTAAAATCAAAATATGAAAACGTATACATTTAAAGGCGGAATTCATCCGCCGGAGAGGAAGGAGCCGTCTAAGGATTCTCCTATAACGGAAGCTTTTCCATCGTCAAAGACTGTGGTAATACCGCTTACGATGGGCGGCGCCCCGAATGCGGCAACCGTAAAAGCGGGCGACAAAGTCGTAAAAGGACAAGTGATCGCGGATTCACAGGAATTTATTTCGGCGCCTGTCCATGCCTCGGTTTCAGGGACGGTAAAAGAGATAGGGCTGCATCTGGTAACAGGGAATTTAAGGGTGCAGTGCATTACGATCGAAGGCGACGGTTCAAACGACTATTCGTACATGGAACCGCTGGATCCGTTCAAATGCAGCGGTGAAGAAGCCTTAAAACGCATAAGGGACGCGGGAATAGTCGGAATGGGCGGAGCTTCGTTTCCCACCCATGTAAAGCTGTCTCCTCCGCCCGGAACAAAAGTAGAATATCTTATACTGAACGGAGCCGAGTGCGAACCTTATTTGACAGTCGACTACAGGATGATGAAGGAATTTCCTCACAAAGTGATCGACGGGCTTGCAATCGTAATGAAAATAACGGGAACGCGCGGCGTTATCGCGATCGAGAACAACAAAGCCGATCTGGAAAATATTCTTAAATCGGAAATCATAAAGCAAAACAGGTCGAACGAAATTGAAGTTCGGGTGGTAAAGACAAAATATCCCCAAGGCTGCGAAAGAACTCTCATAAAAACCTGCATGGGAAGAGAAGTTCCTGCGGGAGGGTTGCCGGCCGACGTCGGATGCATAGTTTCAAACGTAGGAACGGTATGCGCCGTTTCCGATGCGTTCAGGCTGGGCAAACCCTTAATCGAGAGAGCTCTCACCTTTTCGGGAGGAGCGTGCCTTACGCCCAAAAATCTTTTTTTACCCGTAGGAACGCTCGTAAGCGATATTATCCCTGAAGCGATTTCCATAAAAGAAGGTGAAACCGTCAAGATTTTAAGCGGCGGCCCCATGATGGGCGCTGCCATGTCGTCTCCGGACTTTCCTATAGAAAAAGGCACGTCGGGAATTCTTTTTTTGACAAAAGAGGAACTGTGCCTTGAAGAAGAAAAAGGATGTATCGGCTGCGGGAAGTGTATCGACGCCTGTCCGATGAATTTAACCCCTGCAATGCTCGTCCGAGCTCTTAAGGTGCGGAATACCGAAAAAGCAAAAAAATTCGGCCTTATGGACTGCATCGAATGTGGCTGCTGCGCTTACGTGTGCCCTTCAAACATTCCGATAGTACAAAAACTCCGTCTGGGAAAATCAATAGTCAAACGGCAGCTCGCACAGGAAAAAGCCAGGGCATCGGCGGCAAAGCCGGCAGGAGGTAAGGCATAATGGCAGACTTAAGTTTAACTCAGTTAAAGGTTTCTTCTTCTCCGCACATTTCGGAAGGTCTCGACGCGCAAACCCTGATGTGCTTAGTTTTAACCGCATTGCTTCCGCTGTCGGTATACGGCGTAATACTCTATGGAGTAAATGCATTGGTAAGACTGCTGCTCTCCGTTGCGCTTGCAGTGGCTTTTGAAGCCTTGTTCCAACTTGCAACAAAGCAAAAAGTCACTGTAAAAGACTGTTCGGCGGCCGTCACGGGACTCCTTTTTGCCCTTACGCTGCCGCCTATGGTGCCCCTATGGCAATTGGCGATCGGGATACTGTTTTCCATCGTAGTTGCAAAAGGATTCTTCGGCGGATTGGGAGCGAACGTATACAATCCGGCGCTTGCGGGCAGAGCGTTTTTGTTCGTCAGTTTTCCGTCGTCAATGGGAGCCGTTTGGGTAAACCCTGCAACCGACGCCGTGAGTTCCGCGACGGTTCTTTCTCAAATAAAATCCGGAGACTTTACGGCCGGCACAGAAGACTATCTTAATTTTTTCTTAGGCAAGAGAGCGGGATGCATCGGCGAAACAGGCATATTTTTGATAATAATCGCATTCGTCTTTCTTTGGGCGACAAAGGTTATCGACTGGAGAGCTACGATCGCAATGCTTGTTACCGCGTCTTTAGCAGCCTTTCTTTCAGGCGGAGACGTCCTTATGACCTTGCTTTCAGGCGGATTGCTTTTCGGCGCGGTATTTATGGCGACCGATTATGCGACCACTCCGCAGACAAAGCCCGGCCGTCTCGTTTTCGGAGCTGCGTGCGGATTCATAACCTTTTTGATCAGAAAATTCGGGGGATATCCGGAAGGCGTAATGTTTTCAATACTCATAATGAATTCTCTTACGGCCTTTTTGAACAATCTCACGGGACGCAAGTACGGCTATAAACGGATAAAAAAGGCGGAGGCAAAAAAATGAAAACCATCAAACTCGGATTGATTCTTGCAGCCTATGCGGTTGCATCCTGTTTTTGTCTTGCGCTGATAAATAACATAACTTCTCCGGTAATCGCAAAAAACAAGGCGGGAAAAGTGGCGGACATACTCAAAGTGGTTTTTGCCGACGCCGATTCTTTTGAACAGGTTTCGGATTTTAAAACCGGAGAAGGCGCCGCCGTGATCGACGCGCTTTACATCGCCAAAAAAGGTAAAAACGTTTCGGGAGCCGTCACTCAAATAACGGGAGCCACTTACGACAAGGCCACAATCCTCGTAGGACAGGACTTAAAAGGCACCGTAACCGGCGTTCAATTCCTTGAATTGAGCGATTCCCCCGGCTTCGGACAAAAGGCAAGGGATCCCGCATTTAAAGTTTCAAGCGGCAAAACCTTTTACGAGCAATTTACCGGAAAAAAAGTAAAAGACGGATTTGTGCCGGGCGCCACATTCGAAGCTATAAGCGGATCTTCCATAACGTCAAAGGGAGTAGCTGCGCTGCTGTCCCAAGCGACGATAACCGCAGGCACATATCTTTCCGAAAAATACGGCGGAGAAGCCGTAGGCAATTGACAAAAGAGGTGAAATCAAATGAATAAAAATTTCGGTATTTTTAAAAACGGCATAGTCAAGGAAAACCCTCTTTTGGTGCTTTCGATAGGCTTATGCTCTTCTTTGGCGGTAACTACGAGCGTTTTTAACGGAATAGGAATGGGACTTTCCATGACCTTCGTGCTTTTGATGAGCGAAATAATCATAAGTTTGTTCCATAAGCTCATCCCTGACGCCATAAGGCTGCCCATATTCATAATAATAATCGCAGCCTTTACAACTATAGTGCAGTTGATCCTTGCGGCTTACATTCCCGCGCTATCGGAAGCGCTGGGCGTATTTTTGCCGCTTATAGTCGTAAACTGCATAATAATGGGACGCGTAGAATCCTTTGCATCAAAGAACGGCGTCGCTCCTTCCATATCCGATTCTTTGGGAATGGGCGTAGGCTATACTTGGGTATTAGTGGCCATTTCCTTTATCCGTGAATTAGTGGGTAACGGAACCTTGTTCAATATTAAGCTGATTCCCGACACCTATACGGTGGGAATGTTCAGCAAGGCTCCGGGAGGATTTATAATTTTCGGGCTTATGATCGCAATCACGGCGACGATAAGCAAGGCCGTAGAAAACAAAAAGAAAGCTGCGGCGGCCGCGGCTAAAAAATCTGCTGCAAACGGCGCGGAAGGCGGTGCAAAATGAGCGGCTTATTGAATATCTTTTTAAAATCCATGCTGGTAGATAACGTCATATTCGTGCAGTACCTTGCTTTGTGCCCGTTTATCGGAATGACAAGCGACACAGGGAAGTCAACAGGAATGGGAATCGCCACGACGTTCGTAATAATTTTGGCTACGGCTGTAACCTACCCATTGTACTACTTTGTACTCGTTCCTTTGCAGCTGGAATTCCTTCAAACACTGATATTTATCCTTGTAATAGCCTCATTAGTTCAGCTCGTGGAATTTTATCTTAAAAAATCGGCTCCAGCGCTTTACAGCGCGATGGGCGTTTATCTGGCTCTGATAACCACAAACTGCGCCGTTTTGGCGATAACGCTCAACTGCATAAGCAAAGACTACAATTACCTGCAGTCTTTAGTGTATGCGTTCGGTTCCGCCTCGGGATTTTTGATTTCAATGGTAGTAATGTCGGGAGTAAGAGAAAGGCTTGACATAGCCCCCGTGCCCGATTTTCTTAAAGGAAAACCGATTTTGTTTATTGCAGCGGGTTTTTTGTCGCTTTCGTTTCTCGGATTTTCAGGATTAATTAAGTAGCGGGGTTTACGGATGAAGATCATTATTTCGACTATCATAGTCTCTTTTGTTTTGGCTTTTACATTGGGCGTTCTTCTTGGGATTTTTCAAAAGATTTTTGCAGTCAAGGTTGACGAACGTGTCGTAAAGATCCGCGCAATTTTGCCCGGCATAAACTGCGGAGGCTGCGGATTTCCGGGCTGCGACGGGTTCGCGCAAGCCTGCGTTAAAGGGGAACTCGGAGGAAGAGCTTGCGCTCCGGGCGGCGCCAAGGTAAAACAGGCAATAGCGGAGATCATGGGAGCGTCTTCTCAAGGCGCATAAGCCCACAGAAAAATCAACAACCTCGCCGCAGATTCGCGCAGTTTGATTTCATCAAGCCGTTTAAGCGGCGACTTTTTTACCGAACCTGATGTCTCTTTTCGCCGATTATGCTTTGTACAAATTCTACCGCATATTCCGCGGCTTTCCGCATCGCGTTTCCGTAAAAGACGTGGCCCGCGCCATCAAGCGTTATGAGCTTCGCGTCGGGGAAGGTTTTAACCGCCCTTTCCGAATACGACAGCGGCACAAGCGAGTCGGCGCTTCCGTGAATGATGAGCGTTTTGCCGGAATATTGCGGTATCAATGTATAAATATCAAAGGACAGCGCATCCTTATTATAAATGCGCCCGACGGTTTTTCCGAGCAGCTTCATTGTGTCGGGAATCCGTTCCGGATCAGGTGTGCGCCGCCGAGCGTCATCATGCAACACAAAAGCGGGATATAATAAAACCAAGCCCGCGACATCGGCGGGGCGCAGTGCGGCAACATACGTCGAAACAAATCCTCCTTGGCTTTCTCCTAATAAAAAGATTTGCTCCGCCTTAAAACGCGCGTCGGCTTTTAAGTTATCGAGAATGACCGTCAAATCTTCAGCCTCGGTAAGCACCGACATTTCCGTCATTTTCCCGTCGCTTTTGATATGATTGCCGCCGCCGATAAACTCGAAAATGTATGCGGCAATGCCCTGTTCCGCAAAAGATTCGGCATAGCTTTTAACGCCGCTGCGGTTTCCGCCGAATCCGTGCGAAAGGATAACCAAGGGCACGGGCAATGCGCGATCGGGGATAAAAAGCTCACCGGATATTTTCATGCCGTTTCTTTGAAAATTTTGTTCTTCGACTTTAAAGGCGGCCGCCGCATTTGTTTGCGCCGCTGTGTTTGTTTGCGCCGCGGCGATCGTTCCGATACATAAAACAGCTGCCGATAAAAGCGTAAAATTTTTCATATTTTATCTTCCATACTTCGCCTAAACTGATATTTTTTCCATCGTTCAAGTAATCTAAAAAAATTGTAAAGTTATATCAGCCTCTTATAAAAACTCACTATTGAATATCGTTAAAACCGTGCAGCCCACTCGGCAAGTGTATCCTTGTTCAGCCGTCCATTCAACAATTTGCCTTCCACGATTTTTGCATTCGGAGCGCTCGGCTGCAAGTTGGCGACAGCCTTCCCGAAACCGCTTCCGTCCGATGTGGCAAAAAGGACGATCTTCTTACCGGTAAAATCATAGCGTTCAAGAAAGGTGTTGATGATTGTCGGAGCGATATACCACCAAATCAGAAAGCCGATAAAAATTACATCATAGTCGGCGATGTGTGCATCGGTATCCGCAATAGCGGGGCGCGAATTTTTATCTTTCATTTCCACTGTGCTGCGCGATTTTTTATCCATCCAGTCCAAATCCGCTTTTGTATACGGAACTGCCGGCTTTATTTCATACAAATCTGCTCCTGCAGTTTCCGCCAATGTGCGGGCCGCTTGAGCCGTTATTCCCGACGCGCTGAAAAATGCCACCAGTTTCTTTGCCATAATAGCCTCCTTAGGTTTTATTTCATACATATTTTAGGGCGACCCGGTTTCCGCTTCGCGAAAACCGTCGGGCTTTTCGGGGTTCCGCCTTTCGGCTCCATTCGACGCAACTGCTAAACGCAGTTGCTTACGAACGGCTTCGCCGCCCCTCCAATCCCTGTCGCGCGCGGTACTTCTGCCGCAACAGCCTCTGTCATACAAATTAGCAAACAAACCAAAATATGTACAATAAAAGTTTTGCACGGCGCTATATCAAAAACGCATAGTTGAGGTACGCCTTCTTTTGTGTGTCTGTATAAAGTCATATGAATGCCGCTTGTTTTTGTGTCAATACAACATGCTCTTTTTCCGAATTTTTTGAAAGCAAATAAACACAATATTGATTCATACTTACGCCTTCTCTTTTAGAATCTTCGGCGAGAGTCCTGTGCAACGTTTTCGGAATACGTAGTTTAAACTGCCCCGAATAAGAATCGGCTGAATTCGGCTCATTTATGGAAATTCCGTCTTCAATAGCCGCAGAAATCCACTCTTTCTTTGCATCCTCGGCATTTTCAACGGCTTCCGAAATTGTTAAACCGCAAGTAATACAACCCGGAAGATCTGGATAAGATGCAACATATCCGCCTTCTTCCGAGTCGGGGATAATTTCCAATTTATATGGCATTTTTATATATTCTTCAAAAGTTTTCATATTAATCCTCCAATTCCGAAAAACGCATATTATTATCAAGACATTTTATTTTCTCCAGTAATTTTTCCCATTGCGACATAATTTATCATAAAATGACACCGCATTTGGTGTCAAGCACTTTAAATCTGGTTAATTGTGAACACTTCTAAAACGTACTGTTCATATCAAAAGGTTTTTGAAAATTACTGCAAAATGGTCATAAATACGTTATACTACTATTCGGAGACGGTAAAATGTTTGCAACAACCGGAATTATTCAGGGGAATAAAATCCTTACAGACGATTCTTCGCTTGAACGTTACAACGGCAGAAAAGTAATCATAACCGTTTTGGAAGAGGAAACTTCGTATAATACTGTTTCCGATGAAAAACTTTTCACACTTTCCGATTCTCTCATCGATCGGAATAAAAAGGCCTATCGGGAATTGGCTCAATGATTTTTTTTGAGTACGAACAAGTCGTAAAGCTCCACAGTTCTCTTATCGAACAAACAGGTGGGATTGACGGTGTGCGTGACGGGAATCTTTTGGATTCGGCATTGAAAGGAGTGTCAAATTCCGAAAATGCTGCATTAATGCGCGAGCGCGCACACATATATCCGCGAGTTTTCTTTTGAAAACTCGAATAATATCTCCTGATAACAAAGAATTTTATATCCATCTCTTGCATTATAATTTCCCAGACTATATCAAAAACGCATAGCGTAATATACTGTCTTTATGGAACTCTATCAGCTGCGCGAGCTTATCGCCTTTGCCGAATGCGGAAACCTTTCCAAAGCGGCGGAAGCGGTACACACGTCGCAAAGCGCGTATAATTGATTATCCTGCTCCGCCCGCTTGAAGAAACTGACTCTGGCGGCAAGCCGCGCTACCGTTCCTAAAAGCAAAGTCACCGTCCCCTTGTCCGATCAGGAAGTGAACGTGCAGTTTTGGTGCATATGCTTGGCGGAAAAAGAAGCCGAATACGCACCGCTGCTCGCCGCGATGGAAAAAGATAAAAAACATCATACTTTATCCAAGATAAATTCACAAATCGAACTCCCGTAACCTGTGGTCGCGATAAACTCGTCGATGATTTTCATCCTGTACTTCTTGCTTGTCGTACAGGACCGTTTGGCCGTTTCTTCGGTCAATTTCTTTTTTTGTTTCCATGTCCAACTATTGTCTTGACAGTCCGTTATTTTTATCTCATATTTAAACTTATGGCAGAAAACAAAACGGATAAAACGGATAATAGGAATTTTATTCAAAAACTTATAGATTCCATCTTCGGGATCGGAGATCCTGAGGTTCTTAAAAAGAAGCAATTAAAATCCATAGCTAAAGACCTGTCAAAGTCGCATTTCAATTTTTATAAATTTTCATCGGATGAAGTTCTCCCTTCGCTGGCAAAGTTTTTTTATCAAATCTATAAAATCATATCTCCGGCGCAAACATTGATTCAATCGATGAACAATCCGGCCGCAATAAAAAACAGCATAGTCATGTCGGCTCTTTCCGAAGATCAGCTTACGCTTTCTCAAGAGCTGTCGGAACCGGCTATAAGGGAAAAGACAAAATCCGTTCCCGTAAGTCAGCTTTCGGAACAGATACATCAGCAGATAGATCAGTTTGTTTCGTCCTTCGACATGGAAAAAATAACGAAGATCGATCTTTTATACGCTTCTTTTCAGCGCTTTCAAGCGTTCTGCACATACGACTACTTTTTCCTGCTCAAAAAATTTTGTCCTACCCTCAAGGAACACGATTTTACGGTTCAGCCCCATTTTGAATCCATTAATTCAAAATATGTAAAAGAAGACATAAAAGATTTTGTAAGCGTCGCCTTAGTGCTTGAAAAAGATGAAGATTGGTCGTCGCTCTTTTCATTTTTTAAAGATTCCAGAGGAACGGAACCTTTGCCCATGCGCAGCTGGACGCAAATTCTTTCAAGGCTGCACAACATGAAGCGCGACAGAATTTTTGAAAAACTCATAAAACTCATAGACAAGGATCCGTTTTATGAAATTTCAATCACCACGCAGACTACGAACGTCGTGGAACCGTTCATTGAAAAAGTAAAAAACGAAGCGCTGCAAACGATTCAAAAACTTCACGGCGAGCAAAAAAAGAACCAGATAGACGGCTTGCTCACCCAGCTTTTCGGTACGGAAGCGATCGCGCGATTAAAAAACTATACTGAAGAAGCAAATTCGGATTTTATAAAGCACAAACTGCCCATGTTCGCGTACTGCCAACCGCTCAATTACCTTAAAGCGTTTTTGCTTGATTTTGTAAAAGCCGACTTTCGCGCCTTTGCGGACCTCGTGCTGGTACGCGGTCAGTGGACGTCTTCCCCGCTTTCAACACCGATGTCTGAAGCATACAACGACCTTTTGGATTATTCAAAAAAAATCACGGAATTTGACGAAAAACTTGCCGAAGACAACGAGATCGGCATAAAGATAAAGACTCTCATGCCCAGAACTTTGAGAGAACGCGATGCGTCAAACATAGCTTCAACTCTTATAGAAGACGCAAACGACGCGGCAAAGGAATTCCTTGTAGTCTGCACCCAAAACCTCATCACCATAGGCAAAACCGTAAAAACACTGCTGGAAGATTACGCAAAAATGCCTAGAGCTGAAATAATCATAAACTGGAAGGAACTTGAGCATTTTTCGGACGAACCGATCAAAGACTTCGGCGTTAGGATATATAAAAAAATATATCTGTTCACGCAGCTTATGCAGACGATGATCGGTAAAAAATAAGGGCTTAAAACGGAACGCCGCAAAACACAGGCTTAAACTCAAGCGGTTCCTGTCGCAAAACTGCAAGCGGCAGCGTTTCAGATCGCCGTCGATCAGCCGGATTAAAAGTTTAAAAGAGGGCGGTAAACACTGCGCGCAAAGTGAAAACTGCGCGCGACAGCACTTTAACGTTTCGATATTATCCTGTTTGAAATTTTCGTTCCCGTAAACTGTATAACTTCAACCAACACAAGAATAACAACGACGGCGGCAACCATCACTTCGGTTCTGAACCTTTGATAGCCGTAGCGGATCGCAAGGTCGCCAAGTCCGCCGCCGCCTATCGCACCCGCCATAGCCGAATACCCTATGAGGTTTATGATCGTAAGCGTGATTCCGTCGATTAAAGAAGGCATAGCTTCCGGCAGAAGAACCTTCGTTACGATCTGCATGAGAGTCGATCCCATAGAGCGCGCCGCCTGCACAACCCCGGGATCAACTTCTTTGAGAGCGGTCTCTATCACCCGAGCCACAAACGGAGCCGCAGCGATTGAAAGAGGAACTATGGTGGCTTTTGTGCCTATGCTCGTGCCGATCAAAATGCGCGACAGGGGGAACAGGAGAATCATGAGTATGATAAACGGAAAAGAGCGCAAAACGTTTACGATCCTTGTAAGAACCTGATTTAAGATCGGCCGCGGGCATATACCCGTTTCAGGCGCCGTAATGCAAAGCAAAACGCCCAGCGGCAGCCCCAGAACAACGCTGAACAGCGTAGACAAAAACACCATGATCATAGTCTGCACCGTGGCGTCAAAAACAAGCGTAAACAATTTATAAAGATCCATCATATACTTTCACCTATTTTCAAATTTTATGTAGAGAATTACTTACCCGCATCCGTTTTTTCAACAAAGATGCCTTCGCTTTTAAGATAAGCGAAGGCCTTTTCCAGTTCCGCCTTTTCGCCTGTGATGTCGGTTAAAAGCGTGCCTACCTTGCCGTTTTGCAATTTTTGGATGCCGCCGGCCCTTATATTGAATTCGACGTTGAATTTTTTGGAAAGGCGGCTTAAAACAGGCTCGTCGGTGAGATTGCCGCTGAAGCGGAGCAAATATGCCCCGCCGCCGGAAGACCAGCGTATCATATTGCCGTCATCCGTGCAGGCCGGCGGCTGCAAGTGCGAAAGAAATTCCTTCGTCGCCTCAGTCTTAGGATGCATAAAAATATCTTCTACGGAACCCTGTTCGACTACGGCTCCGTCGTTTAACACGGCTACATAGCTGCAGGCGTCGCGCACAACTTCCATCTGATGCGTTATCATCACAACGGTAAGGTTCATTTTTTGCTGAATCTGCCTGATCAGATCGAGAATGGAATGCGTAGTCTGCGGATCCAAGGCGCTCGTAGCTTCGTCGCAAAACAGTATGTCGGGATCGTTTGCAAGAGCGCGCGCTATGGCGATACGCTGCTTTTGCCCGCCTGAAAGAGTTGAAATAGGCGCGTCGGCTCTGTCTGCAAGGCCTACGAGTTCAAGCATTTCTTTAACGCGGCTTTTGATTTTTTCTTTTTTTACTCCGCAGATTTCAAGCGGATAGGCTATATTCTGCCCTGCCGTCCTTGAGCTGAACAAGTTGAAATTCTGAAATATCATACCTATACGGCGCCGCCGGACGATGAGCGCGGATGGCGAAAGATCGTCTACACGTTTTCCGTCGTAAAACACTTCACCCGAATCGGGACTTTCCAACAGGCTTATAAGACGCACAAGGGTGGATTTTCCCGCCCCGCTCTTGCCTATGATACCGAAAATTTTGTTTGAAGGAATAATAAGACTTACGCCGCGTACCGCGTGCACTTGCATAGAAGTTTTTCCGCCGTATGTCTTTACAAGATCTTTAAGTATTATTTCCATGGTTTTCCCCGCAAGAAGTTTTACCGATGTTTTCAAAAAGTTTTACGCGAAGTTTTATGCGCCGCCGGCTCTTATGTTCCGGACTTATCGGGCAGCAATCCGGGAACCATAAATTTTTCAGGCAGACGGCAAGGCCTTCCGTTTTCTTTGTTCACGCTTGCCCACGTAACGTCGGCTTCTACGCAAACCGTGCCGTCTTCCTTGCGTATAACTTGATGCATAGTCCCCGATACGGCGCCAAGATTAACCGAACACACTTCGATCGTGAGCTTATCGTCAAGAAAGGCGGAAGCCTTGTAGTAAATATCTATATGCGTCACATAAAGGTAAAAACCTTCGGCCACTGCGGCGTTATAATCGAATCCTATCTTGTGAAGATATTCCATTCTGGCATATTCAAGATAGTTCAAGTACACCGCGTTATTAACGTGTCCGTAAGAATCGCATTCGTATGATCGCACGGTTAATTCTGCAAAATGTTTCATTGAACCTAAGTATAATAAAACAAAGGTTTTTCGGCAATCGCGCATTGACGACAAGAGGCGGGAACAGGCCGCGTACTCATACTAAGAGAGGATTCATGTCGGGCGGCTGACGGTCAAAAGAGCACGAATATGCGCCGTCAATGTGTCCGAATCATTGACAACAAGCGGCGGGAATAAGGTCAACCGTCCTCCTGTGGGTTTTATAGTCGTAGGGGAAATTCTCCGTTGCCCACACACCCGATACACGCGGACTGATTTGCACAAGTCCGTCCATAAAGGCCGCTCCCTGCTGAATCAAATCTTTGACCGCTTTGCCGCGCAAACCGAGGATACTCAAGATGGTTTCTTTTCGGAACTTATAAGCGTAATTTATCGAACAGACTCGGAACGGATTATTTGCGGATAATAAATCGTTATTTTAATACGGATTCTACAAGCTTTTTAAAAGACGGATCTATTTTTGTGCCCTCTGTACGAATGTTGTCGGATATTCTGAAAAGTCCGTCGTCTTCGGCAATAATGACGGCATTATTTTTATCCGCGACATTGTCGTCTTTACTCTCAGAAAGGCTTTTATCCGCTTCTTCCGCCCCAGCTATTTCCGTGATCGGCGCATTTCCGCGTGCTGCAAAGGCCGTAAAAGAAAAATCAGGAACGAACGGCCGCGAAGCTGAACCCAAAATTTCTTCAAGAGGAAAGACTTCTTCTGCGGGCATATCAGCTTCTGAAACGGCCGAACCTCCGACAAGTGCAGTATCTTCAGAATCTATCGGGCGATCGCCGGTATAGGTATCGGGATCAGCGTAGGCGTCGGCAACAGTATCGGTAAAATCTGGCTCTTTCCGCGGCATTTCGTCGTCCAAATCATCAAAATCCGGAGACGATATTTGAAAATCGGAAACATCGCCTTCCGAAACGACACGGTTTTCTTTAGCGTCCGAATCAAATCCCGGTTTTTCGTCAAACTCTGATTTTTTATCTTCATTCTGTCCGGCCGCTTCGGGAGCCGAGGGCGTTGCGCCGGAGTCTGGGCGCATTTCCAAGGCGCTCGGGGCCGCGGTTTCCACCGTAGGTTCGGCTTCTTTGTGGTCGGAGGGCGCTGCTCCGGAAGGTCTGACATACGCGGCCTCCGATTCCGCAGCTTTTACCGCTTCGGGCAATTTAACATCATTGGCAGCCTGAGCGGGAAGTTTTACCTCGTCGGCGTCTTTAAGTTCCTCTACCGGTTCCGCTTCAAAGACTTCCTCGCCGGCGGAAGGTTCGGTACCGGAAACGTCGGCGGCGGCAGCAAGATTTTCGCCGACCTCAGCAGCAGCGGCGAGTTCTTCCACCGGTTCCGCGTCAGAGATATCATCGGCAGCGACAAAGTCTTCGACTTCGGAGACGTCTTCGGCAGCGACAAGTTTCTCTTCGCCCGGAGCTTCTTCCGCAGCGACAAGGTCTTCAATTTCGCCGGCCTCTGCGGAATCGCCGGCAACATCAAGGTCTTCATCATCGCCGCTTTCCTCAAGCTCTTCGACATCCTCAGCATCTTCGAGCACAGCGAGATCTTCGTCTTTTCCGATCTCGCCGGGAATCTGATTTTCAGTTTCCGCGACGCTCTCCGCCGGCTTAGGATCTCCCGCCAAAGCAGTAAAATTCTTCGCCTCGACGCCTGCGCCGTTTCCGCCGGCCGTTTCCGAAACACCCGTCCCCGACGCGCCCGCTCCCGGTACGGCAGCAGCCTGTATCTTTATTGTGCCGCTGCCTAAAATTTCCTGCAGCATTTGTTTTATTTCGGCGGAATTTTGCAGAGCGTTATTTCTTTCTTCGGCGGCTATGGCTGCCCCCGAGCGTACATTAAGAGCCGCAAAGATTTCTTCCCAGCTTTTGTTAAGCAATTCGTCAACTTCTTTTCCGTATTTTTTTACACGGTAATGCCCTAAGCTCTTCCTTATACTTTTGGAAACCTCATCCTTGCGGTTTTCGATATTTTTTACTACGGCGCTCCAGTCAACGTCCATTTTTTTATTCAAATATTCGTTTACAACCGAAAACTGAAAACGCCTTATGCGGTTTTGGATTACAACCATGTCGTCGGGTTTGAGGCTGAGCAATAAAAAAACCGCAAGGAATAAAGAAATAAAAACACAAACGAGTAAAAGTATTCGCACGGTCTGCGGCATAACAAAAATACTGTCGCGATAGACGCCGCTAATGACGGCGAAGGAAGATTTTTTGCTTGAAAGTAAAACCCAATATCTTACGGCCCCCTTCGATTTGCCGGTCATTTTTCCATCGATATTTTTATTGCGGACGATTTCACTGCGGGAACCGCCATCAACGTCGTCGCCTTCATCGCCGGTTATGTTGTCGACGCTTTTACCGTTCGCGCTTTCGAAGTTTTCGCCGCCGGCGTTTTTATCGTTCGCCGTTTCGAAGCCGTCTCTCCCGCCGCTTTCTTCATACGAAACTATCCTTTCAGGGCCTTTTTCATTACCCTTCCACCGTTCCAAAATCTGCTTTTCAAAAAAATCACGCCCTGCTACCGGAAGTCCGAAAACATATCCGTATGACGCCGTGCCGTCGGCAAAATCCAAAAGAATCCCCGTTTCGCTCAGAGTAATAAGATTTAAGGCTGAAAGTTCACGATTAAAATCGGCCGAACTTAAATAAAAAACGGCGGTGCCGCGGTAAGCGGTATACACGTCGTAAAAAGGAAACGAAAAAATTACACGACGATTGGCGGCGTCCGGCGTGATTTTATATTTTTCAGCGCCGCCGTCAGCGACAACGCTTCCGTCGGCGACGGAAATTCTACTGAACGGAATTTCCTGAGTGCCGGAAGGAGCGCTTAAAGCGCCGTAGTTTTTATAAACGCGTAAATTTTCGGAATTTTGTAATAGATCGGCAGAATAAGTGCTGAAGTGGACGCTTCGACCGTTCGAATCGATTATGCGTATTCCCGACAGCCCCGGAACGGAATTGAACAGAGCTCCGGTAATACGGCTTCTTTCGCGCACATCTTCGTCGGACGCACGCTGCGTCAAATATGAAGCTACCGGTTTTTCGGCCGTATATGCTTCAAGTTTGCCGAGCAAAGAATTTACATATAAGTCGTAGCCTGCGGCTATATCGTCAAGCTGGCGAGTAATCCCTAAAACTTTTGCAGGCTGGTAAAAACGTGTTTCTATTGCGGAAAAAAGCCCTGAAAAGGCCGCAATCGCAAACGCGGCAAACAGAAAAACGGCTACCAACAGACTGACTGCATTTTTTTGACCAGAGGTAATTTTGTCATCCTCCACAATTTAAATTCTCGAAAAAAATCGCTAAAGGCGAGTTTTCAAGACGCCGCAAACGGCATTCCCGGGAATTGCGATTTTCCTGCATGCTGTTTTTTAAAGACGATTTTACTCTAACATTATCGGCGTAAAATGCTTATAAAAGCAGATTTAATTATATAACAGGCGGATAATAATAGCAAAACTAAAGAAAACGAAAACCGCTTCATAAAAAAACGCCGATTAAATATACTGTAACGGTGATAGAAATTCGGCAGGAAGAAGAAAGAAAAACACAGTGCTTTTTGGTAGGAAGCGCAGGCGGCGATCTGAGCGAACTTGAAAGTCTTATTTCTACGCTGGAAATGAACATCGCAGGAAAGACCTCTCTCGTGCGGCCGAATCCTACGCCTGCGTACGGCATGGGCATAGGCAAGGTGCGGGAAATAATTCAGGCGGCGGAAGAAGCGGAAGCCGACTGCATAATTTTCGATTTTACGATCGACCCCACAAAACAGCGCAACTGGGAAAAACTTGCTAAAAAGCCCGTCTTCGACAGACAGGAAGTAATTCTAAGAATATTCGCCAAGCGGGCAGAGACAAGAGAAGCCTCTCTGCAAGTCGAACTCGCCCGCCTTGAATATTCTCTTCCAAGGCTCGCACATTCATACGGAGACCTGTCGCGCCAGCGAGGCGGCAATTACGGTTCCAAAGGAAGCGGAGAAACCCAGCTTGAACTGGATCAGCGCGGCGTCCGCTTAAAAATACGGCAGCTTAAAAAGGAACTTGAAAAAGTCGTTCAAAACCGCGACGTTCAGCGAAAAAGGCGGGAAAAATTTTCCATGCCTGTCTGCGCCCTTACGGGCTACACAAACGCAGGCAAGTCAAGCCTTATGAACGCGCTCACCGGAGCCGGCGTGTTCGTTGAAAATAAACTTTTTGCGACGCTCGATCCGACAACAAGGCGCCTGGCATTTAAAAACGGAAGCCACGTGCTCTTATCCGACACCGTAGGTTTTATAAGCAGTCTTCCGCACAGCCTGGTAAACGCTTTTAAATCTACATTGGAAGAAGCGGCAAGAGCGGATCTTTTGCTGCTCGTGCTTGACGCCTCCGACGAAAATATAAAAAACCAATACGATACGTGCATAAACGTGCTTGAAGAAATAGGCGCCGCAAAAAAACCGCGTATCGTCGCTCTCAATAAAATAGACTGTCTTGAAAACGAGGATTTAAAATTAAGCGCGTTAAAAATAAATTTTCCCGACGCCTCCTTTATAAGCGCCAAAACGGGACAGGGACTTGAAGATCTGCTTGAAACGATCCGTAACCGCATCGATATTCAGTTAATGCCGCCGTATACCGATCTAAAATAAATCTTTATAATCAAACCATGGAAAACAAAAATATTTTGGAAGTGTTTACCCCTTCCGAAGATGAAAGATTGAACCGGCAGCTTAAATTCAGCGTCGAAGCCGATAAAATGACAAAAATTCTGCGAAGGACGCTTTTGACCGACGGTTCCCGCCGTGAAAACGATGCGGAGCATTCGTGGCACATAGCGCTCATGTGCATGCTTTTCAGCGAATATGCAATTGAAAAACCGGATGTCCCTCACTGCGTAAGTCTTTGCGTCGTCCACGATCTTGTTGAAATATACGCCGGCGACACATTTGCCTTTGACAAAGAAGGCTATAAAGATAAAAGCGAACGCGAAAAAAATGCGGCAAAAAAACTGTTCTCCATTCTTCCAGAAGATCAGGGGAAAAAATTTAGCGCAATGTGGCAGGAATTTGAAGCGATGGAAAGCGCCGATTCTAAATTTGCAAACTGCATGGACAGGCTGCAGCCGTTTTTGCACAACACCCTCACAGGCGGACACACTTGGATTCAGGCGTCCGCGTCAAAGGAAGACGTCGAACACAGGATGGCGCTCGTAAAGCAGTTTATGCCGCGCTTGTGGCCGTGGGTGCAAAAAAACATTGAAAAAGGCCTTAAAGAAGGATGGATCCGCGGATAATTTAGCCGTAAGCCGAGGAACCTTGCAAACATGCGCGCCGAGCAAGTGCGCCATGTCTGCGTACGGATGTGCAAAACGTGCGCCGCGCGTTTAAGCCTGACAACGATCCGTTTATAATATAAACTGTTAATATGCAGATTTCACTGAATAAAATCTTAGCCCTAATATCCGTCGCAATAGCAGGTGCAATAATCATAATAACTGCGTTGAGCTTTGCCTCAGGCAAGGCTTCTCCCGGGCAAAACATGAGAAAGGCCGATCCTGCGCCCGAATCTGTAGCAAAAGAATACGCGGCCTTTACGGAACTGGGCAGGCTCCGTTCGTTTTCCAAACCCCAAAGCGGAAAAGACAGAGGAAGTCCCGTCATAATAACTCCGTGGATTTCTTACCCGGCCGGTGACAGAATTTTTTATGAAGAGCTCATCCAAAAGGCCAGAAAAATACGGTCGGTCATAACAGATTATTTTTCAAAATACACAAAGGAAGAGCTTTTAGCTATGGGTGAAAAAGAAATAAAAACCGAACTTGAGCGCCGGATCAACGCGGAACTTGTGCTCGGAAAAATAAAAGCCGTTTATTTCAGCGAATATATCTTCTTGGATTAACGCTTTTGCTCATGAGGCTGCGCGACTGATAATACGGTGCGGCATCGCCTTGCGGCATGATATTGCAACCTTATTATATTCTTGTGCGTCTAACTAATACGACGGAGGTAAAACTGTAAATATGCAAAACAGCGTAACATCGGCGGGAGCGCAGGTAGTGCTTGCCGTAATTCCCATCGTAGGAATAGTGATCGGAGGGATAATCATATTCTTTTATCTTTTATGGCATCATCATGAGATAAAGCTCCAGATCCGCACAGGCGGCTATAAACCGGCAAAATTCGACCTTAAAACATTTTCCCTGCTCGTAGGCCTTTTGCTCACGGGAACAGGTTTCGTGCTGACGCTTTTTTTTCTGCTTATGGCAGGGCTCGGCTACGCGCTCTTAGGAGGTGTAATCCCTCTCATGTTGGGACTGTGCATGCTTGTTTTCTACAAAGTGAATCCGGATTTTAGAAACACTAATGCCGATTGACAGCGCTGCGCGCATTAAAAATAAGCTTGCAATAAAACGTGACTATGCGCTCGCCAAGGCGGCTCTTAAAGGCGACACAAAATCTTTTGCGGTGCTCATGAAACTTTATAAGCGCCGAATAGAAATACTCGGTATAAGCTTTTTTAAAAACACGGCCGACACCGAAGATTTCGTTCAGGAAGTCTTTTTGCGCGCTTACACAAAGCTTTCTTCATTTCAAGGCAAATCGCTCTTTTCAACTTGGCTCACAAGGATTGCGTACAATATGGCTGTAAATGCGGTAAACCGAAGAAAAGAATACATGCCCATAGCCGACGAAGACTCTCTCGTCGCGCCCGATCTTTCTCCGGAAGAACGTCAGATCCGTAAAACGTCGCTTGAAGCCGTGCGTCTTGCAATTAACGAGTTGCCCGAGCGCTTTGCCGTCTGCCTTGACATGTATTTTTTTTACGACATTCCGTATGCGGAGATCAGCGAAATCACAGGCTTCCCGGTCAACACTATAAAGTCTCATATTTTCAGGGCTAAGCAAATTTTGCGCGATAAATTGGAGGAAGCGCACTTTGACTTTTAATATTATTGGAGGAATTATGAAAAATTATAATAAAATCATGGATGATTTTCTTTTGCTCGACAAAAACGAAAGAATCCCCCTGCACCTTACTTTGCGGCTCTTATTCTGCAAAAAATGCCGCACGGAGATAAGACTTATGACTATGGCCGAAAAACTCATGCAGGGGCCGGTTAAAATACAAGTCCCGGTAACGGACGAGAGCATTGAAAAAGTCCTTAAACAGATAGATCCCGTATTTTCTGCGGAAAATATAGAAAAAAGTCCCATTTCGCTTTCACGATGGATCGCCGCAGGAATAGTGATGACGCTTTTAATGATCTGTTTCGGTATAATGACGAGAAGCGATTCATATAAAATGCTGGTGCTGCCTTTTTATTTACTGTTTGCGGGAATGATAACCGTATACTGCGCTTTTTTTGTGGGATGCAATATGGATTTTTTTGTAAAAAAAATCGAAACGCTGCGGGTTGCGGGATAATTTCATTTTAAAAGATTAAAGGGATTTACGGTTCTGCCGTTTTTAAAAACCGTAAAATGAAGGTGAGGCCCCGTGCTCAACCCGGTGTTTCCCACCCTTCCTATCACAGTTGCGGGAGAAACGCCTTGCCCTTTTAAAACAAGGGTCGCGCTCAGATGCCCGTACAGCGTTTTATACCCTGAATGATGAGAAACAATGATATAGTTGCCGTAAACATTGTTGTAACCCACAAAGGAAACCACACCGCCTAAAGCTGCGTATACGGAAGTCCCGGCAGGGGCGCACATGTCGATTCCGCTGTGAAAAGAGCGCTTGCCTGTAAACGGACTTAACCTCCATCCGTAAGCGGAAGAAATGTAATAGCGCCTGACAGGCCGCATAAACAGGTCGCCGTTGATTTCCTGCCGTGTTATGCGGTCAAGCTCCGCGTCCGGAATAAAAATAGTCTGCCCGTCTGAAAGAGACGAGCCTTCGGGAAGATTGTTTACCAAGGCGCATTTTTTAGCGTCCACCTTGTATTTTTCGGCTACGGATGCGACGGTTTCGCCGTTCCCCTTAGCTGAATACATGATGCCCGGCATGTTCGGAATTTTAAGATACTGTCCTATTTGGAGCAGCCTTGATTGGCGTATGTTGTTCACGCTTATAATAGTGTCCTGAGTAATTCCGAATTTTTCGGCGATCGCTCCGATCATGTCGCCTTTATCAACGCGGTAAGACTGATATGTAATAACATAATCCGAATTTTCTTCTTCCGCCGATGCTGTCGGCATTTCGGGAGTTTCAAGTCCGCCCAGTCCGGAATCGGCTTTGGAAAAACTCTTTACTTCAAGCACAACCGCGGCAAAAACCACCGCAGCGCAAAAGGATATAAGAGAACGGATCAATATTTTATATGTGTTAAGCCGCATATTGTAAAAAACTCCGAACAATGAGAATTTTATTTTACACCTAATTTCTTGTTTATGCCAAGTAAATAGGTCTCAAACGATTCCGAACGGCACGCAGAAGGTTTAAAGCCGCGCGCCGAAGTAAACACATCCTTCATGTACTTTAAAAATTTCTGCTGATCGCCGTTTTGAAAAATTTTTACGGCAAAGTTTCCTCCGGTTTTGAGCACGGTTTCGCCATACCAAAGCGCCATTTCCACAAGCCCTTCGGATCGTGCGGTATCTACAGTACGGTTTCCGGTAGTTAGAGGAGCGGCGTCGCAGACTACAAGGTCGTACGGTCCCAAACTCCTTATCCTTTCCCTTATATCGGAAGAATTCAGATCTCCTTGCAGAAATACAAGGTTTTCGCCTTTTACATCCTTTGCAAGAGGATTTAGATCGCAGGAAACGACCTTTCCGCTTCCTTCCAAACTGCGAAGCAAAAACACGGTCCAACTTCCGGGCGCAGAACCCAAGTCAAGCACCGTGTAACCCTTTTTTACCAAACCGAATTTCATATCCATTTCTTTTAATTTATAAACCGAACGCGCAGGATAACCCTCCGAAAACGCTTTGCGGGACCAAAAGTCTGGTTTTTCATATGAATTCGACGCCATACTTATAGTTTCGGCAAATTTTTAAAAAAAATCAGCGCCGAACCCATAATGCCCCCCCCCCTGCATTTAGCCTTTGTCTTTTCTTCCGCATTCCGCTATACTTTAAGATATGGATAAAGACCGCTCCGACTCGATTAAAGAAGAATTGGCGGAAATAGAAGCCGAATTGGACAAAGCCTTGCCTCAGACATACACGCGGGAATGGAAAAACGAATCTTTTTTGTCGATCCCCGATTGTGTTTCGCCTTCGCATTTAAATGCGCTGACAATTCCGTGCAGAGAACTTTTAAAACTCGGCGGCAAACGCTGGCGGCCGCTGTTGCTTATCCTGTGTGCAAAAATTACGGCGGAACATACGGCGAAAAAAGATCCTGAAGCAAAAAAAAATATTATGAAAAATGCCCGTCACATCGTTCCTCTGGTAGAATTTGTGCACACGGCAAGTCTTATCCATGACGACATTGAAGACGCCTCCGAAATGCGGCGCGGCAAACCTGCGGCGCACATAACTTTCGGAATCGACACGGCGATAAACGCCGCGTCATGGCTTTATTTTGAAGCGGCGGTATGCGTTAACACCCTTCAAGCTCCGGAACACATAAAAAACAGACTGTTCCGATTATACACGCAGGAACTTCGCCGCCTGCACTTAGGACAGGCGATGGACATACTTTGGCACCGCGAGCCCGGCCTTATTCCTTCTGTCGAAGAATACAAGGCCATGGTTGAAAATAAAACGGGTACATTAGCTTCTCTTGCAGCCCAAGCGGGTATAATCGCAGCGGGAGGAGACGAATCCGACGCGGCAAAAGCCGGGAAAATTGCCGCACAGATCGGCATAGGTTTTCAAATCTTAGACGACGTTCAAAACCTTACCACCGGAAACGCAGGAAAACAAAGAGGGGACGATATTGTAGAAAACAAAAAAAGTCTTCCGGTACTGTTGCACTTGCAAAAGCGCCCCCAAGACAAAGATCTTATCACCCGGTACATGGCAAGCGCGCGCAAAAACGGAATCGATGACGAATGCGTGGAAAAATGCATATCGCTGCTTGAAAAAAACGGAGCCGTAAAAGACGCTTACGCCGAAGGGAAAGACCTTGTGAATTTAAAAAGCAGGGAACTGTCGGCCTTGTATTCCGGTCTTGCCGACGACGATTCCGACATCGTAAGGCTTTTCCGAAATATGATACCGGACATAAAATGATGCGGAGAGCTTATGCTTGAAAATATTGAAACCCTAAACGCGCAGGCGATCAGACTTGCATCGCAGGGCGACTACAAGGACGCTATAGTCTGTCTCAAACGGGCAATAATAATGGAAACCACGAATCATCTCTTGTGGTTCAATTTGGGAGTAACGTACCGCGATTCCGGCGACATAAAGCAGGCGCAAGCCGCAGTGGAAAAAGCGCTTGAACTTGATCCTGAAAACACCGAATTTCTGGACACTATGGCCATCCTTTGCAACACCGCAAAAGACACCGAATCGGCCATGGCGTACTGCGCGAAAGCTCTGGAAATAGAACCCGAAGACCCCCATCTTTGGAATACGGCGGGCGTGATTTTTTTTAACCGGCAGGAATACACGGACGCATCGGAAGCTTTTGAACGCGCAGTAACTTTAAATCCATATTATTACGACGCGCTCTATAATCTTCGCGACACATACGACGAGTTGGGAAACAGGGCGGGAAAAGCCGACTGCATTGAAAGAATGCGATCTCTAACAAAAGGAGGCGGCGCGGATGCATGACACGGCTTTAGTGACGGCGGTTTCAGGAAAAAAGATCACGGTTATTCCTTTAATAAAAGACGCATGTCTAAGCTGCAAAGAAGGATGCGCCAAACGCGGGCACCCTTTCGAAGCGGCAAACACGAAGGGCTTGCCGCTAAAGGAAGGCTCCATAGTTAAGATAAATTCCGCAAAAAAGCATGAAATTGCTCAAGCCGTTTTTTCGCTGATTTTCCCGATTTTTTGCGCCGCAGGAGGATATTTTCTTGCACGGCCTGCCGCAGCAACGTTAGGCAAGACAGCCGCGGCGGAGGGGCTTCAAGCGGGTTTTGTTTTGCTGGGATTTTCCGCCGCGGCTGCAACTGTATTCTGGCTGAGCAGAAAAAAGATAAAACCCGCTCAACCTGAAATAACGGAAATCTTAAGTTAAATGCTCACGCGCAAGCGCGCTTATCTCGTCGGCCATTTTCGCAAGCGGAACCTGCTTCTGCACTCCGCCCAATTCCCACGCAACTTTGGGCATGCCGTATACGATGCTGGATTCTTGGTCTTGACCTAAGGTCCATGCGCCTTCTTTTCGCATTTCGGCAAGCTGGGCGGCTCCGTCTTTGCCCATGCCGGTCATTATCACTCCGAGGGCGTGGTTTTTATATTCTTTGGCGACGGATTCAAAAAGATAATCTACAGAAGGTCTGTGTCCGTTTCTGTGAGGATCCTTGGAAAGACGGATTTCCGTCCCCTTAAGCCCGCGAGCTATGCACATCTGATAATCTCCGGGCGCTATATACACGTGTCCGCCTTGAACGAGGTCTCCTTCTTCGGCTTCCTTTACTTCAAGCGGGCAGATGTTGTTAAGGCTTATGGCAAATTCTTTTGTAAAACCTGCAGGCATGTGCTGAACCACGAGTATAGGCTGTTTTAAATGCGGGTCGATCATTTTAAATACATCGCGGAGCGCATTCGGGCCGCCGGTAGAAATTCCTATGACAATGATATCTATGCGATCTCCATTGCGGACGGGCGTAATTGTAGCCGCGGTTTTGACTTCCGCAGGCGCCTTCCATGAAAAAGAAAACGGTTTAGCCGGTTCTGCAGGCTTTTGCGGCGCAGCGGCGGCGCCTTTCTTTTCTATGACAAGCTGTTCGGCCCTTTTTAACTTCATCTGCTGATGAAAAAAATCTACGGGATAAACTTTTTTCCCTTGTCTGGCAGCATACGGATTTCCGTAAGAAGCGAGCATTTCCACAAGGTTTTCGGCAATCCCCGAAAGGTCGGCCGATATGGATCCGTTCGGCTTGGTGATGAAATCGCTCGCTCCCAATTCAAGGCACTGCATGGTAACTGCGGCGCCCTTAGTCGCGACGCTTGAAAGTATTATTACGGGAATATCCCAGCGGCGCGCTTTGCGTTCCTTCAAAAATTGCACGCCGTCCATCACGGGCATTTCAATATCAAGCACCATAATGTCAGGCTTCATTTCGGGAATCCGCTCAAGAGCGATCTCGCCGTTCATAGCTTTGGCGCACACTTTCATCCCTTCGGTATTATCGATAATACGCGAGATCAAATTTCTCATTAACGCTGAATCGTCACAAACAAGAACGGATATATCATCCATAATTTTAAGCCCTCTTTACAACTAAAATCTTGCTCCTTCTGTAACATAATTGCAAAGAAAAAACAAGACGACGTTAAAATTCAAGACCGCTATGCGACCCGTCCGGTGATAAGCCCGCCGGCAGGCTACATACAAATTTTCGAGTGTTTATTTTATATTTTTTTGATACAAACAAGCCCAGTCCGTTTTCAGAAATTCAAATTTTGTATCCATGCCGAACAAAGATTCCGAATGTCCTATAAAAAGATAGGAATGCGGAAGCAGGGAATTCCAAAATCGGTTTATTACGGCCAATTGGGCGGCTTCGTCAAAATATATCAAAACATTACGGCAAAAAATGACGTCGAGATTTCTCATTCCCGAATCGTTTTGCAGATTATGATAATCGAATTTGATTTTATCCATCAGTTCTTTTTTTACCTGATAGCCCGAATCGCTTTTGGTAAAAAAACGCTCCAAGTATTTTTCGGGAACTCCCGTTATGCGGGCGTTGGAATAAAATCCCTGCTGCCCCACCATAAGCGATTTAAGGGAAATATCCGAAGCGGTAACGGCAAAGTCAAAACCGGCAGGCAAGATATCCTTCAGGATCATAGCAATGGTGTACGGTTCTTCCCCCGTAGAACATCCTGCGCTCCAAACTCTGATAACCTTGTCGACCGTTTTCTTTTTTTCTTCAAGAAGGTGCGGAACGACATAATTCGTAAAGGCGTCAAAGTGAGGCTGGTTACGGAAAAAACGAGTAAGGTTCGTAGTCACCGAATCCAGCATGATCTTCATAGCTTCTTTGTCCGACATTATCAGATTATAATACGCTCCGACGCTGTCGATCTTATTTTCGTGAAGCTGTTCCTTTATCCTGCTGTCTAGAACGGAGCGGTTCGTTTCCGAAAACGTTATACCGCTTTGCTCGTAAATTATCTTGCGGAATTTTTCAAATTCCGCATCTGTCAATAAATCAGCCATATCTTTTATTATAATACACATAATACGGAAAAAGTAAATCATTTTCCTACGCCGCGCTGTAAATCTTGACTAAATACCTCTTAAATGGGAAAATTATTTTCCATGAGTAAGTATGTTCTGGTAACAAGCGGCGTGTGTTCCAGCTTGGGCAAAGGAGTAGCTTCCGCTTCGCTGGGCAGCCTTTTTGAATGCTGCGGTTATAAAGTCGCAATGATGAAATGCGATCCGTACATTAACGTGGACGCAGGAAATATAAGCCCGTATCAGCACGGGGAAGTTTTCGTAACGGAAGACGGCGCCGAAACGGATTTGGATTTGGGAAATTTCTCGCGTTTTACCGATGTAAATCTTACTTCCGCAAACTGCATAACGATCGGAAAAGTCTATAATTCCGTCATAAAAAACGAAAGAGCGGGACGCTACAACGGCCGCACGGTTCAGGTAATTCCTCACATAACGGATGAAATCAAGCGCCGCATTTTGAACCTCGGCTCGCAAAGCGGCGCCGACATAGTCCTTGTAGAAGTGGGAGGAACGGTAGGCGACATAGAAACCATACCTTTTTTGGAAGCCGTACGCCAGCTCATACGAGAACTGGGGCGACAAAATACGGTCTGCATTCATTTGGCGCTGGTTCCGATCATCATAGGCGGGGAATTAAAAAGCAAACCTATACAGCATTCGGTAAAACAGCTTCAGGAAGCGGGAATACAGCCCGACATCCTTTTATGCCGCTGCGAGCAAATGCTTGACGAGGCTTTGAGAAAAAAGGTGGGGCTTTTTTGCAACGTTTCTCCCGGAGCGGTATTTACGTCCACCGACGTGGAAAAATCCATATACGAATTGCCCGTCCTTTTTCATGAACAGAAAATCGACGCGAAAATCCTTGAAAAACTCGGGCTTAAACAAAAAAAATGCGATATTTCCATATGGACTGACTTTCTTGATAAGTTAAAAAGTCCGTTGCAGACCGTTACGGTCGGTATGGTCGGGAAAAAAGACTATCTTGACAACTGTTATAAATCCGTAAGGGAATCATTGTTCCACGCTGCGGTAACGTCGCATCAGATAGATTTGAAAATAGAAAAGATAGACGCCGAAACTCTTGAAAACATCGACAGCGTAGACAAATATCTTAACTGCTTGGACGGAATCGTAGTTCCCGGAAATTACGGACAGAGGGGCTTTTTAGGGCTCTTAGCTGCCGTAAAATATGCGCGAGAACACAAGGTGCCGTATCTGGGCATCGACCTTGGAATGCAGCTTATGGCCGTAGAAACCGCCCGCTCGCTTTTAAAATGGGAAGACGCCGACAGCACGGAATTCATGCAGAACTGCAAACACGCAATTATAAGTCTGCCTGAAGAACAGGCGGGAATTACGTCTACAGGCGTTATGAAGCTGGGAGCCGCTTTAGTCAACCTGAATAAAAACACGAAGATCTTCGACATATACAAAAAAAGACAGATCAGCGAACGCCACAGAAGCAAATACACCTTCGACAAACGCTATGAAGACGATATGGCGCAAAACGGTCTTATAACTTCCGCTACGGCGGTTTCCGACTCGCAGACGGAGGCTTTTGAATGGAAGGATCATCCTTGGGGAATAGGAGTTCAGTATCATCCGGAATTCGTGTCGCGCCCTTCAAATCCTCATCCGCTGTTTATCGCCTTTATTGGAGCGGTAATAAGAAACAAACAAAAATGAAGGAACTGTCGGCGGCATTTGCTGTAATATTTATGATTTCCTTGAGCGCCTGCTCTCTCAATTATGCAAACGGTATGCCGTCTGCAGACGATTTTGTTCCCGAAATCGTTTTTACCGATGCAAAATTTTATAGAATCGAAAATTCAAAAAAAAACCTTGACGTTTACGCGGACAAAATAGAACAGTATAAAAAAGGAGCCGTTTCCTATGCGGAAAATATAAAATTCGCGTCATACGACGGCGATGAAAAAATAAACAGCGAAGGAAGCTGCTCGCTCCTGTCCGCCGATTCCAAAAAAAAAGAATACATTTTGCTGGGAGACATAATAATAAAAAATCACCCTCAAAAAACTACAATCTCCGCTCAAAGCGTGCGCTGGAATGCCGATTCACAGCAGCTGACCGGCGGGAAAGATGAGGTTGTAACCCTTGTGCGGGACGACATAACTCTTAAGGGCAGAGGTTTTTCCGCAAGCGCCGTGAGCAACGGTTTTTCCTTCAGCGGCGAAACGGAAGGGACTATCGTTACGGGAAGCGCAACCGGAACTGCAGAGACTTCGGACGGCTTTGCAGCGGTAAACGCAGATAAAGTCGCTCCATGAATTTCATGAATTTTAACAAGATGAAGAATTTCATAACTGAAAATTTCACAAAAGCGATAAAGTTTCTTTTTTTAGCTATTATCCTGTCTCCGGCTTTTTCCGATGTCATAACATTTAGAGCCGACGGCATGACCGGAAGCACGGGCGGCAAAAACGACAGAACAAATTTGGAAGGCCACGCTTTTGTAAAAACCGATTCGATGGAAATCGCCGCCGATAAGATCGGCATAAGCGGCGATAATTTCAGATATATTCAGGCGGAAGGCAATATTTTTGTAAAAAATACCAAAACGGAGATGGATTTTACATGCGGAAGGCTCTCGTATGACAGAGAGACAAAGATCGCCGTCCTTGACACTGACGTGAAGCTTACGGATCCCAAAAACGGAGTTTCGGCCAAAGCCCAGATGGTAGAGTATAATCAAAACACCGAAACGGCAGTTCTGCAAATAAACATAGAGCTTAGGCAAAAGGACAACGTATGCACCGGCGCCTATGCGATTTACCATAAGAACGAACAACTGCTTGAAATGAGTGGGAGCCCTAAGATAGTACAAGGCGACGATATATTCCGCGCACAGGAAATAAGCTTAAAACTTGACTCGCAAGAGATAACCATGAGCGGCCGCGTGCAAGGTTCGATAACAAGCGCGTCAAAAAACGACAAATCCGAAAATGCGCCTGACGACGCGGATACGGCGGATAAAGCGGCTAAAAAAGATGCGGAGGCAGGCGCCGCCGCCGATCCAAGCGCAGCGCACGATGATGATCCAAAATCCGCCGCTCCGAATGAAAAATCGAATCGGAACGTCGCCGGCGATTCCTCTAAAAAAAACGCCGCATCAAACGGCCGCGCGCCTCTTTCCGGCCCGGAGCAAGGCGCATATAACGGCAAAAACGAGGCAAAAGGATCCCTTAGCGACGGCTCGCCTGCCCCGGCAAAGGGAGGATCGCGTGCAAAAAAATGAAACTGCGCCGCAGATGGAACCCGTTACAAACGGCGACATTGCGCTCCGCACAACGGATCACGAGCTGCGTATTTCAAGTTTATACAAAAATTTCGGACGCAAAAAAGTCGTGCAGGGAATAGACTTTTCCATGAAGACCGGTGAAATCTTAGGGCTTTTAGGTCCTAACGGATCGGGAAAAACTACGACATTCTACATGATAATAGGATTTTACCGTCCTACGGAAGGCGAAGTTATCTTGGACGGCAAAGTAATCACTGGTCTGCCCATGTATAAGAGGGCGCAGGCAGGAATTGCATATTTGCCGCAAGAGCCTTCAATCTTCAGAAAGATGACCGTTGAAGAAAACATATGGGCTATCATAGAAACGCGTAAGGATCTCACGAAAAAAGAAAAAATTTTCCGGCTGGATAAACTTATAGAAGAGTTTTCGATAGAAAAAATCAGAAAACAGCCGGCGTTTACGCTTTCAGGCGGAGAGAGACGCCGCACGGAAATAGCACGCTCTTTAGCCATAGAGCCTAAATTTCTCATGCTGGACGAACCGTTTGCAGGCATAGACCCCATAGCCGTAGCCGACATAAAAAAAATGATCCTTCTTCTTTCCGAGCGCGGCATCGGGATCCTCATAACCGATCACAATGTGCGCGATACGCTTGAAATCACTCACAGATCAATCATCATAAACACAGGTCAGATCGTAGTTCAGGGAACAAAGCACGAAATCCTCGATTCGCCTTTGGCGCGTGAAATATATCTGGGCAAAGACTTTTCAATGTAAACCCGGTCCGTCCGCATTTTTCATCAATACCTTAAATTGTCAACTGGTTTGACAACAATCCTTTTCATACTGTATGATATAGTAATATTAAATGAATAATTTTAATCATTAAGGAAGTTTTTTTCCTAAGGAGATTGATAATGAACATAGTTTTATTCATCATTCTCCCTGCTATTGGAATTGTTCTTGGATGGACTATTCGCTGGCTGTATGCCAGATTTCAACTATCTGCGTCTGAACAAAAAGCAGAACGTGTAAAACAGGATGCAATTAGAGAAGCTGAAGCTCAAAAAAAAGAAATTTTGCTTGAAGCAAAAGATGAACTCATTCGGGAACGTAACCAACAAGAAAGGGAGAATAGAGAACGCCGCGCTGAAATACAGCGTTACGAGTCGCGCATAAACAAAAAAGAAGAACTTCTTGACCAGCGCGCTTCGGAATATGAAAAACGCGACAAGGAATTTGCCAACCGTGTTACGGACATGGAAAAACGCGAAGCCGTAATGGTCAAGCAGGAAGAGCAATACAGGCAGGAACTTGAACGTATTTCAGGTCTTACGGTAGAAGAAGCAAAGAGTCTTATCATAAAAAACCTTGAAAACGATGCGAAACACGACGCGCAAGCGCTCATAAACAAGATTGAACAGGAATCAAATCTAAGCGCGGAAAAAAAGGCGCGCGATATACTTGTGGCTACAATTCAGCGCATTGCAACCGAAATTACAAGCGACATTACCGTTACAACAGTTTCATTGCCGAGCGATGAAATGAAGGGTCGCATTATCGGGCGCGAAGGCCGCAATATCCGCACTCTTGAAACCATAACAGGCGTAGACATAATCATTGACGATACGCCTGAAGCCGTCGTCATATCGTGTTTTGATCCCGTGCGCAAAGAAATAGCAAAAGTTTCTTTGGAAAGACTTATTTCAGACGGGCGCATACATCCCACACGGATCGAAGAAATAGTACAAAAGGTTACGAGGGAAATACAGCAGAAAATTTACGAAGAAGGCGAAAAAGCTCTGTTTGAGCTTGGCATACACAATATGAACACCGACGGAGTTATAGCTTTAGGCAGGCTCTACTTTAGGACGAGTTACGGACAAAACGTTCTTAACCACTCAAAAGAAGTCGCACTCATAGCAGCCATGCTCGCCGCCGAAATCGGAGCGAACCGCGACGTTGCAAAACGCGCCGCCCTTCTGCACGACATAGGAAAAGGCGTAGAAAACGAAACCGAACAAAACCACGCGGAAGCCGGCGCCGAAATAGCGCGAAAGATGGGAGAAGACCCCGTGATAATAAACGCTATAGCAGCGCATCACAACGATGTCGAGCCTTCTTCCCTTGAAGCGGTTATAGTGCAAATTGCAGATGCGATTTCCGCCGCGCGCCCGGGAGCCCGCCGAGAGACCGTAGACAACTACGTAAAAAGACTTGAAAATCTGGAGGCCGTCGCTGAAAATTTCCCCGGTGTGGAAAAGGCCTACGCTATCCAAGCGGGACGAGAGTTGCGCATTCTTGTAAACAATGAAAAAGTTTCCGATCAGGATGTAAAAGACCTTGCAAGAAATATAGCAAAACAAATCGAATCGGACTTAAAATATCCGGGCAGGATAAAGCTTACGATGATCCGCGAAACACGGATCGTAGAATACGCCCGCTAATTCGTTCATTCGTTTAACGGACAAAAGCGGTTTTACCGTTTATTTTACGCTCTTACAAAGATACGGGAAATTTCGCATCAGCGAAATTTCCCGTTTTTATATGCGGAATGCGATCAGCGGAAAAACAGTTTTAAATAAATGGAGAGCGTATTGTCCGAAAAAGAATTTCCTCTGGGAACATGCCGCCAGTAAGCGCCTATCACGGGACAAATGCCGTCTTTTCCGTATTTAATGTCGTAATCAACTGCAAACTTAAATCCGTTCCCCCAACTTGTGGACGAAATTATGGAATCCTGATTGTACATCTTTATAAAAGAAGTACGCCTGCCCAGCGTATAAGCGACGCTGAACGCGAGTCCCTTTAAACCGGGATACATCTTTATGCCGCCGTTAAAAGCGTAATCTAAAAAATAACAATGCCGGCTTCCTTTCCAAAACAGGTCGCTCATAATTTCGGAATCGGCGGTAAAAACAAGGATATCCGTAAGAGGAATAAAAAAACCGGCTTCTCCCCCGATGATGAATCTGTTAAAATTTTCGCTGTTCATGGCAGAAACAAGGTCTTTTGTTTCGCTGTCGCCGTAAAAAACATATCCGGATCCTATGCCCATTTCAAATCCCGCAGAATAAACTTCTTCCGCAAAAAAGATAAAAAATAAAGCAAAGATCACGGTGAAAACCGATATATTTTTTTTCATAAATCCCTCAAAATTCCGGTAAGATTTGCCGATCACAAAATCCGTGCGATCCTTATTTATTTATCGGACAAAAAAGATTTAATTTTAACGGGAAGATCCTTCATACGATGACGGATGTTCGGTAACAGGCGGCGCTTTTCTGTAAAATGTGCAAGAAAAACGATCGTCCGCTGATTTTTCTCCTATTCCCCTGTTTAAATGTTTTAAGTATACTTACCGTTATGCTAAAAAACTATCTTTGGATCTTTTTTATTTCGATGCTGCCTCTCATAGAATTGAGAGGCGCCGTCCCCGTTTCACAGGCTTTAGGACTGCCGCTTTTAACGTCATACATTGTCTGCATCATAGGGAATATGCTGCCCGTGCCTTTCATATATTTATTTGCGCGCCGTTTTTTGGAATGGGGAGCAAATAAAAAATTCATAGGAAAAATTTGCACTTTCTTTTTGATAAAAGGGGAAAAAGGGGGCCGAAAACTTAAAGAAAAAGCCGGACGGGGTTTGTTCGTAGCTCTTACGCTGTTCGTAGGTATTCCTATTCCCGGAACAGGCGCATGGACGGGAACTCTTGCCGCAAGCCTTCTGGACATGAATTTTAAAGATACTGTGGCGGCCGTTACAACAGGAGTTCTTATCGCGGGAGTGATTATGGGATTGGCCAGCGTAGGCGTATTCGGGGCAGCAGGCGCGCTATTTAACCGATCATTCCGTTTTTAATCGGTTTTTGAAAAAAGCAAAAATTTGACGCGGAGCAAAAGTTTTCTTATCTTCTATACTATACTATGGGAGTGTTTAAATTGAACGTCTAAAACAGCGCCGTTCAATTTAACTTCGAGTTTTCTTTGAAAACTCGTTTTATAACTGTGCGCAAAGAGCGCACAAATTGCACTCGGTCGAAAATTGAAATTTTCTCCCTCGTGCAATTTTATGGGAGTGGATCATGGCGGAAAATTCTGAAAACTGTACGCACAGCTGCGACTCTTGCAGCGCCAACTGCGCATCCCGCGACTTTCATGTCGAAGTGCACAAGGGAAGTACTGTAAAAAAGGTTATTGCAATATTAAGCGGCAAGGGCGGCGTAGGAAAATCTTTGGTGACGAGTCTCTTAGCCGTAAAGATGAATAAATTGGGCTATAAGACGGCTATCTTGGATGCCGACATCACAGGTCCGTCTATTCCTGAAGCCTTCGGACTAGGCGATGACAGAGCAACCGGCGACGGTAAAGCGCTGAATCCTGTCGTAACCGAAAAGGGCATACAGATAATGTCCATGAATTTTTTGCTGGAAAATGAAAACGATCCTGTAATATGGCGCGGGCCCGTAATTGCCGGCGCCGTAAAACAATTTTGGACCGACGTAGACTGGAAAGATGTGGATTTTATGTTCGTCGATATGCCGCCGGGAACGGGCGATGTTCCGCTCACGGTTTTTCAATCGCTTCCGGTGGACGGGATAATCGTAGTGTCTTCGCCGCAGCAGCTTGTCCGGGTAATCGTTGAAAAAGCGGTAAAGATGGCCACGAATATGAAAATTCCTATCATAGGCATAATTGAAAACATGAGCTACGTAAAATGCCCCGACTGCGGTAAAGAGATAAAAATCTACGGCGAAAGCAATATCGATGCGATAGCGACGGCCTATAATCTTCCCGTCCTTGCGCGCATTCCTATCGAACAAAGGGTTACCGAAGCCGTCGACACGGGCGACATAGAAAACCTTGACGTAGATTATATCGACGCAGCGGCGGCCTTGATCGAAAAGATATAAGCCCCGCGTGCCCGGTCTGCACGTCGCCCGGATGAACGGAGCCTGCATGCACGGTGCCGGAACTTAAAGGACAAATCGCCGGTTCGGCAAAAAAAATCATTGATTGCCAAACCTGCGGTTTACCGTATAGTTTTGTATGCGGCGAATACGGCTTTATAACCGAGGGCGGAAAAAGGTATGCTTCCGCATTCCATCCGTTTTACGGAGTATTCGGGGAAAGAATCCTCGGCTATAGCCTTATATATCTGAAATTGATTTTCGGAACCGCAGATATACATGTCGATCGGCTCGCCGAGCTTTTTCAAAGTCCGGTTTTTATCTTCCGCCTTATTTTGGGTTTTAGGATTTTTATCAGGTTTTCCGCCGAAAGCCGCGCTTACGGCCTGTAAAACGCCGCCGTTCAGAACGCCTTCCAAATAGCTATGCCGTTGTTCCGCAGTAGAATCCGTAAAAAGCAGCAGGGAACGGTCTATATAGATCGCACGGTTAAAACCGTACTTTTGAAGATTCCTATAGCCGAGCCGAACCATTTCAGTGTCGATCTTTTCATAGCCGCCTTCAAGAGCGGACGCCAATATTGTTTGGCTTTTTAAAGCTTTAAAAAGTTCCCCCGTAATTGTAGAAACTATGTTCACTATACTTCCGTCTTTTACCGCGGCAACCTGCGTGTGAGAGCCGGGCAGAACAAAGATAAAATTTCCTTTTAGAGCGGAAGCGGAATTTGAAGCCGGGAAAGAACTCATTATTCCGCATATCTCGGTTTCTTCCCCGCGCATATTATTTATACTATCCACATTTTCAGCGGTTATTTTACCTTCGGCGGGAAAACTTTTTATTCCGGGAATAAAATGAATTTCTTTTTTGAAAAACTTTTTTTCATCGAAAACAAACACGTTTCGGGCAAGTTTATTCAAATCGACGGGAACCGTTATGTGAGGAACTTCTACGATTCCGTTAGGCGAAGTTATCATTCCGCTCATCCAAATTTCGCCCACACTTTCTCGGCCGATTTTAAGCTCGGCACAGCCTTTTTCCAAAAGAAGATGGAGCTCGCGAGGGAGTAAATCCTTGTCACCGGAAAGCGCCGAGTCCTTGGATCCCACCGATTTTTCAGCCTTGTAAACAGGTTCTTCCTTGCCGTTAAATACGTACATTCTGGTATTTGTAGTTCCGGAATCAAAATAAAAATCATACATAAAGGCGGCGCCTCCTCGCTGAATATGAGTTTATCAAAAGTTGAAGGAATATGCTATAAATATTTATATGGCTGCCGGTGAAATCGCATCGGGGCTGTACGAGTATAAACAAGCATCGGCATAAAAGGAAAAAGCGAAACGCGAGGCAGCGATAACTGCCGCCGAGCCGCTCTGACCGTTGGCAAGCGAGCTTTCTATAAGAAAGCGAGCGCAGTCCGATACCTATTACGGTCAGCCGCGGCGAACGGCAGGACGCTGCCGGGAGTGTAGCCGTTTTTTTAATGCTGCAAACTAATTTCTATAACTTATATTTTTCGGTACGATTGTCCTAATATAGCCGCTTGAGAAACTGACTCGTAAAAACTCTTATTGACAGACGCGGATTTTACCGGCAATAATATTACAGAGGCAGGAGTAAATGGACGTTCTTTCTTTTATAAAGCAAAAAAAAATCGTTTCCATCGCGCGGAGAATTTCACCGGACAGAATTGTTGAAGCGGCAAAGGCCGTAAATTCCGGCGGAATCTTTTGCCTTGAGATCACATTCGATCAGTCGTCCGACAGCTGCATTGCGGACACGGCCAAATCTATCCGCGAAGTAAAAAAAGCCTTGGGTGATAAGATGTGCGTGGGAGCCGGTACGGTGGTTTCCGTAGAGCAGGCAAGGGCTGCAGCTGAAGCCGGAGCGGATTTTATACTTGCACCGGACACAAATCCCGCCGTCATTTCAGAAGCGAAAAAGCTCGGTCTCGTTTGCGTTCCCGGCGCAATGACGCCCACGGAAATTCAAAACGCGTGGAATCTCGGCGCCGACATAGTAAAGGTTTTTCCCGCAGGATATCTGGGGCTTGACTATATCAAAGCGGTAAGAGCTCCGATAAGCAACGTTCCGATCATGGCGGTAGGCGGCGTAAATGAAAAAAATATAAAAGATTTTCTCGGTGCAGGCTACTGCAGCTGCGGTATAGGCTCGAATATAATGAAAGAAAGCCTTATCAACGAGGGAAAATTTGAAGAGCTTTCACTCCTCGCTAAAAAATTCGTATTTTAACGTATCTGTCTTCGGGAACTTTTTCAAAATATTCTAAAAGCCGCATCTGCGCTTCATCCATATCCTTGGAATTTAAAAGCTGCGTGCGGCAATAATGCGCAAAGGAAAAATTTTGGCAGTAATATGTAAAAAATCTCTGCATCCTTGTGCGCCAAAATTCTTTCGGCTGATAAATTTTTAAGTCTTGAAGATAATCGAAAGCAAGAGCGTATAAGTCCGCCGTGGACAATGTATTTTCATACGACGTTGAAGTCCTGTCCCGACCTTCCGACGACAGGGCACGTTTTATTTCCATAAAAACCCACGGTTTTTGGACGGCCGCCCGCCCTATCATAATTCCGTCGGCAAGGGGCGCTTTTTCAAGGGCGGACGCTGCACTTTCGGCGCCGCACACATCGCCGTTAAGTATTACCGAAACGCCTCTTTTATGCATAATTTCGGAAAGTCTTTGCACATAAGAAAAATGCGGCGCCTTCGAATACTTTTGCCTGCGGGTTCTGGGATGCAACGTGATCATTTCAACCCCTTCGTCCGAAAGCATTTCACAAAAACAAAAAAAACCGTCGTCAGAAAAACCTTCATCGCCCAACCGGATCTTCGCGCTTAGGCGCAGCCTTTTTTTGCCGCAGGCAGCCGAGCGTTCAAGAGCCTTTCTCACTCTCATGACCATGGAGCGTGTTTCTTCGGAGGGCTTTTGCATCCACGCTATTCCGGCGCCGCTTGCGACGATCTCAGGAGCAGAGCAGCCCATGTTCAGATCCAAGCCTATGCCGCCCCGCTCGGCAATCTCAAAGGCGGCTCTTTCCAAAAGATCCGCCTTGCCGCCCGTAAGCTGCCAGACCGTTTTTTCAGGCGCGGCTTCGCTTATCAGATAGTATTTTTCAAAGGGGCCGTGCGTTAAAAGAGAACCGGCGTTTATCATTTCGGTAAAATACTCGTCGCATCCGCCGAATTTTTCTATCATTCGGCGAAGGGCTTCGTGACTTAACGTAGCCATCGGAGCGCAAATTAAACGGAGCTCTTTCACAAAAATTTACAAAATACTTATCGTCTGATCGGAGGTAAAACTTTTTCCAGGCTCAAGAAAAACAAGTCCCGGCTTAATTTCCCACGCATGGCTTGTGATGGCGGGATCCGGCACGCCGTACCAGGGTTCAATACAAACAAAGCGCGGCTCTCCGGCGTTCTGCCATATCATCACATACGGATAATCTTTCGTATTTATGCGAACAAGTTTTCCGGTCGTCTTATTGCGAAGTCCTACCCAGTCGGAACTGAAGGCGGTAAAAAAATGTCCGTTGCCGAATCCTTTTTCGGTCATAGGAATAATGCCGGCGTCTTTTTCACCGTAAGGTTTTGTGTAAGGGGCGATCCCGTTTTCATCCGATGCAAGGTATCCGTCGTCGGTACACACAACGCTCGTAAGAGCTTCTTTTTTTTCAAATTCGATCACGTAATCGCTGTTTTTAGTTCCTTCCTTGTCAGTGTTTCGCGGACAGCATAGTGCCGAATGACTTCCGAGCGAAAAACTTATCTTTTCCTTATCCGTATTTGTGACCGTCGAGGTAAAAATCATATCGTTTTCCGTAAGTTTATAATTTACTTTAAGCGAAAATTTCCACGGATATTTATCCGCGGTATAATCGTTTTCGGTCAATTCAAATTCGGCGGAATCGGAAGTGTTTTTTATAAGCGTAAAATCCATATCGCGCGCAAACCCGTTTATGGCAAGTTTGTATTCTTTTCTTCCATAAGTCATAAATCCGTCGCGGATCCGCCCCACGTGCGGGAACAGTATGGGCGCATGATATTTCCAAACGGACGGATCTCCATTCCAAATGAACTCTGTTCCGTCGGCAATTTCCTGCAAGGAATTTATCTCAGCTCCGTGTGTGTCGATTATCGCTCTGAAACGAGCGTTTTCCAATGTAATATTCATGATAAAAATATATCACATCGGCGCACTTTTAACTATAACAAAAATTCTGTATAGTAAGCCTATGTTCGAAATAGAACTGAAAGCTCATATCTTTGAGCGGCACGACTTTTATTGGCGCCTATCGCCGGAAAAATCTTCGGCAAAAACTTTGGAAATCCTTTGGGCGGATTCGGGTTTTACTTTGACCGACAAAAAAAATAGTATATAATTGGAAATATTCTACGTCGTACGGGACGGCTGCGCTTGAACTGTGCACTGTTCCCCCTCCGGACAAAGTTAAGATCGTTGCAGATTTCTGCAAAAGTTTTTATAGGAGATAAACATGTTTGATTCGGCTTTATACAAAAAAAGAGCGAAAGCACAGCTGAAGGGGCGCCGCCGGGTTCCGATGATAATGACGGCAATATTTTTATTCATAATCACGCTGCTTTTAGCGCCGTCGATGCACTTGATGAAGTCGGTAAGGGTTGAAACGTTTTCCAATTCAATGCCGAACTTTAATTTTAATGTGGCCGTGAATGCGGCTCCGGAACCCAACTTGGCGATATTGTATATTTTAGTATATATTCTGGTTACCGCTCAGCTGTACGTATATTTAAAAGCCGCAAAAGAAACCGCTCCCTTGCATTTTAATAATTTTTTGGACGGGCTTATGCTTTGGTTCAGAGCTTTAAGAGCGGGAATTTGGTTTACCTTGTGGGTTTCCGTATGGTCGTTTTTATTTGTGATTCCGGGAATAATAAAGGCCTTTTCATATTCGCAAATTTTCTTTTTGATTGCGGAATATCCCAAACTTCCCGTACGCAAGGCGATGAAAATCAGTAAAATCCTTACGAAAGGATACAAGGGAGACTTGTTCGTCATGGGCTTAAGTTTTATAGGCTGGTATATATTGTCGCTGCTCTCATTCGGCATAGGATTTTTGTGGCTTTGCCCTTATGCGGAACTCTCGTTTACAAATGCGTATCTTGACCTAAAAGAGATGGCATTTAAAACAGGCAGGCTTTTGCCTGAGGACTTGAAGTAAAACATGATACGCCGGCAATCGGCTGCGGAAAATGAAAATTTTATCATTAAGGAACTTCTAAAAACTTCAGTTTTTAGAGGTAACTCGGCATCTTTAAAAAATAGACAAAGACAAATTTTTAAAAGATGCCATTTATATTAAGAGGACGGACGGAATGTTATATAAATCAAATACAGACAAAGAAAACAAAGATTCTGAAGGTTTTACAAAAAAAAGAAGGCGCCTTTCCAAAGGATATATTGTTCTTATAGGTCTGATAATTGTCGCGGCTGCAGCGGGAATTTATCCCTTGTTCTTTGCACATACAAACTCGTTAAAAACCTCCGATACCGTAAATTCCACGGATCGCAAATCCTTTGACGTATCTCCTTCCGACAAATTCAATAAAATAACGGACATAAAAAAACTTTTTGAAAAAAGATTCAACATCAATGAACTTAAAAAAAGCGACTATATAGCCGTCGTTTACATAGAAGGCGTAATAGAAGACAAAAACAAAACTTACAATCAAAGCGAATTGCTTGACGTCATAAGCGATTTGGAATACGACGAAAGGAACAAGGCCATTCTGCTTTTTATAAATTCTCCGGGGGGAGGAGTTTACCAGTCCGACGAAGTATATACCGCGCTTGAAAGGTATAAAACCACAGGGAAAAAAGTTCACGCATACATGGGAGAACTGGCGGCTTCCGGCGGATACTATGTTGCCTGCGCAGCAAGCCACATAAGCGCAAACAGAAACACACTAACAGGTTCCATAGGCGTGATTGCAGGTCAATCTTTGGACGCTACGGGACTCCTTCAAAAATTGGGCATAAAAGCAAAAACAATCACGGCCGGTAAAAATAAAAACATGATGAATTTTGACGAACCGCTTTCTCAGGAACAGCTGTCCATAATGCAGTCCGTAGCCGACGACGCTTACGTTCAGTTTACAAACATAGTCGCAAACAGCAGAAACATGTCTCAAAAAAGGATACAAACGCTTGCGGACGGAAGAATTTACACTGCGCGTCAGGCGCTTGAAAACGGCCTTATCGACAGCATATGCTCGGTTGAAGAAGCCCAAAAAAAACTTGAAGAAGAGCTTAAAATGCCTATGATCGACAAGCGGACTTTCAGGTTTGAAAGGCGGCCTTCGGTTTATGATTATTTTACTGACATAAAAACGGCCGTTAAGATATTTTCCGTTTTTGCAAATACGGGTTCTATTGATGCGGCGTTAAAGCAGGCGAGCAGAATGTCCTATCCCGCTTACTATTATTCCCGGTAAACTCTTTCCACTATTTTTGAAAGACTGTCAAGAACGAGCGGTTTTCTAAAAAAATGTGCTACTCCCAATTTTTCAAGCCGCTCTTCTATTCCGGTTTCTTCCAAGGCCGTTATAACCAAAACTTGAGGATTGCCGAATTTTCCGCCTTCATAAATCTGTTTACAGAGTTCGAAGCCGTCCATTCCCGGCAGATCAAGATCGAGGATAAGACACTGAGGGTGCTTGCTCGCAAGCAAGAGTCCGGCTTCAAAACCGTCATAGGCTTGAAAAATATTGATGGCGGGAAATTTTTTCCGCATATAATCGGCAATAACGTCATTTAAAGGCTTATCGTCGTCTATTATTAAAAGCGTATTAAGGGCGTATGCGGATCTGTCCTTGCAAAGTTTAAGCAGAGCTTCGGGGATAAGCATGTTTCGGCTGCTCATAAAGGCAGCCAAATCGTCAGGATAAACGCGAAACTGTCCGCCGGGAGTGGTAAAAGCTTTTAAATATCCGCTTCTAATCCAATTAATAGCAGTCTGATTTACGACGCCGCAGATATTTGCAACTTCAAGTGCGGAAAAGACAACGGATTTGGTACCTCTTTTTGACATTATTCAAGCCTCATAATAAAACAATACGTATCAAGTCATTTTAGCATAATACGCTTTTCTAGGGCAAGGCGCCGGAAATGGATAAAGGTAAAAAGGCCGAAACTTCAGCTTGTGGACAATTTTCTTGGATATATGTGCCCGGCAGTCGTTAGACTACAGCACCTTAATGTTGTTGACGTTTGCACTGCCGCCGGTCTGCTGTTGTCTTGCCGTTGCCTGCCATCGGCCTGCTTTTGCCGGTCGCAGCCAGCCGCATACGGGCGTCAAATAAACTCTGTGTCGGCCGCAGGTAGAACATCCCGGATTAGATTGTATGAAAACCCCGCGCGCAACAAGGCGGCAAATGTTTTGTTTTGATCTTTTTTAAGCCTGCGGCATTTTTCCAACGCCTTAATGCAGGCGTCTCTTTCATCGTTTTGAGCAAAAAAATCGTCCAGAGCTGCGGCGGAAGTTTCTTTATCGATGCCGCGTGCGGCAAGTTCACATGCAAGTTTTGACCGGCCTTCGCTGTGAGTTATTTTTCTGTTATTCAGCCATGCGCGCGCAAAACGCATGTCCGACAGATACGAAGCGCTCTCCAAATGATCAAGAGCTTTATCTATCGCAGTTTTTTCAAATTTTTTTACCTTAAGCTTACGATAAAGTCCCGCCCTGCTTTGCTCCGCGCGGGACAGATATTCCAGTGCTTTTTTTTCGGCGGCAAAGGCAAGCCCCGCATTTATAATGTCGTCTTCTTTTTCTTCGATAAAAACCGAACCGGAAACTATTTGTTCGGGAGGCACGAGGGACAGATAAGAGCTGCGGATAAAAAAAGAAGGTCCCGACTCGGTTATAATTTTAATACAACCGGCAGAGACCTCTTCAACGCGGGAAATAACCAAAGTTTAACGTTTACTGAACTGGAATCTTCTGCGCGCGCCCTTCTGGCCGTATTTTTTACGTTCAACCATGCGAGAGTCGCGAGTAAGGTACCCGTTAGCCTTAAGAGCCGTGTGCGTATCCTGGTCGATCTGTGTCAGGGCGCGGGCAATACCGTGCAAACAGGCAGCGGCCTGTCCGTTTAATCCGCCGCCGAGAACATTGATCACGATATCGAATTTGCTGTCATTTGAAGTAACCAAGAGCGGCTGATGAACGATACGGATCTGTTCTTCGGTCGCAAAATAATCTTTTATATCTTTTCCGTTTACAACAATCTTTCCGCTGCCTTCACGCATAAAAACACGGGCGACCGCAGTTTTTCTTCTACCTGTACCAATAGCAATATCTTTTACCATCTCAAGCTCCTGTTAAATTTCAATCGGCTGCGGATTTTGCGCAGAATGCGGGTGTTCGGCGCCGGCATAAATTTTTACATTGCCGGCCATAGTGCGGCCGAGTCGTCCGCTCGGGAGCATTCCGTTTATCGCACGGCGCATCGGTTCTTCAGGATGCTTTTTGATCAATTCTTCATAGCTGCGTTTTTTTAAGCTGCCTACAAAACCGGTCGTATAATTGTAATAAATCTTATCAGTCTGCTTAGCGCCTGTCATGGCCGCCTTCCCGACATTGATAATGACAACATAATCACCCATATTTTGATTTGCGGTAAACGAAGGTTTGTTTTTGCCGCGCAATATTGAAGCCGCTTTTGCAGCAACGCGCCCTATCGGTTTATCCGTCGCATCGATCAAATACCATTTACGGTCTTGTTCGTGTTCTTTTACGAAAATAGTTTTCATGCATATACCTTACTAAAATAAAGTTGTTCGCTTTGGGATCTTGCATCCGATCCTTTGGCGCACCGATGATCGAGCAAAACATCGGCGCTATATACGGGGTATATAAATATAAATGAATTTAAATGAAAGTGTCAAGTGAATTACAAACCGCTGTCGCAGCGAATCACTGCGCAGCAGGCGCGACAACGAACAATCGAATCGGCACGCTGCCGGCACAACAATAGCGGAATCACGGCGCGACAATAGTCAGCAAAACCGAATTTAAAATCACAGATTTCGGCACCGACAAAATATATATCAGCAGAATGTGAAAAATAAAGGCTCGCTTACTTCAAAGCGCGCTGTTTTATAAAATGCGCTGTTTCACTGAACGACGAAATTTATTTTTTTTCTTCCGCAGACTGGGCGGCGGCCTCTTCTTTTTGAGCTTCTTTTTTGTCTTTAATGTCGGCCGCCCCGATAAACAAGGCGATAAGGCCTATAAAGGCGGCGAGAACTGGTGCGCATCCTTTTAAAAACGCAATTATTTCCGCACTCCAATCGAGACACGAGGGAAGCGCCGCAACAACGGTAAAAGCGATCAAAACCAGACCTATAATTATTGAAACCATAACATCCGTCCTTAAACAATTTAAAATTTTCGACTGCCGTCGTAGATGCGGCTGCAAGACCGAACAATATCAATCTTACACAATTTTTAAGGCAAGTCAATGATGTTCTGCCGCATAGTTTTACCCGCAATCGGGTTTGTAACAATCGGGTTTATTTGCACAAGGATATAAGTTTAGCTATACTATAAAAATGAACAGATACTACATCGCGCAGGCCGTTAAAATAACTTCGCCCGTATTTTTCGGATACATTGCCATAGGGATCCCTTTCGGACTTATGGTGACGACGGCCGGTTACCCGTGGTGGCTCGCTCCGCTCATGAGCCTTTTGATGTATGCGGGGGCGGGACAATATGTTGCGATAGGCTTGTTTGCATCAGGCGTTCCTCTTACGGCGATCGCGGTTACCGAATTGCTGCTTAACATAAGGCACATAGTGTACGGCCTTTCCCTCATAAGCGGATTTAAAAATACCGGAAAATGGAAACCGTTTTTAATCTTTGCACTTACCGACGAAACCTACGCGCTTCTTACCGGCGTTAAATTACCGAAACACACGGATCCGGGGGCTTTTTACGGAACTATAGCGCTGCTCAATTACTCGTACTGGGTTTCGGGCAGCACAATAGGAGCCGCAGCCGGCGCCGTTTTGCCTTTTTCATTTGAAGGCGTAGATTTTGCGCTTACCGCGCTGTTCGCAGTCATGCTTGTAAACCGTATGAAGTCTACCCGCGACTTTTTACCTGTCATAATAGGCGCCGCGGTAACGGTATTTGCCGTAATATTATCCAAAGCGGGAATTCTGGACGGAAAACACATATTGATCTGTGCCCTGTCGGCAGGAATAGCAAGCCTTATTATTTTCCGCGGAAATAAAAGCACAAAAGAAATTTCAAACCGAACGGAACCGTAAAATACGGCAAAAGGAAGATTTAAATGAAATTAAACATGCAAAGCGTTATGATTGCGGTTGCGGTAAGCGCGGCGATCATTTTCGGTACCAGAGCTTTCCCTTTTATACTTTTTTCCAAAAAAGAGCCGCCTGCAATCATAAAATTCATTGAAAAGTATATTCCGCCCATGATCATCGCAATACTTGTAGTCTACGGGGTTAAAGACATAAACGTAACGGCATTCCCTTACGGAATTCCTTATTTTATAGCCCTTGCTTCTGCGGTCATGCTTCACTTATGGAAAAACAATCCGATGCTGAGTATTTTCGGCAGCACGATTTTATTTATGATCCTACAAAAACTATGGTAAACTGCAAATTTTTTCCAAAATAATTAAAAAAAATATTGACAAAGCCGAACAATAGCAGCATTGTAGATCTTACGCTAATATTTTAAAGCGCTTATTATTGACCTCTACAGGAGAAGTCATTGAAAGGCAGTCGGGTTTCCATAGACCATGTTTCCAAGAACTTCGGGGATTTCCAAGCGCTTAGAGACATAAATTTTGTTATTAAGCCGGGTGAGTTTTTCTCACTCCTTGGTCCGTCAGGATGCGGAAAGACAACGCTACTGCGCATAATAGCCGGATTTGAAGATCCCGACGAGGGCTCAATTCTGTTTGACGATAAAAACGTCATACCTATGCCGCCGGATAAACGGCATTCAAACACGGTATTTCAGACTTACGCGCTTTTTCCTCATCTTACCGTCTACGAAAACATTGCGTTTCCTTTGCGGTTAAAAAAAATCGATAAAAAGACTATAGATGAAAAAGTACGCTCGTATATCCGCTTGGTTCAGCTTGACGGCCACGAGGACAAAAAACCTAACAGGCTTTCAGGCGGACAAAAGCAGCGCGTCGCCATCGCGAGGGCGCTCATAAACGAGCCTCAGGTACTGCTCTTGGACGAACCGCTTTCCGCTCTGGACGCTAAGCTCAGGGCGAACCTCCTTATCGACCTTGACAACCTTCACGACAAGATCGGCATAACGTTCATTTACGTAACGCACGATCAAAGCGAAGCTCTTTCAGTTTCGGACCGTATCGCCATCATGAACCACGGCCGTGTGCTGCAAATAGGCACGCCTTTTGAAATTTACGAAAGCCCCGCGACGCAGTTTGTAGCGGAATTCATAGGCGAAACAAACCTGTTTGAAGCCGAAGTTGAAAAATGCGTGCCTTACAATGTAAACGGCGACAAAGAATACATGGTAACGCTAAAAGTTCCCGCATTGGGCAAGCAGGCGCCGCTTCCGACGGATACGCCCGAAATGGCCGACAGCGATAAATTCATGATGGTCACCGATTATGAGCATACGGAACCGGGACAAAAAGTTGCATTTACCGTCCGCCCCGAAAAAATCCGTATAACCAATGAAACCCCGAACGTAAAAGGACGAACGGACATAAACGTATTTAAAGGAGTCGTAGAAGAGCCGGTCTATTCGGGATTCCAGTCCAAATTTTATGTCCGCCTTGAAAACGGCGCCGTCATCAAAGTATTCAAACAGCATACAAATTACCTGGACGACGGGCCTGAAATTTCATGGAAGGACACCGTTTACGTTTCATGGTCTGCAAACGACGGTTACATTGTTGAGGATATAGAGCGATGAGTAAAAAAGCGGACTTAACGGAAAAACCTCCGACGGGTAAAGAAGAATTCTCCTCTATAGCAGGAGGGCGCAAAAAATCAAACCCGGGCGCTCTGTACGCGTGGCCTATGGGGCTGTGGTTTATAGCGTTCTTTATCGCACCGCTCGTTATCATAGTAGTATACAGTTTTATGAAAAAGGGACTGTACGGCGGAGTTGAATGGGAATTCTCCCTCAAAGCTTACCGCCAAATGCTCAGCCCCAATTACGGAATCCTTGTCATGCGGACGCTAAGATTATCCGTAATATCTACGCTCATTACTATTCTGATAGCCCTTCCCTGCGGATATGCGATGGCAAGAAGCAAATATCAGACCGTTCTCCTTTTTCTTGTCATAATTCCGTTTTGGACAAATTCGCTCATAAGAATTTTTGCATGGATGTCCATATTGAACAACGACGGAATTTTAAATCAGATACTGAGAAGCCTCGGACTTGTAAAAAACTATGTAAAATTTCTTTATACCGGAGGCGCCGTAGTGCTTGTTTCCGTGTACATGTATATTCCGTACGCCATTTTGCCGATTTTTACCGCCGTAGACAGATTTGATTTTTCGCTCCTTGAAGCCGCCCGCGACTTAGGCGCCAATAAATTCCAAGCGATAATGAAGGTTCTTATCCCCAGCATAAAAAGCAGCATTCTTACCGGCGTGGTCTTTACCTTTATCCCTATTTTCGGCGCATATACGGTGCCGCTTTTGGTAGGAGGAAAGGATTCCTACATGCTCGGCAACATAATCGTGGACCAAGTTCAAAAAACACGCAACTGGCCGCTTGCGGCGGCTTTCAGCATGGTTTTGACGGCAGTAAGCACGGCAGGGGTGCTTTGGATGCTCGCTGCAAGCAAAAATGCCGCCGCTCTCAAAAAGACGGATAATACGGATGGAGCGCCAAAATGAAACTCAATTTTTATTCCATTTTGGCAAGCCGTTTTTTATGGAAAAAACGGCCGACGGGCGAACCTGCCGTACATGCAAAAAAGACATGGAAGCAGAGAGCAAAGATGCTGTCGTTTTCAAAAACGGTTCTGTTTTTTACATTGCTGTTTTTATTTATTCCTCTTATCATCATTACGGTTTTTTCATTCAATAAAAGCAAGGGCGGAGAATTTACAGGCCTTTCTCTTATCTGGTATAAAAAACTTTTGTTCGAGTCAGGAGACCTTTGGGCTGCGCTTTTTAACAGCCTAATAGTGGCGGTTACCGCAGGAATAGTTTCTACGATCCTCGGCACCTTGTCCGCGCTGGGAATAAGCTGGTATAAGTTTAGGGGCCGTTCGTTCATACAGACAATAAGTTTTTTGCCCATGGTGCTGCCGGAAGTTATAATAGGCGTTTCGATGCTTATATTTTTCAGCGGAATAAAACTTCCCTTGGGGCTGTTCACTATTTTTGCGGCGCATACTACTTTCTGTCTTCCGTTCGTTTACCTCATGATTTCGGCGCGCCTTGACGAATTTGATTTTTCAATAATCGAAGCCGCTCACGACTTGGGCGCAACGGAATTACAGACGATGACAAAGGTAATAATTCCCGCCATTATGCCGGGAATACTTTCAGGCTTTTTAATGGCGATCACAATGTCGCTTGAAGATTTTGTGATTACGTTTTTTGTTTCCGGCCCCGGATCGACTACGCTGCCTCTGTATGTTTATTCCATGATCCGCTTCGGTGTTTCTCCGGTGATAAATTCGCTTTCATTTGTCATGATCTTATGTACTTGCTTTATAGCCTTTGTGCTCAGGGGAGGCCTTAAAACCGTAGCGTCAAACAGGTGACCGGTTTAATCAAAAAATACGCCGATTGCAAACTGCAAAAAGCTTTAACCGTAAGGCGATAAAAGAACCGGCAAAATTTAGCCGCATTTTATGGGAGTCTATTATGAAAAGAATTTTTAACGAGTTTTTTGCCGCGGCATTAATGGGTGCCGCCATTTTATCCGTTTCCTGCTCAAAAAAAACAAGCGAAACCGCAAATAAAACTCTTTATCTTTTCAATTGGACATATTATACGCCGGATTCGCTGATTAAAAAATTCGAAAAAGAATTCGACGTAACGGTAAAGGTAGACACCTTTGATTCCAACGAGGTCATGTATGCAAAACTAAAAGCGGGAGCCAAGGGGTACGACATAACGTTCCCGTCCCAAGATTACGCTTCAATCATGATAAAACAAGGAATGTTAAAAGAAATCGATATTGAAAAATTTCCCAATTCAAAATATATAAATCCCAAAGTTTTAGAAAAAGCGACTTATGATCCTACAATGAAATACGGCGTGCCTTACTATATGGGAGCGGCGGGAATTGCGGTAAACAAGCAAAAGGTAGCGCACTACGAAAAGACGTGGGGTATCTTCAGCCGTACGGATCTTAAAGATCACATGACAATGATGGACGATATGAGAGAAGTTTTAGGCGACGCGCTTGCATTTCAAGGAAAATCCGTAAACACCATCGACGATAAGGAGATCGAAGAAGCCAAAGACCTTGTAATAAACAGTTGGAGACCGAATCTTATAAAATTCGACGCGGAAGGCTTCGGCAAGTCCTTTGCTTCGGGGGATTTTTGGGTGTGTCAGGGGTATGCGGAAGTTGTTTTCGGCGAAGTGCCGGAAGAAAAACAAGCCGACATGGTTGATTTTTTTATTCCCAAGGAAGGCGGGCCCATGTACATAGATTCCATGGTCATATTAAAAGGAGCGAAAAACTACGAACTCGCCATGAAATTTATAAATTTCATACATGAACCTGAAAATTATGCGATATTTCTAGATGAATTCCGTTTTCCATGCTACGTAAACACGGAAGCCGAAAAATTTCGTAAAACAAAACCCATGTACGACGCCGAAGAAATGGATCCCTGTGAATTAAAAGAGGATTTAGGTGAAGGCCTTGAAAAATACAATAATGCCTGGCAGGAAATACGGTTCACGGCAAAATGACCTTCCCGTGCGGATACTTTTAGTTTATGAGGCATAAAATGAATAGGATATTTTCTGCCGCCGCCGACATAATTTCCTTGTTTGCAAAAAAAGCGGCCGCTTCACCCGAGTATGTCGCTATGGTTTTACTTTTTTTTGCGCTTCTAATCACAGCCTTTTGTATTATACTTTTTCGGATCGGGCTTAAACTCGGGCGCTATGAAGAAAAACAAAAACTCACCGCTTTGCTCCAGGCCGGTCGAGACGACGCCGTAAAGCGCTCGCGTGCGGTCTTAAGCGGACAGATGGCGGAACAGATCGCGCCGTTTTTAAAAGACTTTCCGTGTAATCCTGCGGACGTCCGCTTTGTAGGCAAACCTTTGGATTTTATAGGATTCCCCGGCGCGGCGGACGGGAGCGCAATAAAAGAAATTTTATTTATAGAAGTAAAGACCGGAAATTCAGGTCTTTCAAAGCGCGAACGCGAGATAAAGGCCGCCGTAGAAGAAGGCCGCGTGCGTTACGTCGAATATAATCTGAGTATTTAAAATCTGCCCGATTATCGTCATAAATGCCGATAATTAAGACGGAGTCTTTATGAAAAAAAACAAATTCGCATTATTTATTGCGGTGATCATTTTTGCGCATTTTTCTTTTTTTGCACAGACTAATGTAAACGGCGATTCACCGGGCACAGGCGGAAAAATTTTTACATTCAAATATAAAAAAGACGACAGATATCGGATACTTTCGCGCGTAAACGAAGATGTGCTTATAAACAACCGTCTGGATCATCATTCCGAAATCGTAAGCAGGGTAAGCGTTCACATAGAAAGCGTAAAAGCCGGCGGAAAAGGCGTTCACAAAGCAAACTTTATGACCTCCGACACTTCAACCGCAGGCGAAAACGGCAAACATCTCACGTGGAACGAAGAATACAACAGCGAATATGAAAGAGACCCCCAAGGCCGCTTTACCATAGACGCCGAATATTTTATGCCCGTCATCCGCGACATGCCGGTCTTTCCGCAAAAACCGATATTTCCGGGCGAAACCTGGACGGAAGAAGGATACGAAGCCCACGATCTTAGGCGGACATTCAATATCAAACAGCCTCTCAAAGTGCCGTTTAACGCCGTATATGTCTATGAAGGCGAAAAAAGCGTCGATTCGGGTAAAAAGTTCGATGTCTTTACGGTAACGTACAATCTTTATTTTGACAGCCCTTCTCCCGAAAACAAAGAAGGTCTTTATTCCGAATATCCGGTAACCACTACGGGGTATTCTCAGCAAAAACTGTACTGGGATTACGACAGAGGCGCTTTGGACCATTACACCGAAACGTTCCGCATAACAATCGTAACGTCATACGGCAACGTATTTAAATTTAACGGAACTACGGAAGCCGAAATAACGCAGTTTGAAAGAACGTCGGACGATCTTGATAAGGTTAAAGAAAAAATCGAAAACCTTAACCTTAAAGACGTTCAGGTAAAAAATAACGAAAAAGGAATAACCATAAGCCTTGAAAACATTCAGTTCAAAGCCGATTCGGCGGTGCTGCAGGACAGCGAAAAGGAAAAACTGAAAAAGATCGCCGTCATATTAAAGGAATATCCCAATAACGATCTTCTCATAAGCGGCTATACGGCTCTGGCGGGAACAATGAAGTCGCGTCTTAAACTTTCAAAAGAGAGAGCCGAAGCGGTGGCGGATTATCTGGCGGGAATAGGCGTAAAAGACCTTTATCACATTTTTACAAAAGGATTCGGAGCGCAAAACCCCGTAGCGCCGAATAATACGGACGAAGGCCGCTCCCGCAACAGGCGGGTTGAAATCACTATTCTGGATAAATAGCTAGGGGCTGCCCCTTTGATTATTCCTTCATTTTGTGATATTATACGCTACATGGATTTGAATACTAATTTCAAGCTCAATCAGCAAGTGGTTTATCCCAGCCAGGGCGTAGGCAAAGTAGTCGATATTTTCGAAAAAGTCTTTAACGGCGAAACGCTTCTGCATTATAAAATTTATCTTGAAGTGTCGGACATGATTGTGATCGTGCCGGTAAACCGTGCGGAAGGGCTTGGAATCCGCGCTATAGTTTCTGCGGAAGAAGCGCAAAAAGCGATCGATCTTTTAGGAGAAGGATTTGAGCCTATCACGTCGGATTGGAAATTGCGCTACCAAATGAATCTCGACCTGCTCAAAAAAGGCAGCATCGGCGACATCGCCGTAATAGTCCGCTGTCTATACAACCGAAGCAAGATCAAAGAGCTGCCCATTTTGGAACGAAAGCTTTACGACAACGCAAAAAAACTTCTTGAAGACGAAATTTCATTTGCAATGGGAATCCCCGTCAAAGAAGCGGAATCCCTTCTCCACGAAAAACTCGAACCGCCCGGTCTTGCTCACGAAACCAAACGAATTATCGACAACATGGACGACGACGACGAAGTTTTTGACGACGATGCGGAAGATTCCTCCGATGAAGAAAACGACGATTCCGATGAAAAACCGATGACAGATTCCGTTGACGACGATGAAGAAGACGATGATTCGGACGACGGCTTTGAGGACTGAAATACAGGCGGATTTAATCATCCTTGCGGCCGGAAATTCAAGCCGCATGGGCGGAATAAAAAAAGAATTCCTTCCGATGAAAGACGGCACGGTATTATCACAAGCCGCCCGCGCCTTTTTAGAAGCCTATGATTTTGAGCGCATTGTGATTTCGTTCCCGCCCGGAAATTACGACGGCGCAAAGGCTGCATTTTTTGCGGACCCTGTGATAAATTCCTTATTAAAAAAAACTGAACTGTTTTTTGTCGAGGGCGGTTCTACAAGACAGGCTTCGGTTTTGAATTCCCTTGAAAAACTTGCAGAAGAAAACGCCTCCCCCGATTCCATCGTGCTCATACACGACGGAGCGCGTCCCTTCGTAAGCAAAAAGCTCATACTCGACACTATCGCCGCTGCCAAAAAGACCGGAGCCGCAGTCCCCGCCGTACGTCCCGTGGATACGCAAAAAGAAATCGGCAAGGACAAACTTATAAAAAGGCATTTGATACGTGAAGATTTGGCGGCCGTACAGACGCCGCAGGCCTTTTTGTTTGCGCCGATGCTTAAAGCGCACAGAAACGCCCTAAAAGACGGCTGCGTTTACACCGACGATACCGAAATATGGGGAAAATATGCAGGCGACGTGATAACCGTAGAAGGTGATCCATTGAATAAAAAGATCACATATCCTTCGGATATCGTTAAAGAAACGGAGAATCAAACGAAAAATATGATAAGAGTGGGACTGGGATACGACCTGCACGCGCTTGTCGAAGGGCGAAAACTGTTTTTGGGCGGAGTGCACATTCCTTTCGATAAGGGGGAAGCCGCTCATTCCGACGGCGACGTTCTGTTACATGCAATCACTGACGCGCTGCTAGGCGCTTGCGCGCTCGGCGACATAGGAAGTTTTTTTCCGCCTGAAGACGACAAATGGAAAGACGCCGATTCCGGATCATTGCTAGGCAACGTTTGGAATAAGATAAGCGCAAAAGGCTGGCAGCTTTGCAACCTGGACTGCGTAATTGCGCTTGAAAAGCCTAAATTTTTACCGTACAGGGACGAAGTAAGAAAATCCATAGCTGCGATACTCGGCACGGACGAAGACAGAATCTTTGTAAAAGCCAAAACCGGCGAAAAATTAGGAAAAATAGGCCGAGGCGAAGCGGTGGAAGCGTGGGCAAACTGCCTGCTTGTTCAGTCGTCAGGCATGTCGAGGATCAGTTCTATTTCCGTTTCGGAATGATTCATGCGCCTTGCTATCTCTGAAATTTTCCAGCCTTGCCGCTTCAACGTTTTTATGGCTTCGCGATCCTGCGGGGTTATTCCCGGAGACTGCTTTCCGGGATTCTTTTCAAGATCCGCCTTAGTAAGCCTTGCCAACAGATTGAATTTGGTATCGATATCCTGCGAAAGCTGGTGCAGCCGGGCTTCGCTCCGCCCTATGCCGTCGCGTTCGCTTTTTATGGCGTCGGTCTTGCGGTCGGCTTCTTCCAAGATTTCACGCAGCGAATCGAGTTTTTCTACGGCTTCGTTTATCCGCCCGTTGCTTGACAAAATCAAATCCACATTTTTTTGAACGTCTTCGATTTCCGCCGGCAATGAAGACGCCTGCCGGTTACAATTTGAAAGCCTTTGTTCAAGTTCGCGCAAATTTTCAAATGTTTTGTCCACGTCGGACGCAACCCGGTCTATGACTTCATTTTTCTTTTCAAGGCGGTCGTAGCGGTCGGAAATTCCTGAAAGCGTATTTTGGAAATTGCGCACCGATATCTGTATTTCCTGCAGGTCGTCGCTGGCCGTTTGCAAATCCTTGATTTTAGTATCCATGTTTCCGGACAAGGCAAGCAGCTTGTCAAATTTCGACTCGATATTTTCGATCTGGCTCCGCCCGGAATTAAAGCGCAAGAGTTTTTCGTTAATTTCATTGTCAAGCTTAAGAAGGCTGTTGTATTCCGCCGTCAGTTTTTCGGCGTCGCTTCGGTAAAGATCAATCTTATTGAACCGGTTATCCAATTCCGTGAGCCTGTCGTCCAATTGCTTTTTCATCTGCTCGGCTTTTTCGTAAAGCTGCATTTGAACTTCTATGCTCTTCAATTCCTTGTCAAGTTCGCTCATTCTGGTCTGAAAATCATTTGCATCGTTTTGCATTTTCATGACCATATTTGCCTGACGGACGCGGTTTTCTTCGCCCGCCGATTGGATTTCGGTTCTCAAGGCACGGATTTTTTGTTCGGAATCCGTAGTTTGAGACCGAACTCTCTCCTCCGTAGTTTTGAGCATCTCTTCATACATTTTCTGCATTTCCGATACAATATTTTTGGATCGGTCTTCGTATTCGGAAATGGAAGTTTCGGTCTTATCGTCCAAAGACTCTATGCGCTCCGAAAGTTCGTCGAGCTTTTTTTGCCTTTCCGAAGAATATTCTTCCATGCTGCCGTCGAGAACGCCTTGAGCTTCTTCTATTTTTTGAGCGGCGGCGTCCTTCATGCCTAGAAGCTGTTCTTCAAACAGAGACCTGGCTTCGTCAAACTGCTGTCTCAAGTGCTGTTTCCACGTATTGAATTCGGACATTGCGGCGTCTATCGAAGAAACTCCCGTCTTTTGGCGGCTTTCCACGCCCTCTTCAAAGGCTTTAAGATCTTCAAGTATTTCCTTTTCCTTTTTTTCAAGCTGAGAGATTATTCTTGCGTTATATGCTTCGGACGCTTCTTTTAGAGCTTTTTCGGAATCCGAAGAAGCCTGCTGCAAATTCACACGGTACTGTTCCATAAAACCGGTCATTTCGCTTCGAACCTGTTCAAGCTGCTCCTGAATGTCTTCGCGCGCCAAAGTTATATCCGAAGAGCTGCGGGTCAAAAATTCCTTGTTGCGCTCCTGAAGCGCAAGAAGTTTGTTTTTTAAGTCTTCCGTATAATTGCTTTCCACCGCGTGTCTTTGGTCTTCATACTGCCCCGAAAGTTTTCCGAGCCGGCTGTCAAAATCCTGTTTCCATTCGTTAAGCTCGTCGGAAAGTTTTGTAGCGCTCACTCTCAAATTTGAATCGAAAGAATCTTCAAGTCCGTGAAGTTTTTCGCTCACGCTGTTTACGGCGGATTCTTTTAGGGCGTCTAAAGATTTTTCAAGGGCGGAAAGTTCGGCGGCTATTCTGTCAGAATTATCCTTTATCGAAAGCTCAAAATCACTTTGACGCTTTTGCTGTGCGGCTGAAAAATCCGTAAAATCCGATAAGATGCGGTTCTGAGTCTGATCCATCGCCTTACGAACCGCACTTTCAAGGGATTCAAGATCCTGCCCGGACATTTCAAGATTTGAAAGTCTGTATAACAAGTCCTTTTTATATTCTTCGATGCGGGCGTCCAAATTTGAAAGAGAAGCCGTTACGGCGGAAAGTTTTTCTTCGGCAGACTTTGCAGCCGAGACCGCGCTTTCATTTATCAGATTGATCTTTTCTTGTACGGAATTTTTATACGATTCCAAGTTGCGCTCTGAAATTTCTCTGTATTTTTCATATGCGGCTTTTTCCCTGTTTTCCGCATCGGAAACCGCTTCTAAGAACATAGAATTGTAACGCTCTTGCAATTGTGCAATCTGAGACTCCAGAGAAGCTCTTATACCTTCGAGAGTCTTTCCGTTGCCGTCCGCTTCTTCGGCAAGCTCTTGTGTCGTTTGACGTATTCGGTCTGCGCTCTCGTCAATTCGGCTGTTTAATTCCGCAAACTTTCTTTCAAGCTGTTTGTCGAATGCGAGATTCTGTTCTTCCAACAAGGATTCGTATCTTTCCTGCAGACTTTTTTCACGCTGTTCCGTTTCGGCCATTGCCTTAGTTAAAAAATCCGCCGTATCGGAAAGCTGTTTTTTAATTTCCTCGGAATTTCGGTTTATTTCGGTCTTATAAGATTCGCAGCGCGCGGAAGCCTTTTCGCTCAGATGTTTAAAAACGGTGTCTTCAAGCTGAGTCGCTTTTTGGGCGGCGGAATTATACGCGGACGCTATGTCGGCATTCAGCTTTGCAAGAAGTTCTTCGCTCCGTTTTTGGGCGGCGCCGGTCGATTCGTCAAGTTTTTGAGCGCGCAGCTGATAGCGATTCAAAAGTTCGCTTCCTATCGCCTTGAGCTGTTCGGCGTTTTTGCCTGCAAAATCCGCGGTAATGACGGACAGCTTTTTTTCAATGGAATCCGCCGTCTTTTTTTGAGCGTCGAAACGCGCATTTACCTGATCGATGACGGAAGACGCTTTTTGTATGCGAAGAAGGTTTTCTTCAACCCGCGCGGACATATCGACGAGTTTTGCAAGTTCGTCTTCATATTCGGAAGTTTTTTGCTTAAGATTATCTACAACGGAAGTTTTTTCGGAAAGATTTTCCGTCATCTGACGAAATTCCGCAAGCTGCTTTTCAAAGCGTTTAACGGCAGCCGCAGACATAGTCTGCTTTGCGTCAAGTTCGGCGCCTACCGTCATAAGCGCATGATTTTTATCTTTGAAGTATGCGTCAAAATCGGACATGCGCTTGTCCGCGTACTGACGAACCTTATCCATCGAATTATTGTCTTTATCCAAATAACGGAATACCAATACAACGCCGAAAGATAATATCAGCGACAATAAGATCGTAAATACTCCCACTTTTACCCATCCAAACAACAACGGAACTTCGCCCTGCATTCAAGACATAACGAAGTCCAAAGTATTTATGAATCCGGGAATTTCAATTTCCCGGCGTTCCTTCCAATATGATGTCCTGAAACTTCCTGTAATCGGCAAAACAAATATCGGCGCTAGGACATTTTATATGAAACAGCCTTCGATACCACGGTTCAAGATAAGCGGTCTTCATCCCGGCGTTTTTTGCGCCGTTCACATCGAAACGAATACTGTTTCCTACGTAAAGTATTTTTTCGGGAGGAACCTTAAGCACCATCGATAAAATTCCGAACGGATATTTGGACGGTTTAAGAGCGCCGATAGTTTCCGTTCCTAAAACAGTTTCGCAATACGGTATAACTCCCCAGACAGCTCCCTTTTGTTCGGGCGGAAAATCGGACAAAATCGCAAGCCTGTAACCCGCTTCTTTTAACTTACGGAAAGTCTCTTCAACATTTTTGTAAGGGGTTAAAGAATCAAAAAAAGGTCTAAGCCCCTTGTACACAATAGTGTCGATCTTTTCTCTTGCTTCCGCAGCGGTACACTTCATCTCTATTGCCAAAAGCCTTGCCTGATATTCAAAAAAATCCGCCAGCGGAGCCGTCCTGTGAAGAATTTTTCTTACCTTACCGTACTGTAAAAAAAAACGCAGATGAGAAAGGATATATGGAAATATTTTTAAGTTAAGCCGCCAGGAAGGATACAGAGTACCGTCTATATCAAAAGCTATTACCTCAAAATCTTTCATTCTTTTATTATATAATATCTTACACGGATATGTCGAGTTGTAAAAATATTAAAGACAGAAATGTCGCCTGAATCCGTAAAACGTGCAAAGATAAAGGCGGAGCCGGGTATTATGGCCATAAGATTAGCCGAACTTCGTGAAGAAAGAAACGTAAAACAGTCGGAAATGACAAATTTTACTCAGTCATCGGTTTCAAAAATCGAAAAGAGAAAAGATATAAAAATTTCAACATTGATAGATTATCTGAATAGTTTGGGGATGGGGCTTGAAATAATTACTTATCCTAAAATGTCGGATTCAAAGAGCATGGAAAAAGTTTTGCTAAAAGTGTAGGAAACTTAGCGCGGTTTTCAAAACCGATAAAGCTATTTTTTTACGATCGTAAGATCGAATACTGCCGTACTTTCGGATGAAGATTGCGCAAAACGCCATTTTGCGATCTGTTCCTTTATTTCAGTTTGAACTGCAGGCGACAAAGACGAAGACGGCATAGTTATTCCGGATAGCAGAACGTTCCCGTTAGGCAAGATTCTAAACTTGATTTTCAGTTCTAACGACGTTTCAATAGATTCGGCATTCTTGTTTGAAATACGAATCACAGGTTCCTTAGGCTCCAAAAGCCGGCGCACGCTTCCGTCCGTCATCGCTATAGAAATTCCGGACGATTTGCCGTCAGACGAAGCGTAAGAAGCGGCTCCCAGCAAAGCGGTAGACGTAACGGAATTTCCCGAAGAAGAAAAAGAGCGCGGGCGTGCCGATCCTATACCGCTTAAAGATTCTTTTACGCTGCCGGAAACGTTCAAATTTTCCTGAGAAAACCGCGAATCTGACGATGACGACACGCCCGCTGCCGGCTCGGAAGCGGAACTTGCAGCGCTTCCCGAGCTCCCGCGCACAGCGTCGGAATCTGCAATCCGCTTTTGTACGGCAGCGCCTTCGGGCGCAGATCCTGAAACTACGGTATTTACGCCGCCGTTAAAAACGCTGTCGTTCCATGCGCTTGATTCGGCTTTTTTTCGAGAAGAAAGCTGTTCGACTAAAAGCTCTTCATTGCTTTTAGCATATTGGGGTTTTGAAAGCGTATACTTCGGAGCTTGCGTAGCTTGCCGGGCAGGCTGGCTTGAAGACGAAGGCGTTTTTGAAGCGGGCGAAGTCCGCAAAGGCGAAACCTGCGGCGAAGTTTCACGTGCCGACTCTTTTTGCGCGGGCTGCGAACTTTGAGCGGAATATGGGCGAGTCTTTTCGGAAGACGCCGAAGGCTCCGCAAAAGTTTTTAAATTTTGCGGTTCGGTAAGCGTTATACGAATTTCTTTATATTCGGGAGCGAAAGGTTTAAAATGCACCGACAACGATAGAATGCATAAGACGATCCAAATACAGGCCGTCGCCGAAAAAGCAAGCTTTCTGCCTTTTGCATTAATATCGTCGTCTTCATGGATAATAAAAAAATGATCGGCAAGCCTTCGCACAAAATTCATTTTTTAGTCGTCCTGAGATTTACGGCGGAAAATCCGTTTTTCCTTAATACGTCAAAAATGCGCACGATAGTCCCGTTGGTAACTTCGCTGTCGGCTTCAAGGGTGACAGGATATTCTTCCCTAGGCTTTTCTCCGGTGTCAAAAGCGGCAAGATTTTCATCCAAAGCCTTGTAAGAGACTTTAAGTTCGTTAAAATACATATCGCCGTTTTTTTCCGCAGTGATCGTTATTCCGGCGGAGGCGGCCGATTTCGCTGTAGAACTTTCAGGCAGGGCGACACTTATGCCCGGCAGCACCGCAAAAGTCGTCGAAACAAGAAAGAAAAGTATGAGCTGGAAAACTACGTCTATCATGGGAACGAGATCGACGTTGGCTTTTAAACCGTTTCTTCGTTTTACGCGCATTTAGCGAATCCTTCCCGACAAACGCAATAAAACCGACGTTACAGCAGATTCCATTTCCGCAATGCGGCGGTTTACCCGCGACACAAAATAATTGTGAAATATAAGAGCCGGAATTGAAACGGAAAGTCCGGCCGCAGTTGTAAGGAGAGCTTCTCCGATCGCGCCTGCAAGCGAAGCGGGATCTCCCATAGAACCGCCCGCGCTCAAAACGCCGAAGGCTTTAATGTTGCCTGTGACGGTTCCGAGAAGCCCCAGTAAGGTGGAAATATTCGCTATGGTTCCCAGCGGCGTGAGCAAATGCTCAAACTGGGGTATCACGGCGTTCATTTCGGCAGAAACGGCTTCTTTTAAATCGTCTTCAGCCCAACGGCGGCATTCAAGAGCCTTTTTTATAACTTGCGCGGCGGGAGTTCCGGCGGCGACACAATCCGCTTGAGCTGTTTGAAAATCGTTTTGCATAAGACTCTTATCAAGCAGCAAATTCAATTCGCCGTCGCGCTTTTTAATCGAAAAAAAATAATAACTGCGTTCTATTATGATAAAGGTTCCGGCGACTGCACATAAAAAAATGGGAATCATCAACAGCCCGCCTGATCGCAATAAATCGAACATCACATCACCTCGCTGAATATATTTTAGAAAAAGAATTTTACCAAAAGGGCGGCACTGCCGCTCCTTGCGCCGTATTTACCGGCGTAGGTTCTCAGCCTGCCGGCAGCCAATTTTACAATATCATCCACTTGCACCGCAATGCGGACTGCAGAAGTAAAACGAACAAAACTTGCAAAGTCAATTACAGGAGTTTTATCGGCGCCCTCACCCGCTTCAAATCCCAGGGAAAGGTCGGCTCCCGTGCGGGCGTCGGAGCTTTGCACGGACGCGGCGAATTCCGCCAAATGCCTGCTTTCAAGCACCGGAATGTCCTTCCACTCTGCAGTCCACAAAGCCGAAAACGTAAATATTCCCGCATAAAACGAAATATCCGCCTTTGTTTTCAAAAGCTCGCGCTCGGTTTCGGTAAATCCGTACATTCCGGACGGCAAAGCTCTCTCGTAATCCGGCTGCCAAACGCCGTTGCCGAATGCGGTTTTACGGTATTCGGCGGAACCGTTAAAAGTAAGATTTGCGTTTACAGGAAAAGCCGTCCGAACATAAGCATACCAGTCCGTAGTTTCCGGAGGAATAAAATTTAGAACGGCAAAGCCGTACTTCTTTTCAAGCATGGAATACGTTTCCTGCACTGAAGATATTCCTCCTTGAGCTGAAAACACGAACGGGCCGCTCATAAACGACGGTTCCGCTTTTATCTCAAAGCCGAGCGTAAAAGGAACGATAATTTTACGATCGCTTCCGATCGCAGTTCCCGCGACGGCGGAAACTTCTTCAAAAACGGTAAAAATGCCGTTCGACCAGCTTATGTCCGCTCCAAGGCGGCCTCTGTGAGCGGCCTGCGCGTCAAATTCCGAGGACGTTATGTTTTCATCACCCGCAATATTATTCTGCTGTTTATAATCCGCTAAAACTTTCAATTTAACCTGTCCTATTTCCCAAGATGCGCGGACAAAGGGATCCAAAAGGAATATCGAAGCGCCTTCTTCAGGAGCCGAAACGGAGGACGAATTCTTTTTTCCTGCATAACGGCCGTACCACGAAGCGCCGGCGGAAAAAGTCAGCTCAAAAATATCCGAAGGATGAAAACCCGCTTCTACCCTTCCGCCCAAATTCCGTTTTGAAACGTCGTAAAATACGGGAGAAACATTTTGCATTCCGTTACCGTTTTTTTCATACGAGCCTGAGAATTTCCAGACGGAAGAAGGCAGCGTAAAAGTTTTATCGCCGTAAATCTTAGTCATTTCGTCAAAAAAACCGTCGGAGGCGTCTTTTCGGGAATATCCTGCGGAGCTTTCATGAAAAAAGCCCAGCGAAAACGGGTTTTCGCCCGAAGATCGATAAACCGAAAAATCGCCTGTAAAAAACTCAGGATAACCGCCGCCCACAAGCCCTTCCACAAAGATATCCTTTTCTTTTGTTTTTTCGCCGGCAGTTTCCGTAAGCGGATCTTCTCTCAAAGGATAATCGGGCAGCCGCACAAAGTTTCCGGACGCAGTATTTTCATCGACAATCACGTCGGAAAAATCGGGCAGAGCGTCTTTTACCGTAAGAACTTCGTTACCGGAAACAACCGTTTCCATATCGGGCAAGATTATCTCTTCCGTATGCGACGCTGAAATGCATAAAAAAAGCAAAGACGCAAATATAAAAAATTTAACCGGACAGCCCAAGCGGCCGTTTTTTATCTCGTTCACACTGATATTCATAAAATCAAAACCTCGTCTTTTCCATCGTTTTTTCACATTCGGTATTTCTCCACAATACGCTTAGCTCCCGCATTTTGCGCGCTTTCGGGATAAAGCTTTTCAAGCAGAGAGGCCGTCTCTTTCGCGTTGCCGTACTGCGACGCAGCGTCAAAGGCTTCAACGGCGCCGTACAAAGCCGCCGCCGCAGAATCTTCATAGGCGCTCATGCGGTAATAAGACGCCGCGTCAAGATACAGCTTTGCGCTTTCGGCATTTTTTTCCTGGCGGCGGCGGTACGAAGCGAGCAAAACTGCGTTTTTAGCGGCGAACAGACTTTCCGAGTCAAGATTCTTTTTCTGTACGGCAAGAAGTTGTGCGGAAAGCGAGATCGCCTTTTCCTGCATATCGGGCGATTTTGAATACAATGCGGCAAGTTCCGTACCGGCTTTGCGGCCGGCAGGCGTGTCAATTCCGCCCGAATTTTCATATTCGGAAATTTTTTGCACGATTTTTATATCGCTTCCGGAGACGAGCTGTTCAAGCTCTTTGATTTGCTCATCGATTTTGTCGTCTTTCGCCTGCCGGCCGTATTCGGATAAAAGCCTGTTCGCTTCAGCCAAAGCGGATCGGTAATCTCCCGTCTGCCTGTAAAGCAAACACAAATTCTTTACGGCGCCATAGCGGTATGCGCTTTCGGGCACGGTGCTCAAAAAAAGCTCGTATTGAAGAACAGCCTTATCGGTAAAACCTAAAGCGGCAAGGCTTTCCGCACAAAAATACATAGCGGCATCGTAGAATCTTCCCGACGGGAATTTTCTTATATACTCTTCAAAACGATTGACGGCGGCATTATAATCCTTTGCGGCGTAATAAAGCTCGCCACGCCGATACGAGGCGTCTTCCGAAAGCGCGTCAAGGGAAAAATCTTTTATTATGGAAGCATACAGCGCATCCGCTTCTTTTATCTTTTTGTCTTTTTCATAAATTTGCGCAAGCACATACCTGCACTGCAAGGCAAATTCATCTTTTTGCACGGAATAGGGTTTTAAAAGCGACGCGGCTTTTTCAAATTGTTCCATGTCCGAATAAATTCCCGCACATAAAAGAGAGGCTTTACGTCTTTTATTCGGCGATATTGAAATTTTAAGCGCCTCTTCGGCCGCGCTTTCCGCGCCTTTGAGGTTTCCCGATTGGACGGCGGCGGAAGCGGACGTCATATAGGCGTTCCACGCCAGTTCGTGCGAAGGATATTGCCCGGCAAAGGCGACGAGCGTCTTATATGCCGCTGCGAAGTCGGAATTTCGGTATTGTGCGTAACCGCAGTAAAATTGCGCAAAAGCCCTGTATTTAGGCTTTGCATCTTTATCTGAAAGATATTTTGAAAATTCTTTTACAGCGGAATTCCAGTCGCCGAGATTAAAATCGGCGAGAGCCGCATAATAAGGCGCTTCCGCAAGGAGAGACAGTCTTGCCGAAGCTGAAGCCTCTTTATTTTTCCCCGTGCGTATCAAAAGATTTACGTAATTCAAACGCATCTGATCTGACAATAAAGAATCCTTTTCCAGATCCGAAAATACAGCCAAGGCTTTTTCAAGCGGATCTCCGTTTTTTCCGTCATTGCCGCCGCTTTTTCCCCCTCCGCCTAAATCCGATAGGACAAGAGCGTATAAAAGCCTGCTTTCACCGCTGTGTTTCCATGCGGCGCTTCCCTCGATTTCGGTTTCAAGTGAAGAAACCGCAGACGCCGTATTTCCGGTCTTATATTCGGCAAAGGCCTTCCAATAAAGCGAATCGGCGTCAGGGCTTTTTATGCGGGAAAGGTATTTAAAACAAGCGTCCCAGTTTTGACGCAAAGCCGAATAACGGGCAAGACGTTTTAAAACGTCTTCATATACTAACACTATAGAATCGTTTTCACAGCCTGCAGATTCGCCTGAAACAGCAAACGCACCGGCGACGCCGTTTTTATTTCCGCCGTCAGGCGCCTTGCTTCCAAAGCTTTTTTTTGCCGATTCCAATTCTTCCAGAACCGGTAAAAGATAAGTTTCTGCGGCTAAAGCTCCGGCTCTAAGATTTTCGCCGGCAGAGTTTTCAACCGATCTTGAATTTGCGCTAGCGCCGCCGGCTATTTTGTCCGCTTTGTCCGTCTTGCCTGCCGCAGATCTTTCCGTTCCGAAACCCTTCAAGATCAGCTCCGCATCGTAAACGGCTCTTATGTACCGCACGGGTTCCGAGGCGTTTTCATTTATTGAAGAAAGATAGGCTTTTGCCTTAGGATAATCTTTCGATCGGAATGAATCGATGGCAAGTCTCAGCCAAAATTCATCGATAATATCAATATCGCGCCCAAGTCCAAGATCCGAAGAATCCGGATCGGAAAAATTGGAAAACTTTTTGCCGACAGACGAAAGTATTTCTCCCGGATCCTTTTTTACTTCTGCGGGATGTGAAGAAGACAGCGTATACGCTTTTTGCAGAGCCGAAATAACTAAAGGGCGTTCGCTTCCGGCAAGAACTTTTTCATAAAGATCGTAAGCCGCTCTATAATTTCCGAGAGCCGCTTGGCAGTCTCCGGCGTACAGCGTAATTTTATCGTTTACGGGCGGCGAAAGCGCGGCAAAAGACGGATAGATTTTTAAGACCTTTTCAAACTGCCTTGTACGAAAGTACGAACCGGCAAGGAGGACGGCGGCTTCTTCATATTCTTCAAGGGAATAAAGCGGCCCGTTTGCGATAACGAATTCAAAAAGAGGAACGGCGGAAAAATAATCTTCCTGAAAAACGCAAGTTTTCCCCGCGTAAAAAAGCGAAGAAGCGTAAAAAAAACTTGATTTTTCATTTTCTTTTGAAAGCGAAGCCGCTTTGTAAAATAAATTTCGCGCGGAGGAAAGATCTTTCAGCGACAAGGCTGTGCGGGCAAGCCAGTATGAAGAGGCGGTTAAAAGTTTTTCGTCATCCTTCGCGGCCGATAAAGCCTTTTCAAGAACGTCTTCGGCTTCGCTAAAACGGGACAATCGGAATAAACTTTCGCCTTCAAAGACGAGAACCTGCGGTAAAAACACCGAAAAAGGATAATTTTTTAAAAATATTTCCGATCGGGAAACGGTTCCCGGATAAAAGCCGCTGTTATAAGCCGCCTGTATTTCTCCGAACAAAAAAACCTCGGTCGGAACCGCTTCGGATGAAGATATGCCGGCTGCGGAAGTTTTAAAATTACCCGCGCCGTAATCTGCCGAAGAAAAAGCAGGAACTTCGTCCCGCACGGTTCGGGCGCCGGACTCAGCTTCGGCAGCCAAGGGAACCGTCGCCCCCGAGAACGCTAGAGCCGCAAAAACAATTCCTGCAAGGCCGCCTGATAACCTACTCTTCAGTTTGCGGGAAAAATCTATCCTCCGTTCCGACCCTGACAAGATGCACAAAATCATTTTTATATCGCTGCATAAAATACGGTAAGGACAACTCCTTAGCGTTTTCAAAAACCGTACAGTCAAAATGTCCTCCGGAATCAAAAAAAGGAAATATCACCGCACAATTATTGAACGGCCGAACTTCCGGAACTGTTTTTGCAGTGCTTCTGATTGCCGCCAAATAACAAAAAGAAGGCTCGGTCGCAGACAGCACATACAGTATTGCCTTAAGTTTTGACACGGCATAGCCGGTATCCTTTATATATCCTGCGGTATTGACTATCGTACCGTTTATCAATTCCGCGCTGAACGGTTCTATCGTTACGTCTACGCCGGAATCCTTATACAAGTATTTTTTATTCGTATATACCGATAAGGACGCCGCCGCAAGATTTCTTGTCCAATTTAAAGCGAAGGACAAGTCGTATTTATCGTCTATTATCCCTTGCAGGCCTACCGGTTTAAAAGCGACCGTGGGCACAAGCAAAGGATCTCTGTAGGTATAACTCCCCGTCAACGGATAGATTAAACCGTCCACTACCCATTTAACAAATCCGGCGTTGGAAAGTGACAGTTTTCCGCTGTCTTTTTTCGTTTTTTCTCTCGCTTTTCCCGTAAGAATGGAAACAGGCCTTCCCGATTCGTCATACATGGCGTCGTCGGCAAACACGATCGAAGGAAGATTTTCGCGGATAACCTGTATCATCTGAAGGCTGCTGTGATACATTTCGGGGGAAACGAATACGTAATTCCACGGGATGACGGATCTTGTCCACTCATAAAGCTGCTCGAACGAAGCGGTGTAAAAACTGCTGAAAGGAAGCGCAAGCTGAACGCCCCTGGAAGCGTAGCTGTTAAATATCACCATATCGACAAGGGAAACCCTGCCCAAGGGCGAAATCTGAACGAAAACATCGCTGTCGGCGGAAAAATAATGCCTTATGCTCACGGGATTTCCTGTAATCTTGTTTCTGACAAGAACCCAGCTTCCGCTTATGTCGCCCGGATACTCTGTTTTTATTACGGTTTCTACGCCGCTTCTTGAATAAACGTCTACGGGGATTTTCGTTTCGGGAGAAACATAGATAAAAACATCCGTATCGTTTTCTTCGGCACGGATCTGAAAACGCCGGCCTTCATAATTCGCCCTTATTTCAGGCCTCCGGCCGTATAAGAGCTCTACGGATTCAGTAAACCAGGTGTCGGTAAGCTCTCTGCGAATCTCTGCAGAATCAGGAACGTTAAAACGGTTGTAATCCGCAAACGCAAGAGGCAAAGAAAAAAAGATAAAAAACAATACGGCAAGACGTTTCATACAAACTCCCATAATCGGCGAGGCTTCGGCTCCGGGCAAAAGTGCGCAGTTCAATAGTTTTCAACTAAACCGCAGTATTTTGCGGTCGAAGTTACACGCTTGCGGTCGAAGCAGCCTCTTCGCGGCCGGCGCCGGCACAAACATACCAAGGCTTTTCAGAGCGCGCACAAAGCGGCGGAAACTCTCGCTCTGCCGCCGCTCTTAACCGGGTTTTACATCTAATTCCGATCTTCTCCGACAACTACGGGAACGTTTATCTCTGCCGTCATCGGAACCATGGATGTGTCTACAGGATCGGTATCGATGAGTCCCATACTGCCTTCCGCATAGCGGACTTCGGGCTTTACCCAACCCTTTTTAGTATACACAAGCCCCTCTTCATTTTCATCAGGATGAGAGCCTATCGGAGCGTTGGACAGTAAAAGCTTAAGGCGGTTTAACTGATTTACTTCGCTTGAACCCGGATCGTAATCGATAGCGCTTATATTGGATTTCGGGAAACGCCTTCTAAGTTCCTTTATCATGCCCTTGCCTGTAACGTGATTCGGCAGACACGCAAACGGCTGCACGCACGCTATGCTCGGCACTCCGGAATGTATCAATTCCACCATTTCGGCCGTAAGGAACCACCCTTCTCCAGTTATATTACCGAGCTGAACTATATCGTCTACGCCCTTCATGAGATCGTATATAGAAGACGGCGGTTCGAATCTCCGGCTCTTTGCAAGATAACGCTTCAAATCCGTCCTGTAAAGCTCCAAAAGCCATACGGACAATTTTGCGTAAAATTTTGTCTTTTTGGCAAACGCCAATTTTTCATGACGGAAAATACCGTTGCTGAAAGAATAAAACAAAAAGTCCGCCAGATCCGGCATAACGCATTCGGCGCCCTGGGCTTCGATCGTATCTACAATTTCATTGTTCGCCGTAGGATGGAATTTTACGAGAATCTCCCCTACTACTCCTACCCGCGGTTTTTTGACCGGCAAAAGCTCAAGTTCGTCGAATTCCCTTATGATCTTTTTCAGCAATCGATGATATTTTGAAACTGAAAGCGATTTTATGGATTTTTCGGCTATGGCGTTCCATTTTTCATAAAGCCTATTGGCGGAACCCGGTTCGGCTTCATAAGGCCGCGTGCGGTATAACACGCGCATAAGAACGTCGCCTATCATAAGAGCCATGAGCGCGCGGTGCAAAAGAGGCAGCGTAACTTTAAAGCCCGGATTTTTTTCAAAACCCTGGGCGCTCAAAGACAAAACCGGAATATCCGACCAGCCCGCGTCGTTCAGAGCGCGGCGGATAAAACCTATGTAATTAGTCGCACGGCAGCCGCCGCCGGTCTGCGTTATTATGAGACTCGTGTGATCAAGATCATATTTTCCCGACTCCAGCGCGGCGATCATCTGTCCGGCTACAAGGATAGAAGGATAGCAGGCGTCGTTGTTTACGAATTTAAGTCCCGCCTCAACGGCCTTAGGATCTACGGCGTCTAAAAGAACAAAATTATAACCGCAATAACGGAACGCCTTTTGAATAAGGCGCATGTGAATGGGAGAAAGCTGAGGGCATAAAATTGTATGCGTATACTTCATCTCTTTTGTAAAGATCTTGCGCTGGTAAGAGGCGGCCTTTATTACGGGTTTTTTGTTGTTCCGCTCGCGGGCCTTTACGGCCGCGATAAGACTGCGGATTCGTATTCTGACGGCTCCGAGGTTCGAACCTTCGTCGATCTTTATGAGCGTGTACATGTGTCCTTTGGAATGCATTATCTCGTCCACTTGATCGGCGGTAACGGCGTCAAGCCCGCAACCGAAGCTTGTAAGCTGTACCAGTTCGAGGTTCGGCATCTGCGAAACAAAGGCTGCGCATCTGTATAAGCGGTTATGATAAGTCCACTGGTCGACTATGCGTAAAGGTCTTTCAATCGCGCCGAGGTGCGCCAAACTGTCTTCCGTAAAGACCGCAATTCCAAGTCCGCTGATCATTTCAGGAATTCCGTGATTTATTTCAGGGTCAAGGTGATAAGGTCTTCCGGCAAGCACAATGCCGTTTGCGCCGCTTCTTATGATGTCTTCTACGGCGGCTTCGCCCGCCGCTTGTACATCCGCACGGAATTTTTCCTGCTCGGCCCATGCGGCGTCTACGGCCTTGTTTATTTTTTCCTGCGTTAGCGCCGGAAAATGGATTTTAAATTCTTCGTACAGACGCTCGGCAAGCCGTTTTTTATTGTATATAGGCAGAAAAGGATTCATATACAGCACATCCTTGTCTTGGCGCAGAGCGTCTATGTTGTTGCGCAGAACTTCAGGATAACTTGTCACAATAGGACAGTTATAGTGATTGCCCGATCCTGAGTCTTCCTGTCTTTCATACGGAGCGCAAGGATAAAAGATGAATTTTATTCCCCGGCTTAAAAGCGCTTCTACATGTCCGTGCGATATTTTACCCGGATAACATACTGATTCCGACGGAATGGACTCAAGTCCTTTTTCATAAATCGTGCGCGAAGACCGCGGAGACAGCTGAACGCGGAATCCCAGCTCCGTAAAAAATGTAAACCACAAGGGATAATTTTCATACATATTGAGAACGCGCGGAATTCCGACTTCGCCCATCGGAGCGTCTTCAATTTTAAGGGGAACGTAACCGAACAAACGCTTATATTTCCAATCAAAAAGATTGGGCAGTTTGGAATTTCCAAGACTTTCAGCCTTCGAAGCGTTTTTATTGCTTGCGTCCACTACGTTTCCGCCAATTTCAGCTCCGCGCTCGCACCTGTTGCCGGTTACAAAATGGCGTACCTGAACCGCATCGCCTCCGGAAGAAGTTTCTTTGCCAGGAGCTTTTAAAGTCGAAAAAGTATTTATCGTCAAAAGACAATTATTTTGGCATTTTCCGCATCTTGTAAGTTTTAAATCCACTCGGAAAGAATCAAGCTGCTCGAGGGTTGATATTTTGGATCTTATCTCATGAGTCGTCCCTTCAGGCTCGCCGGGTTTGGGTGCCGTCATATCGCGCCATTGGTCGATCGCTATGAGCGCGGCTCCGTAAGCGCCCATAAGCCCTGAAACGTCGGGACGGAACACTTTGACGCCTGAAATTTTTTCAAAAGCGCGAAGGACGGCCATATTCTTAAAGGTACCGCCCTGAACAACGACTTTCGTGCCGATTTCACTTGCTCTGCGCAATTTTATTACCTTAAAAAGCGCATTTTTTATAACGGAATAAGAAAGGCCGGCCGAAATATCCGCGACGGAAGCGCCTTCTTTTTGAGCCTGTTTTACGCGGCTGTTCATAAAGACTGTACAACGGCTGCCTAAATCCACCGGATGTTTTGCAAGCAAGGCAAGCTGGCTGAACTGCTCAACGTTCATGCCCATAGTGTGCGCAAAATTGTCAAGAAAGCTTCCGCAGCCGGCGGAACACGCTTCGTTTAACTGAATGGAAACGATCGCGCCGTCTTTCATGCGCAGGCACTTCATATCCTGTCCGCCTATGTCCAAAAGAAATTCCACGCCGGGAACAAAGAATTCCGCCGCCCGGTAATGAGCGATCGTTTCAACTTCCCCCGAATCTACGTTAAGCGCCGCCTGAAAAAGAGCTTCTCCGTACCCTGTAGAAACGGCGCGCGCTATATAAACGTTTTCAGGAAGTTTTTTATACAGATCTTTTAAAACGCGCACGGCCAAATCTACGGGATTGCCGGCATTGACATCGTAAAAATCCCAAAGCAGACGGCCGTCTTTATCCAGCAAAACGGCCTTTGTAGTCGTGGAACCCGCGTCGAGCCCCAAAAACACAGGCCCTTGAGCCTTTTCAAGCTCCGAACGCCCGGCCTTTTCTTTAGAATGCCGCTGTTTAAACTCTTCAAGTTCTTCTTCGTTCGAAAACAGAGGTTCAAGCCTTTGAACTTCGTTGAGTTCCGCGCCGACTAATTTTTTCAGATCGTCGCGGAAAGATTTTATCGTGGGAAAAACCTTGTTTTTTTCGCCCGAAACCGCCTTAGGCAGCATGTCCGCTGAAAAAGCGGCGCCGGTAGCGACAAAAAGCTGGGAATTTTCAGGAACTATCGTAGAATCGGCGTCGAGCTTTAACGTAGCGATAAAGCGTTCCCTAAGCTGATCCATAAAATGAAGCGGACCGCCTAAAAAAGCCACTTTTCCGCGGATAGGTTTTCCGCATGCAAGGCCCGAAATCGTCTGATTCACAACCGCTTGGTATATGGAAGCGGCGATATCTTCGCGGCGCGCGCCTTCATTGATAAGAGGCTGAACGTCCGTTTTGGCAAATACCCCGCAGCGCGCCGCTATGGGATAAATTGTAGACGCGCCCTTGGCCAATTTATTAAGACCCGCGGCGTCCGTTTCAAGCAGCGCGGCCATCTGGTCGATAAACGCGCCGGTTCCGCCCGCGCAGGTTCCGTTCATGCGCTGTTCTACGCCGTTGTCAAAATACGTTATCTTTGCGTCTTCGCCACCGAGTTCTATGACAACATCCGTCTGCGGTATGAGTTTACGAACGGCCGTCGTAGCGGCGATAACTTCCTGAATAAACGGAATATCAAGCCACTGCGACACGGAAAATCCTCCGGATCCCGTAACCTTTGCGCTTATAGTCTGATTTTCGCCAAGCGGAAGTTCGGCCGCGACAACATCAAAAGCTTTGGAAACCACCGTAATAATCGTGTTGCGAATATCCGCACGGTGGCGCTCATACGCGCTGTAGAGAATATTATTGGAAGGTCCGAGCGCGACGATCTTTACCGTCGTCGAACCGACGTCTATGCCAACCCGTACGGGCTGAGTTACGGGAGAAAAGGAGGAAATTTTTTCTCCCACCGGTTTAAAATCCATATATATCCTTAAAGTTAGAAAACTGCAAAATAATAATCCCGAATACTACCGTTTATCCGAGTGATATACATTACCGTATCGGCCGACAGTATATCATAATAAATATATCTGCAAAGCGCTTTTTTTTCAAGAAGATAATGTTTATCCTCTCCTTTCATTCTACAATTTTCTACCATATGTCAAAGTATGATAAAATCTTCAAAGAAAACCCAAACCGCCCACTCAGGCGACAAGTTTTACAGATAAAAAGTTAAAACGACCGTCCAAGCATCTTGGCTCGGGGCGATTTTTTGTGCATACGAGTTTTGCGATCCCCTGCGTCTAAATATTTATACCATTTCTTTTTAAACCTGCCGATCTATGCTATAATGTAACCCGGATCATGTGGGAACTGCACGTTTCGCACAATTTTTAATTCGGAATTTGCCTTCCGGCAAACTTGATAACATACGGCTTTACCGACGTCCGTGCCGGAATATATACAGCTACAAAGAGGGCTTGATATGAGTACCTCAAACAGAAAATACAAAGACTCAGTGTTCGTCGACCTTTTTTCCGAAGACGAAAAGGCAAAAGAAAACTTTTTATCGCTGTATAATGCTTTGCACGGTACGAGCCTTACGGCTATAGAAAAGTTAAAAAATATCCGCCTCGATCAAGTTTTGTACATGGCATTCTATAACGATGTATCTTATCTTGTAGATAATAAAATAATAGTCCTTGCTGAGCACCAATCCACGATAAATCCCAATATGCCGCTGCGTTGCCTTGAATACATCAGCCGACTTTATGAAACCCTTTTTGAATCAAAAGAAAAATACAGCCGTAAACTCTTAAACATTCCTACTCCTGAGTTTTATGTTTTTTACAATGGAGAAGAAACTTTCCCCTGCGATAAAATATTAAAACTCTCGGATGCTTTTACAGAAAAGACAATGGAAACTAACCTTGAGTTGACCGTTAAAGTAATAAACATAAATCGACAAAGCCGCCCCGGTATTGGTAAACTGTAAAACAATGCAGGAATACAGTATATTTGTGGAAACGGTGCGGAAATGGAAAGAAATAGATAGTCAAAACGGTTTTGAAAAAGCCGTTGAAGAATGTATAGAGAACAATATTTTGCGTGAATATCTAAAACGCAAAACGAAGGAGGTGCTCAATATGTTACTAGCCGAATATGATTATGAAACCGATATAGCCGTACAGCGAGCCGAAGAGCGGGAAATCGCATTTGCCGAAGGGATTGAACAAGGAATTGAGCGGGGATTTTCCGAAGGCTCATACCGAAAAGCCTTAGAGGACGCAGGCAATTTAAAACAGCTTGGTGTTTCAATTGATATTATCGCTAAAGCCACCGGTCTTACCAAAGAAGAGGTGGAAAACATATAACCGTCATCCCTTAAACTTTTATTATGGCGGCAAAAAAAACTTTAATGAAAAAGAATTTTTCAAGAACCGGCTGCGGCTTGATTTTTTCGGTAATTTCATGCGTTCTTTTTTGGTTGCCCTATCCTTACAAGGAACGGCATTTTTTATTCAGCACGATAAAACATCTTTCGCTTCATCCTACGCTAGTCACGGGAACGGTCGCGCTGGCATTTACGGCCTGCCTTTACGCGCGCGGTATTTTTCGTTTAAAAAAAAGTAAATTCATGTTTATTCAGTTTTTGATAAATCTTACGTTGTTCGCAACTCTATTTGAAATATTTATTTCTCCGGGGAAGGAAACTGCAACTTCCGTGTCGCCGTGGACAGCCGCATTTTTTGCCTTTACCGCAGCAACCGTTCTTTTCGGCGTAAAAGAGATTGCAAAGACGGTATTCCTTTTGTTCTTTTTGCTGGTCATGTTTTTAAGATTAAAACTTGTCAGCGACGCGATGGGAATATTCGGCTATGCGGCGTTTTTGTGCATGCTCGCGGGGTTTTATCTTCAAGGATCCATAAACGTCCGTAAAATGAGGGACGAATGGCTGTATCTTACCGGAAAAGAAAACCAGATAAAGCTTGAAAGTCCGAAAATCGAAAAATCGCCTTAAGAAATTATCCGGTCCACGGAAATCAAAGTTTTGCCTAAAACTGTCGGACATAAACTGGCAAAAATTGACAAAATTGACAAAATTGACATAAAGCTTGACTTCCGTGGGAAAAAGCGGTATATATAGATGTTTCAGTCATCCTGAGGAAGCGCTGATTAAAGCGAGGAGCGTATTTAATCAGTGTTTCTCTAAGTTAGTCCCACAATTTATAATTACGAGAGACTTATGTACGATACTGCCAACGTTGGAACAACACAAATTTTCTCAAGGCAAAAAAACGCCTCAAGCAGAATGCACACGTATGCACTCCGTCCGTGGCGTTTTTTTTGCTGTATGTCAAATCTTTTTAAGAAGGAATTACAATGAAAACACATAATTCAAAGACCAAGGCATATGCCTTTTTGGGAGCGGCTTTTGTGCTGCTCATCGCACTTATGTTTACCGGCTGTTCAAATAATGCGGGAGGAAACGCAGGCGCTAGTTCCGGAGACGGTAGGGATGGCGGCGGCGGGATGCCCATACCGCCGGATGCAGGCTCTTTTGAAAATGCAGGCAACTTTGTAAAAATAATTCCTCCGACAACCGGTACCGAAGGCATTGCTCCCGATCCCGGCTCCTTACCCGGACCTGAAAATTATTGGAAAGGCGTATTTATTGCGGGACGGAAGGTAAAATTAAGCCCCTACAAGCTGGGCAAGACAGAGGTAACGTATAAACTTTGGAAAGACGTCTACGATTGGGCGGTAAAACCTGAAAATGGCTATACCTTTAAAAATGCGGGGAAAAAAGGCAGTTCCGGAACCGGAAGCGAAGATGAGCCCGTAACAACTATAAACTGGCGGGACTGTATTGTGTGGTGTAATGCGTATACGCAAATGACGACAGGATCCGATGCCGAATGCATATACCGCAAAAGCGAAACCGATACTACGGTATTAAAAAACTCAACAGTAGAAGCTGATTGCGATGCCGCCTATGCCGATATGGATAAAAAAGGCTATCGTCTTCCTACAGAAGCCGAGTGGGAATATGCCGCCCGCTGGCAGGGAAGCGATAAAACAAATGCGGTACAATACGGCGATGTATGGCTTACCAAACTTGACAGTGCAAGCGGAGCAAAAGACAAGTGGAACACGGATGAAACAGGAGAGGTTGCGTGGTATTATAATGATAATGCAGACAATAAAACCCATCCTGTAGGAGAAAAAAGGGCGAATACACTTGGTTTATATGATATGTCGGGAAATGTCTTGGAATGGTGTTTTGATTGGTATAATCTAGATCCTGAATTAAACGATAACGCTTATAAGAGTGAAGGTATTGTTACCGATCCTCAAGGTCCCGCGTCGCCTGCGCCGGAGGACAAACGCCGTGTTGTACGCGGCGGCAGTTGGCGTGACAGTGCAAGGACCTGCACTGTAGGCATACGGAACCACGGCGACCCTAGTGGAAAGAGTATATATCTTGGCTTCCGCTTGGCGTGGCGCCCCTTATAGATAAAACTTGAAAGTCCGAAAATCGAAAAATCGCCTTAAGAAATTATCGGTCGAATTATTATTGAAAAATTTAACCAACATCTATATGCTGTAATAAATATGTCCGGCATCGCTGAACCGCGCAAAAAGTCGTCTTTAACTTCTGCGGGTATAAAACTTTCCGTATTAATCTTGTTGTCAAGGCTTTTGGGGCTTATTCGGGAAATGACAAAGGCTTCCTTTCTCGGAACGGGTCATCTGGCGGACGCCTTTTCCATAGCCTTTTTGATACCAAACTTGTTCAGACGCCTTTTTGCGGAAAACAGCATATCCGTCGCGTTTATTCCGACTTTCCGAGGATACGTAGAAGAAAACGATCCTGCAAAAACTAAAGAATTTATAGCGTCAACTTTTACAGTCGCTTCTTTTATTACGGCAATATTCGTTACGCTCGGCATGATCTTTACTCCGTTTATAGTTAAACTTTTTTTTAATAAAACCGACACGCAGACATTGCAGGAAACAATTATCCTGACAAGAATAATGTTCCCCTACCTTTTCGTGATTTCTACGGCGGCGTTTTTTCAGGGAATACTTAACGGCGTAAACATTTTCTCACCTTCGGGCGCAACCCCGATTCTGTTCAACATTGTCGTCATCTCTTCAACTTACATATTATCGCCGCATACGGCAAACCCCGCACGAGCTATGGCCACAGGAGTGGTCGCAGGCGGAATAATACAGGCGCTTTTTCAGCTGCCGTTTGTTTTAAAGACAAATTGGAAGCTTAAGTTGGCGTCTCTAAAACGATCGTTTTCAAATCCGGGAACAAAAAAAGTTATGACGCTCATAGGGCCTACTATCGTGGGAATGGCCGCATACCAGTTAAACGACGTAGTTTCTACAGCTTTGGCAGGCAAGGCGGGAACGGGAATAGTTTCGAGCCTGCAGTATTCTCTTCGCCTTCAGGAACTTATTTTGGGAATTTTCGCCGTTTCCATAGGCACCGTGATTCTTCCGGATTTATCGGGGCTGGCGAAAAAAGAAGACTGGGAAAACTTTAACAATATGCTGCTCAATGCCGTAAAAATCATAATGCTCATAACGATTCCTGTAACTTTTTATTCTCTTGTTTCGGGACGGGAGATAATTTCACTCATCTACAAAAATAATCGCTTTAATCAAATGTCGGTTATGCTCACCCTCAGAGCCTTTAATTTTCACATTTTAGGACTGTGTTTTATCGCCTTGAACCGCGTAATTGCGCCGGCGTTTTACGCCCAAGGGTGTACGAAAAAACCGACCATGGCGGGAATACTCGGTTTTGCCGTAAATATCTTTCTGGCGTTTTTGCTTGTCGGCAAGATGAAAGGCGGAGGCATCGCGCTCTCCTTGACGATAGCAAGTTTTGCCAACACCGTTTTTTTATTTGTGTTTTTAAACGGAATAAAAACAATCTGTGTGGCAAAGATCGTAAAGTCATCGCTTTTATATCTTGCAAAATTGACTTTTTTTTCTGCAACAGCGGCGATTCCCGCGTTTTTTACGCTGGAATTTCTAAGAGTTCACTTTTCAGGCCGTGCAAAACTCATAGCCTACGGGCTGCCGCTTGCTATAACGGCGGCGGTTTTCAGCACGACGGGAATAATTTTGCTTGTAATCAGTAAAGACAATATAGCGCGAATAATCATTCACAAGATCGGGAGAAAAAAATGACCGCAATACAGGACGACCGGTTACAAAAAATATACGCTCAGAGAAGGGCAAAACTTGCCGCACAGATGAAAAAATACGGGATAACGGCTGCAATTTTTGAAGATACGGAATCCAGACGCGACGCGTGCGTAAGATATTTTACCGGGCACCCGGCAGACGCCTTATTCATATTCTTTGACGACGAAAAAAATTTTTTAATTCCGTGGGATGAAAATACCGCCAAATGTCACGCTCACGTCGATAACATTATCGCCTATTCTCAGTATGAAAGGCAGAGTACAAGGGCTGTAAAAGCCGTTTTAAATTCCATGAACATTCAAGGAAAACTCGTAGCGGAACTTCCGGACTGTACGCCGTATCCGCTTTTTTTGCAATACATAGACGCTCTTTCAGGCTGGGATGTTCGATGCAGGGAAAACAGCCTGCACCAGCAAGCACGTTCCATGCGTGCGATAAAGGATGATTACGAAGTCGAGTGCATAAAAAATGCCGCTCGCGTTACAGATAAGATTATTGATCTTATCGAAGAAAAAATAAGATCCGGCGATATAAAAACGGAAACGGACGCGGCGCTTTTTATCGAAGCGGAATGCCGCAAAAACGGATGTGAAAAAACGGGGTTCGACACGCTTGCGGCAGGCGGCACCCGCAGTTTTGCCATTCACTGCTTTCCCAATTATACGGACGGGCAATGGCCTACAAACGGACTTTCCATCTTAGACTTCGGTGTGGTTTACGACGGTTATACGAGCGATGTTACGTTGACCGTAGCAAAAGGAAAACTTTCGGCCGCGGCGGAACGGCAGATAAAGTTGGTGCAAAAAGCTTACGACGAGTGTTTAAAACTTTATAAAAAAGACGTTCCGGTTATCACCGCGTCCGCAAAGGCGGAAGAAATATTTTCAAAAGCCAAACGGGCGATGCCTCATTCTTTGGGACACGGGATCGGTCTTGAAATTCATGAAGAACCCTTTGTGAGCAAACGCGCTTCCGCAGAAAAAAAGTTTATTCCTGGGATGGTAGTAACGCTTGAGCCGGGATTATACAACCCCATAACGGGCGGCGTCCGACTGGAAAACGACATATTGATCACCGAAACAGGAAACACGGTTCTGACCCATTCAAGAATTATACGAATGTAAAAACGAGACCTCGCGCATACAAAAACTGTTTGCAGAAAATATCGATTTTCGAAAATGCCGCATTCGTGCGTATCTTGCGCACAGTTCGATAAACGAGTTTTCGAAGAAAACTCGAAGTTTAAGTAACGCCATGGATGGCGACAAAATATGTAAAAGCGATATTTTGGCTTTGCCAAAATTCGTCATAACCCGATGTACATGGAGGTACATCGGGTTATAACTATTTCAGACGTTCAATTTAAACCTTCCTTCGCCTCTTTTAAAATCGCGCTCAAAGCCGCAGCAAGCGTTTTATCGGTAAGTTCGCCGGACATTTTTGTCATAATATCCAATACGGCTGAAGTTAAACCGTCTCCCGAAAGCTCCGAATCCTGCGATTCTTCGGCTGATTGTTCCAGCGCGGGATCGGCTCCGCGTATTTCCTGTGCGGCTGCAAGAAGCCCCTGCCTGCCCTCAAGTTTTGAAACCACATAGTCCATGCGGACCCTATCCGTGCTTTCCAGAAAGACGGATTTTTTTTCAGGCGGAAGGCTGGAACTGAGCGTTTGAAGCCGTTGAAAAAGTTTAAGAAGTTCCGCCTTATTTTCCGCCGTTTCGTCCGTGCAGGAATCTTCGGATACGACAGGAACGTCGTCAAAGCCGTCTTCCGGTAAAGGCGGTTCTTCAAGTTCTTCAGACAATTCCTCCGGCGCCAATTCTTCCGTCGACGGCTCTTCTTCGGCGTCGAAATTTTCGTCAGATGCAGCAGGCAATTCGGCATCTTCCTCCGGCACAGGTTCTTCGTCGGTCAAAACATCGTCTGCCAGGGTTTCGGCGTCCTCATCGGTAAGGGAGCCGGTTTCTTCTTCATTCTCGAAGGAATTTTCGGCGTCTCCATCGGACACGGCGGGAAGTTCGGCGCTATCGTCAACAGATAAAAGATCATCGTCTTCCGTATATTCCAAATCATCACCGCCGGCGGGTTTTTCCATGTCGTCATAAATAATATCCGAATCGGACGGCTCTTCATCGTCAGCGATCAAATCTTCAGGAGGAATGAATTCCGTGTCTTCATCCGCCGCCGCATCTGCAATTTCCGCGTCGTCCGCGCCAATATCTTTTTCATCGGACAAAGCGACATCGTCTTCGGCTAAAGTTTCTGCGTCCTCGTCGCCAAGAGCTTCTTCAGATACGACGGGAAGTTCGGCATCTTCTTCCGATAAAGAAGGTTCTTCAAGTTCTTCAGGCAATTCCTCCGGCACCGATTCTTCCGTCCACGGCTCTTCTTCAGCATCTTCGGCCAAGGTTTCGGTGTCCTCATCGGTAAGGGAGCCGATCTCCTCATCCGCAGCTTCCTCGTCCGGTTCGGAGACGGCATCTTCCGGCAAGAACGCAGTTTCTTCGTCAGCTGAGGCGGGAACGTCGTCAAAGTTGCCTTCCGCAGGCAAAAGATCCCCATCTAACGTTTCGGCATCCTCGTCGACGGTCTCGTCATAGTCGGAACCGTCATCGGCTTCATGAAACTCGGCGGGAATATCTTCATCCTGCGCATTTTTTACACTGTCCGCAGCTTCCTGCGCAGCTTGTGCAGCTTCCTGAGCTTCCTCTGCCGATCTTTTTGCTTCGGCAGCGGCCTTTATCGCTTCTTCGGAGGCCTCTTGTGCAAGACGGTCAAAATCTTCGGATCCTTCCGCGTCTGAATCGTTGCCTGAATCGGTCTTTTTACCGCCGGCTTCGTCTTTTTCATAATCGTCATCCGTAAATCCGCCAAAATCTTCTTCCGGCTCGTCAGCGTTTGCAGGGTTTTCTGAAGCGCCGTGAGAAAGAGGCCTGTCGGAGGCCGTTTCGGGAAGCGTCTGGGGGCTTGACGGTTTTCCCAGTCCCAATATATCGTCGTCTTCGATATCTTCCATTTCAAATCCGCTTTTTCCGCCGGAGGGTTCGTCAAACGGGCCTCTTCTTCTTTGCGGTTTTCTGTCAGGCTCAACGGGACCGCCGTCGTCAACCAAATCTTTAAGACCTATGGGTTTTTCGTCGTCTTCAATGTCTTCATCATCCGCAAACTCAAGGTCTTCGTCTTTTGCAATAACAGGATGTTCGGCGCCCCATGCGTCAAAATCAAATTCCTCGGATCCGAAACCGCCGCCGTTTTTGTCTTTATAAGAATTTTCAAAAAGCGACTCGTCTATATCCATTGAGACGGCAGGAATATCATCTTCAAAATCAATTTCCTCCATTTCTTTTTCTTCTTCCGCTTTTCGAAGATTTTCTTCAGTCACTTTTTCGCCGAGCCGTTTTACAGCCTCAAGAGCTATGGCATTGTATCTGTCATATTTTAAAACCTTATGATAACAGGCCAACGCCGTCGACGCCGGATCGGAAATTTCTGAAATGGCTGCGGCAATCAAAAGTCCCGCCGGTTCCGTGGGCTTTATTTTGAGGTATCTGTCTATATAACGTCTGGCCTTTGTTATATTGCCGATCTGTTGGCAGCGAAGAGAAGCGTCCCTTAAATAATCGACATACGAAGGATTTAAGGATTCAATTTCACTGTATGTCTCTTCCGCTTTGCCGTCGTTTCCTACGCAAAGATAATACTGGCCGAGCAAATTAAGCGCCTGCAATCTCTGGGGATATGCTTTCAGAACTGTATTTATTCTTTTTAATGCGGCTTCAAAATGTTCCGCACTCAAAAGCACGTGAGCGTACTTTTCTTTAATGTCGATATCGTCCGGTTCTGCGGATTCAAGCTGTTGCATAAGCTCAACCGAACGCGCCTTAACGCCGAGTTTTTCATTCATCAAGGCTGCTCCCAAAACGGCTTTTTTTGATCCGGCGTCAATTTCAAGAGCTTTGTTATATGAATCCAAGGCCGCACGGTAATCGCTTTGGGAAGAAAGACAACGTCCCATAAGTATGTGCAAATTCACATTCTTCGAATCAAAATCAAGAGTTTGGCTTAACATGCGTTCCGTAGTCTTTCTGTGTTTTGTGCGCAAAAGAAGTTTCGCATATTTTTCAATGGCTTCCTGCCAGCCAGGCCGCGCCCGCAACGCCGCCTTGTATGCCGCAGCGGCGTTATCGTTTTGTTTTAAAGCTTCAAAGCTTTCCGCCAAATTTAAATTCAAAACAGGATGATTCGGATCGATCTTAAGACCGCGACGGTATATACTGACTGCAGCGACGTGATCGTTACGAAGCGCGTATATCACGCCCATATGGTTATAGGCAAGAACATCGTTGGGATTTTCTTCTATTGCAGCACGAAAATAGCTTAAAGCCTTTTCATACTCGCCCATAAATTTATATGTAAAACCGAAGTTGTAGTTTATCTGCGGATCCGACTTGTTGATTTTTTCGGCTTTTTGCAAAACCGAAAGCGAATCTTCAAACCTTTTCATGCGCCGGTAAATACCGCCGAGATCTACCAAAGCGTTAAAATTATTGGGATCGATTGCTATGATCTTTTGATAATAAGGCAGCGCCTTTTCATCGTCTCCGCTTTTGACATACGTAGAGCCGAGTTTAAACATGATAGTATTGCTGTCGGGCCTTTTTGAAAGCAGAGACTCATACAGCCTTATTGCAAGAGAGAAATCTCTTGCTCTTGTCGCGTTATCGGCTCTTTTAAGGATAACTTCAGTATTTGACATATGCGCTCCTGCACGTTCATTGTTTTTTCGGACGGGCAAAAACTTCCTTTGAAAGCATCCCGTTTATTCTGTCATCATAAGCCGACCACGACGATACGGCAAAATAATAGATCACACCGTTTTTAAGCCCCGTAAGTGTAAGGCTTGTGGCCTTTCCCGTATTTATAGGAGAAGCGCCTTCAAGCGCATACCGTCCCAAATACTCACCGGGGCGTTCCCCATAATATACATAATATCCGCCCGCACTGTCATCAGCGGAATGGTCCCAACTTAAGGTAACCGAACCGTCGCCAGCTTCAGCCTGAACGAAAAGCGGCGGCAGCGGAGGCGAGATTTCATCGTAGTTTAAAATCACCTGTGTAACCGACGGAGTCGTACGTCCGCCGCCGTCAGGATACAGCTGTACCGCAAGCTGAAAAAATCCTCCCTTTATTCCCGAAACGGGTTTACCGCTTTCAACATGTTCCCACTGAGGATAAGAATCCGTCCAGCCGAATTTGTTTTCGCCGCCGCGCACATAAAGCTGAACTTCCGTCTGAGGAGGAACGTCCGCAATCGCTTCCACCGAGGTAAGAACCGACCCCTGTTGCACGTGCATCGGTTCCGTTTCAAAACGGCCGCCGTCAATCTTATACATATCGCGTACGGTAACAAAATCTTCTTTTGCATCGTCGGAGATTTCCCCCGGCAGCGCTTTTACTATGCGAAAATCATCCATACGCCCCGTATACTGCGGGCACAGCGATATATCGGCAGGCACTCCCAGGATCATGCGGTAAGTATCGCCTCCTTCGCGCCCCGTGGAAGTAATATACTTTAAATCTTCCGTTATGCCGTCAACCCTGTATTCAAGCAATCCGAATTCTTCGTCGTAACTGATTTTATGGTAAGACCAAACGTCCGGAATTATTATTTTTTTTCCGGAAACCACAGCTTCGCCGTCGTTTTTCGAATATCCTTCAAACACATTCGAAAATTTCCACTCAAGCCGATTGTTAAAAAACGTCGCCGTAATAGTCTGGTATATCGGATAACCTGCTACGGTTCTGGAAGATCGCCACGAAAAAAGCCTCTCGCCGTTTTCGGCGATAGACGGAGCGATCCAAAACTCTATGGAAAAAGAGCCTATTCTTCCCGCCCCGCCGAACATTGTTCCGCTTTTACCCGACAATAAAATTCCTTTTCCCGTACCGCGGCTTAACGCTGCGCGTTTACCCATGATACGGTTATCCGTAAGAACAAGATCGTTTGCAGAGATTTCATAATTTCCGACGGAATCGGTCATAGCAGCATTTTCAAAGTCAAGAAACAGATCCGTAAAATCCGAAACGGGAGGCGAATTGCGCGAAAGTTCTATGCTTGAATAACCGAATCTTCCTTTGCCTTCAACAACGCCGTCCGCCTTTTGAATGCTGCCCCAGCCTTCCTTTCCGCCTAGAGTCAACGTTTTTGGAACTGCAAAAAGATTATATACCAAAAACACTGGACAAACGCTTACCAAAATCAGTATTTTTTTCATAGTGAATATTATGAGCGCAAATACGGTATATCAACAATTACATCAAACCGCATTGCAAGCCCCTTCCTCCAGCGGAGTTTATCTTTGGCGGAACCCTGAGGGAACCGTCATTTATGTCGGCAAGGCAAAAAACCTCAAAAACCGACTTTCGTCATATTTTTCAGGACGCAAGGATATTAAAACGCGTTTACTCATTTCCCGCTCTCAAACTATTGAGTATATTACAACAGCAAACGAATATGAAGCTTTTCTTCTTGAAAACAATCTCATAAAAACGCATAAACCGCGGTATAATATAGATCTAAAAGACGGAAAATCCTACCCCGTTCTTAGGATTACCAACGAAGAATTCCCGCGTCTGTTTAAAACACGGTATATACAGCATGACGGTTCAACATATTTCGGTCCGTTCCCCGATGTGGGCGCTCTTGACACCTTTATAGACACACTTTACAAGCTTTATCCCATAAGGCACTGCAAGGTCTTTAAAAAGCGCCAAAACCCCTGCATGTATTACCACATAGGACAATGCAAGGCGCCGTGCTGCTCAAAAATTTCAAAAGAGTCCTATAATGAATTTTTCGGCGAAATTTCAGGCCTTCTTGAAAGAAATGATAAAGAACATCGCGATAAACTCACGGAGGAAATGAAAAAGGCCGCAAAAAATCTTCAATTTGAAAAAGCCGCTAGACTTCGCGACGGACTTAAAGCCTTTGCCGTAATGCAAAATCAAAACATAGTCGAAGACTTTGGAACGGAAGACCGCGATTACGTAGCTTTTTACAGAGAAGGAGAGCTCGTGTGTTTTACCGTTCTTAAAATACGCGGCGGAAAGCTCTTAGGCCGCGACAATTACAGAACTGTAAGCTTGAACGAAGACGAAGAGCTTATCCCTGAATTTATAAATGCGTATTACATACAAAAAAGCGACCTTCCTCCTAATATTTTCGTGCCGACAAGCAACGCGCTGCAATTTATTTCACGCCGCATAAAAGAAACTCTAGACGCCGACGTGAACATAATTCCTATTGAAGACAATATGGAAAACGCAAGCAGGCACAAGGCCGCCATGAATATGGCCTTTGAAAACGCCCATGAAGACACGATAAGAAGACTGCGCGAACGAGGCGATATTCCCGCCCTTGAAGAACTAAAAGCCGTCTTAGGTCTGGAACACCTGCCCGTTCGCATAGAAGGTTTTGATATTGCTCACATAGGCGGAAAATTTCCTGTGGCAAGCCTTATAAGTTTTTATAACGGAAACCCAGACAAAAAAAATTACAGGTATTTCAGACTTAAGACAACCGACGGCGTTATAGACGATTTTGCTTCAATGCGGGAAGCCGCCACAAGGCGTTATACGCGTCTTGTAAACGAACAGTCAGATCTGCCCGATCTCATATTGATAGACGGAGGAATCGGGCAGGTGAACGCCGTAAAAGGAGTTCTTGCCGCTCTTAACCTTGACATTCCCATTGCAGGCCTTGCAAAACGCGACGAAGAAATTTACCGCCCGGGAGAAAGCACACCGATGTCTTTGCCAAAGCACAGCGACGCGTTGCGGCTTTTGCAGCGCATACGCGACGAAACGCACAGGTTTGCAACGAGCAGGAACCAAAGGCTCCGCACAAAAGAAAACACGGTAAGCATTTTCAGCGAACTTCCGCATGTAGGAAAAAAGAGAGCCGGCATCCTTTTAAAGGAATTTACTACCATTGAAAACTTTTACACGGCCGGCTCCGCACAAATTACAAAAATTCTCGGCGTAAGCGACGATCAGGCCCAAGAGATAATAAAGTCTGCCCGGGAACTCGTTGCAATCCGTACTCAAAAAAAAGAAAAAACAAAAAGAATTTTACAAACGGCGGCCGCGACCGTTCAAAAAGCGGAAATTTCACAGTACGCATCGGATCTCGCTTCAAAAGCCTTGCTCGCTGCAGAAGGCGAAAAAGAGTATTCACACGAAGATTAGGTTTTTATTCCGCGATTATTATTTCAGGAGCCTCAGGTTCGTTTTCAAGCAGCTGGCCGCCGGTTCCGTCCGTGATCACAGCGTCTATGCGATCGGCGCCGACGGCCTTAAAATTGCATACGACATTTATCTTATTTCCTGCAGTTACGGCGAAAACCTTGCCGGTAGTTCTTTCTATCATAGTCTTGGTTATGAGAGCTTCTTCGTAAACAGTAACGGTAAGTCCGTGTTTGATCGAAAATCCGTCCAATCCTATAAAACTTTTATTTGCCCAAATATTCTGAAGCGAAAGCGAAGACATAAAGCCGTTCATGCTCCTTGACTTTGCCCTAAAAATTCCACCGGTAAAAATAATGTTCGCCTTTTCTTCCTTACCCAAAAACCGGATTATATCAACATTGTTGGTAATAATCGTGATCTGTTTGTTGGTCTTTAAAAGACTTTCAACTACGCATACGGTGGTGCTTCCGCCGTTTACGCATATGATATCGCCGTCTTTGACAAAACTTGCGGCCTTTTTACCGATCGCACGTTTTTCTTCCATGAATTCGTTAATCTTTTCCGAATAATCGATTTCCTGCAAAAAATTTTGGGAAAGAACGGCTCCACCGAAGCTGCGTGTTAAAAGTCCGCTATCGCTTAAAATTTTCAAGTCGCGCCTTATAGTAAGCTCGCTTACTCCGAATGTCTTTGCAAGCTCACTTACCTGTACATGCCCGGAATCTTTTACGAGAGAAATTATTTGCTGTTGTCTTTGCGCGGGAATCATATGGCTCCTGATAAAATTAAAAGAATTTTAAACCGCAGTTTAAAAACGCCGCTAAATAAGCGCAGTTATAAACCGACGTGCTTCCATGAATTTCAGTTTACGGCGAATGTCGGCAAAGCCCAAATATCGCTTATGCATATTTTGTCTGCATTCGCGGCGATAATTAGCCGACGAATCTTTTAGGATAAAACGCTTTATCTATATAAAGGCTAAACCGAAATCCGCCTGTTGTCAACAATTCTCTTTGTAATTACATTAAAAGAAAAGCGCTTCGGCGTTTTTCGTCTCCGGACTTTAGCCGACGGCGATATTTCAGACAGCGCTTTTTATCATACCTCCATTTCCGTCACCATTCCGCGATGGTTCCGTCATAGTTGCGCCATATCGGATTTTTCCAGCGATGACCGATTTCAGCGGCTTCCAATACTTTTTCTTTATTTACTTCAATACCGAGCCCCGGCGCCGCAGGTATCGAAATATAGCCGTCTTTAAACTTGAATACTTCAGGATCTTTAAGGTAATCAAGCAAATCGGCTCCTTTGTTATAATGTATGCCTAGGCTTTGTTCCTGAATGCATACATTCGGAGTACACGCATCGAGCTGAACACAAGCTGCAAGAGCGATAGGCCCAAGGGGACAGTGCGGCGCCACGGACATATCATAAGCTTCAGCCATTGAGGCGATTTTTTTAACTTCACTGATTCCGCCCGCATGAGAAAGATCGGGTTGGATTATATCCGCATAACCGTCTTCAAATAAATTCTTGAAGTCCCAACGGCTGAACATACGTTCACCCGTCGCAATAGGCGTAGAAGTATGATTTGCAATTTCGCGAAGAGCTTCATTATTCTGCGGAAGGACGGGTTCTTCAATGAACATAAGATGATACGGTTCAAGTTCATGCGCCAAAACTTTAGCCATGGATTTATGAATACGGCCGTGAAAATCAACAGCTATATCCATTTTATTTCCCATAGTATTGCGAATGGCTTCAACCCGCTTACAGACAGCCTCCACTTTTTCAAAGCTGTCAATGTAATGCATTTCTTCAGTTGCGTTCATCTTCACGGCAGTACAACCGCTGTCCCACAACGCCCTTACGCCTTTTTCCAAATCATCGGGACGATCTCCGCCGACCCAGCTGTACACACGCAATTTGTCGCGGCATAAGCCGCCGAGAAGTTCATAAACCGGAACTCCGAGATTTTTTCCTTTTATATCCCATAAAGCCTGGTCAATACCTGCAATGGCGCTCATTACTTCGGGGCCGCCGCGGTAAAAACCCGTACGATACATTGTCTGCCATAAATCTTCAATTTTAGAGGGATCTTTTCCAATAAGATAACGGCTGAAATCTTCAACAGCAGCTTTTACAACATCGGCGCGTCCTTCAATTACAGGCTCTCCCCATCCGCAGATGCCTTCATCCGTTTCAACTTCCAAGAACAGCCATCTCGGAGGCACGATATAAAGGTTCAATTTCGTAATTTTCACAATTACCCCCTTTTTTATGTGACAAAAATCAATTATACATAACAACGGAATACCGACGCTGTCCGCTGCGTTTACGCGGCCGTTTTTTAACACAGGCTTTGCAATACATCTGATTCCCTCATTGGATTCTTCACATTCATATGCGAAGCCCGTTTTCCTAATCTCCAACTTGTCAAGTTTTATTTTCCAGTAAAAAAAACAAAAAACATAGCAATAAAGAATTCTAGAACACAATATACCGAAAAACTTTTTCCAGAATATTTAAACATGTAATCTAAACAAAATACGGATCTGTGCTATACTTTATTTTATAGATTACTTTAAGGATTGAAAATGAACGCGGACATACAGGTTTTATCTCCGAACGGAAGAAAAAAAGAATGGTTTGAAAACGAAGATTTTTGGAACAACTTCGCTCCCATAATGTTCGACGCGCAAAGATGGGCAGAAGCGCCGACCGTCGCCGACAGCGTATGCAAGATTGCGGGCTTAGGCAGAGGAAGCAGCGTTTTGGATGCGGGCTGCGGCCCCGGACGCATAGCGATAGAACTGGCGCTTAAGGGGATTTCAGTGACAGGCGTGGATCTCATACAGTCGGAACTGGATGCGGCTGCTGAAACCGCCGCGGCGGAAAACGTGAATATAGAACTCGTAAAAGCCGACCTCCGCACATATACATCTGAAAAAAAATTCGATGCGGCGGTCAGTCTGTACACTTCGTTCGGCTATTGCGAATCTGTCGAAGACGATATGAAGATTCTGGAGCATATCTGCGATACGGTAAAAGACGACGGCTGGTTTATCTTGGAATGCACGAGCCGGGAAACCGCCATTCTTTATTTTACCGAAGGCGAATGGTTTGAAAGAGCCGGAAAGACCGTTTTGACCCAATTTTCCGTAAAAGGCGCATGGGAAGGACTTCTCTCAAAGTGGATCCTGATCGACAACCGTACGGGCGCAAGAATCGAACACGAATTTGTGCAGCGCCTTTATTCCGCAGTGGAATTAAAGCGCATGATGGCGGCGGCGGGTTTTAAAAGCGCGGAAATTTACGGCGATTTTGATTTTTCCCCTTACGATCAAAAAGCTAGAACTATGGTGATCGTAGCAAGAAAATAGCCGCGTCTTTTGTGCATGTGCCTTTTGCATACGTATCTTCTGCGCCGCTGCAATAAATCGATAAATCTGATATATTTTCATCTATGGACAAAACAAAACCTATCGCAGCTCTTTTTGATCTTGACGGCGTAATACTCGACACTGAATCTCAGTATTCGCTTTTCTGGAAAAACATAGGCAAAACCTATCTGAATAATGAAGGCATAGTAAATCAAATAAAGGGAACTTCGTTAAAGCACATTTATGAAACCTTTTTTCCGAACCGAGAAAACGATCGAAAAAAAATAAGCGCCGAACTTGAAGAATTTGAAAGGAATATGAAAATGGAATTTATTCCGGGCGCACAAAATTTTATCGGGGAATTAAGATCCCGAGGCATAAAAACGGCAGTAGTCACAAGTTCGAATTTAATAAAGATGCAGGCCGTCTACAAAGCTCAGCCTGAAATAAAATCTCTTTTTGACAAAATTCTTACCGCCGAGCAGTTTACAAAAAGCAAACCGGCTCCGGATCCGTATTTGCTGGGAGCTAAGGTATTCGGCACGGTTGAAAAAAACTGCGTCGTATTTGAAGATTCTTTTAACGGACTTAAATCCGGACGCGCCGCAGGAATGAACGTTATAGGACTTGCAACTACAAATCCAAAGGACGAAATCTCACCTTACGCCGACTTGGTAATAAACGATTTTACCGAGCTTACCTTGGAAAAATTTTACAGCGTTCTGGAACGGTAAATTTGAAGCGGTAACAGCGATAAAAAGGCGCACAAAATCTCGAACCGTAAAAAAACCCCGGCAAATTGCCGGGGTTCTATCTTCATTGCTTATTATCTTTGCACAAAACGCGCAAAGAATGCACGAATTGCACTATGCAATTTTAGCGGAAGTTTAGTACATTCCGCCCATTCCACCTGCGGGTGCAGCCGGAGCCGGCGCCGGAGGTTCGGGAATATCCGTTACGGCGCATTCCGTCGTAAGCATGGTACCCGCAATGGAAGAAGCGTTTTTCAAAGCCGAACAGGCAACTTTGGCGGGGTCGATTATACCTGCGTCCATCATGTTGACCCATTCTCCGGTATAGGCGTTGAACCCTACTCCCTTCTTTTCGGATTTTGCACGATCTGCAATAACAGCTCCGTCCCAGCCGGCGTTGTCAGCTATCTGGCGGATAGGTTCTTCAAGAGCGCGTTTTACGATCTTAAAACCGACCTTTTCGTCTTCGGTAAGTTCTTCGGGGATTTTGTTTAAAGCTTTGGAAGCTTCGATAAGCGCAATACCGCCGCCTGCAACGACGCCTTCTTCCAGAGCAGCCCGTGTAGCCGCAATGGTGTCTTCTACGCGGAACTTCTTTTCTTTCATTTCAGTTTCAGTGTCCGCACCGACATTGATAACGGCAACGCCGCCTGAAAGTTTTGCAAGACGCTTTTGCAGCTGCTCTTTATCATAGCTGGAAGTCGTCTTCTCAATGGCATGTTTTATCTCTTCAACACGGTCGGAAATCTTTTTCTTTTCGCCTGCACCGCCTACGATCGTGGTATTATCTTTGTCGATCTTTACGGATTTTGCCTGACCGAGCATGGAAATATCCGCTGTTTCAAGTTTAAGGCCGACTTCGTCGGAAATAACCTGTCCGCCAGTCAAAATAGCGATATCCTGCAGCATATCCTTTCTGCGATCGCCGAAGCCCGGAGCTTTTACCGCACAGCATTTGATCGTTCCGCGGATAGTGTTCAAAACCAAGGTTGTAAGAGCTTCTCCGTCCACATCTTCGGCAATAATGACCAGAGCGCGGCCGGCATTCGCAATTTTTTCAAGAAGCGGCAACAAGTCTTTCATCGTTGAAATCTTCTTGTCATAAATCAAAACATAGGCGTCTTCATAAGCCGCTTCCATAGATTCGCGGTCGGTCACAAAATACGAAGAGATGTATCCGCGGTCAAACTGCATACCTTCAACCGTATCTACGGTCATCTCCATGTTTTTTGCTTCTTCAACAGTGATAACGCCGTCTTTTCCTACTTTCTGGATTGCGTCGGCGAGCAGTTTTCCGATCTCAGGATCATTGTTTGCCGAAATTGTAGCAATATTCGTTACGTCGGCTTCGCTCTTGACAGGCTTTGAATTCTTGCGGATTTCTTCAACGGCAAGTTTGACAGCCTTGTCCATACCGCGCTTTACGCCTATGGGCTGCATTCCTGCGGCAACCGCTTTTAAACCTTCGCGAACCAAGGCGTATGAAAGAACCGTCGCCGTAGTAGTACCGTCGCCGGCATCGTCGTTTGTCTTTGAGGCTACTTCTTTTACAAATTGAGCTCCCATATTTTCATACGGATCTTTAAGCTCTACGTCTTTAGCAACCGTAACGCCGTCTTTTGTGATAGTCGGCGCGCCGTATTTTTTGTCCAGCATTACCATACGTCCGCATGGGCCGAGGGTAACCTTTACCGCCTCTGCGATCTGTTCCGCACCTGAAAGCAGCTTTTTACGAGCATCTTCGTTAAACAATAACTGTTTTGCCATTTCAAAACTCCTAATTTAATATGAACATCCCGATTTTTCGGACATCTATAATCGATACCATTAAAGATATAAAAATTAAAGATAATAGGCAATAATTTTTTAAAGATTTTTTTCCATACAATTTTAATGCAGACCGCCGCTGGAAGTATATGAGGATGAAGCAAAAGCCGGGCGAAATTTCCGATTAAAACTTCAAGTCCTATAATTTTAGGGCGGCTTTTTGCGATAAAATCGCAAAAACCAGGCTTTTCGGGGTTCCGCTAACGCTCCATTGGCGGCAAGCCGCCAACGCTAACGCGCCCCTTCAATCCTTGCCGCTCCTTGCCGCGGTCACACACGGACGTGCGACTTACAAGGCTGAAATTTCAGCTTTCAAAAAGCCGATGGAAATTCCTCTCATAAGATGATATAATGATAAAATATGATAGACATCGAAGGGCAAAAAAAAATTGCCGTGCTTATTGACGCGGACAACACTCCTTACAACAAACTCGCCGCCATTCTGCAGGAAATAGCCGTACACGGGCACATAATAACAAAGCGCGCATACGGAGATTTTTCTTCTACGCATTTAAAACACTGGAAAGACGTTTTAAATGAAAACGCGATCCTGCCGGTACAGCAATTTTCTTATACAAAGGGAAAAAATTCTTCCGACTCGGCGATGATAATAGACGCGATGGACTTGCTCTATACCGAAAAATACGACGCATTCGTTCTGGTATCCTCGGACAGCGATTTTACAAAGCTCGCTTCAAGGCTGCGGGAATCGCAGGAATTCGTATTCGGCGTAGGTCAAAAAAAGACTCCCGTATCTTTTATAAAGGCCTGCGACGATTTTATATACATAGAAAACCTTACCGAAGAACCTGAAACGGCGACGGAAACGCCTGTAAGCCGCCAAGAAGAAAACCTCCAGAAAAGAGCCCCTCAAGCGGAAACCGCCAAGCAGGACTCCAAAAACAGAGCCAACAGAATGTCCGACCGTCAATTCCGGCAAATCTACCGGCTTTTAACCAACGCGTATGAAAAATATGCCGACGATAACGGCTGGGCGAACGTATCCGCCGCAGGTTCCCTTTTTAAGCGCATGGATCCGGGATTTGACACACGCGACTTCGGCTTTAGAAAACTTTCGGATCTGATCGAATATCTTAAAGACGACTTTGAAATAACAAAGGTGGCAGGCGCGAACGGCCGCGGCATGACGATCCTTTACCGCCCCAAAGCGATGTAAAGATTTCCGCATAAACCCGGCTTGCGGCGCACAATTCGCCGCGAGAGTCCGATTCCGCCCGAAATTTATACGTATAAAATTCCAGGATTTTATACGTACGCCTTAATCCGCCTTTCCCTCAAAATATTCATAGGCGTCGATGATATCCAAATAAACGCCGTCAAATCCGGCGTCGATTATCTTTTTTGTGTAAGAATTATCGGTTCTGAAGATTATTTTTTGCCATTCTTCATCCCAATATCTTACCTTGTAATTTCCGCTCCAGTCGGGATTTTCACCGCAAAGCCATTCAGGCGCGGAAGGCATGATCTTGCTTTTTTTAGTCCATGAAGGGTTCCAGTACCACCTGTAATCTTCCGCTTCGCCTATGCTCATGTAAGCTATAACAAGCCTCGTGCCGCCGCAAGCCTTTTTTTTCAGCGATTCAATCTGATCTTTTTTGAACGGTATTTCCGTACCGTTTACAAAAACGTCCATAATGATCAGGTCGTAATCCGTTTTTGCAAGCGCCGCAACAAGATCCGAACCGTCGGGATTGTTACTTTTCATGCCGATCACGTACAAAAAATTTTTTGCGTCGGAGAGATTTTTTATGTCGGCGGAATTTTTCAAATAGGGATAATAATGCGGGTCGTAACCGCTATTTTCGGGTATGATGTCGAGAATGCGGTTGGGAGCCGCAAATCCTACGTATGATTTTGAGGAATTTTCCGAATAAGATTTTTTTATATTCGCTTTTGACTTTGTGTAATCGATGGAAAGAACGCAAAGTCCGCTTTTAAGATAAGCGTCGCATAATCGGGTAAAATACGTGCGTATTTCAGGTTTTGTGACCGATCCCGCTTTAGGATATCCGAAGAAGGTGTCTTCCCTTCCGGTTCCGTTTATTGCAGAAAAATACGCAGCGTCAGGGCTCGTAAGCGGAATTCCGTATTCGTCGGTTTCGTCGTCTGCGTTCCATGCAACTTCCTGGGCGTTTTGAGGGATCACAATAAAGCCTTTATCAAATCCCCTCGCGTAACCGGCAATGTTTATTACAAAGGAACGCATAGCCTTGCGATAATCGGAAATCGTGTTTACGGGAGTTTTGGCGGCATCGGAGGGTACGCAGGGACTCGCCGCAAAGAAAAAGATCGGTAAGGCAACGGCGGCAAGCTGCAAATAAAATCTATACATGATGTCTCTCCGGAATAAAAAGATAAGCGAGTAAACATAAAAGGCTTACAGGCGTTCACATCAGGCAGAGCTTTCTGGCAGCGTGCTCGATCACAGCCCTTTTTTTTATTTTTTAAGCGAAAAATAGTATTTTGCCATTTCTTTGTCGGTTATCAGTATGTGGTCAAAAAGCCAATCGCGCAAAAAACGCACAAAATTATTCGGAACAAACTGTTTTCCTTGCGTATAGGCGTTTACGGACGCCAATATCTCTTTGACGAACGATTCGTGCCTTTGCTTGTGTTCCGAAAACCTGGGATACTTTATGCCCTTCATCAAGCGCTCTTCATCTCTAAAATGAATCATAACATAGTCGACGAGCTCTTTCATAACTCCCCGAAACGCTTCGTCCAGTCCGTCTTTTTCTCCCAAACACGCGTTATACAACATATTGGTTAAATGCACCAAATGTCTATGCTGTTTATCTACTATTTCAATCCCTACGTCAAAGGAAGGATCCCACGTAATAAAATCATTCATTATAATACCTTTTTTACATGGATATTTTACATAAAAAGAGAAAAAAATCCAGAGTCGGCATTGAATTGTATCGGCGCCGGATTGCGCCGGACGCATTTCGCCGCACCTGCACCGCCCCGCCGGCGCGGTCGCACAGTTCCGATGTTCTTACCCCGGCAATCTACTTTTCTATTTTGCCCTTCCAATTCATTATACCGCCGATCTCGATAATGTTCGTGTAACCCATCGCCGAAAGTTTTTTGGCGGCGTCAAGACTTCTCCGTCCGCTGCGGCAGTAAACAAGAACTTTTTGATTTTTATCTTTGATAACCTGTTCGGCAGTCTTTTCGGTAATGGTTTCGTTTGTGAGAAGCACGGCTCCGGGAATATGCCCCTCCCTGTATTCTTCGGGACGGCGGACGTCGACAAGTATAAAATCGTTTTTCGTATCTATGAGTTTGGCAGCTTCATCCATTGTAATCGATTTGAATTGACTTGCAGCCTTTTTTTCGTCCGCCTTGGCGGTACATGAAAAAAACATCGCAGCTCCCGCAAAAATAATAATTCCTATATTTCGTTTATTCATAATTTTCCTCTGCCGTATTTTCCAAGATCGCGCGCATCTTGTCAAATACCGAATGCATGATGCAAAAATCATTAAAAAATCGATCGCCGGCACGAACTATAATGTAAATCTCCTGTGAAAATTCCGTTATTCCGACTAATTTTGTAAAATTTGCCGTAAAAGCAGCATATTTTTATGATGTTCTATTGACATTACATCAAGCTTCGATTATATTTTAGCTGTAATAAATAAAGAACAACACAATCCGGTTGTACGTTTTTATTGCGGATCCGCATAAGCGGACTAAACAATATTCAGTGCCTGCATGCGCGGCATGTACGGGCACTAAGGGAGAAAAATATGAAAATTGCAATTATTTCTTCGCTTGCAGTTTTGGGCGCGGTTCTCATAGGCTGTGCGTCAACAAAAGCCGGCAAAGCCGAACAGTTGGAAAAGGCGCAGCACAGAACGGTTCAGCTTTCAAAAGGGGCGATGGATGTTTATGACTACGGAAAAGTAAAGCTTCACGCTTTTAAAACAAACGATCCCATAAGCGACGAGTGTTTTTTGGTAGAAAAAAAAGGACAGGCGTTCCTTATCGAATCTCCGGCCTTTTTTGATAATATTGCCGAGTTGGAAAAATACATTAAAGATCTAGGCGTAGAATATAAGGGAACTGTTATCGCATACCACGGAGCGGGCGCAACGTTCATGAAAGGAAGCCCCGTTTATTCAACAAAGAACGCTACCGATTATAACACCAACGGAGGAGGCGCCGCTTTAGTAAACAGCTTTGCGGGCGCTTTCGGAAGCGCATTCGATAAATCCATATATAAAACGACAAATTTTATTGAAGGCGATTCTTTTACGCTTGCAGGCGTAAAAATGAGAATTACAAGGACCGGTGAGGCCTTTGACATTGAAATTCCTGAAATAAACGCCGTGTACACTCACATGCTCGGCCACGACAGCCATTCAATCGTTGCGGGAGCGGCCCATGCCATGATTGCGTCGCTAAACGGATATATTGAAAAAAACATCAGCCTCATTCTTACATCGCATTACGCACCGGAAAACCTTGATGACGTAAAGACAAAAATAGCGTATTTACAGGATCTAAAAGACATTGCTTCAAAAAACTCAACCGCCGCGTCATTTAAGGCCGCCGTGCAAAAAAAATACGGCGCGTATTCAGGTCTGAACTATCTTGATATGACGGCGAACTTCTTTTATAAATAGTACAAACTATCGACTTTATCCTAAAACCATTGGACACAGGATTTAAAACCGCCGCGCCGACAGATTGCGCCGAGCGCGGCGGTTTTGTCCGTTAAAACGCCGATGCCTTTGCAAATCCGCGGCGGCTGCGCCGTTCTCGCTGCTGCCGCGACGCAGCGGTCATGTTTTATTTAAAGAATATTTCCGGTACAATGATAGAAGTCGGGCATATAAAAGATAAAAAAACGGTGTCCGTGGAATTTAAACGATGCGGGGTTTTTATGAAAATAAGCGTGCGATTTACGGCCGCCGTCCACACACTGCTTTGTATCGATTATTTTGAAAACGAACGCAAAGTAACATCAGAATTTATTTCAAAAAGCACGGGCGTAAATGCCGTAATAATCAGAAAAATTCTATTGCAGCTGCAGAAAGCAGGTCTGATAACAACGGCGATAGGTTCAGGGGGCTCGCGCCTTGCAGTTCCGTTGAAAACCGTTTCTCTGCTTGATGTTTTTAAAGCCGTAAACACGGACAATGAAGAGCGCGAAGTCTTTAATTTTCATCCGAATCCCAACGAAAAATGTCCTGTAGGGAGCAAAATACGTAAAATTCTCGATCCGTGCCTTGAAAAAGCCGAAAAGGCAATGGAAATTGAGCTTTCAAAAACTTCACTTGCAGATCTTCAAAAAGGATTAAAAAAATCCCCTTGAAATGCGGCATTGCGGAAAATATCGATTTTTGAAAATGCCGCATTAGTGCGCATTATTTTGCACGCATATAATTTTGCTTTATTTTTTTACAGAATAATCTTCGTCTTTATTCCAAGAACCGCTGTTGTCCGAAACAAATACCGACAAAGAATCGCCTTTAAACCAAAATTCGCGAGAAATTTCATCGGAATAGCGCGCTCCGCTGGCTGAAATTACACGCGCACATGTAAATTTGTTGCCTTCAGAATCTTGAACCTTTATAAAATCAAGGCTCTGATCGGAAAGCGCGTAAAACTTCACAGAAAGTTCTTTGCCGGCCGCCGAAACGTATTCTTCGCTCCCTGTAACTATGACGGAAAGCTCCGAACCCTCTTTAGTGCTCTTGCACGAAACGAATACCACTAAAACAAAAAGCGATAAGACAAATGCGTAAACCGTTTTTTTCATAATGACTCCTTACAAAACGGCATACGAGGAAATTTCGATTTCCGAGAATGCCGTTTTCGTGCGCTCTTTGCGCACAGTAAATAAAAGAGTTTTCCGAAGGGAAACTCTAAGTTAAAAGACGCGGCGACTATTTAGCGGCGGCTTTTAAACACTCCTTACAAAACGGCATACGAGGAAATTTCGATTTCCGAGAATGCCGTTTTCGTGCGCTCTTTGCGCACAGTAAATAAAAGAGTTTTCCGAAGGGAAACTCTAAGTTAAAAGACGCGGCGACTATTTAGCGGCGGCTTTTAAACACTCCCATAAAAACTTTTGCAGAATCTGCAGCGGAGCTTCAAGCAAATTGCAACTTCCGAAAAAACGGCAGCTCTTCAGACGGCGCTTTTTACAACAGATCGCCAAAGTTAAATATATTCGGAGTTTACTTTATACGGCCGTTTAAGTAAAGTTCCCGTTCTCGGCGCAAGGCAACCGAGTAAACACGAGCCAAACGCAAGCAGCGGCAACCGACACCGCCCTCTCCGACCGGCGCAAATGCGGTGCGGGCAAGCCGGCCAAGCTCAGACGGCTGCGGGGATTTTAATTTTCGGATCGGCACGCATAAAGCTGAAAATTCGCCCGTGACGCCCGTGATTAAAAATATTTTGATATTGCCGTAACGTAGTTTTTATTAATATATTTATAGTTTATAAACTGAATTATTTAAATTGGGGGAAATTTATGATAGAAGTTTCACATGTTTCCCGAATTTTCGGAGATTTTTGCGCCGTAAACGACGTAAGTTTTTCAATTCCTACAGGCGAAATAGTAGGACTTTTAGGGCCCAACGGAGCGGGGAAAACTACGACAATGCGCATGATAACCGGATTTTTGGAAATGAGTTCAGGTTCCATAAAGATCGACGGAAAGGACATAAGAGAAGATCCGGTACGGGCGAAGCGTAAAATAGGCTACATGCCTGAAGCGGCTCCGCTTTACGGCGATATGATCACGGAAGATTATCTTCGCTACGTGGCGGAAATTCAAGGCGCGGACGCCGATAAAAAAGTTCCCGCCCTGTGCGACATCTGCGGACTTAAAGAAGTAATGCATAAAAACATAAACGAGCTTTCCCGCGGTTACAGACAAAGAGTCGGCCTTGCTCACGCTCTTATGAACGATCCTGAAATTTTGATCTTGGACGAACCGACAAGCGGACTTGATCCGAACCAGATCGGAGACGTAAGAAAACTCATTAAAGAAATAGGAAAGACAAGAACAGTCATAATTTCCACCCACATACTGAGCGAAGTGGAAATGATATGCAACCGTATAATCATTATTTCTCAAGGGCAGCTTGTCGCGGACAGCCCTGCGACGGAACTCAGAGAAAGATACGGGCATTCCCTTAATATAAAAATTACGGTAGGCAAAAGCACGGAAGACGAATTTGTAAAAGCCTGCGGATCGCTTTCGGGGGTTGCGGGAATTACCGTTTTGCAACAAGAAGGACAGAGCGAGATCGAAGGAAATAAAACAGTCTCCGCCCTCGTTTCCGTTTCGGGCGGCAAAGAAATTCGCTCTGAAATTTTCGAACTTTGCGTAAAAAATAAATGGATCCTGTATGAAATGACGCCCCAGTATAACAGCCTTGAAGACGTATTTAAAACGCTTACGACTTCGGATAATTCAGGCGAAACGGCCGATCACAAAACAAAAAACACGGGAACGGAAACAAAGCGGCGAAAAAAATCCGATACGGCGGCGATAAAAAATTCCGGAGAGGGGGTATAAGATGGATCTTTCTGAAAATATAAAAGACGGCGAATATCATAAGAATTCTAAGCAGGCTGCCGGAACCGCGCAATCTGCCGGCGCTAAACAGCCTGCAAAACATGAAAAATCAAAAAGCTCAAAAAGCGCTGCGAAACTTAAAAATTCGGCGGCGGCAATCATAATGAAGCGGGAACTTTATTCCTATTTTACAAGCCCCGTAGCTTATATAGTGACGGGACTTTTCCTAGTCTTTTCGGGTTTTATATTTTTTTCAACTTTTTTTATTGCGCGCAGAGCGGAATTGCGTGATTTTTTTGCCATTCTGCCCGTAATGTTCTCATTTTTCATACCGGCTTTGACGATGCGTCTTTTCAGCGAAGAAAAACGCAGCGGGAGCCTTGAAACATTGCTTACGCTGCCTGTCACAGACTTTGACGTAGTTATGGGAAAATTCCTTGCGGCCTTTTTAGCTTCGGCTGCGATGCTGGCGCCTTCGATTTTTTACGTGATAACGGCGTGCATTTTCGGTTCGCCAGACATGGGTCCTATAATAGGCGGATATTTGGGCGCTTTGTTTTTATGCGCCGCATTTTCTTCGATCGGAATATTTGCATCGTCTCTAACAAAGAATCAGATAATTGCGTTTTTTGCAGCTTTTGCAATATGCATTTTATTTTCGATGATAACCGTATTTTTGGTTATCCTTCCGGCCCCGGCCGTAAATTTTCTTTCGTTCTTTTCCGCAAACACACATTTTAACTCCGTTGCACGAGGAATAATCGATACTCGCGACCTGCTGTATTTTATTTCCATTACGGCGCTTTTTGTGGGTATGACCGTAAAAGCTTCAAAGAACGGCAGAAGGTAAGGTGAAAAAATGAAAAAATTTATTAAATGGATAAAATCTCCTGCAAGCGATTTTGCGCTTTTTGTCATAGTGCTTGTGCTTGCAAATCTTGTTGCCTCGCGTGCATTTATTCGCATAGACTTGACCGAACCCAAATCTTATTCTCTGTCAAATGCAAGCCGGCAGCTGGTAAAAACTCTTAACGAGCCTTTGAGCGTTCAAGTGTTCTTTTCTTCCAACCTGCCCGCTCCCTATAATTCGGTCGAACAATACGTGAGCGACATCCTTGTAGAATATAAAAACGCCGCAAACGGTAATTTCAGCTATCGCATACACGATATGGACAAAGAGGAAAGCCAAGCCCTTGCTTCGGGCTACGGATTGCATCAAGTGCAAATCCGCGAAATCGCAAATAACGAAGTAGGTTTTAAACAGGCGTGGATGGGCGTCGCGATAATCTATGCGGACGCCATAAAAACCATAGATTCCCTTACTTCAAGCGACGGTTTTGAATATAAGCTTACGACCGCCGTTTCAAAAATGATCGCCACGGCCGACTCTTTAGCCCTCCTTCCCAAAGACGACAAAATAAAATTAAAACTGTATGTTTCTCAGGAATTGGGGGACTTTAGGATAGGAGGCTTTGACCAGCTTGACCAAAGCGTAAAAACCGCCTTCGACGCCTTTAACCGCAGAAATCAAAACAGAATTGATTTTGAAAAAATTTCCCCTAAAGCGGCTGAAGTCGAGCCGATCATTGAACGCTACGGAATACAGTCGATAAACTGGCAAACCCAAGACGGAAACAGAGGGACAGGCGTTTTGGGACTCGTGCTTGAACACGGAGATTCTTTCAGACTTATTCCGCTCAGCATGCAGCGTTCGCTTTTCGGGTACGCTCTTATAGGCCTTGATTCTCTTGAAGACTCTCTTTCGGCGGGACTCCAAAGTCTTGTTTCAAAATCTATGGAAATAGGCTACATAACCGGCCACGAAGAAGCTTCTCTTGACGACAGTCAAACGGGAGCGGGCCTTTTAAGCGGCATAGTTTCCGAAATGTACACGTTTAAAGAAATAAACCTTTCTTACGAGGATATTCCCGTAAACATAAGCGCTGTCCTCGTAAACGGGCCGAAGTCGAAGTTTTCCGATGCGGAACTTTATAAGCTCGATCAGTTCATAATGCGCGGCGGAAACGTCATGTTCTTTTTGGATCCGTTCAACAGCATATCGTCTTACGGCCAGCAGCCGGTCTATCTGCCCATTGAAACGGGCTTGGCCAAACTTTTTGATTCTTACGGTATAAAGACCGGACATGACTATATACTCGATGAAAACTGCTATACCCAGCAGAATCAACCGGGTTACGGAAAAATAAATCTGTACTTCGCACCGCTTCTGCAAAAAGAAAATTTTGCAAACCATCCTATCACGAAAAATTTAGGCTACGTTATCTTCCTTCAAAACGGTTCCATAGACGTAACGGAGGCGGAAAAAAACAAGGATGTAAAAATCACTTATCTTGCAAAATCGTCCCCGAAATCATGGCTCATGAAGGACCGCATCGATTTGAATCCCATGAGCATGTATCCTCCTTCGGATAAATCCGTTGAAAAAGCCGAAAACCTTGCAGTTCTTCTTGAAGGTAAATTCAAGAGCGCCTTTGACGCTGAAGTAAACCCCGACGGTCAGGCGGCAAGCGCCGAAACGGAAATTTCCGCAAAAGGACATCTGGCAAAGAGCATTCAAAGCGGAAAAATCTTTATTTCAGGTTCTTCGGCTATGCTTACGCCCCAACTTATAGATGAAAACGGTACGGAGCCCGTAGCCATGTTTGTAAAAAACTCGATCGATTATATGAACGGCAACGAAGAACTTTGCACTATGCGGACAAAGGGGCTTTCTCTGAACGTCCTGAACGTAACCAATAAAAAAGCCGTAGCGGCGGCAAAATACTTTAACCAATTCGGGCTTGCCGTTTTGATCGCGCTGGCAGGGCTTTTGGTCTGGCAAAAACGTTCCGCACGCCGCAACGCAATCCGGAACCGTTACGATCCGGGCAGCACAAGGACTGTTTCAAAATCTAAAAAAGGAGATGCCCAAAATGACTAAATTAAAAATGCGAAAGTCCGTTCTTCTTGCGGCGATAGGTGTTTTACTCTGCGTATACATGATACAGCTTTTTGTTTTAGGTAGGAATTCCGTCAAAGTCCTCTCTTTAAAAGAGGAAGCGGCGGTTTACACAATAAAAGGGAACGGCATTGACGTTGTTCTTACAAAAAGCGGCGACGAGTGGCTCGTCGGAAGCAAAAATTACAAAGCGAACGAAGCTTTTTCGGACAACATCTATAAGGCTGTAAAAACCGTGAAAGTGTTGGACACTGTCTCTCATTCCGATTCCGAGGCCGCTCTTGAGCGATACGGCCTTGAAAGCGAAAAAGCTCTTACCGTTACGGCTTCGGATGCAAGCGGAAAGATTTTACGAACAATCACGGTAGGCAAAGAGTCTACTACCGGTTCGCAAACGTATGTAAGAATCGACTCGGGCAAAGATATTTACCTTGTTTCCGGTGCTCTTAAAAATACTTTTGAAAAAACGGTTGACGATCTTAGAAGCAAGCAGGTTTTCAGTTTTTCATCCGACGACATAGACAAGGTGACGGTTTTTTCAGGCTACGGAGCGGCAGGCGGTGAAGCCGGCAGCGGTGAGGCCGGCGGGAAAACAACTTCCGGTGCGGCCGGTGCCCAAAGACATTCGGCGGGAAACAAGAACGATAAGATCGGCTGGAGCGTAGAAAGGATAAAAGATTCTTCCTCCGATAAGGAGAAGGACAAAGACACCGTTACGGCGGAAAAACAAACGTCTTGGCGCTTTACCGGTTCGGGTATAAGCGATTCGGATGTGGACGGCGAAAAAATCAATACGTGGATAAATACGCTTTCCTCGTTGAACGTGCAAGATTGGCGCAGCGAAAACGCGGCCTTGCCGGACGTCAAAAGAACGACAACGACGATTTTTGTTGCGGGAAAAGAAATTACGGTTACCTTGTACCAAACTGGCGAAGGCGATGAAGCCGAATACATCGGAACTTCGTCTGAAACTCCCTACGCCTTTACCGTGTCAAAATACACGGCGAATAAATTCCAAAAATATCCCGAAGAATTCAAAAAATAAGATTTATATCGCAGCGAGACCTTGTAAAACCTTTACGGCAGGGCCTCGCTACGTATAAAACGCCTATGCTTACCCCTTCGCCGCGATCTTTAACGGGCAGAATTTTGTTTACCGTTCGTTAAAAAAAGTAACAAGCGTTTGAAAAAAATATTTATCATTGACAGATCGGTTTACGGGTTATATTATATTAAATATGAACAGATGTTCATATTTACATTTATCGTTAAGAAAAAGGGGTTGTTCAAAAACTTCAGTTTTTGGACAGTTTCCTTGATTTTGATTGCGACTTTTGAGGCATCCCCTAATTGCACAAGGAGTGTAAAACGTAAAATGCCGGATGAAGACTTACTTTTCGACCTCGCGGAATTGTTTAAAATTTTCGGCGATTCCACACGCATAAAAATTCTATTTTCGCTTTTGGTGTCCGCTTCGCCTGTAAACGACATTGCGGAAAATCTTAAAATGACGCAGTCCGCGATAAGCCACCAGCTTAGAATTTTAAAAGCGAACAAACTTGTAAAATACAACAGAGACGGAAAATCTCTCATCTATTCGCTGGACGACGAGCACGTTGAAAAAATTCTAAACATGGGCATGGCCCATCTTTGTGAAAAAATTTAACGGCCAAGGAGGCATGATAAGCTATGGACGAATACTATAAGAACGACGAAATTCAAAATGAAAAACAGCCTAGTGATCACGTTTCAAAAGATCACGCAGAAAAACAAAGCGGGCATAAGTGTTGCGCTCATCATCACAGAGACTCTTGCTGCGCCGATCATGCCGAGCACATAGAACACGGCTGCTGCTGCCATGACGATGATGAAGACGGCGATGAAATGTCTTTAAAAAAAATAATAGCCGCGCTTGCGATCTTTATCGTTGCGCTTACGGCGTCGAATATTCCCCCTGTAAAACGGCTCGCTTCAAATACTCCGCTCGAGTTTTTCGGAGCGAATGTCTTTTCTTTAATTTTTTTGGCGCTTTATTTTGTTTCATATATCATTGTAGGCCTTCCAGTACTAAAAAGCGCCGTAAAAAATATTCTGCGCGGTAAAGTTTTCGATGAACAATTTCTCATGGGGATTGCATCCGTCGGAGCCTTGCTTTTAGGCGAATATCCCGAAGCTGTAGCGGTAATGCTTTTTTACCAGATAGGTGAATATTTTCAGGATTACGCCGTCGACAAATCAAAAAATTCGATCAAGGAATTGATGAACCTTCGCCCCGATACGGCGACGGTACTGCGCAATTCCCAAGAGATTTCCGTTTCTCCTGAAGAAGTAGCCGTAGGAGAAACAATTATCGTAAGACCCGGAGAAAGAATTCCTCTTGACGGAATCATACGAAAAGGAAATTCCTTCGTAGACACTTCAGCACAGACGGGAGAGTCCGTTCCGCGAGAAGTCGTTGAAGGAGACGATGTGCTTGCAGGGTTTATAAACATGCAGGGCGTGATCGAAATAACCGTAAAAAAAATCTATTCGGATTCCGCCGTCGCCCGAATACTGAAACTCGTAGAACACGCTGTACAAAACAAGGCAGGGTCGGAAAGGTTTATAACAAAATTTGCACGCTTTTACACACCCGCGGTCTGTATAGCCGCCGTACTCATATCCGTTATTCCTCCGTTGGTAACTCATACAAGTTTTACCCAATGGGTGGCGCGCGCGCTCGTGTTCTTGGTAGTCTCGTGCCCGTGCGCGCTTGTGATTTCGGTACCGCTTAGCTTTTTCGGAGGCATCGGGGCATGCTCACGGAACGGAATCCTTGTAAAGGGAAGCAACTATCTTGAATCCCTCGCAAAAGCCAAAACAGCAGTGTTCGACAAGACCGGAACTTTAACAAAGGGAACCTTTGCAGTAAGCGCAATTCATCCTGACAAAAAATTAAAACTTTCGGAAGAAGAACTTATCGCGCTTGCAACTCACGCCGAATATTTTTCGATCCATCCCATATCAAAATCCTTGCAGCAAGCTCATCACTGCGAACTCTGCGGACACGTTGAACTCAAAAACACAAAAGAGATCAGCGGGCAAGGACTCTGCGTTACCATAGAAAATCAGGAAATTCTCGTAGGAAATTTAAAACTGATAGAAAGCCGCAACGTAGAAGGATTTTCTCCGTGTCCCGAACACGACAGCGGAACGATCATACACGTAGCGGTGGACAACCGATATGCCGGACACATTGTGATTTCCGATGAAGTAAAAGAAGAATCCGAACAGTCCGTAAAGGCTCTCAAAAAAGTAGGAGTAAAGCACATCTGTATGCTCACTGGCGACAGAAAGGAAACTGCAGAAGATATTGCGGCAAAGCTCGGCATAGATAAAGTTTATGCGGAACTTCTGCCCGAAGACAAGGTTTCGATTCTGGAAAAAATTCTAGCGGAAAATAAGGCGAAAAATGAAACCGTCATGTACATAGGAGACGGAATAAACGACGCGCCCGTTTTGGCAAGGGCGGACGTCGGGGTTGCCATGGGGAAGATCGGATCGGACGCCGCTGTCGAAGCCGCCGACGTGGTAATTCTAAACGGCGATCTTTTAAAACTTGTGCAGGGAATTCACACGGCGAAACGCACGGTGCGGATCGTTAGGCAAAACATCGTCTTTTCGTTGGCGGTAAAATTTGCCGTCATGATATTTGGGGCTATAGGTCTTGCAAACATGTGGGCCGCAGTTTTCGGCGACGTGGGAGTAACCTTCCTCGCGGTTTTAAATGCTCTGAGACTGCTGTAGATTTTCCTGCCGCGTACTGCCGTGGGCGCGGAAAACTTCGCGCTCACGGCAATTCGCCGCAGCTTTCCGGCTGTTCCCGCCGGAGGCAACGCCGCGCGATTGCCTAGTGTCCCCTGCCCCTCAAAAACGGCCGTATGTCGTATTTTTCAAATGCGACCGTTTATGATATAATCCTCTCCATGATAGCGCTCGTCGTTTTTCTCGGAAACTGCGGTAAAGAATATGAAAAAACACGCCATAATGCGGCGTGGCTGTTCGAACAATCCCTGCCGTTTTCATCCAAAATAAACTGGAAAAACAAATTCAAAGGAAACTTCGCTTCAATAGATACGCTCTCCCTTAAAAGCTGGATCCAAGATTCAAATATTATCGCGGGCACCAGGCCGGCTGCAAAAAACGCCGGTTCCGGCACAGCATCTGCGCCCGCAACTCCGGCAGTCGTAAATTCGGTCGGCATGAGGCCCGCCGCCGCACAGGAAAGTTTTTCTGCCGGTTCCGCCGGATCAAAGTCTCAGGTCTTAAACCTTCCTTCTTCCATAGGCGATAAATTCTATTTTCTAAAGCCCGAAACCTACATGAACCTTTCGGGGCAGAGCGTCGCGGAAGCCGCTCATTTTCTAAAAATAAGCCCCGAACAGGTTCTTATCGTTCACGACGAAATCGAACTTCCATTGGGCTTTGTAAGTTTAAAATGGAGCGGAGGATTGGGCGGACACAACGGGCTTCGTTCAATAAAAACGGAGCTCGGTACGGCGGATTTTTGGCGGCTCAGAATAGGCATAAGCAAACCTTCTTACGGCAGCGTTGCCGATTATGTTCTAGGCCGCTTTACTTCGGACGAGCAAATTCTTCTTTCGCAAATATTTTTGCAAACCGCAGAGCTTTTTGCAAAAACGCTTTTTTCGTCCGATCCCAAGCGGCTAATCCCCGAATGGGGAAAGCGCAAATTGGCAGACGCCGCAGGAGCGTGTGTACAAGACGCGCATTAATGAGGCTCTGCAGACGCCGCAGGTCTAACTTCGCCCGCTTAAAATATCGCAGTCGTATTAAACTGCCAGTTTCGGGTAAAGTCGAAACGCCGCATGTTTAAAATACGCCGCGGAACGTGCGCAAAACGCGCACTAATTCAGAATTAATTCGGAGGCTACATGAAAGACGCACCGCAAATAAACAAAAAAATACAAAAAGAATCAGCCGAAGCTGCTTCGTATAAAAGACTTTTCGACACCGTAAAATGCCTTAGGGACAAAGACGGCTGCCCGTGGGACATAAAACAAACTCCCCTTTCCATGCGCACGGATCTCGCGGAGGAAACATTTGAAGTCATAGACGCAATAAGCGAACAAGACGCGGAACACGCAAAAGAAGAGCTTGGCGACGTATTCCTTAACGCCGTTATGATCGCCTACATGTACGAACAGGAAGGCTGTTTTACCGTAGCGGATGTTTTGGACGCGGTTACGGAAAAAATAATCCGCCGCCATCCCCACGTATTTAAAACAAGCAGCGGCAGCACCTGCGTAACAAAAACGCCCGATACGCCGGAAGAAGTTCTTGTTCAATGGGACAGCATAAAAGAGCGCATAGAAGGCCGCAAAAGCGAAAATTCCATACTGGATCAAATTCCCAAAGGCTTTCCGCCGCTTTTAAAAGCCTATAAAATGCAAAAAAAAGCCGCAAAAAACGGATTCGACTGGGACAATTCTTCTTCCGTTCTTAAAAAAGTAAAAGAAGAATTAAACGAAGTCCTGGAAGCGCAAAAATCCGTTCAGGAAACGAAGGCTGCCTTTAAGGAAGGCGACAAGCCCTTAACCGTAGCTTCTACGCCTCAGGCGGACAAAGCCCAGCTCCGCCTAGAAGAAGAAATAGGCGACCTTTTATTTTCAGTGGTCAATTATTCGCGCCATCTCGGCGTGGATCCGGGCATCGCCCTTTCCCGCACAAACGAAAAATTTTATAAACGCTTTTCTTTTGTCGAACAAAAAATGAAAGAATCGAATCTGGAAATGAATCCGAGCCGTTTTAAAGAAATGGACCGCTTTTGGGATGAGGCAAAGACGCAAGACCTGTAACCGCGCCCGGCACAAAGACAAAAAAGTACCGTCGTTTTAGAATCTCGGTTTTTATTTAGGGCGGCTGCCCGCAAAGCGGGCACCGGGCTCTTGCTGCAAGTCCTCGCGGCTAAAGCCGCTGCGGTCTTTCCGCGACGATCCCTGCCGCAGGTTAAAGCTTTTGCTTTATCAGTTTTTTCAGGTATTTTCCCGTTACGCTTTCACCGTTATCAACAATCTCCTAAGGAGTGCCGCATGTCCGTGAAACACGATTTCTTTTTCAGCGAGGCTTTAATCTTTGAAAGGAACATTTGTCCTTACGCCTATTTCGCGCGCGAGGAGTTCGGCGACTTATTCTCCGGCAAATATTTTAAGAGCAAACAAATCGCGCATAAGTCCGAAATGTTTATCAAACGAAAATAAAAAGAGATTATTGTTAATCGCATTTTGAGCGATTATTAAATCGGGAATACCGACTTTGTTTATACCGTGCGATAGGTTTCGGGTCTGCATATCGATAATCTCGTCCCAGTCTATTTCGAGCTCTACTCGTTTAATCGCAAGCAAGAGCCGTTTCAATGCGTATTCTTTTTTCAGATTAATAAAAGGAAGCAATTCGGCAAGCACAAGATTATTGATACAAAGCGTATTATTATGTATCAACTCTTTGAGCACGGAAGAGCGTGCAGAGCCTCTAAAATATTCTATCCAGACGGAAGTATCGACCAATACCATCTTATGACCGTTTTCTCAGCGTTTTTAAGTCGATATTCAAATCAAGTTTTCCGTAATAGTCTTTCAGTTTTTGAAGTTTTTCTTTTTGTATCAAATTTTCAAGCGCGTGTGTTATGACCTCAGTTTTTGTCGTAATTTTTGTCAATGTCATCGCTTCTTCAAGCAAGATATCGGACAGATTCAGCGTTGTTCTCATATACATCCTCCGTATGCATATCATAACACTAAATCATATGCATAATCAATGTTTAGCTCGATGCCTTCTTTTTCAAAACCTGCGTAAGATAAGTGCCGGTAACGCTTGCCCGATTACGCGCGATTTCTTCGGGCGTGCCGCAGGCTACGATACGGCCGCCACGATCTCCGCCGCCGGGTCCCATGTCGATGATATAGTCGGAGTTGGCAATCACATCCAGATCGTGCTCAATGACAATGACTGTGGCGCCCGCTTCCACAAGGCGGTTGAATACCGAAAGCAAAACCTGTACGTCCAGCGGATGAAGACCTATGGTAGGCTCGTCAAACACGAACACCGAGTCCTCCTGCGTCTTACCCATCTCGCTCGCCAGCTTTAAACGCTGCGCCTCTCCGCCGGACAGTGCGGGAGTGTCTTCGCCGAGCGTCAGATATCCCAAACCGAGCTTATCAAGCGTCGAAAGCTTTTCATATACCTTCTTTTCGTCTTTAAAAACCGGCATTGCATCCTTTACGGTCATTGCCATAAGGCCTGAAATAGCATAATTACATTCTGAGTTTTTAGGCTTCCAGAGTACGGCGTCCGCATCCGGACCGTAACGTTTCCCTTTACAATCCGGGCAAATGACGGTGACATCCGGTAAAAATTGAACGTCAAGAGAAATTTGCCCGGTACCGTCGCATGTAGGGCAGCGTAATTCGCCCGTGTTATAAGAAAATGCGCCGGCTTCCCATTTTTTCGCTTTGGCTTCGGCCGTTCCGGCATAGAGCCTACGAAGATCGTCAAGTATCCCGCTGTAGGTAGCCACCGTGGATCTAATATTGATGCCGATAGGAGACGCGTCAATAAGATTTGCTCGCCGAATTCCTTCCGCTTGAATTTTCTTTACATGGGCAGGAAGCTTTCCTCCTTCGGCATAGGCCGTAATGGCGGGGATCAAACTTTCCAGTACCATCGTCGTTTTGCCGGATCCCGATACGCCCGTTACGGCCGTGAGTCTTCCCTTTGGAATGTCTACATTAAGTTCATGTACGGTATGGATCGGGAGTGTTTCCAGATGAATCTTTCCCTGCCGGAACAGCATCGATTTATCCGCACGCTTTCTCGTCAGGACATTTGCCTTTTCTGCGATAAACGGCGCGATTTTGGAATTCCTGCTGTGTGCAATTTCATCAACGGTTCCCTCAAAAAGTATTTTTCCGCCTTCACTGCCGGCGAGAGGCCCCAGTTCGATTATGTGGTCGGCCTGCTTTAACACGCTTACGTCATGGTCAACCAAAATTACGGAATTTCCGTCAGCAATCAAACTGTCGATCACTTCCATGAGCCCTTGGATATTTGACGGGTGCAGTCCGATGCTCGGCTCATCCAAAACATATAAAACGCCCGTCGTTTCGTTACGGACTGCGCGCGCAAGCTGAACTCTTTGCCGTTCCCCTGTGGAAAGCGTATTGCCGGCGCGGTCCAACGAAAGATAATCGAGTCCCAAATCATTCAGCCTTTTGGCATTATCGAGAAAAGACTGAATTATGCTATCCGCCATCGGACGCATGTCTTCGGGCAAAGTGTCGGGAACGGCCTTTATCCACGGAATGAGCGCGGCAAGCGTCATAGCCGTAGCTTCCGCAAGGTTTTTCCCTGCAAGTGTCGTAGAGCGCACCTTTGCGGAAAGCCTCGTGCCGCCGCAGTCAGGGCAAGCTGCTTCATGCAGAAATTTCTCTACCCGCTTCATGCCCTTTTCATCCTTTACCTTGGACAGTGCGTTTTCCACAGTATAGACGGCGTTATAGTAGGTAAAATCCATCTCGGCGGCAACATTGGTTTTTTCATTGACATACAGGATATGCCGTTTTTCCGCAGGCCCGTGAAACACGATCTCTTTTTCAGCGGGACTTAAATCTTTGAAAGGCACATGTGTCCTTACGCCCATTTTGCGCGCGATATCCTTCATTAAAGACCACATGAGGCTTTGCCACGGAGCGACGGCGCCTTCGTCAATGCTCAGCGATTCATCCGGCACAAGAGCGGACTCGTCCACCGTCCTCACAACTCCCGTTCCGGAACAGGTCGGGCAGGCGCCTCCCGAATTGAAGGCCATTTCTTCAGCACCGGGGCCGTAAAAGGTTTCGCCGCATACGGGACAGACAATCGGCTGCATGAGGGCGACAGCCATGCTCGGCGGGCAGGGATGCCCGTTAGGACAGCAATGACTGCCCAGACGGGAGAACATGAGCCTCAGACTGTTCAAAAGCTCGGACGCCGTTCCGAACGTACTGCGCACGCCGGGGATTCCGGGCCTTTGATGAAGAGCGAGCGCCGCAGGAACATGCCGAATCTCATCTATATCCGCTCTGGCAGCCTGCGTAAGCCTTCGGCGCGTGTAGGTTGACAACGCTTCAAGATAGCGGCGTGAACCTTCCGCATACAGTATTCCCATTGCAAGCGACGACTTGCCGGAACCGGAAACACCCGCTACGGCGACCAGTCTGCCGAGAGGAATATCCACATCAATATTTTTCAAGTTATGTACTTTTGCGCCCCGTACGATAATCTTGTCCGGAGCGGATCTTTTTTTATCCATCAAATTATCACCTGCTTAGCTTAGTAAAAGCTGTTCGATTATTATCCTGCCGAACTCTAAAATAAATCAAGTACGTATTTCAGATATAGGGGATCCTAAAATTTCGTTCCGCATCGTGAAACCACGTTTTTAATATACAGAACCGACTATTTTTATTTTCGTTGACAGGTGAAAATTGACCTTCTATCATAAATTCAAAAGTTTTTATAAAAAGTTTTAACAGGAGGCGTTTATGTTAAAGATACGGACTGCAAGCAGCAACAACCCCGATCCGGCTATGGCGGGAAAAGAATGTGCGCGAAAAATAAAAGATGCACTGCACGATCTGAAGCTTGTATTTGTATACAGCGGCGTATCGTATAACCAGCAGGCTCTGCTCAAAGCGATCGGTGAAGAACTGCCGGGCGTGCCGCTGATCGGAAACACGTCGTACTCCGGCATCGTTACTCAGGACGGTTTTGTAACCGGCGAAAAAGGTTATGTCGGAATTATGGGATTGTCGGACGCCGATTTGACGGTCGGAACGGCGGCCATGGCAAAAAGCGGGAGCGCCCGTGCGACGGGACGGAAATTGGCGGAAAGCGCGCTAGCCGCGGCCGGCAAAAAGGAAGCGCCCGCGTACATGTACATGGTCGCTCCTCCCGGCGAAGAAGAACACTATCTGAAGGGTATTGCCGAAGTCGTAGGCAGGGTACCGCTTTTCGGCGGCAGCGCGGCGGACAATACGCTTTCCGGCGAATGGAAACTTTTTGCGGACAAAACAATAACCGGCGACGGCGCGGCCGTTGCTTTCTTCTATACGAAAGCCGCTTTCGCGAACAAGTATACCGGCGGCTACAAAGAAACCGGCAAGTACGGCGTTATCACCAAAGTCGCAAAAGAGCGCACCCTCGTGGAAATCAACGGAAAACCGGCGCTTGACCAGTACCGCGAATGGACCGGTGCGAGCGCGAAAGACACGGAAGGCGGCAATCTGCTCGTGCGCTCCATCACAAATCCGCTCGGCGTAAAAGATCCCTTAGGCGATTTGATTGCGGTACGCCACCCGATGAACGGCAATGCCGACGGCTCGATCGCGGTAGGAAACAACCTTGCTGTAGGAACGGCGATAGCGCTCCTCGAAGGCAGTACGGACGATTTAATAAAAGCCGTAAGCACAGCTCTTGCCGATTTAAAAGCGAAAATGAAAGAGCCGATAGCAGGCTTCCATTTGGTGCACTGCGGCGGCAGACGGATCGGTATCGGAGACCGGATAAACGAATTGACCGCGGCAATCAAAAAAGAAGCGGGAAATATTCCGTTTATCGTCGAATTTACGTTCGGAGAATACGGCTACGAAGACGACGGACGCAATACCTGCGGCGGCCTTATGCTGTCATTTACGGCGTTCGGCGAAAAGTAAGTTAATAAGAGGTAATAATTATGAAGATGATTATCAACGGAAAAAAAACCGACAGCGCAAGCGGTAAAACATTTGACGTAATCGCACCTGCGACCGGCAAAGTGATCGACAGCGTTCCGCGCGCAAACGAAAAAGATTTGGACGCGGCGCTTGCGGCGGCCGTGCGCGGGCAAAAAGAATGGGCTAAAGTGCCCGTTTTTAAGCGCGCTGAAGTGCTGTATAAATTTTTGAGTTTGGTGCAAAAATCGCACGAAGATTTGGCACGGCTTTTGTCGAGCGAAAACGGCAAACCAATAACCGAAGCGCGCGCCGAAATCGGAAACGTTACGATCGGCTTCAGCGGCTTTATCGAGCGGGCAAAACACTTTTACGGTACGATTATTCCGCAGGGAACGGAAGCGGGCCAGCAGACAACGATGCAGCTGGTGCTCAGAGAACCGGTCGGCGTCGTCGTGTGCATCATTCCGTTCAACTTTCCGTGCGATCTGTTCGATCAAAAAGTCGCTCCCGCTTTAATGATGGGAAACTCCGCGCTCGTGCTGCCTTCGTCGGATAACCCGCTGACATTGATGCGGCTGACGGAATTGCTCGTTGAAGCGGGCGTGCCCGACGGTGCGATTCAGTGCGTTACGGCTCCCGGCTCCGTTAAAAGCTATGCCGTTTCCGACAAGCGTGTCGGTTTGGTTACGCTGACGGGAAGCACCGAAGTCGGAATCGATTCGGCGATAAAAGCCGCGGCTAACCTTACCCATACGGCGCTGGAATTGGGCGGAAACGATGCGTTTATCGTGCTGGAAGACGGCGATGTCGATTTGGCGGTCGAAGAGCTTGTATGGGGGCGCATGTATAATACCGGACAGGTATGCTGCGCAAGCAAGCGCTTTATCGTTCACAATTCGCTGAAAGACGAATTCGCGAAAAAAACCGTTGCAAGAATAAAGCAATTGAAATTCGGTGATCCTGCCGAAGAAGATACACAAATTGCATGCCTTATCAGCGAAAAAGCGGCGATTCAAGTTGAAAAACAAGTGCAAAAAACCGTCGAGCAGGGCGGCACAATCGTTTTAGGCGGAAAACGCAACGGCGCTTTTTATGAGCCGACCGTCATTACGAATGTTCCGAAAACGGCCGACGTCGCAAAGGATATGGAAATATTCGGACCGGTCGTGCCGATCATAGGATTCGATACCGACGACGAAGCGATCGAAATCGCGAACAATTCCGTATTCGGCTTGTCGAGCTGCGTATTTTCACGCGATCAAAAACGCGCCTTTAAAGTCGCAAACGCGATGGAAGCCGGCGAAGCGGTTATCAACGGCGCGAGTTTTTACCGCTCGTTTGAAATGCCCTTCGGCGGATGGAAGCACAGCGGTATCGGCACCGAAGGCGTCATGTCCACGTTCAACGAAATGACAAAGATAAAAACCGTCGTGCTGAAAAATATTATAGGAAACCTCTAAAAACTGCAGTTTTTAGAGGTAACTTTGAAAATGCGATGTTGTAACTCGCGATAATACAGCGAGTTACAACTCGTCGGAATCTCGAAAAAAAAAATCACTAAAGACAAGTTTTTCGAGATGACCTATAGAAGCGTAAAATAAATTCTAAAGGCGCTTTCGGACACAGTCCGCGAGCGCCTCTTCGTATGCGCCGCAAAAACCGCGCATATTTTGCGTGCCGCGCTTTACGGCACATATCCCATATTTTGAGAAATCTCCGCGGCGGTTTGCTTGAGATACTCGACTATTTCGGGAATCCGCTCGTCGGTGAGGATGCTAGTGCTGCCGCTTGCGCTGATAGCAGCGATTATATCGCCCCGGTAATCGTATACCGGCGCTCCGATACAGCGGTGCCCGATTTCAAATTCTTCGTTGTCGATCGCCCACCCGCGCTGTCTGACCGAATCGATTTCTTTTTGCAGCGCTTCGATAGTCGTAATTGTATTCGGCGTAAAGCGCGTAAATTCGGTTTTTCCCATAATCGAGCGAAGCTGCGCGTTCGAAAAATTCGCCAAAAGGCACTTGCCGAGCGAAGAACAGTACGCATGCATGCGCAGTCCGATTTGCGAATACAATTTGATATTCGAAAATATGTCCATCTTTTCTATATACACGACCTTGTCGCCTTCCAAAACTCCCAAATGCGACGTAAGGCCGAACTTTGCCGTAATCTGCGCGATATACGGACGCACTTCCGTTTGTAGCTCCAAACTGTCGATATAATAACTGACGGTTTCGATAAGCTTTAACCCGATTTTATAGGTGCCGTCTTCGTTCTTTTTTAAATATCTCCGCTTGAGCAGCGTCGAAATAATACGGTATGCCGTACTTTTATGCAGCCCCGCTTTTTCAGCAATTTCCGTTAATACGGCGGAACTTTTATTTGCCGCTACCGCTTCGATGATATCCAATGCCCGTTCAATAGATTGAACGCCGTGATCATCAGCCATGGCATACCTCCGTTACGTTTTTCAGCAAGTTTACGGCAGAAATCGATGCGCGCAGTTATTTGTTGCTTATTTTTTACTTTTCCGTATTTAAATATAGTGCAATTTTTTAAAATTGCAAAGCCGCCCGGTGTAACATATCGACTCCGGCAACGGTTTTCGCCGGGTTCCTCATCCCATACAGAATTCACAAGGTGTGCTCAAGGCCGAGCCTTATTTCTTTTCGCATTTTCCGAAGACCAGCCGATCACGCGCTTTTTCATTCCCGCAATGTCGAGGACGCCTTCGGCAAAGCCCTTGCGTACCAATTCTTCGGGAACGTATTCATCGTATTTTTCAAAAACGGGAATTTCTTTCGGATAGACAAGCTCGATCGGATCGAATTCCGTTTCGGCTTCTTCCGCAACAATTTTGAAAAATTCTTCTTCGCTCGCCTGCATCGTAAACTGCAGATAGTACGGGCGGGACGGATTCAAGCCTTTTAACCCGAGCCGCTTTGCGCACCGCAGTTTTAAAAAGCGTTCGAGCACAAAAAAGGCGTAGGTTCCCAGCCACGGAAACAGCGCCCACATTTTACCGCCGAGATTGATAAGCGGCCGATTTTGCATGAGCGCCTTTGCAAAGGTTTCCCGTGCATCGGCAAGGCGGCAGACGGCGTGCCGCATCAAATACGGATAAACTTTGTCTTCCGAAAGAACGCCGTACATCCGCTCCAAAATGTGCGTGTGTATGTCGCCGGCAACATCGCCGAAATACGCGGGGATATTGCCTTTAACCAAAGTGCAGTAAACTTCACGCTTTTTATGGTCCACTTCGTCGACCGCCCATACGCGGCCCGCGATGGCAATTTTGTCTCCCGCAGGCGGCGGCTTTACAATGGTGCCCAGCTGCTCCGAGCCTGAGCGCACGGTGTATTCGATATTTTCCTGAAACACCGCATAGAATTTATAATCGTTGACGATTCGCTCGCCTGCAAGACCGACGATGAGCCCGCCGTTTTCCGTACGGTTTATATGGTCGATTTCGATCAAGTGCCGAAGCAGCAAGCGGTAATCGTCCTGACCGATCCGATGAAAAGCAGACAGCGGCAAAACTCTGGACGCAAGTTCGGCGGGCGTCATTTCTCCGCGGGAAGCGAGCGTGCTCATCGTTTGATGATAGAGCAGACTGAAGGGCAGCCGTTCTGTCCTAGGCGGTTCAACAAAACGCTCTTCGATATACAGCTGTACGAGCGCGACGCCCTGAATGAGATACCACGGAATCATATCGGGCAGCATGGCCCGCGCTTCGGGGTGATCTTCGCGCATGACGAACCACATTTCTGAAGGATTGCCGCGGCGTCCGGTGCGTCCCATACGCTGCAAAAAGCCCGAAACGGTAAACGGCGCATCTATCTGAAAAGCGCGCTCAAGTTTGCCGATGTCGATGCCGAGCTCCAGCGTCGCCGTAGCACAAACGCTCATAAGCGAATCGTCGTCCTTCATTTCTTCTTCGGCGCTTTCGCGATAAGAAGCGGAAAGGTTTCCGTGGTGGATAAGGAAGCGGTCGGCTTCATGATTCGCTTCGCAGTATTGGCGCAGGTATTGGCAAACGGACTCGCATTCTTCGCGGGAATTGGTAAACACGAGGCATTTTTTTCCGCGCGTGTGTTCGAAGATGTATCCGATGCCGGGGTCGGCGGCCTTAGGTGCTGTGTCGGTTGCGGGCTCTATAATCGACGCTTCCGAAAAGGCCTCTCTGCCCTCGTCGGCTTGCGGAGCGGTATTGAAAAAATGCTCCATAGAAAGCCGCCACACTTCCTTTCCGCCATCAAAACGGGGAATGACCGTCTTTTTGCCGCTGCCCGCCGAAAGAAATTTTCCGGCGTCCTCAGGGTTGCCGATGGTCGCGGAAAGCCCGATGCGTCTGGGCTTACACGATGCGGTTTTGCACAGCCGCTCGATAAGGCAAAAAGTCTGCAAGCCGCGATCGGCGCGGAGAAACGAGTGAATTTCGTCGATGACGATAAATCGCAGATCGCCGAAAAGCGAAGGAATTTCCATGTGCTTGTTGATTATCAGGGATTCCAAAGATTCCGGCGTTATCTGCAATATGCCCGCCGGTTTTCGCAGGAGTTTCCGCTTTTGGGACTGCGGCACATCTCCGTGCCAGCGCGTAACGGGTATTCCGGCTTCTTCGCACAGTTCGCCCAATCGTCCGAACTGGTCGTTGATGAGCGCTTTGAGCGGCGCAATGTACAAAACGCCGACGGATGAAGACGGATTTTCCGCAAGCAGGCTCAAAATCGGAAAAAATGCCGCTTCCGTTTTTCCCGATGCGGTTGACGCGGTCAAAAGAACGTTGTCATCCGTATTAAAAATGGCGTCCCCCGCGGCATTTTGCACGGCGCGCAGCATTTGCCATCCCGAACGGTAGATATAGTCCTGTATAAACGGTGCATATCGGCTGAAAACATCCATAGCGGTCTTTTCCTTACACGCTGAATTCTACAAAAGTGCCGTCCGCTTCGTCCGATACCGCTTCGGTTTTGGCGTATGAAAATTCATCGGAATTCAGCATTTGTTCTATGGACATGGACGGATTTTGATACAAAAGATTCAACAGTTCGATAAAATCCCGAATCACTTCGCGCGGAGTTATATTCAAATCCGCACCGATGCGCTCGTATTCGATGCGGATAAAAACGGCCAGATCGTCCGTCGTAACGCTCCTTGCGTATCCGTACAGATCGGCATGCATGGCGGCGAGCTTTTCGCACAGGATGAGCATTTCTTCGGCGGTAAGCGGCTCCAAGCGGATGACAGGCGCCAATAAGTCGCGCGCTCCGGGTTTTGAAAATTTTCCTTCCGTAAGGCGCGAGCGCAGCGCTTCATAGCTGTACACACCGCGCCGCTTATCCTCGACGGCCTGCGGCGTGGCTCCCATGAGAATGCCCACATATTTCGCCTTACCCTGCAGGGTATCGTTATACATAGTCAGCAGTTTTTCGTAATTGTACTGCCGCGTAATTGCATTGGGGATTTTATATATGTTTACGAGTTCGTCGATGATGATCATCATGCCGGTGTAGCCGGCCAAACGGAAAAAGGCGGCGAAGAGTTTGAGATAATCGTACCAATCATCGTCTGAGATGATAATGTTGACGCCCAGTTCTTCTTTTGCTTCGCGCTTCAGATTGTATTCGCCGCGGAACCAGCGCACAACCTTCGCCTTCAGCGCATCGTCCCCGTTCACGTAGGCATGATAGTAAGCCGAAAGGAGTTTTGCAAACTCAAAGCCGTGTACCAGTTCGCTGACGGAGGAAGTAACCGCGTAGATTTTTTTGTCCACCGACGCCGTAAGAGCGGGATCGCCCGGTACGGCGCCGCTTTCGTTTACGGCTTCGCTCTGCACGCCGCTTATCCAGCGGTCGAGCACTAAAGTGAGCGCTCCGCCTTCGGGCTTTGTCTTTGTGGACAGGTTGCCGATGAGTTCGCGGTAGGTGGCAAGTCCTTGCCCGTGCGTTCCCTGCAGCCTCCGTTCGGGCGAAAGATCGGCGTCGGCGACGACAAAGCCCCGCTCCATGATATGGTTGCGGATTGTCTGCAAAAGAAAGCTCTTGCCCGAACCGTATCGTCCCACGATAAAGCGGAAGGACGCGCCTCCTTCCGAAATAATATCCACGTCGTGAAGGAGCGCTTCGATTTCGTTTTTCCGCCCGACGGTGATGTACGGAAGGCCAATGCGGGGAACGACGCCGCCTTTCAGGGAATTTAACACGGCTTGAGCGATTCTCTTCGGTACCTTTCTGTTTTCTTCGTTCATTGTATGTTTCCTCTGAGTATGCGGCCGATGTCTTCGCGGTAGTCGTCCACAAGCGTAAGGTCGCCGTTGTCGCATTCCACGGCGATGTCGCCGATTGTATCGAACAGGGCTTCGTTTAAAGAATCGGCAAAAATTTCAGCCATTTCGTTCCGAGCCTTCAAAATGCTCTTTACGGATTCTCCGCGCAAAAGCAGCGTCAGGATATCCGCCTGTTCCGCAGTGATCGGCATGGCGGGAATTTCGCCGCCGGAAGCGGCTTCGTTGCGGAATGCCGGTTCGTCGGACGTGCGATTTTTGTACGCACTATCTTCACGCTCCGCTTTTTCTTCTTGCGCTTGATTTTCCCGATTGTTTTCATGCGTTTTTTCGTCCGCTTTTTCTTCTTCGGTTAAAAGGTTTTCACGGGTTTGCAGAGCATCTTTTCGGATCCTGTCAAGGTCGCCGAAGCGGATTGTAACCTTAGGCTTCAAGGCTTCCGCTTGCAAGCACTTTTCGACAGCGATCACGTCTTCGATGATTACAGCGGCCCACGCGTCTTCCGGTCTTTCTTTTAAGGGCCGGCCCGCATTCAAATAGATACGCAGCCTTCGCTCGGTTTCGCGCAGCAAGCCTTCGAAAAGCGCCTTGTCATAGTACAGGCTGTGATAACAGCGCTCTTTCCACTTTCCGCCGCGGCAGATATACCGATGACATTCGTTAAGAGAATAATCGGCGTTTATCGCCGGCTGCGGATTCCAATAAACCGCATTTTCGAGCGGATGCCAGCTGAATTCTCTTTGCCTGCCGAAGCACGCAGTAAAAAAATCTTTTCCGTCTTTTTTATACTGTGATGCGGCATAACGCCACACCGCTGCGAATAAGCGTTTTGCGCCGGCTTCGGACTTTTTAAAAACCGCTCCGTTTTGTATCTTCGCCCCGCCGAATGCGCAGAGCGCACCGAACAGTTCGTCATCACTGTACTGTGCGGGCTTGCGGAGAACCGAAAGTGCGGCATCCCGTTTTAATGTTTCCGCATTTGCATATCGGACGGCAGTCTCCGGAGCGGCGCCTCCGGTAACGGCAAGTTCGTGCATCCAGCGGCGCAGATTTTTGCGCATGCCGCCGTCTCCGATGCCGGAATCGATAAAGCCGTTTTCAAACGCTTCCATTTTACAAAGAGCGTCTTCAAGCGAAGATGTGCCGATGCCGTTTAAAAGTTCGTAAAGATACAGGTACACAAGCGATGCGGCGATCGGCTCATAGACGCCTTTTCGGACCTTCGTCCTCCACGTAAAATAGCCGCGAAGCTGCTTTACGCTCAAATCGTGATAGGTTGTAAAATATCGATGAAATTCGCCGTTCCACGGAGCATCGTCTTCGTAATCCTCCATGAATTGTGCCTGTACGCAGAAATTTCAGCATTTTTGGCGGAACGAACCGTCGCCGTACCGATAGAGCTTTATCATTTTGCGGATTTTTTCGGGGATTTGAGCGGTCTGCAAAGAAGACGCCACCTTTGAAAACGGAATCGCCGATGCGTGATATTCCGCCTGCGCCGCCGGCAAATCGCTTGCGAGCACGATCGTAAATCCGCGCTGTTCTCCCGCTTTCATCGCTTTGTCAAACAGAGCGAACACGACATCCTCTTTTGTGCCGCTGTCAAACCTGACTCCGACCCAGTTTTTTCCGCGCATGCGAAACGGTGCCGAAAGAAACGGCGCGTCATACTCCTCAAGCGCTTCTTTCGCACACTTGATATCGCACAGTTCCGTTTCTTCGCCGAGGGACGCATTCCATCTGCGCATCAAAAGCGCAACCCATTTTTGCGTGTCCGGATCCTCGAGTACGGAAAATTCGGGAAAATCCGCCCATTTATGCTGTTCGGCAATGTTATATTTTTCTTTTGCGTATATCGTCAGATCCCGTAATCGCATTTTTCGGTCGTTCTTTTCAGCGTTAGTATTAAAACTATACTAATGTATACAAAAAGATCAAGTATTTTTTTATCATCACATAGCTTTCTGCGTTTTAAAATCAAGTTTTTTATTTAGGGCGGCTGCCCGCAAAGCGGGCACCGGGCTCTTGCTGCAAGTCCTCGCGGCTAAAGCCGCTGCGGTCTTTCCGCGACGATCCCTGCCGCATTTGAAGAGAGCGAATACACGCAGCCGCAATAATCCTGCCTGTACACCCCGTACTCTTTGGAAATCTCTATTGACCTTAGGTATCCGTTTTTTTTCTTAAAATCCGAATAAAGATACCTCAATTCAAGTCCGTTTTTTACGGCCTGCTCGTCAAGCAGCCTGCCTATTTCGTTCACTTTGTCGGAATCTTTATAAGGGCTTAAAGTCAAAGTAGTCGCAAAAAAATCAAAATTATTTTCGGCGGCATATTCAAAAGCCTTTTTCATCCGGAATTCGTAACACCTTCGGCATCGTTCGCCGCGCTCGGCCTCAAAAGCGAGTTCCGGGCATTCTTCGATTCTTATCGCCCTGTCATAATCGTCTTTATCGTAGCTGCCTTCCAAAATCCGTATCTCCTGTCCCGTAGCGGAGCGAAGCTTTTCTACAAATTTAAATATCTCGTCCCTGCGTTTTTCATATTCTTCAAATGGATAAATATTAGGGTTATAAAAATACACGCTTATTTCAAAAAAGGAAGAAATTTTTTCCAGGCAAGCCGTACTGCACGGCCCGCAGCAGGCGTGCAGCAAAAGTGAAGCTTTTTTGCCTTCAAGACCGGCTATGATTTTTTCCATTACATCATTATAATTTGTCTTTATTTTACGGCCTTGAGATCTTTTTTTATGTTCGGTTTCGGATACTTGCATTCTAAAGGCTTGCCGTGCCAAATTCATGTTTTAAACATATATTTTTTAACGGCCCTATGCAAGAACGCAAGGCGACAGTCTGCCGCCAGCCGCAGCAGAACGACGCAGGCACATTGCTTGCCTGACGGCTTTTTATTCGCTATATTGAATAAAAAGTTGTTTTTAACTTTTATTTGCGGCATCCGCGCCTCCGTCCGCAACAAAATTTCAGGCGAGATGCGGTGCGGTTCCGTGCAAAACAAAATTTCAGGCCGCACAAAATTTTATTCGGTTCTTTAAAATTCAACAGTCGAACAAAATGTCAATTTTGGAGACTGTTGAATTCGTGCGCATCTTGCGCACAGTTAATAAGCGATGTTTGCCGAAAGACAAACTCGAAATTAAAATATGCCGCGCTTATTTAGCGGCATCTTTTAAACCTTCCTTAAAATTCAACAGTTGAGAGAATATCAATTCTCGAAAACTGTTGAATTGATGCGCGATAGCGCATATGTTAATTAGCGATGTTTGCACAGCAAACTCGTCGTTTAATGAGACTGCGATATTCTTAGCGGTCGAAATTAAACCTGCTATTTACAGGAGCAACGATGAACGGTATGTATGGCATTGTCTTCAATGAAGAAGACGACGACGACGAAAAAAACAAAAAATCCGCCGATCCGTTAATGGAAAAATTTCTAAAAACAAGGCAGATAATTCTTTCGGGAGAAATAAACAAAGATCTGGCGGAAAAGATAGTCAGGCAGCTGCTTTTGCTTGAAGCGGACAACAAAGACCCTATCTGCATGTACATAGATTCTCCGGGCGGCGACGTCGACGCAGGTTTTGCAATATTTGACATGATCCGTTTTATAGACGCTCCCGTGTGCCTTATCGGTATGGGGCTCATTGCAAGCGCGGCAGCCCTCGTACTTTTAGCCGTACCCAAAGAGCGCCGTATAGGGCTGCCTGACAGCCGCTATCTCATACACCAGCCGCTGTCCGGAATAAAAGGGGTGGCAACCGATATAGAGATCCACGCGCAGGAAATGGCAAAAACACGCGCAAAATTGAATAAGCTGATCGCAGACGAAACGGGAAAGCCTTTGCCGCAGGTTGAAAAAGACACCGACCGTGATTATTGGCTTACCGCGGCGGACGCAAAAGAATACGGTCTTATAAGTTCCATCGTTTCAACGCGCGCAGACTTAAAAAAGATAATGTAGATATATGAAGGCAATGCGTTACGCGGCAGGGATTATGTAAGTCGCATGTCCGTGTGCGACAAACGCCGCCGAGGAAGTCTTCCGCGGCGTAAAAGCCGCCCCTGATTGCGGTTTGCCGAGCTTTTAGGGCAGACTCCGATAAGCGGAACGCTAAACACAAACGGTGCGCACAACATTGTCAATCGGAGCCTTTTATGGTACATTGATTTATGTATTTTGAACTTACTGAAAGCATAGCAAACTCTATTCTTGCTGCGATGGAAGATCAAAATTCTTTTTTCGTCTTAGACGCAGCAAACGGAATTTTAATAGAAAAAGAACAAAATACAGTTGATAACGACAGATATTTTTTTTTACCGCAATGGACATCTGCCGACGGGTTTGCGCTTAGGGAACAATTCGTTTCCGGCTTGCACTCGCCGCTCATAAAAGACGAACTTCAGCAGATCCTTCATTCCGGGAGGGGGGTGTTCAAAAACTTTAAGACCTGCATAAGGCAGTACCCTGAAATCGAGAAAAAGTGGCATTTGTTCAAGCATTATAAAATGCGCTGCAGCCTTAACGAATGGTACAATTCATTGCGCGAAATTTGGGGGCTTGAAAAACTGGCTCAGGAAGCGGAGGACTTTGAAATCCCCGTTCAAAACGATTTTATATTTTGCGCATACGATTCGTCCAAGGACAAGAATTTGATACTGCACTACAGCCGGACAGCCGCAGGCAATACGGATGAAAACCTGCCGAAAGAACTCAGCACGGCGTTCGTATCTTTATGGAAGTATCAATTCAAATCGCATGATTCTGAAATCGGCTTCATATGCAAAACCTTTTCCGACGAATTTGCAGGCTGCATAACGTTTTCACAATGTCCGTTTCCTCAGGGGAAGACGGCCGTACTTACGTCTTTTTTTGTTTTACAGAATTTCCGCGGACTCGGGATAGGTAAAGAACTTTTATCGCTGAGCCTTGAAGACTTACAAAAGCGGAATATTCAATGGGCGATCATCGCGAATGTAATAATTCCCGATATCATGATCCCCTTATTGCATCGGTTCGGTTTTGAAAAAATCGGTTCCGGATTCACTGCAAAACTATTTTAAATTATATTATTTGGGAGTTTCCTATGTCTTTTAAACATGCGGATGAGATAGATATTAACCTGTTTGTTTCTATTTTGAATGATGCCGTTTCCAAAGTTAAAACGGAAGAGGATCCTGAAGTTTTAACGGATCTGAAAAAAATATATAAAAAGAACGTTCCATTTTCGCTTAGAACATACGTTGCAGCTTACCTTGCAAAGCTGGCAATGGGCTCTCGTTCTTCCTCTTACAAAAGCCGGCGCGACGGACATGAAGGCCGCGCATATTCCAGAGATTGGAAATCCCGCCCTGCGCGCGAAACTCGTAATTTCCAGGCAAAGAATTCAAGCGTTGAAGAAAAAGAAAGCGAAGCCCGTACTCCGCGCGTACAAATCGACAGCGATCTTGCAACAACCATTTTTATCGGTATAGGACGAAATCGCCGCGTTTATCCGCGCGACCTTGTAGGCCTTTTGATAAGCGCAGCTCACTTGGACCGCGACAGAATCGGCGATATCCGCGTATTGGCAAATTATTCTTTTATACAGCTTTTTAACGAAGATGCGGACAAAGTAATCGAAGCTCTTAACGGCTACGACTACCGCGGACGAAAACTTACGGTAAGCTATTCCCACCAAAAAGACGTCAACGACGCCGTAAGACTTGCCGAATCGGAGCATCCCGAAAACTTTTCATCCGAAGTAAACGAAAACGACAAGTTTTCACAGGAAGATGCCGAAGCTTACGCAGCTGCTGAAAAAGCGGCGGCCGATAAAGAGCCGTTTACGACTTCTTCCGCACTTTAATAAAAGATGAAAACAATACGGACCGGGCCGATTCAAGTAAACACATACGTAGTTCCGCTTGCTGAAAATTTTGTCTTTATAGTGGATCCGGCAGGCTGCAAGGCCTCCGGAGACGCAGCGGCAATAACGGATTATCTTGCAAAGAATTTTCTTGTACCCGTTGCGGTTGTGCTTACACACGGACATTTTGACCACGTAATCGGCCTTCCTGAAATAAAAGAAGCTTACCCCGGCATAAAGATCGCAATACATAAGGACGACGCTTTAAGCCTGGGACAAGGCGGAACTGAATTTCACAGGCTTTGTCTTGAGCCTATGGGAGGACTTAGCCTTATACCTTTTCTTGCAAGCCTTCCCGAAGCGGATATTTTACTCAACGACGGCGACGATCTTGGAAAAGCCTTCGGTAAAGAGCATTGTCTTAATCTTTGTAAAGAAAACACGGAAAAGGCGGAAGAAAACTTTAAGCTTTTATCTCAATGGACTGTGATACACACTCCGGGACACACTAAGGGGTCTATTTGCCTGTACAACAAAACTCGTAAGGAGCTCATTTCAGGAGATACGCTTTTCTTTCAATCATGGGGAAGGACGGATCTATACGGCGGAAGCGAAAGCGCCATATTAAAAAGCTTGGAGCACTTAAAACAAACGCTTCCCGGCGACACCCTCGTATATCCCGGGCACGATTATTCGGGATTTCCTTTGTCACAGGGCATTTAAAAATAAATACGGTTAAAAAGGTATCGTGCCCATTCGCGCACAAAAAGCGCTAGTAAAAATTGAACCCCGGCTCGAACGGAACATACCTTAATTTGCCGCCGTAAATTTCTATCTTATAAAAAACAACTTTAATGTCTTCCATGTTTTTTCGGACAAATATCCGGGCAAAAGACGGCGGCATTCCTCCGCGCGGAAAACTACAGCTTCCGGGGTTTACCAAAACTGCGCCTTTCCTTTCAATTTTGCACGCAATGTGCGTGTGCCCATAAAGCGCCGCATACGCGCCCGCCTTTTTTGCGGCATAATACAGGTTTTCTGCGGAATAATACCTGTGCCCGTGCGTTATAAATATCTTGTGCAAACAAACCGGTAAAACAAGGCTGTCCGGTATAACGCTGCGCTCGTATCCGCTTTCCGCTTCGAAGCGTCCCGCGCCAGAGGCAAACTGCACGGAAAAACAACCGCCGTCGTTATTGCCGCGAACAACGGCGACTACGGGCGGAATATACTCCGAAAAAGCGATATCCATGCTTGCCCTATCGAGCATAAACGCCACATCTCCCGCCCCGTCGCCGCAAAAAACAAGAGCGTCGCTGCCTTTCCCGAAACTGCTTAATATTTCAAAAAGAATGTTTTTATTACCGTGAGAATCTGAAATTACCAGAATATCCGCGCTGTCCGCTTCGGAAAGTTTAAGCGCGTCTTCGTCTGAGCCTATCAGTTTTGATCGAAGTTGAACTAATTTATTCATACGCTTTTAAAACAAAATGATTTACGGAAAGAAGTCCAGTTTCGGGATCCACATACCTGCTTATTTTTCCGTATTTTCCGGCAATAGCTCTGACGTGGAGAATAAGATCGGAATCGGGCGGCAGCGGACCGTCAAGCAGCGTCATATATCGCACGGAAGAATCAAGCAGCAAAGATACTTCGTCCGTAACTACCACCGATTCTTCCATGGCGGGAACGGCGTCCTGAGGCCTGGCCTCGTCAAGCACAAAGTCGGCCGTCCATTCCATTCCGAGAACATCGTCTTGAGGAAAAAATGAAAAAATCGGAAAAGGAATTTCTCCATCATATAGATTTTTAAAAACTGAGACTGCGTTGTGCGTATTCTCAGGCGCGCCGAGAAATATTATTCCTTTAAGCCGGACATCGCGCAAGATTTCCGGCAGCATGGAAATTCTATCCCTGCCGGACACTTTAAAATCTCCGGGAAATAAAAGAGGAATTATAAGTCCGCCGTCTTCCGCAAGACCGTATTTTTCGGAAAGTTCGGCTTTTATTTTTGAAATAAATTCGTCGCCGTTGTAACCGTAGCCGAAGACTATGCATATTTTTTTTTCGGATTCGCTCCAAGCGCGGGAATTCGTCCATACGGAATGCGGCACGCTTTTAATATTCAGGCGCATAAGATCTGCGTAATCGTTATTTTTTTTTCTCTGCCCGCAGCTGCAAAAAATAAAGCATGCAAGGCAAATAACTGCAAATAGCACGGCATTTTCGTATTTTTTCATATTATCATAATACCGAATTTTCAGCTTTTTGAAAATCGGACGCCGGTCGCCGTGATTTGCGCTTTTAAGTCTTAAGTCGTAAGGCGAAAAACGCTTGACGCGTTTTTCTTTTTTAGGACACGCTCGCAAATCCTCCTCCACTGCTCGGATTTGCTCGCTCTTATTGTAAATACTAGGATCTTTATGTATTATTCGCGTGTGAACATCATACAAACGGTTTTACAGCTTGCGGGAAGCCTTGCTTTTTTGCTGTACGGAATGAAGATGATGAGCGATGGCGTTCAAAAAAGTGCGGGCGGCAGTCTTCAGCACATATTGGGCTTTATGACGGGAAATCGCCTGATGGCGGTAATAACCGGTATTCTTGTAACCATGATCATACAATCTTCGGGCGCAACTACCGTCATGGTCGTTTCCTTTGTAAATTCCGGCCTTCTCACGCTTACACAGTCAATCGGGGTCATCTTCGGCGCCAATATAGGAACTACCGTTACGGCGTGGATTGTCGCCCTATTCGGATTTAATTTTAAAATATCTTTATTTGCCGTTCCCGTTTTCGGGCTGGGCTATCTTTTTACCCTTTTAAAAAAATTGCACAAAGAAAGCATCGGCGAATTTTTGATGGGTTTCGGTATGCTGTTTTTGGGACTCGGCATGCTTTCATCCGTAGTATCCGTCGAACCTGAAAAAATTCTATTCCTTACGCAACTGCAGGGAATGGGCTTTGCGAGCACGATGATCGGAGTCTTTGCCGGATTTCTTTTGACCGTGCTGCTGCATTCGTCAAGCGCCTCTACTGCCATAATACTCACAATGGCCTACAACAGAATTCTTGAGTGGGAATTTTCCGCAGCTATGATTTTGGGGAGCAATATAGGATCCACCGTGGATTCCGTGCTTGCGGCGGTAAACACAAAGGTAAACGCGCGAAGAGCGGCTTCGATACACGTGATGTTCAACGTAGTCGGAACCGTAATAGCCGTAATCATGTTAAAGCCGCTTTTGCAAATGGTAGACTTTCTTGTTCCCGGCGACGTATACTCAAGCATAACCTACCATATTGCGATGCTGCACACGATATTCAATTTGCTTGCCACCGTTATATTCCTGCCGTTTACAAAACAAATTGCGCATCTTACGGAACGGCTCATAAAACCGCGTGAAAACGAAAAACAAGCCGTTTACAAGCTGGAATTCATAGACGCGATAGGAAGAAAAAACACACTTGCCCACATAGTCCGAGCGGAAAAAGCGATAGCCGACATGGCCGATCTTGTGATAGAGATGTTCGATCATCTTCAGCTGGGATTTTCAGACCGGTCGCAGAACTTTATAGACAAATACATGGAAAACCTTGTAAGGGACGAAGACTACGCCGATCAAATGTCCGAACAGCTTACGCATTATCTTTTAAGATGCGGAAATTTGCCGGTAGGCCCGTCGCAGCAAAACAACATATCTCTTATGATGTCAATCGTCGACGAGCTTGAAAACATTACCGATGACTGCTATAACGTCGCATGCCTTTTAAAAAAGAGCATAGAAAAGAAAATGGTGTTTTTGCAGGAAGACATGGACAAGCTCATTCCCTACGTTGAACTTGTACGGCAGTTTATAACATTCATTCACATAAATATCAACAAGCGTTTAAGCGCGGAAAAGCTGGAATTTGCCAAAGAACTTGAAGAGCAGATCGACGCTACAAGAAAGAATCTGAAAAAAACCGCAAGAAAGCGGCTTGAAAGCGGCGCCGACGTAAAATCGGAACTTTTATATATCGACGTAGTCCGCCAGATAGAAAAGATAGGCGACTGCGCTTTCAATATAGCCGGCGCGCTTTCGGAAACACGCTAAGACTAAGATCTTTCAATCCGCAACCTCTCCGCCGTATCGATATTCGAAGTGCCGCTTCAAGCGCGAAACATCGAGCGGCGGCGGTCATCAAAAGATTGAGCACTAATAAAGATTAAAAGGAAATTTCATCTCCTTGTCGGCAAAAGGCCCGGCAATGGGAGAAACTCCTCTTTTATTGTCAAAATAATCTTTATCGAAAATTATCTGTGTGCCGTCCGGATTTTCAAATTTTTGCTCCGGCTCAAACGCCTTTCCGAGCGTTTCGGTACAAATAAGATCCGTTTCGAATTCGGGAAGATGCTTGAACAAGTCGGTTTCAAAATAATATTTGCTGTCTTTTTCAATTATCTTTGCATACACCTTGCAGCCGCTCACTTCCTTAAAATTCCTTTCTTTTTTACAGGGTTTTGCGCCGTTAAAGAATACGTTCCCTCCGGTATACACGGGAAGTTTCGTATAGTATTTGCCTCTGTCTTCCTTTGCGCCTGCGTCGCCTTCTTTGAAGAATAAAGCCAAATACTCTTCTTCACAAGGATAATCGTCAAAGGGAACAGTCCCAGTTTCATTGTTCGTGGGCGTCTTATTTTGTTCCCAGTAAAGGTCATATTCCTTAGGCACTTCGTTTTTTACAAAGATGTTATTGTAAAAACGATCGTCGCCGTGCATAAAGGTCATAAAACCTGCAACTTCCGTTCTATGCGGAAAGTGATAAGGCGTATATCGCGGGCCTCCGTTTTTGCCGTTATCCGTTCCGCCCCCGACGCTCGTAAAGGGCCCGCAGATAAGGTTATGAACGTAGGCGGTTCCCTGTGTGGCGATACGCCCCGCATACACCGAAAGGAAGATATTGTTATCCACTAGGGTGGGGCCGTGGCTTACTTCAATAAACAAGTCTTCGCCTATAGCCAGAGCGGACATCACTTTCGTTCCTACGGGAATAGAATTGTCGTGGAATAAATTCTGCGTAACCCGCGTTCCCTGCGCTTGCCAGTCAAGCCACAAGCCCCTTGTGCAGTGATGGATGTGATTCCTCCTGATCTGCACGTCGATAGCCGCGTGCAGCTTTATTCCGCCTATCTCCGCGCCTGCAAGCTGCTGTTTATTGTTTATGTGGTGAATGTGATTGTCTTCGATTATCGAAAACACGCAGCCTAAATGCCCTACGATACCCGTCTGTTCGCAATGGTGTATGTCGCAGCGGCGCACTATATGAGAGCCTATGTTTTCTTTTGTCCAGCCTTCCACCTGCGCCTGGCATATAGAATCCCTTTCAGTCTGCGTTCCGTGCTTAAGCCTTTTAAAGGTCCATTTGTTTTCGTTTTCCGGCTGCAGGTACTTGCCTAAAGAAATTCCGCAGCACTTGGAATCGCTTATTTCACAGTCTTCGATAATCCAGCCCTTACTCCAATGGGGGCCTACCATTCCTTCCTGATAGGCCGTAGGCGGCGCCCAAGTAGTTGCGGCCTGCTTTACGGTAAAACCCGAAAAGGTTATATAGTCCACTCCCGTCTTACTGGGATAAAAACAATTTCTGCGCACATTTATCTCTACGTTTTCTTTGTTGGGATCCGCTCCGTGAAAATTTGCATATATGTAAGTAGCGCCGTCCTTTTGCTCCGAAAACCACCTGTATACGGAAAATTCCTTATCCCATGCACCTTCATATTTATGAGGCGACAAAACATTTTCAATACTGTCCGTTTCGTACATGGAAGCGCCGTTTAAATACACTTCCCCGGTATGAAGCGGAATTTCACTGAAATACCAATCCCCGCATATTTTTTCCGTATAGGGATTGTAGTTGCCGAAAATTCCGTTGGATACGCGCGCGCTCCAAACATTGCCTTTAAATCTCACCCAATTTTTTACTTCTTCCGTGCCGGTAATCACGGCCTTTCCTTTTACTTCGGATCTGTAAACTATTCTGGCGTCATGGGTTCCCTTGTTTACAGGATCCACGTATTCTCTGTATACGCCCGGAGCGACGATAATTTCATCGCCCGCTACGGCGATCTTTGCCGCATCGTTTATCCATTTGAACGGCCTTTCCCTTGTGCCGTCGCCGCCGTACAATGATTCTTTAGAAACATAATATTTCATATCTTACCCCTTTACCGCTCCCTGCGTCAGTCCGTTTATAACCTTATCCTGCGCTATAAAATAAAAGGTCAGCACAGGCAAAGATCCTACCAGTATGGCCGTAAGCACGGCCGGAATATTTATCGTCTGAAATCCGTAAAAATCGCGCACTCCGAGAGAAAGCGTTTTTCTTGCAGGCGTGTCTATCAAAACAAGCGCATAAATAAATTCATTCCACATGTTAAGAAAAGTATACACGCCTACGGTAGAAATTGCAGGAACAGAAAGCGGCATGATGATCTTTCTGTAAATAAGGAATTTACCGCCGCCGTCTATCGTTGCCGCTTCTTCAAGTTCTTTCGGGCATTCTTTAAAAAATTGCGTCATAATAAACACGGAAATCGGAATATTAAACGAAACATAAGGGCCTATAAGACCTATTAGATGATCGTAAAATCCGATCTGATGGCTCAATGTATAAACCGGAATAAGCGTCGTATGAATAGGGATCATCATTCCCGCAATGACAAGAAAATAAAGCGGTTTTGCGATCTTTATTTCAAAACGTGCAAATATGTAAGACATGAGCGAGGCCACCGTGATCGTAAGCAAAACACCGCAAACGCTCACGATAAGACTGTTTATAAAATATCTTAAAAAGGCGGGAGCCAATACCAAGACGTAGTTTCCTAAATAAATTTTTTTAGGAATAAACCAAATATTCTGCATGTATTCCGGAAGGCTCTTAAAACTGTTAAACAGAAGAAAAAGCAGAGGAAATCCTGTTATTATTGCGATTACGATACAGAACAGATAAATAAAACGTGAAAAAATAAAATCACCTAAAAACCACTTTTCGCCGTTTTTACGCATGTGCCTTCTCCTTTTTTATTTTTTCCTTGTGTTCCTGAGTCAGATACAAAAAACAACAGGCAAAAATAAAACATACTATAAACATTGTTCCGGCAATGGAAGATGCGTAGCCCATGCTGAATTCTACAAATCCTTTTTTGTACATGTAGGTAGCCATAAGTTCGCTTGCGCCGTTGGGGCCGCCGCCTGTCATAATGTAAATAAGGTCAAAGTATTTAAGCGAACCGACCATAGACATAACGGCCGACGTTCTCAACGTAGGAGAGATCATGGGCAAGGTTACGTGAACGAAGCACTGCCAGCGGCTAGCTCCGTCAATGCGTGCCGCTTCGTATAATTCTGTCGGAATATTGGCAAGTCCGGCCTTTAAGATGATCATGTAAAAAGGAATAAACTGCCAGCATATTACGAACAACACGGCCGGCATCGCAGTGCGTGTATCGGCAAGGAAGCCTATGACTTTGGACCCCAGCCCTAAAAACTTCATCAGATAAGCTAAAATCCCGAACATAGGATCGTAAAACAGCTGCCACATGATACCCGTAGCGACGGTTGAAAAAAGCATGGGTAAAAAGAATACCGTTCTAAAAAATTTTGTTCCTTTTATTTTTGAATTCAGCGCCATAGCGATAAGCAATGCGCAGGGAAGTTGAATGCAGATCGAAGTGACGACTAAAATAAGATTGTTTCTTATGGCGACCATCATGCTGGGATCTTTTACAAGCTTAAAATAATTTTCCAAACCGATAAAAGGCCGGACGTCGCTTATTCCCGTCCATGAAAGCAAACTGTAATGAAAAGTTTTAACTATTCCCAAAAGATTGTAAGTTCCGTAAATCAAAAAACCGGGAACAAGACATGCAATCACAAATAAAATTTCTTTTGTGCGGTTAATTTTTGAATTATATACACCGGCCAAGCTTTCTTCCTTGTGCGGCAAAATTCGCACGCATTTTATGCAAAATCTGCAGTATACAAACGCCGATAAAACCGGCTTTTTCAAAGCGGCGCATGCGGCCAACACGCCCTGCCGCGCGTTTTTTGCGCGGCAGCATCCGGTATTTTTCGGATTTTTATTTCTTTGCGGGACCTAAAATTTCAACCGCTTTTGCTTCTACTTCACTAGCGGCCTGTTCGGGAGTCATAGTCAAGCCGAACAGAGCTTGGGTTGTGTTTTTATGAACTTCGCCTAAAGCGGGCGGCAAGTACTGATCATAAAAATTCTGCATGTATTTTGCACCAATGAGAACTCCGTACTGCTGTTTTACAAGAGGATCCTTTATGTCTACGCCCTTGACGCCGGTATTCATACTTGAACCGTTTGCCATATCCTGTCCGTACGCGAGATCCGAAATCGCGACCAAAAGACCGAAAGCTTCATCAGGGTGTTTACACGAAGAAGAAATGTGAACTGCATTTCCACCGCCGACAATTTCATCCGCAGAACCTTTTGCGCCTTCGATTACAGGGAATTTAAACAGGCCGAGGTTGTTCTTAAAGAAATCAGGAGCTTCGGAACGGCAAGCGCCCAAAAGACCGTTTGTCTGAATTATGTGTGCAGCTCTTCCGCTGTAAAAAAGCATACGAGAACCGCCGGTGTCGTAATTAATGCCGTTCATTCCTTCAGGATAGTATCCTTTTTTAACCCATTCCTGAATTTTAGCACCTGCTTTTACAAAACTTTCGTCGGTAAAATCAGCGCCGTTTCTCGCATACGCCTTTGTAAACGTTTCTGCTCCGCCGTAGCGCATGGAAAGATAAATAAAGGTTATAGCGCCTGGCCATTTGCTTGAGTTTCCGAGCGCAATAGGAATAATTCCGTTTTTCTTAAGAACGTCGCAGTTGTTTTCAAATTCACTTAAGGTTTTAGGAACCGAAAGGCCATATTTTTTATACAGCTCGGCATTGTAATAAACGGACGAAGGTCCGCATACTACAGGCAAACCGTAGTAAGAGTTTCCGATCTTTCCCATGGAAATACCGGGTAAAAGATAATTGTCGGCCACTTTTGTTATCCTATCGCTTATGTCAAGAACTTTGCCTGCCTTTACAAATTCTTCAAGCCAGCCGCCGCCCCATGTGACAAATACATCCGGCGGATTCCCGCCGCCCATGGCCGTCTTAAGTTTCGTTTTGTACGGATCGTTTTCAATAGCCTGTTCAATGACTTTTACATTCGGGTTTGCCGCATGGTATCTGTCAATCGCAGCCTTTACGGCCGCATGACGGGTAGCGCTAGTTCCTATGTGCCACAAGTTCAACGTGATCTGCTCGCCTGAAGCGGATCCTCTCTTAGGCGCTTCTTTTGTGCCGTTCGCCGCAGCAAGACCGGCCGCAAGGATAAGCACTGCCAAAATAATTCCAATTTTTTTCATGTTACCCCCTATAAAACTGCATAGCCGCAGGAAAATTTGAGTTTTCCAAGACGGCGCAATCCGTGCGCACCGCGCACATACAACCTTAGTAAAGTGTAAAAGTGAAATTTTCATATGTAAAGGCACAATTTTTTACCGAATAAAAAGTGTATGTTTGTGTTGGGATAAAAAACGGTTTAAGGGGCTGTCCAAAACTTTAGCGCTTTGATGTTTTTCTTAATTTTGTTCCAAACTTTTAGTGTGTCAAATAAATTTCGAGTCGGATAGGATTTACCTGTAGACCTTAGGAGTTTTTCCCGTAACCCGTTTAAAAGCCCGCCTAAAACTTGAGGCGCTTGAGTACCCCACGGCAAACGCGACATTTTCAATAGGATCGTTTTTTACCGCCAGCAATTCGCAGGCTTTTTCTATCCGCTTTTTTTCCAAATAATCTGCAAAATTCACACCGAGTTGCTCTTTGTAGATCATAGAAACATAGCTTTCGGACACTGCAAATTTGTCGCTCACCATTGTAAGGCAAAGCCCCGTCTGGCTATAATTATCATCGAGATAAGATTTTATCTTTTGTGCAAGATCCTTGCGTTGCATGTTTTTTTTCCTTCCGGCATTTTCACATAAGGATTCGCAAATATTCAGCAGCTCGTCAAAATATTTTCTATGATCTTCGGGCGGCAAAGAATAATTTTTAAGAGAGTCCAAACGCCGAGCGCTTACGGTTTCAAGCGCTTCAAACGACATGAGCGCCGCACAAATTTTTGCGTTCAGCTCTGAAAACTTTGCGGCGTCGCAAACCCTGTTTTCAAAATTTTCTTTTTCAATCATGAGCACTATCGATTTTGCAGCTTCAAAGTTTCCCGATCTTATATTGCTGCATAAAAACGCTTCGAGCACTTCAGGATAAAACAGATCTTCTTTTCTGACGGCGGTAATGCTGTCGAACAGCCTTTCAAACAGTTTTTCAAGGCTTGCCATATCGCGAACTTCATGCCCCGCCCCGTGCGTATCGGCAAAGTAATGCGATTCAAGCGAATCAAAAATGTCTTTTACGGGCTTTCCTTTTTTTACGGCAAGGAAGGAAGATATAAAAAGCCCGACGGCAACAGTGAACATGAGCATAAGGATTAAAATCAGCCTTAACCTGTTGAATTTGTTCAACAAGCGATCGGAAGAAACGGCAAGAACATAACTCCAACCGTACTGTTCCGACTGAGTATAAATAATCCAAAGTCCTCTGCCCATTTTCATGTTCCGCCTTTGCGAAAGGTCAAGCGTCTGCAAAAGATCGCTTCGCGACATAAAATCTTCAGACCAAAGAACATGCGACATAGGCGTTTCGCTTTTATTTTTGATTTCGTCTACTAGAAAAAAGGAATAAGAACCGTATTCTTCGGAAAAATCAAGTATGTTTTTCATTGCGCCGCTTGAGATATTGCACACTACCGTTCCGCAATTTTTACCGTCCCTGTCTACGCCGAACGGCACTATGTAATCTATTCCCGCCCTGTTAGGCAAAAAGAACGGCAGTTTTTTATCAGAATTGCAATACTGATCTTCCCAAAAGGAATATTCAATGCCGAAATTCTTAATATACCCGGTAAAATCGTCAAACGAATAAACTCCCCTCTTATAAAGAACTTTTTTAGGACGGCGCAAAATCACATATGCCGATTCCAGCAAGTCATTGCCGCGTGCATCGATAATATCGGCAAGCGATTCCAGCGTTTTAAGAAGGACAGGATCGTCGGCGTTTTCTATTCTATCCGTCTTTATCAATTCGTTGAGATCCCTATCGCACACCATGTATCCTGCCAAGGTCTGAATGGAATCCATGCGCAGATCCATGAGCTGTTTTGAATGATTCAAAACAGTCATGTTAGAAATCATCACATTTTCAGTTATAAAAGAAAACGTAAACTGCAACGCGATAAGCACAAACGCTATGGGAATCGTCAAAACCGAAACGTAAGAGATAAGGAACTGCATAATCGGGCTTGCAAAATACGCCCTTTTAAAAAAACCGCCTGCCGCTTTTTTCATATATTCTTGTATATCTTGACGAGTTATAACTCGCTGTATTATCGCAAGTTACAACATCGCATTTTAGCGGCTCATGAGCCGCAGTCACCTCTAAGAACCGCAGTTTTTAGAGGTTCCGTCTTATTTTTCAGTACTGTGCCACACTCCGTCCCATTGATCATTCGGGTTCTCCATGAGAATTCTGCACTTTTGCGCGTAGGATCTGCAAGGACCGTCTTCGCCGCAAAAGCGTTCGAACAATAAAAGAGAATCGGAAAATCTTCCGGAATAAAAGAGATCTCTTGCCTTATCGAAATTTTCAAAAATTTCGAATTTTTTTTCAAACTCGCTCATCTCAAGCGGTTCGAATACGGTAACGGCTTCTTTTTTCCCGACAACAGCCACACGGGCTAGTTCCCGCCAATAAAGGTTACATCCGAATTTTACGGCCGCATCCTTTGTAGCCTTTGAACACATCGTGTAAGTACCGAACTGTTTGTTAAGCCCTTCCAGTCTTGAAGCGAGATTTACGCTGTCTCCCAGCATAGTATAATCAAACCGGCTGTGCGACCCCATGTTTCCCACTACCGCATAGCCGGTATTAAGTCCTATCCGCTGATAGATTTGCCCGCCTGAAAGTTTTGCAAGATCAGCTCGCATCAGGCTCAATTGCCTTTGACATTGCATGGCGGCGTCTACGGCTCTTAAAGCGTGGTCTTCTTCATCGGCGGGCGCGTTCCAAAAGGCTATAATCGCATCTCCTTCATATTTATCTATCGTTCCGCCCGTATTCAAAATAATATCCGTCATTGCCGAAAGATAAGTGTTTAGGAATTCGGTAAGAGCTTCAGGGGAAAGTTTTTCAGAAACGGAAGTAAACCCCTGTATGTCCGAAAAATAAATGCTTATCTCCCGCTTTTCGCCGCCGAGCTTGAGTTTTTTAGGATCCGTTATAAGCTGTTCGATTACAACGGGACTTAAATATTGGCTGAAAGCTGATTTAATGAATTTTTTCTGCCGGCCTTCAAAAACATAGCCTAAAAAAACCTGTGTGCCAAAAGAAAGTATAAAACCTGCCAAAGGAGCGGCGAGTAATATCCATAAATTGAAATAAAACAGAACAAATGAAAGCGAAATGATCGCCGCCGCGCCTAAAAAAAGAGCCGCCGCCGCTATCACAGGCGCCGTTTTTTGATTTTTTTGTCTGCCGGTAATGTCAAGCACCATAGCTCCTGCAAAACACACCGCAAACAAATAGATGAGGTTAAGCCACGCCGGAATCTTTTTTACAAAACCGCCATTTAAAATGTTGTCGTAAGCGGTTATGTGAACGCCGACACCCGGATACACTTGCGACACGGGCGAAGAACATATATCAAACAGGCCGGGAGCGTAATAGGCCAAAAACACGGCAGTATTCTTAAAATTTTCAGGCGGAAGAATGGGCTCTTTACCCGCCAAAAGAGCGTCGTAGCTTTTTAAAATATCACAGGCTCTGTAAGGAAGATAGGAATCGATATTTCTTTTATATCTTAGCAAAACGGTTTCGTCAGGAAGAAGCGGCGAATTTTTTTTAAGCGATGAAATTGCTTCAGCGACAGATTTTTTGCCTGCCCTTTGCTCGCCGATCACAAACGGCGCCGCTCCCAGCGAAGGATATTCAACTCCGTTCAAATTAAAAGACAGTCTTGTCCGCCTTATAACGTCGTCGCCGTCCTTTGCGCTTATGATATTTGCCAAAAGCGCCGCGGAATTTTTAAGGCTTTCGACCGGAAACAGCGCCTTATAGCCTTTTTCGCTTTCGGCGCTTGCAGATCCGCCGCCCGAAGCCGTATCCGCAAACATAACCTGAACTACCCTGCCGTTTTCTCTGCACGCAATAGCGAAATTTTCATCGTCGGCAATTCCGTAAACCGAAGGTTCCGTATAAAGAACGTCCAAAAGCACGCAGGCGGCATCTCCCAATGTCATATATCTTACGATATCGCCGTAGGCCGAACGCGGCCACGGCCATCCCCAGCCTTTTTCTTTTTGCGCCCAATCAATGCTTGCCTGGTCGACTGCAATAAAGCAAATTTCATCGGACGGAGGCGTTCTTTCGGGAGTTAAAACCGTCCTGGCGTCATAGGCTTTATTTTCGGCAAACGTAAAAAAACCTGAAAAATGCAATAACGAGCATAAAGCAAAAACTCCGATAAAGACCGCTACGTTTCTCTTTTTTAATTTCTTCATATTTTACAAAAACTCTTTTATGCGCTCAAAACGCCCCGTTCTGATCAAGCGGGCTTCATCGTCAGAATATTTTTCATACTTGCCTTTGAGATTTTCCATGCGGGCTTCGGGCGAAGGATGAGTTTTTGAAAATCCCGTCGTCTGTCCCTTTTCTTTTTCCTTTAAAAGTTCAAGCATCGAACGCATGGCGTTAGGATCGTAGCCTGCGGCTTTTAAAAGCAAAAGAGCGTTTTCGTCGGCCTCATATTCTTGTTTTTTCGAATAACCCGAATTTACCATAGTGCTCACTATGTCGTTTACGGTATCGTCAAATCCCGCTACGATTCCGGCCAATTCTCCGGAATTTACGGATACGGTAAGGGCGGCTCCTGCGGTTTTTAAAACAGCGTCCGTAGCACGGCTGGATCTGATCGCCTTTATGCTGTGCCGCAGCTGTATGTGAGATATTTCATGAGCAAGGACTGCAGCCAATTCGTCTTCGGAATGAGCGCAGGATATGAGCCCCCTGCTTACCATGATGTGTCCGCCTGAAGTTGCAAAAGCGTTTACTTCGTCCGTATCAAGGATCGCGACCCGGTAGTTTTTGTATAATACGGGCCTGTCGGAATTAATTGAAACGGTATTGCATATTTCGTTAAGATATTTTTGCGCCTTTGCAGAATCAAAGACCTTATAATTTTCAAGAATATTACCGGCAACGGCACGGCCTATATAGTATTCCTGTTCGGGAGTAACGGTTTCTGCAGCCTTGCCGATAGCGGCGGCAGATGAAGATACGGAAGACGCAATATTAGGATCGACAATTCCTGCCGATCCCGCTGCTTCGGCTGCGGCGCTCGCAATGTTCATAACGGAACTGCACGAGTTTAAGATTAAAAGTCCGCTTAACAATAAACAAACGGTCAAGATAAACGCATTTTTTTTCATTCCCCAGCCCCGTTTAATTTTCCTTTAAGTATGAATTGAAAAAGATCCGAAGAAGAAAGCTCCGCATTTTCCATTTTGTCCACAGCGGCGTAGTCGGCCTTTCCCGATTTTTTGTATTCGTTTTCCACTTCCTCACTGAACCCCTTACCGGCGAGCGCAAGTTCTTTCGCATCTGCGGAAACACGGTTGCCTCTTGAAACGATCTTCTTTTTTGTGAGCGCCGAACTTTGAAGCCAGCCTGAAACATCTTTTGCTGCGGCGCCTTGATCTTGAGGAGAAACTTTTATCCATTTTCCGTCTGAAGAAAGAACGTCCACTCTGTCGCCGTATAAAAGAGTTGCGACAGTTTTTGAAAAAAAGAAAGTGTTTTCTTTGAGCTGCGCCTTTTGTGCGCATATGTACATCGTTTCCGCGCTCAGGCATCCGCACAAAAAAAGAAACACAAGCACGGCAGATTTTTGTTTCATATAAACTCCCGTAAAAACAAAAAAGAAAAAAATCAAGGAACGCCCGAGCACAACGGACGGTCAACAAATCGGCAAACGATCATTCAATCGTCCGTAAAATTTCCTGCGCTAAAGCGTTTTTCCAATGAAGATATAAAAATACTATATTGAATTGATAAATATGTCCAGTTTCAGAGTGATTTATATCAAGGCAGGCGGCAGGAACCAAGCTACAAAAATGCTTAACAGCATAAAAGGCTAGCCTCCCGGCAGCGATCCGCCGCAATAAACGAAGGTTTAACTTCGACCACTGAATAAGCGCGGTCTCGTTAAACGGCGAGTTTGCTGTGCAAACATCGCAAATTAACGTATCCGCTATTGCGCACGAATTGCCCAGCCCCTAAATCTGAAGATTTAATCACTGTGCAATTTTAAGGAAGGGTTAAAAGCCGCTCACAGCGTCAGCGCCGGTTTACGCTTTTGTCCAGTCTTCCACTTTTATCCAAGGGATTCTTCCAAATTCGTCATAATTATTTGTAACAACCGTAAGATTCCTTGTCATTGCCGCAGGGCTTCAGCATGAGAATTTATATTCCCAAAAAAATAACCGTTACCGGAAAAAATCGGCTGCATTCCCGGCAGTCGTCCTGCCGTTTGCGCGGGGAACTTCGCGCTCGTTACAAGTGCCGCTGCTGACCGTAATCGTGAAATGCTGATTAAAGCGAGGAGCGCATATAATCAGCGCTTCCTTTTGTTTCTCATAAGTCTCGAATTTATAACTAGACTTATTACGAAACAAAAGATTTCAGAGTGAGCACTGAATAATCCGCTTTCGGATTATTCAGTGCTTTCATATTATCGGACTTGAGCGAACTTTTTTTGCCAAAAAGTTCGCTTGCCATTCCTTATAGTGCGGCATTGCCGAAACCTGCAGTTCAAGATAAATTACTAATGGATGCAACGCGCTCCATAGACATAAAGATTTCATCCACAACTGCTTAGGTTTTAAATTTGCTTATCTTGTAGTATACTGTGATTATCAGTGAGACAGACATGGCGAATTCAAAAGATACGATAAAATTTATTTTGAATGATCTTACAAGCGTCCATGAAAACCTTCTGGCACTATCGGAAGATATTTGGGACAGCATAGACCATAACGACAATCAAAAACTCGAAGAAGGCTGTTTGTTTAAAAAACAGTTCAATGCGCTTCTCGATAATTTTGAACACAATGCCGAAGAAATAAGCGCTCTCATTTCTCAGTTTACAGGGATAAAAGAAGAACCGCCGTCCGGCATTAAAGCCCCAGCCGAAAACAAACGGATCATTGCCGAACTCGACAAGTCCGAGCCGCATTCGCTCAGCGAAAATTTTACTTACAAACGACCGTATGCATTCGTTTTGGAAGAACATGCATATACGGAGCTTATGACATGGAAAGATCTGTATATACAGGTGTGCCGGCATCTTATTGCAAAGGATAAAAACAGATTCGACAGCCTTGCCGATAATGCTGATTTTATCAGCACACAAAACAGAAAATATTATTCCGAAGATAAATCCGCTTGCCGTACACCCTGCAAAATCACAGACAAAACATTCATCGAAGTAAATTTATCCGCCAATCATTTTGTAAAACTTATAAAAGAATTGTTCGAATATTTTAAAATCGACGCCAAGTCTATGAAAATATATTTGCGGCAAGATCGAAATGCCTAAGGTAAAATATGCAAAGTACACTGATTGACAATTCCGAACATTTGAAATTGGTTAATACACTGAAAGAATTGATTAAACTATCCGACATCACACACATCGACATTGCAACCGGTTACTGGGATATTCTGGGAACACGGCTTATAACGGAGGAGCTGCGCGCATTTTTGGAACGCTCGCCGGATACGCACGTGCGCCTTCTGATCGGGAAAGACCCGTATCTTTTTGCACAGTATAATGCAGATCCGAAATATAAAGGCGCAGAGTATCCGCAGGATTTTATCAGAACCGACCTTGCCGATTTAAAGGTAAAAGAAGAATACATTCCTGCTGTTCGGTTACTGCTGGACTTTTGCAAGGAGCAGCATGAGGGACAGAAAGACCCTAAAATAGAAATACGCATTTTCCGCGGTATGGGCGACGATAGCAGACAACAATTTTTTCATTCAAAGTGCTATATCTTTTACGGGGAAGGAAAGGCTTTCGGCATTATCGGCAGCAGCAACTTTACAGGAAAAGGGTTACAAGAAAATTCCGAACTGAATTATTTGGAGACGGTGCCCCAGATTATCACTGCAAAACCGGATGGAATAAACCGGTCGAAAGGGCATATCTCATGGTTCAATGAAAAATGGGCTTTAGCTTCGGATTGGACAAAAGCGTTTTTGGAAGAGGTTTTAAAACCCTCCGCATTGGGAGAAAAAGCGGCATTTCTATCAAAGTCTGGAACCGAGAATTTTATTATGCTTTCTCCCGATGAAATATATATAAAATTTCTTATCGATCAATTCGCAGAAGTTGTTGATTTGGATGGGAAAATTACATCAAATGATTACATGCCGCATGATCCCGATTTTAAAAAATTGATTTACCAGCAAGAAGCCGTCAACCAGGGGCTTGCCATTATGAAGCGGCACGGCGGTTTTATCCTTGCCGACGTAGTCGGTCTTGGAAAGACTTTTACCGCATTGATGATTGTAAAGCGGCATTTATTGGAAACCGGATTTAAGACCCCCATTTTGATTATCTGTCCGCCGGCGATTAAACAAAGCTGGAGCGATTCAATCGAATACTTCGATAAAAACGAAGTCTCTAATAAAAAAATAAAACCGCGTATCATTCTTACGACAATCGGTTGTCTTGAAGATGCAAACGAAAATAGTGAATATGTTGCTGAAGACGATTTTAATGAAACCTTTAAAAAGGCCAATTACAGTATGATAGTTGTAGATGAAAGTCATCGATTCAGAAATAACAAAACAATTATGTATCAAAAACTCGATGATTTAATCGGTTCCATAGCTCCCCAGCCTTATGTAATTCTCCTTTCGGCAACTCCGCAAAACAATAAACCCTATGATTTAAAAAACCAGATTTATTTATTTCAACGAGAACATAATAATTCAACTTTACAAAATCTCGGAAAACATGAAAATAAACTTGAAAATTATTTTGCCGAAAAACAACGGAATTATGAAGAATACATCAAGAAAGATAAGCGAATAAACGGTAAAAAGGTTCCGAAAACAAAAGAGGAAGCGGCAAAAGATAAAGCGAATCTCATTGCAGACAATGAAGATATACGAAAACGTATCGTTGAGCCGTTAATAATAAGACGTACGAGAACGGATATTGAAAAATATTATAACGACGATATGAAAGCACAGGGCTTGTGTTTTCCGAAAATAAAAGATCCTGTTGCAATCCCTTACGAAATGAAAGGAGATCTTGCCGGACTTTTTAACAATACGATAAATATTATTGCACCGCAAGTAAGCAAAATAGAGGCCGATGAAGATGGAAATCCTGTCATTGATTTCGGCACAACTGAAGGCAAAGACGGACTCGGCTATTACCGATATAGAGCTATCGAATTTCTTATAAGTGAAGAAAACCGTAGACAGCATGAAGTAAACAACTTAACGGTAGAAGATACGTCCCAACGCCTTGCACAATTAATGGAACTACATCTTGTTAAACGGCTAGAGAGCAGTCAGGCAGCCTTTAAGGAATCACTGCATAATCTTCGCCGCTATACTGAAAATATGATCAATATGTGGAATGAAAATCGTATTTTTATCTGCCCAGATTTGGATGTAAATAAAGAATTAAATGATTCATCTATTAAAAAAAACGGAAGTTTTGCCGCCTGTCTGGACATAATTGCAAACAAAGCAAAAAAAGCTAATAAAAAAAAGTCCGATTCTGAAAATATCGGAGCGAATCGCGAATACAAAAAAAACGATTTTGATAAAAACTATATCGAATTGCTGCAAAACGACTTGCGTTTAATCAATAATCTATGTGATCAATGGGACAAGCAAACGGATGATCCGAAAATTGAAACATTTATACGAAAATTTGATAGTTTGTTTTTTGATAAAGCAAAAAATCCTTTTCAAAAACTTATCGTTTTTACGGAATGTATTGCCACCCAGAAAACGCTTGTTCAAAAATTAGAAAACTGTGCGAGTGAATTCAACATCCTTTCAATTACTGCGGAAAACAGAGATCTTATGAAAGATACTGTCGCAGCAAATTTTGATACAAATTATAAAGGCAAAAAGCGCGATGACTATCAAATCCTTATTACTACCGATGTCCTTTCCGAAGGGGTAAACTTACACCGTTCAAATTCCATTTTAAATTATGACTCACCGTGGAATGCAACGCGCCTTATGCAGCGACTTGGACGTATAAACCGAATCGGCACGAAAGCCGAAGAAATATGGAACTATAATTTTTATCCTTCGACATTGGGCGATAATCAGATTAATCTTAAAAACAGAACATATATAAAACTTCAAGCTTTTCATGAATTATTCGGAGAAGACTCTCAAATTTACTCAACCGAAGAAGAAATTAAACATTTCGATAAAGTGGACAGGGAAGAAGCGAATACTGCCGAAACACCGATCATGCCGTTTATTGCGGAACTTCGTAAATTTAAAAAACAAAAGGAAGCGGAATACAATCGTCTTGCAGGTATTACACAAAAAGCCATCTCTACAACTCATAGCGGCACAAAACAGTTTTTTGCAAGCCTCCACGAAATGAACAAAAACGGTGAAGGATACAATTCTTTTTTATTTATTGTGAATAAAGAAAATGAAACGGTAACAAAAGTAGGACAGTTGGAATTTTTTGAAACATTAAAACCGCTCATAACATCTGAGGCACAATCCACCGCAATAGCGCCTGCTGCAATAACAGCGTGTCAGGAAGCGGTTATGGAATGCTACAACAAAGACAAACAAACCGCCGCATTGACCGTTAGAGGAAGAAAAACGAAACACGCAAAAGAGATAAACCAAGCACGGGCTAAAATACAAGCATTATACACACACGTTAATTCTGAAAAATTGCGCGATATGCTCAATGCCATTTCCGATGCGCTCATACACCATAATGTTACAGTAGCAAAACAAGTTTTAAAAACGGATTTTGAAGCTAATGCGTTATTTGATAACAAAGATTCCATCATTACAGCGCTTTATCAATTGGCACGTCAAAATAAACCTGCAACCGATACACATACTGAGTTATCAATAGCACTTATTACAGAATAAAGAGAGAAGAACCGGTATGACAGAACAAACAGATGAAATAATTATTTATAATACTGAAGACGGTAAAACCAATGTAAAATTATATGCGCAAGATGGAATGATATGGATGAATCAACAGCAAATTGCTTTACTTTTTGAAAGTTCCAAACAAAATATCAGCTTACATATTGCAAATATTTTTAAAGATAAAGAACTCGATGAAAAAGCAGTTGTCAAGGATTACTTGACAACTGCTTCCGATGGGAAAAATTATAAAATCACTTATTATGCACTTCCCATGATTTTAGCTATCGGATTCAGAGTCCACAGTAAACGAGGAACTCAATTTAGAATTTGGGCAAATCAGAATTTAACCGAATTTTTACATAAGGGTTTTGTAATGGACGATGAGCGTCTAAAAAATCCGGATGGGCGGCCTGATTATTTTGATGAACTATTAGAACGTATTCGCGATATACGGGCTTCCGAAAAACGGTTTTATCAAAAAGTTCGAGATTTATTTGCCCTTTCTTCGGATTATGACAGCTCTGATAAAGCAACTCAAATTTTTTTTGCATCAACGCAAAACAAACTCATTTATGCAGTTACACATAAAACTGCGGCCGAGCTTATATTAAGCCGTGCAGACAGTTCAAAACCCAATATGGCATTAACGAGTTGGAAAGGCCGTATAGTTAGAAAACAGGATATCTATATTTCAAAAAATTACCTTACAAAAGACGAGCTTGATATATTAAATCGAATTGTCATTATTTTCTTAGAGACGGCTGAATTACGTGCAAAAATGCATAAAGATTTGACAATGCATTATTGGAAAGATAACTTCGATAAGATTTTGATTGAGAATGGCTTTTCACTCTTAAATGATAAAGGCGCTCATTCTCATCAGCAAATGGAAAAGAAAGTCGAAGCCGTATATCTTGAATTTGATGCCAAACGTAAAGCTTTTTATGCTGCGGAAGCAGATAAAGCGGATGAGCTTGAATTAAAGGCTCTGGAGAATCTGGAAAAAAAACTAAAAGCAAAGAAATAACATTGCTAAGGAGCACACCATGGCAGACTTTCGTACCATTTTTGAACAAGCCTATCCCGGGAAAGATAAGATATATGAAGAGATCATTGTCCCTATTTTTACAAAAGCAAGGGATTTACGAAAAACGGCACCGCTTGCATTGGCAGAAACCGATAAAAAAATCATTTCGCAGGCAGTAATCATAGCGCAGGTTACAGGGACGTTTCCCATAACATTTGCCGATGTAGAAGTACAGTCGTCAGTACACCTCAAACGCAACCGTGTCAGCATTCAGAATTGTATCCGCAAAATTATGGAAGATAATACTTCTGCGCTTATCTTTTTTCATTTCGCTGATAATCAGGATGAATGGAGAGTAAGTTTTGCATATCGTGCCGACACAATAAAAACAAGTACCAGTGCAAAGCGATATACCTATCTTTGCGGGATAGCACATCCCTGCCGTACTATTGCAGAGCGCTTTCATCGTTTAGCAAAACAAGCCGATGCTGCTGATATAACAGCCGCAGATATGCTGGAAGCATTCAGTGTAGAGGCGCTGAGTAAGGAGTTTTTTGCCGAGTATAAGGTTTTCTATGAAGATTTTGTGCAGTATATCACAGGCAAACGTTATATCAAAGCAAAAGGGAAATTGGGGTATGAAAATAAAACGATAGCTGGAACAAAAGCACATACGAAAATTTTTGCAAACTTCAAAAAACTCAGCGAAGGAGATGAACAAAAGGCAGAAAAGAAAGTCCGCGATTATATTAAAAAGATGATGGGGCGGCTCGTATTTATTCAGTTTTTGCAGAAAAAAGGATGGCTTGGCTGTTCGGACGATAATTGGAATGACGGCGATCGGGACTATTTGCAGCACCTTTTTGAACAATCGAATACGGAACAACAAGAAAATTTCCTTTCTGCCGTGCTTAATCCGCTCTTTTTCGGTATGTTGAATACCAATCCCGAAGATCGAACGCAGCATTTTAAGCAAAAAGGCTGGGATGTAACGCTTCTTGATCTCTTTGGCAAAGTACCGTATTTGAACGGCGGGCTCTTTGAAGAGGATACGGAAGACATCGTACCCGTTGTATTTCCGGCTGTATTGTTCGGTAATCCCAAGCAAAAAGAAACAGGGAGAACTTTTCGTGCTACAAAGAATTCCGATTATCCGTATGATGCAAGCTGCGGTCTTTTGGATTTTTTTGCCCGTTATAATTTCACCATTGACGAAACGGATCCTGAAGATCGGGAAGTCGGAGTTGATCCTGAAATGCTCGGGAAAATTTTTGAAAACCTTCTGGAAGATAACAAAGATAAAGGCGCCTTTTATACTCCTAAAGAAATTGTACAATATATGTGCCGCGAAAGCCTGATCGCATACCTTGGCGAAGAAACACGGGATGAATCTGCAATGCGTGATTTTGTTTTAAAACACGAAATCGCTAAGATAAAGGATAAAAATGCGGTATTGTCGGCACTTAAAACAGTGAAAATTTGCGACCCGGCAGTCGGATCGGGGGCATTCCCGATGGGTATGCTGAATGAGCTTTTTGCGTGCAGAATGCTGCTGGAAGGAGATAGTACCAACGAAGAAAATCGATCACGAATTAAAAAAGAAATTGTGCGCGAAAATATTTATGGTGTTGATATTGAAAAAGGTGCCGTCGATATTGCTCGTTTACGTTTTTGGCTTGCAATTATCGTTGACGAAAAAACGCCTATTCCACTCCCTAACCTTGATTATAAAATTATGCAAGGAAATAGCTTACTGGAAAGTTATGAGGATGAAGATCTGAGTAATCTTACGCGGAAAAGCGGAGAGCTTTTTGACAGTGAAGAAATGATTAAGGAACTTGTAGACGCTATTAATGGATACTATATTCCGAAAGATAATATTGCTAAATCTAAAATTCGGAAACAAATAAAAGAAAAAGTGATCCTACTTCTAAGAGAACGACAGCTTCCACCCCAAATAATTAAAGCACTTGAAGGAATCGATCTGCATAAAAATAATAAGTTCTTTTTATGGCATACTTGGTTCAGCGATGTGTTTAACCGACCCTCAAAACAAGGCTTTGATATTGTGATTGGGAACCCGCCGTATATCCAATTGCAAGATGATAATGGCAAACTGGCAAAAATATATAAACCGATGAAGTTTAATACTTTTAATAGCATGGGCGATATTTATCAGCTTTTTTATGAAACAGGTATTAAGCTGCTGAGAAAAAGCGGGCACCTTTGCTATATCACCTCAAATAAATGGATGCGGGCAGGGTATGGAGAAAGCAGTCGTAAATATTTTGCAGAATATACTCAACCCAAAATTCTTGTTGATTTAGCCGGTGAAAAAGTTTTTGAAAATGCAACCGTTGATGTAAATATTCTACTGTTGCAAAAGGCTGCGTATACGAAAAATACCTGTGCTTTGCGGGGCGGATTGGATTGTTTAGAAAATAGGAGCGATTTTGATGATCTAGAAAATACGACCGTAAATATCAGATTTCCTCACAACGCCTCATGGGTTATTTTAAGTCCAATAGAACAAAGAATAAAAGAGAAAATTGAAAAAGTTGGAGTACCATTAAAAGATTGGGATATCCAAATCAATTATGGAATAAAAACAGGATGCAATGAAGCTTTTATTATAGACAAAGCAAAAAGAGACGAACTTATAAGACAATCGCTTAATTCTGTCGATATTATACGCCCGATATTAAGAGGCAAGGATATTAAAAAATATGGGTATAGTTTTGCTGAATTATATCTTTTATTTATCCCATGGCATTTTCCACTTCATAATAACAAAGACATAGTAGGAGCTTCGCAAGAAGCAGAAAAAATTTTTCAACAAGAATACCCTGCGATTTATGATCATTTATTACAATATAAAACACAACTTTCCAACCGTAATAAGGCAGAAACCGGTATACGATATGAGTGGTATGCTTTACAAAGATTTGGTTCAAATTATATGGACGATTTTAATAAGCAGAAAGTAGTTTGGAAAAGAGTCGGTTCTATTTTACGTTTTGCCTTTGATGATAAAAAGCTTGCTGTATTGGATAGTACATGTTTTGCAGCTGGAAATTATGCAAAATATTTAACCGGTATATTAAATTCAAATATGGGTAAATATATGTTACAAGAATCTCCAACTACAGGAACCGGTGATTTATTAATTAGTGTACAAGCGATTGAGCCTTTAAAAATACCTATCCCGAATATGACAACTAAAAAATTAATAGAAGATAAAGTTGATAAAATTCTGCAATATAATACAGATTGCGATATAGATATAAATCCAGATATTTATTCTATGTATGCATTATCAAATGAAGAAATTACATTCATTGAAACTTTCTTAACGGCACCCACAAAATAATAGGTATATCTTTTTTTAGCAAATGATTTATAAAATCATTTGCTAAAAGTAATTAATTGCTATTTTCGATAAAATCACATTCATCATTAGTTAGACCATAAAGTTCATAAATTTTATGGTCAATTTTCTGTGATAGTTCTGTAATATTTTTAGATTCCAAAACTTCATCAACAAGAGTTTTTATCTGTATATTTTCTTTAATGCAGGGGAAATCTTCAAAAAATGTATGTTTCATTCTTACACCGCTTTCTCCCAGAAGCCCTCCACCATAGAAATATTTAATTGCAAAAAAGAAAAGTTTACTGTTTAAGATACCTACTAAAAACTTAATAGCCTTGCCGGTTATAATTCTGCCAGTATCGTTACAAAAAAATTCCCCTTTGGTATCAAGCATAAATTGTCCTTCTTGTACAATTTCTTGAAAGATAATCTTTGGTTTAGAAAAATCGTCCCAATAAGCTATACTGTCTTGCAGTTCAAACCATTTATTATGAGTTTTTTTTCTGCTCCCTTTATTTCCCGATTGTTCTAGGCGCCTTTTACCCCAGCAATCTGTTCCATACTTTGATAAATGTTCATTGTCTGTTTTCCCAAAATTCAATAAATAATTTTTTATAGCCGGATAGTCATCAATATTATATTTCTTACTAGGGAAAGTAGCGATTAAATACAACTCTGCAAAATCGTAGCTATAGCGCTTTATATCTCTGCCGCGAAGAATCGGGCGTATAATATTGACACTTTTAGGACATTTTTTTATAAGTTCATCACGCTTTTCCTTGCTTATGATAAATGCATCGTTACAGCCGGTTAAAATACCTCTATATATTTTTATATCCCAATTTTTAAGAGGTGTTCCAGCTGCTTCAATTTTCCGTTTAATTCGCTGTTCTATGTCTGATAAAATAACCCAGCTGTTGCCGTTTTTAGGAAATACAATTGAGTGCCCATCAAAATCGCTGAAAAAAAGTGGACAGTAAATGGCAAGAAAAAACCGAATAAAAACTAGCCGTTGTAATTGCTAGAGCTGCCAGAAAATGGCAGCTCTAAAATATCAGCATTCGACCTATTTCGATGTTATTGGATTTTTAATACGCTCTTTGATAAACTTATCAACTGTTATACGATGTACGTCAAAAATCCTTCCGATGGCGGCTTTTGAAATTCTTTTATTGAGCAATGCTTCGATCTCCTGCTCTTTTCCACTTAATTTCAACAATGAGTTTTTCCGCCCCTTAGGCCTTCCCAATACGACACCTTGTGTTTTCCGTAAAGCAAGGGCCTCTTTTGTACGCTGACTAATAAGTTGCCGTTCAATCTCTGCTGCAAGCGAGAATGCAAAAGCAAGAACCTTTGAGTTGATGTTATCTGCAAATTCAAAGTTTTCTTTAATTGAAAAAATACGGACATGTTTTTCGATACAAGCATTCAAAAAACTCATGACATTTAAAAGACTTCTGCCTAGCCGGGAAAGTTCCGGTACAATAAGTAAATCATTTGCATGTAACCGTTCACTTAAAGCGCCGAGCTTACGATGTCCAATAGAAATTCCTCCTGACATGACCTCTTCGACAAACTCAGCAATAGTAATGTGCCGTTCTTCAGCCCAACGGCATACCTCAAACCGTTGATTTTCCAGCGTTTGTTTTTCGGTACTAACCCGCAAATATGCGTATATCATAGATGACCTCCAATTTGCAGTATACGCATTACGGCGGCAATTAACCTTACATCTCAACAATTCTTTTCTATTTCAAAAGCTCGCCTAGCTTGCGCTTATCGTAGTTTTTGCTGCCGCTGATGGTCTCTTCAATCCAGCCGTCGATGCTAAGATTTTCCCGTTTGCAAAAGTTGCTGATTTCGAATTTTTGGTTTTCAACCGTTTGCTTATCCGTGCTTACTCTGATATAACCGTATGTCATTTTTCCTCCACAAAGTCGATATGCTATGCCTGCCGAGCGCTTCTAAAAATCCGGCCGTTTTTAAAACACTCTATTGGGAAATTGGGGATGTCTCAAAAGTTTGTTACTTTTTCGCCATCCCGTCGAGTTTTAAATTAAGTCTTTGTATCGTAATGACTTAATTTAAAACGTCGCATCCCAAATTAAGGAAACTGTCCAAAAACTGAAGTTTTTGGACAGCCCCAGCTTTTTCTTAGATGTATTTGCGATGTTTTTTTTAGAGAGGAATACTGTACAAAAAATCAATTGTCCGTGATTATGATAAAGATAAAAAATGAAATAATATATGCGATGGACGTTATATACGGGGATAAGGATGGCACAATATGAGCATTCACCGGTATTGCCTTATAAATTTCGTAACGTTTGCCGCCTGAAATTTATCACAATCGCCGTTTGCCGTAAACCGCACTTTTCGAAACCGTCAGGAACCGGAAAACAAACGAATTCGGCTTCCTCTAAACATCTCTGAAAATGAGCACATAAAAAAGGGCTGTCCTTCGTGAAGCTTTGAATAACTTCCGGAACAGCCCCGCATTTGTTTGCCTTATATTAATTTATTCCTTAATTTATTTAGATAACGACAACCGGTTTTATAAGATCTTTCGGTTTATCCTTCATAAGCATAAGAGCATCTTCAATGTGTTCGAAGCCCTTAAATTTATGAGTGAGCATCTTTGAACAATCCAGACGTCCTGTTACCATGAGGGAAGAAAGTTTTTCGACTCTAAGCCGTCCGCCGGGCATAAGTCCGCCGACTATAGTTTTGTGTCCCATTCCGCATCCGCTCTGAACTCTTGAGAACCTTACAAATTCTCCGGAACCGAGATAGTTTACGTTTCCGATTCTTCCGCCCGGTTTTACCATCTTTATAGCCTGATCGAAAGTGTCGCAATCTCCGCCGGCTATAATCACTTTGTCAACGCCTTTTCCGTGCGTCTTGTCCATAACCTGCTGAACGATATCGCCTTCCTTATAGTTAATGATATCCGTCGCTCCGTATTCTTTTGCGAGTTTGCAGCAATCGGGACGTGAGCCTACGGCAAACAGATGTGAAGCGCCTCTGAGAGTTGCGGCGGCAACAGACATAAGACCTACAGGTCCTATTCCGACTACGCAAACTTTATCTCCGTATTGAACATCGGCAAGTTCGGCTCCGTGGAATCCAGTCGGAACCATATCGCTTAACATTACAGCCGGAGCAGGATCAAGACCGTCAGGCAAAAGTCCCAAGTTCGCATCAGCTTCGTTTACGTGGAACAATTCACCGAAAACGCCGTCTTTAAAATTCGAAAATTTCCAACCAGCAAGCATTCCGCCTGAATGCATGGAATATCCGCCCTGAGCTTCCAAAGATCCCCAGTTAGGCGTAATAGCAGGAACAAGAACCCTGTCGCCGCGTTTAAGGGTCTTTACAAGGTTACCTACTTCGACAATTTCTCCTACGGCTTCATGCCCGAGGATCATATCCTTTCTTTCGCCCAGTGCGCCTTCCCAAACAGTGTGAATATCGGAAGTGCACGGAGAAACGGCAATAGGCTTTACGATTGCGTCAAGAGGACCGCATTCGGGATCTTTCTTTGTAATCCAGCCTGTTTTACCGATACCCAACATTGCAAAACCTTTCATTTCAACCTCCTAAAATACTATATATGTATCAGTTTACACCACAAATTTCCATAAAGCAAGAAATATAATGATTGAATTTGTATTAGTTTGAACTATTTTTTTAACCGGGTGAACCGCTTATTGTACCTGCGTTTGCAAAAATAAGATTTTAAAATATGCGGATAACAATTCTTATTCATTTGGAATGGGCAAAGTAAATATTATGTACAACCAGTCGGAAATATCAAGATTTATTCGGCAAGAAATGGAAGATCCGGCGAAAGCCAATACATAGTAAACTGCTTCTGCGATACTCAAGCGGGCAAAAATCGCTATCTACGCCGTTTCGCATTATATTACAAAACGGCGTATTATTGCTTTTAAAACAAATTGGGAAATAATGACGCAGGAATCATCAGCCAAAAATTCGGAAACAGCGCCAGCAGCACCAGAATCACAAGCGATGAAACAAAGTACGGCAGACAGCCTCTAAAAGATCTTTCAATGCTGAGATTTCCTATCGAAGAAGCCAAAAGCAAGCACAGACCGTACGGCGGCGTCACCAGTCCGAGAGAAAGAGTACAAACCGTGATCAAGCCGAGCATTATCGGGCTGATCCCTAAACTGACGGCAGCAGGCAAGATAATCGGGACAAATAAAATTTCTGCCGGAACCGCGTCCATAAATGTGCCTACAAACATAAAAAAAACGATCACGACAAAGAGAAAGAATATTTTCCCGCCGGGAAGCGCAACAAAAAAGTTACGGATAATCATATTAAGCTGGTAATAGCTTAACAGTTCGCCGAGCGCATTTGCACAGGCAAGGGCAAAAAGGGAAAGAGAAGAAAGTTTCATCGTTTCGATAAGAATATGAGGAAGCCGAGAAAGTTTAATCGATTTATAAAAGAAAATGCCGATGACGAGAGCGTACATACAAGCAAATGCGGCAGACTCCGTCGGGGTAAACCAACCGCACACGATTCCTCCGATCAAAAGAATAGGTGTAAAAAGCGCCGGTAAAGAAATCGCAGTTTGTTTAAGAGCGGCCATTAGGGGAACTTTTTCGCCGATAGGGAAATTCTTTTTCTTTGAATAAAACTTTACAACCAGCATCATTGCAAGTCCGAGTAAAATCCCCGGAACAACTCCCGTCATAAATAAAGCACCGGTACTTACGTTTGCAACGCCGGCGTAAACTACCATGATGATACTCGGTGGAATAATCGAACCGAGCGTTGACGACGTTGCTGTAACACCCACAGTAGTTTCCATATCGTATCCCTGTTTGTCCATAGCAGGAATAAATACTTTTCCTACACCGGCAGTATCAGCCTGCGAAGAGCCGGAAATTCCCGCAAATATCATCGAAACTAGGATATTTGCATATGCAAGTCCGCCGCGAAAACGACCGACAAGTGCGGTGCAACAATCTATGAGCTTATCGGTAATTGCCCCTTCATTCATAAGGTTTGCGGCAAGGATAAAAAGCGGAACCGCAAGCAATGTAAAACTGTTAAGGCCGTTGAACATCTTGCTGAACACAACGGCATTAGGAATTTGAGGCAGAGCAAAAATTCCCGCAAACGAAACGACGCCCAAAGAAAACGAAATCGGAACGCCTATAGCTATCAGCACAATAAATAATACTACCAACAACGCTGCCATCATTTTGCTCCCTTTTTATAATTTGCCAATGAAACACAATCCGAAACGATACTGTCCAGCAGATAGATTGAAGATGTAATTCCCGCAATAGGAACGCAAATCCACGTAACGCCGCGTTTGAATTCCGGAATATTAACCCACGTATAATTCCAAAACTGCTTTGTCAGTTGAGTACCGTAATACGCCATTAAAATGCAGAATATCATCATGATACCGGAAATAATGATGGACAATTTTTTTACCGATTGCGGATTTTTTAAAGAGTCATTCAAAGCCGTAAAAGTGAAATGTTTTTTTTCATATACCATGGCGCTGGCGCCCATAAATACAGCCCAAATAAAAGAATACATTTCGACATCTTCCGTCCACGTAGCAATGATTCCAACATATCGCGTAAACATCTGCACTACCACGGTAATAAGAAAAAGCAAAAGGAAAAGCCCTCCTATGAGGATTTGAATCTTTTGCATACCGGCAATAATTTTTCTCATATAATTTCCTAAAATTTTATAAACTGCATCACTCCGAAAACCTTCGGCCTTCAAGAGTGCCGCATTTCATGCGCATTTTGCGCAAAGCTGATAAAATGAGTTTTCGAAAGAGAACTCGGAGTTTAAGTACCGCCACGGATGGCGGCGGACTAAAATTATTTGGCGCTGCGTACCATATCTATGTACTTCGTCATGTCGTTGTCTTTTGCAAATTTATCCTGAACAGGAACGGCAATCGCTTTGAAGGCGGCAATATCCATATCTTTAAAATCTGTTACAATAGCGCCGTCGGCGATAACTTTTGCTTTTGAAGAATCAAACATACCGTATGTAACTTTGCGGTCTTCAGCCGTCGCAGCGGCAGCGGCTTTATCTATCCATTTTTTTTGTTCTGGCGTAAGTTTGTCATAAAAATTTCCGTTCGTAAGAAATAAACGCGTCGTAAAATCATGGTGTGTTTCACAAACGTATTTTCCGTTAGGAGTTTTATGATGCTCTTTAAGCATGAAATTGGTATAATCATTTTCCGCAGAATCCACAACCCCCTGTTGGAGCGCCTGATACAGTTCTCCCCATGCTACGCTCGTCGGAATGGCACCGCAGCCTTTCCAGAAATTGAGCTGGACCTGCGAATTTTGCGTACGTATTGTCATACCTTTGAGATCGGCAGGCTTTTTTATCGGCTTTTTACCGTAATAATCGCGGACCGAAGCCGTCCAATAGCCCATAATGCGGTAACGGTTATTTGTTTTTTTCAAGACAACATCCTTTAAAGCCGTGCCGAATTCTCCGTCAAGACATTTTTCCCAATGGGCAAAACTGTCAAACAAATACGGAAGCGCAAAAATATTTACCTCAGGAACGCCGATCGCAGCCATAAATCCCGGAGAAGCGACACAAAACTGAAGCGCTCCCATATCAAGTTTTTCTACCAATTCGTTTTCATTTTCACCCATCGTACCGTGATGACATACGACTTTGATTTTTCCGCCCGATTCCGCTTCCGCGACTTCTTTGAATTTAATAATTGCATAAGCATAGGGATTTTCAAGCGATGTCTGATTATGAGCGACAATCAATTCTAGAGGCTTTCCACCCGAATCTGATGCTCCATTAGCAAATACCATACCTACAATAAACACTACCGAAATAAAGGCGGCAATCCTTTTCATAATTCCTCCTAAAAGTATAGCTTCAAATTTGTCATTTTGTTGACCTATTAATTATACGCTAAAATCGAACAAAACGCCATAATATTTTTGCGTGCCGCTGTCGCCCAAACAGTATGCGATATTAAACAGAACTACAGATGCGTAAACGGCGCTCACTAAACGCCCGGTTTGCCGATCGGGCGGAAAGCTTATCATACTCGTGTTTGCAAAACCGGCATAAAATGCCAAAAGGCCGCTCCGATACTCCGGCGGTCTATGAAGGTCTCCGCAGCATGCGCATAACGGATTTTATTGTTGACGATCGGTATTTTTTTTATTATTTTAAATATGACTGACATATTGCAATTTTTTGAAATTGCACGGAAATATAACATTTTTGATAGGAGATTGATATGACAAAAGAATTGGAAACAAAATTAAATCTGTATCTTGCTAATCAGATGATCGATTATGTAAAAAAACATAACCTGCATTGGAACTTAAAGGGCAACTCGTTTTTTACCCTTCATGCAAAACTTGAAGAGCTTTACGATGAAACAAGCGACATCCTCGATGAAGTTGCGGAACGCATTCTCGCACTCGGCGGAAACCCCGTTTCCAATATGAAAGAAGCTCTGGCCATGGCGACGATCAAAGAATTGGAGGACGGGCCGAAGTCTACCGAACAGACGATCCGCGCTCTCGTTTCCGACACCGACTATTGGATCAAAGATTCTAAAGAAATCGTAGAAATCGCCGAAAAAGAAGGCGACGGCGTTACGGCCGATATGTTTAACGGCTACACAAAAGAATATCAAAAATTGGCGTGGATGCTGAAAGCGTACAACAGCTGATAAACCTTACCCAATGCGGGTTGTGTGCTTTCGATTGCATTGGAGTGCATAACCCGCGTCTTAATACTCCATAATTTTTCAATTCAAGCTGTTTTATTTATAAAATCTTCATTATATCTTCTACCGTCCGCCGTACCGATTGATTATTTTACACCTTTATCACATAATTTTATTCATGGAAACACGTAACATTTTTGATAATCTTTCATGCATCGATCATCGCTATTCATTATCCGAATCTTCCGTCTTCAACGAGCTTTCCGGCTGTATTTCGGAATCGGCGGCGATTCGCTCATGCGCAAGAGCCGAAGCGGCCTTGGTAAAGACACATCTCTCTGTGCGCGGAGAGCTTACCCCTCAAATCGAAGCTCTGTTGGATAAAACCGCCTCGCAGATAGATCCTGAGGAAGTTTATAAAGAAGAAGAAAAAACTCAGCATAATATACGCGCCCTAGTTAACGTGATGAAGACAAAGGTTCCGCCCAATATAGCTCCCCTAGTCCACTTGGGAGCGACCAGCGTGGATATCCTTGACACGGCGCTTTCAATGCGCATAAAAGAAGTCGTTCAAAAAGTCGTGCTTCCGGAGTTAAAAGAACTCGAGGGGCACTTGTGCTCCATAGCCGAAAGAGAGGCGGAAACTCCGCAAGTAGGCCGCACTCACGGGCAGCATGCGGTTCCTATCACTTTCGGCTGGACTGTTGCAGAATTCGTAAGCCGGCTGGGAAAATCCATAATAGAGCTTGAAGCTCTTTCAAACAGGCTTAAAGGTAAACTCTCAGGTCCCGTAGGGGCTTATAACGGAATGAGCATGATTGTTAAAGATCCTGAAGAATTTGAAAAACTCTATCTGAAATTTTTAGGCCTTGAAGCAAGCGAATATTCAAACCAACTCGTAGAGCCGGAATATCTTTTGCGGCTTTTGCTTGAGTGCAACGTCGCCTTCGGCATTATAGCCAATTTGGCGGACGACCTTCGTAATTTGCAGCGCTCGGAAATAGGCGAAGTGTTTGAATATTTCAGTTCCACACAGGTGGGATCTTCCACAATGCCGCAAAAGCGCAATCCGTGGAACAGCGAACACGTAAAGTCTCTTTGGAAGGCGATGTCGCCCCGTGTGCTGACATTTTACATGGATCAAATTTCGGAACACCAGAGGGACCTCACCAATTCCGCAAGTCAGCGTTTTATCACAGACTACATAACAGGCTTTACTATGGCCGTTTCCAGAATGAAAAAAATCGTTTCGGGGTTGCAGGCCGACCGGAAAAATATGGAAAAAAATCTTTCAGACTCCGGCGGAAAAGTAAAAGGCGGCGTTCTTGCGGAACCGGCATACATTCTTTTGGGAGAAGAGGGAATAAATGACGCTCATGAAGTGATCCGTAAAATAACGCTTGAAGCTGAAAAATCAGGTAAAACTTTTTTTGAAGTTCTAAAAACTCATACCGAAGCGTTTAAAATGATCACGGCTCGGCTTAAAAAGCTCGGTATTCCGGACGCGGAAGGTTTTTTTTCGGATCCGGCGCGGTACCGGGGCCTTGCGGCGGAAAAATCCCGGCGCATCGCAAAAAAATATGCGGAACTCATGGAAAAAAAATAAAAGCACCTTTGAAAAAACGGCCGGCGACATAAGCGCCGGCAGCACCAGATCTTCTGCACGAGCTTTTTAAAATTTCGGCAGAGCGTCGAAGCCGCGCTTCAAATCTTCATCGCTCGGAATATAATCGCTCATTTTACCGTCATTAAAGTTTTCATAAGCCTTCATATCAAAATAGCCTGTTCCGGTCAAACCGAACACTATGTTTTTTGCCTCTCCGGTTTCTTTACATTTTAAAGCTTCGTCTATTGCAACCTTTATCGCATGGCTGCTTTCGGGCGCCGGTAAAATTCCTTCCACACGGGCAAATTCCGTAGCGGCTTCAAACACCGAAGTCTGCTTGACGGCTCTGGCCTCCAAAAGCCCTTCGTCATATAATTCCGAAAGCACAGGGCTCATTCCGTGATAGCGAAGACCGCCTGCATGACTTGCGGAAGGGATAAATTCCGAACCCAAAGTATACATCTTTGCAAGCGGGCAAACATGTCCCGTGTCGCAAAAGTCATACACAAATTTTCCGCGCGTAAAACTCGGACATGAAGCCGGTTCCACAGCGATGAACTTATAGTTTTTTTCACCGCTGAGGACTTCTCCCATAAAGGGTGAAATAAGTCCTCCCAAATTGGAACCTCCGCCGGCGCAGCCTATAATTATGTCGGGAACTATACAGTACTTATCGAGGGCGCTCTTAGTTTCAAGCCCGATTATGCTCTGATGGAGCAGCACCATATTCAAAACGCTGCCAAGCACATAGCGATAACCGGGCGATTTTGTGGCACATTCTACGGCTTCCGAAATAGCGCAGCCGAGGCTTCCCGACGTTCCCGGAAATTCCGCATTGATTTTCTTGCCTATATCGGTTGTCATCGACGGAGACGGAGTAACGGAAGCGCCGTAAGTACGCATGACTTCCCTTCTAAATGGTTTTTGCTCATAGGAACACTTAACCATAAAAACCTTACAGTCAATGCCGAAATAAGCGCAAGCCATTGAAAGAGCCGTACCCCATTGCCCCGCTCCCGTTTCCGTAGTAACGCCTTTTAACCCCTGTTCCTTTGCATAATATGCCTGCGCAATCGCGGAATTGAGCTTGTGACTTCCGCTAGTATTGTTCCCTTCAAACTTATAATAAATATGCGCCGGAGTATCTAATTTTTTTTCAAGGCAATAGGCGCGAACAAGCGGCGACGGTCTATACATTCTATAAAAATCAAGTATCGCTTTCGGTATGGGAATAAGACGATCGTCGTCATTTAGTTCCTGTTTTACAAGTTCGTCGCAAAAAACCGGCCGCAAATCTTCATATTTGAGAGCGGCGTGTGTTTTAGGATTAAGAAGCGGAGCGGGCTTTTTTTTCATATCCGCACGGACGTTATACCAATCTTTAGGCATTTCATTTTCCGAAAGATAAATTTTGTACGGGATGTCGTTTTTGTTCATATTTTTACCTCCAACAAGATTTTCGCCGATCGTCATTATGCCTAAAGACCTCACTGATTCAGACATTTTTGCGGCGCCGTGTTTCTATTTATAGATACACTATAACAAAAACCGTTGTTCTTGTAAATAGAAACAGTCAAAAAAACAAAAAATTTTAAATTGTTTTCGGCCGAATTTCGAGTTTTGAAAATATCATGGTTTAACTTCTACCGCTGAGATATCGCAGTCGCGTTAAACGGCGCCTATTTAGCGGCGGCTTTTAAACCTTCCTTAAAATGCGTCACCGCAGAAAGCCTTCAGCTTTCGAGGACGACGCATTCGTGCGCATCTTGCGCACAGTTGATAAACGAGTTTTCGAAGAAAACTCGATGTTAAAAGCGCCGCGCCTATTTAGCAGCGGCTTTTAAACATTCCTTAAAAAACGGCATGCGAGGAAATTTCAATTTCCGAGAATGCCGTTTTCGTGCGCATGAGCGCACAGTTGATAAACGAGTTTTCGAAGAAAACTCGATGTTAAAAGCATCGCACTATTGGCGCGATGCTTTTAAACCTTCCTTAAAATGCGTCGCCGCAGAAAGCCTCCAGCTTTCGAGGATGACGCATTCGTGCGCATATTGCGCACAGTTGATAAGCGAGTTTTCCGAGGGGAAACTCGAAATTAAAAGACGCCGCGCCTATTTAGCGGCGGCTTTTAAACCTTCATCTACTCCCATACCGAACAGCGCAAAGTCCCCTCGGCATGGATCGTCAGGCCATACCTGTTTTAAAATTTCCGTCAATTCAAATGCGGTTTTAGCGGAAGCGGCGCTTTTTTCAGGTACCAAATGAAGTTTCTTTGCCTGCTGTAATACATGCGTGTCCAGCGGGATGATCAATTTCTCGGCAGGGTACCAATCCCATAAACCTACGTCCACGGGAGAATTCTTTCGAACCATCCACCGCAAAAACATGTGCAGCCGTTTATTGGCGGATTGTTTTGTATGCGAAACCATACGGCAATTCTTAAAAAGTTCTGAAAAAATCCGAACGGGTGAAAAATCGTCGACAGCATTCGCCAGAGCCTTGTTTTTTTCATATTCCCTGCGGACACAGCCGCCTAAAGTGCCGTATTCGGATAAAATTTTTTGCAGAACGTTAAATACGTCCCTAACGTCGTCGTAGGAATAAAAGCGGTAATATTTTTTAGTTCCTGAAGGAAAATCGTTTTTCCAGCTGCCGTCCTTTAACCAATCGGCAAAGGAATCGCCGGAATAAGCGAGCACTTCATCAATCTTTTTTAAAAATTGCCGTCGCTGACCGAATGCAAAAAGCGATGCGATGAACGAGCAGATTTCAATATCGGCCGTCGCATTATAACGGCGCAAAAAAAGGCTCGGATCTCCCGATGAGAACTCCGGAGTTTCATATTTGTCCGCCAAATAAAGGAGAAGTTTTTTTGTCTCATCGGAAATTTTATTCATACGCCGGCTGCCTTTCGCGGTTTTGCGCCGGCGGAAAGTCTTCGTTTGACACAAAAAATTTAAGAAAATCCAGCCGCGCCGAAGCGTCTTCTCTTCCCAAATCATACATGCTTTGAAGAACTTTGGGATCGTGTTCCGTCCTTTTAACCTTTAAAAGGCGGCTCGGCGCAAAAACAAAAGCGTTTCCCCCTTCTTCCTGCTTCTTCACAAAATCAAGCTCTTCATTATAAACCGTATGACGCTCCGCCATAGCTTTTATTACGGAAGGATATTTTGCGTAAACGATTTTGATCAAAGGCAGTAATTTGGCCGGCTTTTTTCGATAGCCTTGAGGCTGCGTCAATACGACAATATTTTTTTCATATCCCATTCTCATAAGTTTTTCAATAGGAATAGAATCCGCCATTCCGCCGTCGAGAAGTTTATATCCGTCCGCTTCAACAATATGTGAAACAAGCGGCATAGATGCCGAAGCTCTAAGCCACGTAAGGTCGTTGCCGTCGCCGGAAGAAAGTTCGCGGTATACGGGTTTACCCGTCAGAACATCAGTGCATACCGCATAAAATTTTTCAGGAGTGGAATTAAAGGTCCTTGCATCAAAAATATCAAGTTTGTTCGGAATATCGTCATAACAAAATTTTGCGCCGAAAAAATCGCCGGTTTTTATAAACGACCTTATACCGGAATATCTTGGATCGCGGCAGAATCTTTTGTTATAGCGGATAGTGCGGCCGATCTGCCTTGATTTATAGTTACATCCGAAAACCGCCCCGGCGGAAGCTCCCATAATCGCATCGACTTTAATTTCATTTTCAAGCATCACATCCAATACGCCGGCAGTATACATGCCGCGCATACCGCCACCTTCAAGCACAAGTCCGATTTTCATCACTGTTATTTTACCGATTAAAGGCCAAATTGAACAGCCTTCAGCGCGAACCTACGGCACTATAATATGAAAGCAAGGCTACACTATCGGCAGCGTCCTGCATGCACCCGGCAAAGGCCGGGCAGCTACCGTATAAACCGCTGGCGCGCTTTAACAACAGTTTGCCTGTGAAAAGGAATGTAAGTTTGACATCGTTTATGGGCAAACTGATAGGTCCCCTCGAGTCGCCCGGTGTTGGTCTTCTGTCCCAACTAAGGCCGTTTGCCATAGCTGCTCACTAAGCAAGTCCGCAAGATAAGGCTATTTATTTTTGCAAACGAATGGCGGCAAACTGATAGGTTTCTTTGGACAATTTTTTATTTTAAACGGCCGCAAAGCCGTTTAGGATAAAAAAAGCCCGGCAGGCTACCGTCGTTCGCAGCATAGCTGCTCACTTACCAAGTTTGCAGGGTAAACATTCTATAGCGCTAAGAACCGCCCGTGCAAACTTGCTATGTCCCCTAGAACTCGTTTTATTTAAAAAGGCTGCCTTAAGGCAGCCTTTTTAAATAAAAAAGCCCGGCAGCTACCTACTTTCCCGTCAAAAGACAGTATCATCGGCGTAAGAGAGCTTGACTTCCGTGTTCGGGATGGGAACGGGTATTGCCTCTCCACAATGGCCACCGGGCATATTAACATGATTAAAGATGCGGAAAAAAAGTCAATAAAACTCTCTCAAACCGCTATGGGAAGATCAGTGAAGAAAAATAACGGGAACAATAATATGGTCAAGCCTCACGACTTATTAGTACTGCTTGGCTGAACGCCTCACGACGCTTACACCTGCAGCCTATCAACCGGATAGTGTCTCCGGAGTCTTTAGGAGGGTTAAACCCTCAGGGATGTCTTATCTTGGGGTGGGCTTCCCGCTTAGATGCTTTCAGCGGTTATCCCTTCCGAACTTAGATACCCAGCACTTACCCTTGGCAGGATAACTGGTAAACCAGAGGTTCGTCCACTTCGGTCCTCTCGTACTAAAAGCAGCTCCTCTCAAACATCCATCGCCCGTAACAGATAGGGACCGAACTGTCTCGCGACGTTCTGAACCCAGCTCACGTACCGCTTTAATTGGCGAACAGCCAAACCCTTGGGACCTGCTCCAGCCCCAGGATGCGATGAGCCGACATCGAGGTGCCAAACTTTCCCGTCGATGTGAACTCTTGGGGAAAATCAGCCTGTTATCCCCGGAGTACCTTTTATCCGTTAAGTGATGGCCCTTCCACACGGAACCACCAGATCATTAAGACCTACTTTCGTACCTGCTCGAAATGTCTTTCTCGCAGTCAAGCCTCCTTGTGCCTTTACACTCGTACGATGATTTCCAACCACCGCGAGGAGACCTTCGCGCACCTCCGTTACTCTTTAGGAGGCGACCGCCCCAGTCAAACCGCCTGCCTACCATTGTCCCCGCACCGGCTTCACGGCACAGGTTAGAAATTCCATTCATCAAGGTTGGTATTTCACTTTTCGGCTCTTCGCAACCTAACGGCCACGCATCACTGCCTCCCAACTATTCTACACATGATGAATAGAATCCCAATAGTAAGTTACGGTGAAGGTTCACGGGGTCTTTCCGTCTAGTTACGGGTATCCGGCTTCTTTACCGGAATATAAATTTCACCGAGTCTCGCGTTGAGACAGTGCCCAGAATCGTTACACCATTCGTGCGGGTCGGAACTTACCCGACAAGGAATTTCGCTACCTTAGGACCGTTATAGTTACGGCCGCCGTTTGCTGGGGCTTCGATTCACAGCTTCTCCTTACGGATAACCGCTCCTCTTAACCTTCCAGTACCGGGCAGGTGTCACCACCTATACGTCCCATTGCTGGTTCGCAGATGGCTGTGTTTTTGATAAACAGTCGCCTGGGCCTGCTTTGTGTCGCTCACAATTTTTGACTAAAGTGAGCCGCACTTCTTCCGAAGTTACGTGCGCATTTTGCCGAGTTCCTTAACGCGAGGTCGCTCGTGCGCCTTAGATTTCTCATCCTACCTACCTGTGTCGGTTTCCGGTACGGTCTTTTAAGCCTAACTTAGACATTATTTCCCGGCACCTTGATTACGTCCGCTTCACTTCGACTTTCTCTCCGCTCGCTGTCACGGCTCATCTCAGAGTGTCTTTTAACCCACTCTTCACTAACTTACCGCTTTGACCGGAACTACCGTTCTCCGGCCGGATTTCACCTCATGCGTCATGCCTTCAATACTTAAAAGGTATTGGATTATAAACCAATTTCCCATCGACTACGACTTTCGTCCTTGCCTTAGGGGCCGACTTACCCTGGGCAGATTGCCTTTACCCAGGAAACCTTAGGTTTTCGGCGGACGGGGATCTCACCCGTCTTTTCGTTACTTATACCTGCATTCTCTCTTCCATCTCCTCCAGCATCCCTCACAGGTTTGCCTTCTCAGGTTAATGCAATGCTCCCCTACCAATCATAACTTTCGTTATGAGTCCGTGACTTCGGTATCATGCTTAGCCCCGTTACATTGTCTGCGCACAGGTGCTCGACCAGTGAGCTGTTACGCACTCTTTTAAGGAATGGCTGCTTCTAAGCCAACCTCCTGGCTGTATTTGCATCCGCACTTCATTTCACACTCAGCATGATTTTGGGACCTTAGTCGCCGGTCTGGGCTGTTTCCCTTTCGACTATGAACCTTAGAGCACACAGTCTCACTCCCATACGATGACTGTCGGTATTCAGAGTTTGATTGGTTTCGGTAGGTTTTGACACCCCCTAGTCCATCCAGTGCTTTACCTCCGACAGTTTTGTATGAGGCTGTCCCTAAAGGCATTTCGGGGAGAGCCAGCTATTTCCAGGTTTGTTTAGCCTTTCACTCCTAGTCACAGGTCATCACTACCTTTTTTAACAGATTACTGTTCGGTCCTCCACAAGGTTTTACCCTTGCTTCAACCTGCCCATAACTAGATCACCTTGGCTTCGGGTCTACGACATGCAACTTTTCGCCCTTTTCAGACTCGCTTTCGCTCCGGCTCCGGAACTACCATTCCTTAACCTCGCTGCATACCGTAACTCGCAGGTTTATTCTACAAAAGACACGCCACTACCGTTGCCGGCTGTGACATCTTGTTAGTCTATGGTTTCAGGTTCTATTTCACTCCCCTTACCGGGGTTCTTTTCGCCTTTCCCTCACGGTACTTCTTCGCTATCGGTAGCTGATTAGTATTTAGCCTTGGATCGTGGTCGACCCGGATTCCGACAGGGTTCCTCGTGCCCCGCCGTACTCAGGTACCGCATCAAAAAGTCATACTCATTTCGCTTACGCGGCTTTCACGCTCTTTGACAGGCTTTTCCAAAACCTTTCTGCTATAAGTATGTTTTCTCCTAACTTTTCGGGTCATCCCCATGCGGCCCTTCAACCCCACTTGCGTGGTTTGGGCTCCTCCGCTTTCGCTCGCCGCTACTTACGGAATCTCTTTTGTTTTCTTTTCCTCGGGTTACTTAGATGGTTCACTTCACCCGGTCTCGCTCTGCCGCCCTATTTTATTCAGACGTCGCAGTGACAACCTTTTAAGTTGTCGGGTTACCCCATTCGGCTATCCGCGGATCATTGAATATGTGCTTCTCCCCGCGGCTTTTCGCAGCTTATCACGGCCTTCTTCGCCTTCCAGCTCCTTTAGGCATCCGCCATAGACCTCTTTTCGCTTGACCATATTATTCTTCCCGTATTTCAACTCTCGCACTGTTAAAAGTTATCAAGCTTACCTCTTCTAACGTGCTCGCCTCAATCGGGTTTCTTCACCTAGTTGCAAGTTCCTCTCGTGTTTACCACTCAAGACCCTCGCAACCTTTCTTCCCTTCTCTATCTATTTCAAAGATCGTGTAAAGCTGACCGAACATCGTTCCGATCACTTTAGGCTGGGACAGAATAGAGTTGAACTATTGACCCCCGCCTTATCAGAGCGGTGCTCTAACCAACTGAGCTACTGTCCCAATAAAACAAAAGGGGAAAGGAAGAAAAAAGATGAAAATAACCTTGCTCCTCTACGGAGCTTGTGCCGTACACCGACACTCGTCCTACCTTACAGGACTTACCTTTCTCTTAGAAAGGAGGTGATCCAGCCGCACTTTCCAGTACGGCTACCTTGTTACGACTTCACCCCCCTCACAAAGCATACCTTCGACAGCGCCCTCCTTGCGGTTGAACCACTGGCTTCGGGTATCCTCTACTCGGATGGTGTGACGGGCGGTGTGTACAAGGCCCGGGAACGTATTCACCGCACCGTGCTGATGTGCGATTACTAGCGATTCCAACTTCATGGAGTCGGGTTTCAGACTCCAATCCGGACTACGATCGCTTTTGTGCGTTTTGCTCCGCCTCTCGACTTCGCTTCACTCTGTCGCGACCATTGTAGCACGTGTGTTGCCCTGGACATAAGGGCCATGATGACTTGACGTCATCCCCACCTTCCTCCGGTTTGTCACCGGCAGTTCCGCCAGAGTCCCCATCTTTACATGCTGGTAACTGGCAGTAGGGGTTGCGCTCGTTGCGGGACTTAACCCAACACCTCACGGCACGAGCTGACGACAGCCATGCAGCACCTGTTCACAGCCGTATTGCTACGCTCACATATCTCTATATGATCGCTGTGTATGTCAAACCCAGGTAAGGTTCCTCGCGTACCATCGAATTAAACCACATGCTCCACCGCTTGTGCGGGCCCCCGTCAATTCCTTTGAGTTTCACCCTTGCGGGCATACTCCCCAGGCGGTACACTTATCGCGTTTGCTTTGGCACCCAGCCTCTTGGCCGGACACCGAGTGTACATTGTTGACTGTGCGGACTACCAGGGTATCTAATCCTGTTTGCTCCCCGCACCTTCGCACTTCAGCGTCAGTCATCTGCCGGTAACCTGCCTTCGCCATTGGTATTCTTCCAGATATCTACAGATTTCACCCCTACACCTGGAATTCTGGTTGCCCTTCAGTGACTCCAGTCATCCAGTTCTCAATGCAGCCCCGGAGTTGAGCCCCGGTATTTCACACCAAGCTTGAATGACCGCCTAGATGCCCTTTACGCCCAATAATTCCGAACAACGCTCGCAACTTACGTGTTACCGCGGCTGCTGGCACGTAATTAGCCGTTGCTTATTCAAACCTTTCTGTCACCGCTTAAGCATTCCCTCTTAAACTTATTCTTCAGGTTCAAAAGGACTTTACAACCTTTCGGCCTTCATCGTCCACGCGGCGTCGCTCCGTCAGGCTTTCGCCCATTGCGGAATATTCTTAGCTGCTGCCTCCCGTAGGAGTCTGGGCCGTATCTCAGTCCCAATGTGTCCGTCCACCCTCTCAGGCCGGATACCCGTCGTCGCCTTGGCAGGCCTTTACCCTGCCAACTAGCTGATAGGCCGCGAGCCGATCCCCCTGCGGTGCCAAAGCACCTTTCCTCACTATACTCTAACTATAGCGTTCGTATCCGGTATTATCTGATATTTCTACCAGCTATCCCTGTCAGGAGGGTTCGTCACCCACGTGTTACTCACCAGTCCGCCACTCTAGGAGAAAAGCAAGCTTTCCTCTTGCCGTTCGACTTGCATGCTTAAGACGCGCCGCCAGCGTTCGTTCTGAGCCAGGATCAAACTCTCCATGATTATTTCATAAGCCTTTCGGCTTGTGATTTCCTAACCATTTCTGTCCGGTCCCCTCCCTCTCTTTCAAGGGATTCGCCCTTCCTTATTATTCTTCAAGCCCAAAGCTTCCGCTTCAGGCTTCTTTGGCTCTCTTCACCTTTCCTGGCCGACAATGCTTTACATTGCCTTCCGTCTTTTCTTCCCTTCCCTCTTGTCTTTCAAAGAACTCTGCCTTCAAGGCAGCTCCCGCCTTTATTATAGCGGGTGATTGTTAATATATACCTTTCTCTCTTTTTATGTCAAGTCTATTCTCACCTTTTTTACTCTTTTTTTTCAACTTTTTTTACCCCCGCTATCGGGAAAACAGCTGTCTTGAAAGCCGTTGAATCAGTGCGCAAAAGCACGCGGCTTTCGTAAATACCGCACCGGAAAATCCGGCCCCCAAACCCCAAAATATCCGCTTTAGAAAATCCCGCAGCTGTGCGCCCCTACGCCCAGCTGATAAGCGATATTTCGGATTTATTCCAAACTCGCCGTCTTAACGGTCTAATGAGACGGCGGGGTTTCTACAGATGAGGAAAACAGCGATTATTTTAACACTTTACGGAAATGTATAAGATAATCCGCAAACGAAACATAGCTTGCGACGAGGCACAGCACAAACAGTCCCCCGCTTATGCCTTTCAAAAGCATAAGGGAATTTTCAATGTCTAATCCCAGCCGGGCACAGCATTCTACTGCAAGAGCGAAAAAACCTGAAACCACATATAAAACGGTTTTAAGCTTGCCGCCCTTTCTTGCCGCAATCGCAATTCCTTTTTTTGCCGCAATCATACGGATAAAATTCATGGAAAATTCGCGATACATTATAAAAACAAATACAATTGAAGGAAGATATGCGGAGCCGGAAATTCCTCTGAGCATAAAACATGAGAATGTGGTTAAATGAAGAATAACGTCGGCAAAGGGATCAAAAAGTTTTCCGAAATCGCTGACCTGATTGTTTTTTCTGGCAAAAAAACCGTCAAGAAAATCCGTAAACTCCAAAAAGGCAATCAGGGGAATCATGAAAAAGACGGACGCGTAAGAAAAACACCCCGTCCAGACGGGAATGAAATACAGCAAAAAGAAAACCGGAGCGCCGATAACTCGGCACAATGTAAATCTATCGGATAAGTTCATGGTAAAAAAATATCAGACCGGCAAAGATAAAGCAAGCGGTATTTTGCCGGTATTTGCCCACAAAAAAAATGCGATAAAATCCGTAAAAATTACGGATGCGCCTTAAAATCCTGAACAATGCTGATCGCCGAAGTTATGGAATAATCCGGCAAAATTTTATGAGAAACGGCCAGAGCTTTTTCCACAATTGCGCTGGAATCCGCGACTCCCTGCAAAACTATGGCCTTGCCTTCAATCGCAGCGTGCAAAAAGCTGATATTCATTTTGTATTCGAATACAAGGGAATTGACAAGCCTTTGAGCGCAGATGAGTTCTTCTATCCTTTTTTTACCTGCTTCTTCTTTTTCAGGAGTCACGGACGTTCTTACCAGATCCGCAATTATGCCGGAAGCCGTATCGATATCGAGAAGTCCCGTATTCAATATAAGATGAAAATGAGAAGGATCTTCGTTTTCAAGATTAAAAAAACTTTTATGAAAACCCAGCCTGTTTGCGTCGCTTTCATTTATCCGCTGGCGGGCCTGTTTTTCATCTATTCCGAATTCTTTTTGCAGACGCGACAAACGGACGGAATCCTTTGCCACAACTCTCAAAGCGAGCAAGTTGGAAAGCTGCTCAAGGATGATAAAAGCGCCCCGCCCTATTAAAATGCAGTTGCCTTCGGCGGCGGCTTCCAAAATCGCAATCTGCAGATAATCCAAATACTCATCACGCTCTTTTGCAAGGGATGCAAAAAAACCCGGCTTCTTTTCATCGTATTTTTTCAGAGTTTCTGCAGGAAAGCCGAGGGAAATTATTCTGCGTTCAATCTCTTTGCGATCGATAAACGCATACTTAAGCTTTTTTGCAGTAGCTTCGGCAATTTCATCGCCAAGCGCGGCGATTTGACGCGATATCGCAATAACAGCCATAAAATCCTCCCGGCAGCGTTTGATGTTTTATTATGCTGATTTGTTATATAATAAACTTAATCCAAAGCAATGTCAAAGGTGGAATTTTATGGATACGAAAGACGACGACAAACTTGCATGGCACGAAAGATCTCAAAAACTGCTTTTAAAAACTCCCGTCATGGATATAACTCAAACCGACAGCATGTCGCCCGACGGGGAAATGTGCCATTATATAGTAATGAACGCGCCTGACTGGGTGATCACAGTGCCGGTACTCGGCGACAAATTGCTAATGGTCAGGCAATGGAGACACGGAGAAAAAAACATGAGCGTGGAATTTCCCGGCGGTGTGAGCGAAAAAAATGAAACTCCCGAACAGGCCGCCGAAAGAGAATTAAAGGAAGAAACCGGATATACCGCAAACAAGATGGTGTTTTTAGGATCGGTAAATCCCAATCCCGCCTTAATGTCAAACCACGTACACATATTTGCCGCCTATGACCTTGAAAATTCAGGCGAACAGTCCTTGGACAGCGACGAATACATAAATCTCATGAAAGTTTCAAAAAAAGAAGTGCTGAAAAATCTCGGAACAAAGGAATACCAACACGCTCTAATGTCGACGGCTATGGCATTCTTTATGCGCTACGAAAATTCGATATAAAAAAAAGCCCGCCTAAAAGGCAGGCTTTTTAAAACCGTAACGGCTAGCGTTTTACTCCGTAAGCATCGTAGCTTTTTGAAGGACTGTAAACGCCCTCGCGGAATTCACCGGTAAGGCTCGGAATTTCCATCTTCATTCCCGGCAAAATCAGATTAGGATTGTCCGGTTTAGGCATTGCCTTTTTATTTTTCTGATATAAGTTTTCCCACAGTCTGGGGTCGTTGTAAACATAGGGGCGGCCTGAAATGTTCCAATAGCAATCCCTTGTCTGCTCCCACGGGCGGACTACGTAAAACTGGGGAAGAGGCGTAATTTCATAAACATCCGCAAGAACGTCAAGAACCTGCTTTGCATATCCTGCAGCGAATTTATAATCTTCCGCCGCATAAGAACGCCTGGCATTTTCCATTGCGGTTTCCGCCGAAGAATAGGCCATAGGGAAGTTTCGATCTACGTAAGCTTTTTTTGCCCAGTCGATCCTTTTTTGAGCAAGAGACATCTGCTTGTCGGCGTCGGAGCGGGCGAGCATCATGTCTATGTATGCTCTGGAAAGAGCCGCGTTTTCTTCCGCTTTCTGAGCGTATTGAACGGAAAGATCGTACTCGCCGGCGTTAAGAGCTGCGCGGGCTTTGCGGTTGTATTCGTCGGCAAGCTTTTGATAAGTATTGTTTGTGTAACTTACGGCAAACACGGCCGCACCTGCAAGGGCTATCGCAAAAATTAAAACTATCTTTTTCATTGAGCACCTCCCTGGGTCGCAGCCGATTCGATCGCAGCGGCAGCCTTACCTGTTTCCGTCACGTCCAAATTAAGCGCCGCTTCGTCAGGATTTTCATAGGTATCCGCCTCAAGCAGAGTAGTCCCTTCGTCTTCAATTCCTTCTACTTTGCCTTCAAGCGGAGCGGATGCATCGGCTTCAGCCGCATACTGTCTGGCGTTTTCAATCGCCTGTCTTGCCTTGTCAATTTGAGCCTGAGCTGCCGCACGTTTTTTTGAAACGGACTCATACAGCGCCGTAAAAGAATTTCTGGCGTCGGTATAACCGTTGTACGCCGCTTCCGGATCGCCGGTTACAAGTTTGGAATCCGCTTTAGCTATCTTATCGGCACAGGATTTGTATGCCGCTTTTTCGGCAACGCCGGCATATACGCTGTCGGCCTTTTTCTTGGCTTCAAGAGCGGAAGTTCTGGCTTTTGCGGCTATCTGCTTTAATCCGGCAGTTAAAACCTTCGAATACGCTGCATTTCCGGCCTTTGCGGTTGCAAGAAGGTCGTCATAACCTTTGCCGCTGTCGTATTGTTCAAGAAATTTTTTGTATGCAGCCTCACCCGCAGCATAGTTGGACTTGTCATACTGAGAAAGATCAAGTTCGTCTATGCGCGTCTTTTTTGCATAAGCTTCGGAAACATTCGCAAGAATTTCATAGCGGGCGGTCAGTTCGTCGATCTCCGCAGAAACGGACGCATCCGACAGATTCTTGGAAATATAATCTTTTCTGCCGTTATAAGCAGCTTCCGTCTCGTCAAAATCCTTAGCCAAAATTTTAGGCGCGCCGGCGTCAATAGCCGCTTGCCTGGCTTTTAAAAGCTTTTCAAGCTTACGTTTGTTTTCAGCAGTAAGATCCTTTGCCGGCACAGTCTCTTTGTTTTCCGAAACCTGAGGTTGTTCCTGGACCTGCGGGACCGTTTCCACGGTATCATCTTCCACTTTTTCTTTGGGAGCCGACTTACAGGATGCAAAGATCAACGCCAAAACAGTAACAAACAAAATAAAATATTTTTTCACCGTTTACCTCCAAATCAATAAACCACAGGTAAAACCATCGCATAAAACCTGTAATATGCTCTAAGAATACTATACAATCAAAAAAACGGCAATCTTTAACACCTGTTTTTATACAAAAACAGGTACTAAATTTAAAATATATATTAAAATGAGTATAATGGAGGATTTTATGGCTGACGATTTTTCATTTAAGATCGCGGAGAGTTTGGGAGAAATTTCGGAAGGAAAAGGCGGCTGGAAAATGGAATTGAATTTTGTTTCATGGGGAGACCGCCCGCCCAAGTATGATATAAGAAGCTGGTCTCCGGATCATCAAAAGATGGGTAAAGGCATAACTTTAACAAAGGAAGAACTTCTTTCGCTGAAAGAGCTTTTAAATTCTTTGACTCTATAGAAAAACCGCCGATAATTTTTTTAAAATTCATAAACGGAACAGAAGGAGCCGCCTTTCATTATGATCGCGTACAGCATCATCTGGAGTTCGGTTTCTTCAAATTGAGCGCCGGACGCACGAATAGACACGTCCGAAGCGGCCAATAAAGCGATGATTGCCGTAGTCTGCCCCGAAGTCCAAACTTTAGAAGCACATGCGTATTGCGTACGGGCTTTTTTGCTTGTAAAGCCCTTAGTTTTTAATGTAAAGTCGTCGGGAAAGGCGCCGTTTGAATGCAGAGAATGCCAAAGCGAAAGACGGCGGAAACAGGAAACGAGCCCTGCGATAAGCATTACGCTTGAAAAACCTTTTGAAAGGCGTATTTTTTGCAAAATCAAAAGAGCGTTTTCAAATCGGTTTTCAGGCCGCAGCTTAAAATCGGCCATGGCGTCAAAAAGCGTAAAAGCCGATTCTTCACGGTTATGAGCGAGGATATTTTCAACGTCTGAAACGGTAACTTCTTTTCCCTGAGGAAGACAAAGAAAAAAACGCGAACATTCGTTTTTCAGCGCTTCGGTGTTATTCTCTACCAGATCAAGGATTGTTTCAGCGGCTTCGGACTCAAGTTTATAACCCGATTTAAGAAAAAACTTTTCAAGCCATTCCCTCTTTTGATCTTCAAACATTTCCCAAAATATTTTTCTGTTTGTTTTAGGAATAAGTTTTTCAATCTTGGCGTCTATGGAAATTTCATCGGACACAAGTATGAGGACTGAATTTTCTCCTGACGACGAGGCGGCCCAAGACGACAAAAGGTCTATGTCCCGCTTGTTTTTCAGCAGCTCCGCTTCGCGCAAGACTACGCAGGAAGCGGGAACAAAAAGCGACGAGCTTTGAAGCGTAGTGAGAACTTCGGAAAAATCGGTTTCGGAAGCGTAATACAGATATTCGTCGATCGGAGATGAGTTTTTTTCCGGCAAAGCTGCAGAACTCTGCGCGCCGTATTTTTTTTTGAGCGCGGATTTTACGGAATCTACGGCCGCATTTCTTTCACCGAATTCCGGGCCCGTGTAAAGATATACGGAAGGCGTCATATTACCAATAAGTGCGCACTATATTTGAAAGGACACCGACGATTCTTACATTCTGGCTGTATATCGCCTGAAAAGCGGGATTTTCCGGCTGGAGCCTTACGCGGGAAGATTCCTTGTAATAGCGCTTAAGCGTAATCGCATCGTCAAGGACGGCAACCACGATCTGTCCGTCAAGCGCCGTAGCCGCCTGCTCGACAACCGCAAGATCGCCTTCAAGAATGCCTGCGTTTATCATGCTGGCCCCTCTAACCCGCAGGGCAAAATACGTTTTGTCCGGTCTGACGAATGGTTCGGTAAGCGTTACATAACCGTCCAAATTTTCTTCGCACAAAAGAGGCTTGCCTGCGGCGACGGTTCCCAAAAGCGGAACTTTGCTTACGTAGGACGAAGAAATTCCTTTTACGTCGTTTTTAAGAACTTTTATCGAACGTGACCGCTTTTGACTTTGCGATAAAAAGCCTTTTTTCTGCAGAGCCGCTATGTGATCCTGCACCGCCCGCAATGAAATTTCAAAATGCTCGCCTATTTCACGCACCGTAGGCGGAAAAGAATTTTCTTCCGTAAATTCCGAAATAAACGCCAACACTTCTTTTTGTCTATCCGTAATTTCTTTCATATCACTCTTCTTCAAATTTCGTTTCAAACAAATTTTCTATTGCACGGGCGGCTTCTTTTTCATCGCTGCCCTCAACCTGCAGAGTTATGGCAGTGTTGTATCCGGCCGCCATAGTTATCACGCCCATGATCGACTTTGCATTGACCGTAATATCATCGCGAATGAGTGTGATCTCCGATTCGAACTTATTGGCCGTCTGCGCAATGATCGCAGCCGGACGCGCATGAATTCCGGCACGATTTTTTACCGTCAACAATTTTTCGATCATAAAACCCCTTTAATATGCGTCTTCACCGCTGTAATAAACGGACTGAGCCTCTCCGCTTTCGATCCATTTAAGTACGTTTTGATTGAAATCGCGGGCAGAAAAATACCCCATCTTTTTAAGTCTTTCATTCATCGCCGCCGCTTCCAAAATAATCGGCAGATTTCGGCCCGGCTTAACAGGAATTTCCAAACACGGAACCTTTACGCCGAAAAAATCGACGGTCTTTTGATCGCTTCCTATTCTGTCGTAAACTTTTTTTGAATCCCATTCTTCAAGGTGAACTACAAGCTGAACTTCTTTTTGATTGCGTATGGCGCCGACGCCGAACATTTGAGCGACGTTAATAATCCCGAGTCCTCTTACTTCCATGTGGTGGCTTATCTGATTGTTCGCTCCCTGTCCGAGTATCATATTACCGTTTACGCAGCGCATTTCAACAATGTCGTCGGCAACAAGGCGGTGGCCGCGTTCTACCAGCTCCAATGCGGTTTCGCTTTTGCCTACCCCCGAATGTCCGGAAAGGAAAATTCCTATACCGTAGACGTCGACCAGAACGCCGTACATTGTTTTTTTAGGAGCGAATATATTTGCAAATATGCGTAAAAGGCGCGAAGAAAAATCCGTGGATTCCAAATCCGTCTGAAGAATAGCGCAGTTGGTTTCTTCTGATATCTTAAAAATTTCTTCCGTAGGATTAAGATTGTGAGTGAACACGCAGCACGGCATATTGTAGCCGAACATCTTTACTAGAGTGTCGAAATTGCCTTCGTCGTGCATTTTTTGAAGATACGCAACTTCGCCGCGCCCGAAAAGCTGAACCCGCTGATAAGCGAACGAATCGTAAAATCCGGAAAGAGCAAGCCCCGGACGGTTAACGTCCGGCACCGTGATAACGCGAGTGAGACCTCTACGGCCAGAAATACATTTGAGATCCAACGCGTCGTGTCCTTTAAGCTCAAGTTCCAAAAGATCCAAGACTGTGAATTTTTTTTCGGCCATATGTATACTATACAGTCTTACGATATTTTTTACAACCGCATAAGAAAATGCACCTCATGGCAATCCGAAAAGCGGCATTTTCATCCGAGCCGCTAAAAGTTTTGGGGAAATTTCAAATTTTCCCAAAACTGAAAACGATCTATTTTTTCTCTTGAACCTTGTCTTTTTCTTTTTTGACCTTATTGTCCAGAATATCCATCATTTTATTTAATCCTGCGGCAAAATCGTAGTCATCGCTGGTTACGTGAGCTTGAGCGCCCCACCTAAAGTGGACGGTACAATCAAAACTATAAGACTTATCGCGTTTTATTCTGAGCATCAAATCAACAATCAGGTCGTCGGCGTAATCGATTCGCTTTATCTTTTTGTCTATCATTTCCTGCTGTTTTTTTTCCAACTCGAAACCGACTGCTGAAATGTCTTTTTTCATAATACCTTCCCCCTGTTCGAAAATGTCATGACCGTTTAGGCCGCAATTCTTTGCAGCTTACGCCGCTGTCTTAATTATACTCAAAATTTACCGAAAACACAAAATTTAACGTAAATAAGAAGATTCGATATTCAACTGGTTTCTATATTTTGCAACCGTGCGCCGGGCAATTTTTATGCCGCTTCGTTCAAGCAGTACGGCAAGCTTTTGATCCGAAAGAGGCTTGGCTCCGGGAGGCTGCGAAGCGATGATCTTTGAAATTTCGTATTTAACTTTTTCGCTTGAAACGGCAGCCTGTTTTTGAGCGGGAGCGGAATCTAAATCCGCCTTTGAGGAAGAGGAAAAAACGGCGCCGAAAGTCTTTTCTGCGGGCTTTGCAGACGGCGCAGAGGCATAAGGCGCGGCATCGGACACAGCTAAAGGGGCGACGGAGGACGCTGCAACAGGCACCGTTGACAGCGCGTTCGTAAAAAAATATTTTACGGGGAAAAGTCCCCATTCGCACTGAATGAATTTGCTGTTTGCCATACGCGAAACGGTCGCCTCATGAACGCCTATATCGGCGGCGATGTCTTTTTGGCGCAGCGGAGCAAGAAAATGCGGCCCTTTTGCAAAAAAATCAAACTGGGCTCTTACTATGGCGTTGCAAGCTTTTATGATGGTTTGCTTTCTGAATTCAAGATTTTCAATAAACGATTTTGCTTCCCGCACGGAAGCGGCGATAAATTTTTTATCGTCTTTTGAGGCGATATTCGGTTCGATTTTCATATATCCGGGAGAAACGGCTACGGAAGGAATAAAATTTTCGGCAAGCTCTACGCGAAAGCCGAAATTGCAGGCCGCGCCGCTTTCAATGTAGGCTGCACTGCCGATCTCGCCGCTTTTAATGCCGCCGGCAGCGGTTTCGCCGATTTTTTCTTGAACGCCGCCCTCAGTGCCGCTGCCGGAATTGCCGCAGGCATTATTTGCGCCGCTGCCTGTGCTGTCTGAGCCGCCGTCAATATCACCGCGCTTTCCAGCTTCTGTTAGTATGTCAACGGGAACCTTGTAAACATAAACGTCCGGGACGACGTAGGCGCCCGCCGACAGTCCGAACTGCCTCGCAGGAAACGGATCCAGAGTCTTTATAAAGGCTAGAGCGTCTTCAACATCTTTAATATCGAAATTTTCAGGGTGATAATCTTTTTTTTCATAATCGGAAGAAGAAAAAGCCATTTTTTTTCTTTTTTCAACAAATTCTTTTATTTTCTTTAAAATCGAAGAAGGCCGCGGAGGATCTAAAAAATCAAAATGTCCGTCCAATAAAAACAATACCGCCGGAGAGGCGTTTTTTTTAAGAGAGGCCTGAACAAAAAGACTTTCGGGAATGCCTGTACAGCAAGTTCCTATCGGATCCATGCGGCGCACAAGATCCATACACGAATCAAGAAATTTCTCAGTGTGCAAAGGATTTTCAGGATCCAAAAGCGAAATAGGCGCCAATATGTGAAAGCCGGAATTATCAAGATTTTCAATGAGCTTTCGCGAAAGTTCATATTTATCCTTTGAAATTTTAGAAACATTCAGCTGTGAAATAAGATGTTCCTGCAAGGTCTCTCTTTCGTCGGGGCGGCTTTCAAGCGCTTCCTGAAAACTGTCGGCCTTGCTCTGTCCTAAGGCGGAGGCTCTTCCCAGCCTTAGGTAATCGGAATGCCCGGAAGAAACTTTTTTTACATTCTCTTCGGCAAGGACGGGATCTTTTACAATCTCAAGCGCGGGATTCTTTTCAGCGGCCGCATATATTTCGCTCCGGAGATCCTGACTGTTCATTGCAAGCAGATTAAGAGAATAAATTTGCTGCCGGCTCATTTTTTGGGTCTGTATTTGCGAAGCGTTTTGAATCTGATAAAATTTGGCTTCCGGCATAAATTTACTATAGCACAAAAAATTTCTTACTGATATATTTTTAACATGGAAATATTAAATAAAGCGGGAATTTTTGTTCCCGAAATTCTATTACCGAAAAACGTAGACACAGAAACATGGGCTGTGATCGCCTGCGACCAATACACACAAAACAAGGACTATTGGAAAAAAGCAAAGGAACTCGCATGCGGCAAAGCTTCGACTCTAAACATGATTCTGCCTGAAGTTTATCTTGACGAACCGGACAAAAACGCCCGCATCCAAGATATAAGGCGGACTATGAAAGATTATTTGGACAACGGTGTTTTTGCAGCGCCGAAAAAACAATTCATATACACGGAAAGGACAACCGCTTTCGGTCGCACGCGCTCAGGTCTTGTCGCCGCAATCGACCTTGAAACCTATGACTGGAAACCCGGCAGCAAGGCGCCTATAAGAGCCACGGAAGCGACCATTGCGTCGCGTATTCCTCCGAGAATGGAAATACGAAAAGGGGCTCCTCTTGAAATTCCGCACATAATGCTCTTGGTGAACGATTTTGAACACATTTTCATTGAAGAAGCGGGAAGGCGCGTAAAACTCTCAGGCAAAAAGCCCGAATACAGCGGAAATCTCATGCAAAACGGAGGAAGCATAACGGGATGGGGAATAGATAAAGCGGAAGACATACAAAACATCGAAAAGGCTCTAAAAATCATCGCTCAAAAGAACACGGATCCGCAAGGTTCGGTGTTTTTGTTTGCCGTTGGCGACGGAAACCACTCTTTGGCAACGGCAAAGGCGGTCTGGGAAGAGTATAAAAAAGAACTTTACGAAAAAGGAGTTCCCGAAGATGAAGTCATAAACAGCCGCATACGTTATGCCCTTGTTGAAATCGTAAACATATACGACAAAGGTCTAACATTCGAACCTATTCACAGGGTTTTGTTCAATGCGGATCCGCAAAAACTTATTTTGTTTTTACAAAACAAACTTTCCGGAACCGTCATGGAATGCGGATCGGCAAAAGAGCTGAAAGAACGGGTAAAAGACAATTCCAAAGGCGAACACTTCGGGATGGTTTATACGAAAGAAGGCGAGGTAAAATATCTTGACATCAAAACTTCTTTTAAAGACCTGCTCGTAGCGGGGTTGCAGCCCGAGCTTGATCTTTTTATCGGCGACGAGACAAAAAAAGGCATAGAAATAACGATCGATTACATTCACGGAAGCGACGAAGTTTTTTCATTGGGAGCAAAAGACGGCGTCGTCGCTCTTCTTTTGCCGCCGGTCGATAAAGAAAGTTTTTTCAAAACGATAAGAGACCGCGGCGCGCTGCCGCGAAAGAGTTTTTCAATGGGAGAAGCCGACGAAAAACGGTTTTATATGGAATGCCGAAAACTTTTTTAAACAGTTCCCTATGGTACAGCCGGCCAGCCTATGACGGCGGCTAAACGGCTAACGCTGCAACGATAAAAAACGGCCGCACTGTAACGAGCGCCCGCTTGCCCCAATAAACGCATATTTGCTAATATGAGGCATAAAAAGTGCACGGAAATCAGGGAAACCGTCCAAGAGCGGAAGTTTTTGGACAGTTAATTTTGTAGGATGGGAGTAGACAATGAAAAATTTAAACAAAAAGCCTCTATTTTTATTTTTAGCGGGAACCGCATTGATCGCTTTAAGTTTGGCGCTTACCTCGTGTTCTTCTTCAGACAAAGATCTTTCAGATTTGATAAAAGGCGTATGGAGAGAAGTTTCAATTCAAGAAGGATCTGGCCATGTGCTTACGCATCCTCATCCGGGACCCGGTACACCGCCGGACCCTGCTTGGATACAGCCGTATATGTGTCTATATCAAAACAAGATTTACAATGCAGAGAAAATTACAGACCCTTCTAAAGACGGATTTTACAAAATGGGAGACTGGGATATTTCGTACTACGTAGAGGACACAAAATTGATATTTGTTAGAGGCTCCGACACGATCCATGCGGACATCACCTTGAAAGGCAACAGCTTGACAATGGTAGAACCGTCCGGCAGCGGCAACAGCACGAGAAAATTTGAAAGGGTAAGCAGCCCCACCGTTACTGAAATCCTTAGCGCTAAAGACTAAGAAAAAAAGTTTTACCTTAAAAAAGAAAAACGTCTGAAAAAAAAAGCGCACTCCTTATGAGTGCGCTTTTTTACCCCCTGCGCGGTATTCGTTTAATGTATTTATGTTACAACGCAGCTGAAAAGGCCCCGCCGGAACTTTTTACAGCCGCCTTGTTATTTGTAAAAGCTGCTTAGGGGTGTGCGTCAAACCAATCCTGCCACAGCTCTTCGCCTTTGTCTAGGGTAATTACTTCACCAACATACCTATTAGTAGCGAAATCATTGTTTGGATAGTTAAAAATGTAAGGGCGACCATCTCTATAGTAGATTCCGTAAGGGAATATCCTGTTTTCCGTATGATTATTGTCAACAACATAGATTGCAATAATATTTTCTTCTTCATCAAAGACTGCTCCCCAAAGCGTTATTCCATGAGCATAATCTTTTCCTCCATTTGTACCCCGCATATGTAGACCGATTGCTTTTTTGGAATTAAGTGCTTCGGTTATTGCCGTTTCAAACTCAACTTTGCTCTTAATAATTTTATCTTCAATAGGAGTTTTATCTATGTTAAACACATCTTTGAATAAAGCAGGTCCTTCATATGTGGGGGTGCTGGGGTGTGATGCACTTGTATTACCGTAGAGATACCATGCAAGTCCGCTCATAACATATCCCCCCTGCTGTCCGTTGGTTGCCTTTGTCCTAAAAGTTTTTGCTATATAACTTTTCTCCGGTTCTTGACTATCGGGAGAATTTCGTTTATAAAAATGTTGATACTTATCTTTTTCAGCACCTGTTATATTTTTCTTTGTTATGTAATTGTCTATGTTTTCTTTATTCTGTAAAAACCACCAATGCAGCATATTCGAAGCGGTTTTAGCCCAGCATTGGTTACTATCGCCGCCGTCAGTAGCAGGTATGTTTAGATAAAATATTTTTCTATTGTTGAACCATTTCGTATTATCACCTTCATACCAGAAGAAAATTTTATCGTCATCCCAATAAAATTTTTTAGCTTGACCGACATGAGGAACCGGAATTGCTGTCTTTTCATCCGGAGATGGAGCATCGATGCCATCAACCCATTGTATTCTTACAGTCGGGCTTTTGTTCTCTTCCTGAACTACTTTTACTTCGAGTTTTTTCCCATCGGCATTTTTGATCTCTTTATTGAATTCATCCTTGAAGTTAATATAGGCAGTTCGCTTCCATACAGTTTTATTTTGAGTAGCTTTTAGATGTATGGTATCTTTTTCTGTACTTGTAGTGGTGTCTGTACTAACAACGCTCAGCCAACCACTCTCTTCTCCAATAATTGTAGGCGTATACGAAAGCTTGCCGTTGAGTGTTTTTATTTCAAGATTCAGATCTGATTCGCTGCTTTCACTCGTCATTTCTTCTGTTATCAGTTCAATTGAGGGTCTTTGTTTTATGGCGATAGTAACAGTCGCTATGATTTCGGGATCGCTTTGCGACCTTACGGTTATGGTAACAGTTCCTTCCGATTGAGCGGTTACTGTACCGTCGTCAGCAACATGTGCGTTATTGTTGTCTGCGGTGTAGGTAAGCTCTTTATTCGTTGCGTCATTAGGATGTACTTTCGTTTTGAGTTTATAGGTTTCACCAATAACCAAAGATTCCGGTGCAGATTCCTCAAACACAATGCTTGTAACCGGCACCTGAGTCGCCGTAACAGTTAGGTTTACCGTTTTTGAAATACCGTCCGCTGCTCTTATGGTAATAACCGCATTGCCGACCTTTTTTACCGTAATTTTTCCCTCATCGGTTATGGAAGCTACTTCTTGATTATCCAATGAAAAGGTAAGCTTTTTATTCGATGCATTTTTAGGTACAACGTGTGCTTCCAGTTGACGCTCGGTACTTTTTGGCAACGAAATAAGAGTTTCCTCTGGTACAAGAGAAATCCCCGTAACGGGAATATGGTTATCGGTTGGGCTGTCGTCTAACGATGCGTCAAGTTTGCAGGATGATACGGATAATACGGAAAAGGCAAATAAAAACGCAGATAAAAAAGCCCAATGAATTTTCGGCATAATAATCCTCCAAATCATAGGTTTATTTTTAAACATATTTTTAGATACGTTATACTAACATAAATGAACTATAGTGGCAAGAGCACGCAAATCGAAAGATTTGCGTGCGTGTCCGATAAAAGAAAAACGCCGGAGCATTTTTCTTCTCCAGACTTATCAGAGCGATTTCGAGCCACGCAGAAATCGAGCACGTGTCCTGCGCGGTGCGTCCGTGTGCTGCAGGGCGGCGGCCGGTCTGAACATAAGTCTAAAAGCATGCGGCTTGTCAAAATCTGAAATTTTTGTTATATTTTTTATACTCGCCGGCGTGGTGGAATGGTAGACACGAAGGACTCAAAATCCTTTGTCAGCAATGATGTAAGAGTTCAAGTCTCTTCGCCGGTAATCACACAAAATCTATCCCTCCCGAATTTTTTCTGTATTCCACGGCTTCCTTTATATGCTCCGTTTTAATATCTTCGCTTCCTTCCAGATCGGCGACAGTCCGCGAAAGTTTTAAACAGGAAGCCGACGCCCGCGGGGAAAACCCGTATCTTTTTGAAGCCGCGTCAAGAAAGTTTTCGGCATCGGCCGACAATCTGCAAAAAGTCGATATTTCGTCGGTATTCAGTCTAGCGTTTCTTTTTCCCTGTCTCTTCCGCTGTATTTTTACCGCCAGGGCAACGCCTTTTCTGAGTTCTTCCGTAGAAAATTTTTCGGCAGTAGAGGGAATATCGGTGCGGATACGCATGTCTATGCGATCGAGCAAGGGACCTGAAAACCGCTTCCAATACAGTTCGATTGAATGCGTGCTGCATAAGCAAATTTTGTTTTTAGAACCGAAATTTCCACAGGGACACGGGTTTGCCGCCATGAGAAGCTGAAACGAAGCCGGATAAACCGAAGATCGCCCGGCGCGGCTTAGGGTTACGTATCCGCTTTCAAGCGGAACTCTCAGCATCTGGAGCACGGAGGTTTTGAATTCCGGCGCTTCGTCCAAAAATAAGACGCCGTTGTGCGCCAAAGAGATTTCTCCGGGTTTACAAGCCGGCCCTCCTCCGCAAAGGCCTTCGATGCTGGCGGTTTGATGCGGCATTCTAAAAGGCGGAAGGCGTACGCGTGATTTTTCAACCGGGAGAATTCCCGCCAAAGAATAAATCCTTGTGACGGGACGCGATTCTTCGCCGGTCAAAAGCGGAAGCAAAGCCGGAAATTTTTGCAGCGCCATCGATTTTCCGCAGCCGGGAGGCCCGAATACCAAAAGATTATGGAAGCCGGCCGCCGCAATCTGTAAGCCGCGGATTAAAAACGGCTGCCCCGCGACATCCGAAAATTCAAAACCGGCCGTAACCTTAGAAAAAGCGATTCCGCCTATTTCTACAAAATCGTCTTCAAAAAGAATCTCTCCGCCGGCCGAATCCGAAGATTCTTTAAAAGCGGAAGTATCTTCCAAAGCGAAAAACGCTTCTTTTAGAGTCGCAGCGGAAAACACGCGCATTCCGCACACTTCTTGCGCTTCGCTTGAGTTTACGGCGGGAACTATGCAATATCTTATTCCGGCCGAAGCCGCGGTTTCCGCAGCGGCATGTATTCCGCGGACGGGACGCACATTCCCGCAAAGCTCAAGTTCCCCCATAACGAGAATCGATTTTTCACCGCCGTAATCCCCGTAGCCGCCGTAGTCCGCATTGTTTTCGGGTAAAAAGCGTTTCGGCTTATCATCCTTTTGCTTTTTAGCCTGCAATACGGCCAAAGCTATCGCCAGATCAAAACCGGCTCCTTCTTTTTTTAAATCTGCGGGAGATAAACTTATTAAAACCCTTTCCTGCGGAAAGTCAAAACCCGCGTTGCAGATTGCCGAGCGCATGCGCTCCCGCGATTCCCTTACGGCTCCGTCCGCAAGTCCGACCAAATCTACGGAAGGAATGCCGCGCCGTAAGTCGACTTCAACTGAAACTAAAGCGCCTTCATAACCGAACGGAGAAAACGAAAAGATCCTCATTTAACCCTCTGATTATAAAATGCGCGCGTTTTATAAAATTCTGCAAAAGGATCCTTTCAAAAAGAGCGCCGAATCCCATATCGGATTTGCTCGTTCCGTGTTCCAGCCGGCTCCGGTCAAAAAGTTTCCGTAAAATTCTTTAAATGAGGGCGAAGTTCTTCTGTCCAAAAACGATCTTCTATAGCTTTTCCGCCTGAAGTATGCCCGAGCCTGCGTTCGGCCCTGACTTTTTCACCATGGAAATCGCTTCCGGCCGTTACAAAAAAACCTATTTTACGGGCAATAGCTTCAAGACGCTCAGCATCGACAACGCGCACGCCCGGATGCCACGCTTCAAGCCCCTGAACGCCGCTGTCGTAAATGCCGCGAAGCGTATTTTCAAGTTTTCCCCACGAGATATAGAGGGAAAGCGGATGAGCGATGACGGGAACGCCCGAAGCGTCGAGGATAGCCTCTACCGCCTCTTGAAGGCCGGCGCCTTTGCGCGGTATGTACCAGGGGCGGCCGCGCGCAAAATATTTGTCAAACGCTTCCTGGCGGGTCTTTACTATCTTTTTTAAAACAAGAAAGTCGGCAAAATGCGGCCGCCCCACAGTCTGCCCGGCAAATAATTCTTCCATTTCGTCCATAGTAATATCGACGCCGCCATCTCTCATTTTTTGCACGATAAGCAAATTTCTTCGCTTGCGTTCATCTTGTAGATATGAAATGATGCTCGACAGTTTTTTTGAACCGGGCATGATTCCAAGTCCCAGCAGATGGAATTCTCCGGTAGGCCACTCGATTTGAAGTTCGGTTCCGGGAATAAAAACGATACCGGCTTTTTTTGCCGCCTCGGAAGCTTCTTCATGGCCGGCTACGGTATCGTGATCGGTAAGAGCTAAAACGCGGACTCCCTCGGACAGGGCTTTCTGAATCAATTCGGAAGGACTGTACTGTCCGTCCGACGCAGTAGAATGAGAATGCAGATCTATCATAAAAATAGAATAGCACAAATACATTTTTTGTGATATTCTATAATTATAAGCCGTATAGCATACGAACATACGGGAGTCTCTAAAAACTCAAACGGTTTTCAGAAGAACGCAGTATATCAAAACTACGAAAACAGAAACTATATTAAGGATTTTTCAGAAAAACCTGTTATAATTTTTGTTAGACGGATGGACGCAGAAAAATGCCAAAAGCGGTAAAATACACAAAAGGTTCGATCATTTACTTTTCCGGCGATAAGGACGACAGAGTATTCATACTTCAAAGCGGAATAGTCATTCTTACCACCCACGACATAGAATCAAATTCTCAAATTACCGAACAAGTTAAAACCGGAGAATTTTTCGGTGTAAAATCGGCCTTGGGGCATTTTCCCCGTGAGGAAACGGCGACCGTATTGACCGACAGCATAGTGATCACGATGAATGTAGCGGAATTTGAAACGCTTTTCAGCTCGAAAAAAGACGTTATAATAAAGATGCTGCGAGTCTTTTCACACCAGCTGCGGATGGTGCACAAAAAAATCGAATCCATACTGCACAACAGCGAAGAAATAAATCAGGCGTCGGGAATGCTTTCCGTCGCGAAGAGTTTTTACAACGACGAACAGTACCGATCCTGCTGCGACGTGTGCATAAAGCTGCTCACACGGTGCCCCAATTCCGAACTCAAAGAGACTGTAGCCAAATTATATGCCGACTCAAAACTGAGATATGACAAAACCACGGCGAGAAAGCACAGAACGCTTCCCGCTCAAAACGCAGCTCCGGCAAAGGGCGCCTTAAAACAATTTTCTCTACCGGCCTTTGAACGTTTTGCCAAAATGTTCGAGCCGGAGCAGGTAATTATTTCGGAATTTGAGCCGGGAGATTGCTTTTATCTTATACAGTCGGGCGAAGTACAGCTTGTAAAATGCGTAAACGGTGCAAAAAAGAACCTCGACATACTTAAACCCGGAGAATTTTTCGGCGAAATGGCTATCCTCGATAATTCGCCGCGTTCGGCAACCTGTGTGGCGATCAATCAAGTAGAACTGTTGGAATTCAATAAAGAGAATTTTCAATCGCTAATCGCCGGGAACCCTCAAATCGCGCTTATTCTTTTAAAACTTTTCTGTAAAAGGATATACGATCAAAAACGCCGCCTCAACATTCTTGTGATAAGCGATTTGCAGGCCAGAATCGCAGACGTATTTGTCATGTACGACGAAATGAATCCCGTTCAAAACACCGAAGACCGTTCGCGGAAATTCAACTTGACGATTGCGTCGGTAGCTCATTGGGCGGGACTTACGCCGGAAGTTGCAAGAGAAGAGATCAATAAATTCATTGAAAAACGCAAGCTCGAAGTCTTTGAAAATTATATGATAGTTTCAAACATAACCGACATGAAACGTATAGTCGACACAAAATCGGTTCAAAAAACAAATTAAAATCTTATGTGAAAAAAGGGCTTGACTTACGGCAGGTAAATTGATATGTTATCACTACTTAAGCCAACTTAGCTCACCCGGCAGAGCAGCTCATTCGTAATGAGCAGGTATTGTGTTCGAGTCACAAAGTTGGCTCTGGCTGCCTGATCTTTCAGGCGGCTTTTTTATTTTAAATACACAACGAAAAAGCAGATTCAAACCGCTTTAGGGCGCACAGTTTTTAACTCAGCGCGACGTCCAAAACCATCATAAGCGCAAAACCTACCGCAAATCCGATCGTACAGACGTCCGTCTTTTCGTCCCTCGTCGCTTCAGGTAAAAGCTCTTCCACTATGACATACATCATAGCCCCGGCGGCAAAGGCTAAAAAATACGGCAATGCGCTTGTAATTGACGCCGTTAAAAATATGGTAACCGCGGCCGCGACCGGTTCAACCGCACCCGACATAACGCCGTACAAAAAAGACTTAACTTTTTTATTTCCTTCGCTTCTGAGCGGCATTGAAATGATTGCGCCTTCGGGAAAATTCTGAATCGCAATTCCTATGGAAAGCGCAAACGCGGCGGTAAGCGAAATAGGAGTGTGACCGCTGAGCATTCCTGCAAAAACCACGCCCACTGCCATTCCTTCAGGAATGTTGTGCAGCGTTACGGCAAAAACCAGCATGGTCGTGCGGCTGAGTTTTGTTTTTGGGCCTTCGGGCTTATTTGCGGCGGCATGGATATGCGGCGTAACTCTGTCCAAAATGTACAAAAACGCAATTATGCGAACCCCGAAAGAGCTGGGATCCAGGCAGGAGTTCCCGCCGCCGCCGCCATTTCAATCGCGGGAATAAGAAGCGACCATATGGAAGCCGCATTCATAATTCCCGCAGCAAAACCCAAAAGCGAGCGCTGTAAAGTATCGTTCATGTCGCCTTTCATAAAAAAAACGCAGGCGGCGCCCAATACCGTACCGGCAAAGGGGAGCGTTAATCCCCAAAAAACGGCCGTCATCTATTAAACCGCTATTCCGACCAGACACATCCATTCGGCTTCGGCGCAAAGAGTTCCGCCGACAAAGGCCTTTCCGGATTGTTTTATCATGTTTTTGCTTACGCGCAAATTTTTTATTTCCATACGGACGATATCTCCCGGCCTGACCTGTTTACGGAATTTTACTTTATCCACCGTTCCCAAAAAGAACAAACTGCCTTCTTCAAATTTTCTCTGATAGCTCAAAGCGGCTCCGCCGGCCTGTGCCATGGATTCTACGAGTATCATACCCGGAACCACAGGATATTTCGGAAAATGTCCCCTAAAAAAGAAATCTTTTTCCGTAAATTTCCGTTTGCTTACGCTGCCTTCGTCGTCGCAGCTTATAATCTCGTCAACAAATAAAAACGGGCTGCGGTGAGGCAGTAATATTTCAATGTTTCTTGTTCCTGCCATTAGTTCTCCTAAAAAATTCTATTTCATTTTTTTGATAACGACTGCGCCGTTGTGTCCGCCGAACCCGAAGTTCGTGCTCATAGCGCAATCGATTTTCCCTTCATAGCCCTTGTTAGGGACGTAATCAAGATCGCAGCCGCCTTCCACATCCGGCTCGTCAAGATTAATAGTCGCAGGGAAAAATCCGTCTTCTATCGCTTTTACGCAAATCATAGCTTCAATAGCGCCTGTAGCCCCCAGGCAGTGTCCCGTCATGCTCTTTGTAGATGAAATTTTGAGCTTTTTTGCCTGCTCTTCACCGAAGGCAAGTTTTATCATCTTTGTTTCGGAAGGATCGTTTATGTGAGTCGACGTTCCGTGCGCGTTATAGTATTGAATGTCTTCAGGTTTTACGCCCGCGTCTTTCATTGCGGCAATCATACAGCGGGAACCGCAAATACCCGAAGGATCGGGGCTAGTAAGATGATAAGCGTCGCTTGAAGCGCCGTAACCCGCCAATTCCGCGTAGATTTTTGCTCCGCGTTTCTTTGCGTGCTCATATTCTTCAAGGATGAGTATAGCGCTTCCTTCGCCCATAACAAAGCCCTCTCGTTTTTTATCGAACGGGCGGCTGGCCTTTGTAGGATCGTCCGTAAATGATTTGGAAAGGGTTTGAAGCACGTCAAAGGCGACCATTGCGTAGCCGTTCACTGTGCTTTCGGCTCCGCCTGAAAGGCAAACGTCAAGGCGCCCCGCACGTATGAGATCCAAAGCGTCTCCTAATGCATCGCAGCCGCTGGCGCAGGCCGTCGCTACAGTGTGGGAAAGTCCGTGAATTCCGAACTGCATACAGATATTTCCTGCAGCTTCATTGGGAATGAGTTCGGGAATCGTCATGGGAGGAACTCTCTGGTGGTTCGATTCGTGGTAGCGGATACAGCCTTCTTCCGTAACTTCAAATCCGCCGATTCCTACGCCCAAAAACACGCCAGCATTGTCGAGAACTTCCTTGTTGTCAATAAGATTTGCATCTTCAAGCGCCATTCTTGCGGCGGCTACCGCATATTTTGTAAAGCGCGCCATCTTGCGGGCTTCTTTCGGATCCATGTATTTTGACGCGTCAAAATGTTTTATTTCGGCGGCATATTTAACGTTTATATCGCTCGTATCAAAGTGCGTAATCGGCGCAATGCCGCTCTTACCAGCTTTAATTCCCGCCCAAGTTTCTTCAACGGAATTTCCCAGCGGAGTTACAGCTCCCATTCCCGTAATAACAACTCTTCTCTGTGCCATAAAAATCTCCCAAATAAAAGCAAACAAGGAAACATCCGTTTCCGGTTCAACTTTATAATGCTATTTTTCTTTACCGCAGCTTTTGACTTTGGAGTAAAAGATACGGTTTATAAAACGGTTTGCAACGCAAACCCTTGCCGGCATGACGCCGTTTAAAACTTTGCCGGCGCTAAATTTTATTTTACGCGCAAATTAAGCGCCCAATCCTCCGTCAATTCCTATGACCTGTCCCGTAATATATGAAGACAAATCGCTTGCAAGGAATAAGACGGTATTTGCCACTTCTTCAACCGTACCGGCGCGGCGCATGGGAATATGTTTTACCCATGATTCGCGAATTTCCTCTTTTACGGCGCGCGTCATGTCGGTGTCGATAAAACCCGGAGCAACCGCATTTACGCGGACTTCGCGGCTTCCCGTTTCTTTACAAAGCGCCTTAGTATACCCTATGAGGGCCGCCTTGCTTGCGGAATAGTTCGTCTGGCCGCCTTCTCCGTGAACGCCTGAAATGCTTGACATATTTATTATCGAACCTGATTTTCTATGAATCATATCGTTGGAAACTATCTGCGTCGCAACGAATACTCCCGTAAGGTTTATATCGATAACTTTTTGCCAGTCTTCCATCTTCATGCGGAAAGAAAGGCCGTCTTTTGTAATTCCGGCGTTGTTTACAAGAACGTCAAACCCGCCGGATTCCTTTAATGCGGAAGAAACCACAGACGCCAATTCGCTGTGATTTCCTGCGTCCGCGCAAATTTCATGGAATTTTGTTCCGTGCTGCGCTGCAAAAGATTCAAGATCCGCTTTGGCGGCGGAAGGACGGGAACACAAGCCCCAAACTTCGGCTCCGTTTTCCATAAAAACTTCAACTATCTTTCGCCCTATTCCGCGGCTTGAGCCCGTTACAAGAGCTTTTTTATTTTTAAGCAGATCCATATATTCACCTCTAAAATTTTGATTTACAAAGAATTAATGTCAGCGGCGCTTCCGACGGGCAATGAAGGCCATTTTTCGCCGAAGGCGGTGTCGCGCCATAATCCGCTCAAAACCTTTCCGGGGCCTACTTCCAGAACAGCCCATTCGTTTGCCGTATCGCTTCCGATCATAGAACCTAAAACGGCTTCTTCGTCAGTCCATAAGACGGGATGCGTCAAATGAAGAACGGCGGACGCCTTTGCTTCGCTTCCTTTCGTCACTTTTTTTCCGGTAACATTGCTGAAAAGCGCGATCTTAGGATCGTTAAAAGCGACGTTCTCTATTGCCTTTTCAAATCCTTCGGCAGCCTTCTGCATGAGCGGGCTGTGAAAGGGTCCTGCAACCGCAAGGCGGATAAAACGGCGGGCGCCGGCTTCCTTGCATTTCGCCTCGGCCTGATCAAGGCCGCCGGCGGTAGCGGAAATGACCGTCTGTTTTTCGCTGTTCATGTTGGCGGCGTAAGCGCCTTCACAGCTTTTTGTGATTTCAATAACTTTTTTGGGTTCAAGACCTATGACGGCCGCCATGCCGGGAGCGTGGCCCTCGTTTGCGGCGGCTATTTCTTCGCATACGCCCTGCATAATTTTTCCGCGCTGCTGAACAACCTTGATCACGTCTTCAAATGAAAGAACTCCGGCCGTGTAAAGCGCCGGAAATTCGCCTAAACTGAAACCCATAGCGGAAGAAGGCTCGATGCCCTTGGATTTAAGCGCTGCAGCGACCGCAAGAGAGGCCGCCGTGATCGCAAGCTGGCTGCGATCAGTCCTGCTTAAAACGGAAGCATCGGTTTCCCATAGGAGTTTTGTGATATCTTCACCCGTGATCTCGGAAGCTTTATCAATACATTTGCGCGCTTCAGCGAAGGCCTCGCAAACATCTTTCACCATTCCGGGAGCCTGAGCGCCCTGCCCCGGAAATAAAAACGCATATTTTTTTGCCATAAAAACCTCGTCATAAAATAGACCGAATAAACCGGCTCCGTGTAAACGCCGCTTTTCTTCAAAAAGAGCTTAAGCGGCAAAACCATGCTTTTGCGAAAACTCACGGCTCATTCTAAACATAAAAGTCGATGAAACCGCCGAAGTTACCGAAATCGCAGGAGATGCCGGATTTATAAATGACATTTTATGTCAAAATGTCATTTATAAATTACTATAAGAATAACGAATTCTCAAAAATTGTCAAGTGAAATTAAAAATTCGGTTCAATTCCGAGGTTAGTAAACTCGGAATTTTTCGTTCTTCAGCGTGCCAACAGAATGGCGAATTTTGAAAACGGGATGCTCAAGGCGAGGTTCCGGTTGCGCGCCGCTTTTAAACGGCCGAAAGTTTTTTTGTGATGGATTCAAAAAAATCGAAACTCCACAAACCGAGCTGCTCCTGATCTTCGACAAAAGGCCTTAGACTTCCCTTTGCCTCGTGAAAATTTATCTTTTTAAAACGCAGTTCCAGCATAGCTTTAAGGTTTTCCAATGCAGCTTCCTTATCCACAGGATTTCCGCCGTTATGTTCATTATGTTCAAGACAGGAATTTAAATAATTCATATTTACCGAAACGGAATGCGAAACAAACCACACGTATTCATATACCGCGTGCCATAAAAAACGATCGCCTTCCGGCCGGCACAATATTGCATAGACGCTCCTTGCAAATAACGACGGAAGGTCAAGGACGCAAACCGAATACGGAGAAGGTAAAAGGACGTAGCGAACCTCATATGTCGCGCCGGAAGCTGGGCGTCCGTACACTTCAAAAAAAATTAAGATATTTTCATCGGGAGCCACGCCCGAAACCAAAGGTTCGTTCGGACTTATCTTTAATTTATATGAAAAATTTGCAGTTGGTGCCGAAATTGCTGGCAGCGAGGAAACTGCGGACACGACGTGCGGAATTTTCGGCGATGAGGAATCTACGGCTTTGGAGGCGACATCTTCAAGTGAAAAGCCGGGAAAGCCCCGACCGCGCAAAAAAGCCGTCTCTTGCTTTTCGGAAGTCATGGAAAAACCGTTTGCGTTGAGTTCCGAACGCACGACCGTAAGATAATACGGAAGACTTAAATCTATGTCAGGGTCTTTAAATAAAAAACTCATACTGCTTGTAAAAGAATCCAAACCGTAGAACGTCCTTAAAACACAACCGCCGCATAAAACGGCCTTAGAAAAAAAACCTGCCCGGCTCAATCCGCACAAGATAATTCCTTGAACGATCTCTTTTACGGCGTTTTTATATTCCATGGGATTTTTACAGCCGAAACTTTTTATCATTGAAGCTACGACGCTTGTCATTAAATTTTCCTCACAAAACCTAAACCTTTTCCGCACGAACCTTAAATAAAGGTGCGCGCCCACAATCGTTTTATTTCAGGCGCCTTCTAAAAATTGCAATAATAGCATGGTGTTTTTACGTCCGTAACGCGGCGCAAGAAAGCGTATGTCGTTATTTTTCAAAGACCGCAAAACCCTTTCTTCCATTCCAAGACAATCGAAAAGAAAACTTCGCAATTCAAACACGTTTTTTAAAGGTGGCGCTTTATAAAGAGTATCGCACAGAGCTTTTTCAGGCGACGCTATCTGCCAGCTGTAGCCGTTTTCAGTGAAAATACCCACGTCGTAAGGATATACGGCTTTAGGCACCGGCTGATATAAATAAAACCCGAAAGGAGTTTGAAATTCTTTTATCTTATTTTTTCCGAATACGGCTCCCGTAATTACGCTCACCCGCTCGTGAATAATATTATACCAATAAAGCGCATATTCAAACGAAAGATAAGAAGGACCGTAAACGGCCGATAAAAGCGCATAGGGAGGCGCCGAAGGATCCGTTTCAAACAATCCGCGTCTGATCTGTATGAGTTCGTTTTTCTTTATAAGCTGCGTAATCTTGGACTTGGGCGACTTATAGTCTTTAAGCTTATAAAGAACCGTTCGGCTGTCCATTATCATATCATAACCTCAGGCACAAATCTCCACGGCACAGTTTTAAACGCAAACGGCACATGATCGGCGCAGCACATTATCGGCGGCGTTTTCAGAGTGAAAGCGCACACATAATCGGCGCGTTTGCAAAGCGGTTCGAAGTTTTACGGAACCGCGATATTTCAGCGGTTGAAATTAAACATTTTTCTCCTATAAGTATAATATTATCATACTTTCAGGAGAATTTAAAATATTTTTTTACTTTTAAAACTTATAAAAATGCTTTTTTATTAACAACGAAACAAAAAAGTGATAGATATACGGCAAAGGCCTTTGCCGATGCGATAATCGGTCAAGAGAGGCAGGAGAAAAACATGGAACATATATTTGTAAATTCTGCTGAAAAACTGGAAGAAGAAATCGCGCGCGTCCGTGCCGCGCAAAAAAAGTATTCTTTATTTTCACAGGAACAGGTAGACGCCATATTTAAAGCCGCCGCATCGGCAGCAAACCAAATGCGCGTTCCGCTTGCGATGCAGGCTGTGGCAGAAACAGGCATGGGCGTTGTGGAAGACAAGGTTATCAAAAATCACTTCGCTTCCGAATACATATACAACGCGTATAAAAACACAAAAACCTGCGGGATAATCGAAGAAGACGACAGCTACGGCTTAAAAAAGATCGCCGAGCCCATAGGCGTAATCGCCGCAGTCATTCCTACTACAAATCCTACTTCAACTGCGATCTTTAAAACTCTCATATCGCTTAAAACCAGAAACGGCATTGTGATAAGCCCTCATCCCAGAGCGCAAAAATGTACGATCGCCGCAGCAAAGGTTGTTCTTGACGCGGCGGTAAAAGCGGGCGCGCCGGAAGGTATCATAAGCTGGATAGACGAGCCGTCGCTGGAACTCACAAACCTTATAATGAAGGAAGCAGATATTATCCTTGCGACCGGCGGACCGGGAATGGTGAAGTCCGCATATTCCAGCGGCAAACCCGCGCTCGGCGTAGGAGCCGGCAACACTCCTGCCATCATAGACGAATCGGCCGACATACTGCTCGCGGTCAATTCCATCATTCATTCCAAAACCTTCGATAACGGAATGATCTGCGCTTCCGAACAGTCCGTGATCGTGCATGAAAAAATATATGCAAAGGTGAAAAAGGAATTTGCCGACAGAGGCTGTTATTTCCTCGATCCTAAAGAAACGGATAAGGTTCGCAAAACCATTCTTGTGAACGGCGCCATCAATGCAAAAATAGTGGGACAAAAAGCTTTTACCATAGCCGAAATGGCGGGCATAAAGGTTCCGGAAGCAACAAAAATTCTTATAGGTGAAGTGGAAAGCGTCGATATTTCAGAAGAATTTGCGCATGAAAAACTTTCTCCGGTACTCGCTATGTACAAAGCGAAAAATTTTGCCGACGCGCTGAAAAAAGCCGAACACCTCATAGCCGACGGAGGCTACGGACACACTTCGTCTCTTTATGTAAACGCTTCTACCGAAAAAGAAAAGATTGCCGAATTTGAAAAAAAGATGTGTACCGGAAGAATCCTCATAAACACGCCTTCTTCTCAAGGGGGAATAGGAGACCTTTATAATTTCAAACTCACTCCTTCCCTAACCCTGGGCTGCGGTTCATGGGGAGGAAATTCCGTTTCGGAAAACGTAGGCGTAAAACATCTGTTAAACGTTAAAACCGTTGCAGAAAGGAGAGAAAACATGCTGTGGTTCCGCTGCCCCGAAAAAGTATACGTAAAGAGAGGCTGTCTGCCTGTGGCTCTCGACGAGATAAAGTCCGTAATGAACAAAAAACGCGCGTTTATAGTTACGGACGAATTTTTGTTTGCACACGGATATACGAAACCGATCACGGATAAACTCGATCAGATGGGAATAACGCACACCACGTTCTTTGAAGTACAGCCGGATCCTTCTCTTTCCGCCGCAAAAGCCGGAGCCGCCGCCATGACGGCTTTTAAACCGGACGTCATAATAGCGATGGGCGGCGGCTCCTCTATGGACGCTGGTAAGATAATGTGGGTGCTGTACGAGCATCCGGAAGCGGACTTTCAGGATATGGCGATGCGCTTTTGCGACATCAGAAAACGCATTTACACCTTTCCAAAAATGGGAGAAAAGGCATACTTTATCGCCGTTCCTACTTCGGCGGGAACAGGATCTGAAGTTACTCCGTTTGCCGTAATAACCGATGAAAAAACAAACGCGAAATACCCTCTTGCCGATTACGAACTCTTACCGAATATGGCAATAATTGACGCGGACATGATGAAAGACGGTCCTAAAGGTCTTACCGCCGCATCGGGAATCGACGCGGTTTCTCACAACCTTGAAGCGCTCGCTTCCGTAATGGCAACCGATTATACGGACGGGCTTGCGATGCGTTCTCTTAAAAATATCTTTGAATACCTGCCGAGAGCATACGACAAGGGCGCCCAAGACATGGTAGCGCGCGAAAAAATGGCGGACGCGGCGACGATGGCCGGTATGGCTTTTGCAAACGCGTTCCTCGGGATAAGTCATTCTTTGGCGCATAAACTGGGAGCGTTCCACCACGTAGTTCACGGAATTGCAAACTCCGTTCTTTTACCTGAGATAATCCGTTTTAATGCGGCCGAAACTCCTGTAAAAATGGGGACATTCCCGCAGTACGCCTATCCTCAGGCCGGACACCGCTATGCGGAAGTCGCTCAAATGCTCGGACTTAAAGGTAAAACCGACGAGGAAAAGGTGGAAGCCCTCATAGAAGCTGTAAAAGCTCTCAGCGCCAGAGTAGGCATTAAACCCACCATAAGAGACTATGTCCCGGATGAAAAAGCCTTCCTTGCGACTTTGGACGATATGGTTGTAGCCGCCTTTGACGATCAGTGTACCGGCGCCAATCCGCGGTATCCGCTTATGTCGGAAATCAAAGAAATTTATCTTAACTCCTATTACGGAAGAGACGGGAAAAAGTAAGAATATTGTCGGGGCGGCAGGCTTAATTTTTACAGACTTGCCGCCGTCGCTTACAACAAAATATTCAGTACGGAGGATCAATATGAATCTTAACACGGTCATTGCGTCACGAAGCGATAAAACTATTTACAGAGACGGAGATCTGGCGATAAAAATTTTTAACGAAACCTATTCGAAATCGGATATTTTAAACGAAGCTCTGAATAACGCGCGCGTAGAAGAGACCGGATTAAACATTCCGAAAATTGAAGAAGTTGCTAAAATCGACAATCGGTGGGCCATAATTTCAACCTTTATCGAAGGAAAAACTATGGCGCAGCTTATTGAAGAGAATCCCGAAAAAGAGCAGGACTATCTGAAAAGATTTGTCGACATACAAACGGAAATCCACAGCAAAAGATCGCCTCTGCTTAACAAGCTTCAAGACAAAATGTTCAGAAAAATCGCGGAAACGAATCTTGACGAAACCGTGAAGTACGATCTGCAGACGCGGCTTCAGGGTATGCCGAAGCATGTAAAGGTTTGCCACGGGGATTTTAATCCCAGCAATATAATAATCGCAAAAGGAGACGTTCCTTATATTTTGGACTGGTCTCATGCCACACAGGGCAACGCTTCCGCCGACGTAGCGCGAACATATCTTTTGTTCCGTCTTGCAGGTAAAGAAAAGGCTGCGGAATATTATATCGATCTGTTTTGCAAAAAGACAAATACCGAAAAAAAATACATCCAAAGCTGGATGCCGATCGTAGCCGCGTCTCAACTGGTAAAGAGCAAAGCGGAAGAACGCAAATTCCTGCTTAAATGGACGCAGGTTGTAGATTACGTATAAAGGCAAACGCTTCGGCAAATTTTAAACGGCTGACCGCCGCTGTAATATGCCCGAAATTCGCCTTGAGCACAATCTTATCTGCGTTAAGCCTACATTCCGCGTGCGTATAACGGCGCATGTGGAATAAAGCTTTCGCTTTGGGAAGCCTAGACTTTTTCCAATGCCTGTTTTATGTCGCAAATAATGTCGTCTACATTTTCAAGGCCGCAGCTGAAGCGAACCATGCCGCCGTCGATTCCGGCGGCGACAAGCTGTTCGTCCGTAAGCTGGCGATGAGTCGCGCTTGCAGGATGCAATACGCATGTCCTTATGTCAGCCACGTGAACTTCGTCCGAGGCAAGTTTAAGGGAATCCATAAAACGCATCGCAGCCTTGCGACCGCCCTTTATGCTAACGGTTATCACTCCGCTTGCTCCGAGGGATAGATATTTTTTTGCACTTTCATAGTACTTGTCGCCTCCAAGCATGGGGTATCTGACTTTTGCAATCTTATCGTGCCTTTGAAAGAATTCCGCAACCTGCAGAGCGTTCTTACAGTACCGTTCCATACGGATCGGCAAGGTTTCGATTCCCATATTGAGCAAAAAGGCGGAATGCGCCGCAGGATAACACCCGAAATCTCTCATGAGCTGCGTTCTTGCCTTTATTATGTAAGCGGCCTTGCCGAATTCTTTTACATACTCAAGTCCGTGATAGCTCGGATCGGGTTTGACAAGATCTTCAAAATAACCGGTCGCCTTGTTTGCGGCAACCCAGTCGAAATTTCCGCTGTCGACAATCGCTCCGCCGCCCTGAACCGCATGCCCGTCCAGATATTTTGTGGTCGAATGAACGACGATATCCGCGCCGAATTCGAACGGACGGCAGAGATACGGCGTGGCAAAGGTGTTGTCAACAATTAGAGGAACGTGTTTTTCATGCGCAGCCTTAGCCCACTTTTCAATATCAAAAACCGTAAGCGCAGGATTTGCGATGGTTTCGCCGAAAACGGCCTTTGTATTAGGTTTAAAAGACTTCAGTATTTCATCGTAAGAAGCGTCGACATCCACCCAGATACACTCTATTCCGAGTTTTTTAAGCGTAAAACCGAACAAATTTATGGTTCCGCCGTAGATTGACGCGCTCGCAATAAAACTGTCTCCGGCTGAACATAAATTTAAGATGGAAAGAAGGGAAGCCGCCTGCCCGCTTGAAGTAAGCATGGCGCCGACGCCGCCTTCCATGTCGGCAAGTTTTTTTTCAACGGCATCGCATGTGGGGTTTGCAAAGCGCGAATATATGTATTCTGTGGGTTTGTCAAAAAGATCTGCAACGTGATCGCAGGAATCAAAGCGATAAGTCGTGCTTTGCACAATGGGAACAACGCGAGGTTCGCCGTTTTTGGGAGCATATCCCGAATGCAGGCACTTAGTTTCAAATTTCATATTCTGTCTCCGGCTTTTAAACTTTATTATAACTGGAGTATATGCAAAAAATATTTTTTACACAATAAAGCGGCGGACACAACTGACGACAACAAGCGACACACAGCGGCGGCGCAAAAGCTGCGGCATGGAATCTGCCGCACAACAGCTGCGCGCAGATTTTGAAAAAACCGTCAGTTTAAGAAAAAATAGGACGTTGTTATTAAACCGCAATACTCGCCGCTACATGTTTTCCATGCTTAATCCGCTGAATTCTATAAAATACCCGGGAACGTTTGACTTAAAAACATTGCCTTTTTCTTCGAGCAATTTTAAATTTATTTTCTCAGCTTTACGCTTAACTTCATATATGCTGCAGGTCTTATTCAAATCATTAGCGGCAATAATATCAATTTCATTCTGTGATTTTCTGTCCCACCAGCCGCCAAGTAATGTAAGTTGAGTTTCCTCTTTAATTTTTTCAGTAAAATATTGCTCGAGCGTCTTTCCGGTAAAAGTCTCATAATCGCGTAAAATCACAGTTTTCAATACGTCATATTGTCCAAGTTCAACGAGATTCTGATTTGAATAAATGAACCGGAAATAGAATCTCAAATAACTGTCCGTAATCTGCCATCGAACATTGCGACTTTCAGCCTTTGAATATAAAGGTTTTATAGGTCGTATTACATCATAAACTTTATAAAGGTTGGAAAGATATGCGCCCGTATTTTTTTGAATTATAGAATCAATTTCATTTTGAGCTGTCATTCCGTTTGAAATAAGAGAAAGAATGGAAAAATAAATGCCGTAATCCTTGCCCATTTCATTTATTAGAACATCTTTGCCGTCAATTAAAAATGGAGAAGTAACTCCGGTGACATAATCAATCATTTTTTCTTTTGTAGTACTGCCGGAATCCATAAGCAGCATCATGTATTTTGCAACTCCGCCGCTGAGCATATAGAGGCACAATAAATCTTCATTATTAAAATCCGGATTATACGCTTTTAAAATTTCCTTACAAACAGAAGGGGTAAACGGCCTTAGATTGATTTTTGCAGTTGCCCGACCGAATAACGGCTCTTTTGAATCCTCAAAAATCTTAATCATCATGGAATACACGGAGCCGCACACAATTAAATTGATCTTAGAATTGTCCTTATTACTATCCCATATATTCTGCATCTCGCTGAAAAAAGCAGGATTAATAGATTTTAGATCCTGAAATTCATCAATAACCAAAATAAAATGACGCTGCGTTGAAAAGAGCATTATTTGTTCAAATAAATCGGCAAGCTTATAAATATTTCCGAATATTTTTAGTCCGATTTTTTCTTCCAGTTCCTTCTGCCACTGTCGGCATAAAAGACTTTCCGAATTTCTTGTGGTGAATAGATAGCAGCTTTTCTTTCTTTCAAGAAATTTTTTAAGCAATGCTGTTTTTCCTATCCGTCTGCGACCTGTCATTACTGTAAAAGCTGCTGAAGATGAGGAATTTCTCTCTATCTGTCCGAGCAAGGCTAATTCTTTCTTCCTATCATAAAATTTTGACATATTATTTTAACCACTGTTAACTTAATGACTATTATAATAATACAATATATCTTAGAGTATTACAATAACGATTTTCCTTAATTTGTTGAACCGGTAATCCCGAAGAATTCCTTGGATGAAAAATTAATCACGCCATTTTTTTTAGGAAACATACCATATGCCGCAAAGCCTTTAAAATGCGGAAATTTGCCGCGTAATTCACCGCGAAACTATCCGGTACAATGCATCGATGCAACTCTCCGGCACAATGCGCCGCGCCGGTTTTAACAGCTTATCGCGCTGACGCCTAAAATGTGTTAAAGTTGTTTATATGAGCGAAAGTGCAAAAATCATCCGTTTAAAATCTCATGCCCAAACGCCCGAAGCTGTAATCCACACGATAGAGCCGGTCTTTAATTCCGAAAGTGCTATCCTGATCCTGGGAACCATGCCTTCGCCGGCTTCGCGCAGGGCAGGATTTTATTACATGCATCCGCAAAACAGATTTTGGCCTATAATGGCGGAAATTTACGGGGAAAAACTGAAATTTTCAAACAAAGAAGCCGTAAGAGGCGCAGAGATTTCCGAAGGCATAAAGGATTCGGAGGCGGTAAACGTATGCGGCGAATGCATAGAAGAGCGCAGGCGGCTGGCTCTTAAACACGGCATAGCGCTCTGGGACGTTCTTAAATATTGCCAGATAGCCGGCGCGGACGACGCTTCCATAAGATCTCCCGAGCCGAACGATATTCCAAGAATAATCGAAAACAGCCGAATCTCCAAGATTTTTTGTACGGGCAAAACGGCTTTTAATTTGTACAAAAAGTTTTACGGCCGGACATTGGAAAAAGACGTGCAGTATTTGCCTTCTACCAGCCCCGCAAACAGGGGCAAATGGCCTACCGAAAAACTACTTGAATTCTACCGAGAAAAATTGCTTGAGTAGACCCGGCCTCGCGCTTAACTATACAAGTCCCTGCGCTATCATCGCTTTTGCAACTTTTATAAAGCCTGCAATATTGGCGCCGGCGACGTAATTTCCCTTCATGCCGAATTTTTCAGCCGTATTATAGGCGTTATCGTGTATATTTATCATTATCCGATGAAGCCTTTCGTCAACTTCTTCTCGTGACCATGAAAGACGGGCGGAATTTTGGCTCATTTCAAGTCCCGAAGTTGCAACTCCGCCTGCGTTCGAAGCTTTTCCCGGAGCAAAAAGAACTCCTGCCTTTTGAAATTTTTCGGTCGCTTCAAGCGTCGACGGCATATTTGCGCCTTCGGCCACAAGTTTTACGCCGTTTTTAATAAGCGCTTCCGCATCTTTCCCGTCCAATTCGTTTTGCGTAGCGCACGGAAATGCGCAGTCAACCTTTACCGACCAAGGACGAGCGTTCGCCGTAAATTTTGCGCCTGAAAATTTCTTTACATATTCGCCTATTTTTTTATGCTCGGCGCGTAAATGTTTTACATAGTCCAATTTTTCCTGATCTATTCCGTCCGGATCATATATAAATCCCGACGAATCGGAAAGCGTCACCGGTTTAGCCCCAAGATGGATCAATTTTTCAGCCGCATATTGAGCAACATTTCCGTCGCCTGAAACGGCACAGATTTTCCCTTTAAAATCGTCTCCGATTTTTTTGAGCATGCACTCTGCAAAATATATAAGCCCGTAGCCGGTAGCCTCCGTGCGGATCAAAGATCCCCCGAACTCAAGTCCCTTACCGGTAAGAACGCCTGTAAACTCATTGCGGAGCCGTTTATATTGGCCAAACATGTATGCAACTTCCCTTCCGCCTACGCCCTTATCTCCGGCGGGAATATCCGTGTCCGCTCCTATGTGACGGCTAAGTTCAATCATAAACGACTGGCAAAAGCGCATAACTTCCGCATTGGATTTTCCGTGCGGATCAAAGTCGGAACCGCCCTTGCCTCCTCCCATGGGAAGAGTTGTAAGGCTGTTTTTTAAAACTTGTTCGAATCCCAAAAATTTAAGAACCGAAAGGTTTACTTCCGGGGAAAAACGGAGACCTCCTTTGTACGGGCCTATGGCGCTGTTAAACTGAACTCTGTAACCTCTGTTAATATGAGCTTTGCCCTTATCGTCCGTCCACGGAACGCGGAAAATCACGATGCGCTCAGGCTCTACCAGCCGCTCTAAAATTGCATTTTCTTCAAGATCGGGCATCTTTTCGATAACGGGATCAAGAGTTGTAAAAACTTCCTGTACCGCCTGTAAGAATTCCGGCTGATCTGCATTTTTCTTTTGGACGTCCGCCCAAATACGTTTTACGTATTCATTAGTCATGATATTAACCCCTATCGGCTCTTCCAGCAAAATACTGCCGATGATGATTATATTATCAAAAAAAAATATATTGGAAAAGTATTAGGGATTTGCCGGCACGGGCAGAACGGGAGTGGAGTTTGCCATATTCGGCAGCAGGGGTTTCTGTTCGGCAGGCGGGCTGCTCCGGCTCAACGGTCGGAGATACAGAGCTTTGATGGGCGGGTTTCCGCCTGTGCGTATACAGTTTTTCGCCCGCGCTTATAAAGCGCCGAAAAAATCCTGCATACGGGCCCTTGCTTCAAGCGAACGGATCTGTTTTCCCAGCACGGAATTTACAGGAGTAGGAATTCCGTATTTTTTCCCCAGCGCAATTACGGTTTCGGCAAACATTTCAACTTCAGTTTTCCGTCCCGCCTTTATGTCCTGACACATCGAAGTGCAGCTTTCGGGCGTAAGGTTGTCAAGAAAATCAAACCACTCTTGCATATCGCTTTCGTTTAAGTTTACTCCGGCAGGTTTTGAAACGGCGATCACTTCCTTCATAGCGTCAGTCATCAGCTCGCGCGCAAAAGGAATATTAAACGGCTTGCCGTTAGCCTGAAACGCACCGTAGGGGAGTTTTAAAACGGCTGAAACTTGGTTTATTCCCACGTTTATCATGAATTTAACCCACTGCTGTCTTATCATATCGTTAGGAACGGAATAAGGTACTTTGGAGCGTTCAAAAAAGTCCGAAATCAAACGTACGGCGTCGGAACATTCGGGCGTAGCTTTCCCGCCCACGCTCGGATTCTTTTCTTCGCCGAAGAATATTATTCCTTTTTGATTGAATACCGTATGGCAGTCTTTGTGCTGAGCGTCGGTGCCAAGAATCAGCGCATACGGAATACGCCGGCGGCCGTACTCTTTTGCAATAATTTCTTCGCTTGAAATTCCGTTAAGAAGAGAAAGTATGTATGTTTCTTTTCCTACGTAGTTTTTAATGTCGTCGATTATCTGCGCCAAATGGTGAAATTTACAGGCGATGATTATAAGATCGGCCTTGCAGTCGGTTTTCTCCGCGTCTGCAAACAAAAAATCGATCTTTTTACCGTTTACAAAAAGCCCGGAATTTTTGTACTTTCGGAGTCGCTCGCCTTTAGCAAGTATGTAAACACTTTTAGGATCCCACTCATAAATAGTTGAAGCGACTGTAAGACCTACAGCCCCCGCTCCGGCAATAAGCACTGTTTTTATCTCTTTCATAATGCAATTTTAAATGCAAATCGAATATACTGCAAGAGCTCGAAAATCCGAGCAGTGGCGCAGGATTTTCGAGCGTGTCCTATAAAAGAAAAATGCCGAGAGGCATTTTTCAACCCTAGACTTAAACACGCAAATCGAAAGATTTGCGTGCGTGTCCCATAAAAGAAAAAACGGCTCGGCCGTTTTTTCGCCGTCAGGCTTAAACGAGAAAATCCGAGCAGTGGCGCAGGATTTTCGAGCGTGTCCTATAAAAGAAAAATGCCGAAAGGCATTTTCAACCCTAGACTTAAACGAGCAATGACCGTCCGCGCTACATCCGTGTACCGCGCACTACCGTATTTTGCTGCGAAAACATACACAGAGGTTTTGCAAAATTCCGACACGGCTACGTGCCGTGTATTGAACAACGTAAAGCGTCTATACACTATACAGGATTTTTAAAGCTGCGGCGGCTGAATTTCCGGCTAAGCGAATCCGAGCTGCGGTAAAGGTTACCGCTATAACATTCTTTTTTGACGTACATAAGAGCGAAGAATAACGCTGGATAAGATTATTATGCCGCCGGCGACGGTCTTTAACGACGGTATTTCGCCTACAAAAATTATAACCCATATCGGATTCATCACCGGTTCGATCATGGATATCAGCATAGCGGAAAGAGCGCTTTTCTTTTTTATTCCGGTAGAAAATAAGATCGAAGGAATTCCGATTTGAACTACACCCAAAACAAAAAGGCACGGCAGACTGACGGAAATATTTTTAATCGGTCCGGTAAAAAAAAGCGGTAAAGAAATCAAAAAGGTTAAAATATGTGAAAGAATAAAAGAATCCTCAGGCGCGACGTTTTTTTGGCGCCGCATGAACACGGACATAAACGCCATAGCCGCTCCGGACGCAACGGCAAGTATGTTTCCGATAAAATTCCCGCCGTTCAATCCGTCATAAAAAAATAAAACCATTCCGGCAAGGACGCCCAAAACAGATAAATAATCCGAAAGGCTGTTTTTTTCACCAAGTAAAACGGGACTGAGTATTACAACCCATATAAGACTCGTATACTGCAGCAATACCGCATTTGCGGCCGTCGTCATCTTGGTTGCGGTTACAAATAAAAGCATGGTAGCGGAATAGCAGACCGCTGCAGTCCACAAGTTTAAAGTTAGCTTTCCGTCCGGTCTTTTTAAACTCTCCGCACCGTAAATCCCACTTTTATAAACGGCAAATGCAGGTTTTCTGTGAAGAAAAGCGCACATAAATATAAAAGCAATGAGACTTCTTGCGCCGGTAATTGCGACAGAATTCCATTCCACGGATTTTATTAAAAATCCGCCTGTACTCCACATAAGAGCACATATTACAAGCGCTGCAGAAGGATGCCGACCGATCTTTAACATAGCCTAAAATGATAACGATTTGTCATATGCCGTGCAATCGCGCTCACAACATCTTTGCCGCACTGTAAGTACGCTGTCGCACGTGCACGTCATTTTGGACGCTGCAGGTCTGCAAAACGCGCCAGATTCCACATGCAATGTTTTTTCACTATAATCGCTCCTATGAATATTCTTTCAATAAATGCTCTGGCCATGCAGGGGCGTGAAAGTCCTCTTTTTACGGACGTAAGCTTCGGTCTTAATTACGGTGAAAAGGCCGCCGTTATAGGCAAAAACGGAAGCGGAAAGTCTACGCTGCTTAAAATTATTGCTGGAATATTGCAGCCGAGCGGAGGTTCCGTCGTCATAAACAAAGAAGCTGGCGTATCTTTTTTGCCGCAGGATCCCTCCTATAATAAAAACGACACAATACTTGACCATATATTTAAAAGTCCTTCCCCGAAACTTAATATAATCCGTAAGTACGAAGAAATCTGTGAAAAGATTGCTTTTGAAGGTACAAAAGAAGGCGCGCTCGATCGGCAGTTTGAAGACCTCAACAGGCAAATGGAAGAAAAAGATCTGTGGAATTACGAATCGCAAATTTCATCTATACTGACGGCGCTCGGAATCAAAAACATGCAAAGAAAAATGTCGGAGCTTTCAGGCGGAATAATAAAAAAAGTCGCTTTAGCCCAAGTTCTGGCGGAAGACACAAAACTTCTTTTGCTCGACGAGCCTACAAACCACCTTGATATAAGAACGATAAGCTACCTGCAAGACTATCTTGCTTCATCAAACCGCACGGTGCTTATGGTAACGCACGACAGATATTTTTTAGACAACGTGTGCGATACGATCTACGAACTTGAACGCGGGACGCTAAAATACTACAAAGGGAACTATTCATCCTATCTTGAAAAAAAACAAATCGAAGCTGAAATTGAAGCGAATGCCGACCGCCGCATTGAATCCGTCCTGCGGACGGAACGCGAATGGCTTTTGCGAGGCCCCTGCGCGCGCGGCACAAAAGCAAAGGCAAGAATTCAGCGCGACATGCAGCTTATAAACCGGGAAAAATTTAAAGCCGACAAAGAATTTTCTTTTGAAGTTTCAGGAAGAAGATCAGGCAAAAAAATTCTTGAATTGCACGGCATAAGTAAAAATTTTCCCAAGGGCTATGCTGAAAAAGAAATTTCCAAATCATTTGACGCCGATGCGTACGGCAAAGAGCCGGTCAAGGTGACGGCTGACGCAGCTCCCTCTCCCGTATTAAAAAATTTTTCTTATACATTCAGTAAAGGACAAAAAATCGGCATATTCGGCGATAACGGCACGGGAAAATCCACCTTGGTAAACATAATAACCGGAAAAATTTCCCCGGATTCCGGGAGCATCGTAAAAGGTGAAAATACGGTATTCGCGCATTACGAGCAAAATCCCGTCTTTCCCGACAAAGAAATGACCGTTCTTGAATACGTAAAAGAAGCGGCGGAAATCATCAAAATCAATGACAAAAACTCTGTAAGCGCTGCCCGTTTTTTGGAAGAATTCGGTTTTGAAGGCAAGATTCAATATTCGCCCGTTTCCGCTTTGAGCGGCGGTGAAAAAAAACGTCTTTTGCTCGTGCGGCTGCTCATAGGCAATCCTAATTTTTTGATCCTCGACGAGCCGACCAACGACTTTGACATATTCACTATGAACATTCTTGAACGGTTTCTTACGGAATACGAGGGCTGCCTTCTTGTGATAAGCCACGACCGTTACTTTATGGACAAGGTAGCCGACACTCTTTTCATTCTTGAAGACGACGGAAGCGTTTCAAGCTTTGCAGGAAAATGTTCACAATATATTATGCAGGGAAAAAGCCGTCAGAAGCATAAGGCTAATAATGAAGATAAGAGCGAAAAGGACAAAAGCAGCCGGAATAAAACATCGGCGCAAAGTTCCGCTTCTTCCGGTGCGGGAATAAAAAAGCTTTCATTCAAAGAGCAAAAGGAATTCGAACAGATTGAAAAAGACATCGAAACGCTTGAAAAGCGTAAAAAAGAACTTGAAAATATCATGTCTGACGGAAAAACGGATTTTTCAAATATGGGAAAAATAAACGCCGAATATCAAACGCTGTCTTTGTCGCTGGAAAAAAAATATAAAAGATGGGAAGAGCTGGCGTAACGATCCGCCTGTAAAACACGCTTATACCGTCCCTCGGAAAAACCGAATCCGCTAAAGGCCGGCATCGCTCAGGCTGTGTGTTGCATTTTGCCGGCAAACAAACGCATGCGCCTCGGCAGATTTTTCTTTCCGCTCGACAAAAGACCGCGGTGCTGTGTTCCGCGCCATGTGTCAACAGCCATGTGCCACGCGCTCTGTAATGTGCTATAATCCTTAAAGCTATGAACACTGAAATTTCGATAACTTTAAATCCCGAAGATGAAAATAAAAATCTTGTCATACTCCAAAAGATAATTAAGGAATTAAAAAAACAAAAAATATCCGTCCCCCAAGCCGGTTCCAAAGATAAAATAAGATTTGTAAACATAAAAAGATCCGTAGATGCGCGGCATGCAAAAGTAAAACTTTATATGCGCTACAAGGTATATATAGGCGAACGGATCGAAGATCAGGACATAGGACAAAAAACAGTCGGCGGGGCAAGCTGCAAAACGGAAACAGGAAGGCAAGATTTTTTGCCGATCCCTAAAATAGAACACGGCAATGGCGCTAAAAAAGTCGTTATAATAGGATCGGGACCTGCCGGATTGTTCGGCGCGCTGCGGCTGCTCGAAAACGGAATAAGACCCGTGATCATTGAGCGCGGAAGCAATGTTTCTCAAAGAAAGCGCGACATTGCGCAGATAAGCCTTAACGGCGTTGTGGATCCTAACAGTAATTACTGTTTCGGCGAAGGCGGCGCCGGCACTTTCAGCGACGGAAAATTATACACTAGGAGTAATAAACGCGGCGACGTTTCGCGCATATTAAAAATACTTGTGTATTTCGGCGCGGATCCTGCGATCTTAACCGATTCTCATCCTCACATAGGAACGGATAAATTGCCGAAAATCATCGACGCCGTGCACTCAACAATAATAGATGCAGGCGGAGAATTTTACTTTAACACTCTGTTTACGGATTTTTTGTTTGACGAGCGGTCAAATGCGAAAACCGTCTGCGGCGTGCGCGTGCAAAACACAAAGACGGGCGAAAGCTCACAATTGGATGCTGACGCCGTTCTTTTGGCTTCGGGGCATTCCGCTTCGGACATATACTTTACGCTGGCAAAGACCGATCCTTCGTCGATTGAAGCGAAAACCTTTGCCGCCGGAGTCCGCGTAGAGCATCCCAGAAAAATCATAGATAAAATTCAATATCACGGCAATGCGTCAAATCTTCTTTCCGCAGCCGAATACAGCCTGACTACTCAGGCAGACGGACGGGGAGTCTATTCGTTTTGCATGTGCCCCGGCGGATTCGTAGTTCCATCTTCAACAAGTTCCGCCGAAATCGTCATAAACGGAATGTCGCAGTCTTCAAGGAATTCTCCGTGGTCTAATTCGGCCGTAGTCGTAGAAATCCGGCCGGAAGATATTCCCGAAAGGTTTAAGGAACAAGCAAAGCAAAAAGGATGCGTTGCTCTGGCAGGACTTTTTTACAGAACCTATCTTGAAATTCAAACGAAAAAACACGGCGAAGGCCAAAAGGCGCCCGCCCAAAGGCTCTGCGACTTTCTTGACAAAAGGCCTTCACAGGAACTTCCCAAATCAAGTTATTTTCCGGGACTCGTTCCAAGTCGTTTGGATCTATGGCTCGACCCTCACATCAAAACCCGCATTGAGCAGGGATTTAAAAATTTCAACAAAATGATGAAGGGCTTTATCTGCCCTGAAGCTATAATAATCGCAAGCGAAACCCGCACGTCCACTCCGGTGCGCATATTGCGGAGCAAAGAAACATTCGAAAGTCCCGCCCTTAAAAACCTGTTTCCTGCAGGAGAAGGCTCAGGATATTCGGGCGGGATAGTGTCGTCGGCGATGGACGGGGAAAACGCCTGCGCCGCTATTGCAAAAAAACTTAAATCGTCTTCCTCATAGCTTTTCTAAGATTTCTTTCGCTTTTTTTTCTATTGCAGAAGACGTGAGCCCGTAATGTTCAAGAAGCTCGTCATAGTTTTTTGCACTTGTGCCGTAACTGTCTTTTATTCCCACCATTCCTATGGGAAGCCTTGAAGCGCAAAGCGCTTCCGCCACGGCGGAACCTATTCCGCAAAAAACGTTGTGTTCTTCTGCGGTTACGACGGCTTTAACGCCCGCACACTGCGCCGCCAATTCTTTTAAATCAAGCGGCTTAACGGTTGAAAGGTTTACCACGCGGGCGCTTATTCCGCCTTTTTCAAGATTTTCAGCGGCTTCAAGGCTTTTTAACACCATAACGCCCGACGCAAATATTACGATGTCTTTGCCTTCACGCAGTCTTGTCATCTGCCCTATCCTGTAGGGCTTTGCCGGATCCGTGAGAACCGGAAGATCGGAGCGGTTTATGCGCAAATAAACCGGGCCTTTGTGCGCCAGTACGGCTTCCATCATGTTCTTTGTTTCTACGGAATCCGCGGGACTTAAAACCGTCATATTGGGAAGAACTCTCATTATCCCTATGTCGTCGATGCTTTGATGCGTTTTTCCGTCGCCGAAATCCGAGAGTCCGGCCGAAGATCCGCAGATTAAAACCGTTAAATTGGGAATTGCGATCGAAGAACGTATCTGATCGTAGGCGCGCCCTGAAGCAAAAACCGCAAACGTGCTTATAAAAGGAATTTTCCCCGTAAGAGCAAGCCCTGCAGCAGTAGACGCCATATTCTGTTCCGCGATACCCATTTGAAAATATCTTTCGGGAATCTCATTTGCAAACATTATGCTTTGGGTAGATTTTCCCAAGTCGGCTTCGAGCGCCACCACGCGTTTATCTTTTTTTCCAAGCTCTACAAGTTTTTCACCGTATGCGCTGCGTAAACTTTCATATTTCATTGCATTCCCCCTTTAGACTTCCAGCTCTTTTTTCATGGCTTCAATATCTTTTTTGCACTGTGCAAACTGCTCTTCGTTAAGAGCTGCGTTATGGAACTGCGCCTTTCCTTCGGCAAACGGGAACCCTTTACCTTTTACGGTATTCGCTATGATCATGGTGGGAACTCCGAAAGTTTTATCCGCTTCAAAAACCGCATCGAGAATCTGTGATATGTCATGACCGTCTATTTCAATGACGTGCCAGCCGAACGCAGTCCATTTTTCTTTAAGATTATCCACAGGAAGAATTTCATCTATGGGACCGGTAGCCTGTACTTTGTTCCTGTCTATAAACACGCAAAGATTGTCCAGCTTGTAGGCGGCCGCGCTCATTGCGGCTTCCCAAATCTGTCCTTCTGCAAGTTCGCCGTCGCCGCATATACAGAACACCTTCGCCGGATTTTTATCAAGTTTAAGCGCCATTGCGATTCCTTGAGAGACGCTTAAGCCCTGCCCTAAAGAACCGGTTACGGCTTCAAGCCCCGGAGTTTTGTCTATGTCAGGATGTCCTTGAAGCATTCCGCCTAGCGTCTTTACTTTTAAAAGCTCTTCCCTGCCGAAATAGCCCAGTTCCGAAAGCCCCGCATACTGAACCAGCACCGCATGTCCCTTACTTAAAATAAGACGGTCCCGCTGGGGTGCCTTAGGATTTTTGGGATCAAGACCCTTCATCCTGTCAAAATATAAAACAGTAACTATATCCGCCGCTGAGCAGCTTCCTCCAAGGTGCCCGATCTTTCCGGGTGGAATCATTTCAACAATGTCTTCCCTGAGCCGCACCGCCATTCGTTTTAAGTCTTTTATTCTCTTTGCGTCGTATTTCATGTGTTTTCTCCCATTAAAATCAATAACAAGTTACTCCGCCGTCAACGGTAAGAGCGGCGCCGTTTATAAAAGAAGCCTCTTCGCTTGCAAGAAACAAAACAGCTTGTGCAACGTCCTGAGCGGTGCAAAGCCTTCCGAGAGGAACTTCGCCGAGCCGTTCCGCACACCACTGAGGATCGGAAAGCATTTTTTCAACCAGAGCCGTCTTTACAGTGCTGGGATGTATGGAATTGCTCCGTATACCGTCTTTTGCATAGCGCGAGGCTACCGCCTTTGTGAGCATGGTAACGGCGCCTTTTGAAGCGGTATAAGCTTCAGGCGTGTATTTATGACCTACGAGACCGCACACTGAAGAAGTGTTTATTATCGCGCCCGAATGCCGTTTTCTCATTACGGGAATCACATACTTACACCCTAAAAAGACGGATCCTGTATTAACCGTCATCATGGTATTCCATTCAGAAATATTCATTTCTTCTATAGGTTTGCGGATATTTATACCCGCGTTGTTTACAAGTACGTCAATTTTACCGGTTTGTGCGACTACGCTTTGAACGACGCGTTTCCAGTCTTCTTCGCTTGTGAGATCGATTTTTTCAAACCGCGCGTTGCCGCCTTCGGCATTGAGTTTTTCGGCGAGAGCCGATCCCTTTGTTTCTTCCATATCGAGAATAAAAACCGCAGCCCCGTTTCGGCTTAGAAATTCCGATATTTCAGCTCCAAGACCTCCCGCTCCGCCCGTTATAAGGCAGACCTTATTTTTTACGTTGCTCATGCTGCAACCTCCGTATGAGTTTTCAGCTTGTATGTTATATTACAAGTTGAGATCGTTCATTAATAAGCGATGTTTGCCTAAGGGCAAACTCGAAGTTAAAAGACGCCGCGCCTATTTTAGCGGCGGCTTTTAAACGTTCCTTAAAAAACGTTAAAAGCACATAATCTGTAAATCGACATCTTACCTGCCGTGAAGATCCAAAAGCATCTCCTTTAATCTTTCTGCGGTAACCCCGATGTGTTCCCTCATCAATTCAACAGCTTTATTTTTATTCCTCTTCTTTAGGGCTGAAAGAATTTCCGTGTGATAGTGAATGCCGTCTTTACGCCCCAGCCTGGAAACCGTAGTTTCCATTCCCTTCCTTAGCATTTCAAACATAAGATCGTTCATTTGGATTATAAAGCTGTTATGCGAAGCCTTTGAAATGGTCAGGTGGAATTTAAGGTCGTCGTCAATGAATTTCCGTATGTCAACGTCGCTCCTCTTCATATCGGAGACCAAGCGCTCCAATTCGGCAAGTTCTTCATCCGTTATGCGCTCTGCGGCTAAAGCTATAGCGCCCGGTTCGTTTATGGAGCGGAATTCGATTATTTCAAGCAAGGAAGGCGGATCCATCGTAAAAAGCGGGAGCAGAATATTTTTTGTGCAATTTTCAAGCGAAATCTGTTTTAAGAAAGAACCTTCCCCCTGCCGCGTTTCAACTATGCCCATGGCGGCAAACCGCTTTACGGCTTCTCTGACTGAAATTCTGCTTACGTTAAAAGCCGAAGCCATTTCATTTTCGGAAGGAAGTTTGTCGCCTGCTTCCCATACGCCGGCTTTTATCTGATCGAGCAGCTGATCGAATACCTGATCGGCGATTTTTTTGGAAGCGATTTTTTTGAGCGTCGAAGTTTTTCTTGCCATACTTGTATGATAACTTATAACGGACATTTGTCAAGTACTAAGTGTATGTAAGGGCGGATCGAACAGGCGCATCAAGCGCAGGCAAATTGAGCGGCCGTACAGGAAAATATAAAAAAGGCCGTACTCCCTGCAGCGCCCTGCCGCGTGCCGCAGCTGACCGTAATAGGTATCGGACTGCGCTCGCTTTCTTCAGGAAAGTTCGCTTGCAAACGGTCAGGGCGGCTCAGCGTAAGTTACAGCCCGCCGCAGGAAACTTCGCGCTCATTGCAAGACGCCGCGTGATACGGCGCGAAATCTCATATCAGTTTTCTTTCTTTCCACTTTCCTTTTGAAAAACGCCGCACGAATAAAAAAGAGCGCATAAGCCAGTCAAGAATCATCGCGTACCATACGCAAAGAGCGCCGAACGAGGCCGGCCAATTCATGAATTCGACAAGGCCGAATATTCCGGTCCATTTAAAAACATAGCTGAAACCTATGCGCAAAATCCACATTGAAAGTATTGAAACGGTCATAGTGTAGGCGGTGTCGCCGGCGGCGCGCAATGCGTTCGGGAATGCAAAGGCAAGCGGCCAAATGAATATTGAAAAACAACTGTGACTCACGCTCATGAGCCATGCAAGGCGCGTCGTTTCCTGCGACATGCCGTAAAAACTTAAAATTTTTGAACAAAACAAAAGGATCGGAATATTTATAATGAACACCGAAACATAGGCTGTCGCCGTTATTTTTTTTGTAAAGTACACCGCTTCCTTTTGTCTTCCGGCGCCAATACATTGACCCACAACCGTAAGAATGGCAAGTCCGCATGCGCTGCCCGGAAGTGTTTCAAGCATAGCCATAGTATTTCCTCCTGCGTTCGCGGCGATTGCGGAAGTTCCGTAACTTGAGACAATGGAAAGCACGAGTATTTTTCCAATTTGAAATACTCCGTTTTCAAGTCCGCTCGGGATACCTACATAAAGTATTTTTCTTATGATTCTAAAATTCAGCCTTACATGTCCCACACCCTTGATGGAAACGGCCGTACGACCGTGATATTCTTTTGCACCGTATAATAAAACTATCAATACGGACGCTGCTATAAGGCGAGAAATCAGCGTAGGAAGCGCGACTCCTTCCACGCCCCAGTGCAGCCGGAACAGGAAAAACGCATTGCCGCTTATGTTAAGAATGTTGATGAGAACCGAAATAAGCATGGACACATAGGAATTTCCTTGCGCTCTGAATAAGGCGGCGCATCCGCTGTAAAGCGCTATGCCCGGCAAAGAAAAAAGTGTCCAAACAAAATATTTTTGACTTGCAGCGTAAACGTCGGCTTCTATGCTTCCGAATATCACGGACAAAATCCACGAACGCGAAAGAAAACCCAAAACTACAAGGAATACTGAAATGATTATAAGCGAATACAAAAGCTGTTTTGCCGTTTCGCCGGCGAGTTTTTCATCTTTTTTTCCCACATACTGTGAAGCGACTACTGCGCCGCCGGTGCCTAGGGCTGCAAATACCTGAATTACAAGTACCATGACGGCATCGACGAGAGAAACGCCCGAAACCGCAGCCTCTCCCAAAGAAGCGACCATCATAATATCGGCAATGCCGAGCGTTATATTTAAAAGCTGTTCGATTATGAGCGGCCAAATGAGATTAAGCAGATCCGTGTTTGAAAACAGCAATGAGGACGTATCTATGTTTGATGAAAAGCGTTTAAGAAATTGGAATGACATCAATCACCTGCCGCAGTATTTAAAAAGTCTTTCCATCTCTACGCCTGCTAAAAGCGCTATCCCGATACCGTGAGTATCGTTCAATCTGGGCAGAAGATGTTCCGCATAATATCTGGGCGTAAATGCAAATTCCGAGCCGCGGCATACGCCGTAGACATTTCCTTCCGCATCGATGGAAAAACGCTCTATCGCTCTCCACGCTTTGATGCACGATTTTTTGTACTCTTCAACGTTTTCAGTAAGCCATCCGTTTCTTATTCCGCGCGAATAAGCGCAAATGAACATCGCCGTACATGAAGTTTCACGGTAACTTTCAGGCATGTCGAGAACCTGTCTCCACATTCCGTCTTCGTTTTGCTGTTTTAATATTCCCGCCGCAAGTTCCCTAAAAAATGCGGTCAGCTCTTTTTTTAAAGGATGCGGATCCGGCAGGAAGCGTAAAATTTCCGACAAAGAAAAGATCGTCCAGCCGTTGCCTCTGCCCCAAGGTATGCCGGTGTTCATCTTCCGGCCGAAATCGTATACGTGCGCCATTAAAGAATTTTCAGGCATAAAAAGGAATTTTTTAAAACCCAAAAACTGCATGGCGGCGTCCGTTAAAATCTTTTCGTCATTTTTTAAAACCGAATAACGGCACAAAAACGGAACGCTCATGTAAAGGTCGTCGGCCCACATAGTGCCGTTGTGAAAAGCGTGCATCATGCGCTTTCTGAAAAAAGTTCCGTCCGGCAGGTGGGATTGTTTTTTAATTATGTAGTCGCCTGCGTATTCGGCAACCCGCTTGTAAAGGTTTTCAACGCTCCGGAAATTTTCAGAAGATTCTGAACTTTCCAAACTTTCCGAGGCGGAGCCGCCGTGAGGCTTAGAAGCCCCCTCTCCGTCCCAAAGCTTTGCATCCGTGCAGATTTCAAGCATCGTCGAAGCGAACGAACCGCAGTCGTCAAGGCTGTCGATCGAAGTAAGAAGGTGGTGAACGGCCGTCGCGCCCGTAAACTGCTTTTTATCGAAAAGCGCATAATCGAACGTCTTAAGCGAGCGCAAAATGTGAGCTTTAACGTAGCCGGAAATCTTTTGCGGTAGGCCTGCGCTTTTAAAATACCGAGCCGTCTCGGTAAGCCCGTACAATGTAACTCCGAGCGGATAGTTCCAATGGGCAAAAAGAGGCGCGTCATTGTACAGTCTCAGCCATCCGCCGGGCATATCGATCCGCCAATAGGTTTTTTCGCCGTCCGCGCCCACAAGTGCATACCTGTTAAATCCGCCGTCAAGAAGCTGAGCCGGCGAAGTCTTTTTAAAAGGACCTGCGAACATCCACGGGAAGCGTTCGGGGTTTTGTGTAATTAAAGGGTTGAGAAGATGCACCCCGCGGCCGTTTGAATTTTTTACCGTAACGGAAAAATCCGCCTCGTGTTTTAGTGAAAGAACTTTTAATATCAAAAGGATATTGTGAATCCCTTCGCCGCACGAAATTTCTTTTTTGACACGCCGAGCAGCGCGAAATTCAACGCCCGTTTTTTTCTCGCACTCAGTCTTTCTTTCAGATTTTGCTTTGTATGATTCATCCTCACAGGCTTTGACGCCGCCAAGTTCCGCTTTGTCAGGCCCGACATCGCAGAGCTTTACGCCGTCTACATAAACTTCGGCTTGCAAAGAAGGCGAAACATCGATTAAAAAAGCATACTTTTGAGAACAGGAGTCCGTCTTTGGGGATACGAATACAGTGCGCGCGACAAAGGTTTTATTTACAGGATCATGCAAAAGTCTGCCGAAAATGCGGTTTAAAACGCCGGACCTTTGCTGTTTTTCATCCCAGCTTGCGAACGGGACGAATAGTGAAGTTTTAACAGGAAGCTTTTTTAAAGCGTTTTTTTGCGGATACGTATAGTCAAAGCCTTCAATATCCCGAAGCCCCTCGCGTTCATGCAAAAAATAATAATCGAGTTTCCCTAGCCATGTTCCGAATTCCGCGCCGAAACCGGCCATTGTTTTTGTGCAGCGGACGCAAAGGCTGTTGAATCCCGTCTTTACGGGAATATCGATAGTGATCGACTTATTTTCGTATCGTTCGTCCTCAAAGGTCGTTCCGTAGACAGCTTTATTGTTCATATAGATTTTTACCGGCCCGAACGGAATAAACAAAAACTTTACGGCGCCTGAAGTCCGTGCAAAATAACGCCCGCAAAAATAAACATAACTGCCTTCTTCCGCATCCGGGAACAATTTTGAGCAGTCGGCCGTATAGCGATAATCGGGATTTCTGCTTATGTCGTAAAGCGAAAAAGGCCGAACGGTAAAAGGCTCTTCGGGATTCATATTCATATACCGTGACGAAACTGCGGACAGTGTTTTTAAAATATTGCCGTTCGAATTTTTTTCTATGCTTTTTTCCGGTTTAAAATAATCAGCCATATTCTTATTATAGCACAATTTCTTCTTTGACTATTTACAAAAATCGGCGATTGTCGCATTATCCGTAGTATGTTTAAACCTGAATTAATCTCGTCATTACGCACTTACAATCTCAAAACATTTTTTGCAGACTTGTCCGCAGGAATTATCGTAGGAGTCGTAGCTTTGCCGCTCGCCATAGCCTTCGGGATCGCAAGCGGAGTAAAGCCGGAGCAGGGTATTTTTACCGCCATAGTTGCAGGCTTTTTAATATCCGCACTGGGCGGCAGTAAAGTCCAGATAGGAGGCCCCACCGGAGCCTTTGTCGTCATAGTATACAGCGTAGTGCAGCAGTACGGATATTCCGGGCTGGCCATAGCCACAATAATGGCGGGCGTCATGCTTATTCTGCTGGGAATTCTAAAACTGGGAGGGCTAATCTCATTCATTCCCTATACGATCATTACAGGTTTTACGGCGGGAATCGCAGTTACGATTTTTACCACTCAGATCGGAGATTTTTTAGGACTTGCGGTACCCGGAATGCCGGGAGATTTTTTGGGTAAAATAAAAGTATACGCAAAAGCGATCGGTACGATCGATATATACACGTCAATCGTGGCGGCCGTTTCGCTTGCGGCAATCTTTATCTGGCCGCGCTTCAATAAAAAAATCCCCGGTTCCTTAATCGTCATCGTTCTCTCCACGATCGTGTGCATCGTGTTAAAAAAAGCCTTCGGGCTTGAACTTGCCACGATAGGAAGCCGCTACGGGGAAATTCCCAAAGGCCTGCCGCTGCCGAAACTTCCTTCGTTTTCAGGAGCCGACATAAAGGAGCTGTTTCCCGTAAGCGTATCCATAGCGATGCTTGCGGCAATAGAGTCGCTTTTGAGCGCGGTCGTGGCGGACGGCATGACAGGGACCAAGCACAATTCAAACACGGAACTTATCGCCCAAGGCATAGCGAACATCGCAAGCCCGATTTTCGGAGGAATCCCGGCAACGGGCGCTATCGCACGAACGGCGACAAACATTAAAAACGGCGGACGCACGCCGGTTGCAGGAATAATACACGCGATCACATTGCTTTTGATCACGTTCTTTCTGGGCCGCTATGTAGTTTATATTCCGATGGCGGCTCTTGCAGCAGTCCTTGTTTCGGTTTCGTGGAATATGGCGGGGATTCCTGCCGTTCGAGAGCTTTTAAAAGGGCAAAAATCTGACAGCGCCGTTTTGTTCATAACCTTTTTTCTTACGGTATTCATAGATTTGACAGTCGCCATAGGCGCAGGACTTTTGTTTGCAGCCTTCTTTTTTATTAAAAAGATGGTAGACGTTTCGACAGTCCGTGAGTACGGCGACATTTCCGACGGTCTCATATCGGAAAGCGAAGGTGAAAAACCCTTGAACGTTCCCGACGGCATTTTAGTATACGAAGTTTTAGGTCCGCTTTTTTTCGGCACCGTGCGGAAATTTGAAATCGCGGTGGAAAGGGCGGGTGTGGAATACAAGGTTTTGATCTTGAGGTTGCGCCACACAAACTACCTTGACGCCGGCGGGATAATGGTTTTAACGCAGCTTAAAAACGCATGCGACAAAAAAGGCATAAAAATAGTCTTGGCGGGAGTACATCCGCAGCCCTTAAAATTACTTACAAAGACGGGAATGGCAGAAAAAATAGGAACCGAAAACATATTTGACAACTTTGCAGGCGCCTTGAAACACGCCGTAAAAATAAGAGACTGATGGAAAAGCCGCTGACGCCGTTACTGAGATATTACGGATTTTAGAAACTGTTTTAAGCGTTCGCTTTTAGGCTGTTGGAAAATTTGCTTGGGCTTTCCTTCTTCTTCAATCTTACCGTCGGCCATAAACACAACCCTGTCGGCAACTTCGCGCGCAAATCCCATTTCGTGGGTAACGACGATCATAGTCATGCCGTCTTCCGCAAGTTTTTTCATGACGGACAAAACTTCGCCTACCAACTCCGGATCAAGGGCGGAAGTCGGTTCGTCAAACAGCATGATTTTAGGCTCCATAGCAAGAGAACGAGCAATCGCTACGCGCTGCTGTTGCCCGCCCGACAGATTGTTGGGATATTCGTTTATCTTATCGCTGAGCCCTACCCGCCCCAAAAGTTCCACAGCCTTATTTCTGGCTTCTTTTACGGGAATTTTACGCACATGGACGGGGGCGAGCATTACGTTTTCAAGGACGGTTTTGTGCGGAAACAGATTAAAACGCTGAAACACCATTCCCACATCCAAAAGAAAACGCATTCTTTCCTGAGAAGGCAGTTTGAATTTTCTTTCCCCGTTTTCATAGTGATCGAGCAGATTATCTTCGATATATATTTTACCGTTGTCAATCGCTTCAAGGTGGTTTAACGTGCGCAGATAAGTCGATTTTCCGGCTCCGGAAGGCCCTATTATGCACACGACTTCTCTGGATTCCACGGACAGCGAAACGTTTTTAAGCACTTCAAGTCCGCCGAATTTTTTACATATATTTTCAGTCTTTATCATCGACATAAAAAGCTCTCCTAAGTATTTTCATAAACCGAATATTTTTTTTCAAGACTGCCAAATACGAATGAAAATACTGCGGTAATGATCAAGTACAAAATCATCGCAGGAATATAGACCAAGGCGGAAGCCGTAGATGACGATATGCTTCTGGTTACCTTTGTGATATCCGCAAGCGCAATGATCGAAACAAGCGAAGCGTCTTTTAAAACCATTATGAATTCGTTTCCTACGGGCGGGATAAGTCTTCGTATCGACTGCGGAACTATCACAAGCTTCATAGTCTGAGCATAACTCATGCCGAGTGCGTGAGAAGCTTCGAATTGTCCCTTGTCTATGGATTGAATGGCGGCGCGGATTATCTCTGCGGTATAGGCTGCGGAATTCAGCGCAAACGCAATGAACGCCGCAAAAAAACGATTGTTTATCGTAAATACCGGAGAGAGCTGGGGCAAACCGTAATAAACAAAATAAAGCTGCATTAAAAGCGGCGTTCCCCGAAAAAAGAAAATATAGCCCGAACAGATTTTGTTCAGCCATTTTATCTTTGACATCTTTCCGAGCGCTAAAAACAAGGCAAGCACAAGACCTGCGCATACGGCTATAAGCGTAAGCGAAATAGTGATTTTTGCGCCGTCTAAAAGGCTCGGTATCCATCCGATTATGTCTTTTAAAAATTTCATTTAGCTAAGTCCTTGCATCTTTGATAGAATCGAACCGGATCGGCCAGCCGCACAAGATTTCAAAGCAAAATATGCGGCCGTGGAAATTCAGTTAAGATCCGAAACTATGTCGCTTCCGAAATTCTTTTCCGACAATTTTTTAAGAGTGCCGTCGGAGCGCAGCTGAAGCAACGCTTTATCGACGGCTGCGGCAAGTTCCTTGTTTCCTTTTTTCATCGCTATTCCCAAAAATTCTTCGGCCTTTCCCTGCCACGCAATTTTGTACGGATTGTTGGGCTTGGAAACATAGTCAATGGCGACAAGGGAATCGGAAACTACGGCGTCGCAGCGGCCGTTCTTCAGATCGGCAAAAGAATTCATCGCGTCGTCATATTCTGCGGCGGTAAATTTCAATCCGGCTTCGGCTTTTGCGGTCATAAATATATCGGACGTCGATTCGGTAAGATAGCCTACCGTAAGTCCCGTAAGATCTTCCGGAGCGGAAATTTTTAAGGCGGAATCTTTTCTTATGATTATCGACTGGCCGTTTCCTACATACGGCTTTGAAAATTCAAACGCGTCAAGGCGTTCCGGCGTAATGGTAACTCCGGAAATTATACAGTCGTATTTATTGGTATTGAGGCCGGCAAATATTCCTTCCCACGCCACGTCTATAAATTTAGCTTTAAGTCCGAGCTGCTTTGCAACGGCGTTTCCGAGATCTATATCAAAACCCATAGCGGTTTTCCCGTCCTCGCCGTAGTATTCAAACGGCGGATAAGCGACGTTTACTCCGATCTGCAATTCTCCGGACTTTAAGACCATGCTTGTTTCAGATTTTTTAGCGCATGAGGCAAAAAACAAAATTGAAGATCCTACGATAAATAATAAAATTTTTTTCATATAAACTCCCAATCCGATACCTTGGAATATAAACCGTATCGATAGCAATGAGTATAAGAGGTCAGCGGCAAAGCGTCAATAAATGAAAATATATTCTAAATGCAAAGAAAATGCAAAACGGAAACTCAAAAACGCAAAAAAATATCGCGAAATTTTATTTTTTATATTATACTTTTGTTTATGAATATAAGATTTACCGTTTCCGTTAAAAAGAAAGACGGGTCGCAGGCTTTATCCGTAAAAGGCGAAAATGAACTTTTTGCTTTTTACAATAAAATTTACGAAGAAGGCGACCGCATAGAAATAGAGCCTTCGGATAAGAATTTTTTTGCCATAGTGCAGATTGATCAGGCGTTGCAACCGTCGTTCGTCTACTGCACCGGCGCGTTTTCTTTTCCGATTCCTTTCGAAGAAAAAAAGCGATGCTATCCGCAGCAAAGTTTTTCAGGCGAGGGGCATTATATTTACATAAGAAAGGCCAGACCTGAAGAAATCGGCGTAAGAAAAAACCTAGCGTTAAATCCGTGCGACTGGCATGAAAACGCAACTTTTTTTCCGCATGCGAGCGCAAACGTCGAAACGCGGGGAGAATCCATTTTTTTTGCAAGAAATGCGATCGACGGTTGTATTGCAAACGATCACCACGGAAGCTGGCCGTTTGCAAGCTGGGGGATAAACAGAGATCCGTCGGCGGAACTGCGTATAGACTTCGGAAGAGAGGTGTGTGCGGACGAGCTCGTGTTTTACCTTAGAGCGGACTTTCCGCACGACGCTTGGTGGAAAAGCGGAACCGTCCATTTTTCGGACGGAAGTTCATACGTAGCGGAATTTATAAAGACGGGAAGCGCTCAGCGATTTAAAATAGAAAAAAGAGTGATCTCTTGGCTTACATTTGGCTCCCTAATAAAAGCCGACGATCCGTCGCCGTTTCCGGCTTTAACCCAGCTGGAAGTTTTCGGAACCGAAGCGAATTAGTTTCATGCCTTGTCGCCCCCGTAAAAAATTTCTTTTACGATCGAAAAAATTTCTTTATCTTGGGACTTAAACACGAAAGATTCGCTTTTTTGAAAAGATAAGCTGAATTTTCCGTCTTCGCCTTGCTGCATAAAAGGAATATAGTCTTGGGCTTTTTGTTCAAAAAAAAGCCAGCATTGCAAAAATATAAGATCGCTTCCGATCGTGTACTGTTCTTTAAGTGCAAGAGGACTTACGATCTTAGCCTTAATGAACGTCTTGTCGTCGCCGTCTTTTTCATTCGCTTCTTCGACGGCTTTAAACAGATTGTAAGCCGAAAGCAGTCTTTGCTCGTCAGTAAATATGTCGTCCGCCTGAGCGGAATTTTCACCCAAGACCTTATGAGGGAACCGGTATTTTTTATACGTCGAAACGACCGATTTTTTAAATGCAAAATCCGTTTCGGATATAAGCCTTTTCAGGCGGCTGTCTTCGCCGTCTTTTAGGCCGATTTTTGCGTCGCGATTGGCTTTGTTAAAACGCTCAAGTTTGCTTGAAAATTCCGAAATCGCATTTGTTATTTTCATCGTTACTCCTTGAGCGTAAATATCGTTTGCGACGTTTCGGCTTTGATCGAAACTCGAAGTTCAAGTACCGCCGCAGACGGCGGTAAAATGTGTAAAAGCGATATTTCGGCTTTGTTGAAATATCGCCATAAACCGATGCACACGGATGTACGTCGGTTTATGATCGCGCTATATAGCCGCCGAAGTCAGTTATTTCATCAGTTCCTTTACGGCTTCGGCGATCTTTGTGTCTTTGCATGAAGCAAAAAAGAGTTTTTCAAATTTTTCACCGGCAAAGGCTCCCCGCACAAGATCCTTATCGAGGCTTTTTAAAATGGAAACGAAATCTTTGAACGCAGCTTTTCTCACTCCGTCAAGAATTTTTTTATTCCTCTGTTCCGGAACGGCGCGCTCTCTGGGATAACCTTGCCCGCTCGGTTCGCAAAAAAGTTTTTCAAAAATATATTCAAGATTAAGGTCGCCGCCCCAGCCGAATCCCTTTGCAAAAGGCAGAGCTATCGCGTTTCCGTCATTGATCTGAGCAAAGGTATAAGCGTCGAGCGGATCTTCCACATGGCCGCATATCACGCCCGGAAAACTGTTTAAAGCGAGCATCGCGCCTTCGCCCGTTCCGCATCCGGTAATCACATAATCGGCGGCTCCGGAATTCAAAATCGCAGCTCCGAGTATTCCCACTTGAACATAAGTGAGTTCGGCCTTGTCGTCGGCGGAATACATTCCGTAATTTACGACTTCAAAGCCCATCGGTTCCACGACTTTTTTAAGCGCATTCAAAACTATTGTGTTTTTTGCCGCCTGGCTGTTTTCATTGATCAAAGCAATTTTCATAAAAACCCTCCTATAAAAACTTTTGCAGGAAGTTTCAACTTCCGAAAAAGTTTTTAGCCGTGCGCTAAAGCGCACAGGTCAGATAATCGAGTTTGCAAAATAAAGTATATCGTATCCATTCGATTTTATCGGCACGATACGTAATATAAGTCTTCTGCAAACATCCGCGCAAACTCGAAATAAAAAGTGACGGCGATATTTTAGACGTCGCTTTTTATCATACCTCCTACTAAAAAATTTTTATCGTTTATAGTGATCTGTCCCGCAGACCTCTGCGGGGCAAAAAATCGAACCCGGTTTGGGCAAAAACTATCGCCGCAAACATAAGAGCGCAGCCTATGATCATGTGTCCCGTCATGTTTTCGCCGAGCAGAACTGCGCTGAAAAATACGCCGAAAACCGCTTCCGTAGACAAAAACAGCGCGGCTAAGGAAGACTGTAAATATTTAAGGCACACGTTCTGCAAAACAAAGGCAACCATAGTGCTGAATATCCCCAAATAAAGCATTGAAAAAACAATCTTAGGGTCTTCGAACGCGCCGGACGGGAACGGTCCGTCAATAAAAGGAGCCGCTATCCACGAAAAGATCGCTGCAAAAACAAACTGGAACACCGTCAGCAAAACAGGATCGCGGTTTTGATCGTAATGCGCGGTAAACAGAATGTGAACCGCATAAAAGATTCCGCATATGAGCGTTAGCACGTCTCCTATGTTGACCTTCAGAGCGCCGCCTTTGCCCTTTAACACAAGCATACCGATACCTGCCAAAGCCGTCAACGCAGCGATGAACACGTGACTCTCCGGACGGCGTTTTTTTAACGGCCACCCCAAAAGCGGCACAAGTATGACATAAATCGCCGTTAAAAAAGCGTTTTTTCCGGCAGTGGTATAAACGCAGCCCACAGTCTGAAAAGAATAAGCTAAAAACAGATACAAGCCCAAAACGGCGCCGTACTTCAAATAAGAAAAATTAAACGAAAAAAGCCTTTTCGCGTAGACCAGGGCGAGCGCAAGAGAAGCTATTGTAAAGCGGAGGGCGAGCATGTAAATCGCAGGCACGCAGTCAAGGCTGTCTTTTACTATCACAAAGGCAAAACCCCATATACAAGCCGCACATAGCAACCCAAGCCCCGAAAACATCGAAACGAATCTTTTATTCATCAGTTTTCTGTTTTACGGTTACCGGAACTTTTTTCAGCTTCCATATGTCGCGCACATACTCTTCGATCGTTCTGTCGGACGAAAATTTTCCGCTGTTTGCAATGTTTTTCAGCATCATCTTAGCCCAGTGAATTCTGTCGTTATATTCGGCTTCAATTTTTTCATGCGCTTTGCAATACGCGTTAAAATCGGCAAGGATATAATACACGTCGGGCCTTTGGCCTTCAACGCCGAAAACCAGAGAATCGTACAGCTCTTTAAACAATTGCCGCGAAGGATCGTATGTGCCGTCGATAAGCTGTTCCACAACTTTGCCCAACTCAGGGTTTTTGGAAAAATATTCCTGCGGATGATAGGAATTTTCAGTCTGTATCTTCAATATCTCATCCGTCTTCAGTCCGAATATGAATTCGTTTTCTGCGCCGGCCTCTTGTACTATTTCGATATTCGCTCCGTCAAGGGTACCCAGAGTTATCGCTCCGTTCACCATAAATTTCATATTGCTCGTTCCCGAAGCTTCTTTTCCGGCCGTAGAAATCTGCTCCGAAACATCGGCGGCGGGGAAAATTTTTTCCGCAACGCTTACCCTGTAATTTTCAATGAACACCACTCGCAGTTTTCCGCGGACGCGGCGGTCGTTGTTCACATGATCGGCTACGGTGTTGATCAGTTTTATTATAGCCTTCGCACGGCGATAGCCGCTTGCGGATTTTGCGCCGAAGATAAAAGTTCTGGGGTAAGGATTGTAAGACGGATCGGAAATGAGCTTGTTATAAAGATACATGATGTGCAGAATATTTAAAAGCTGACGCTTATATTCGTGCAGGCGTTTTACCTGAACGTCAAATATGCTGTCGGGATCAAGAAATTCATTCTGCGTCACTTTAAGATATTCGGTAAGCCGCCGCTTGTTTTCCTGCTTTATTTCCAAAAGCTCTCGCAAAGAGGCTTCGTCGTCCAGATATTTTTCCAGTTCCTTTAGCTTGGTCAAATCTTTTATCCAGCCCGGCCCGATTCTTTTGGTGATAAAGTCTGCAAGAAGAGGATTTGCGGAAAGGAGCCACCGCCGCTGGGTAATTCCGTTGGTTTTGTTGTTAAATTTTTTAGGATAAAGTTCAGCCCAATCCTTCAATTCCCTAGTCTTTAAAAGTTCCGTGTGCAATTCGGCAACTCCGTTCACGCTGAAGCAGGAACGGATCGCAAGGCGCGCCATATGCACCATGCCGTCCGCAATGATCGACATAGAGTTGTGTTTTTGGTAATCGCCCGGATATTTTTCACGGAGTTCGATCAGAAAACGGCGGTTTATTTCTTCTACGATTTGATAAATTCTGGGTAAAAGTCCCTGAAATATGTCTATAGGCCATTTTTCTAAGGCTTCGGCAAGTATCGTGTGGTTGGTATAAGCAAACGTCTTTACCACGATGTTCCAAGCCGTATCCCAGCTTACACGGTATTCATCCATCAAAATACGCATCAATTCGGGGATAGCGACTACGGGATGCGTGTCGTTAAGCTGAATTACATTATAGTCCGAGAATTTTGAAAAATCGGTGCCGTATTCGGAAACGAAGCTGCGCACTAAATCCTGAAGGCTCGCGGATGAAAAGAAATACTGCTGCTTTAAACGCAGCGCCTTTCCGCTGGGACCCGAATCGTTAGGATAGAGCACGCGGCTTATGTTTTCGGCGCTGATCTGCTTTTCCACGGCACGCGTATATTGCATATCGTTAAACAGCTGAAGGTTAAATCCGTCCGGCGAAGAAGCCTCCCAAAGGCGGAGCATTCCGACGGTATCCGTTCCGTAACCTACGACGGGAATATCAAAAGGGGTCGCCGTGACGGCTTCGGTATCTTCAAGATTAAAGCGCTCTTGTCCGTCCGGTGTTTTTCTGTACACTATCTTCCCGCCGAAATGCACCGTAACGGCCAAGTCGCTCCGCTTTATTTCCCACGGATCTCTGTGCGTAAGCCATCTGTCCGGATATTCCACTTGAAATCCGTTTTCTATGCGCTGTTCAAACATGCCGTATTCATAACGAATTCCGTATCCTCGCGCAGGATAGTCGAGCGTTGCAAGGCTGTCCAAAAAGCAGGCAGCAAGCCTTCCGAGACCTCCGTTTCCCAGTCCCGGCTCAGGTTCCGTATCTTCAATTACGTTCAGGTTAAGATGAAAACCTTTTAGAATGTCTTCAACAGCTTCTTTTATTTCAAGATTGATCAGATTGTTTCCTAAGGAACGTCCCATAAGAAATTCTGCGGAAAAATAGCAGACACGGCGCAGTCCGGGTTCTTTTTCGTATGTCCGCCGTGTGGCGATCCACTTATCCACAACCGTATTCATACACGCTGAAGCGACGGCGTCGTAGATATCGTGCCGCGTAGCGATGGCAATGTCCTTTCCGTACTGCTGGCGCAGACGATTCATCAATATATTTTTAAATCGTTCCTTATCAAATTCCATTTTTTCCCTCCGGATAATTTGCAAGAGACCTTCTGTTCTGTAATATATCTACACTCTGTAACAGCACCGCGCTTCCTGCCGGTACTACGTATCGTTTTTGCGATGGAAGGATTTCTTCATCCCCCGGATCGCAAATATCATTCGGCGAATAGGCGGACGTATCGACTACGCGGCGCCAGCTTTTTTCTGCGGGTAAGGGCGGCAGGACGGCGATACAATCCCTGTTATTCATGTTTACGGCAAGATAAAAGTTGTTGTCTTTAAGACCGTTAAAGCTCCGCATGCTGTCGCCGTCAAGGCGGCATGCTAAAAAATGCTTCATCTTAGGCCAATCGGGTTCCTGTCCTTCGGCATTATACCAAATTATGTCAGGCAATACTCCGCTTTGCAAGTCTCCGCCTTTAAAAAAGGCAGAACGCCTGAATACGCAGTGAGCTTTGCGAAGCTCTATAAGCTTACGGACAAAGCGCAAAAGATCCGCGTTTTTTTCGCACAAAGACCAATCCACCCATGAAACGTCGTTGTCTTGGCAATAAGCATTGTTGTTCCCTTTTTGAGTCCTTCGGAATTCGTCTCCCGCAAGAAGAAGAGGAACTCCCTGCGAAATGATCAAAAACAAGAGCATGTTTTTTATGGATATGAGCCTTTGTTTTTCGATCGCAGGATTATCGCTTTCGCCTTCTATTCCGTTGTTATAGCTGTAATTGCAATCCGAACCGTCGCGGTTATTTTCGGCGTTCGCCTCGTTATGCTTTGCCAAATAGCTCACAAGATCGTTAAGAGTAAAACCGTCGTGCACGGTAATAAAATTTATGGAATATTCGGGGCTTGAAGACATATAAAGATCGGAACTTCCGGTAAGCCTTGTAGCCATTTCAGTTACCATAAAATTTTCACCGCGGAAAAACCGTCTCATACCGTCGCGGAATTTGTCGTTCCAGCTGCACCAGCGCCCTCCGGGAAATTTTCCCACGTGGTAGGCGCCGGCCGCGTCCCATGCTTCGGCGATGATCTTTGTGTTGCGAAGGACGGGATCTTCGGATATGGCGCGCGTGAGTATCGGGAATTCTTCCAGAGAACCGCTTTCCGAGCGGCAAAAGACGCTCGCAAGGTCGAAGCGGAAGCCGTCCACGTGCATTTGCAAAACCCAATATCGCAGGCAATCGATTATAAAGCGCACCATCACCGGATGATTGCAGTTCATAGTGTTGCCGCAGCCGGTATAGTCGTTATAAAATCTGCGGTCGTCGTTTTGCAGAATATAGTAAATGTTGTTTGCCAATCCGCGGAAAGAAAAAGTGTGCCCCATGTGGTTGCCTTCGGCCGTGTGGTTAAAGACGACGTCCAAAATAACTTCAATGCCCGCGCTGTGAAAATCCTTTACCATCTGTTTGAATTCCGTTACGGCTTTGGAATTCTTTCCTGAAGAATAAGACTGCTTGGGCGCAAAAAAACAGACCGTGCTGTATCCCCAAAAATTTTTAAGTCTTTTCCCCGTCGAGGGATCCGTTCTGTCAAGTTCGTTTTCATCAAATTCAAAAACGGGCAAAAGCTCCACCGCCGTTATTCCGAGCTTTTTTAAATACGGAATTTTTTCCGCAAGACCGCAGAAAGTTCCGCGTTTTTTTGTTTTTGAAGTTGCAGACATAGTAAAGCCGCGGACGTGTAACTCGTAAATTATCGTATCGCGAAGCGGGATATTCAAAGGAGCGTCGTTTTCCCAGTCAAAATCATCGTCGACGACGATACACTTGGGAAAAACGGATAAGTCGCATTTGTTTGAAACTTTTCCGCCGGCTTTGATTCTTTCAAGCTCCTTTGCAGTATCGCCGACGGCGCGGAACGCGTTAAAAACGGAACCTTGGGTGAGAGCTTTGGCGTAAGGATCGAGCAAGTGCGCTTCGCCGTCAAACCGCAGCCCTTTTTCAGGCGCATATTCTCCGTCTGCGCAAAAAAGATACAGGTCACCCGCTTTCAATCCTTTTACGAAAATATGCCAAACGTCTCCTGTCCTGTTTATTTTAGGGTCGAAATTCAAAACCGCATAGGGCTCTTTATCTTCTGCGAATTTAAAAAGCTCCAGGCGGACGGCTTTTGCGTCTCTGCTAAAGACGGCAAAATTAACTCCGCCTTTTTCGATGGAAGCCCCAAAGGGAACCGGAGATCCCCTGCAACAAGTCAGACACATATTTTATATATTATCACAGTTTTGATTAAATACAAATGGCTTGATATAGCGCCGCGCAGAACCGCACACTGCCGTTCGCCGCTCAATTTCCCTAAAATTCCGCACTCAACAAAAAGTCCGCTGCGTCTCAATGTGGGCTCAGGACAGTGCATAACCGCGCGCGCTCAGACCGTCGTGCCGTGCGGGGACACATGCGGTGAGTCTCCTCATCGCATTTAACTAGGCGCCTTGCCGTTCGAGAAGCTCGTCGGCTCAACTCATCCACACACCGCTGACAAATCTGCGCCTTTTCTGTATACTTTTTATCATGAAAAAAAATCCCGATACCGTATCTCAGGAACCTTGCCCTTTACAGCCGAACGAGGAGCATAAAACAGCCGTCGTAGCGATTATAGGGCGGCCGAGCTCGGGCAAATCCACGTTTTTAAATACGGCATGCGGAGCGGCCGTTTCCATAGTTTCGCCCGTACCGCAAACAACGCGAAACGCTATCCGCGGCATAGTGAACACATCGCTTGGACAGCTTGTGTTTATCGACACGCCCGGCTACCACGAATCCGAAAAAAAACTCAACTTAAAACTTAAAAACACGACGGAAGAGCAGCTTAAAGAAGCCGAATGCATTCTTTACATAATAGACGCTACGCGCCCGTGCGGGAGCGAAGAGCATCTTACGTCGGAGCTTGTAAGGCCGCATGCACAAAAAACCGTCGTCGCAGTAAATAAGACCGACGATCCAAAGGCGCGGCCGGCCGTCATACGAGCGTTTTTATCCGAAAATCTTCCTCAAATTCCCGCTTCAAAAATATTTGAAATTTCGGCAAAAAAAGACACGGGAATCGACGACGTGTTAAAATCGCTTTATTCCCTTGCGCCGAATGCGCCGGCCCTTTATCCGAAAGAATTTTATACCGATCAGGAAGTGGGATTCCGCATTTCGGAAGTGATCCGTGGGCAGGCTATAAACCGCCTTGAAGAAGAAATTCCCCATTCCATCTACGTAAACATTGCCGACATGGAAATGCGGAAAGAAGGAAGGGAACTTTGGGTGAGGGCGTTTTTATGTGTGGAACGCGAAAGCCAAAAAGGAATTGTCATAGGCAAAGGCGCTTCCATGATAAAAACGATCCGCATAGAATCCATAAAAGCTCTGCGAAAAATTTTCGATTACCGCATCGATTTGGACCTTCAGGTAAAGGTGGATAAAAACTGGCGGCAAAAAGACACGGTGCTGACAAAACTGCTTGATAAATAAGTTTAATTTCAATTTTTACATTTTATAGTTTTCGTACGGCGCGGCTGCACACGGGCATGCAATATCACTTGCCGCGTAAAACCCTGCGTCCGACTAATGCCGTCCGCGCGCTCCGCGTATTTACTCACATAAAACCCGGCGTCCGATGCACCGCCCGCGCGCTCCGTTGCTTTTTATGCGACAATGCCTTATCCTGTCAGTGATTATGAAACTATTAAGCGAAGACGACAAAAAAAAACTGCTTGAGCGGTTTATCAAATATGTAAAAATACATACTACAAGCGACGTAAAAGCCGCCGACAGCGACATTCAGCCTTCAACCGAAAGACAGCGCGATCTGGCAAAGCTGCTCGCCGAAGAAATGAAAGAAATCGGCCTGCAAAGCGTACAAATAACGGAGCACTGCTACGTATACGGTTTTTTGCCGGCATCCGAGGGCTCGAACCGTTTGCAGGCGTTTTGTCTTATGGCGCACATGGACACCGCAGGAGACGTTTCAGGTGAAAATGTAAAACCCAACATAATAACCGGTTACGACGGAACTCCCGTCAAATTAAAATGCAATATCACGCTTGATCCTGCAACCGACAAGGCGCTGGCGCTTGCCGCAAAAGAAAAAGATACCGTAATCACTACGGACGGAACAACTCTGCTCGGCGCCGACGACAAGGCCGGTATAGCGGAAATCATGACCGCTCTTTCTTTTCTTGCAAAAAATAAAGATATAAAGCACGGAAAGATCGAGGTTTTATTTTCTCCCGACGAAGAGACAGGGCACGGCATGGATAACGTTCCTCTAAAACTGCTTTCCTCAAAACGCGCTTATACGGTGGACGGCGGGCACATAGGCGAAATAGAAGACGAGTGCTTTACGGCCTACAAAAGCGACGTCACCTTTACCGGTCACTCAGTCCACACGGGAACGGCGCGCGAAGGCGGCCTTGTAAACGCCGTTACTATGGCGGCAAATTTCGTCGCATCGCTGCCGCGCCATGAAGCGCCCGAAACCACGGATTCTTTTCAAGGATTTTACGCTCCGCTTGAAATAACGTCTTCGGTAGAGCGTTCCTATGTTTTGCTTTTACTGCGCGATTTTACCGACGAAGGAATAGAACGCCGCAAAAATTTCGTAACTGATTTGGCAAATATTACGGCGGCAGCATTCGGCGGAAAAGCCGAAACAGTACATACCAAGCAGTACCTTAACATGAAGAAAAAACTCGACGAGCATCCTGAAGTCATGGCCGATCTTTACAAGGCGTATGAAAAAGCGGGAATAAGTCCCGTAAAAAAGCCGATACGCGGCGGAACTGACGGTTCAAGGCTCACCGAAATGGGGATCCCTACGCCGAACATCTTTACCGGCGGGCATAACTATCATTCAAGAAACGAATGGGCGTCTCTTTCGCAGATGACGGCGGCGGCGGAAGTTCTCATCCATCTTGCTTCGATAATCGGAGAAAACTGATGTACGAATATCACATTGAAGGCGGATTCCCCGTCCAAGGATCCATACAAGCGAGCGGGAATAAGAATGCTGCCTTACCGTGCATTGCGGCGTCGCTTTTAACCGAAGACACTGTTGTCCTCAGAAACATTCCTAAAATCGAAGATACAGCCGTCATGCTTGAAATTCTTAAAGCCTTGGGAGCGGACGTGGAGCGCATTGCCGAAAACACTTGGAAAATATGCGCAAAAAAAATCGTATCGAACTCAATACCCCATGAGCTTTCAAAGAAAATACGCGCCTCAATACTCTTTGCAGGCCCGCTTCTTGCACGCACAGGTAAAGTTGTTCTGCCTCCTCCCGGCGGAGACGTCATAGGCAGAAGACGCTTGGACACTCATTTTTTGGCTCTGACCGAATTGGGCGCCAACGTGAGCGTCGAAGGGGCGTTTGAGTTTTCCGCAAATAAATTGGCCGGAGCGGATATATTTTTGGACGAAACTTCCGTCACAGCTACAGAAAACGCCGTTATGGCGGCCGTACTCGCCGAAGGCACAACAAAGATCACAAACGCTGCAAGCGAGCCGCACGTGCAGGATCTGTGCACAATGCTAAACCTCATGGGAGCAAAGATAAGCGGAACGGGCAGCAATATACTTACGATCTCGGGAGTAAAGGAGCTTCACGGCTGCGATTTTAAAATAGGGCCTGATTTTATGGAAATAGGATCGTTTATAGGAATGGCCGCCGCAACAAGAGGTACCATAAAGATCACAGGAGTGAATCCTCCCGACTTGCGCCCGATACGCATCGCCTTCGGCAAACTCGGGATCCGCTGGAATTTACAGGAAACAACTCTTGAAGTTCCTCTCAATCAGGAAATGAAAATAAATACGGATCTCGGAGGAATGATTCCCAAGATTGACGACGCGCCGTGGCCGGGCTTTCCCCCCGATCTTACAAGCATTATGACGGTTGTTGCGACGCAGGTAGAAGGCACAGTCCTTATTTTTGAAAAGATGTTCGAGTCGCGCATGTTTTTTGTGGATAAACTTATAAGCATGGGTGCGAGGATCACCTTATGCGATCCGCACCGCGCCGTCGTATCAGGGCCGTCAACGTTGCACAAGGATCATTTGGTTTCTCCCGACGTACGCGCAGGAATGGCAATGGTAATCGCCGCGATGATTGCGCGCGGTGAAAGCGTCATAAGCAATGTTTATCAAATAGAGCGCGGATATGAAAACCTGGTCGAGCGCCTTCAAAAACTCGGAGCGCACATCAAAAAGATTGATGTAAAATAGTTTCATAAGCCGCCTGAATCCTCATAAACGAAGAAATTCCGGACGAAATTCCATCGGAAGAATTTGCCTTATGATATTCGGCGGCGGTTTTGTCTGCAATATCCGCTCCGGCGGAATCCGGATGAAATTTTGCCGCCAGCCTGCGGTGCGCCGATCGTACTTTTTTTATGTCCGCCCCCGGATCAAGACCCAGAACGCGGTAAGCTGCGGCGATTTCATCGCTAACATACGTGTAATTTAAAAGTTCCGCAAGATAATGCGAAGGCTTTTCGCCGCGAAGTTTTTCATCCCACAAAAATTCCGCCGCGCTTAAAAGTCTGAATATGTCGTTCACAGGGGAAACGCGCGCGCCGTTGTGTCCTGCGTCCTGCCATGTGTGTCCGTGCGCAGCGGCAAAATCTTTTTTATTTCCCGCTCCATTTCCTTCGGATTTTTTTACGGAAGCGGCAAGACATTCTACAAGCAGATCGCCGTTTAATTCTTTGGCGGTATAGGCTGCGCGGCAAAAAACGTGCCAGTCTTCCTTTTTGCCGAAGACGGATTTCAGCTGATAAACGGAATTTTCCATATCGTGCAGGCAAAAAACGGTCAGAGCGGCGGCGTAAAACGCGCCGGGGAAAGATTCATTTAAAACGCCGACAAAGCGGCCGTCGTCCAAGATCTTTCGCAGCCGCCTTTCTTCCAAAAATCCGATCAAAATTCGGTCGAAGACCGCTCCCGTCACTAGGCCGCATAAAACGCCCCATAAACCGGCAAAGCAGCCTACAGCCGTACAGATAAAAAATCCTGCATGCCGGTAAAAAAAATTCCTTACGGCTTTTTTTAAAGAATTTTCCATGGAATCATTTTTTCCTAGCTAAAAATAAAACCGAGAGGAATATAAAGGCGATAAGGTCTACAGCGCTTGAAAAAGCCAGCGTCCATTTAAGTTCCACCGCATAGGCCGCCGTAAAATTTATGAGTCGCACTATGTAGAACGCCGCCCGCAAAAAAACATGCACAAATAGAATAAAAAACGGTATCGTAAAAATCCACCTGAATTTAAACAAAACGTCTTCTTCGATTCGGTAATTCCACGACATAAGCGCAAAAAATAAAAAAAACAGAAGCAGCGAAAAAGGATACAAAAGTCTTTCCTGCAAGACGGCGGCGTAGGCTTCGCTTGGATAACCGTACTTGGACGCTACAAAAACAAATTCAAAAAGCGAAAACAGATCCATATTTTCAGCGCCGCTCGGCGCGTACGACAATATTTCAAAATCTTCATAAGGCATGTCAAGGATTAAATAATTATTTTCTTTCTGCACGGCATTCGCCTTTGCATACCTGTATTCAGGTCTTTCTATTCCCGCATAATAGAGCCTGTTGATGGAATCCAATAAAATATACGGAACGAATTTTTCATCGCCGCCTAACTCAGGAAACAGAGAAGAAGAAACCGAAAACATTTTTGCATACGGAACGGACAGGCTTTTAGTGAAAAAGCCGTCTTTATCAAAATACGTAACGGTAAAATCGCGGAGAAAACGCACTAAATTGCCCTGCCGTCCGATATTCGTGATTCCGCGGATAAAATAAACTTCGGACGATCCGTCGCTTTTTTTTATTGTAAAATACAGATCCGAAACGGTTTCATATTTTTGAAGATCCTTATATTCATCGTTAAAAAAATACCGGTCTTTGAGGTTCTTTTCAGATAACGCAAAGTAACGCTTTACGTCCGGATCGGCTTTGCGATTTTGTAAATTCAGTTCGTTAAAAATATAATACGAATCAAGATAGTCGCCCCTGATAAAAGCGTTGTATCCTTCCATTTTGCGCTCAAAGAGTTTTTGAGTTTCCGTATTGCCCGAAGCGGACACTTCCGACAATTTTTTCCACGCCGCTACGGAAAGACGTTCCGCCTCGTCAAGATTTAATTCTCCCGGAGCCGCCAAATTTACAGCCGTCCTTGCGCAATAATGAGCGTAAAGCCAGTCTTCGTTTTTAAAAGCTTTTTTTGCTTTGTCAAGCATTTCATCAAAACCGGCGGGCGCTTCGTCTTTCTCAGGTTCAGGCAAAGGCGCTTCGATCTTAGGCTCTTCTTTTTTATATTCGGAAGCGATTTTAAGTTGTCGCAGAGAATCTTCAATTCTTTCATTGTGCGGATCGATTTCCGAAGCCTGAAGCATATACATGTAAGCGGCTTCATTGTTTCCCTGCTCTTTGCTTTGCTCGCTCATTTCCACATATAATCTGCGCAGTTCGGGCTGTCTTTCAATATATGAAAGATTCTTATTTACCGCAGGCAAAAAAACCTGCACGCAGAGCGTAAGCACTAAAGAAAGGATTAAGGATACGATTATCACAAGGCGGTAGCGCTCCAGCATTCCGGAAGAAAATCTTTTTGTGCTCCCCGAAGGATCGCGGCCGAACTCAAGTGAAAATTCAAACAAAAACGCCGTACACATGACGGCGGGAAGTCCTTTAAAAAACACCGCCAATGCGCGCAAGATCCGAAAGCGAACTATGCTGTGCGGAAAAATTGCAGGAAGATTTCCGTATAAAAAACTCCATATAAAGCAGCCGGCGCCGAACAGTATAAAAAAAGAAACGATAAACGGTTTTTTCAGCTTCATTTCAGCCTTCTTTTACGGACGATCATAAAAAGCAAGGAAAAAACCAAAGATAAAAATCCAACGGCCGTGTTCAGTACCGCAATAAAAGGAATGTCCGATAAGGGCAAAAGCTCTTCCGCCTTTTTGCTCACAGACATGAAAATTTCATTTTTGCAGTAATATCCGGTATTGGCGAACAAAACGGCCATTGTCAAAGCTATTACCAAAAAGACGTTTATCAGTCTCCATTGGCTCATATGCTTTACGGCGCACACCGCAATCAAAGCAAAACACATCGAAAACATGATGATCACGTCAAATTCCGCCCCTGAATTCGACGTGATCAAGGCCGGTAAAAAAAACAGGCAGGTTATAGTTTTTACAGTAAAAGGAGGCTTAAGAATTTCTTCCGCAAGTACGTCGGAAAATTCAAAAGCGGAAGGCCTTATCCCGGCAGCTGAAGCCGTTTCAGGAACAGCGGCAGAAATCGACAAAGCGCCGTCTATGAGTTTGGGGTTTCGGCTTTCAGAGGCGCTTACATCTTCCAGTTTAAATTTTACGCCCGACGCCGAACCGTCCGAGCGCACTGCAGAATAATAATACAAGTATTGCCCGTTTTTTCTAAAAAAACCGCTCGTAACCGTGCGCTTGGCGCCAATATCATGCTCTGCGCCCGTACCGCACCCGGCGCCGGCATCGCGCTCTGAGGCCGCATCATGATCGGCGACGGCGGTCGATGTTTTAAAATACAAAGGAGATTTTAGGCTTAACGGGAATAAAAAGAACAGTGCAATGGCTTCTATCAAATAAAACGTAATAACCGCCAAAAACCGCTTGGGATGGCGGATAAGATTCAACGCTAAAAATAAAGGCGAAAACAGCAAAACCGAAGGAACGGCTTTTATGACGCCTGCAGCGCACATTGCAAAAGAGACGGTTTCCATAGGAAGTCCGGCTATGTACGAGACGCATTGTATGTACAATATGTATAAAACGGCCCCTGCAAAAGTTCCTGTAATGCAAAATATCGGAAAAATCGCCAAAAGTCCAAGCGCCTGTTTCATTTTATTCAGAATATCATGAAAATACGGTAAAAACAACAGGGAACTATGAAAACCACGGCATGCTGAAACTTCGCGGACAAACGTGATTTTCAACAAAAATCAAAGCGGATTTCCACAATTTATCCACACGCCGAAAACACTGTAAAGAAAATAACAATAAGTTATTACAATATATAGAAATACGCTCTGCAAGCGCAAGTCTTTATAATACAAGGAATAAGCGATGCAAAAACGTAATAGAGTCAAAAAACTCTAAAATTTCCACCGATAAAAAAAGATAAATCCTTCCAATGCTTTAAGAAGAAGGACTTATCCACAGATTTTGCACTATGAAACAGGATTCTTGCGTCGCACCGGCGCAAAACACTAAAAAAGTGACGTTTTTACCCTAAGGAACATTGTCCCTGCGCGTCGACGGTTAAAATAGACTTACATTCGGAACAGCGGAAACGTCCGGAGCGGGTAGCCTTAAGCCTCTTTGAACACACGGGACAGGAAAAAATAACGGGAAAAACCGTATTGACTTCAGGCCTGCCGGATTTAAAAAGATCTATAGAATCCGCATAAGTATTTTTTATGTTAAAAAATTGAGAAAAACCCAACAGCTGAAAAACTTCAAACACCTTTGGCTGAATTTCAAGAAGAACGATATCCCCGCCTTTCGATTTAACTAATTTTAAAAACGCAGTAAAAGAACCGATACCTGTCGAAGACACATAGTTCAACGCGCTGCAATTAAAGATTAAATTTATATATCCCGCTTCCACTACTTTGGCAATACGTTTTTGAAAAAAGCTGGAATTGTACGTATCGATATAGCCGTTCAAATGCACGCTTAAACAGTTCGGAACTTCTGCGATACGTTCCAGAGTAATCTTAATACTGTCGTCTTTTTCGTCGTCAAAGCCAGGCACAAGATTATTATTTATCATGCTAACTTAATAAACCTCTTACTCTAAACATTCTATCATAATTATGAACAAAAACAAAACTTTGATGCACTAAATTGCAGTAAAGTCTTAACTTTAAAACATGGTATATAGGAGCTCACGGTTCGTGCGTAAAATTATCCATTCATAATACACTAAAAAACACCAATATGTCAAATTTTACTATTTATATACGGTCAATTCGGCACGCTGCGGACTCAAGCCTACTTATGCCTAAAACAATGTTCTTCCCGATTCGTAACAAAAATCATGCGATAAATTATGATAAACCGCATAAAAAACACCGCTAATCATCCGAGACGGCGACCGCCAAAAACGCCGTTGCCGCTCAAGGCGCTGCCCGCCGAGAGTCCTAGAAATGCGGCCGTCCCGCAAAGCGCTAATCCGCAGAACCGATTATAATTTTCCGTCCCAGCCGAAATCTATGTTTAAAAGCGCCCCGTTTATTTCAGGCGATTCAAGCAAAAACATTCCTCCCCTTGCTACGGAATCTGCGGAAATGAATTTTTTGCAGGGAAGTTTATTTGAAATTAAGAGTTTCTCAGCTTCCGAAACATATTCCGTGTCGGTAAAGCCGGGAAGAACGGCGTTGCAGGTTATGCCGTTTGACGCGTATTCGTGAGCGACGGAACGGACAAGAGAGCCTACTCCCGTCTTTGCGCCGCCGTAGGCAGCGTTGGTCTTGTAGCCGTTTATGTTGTAAGTCCGAGTTCCTCCGAAAAAAAGAAAACGCCCCCATCCTTTTAGGATCATGCCGGGCAAAGCCGTGCTCACGCAGTAGCCGGGAAGGGCGTAGTCAAGCAGAGCCGCGTTCTTCCAATCTTCAAGGGTTGTTTCCGTAAGCGGCTTTTGAATAAAAGGGCCGAAGCAAACGCACACTATGTCGGACTTTTTCAATATCGAATTCAGCGGCGACACGGCTAAATCGCTGAAATTTTCAATTTTGTACACTATTTTTTCTATGTTTACAGGATTTTCACACCTCTGCATGTCCGCGGAATTTTTATCCAAGGGGGCGGATTTAAGTTCCTGGATCAGCGAATCGAACGCTTTTGAATCATGCCCGCCGTGAACGAAAAGATCCGCACCGGAGCGCGCAAGTTTTTTGGACAACGCGCGGCCTATGCCGCCGGAACCGCCTATGACAAAAGCTCTTTTCCCCGAAAAAACACCCATGCGCTAAATTATAGCGTAAATAAAATAAAATATGTATATTTAATTATGAATCTAAACAAGATCCGCATAGTTTTGTCTCATCCTGAAGAAAGCAGAAATATCGGAGCCGTGTGCCGCGCAATGGCAAACAACGACATAAGCACCTTACGGATCGTAGGAAAAAAAGAAGACTATGACGATTCTCACATAAGAGTCTTGGCCATACATGCCTCTCCTATCTGGGATTCGGCACAGTTTTTTAATTCCATAACCGAAGCTACGGCGGACTGTACAGCCTCCGCCGGCACGACACGCAGGCGCGGAAAAAAACGAAAAGGTAAGCTTTTGTTTCCGGAAGAATTTTCTTCGCTCGCAGCCGAAATAACCTCAGGCTCCGAAAGCGGCGCGGGAAATATCGCCATAGTGTTCGGAAATGAAAGAACGGGGCTTACAGATTCTGAACTTCAAGAGTGCACGATAGGGGTAACAATACCTTCTTCGAAAGGCTTCCCATCCCTGAACCTATCCCACGCAGTCCAGATAATGTGCTACCATCTTTTTCGTGAAAAAAACAAGGGCGAACATGGATACACGCCTTTAACGCTCGGCGAAATAGACAAAACGGTAAAATCCATTACCGACGATCTTAAAAAAATAGGATTTTTCCGCATTGCCGGGCGCAGCGACATGGAAAGTTTTTGGCAAAACCTGCTTTCACGGGCGGCGGTTTCGGAAGGTGAAATTCAATACATTGAAAAAACCTTCGGCAAAATAGCAGGGCTGGTATCTAAAAATAAATCGGCAGCCTCGCCGCAGATTTGCAGCGAGGGTTCAAGCAGCACCGAGTAATTGAACTCTCCGCACGAATAATCCGCCGATAATCGGTGAATATTCATTGCGATCAATCGAGCAAAATATCGCACGCATCGATACGGTTATCGCGGCAAAAAAGCATAGCGCGAGAAAGGCAGTGCATGAGCTGGCGGACGTTACCCGGCCAATCGTAAGACTCTAAAATGGAAAGCGCCGCGTCGGAAATACGGCAGGAATTTTTGCTTAAAAAATTTTCAGCGAGAGGCTTTATGTCTTCGATGCGATCTCTAAGCGGACTTAAGCGTATCGGGAAAACGTTTATTCTGTCGTAAAGATCTTCCCGAAATAATTTTTGTTCTATGAGCGACTGCAGATCCGCGTTCGTCGCAAAAATCAGCCGCGAATCTACCGTATTTTCTTTTACCGCTCCGACGGGACGAAAAGCGCCGGTTTCCAAAAATCTTAAAAGTTTAACCTGAACGGAAAGAGGCGTGTTGGCTATTTCATCCAAAAACAGAGTTCCTCCGTCGGACAAAAGCAAAAGCCCCGAAGAATCTACGGCTCCGGTAAAGGCGCCGTGCCTTGACCCGAATAATTCGGTGTCGGCTAAATTTTCAGACAGAGTTCCCATATCAAGCACGCAAAAAAGCGATCTTCTGCGTTTGGATAATCTATGAATAAACGAAGCGGCAAAGCTTTTTCCCGTTCCAGGTTCCCCTAAAAAGATGACCGGCAAATCCGATCGCGCCGCCAGGGCCAGCTGGAATTTCAATTTTTTTAAGAAAGGAGATCCGCCTATAATTTCCGAAAGTATGGAATTTTCAAAATCGGAAAGTTCTACGGATTCGGCAGGATCATATTCCGGCAGCTTTTTACCGGTGCGTAAAAAAATATCTTCGTCGCAGGGAAGCGGAATAACAGAAGCGTCGGAATTTTCCGAAGACTGTAAAAACGACAAAACCTCATCCTGAGGCATTATAAAATGCGTATTTTTTTTCAAACGGTCTTCTTGATAAAACGAAGTTTGTATTTTATTTAAAACCGCCTTATCCGCTATTTTGGGGTCTATAAATAAGGCTCTCCGCCTGCCGCCGCGCGAGCCGGAAATGTCGGAAAGCAAAGGCACATTTATAAATTGAAGATCCGAATAAAAATGTACTTCCGTATCCGCGTAAATGGGTTTCCTGAAAAAATTCGCAATCTCAGGCCGCGCGGTATAAACATGTATTTCACTGGATAAAACAGCGGAAAGCATATTCTTCCCCCCTTCAATCCTCCTACCCTTTCGGCTTCAATCGATACCAGACAAGCAGTATTGTAAACCATAAAAAGGGAAAAACAAGAAATAATTTTAACGGATTATGTAAAATTTCATGAAATATCTCAAAACCTTTATCAAAGGCGTCGTCGCTTATGCGCTTCAGTCTTTTTGAAAATATTCCTATCGCATCTTTGTAATACAAGAATATGCTTGAAGAAAACTGATTTCTGCGGCGGTAGGCCCATACGTCTTTTTCTTTTATGCCGCTGCACAAGAGGGCAAGGGACGGGGAAGCTTTAAATACGGCCTGAACTACGTCTTTTTCAAACGTTTCGGTATATTTTCCTGTACAGCGGCCGACTATGTGAAGTTTAGGAAACGTCGAGCGCACATTGTTTTCCGCATCGTCAAGCTGTTTTTTGTACCCGCCCAGCAAAAACAATGTCTTGTAGTGAATTTCAAGTATGGAAAGTATGTTTATCAGCGCCGTAAAAGGATTATATCTTACAGGAACGGGCTTTTTAAGAAATTCCGCAGCGCGCAGTATGCTCTTTGAAACCGGAAGAACGAGATCCGCATTTCGGACGCATTCCGCATAATCGTTTTGACCTCGCGCCCTTAATAAATTCCAAACCGACAAAAACACTATCTGTTTTGTTCCAGGTTTCGCTAAAAGCTCAAGTATGTGCCCTTCCATTTCTTCCGGACGGCAAACGTCTACCGGCACTCCCAAAATTTCTATCCGCTGTAAAGCCATCAGTTTTTTCCTGTCACTAAATTTTGCAAGACTGCAATTCCGTATAAGGCAGCCGTCTCGCATCTTAAAATATTTGTTCGAAAGTGAACCGGTATAAAACCGTTCTCTTTCAAAAAAGACATTTCGGAGGAGCTTATTCCGCCTTCGCAGCCTACTGCAAGCCCCGCAAGCCTTATCCTCCGATCCTCACCTTCCGCACTGCGCTGAATTGACGGCCTATCCGTGCGTTCATAAAAACCCAATACGGCATCATCCATTCCAAGCGCATCAAGCGCTTGTTCCGTAAGAAAAAAGGCCGCGCTGTTTTTTATTTCGGCGGATCTTTGCCGCCACAGATTTACAGCTTCGTCCAAACCGCACGGATTCTCAAAGACGGTGCTTACAGGGGAACCGCTTTGCTGGCGGGCCTCTTTTATTATACGTAAAATTCTTTCTTGCCGCGAAGCGTTAAAAAACGTTCCGTCTTTTTGCGTATATTCGCCGATTACGGGGATTATGCGCGCTACGCCGCACTCCGCAGCCTGTCTTATAATTATATCCATTTTTTGCGGCCGCGCAATAAACTGAAAAAGCCAATACTCCGCCTGAAAATCTTCAATTAGGGACGCCTGAATTCCGCGCGTAATGTTTTTTCCTTCGTTGCACGCCTGCAATTCAATGAATCTTTTATTTTCATCCGCGCCGCACACTTTCATTTCCTGAAGAGCGCCGTCGGTAAGCCGCACGGACACAAGATCTCCTTTTTTTACACGCAGAACCTGTTTAAAATAGCGGTAATCCTTTCCTTCGATCCGTAAAATTCCGTTCGGCCCTATAGGAACGGAAGCTATAAACTGTCTCATTCTCCGGTGTTTTGGGCTATTCCCTTTTCGGAGGCAGCCTCCTGCAATTCTTTTAAAGTTTTTGAAGACCTCATCAACTCTCGGAAATTTTCCTTTTCCAAAATACCTATAGCTTCGTTAAGCTGAATGTCATAATCAAGATCGTATGAGGGCATACCCTTTGTGCGGTAAACTTCCATGCGTATAATGCGCCGCATGGTACGTATGTCAAACGGATATTTTTTATACAAAACATCCGCATAAGAAGCTATGTCTTTTTCGGACATATCCGGATGAGATTCCACATACTTTGCCACAACGTTTTCTTTCATCATTTCGGAAAAGTTTTTCTCTTCTTCTTCCGTCAGCTCCGGATGCAAAACTTCGCGGTCGGGCGGAATGCCGATCTTGTCGATATTCGTGTCACTCGGCGTATAATAACGCGCTACGGTAACCTTGCAGCCGTCAACATACCCCAGCTGTATTACCTGCTGGACCGAGCCTTTGCCGTAAGTGTTTTGTCCCACAAGATAGGCCAAATGATAATCTTTTAGCGCGCCTGCAAGAATTTCGGAAGCGCTGGCGGATCCTTTGTTGATAAGAACCACTATAGGAATGTCTTTGGGCATGGAAGTCTTCAGGCGGCTCGCCGTATATTCGTAAGTGTCATAAGGAACGCGGCTTTTTGTAGAAACTATTACGCCGCTATCGATAAACTTATCCGCAACATCTACTGCGCTTGTGATAAGCCCCCCGGGATTGTTCCTAAGATCTATTATCAGACCTTTAAAGTCATTCTTTTTAAATTCATTCAAACCTTCTTCAACTCTCTTTGCGGTTTCAGGCGTAAATTCGATGAGCTTAAGATAACCCAAGGAATTTATCATAGCGTATTTTACGGTAGGAACTTCTATAAGCTCTCTTATCAGAGTCTTTGTGAAATTCATGTTTTTGCCGCGCAAAAACGAAACTTCTACGGGATCTCCTACCTTGCCGCGCAGATGAAGCAGCACTTCGTTCATCGTCATATCTACCGTAGAAAGTCCGTCTATCGCGGTGATAAGATCGCCGGCGTGGATTCCCGCCTTAGAACCGGGAGTGTTTTCAATCGGCGACACAACTTCGACATAAGCCGGTTTTTCAGGCGAATTGGAAACGATTTTTGTTATGGAAAGCCCGACTCCTCCGAATTTTCCTACAGTGGTATCTGCAAGCTCCCGCACGGAATTGCTGTCAAGGTAAATCGAATACGGGTCTTCCAGCGCGCTCATCATTCCTTTTATGGCGCCTTCGTATAATATTTTCGGATCTATTTCATCCACATAGTTTTGATCTACAAATTTCAAAGCGTTTCTTATCCGCCTTAAATACTCATCCGTCGGATCCGAAATTTCGGAAGCCGAAGCCAGAGCCGATTGTGTAAAGCACTGGGAAGATATCAAAAGCAGGAAAACAAAGTAAACGGCGCCTGCGAAACGTCTTAAAATTTTATTGTTCATATAAGTTATTTTATGTCACGTAAAGGATTTGTCAAGGCAAGCGATATTATGTTATACTGCTTTTATGCAAATCATACCTGTTGCAAGCGGAAAAGGCGGCGTCGGAAAAAGTCTTTTGTCGGCGAACATGGCCATCGCGCTTGCTCAGTCCGGCAAGAAAGTCGTTCTTGCGGATCTGGATCTAGGCGCGTCGAATCTTCACCTTGTACTCGGCCAGAGTTCTCCCAAAACGGGAATCGGCACGTGGATTTCGGAACGCAGCGATTTTGACAGCATCATTACCGTCACTGATTACGAAAACCTCAACTTTATCGCCGGCGACAGCGAAATTCCGGGGCTTTCATCGCTTGGACTGGAAACAAAACGAAAACTCATTTCAAACCTGCTGAACATAAAGGCCGATTACCTTGTGCTTGACTTGGGAGCGGGAACGCATTCAATCATACTGGACATGTTTTTGCTTTCTCCGCAGGGTATCGTCGTGACGGCGCCCACGGTTACGGCAACTCTAAACGCATACCTTTTTTTGAAAAATGCTGTATTCAAACTGATAAATTCTACTTTTAAAAACGGCTCTGCAGGTCGCAAGTGGCTTAATAAATTAAAAAAGACTTCCCAGTCGATGCAGCGGCTCTATATTCCCAAAATGATAGAAGAACTCGGCAATGTAGACGCGGAAAACACAGCCATCCTTAAGCGCCGCATGGAAAAATTCTGCCCGCGCCTTATAATCAATATGATCGATGATCCTAAAGACACGGAAAAGGCCCTGAAAATAAGAAGATCCTGCACGCAGTACCTCGGTCTCGACATAGAATATTTGGGCGTGATGTACCGCGACGCCTATCAGGACAAGGCGCTTTCTTCAAGGCTGCCGGTGATAGTTTACAAACCGCAGAGCATTCTTTCTCAAGGAATTTTTAGAATTGCGGATAAAATAATAGCGTCCGAAGCGGTCAGTTTTGACACCGACCTAAGTTCCGGAGAAGAAGGAGATCAAAACGATTCCTTCAGTGCCATAAGCGAAGAAGCGGAGGAAGATTACACGCAAAAGATGGAAAGCCTTCAAGACCTCATAGGCGGAGGAACTTTTTCCACGGGCGAGCTTTCGGAAATGATAAAGACCCTTCAATTCGACATGACTCAGTTAAAAAAAGAAAACAATCTTCTAAAATCAAAACTTGTAAAGGCCGCCGAACAGGGCTTTAAGGTGTAAAAATGTATTTGCCTCTTTCGATCACATACCCCTCATGGCTGCATCCTGAAATTTTTCCAGGAGTACCGGTGCTCGGCCTCATACGTTGGTACGGACTGATGTACATAGTTGCGTTTTTTGTCGCTTACACGCTTTTTAAAAGATTGGTAAAAGAAGGTTTTTTGGACACTCAAGAATACAAGACAAGCGAAGAAGATGTTTTTTCATTTTTCACTACCGTCATCCTGTTTCTTTTAATAGGCGCACGCGTTTTTTCCACGCTTGTCTACGACACGAGCGGATTATATTGGGCTAAGCCGTGGCTTATTTTTTGGCCCTTTTCCGAAAACGGGAATTTTACGGGACTGGCGGGAATGTCTTACCACGGGGGATTTATAGGAGCGCTTTCAGGTTCCGTATTTTGGTGCGTCCGAAAAAAAAAGCCGGTTCTAAGGTGGGCCGACGCCGCAGTCTGCGTGATCCCCGCCGGATACACTTTCGGACGGCTGGGCAATTTTTTAAACGGCGAATTATACGGGCGCATCACGACAATGCCGTGGGGAGTTGTTTTTCCGCACGCTCAAAGATTTTCAAAATCGCTCGATTGGTTACAGGATTTTGCGCAAAAAGCGGGCATTGATCTTACGGCGGCGTCAAACCTTGTAAACCTGCCGCGTCATCCGAGCCAGCTCTACGAAGCTTTTTTTGAAGGCTTGGTCCTTTGGGCGGTTATATGGTCTTTGCGTAAGAAAAAAGTTTTTGACGGATTCTTGGCGGCCGTCTATACGTTCGGCTACGGAGCCGTCCGCTTTGTGATAGAATATTTTCGCGAACCCGATGCGGATTTGGGATACCGCATAATAAAAGAAAGCAACGCGCCTATTTATCTGAACACGTCTCTTATGAATTTGTCTACGGGGCAGATTTTATGCCTTATCATGATGGCGGCGAGCCTGCTGTTTGCCGCAGTCCGCATCATAGGAACTTACGGCAAACGAAAATCCGGCTAAATGCGGAAAATCAACAAACCGGCGCCTTAAAACTTTACAAAGCCTTAAGAGCGCCGGCCAGATCAAGCGAGCTGCCCGAAAAGTGAAATTTTGGGACAGCTCTCAAAAGAGTCAAATTACGACAAAAAACTATTTTTTCAATAATTCCGCAAGCTTTTCGGCGGTAAAGCCCAAATGCTCCGCAACTTTTTCCGCAGGCCCCGATTCTCCGAAGCGGTCTATACAGAAAATATCCTCATGAGAAGTGGCAAACCTGTCCCAGCCCATGCTGATGCCGGCTTCGGCCGTAACCACGCGCTTTGCGGGGCCGATGATCTTGTCCTGAAATTCTTTATCTTGTCTTCCGAATAAATTCAAATCCGTAACCGAAACCACGCGTATTTTTTTGTTAGGAACAAGTTTTGCGGCTTCGAGCGCCATATTTACTTCCGACCCCGTAGCCAAAATAGTTATGCCGGGCTTTGCCGAACCTTCGTGCACTACGTAGGCTCCCTTTCTGGCGGTCGTCTTCCAATCGGGATCCGCCTTTTCGTAAACCTTTAAGGCCTGCCGCGTAAACGCCATGCAAACGGGATGATCTTTGCTTTCCATCGCCATCTCCCACGCAAGCTCGGCTTCCTGAGGATCGCCCGGGCGCAAAAACTGCACATTGGGAATAGCCCTTAAGCCGGCAAAGGTTTCGATCGGCTGGTGCGTAGGACCGTCTTCGCCCACATAGATGGAATCGTGCGTAAGTATGTAAATGGGATTTATTTTTTGCAATGCCGCAAGGCGAAGCGAAGCGCGCATATAATCCACAAACACAAGGAACGTCGCTCCGAATGCGCGCAATCCTCCGTGCAGGGTAATACCGCAGCAAACGGCCGACATCGCAAATTCCCTTATGCCGAATTCGATATAGCGGCCTTTTCTGTTTGAAAAAGTATATATGCCGTCGGAATTTTCAAGCTTTGTCTTATTAGATCCTGTAAGATCGGCGGATCCGCCTACAAGATTCATGTAACGGCTTGCCATAGCGTTTAAAACCTTTCCGTTAACATCGCGGGTAGCGGCTTTGTCGCCCGTCTTATAAACCGGAGAGGAAGCCTTACCGGTAGCTTTGCCTTTAAAAAAGGCGTCCCACGTTTTTCTGAGTTCCGGGTTTTCTTTAGACCACGCTTCAAATTCTGCGTTCCAATCTTTTTCGGCTTTTGCAAACGATTCTTTTTTGCTTTTAAAATACTCATAAGCTTCGGGCACTACGTAAAACTGCTTGTCTTCAGGTAAACCGAGCTTTTTCTTAGCTTCAAGTACGCCTTGTACGCCGAGCGGAGAACCGTGCACATCGGCAGTATTTTCTTTAGGGGCGCCCTTGCCTATTACGGATTTAAGCATGATCAAAGTCGGCTTATCTTTGCATTTCTTTGCTTGTTCCGTCAGAGAAACTATTCCGTCAACATCGTACATCGAGCCTTTTAAAACCTGCCAGCCGTAGGCTTCATAGCGTTTGGCGATGTCGTCGGTAAACGTTATGTCGGTAGAACCGTCAATGCTTATTCGGTTTTCGTCGTAAAAAACGATGAGTTTTCCAAGTTTTAAATGCCCCGCAAGGCTTGAAGCTTCGGACGAAACGCCTTCCATCAAACAGCCTTCGCCCACCAGGGAATAGGTATAATGATCGACTACAGTGTGTTTGGATGTGTTAAAGCGGGCGGCCAGCATAGTTTCGGCGATAGCCATTCCTACGGCCATTGAAATTCCCTGCCCCAGCGGCCCCGTAGTGCACTCAACTCCGTCGGTTAAACCGTATTCCGGATGCCCTGCGCATTTTGAACCGATCTGCCTGAAATTCTTTATATTCTGCAGCGACACCTTGTACCCGGCCAGATGCAATATGGAATACAAAAGCATGGAACCGTGTCCTGCCGATAAAACAAATCTGTCCCTGTCGGGCCATTTTGAGTTTTCGGGGTTGTGTTTCATTATTTCGCCGTATAAGACGGCTGCAAGCTCGGCAGCTCCCATAGCAATTCCGGGATGTCCGGAATTCGCTTTTTGAATGGCATCCATCGACAAACTTCGTATGGACAATGCAGCTGCGGCAATTCCCTTTTGATTCATAAAAACCTCTCTTTTATCTTATTTTATAGGGCATCTCGAAAAACTCACTCAAGGCGATTTTTCGGGATTTCGGCGAGTTGTAAGCCGCTGTATTATCGCGAGTTACAACATCGCATTTTAACGGCGCAGGGCCGCAGTTAACTCTAAAAACTGCAGTTTTTAGAGCTTCCCTATAATTTTAAAACCTTTTTTACTCTGCTCGATAACGGAGGCCCGTATAATAGGCCTTATATCATAAAAATTAAATTCCATTCCTTCAAGCGAAAGCATCATAGCTTCCGATTCTTCATTGATGTAGGCGGGCGTCATCTCAAGCGATTCAAGCATGTGAAGAAGATGAGTATAAAGCTGTGTTAATATCACCAATTCCTGCTGCGGAAGTTTTTCCAAGTCCACAGCTTCCGCCATGATGTCGCACATAAGAGAACACGCTTCCCTGTACAATTTAACCGCGCTGTGCCTTACCGCTCCGGTAACAAAGTCTGCAAACCAATTATAACTTTCGGAGATCGCAGCTTTTCTGTTTTCTATGCGCTGTTTTAGATCTCTTATATCCTTTTTTTCAAAGGGAAGAGCTTTAAGCGATTCTTCCAAGCCGATCGTATCGTTCTTTTTTTGATACAGAAGATCTTTGATGTAAGTATCGATGAGAAAATCAATCGAAGGAAGCCAATCCTCCGCCGCCAATTCCTTAAAAGAGCTGTTCCACGCGCCCATCGCCGGAACGTCTTCCCCTGTCCGCCACAGCCTGGACTCCACTCCGTAGCTTTCAAAGCCGATTTTTTTGGATCTCTGTAAAAGTTCTTCCACGGAACCGCATTCTTCACACGAAAGCTCGTCGCCGTGTTTGAAAAAAACATCAGCCAGCTGCTCTTCAATAGAATTCAGCGGCCCCGTACTGTCAAAATCGTCGAGAAAATATTTTTCAAGTTTATCGTACCATTCCTGCCTTTTTACGTCGTCCTTACGGATCCTAAGGCCGTGATCGCCCGTTTTCATAGGCGAAACTGAAAAAGTACCCGCGTCCCAGTCTATGAGCTCGCAGAGAATTCTGTCGCCGTAGTGAATGCCGCAGGCTTTTTGAAACGGTTCCAACGAAATTCCCGTAAGCCATACCTTTTGCGGCAATTCAAAGTCAAAACTTGCAATATCCAAATCGCCGTTTGCAGGATCGGCTGCTATATACTGGCTAACATATTCTTCCCCGAACAGTAAAAAGAATTTAGCGGCCGAAAAACTGTCAAATTCTTTGGACGTTTTGTAAAGTGAAGCTCCGTTAAATAAAAAATTCAGCGAAAACGAAAGCGTTTCAGGATTTGCAAAGGGCATGAACCTGTGCCCCGGAATAAACATGTTTTTGTCTATTTCTTCCTGGGTAAGCTTGAATGAAAATTTTTTTCCGGTAAAAGCGCCCGCCCTTGTTATATAAACGCCTTTGTGAAGTTCAAAGACAAAGGGGCTTGTTTCAAGATAATCTTTGCAATCCTTTAAGCTTATTTTACCCTTTCCTTTTATGAGGAATTCCTGAAGCGCTTCGGCTGTAAACGGATAGGGATAAGTTCTGAGAAACTGATTTATGACCGCTTCCGATGAAACATACATATATATAAGATACTATGAATACCCACAAAATAAAACAGGCCGATAAAAAAATCTACGAAATGAAGATCTTTTAACTAGTTTTCACGAATGCTTCTCAGTTCGGCGTTGACTACGCTGCCGATACTTTCCAACTGCGAAAGATTTATCCCTGACGCTTTTATGGTTATGCGCCTGTGCGCCGGATCGTCGCCTTCCCAAGTTATCAGCGAAATTATGTTTCCGTTCAGATCCGCTATAGCCTGCGTTATTTTTGCAAGGATCCCGGGCTGGTCGCTTACCATAAACGTTGCGCGCACGCCGGGTTGGCGCACGCCGAAGAGGTTTATGAGCGCATTGAACAGATCGCTTTCCGTTATTATGCCGACAAGCAGATCTCCCTTCATAACGGGAAGACAGCCTATGCCGTTGTCTATCATTATCCTTGCGGCTTCTTCCACAACTTCGTCCTCCGACACTGTGCGGACATTTTTATGCATGACTTTTTCAACCGTAAGTTTTGAAAGCAAATAGCCTATTTCATACATGTCCAATGTCGTAGCAGCCGAAGGGCTCGCCCTGTTCAAATCATTTTTTGTTATAATTCCTACAAGGCGTTTCGATTCGTCCAAAACCGGTAACTTGCTGATCTTTTGCTTCATCATAAGCGCCTTCGCATCCGTCACGGACACGGAAGGAGAAATATAAACCGGGTTTCGCGTCATTATATCTTTAACTCTCATAATTCCTCCGGATAAATTAATCTTCAAGCTACATTATAGCACATTTTTGCACACAATCGACTGCACACATAATCAACGGCACGCACAATCGGCTACGCACGCAATCAACTGCACAATTGTCTGCGCACACAATCGACTGCGCAATCGAGCTGCCGTAAAATACAAACGGTAAATCTTGCAGACGCAGCATTATCCTAGCCGCCCAAATACGCTTCTTTTACGGCCGGATCCTTTGCAAGGTCGGCGGCGGCTCCCGTTTTAGTGATCGTCCCGGTTTCCAAAACGTAGGCTCTGTCCGCTATGGACAAAGCTTTAAACGCGTTCTGTTCTACAAGAAGAACCGTAGTTCCTTCTTTGTTGATCCGCTGAATTATTTCAAATATTTCATCTACGAGGATGGGCGCAAGCCCCATGCTTGGTTCGTCAAGCAAAAGAAGAATGGGGTTGGCCATTAGCGCCCTTCCTATCGCCAACATCTGCAATTCTCCTCCGCTCAAAGTACCCGACACCTGTTTTAGTCGTTCCTTCATGCGCGGAAAAAATTCAAACACTTTTTCCATATCCGCCTTTATGCCGGCCTTATCGTTCCTCTTATATGCGCCCAATTCCAAATTTTCTTTAACCGTAAGATTTGCAAAGATACGTCTGCCTTCCGGCACTTGAATCAGATTCCGCAAAACAATTTTATCGGCTTCCATGTCGGTGATGTCTTCGCCGTTAAAAAAAACTTTTCCTGACTGCTTTTTTATTATGTTGGAAACGGCGTGCAGCGTAGTGGTCTTACCCGCTCCGTTCGAACCGATAAGAGTAATTATTTCTCCCTTTTCCACGGAAAAAGAAATTTTACGAATAGCCTTGATCGCTCCGTACGAAACTTCCAGATCTTTTACTTCAAGCATCCAGAGCCTCCTGTCCCAAATAAGCCTTTATTACCTGCGGATCCGACCTTATTTCTTCGGGCAATCCTTCGGCGATGATTCTGCCGTAATCAAGAACCATAATCCGCTCGCAAATTCCCATGACAAGACGCATGTCGTGTTCGATAAGAAGTATCGTCAAATCGAATTTTTTGCGTATAAAGGCTATGAGCTTCATCAATTCCGCCGTTTCCTGCGGATTCATACCCGCCGCGGGCTCATCAAGCAAAAGAAATGTCGGATTAGACGCAAGAGCTCTCACTATTTCAAGTTTGCGCTGTTCGCCGTACGGCAGGTTTTTTGCCGTTTCATCTTTTTTATTGTCGATCTTAAAAAGGCTTAAAAGATCGTTTACCTGAACCGTCATAAGCTCTTCGTCATGCCTAAAACGCGGCGTGCGCATAAGTACGTCCAGCGGGTTTACCGACCTGCTTGAGTGCAGCGCTACTCGCACATTGTCGGCCACGCTCATGCCCGGAAAGAGCCTTATGTTTTGAAACGTTCTCGCCATTCCCATCTTATTAAGCTGATAGGGATGCGACTTATTTATTATTCTGATCTTACCGCTTCTGTCCCAAAAGGTTATCTGTCCTTCCGTGGGGCGGTAAATGCCGCTCAGCATATTGAACACGGTTGTCTTTCCGGCGCCGTTCGGACCTATAAGCCCTACAAGTTCTCCGTGAGCGATCTTGCATGAAAAATCGCTTACCGCTCTAAGCCCGCCGAATACTATCGATATATCGGACGCCTGTAAAACCGTCTTTTCGTCTTTCATCTTTTATCTCCGTTTTTTGCTCCGGCATTATCGGATCCTGCGCGCCGTTTACCCAAAAAGGCCGACATCTTTTTTTTGAAAAGCGGCATGTCGTCCCACAGCTTTACAAATGAAAATTCCTTTGTGCCCAACAGTCCCTGCGGCCTGAACTGCATCACAAGGATTAAGATCACGGGATAAAAAAGCAGCCGATAATTCTGCAAAAAGCGCAAAAATTCCTGCAAAGAAGTTAGGACAAAAGCGGATAAAACGCTTCCCGTAGTCGATCCCATTCCTCCCAAAACGACGAATATCAAATAGTCGATGCTCCTGTTAAACGAAGCGATATCCGGCTTAATAAAGCCGATAAACGGAGCGTACAAGGCGCCGCCTATTCCCGCAACAAACGAAGCTATCACAAAACCGATCATCTTATATCTAAAAACTCCGATTCCGCTTGAATTTGCCGCTATTTCGTCGTCGCGGACGGCGAGAATCGCGCGGCCGTAAGTGGAACGTATAAAATTCTGCAGTAAAACTATCAATAAAACAAGACTTCCTATTATCACAAGATAAGCGACGGTAGGATTCAACGTCATCAGCGTCGGAAACTGTTTGCCGTTAGGCCCTCCCGTCACGGAGCGCAGGTTCACCAAGATAACGCGGATTATTTCACCGAAGCCCAGCGTGACTATCGCAAGATAATCGCCTTCAAGTTTTAAAGTCGGAAAGCCGATCAAAAAACCAAAAAAAGCCGTTACAAGCCCGGAAAGTATAATGCCGACGGGCAGCGGAAGCCCCATATTGGAAGAAAAAAGTATCGTAGAATACGCTCCGATGGCCATAAAACCTGCCTGCCCCAGCGAAAGCTGCCCCGTAATTCCGCATATTATGTTCACGGATAAGGCCATGATCGCGTTTATTCCTGCGAGCGTCAAAATCTGCGCCGAATACGCATCTATCAAAGAAACTTCTATCAAAACCGCCGGAACTGCTACTGCAAAAACAGCGCAAACGCCGGGAATAAGCATGTTGCGGATTACCTTATTTTTCATAAAAACTCCTGAATGCCGAATTGCGTATCATAACCGTCAGACCTTTACCCTTGCGGTCTTGCCCAAAATTCCCGAAGGTTTTACCAAAAGAATGATAATCAAAATTGAAAATGAAATCGCGTCCGCAAACTGCGACGACAAAAATCCTTTTGTAAGCGTTTCCGCTATCCCAAGGATAATGCCGCCGAGCATAGCGCCGGGGATCGATCCGATTCCTCCTAAAACGGCGGCGACGAAGGCCTTTAATCCGGGCATGTATCCCATAAACGGATCGATCTGCGGATAAGCCGTAGCGTATAAAATTCCCCCTGCAGCCGCCAGAACGGATCCTATGGCAAAGGTAAAAGCGATTGTATTATTTACGCTTATACCCATAAGGCTTGAAGCCTGAAGATCGTACGAGACGGCCTTCATAGCTTTTCCCGTCTTTGTTCGGTCGACAATGTAACTGAGCGCTATCATAAGCAAAGCGCTCAATATGATCACTACAAGCTGAATATTTGAAACGGAAACGGAACCTATTCTAAAATTTTTGATCGGGAAGGTCGGAAACTGTCGCGGATCCGGTCCGACGAAGGGCAAAACCCGCATAGTGTTTTGCAGGATCAATTCAACTCCGATTGCAGTGATCAGTGAATTAAGACGGGGTGCCGTGCGGAGCGGTCGGTAAGCAAAGCGTTCTATGGCAATGGAAAGCAAGGCGCAAACCGCCATTGAAACGACAAAGGCCGCTATCATCCCTTGAGAATTGGTGCCCAGCGCCTTAAGGACAAAATACCCGGTATAAGCGCCTATCATCATAATATCGCCGTGCGCAAAATTTATGAGCTTTACTATTCCGTAAACCATCGTGTAACCGAGGGCGATAAGCGCATAAATGCTGCCCAGAGAAAGTCCGTTTATGAGCTGCTGTAAAAAAATAATTCCGGTGTTCACCACATCCTCCTGCCGGCATTATTGCAAAGACAGGGGCTCCGCCTAAAATATCCGGCGCCCGAAGCTTTTACGTCACGCGGCACAGATCGTTACAATCAAACACGTATATATTATAGAAGCATAGTAATTTAGTAAATAACTAAAAAAGGGCATCGGCCGTCGACGGCGGATGCCCTTATAACCGCTATTACGAGATTTATCCGTACCGGATACAGGTTCTTCGCTTATTCAGCGGCGGCTTTATATTACGGGTTAACGGTAGCCTTATATGCAGGCATGAGTTTACCGTCGGCGCCCTTTACTATTTCAATCATTACTGCCGACTTTACGGGATTGCGTTTTTCATCAAAACTCAGCCGCCCTGTAACATAGTCGGAATCGGTAGCTTTTAAAGCGTCGCGTACAGCCGTCGGATCGTCGCTGCCGGCTCTGACGATTGCATCGCGGAACATATAAACGCAGTCGTATCCGAGTGCGGCAAAGGAATTCGGCTCTTTATTGTACTTGGCTTTAAATGAAGCAACAAATTTCTGAACGGCCGGAGAAGTGGAGTCGGGTGCATAATGGTTTGAATAAAAACCGTTCAAAACTTCGTCGCCGGAATTACCGGTCAAGCCGTCCCAGCCGTCAGCCCCTACGATCGGAACCTTAATTCCCTGAGCCCTAAGCTGCGTAGCTATGAGAGAGACAGTTCCGTAATAATCCGGAAGATAAACCACCTCGGGGTTCGCATTTTTTATCTTTGTAAGCTGAGCGTTAAAATCCTTGTCGCCCGTGCTGTAAGATTCTTTGGCAACGATGGTCCCGCCGTTAGCCGTAAATGCGGCAATAAAATTATCCGTAAGGCCTACAGAATAATCGTTTCCGACGTCATATAAAACCGCAGCTTTTTTCATGCCGAGATTTTCCGAAACGAAACGTCCGCCGACGGTTCCCTGGAAAGGATCTATAAAACACGCTCTAAAAATATAGTCGCCGGCGTCAGTAATTGCAGGCGACGTAGCAGCCGGTGCAAACTGGACAACCTTGCTCGCCTGCGCCAGAGTAGTGATGGCTTGAGCGCAGCCTGAAGTCAAAGAACCGATTATAAGTTTTACGTTATCTTTTGTCGTAAGCTTTTTAAAAGCATTTACGGTTTTATCGGGATTTCCCTCGTCGTCTTCGCTTACAAGAACAAATTGCTTTCCGTTTGCGCCGCCCGAAGCGTTTATTTCTTCAATTGCAAGGTCAATGCCGTTTTTGCATTCAACGCCGTAGACTGCAACTCCTCCCGAAAGCGGAAAAATACCGCCTATCTTTATCTGGCTGCTCTGCTTTTTTGCACAGCCCGCCGCAAGAAAAATCATATATGCCGACAATGCCGCGCCTATAAATTTTACGGTTATTTTCATATTAAAACCTCCGATTTCATTCTTTCTTTAACTCTGCTTAACGGCACCCCAAAAACTCGCATTTAGCGACTTTTCGAGATTTCAAAGAGTTTTAACTCCGCTTAAATATATTCAAAAAATTGAAGTTATGCAAGGCTGCCGTCAAAGGCGCGGCAACGGCGTATGCGCCGAGACTGATAAAGTACATACAAGCGGTGCAGTGCCGGACGACAGCAGACTGAACAAGATGTGTTAAGCTGTTCCAAAACAAGACAAAAAAAGCCGTTCTTTTAAAGAGCGGCCTTGTGCGGATAAAATTTTATGCGTTCAACTATGCTTGAGCTTCTGCAGGAGCGGCTTCGGCTTCCGCAGCGACGGCTGCCGCCGGTTTTGCCGCGCGAGCGGCTACACGCGCTTTATTTTTTAACGCAGCATTGCAAAATTTGCAGATCTTTACCTGTTTGCCGTCAATTTCCTGCTCATAGATAACTTTTATATTTTCTTTTTGACAGACAGGACATTTCCCTCTTCCGTGAGCCGGCTGTCCGCGCAAACCGCTTCCGCGATGATTTTTAGACATTTTCTACTCCCATAAAAAGCTGAACATAAACGTAAATTTACAAATCCGCTTTTTATTTATAATAGGGAACCTCGAAACCCGCCTTTAGGATTTTTCGAGATTCCGGCGGGTTGCAACCCGCCGTATTATCGCAAGTTACAACATCGCATTTTCAAAGTTACGGAATACCGTTTAAGGCAATCCCATTTTACCAAAAACACCGATCAAGCCGCATTCGAATCAATCGATGCTTCCACAGATCTTTTACTTTTCCTCTTTCCCGTCGGAAGGTTTCTTTTCTGCCTTAGGAGCCTTAGCTTTCGGAGCAGCCTTCTTTTCCGCTGCTGCGGATCCGCCGCCGGCTTTTTTTGCAGCCGGTTCTTTTTTGGCCTTTGCCTTAGAAGATGCTTCCGTCTTGTCGCCCGTCTTTTCAGCGGGTGCGGCAGCTTTTTCAGCCTTGGCGGCCTTTTTTTCGGCTTTTTTAGCTTCGGCTTCAGTATCAAGCTTGTAGTCCACCAATTCAAGGATGACCATGTCCGCGGCGTCGCCTTGGCGGAATCCTATTTTTAAAATTCGAGTATATCCGCCGTTGCGGTCCTTCATTCGCGGACCTATATCGGTAAACAATTTGTTCAGGATCTTTTCATCCTGTACGAATTTCGCAACCTGACGGCGGTTATGAACCGTGTCCTCTTTTCCGCGTGTGATAATTTTTTCTGCAGCTTTTCGTACTTCCAAAGCTTTCGACTTCGTCGTGGTAATACGTTCAAACCTAAACAGAGACGTTACCATATTCCGTGACATGGCACGGCGGTGGGCTGTCGTACGTGAAAGCGGATTAAAACCGTTTTTATGATTCATCTGATTCTTCCTTCTGCTTTGTTAGATTGACGGCATTTTTAAGATGACTGTAATCGGTCATGCCGAGCGTAAGATTCCATTCGTGGAGTTTTTCTTTGATCTCGGTAAGACTTTTTTTACCGAAGTTGCGGGTCTTCGCAATGTCATCTTCCGTTTTTTTCGTTAATTCTCCGATCGTGCGAATATTGGCGTTTTTAAGACAATTGGAAGATCTCACTGAAAGTTCAAGCTCTTCGACGGGCGTGTTGAGCAATGTGCGAATATGCTCGTCTCCTTCTTCAAGATCGTCTCCGCCGGAATATTCACTGTCATTAAAGTTCACAAATATCGAAAAATGATCTTTTGCGATCTTTGCGGCTTCGGCAAGAGCGTCTTCTGGCTTTATTGTTCCGTCCGTCCAGATCTCCAGGACAAGTTTGTCATAATCATTGCGCTGCCCCACACGGCAAGGCTCGATCGAGTATTTAACCTTCGGCACGGGGGTAAATATCGCGTCCATCGGAATGGTGCCGACGACTTCAATATAGTGTTCGTTTACTTCCGCCGGAACGTATCCTCGCCCAAGATCAACTTGAATTTCAAAATCAAGGCGTGCGCCTTCCATCATTTTGAAAATCGGCTGGCCTTTGGACATGATTTCCAAGCTGCCTTCTTTTGCAAAATCATCGCTTTTTACCGTTCCCGGACCTGTAAACTCGTACAGCAGTGTATCCTGTTCAATGTCCTCGGGAAGCCTTAAATGGATCTGTTTTAAGCTGTTCAATATCTCAAGAGCGTCTTCTTCAACATTGGGAATAGCTTCAAATTCGCTCGAAATAACGTGAGGAACACCGTCGGCATCGTATGAAGTTATCCTTACGGAAGTGATCGCATATCCCTGAATGGAAGAAAGCAATACGCGTCTTAACGTGTTGCCCACCGTAGTTCCAAACCCGGTTTCAAAAGGATAGGCTATAAACTTACCGTAATTGGGATTGGCTTCAAGATGTTCAAATGTAATGCCTTTGGGCTTTTTAAAACCTTTAAGCAGATTTTTGCGAGCCATCTGGACTCCTTTAATTTATAAAATTACTTCAACCAAGAGTTTTTAAGCTCCTGATTTCCTCAACAACTCACCTATGCAGCTTTTATGCGTTACATATGGCGGGTCTTGCGCGGTCTGCATCCGTTATGCGGGATCGGGGTTACGTCGGAAATCGATTTTACCTTAAGCCCCAAAGAACCTAAAGACCTGATCGCATTTTCACGTCCCATGCCGGGTCCCTTTACGAACACGTGAACTTCACGCAATCCGTAACTGGCCGCCTTTTGCACGGCCGTTTCCGCAACGGACTGAGCCGCAAACGGAGTGGATTTTTTTGCTCCGCGAAAACCGAGCCCGCCGGAAGACGACCAAGCGAGTGTGTTTCCCCGTAAGTCCGTAATAGTAACGATAGTATTGTTGAAGGAAGCCTGAATATATACATTACCTTCAAAAACGCTCTTTTTTTCTTTTCTTTTCTTTACAGTAGCCAATTATTTACCCTCCGCCTTAGACTGCCTTTTTCTTGTTTGCAACAGTCTTCTTCTTTCCCTTGCGAGTGCGGGCGTTCGTACGTGTTCTCTGTCCGCGAACGGGAAGACCTCTTCGATGGCGAAGTCCGCGATAACAGCCTATATCCATAAGCCGTTTGATGTTAAGACCTATTTCCGTGCGAAGCTGACCTTCAATCTTATACTCTTTATCAAGAATTTCACGGATCTTACCGAGATCCTCGTTTGAAAGATCATTGATCATCGCCGTGGGATCAACCTTCGCCTTCTGGCAAATAGCATTTGCCGACGATCTGCCGATTCCGTAAATGTAAGTCAAAGCGACCCTGACATGTTTATTTGGGAGGTCAACTCCCGCAATTCGAGCCATCTGTTACTCCTCTCAGCCCTGTCTCTGTTTGTGTTTCGGGTTTGTACAAATTATACGGATAATCCCGTTGCGTTTGATAACCTTACATTTGTCACAAATAGGCTTTACACTGGTTCGTACTTTCATAAAGTCCCCTTGGGATCGGTCTTACCGGGCTTAGGCAGCTCGCAATGAGTCGCACCCGAAAGATCTTCTCCCGTTTTAATTCTACAAAAAGCTCACAAAACCTAAAGATTTCGTGACCGAATCCTGCCCTTCTTTGTCAATCCGTCATGATGATGCATCTTAAGAAGAGCTTCCACCTGACTCATAGTATCCAAGTCGACGCCGACCATAATTATCAAAGACGTTCCGCCCATCAACATTGAAATTGACTGAGGAAATCCGAATAAATTTTGGATGACCGTCGGTAATACGGCTATAGCCGCAAGGAATAAAGAGCCCGGAAGAACTAAACGGTTCAACACCCGTTGTAAATATTCTTCGGTCTTATCGGTGCGTATACCGGGAATGGATCCGCCGTTTTCCCTAATGTTCTTAGCTATTTCAGTGGGGTTCAGGGATACCTGAGTGTAGAAGTATGCAAAGAATACTATAAGGATTACCATAAGAATATTATACCACCAGCCGGCCGGATTTAAAAAAGCTGAAAGCTTTCCTATCCATCGCGCCGAATTCTGGTTGCTTCCTATACTTGATATGATCTGCAGCGGAAATGTTAAAAACGACGATGCAAAAATTACGGGAATAACGTTCGACGGATTAATCTTAAACGGAATATACGTATTTTGACCGCCGTACATCTTTCTGCCGACTACACGTTTTGCATAGTGCACCGGAATTTTTCTCTCTCCCCGTTCTTCAAAAATAACAAGTCCGATAATTCCGATAAACATGACAAAGACGACCACGACAAAGACGACATTTATTTCATTGTTGCCGACCATCTGCGCCAAGTCCAGAACCGCAGAAGGCAATCGGGCAACTATGCCCGCAAAAAGCAACATCGAAATTCCGTTGCCGATGCCGCGCGCCGTTATCTGATCGCCCAACCATATAGTTATCATTGTTCCCGTAGAAACCGTAAGCATAGCGAGCATTTTCATCTGTATGCTGCCGCTCCAAGCGTCGGGGATGCTGTCAGCGTAAACCGTTACGGCGAACGACTGTATGAGACACACTACGATGGTTCCGACGCGCGTCCACCACGCTACGCGGCGCTGCCCGCCGTCTTCCTGCGCCATACGTTTCAACGACGGAAAAATAATAAGCGCAAGCTGCAAAATAATCTGCGTCGAAATGTAAGGCATAACGCCGAGCATGAATATTGAAAAACGCGAAAACGCGCCGCCTACAAAAAAGTCCATATAGCTGGCAAAGGCGTTTCTATTCTGTGTTGCCAAATTATCGAAATACTGAAGCAGAACGGCTGCGTCGATTCCGGGAACGGTAAGAACGCTGCCCATGCGGAAAACAGCAAGGATAATAAAAGTAAAGAATAAGCGGTTTCGCAATTCTTTAAGTTTAAAAATATTTACAATAGGACTGCTTGCCATCTGTTACTCCGTTGCTTATTTTTTTTCTTCAGATTTTTTCTCTGAATCCTTTACCGTAACTGTTCCGCCGGCTTTTTCAATTTTCGCTTTTGCGGAAGCGGAAACCTTATCCACGTTAACCGAAAGTTTTTTCGTAAGCTCTCCGTCGCCGAGGATCTTTACCGAATAAGCGGATTTTCCGATCAATCCCTTGTCGATCAGGGTTTCCCTGCTCACAGTTTCGCCTTCGCCGTATTTCGCTTCGATTTCCGATAAATTAAAGACCGCGTATTCCTTTTTAAAAAGGGCGTTCGAAAAACCTCTGTTAGCGATACGGCGGTACAAGGGCATTTGGCCGCCTTCAAATCCGATATAGGTTTTCCCGCCGGAACGCGACTGCTGTCCCTTATTGCCGCGCCCTGCCGTAGTACCGCGGCCAGAAGATGAACCTCGGCCGACTCTTCTATCTTTTTTATTTGCGCCCTCGGGAGCGTTCAAAACAGGATTGTAATCCGCCATTATTTCACCTCTTCAACTTTTACTATATGAGAAACGCTTGCTATCATTCCACGTATAGAGGCATTGTCTTCATGTATCGCGCTTGAACTGATTCTTCTTAAGCCGAGACTCCTCACCGTAGCGACCTTATCTTTTTTTTGCCCGATCGTACTTCTGATAAGAGTAACTTTGATCTTCTTTGCCATAAATTACCCCCACAACTCGGCCAGAGTCTTGCCTCTGTTAGCCGCTACAGTGCGCGCGTCAAGCATTTTTGCTATTGCATTGAAAGTCGCACGCACAACGTTTACCGAAGCGCTCGAACCGATCGACTTTGAAAGCACGTCGGTTGCGCCGGCGGCGTCCAAAACCGCACGCACCGTACCGCCGGCAATAATACCGGTACCGGAACACGCAGGTTTAAGCAGCACGGAAGAACTCTTGTATTTGCCGATAATTTCATGAGGAATGGTTCCGTTTTTTATGGGCAAAGTTATGAGGTTCCTTTTAGCCTTATCTATACTCTTTTTAATAGCTTCGCTTACGTCGTTGGCCTTTCCTAAACCGTAACCGACTCGTCCCTTTCTGTCGCCGACAACGGTCAGCGCCGCAAACGACATGCGCCGTCCGCCTTTTACGGTCTTCGCAGTGCGGTTAAGAGTAACGAGTTTTTCAATGAACTCTTTTTCTCTGGGGTCCTTATCAACATTTTTCCGATGTTCCATAGCCTCTCCTAGAATACGATCCCGGCTTTACGGGTTCCGTCAGCAAGGGCTTTAATAACACCGTGATAAAGATAACCGTTCCGGTCAAAAACTACCGTAGTAATTTTTTTATCTTTAAGGCGTGCCCCAAAAGCTTCTCCAAGTTTTGCAGCTCCGTCCGTATTGGGCTTAAGAGCGGCAAAATCCTTTTCAAGTGTGGAAATTGAAGCAAGGGTTTTTCCCTCATCATCATCAATTACCTGAACATAAAGATTACAATTGCTGCGGGTCACAGTCATGCGCGGACGAAGAGCCGTTCCGTAAACGGATTTACGGATATGGATCTTTCTATGCAGACGTTTTCTTCTTTTATCGTCAAGTTTCTTTAACATATCGCTTCACCTTATTTAACACCGGTCTTACCGACTTTGCGTCTGATGACTTCAGTAGAATAACGAATTCCCTTTCCCTTGTAAGGTTCGGGTTTACGTAATTTACGAATCTGAGCGCTGAATTCTCCGACCTGCTGCTTGCTTATGCCGGAAACGGTAACCTGCCCCTGTGCGTCGGCCGTCACCGTAAGACCGTCCGGGATCATCGCAACAAAGTCGTTGGAATAGCCCAAGTTCATAACGAGCGTTTTTCCCTGCACTTCAGCGCGGTAACCTACGCCTGTTATGACAAGCGTTTTTGAAAAGCCCTTCGAAACGCCTATGACCATGTTATGGATCAGGTTACGGTACAGCCCGTGTGCGGCATTTGCAGCCTTCGTTTCTTCCAGCGGCGTCACCAACACCTCGTTTCCCTTAACTTCGATAGAAACGTTATTCGTATAATCCTGTTTCAATTCACCCTTAGGCCCCTTTACGGTAACCAAAGAAGGAGCGACGTTTACGCTTACGCCCTCGGGAATAGCTACAGGAAGTTTACCAAGTTTTGACATGTCGTACTCCTATTACCAAACCTTACAGACGAGCTCGCCGCCCACCATCTTCTCTCTAGCCTTACGAACAGTGGTAACGCCGGAAGATGTTGAAACGATAACTATGCCGTAGCCGTTAAAAACACGCGGCATATCTTTATAACCCGAATAAACGCGGCGTCCGGGCGTTGAAATTTTTTCAAGTCCGTGAATTACCGAACCGTTTTGATCGTCATATTTTAAGAATATGCGGATCACACTGTGGCCTTCTTCCTGAACCTTTTTAAAGTTTTTGATAAACCCTTCGGTTTTCAGGATTTTCACGATTTCCAACTTTAATTTGGAAGCGGGAATGTCTACCTTTTCGTGGCGGGCCTGTGCCGCATTCCGGATCTTTGTAAGCATATCTGCTACGGGATCTGATGCACTCATTTTACTCTCCTACCACGCTACCAGCTGGATTTAATGACGCCGGGCAATAAGCCTTGGCTTGCATATTTACGAAAACAAATTCTGCACATCTTGAATTTCCGCAGATAGCCTCTTGCCCTGCCGCAAAGCGGACACCGGTTATATCTGCGTGTGCTGTACTTAGGCGTACGGGATGCCTTTATCATCATTGATTTTTTAGCCATGAACTCCTCACTTATTTACGGAAGGGCATGTTGAACTTGGCAAGCAGAGCACGGGCTTCACTATCCGTTCTGGCACTAGTTACAATAGCAACGTTTAATCCGGAAATTTTAGCGATCTTATCGAAATCGATCTCCGGAAAAATTATTTGCTCTGTAATACCAAGAGAAAAATTTCCGTGACCGTCAAAGCCGGTAGCTTTGATTCCGCGGAAATCCTTGACACGCGGCAGAGCGACATTGATAAGTCTGTCGAGGAACTCATACATGATGTTTCCTCGGAGCGTTACCATTACGCCTACCTCATTGCCCTCACGAAGCTTGAAGTTCGCAATACTTTTCCTCGCCTTTGTTTTTACAGCTTTCTGACCGGTTATTTGGGTAAGGTCGTCAAGCGCGGCATCAAGGAGTTTCTTATTTGTGAGAGCTTCGCCTACACCCATGCTGACAACTACCTTTTTTACGGCGGGTATCTGCATGACTGAAGTATAGCCGAGCTCTTTAAAAAGCTCTGGCGCGATAGTGTCCTTATAGACTTTCTTAAGCCGGGGTACGTAATTATCCATTACAGTGCTTCTCCACTTTTGCGGCTGACACGAATTTTCTTGTCGCCTTCAATCTTATATCCGACTCTCGTCGGGTTACCTTTTTTGTCAACGACTGCAACATTGGAAATATGCAGCGGCGCTTCAATTTCGGCGATACCGCCCTGATCCTGCTGAGAGCGTTTTTTCATTGCTTTTTTAACAATGTTTATGCCCGACACGATCACCGCATCTTTTTTAGGAATGATGCGGACAACGGTTCCGCGTTTACCTTTGTCTTTACCTGCAAGCACTTGAACCGTATCGTCCTTACGGATTTTATATTTTTTGTCCATAGTCAATATTCCTTACAAAACTTCCGGAGCAAGCGAGATTATCTTCATGTAATCCAAATCGCGCAGCTCGCGGGCGACGGGTCCGAAAATGCGCTTGCCCTTGGGATTCTTATTTTCGTCTACGATGACGCAAGCGTTATCGTCAAAACGGATATAAGTTCCGTCCGGACGGCGGTATTCTTTTGCCTGGCGGACAATAACGGCCTTTTCAACGGAACCCTTTTTTATAGTAGACGTAGGAATCGCTTCTTTTACGGCTACGACAACAATGTCACCGATTCCGGCATAGCGGCGGTGAGATCCGCCGATGACCTTAATACACTGGACGATTTTTGCGCCGGAGTTGTCAGCGACGGTCATGTTTGACTGCATCTGAATCATAGTTTTTCTCCTTATTTAGCGCGTTCAACGATCTCGGCCAAACGCCAGCACTTATCCTTGCTCAAGGGGCGGCATTCCACAATACGGACCGTATCACCGATATGGGCGTCATTTTTTTCATCATGAGCCTTATATTTTTTAGTCCACGTAACATATTTTTTGTAAAGCTGATCCATTCGTTTTGTAGAAACGGTGACGACTATCGTCTTATCCATCTTATCGCTTGTGACAAGTCCTACAAAAGAACGTTTCGACGCTTTGGCTTTTACAGCTTGTTCTTCCACGGCTCAGCTCCTACTTATTCTCTCCGGCAAGTTCTTTTTGCCGGATAAACGTATTCAAGCGGGCGATCTCTCGGCGCATAGTACGTTTTTGCATCGGATTATCAACATGGGAAATGATCATCTGAAAACGCAAATCCATGTATTTCTTTTTCTGCTCTGTAAGCTGATTTACCAATTCAGCATAAGACAGTTCTTTGTCTGTTTTTTTTGTCGACTTTGCCATCTTATACCTCCTTAATCTTTTGTAGGCTTATAAGCAATTTTTGTTTTTATGGGCAATTTACTTGCCGCAAGCTTTAAAGCGTCGGCAGCAAGCCCCTTTTCGATTCCGCCTATTTCAAACAGTATCATGCCCGGCTTTATGTTCGCAGCCCAAAATTCAGGAGCGCCTTTTCCTTTACCCATACGGGTTTCGGCAGGCTTCCGTGAAATCGGCTTATCCGGAAAGACGCGAATCCAAACCTGTCCGGCGCGATTTATCTTACGGTTGATCGCAACACGGGCAGCTTCGATATGAGTCGCACGCAGCCAGACGGGATCCATGGCCACAAGCGCGACGTCTCCAAAATCAATATTATTATCGCGCGTAGCAAAACCGTGTTGTCTGCCGCGCTGCACCTTACGGTGAATTACTCTTTTAGGACTAAGTGGCATAGACTAACTCCTTGAAGCCTTGTCCGCGTTTTCGGCGCCTTTTTCGACGGAGGTTTCACCGTCTTGTCCGGTCGCATTTGCACGGGCAGGTCTTTCACGCCGAGGCTTTCGGACAAGCTGTCCTGCGTCTTCGTTCTGCTCATGACCATAATTCATGCCGTTGTACACCCAAACTTTTACGCCTATTTTGCCGTAAGTAGTGAGAGCTTCAAAGACACCATAGTCGATATCCGCACGAAGAGTGTGAAGAGGAACTCTTCCTTCCTTCTGCTCTTCGCTCCGCTTCATTTCGGCGCCGCCGAGACGTCCGGCCAAGCGGATCTTTATACCCTGAGCGCCGGCTCTCATAGCGTTGCTCGTCGCCTGCTTCATAGCTTTACGGAATGAAGCGCGACCCATCATTTGACGGCCTACATTTTGCGCAATCAAAGAAGCGTTGACGTCGGCGCGTTTGATCTCTTTTATCTTTATCTGCACCTTCTTTGTCAGCTGCTTTTGAATGTCCGTACTGATCTTTTCGATCGTAGCGCCTTTTACACCGATAATTACTCCCGGGCGGGCCGTGTGAATCACGATGGTAACCCGCTGAGGATGACGAATGATCTCAATCTGTGCGATGTCCGCATTTTTACATTCCGGAAACTCGGAGATCATTTTTCTGATCTTCATGTCTTCCAAAACCAGGTCTGCATATTCACGGGGAGATGCATACCAGCGGGACTGCCATGTCTTGTTGATTCCAAGACGTAAACCGATAGGACTAACTTTCTGACCCACTTTATTCCTCCGCCTTTTCGTCAACGACCACTGTAATATGACACATGCGTTTTAAAAGCTGATCGGCGCGGCCGCGCGCACGGAACCAAACTCTTTTCAGTCTAGGGCCTTCGTCAATACGAATTTCCTTAACGAACAGCATGTCTTCATCCAGTTTGTTGTTAGCATTCAGCGCATTGGCCACCGCAGACTTCAACGTGCCGCGGATAAGTTCCGCGCCTTTCTGCGGCATATTCTCAAGAATCGCCATCGCCTTCGAACAGGACTTTTGATTGATCACATGCGCTACAGGACGAACTTTAGTAGGAGATGCGATCAGGAATTTTGCAGTGGCTACATAACCTTTCTTTACAGTCATAATATCCACCTATTATTTAGCTGCCGGAGCCGCGCCGGCGCTAGCTTTTTTATCAGTACCACCATGTCCGCGGAATATACGCGTAGGAGCAAACTCGCCGAGCTTGTGCCCGACAAGGTTTTCCGTGATATAAACCGGAATCCATGTTTTTCCGTTATAGACGGAAATCGTATTGCCAACCATTTCAGGGATGATTGTAGAGCAGCGGGAATATGTCTTTATCATCTTCCTGTCAGACTCTTTATTCATTTCCGTAACCTTTTTATACAGGCTCTTTTCAACAAAAGGGCCTTTTTTAACAGATCTTGACACTATTAACTCCTATACAACTATTTCTTCCGACGCGAAACGATAAATCTGTCCGACGTCTTCCGCTTGTTGCGGGTTTTATAGCCTTTGCAAGGCTGTCCCCAAGGAGTAACGGGGTTACGTCCCTTACCTCTGCCTTCACCGCCGCCGAGCGGATGATCCACAGGGTTCATCGCCATACCGCGCACGGAAGGACGAATTCCGAGCCACCTTGAATGTCCGGCTTTACCCAGCTGAACATTCATGTGGTCTTCATTTCCTACCACGCCGATCGTAGCATAGCATTTTCCGTTTACGCGGCGGAGTTCGCTTGACGGCAGGCGGAGAGTTACATAGTCTCCTTCCTTCGCCGCGACCTGCGCGCTTGCGCCTGCGGACCTGGCCAACTGCCCGCCGCGGCCTATCGTCAATTCAATATTATGCACGGTAAAACCCACAGGAATTACCGAAAGCGGAAGCGCGTTTCCCACGGAAGGATCCGCATTTTCTCCGGACATTATCTTTTGCCCTACGGTCAAACCTTTAGGCGCAATAATATAACGCTTGTCGCCGTCGGCATAGAAAATCAATGCGATATTCGCACTCCTGTTCGGATCGTATTCTATAGTCTTGACGGTTCCCGGAATTCCGTGTTTGTCGCGTCTAAAATCAATATCACGGTATCTGCGCTTGTGTCCGCCCCCCTGATGACGTACGGAAATACGTCCTCCGGCGCCGCGTCCTCCGTAAGACTTTCTGCCCGACACCAGAGTTTTTTCCGGCTTGTCGGCAGTCAGTTCATCCTTTCGCAGGTCAACACGTGTTCGGGTCCCTGCGGTGACCGGCTTAAAAATTTTCAGAGCCATATCTGATTCCCCTTAATTCGCAGTCTAAGGCTTAAGCGCCTTCGAACACCTTAATCGTCTCGCCGTGTGCTATGCGCACTACGGCTTTTTTATAAGAAGACGTACGCCCGGGTCTGCCCCGAAGGCGTTTAATCTTTCCCATCACATTCATCGTCGTACAGCCTATAACTTTTACACTGAAAAGTTTTGAAACCGCATCCTTAACCTGTGTTTTAGTAGCATCGGAACGCACAATAAATACATATTTATCCTGTTCGCGCAATGCATTTGCCTTTTCGGAAATAACAGGCTTTATAATAACGTCTTCGTTAAACATTATTCAGCCTCCTTTTCGTCAGCATTGTAAAACTGTGAAATATTTTTCGCAGCCGTTTCAAGCAAAATGACTTTGCGTCCGTAAAACAAGTCGTGCGCACGCAATCGGTTATAAGAAAGGAAGTATAAATTGGGAATATTGTTTCCGGCCTGCTTTATCTTTGCGTCATCATCTTTAAGGATGATAACAGTCCTTTCATTTTTGGCAAAATTATCAAGAATTTTTACCAAATCCTTTGTCTTTCCGCTTTCTACGGTAAAATCTTCCACCACGGTGAGCCTGTCGCTCTGCGCCTGAAGGCTCAAAATCGACTTCATCGCCAAGCGCTTTGCTTTTTTAGGGATGGAATAGCTGAAATCTCTCGGTTTCGGGCCAAATATAACGCCGCCGCCGACTAAAAGCGGAGATTTTTTATCGCCGCGCCGGGCACGCCCGGTGCCTTTTTGTTTATACGGCTTTGCATTGCTGCCGTGCACTTCGGAACGGCCCTTTGTGCAAGCCGTGCCCACGCGCTTATTTGCCAGTTCATTATTGATGGCATAGTAAATGACATCCTCATTCACAGGAAGACCGAACACTTTATCATCAAGCATAATAGTGCGCAGCTCTTTACCATCGACAGAATAGACTTTCTTTTCCATAATTATCTTCCTCCGTCGTTATTTCTTTACCGCGGACTTGACGATCAGCGTACAGTCTTTATTCCCGGGTACCGCCCCGCGAACCATAATAACTTTCAATTCAGGATCAACTTTAATGATCTTAAGATTTTGCACCGTGACTTTTTCAGAACCCATGCGACCGGGGAGCTTCGTGTTCTTAAAACAATGCCCGGGTGTTGTGGAATGCCCCGTACCGCCCGGCTCTCGATGAAATTTGGAACCGTGCGTAGCGCGTCCGCCGTGGAATCCCCACCGCTTCATTACGCCGGCAAAACCCTTGCCCTTAGAAGTCGCACTCACGTCAAGAAAACGTGTTTTTTCAAACAGTTCAAGACCTACAAGGTCTCCTACTTTTACGTCATTGTCAAAATCGCGAAATTCTTTTAAATAACGTTTCGGTGAAATATTTTCAGGAAACTGTCCGGCATATGCCTTGCTGGCCTTTGAAGACTTAATATCTTCAAGACCCAAAACTACGGCATCATACCCGTTGGTTTCTTTTGTCTTTGTGGAAACAACCACATTAGGTTCGACGTGGATCACGGTTACTGGTATAAGATTACCGCTTTCGTCAAAAACCTGGGTCATCCCCACTTTTTTTGCAATCAGACCTTTCATTCTGATGTTCTCCTTAAACAATTTACGGCCGTCATCCCAGATCCGGAGGACCGATACCGTTTAAAAGCAATAAAAACTACTGCTTGATTTCCACATCCACACCGGCAGGCAATTCCAGTTTCATCAACGAATCCATAACATCGGACGTCGGTTCAAGAATATCGATAAGGCGCTTGTGCGTACGCATTTCAAACTGCTCACGTGATTTTTTATTTACATGAGGAGAACGCAATACGGTAACCTTATTTATCCTGGTAGGAAGCGGTATCGGGCCCGAGACCTTTGCGCCCGCTTTCTGCACAGTCTGCACGATGGCTTTTGCACTCTGATCGATCAACTCAACATCGAAAGCGCGGAGTCTGACACGAATCTTTCCGTTAGCCATTATTCCTCCAATGGATTTGAAATAGAGCCTGCAGCTTAAAAGCCGCAGGCATTATCTATAACAAAACCGGACTATTCTATTACTTTAGTAACCTGACCGGAAGCGATCGTACGACCGCCTTCACGAATAGCAAGCTTAAGACCTTCATCCATAGCGATCGGGTGGATCAATTCGCCGATAATCTTTACATTATCGCCGGGCTTTACCATATCCGTTCCCGCTTCGAGCGTTACCGTTCCGGTAATATCCGTCGTGCGGAAATAGAACTGAGGCCTATAGCCTGAGAAGAACGGGCTGTGGCGTCCGCCTTCTTCCTTGGACAGAACATAAATCTGCGCTTCGAATTTCGTGTGAGGATGAATGGATCCGGGCTTTGCAAGAACCTGGCCGCGTTCCACGTCTTTCTTTTCAATACCGCGCAAAAGAACGCCTACGTTGTCTCCCGCAATACCCTGATCGAGCGTCTTTTGGAACATTTCGATACCGGTTACGGTTGACTTCTGCGTCGGGCGGATACCTACGATTTCAACTTCGTCGTTCATGTTTACAACGCCGCGCTCTACGCGTCCAGTTACAACGGTTCCTCGTCCGGAAATAGTGAAAATGTCTTCGATCGGCATAAGGAACGGTTTTGCTTCGTCACGAATCGGATCGTCAAACCACGTGTCCATAGCCGTGAGCAGTTCTTCGATGCAGGCGGTGTTTTCAGCCTTGTCGCTTTCGTTCAAAGCCTTAAACGCGGAACCTTTTATGATCGGAGTTTCCGCGGCAAAGCCGTATTCTTTAAGAGTGTCTTTTACTTCTTCAACTACCAATTCAAGAAGATCCGGATCATCCACCTGATCAACCTTGTTCAGGAAAACGATGATCTTCGGAACGCCTACCTGACGAGCCAACAGCAAGTGTTCGCGCGTCTGGGGCATAACGGAATCGGGAGCGGAAACGACGAGAACGGCTCCGTCCATCTGAGCTGCGCCGGTGATCATGTTTTTGATATAGTCGGCGTGTCCGGGACAGTCGATGTGCGCGTAGTGTCGTTTGTCCGACTGATATTCAAGGTGGCGCGTATTGATCGTAATACCGCGCTCTTTTTCTTCCGGAGCGTTATCAATTTCATCATACTTAAGCGCGTGATCACCGTATTTTTTTGCACAATACTGTGTGATTGCTGCAGACAAAGTAGTCTTACCATGGTCAACGTGACCGATGGTTCCAACGTTCATGTGGGGCTTAGTTCTAACGAACTTCTCCTTCGCCATGTTTTTCTCCTTGCCGGACTATCCTCTTTGCCGGCATACATAATTTTATGTGATGCACTTTAAGCCAGAACATGACGGTTTTCTGACGAAAACGCCATATTCGCATACACACTTAAATCGGTTAATGCCTGTGAGATGATTTTAGAGTTGGAAACGGAACAGAAATTAATCTCGCACGACATTCCATCTATTCGGAATATCAATGGCCGGCACCACCTATCACCATCAAACTTAACCGCCTGACGACTGGTCTGGCATCCATGAGCCTGACGTCCACATATTACGGACCTGTCAGAAACCCTTAATGTCATCAATCATCTTTACGGATCCCGCCGACGGCGGAATCAGCACATTAAAGGGTCGTACAAACCTGAAAATTGAAAAAACAATTAACTTTACGGCTGCACCGGGCTTAACACCCGCCTGACTCTCAAAGAACCCTGCTGCAATGTCATAAAATGAAATTTGCAGTGAAATTATTTATACACTTTTTATAATTAAATTGCAATAGCAAAGTTAAAAAATATCAAAAAAAAGCACCTTTAAGAGTCAATTTTAAAATTCTCAAAGGTGCCGTATTACAAAAATAACTGAATTTTCAAGCGACGAACTTTTAGTCCTAATCGCCGAAAACTACCATCTGTAATGGGCAAAGGCCTTGTTAGCCTCAGCCATTTTATGAGTGTCTTCTTTTTTCTTAAACGCAGTGCCGGTGTTGTTAAAAGCGTCAAACAATTCAAGAGCTAACGTGTCGGCCATTCCGTGTCCGCTTCTTGAACGGGCGGCCGTGATCACCCAACGCATAGCCAAGGCTTCACGTCTGGAATCACGGATTTCTACGGGAACCTGATATGTAGCGCCCCCGACGCGGCGCGACTTTACTTCTACGACTGGTTTTACGTTGTCGATCGCCTTTAAAAATACTTCCAAAGGCTCCGCTTCGGTCTTTGCTTTCAGCTTATCCAAGGCTTCGTACACGATTCTGGTACACGACGCTTTTTTTCCGTCCAACATCATACGGGTTATAAATTTAGAAATAACTACGCTGTTGTATTTTGCATCCGGCAATATCGGACGGTCGATAGTTTTTTTATGTCTTCCCATCTTTACACTCCTTTATGCCTTAGGCTTTTTTGCGCCGTATTTCGAACGGCCGCGCTTGCGATCTTCAACGCCCAAAGCGTCTTTCGCACCGCGGATGATATGATAACGAACGCCCGGCAGATCCTTTACACGGCCGCCGCGGATTAAAACCACAGAGTGTTCCTGCAAATTATGTCCGATTCCCGGAATATATGCAGTAACTTCTATTCCATTGCACAAACGAACGCGGGCTACCTTGCGGAGAGCCGAATTCGGTTTTTTGGGCGTGACTGTCATAACACGGGTGCATACGCCGCGTTTTTGCGGACAGGACTCAAGCGCGGGAGATTTGGTTCTGTTTGCAGCAGTTCTACGTCCTTGACGAATTAATTGATTAATTGTAGGCATCGGCCTATTCTCCTCTATAATTGTTGCCGGTCAGCACTCCGGGCAAAATTTCAAACCTTAGTTTGAAAGACACCGCAAATAAGCGCGGCGCTTTTAACTTAGACCGCCGAAACGGCGCAGTCGGTTAAAATTCAGGTTTTATATATTACAAAATTCACGAAACGTAAGTCAAGCCTTTTGAAAGGCAGGTTCCGCAAATACTTAAGGACATCTCGAAAAACTCACCTTCAGCGATTTCTTCGAAGTTTCGACGAGTTATAATATGCTTTCAGCGAGAAGTCCGTTCGCTACGCTCACTTACGAGTTTGCATCGCAAACTCGCTGTGTATGCCGCGGTCGAGCTTTTAGAGCAAAATTCTCTAAGCATAACGCTCGAAGCGTCACGCGGCCGGAACCTCGCCTCCGCACCTCGTTTTCAAAACTCGCCATTCAGTTTACATACTAAAGGGTTGGAAAATTTCGAGTTTAATAAAACCCGAAATCCAATCTATCAGTCCGCGTCGTCGGCCATCATTGCGCCGGCGGATTCTTCAAGCTGTTCCGCAAGAGCCTTTTCTTCCCTGCGCCGCTCGACAATTTCTTCCATTTGCACGTCAAGATCTTTGTCGGACTCGTCAAAAAGCCTTACATTTTTGTAATTCCTTATGCCGGTTCCGGCAGGTATCATGTGCCCGATGGCCACATTTTCTTTTATGCCGTGCAGACCGTCGGTAGCCCCGGAAATTGCCGCATTGGTAAGAACGCGCGTCGTTTCCTGGAAAGAGGCTGCGGATATAAAGGAATCCACGTTCAGCGAAGCCTTGGTTATTCCCTGGAACATCGGCTGAGCGATCGCAGGCTGTCCGCCTTCGGCAACTACGCGGCGGTTTTCATCATGGAATTTATATTTGTCCACCTGCTTGCCGAAGATAAAGTGCGTATCGCCTACGGCCATAACTTCCACCTTTCTGAGCATCTGACGGACGATAATACCTATGTGCTTATCGTTTATGTCTACGCCCTGCGCGCGATAAACCTGCTGGATTTCGTCCATAAGGTAGTTTTGGAGCGCGTTTTCACCCAGAATCGCAAGTATGTCATGCGGACTCGGAGAGCCGTCGCACAAAGATTCTCCCGCAACGACGTGATCGCCGTCGCGGACAAGCATGCGCTTTGTCATGGGAACCAGATGGTCGAATTTTCTGCCGTAAACGTCTTCCACTATGACAAGGCGCTTTCCCTTTGTAACGCCGCCGAATTTCACGATTCCTGAAATCTTCGAAAGGACGGCAGGTTCTTTGGGTTTTCGCGCTTCAAACAGCTCCGAAACGCGCGGAAGACCGCCGGTAATGTCGTTAGTTTTGGCAACTTCTTTGGCAAGCTTTGCAAGCGTTACACCGGCTTCAACCTTCTGCTTATCTTCCACTTGAAGAATCGCTCCCGAAGGAAGGTGATAGCTTCCCATTTCGTTTCCGGCTTCGTCCGTGATAAGGATGCGCGGCTGTTTTACGTCCAAGTGCAGATCGCTTATGCGCCGCTCGACCGAACCGGTTTTTGCGTCGATCTTTTCTTCCAAAGTCGAACCAATGATAACGTCTTCAAAGTGAACGTAACCCGAATACTCGGCGATAATCGGCTCGCTGAAAGCGTCAAATTCGCCTATAACCGCGTTGGCTTTAACTACGTCGCCCGGTTTGACATAGATAGTCGAACCGTTGCCGATTTCCACCCTTATTGAATTTGCGACGCCTATGTAAAGAGTGTCGCCTACGATTATTATGCGTCCCGTCTCCGAAGCGGTTACATCTTTGCCTTTACGATTGATTATCGCCGTATCCTTCATGATGAGATTCCCATCGGAAACGAGAAGTTTATCGCCCTTTTCCATATCGTAATGCGCTAAAAGATGCGTGGTTTCCATATATCCTTTGCGCGTGAACAGCCAGTTTCCGTCTTTCGTGTCTACGCGGGAACCTTCCACCGCTCCTATGAGAGCGTCGTATTTAAGAGAAATACGATTGTCTTCGGTAACTTTGGACGCGGTGCCTCCTACGTGGAAGGTGCGCATGGTAAGCTGGGTTCCCGGCTGACCGATGGACTGAGCGGCGATTATACCGACGGCCTCACCGATTTCAACGATCTTGTTGCGCGCAAGGTTTTTACCGTAGCACTTTACGCAAAGCCCGTGCTGGGCTTCGCAGGTCAACACGGTGCGGAGCTTAACTTTTTCAACGCCGGCTTCTTCGATCTTTTTTGCCAGATCGTCGTCGATGTACTCGTTGACGTCGCATAAAAGCTCTCCGGTAATGGGATGAACTACGCGTTCAATAGTATAGTGCCCCACAATGCGCGAAGAAAGGGTTTCAACGATTTCGTCGCCGTTCTTTATGGCCGCATAATCAATGCCGTTTATGGTTCCGCAGTCGTCCTCGTTTATGACTACATCCTGAGCAACGTCTACCAAGCGGCGGGTCATGTAGCCGGCGTCCGCCGTTTTCAGAGCGGTGTCGGACAAACCTTTTCTGGCGCCGTTAGTGGAAATAAAGAACTCGATAACCGACAAACCTTCGTAGAAATTGGAACGTATGGGAAGCTCGATGATTTCGCCGTTAGGCTTAGCCATAAGGCCGCGCATAGCCGCGAGCTGAGAAATTTGCTTGGGGGAACCGCGCGCGCCCGATTTTGCCATCATGTAGATAGTGTTAAAACCGTCCTTGTCTTTGGCAAGGTTTTCCATCATGACCTTTGTCAAAGATTCGTTGGTGCGCTGCCAAATATCTGTAACCTTGTTGTATCTTTCCTTGTCCGAAATAAGACCGCTTGAATACTGGCCTACGATCTCTTCTACTTCCCTGTTGGCCTTGTCCATCATATCTTTCTTTTCTTTAGGAATGATAATATCGTCCATCGAGAGAGTGGCGCCGTAGAACATCGCATTCCTGTACCCGACGGACTTAATCGCATCGAGCATTTGAATGGTAAGCCAAGGTCCGTTGATATGATAGACTTTTTCGATCATCTTTCTGAGCTTTTTGTCGTCCATCTGCTCGTTGACGTATTCTACCTCATCAGGCATCGCTTCGTTAAACGCAAGCCGTCCGGCCGAAGTTTCTATAACCTTGCCGTTATAAGGGCGTTTTTCTACGGGAACCTTTATCAGCGACTGCCACTCAATGCTTCCGCCTTCGGCGGCAAGTCTTACTTCATCTGCCGACGAAAACCTTTTGCCGCTTCCCTTGCCGGAAGTTTTTATTGAGGTCATATAGTAAATGCCCAAAACCATGTCCTGCGACGGATAAACTATAGTGTTGCCGTTTGCAGGATCAAGCAGGTTTCTTGCGGAAAGCATGAGCGTCCAGCATTCCATCTGCGCAGCTTGAGTAAGCGGCACGTGGATGGCCATTTGGTCGCCGTCAAAGTCCGCGTTAAATGCCTTACACGCCAGAGGATGCAGCTTTATCGCCTTTCCTTCTACAAGGACGGGCTCAAAAGCCTGTATGCCCAGCCTGTGAAGAGTGGGAGCGCGGTTAAGCATAACCGGATGTTCGCGGACAACTTCGTCAAGAATGGCATAAACTTCGGGCGATTCCTGTTCTACGAGCATCTTAGCCTTTTTGATATTGAAAACGACGTCCTTGTCCACAAGCTTTTTCATTATAAAAGGTTTAAACAATTCCAAAGCCATCTTTGTAGGAAGGCCGCACTGCCAAAGTTTCAATTCGGGACCTACGACGATAACGGAGCGGCCGGAATAGTCGACGCGTTTTCCGAGCAAATTCTGGCGGAACCGTCCCTGTTTACCCTTCAGCATGTCGCTTATGGATTTCAGCGGACGGTTTGAAGCGCCTTTTACGACGCGCTTTCTCTTGCTGTTGTCGAACAGAGCGTCCACAGCTTCCTGCAACATTCGCTTTTCGTTGCGTATGATGATGTCCGGTGCGGAAAGCTGCTGAAGCCTTTTAAGTCGATTGTTGCGGTTTATCACTCGGCGGTACAAGTCGTTTAAGTCGGAAGTTGCAAAACGTCCGCCGTCAAGCTGTACCATAGGGCGAAGTTCCGGCGGAATTACGGGAATAACGTCAAGAATCATCCACGAAGCCTTGTTGTCCGAAGTGCGGAAACTTTCGACTATTTCAATGCGTTTTAAAAGACGCTTGTCGCTTTTTGCGCCTTTTTCGATCATCTTTGCGCGGAGTTCCGCGGCAAGGGCGTCAAGATCAAGCCCTTCCAACAAGGTTTTGATCGCTTCCGCTCCCATTCCGGCCGTAAACGCCTGTCCGTAACGCTCCTGCGCTTCGATGTATTCTTCTTCGGTTAAAAGCTGCCGTTTTTTAAGATCCGTGTCGCCCGGATCGATTACTATGTACTTTTCGTAATACAAAACCGACCGCAATGCCGCAACCTGCAGGTCAAGAAGCAATCCCATTCTGCTTGGAACCGAACGATAATACCATATGTGGCTCACGGGCGCGGCAAGTTCTATATGCCCCGTGCGTTCGCGCCTTACTTTAAAATGAGTAACTTCAACGCCGCAACGGTCGCAAATGACGCCCTTATAGCGAATAGATTTAAATTTTCCGCAATAGCATTCCCATTCCTTTGTAGTACCGAAGATGCGCTCACAGAAAAGGCCGTCTTTTTCAGGGCGGAGCGTGCGGTAATTTATAGTCTCGGGTTTTTTAACTTCACCGTAGGACCATGCACGAATCGTATCGGGTGAAGCAAGCTTTATCTTAAGGCTCGCAAAATCTTGAATATCACGCATTGGTAGTCTCCTTGTCAAAACCGGAAGCCGCTTTGTCGATCAGCTCCTGATCCCGCTCCGTAAGAGCGATCTGTTTACCTTTGGCGTCGTAAATAGTGAAATCCAGCGCCAAGCCGCGCATTTCCTGAACTAAAACATTAAAAGATTCCGGAACGCCGGCAGGAGTGGACGGGTCGCCCTTTACGATCGACTCGTAAATTTTCGATCGTCCGTTCATGTCGTCGGATTTGATAGTCATCATTTCCTGCAAAGTGTTTGCGGCGCCGTAAGCTTCAAGAGCCCATACTTCCATTTCACCAAGGCGCTGTCCGCCGAACTGTGCTTTTCCGCCGAGAGGCTGTTGCGTAACAAGAGAATACGGTCCGGTAGAACGCGCATGCATCTTGTCGTCTACAAGGTGGTGCAGTTTAAGATAATATATGACGCCTACAAAAATAGGATTTACAAACGGTTCTCCCGTGCGCCCGTCGCGAACGATTTGTTTACAATCCTTTGAAAGCCCCGCTTCTTCAAGTTTTTTCGCAATCATTTCCTGCGACGGCGACTGAAACACCGGCAATTCGTAGAACTGATTCAAATACTTTCCGGCAATGCCGAGTTCCGATTCCATAATCTGGCCTATGTTCATACGGGAAGGAACGCCGAGAGGATTCAAGCACACGTCAAGAGGAGTTCCGTCTTCCAAATACGGCATATCTTCAACCGGAAGTATTCTTGAAACGACGCCCTTGTTTCCGTGTCGGCCGGCCATCTTATCGCCTTCGCGGAGTTTGCGCTTGTTCGCGATAAGAACTTTTACAACTTCATCAACGCCGGGACTTAAATCATCCCCTTCGGTACGGCGCAAACGCTGAACGTCTATGACGACCCCTTCCACACCGTGGGGAACGCGGAGCGACGAATCGCGAACTTCTTTTGCCTTTTCGCCGAAAATAGAATTGAGCAATTTGAATTCGGGAGTAGTCTCCGTTTCGCTTTTAGGAGTTACCTTTCCTACGAGAATATCTCCCGAGCGGACTTTCGCTCCCACACGGATAATACCTTCGCTGTCCAAGTTGTCGAGCGTTTTTTCAGCCGTATTCGGAATGTCGCGGATGATTTTTTCAGGCCCGAGCTTTGTCTCTCGTATCTCAGTCGAAAATTCCTTTATGTGAATGGAAGTGTACATGTCTTCTTTTACGACACGCTGAGAAATCAGAACCGCGTCTTCGTAATTATAACCGTTCCACGGCACAAACCCGACCAAAAGGTTCCGTCCCAAGGCGAGCTCGCCGTTAAAGGTTGCAGGCCCGTCGGCAAGAATGTCTCCGGCTTTTACTTTTTCACCTACGTCAACCGTCGGTCTTTGATGATTGCACGTATCCTGATTAGTACGCTGATATTTTAAAAGAGTGTATTCGTCAAGTTCGTTTTCAGCTTTGCCGTCGGGTTTGACTTTAATGCAGTCGCTTGAAACCCACACGACTTCTCCCGCTCTCTTTGCGGTTACAAGAACTCCGGAATCGTAGGCGCATTTTTGTTCCATGCCCGTTCCGACGTACGGAGGTTCGGGGAACAAAAGAGGAACGGCCTGACGCTGCATGTTACAGCCCATCAAGGCGCGGTTTGCATCGTCGTGCTCAAGGAACGGAATGAGCGCGGCCGAAACGGAAATGACCTGGCGCGGAGAAACGTCCATGTACTGAACGTCTCGCGGCGAGCGCTGAGTGTAGTTGCCGCGGTGCCGGCAGGAAATAAGTTCCGTGCTGAAGGATCCGTCAGCCTTAAGACTTTCGCTGACCTGTCCTATGTAATACTTGTCTTCGTCCATAGCCGACAGATATTCATAGTCCTTAGTAGCCTTTCCGTTTTCTATCTTCCGGTACGGAGCTTCAAGGAATCCGTATTCGTTTATGTGAGTATAAATAGCCAGCGAAACAATCAGACCGATATTCGGGCCTTCGGGAGTTTCTATAGGGCACATACGCCCGTAATGCGAATAGTGTACGTCGCGAACTTCAAAGCCGGCACGATCTCGTGAAAGTCCTCCCGGCCCTAAAGCATTTAAACGCCTTTTATGCGTAAGTTCCGCAAGAGGATTTACCTGATCCATAAACTGCGACAACTGGCTCGAACCGAAGAATTCTTTAATGGACGCAACGATCGGTTTAATGGAAATAAGATCCTGCGGCTTCATGGTTTCGGTTTCTTTAAGGCTCATGCGCTCCTTCGCTATGCGTTCCATGCGGCTGAATGCGGTCTTGAGCTGATTTGTCATAAGCTCGCCTACGGAACGGATACGGCGGTTTCCCAAATGGTCTATGTCGTCGATCTGCTCTTCACCTATGTAGACGTTCAAAAGAAATTTCATCGTCGCAACGATGTCTTGTTTAACGAGCGTATGTTCTTCAACGTTTTCCTTGTAATCGAATTTCTTATTCAGTTTATAGCGGCCTACGCGCCCCAAGTCGTAACGGCGCAAAGAAAAGAACATGGAATTCAAATCTTTTTCCGCGGCGTCAACGGTAATAGGCTCGCTCGGCATAAGAACCGAATAAACGGCCGAAAGCGCGTCTTCCTTGGTAGGCTCTTCGTTTTCGGAACCTTCTTTGGCAAAACGTATGTCTTCGCGTTCAAAACAGTTTATGATTATCTGGGAATTGAGCGACAGATTTTTTTCTTTATTGTTTTTATCGCCGGGATTTTTTCTGGTATCAAATTTAATTACCGAAATAGACTTAACTCCGTGAGCAATAAGCTCGTCTATGTCATGAAGATAAAGGCGAACGCCCGCTCGGTAAAGTTTTTTTTCTTCGCCCGAATCCTTGTCTTTTACTACTACAGGCTCGGCCAGAACCTTATCTACAAGAGCGTCTCTGTCTTCACGGGTGTCTTTAATTTTGACATTTTCCACTTCGTAAAAACAACGAATGATCTCTTCGCGGGTATTGTAACCTAAAGCCCGCAAAAAAATCGTTCCGAGAATTTTCTTTTTGCGGTCGATCTTAGCAAAAATCAGTTCTTTTTTTTGGTCTATTTCAAATTCAAGCCATGAACCGCGGTAGGGAATAATGCGGCTGCCGTAAACGCCTTTATCGTGGCTGAATATAACGCCGGGAGAGCGGTGAATTTGAGAAACTACTACACGCTCGGCGCCGTTTATGATAAACGTTCCGCGGTCAGTCATGAGCGGAATGTCGCCCATGTATATATCTTTTTGCAAAATCGCGCCGGTCTGCAAAAAATTTAAATTTATCCTGGCTTTTAAAGGAACCGCGTATGTCAGACCCTTTTGCTTGCATTCAAATTCCGAAAATTTGATGTTCTGCATATCAAGATCGTAAAATTCATATTCGAGAGCCATGTCCCCGTTAGGGCTTTCAATAGGAAAGGTAGATGAAAAAACTTCCTGCAGCCCCTGTTCGTCAAGCGGCTCTTTTTTTTCAACTTTATTTTTCTGCAGGAAACTCTCATAAGATGACAACTGAATGTCTATTAGGTTGGGAACATCCATAAATTTTTGGATGTTTTTTCCAATGTACTGACGGTTGATCGTCCGGCTTTTTGCGAACATCAAAAACCTCGCTAAAAAAAACATTGCAATCTTATTTTGCTACATGAAAGAAACTCCTTCACAGCACAAAATCATTGCACAAATATTTTATAATAGACAAATCGGGGCTGCCCTGAAAATTTTCAAGGAGCAGCCCGAAAATCAGTCAAGTTTCGCCGCAAACGGGAAAGACCGCAAACGACAAGAACCTGACCGGCTTTTAAACGGCTCGCAAGGAAGCTTTAAGACTCTTACGCCCCTGCAGGAGCCGAATTCAAGCACGATTTTTATAAGACGGTAATCATTCCGCTTATTTTTTGCTTGCCTTGCCTCCGGCTTCGGTGATCTTTTTGATCATCTCGTCGGCGTCGGCTTTGCTTACGCCTTCCTTAACGGTCTTCGGAGCGCCTTCAACGAGCGCCTTTGCTTCTCCAAGTCCGAGCCCCGTAATTTCACGCACAATCTTGATGACGGGGATTTTCTTTGCAGCGTCAAAAGAATCGAGAGTTACGGTGAACTCAGTCTGCTCTTCTCCGCCGCCTGCAGCAGCCGCGCCGCCTGCAGGAGCCGCAGCAACGGCAACCGCCGCCGTTACGCCGAATTTCTCTTCCATAGCCTTTACAAGCTCCGAAGCTTCCAAAACCGTCATGTTTGCGATCGCGTCAAGAATTTGATCGTTTGTTAATGCTGCCATATTGTCTTCTCCAAAAATAAAAATTTTTAGCCGCCGCGAGGCATATTTTACCCCGCTTAAGCATTTTCTCGCCGCTTTAAGGCACTCAAATCGCCGTGCTGCGGCATTTTATAAAGGGCGCTAAAGCTTTTTACAAAAGTTTTACAACACCCCACAGCACGGACAGTCGACAGCGATGAAGCCTGACCGCGCTTAAAAACAAAAACAGAAGCTGAAAGGTCGCCCCTTAGAGCCGCCTCCACAGCCAGGCGAAAACCCTTAGGTCGCGGCTGTTTCCGCTGCAGGAGCTGCGCCTTCTGCTTTGGGAGCTTCGGCCGCAGGAGCCGCATTTTCTGCAGGCTCGGCCTTGGAAGCCGCCGCCTCGGAAGGAGCCGCACCGGCAGTCTCTTCAGGCGCACCGCTTTTTGCAGCTTCAACAGCCGCTCCCCCGTCCTTTTCTTTTTTTTCTGCATACGCCTTCAATGTGGCGGCCAATTTACGCGCAGGCCCGTTGATTGCAGACATAAGCATTGCGATGAGTTCTTTTTTGCCCGGAATCTTCGAATAGGCTTCCATTTTAGCCACATCGTAGATTTCTTTTCCGATATACCCCGCCTTAACGCTCAAGGCCGGCACTTCTTTGGCAAAATCAAACAAAACTTTCGCGATATCGTTTGAATCCTCTTTAGCCATGGCGATAGCCGTAGGCCCTTTGAGGAATTCCGAAACATTTTCAATTTTAAGACTGTCAAATGCAATCTTTGCAAAATTATTTTTTACGACTTTGAACTGAGAATCTTTTTCACGGAGCTTACCGCGCAACGCTGAAATCTGTTCAACCGTAAGACCGCGATAATCCGTAAAAATAAAATCATTATAGCCTTCAAACGTCTTTTTTGCAGACTCGATCGCCTCAGTCTTTGCAGGCTGAACTTTCTTTGCCCTCATAGCCATAATCACTCTCCTTCCTTATAGTCGACCCATACACCGGGGCTCATAGTCGAACTTACGGAAACGCTCTGAATAAAACCGGCCTTTGCGTCAGAAGGCTTTTTGCGCCAGATTTCGCCTAAAAGCGCCGTGATGTTTTCCGCAAGCTTAGCCGTGTCCATAGAACTCTTACCTACGGCAATGTGAACTACGCCGCCCTTGTCGGCACGGTATTCGGTGCGGCCTTTTTTAAGTTCGCCGATCGCTTGAACGATGTCGTTCGTTACCGTTCCCGTCTTGGGATTAGGCATAAGCCCCTTGCGTCCGAGAACCATACCCAAGCGTCCCACATCTTTCATCATGTCGGGAGTAGCTACGGCAACGTCAAAATCGAGCCAGCCGTCCTTAACCTTATCGATATATTCCTGAGCTCCGGCGTAGGCCGCTCCTGCGTCCAAAGCTTCTTTGGCGCGGTCTTCTTTACAGAACACAAGAACCTTTTTTTCGGCTTTAAACTGATTGGGGAAAACCAGCGTATCCCGAACTGTCTGACCTTTGCCCAAGCGAAGCGAAACGTGCGCCTCTACCGTTTCATCAAATTTTGCGTATCTCAACTCGCCGACTATCTTACAAGCATCGGAAACCGGATATTTTTTTGTAAGATCGTGCTTTGTAAGTGACGCGCGATATTTTTTTCCGTGTTTCATATCAGTGCTCCACCTCTACACCCATACTGCGGGCAGTACCGGCGATAATTTTTTTTGCCGCTTCGATATCGTTCGCATTGATGTCGGGCATCTTTGTTTTTGCGATCTCTTCAAGATCTTTTTTAGAAAGAGTTCCAACTTTGTCGCGAAGGGGATTACCTGAAGCCTTTTCCAGCTTTAACGCTCTTTTGATCAAAACCGCCGCCGGCGGAGTTTTCAAAATAAACGTAAAAGACTTGTCTTGATAGACGGTGATAACGACGGGAATCACAAGCCCTTTTTCCATGGACTTGGTTCTGTCATTAAATTCCTGTACGAATTTAGGCGCATTCACACCGTGAGGGCCCAAAGCGGGACCGATCGGCGGAGCGGGCGTCGCAGAACCTGCAGGACACTGCAGTTTAATGACAGCCGTCACCTTTTTTACAGCCATATATAACTCCTTAAATTGGTATGAATGAATTTAAGATCCCTAACGGGATCCGTCCTTCACTCTAGCGAAACACCTATGTCCGACGGACTTGTGTTTCTCCCAAAATTCGGAAAACGGAATTTCATTCCGTTCTTCAATTTTCAAATCAAACTTTTTCCGCCTGCAAAAGGCTCACTTCAACCGGCGTAGCGCGCCCGAAAATCTGCACCATGACGCGAAGACGGTCTTTTTCGGAATTTACTTCTTCGATCGTGCCGGTAAAGGTTGCAAAAGGGCCGTCCGTAATTTTCACTTGGTCGCCCACGGCAAAACTCTGTTTAACATGAACGGGTTTTTCGCCTTTGATTTCACCGGCCTTTTGAAGCAGATTTTTTGCCTCATCCCCTGAAATAGGCCTGGGGCGCACATCGGGGGGCGTCCCGACAAAGCCGGTCACTCCCTGAACGCGGCGGATTTTGGAACATATGTTTTTCCAGCCGAGATCGGGCAAATCCATTTCCAGCATTATGTAGCCGGGTAAAAATTTATTGCTGCGGGAACGTTTTTTACCGTCTTTTATTTCGACGATCTCTTCAACGGGAACTTTTACATTTGTAAGGACCGCGGGATCTATCTCTTTTGCTTCGAGCATAGACCTGAGCGTGCGTTCTATTTTTCCCTCATAGCCGGTATACGTATGAAGTATATACCATTGTTTAGACATTAATACCCCTATCTCATCACTGCGCGGAATGCAGCCGAAAACCCGGCATCAAGCACGCCCAATAATACTGCAATAATAATCGTAGAGATGATCACAACTTTTACAGAAGCGGTAACATCATCACGGCTGGGCCACACAACTTTTTTAAGCTCTGCGACGCATTCACGTAAAAAACCGCCTACCTTTGCTGCCATATTTTTCCTCAAAAATAAAAAAAATAACAGGCCAGGAAGGACTCGAACCCTCGACACTCGGTTTTGGAGACCGATGCTCTACCAACTGAACTACTGACCTAGGATATATAATCCGCCTTTTGGAAAATTTCCGACGGGCGAACAAATTCAATCTCTATCGTATTTTAACTTCTTTGTGCAAGGTGTGTTTACGCGTAGAAGGACAGTATTTCATCAATTCAAGTTTGCCCTGCAAGTTTTTACGGTTTTTTGTTGTTGTATAGTTGATCCGTTTGCAATCGGTGCATTGCAATCCTATGATCTCTACTGCACCTTTCTTTTTGCTAGCCATAAGCTTCTCCTAAAAAAAATTGATCTTGCGCTCAGCCCCCGTGCGGAATCGAACCGCAGACCTTAACCTTACCATGGTTACGCTCTACCGACTGAGCTACAAGGGCAAACTATTTGGGTTGTCTGAAAAATATACAAAAGACGCTCTCTTATGTCAAGGCTTAAACCGCGCTATCATAAATTGCCTCAAAAACACGTTAAAACACGGTGGTGCAAATCAATATACGGCGGGCAAAACGGTTCACGGCGCACGCCTGGGGCATCGCTCGCGCATACCCAAAAACATAGCGCGCTTTATCCTTAAAGCGCGCTGCATCCCGTCACATAAAACGTCTATCAATCGAGAACGGAATATTATTCCCTAATAGAGACAATAATGTTTAAGTCGCCCTTGATTGGAGCGGCGGGCGAAGAAGCCAAAGCGGCGCCTACCGAAGAACCGGCGGAAGAAGTTGTAGCCTTCGCTTCTCCGGACGATGCGGACGTTGTAGACCCGCCCACCGAAACGGCGGCGGCGGCGGCGACCTGAGACGGAGGAGTGACAGTTCCCGTAGAAGAAACTTCGGCGCTGGTTCCTTCACCTACGGCTACGGCCTTTACGCCGTCCGACGGAGCCGTGCTCACGGAACTCATAACGTCGCCGCCGCCTTCTGCTTCAGGAGCGTCCGCAACTACGGAACTCTGCTGCTGCGAAGGGGGCGTCGGCCATACAGCCCAAGTGCTTCTGGTGCTGTAAACCGTTCCGTCGGAAACGACTCTTCCTTCTGTACCGCGGACGGAAGCCGTCGCAACGGGACTGCGCACCGAAAAGCCCACGCGCTTGTTTTCAGCCGCCCTAACGTTCGCTCTGACGCTTCCCGTATCAAGGAACATCTGCGAAGCTTCGTTTCCGTCTTTTTCCGCAAGCTGTTCGATAGTTATGCGGGAAAGAGGCTCCACTACAAAAACGGAATTTCCGAATTTTATATTCGCTTCGGATTTAAATCCCGTAGAAATGACGTCGCCTTTTTTGATGGAATCTCCGGCCGCCAGAGATTTCCAAGCAGCGCCGTCTTTTACCTGAACTTTGCCGGTTGCGGAAATAACTTTTCCTTCCGTATTCTTGCCGGCGGCCGGAACTGCTTTAGTATCCGCCGCAAAGGCTGTTCCCGCAAAAAATATTCCCAAAACCACGGCAAAAACCGCATTAAAATTCGCTTTTAACATATTTTCCTCCTGGCATTAGAACGACAATGCCGTCTTAAACGTAAATTCAAACGTAGAATTTCCCGATTCCGGAATATATTGCGCTGCGGAACCTGAAAACTGTAAATCGCTTAGAGCCTGCCATAAAACCGTAAATTTCCACTGGGTGCCGTCATAATCGGCGCTCTTTGTCGCGATAAAAAACGAATCCAGAGAGCCCGTTACAAGCAGAGCATCCAGCGGTTTAACCGTAACCATAGGCCCTATTTTTAAAAGATCTTCCCATGTGTGTCCGGCGACGGAAGCGGTAGCCGGTGTAAAAGTCCTAAAGCCCCCCAAAGATCCCTTGTCGCCTGAAGCAAAAGTTCCGTTCAAACTGACCGACGACGAATAAAATCCGGGATACATCATTAGAGAAAACTTTGACAGATTGGACGTTTCCCAATCATTATCCGAATCGAGGCGGCTCACTCCGAATGTCGATGAAAGAATATAAAAAACCTTGCCTTTTACCGGACCGTTTGAAACCGCCGTAAAATACATACGGTTATAAGAATTTTCCATATCGAACGCGCCTAAAAATTCAAAACCCAGCGTTTGCGACTTAAAAATATTCGGGAGCGTGACGGCGGTTTCAAGGATCGCATAAGGATCTTCGCGAACATAAAAATCTTTTTTATCGATCCCGTCGGAGGACTGCATATTGTACAAGGTGGACTTGGCATTTAAAAGCCCCGTATATCCGCCGTAAAAGGTAACTTCCGCAGCCTGCGTTTTTAAATTTGCCATTACGCCGTCAGCCGCCTGAGAAAACACCGTAGCCGACGCATCTGAAATCGCAAATCGCCCGAAATCAAAAACCCCGGATTTAAAAATTCCGAAAAGCTTGTCGGGAAATTCTTTTACAAATTCGGCTTTAAACAGCGACAGATCCAGAACGTCGTCCGTCTTGTCGGTAGAATTGATCCACCTATAATTGTAGTAACCTTCCGCGATAAAATAATTGAGGCCGTCTTCCGACAACGGGATCCTAAGCCACGCGGAAGTATTGAAATCGTTTTTAAGACCGTCTTTAAATTTTTTATCTTCCGTGAAAGTCGACTTTACTTCATCGGAAACGATAGCCCCGTAATCAATTGAAAACACGCTTCCTGCCAAGAGTGCAAACAAAGCGGCGGTAAAAATTCTTTTTTTCATAGCGACCCCTCACTTTCCGCTATTTCGGAGCAGCGCATAAAAATTCTAAGAGCTTCGCGGCCGGAAACTTTTTTTTCAGGATCGTCCGTTCTGGAAAGCAGTTTTCTGGCCTGTAATTCACGGAATGCGTAGCGGTCGGAATGAGTAAGAGAGTACAACAGGCCGCCTTTTATGTTCCACGCTTTAAGACAAAGAGCCGAAAACCGTTTCAAATCGACAGTGTCGTCAGGAGCCGCGGTCACAGACCAAATTCCTTCCTTTTCAAGCTGCGACAGAGCATCTTCGCCGGACGCGTCGTCGTTTATAAGCCCACGCCATGAAGCTGCAAAATAAGCGGCCTGTGCAAAAGTAATTTCTTTTGCAGAGATCGTTTCCGTCATTTTTTCGGCAGACTGTGCAAAAAGGGTAAAATATGCGCCGCAAAAAAGAACCGTAAAAAACAGCATAATCCTTTTCATAATCATCGCACTCCATACTAATTTGTTTAATTTAAAATGACAACACCTCTTTCAGTTTACACCATTATATATTATAGTAAAGAATATGAGTAAACGCAAGAATAGTTCGAATTTTAAATCGCCTGATATCATCGTTGCACTTTGTACAATAATAGTAATAGGCTTTTTGACCCTTATCAACGTATTTGAAAAGATCGAATACAGACTTTACGACGTTATGCTTAAATTCAAGCCCGCGCCGCAAATGCAAGACAAGATGATGCTTGTAAACATTGACGACGAATCGCTTGAACAGATGGGCGCATGGCCGTGGACACGCGACGTTCTTGCAGACGCGCTTATAAGGATGAGGGAACTCGGAGCTTACAGCGCAACGTTCGATATCGAATATCTTTCTCCGTCTCAGATGGGAATAAATCCTTCCATAACTACGACTATACCTGAAAATTTTTCCGAAAACCGAAAAGAGCTTTTGTCGCTCATATACGAACTGTCCGATTCCGTTTCTAAGGGGAAAATTTCATTAAAGGAACTCCCCGATATGACGGACATGCTCGTAAACGAATACATAGATCCCCAACTTGAAACGCTTGAAAGGTCGGTCACGGAGGGCGTTTTCCGTGACAACGACGATTATTTTTCCAAGGCGATCCGATTTTTCGGCAATACGTGGCTTACGATCAACGCGCGCGAAGTTCTCATCCAGGTGGATGAAAAGCTCAAAGATTTTGCAAAAGAGCGTTTTTTGCTTTCGGACGTTACGGATCCCGCCGGGCTTATAGCCGCGGGAAATAAATATCAGGAAAAGGAAGACGATCAAAAAGCGGGGTTTTCACCCGCTCTGTATGAATTTCTTAAAAACGCCCGCGGAGCAGGTTTTACTAACGTCGTCGTAGACTCCGACGGTTCGAGACGGCGGGTGGAATTGTTGCAGGAAAGAGACGGCAAATACATCGCCCAGCTTCTATTCGCTCCTATGCTCAACATGCTCGACACTCAGAGCCTTGTGCGCACAAAAAGGCATCTCATAATAAAAAATGCTCTTTTTCCCGGCGAAACAAAACGGCGCGACATAAAGATTCCCTTGGACAAACACGGCCGCATGCTCATAAACTGGGTAAAGCAGCTTTTTAACGAAAGAGACGGCCACACAGGCGAGCTGGTATATTTTAAAGGCGAACCTGTATATTTTTTAAAATACCTTGACGACTTGGAAAAAAGCTTTACGAACAACCTCCGCACCCTTCTGGATTCCCCTCTTCGCTATGAAAACGGAAAATACTTGGACTATTACGACGGCGCAAAATATCTTTTACAGACATATTCGGAACTTGAACATCTAAAGGCTGAAATCTTTAACGAAACCGCAGACGCTTCCGGGAAAGAACTTACCGCCGAAGATTCTTTAGCCGATCCGAGAATTGAACAGCTTTTTGAAGGACGCAGCATTTTCTTTGAAGAATGCGGACAGTTATTCGACGGCTCATATGAAAAACAGATAATCGACTTTCTTGAAAGCTACCGGACTGAAAAAACAAGCGAAGCGATCGATCAAAACATAGACTGGTTTAAAAACACTTTTGAAGTTTTAAAAACCGATTACGACGAATATCAGCTTACGTTCAAACTTAAAAAAGAAAAATACAACGGATCTTTTTGTCTCATAGGAAATTCGGCTTCGGGCACTACGGATCTCGGCGTTACGCCGTTCGAGCGGCTGTTTCCGAACGTAGGCACGCACGCAAACATATTCAATACGATAATGACCGGCCAGATGATCACACCGCTTAGCTGGGGCTACGGATTTGCAGTGTCGGCGATCTTGCTTATCATAATAATATTTGCAAGCCGTAAAGCGAAGGCTTTTATGCAAAGCCTCATAGGCATAGGCGGATGCATTATTTTTCCGCTTATCAGTTTTTCGATGTTTTCGTTAAAACTGTATTACATTCCCGTGCTAGCTCCGACTTTGGTCATGACAGCAGGGTACATAGCCATAACCATACAGCGATTTTTGCTTTCAGAAAAAGACAAGCGTTTTTTGCGCAATGCGTTTTCAACCTATCTGTCTGAAAGCGTCGTAAATGAAATCGTAAACGATCCTTCAAAGCTCACCCTCGGCGGCGAAGAAAAGAATCTCACCGCGATTTTCACGGACATAAAGGGTTTTTCAACCATTTCCGAACGGGTAACGCCGACCCAGCTAGTTTCGTTTCTGAACAAATATCTTACGCTGTTCAGCGACATTATCCTTGAGCATCAGGGAACGATAGATAAATACGAAGGAGACGCAATTGTAGGATTTTTCGGAGCGCCGGTTTCATTTGAAGACCACGCATGGCGGGCATGTTATTCCGCTATAAGAATGAAACAGGCGGAAAAAATCTTCAATAAAGAAATGACCGAAGCGGGAATAATCTCTTCCGAAATAAATACCCGCATAGGAATAAACACGGGCGCAATGGTCGTGGGCAATATGGGAACGGACAAAAAAATGAACTATACGATGATGGGAAACGCCGTAAACCTTGCCGCGCGGCTTGAAGGCGTAAACAAAGTGTATCACACTTGGATTTTGGTTTCTGAAAGCACTTGGGACGCCGCAAATTCCGGAGAAAATTCGGGCAAGATGATTGCGCGAAGGCTCGACAAGGTGCGCGTAATAGGAATAAATACGCCCGTTCAGCTTTACAACATAGTGGGCTTCACGGAAGAACTTCCTAAAGAAGAAATCGATTCCGTAGAAATTTTCCACAAGGGTTTGGATCTGTATCTGGCTAAAGATTTTGCAAGCGCAAAGAAATTTTTTGATGAAGCGGATGCGATGTTTCCGCAAGACGAGGTTTCAAAAATCTTTTCCGAAAGATGCGACGAAAAGATCAAAACCGGCGTTCCCGACAACTGGGACGGCGTTATGAGCATGACGAGCAAGTAGGATAAGCGCGGGCGGACAAAGGAGTTAGGCAAGGCGGCAGGCAATGTCGGCTGCTCCGGCAAAGCGCAAGGTGCAATAGAACAACAGTAACCCAAGCCGCCTGTGTCGATTGATCTATGCTACCGGTCAACAGGGCTTCCTTTGCAATCGGCAAGCATTGATTCTACTCTTTTCACAAAGGATGAGCCCCAATACTCGCAGAGCATCGAATAGGCTTGGTCATATAATTCGGGGACGACGCACGCGCGGAGCTGCTTGATATTATTGGCAAGATATGAAATACATACTTTTTGAACGGCGGCTCTGTGGCGATCTTCAGGCGGACTTTCTTTAAAAACCGAATACAAAACCGTAAACGCCGAAGCGACGGAGCAGACTCTTTTCCACCTGTCGAGACTTGAAATAAGAGTTTCCGAAGTTATGCCTGTGTCTATATCGTAGCGATATACTTTTTCGTTTATGCCGACATAGCGCTTTGCGTTCATGCAGATAAAATAATAAAGAAGAAAATCTTCACCGGTAGTGCAGTAAAAATTCGGCAAAAGGTTGTATGCATTTTTAAGCGCTTCGGCCTTAAAAAGTTTTCCCCACAAAAAAAACGAATGTTCTCCGTTGCAAAGAAAGTCGTCCGTTATATTTTCCCCTTCAAGAACGCCTTCGTGTATCAGCTCTATCTTTTTAAGAACCGAAAGCCGGCGGTCGTCAGGAAAATTTTCATCATGGATGAGTTCGGCCTTGCCGTGCACAATGTCCGCATCGCAAGACATGGCCGCTTCATAAAGTAAAGAAAGACTTTGTTCGGTAAGAGCGTCGTCCGCATCCAAAAAACAGCAATATTCTCCGGAAGAATTTTCAAAAGCGGTGCGCCTTGCTTGAAAGATGCCTTCGTTTTTTTCATGTTCAATATAGCGTACGCAAAATCCTTTGCGGGAAGCATATTTTTTAGAAAATTTTTCGATTATTTCATTTTCGGAAGAAGAAAAACGGGAGGAATTTGAAAGAGCTCCCTTGCTGCCGTCGTTTAAAATCACCAGTTCTATGGACGGATACGTCTGAGCGGCTACGCTTTCAAGACAGTTCAGAATAGTCTTTTCAGCATTGTAAAAAGGAACGATAACGCTTATCAATGGCAAATTCAAAATATCTCCCTTAAAAAACGACATGCGAGGAAATCTTCAGATTTAGGAGCTGGGCAATTCATGCGCTCTTTGCGCACAATCCAATAAACGAGTTTTCGAAAGAAAACTCGAAGTTAAAAGACGCGGCGCTTATTTAGCGGCGGCTTTTAAACTTTCCTTAAAAAACAACATGCGAGTAAATCTTCAAATCTAAGAGCCGAACGATGTTCTCTCCTAAAGCATAGCATTTTAGACGGTATTTTCAAATCTTGATATTCGACAATAATGTAAGTTGAATTCCGTTTTTATTCAACCGGTGACAGAGGCGGCCGGTAGACCTGCTGTGCAAAGCCCGCGGCGTGCTAGGTCTGCGGCGCATAAGAGAGGCGGCATGAGTACGACGCTATAAACGGCGCCAGCAGCGCGGCACAAGAGCGCTGCCGGATCGGCCGGCAATACAGTATTCGCCGGCAACGTGTCAGCGGTTACGCACAGCCGGCAATACCGTACGGCGTCAGTCAGAGCCGATGCGACCTATTGCCTACAAAGGCTCTAAACGTTTAAAATGCATCATGCATGGGCAGCGCCGGGACGCTGTCTGGACGCTGTATTTTAAAATACTCAGAGGTCAATTTTGAATATCGATACTTTAGTGGAAAGAATTCTTGATTCTTACGATAAATACGGCGGCGTAAACCGCACGGAAACCGAAAATTTCCCGAACAGAGAAAACGTTGTTTTTATTCTTCACGACCTGCAGTGGCTTATTTTTCCGGGATTTAATACGGCGGATTTTATCGAAGGCGAAAATTTGCGTTACGCTGCCGGTCTTCGCGTAAACCGCGTAATTTCAATGCTCACGGCGGAAATAAAAAAAGCTATGGTATATGCGGCGGCAAATAAACGCTGCGAAGATTCCAAGCAGCCGCGCTGTTTTGAACTTGCAGAAAAAACCGCTTTGGCTCTTGTAGATGCCATTCCCGACATACGTAAAGCGATAAATCTTGACGCGCAGGCTATTTTAAACGGCGATCCGGCCGCAAAGAGCATCGAAGAAGTTATACTCTCATATCCAGGGCTTGAAGCAATCTTAATTTACCGGTTGGCGCATTTTCTGTTCAAAAAAGAAGTTCCCATCATCCCAAGAATAATGAGCGAGTACATACACGGGAAAACCGGCATAGACATACATCCCGCAGCGGAAATAGGAGAATCATTTTTTATCGATCACGGCACGGGAATAGTAGTAGGCGAAACGACCGTAATAGGAAAAAACGTCAAACTCTACCAGGGAGTAACGCTCGGCGCCTTAAGCGTGAGCAAGTCCATGAAAAACAAAAAGCGGCATCCCACGATCGAAGACGACGTAACTATTTATTCGGGAGCGACGATTTTAGGCGGAGAGACAATCATAGGCAAGGGATGCACCATAGGCGGTAACACATGGGTCACAAAATCCGTTCCGCCGGGTACTACTTTTTTACAGGAAAAATAGAGCCTCCAAGCAAAGCCGCTGCAAGGAAGCTCTATCGTCCAGCCAAGCTGAACGTTGGAGAGAGTTTATCAGCTTATTTACAAGCTAAGTTAAGGATAACCCCTAAATATGCATAAGTCAAGTTTTTTTAAATATATAAGAATCAGGCCTCTCGACGTCGTAATTTTGGCGATCTTTGCCGCGGTTTTGTTTTTTTCGGTACTCGCGCTGCGCAATACGCCCGAGCGGGATCCCGTTTTAATAATAGATTCGCCGTTCGGTCAATATATTTACGAACTCGACAAAGACAGGGAAGTTAAGATCAAGGGTTTGATCGGAATTTCAGTGATAAAAATTGAAAACGGAAAGGCAAAATTCGATTCGTCTCCGTGTCCCAATCAAACCTGCGTAACCGGCGCTCCGATAAGTAAAAATTTCGAATGGCTGGCCTGCATGCCGAACCAGGTTTTTATTCACATAGAAGACAGGGACGTCCCGCACTCCGGCGGCGCCGGAAAGAAAAACAATTCCTCTTCGAATCGGAGCGGCGGTAAACTCGGCGCTGATAAAGACAAGAATGCGGGAGATGCAAAAAGAGGGGACGGCGTAGACGCTATGTCGTTTTAAAGGCGTCCGGCTGAAGGCGGTCGGTCGATCTATCGAATAAGGACGCCGGCAGCACGGCGCTTTAACTGCGGTGCGAATTCCGTCTATGCGCTGCTGTGCGGTGCGGAGAAAGTTAGAAAAAACCGGAGGAATATGGCAAAAAAATCAAATTCAATCATTTTTTGCTGTTCTGCATGCGGATACACTCACCCTAAATGGCTCGGCCGATGTCCGGAATGCGGCAGCTGGAACACGCTTGAAGAATATATCGAAAGTCCGGCTGCAGGATCGGTTTCAGGCAAAGCAGGCGAGAAGCCGCCTAAAATCAAACCTGTTCCGCTTGAAAACATAAAAACCGAAGACAGAGGGCGGATTTTTACGGGCATAAGCGAATTTGACAGGGTTTTAGGCGGAGGAGCCGCAAAGAGGTCGGCGATTTTAATCGGCGGAGAACCGGGAATAGGAAAATCCACTCTTCTTTTGCAGGCGGCCGCAAAATACGCTGAAAGCTCGGGCGCCAAAACTCTCTATGTCAGCGGAGAAGAATCGGCGTCGCAGATAAAAGACAGAGCCGAAAGGCTCCGCCTAAGAGCTCCTACGGTGGAAATTCTTTGTTCCACAAGGCTTGAAGACATACTTTCCGCCCTTGACAGGACGTCTCCCGTATTCACAATCATAGATTCAATCCAGACCGTAAATTCCTTTGAAGCTGGCGCTATCCCCGGTACTGTAAATCAACTCAAATACTGTGCAAACGAGCTTATCGGCTGGATAAAGGAACGCGACGGCGTAATGATAATGACCGCGCATATCACAAAGGAAGGATCGATAGCGGGGCCGAAATCGCTTGAACACATGGTCGACACCGTGATTTCCTTTGAAGGAATAAACAACGAATTCCGTTTTTTGCGCGCGCAAAAGAACAGGTTCGGTTCCGTCGACGAACTGGGAATACTTTCCATGACCGAAAAAGGCCTTGAAGCTGCGAGAGACCCTGAATCAATGTTTATTACGAAAAGGCAGGGAGAGCAGCCGGCAGGAGTGGCGACGGCAGTGGTATTTGAAGGCAGCCGAGTGTTTTTGGTTGAAATTCAGGCGTTGACAGTTCCCGCAAAAGCCGCAATCACGCGCGTATACAGCGAAAAGATAGATTCAGCACGGGTAAGCCGGATCGCAGCCGTGCTTGAAAAAAGGCTGGGTATAAGATTCTCCGATCAGGACATTTATATAAACGTCGCAGGAGGAATACGGCTTTCCGAAAGCGCCATTGACGCATCCCTGGCGGCGGCGCTTTATTCGGCGCGCACCGACATCGCGGTGCCTGCAAACACCGCTTTATGCGGGGAATTGAGCCTTGCAGGCGAAATACGCCCTGTAAACCGGCTCAGGCAAAGGATAAAGGCGGCGGAAGCCTTGGGGTACACAAAAATCTATGCGCCCGAAAAAGAAGAAGGCGCCTTTGCGGTAGCGACCGTAAAGGACATGGTAAAGGCCTTATTTGGAAAATAAACCGCTCAGCCCCACAAAGGACGCGCCGGCGACAAAGGTTCCGATCGAACTTCCCAAGCTCGATAAAAGAAAGACCAAAAGAACTCTTGAAATCCTGTTTTTATAAATTCCTTTCAAGCTCATTATGTCGGTCTGAATGCTTTCCATGTCGGAAACTTTAGGCTTTCGGACTATAGCCTGTACAAGCCCCGAAACCATTCCTGCTCCTATAAAAGGCGAAAGCGACGTTATGGGCGCGGCAATGCCTGCACAGATTACGGTTAAAGGATGTCCGAACGCAAGAGCGGCGCCCAAGGCGGAAAGAAGAGCGTTCCACAGTATCCATGAACCTACCATGGCCTTGCCCGTATCTATTCCGCCGAATAAAAAACCTGCGGCTATGAGAGCGACTATAACGGAAGGAATTATCCAAGCTAAAACCTTTGCGCTGATTTTTTGCTCCGGAAGCGTTTCAATATCCGTCGTATCGGAAGTTTCCAGCCCGGCGGCAATGGATTCAAGGTGTTTTTGCACTCCGGCAAGATGCCCCGCTCCTATGACGGCAAGAATTTTATTGCCTTCGGCAGTCCAAATGTGCGACGCTAAAAAACGATCTCTTTCGTCTATAAGAACTTCCTTTACAACCGGCATAAATTCCGCAAGTTCCGCCATCATTGAATCCATTTCATTCGATTTTTTTAGCGATTCTATTTGTTCTGCGGAAACTTTTTCGTTTGAAAACGCGCTTGCCAAAAGAGCCGAAACGAGTTTGCTTTTTCCCCAAAGCGAATTTTTAAGCCAGGCACGGCGCAATGTGATGTGTATTGGACGGTCGACCATCGCAACTGGAATATTCATTTCAGAGGCCTTTTCCACCGCAGCTTTCATTTCGTCCCCCGGACGTATACCTATGTTCTGCCCCATTCGGCGCTGAAAAGAAGAAAGAACCAAATTTGCCAGAAGAAGAAATCCTTCTTTCTTTTTTAAAACGCTCACTATGTCCAAATTGCGCCACGAAGACGGATTTATCATTGCTTCATAGCGTTTTTGATCCAATTCCACGGCCACACAATCGGGAGCAATTTTGCTCACGGCATTTTGCACTTCTTCAACGCTTTCCGGTGAAATATGCGCCGTTCCTATCAAAATAAATTCCCGGCCGTTAAGAAAGAGTCTTTTTTCCGTTCTGTTTGTTCCGCTTGCTCCGCCGTCGATTTCACTCATGATTGCATACTCCATTCCGCCAGCCTATATTCAAAAAACAAAGGCGCTTTCATAGCCAAAACTTGAGAATAAAGTTCCGCGGCGGCCGCATCGTTACCCTGCAAGTCGTAAAATAATCCCATGTAATACAAAAATCTGCCGCGCTTGGTATTGCTGTCCTCTTTTTTTATCTGCAAAAGAGCCGCGTTTTCGGCGTTTATTCCCTTTCCGTCATAAAAAAGGCGAACTACCGTGTATTCGACGCTTGACCTATTAAGTTTTTTCATGTGCTTTTCAAGAAAACTTTTGAATTCACCGGTTTTTCCGAGTTTTTTATAGTTGGCGGCGATCATTAATACATAAGAAATATTGTTTTGATTCATCGAAAGCGCTTTTTCGAACGCTTTTAGAGAACCTGCGTAATCTTTTTCATGCCAGGCGAGCATGCCGAGCGATTCGTACGCATAAAAATATTTAGGATTCGTTTCGACGACTTTTTTATAATCCGAATACGCTTCGCTGAGCTTATTCATCTCGTCGTATAAACTTGCTCTGTAAGCATAGGCTAAAAAATAATCGGGTTCAAGCGAAATTGCCTTTGTCCACGCTTCTTCCGCGCCTTTAAGATCCAGCAGCTGCCGCCTATAAGTTCCCAAGCTCAGATATATGTCGTAATTTCGGGCGTCGTATTTTGCAGCTTCTTCAACATATGAAAGCGCTTCGCGGTAACGTTCCTCATCGGCGGATATCTTTCCAAGGTACAAGAGCGCCCAAGGATCGTGAGCGTTTTTTTCAAGGATGCGGTTAAAAGCGCTTTTTGCGTCGTCGGTTTTGGACAAAAAATACGAACTCAGCCCCAGTCCGAACAGAGCGTCTTCATTTTCGGCGTCGCTTAAAAGCGCCTTGTCGTAAAGAGTTTTGGCAAGATTGTAATTGTTTGTTTTCATTGCGTCGCCGGCAAGCTCAATGTTTGCCCGAACGTTGTTCGGATCGGAGGCGATAATTTTTTTGATATATTCCTGCCGTTTGGAACCGCTGTTCGACGTCTTTGCTATCACGAGCAAAAGCTCCAAAACTTCAATATTGCCTGGATCCCGCGCTAAAAGATCTTCCGCCAGATGAGACGCTTCGTCTATTCTTCCTGCGGACAACAAAAGCGAAGACTTTAATATTGAAATTTGTATATTGTCTTCAAGCGACGGAGGGAGAGTTTCAAAGAGTTTTAACGCTTCATCTATCGAGCCTGTCTTTAAAGCGGCCTTAAGTTTTTCCGCAAAGACAACCCCGTCGGATTTTTTTGCGGCTCCGCCGGCGTCTGTAGCGGAGGAAGCTCCGCCGGCAGTATTTGCCGTAAGGCAGCCCGCGCATAAAAATACGGCCGTAAGAGTTAAAATAAGTCTTATTTTTAACTGTTCCTTTTTAAATTTTTTCTTCATCGGTTGAATTTCCTTGTTTCATTAAGTAAACTACGAACAATGTATTCACATCCTATAAAAAAAATCATAGGTCTTCTTGTTCTTTATACCGCTATTATTATCGGTATTTTTATCGTTCAATTTAAAAGCGAATCCGTTTTTTCGGAAAATATAGGAGCGCTCAGGTTCACATTCGCCCAAACGGGAACGCAGCAGAATCCCGTTCTAAAAAACAGTCTGCAGGCGCTGTTCAAAGGACTGCTGATCTATTTTGACGATAAGGATCCCGTCACCGTACGAGAGGCCGGCTCCGATTCGGTAAAAAACATTACACTAATTTCATGGAGCAAGGCAAGTCCCCTTTCATTCGCTCTTCGCTTTACCGAAAATGTTTCGCTCCTGTTTTCCGTTACGGGAACGGGCGACGACGCCGGCATGACTATACAGGCGGATCTTCCGCGCAATATTGAGTCCGTAACGTTAAATTACAAACCCGCCGGCGGATATAACTTTTCAAGAGAATCCGGAGCCGGCGCGTACGGCGTAAAAATAGAAGCAAAAGGCAATAAGTATGTTTTAAGTGCATCGAATATTGGTGAAAATAAAATTTCGCTTAACAAAGGTCAATCGGCGGTAACTTACGCCGTTGTTAAGGACAAAAAGACTTTCTCTTTCGCTTCAGTAGGAAAAACGGCGGCGGCAAGTTCTGCAGCTTATTCGCAAAACATCAAAAAGCTTGAAAACAATATAATCACGCTCTTTAGAGATTCCGTACAGAATAATTCCCCTCAGCCCCTTACGGAACAGAGCGTCGCCGCATACGTTGCGGTTATGGCAAAAAACGGCCAGTACAACGCCGCAATCGACGGTGTTCCCGACCTGTTCAAAAAAGGACAAAAACGCACGTATGTTTCAGCCCCGTACTTTAACACGCTCGAAAGAATGTTCGCCACGCTTCAAATGCAGTTTGACAACACTTCCCGCATGGTAAGCGAGGCCGTCAGAACAAACAGCTGTGAAATATTTTCTCTTCCCTATTTAAGCAATTTTGTAATAAAGAACAACAAACTTCAGGACGTCTGGCAGCTGCTTTCCGTTCCTTCCGCCGTCTTATCTTCCGCAAACGGATCGTCCGCCGTCAGCGCTTCCCAAGCGGCGGGAATCATTTACGTTTACATGAGCTTGATAGATAAATTTCCGGCCTTAGCCGACATGCTCGAAAATTCGATCGAACCATGCCTTTCAATAATTGAACAATCCTGTTCATTGCAGACGCAGGCCAACGGAGAAAAACTCGTCGTATCGGAAAACGGGATTCCCCTTAAACCCGCAGGCGCCGTAAACATCGGTTCCGTCTTGCTCGGTTACGGAACTATGACAAACAACCGTTCTGTAATCGACACGGGATATTCGCTTATAAATTCTTCTTTTGAAGACATTGCGGCGACGGATCTGTACACATATTCGGAAATATATCCGATCCTTGTAAAAGACAATCCGTATTATCCGCATTTTATCTATCTGGGCGAAAACGACTCTCGAACCGTCTGGGCATGGACTTGTGCCGAAAACATTACATACAAAAAAGACGAAGACGGCACGTTTCTTATAGACATTGTTTTTCCGGAAGGACTCACGCATTACGTAATATTCGGCGGTATTCCGGATTTCAGAAAAATTCAAATATACGGTATGGATTTCCGAACCGATCCCAGATTTGAAACGTACAATTCTTCAGGTTACGTTCATTTAAAAGATACCGACATCCTGCTTCTTAAATCGCGGCACAGAAACAACTTGGAAAACGTCAGTATTTTTTACAATAATCCCGTACGAATCGTCCAACCGACGGCGACAGAGAGAGTGAGCGCGGAAAACACCGAAGGGCAAAACGCAAAACCCGCAGACTCTTTTGAAAATTCGGAAGTCAAAGCGAATGAGGCTTCTTATTAAAAATTAAAAATTTAATACCGTTTTCGCTTTTTTTGTGATATACTTAAAGGTAGCTTTTAGAGGAGTACCTGTGAACAGACGTGATTTTCCCAAAATCCATTTTTACGATCAGGATTTTGTAGATATTTATGATAAATCTTGGTCTTGGCTTAACGATTATTGGATAAACCCGGCGACGGAAGAAAAAGATCCGGAAGGTTATTTTATTTATCCCCAGGGAAATTCCTTAATTATCGAACAATTCGAATCCATTTTTTCTTCATTTTTTTTGGTTTATTCGAACCGCAATTATCCTGCAAATCAAAACATAGATTATTTTTACGCCCGCCAGGAAGAAAACGGCGCCATTCGATGGAAGTACGACATAAGGACAAACAAACCCGTTACGGACGAGCAAAACCCTGAAGGCATAGGGATGCCTCTGTTTGCGTGGGCGGAATTTAACCTGTACCATAAATCGGCAAACAAGAGACGTATCCGCGAAATTATGCCCGTCCTTCAAAAGTATATGGACTGGATAATCGGCGCTTTTAAAAAAGAAAACGGGCTTTTTTCCGTTCCGGCGGTTGCAGGCGGTATGTTTAACTCTCCCCGAGGGGGAGTTTTTTACCCTGTAGACTTTAATGCCGCAATGGCAATAAACGCCGCATACATGTCAGCTTTGGGCGATATCTTAAACGACAAGGATTTGAGCTTTCAGTACAAGCGCATGTATTTTTCGCTAAAGACGCGCATTAATTCAATGATGTGGGATAACGTTACCTTATTTTACCATGATCTGGACAGCGAAGAGCACCGCCTTCCTCAAAAGACCATCGCCGGTTTTTGGCCGCTTTTAGCCGAAATGCCCAATGCTGATAAGGCAAACGCTCTTATTTCGCATTTAAACGATCCTAAAACGTTCGGAACAAGCCACCCGTTTCCGTCGCTTTCGGCCGACAGTCCGGACTTTAAAGAATCCGGAGAAGGATTTTGCGGCAGCGTATTCCCTCCGCTGAATTTTATGATAATAAAGGGGCTTGAAAAATACCAAAGATACGACATGGCGCGCGAATGCGCGATCCGCCACCTTTACTATATCTTGGAAGCTCTTCTTCCGAACGATCAAAAAGAAAAAGGCGACGTGTTTGAAGCGTATCTGCCGTGCAAGGAAGGCAAGGCTGTTTTGACCGGCCGTCCAGATTTTCCGCGTGCGCGTTACATGCCTTACGTAGGGCTTTCTACCATAGCATTGATGATAGAAAACATCATAGGGCTTTCGATAAGTCTGCCCAGAAAAACCGTAGACTGGATAATCCCTAATCTTGAAATAATGGGCATTGAAAAACTTTCGCTCAAGAGAAATTTGATCACGATACTGAGCAACAAAAGTCTTCGCGGATGGGAAATTCAAATGGAGAGTGAAAAATTGTATTACTTTACCATAAATATTCTTGACCAAAAAAAGAAAACGTTGCCTATACCTTCGGGTAAGTGTTCAATGCTTATAGACAAGCTGTAGCTTTAAGGAGCAAATATGACATCCCTTGAAGCGGTAATAGAAATCGGCTCTACAGGGATAAGGCTCCTTGTTGCCGAAATAACCGACAGCGGGCAAAGAAACACATTGGACCGTTCCGAAATGCCGGTGTCGCTGGGGCACGATGTTTTTACATCCGGTTCGGTAAGCAGTGAAACGCTTTTACGCTGCATTCAAATTCTTTTAAGATTCCGTGAACAGCTTGTAAGCTGGAACATACAACCGGATAAAACTTCCGTCATTGCAACTAACGCCGTAAGAGAAGCTAAAAACAGAGACCCCTTCGTAGACCGTATTCAGATAAGGACCGGATTCCACGTTCAGATAATAGACGGAATTGAAAATAATCGCCTTACGTATCTTGCGGTAACGGATTGTCTAAAAGGGAGCGCCGCCGTAAATCTTAAAAAAGACGCTATAATTATCGAAGTGGGCGGAGGCTCTACCGAGCTCATGCTCATTGAAAAAGGAAAAATGGCGGGAGCCCACAGTATGCGCATAGGAACCGTGATTGTAGGGCAGCAGCTTCGTTCCATGCTGGGCACTATGGAAGATGCGTACCGCTATATTGAAGAATTTATATTTAACACAAAGGGTTCCCTGGATACCGAACTTGCTCTGCAAAAGATAAAGCAGTTTATAGCCGTAGGCTCGGACGCCCGCATCGCAGCTGCAAATATCGGAGAAAAAATTTCACCTTCTGTGTGGGAATTGGACAGGCAGGTGTTCGACGATTTTGTAGACAAGCTTCAAACATGCACGATCGACGAATGCGCGGCACAGCTTAGAATTTCTTACAGCGACGCGCAATCCTTACAGATAAGTCTTTTGATATACAAGCTGTTTTTAAAATTCACTAATGTAAAAAAGATCCTCGTTGCGGAAACAAGCATACGCGAAGGTCTTATCATTTCAAAAACGGTTCCCGACACGTCCTTGCAGCAGGATTTTTATTCACAGATCACGGCGTCGGCAAAAAATATTCTCAGAAAATATAGGGGAGATGAGAAACACGCTGATTTTGTGCGAAAGATCAGTTTAAAATTTTACGACGAACTTAAAGAGGAAATCGCCCTTCCCAAAAAAGCCCGTCTTCTTTTGGAAATTTCAGCCATACTGCACGACGTCGGCATGTTCATACGCGCTGAAAATCACAACCTTCATTCCCAATACATAATCGCAAATTCCGAAATTTTCGGTTTGGGAAGGGAAGATATAACGATAATCTCTTTGATTGCGCTCTATCACCGTGACAATAAAAAGCCGCAAGACGATAAATATTTTCAAATGCTGCCGAGTTCCGAGCGCATGACGATCTTAAAACTTACGGCGATTTTGCGCATCGCGGACGCCTTGGACAGGAGCCATATGCAAAAATTTACCGATTTTTCCATAAAGACGGACGACGATACAATCACTATAATAACGTCCGGCGATCATAATACCACGCTTGAAAACGTTGCGCTCGCCCAAAAAGCGGATATGTTCGAATCTTTTTTCGGATATAAGATAATTATGATGTAAAATAATCAAAGGGCGACCTGTAAAAACCGCAATTTTTAGAAATTGCTAAACGGAAAACGATTTATGAAAAAAAAGCATAAAATTCCATTTTTTAACCGCGAACTTTCCTGGATAGAATTCAACGCAAGGGTTCTAAAAGAAGCGTGCAGAAAAGATATTCCCGTCATGGAAAAACTTCAGTTTTTAGCCATAGTCTCTTCAAACTTTAACGATTTTTTTCAAATAAGGGTAGCGGCAATAAAGCGGCTTTTAAAAGAAGCTCCCGACATAAAAGACAGCTCCGGTCTCAATCCCAAGGAACTTCTTAAAAAAATTTCACTAAGGTGCCACGAAATTGTTCACGTGCAGCACGACTGTCTTGTAAACGACGTTCTTCCGAGCCTTAAACAAAACGGAATCGAATACGTTCCTCCGTCGGATTTTACCACTTATCAAAAAGCTTTTACAAAACATCTTTTTAACACGCAGATATTCCCTCTTTTAACGCCCTTACGCATAGACACGGAAAATTTTCCGAGCATAAGAAATTTGCAGCTGCACGCGGCTTTTTTGCTTAAACGCATGGAAGGTATTCCGCCTTTGGAAAATATGCCGCAGCCGGAAACGAGCGAACCTTTTATTTCCATCGTGCAAATTCCAAGCGTAATACAGCGCGTAATTCCCTTCGGCGGCAACGATAAGAAAAAATCTTTTTGCCTCCTGGACGATCTTGTGCTGCAATACGGAACTCAGCTGTTCCCCGGTTTTACAGTGGAACAGACCATGCTGTTTAAAATAACCCGCGACGCCGATCTTTCAGTAAACAGCGCGGACAACGATTTTATAGACGCTGTGGAAGAGGCAATCGCTCAAAGACAGTCTTCGTTTGCGGTAAGGCTGCTTTGCACGCAGTCAAGCCGTGATATTTTAAAAGTCCTTTCGGAAAAACTTGAAATAGAAGAAGACGACATATACCAGGTAGGAGGGATTATGGATCCTTCAACCTTGCTGGACATAACTAAGATGGAAAATACGGAAAAACTGCATTATCCGGTATGGCACCATTTTTATTCGGCCGACCTGCCTGCACAAGGCGCCTACTGGGACACTATAAAACAAAAAGACGTCCTGCTGCATTTTCCGTATCAGTCGTATAATCCTGTCATAAAATTCATTTCGGATGCGGCGGACGATCCGGATGTGCTTGCAATCAAGATGACTTTGTATCGGGCGGGTCACGAATCGCCTATAATAGACGCGCTCAAAAGAGCCGCCGACAACGGCAAACAGGTAACCTGCTTTGTAGAACTTATGGCCCGCTTTGACGAGGAGCGCAATATTGCATGGGCTGAACAGCTTGAAAAGGCAAATGTAACGGTGATCTACGGAATAGTAAATTACAAGGTTCACTCAAAAATCCTCATGGTTATGCGCAGGGAAAATTCCGCGATAGTGCGGTACGTTTATCTTTCAACGGGAAATTTTAATCCGAAAACTGCGCGCCAATATTCGGATTTGGGAATTTTGACGGCGAATCCCGAAATTGCCAACGACGCTACGCAATTTTTTAACATAGTTTCAGGGTATTCGGCCATACAAACCATGAACCATATGTCGATGGCGCCTATAAATCTGAAAACAAATATTTTGGCAATGATTCAAAGAGAAATCGAACGCTCTACGCCTGAAAATCCGGGCCTAATCATAGCAAAAATGAACAGTTTATCCCACGAAGAAGTCATAAAAGCCCTGTACAAAGCAAGTCAGGCGGGAGTAAAAATTCTTCTTAACGTGCGGGGAATTTGTATGCTCGTACCCGGCGTAAACAAGATAAGCGAAAACATTACGGTGGTTTCCATAGTGGACAGATATTTGGAGCATTCGCGCATATTCTATTTTAGAAATTCCGGCGCTGAAGAGATTTATATTTCAAGCGCAGATTGGATGCCTAGGAACCTCGACCGTCGTATAGAGCTGATGTTTCCCGTAACCGACAGAACATTGTTTAAAAACATATTTGAAATTTTAAACTTGTATTTTACGGATAACACTCATTCGCACACATTGCTTTCTTCGGGTAAATGGGTGGAAACGAAAAACGGCACTATTTTAAAACATGCGCAAAAAGAGTTGTATTTAAAATATAAAAAGACAGCCGACACAAATACGAAAATTCCGGAAATAGAATTCAGGGCGCGAAGGAAAAATTAAACATACTTTAAAATGCGGCATTGCAGAAAATTTCGATTTTCGAAAATGCCGCATTCGTGCGCTTTTGCGCACAGCTATAATCAGCGACGTTTGCGCAGCAAACTCGCCGTTTAACGAGGCGGCGCAATACAGCCGCCGAAATTAAACATTCCTTAAAATTCAACAGTCGAACAAAATATCAATTTTGGAGACTGTTGAATTAGTGCGCGTGAGAGCACACACGTATATACGCGAGTTTTCCGCAGGGAAACTCGATGTTAAAAGACGCCGCGCCTATTTAGCGGAGGCTTTTAAACATTCTTTTTTATCTGGAACATCTTATCCAAAAAGCGGTGCACGGAATCTATCGCGCCCAAAATCGTATGAGTGTCTTTCATGGAGCCGTTTACTTTTTCAAGCGCCGCAAGGCCTGCGGTAAGCGCCTGAGATTCTTCGCGAACGGCGGCCGTGATTTCGGATAGCGTTTGTCCTGAAGTATTGATTGCGTTGTCGTTATTTGTAAAATTGGTCAAAACGGAATTCAAAGAAACATTAAAACGCAAGATGAGAGAAGTAAATTCATTCATCTGCGTGTTTATTTTTTCCACGGTTTTTTCAAAGGCTTCCGTGCTTTCGGTTATCTGCTTTGCAAAATTCCCCGTCTGAGAAGCCAGGCTGTGCACTTCGTTTGCAATAATCTTAAAACCCGCGCCGAAAGTCCCTGCATGAGCCGCTTCTATCGAAGCGTTTATCGCAAGAACGTTAGTTTTATCCACTACATTTTGTATATCGCCTGTAATCTTTGCAATCTTTTTTGTCTGCTCTTCCAAATCTTTAAATGAAGCGGAAAGAACTTCCGCATCTTTTGAAGTGGATTCTATTTCCTGAATGCGGTCGATTATATCCTTTTTTAAAGCGTTGTTGGCGTTTAATATGCCGCCCATCATGGAATTTATTTGTTCGATATTGTTGGCGGTACCCTTGCTCGAAGCCTGCATCTGCTCAAACGTGCTCACGATGGATTCCAAGCCGCCGCTTACAACCTCTATCGCGTAATTGAGAACTCCCAAAGAATTCATAGTTACGGCGGAAGTAGTAATTCCCTTATTGTATCCTACGGAAATGTTCTGCAACAAGTCTTCGTAATTTTGTATAATCCGTTCATCCATACGAGCGTCAATCCATTAAATCGATACCGCACTTGAGAGCAGAAAGCCAGTCCAAAAACGCATGCATCGCCTCGCCTTTATATATGGCGCCGTGCTGAGGAACAAGCATTTGCGGATCAAGCCTGCGGACTCTGTCGCACCAGCTTTTTACGACGGAATTCGACGCCATATACCGCTTATGAAATCCTTCGATCAACGGAAGGTGGGAAGCGAAATCTTCCACAAAAACGGTTTCATTTCCGTTGTCAAATACGGCTGCCCCTATGTCGCTGGTAAACAGAATACGGGATTTTCTGTCGTATAGGTTGAAATTTCCCGGAGAATGCATAAAGTGAGCGGGAATAAAATCGTACGACGCGCCGTTATCCGTAGTTAAAGTCATCCCTTCATCCTTTATGGGAAGAATTCTCTCGGAATCTACAATGCCGAAATGAGGAAGAAAACGTACCCAAAGCGACGAAATGTATACTTTGGCGTGAGTAATGCCGAGCCACAAAGCGATCCCTGAAGAAACGTCCGGATCTTGGTGCGAATAGAAAATCGTATGAATATTATCCAAAGATATGTATCTGCTTATGGAAGCGATTACGCTTGCAAAAATGTGAACTCCGCCCGGGTCAAGAACAATTCCTTTGCCGTGATCGATGATCAGATACTGCATAGTCTGTATTTCATCATTATGATTGTTTTTGTCTATACCGAGCCATATGAATTTATGGGTTTCATCTTCATATAAAATGCGGCCGTTGGCATCATCGCTGTCTATCATCGTTAATTGCTCGCGTCAAATTCGGTACGCGCACCTGCATAAAACCGCAGCAAACCGCGTCTTCCTTCAACATCGTCTCCTTACTTAATTATTACATAACCGGCATTATTTGTATACACAAGCCGATTACCTAAAAACTACGGGGCTGAAAGCCGGAACGCCGCGGGAAGGATAATGTCCGTGAACGCGGCCGAAACCCCGCCTTGAGCATCTTATTTTCAAAACTCGAAATTGAACCGCAGCAAATACACTCTCATCTCTCTGCAAAAGCGCTTTCTACCCGGATCTATTCCCCTTTGGACATTCCTTCCATGCTCATCTTTTCCATGCGCTCAAGGGCGGACTTCATATTGTTCACCATGAGTATCGGCTGTCCCGTTGCGTCCAAGGTATCGCGCCACATGGAGCCTTCGGGGTCTACTCTCTTTCTCTGCTTTGTTACCATTTTTATCGGCAAATGCACGTATTTGTCGTGAACAAGCCCTACTACCATCTTTGTTTTTCCGGCCATCGCCGCATGAACGGCGTTGTTACCGAGTCGCTCGCAATAGATAGAATCGTTAGCATTTGTTACGGCGGCGCGAATCTGATAGCTGGGATCAATATACTTGAGATTTATGTGGATTTTTTTATTTGTAAAATATGTATTTATTTTGTCTCTCAGGAATGTGCCGAAATCCGCAAGTTTTTTATTGCCCGAATCGTCTTTTTGGTTGGTCGCATTTAAAAGCTCTTGGCCCGCGCCTTCGGCAACCACGATCACCGCATGATGACGCCGTTCAAGACGTTTTTCAAGATTCATCAAAAATCCGTTGGGACCGTCAAGGTCGAAAGGTATTTCGGGAATAAGACAGAAATTTGTTTCATGGCTCGCAAGGGACGTCGCCATGGCGATAAACCCCGATTCCCTTCCCATGAGTTTTAAAAGACCGATACCGTTTATTTGGGAATGCGCTTCCATGTGAATACTGCTCACCGCTTCTCTTGCCTTTTCGACGGCAGTTTCAAATCCGAACGAACGGTCTATAAATTCAATATCGTTGTCAACCGTCTTCGGAACTCCTATTACTGCAACTTTAAGACCGCGTTTTTCAATTTCGCAGGCAATGTCGTAAGCTCCGCGAAGCGTTCCGTCGCCGCCTATAACATAAAGCTGATTTATGTTCAGGCGCTCTATACAGTCTACAATATCGATTACACGGTTTCCGCCGCCCCGACTGGTGCCCAAAAACGAACCGCCTATCTTATGGATTGTATCAACGTTTTCAGGAGTAAGGGGTATCGTGTTAAAAGCGTATTCGCTTAAAAATCCTTTGTAGCCGAACTGAAAACCCATAATGCGACGCACTCCGTAGCGCATGTAAAGACAACGGACGACGGCGCGTATTACGTCATTCAATCCAGGACAAAGACCTCCGCAAGTACATATAGCCGCATTTACGTGAACAGGATCAAAATAAATTTTTTCACGCGGGCCCGCTTTTTGCATAAGGTTATTCGAAGTAAGATCGTCTTCGACTTTGGAATCATAAAAAATATTTATATTCTGCCGTACAAAGGCGGAATCCTTTACATAGTTCGCTCTAAAATCGCCGTGCGTATGCGAAAGTTCGATCGGCGAAGGAACCTTGCATTGTCCCAACTGTTCAATTGTAAAATCATTAAAATGAATGATATCGGCCATCACTGTCTCCTTGGGAAATTTCAACAACAGGATACCCCTATTGCCCCAAATTTTCAATCGTTTGACGGAAATTTGACATAGTTTGGCGGAAATTTTATATCGGTAGACCGGAATTTTAGCATATCGACTTATATTTTATGCGGATTATACTGAAAATTTTTAATTTTATAATTGACAATTTTTAAAATGCGGGTATAGAATAAAACATGTTATGCAAACGTTTGCATAACCCATTCCGGCCATCGGCCAAAATTTTCAGGAGAAAGATTATGGGAAAAAGAACAATTACGGTATTGTTGACAGCACTTTTTACACTCGCTGTATTTGCAAATGGGAAACCCGACTCAGGTTCAGGTACGCCGAAATTCATCACAGTCGGTACGGGAGCTACTGGCGGGGCATTTTATCCTATAGGCGTAGCGGTTGCCTCCGTTATTACAAACAATTTGGATATTGACGCTACGGCGCAGGTTACCGGAGGCGCATTAGAAAATATCGAACTTGTACAAAACAAGACTATCGATCTTGGAATTACTATGGGAAATTCCGCACAGGAAGCCTATGAAAAAAACGGATATACAAATATAAACGCCTTATTCGGCGGGCTTTCAAAAGGTTTTTTCCAGATAGTGGTTATGAATGACAGCCCCATCAAGACTATGAGGGATTTGATCGGACGAAAAGTATGCATGGGTCCTGCCGGCAACGGCGCGATTTCGGTTGCGGAAACCATATGGGGCGCATACGGCTTTAGCATTACCGATGTAAAAGCGACCTATCTTTCATATGACGACGGTATAAGGCAGCTTACCGACGGAAACTGCGATGCGGTTGTAGTTCAGGCGGCAATTCCCTCAGCTGCCATACAAGAGCTGGCGGCGTCTTCAAAAGCATATCGTCTGATTCCTGTAGATGAAAACGTCGCAAAGACGCTTTCGGATAAATACCAATACTTTGGTTACGGAAAATTGCCAAAAGCAATATATCAAAACAATCCTTCGGACACTATGACAATGTATATAATAAACATGATGATCGTCCGCGCAGACTTACCCGAAGATACGGTTTATAATATTACAAAGTCTTTGTTCGAAAATATTGAAACCATAAAAGCTTCTCACAAAGCTGCCAGCGGTATTACGCTAAAGGACGCTGCAAGAACTTCCGTTCCCCTGCATCCGGGTGCACAAAAATATTTTAATGAAGTAAAAGTGAAATAATTATGTTTGACGATAAAATCAGAACAAAGCTCTGTCGTTACGTATTTATCGTTGCGGCGCTATTATACCTTTACACATCGGGCTTCGGTTCCTTTTCAGAAATGACGCATCGCGCTCTGCTTGTTGCAGTATGCGGTTTTTCAGTGTTTTTAAAAAAACCGTTTAAAATCGGTAAGGATAAAAAGCAAAACCTCTTCACACGAATGCTGGATTGGCTTTTTTCCGTAGGATTTACAACTGCATGCATATACATCATGTGTATCTGGAATTCCAGAACCAGCAAAATAGGAGAAGCCCCGCAAACCGATATATGGATGGGAATTTTAATGATTGTGCTGTTGCTCATTGCCTCTTACAAGACAACGGGCTTACCGCTGGTGATTACCTGTATTGTATTTTTGCTATACGCAAAATTCGGCCCGTATTTACCCCGGGTGATCGCACATAGAGGAGAATCTTGGAGCCGAATAGCACAATTTATGTATGTGTCCACAGGAAGTATTTTCGGCATTCCTGTCAGTATAGCCGCCACATACATAATAAGTTTTGTTATTTTTGGAGCCTTTTTGGAACGTTTCGGGGCGGGACAATGGTTTGTAGACATTTCCTATGCCGCAACGGGAAATTACCGCGGCGGTCCTGCAAAGACAAGCGTCATATCCAGCGCGTTAATGGGCATGATCTCAGGTTCTCCGGCGGCAAACGTTGTCACTACCGGAGCGTTTACAATTCCGCTGATGAAACGCATGGGGTACAAGGATTATGAAGCGGCCGCAGTAGAATCGGTCGCATCCACAGGAGGAATGTTTACTCCGCCTATAATGGGCGCTGCGGCATTTTTAATGGCTGAATATTTGAATATCTCATATGCAAGCGTAGCAAAGGCCGCAATCCTTCCGGCTATCCTATACTACATATCAATCTTTTTAGTAGTTGACGCTATCGCAGTAAAAAGCAATCTTCTTGGAATTCCCAAAAATGAGCTTCCTAACGCAAAAAGCATCATGAAGGAAAGAGGGCAACTTTGTATTCCTATTATTCTCGTAATAGCAGGTATAATAATCGGATGGAGCGCAATGAAAGTGGCTTTCTGGGGCACTGTTTCCGTACTTTTGGTTGCCTGTATAAAAAAAGAAACCCGCCCTACTTTAAAAGGTATTCTTGAAGCCTTGGAAAGCAGCATAAAAAATGTTTCCGGCATTGTAATCTCTTGTGCGGCCGCCGGTATAATAGTCGGCGTAATTTCCATGACAGGCCTTGCTACAAAATTAAGTTATACTTTGATCAATATTGCACACGGAAACATTTACATAGCTGCAGTCCTTGTTGCCTTTATTACAATAATCCTCGGATGCGGCATGCCGCCCACGCCTACATACATAATTTTAGCCACAGTTTTAGTCGGTCCTCTTACAAAGATGGGAGCTTCGGCTATCTCAGCTCATATGTTTATATTTATGTTCGCTTCAATAGGCGCTCTTACTCCTCCGGTAGCTATCACAGCGTATACGGCGGCGGCAATTGCAAGATCGGATCCTAATAAGACCGGATACCGCGCATTCCGCATGGGACTTGTAGCTTACATAATCCCGTTTATTTTTCTTCTGAACCCGGCTTTGCTTCTTACGGGGAACTTACCGATTGTGGCTATGGCTGTAATATCGTCGATTATAGGAATTTTTGCACTTACGGGCGCAGTTGAAGGGTATATATTCCGTTCATGGGCAGCTGTATCCAGAATACTTCTTGCCTTAGCGGCCATACTCCTGTTGATCCCCGGGAGCATCACCGATATTATTGGAGCGTTGCTTATACTTATCGCCTTTTTTCTGAGCAAAATCGCAGATACTAAAAAGAGGACATCTTGATGCGCTGTATAGATATGTTTAATCACTACCTTCCGAAGAGCTTTTACGAAAAAATAACAGCTTTGGGAGGTAACGCCCACATGATGACGCGTGCTTCCCGTATGCCCGCAATGAGCGACCTGTCTTACCGCCTGCGTCTTATGGATACGTTTGAGGGTTATCAACAGATTCCGTGCATAGTAAGTCCTAGCGTAGAGCAGCTGGTACCTGAAGACAAGACCGCCGAACTGGCTAGAAGTGCGAACGAATCATTCTATGCGCTTTGTCAAAAATATCCGGATAAATTTCCGTCCTTTGTCGCCGTTCTGCCGTTGGACAACATGGATAAAGCGGCTAAGGAAGCCGAGTTTGCCGTTACTCAGTTAGGCGCCGCCGGTGCGCAGATATTTACAAACCAAGGCGGAGCGGCGATCGACAGCGACGAATTCTACAAACTATATCATGTCCTAGACGATTTGGAAGCAGCTTTATGGGTACATCCGGCTCGAACTCAGAACCAGCCCTACTATAAGAATGAAACGGAAGAACGTTATGAATTGTGGTGGACGATGATGTGGCCCATTGAAACAACTATGGCGGCATCACGTCTTGTTTACTCAGGTATAAATCAAAGGTGTCCTCGCCTAAAAGTAATCCTACATCATGCAGGAGGAATGCTTCCCATGATGGAAGGCAGACTGGAAAACGGACTAAAGCTGTACGGAACTCGTACCGCACAGGACAAAAAGGATTTAACGGAATCCCCGATTAAAGAAAAATGTCAAATCGATGAATTCCGCAGACTGTACGCAGATTGCGCGACATTCGGCAGTAAGGCGGCGATACAATGCGGAATAAATTTTTTCGGGGCGGGACACATGGTATTTGCCAGCGACATGCCGTTTGATCCCGAAGATGGATTCGGGTATGTAAGAAGAACGTTAAACGACATAGCGAATCTTCCTATAACTGAAAAAGAAAAAGACGCGCTTCGCTATACGAACGCACTTAAGATTTTAAAGCGTATTTTTTAAACGGATGACACGATGAACAGAGCAAAAGACGTTGCCCAATTATGCGGCGTTTCCATAAGCACGGTTTCCCGCGTGCTTGCAGGAAAAACTTGCGTAAAAGAAAGCACCCGTAAACGAATATTGGAAGCGGTAGAAAAAACCGGCTACAGGCCGAATATCATGGCGCAAAATCTTAAACTGGGGAAAAACAGCGTCATTGCCATAATAATACCGTCCATTGACAATCTCATCTATCCTCCGCTTGTCCGCGGTATCGAAGACGTTGTAAACGAACAAAACTATATAGTTACCGTTTGCAACACGGACGAAGATGAAGAAAAAGAAACGCATTTTATTAACCGGTTTCTTAACAGAGGTCTGGCAGGCCTGATAGTTGCGACGCTCCGTAAAAAAAGCACACAGATAAAAAAATTTAAAGATAAAAATTTTCCTATTGTGCTTACAAACCGTGCATATGACAAATCGTTCGATACCGTCGTCGTGGACAATCATCAAGCGGCTTACAAAATGATCAACGTGCTGATTTCCGGCGGTTGTAAACACATCGCCTACGCTTCGGCCGATCCCGACCTTTTTTTGTACGAACAGCGCTTTTGCGGCTATAAAGACGCCCTGCAGGACGCTCACATCCCGTTCAAAAAAGAATATGTGATGGAAGACAACGGAGATCCCAATTCTCTTTACGGCAAAACAAAAGACCTGCTGAAAAATCACCCTGAAATTGACGCCGTCGCCGCTTCCAATGACTTTAGAGCGTTCGTCATATCGCAAGCGGTGACGGATATGGGATTTCGCATCCCTCAGGATATTTCTGTGACGGGGTTCGACGGCATCGAAGTAGGCAAATACATGACGCCGTCTTTGACGACGGTATATCAGCCGCTGCGGGAAATGGGCGCATGCGCGGCAAATAGGCTGCTTGAACAAATAAATCACAAAGAGCAGACGGGCTCGTTTCTTCCGCCCGAAACGATAGTTTTACCCACTGAGATCATATTGCGCCAGTCAACCAGATAAGAGTTCAGTTCCGCGAGCAGAAGAATAGCGCATTGCCTTATCGCAGCGCCGATTTTCGCTGAACATCGGCATATTTCACCGCGGAGCTGATAGGTGCATTTATTGCAGATCCAGAGTATTTTTCCATTCCCTCTTGAAGCGCCGTTGTAAAACAGAGTATTTTATTTTACGGAAGGTTTGCAATGATAACGCAAAAACACATAGATTACGTTATGCGCTTTATGTCGTGTATAACGGCCGTAGCTATATTTTCACTTTCGGCACAGGAAAAACTGCCGCTGCCGGGCTCTATTTTGTTTCCGGGATCGGACAAACTTTTACACGCGTTCGCGTTCGGGTGCTTCGCATTTGCTTTTTCATATTGGCTAGATCGCGGAAAATGGGCGGTAAACCCGCACATATGCGTTTTCATAGTCTGCATCGCAGGCGCAGTCTACGGCGTAAGCGATGAAATTCACCAAATATTTGTGCCCGGCCGCGACGCTTCAGTATACGACTGGATCGCCGACTGTGCAGGAACTTTTTCAGCCGCGCTTTTACGCATGAGACTTACGCGGCGCAAATAGAACATGTATGCAAAAAGCTCATAGTCCGTTCATGCAATTTTAAGATAAAATTTGAATTTATAAGGAGCGTTATAGTCATGAACTTATTTTTATGTTCGCATTTTTCAAGCGTCGGATCTATAGTCAAAGAACAGATCTCCGGAAAAAAAGTTGTTTTTATTCCTACCGCATCGCTGCACGAAGGATACACGGGATATGTAGGTTCGGCTCGTAAGTTATTTGAAAAAATAGGCGCGCTGTTGACGGAAATTGATATTTCAACCGAAGAGCTTTCAAAAATAAAAATACTGTTTGAAGATGCCGACGTCATTTATTTTACAGGCGGCAATTCTTTTTTTCTTATCGACCAATTAAGAAAAACCGGAACGGATAAACTTCTCAAACAGCAAATTGAAAAAGGGAAATTGTTTATCGGAGAGTCTGCAGGTGCCATCATATGCGCGCCGACAATTTCTTATATTGAAAAAATGGATCCCGTTCCGAAAGATTATTCGCAAAGCGATTATGCAGGATTAAATCTTATCGATTTTTACATTCTGCCGCATTATCTTACCGCGCCGTTTAAAAAAGTCACGGCGGAAATTATGCAAGAGTTTTCGGAACTTGAAATATGCGCAATCAATAACTCCCAAGCGGTTATTATAAAAGACGGTACAAGAAATATCGTGGCCGTATAAGCGGCGTAAGAACTTGACTCTAACAATTTAGCCTGAATGTTCCGATTTACGCAAAGTCGCTTGTAGAAGTTGTTTACAGGTCGCACATCCGTGAACGACAAAGCCGCCCTAAATTGTAAAATACGGAACCTCGGAATTTGTGCAATTTAATTAAAAACCTGTATAATATCATCTACGGTCGAGGCGAAAAAACCGGAATTGATAAAATAAAAGCGGACGCCCCGCAATATTTCAACCTGCAATATTTCTAAGGAAAACAAATATGATTAAACAAAGCACGGCCAGAATGATTATCGACAGCGCGATGACCATCATTTCGCTTATGCTTTTAGGCGGGAATTATTTTTTCCCGTGGACAGGAGTCCATGAAATTTTGGGGGTGTCGTTGTTCGTCCTGTGGGGCATCCACGTTGCGCTGAACCGCCGCTGGTACGGATCGCTTTTAAAAGGTTCATACCGCCCGATCCGCATTATGCAGTCAACAGTAAACTGCGGCATCCTTGTGTGCGCTCTCTTTTTGATGATAAGCGGCGTCATGCTTTCCCAGCACGTCTTTGTGTTTTTGGGGATCGACTTCGGCGCGAACTTTTCGCGCATAGCGCACCTTTTGGCAAGCCACTGGTATTTTTTGTTTATGTCGCTGCACATCGGCCTGCACGTACAAACGATTGCAATGAAGGAACAAAACGGCACGACCCGGTCTTCCGCGCGGCTCAAATCGATTGCGCTTTATGTGCTGCTTGTTCTTGAAGAGCGCACGGGTACATCGTCCTTCAATCCTGAGCTTTCCGGGCCTAGGGCAACTCATTTTAACGGAAGTTTGTGCAAACCATTTCCCTTGTCTAAAAACACGCATATCAGTATGTTTTAGGCGGAGGTACTACCCTTATGGATGAAAAGAAACGCAAAGTTACCGTAGTGGGAGCGGGCGCTGTGGGTTCGACTTTTGCCTACGCACTGGCGCAAAGCGGTTACGCGGACGAAATTGCGATAACCGATATGAATAAAAATTTTGCCGAAGGACAAGCTCTCGATCTTGTTCAAGGTTTGCCTTTTTTGTCGCAGGTCGACATACACACGGGAGACAAGGCCGACTATGCCGACAGCGACATTGTCGTGGTTACGGCGGGAGCGAAACAGCAGAGCGGCGAAACCCGTATTGATTTATTAAAACGCAATGCCGCTATTATAACCGGCATTGCAAAAGACATTGCCGAAAGCGGCTGCAAGGGCGTCATGCTTATTGTGAGCAACCCTGTGGATATTTTAACGCGGGCGGCACTTTCGGCTTCGGGTTGGGAACGCGGCAGAGTTATAGGCTCCGGAACGGTTTTGGATACCGCCCGTTTTCGCTACACGCTCAGCAAAGAATGCGGCGTCGATGCCCGCAATATTCACGGCTACATTTTGGGCGAACACGGCGACAGTGAATTTGCCGCATGGTCGATGACATCCGTCGGAGGAAGGCGCATAGACGAATATTGCTCAGGCGGCGTATGCAGCTCAGGCCCGTATTTCGACAAAGCGAAAATTCTTGAAGAGGTAAGAAATTCAGCATATCACATTATCGACTACAAAGGTTCAACCTATTATGCAGTCGGCTTGGCTCTCACAAGGATAGCCGGCGCCATTTTGCGAAACGAGCGCAGCATTTTGTCCGTTTCGATGACGCTTGACGGAGAGTTCGGACTTAAAGACGTTTGTTTGAGCGTGCCGTGCGTCGTCGGCAGGAACGGCGCCGAACGGGTTATCGAAGGCGTCCTTCCCCCTGAAGAACAGTCTGCATTGGAAGCAAGCGCAAAGCGGCTCAAAGAAGTCTTTGCCGATATGGGGTAGCAAAAACCGTTCCTGTTTTGCCGCCGGCAGACCCTTGACTTAAACCTAACTTTAACTTGTATATTAAAATGTATGGCATGAAGGCGCGCCGTCGGACGGCAGTGCGTCTTTTAACGGCGAGATGATATTTTCGGAAAGATTCGAAACATCGCAGATTTCTTGCCGCGCTGGCTGCGGAACCTATTCCGACTTTTAACGTGACTTTCGAGCCGGGGTGCAGAAATAACTGGCATATTCATCGCGCAAAAACAGGCGGAGGCCAGCTGTTGATTTGTGTGTACGGCCGCGGCTGGTATCAGGAATGGGGAGAAAAACCGCGGGAACTGCACACGGGCGATATTGTTAATATTCCCGCAAACGTAAAACACTGGCACGGCGCGGCAAAAGATTCGTGGTTTCAGCATATCGCGCAGGAAATTCCCGGAGAAGAAAAACAAAACGAATGGTACGAACCGGTGGATGAAGGTCAATACGTAATACTGCCTTAAAGCGCTTTCATAAATCAGCAGATTGGTTGAAGTCCGCCGTACAAACGGTTCCGCCTTCTTTAACTTTGAGTTTTACCTTTCGGCAAAACATCGCTTAATCGTTTATTAGGAGAAAATTATGGCTAAAAAATTAGTGGCGTTTTTCAGCGCGTCGGGTGTAACGGCTCAAGTTGCGCGTAACTTGGCGGAAGCGGCCGGTGCGGATCTATATGAAATAAAACCTGCCGTTCCCTATACAAAAGCGGATTTGGACTGGATGAACAACCGGTCCCGAAGCAGTGTGGAAATGAAAGATAAATCGTCGAGGCCGGCGATAGAGGACGTTGACGCCCACGTTGCAGATTACGATGTAATTTTTATCGGATTTCCGATTTGGTGGTATATCGCCCCGACGATCATCAACACCTTTCTTGAACGCTATGATTTCAGCGGGAAAAAAATCGTGCTGTTCGCCACATCGGGCGGAAGCGGCTTCGGTAAGGCGGTTGAAAGTTTACAGCCGAGCGCGCCGAAAGCAAAAATCATCGAAGGTAAATTGCTGAACGGGCGGCAGGATAAAGCCGCGCTTGCAAGCTGGGCTTCGCAGTTTTAATAATTTGATCCGATATAAGATCATTTAAACGCTGAAAGGAAAATTTATAAACTATGATAAAAAAGATGATAAGCGTGATCTTCGCCATGTGGTGCGTTGCGGCGATTTGGGCGGCCGATCCGTTTACGGGCGGCGGCAAGGACGCACAGGCAGTCCGGACAGCAAATACGGGCGCGGCGGCAGCTGAAGGAGACACTATGAAAATAACGATTACGGTAAACGGCAAAACGCTCACGGCTTCTTTGTTCGATAATTCTTCCGCCCGTGCGCTGGTCGAATTGCTGCAAAAAGGAGAGGTTACGATCGACATGCACGACTACGGCAATTTTGAAAAAGTCGGCGAACTTCCGGTAACCCTTCCGCGGAACGACCGGCAGATAAGCACGGATTCAGGAGATCTGATTTTATATCAGGGAAAATCCTTTGTTATATACTACGATAAAAATTCGTGGAATTTTACGCCGCTGGGAAAACTGGAAGGAATAGATAAAGCCGAACTTAAAGCCCTGCTCGGCGCTGGCAACGTTACGGCCGTACTGAAGAGAGCAGAGTAATATATAGAAAAACACTCGCAATTTTTGCGAAGAAGAAATTCGCGCTTTGCGCTTGTTGCAAGCCGGCATTGCGCGAAATCACGGTATTTTATATAGGAGAAATGATAAAAAGCGCCGTCTGAAATATCGCCGTCGCTTTTTATCTCGAGTTTGCATGGATGTTTGCGTAAAGTATGTATACGCATCGTTTTGAAAAAAATGAATATGATACATTATATTTTCGTAAACTCGATTATTTATTGCGCTTTCTCAACTGATGTTTGCGAAAGCGCGGAAAAAACTTTTTCGAAAGTTGAAACTTTCTGCAAAAGTTTTTTTAAGAGATTTTATGAAAAAGATTCGTATGTTGACGGCGGCGCTTGCGGTGCTGCTGCCGATTATTACGGTAAACGGCGCTGCAAATCTGTTTGCGCAAACAACGCTTTCCGGTGCAAAAAAGGACGCAAAAATTTTGGTCGCGTATTTTTCCCGCGCAGATGAAAATTACAATGTAGGCGTCATCGAAAAAGGCAACACGCAGATCCTTGCCGAATTTATTGCCGACGAACTGAAGGCGGACACGTTCCGCATTCAAACCGTTACGCCTTATCCCAAAGCGTATAAAGCGTGTACCGACACAGCTATGGCCGAGCAAAAAAAGAAAGCGCGGCCCAAACTTGCCGGAACTCTTCCGAATTTGAGTGAGTACGATATTATCTTTTTGGGCTATCCTATCTGGTGGGGAGACTTACCCATGGCCGTTTACACGTTTTTGGAAGGCGGCGATTTTGCGGGAAAAACGATTATTCCGTTTTGCACGCACGAAGGAAGCGGAGACGCCGGGACGGCGCGGCGCATAGAATCGGCTTGTCCAAAAGCAAAAGTACTGCCTGTTTTTTCCATGCGCGGACAGACGGCGCAAAGATCGCAGGATGCCGCAAAACGCGACACCTTGAAATGGCTAGGCGGCATTAAGCTTAACTAGAAAAGACAAAAGAGGACCTAATGGAATACACGATAGGAGAGACGGCGAAGCGTTTGGGAACGACGCCGTCGGCTTTGCGCTACTATGAAAAAGAAGGGCTTTTGCCCTTTGTTAAGCGGACGAGCAGCGGAAAACGGGTGTCCACGGAAGAAGAGTTGGAATGGCTTTTGATCATAGGCTGTCTAAAAAAAACCGGATTGTCGATCAAGCAGATCCGGGACTTTATAAGACTGGTTCAAAAAGGCGATACGACCATTAAGGAACGGAAAAATCTTTTTTATAAGCAGAGAGAAATAATTGAAAAACAGATTGCCGAATTGGAAGCGAACCGTTCGATTTTAGATTACAAATGCTGGTTTTATGAAACGGCCGAAAAAGCGGGTTCGATCGAAGCGCTTTCCCGATTAGGTGAAAAAGATATTCCGGGCGGTTTACGTTCGGCTTACAAAAAAATCAAAAACGGACACTTGTAATATGAAAAAGACGAACGCAATGAGAATTCTTGACGGACTTAAAATTCCTTATGAAGTAAAAAGCTATGACGACGACGGAGAGCACTATCTGGAACAAGGAGCCGCAGAGCGAATTTCGGAAAAATTGGGGCTTGACGCAAGGTGCGTATTTAAGACGATAGTAATGCGTACGGACACAAAGGAAATCTGTATATTCTGTCAGAACGCATTGCATCAAATAAATTTGAAAAAAGCGCGAGCCGCTTGCGGGGCCTCGGAGGTTTTTCCCGTAAAATCGGAAGAGCTGCTGCCTCTTACAGGTTATGTGCGGGGCGGCTGCACTCCGCTTGGAATGCGTAAAAAATACCGCACGTTTATAGATAAATCCGCGCTTGATTGCAAAAAGATCTGCATTTCCGCAGGAATTCGCGGCGAACAGATTATCCTTTCTCCACATGACCTGATAAGAGTCGCCGATGCGCAATGCGTCGACTTGATTTTGGAAAGTTCCTGATTTTCGGCTTGACACGGCACGAGCCTAAAACCGTACCTCTAAGTTTTTCTTTATTCGGTACGGCAGGCAAAGCACATCTGCTAAATTTTTCTTGACCTTATACTTAGTATAAACTTTACAATAATATCCGACGGGCGGCGTTATGAATAAGAGCGCCGAAAGTCGGCCTCTGTAACAGTCCGCCTGAACAAAAGTTCTTATGGGGGTAAGTATGGGTCAACAGAAAATTCGTGTAGTACAGTACGGATGCGGCAAGATGAGCAAGTGGACGCTGCGCTACTTGTATGAAAACGGCGCCGAAATCGTCGGCGCGATCGACGTCAATCCCGCCGTCGTCGGAAAAGACGTAGGCGAATATGCGGGCTTGGGATTCCCGATCGGAGTGGTTATCAGCGACGATGCCGACAAAGTGCTTGACGAATGCGACGCGGACATCGCCGTTATGACGCTGTTCAGCTTTATGCGCGACATGTATCCGCACATGGAAAAATGCGCGAAGCGCGGCATAAACATAATCACAACCTGTGAAGAAGCGATTTATCCGTGGACAACCGCCTCTGCAATCACAAATAAACTCGATAAATTGGCAAAAGAAAACGGATGCACAATAGTCGGCGCGGGAATGCAGGATATCTATTGGATAAACATGATTGCCTGTGTGGCAGGCGGCGTTCATACAATCAAAAAGATTGAAGGTGCCGTAAGCTATAACGTGGAAGATTACGGACTCGCCCTTGCAAAAGCGCACGGAGTCGGATTGACCACTGCCGAATTCGAAGCGCAGATAGCGCATCCTGAAACGCTCGAACCGTCGTACGTGTGGAATTCGAACGAATGTCTGTGCAACAAGATGGGATGGACGATCAAATCGCAGTCGCAAAAATGCGTGCCGTATTTTTATGATACCGATCTGTATTCCGATACGCTCGGAAAGACGATACCGAAAGGCAACTGCATCGGCATGAGCGCAGTCGTAACGACTGAAACATTCCAGGGACCGATCATTGAAACTCAGTGCATCGGCAAAGTGTACGGAAAAGACGACGGCGACATGTGCGACTGGAAAATACTCGGCGAACCCGACACGACATTCTTTGTCAAAAAACCTGCGACGGTTGAACACACATGCGCAACGATCGTAAACAGAATTCCGAGCGTGCTGGAAGCGCCGCCCGGCTATGTAACGGTAGATCTGCTTCGTCCGCTTGAATATCTGTCCTACCCGATGCATCTGTATGTAAACTGAATGTCGGCCGTATTTTGAAATCAGTGCGGCGGTTTCCCGCCAATGCGGAAACCGCCGCAGTCAGCCACGCATCCGATCGGCGCGTGCAGGTTACTTACACCTTAAACTTTCCGACTTCTTCCGCCAGGCTCTGAATGCTCTCCTTATTTTTTTGGGTGGCCGTGTTTACTTCCTGCACGGCGTTGTTTATCTGAATGGCGCCTGCAGCCATCTCGTTCATGCTCTCCGTGATAACTCTTGTAAGCTCTTCCAGTTTTCTCATCTCTTGAGCGACCCCTTCCCCTCCTTTAAGCATCTCCTCAGAGCCCTGTTTTACCTCTATCGTTACGGTATTTATGTCTCTGATTGCGGTAAGTATTTCCTTACTGCCGTTTTCCTGTTCTTGCATGGCTTCCGTTACGCGGTCGCTCATCGATTTTGCCTGCTCGGCAAGGCTAAAAATAGTATTGAACTTTTCTTCCGCCGTCTTAGACGAGTTAGACAGAGCTTCAATTTCACCTGAGAGATTTTTAAGAGTGTTGGTTATCGTTTTACCGTGTTCTGCAGAATCTTCGGCTAGCTTTCTTATTTCGTCTGCGACGACTGCAAAGCCCTTTCCTGCATCCCCTGCGTGAGCGGCTTCGATCGCGGCGTTCATTGCAAGTAAATTTGTCTGTGAAGCTATGTTTTGAATAACAGTACTCGCTTCAATTAAGCTGCCGGATTCTTCTGCGATCTTTTGAGTTATGCTGTTTGCACTGACGACGGTGCTTTTACCGTCGGCCGTAGCGTCGGCAAGAGTTTTAATTACGCTATCGTTTTTTTCAAGAGTCTGTCCTATGGACGCTATGTTGCCTACCATCTGTTCTATTGCAGAAGAAGACTCTGTTACGCTTGCAGCCTGATTTTCGATACTTGAGTTCAATTGGTTTATCGTGCGGACTATTTCTTCGATCGTAGCGGCGGTTTCCGTAACGCTTGCGGATTGTGTCAGAGCCTGCTGTTTTACGCCGTCGATGTTAGCGCTGATTTCGTGTACCGCGCTTGCAGTTTCGGTCATGTCGGCAGCCAGAGTATTACCTATCTCTTCCATAACGCTGCTGTTTTTGCCTACCGTTTTAATTGATGAGCCGATTTTAGCTATGGTTTGATTAAAATATTCAGCCATGTCGGTAATTTCATCGTTACCGGTTACGCCTAGGTGCACCGTTAAATCTCCTTCGCCCTGAGCAATGTCTTTTAAGGCTCCTACGGCGACGGATATCGGTTTTACGATTTTACGGGCGACAAAATACACGACAATCAGTGCGATAGCCAAGACAATTACACCGATAGTTATAAGCGAAACGCACAATGCGTTTACGGCACCCATAAACTCTTCTTCAGGAGCGTTAATGATAATTGTCCAATCGGTTGTCTTCATCGTAGCGTAAGAAGCGATCTTACGAACGCCGTTATATTCATAAAAGCCGACCGACGGTTCATCGATTTCTATCGCCGTTTTTTCGAAGTCTGCAAGGGATTTATAACTTGCGTCGGTTTTTGCCATCCCCAGTACATTCTCCATACTTTGTACTCGATTAAAATCTTTCACTGCAACGGTAGTTCCCGTAAGTCCCAAAATGCAACAATAACCTGTTTTGCCTACGACAATATCTTCAACTTCTTTAGAAAGATTGGAGGCTTCGACGGTAGCAAGCAAAACGTCCGTTATTTTGTGATCGTAATTGTAGATGGGAACTGCAAACACGATGATAAATACCCCGTCCAAGCGGGAAACGAGCGGCTCTGAAACAAAGTTTTTTCCTTGCGATGCTGCAATAAAAAAATCTCGTTGAGAAACATCCAGTATTTGTCCGTCGGCTGTGTGCCGTTTTCCGTTCATGTCGGCTAAATCCATCCTGTGAATTTTGTCGTTGAACGCCGCTTCTTCTTTTAAATAAGCTATTTTTTCCCTGTACGAAACGCCGGGATCCAGCAGAATGGGGGAACGGGCTACTCCTTCGAAAAATTGAAAAAAAGCGTTCACTCGCCCGTCGACAATTTCAGCCGTATCGGTTGCCTTATCGATAAGATGTGTTTCCACTTTTTCAATGACCGCTTTGCGGGCCGAAAGGACTGCGAGTAAAATTTCAACCGCCGATGACAGGGCGATTAAAAGTCCGAAAACAATGATGAGTTTGTAACGTAAGGAAAATCTCTTTTTCATATAATGCCTCCAAAACAAGAATTCCTAATATTTGTAAATGATTGTTATTTAAATTTGCGTATGCGTATTTCGCCTTGGTCGTCTGATATGTGACGATATTGAATGGGTTTTTCTTTTGTATTTACAGAGCTTGTACTAAAAGATTTCCGTTCGGTGATAGAAAGACAAGAATTGATAAGGTCTTTGTTTTTTGATAAAAGCTCCTGATATTTTGCAAGAAGATCGCTGTATTTATAAGCTAGGTTCTGATAACTTTGTAATAAGCGGTTACAAGAAGAAATTAAATCGTCATAATTCTTTACCGTACTATCTACAGTAATGGGCTCATTTTTCGGGGGGGGGGGGGGGTAAATAGTCTACATAATAACGCATAAAATTTCAATGATATTCTCCTATTTTCTATAATAATATAATCACATGATTTGTAATATGAAAAGGAAAATCTTTTTATTTTTTATGACGATTTTTTTGTTTACAAAGTTTTCGGCGCGATCTGTTTTTATGCAGGGCTCGCCATTCCATAGCAACAATGCGGTGCATGTACAACGCGAATATTACAATTGTTAAACGGTGTAACTATATCTCTCAGCGTACTACTTAATACTTCATTTATCATGGTTTGATATTTTACATTATTTTTCTTTGCCGACGCTTTAAAAAATGCAACACTTTCGCTGTCCAGCTATCCTAGAGCGAAAACAGGTCGTTTAAACCTTCCGACATCGTCGGATGCGTGTAGATAAAATCGCGAAGCGCCGTATACGGCAGATTGTTGTCCATGGCGAGCTTTATCGCATTGATGATTTCATGGGATTCCGCGCAAAAGAGCGCGGCGCCTAAAATCAAACCGGTTTTATTGTCGATGAGCGCTTTGAGCATGCCTTCGCTCTTTTTCAAAACTTTCGCTTTCGGGACAGCCGCCGCATTCATTTTCACAACGCGGTAATCGAGTTTTTTCGCGTCCGCTTCTTTTTCCCCGATCCCTGCTTTGGAATACGGCGGGTCGATAAAAACCGAATACGTAAAAGCGCCCCTGTTTTTTGTCGTACGATATTTTGTTCCGTACATATCCGATAAAATTATCCGCGAATCGTCAAGCGAAATATACGTAAACTGCAGATTGCCGCATACGTCTCCCGCCGCCCAGATATTCGGAGCGGAAGTCCGCAAATGCTCGTCCGCCGCGATCGCGCCTTTTTCAGTGAGCGCAATGCCCGCTTTTTCCGCGTGCAGCGCATCGACATTCGGCCGCCGGCCGACCGCCAAAAGCACGGCGTCTCCTGCAAGGCTGCATTTTTTCCCGTCTTTTATATAAGTGAGATTTGCGCCGTCGATGCGTTCCGTTTGCGCAGCGGTGATAATCTTAACGCCTTTGCTTTCAAGCGCGCTCCTGATACTCTGTGCAATGTCTTCGTCTTCTCTAGGAAGAAATGTATCTTCCCGCTGCACGATCGTTACCTTTGAACCGAAGTTCGCATACATCGAAGAAAATTCCAAACCGATATATCCGCCGCCGATGACGGTCAACCGCTCCGGCAGTTCGGTTAAGTCCATGATACTTTCAGAAACGTAGACATGAGGATTGTTTTCCGTCCGTAAAGCGGGCGGGATAAACGGATACGACCCCGTGTCGATGACGAACTTTTTCGCTTCAAGCGGCCGTATTTTTCCGTCGGGACCGGTCACTTCGACGGAAGCAGCATTTAAAAATGAAGCCGTGCCGTCTATGACGTCCACGCCCGATTCGATCAGTTTATTGTAATTGGCTGTCCGCAGCGCGCCGGTCAGCATATTTTTATTTTCAACCGCAGTTTTATAGTATTGCCTTTGCAGCGCAAAATTTTCTTCGGGAGCAAGAGCCGCCTCGGTGATCAGCCGTTTCGAGGGAATACAGCCGACGTTAATGCACGTGCCGCCGTACATAGCCGAATCTTTTTCAACGAGGGCGACGCTCTCTCCTTTTTTCGATAATGCTGCGGCAAGCGTCTTTCCGGCTTTACCGAAGCCGATGATAAGTGTATCGTATGTTTTCATAATGGAAACATTATATGTGTTTTAATGAAAAATAAACAGCGTTGCGGCCGGCAAAACGCGCCGTAAAAGCAGTGCAAAAGCGGAACGCTGCAAGCCGTAACGGAGCGGAGCATGCGCAGAACGCAAACGTGCATTCGCGGCGCGCGGGGAGTATGCGGCGAGGCGCGTACACATCGGCTAAGCGCATCTACATTCGACCGCTGTGCGAGGGGACATAGCAAACGCGCGAAGCACAAACTCTCAACAGTGCGCGCATACACAAACAACATTTTTTATGCTACACTTAAAACATGCCGTTGCTCGTTTTAAATAATTTGCCGTGGTTTTGGCTCATCATCGTAATCCTCTGCATTGTCATAGAATCGCTTACAATGACGCTGACGACGATTTGGTTTGCCTGCGGAGCTTTTGCGATGATTTTTTTGTCGCTCGCACCGCTTCCGTTTAAGTGGCAGCTTTTTATCTTCGTTGCGGTTTCGCTTTTGCTTCTGATTTTTACGCGGCCTCTTGCGGCAAAGAAATTTGCAAAAAAAACGCCTACCAATGCGGACAGACTTATAGGTAAAAAAACTCTCGCCGTGCAGCGCATAACGGAATTTGAAAAGGGCGCGGTAAAGGTGGGAGACGTTGTATGGACCGCGCGATCGGAAAACGGAGATACTATCGAAAAAGGCGCCGAATGTAAAATCGTGCGGCTTGAAGGCAATACCGCCGTTGTGAAAAAAATTGGAGGAATGATAAAAAGCACCGTCTGAATGGCCGTTGCTAAAGTCCGGAGACGAAAAACGCCGAAGCGTTTTTCTTTTATTGGAGACACTTGCGATTTCTGCGCATTGCTCGAAATCGCAGCGTTTTTTTTTTGGAAACTGAAATTTGCTCGAAGCTTCGCTGCAGGTTCCTGCAAAAGTTTTTATGGAGGAGAAACATGAATTTTTATGTTGTCATAGCGTTGGTTATTGTGGTGATGATTCTTATCATCACGAATATTCAAATCGTTCCGCAGGCGAGAGCCTTTGTGCTTGAGCGGCTCGGCACTTATATTACGACTTGGCAGACCGGGCTCCATGTAAAGGCGCCGTTTATAGACCGCGTCGCAAACAGGGTGTCTCTTAAAGAGCGTGTGCTCGATTTTCCGCCGCAGCCTGTCATTACAAAAGACAACGTTACGATGAAAATAGACACCGTCGTTTACATGCAGATTACAGATGCGAAGCTCTACACCTACGGCGTTGAAAACCCCATGCTTGCGATCGAAAATTTAAGCGCGACCACGCTGCGCAATATCATCGGAGAATTGGACTTGGATGCGACGCTTACGAGCCGCGACGTCATCAACACGAAGATGCGTTCTATACTCGATGAAGCGACCGATCCGTGGGGTATCAAAGTAAACCGCGTTGAGGTAAAAAACATCATGCCGCCTGAAGCGATCCGCGAAGCGATGGAAAAGCAGATGAGGGCGGAACGCGAACGCCGGGAAAAGATCTTGATCGCCGAGGGACAAAAACAATCCGAAATTCTCGTTGCCGAAGGCCAAAAACAGGCGCGCATCCTTGAAGCCGAGGCGCAAAAGCAGGCTATGATTCTTCACGCGGAAGCTGAAAAAGAAGCGCAGATACGTAAGGCCGAAGGCGAAGCTCAGGCCATCCGCGAAGTGCAGCAGGCTACTGCCGCCGGTTTGCAGATGATAAAAGACGTTCACATAGACGAAGCCGTCGTCAAACTTCGCAGCCTTGAAACGCTTGAAAAAGCGGCGAACGGACAGGCTACAAAGATCATAGTTCCTGCGGATTTTCAAAATCTTGCGGGCGTGGTGTCGGCCGTGAGCGAAATAGGCAAAAAGTAAAAATGCAATATGTACGCGCCTAAGACGGAACCGCTGTCGATCAGAGCTTATCACCGTATATTATCGCCCGAATCGCCTGATTTTATTGGCGATTACATACGGCTCCCGATCTTACAGCGGCTTTCAGGTGTAGGACTTTTATGCGGCACCGATTGGACGCCTCTTTACCGAAACAGATTTTATTATTCCCGGCTTGATCACAGTGTCGGCGTGGCTCTTATACTTTGGCATTTTACACACGACAAAATACAGACGCTGGCCGGTCTTTTGCACGACGTTTCGACACCGGCTTTCAGCCATGTTGCGGATTTCAGAAACGGCGACGCGCTCACACAGGAATCGACTGAAAGCATAAATGCCGAAATGATAAAAAGCGATAAAGAACTATGCGTCCGCCTTCATGCCGACGGCATTCCGCCTGAAAGCGTAGCCAACTATCACATTTATCCTCTGGCGGACAATAAGCTGCCTCGCCTTTCTGCGGACAGACTGGAATACATGTTTCCTTCAGGCGCCGCTCTTGAAGGAAGCTGGAATCTTTTTGAAATTGCAAAAACGTACAACGATATCGTTCCCTGCGTAAATGAAGACGGAGAAGCCGAGCTTGGATTTAAGACAAAAAAAATTGCGGAAACATATTGCAAAAAATTCTGCCGCACGGGGCATCTTTTGCAGCTGAACGAAAACAAGCTCGCTCTGCAGCTCCTTGCTGAAATTATCGATAAGGCCATAGCGCTCGGCTTGCTTAAGGAAAGCGATTGCTACGAAAAAACGGAACGCGAGATTATTTTGCGCATGGATTCATATCTTAATCCCGGCCTTGATTCCTATGCGGCAAAAAAAGCCGGACAGCCGCCTAAATGCAGAGCCGGTAAACTCTCGCACGACGCCTTCATTCGTGAGCCCGCCGATTTTTCGCACAAGCTTTCCCGAATGGAAGAATTTATTAAACTCTACCGCACGTTCCGAAAGATGACGCGCATCAAACATACTGAAAAAGAGCTTCCGAATCATTTTTGTGTGTCCCTTGACGTAAAAAAACGATATATAGACCCGCTTGTTTTATGCGGCGGATCGGGAACCGGCGGCACGTGCAATGCAAAACGCCTTAGCTGCATTTCAAAAAAAGCGGCAAAGCTCATAGAAAACTTTCTTTTATGGCGCGACACAAAATACGGGTGCGTCAAATATGTTTAACCGCGAGTTTTCAAAAAAACTCGCATATAGCGTGCGCGCATGCGCATAATTTCGGCCGCTGAATTTTAAGGAGGCGATATGGAAAATTATTTGACGATCGGGCAAATGGCAAAGCTTAATCGCATTTCCGAACAGACGCTGCGCCTTTATGAAAAAAAAGGACTTTTAGTTCCTGCGGCAAGGGACGAATTGTCCGGCTACCGCTTTTACGATATACGCCAAAGCGCCGTTTTGGACATGATCCGCTATATGAAGGCGCTCGGAATGAATCTTAAAGAGATCAAGATGCAGCTCAACGAAAAAGATATGTACTGTATGCATGAGATCCTGTTGCAGCGGCAAAATCAGATAGACAGAGCTATAGCGGATTTGAAATGCCAGCGGCGCGCAGTGCAGCGCACGCTTGAAAGTTTTGAGCGTTACAGTTATGCGCCGCCCGACGGAACGATCATTCTTGAGTATATCGGAAAGCGTTTTCTGTACATCGTCGACTCGGGAATAAACGTATACGACCACGATTTGGGCACTTACGAAAAGATGCTGCGGGATTTGAAAAACGAATTGGAAACGCACTGTCTTCCGCAGACATATTTTTACAATGCCGGAACTGTTTTACGAAAAGAAAATTTATTGAAAAAAAATTTTTATTCGTCGGAAGTGTTTGTCTTTGTCGACCGGCAATTCGTTCCCGAAGAATTTATCACTGTGTTAAATCCCGGCATGTATCTATGCATCTATTGCGACAATTTTTATAAAGAAAAGGACTATATAAACCGCCTTCTTGAAGAAATACACAAACGGCGTTACGTCATTTCAGGGGACTATCTTTGTGAAGAGATTTCCGACATCGCTATGGCATGGAAAAACGAGCGGGACTTGTTTTTACGCCTGCAAATTCCTATTGCGTTCGAGGCCGGATAAAAAAGCTATGCCGGCACGGCCTTAACCGCCGCCTGCAGGGCAGCCGGTTCATTCCGACGTACCCGACGGAACAGTTGTCGCGGAAATCCCGCGGCAATTTTACACCTGTAAGCCCGCGCAAATGCTGCCCACCACCATTCGTCAGGCGGCCGCAGCGCCTTGCAACGAGCACAAAGCATGCGGGTGCAACGTTCACGTACAAACGGCAGAACGCCGCATGACAGGAAGTTCGTCTGATACTTGATTTTTTTTATATTTGAACTTATGCTTTAACAGTGGGATTTCCCACCGACAAGGAGGGATTATGCCGGCAACGACCGTAAGATCCTATGACACAAAGATAGACTCAAAAAAAAGAATAACATTGCGAAACGTATTATACGAATACTTCCATGTAGAAGAATATGACGACGGAAGAATTTTGCTTGAACCTCGTGAACTTACAAAGCCCTTTCAAGTTTCAGAAAATACTCTGAAAATGATGGATTCAAGCATGAAAAATTTCAATAAAGGGCTCGTTTCAGAACCTGTTGATTTTTCTTCATACGAGACTATTGAGTAATGTTCAATATCAGAATGGGAATTCCCGAAATGAAAGAATTTTGGGACGATTTGGAAAAGAAAGTCAAAGCTGGTATTGCTAAAAAAAATGAAGTTGTTTTGTTCGAAAAATTGGTCAGCTGCTTTAAGAAACTTTCATCCGACCCGAAATATCCCGGACTTTGCACACATGATATTGAAGCACTGACGAAACGATATGAAAAAAGAGTTTGGCAGTCATATTTGGAAAACGCTAAACCTGCCGCCGGTAGAATTTTCTGGGTGTATGGTCCAAATAAATCCGATATTACGATAATCGGACTCGAGCCGCATCCGAACGATAAAAAAGATGCTTATCGGAAAATAACGCTTTCGGGCATGGACAATAGGGATAAGTAGCGCGCCCAAGAGTTTTTACGCTGAAGCCATGCCGGCCGCAGCGCCTTGCAACGAGCACAAAGCGTGCGGAGTGCAACGTTCACGTACAAACGGCAGAACGCCGCACGCGCGCTGCAAAAATGTACGCGCATAAAAAAATAAAAAACTTGCATTCTGATATATTAGTATGTTATTATAGTCTGTAAGAGAAACGCTTATGCAAATGAAACGACTTACCGCCTCGGATCAGATATATGAGATATTGCGCTCGCAGATCCTTTTTTTGGAATTGAAACCCGGCGAAGATCTGAATATGCAAAAACTCCTTACACAGACGGGCATGAGCCGTTCTCCTCTACGAGATGCGCTTTTAAGACTGCAAAAAGATAATCTCGTCGAAATTTTCCCGCAAAGGGGATCCCGCATATCAAAAATTAACCTTAAGCAGGTGGAAGTCGAACGTTTTATGCGCTTAACGATGGAACTTGCCGTAGTCCCGTCGTTTGCGGAAATTTGCGCGAAGGAACATCTGTTTAAAATGCGCACGGCGATCGAATCCCAAAAAATCGCGCTGGAAAACAAAGATTACGCAGGATTTTTAAATAACGACGATTCGTTTCACAAAATAATATTTATTGAAACGGGAATGGAGCGCTTGTGGAATATTTCCCAAAACCAATCGGGCAATTACAGGCGCATACGCTTTTTATCGGGCAACATTCCCGGAGTTTTAAATAAAATTTTAGACGAGCACGAAATGATAATGGAAGCTTTTTCAAAAAAAGACGGCAAAAAAGCATTGGAGCTTGAAAAAGCGCATCTTACCAAACTGCTCACGGAATTGGATATTATGATCGAAAAATATCCCGACTATTTTGAAGCCTGATTACACTAATTTTAATCTAATTTAAATTTTGTTTAAGGAGGAGGAATTTAATGACTTTATCGAAAGAAAGCATCAAAGATCGAAGCTCATGGGAAGCAAAAAAATATTTTGTGCCCGCCTTTGATCACGAAAAAATGGTTTCTGCAACAAAAAAGGCGCCCGTATGGGTACATTTCGGAGCGGGGAATATTTTCCGCGGATTTTCCGCCGTTTTAATGCAAACTTTGCTTGACAAGGGCGAAACGGAAAAAGGAATTATCGTAGGCGAAGGCTTCGACTACGACATCATAGACAAAATCTACACGCCCTACGACAATATTTCGCTGTTGGTAACGCTCAACGCAGACGGCAGCATAAGCAAAAAGATTGTAGCGTCAATAGCCGAAGCATGGAAATGCGATTCTTCATTTAAAAAAGAATGGGATTCGTTCAAAGAAGTTTTTGCAAATACGTCTTTGCAAATGGTAACATTTACAATTACGGAAAAAGGCTATGCGCTGGGTCAAGGAAATAATTTTTTTCCGTTTGTGACTGCAGACTTTGAAGCGGGACCCGAAGGTAAGCTTAACAGCATGATGAGCAAGATAACCGCACTTGTCTATCATCGCTTTAAAACATGCAAAACGCCCGTCGCCTTAGTCAGCACGGACAACTGTTCGCACAACGGCGAAAAACTGCAAAATGCGGTTCTAACCGTCGCAAAAAAATGGGTTGAAAAGAAATTTTGCGAAAAAGAATTTATTTCTTATCTTGAAAAAAACGTTTCTTTTCCCTGGTCGATGATCGATAAGATAACTCCTCGTCCGGACGCTTCCGTAAAAGCTATGCTTGAAAAAGACGGGTTTGACGATACGGAAGTCGTAGTTACAGGGAAAAACACTTATATCGCGCCCTTTGTAAATGCCGAAAAACCCGAATATCTTGTCATCGAAGACAATTTTCCGAACGGACGGCCGCCGCTTGAAAAAGCCGGCGTATATTTTACCGACAGAGATACCGTAAACAAAGTTGAAAAAATGAAGGTCTGCACCTGTTTAAATCCTCTGCACACCTGCCTTGCAGTTTACGGATGCCTTTTGGGCTATACCCTCATCGCCGACGAAATGAAAGATCCCGTGCTCAACAAGATGGTCAACATCATAGGCTATAAAGAAGGAATGCCTGTAGTCGTGAATCCCAAAATTCTCGATCCTAAGAAGTTTATAAAAGAAGTTCTCGAAGAGCGCATTCCAAATCCGTTTATGCCCGACACGCCCCAGCGCATCGCGACGGATACGAGCCAAAAACTGTCCATACGCTTCGGAGAAACCATAAAGGCGTATCTTGCGGATAAAAAACTTAACGTAAAGGACTTAAAACTTATTCCGCTTGTTTTTGCAGGCTGGCTGCGCTACCTTCTTGCCGTGGACGACGAAGGAAAGCCTTTTACCCCTTCCAGCGATCCGCGCCTTGAATCCTCGCAAAAATACCTTGAAGGTATAAAACTTTCAAGCAAAGGTCCGTTTGACAAAGCTCTCAAGCCCTTGCTGAGCGACGAAACCTTGTTCGGCGTAGACCTTTACAAGGCCGGTTTGGCTGACACCGTAACCGGATATTTTGCGGAACTTGTGGCAGGTCCGGGAGCTGTCAGAAAAACCCTTGAAAAATATGTAAAATAAGTTTCCCGCCTGAATTTAGCCTTGTTGAATTTAAGGCTGAATTTAGGCCGGATCGCAAAAACTGCACATGTGCCGTCTGCCGCAGCGGGTTTGCCCCGCAGTACCGGGCGGTGCTGCGGCAATGCGTCGAGAGAAATCAAAAAATCAAAGCAAAATGGAAAGCGCACTTTATCTTATTCCCGTAACGCTGGGACAAACGCCTTACGAAAAAGTTTTTCCCCCTTATAATCACGACATAATAACAGGCATAAAGCATTTTATAGTCGAAAACGTACGCTCCGCCTGCAAATTTCTTTCAAGGGTGGACAAGTGCGTCCGCACAGAAAACCTTGTCTTTTATGAGCTCAGCGAACACACCCGTAAAAATTCGATTCAAGACTATCTTGATCCTCTTGTAAACGGGCAGCCGATGGGGCTCATAAGCGAAGCAGGCTGTCCCGGCGTTGCGGATCCGGGTGCGGATATTATAGAAATAGCTCATAAAAAAAACTTAAAAGTCGTTCCGCTTGTAGGGCCGTCGTCAATTCTTATGGCGCTCATGGCAAGCGGTTTTAGCGGGCAAAATTTTGCATTTAACGGATATTTGCCCGTTAAGGCTCCCGAGCGGGAAGCGAAGCTTAGGCAGCTTGAACACCGCGCATACAAGGAAGGGCAAACTCAGATATTTATTGAAACCCCGTACCGCAACAGACAAATGATGCAGTCGATCCTTAGCGTGTGCTCCCCTTCTACAAAGGTTTGTGTCGCAGCGGGAATTACCTGCCCTGAAGAATATGTAAAAACAAAAACCGCAGCCGAATGGAAAAAAACAAAACTGCCTGAAATAGACAGAGTGCCGGCCGTCTTTCTCTTATACAAATGACTTTCAGATCACTGTAAACCGTTCGATCTATAATAATGGCGCAGCCGCACGGGACGTGCGGCTTACCGTTAGATTGTCGGCATTAAGGATTAAAACTGCTTCCATTCATAACAGTAGTTGAAAAACCTATTCCGGAAAACGAGTAAACACTTTCAAAGCTTTCGCTTTCAAGATCCACTATGACTACGCGGTCTTTTTGCACCATGGTGCCCTTACCGAAACCTTTTTTATTTTCATAAATTGAGCCGTCGTCCGCTATCCATATCTTTTTTGATTTTAAAGCGAGTATTTTCTGCGGTCCGAAAAAACCCCTGTTTTCATCGCTGGGCCACTGACCGTAGAAGTTTTGGAAATGGTCAAAGACAAGGGGAGGAGTCAATTCATATGTCCAGCCCAAGGTGTCTTTTTTACCGAAACTTTCGGCGGGGGGTAACGTGCCGTTCATGAGATCCAATTTAACCTTTAACAGTGCGCCTGAGGACACATAGTTACTGTTAGGACTAGGTTCATACCCAATACGGGATTCGTAGGTATAAGAAAACAGAATATACATTTCGTTTTCGTGTATGCGCACGTCTGTAACCCTAGGTGATCCCTTGAGATTAAGAGGTTTTTGGATAAAAGAGTGTGGGTTGCTCGGATCATCCTGTATCGAAATTTCTGAGACAACCTCAAGCCCGTAGCCGCCGGCTCCGAGCTGGATTGGTGACGACTGCGACTCAAGTTGGATCTTCAACCCATTGTTTTCTCGAGTAATTTTATATGTTGTGATTTTAAAAAACGTAGGTTGAGGTTGTGGAGGGACTGAAGGATCATATTGTACCGTATACAAAAACCTTGAACCGTCATCTCCTGCGTTTGAAACCGCAATAAATCCGTTGGCGGGGAATGTGAAACCCGCAACCGGAGTGCTCGATGTAATTTCTTTTGCTACCAATCTTCCGTGATCATTTGGATCAGAAGGATCACAAAAATACAGGCCGCCGTCGACCATAAATAAAATATTGTCTTCGGAACAGTAAATATAACTTACAGATCCTGAAGGTAAGCCGTTTATTTTTTCTGCCAATCTAACGTGATTGTACCCTGACGCGGCGGGGAAAAAGTAGCCATTTGTGTATAAATTTCTTGCCGCATCAAATTCCATGTTAAGGTATTTAGGAAGATCAGTTGCCTCAATATCCGTTTTTTGAAATTTCGGTAAACCTAGCGACCTTACCGCAGTATCTGCTACGTACAGTTCGATATCACATTTTTCATGGGTACCGCTCCTATATTTCCTATAATCCCACAGAACAATCGGCGGGGTGGTATACATGGGAAAGGCTGCGTTTGTGGTTTTTCCCGCTGAAACTCGGACTGTAATGCTGCCGTACGCAAGGCGGGCTCTGCCGTCGTATGCGGATCCCCTTATTGTATAGGTTCCTTCTTCTATATCTGAAAAAGTAACCGAAGATCCGGCGGCTGCGGTTTGCTCCGCTATCACGACGCCGTCTTTGCTTAAAGTTACGGTATAGGTTTTAATATCATCCGTGTTTACCGCAAGCCTTGAAGCTCCTGCGGCGCTCCTTCCCGTCTGCGGCGAAGCTTCCGGCAAAACAACCCTTAAAGACCCGTTCCCCGAGCTGTTTTCAATTCCCAAAGCCTGAAACAAATTGCTGCACGATGTAAAAAGCAAAAAAACGGCCGTCACAAAAACCGTAATAAGAATAGGCTTTTTCATAAAATACCTCCAAAACAATATTTTACGCCTTTACGCCTGCAAAACATATTAAAAACGGCGCCGATCGCCAAACCAAGACGCAGACAAAGGCTTTCTATCGGTATACCGATAAATTATAGCCCAAATACAAATTTTTTTCAATTATTGCGTTGGCTGCGTTGGCTGCTTCTTCACATCTCACTGCAATGTCAGTATCATAATCATATTCCGACAATAACATATTCATCACCTCCCGTGATTTTCGTTGTAAATAGTCTCTTAAAATGTCTTTTTGTATGCATTCTTTTATTGCGTTTTCAAAGCCGTGCTCTTTGTCAAGCGCAGTGTTGCGGCGCACGGCTTCTACAAACATACTGTATTCTTCCAACGGTCTGCAAGTACGATGATTTTGTTATCGATCAGGCACGACACGTCGTTGGAGAGCTTTGTATACATCGCCTGTTCGAGTTTGAGAGGCTTCAGTTCGGTTGAGCTGTCGAGGTGTGTGCCGTGCAGGAAGTAAACACGGCCACCAAAAAAATAAGGAGAGCATTCAGAGCTTGGCGGAAGAAGTTGGAAAGTTTAAGGTGTAAGTAACCTGCACGCGCCGGTCGGGTGCGGCAATTGGCCGCGCCGAGGAACAAAAATTTCAGCAACGTTACACACATAGCGCGCGCAAAACGAGTGCGGCGGCTCCTTGTTCCAAGTAGCGCTCCCCGTCGTCGTCATAGCTTTTTACTTCATAAGGAATTTTAAGGCCGTCAAGAATTCTCATTGCGTTCGTCTTTTTCATATCCTGAATACTACAAGTTAAAGTACGGTTTAAGTCAAGGGTTTGTTGACATCAAATAAGAAATCTTTATCTTTTCCAGTTTTCCAATTTCAATAGCGGAATATTTTTAAAATGCTTTGTGTTGTTCGTTACTAAAATCAAGTCATTGTAAATTGCCGTAGCGGCAATACATAAATCCATATCTTCTATTCGTATTGCTTTTGCATACATTTTTGCTTTTATATCCGCAAAAATTTCCATAACACCGACATTCAATTCTTCAATGGGATAGATTTCACGAATGCGATTTACTTTTATCATATTTTTTTGTTCATTCTGTGAACGTTTTGCGCCGAATACAAGCTCTGCATACGTAATCATCGAAATGGAAATAGGAATATTTTTGTTTTCCTCGAATTTAGACAATATCGTTTTGTCGCCTCGCAGTGCAAATATTATGATGTCGGTATCAATCAAATATGCCATCTAAAGCCTCAAACCTTGGTGAATTGCGACGGGATGTTCTTATGTCGTCAATAATTTCTTCTGCGCTTCTTGCATCTTCCCATGAGCCTGAAAGTTTTAAAAATTCTTCCGTGGCATTTTTTGTTTTTACAGGAACGGAAGTAAAATAATTTTGTAAAATATTAACGACTTGCTGACTGATTGAACGGTTATCGCGTTTTGCAGCAAATTTTAATCTGTCGTATAAGCGGTCATCCATATCACGGACCTGTAATATTGCCATACCATACCCCTGTGTATAGTATATGACGACCTGCATGAAAAATCAATCAAATTTCATCATTTCGTTTTTTTCATTTTCGACGCCGGTAATTCATCATACATCGCGTTAAACAAGCCCGTTATAAATGCTTTGTCCTCAATTCCGTCTACTAAAAACATTTCTTTTGCGCCCGGGTACGGCAATTCGTAAGAAGCGTTCGGCATATACGTAAGCGCCGCAGGAACCGTAAAAATTATCAGGAGAGGTAGTTTAATTATACCTTGATTATGTTTCTTTTATCATCTTCAATAATGACCGCTTGGGAGTTGTTGATAGCGCATATTTCAAGCGTCGGAAAAGCTTGCATAATTTGTTCCGTAACTTTTTTGAACGGCGGAGCCGACACTTGAAAAATGTGAACACAAAAATAAACGCATGGTTTGCAGTCTCCTTTGTATAACGCTCCCCATAATATCATAAGTAGCAGCGGTTGTCAGGATAAAGTTTTCAGGCCGTATTTTTTATAATTTGCAACCTGCGTGTCAACGGATAAAAAATAATAATCGGATTTTATCGATTGCCAAATCATAATGCGATCAAACGGATCTTTGTGTTCTATCGGTAATTTGTAAAAACTAATTAACTCATCATTTTTTAATGACCTGCATTTTAAAAAACTGTTTTTTACTTCTTCATAGAATTCTTCAGGTTTCATTCCTTTTAAAGATAATTTTCCCATATTATATTTTATTGCGATTTCCCATAAACTGGCCTGACTGTAAAAAACCTCATTTTCATCCGCCAATAGTTTTGGATAAACGGAAGGAGATATTTTACTTGTATCGATAAAAGCCCATAATAAATAATGCGTATCCAATAGAATTTTCATATATTAATAAGCTCTTCATCGGACATAGCCCAATTTTCGCTGAATTCGACTTTTACCTTCCCTTCCAGTGTACCGAGTTTTCGTGCTTTTATTTTTTTATATTCTTCGATCGGAACAATTACAGCTATGGTTTCCTGTTTTCGACCGAACGCAATACCGACTTCGCTTCCCGATTCCACTTCTTTTAAAAGCGCAGAGAAATTCGCTCGTACTTTTGCTACCGGTAATGTTTTCATACAAATACAATACTATTTGCGTACAATATGGTCAAGTTGTACATATATATTAGATACTCTCCCGGTAAATTCAAAACAATGCTGGTCGATACGGCAGAAAAGTTGGAATCGCCGCTCGGATTTATTGCATTGCTCATTCAGTTACTGCGTTACATGGGTCGTCTTACAAAAGATCGGCACCTTATAACCTTGTCCAGCAAGCAAAACCAACGCATAGCGATCCCGGCTGTTGTCTAGGCAGAATACTTTCTTTCTTTTTCTGTACATCGCTTCGCACAGCAGAAAAAACATGAATAAATTCGAAAAAATGTCACAAACACAGATTAAGCAAATGTTAGGATGACTGCCTTTCGGACAGCAAAGCGAATCCCTCTCCTACGAAGAACATAGGATATTACCCCCTCCGCACGAATAAAGCTGTATGTATTAACGTCTTATTTTAAGCGTTATAAATAAATAGAAAATTTTTTATTAATAAATATGCCAACAAATATACCAACATATTTGCCAATATTTGTCTTTTGTGTTATATTATTAATGGAGATTTATCTATGAATGCAGTAAATTCAATTAATATATTAGATTCCATAATTCCTATAAGCCGTTTTAATAAAGGTGAGGCGAATAGAATATTTACAGAAGTTAAAAATGACGGAATAAAAATCGTTGTAAAAAATAATACTCCGGAATGTGTTTTGATAAGTCCTAAAGACTATCAAGCGCTAATTGAGCAATATGAAGACGCTTTATTGATGGCTGAGGCAAACAATAGATTATCAAATAATGTAGTGTATATTTCACATAATGATATTCTAAGCGATTTAAACATAAATGAACAAGTCCTAGAAAACATTGATGTCGAATTGGAGTAATCAATGTGGAAAATATTATACCATCCAGAGGCAAAACAAGAACTAAAAAAATTAGATGGATCACAACAAAAAATAGTATTAAAAGCAATAATCAAGGTTGCACAAAATCCTGAGTCTAATATGAAAGGCGGTTATGGTAAACCGCTTGGAAATAAAGGTGGAAATAATTTAAGTGGATTATTCAAGATTAAACTAAAAGGATTAGGATTAAGAATAGTTTATAAGTTAGAACAAGAGGCTTTAGATAATATAATGAAAATCATTGTGATTTCCGTGCGAGAAGCAATGAAGTATATGAAATTGCAGCAAAAAGGGAGTCAAGATAAGCAGCGGGAGAAAAACAATGAAAAATAGAACAAATTATGATTTACGAGTTGCATGGAAAAATACCTCAAAATAGAAGTTTTATTTATTCTGAAGATATTCTGACGAGTACTGTCTTTGGAAATATAAGATATTTTAATTCAAGTTCGTTAATTAATGATTTCCTCTCAAAAGCAACTGATTTAAAAGGTAATAGTTTTAATTACCATTTTTCAGATAATATCCAAATAAATTTTTGGAAGAAATTTTCAAATAAAACAAAAGCTCAGATTAATGAACCTGATTTAGTTTTAGAAGATAAGAATAGTATTTTAATAATAGAATGTAAGTACCATTCTCCCTTGGATGAAAAATTTTCAGAAAGTGAGAATGATTACACAAATCAACTTTTGCGATATTCGACAATCATAGAAGATTATTATTCCGAGAAAAAAAACAAAAATATTATTTTTCTAACATTGAAAGATTATGATGTTGAAACTTGTTTGGAAAAAACTCGGAAAAAATTATCACCTGACACAGCAATACGTGTTAAACAGATGTTAGGTGGATTACCCGTTGATTTAATTTACATTACTGAAAAAATAATTGAATTTTAGACTTTAATGCTGCATTTTGCTTATGGAAAGAAAGAGAGATTTCTGTTTTTCCCCACGTTTTTCATTTTCCCTTCTTCTTTTTCGGCGCCGGTAATTCATCATACATCGCGTTAAACAAGCCCGTTATAAATGCTTTGTCCTCAACTCCGTCTACTAAAAGCATTTCTTTTGCGCCCGGGTACGGTAATTCACGAGAAGCGTTCAGCATGTACGCAACTGCCGACGGAAATAAAGCGCTGTATCCAATTATCAAGAAAGTGCATTTGCTCTTTCGTATGAAACCAATGTTCCCCGTCTTTCATGACAGTAAGCGTTGCACCGATTCGATGTGCAAATTCGGAAATTATTTTAAAAGATGTCAAATTGTCTTTTGCGCCGTAGAGAATATGTGTCGGCGCCGTCCAATGGACAGGATGTTCCCTTACATAGCAAAGATATTCCCACGAAAGTTTTTCCCCAAATGGTGTATCGAATTCGCCTTTATCGCGGAGTTCGCTTTCGTTTACATTTGCCTTCTTCATCATGTTTATAATCAGGTTTTCCATGTTCACAACGGGAGAAATAAAATACGCTTTTTCTATCGGCATATCCGATAAAGCGTGCATGGCAAAAAACGCGCCGATACTGTCTGCTATGATCGTCACGGATTTACAGTTTTTAAAAACGGAATCAAAATACGGCGGGAATTCTTTTTTTGCTTCCCATGGAGATTGGGCCCTGTAATCAAAACCGATAACATCACCGTCTGCAAAAAGCGCTTGATAATGCGAGGCTTCTTTTGCGCTCCCGCCTTTTCCGTGTATGTATATGATTGCGTTTTTCATAATTACGCACCATTCAGGCTGACTTTTATTTTCTAAATAACTCAGAATGTGAACCGGCTCTATGCAACATAAGAACAAGGACGTCATTTAGATGCTCATACACAAGAAGCCAATCAGGATCTATGTGGCACTCCCTTGTTCCCTTATACTTTCCCGACAAGGCATGATCTCTATACTTTGCTTCAAGAGGTTTCCCATGCACAAGTAAATCGATAACGCCAAACAACTTATTTAAGTTTCGATTTTGTTTTTCTGCACGTTTAATATCTTTTTTGAATTGAGTTGTAAATTTTACTTCATATTTCATACTTCCAGTGCTTTTCTTAAATCGCTTATATTTGAATATCCTTTTACACTGTCATCATAAGCAATCTTTCTTCCTTCTGTTATTGCCGATTCCGTAAGATTGTTCGGAATATCCAATCTTAAAGTGAAAGGAATGCCATTTTCCCTGAGTGCCGTTCGCAAAAACATATTTACAGCCGCCGTCATAGTAAGCCCAAGCTCAGAAAAAAGCGCTTCCGCACGGTCTTTAATATCTTTATCGGTTCTAATATTGAGATTTGTAGTTGTCACTTGTTAGCCCCCGTTTATATATACATTATGCTTGTTTTTCTGTCTGTTGTCAACATGTTGTCATCATTTAATAATATGATATAAAGATGATAGACGCAATTCCTTTTTTACATGCTATAGACGGAGTGCTATATAGTAATCGGTAACTTTGCGTTTGTATTTTGAGAAAACCGTGCTACAATAAAAATCCACACCATTATTTTAAAAACAAGCGCGGTACCGTCAGAAAATTCACCGCCGTTACACTCCATTAAGCCTTCATAGCTAGACGAATGGGAAATTTCGAGTTTTGTCAAACTCGAAATCGAACCTAAAAGGCCGAATTTCACTGCCGTCGGAAATTCTGATGATACCGCTTGAAGCTTCGTATTTTATTTTATAAAAAGTTTTTTTACGTCAAACTTATTGTCAATCATTCCGGAAGCGTACATAAAGTCAGCGGTTTTTTGCCAACCTTCCATATCCGCCTGCGTAAGTTCCGTTGAAAAATCGTAAGCTGCAGACATGTCTTTTACAGCCTGCTCCGTAAGTCCAAGATATTTTGCCGTTGTTGCAAACGCTTGGTCTTTGTTTTTTGCTATGTAGTCTGCAATTTTTTTCTGTGCTGAAGCCACTTTTTTTATCACATCAGGATTTTGCTTATAAAACTTTTCCGTTGTTGCAACTGCAATAATTGCGGCAATGTATCCGTCGCCGTCGGTAATCTTATGGTAGCCCTGAGCTCCTGCATTATATGCTGCGGCGCCGGCAAGAAGCGCAACATCGATGCTGCCGCCGTCCAAAGCGGCTTTTGCAGCGGGAATTCCCATGCTCACGTAGCTGACATCCGTGATTTTCATTCCTGCAGAAGCCAGATATGCCGTTAAAAGTTCGTGAAGATTTGTTCCGGCGGGACCTGCAATCTTTTTTCCTCTAAGTGATTCAGGGGAATTGAGCGAAGCGTCTTTTGAATACAGACAGAACGCTTTAGGCGCACGGCTGTACATGTTAAGAACTTTGATATCCGCGCCGTTTGCTGCAGAAAGTATTACGGAAGAACCGCCTACGGCGTACAAAACCTGTACGTCACCTGAAGCAAGAGCCTGTGTCTGTTCCGCGCCGGAAGTGATTTCCGCGTATTCCACCGGAGTCCCCTTAAACTCATTTGCAAAAATCTTCTGATCTTTTTCAATGATTGAAGGAATATTAAGCGGAGAAGTTACATAAGTGAACGTAAGCTTCTTTAATTCTTTTGCCTTGGCAAAAACTGCTGACGATGTTGCCATTAACATTGCTGCCGACAACACAATGATAAATTTTTTCATATAAACTCCTCGCACATTCGCAATGAAATGAGAATGTGCAATTGATAAAAAAGTTTGCAACGCAAACTTTGTAAATAAAAACTTTGGCAATATTTATGACAAAGTTTTTATTATGACCTCCTATAAAAAATTTATTTATTAATTAAAATCTAACTGCGCCATAACCTGCCGCTTAAGATTTAAAAAATACTCGTCCATGAGATTTCTATTCTCTTTTTCAAAATCAATATCAAATTCGCGCTTAACCCTGCCCTTTTCTATTATGGCAATCTTATCTGCCAAAGTTATAGCTTCGTCTATACTGTGGGTTACAAACAGAAGGCTCTTGTTTTCCTTTTTTTCTATTGAAATCAGCTCTTTTTGCATTTGCTCACGCGTAAAATAATCCAAGGCGGCAAACGGCTCGTCAAGCATTATAAAATCGGCCTTATAGGCAAGCGCTCTTGCTATCGCAACCCGTTGCTGCATTCCCCCTGAAAGTTGGAAAGGATACGCTTTAATAAAATCCTTGAGCCCTACCATTTCTATAAGCCTGAATACTTCTTCTTTTTTGTATTCCGATTTTTTTAGACCGAACTTCGTGTTTCCAAGCACGTTGAGCCATGGCATTAACCTTGGCTCTTGAAAAACAAATGTTGTCTTAAAATCCTTTTTAAACTCAATTTCTCCGGAATCCGCGGTTTCAAGCCCGCCGACAAGCCTTAGGAGCGTTGTTTTACCGCAGCCGCTTTTTCCGAGCAGTACGGTTATCTTGTTTTCCGGAATCTGCAAATTTATATCGTTGAGAACATCAATTTTTTTTGAATCGACAGTAAATGATTTTTTTATGTGTTTTAAATTAATTCCAGCCATTTTCTGCCTTTCCCTTTAGAACTTTGTTTAAAACAATTCCGAAAACCTTGTCCGTAAGATAGCCGACAAGTCCTATTACGACGATGCCCACTATCACTCTGTCTGTTCTGGACATTGTCTGCGAAAACAAAATCATGTGGCCGAGCCCCGTAGAGGCTGCAACCATTTCCGCGCCGATTATCGCTCTCCACGCGTAACCGAGCCCGACTCTCATTCCCACTAAAATGTCGGAAATTGCGTTTGGAAGAATGATTTTTGAAAAACATTCCAGCCGTGAATATCCGAATGATTTTCCGACTTCTATCAATTTTTTGTCGCAGCCGGTAAATCCTTTAACGATATTCATATACATAGGAAAAAACGATGCAAGGATGATTATTATTGTCTTAGTAGTTTCTCCGATTCCGCACCACAAAATAAGAAGAGGAATCATGCTGATCGGAGGAACGTTTTTAAAAAATTGAATTAAGTATTCAAAAAAATGTTTTGAAAACGGAACTACCGAACTTATCATCCCCAAAACAAAGGCGATTATAAACGCCAGCGAAAATCCCCTTGCCACTCGCGAAAGGCTTATCCCGATATCAATAAAGATGTCTCCCGATTTTATCATTGCGACAAGGCTTCTAAAGCATTTTTCAGGCGAAGGAAGAATATAAGGGCTTATTATTCCCAGTTTGCAGATTACAGACCAAAGGAGCACAACTGAAAAAATAGTGAGTACCGCAGGAATAAATTTTAAAGAATCGGCTTTTATTTTTTTCATAAAACGCCGTCTCCGTTGTTGCAGCCGTTTTTGCAGTAGAGCATTTCAATCAACTTATAGCCGGACACATCCTCTTTTTCAAAAAAATTTTGTATTTCTTCGCTTCCGGTTATGCTTTTTGTCTTTACTTTAAGGGGAGAAAAAAATCCGGGAGGAATGGGACTTTCGCTGAGAATTGTTTTTTTTAAACCGCATCCGATTTTTTTTGCAAAATCATTCCACGTAATAAAGATTGTATTTTGCAGATTGAGCGCATTACCGTATTCCGCTAAAGATTCGCACGGCGTGGTTATAAATATTTTTCCTTTATCCGCATAGTTTTGCGATATTTCTTTTGCGCAGTGAATCAAAATCGGTTCTATCGAAGGATATCTGACATCCAATTTCGGAAAGGAATTTTTTACTAATTGAACGGCAGGAGGGCAGCGCATATCTATTACGGTTTTATTTGCAGACAAAACCCTTTGTTTATATTTATTGATAACTTTCTTTATCCAGTCGGTTTTACACTCGACAATTTCAAAACCCTTAGCTGAGATAAAGTTGTTTAATTCCCTCTTGTCGTACATGTTTTTAGAAACGGGATTTATAAATACAAAGTTCATAAAGTTTATCTGTGCTAACAGAGAGTAGCAAAAACTAATTACCTAGTCAATTATTTAAGAAATAAAACTTCTTCAGCAAAAAAAAGGAAATTAAATCGGCGGCAACTTCGATTCTTAAAAAAAATATGCAGTTATAAAAATCTTTTTAAAAAGCGTGTTTTCGCTACGCTCACCCTTCCAAGCCCTTGTGCACACGGAGGTACGACTTACAAGACGCTTGCTTAACCGGACACACTAGTCGGCGTTGCGAACAAGGCGGAAGCCATAGTAACGAGTGCGGTTTTGAGGATTGTTATTGCTACGTTCAGAAACCTTTGCATCATTTGCACCAACATACCAATGACCGCCACGTCGGCAGCGGTAAGAGCCGGACGACGAGCCTATATAAGGTGTGGTATCAGATATAGTTCCGTACCAGTCCCAGCACCATTCTCCAGCGTTGCCGCTCATGTCGTACAGCCCATAGCCGTTCGCTTTCCTTACATTGACTTCCCTCGTCCCGTTTTTGCCTGTGTTTGAATCATACCATGCAACTTCATTTATATCGTTGCTTCCGGCGTAGGTATAGTTTTCTCCGCCACGAGCAGCCCATTCCCATTCCGCTTCCGTCGGAAGACGATAGCCGTCGGCAGCAAAGTCGCAGGTTACGGCGTTCCATGTAGCGTTGCCTGAAGTTGTTGGAACAGCACCCCAGTCATCGGGATTAGTCGAATTGCTAATTGTATAGCATGGGGTAAGCCTTTGTTTGATGGAAAGTTTGTTGCAGTATACAATTGCGTCATACCAGTTGACTCCGGTTACGGAATTCTTTCCTGCATCGTCTCCTGTAAGTTCGTTGCCGGTTTTGTCGTAAGCCTTTGCCATATCATTCGGGAGGCTTTCCATAACGTTCTTATACTCCTCCCTCGTAACTTCGTGATCGCTCATGTAAAATGTTTTTATCTCCAGAATGCGACCGTTTATAAATACGCTTGAAGCCGGTATCCAGTTTTCCGTTCCTGCGATTGATTTGCCTCGAACTTCCCTAAAATCTTCAGGGATTCCGACTTTTCAGTCCATTTTGCGTCAATTGAAATATTTTCCGCACCAAAGCTATAAGGCGCATCGCTTTTATCGGAGCTTACAACCCAGCGATATAAATTTTTTCCGAGAGGAGCGTCAAGTTCGGTTGCTTTAGGTTTTTGTACAGCAGAACCGAAAAGCCCTTTTATCTCTTTTGTTTTAGCTCCGTCTTTAAACGCTCCTTCTCCTGTGTTGAATGTGTAGATAATCTCGTTTCTGTCGTAAAATATATAGACCGCGCTTTCGTTTTGGCTCATCGATTTTGCGGTAAAACCTGTATATGTTTTTGCAAGAGCGGCAAGCATTGTGTTTGCTTCAACCGTTTTATCGGTTTCCGTATCAGATGTTTGTAAAACATAATCCGCAATTGCCTTACCGCCTGTCGGCTTTTGTTGTAGGTGGTAAATAGTATAAGTCCCTGTCGGAAGGGCTGTTGTGTATACCGGCTTTTCAACTTCCACAGTCGTCGGTTGAGTTACAATCTTGCATCCTGTAATTCCAATTAACGTGATGAGCGCCGCTACTGCAAGTATTCCAATTTTTCTTAAAGCGTTCATGCCTTCTCCAGCAAAAGTTTTCGCTAGAAATATTTTTTCCGTCCCATTCTGTTCCACTCAAGTTTATGTTTCTCCGAAAACTCTTGTCAAAAAAAATCCCACCTTTTGTATTATAACGCATTTTTTCGGATTTTTCAATTATGTGGCTCAAACTTATACAATAGAACAAATTTACGCAAAAAATATAATATCGTTCAAGTTTTTTAACATATCTTTAAAAATAAACGGTTCAACAAGTTGCATAAATTCCGGCAGAGTTTCATAATATTATACGGTTAGCGTTCGCTAACAAATTATAGCGAGGTAGCATTATGGTTCAAAAAAAATCTGCTTTGGGCTGGATTTTGGATTTTGCAAGTTCTAAAAAACGGCTTTACGTTTATTCCGTTTTTCTTGCAACCGTCGGCGTTATGTTCAGCGTTATTCCGTATGTTATTTTAGGCGGAATAGTTGTCAAGCTGATTCAAGGCAACACGGATTGGAGCTTCTACCTAAGGCAATGCGGATTTATGGCTGTGTGCTGGGTTTTGCGCGGACTTTTTCACAGCTTTAGTACGTCATGTTCGCATATTGCAACTTTCAACGTGCTTGCAAGAACAAGAGCTCTTTGCCTTGATAAAATTGCCCGAATGCCGCTCGGTGATGTTCTTGATAAATCAAGCGGAAGCATTAAAAACACAATCTGCGAGCGCATAGATCAAATGGAAACTACTCTTGCTCACGTTACGCCGGAATTTACGGCAAACATTCTCGGTTCTATCGCGGTTTTCGTTCTGATTTTCAATATCAACTGGAAACTCGGACTTTCATCCCTTGTTACAATTCCGCTAGGCTTTTTGTTTTACTCGTTTATGACAATCGACTACAAGCCCAAATTTGAACGCACCGTAAAAAGCACAAAGGTTTTAAACGATACCGCCGTTGAATACATAAACGGGATTGAAGTGATCAAAGCCTTTGGAAAAGCCGACAGTTCATACGAAAAATTTGCTCTTGCCGCAAAAGAAGGAAGCGCGTGTTTTGTGGACTGGCAAAAATCCGTAAACGTTTGGTTTTCTCTTGCGATGTCGATTTTTCCTGCAACGCTCGTTTCCGTTCTGCCTTTAGGCGCAATTTTGATAATCAACGGAACGCTTGAACCTTATCAACTGATTTACGGAATTATATTGAGCATCTGCTCAGTTCAGCCTTTGTTAACCGTAGCGACATATACGGATGATCTTGCGCAGATAGGCGTTATCGTAGGCGAAGTTGCCGATATTTTGCAAAGCGAAGAACTTACACGGCCTGCAGTTTTGGCAAGCGATGATAAACAGTCGCTCAAAAACAAAGAGTTAAACGTAACCCTTGAAGACGTTCATTTTGCCTACAAAGAAAAAGAAATATTACATGGAATCAGCATGGAAATTCCTTCCGGAAAAGTTACCGCCTTTGTGGGGCCGAGCGGTTCCGGAAAATCAACCGTAGCAAAACTCATAGCAAGTTTGTGGGACGTTAAAAAAGGTTCTATAAAAATCGGCGGCGTTGATGTTAAAAAGATTCCGCTTGAAGAATTGAACAATCTTGTAGCGTATGTAAACCAGGATAACTTTCTTTTTGACAGAACCGTACGCGAAAATATACGAATCGGGAAACCCGGTGCAAGCGACGCGGAAGTTGAAGAAATTACTAAGAAGGCGGGCTGTTACGATTTTATAATGAGCCTTGAAAACGGCTTTGAAACAATGTGTGGAACATCCGGCGGGCACTTGAGCGGCGGAGAAAAACAGCGCATCTGTATTGCACGGGCAATGCTCAAAGACGCTCCGATCGTAATTCTTGACGAAGCGACGGCGTACACGGATCCCGAAAGCGAAGCGGTTATTCAAGCCTCCGTAGCGTCCCTTGTAAAAGGCAAAACTCTGATCGTAATTGCCCACAGGCTTTCCACGATTTGCGAATCCGACAGAATCTATGTAATAAATGACGGGAATATAGAAAACTTCGGCACGCATGCAGAGCTTCTGAACAAATGCGCTCTGTATAAAACTATGTGGCAAAGTCACATAGGCGTAAAAGATGAATAGGGTTTGGGCGGATTTATGGCACATCCGTGTGCGACTGCGGCAGGGATTGGAGGGGCGCGGAGCGTTGGCGGCTTGCCGCCAATGGAGCGAAAGCGGAACCCCGAAAAGCCCGGTTTTGCGAAGCAAAAGCCGCCCGTAAAGTTTTGAAGATACGTATTTTTGGAGAATTTTATGATAAAGATTTTTAGAAACTTTTTTAATTTTTGTGGAAAGCAAAATAAAAAGAAAATGGTCGCTTCCATGTGGCTGGGCGTTTTAAAGTCCGTGTTTGAGGCGCTTAGAATTCCCGCCGTTTACATAATGCTAACCGCTCTTCTTTCAAACAGCGTTACCTACACCGTTGTTTTTGAATGCCTTGGCGTAATGATTTTAAGTATTACAGGCTCTGCGATAATTCAAAGCCGAATAACAATGCTGCAATGCCAGGCTGGCTACGGAACTTGCGCCGACAAACGAATGGAAATTGCAGAACATCTGCGCTACGTGCCTATGGGCTACTTTAATAAAAACTCGCTCGGCACAATAACAAGCATTACGACAAACACCCTTGAACTATTGGCAAGCATGGCGACCAGAGTTGTTATGATAAGCACTCAAGGCTATCTTTCCACGGCGGTAGTTACTCTTATGGTTTTACTTTGGAACTGGAAGATCGGACTTATTCTTTTGTGCGGAATTGTTTTTTTTATTATTGTAAACTCATATATGCAAAAAAAGGCAAGTCTTTTGGCAAACAGAAAATATACTTCCGATTCGAATCTTGTCTCAAAAGCGATTGAGTACATTCTTGGAATTGCGGAAGTTAAGGCGTACAACATGACAGGTTCTTCAAGGAAAGAACTTAACGACGCAAATAACGAAAACAAGGACGTAAATATAAAGTTGGAACTTACCTTTGTTCCGCTAATGTGTTTGCAGGGCATGATTATAAAACTTACGGGCGTTGCAATGATTTTGGCTTCTCTTGGATTTTATTTTGCAGGAACGATGAAGCTTGTCGACTCGCTTTGTATGATAATATGTTCTTTTATAATTTATTCTCATCTCGATTCTGCAGGAAGTTTTTCTGCGCTCTTAAAGAATGTGAATCTCTGTATGGAGCGAGTAAACGAGGTCTTAAAAACGCCTACAATGGATTTGGAAGGAAAACAGGGGCAGGGCGAAGATTCTACGATAAGCGACGACAGGAGCATTTTTATCAAAGATATTTCGTTCAGTTATGAAAATAAAAAAATCATAGACGACATAAGCTTAAAAATTCCTCTCGGAACTTCAACCGCATTTGTAGGCTCGTCAGGAAGCGGAAAAACGACGCTTTGCCATTTGATAAGCAGATTTTGGGACGTGGACGAAGGTGCGATTTATCTTAAAGGCAAAAATATAAAAGATTACAAATACGACGATCTGATGAAAAATTTCAGTTTCGTATTCCAGAACGTATATCTTTTTAAAGACACGGTTGCAAACAACATTGCATTCGGACAAAACGACGCCCCCAGAGAAAAAATAATCGAAGCGGCAAAAAAAGCCTGCTGCCACGAATTTATCATGAACCTGCCTCAAGGCTACGACACTGTAATCGGAGAAGGAGGCGCAAGTTTGAGCGGAGGCGAAAAACAGCGCATTTCAATTGCACGGGCAATAATGAAAGACAGCCCTATAATAATTTTGGACGAAGCGACGGCAAACGTTGACCCTGAAAACGAAGCGGATTTAATACACGCAATCGAAGAACTTACAAAAAGCAAAACTATTATCATGATTGCTCATCGCTTAAAAACCGTGCGAAATGCGGACAACATTGTCGTCATAGACAGCGGCAAAATAGCCGAAATGGGAAAACACGACAATCTTATGAAAAAAGGTGGAATCTATGCTCGCTTTGTAGAAAGCCGCCAAAAAGCCGCCGGCTGGAAAATTTGAGGAATTGTGCGACGTTGATGTCCATGTTTTAATTAAACTGTGCCGTTTACACAGAAAATTTTACAGGATCAAAATTTTACAAGGCCTAGCAAATAATTAGATAGCAAATCTCAGCTCAGCCAAACCGGCCACTTGTTCTATTTTGCCGTCAATGTGCGTATATAATTCAGGATATTTACTCTTGATTTCTCTGATTGTTGACAGCCATTTATAAAAAACAAGCTTATTTTTCTTATGTGCAAGTTTTTTCAATGTATTTGGAATTAGTTTAATAAATTTTATATTTTTATCATTATCACCGTTCAGTTTTGAAATGATTTCAGCCAACTCTTCTTCCTTATCTTCACAAACACAAAGCTCTAAGCGAGAATGTAATAGTGACAAGGCCTGATTTGACAGTTCATTAATATTATCGGGCTGTTCAATAGTGAAGAAACTGTTTGTTTTTATAACAATCTGTTGATCATTGATTACAAATAACAAAGATTCTTTATCAAAAGAATTACAAACTTCTTTTAATTTTCGTTCATTAAAAGTCTGCTTAAATAACAACATCGCTTTTTTTCTAATAAAGATAGAATCTAATTGTTCTTCTGTTGTTTTAGAAGCTTTTTTTGCAGTATTGATGCAAAGGATAAATTCAATGTTCGTGTTTTGTCTTTTGTTACTCTGTTTTCCACCTCTGTATGTTGTGTACTCATTTGTAACAATAGATACTTTTCCCTTGCTCATACAGATTCTCTGCATTTCTTCAAAAGGAATAATTCCATCGGTACTGTAACTTATAAGAATAGATTTTGCTTTAATTTTAGAAATTAAGTTTTCAAAAGCTAAAGCTGCTTCTTCCTTATAGCAATAATGAGAACGTGTATTTATCCAATCATGTCTAATAGCGGCTTTTTCCCTTAATTCACCTTTTTCATTTAGCTCCAATTCTGCAGGAATATGGTCCCATTTTGCGATTGTATTAAGCATATGGTAATTACTACCGTATTGGTGCTGATTATAAGGGGGATCTAAATAGACGATATCTACTTCTTCAAGTTTTTCAACAAGTTTATTTGCATCTTCTTGAAAAACATGAACAGGGAAATCGGAATCAATCAATACCGGTCCATTCAATTTAATTTCACCAAGGATGCGTGTTAATGCATCTTTATTATGACCGCCAAATCCTTTGTGGCATGCTTTAAATACTCCGGAAGTATTGTTGTGAGTCGCGGCCTCATAAATAAGTTCAGCTAAAAGAATATTTCTTATCTGTAATTTTTTTTCCGAATTGTCATTAAGCGGAAAGTTTGATTCGATATAATTACGAATTTTATCAATATTTAATGCATTTTGATGTGTGTAAAAAAGTCTCTCCGTTTTATAATCCGCTGCATCGATATCATCTTCTTTAGGAGCATAATATTTGGCTATGTACTGTTCATTTTCTCTTGGGGCGGGTAATGTATTAATTCTATCCAATAAAGCTTGAAAGTTTTCTTCGGAGCCGAAAAGAGTAACAATGTCTTTCTTGTTAGTTTTAAGATAACAGTTTGCAATAATATACGAATAATATTCCCAGTCGTTGGTGTAAATTTCAAAATTAAGCATTTTTGCCAATCTGGAAACAACACCGCTCCCTGCAAAAGCATCAAAAAACTTTAAACCCGGTTTTATTTCAATTCCGGTTTGTTGTATTGCTTTTAGTATCAATCCTAAGAGTTTTCTTTTATTGCCAATGTACGCAATTATTTGCCGGGTTAGATAATCATTAGCTAGATTCATTGCAAAAATCCTTTATAGAAACAGAATCTATAAGGTTTACAAGATCTTCACAATGTTTTTTTGCAAGGTTTTCCATTGAAAGTTTTTCTTCCGGGGTGCTGTTGCCTGTATTGAACATTCCGATTGAATTTTTTGCGTGCGTATGCCCTGTTACAATTAAAATATTTTTCATATTTACCTCCAAAATTCCGGTTTTATCCTGCATTACAAGATATCTTTAAAATATAAACTTTCAAGCAGATATTTTTGATTGTATTCTTTGGCGAGCGACCAAAGCGTCTTTTTAAGCTGCCCCGCTTTGCTTCCCCCGGCAACTTTGTCTATCATCCTTGAAACCTTGTCGTGCGTTTTTTTATCTGCAAGTTTATCAAAGTAGCCCCAGACGTGCTGGGCGGCGTTTACAATCTGACCGGAAGCGGCTGGATGCGAAAGCGCCTTATCAATTAAATCATAAAATTCCAAAACCGGATAAGCATTTTTATCTTTTAACAATTCTCTTATTTCGTTATAAATTAAAGGAGAATGCTCCAGTACAAGATATTTATATCTTGCCCATTCTTTTTCAAGAGCGGTGATATCGGATCTTTCCACTGCATTTATAGCCTTTACCGCCGAAAGATTTTTGTCTTTGACTTCAAGCATAATGTCTATTTTATCGCCGCCGACTTCTTTATAAAAGTCGGAAAATATTTTTGCATTGATAGTTTGAGAATGTGAACCAGGCTTTTTATCTTCGGCTTGTTGTGAATAATGAATTTTTTGCCTGCCGTCTTTTGCAGTCCAAGTCTTGCTTACTTTTTCAATCCAGTATTTATCGGTCTCTTCGCCGCTTGGATTCGTTGCGTTATGTAAATTGTCGTAAATGACAGGAACCTTCAAAGCAAGCCCTAAATCCAAGACCTCTTCTATATTGAATATTTTGTCGTCATTTTCTATGACCAGTCTGTTTTTGATTCGCTCATCCAATTTTTTATAGTTTTCTGCAAAGCGGTTGAGCGCTTCTTTCTTGTTGCCGTATGCTCCTCCTATATGAAGAATCATTTTGCCGCTCTGATCAAGGCCGAGGCTGTCTAAAAATCTTGCATGATACAAAAGGTCTTCCGCCGCTTTTTTTACAACTTCTTCGCCGGGGGAATTAAGCACCGTGTACTGCCCCGGATGCATAGAAAGCCGGATTCCGTTATCCTTAGCCTTTTTTCCCAGAAGAAAAAGCTCGTTTTCATATATCTCCCACCATTTTACCTGATTAACTGGATGAGAGCCGAACGGAATGATGTCCGACGTGATTCTCATCATCTTGATGCCGTTTTCAATGTTATAATCGAGCATTCTGTCTAAAGAGGTCAGATTTACACTGATAATCTCTTTCAGCGTTTTTTCATCGGCATTTTCTTTGCGGCAGGTTTTATAATTTACACCTTCCACGCCGACAGTCAAACAGGCGTAGCCAATGGCCATATTCTCTCCCAAAAAAAGATCAGCGCAAACAAGCAGGTCAAATATCGAGTTTTTAAAATATCAAGGTTTAACTTCGACCGCTGAATAGTCGCGGTCTTGTTAAACGACGAGTTTACTGCGCAAACCTCGCTTATCAACTGTGCGCAAGGAGCGCATGAAGCCGGCGGGCGCGGCGGTACTTAACCTGCGAGTTTCGGACAAGCCTAACCCGCAGGTTATAAGAAAAATTTCCGGACGTCCTTGTAATTAAAAATACTGCCTCTTTGACGCCGCGCGGGGATGCAAAATCCAGTCCACGTCTTCGTCGGAAAGATTCATTCCGTAAAACCGTTTATAATACTCTTTGATTTTTTGATTCATGTCTATGTCGCCGAAAAGATCGGGGCGGGCGTTTTTTGCAACCCACCACATCGCAAGCGGCGTATCCGTAGTTGGCGGACACCAGCGGTGCATGCCAAACGGGAATTTAAATACCTGCCGGTTTTTTACGGCGTTTATTCCGCTCCAGTCATGTCCGGGCGCGGCCGTGTTGTTGTAAAGATCGTCGGGCGTTTTATCGGAAAAGGTTAGGATAAAAATCTGATCGGGCTGCCAGCTGTATACCTGTTCCATATTCAGCGCGCCTTTAGCCGCAGTGCCGCCCAAATTTATTCCGCCTACCAATGTTGCCCAATACTGACCGAACGATTTTTTACCCATAGCCGCCAACACGCTGTCGGTATAGTTGCTTATGAACAATATTTTCTTTTGTTCGGAAAGAGGATTTGCGGCGATGCGAGCCTTAATTTCTTTTTCTACGTTTTCACCGTAGGCGATAATTTCCTCTGCGGGGCTTTTTGTCTGAAGCACTTGAGACATCGTATCCATCCACGACTTTAAAGTTAAAAGCGGACTTGCATCTCCTCCTGTTGCGGGGTGTACTAAAGCTACCGCCGCAATGCCCGCTTGGCGAAGCGGATCGGCAACCGCCGCATCCATATAAAAAACGACATCGGGTTTAAGCTTTACCAGCTCTTCCAAATTCACTTTTCCGCCGTTATAAAACGAATACGAAATATTCTGAAAATTCGGCGCATACTTTGAAAATATGCTGTGCTTGGCCCCGTTGACGGAATCCGGAGAAACTCCGACTATGTTGCTCGTCTTGCCTTGCTGGAAAACCGTCAAAACGGTCGGCGCGGGCAATGGCCCTAAAACGACTATTCGCTCAATTTTATTGGGAACTTCAACCGAATTTCCTTTAAAATCCACAACCGTGTGAGTGCCTGTTTCGACACTCACCTTATTCTCGGCCGCTTTAGCCGATTCATCTTTTTGGCCGGATGCGTACATTCCGCCCAATACCACAGAAAAAAATAATATAGCTGCAAATATTTTTTTCATATTCCACACTCCTTGCTGTTATATATTTCAGTCACAATAAAGAGACTGCCGTTACCGCATGATAATTCACTCCCAAATAGGAAGCCTGTAAAATATCCACGTGAACCCTAAAAATGTCCTCCATCGTCTTTGAAGTGATGACTTCATCCGATGGGCCGAATAAGCTTTCGCCGTCGCGTGACAGAACCAGCGACAGGTCGGATATCCGCAGGGCGTGCGCGGGATAATGGGTGTTAAAGACACAGCATAATCCGTCCTCTTTTGACAAGCGGCGGACGGTTTCCAAAATAATAAGCTGGTTCCTAAAATCCAGATTCGATTCGGGTTCGTCCAACACCAGCATCTTAGGCCGGCTGCACAGCGCACGGGCGATAAGCACCATCTGCAGTTCTCCGCCGCTTAAACGGTTGCAGTGTTTGGTTCTCAAATGCGTAATTCCCACGGCGGCCATCGCTTCTTCACAAAATTGCCGGTCTTTTTCTCCGGGCGTACCGAATAATCCCGTGTGAACGCTGCGTCCCAATAAAATCATTTCTTCTACGGTAAAGGCAAAGGGCATGTATTTTGCTTGCGGAACGTATGCAATCTGCCGCCAAAGCTCCCGCTCGGAAATCTCCGCAATATTTTGGCTGTCGACGTAACTACCGCCTGACTGCCACGGGAGCATGCCCATCATACAGCGCAGCAGGGTCGTTTTCCCGACTCCGTTGGGGCCGAGGATTGACAGCACGCAGCGGCTTTCTATAGAAAAGTTTATGTTTTGTAAAATCGGAGCTACGCCTTTAAACGAAAAGGTTCCGCTGCGGACTTCAAATTTCAATTCCAGCCGCCTCCTGTCCGTTTGAGCAGGATGATAAAAAAAGGCGCGCCCACTATGGCCGTAAGAACGGAAAGAGGTATTTCGGACTGAGTTGCGCTCCGGGCAACAGTATCCAGAAGCAGCATAAACACCGCGCCGATACTGGCGCTTGCGGGAATAACTCTCTGATTGTCGCTTCCGAACAGCATGCGGCATATGTGCGGCACCACCAAGCCTACCCAGCCGATCTGCCCGCACATGGAAACGCTGGATGCGATTATCGCCGCCGATGCGATGATAATCAGCAGCCGTATTTTGCGCAGATTGACGCCCATGGATTTAGCTTCGTCTTCGGATAAGGTCAGCACATTGCACTTCCAGCGCGCAAGAATTAAAATCAGCGTTCCCGCAAAAATAATCGGAGCGCCTACGGCCAAGCCCTTCCATGTTGCGTTATTCAGACTGCCCAATAGCCAATAGGTAATCGTAGGCAGTTTTTCTTCCGAGTCCGCCGTATACTTAATCAAAGAAACCATTGCCTGAAACAGCGCGGACACCATGACGCCGGACAGCACCAGCATAACCATGGAGTGCTGCCTCTTCATTTTTCCCGCTTGATACGTAAGATACAAAGCCAGAAGACCGAACGTCAGTGCGCTCAACTGCACTATGAGCAATCGCTGATCCAAAAGCAGGGCCAGAGCAGCGCCGAAGCTCGCTCCCGAAGCTATCCCCAGAGTGTCGGGGGAAACCAGCGGATTCGACAATAGCGCCTGCAGACCAGCTCCGGCCGTTGCCAGCGCACAGCCGCACAAAAGCCCCAAGAGAATGCGGGGAAGCCTGATGCCGATAATAATTTGCGCTTCGACATCATCCTTCGCCAGCGCTACGCTTTTATTGACAAGAAGTTGAACTACGGCTCGAACCGTGTCGCTCGCCGGAACGGAATATCTTCCGATAGATAAGCTTACGATCATTGCGATGATCGGCAAAGCGAACAAAAAAAGACCGAATAAAACGGGAGATTCGCGGCGAGGAATATGTTCGTCTGTTTTATAGTTCGGAAGTATCGGCATTGCTAAAAGTTAGCATAAGCTAACAACAAATGCTGTTGCCGCCGCAACAAAAGCGATAAAAACTATTTCGGCTGCTCGAATTTTATTCACTTTGCCAGTAAATAGCTTTTATCTATTCTATGACAAATTTCTTCCATAGGAACGGAACCGTTCAAAACGACGGTATACCAATGCTTTTTATTCATGTGCCAGCCGGGAAAATAGCGTTCGCCATCAATCAGTTTTTCCAATGCCGCCGGTTTGCTTCTAAGATCGATGATCTCGGCCGTTTCATCGGACTCAATACCAAGTTTGCGTTTAGATACTGTCAACAGGGCTCCATACCATTTTTGATTATCTTTTCGTCTCCATACCGCATTGGCAGGGAATTTTTCCCATAAATATTCCGGATCATCACCGTATTTTTTGCGGACATAGTCAATGAGTTTGACAGTCTGCTCAGCTTTAAAAATCGCCGTTTCATAGCATTTGTCGGCAATATTTTGAAGGACATATGCAACGGCCGCTCTGACCTCGCCCACAAACGTACCGGCGATATCCATTTTATAGAGCACATATTCCTCTTCTGTGACATATTCGGTCAGCCTCGTATCGGGAACGGCTCCTTTACCGACAGCAACTTCCAGCTGAAATTCTCCGTTCAGAATATCGACCCTGTACTTGTGTGCAGAGTCTTCTTTTTTAAAACCGTATGCCGCAAGCTTTTCGGGAATTACTTTTTTATGCAGAAAAATATCTTCAAACATTCTATGAACGAGCGCCTTCCTGTTAAAAAACTTCGATTTCTCCCCTTATATGAAATCAGCTCTCCTTCTTTCAAACTTCTATCCGCCAAACAGGGGTTTTCTTTTAGGATGTGATTTAGCTTTGAGCGGGAAAGGAGCGGTTCGCTCATCACACAAAATCCGCCCGTTTGCTTGCTGCCTGAAACGATATAAACATATCGTTCCTTTTGCAGCTTATATTCTTCTATTGCCTGTGCCGAAAAAGTTATTTCTCCATGCTCGCGTATTTGAATCCAACCGAAAATATATTTTCCGCCCTTATTCATCTGCGGCATGCTCAGTGTCCTCCAATGTCTGTTTCGTTATACGGATGGCGCCTCTCGTGTGAATACGAACAACAGGATGCGAATCATGTTCCGCAAACCATTCCAATTTTTCCAAATACGGTTCTACGGAATGCGGCAGCCGTTTTCCCATCAATTATTCTCAGAGCGATGTTTTTTTATCACTTTACCGCTACTCCGCTTTTCTTAAGCCACGCCGCTGAACAAAACGGCGCAGAACACATTTTACGTTTTTATTATACAAGTTGAAGTTCGGTGTAAGTCAAGCCTCCGCGGTTATCAAAAGAATAAACGCCATTTTGCGGAAAGTCGTTGTGAACGGAAAAAGATCTACGGCACAGATTAATTATTATGCGCTGCCGAGCGGTTTACGTTTCTCTGTGTTTTTTTCAGCGCTTTTTTTAAGCACTTTATCGCCCAATCGTAATGGCTAGACGTTGCGGAAACACAGTAGCTGCCGAGCGTCGTCGTGCCCGTCCAATCGAAGGCGCCCTTTGAAAAAAGTTTGTCATCTGAAAACGTTTCGATAAGCGACATGACGTCTTTATGCGTCTTTTTTAGCATTTGTTCCGCGTCGGCATACGGCGTTCCCCGATGCTTTTTCCAAAACCCGATGTTCATCGCAGGATAGGTTTTCCAATTATAAGGCTCGGGCAAAAATGCGGCGGATTTCCCGCTCGTATTCGACTTTATCCAATTGAGTAAAAGGCAGTGCCATTCATAGAGGTGCACCAAAACGTCGCGCACGTTTTTATCGCGCTCATTCGGAAAGATATCGGCGGCTTTTTCTTCTTCGGCCATTCCGCCGACCAGTTCCCACAGCTTTGCAAATTGCGCGTTCGCCGCCAAAATTAAATCGGATTTGGTTTTAGGTCTGGGCATATTTTTCTCCTATAAAGCTATGTTTGCCGCAAAGCAAATTCGGCATAAAAAACGCCAGCGATATTTCAGACGGCGCTTTTTATCATTATTTATTATAATTACATACTTAGTTATAAATAATACAGATTAATACGTATACCATATTTCCTCACATAAAAATCTAACCCAAATGCGTATCCTTGACAACCGGTATATATATTGTATATACTGATTGCCAAGGAGTATCGTGTGCAGACTATAGTTCATAAATGGGGTAACAGTTTAGGTTTCAGAATTCCTTCGCTTTGGGCTAAAGATAATGATATAAAAAACGGCAGTAAAGTTGAAGTGATTATAGAAAAAGGAAAGATCGTTATTCTTCCGCAGAAAAAATCTCTTGATGATATGCTGGCTCTGGTAAATGAAGAGAATATACATTCGGAAGTTTCTACCGGATATGCCGTTGGTAAAGAAGCATGGTAAATTCAAATTATGTTCCTGAAAAAGGAGATCTGGTCTGGCTTGATTTTGATCCTCAAACAGGACATGAGCAGAAAGGCCGCCGTCCTGCAATTTGTATTTCTCATAAAAGCTATAATCAAAAAATCGGACTTGCTTTATTCTGTCCGATTACGAGCCGTATAAAGGGGTATCCTTTTGAGATCGTGTTGAATCAACATTCTATAAACGGATGCATATTAAGCGATCAGATAAAAAACCTTAATTGGAAACAGAGAAATTGCGATTTCATAGAAAAAGCAGCAGATGAAGAAATTGATTCCGTAGTTCAAAATATAAAATTGATGATTGAATGACAGGGGCGACGGCCGTTTGAAAGGGCGGTTTCTGTTTTTATGGAAAAATAAAAAAAACCTGCAAGCGCAAAGTTAATACATAAATATTAAAAAAATCGCGCTATGGCAAACATCGAGGCTCCAGTGAGTTAATTGTCTGTATTGGGTATGTCCGATTCCATAATAGCTATTGTTTCTTCTTGCGTAGATAATCTTATTTTATCGTCCTTCTTTAGTGCGTATTGCGGATAACCGACGCAAGCCCCCTCTTGTGCTTTTAGCCATATCGAATATATTTTATAGCCTTTCCAATCGGGGCGGGCTTCATGTGTCAAAATCTGCGCTATGTTCGCCGATAAACAGGCGCGCGCCGGAATACGATACCGTATTATTTTTTTGAAAAAGTTTATGCCGCGCTAAAAAAAACGCAATATATTGACAATGTCAATATATTTATTTACAGTAACAAAAAGGAGTTACTACTATGGCACAGACAAACATAAATATTCGTATGGACGAGGACTTAAAAAAACAGTTTGAAGCCTTTTGTTCCGATATTGGAATGACCATGACAACAGCATTTTGCGTGTTTGCAAAAACAGCGGTTAGAAAACAAAAAATACCGTTTGAAATATCAACAGATCCGTTCTACAGCGAAAGCAACATGGCTCACTTACGCCGCGGCATTGAAGCTCTGAACGCCGGAAAAGGGGTAGAACATGAGCTTATCAAGGCGGGCGAATGAAAAAAATATGGTTTGATGAAGCATGGGAAGATTATGTGTATTGGCAAACACAAGATAAGAAAACAATAAAGCGTATCAATATGCTGGTTAAAGATATTGAACGTAGAAAATTTGACGGTATAGGAAAACCTGAACCCCTAAAGGGCGACTTGAGCGGGTTTTGGAGTCGCCGTATTGATGAAGTGAACAGGCTTGTGTATCGAGTGAGCAAAAATACTTTAGAAATTCTCTCCTGCCGTGGGCATTATGAGGATTAATTGAAATGCGATTACATCACACCATTTATTGCCGCCTCTGTTAAAAATTTACTTGACGTAAGGTTTTTTAAGCTTATATACTTAAACGATATCAGTTCAAATAATTAAAGTATCGCAAGCCGGAATACGAGCAGATCGTATTCCCTACAAATTTATCTTCCATAGATTTTACGGAATTATAAAACACTAAAATAAGAGGTAAAGAATGAGCGTAGCTATTACTATCAAAGACGCGGTAAAAAAATACGGAGACGCCGTTATAATAAAAAATCTCGACTTGAAGATACGGCAAGGAGAGTTTTTTACACTGCTCGGCCCGTCCGGATGCGGCAAGACGACTCTTTTAAGAATGATCGCAGGTTTTAATTCCATCGAAGGCGGAGACTTTTATTTTAACGATAAAAGAATAAACGATATGGATCCGGGCAAAAGGAATATCGGAATGGTCTTTCAAAACTACGCGATTTTCCCTCACCTTACGGTGCGTAAAAACGTCGAATTCGGCCTTACGAATAAGCCCCAGTTTACAAAACAACAAATTCCGTCCCAAGCGCAAAAATTCATGAAACTCATGCAGATAGATCAACTTGCCGACAGAATGCCCGAACGGCTTTCAGGCGGTCAGCAGCAGAGAGTCGCTCTTGCGCGCGCCCTCTGCATAGAACCCGACGTGCTTTTGATGGACGAACCTCTTTCAAACTTGGACGCAAAGCTGCGCATAGAAATGCGGACGGTAATCAAAAACATCCAGCGCAGCGTGGGAATTACGACGGTCTACGTCACCCACGATCAGGAAGAAGCCATGGCCGTTTCCGACAGGATAGCCGTAATGAATAACGGAGTCATCCAGCACATAGGAAAACCGAAAGATCTTTATCAGCGGCCTGCAAATATATTTGTTGCAACGTTCATAGGACGGTCGAATCTTTTAAACGGAAAGCTTGAAATCGAAAACGATAAAGCGTATTTTGTCACCAAGTGCGGATACAAGGCTGAAATGAAAAACATAGATCCAAAAGAAAAGCGCGAGCAAAATATCATTATTTCCGCACGGCCTGAAGAATTGCTTCTCACATCCGACAACAGCGCTTACGGGATAAAAGGAACCGTAGACGACTGTGTGTTCCTTGGCCTTAACACTCATTACTTTGTACATCTTTCCACAGGCGAAGAAGTCGTGATAATCCAAGAATCCACAATTGATTCAACCATTGAGCCAGGAACGGAAATAAAACTCTCCGTCAACACTCAAAAAGTAAATCTTTTTAACGAAGACGGCAGCAAAAACATTCTTCAAGGCGTTAATAACGATCTGGAAAACCAATAAGGAATTAAACAGCGCGCAATGTGCGCACGAAAACGGCATTATAGGAAGTCAAAATTTCCTTGCATGCCGTTTTATAAGGAAAGGCATATGGCTAACACAAAAAATATCGGAACTGTTAAACACAAAAAAATGGAAATTTGGACGCTGCTGTCCATAGGCATCCTTTGCGTATTCGGTCTTTATCTTGTTTATCCCTTGTACGGACTTCTAAAAGAATCTATAAGAAATCCCCAGGGAGGATATACCTTTTCGTATTTTACGAAATTCTTTAGTACGCCGTACTATATGATCACGATCTGGCACAGTTTTCACAGCTCGATAGTGATCGCATTCGTCTCGTTGCTGATCGGCATTCCGCTTTCGTATTTTTACTCTTTTTACAAACTTAAAGGCGCAAAAGTTCTCTTTGTCACAAGCATTCTTTGCTGTATGTCGGCACCGTTTCTCGGAGCTTATGCGTGGGTAATGCTTTTGGGACGCGGCGGAGTCATAACAAGTTTTTTGAGGAACATAGGAATCGACATAGGCTCCATTTACGGATTTAAAGGAATAGTGCTTGCTCAGTCTTTAAAACTTTTTCCTCTCGTATTTATTTACATGAACGGGGCTTTTAAAAACATCGATAATTCTCTTTTGGAAGCGTCCGCAAACATGGGCTGTACGGGATTTTCACGATTCCGAAAAATCGTAATAGCTCTTTCAATGCCTACGGTTCTTGCAGCAGCTCTTATCGTTTTTATGAGAGCTTTTGCGGATTTCGGAACTCCGCAGATCATCGGCGAAGGCTATGAGACCATGCCCGTTTTGATCTACGATCAGTATTTGGGCGAAAACGGCCAGGATTACAACTTTGCAGCCGCTATGTCCATCATTGCGATCGGAGTTACGGCCTTGGTATTCTTCGTTCAAAAATGGACTACAAATAAATTCAGATTTTCCATAAACGCGCTTCATTCGGTAGATAAAAAAGATCCTAAGGGCATCGCAGGCTTTTTTATGTATCTTTACAGCTACATAATCATTTTTCTTGCAGTTCTGCCTCAGGCGTTTATAATCTATCTTTCTTTTAGAAACAGCAAAGGTTCCGTTTTTCTTCCGGGATTTTCGATGGGAAATTACCAACAGGCGGTAAAAAGGCTTTTGGTGCGTTCCATACAGAATACTACGATTCTCGGCGTGGGCTCTTTAGCGATAATAATCCTGCTCGCCATTATCATCGCATACTTGGTGGTAAGACGCGGCAACTTTATCAATAACACGATCGACACCATTTCCATGATGCCGTATATTATGCCCGGCTCCGTCATAGGTATCGCCATGCTGCTTGCGTTCGGGAAAAAGCCTTTTGCGCTTACGGGAACTCTTGCCATAATGATAATCTCTTTGGTAGTACGAAGGATGCCCTACACTATCCGTTCCGCTACTGCAAACCTAATGCAGATTCCTATGTCTATAGAAGACGCCGCGATAAGTTTGGGCGCAAGCAAAATGAAGACCTTTTTTAAGGTAACCGTGCCCATGATGTCAAACGGAATACTCGCAGGCGCTATATTAAGCTGGGTTTCCATAGTGACGGAAGTGAGTTCCGCCATCATCCTGTACAACAATAAAACGATCACCCTTACTATGTCTTCGTACGTAGCTATAGAACGGGGCAACTACGGATTGGCTTCGGCGTTTGCAGCCATACTTACGGTCATAACAGGTATTTCGCTGATGTTCTATCTTGCTATAAGCAAGTCGGAAGACGTAAACCTCTGATCGATTGAATTGAATCGATCAAGTTGCGCCGAATCAGGGATCAAATCGAGTCGAGCGCCGGCCTGACAAAGCGGCACAGCTTTGTCAGGAGAATCACCGCGCGGTCGTTTTTGATTGATTGAATTACAGCTGGGGCTACGGCTTTTTGCCCATCGGCAGATAAGTAATAGTTTTGGTTTAAATTAATTTTCATCATAGGAGGTTTATAAGATGAAAAAATTATTAACTGTCATATTGACATTATTCTTTGCGGGTGCGCTTGTTTTCGCCGCGGGTGACAAAGATACTTCTTCACAGAAGGATTCTTCAGGGCTTGGGACAAAGCTCGTTCTTTATTCTTCAATGACGGAATTCGATCTTGAAGCTCTTCTTTCATGTTTTAATGAAAAGTATCCCAACATCAATGTCGAAGTTGTGAGCGGAGCCGCAGGTGAATTTGTTGCAAGGATCAAGGCCGAAGCCAATAATCCTCAGGGAGACGTTACTTGGGGCGGGCTGTGCGATTCCGACGGAGACAGATATTCGGATCTTTTCGAGCACTGGGTTTCCGATGAAACAAAATATGCGATGGAAGGTTATTCTACCCCGAACGGATTTTATTCTATGGATCACCTTTCAACCGTGTGTTTTTGCGTTAACACCGAATTGGAAGCAAAACTCGGTATGAAGATCACTTCTTATGCGGACCTTCTTGACCCGAGACTCAAAGGAAAGATAGTCCTTTCCAACCCGAACAGCTCTTCCGCCGCATGGAATAACTTATGCAATATTTTTTCCGTATTCGGCTATGACACTCCGGAAGCATGGAACTATATGGAAAAACTTATGGCCAACTTAATCGTCGTAAAATCATCGTCAGTATGCTTCAATTCCGTACATGACGGAGAATACGTCGTCGGTCTTACATACGAAGACGGTGCCGTAAAACTTTTACAAAACGGAGCTAAAAACATCCGCGTTCAATACCCCGACGAAGGAACTTCCGCCGCCGCATACGGTGTTGCGGTCATTAAAAACGCGCCTCACATGGCGGCTGCCAAAGCCTTTGCGGATTTTATCTGCTCGGCGGAAGGACAAACCGCAGTTGCAAAATACATGGAAGGCACCTTACGCCTTACAAACCGCAACTACAAGATTCCTTCAGGCGCATGGCTTAAGGCTTCTTCCGATATAAAATGGGTAAACCGCCCCGTAAAAAAAGTAACCGACGGCAAAACCGAAATGCTCGATAAATGGAACACCCTTTGGGCTAGAATAAGCAAATAAACTGAAGACCCGGAATTGTCCGGGTCTTTTTTATAGCGCATGCGCTCGAAATTTAAAGATATAAGACCCGCCGCTTGAATGTGCAGATCCTCCGTCCGCTACGCAAACTTCGCCGCTTTAGATCTGTTCTTTTTTTGAAACGTTCAAGGCGGCGCTAAGATCGTCTATACCCTTTTGGATGTGCTCCTGCATGACGCCATCAATTCCTCATTAACCGGCGCTTTAATCATCTCCAAGAAGAAAAATAGCCGTTCGCAGGATTTGTGACTATCGATATGAATTTATCCAAAAGTCCGGTTTCATAGAGAAGATCGCACACGGTGTACCTGTTCCGCATCATCTGCGCCACGCGCATTCCGTAAATGTGATCTTCGTTGGAAAGTCCGATCATCACAGGCTCAGTGGGGCAATCCACTTCCGAAAACATTTTTTTCAGTTCAACAAACGGAATGATCTGTCCCTTTATTTTTTCTTTTATGAGATCCCATTTTTCAATTATCTCCTGCTGGCGCTTTTTAAGCTTTTCGCCTTCAAGAAATTTTTTTGAACAAATTTCAATTTGCCTGTCCTGTACCGAAGGAATTTTTACCGCCTGTCTTATCGAAGCCTGTCTTTCATCCCATGTCTGAGGGACATAAGATGAAACTTGCTTTTTTATGTCTTCTTTTGAGAGCTTAAGAATCTCTTCCATGCAGGCGGTGCTTGAAAGGGTTCCTATGGCGACTTTAAATCCGTGTGAAGCAGCCTTGCCGTCGACTTCGCAGCTGTCATTCATTTCCCAGACGTGGCTTTGCAAGTGATCGTATCCGCTTGCAGGTCTCGAATCAAAGTATTCCTGCATCGCAAATCCGGTATGAATAAGACCGTCAAACACCGCCCCTATCGCCGAAGGTTCTCTGGATTTTAAAGCTTTCGGGGAGGAAAGTTTTTCCTTGAGCGCAGGCTGTACCATTTCCCACACTTTGCGGTCGATTTTTTCTATGCCGAGGATGTCCGCTATAAACCAGTCGGCGCCGGCCGGCACCTTTGCCGCAAGATCGCCGTAACCGGACGCGATCATAGGCATGGGCGCATCGGACAGAATGTCGGGATCCGCAATAACAAGCAGCGGAGCGGGACAAGAAAGCGTCACTTTAAGTCCCTTATCGGTAATCGAAGCTCCGTTGCTGGTAAAACCGTCCACGGAAGGGGCCGTGGCAATGCACATGTATTGTCTTTCTCCCGCAACATAAGAAGCTCTTTTGCATAAATCATTTATTGTACCCGCGCCGACGGCTACGGCAATATAATCACTGTCTTTTAAAAGAAGATCGCGGACAATGTCCACATGTTTGTCGTCCGCATAAACTTCGGAGCCGTCAAAAACATACGTATCGCAGCCGCCGAAGTTTTTTACGACATAGTCTCCTGCGACTTTTTTCGTGTTCGTGTCTTCTATCACCAACGGTTTTTTACCGGGGAATATTTCTGCAAAAGCTTTTGCGGCTTCGTTAAGCGCACCGCGCTGCAGCATTAATTTTGAAATAATCATAAATTCTCCTATAAATAATCTGATCTTCGAAAGAAAACCTATCGGTTAAGTACTGTCACTGTTTTGAAGTCAAACCGCCGTCCACAAAGAGGATCTGCCCCGTAATAAATTCCACCGCATCGCTGCAAAAAAACAAGGCCGCATAGGCCAGATCCTTTGTAGTGCATATTCTACCCAAAGGAATCCTGTTTATCAAATTCTTATAAAAAACGGGATCGTCCAGCTGAAAAGAATTTATGGCAGTCCGCGTAAAAGTGGGAGCGATAGCGTTAACCGTTATTCCATATTTTCCCCATTCGCACGCCAACTGCTTCGTATACATGTTTACGGCGCCCTTTGACGCACAATATGCGATGTAATCCTGATCCGTCCCTATCAAAGATTTTACCGACGACACTGAAAGAATTCTTCCGTAGCGCTGATCGATCATATGCTTTCCCACGGCGGAAGTTACCAAATGCAATCCGCGTAAATTTATTCCAAGAACATAGTCCCAAGTTTCATCATCGTATTCTTCCGCTTTTTAAGCTTATTTACGCCTGCGGCGTTTACCAAAATATCGATACGTCCGGTTTTTAAGGCGGCTTCTTCCGCCATATTTGTGCAGCTTTTTGCGTCAAGCAAATCAACCTTTACAAAAAAATACTTTTTATGATTTTTTTTTGCAATCTCCGGTAAAGGGTTTTCAGCTTTTTTTTCCTTTGCGCCTGCAAGGATAATATCGGCGCCGTTTTCCATAAGCGCCTGAGCGATGGGAAGCCCTATGCCCCCTCCGCCGACAATTAAAGCCGTCTTTCCTTCAAATGAAAAAACATTCTTAAAATCGTCCATTCAATCCTCCGGTACCGATTCATTATACTCATAAAAAAATTTTTTTGAATACGGGCATGCGCAAATAACGGCCGTACGCACATGATATACGCTCAGGCATATGCACGCACACACGGCGGCGATCATGTAGTCGTTCACGGAAGATAAGCGCAACAACACAGCAACAATGCGGTCGATTTACAGAGACGGTTATGTTATAATGGTAAAACAATATGAAATTTATCTGTTTCGGAGAAATACTTTTTGACATATTCAAAGATTCGGCAAGAATCGGCGGCGCTCCTCTGAACGTGGCCGCGCATTTTCAAAAACTCGGCGCAACGGGAACTATCGTCAGCGCGGTAGGAGACGACGAATTGGGACGATCGGCGTTGGACGCCGTTAAAAAATTCGGAATAGGGACCGACCACATTCATATAAGCGAATTTCCTACCGGAAAGGCTGAAGTTTTTCTTGTCGACGGAATAGCCGACTACGCTTTTAACGAGCCGTGCGCTTGGGACGACATAAAAATTTCCGATGAGCTAAAAGGGCCGTTCGACGTTTTATGTTACGGAACTCTTGCACAACGCAGCGAACAAAACCGAAAAGCCCTCTGCCGAATATGGAACACTCTCGACGTCCCCGTAAGATTTTTTGACGTAAATATCCGTAAAAATTTTTACAGCAAGAAAATAATCGATCAAGGGCTTCGTCACGCCACAGTCCTTAAAATTAATGATGACGAAATTCACGTTATAGCAAACGCCGTAGACATCGGTAAAAAGAGTTTCGATGAAACGATAGCGGAACTTTTTTGCCGGTATCCGCTCGATATAATCTTAGTAACTCTCGGGAAAAAAGGTTCGGTTTGCTGTACGAAGGATGGAAAAATTTTCCGACAGGACTGTAAAGACATAACCGTCGTAGATACGGTCGGCGCGGGAGACAGTTTGTCCGCCGGTTTTTTGTACATGATTCTTAAAGGCGCTCCCCTGCAGAAGGCACTGGCCTTCGGATCCGTCCTTGCGGATTATGTCTGCGCGCATCAGGGCGCAATTCCCGAATACGACGAAGAGCTTTTAAATAAATTTAAAGAATTCGGTATTTAACCCGAAAAAAGCCTTGCAAAATATCAAAATAACAATAGAATAGCGAAAAAGAAAAATCATCGAAATGCGGCGGTTTTTATCTTTAAAAATTTACGTAGTAAATTAAAATTCATATTTTCGTATAGACTCTACAGGAGAAAAAATGGAAGCACAAAAAATAGGCGCAAACGTTAAAAACACTCTTACGGATTTTAAAAAATTCATCAGCAAAGGAAATATTATCGATTTATCTTTAGGCGTCGTGATAGGTACCGCCTTCGGAAAAATCACTACATCTTTAGTAAACGACGTCATTATGCCGATCATCGGTATAATTATCGGCGGAATAAATTTTCAGGATCTGGTATTTAAATACGGCGAAGCCGTTATCGGTTACGGTAAATTCATTCAGAGCATCATTGACTTTTTAATCATAGCCGCCTGTGTGTTTACCTTCACTAAGATATTCAGCAAATTTAAAGCAAAAGAAGAAGCAAAGCCTGCCGCTCCCGATCCCAATATCGTATTGCTCGAATCCATAAGGGACGAATTGGTAAAATTGAACGAAAAGAAATAAATACGCAAACTTAGGCGGTACGGCATGCGCCGCCTAAGTTCCGGCGATAAGGCTTAACCTTCGCGGCACACGTTTGTGTTAGGAATTCTCCTTTATGGGTAACCCCAAACGGATATATTGATCGACCGGCGCACCTGCCCATTTCATCAATTTTATAAGTTTTTTCTGCATTTCAACTTCAAGCTTATCGTCTTTTAAAGGGGAATTTTGCTCCCAATCGTTTTCATAGTCGAACAGAAGAGAATCTCTGATAAATTTCGTTGATTTAAAATGCCCTATGGGAAAATAAGCCGGTATTTTATAAACTGGAAAATCCGTGTATTCAAGGAAACGCCCCATTTCTATTTCGTCCCGTTTCGTCTGTCCCATAAATTTCAGCAGCGTCATCGGCATCGAACAATAATTATATAAGGGTCTGTTATCTTCTCGCACGGCAGCCTTAAAATACGTATGTTTCCCGTCAAAAACATTTACGGCTCCGCCGAACCATCCGTATATTATTTCCTTTCTTGTTTTTGCTTTTTCAAGACCAAGCAAAGACGTGCCAAGCATGGTTTTGGGAGCCGGTACGTTAAAATAATCAAGGAGCGTTACCGGAATATCTATTGTCTGTGAAAGATTATTTATGCGGCTCTTTGCACCTTCTCCCTTAGGCTTTTTAATCATAAAAGGTATGTTGGAAAGCTGATTATAACCGTGCATAAAATTTTTTCCGGTAAAGCCGTGTTCGCCCAGTAAGTGACCGTGATCCGTCGTCAACATTATGAGGGTTTCATCATAAATGCCCAAATCTTTCAGTTTTGTTATCAATTTACCGAACCAATGATCGGCCATTGTAATGCAGGCCGAATATCGTTTTTTAAGATGTTCTATAGCCTCGGGAGGTTCGGTCACTTCATCGTATGACGAACAATTAAAGCGAGGACCTGAGTATGTGTCGTTATAGGCGTCAAGGTATTTTTGAGGAGTTTCAAACGGTTCATGAGGATCAAATACTTCCACTTGCAAAAAATAATTATCTTCATCTTTATTTTTTTCAAGCCAGTCGCAAGCGGCCATAAATGTCCGAGGCGTGGGATAGTCCGTTTCTTTTACAAAGGCTGTGCGGTTCCTTTCATATTGGGTAAAAATCTTCCCATAGTGTTCGCCGACGGAAGGTGCGGTAACCGTAGATATCCACGGATCGTATTCCTGCCCTCGTATATAATCCCATGTGCTGTATTCTTGAAGATAATTTTCACCTCCGCGATCCATATAATGACAGTGATCAGTCACAATGTGGCAAAATATCCCATTCTTCTTTAAAAGATCCGGCATCGTTATATCATATGCTTCTACCGGTCCCCAACATCTTTCTAAAAAATCGGGACGCCCCGTCAAAAGATCGTGTCTTGCCGGCATACAAGGTGCTGAACTTATAAAGTGCCGATCAAAAACACAGGCCTCTTTTGAAAAAGCATTTATGTTGGGACTTAAAACTTGACTTTTATCGTTATAACATGTCAAATAATTTCTATTCAGACTGTCCATCAAGACCAAGATCGCTTTCACACTTTTCTCCTTTTTCTATAATTTATTCACCTTGATCGATATCCGCCTTGGCGACATTCAATATATCGTTTCTCTTTTTTGCTTTTTTATTGTACCTTGCATTTAAAACAGGAATTATTATTGCAAGAATCAAAAACACCGTCCCTGCTCTAAAAACATTGTTTGTCAAAACCGAACTTAAAGAACCGAAGGCCATAATCGATCTGCGGAAATTCAGTTCAATTATCGAACCCAATATAAAGCCTAGAATCAAAGGCCCCAAAGGATATTTATTTTTTTCCAAAACATAACCCAGAATTCCGAAAAACAGCATTCCCCAGCAGTCAAACGAACGGTTATTTACGCTGCTTACGCCGACAACACAAAATACAATTATGAGCGGATAAAGAAAATACTTTGGAATCGCCAGTATCTTTACAAATCCTTTTATGGCAAAAGATTCTATAATCAGCATGAGAACATTCGCAATAAATATTCCTATGATGATGTTTCTGATAAGTTCAGGGTTGGCGCCAAACAAAAGAGGACCGACTTCTACGCCGTGCAAGGTAAGTCCGCCCATGATGATCGCTGTTACGGCATTACCCGGTATGCCAAGGGCAAGCATGGGAATCAGAGCTCCGCCTGAAACGGCATTATTCGACGTTTCCGACGCGGCAAGCCCTTCCATACTGCCTTTGCCAAATTTTTCCGGTTCTTTAGAAGTTCTTTTCGCCTGTGAATATGAAATTAAAGCTGCTTCCGGGCCGCTCAATCCAGGAAGTATACCAATTATCGTTCCGATCACGCTTGATCGTAAAAAAGTTCTTGTAAGATATTTCATTTCTTTGAGTTTCGGAAAAAATCCGTCCTTTTTAGAAAATTCTATTGCTTTACGGTTTTTTTGAGAAATATTCCCTACCTGCGAGAGCATTTCCGAAATTGCAAATACGCCGATTATCACGGTAATAACATTGAAACCGTTATCCAAATCATGATTTCCAAAAGTGAATCTGGCTCTGCCGTCTATGGGACTGGTACCGAAAAATGAAAACAAAATGCCCAGCAGAGTAGCAATCAGCCCTTTTAAAGGATTCCCGTCTATTAACATGCTTACAAGACTTAATGAAAATACGGTGATTCCGAAATAATCGAACGGGCTAAATGCGATGGTTATCTTTGCAAGCAGCGGTGATAAAAACAGCAACATAACGGAGCTGAATATTCCTCCTATAAAAGACGAGATTATCGCCAGACCGAGCGCAATTCCTGCTCTGCCAGATTGCGCCATGGGATAACCGTCAAAGGTAGTCATGATGGAAGAAGGCGTACCCGGTATTCTTAAAAGTATTGCGGATATCAGCCCGCCTGAAACGCCGCCTACATAAACGGCAATAAGCACATTGATTGCCAGCGTAGGATCCATGCCGAATGTGAGGGGAATAAGCAATGCTACAGCAACGCTTGAAGTAAGACCGGGAATCGCTCCGAATATGATCCCGTAGAAAACAGCAAAGGACATACACACTATATTGACAATAAAATTCACAATCGTCTCCTTATTTTAGAACAAGAGGCCTTTCGGCAGGATAACATGCATTAAACCGACAAATATAAAACGCACAAAAAAGGCGGCCGCTACGGAAAAAAGAACCCTGAAAATTATACCTTTTTTTGTTCCAATGGTCGCATTATTTTTATAATACAAAAAATTAGTGGTAAAACACAAAAACAATATCGTTGAGACCGTAAAACCCAATACCTGCAAAAGGGCCAAATATAATACCAAACTCAACAGAACTACGCCTCTTTCTTTTAAAAACAAACTTGCAAATTCGAATTTTGTCTTATCCTTTTTTAAAATTTTCCAAACCGCATAGCACAAGACGGTAATCAAAAGCAAAACAATAATATACTTTGGGAAAAGTCCCGGACCGCCTGAAGTATCAAAGGACGCAACTCCGTATGACATTGATTCTTTTAAAAATAAGATTGAAAAAACGGCAATTATGCCGATAAAAATATATTCCATTGTTTTGTTACCTCTTGTGTACACCCATTCTATTGTATCTGCAACCGCCGCATTAATGTATGCGTGAGCAGCTGCCGTATGTGCGTAAATTTACACGAGCTTAGCGGTCAAAATTAATCGTGCTTAATCTTTTTTAATTTTAACCGCATATTATTACAGCATAGAAAAAGCTTTTATTTTATAAATGTCGCGTTTTTTCTGACATCGGCTTCGTAATTTTCAAGGAACAATTTATAATCCGCCGTATTTTTATAAGACACCTTCGTATAAATCTTTTTCATCTCTTCTTTAAATGCCGCGTCTTCGCAAATTTTTTTGATTGCGGCATTCATAGAATCAATTGCCTTCTGCGGAGTTCCTTTCGGCGCCCACACGCCGATGACTTCTTCCAAAAGAGTATTAAATCCGGATTCCTTTAAAATTTGAACATCGGGAAGAAATTCGCTTCTTTCGGGGCCCCAAACGCCTATAGCTTTAAATTCATTTGAATTTATATACGGGATGGTTTTTGCAGTTGAATCAAAATAAGCGTCAACACGGCCGCTCATAAGTTCGGGTGCTTTTACGGAAACGCCGCCTATATCGATTATATTGAATTTAACGCCCAATTCCTGCTGCATTGCAAGAACTCCCATAAATAACGATGTTCCCATAGGCGCTCCGAATTTTACTTTTCCAGGATTTGCTTTTGCATCGGCAATAAGTTCCGAAAATGAATTATATGGGGAATCTTTTTTTACTACTAAGACTTGCTCCGACGAAGCAAATGCCGCCACCACTTCAAAATCTCTAAATGTAAAATCCAAATTTTGCAAAACTCTTTGAACAGCAAAACCCGGAACCGCAATGAGAAAATTGTATCCGTCCGCCTTGGAATTCAAAACCTGTCTTGCGCCTACGGAACCTCCTGAACCGGTCACGCTATTTAACACAACATCGACGGAGTATTCCTTGTCAAGAAAACGAACAAAGGACTGAGCAATCGTACCCGTAGATCCGCCAAGCGGAAACGGAACAATAAATTGGATTGCATTTACAGGATAATCGGCTTCCGCGCTCCCCTTGTTTTCACTTGTCCCCGACGCAAATACTAAAGCCGAACAAATCAAAGCATAAAACATTAAAATATGAATTTTTTTCATACCGTCCTCCTCCTTATTATTTAGAACTTAATAAAACCTTATAACACAAATTCAAATAAAACAACTATTTTTTTTATTTTTTTGATCTTTCAATCATAAATCGAACATAAACCCTATTATAAAATCATTTATTTCCAATATGCGGTTACACCATCAGTTTCCCGGTGATTCTTTACAGATTTTATTGAAAATTTTCATTTTAAGATTGACAATTTTTAAAATGAGGGTATAAAATGAAATACACTCTGCAAACGTTTGCAGAGTGTATTACGGCTATCGGCCGAAATTTTTAGGAGAAAAAAAATGAAAAAAATCCTTACAATCCTGTTTGCCTTCACTGCGGCAACGGTTGTCTTTGCTGCAGGCGGCAAAGAACAAGGTACGTCATCCGGAACCGTCACGATCGGTATTATTCAGGACACAACAGGCGCAACTGCGACTCTCGGCAAATCCGTTCAAAAAGGGGTTGAAGACGCCATTGCGGACATTAACGCTTCAGGCGGTATTGCCGGCAAACAGGTAAAGTACATCGAATACGATACGGCGGCAAACGTGGACACGGCTATTGCAGCTTATATCAGAGCGGTGACCGTCGATCAGGTAGATTTTCTTTTCGGCCCGCCCATAGCAAACATTGTATCAGGGATTAAAGCAACTACGGCTTCTTACGGTGTTCCCATGATCACTTTTGCCGTCGATCCTAAATGTTATACGGATAATAACGGTAAAATCTACGAATATCTTTTCTGTGCTCAGCCTTCAACCGTCGTTCAAGGACAAATTATGGCTGAATTTGCCATTCAAAACGGTTTTAAAAAATTCGGTGTTTTTTATACTCAGGACAATTCGTATTCTGTCTCTCTACTTAGCCCGTTTGTAGACACTGCAAGGGCGAAAGGCGCCACGATTGAAAATAAAAACATCATCGGGTATAACTCTTCCGAAACCGATATAAAAACTCTCATCCAACCTATCATTAAGGCGGGCGTAGACGCCATATATTGTCCCAATTACCCGGCTCCTCTTGTTCTTATAAAAAAGGCTTGCGATGAACTCGGCTACAAGGGGGCTATCATTTCAGGACTGGACGGCTCTCCTGCATTCAATAAACAAGTGGGCTCGGATTGTTCCAACGTTTACTACATAAACAATATTGATGTATACGAAGCCGAAACCGCAAAAACAATTGCGGAAAGATGTTCCGACGTAGGAGCACCGAACAAATATTTCCTAGGATATGATTCCATGCGTATGGCCGCAAAAGTGATGGCACAGGTAGGCACAAAGGGAGCCGATGTCGCTAAGGCGCTTTCTACGGCTCAGTATGATGGCCTTACCGGCACAATAAAGATGGATCCTGCAACACACATGCCAGTACTCGGAACTCCCATGTTTATGTATAAATACGACGGAATAAAGCCTGTAATGCTTCAAAAATATCCTGCGTCAAAATAAAATTATCCGTCTTGCAATTTGCAAACACGGATAGCAAAAACCAACCGGAGTTGAACGTTACGCCGACCTCCGGTTGGAAAAATACAGAGTCTAATCGGTATCAACCCGTGGGGCAACCGGTTGGACTTCCGCCATAAGACGCAAAAAGTTTTGTTTTTTCACGTATAGTTTTTTGAGGAAAATATTATGTCGTTTCAGGTTATGACCAACGGTATTTCAACCGGAACAGTATACGCTTTAATTGCCATAGGCTTCGCGCTTGTATTCAACATACTTAAATTTTCAAATTTTTCTTACGGCGCTACTATGACGGCTTCGGCTTTTATCGCCTATTTTCTTGTGTCATCCAAGGGACTAGGTCTTGTTCCCTCTCTAATAGGTTCCGCCTTGTCCGGCGCTGTTATCAGTGTTATAGGCGAATTTATAGGTTTTAGAACTCTTTTAAAAAATCATTCTCCGTCAACATATTTTTTTGTATCATCGATCACACTCGGTACCTTATACGAGGGTCTTGTTACTCTTAAGACGGGGACCAATTTTTATGTGTATCCGAATTTTTTCAAAGAAGCTTCCGTAAAAATATTAAACGCCGTGGTTTCCAAGGAAAATATTCTAATGTTGGTAATAAGTGCGGGCGCTCTCATAACGCTTGCTCTTGTAATTCAAAAAACCCGCATAGGAAGAGCTATCCGCGCCGTGTCTTTTGACCGCAACACTTCGGAACTTATGGGCATAAATGCAACTCTTATAATCCAAATTGTTTTTGTTATTTCCGGCATATTCGGCGGATTGGCAGGATGCTTTCTCGGAATTAAATATACACTTACCTCAACTCTAGGCTCCCTCGTTGTAAAAGGTTTTATCGCCTCTGTCATCGGAGGACTTGGAAGTCTTACAGGGGCCGTAATCGGCGCAATGCTTTTAGGAATAATGGAAGCCGTGTTTCTCAGCACGATCGGCTCCGGATGGGCGACGATTGCATCGTTTGCCGTAATGCTTGTCTTTTTGCTCGTAAGACCTCAAGGCATCGCCGGCAGCAATGTTCAGGAAAAAGCGTAAGGGGGAATTATGCGGTTATTTCTTTATGTTCTTACACAGGTATGTATCACGCTCGTATCCGTCTGCGGGATTAACATACTCACCGGACTTACAGGCATGTTTTCCCTAGGATCGGCGGCCTTTATGGCCATAGGCGCCTATGTATCGGGACTTTTGGTTTTAAGACTCGGCATCAGCATGTACCTTGCGTTTATCATTGCCATCGCCTTTTCCGTGTGCGTAGGCTTTATAATAGGCTTCCCCGTTGTAAGACTGAGAAGGGATTATATTTCCCTAGTAACGCTGGGCTTCGGCGAATCGATAGCTCAGCTCATACTGCAGCTTAGCCAATACACCGGCGGGGCGTTCGGTCTTATAGGAGTTCCCAGAAAGGTGAATGTGTGGTTTACCCTTGTAGCGGCGATAGCTGCAATCAGCATTACCGCATGGTTTAAAAACAGCAAATACGGCAGACAATGCATTGCAATAAAGAGTGATGAACTTGCAGCGAAAGCCATGGGTATAAACGCTCCAAAAGTAAAAATGATCGCCTTTCTTTTGTCCTGCGCCATGACCGCTTTTGCAGGCTGTTTATATGCTTTTTACGTAGGCTATGTAGGACCCACAGACTTCGGATGGAAAAAATCGGCTGATTGGGTAATCATGGTATTTTTCGGCGGAGTAAACAGCCTTACCGGATCAATTTTCGGAGGAGCCTTTTTAACTTTTTTGCCGCAATACATGCAAAGTCTAAACAAATATAGGTATATTGTTTACGCCATCCTTGTGCTGCTCATACTGAATTTTAAACCCAATGGAATTTTCGGAGAATGGGAACTCAGCCGTAATAATCTAAAAAGACTCTTCAAAAAATCCACAAAAAATAAGGAAAGAGATTAAATGGCATTACTGGAAATAAAACACATAAGTAAGAATTTCGGCGGCGTTAAAGCCATCATAGATTTTTCCCTAAAAGCCGATCCAGGTCAGATCCACGGTATTATCGGTCCTAACGGCGCAGGAAAAACGACCGTATTCAATACCATTTCAGGTGTGTATCAAGCCGACAGCGGACAAGTGATCCTTGACGGACAGGACATAACAAAACTTCCCCAATACAAAATAACGAGACTAGGGATGGGCAGAACCTTTCAAAACATAAGAATTTTTAAAGGTCTGACTATCGAAGAAAACGTTTTATGCGCCTTTGATCCTCAAAGCAAGTATTCAATTGTCGGAGGTCTTCTTCCTACCCCCGCCAGACACAAGGAAGAAAAAAGGGGCCGGCAGCTTGCTCAAAGATACCTTGAAGTTGTCGGAATGGCGGACAAAAAAAATGAAAAACCTGAAAATCTTTCTTACGGCAGCCAACGAAAGATCGAAATCGCAAGAGCTCTTATGTGTGAGCCGAAGGTGCTTCTTCTTGACGAACCGGCGGCAGGTCTTACCCCGACCGAAGTAACTGAACTTACCGAGCTTATAAAAAAGATTTCTCTTGATTTCGGATTCGCAATATTACTGATAGAACATAGGCTGGATCTTGTCATGTCGATATCCGATCTTATACATGTGCAAAATTTCGGACAGACTATCGCTGTTGGAACCGCAGATGAAGTTAGGCACGATCCGGCAGTGATTGAAGCATATTTGGGGGCGGAAGAATGAATGATCACATAATGCTGAACGTAGAAGGCCTTTCTGTAAACTACGGTCACGTAGAAGCTTTAAAAGACGTAAGCATAAAAGTAAAAAAAGGTCAGATCTGTTCCATTATCGGAGCGAACGGGGCAGGAAAGTCTACTCTGTTAAAATCCATAAGCGGCCTTGTAAAGCCGTTACGCGGTTCCGTTTATTTTGAAAATGAGAAACTCCCCAAAAGAGCTTACAAAATCGTAAGTAAAGGAATTATCCATGTTCCCGAAGGGCGAAAGACATTTTCCGGGCTCACAATAGAAGACAATCTTCTTGTAGGCGCATATCTTTCGGACAAAAAGATCATAAAAGAAGACTTACAAAAGCAATATGAACTTTTTCCCATCCTGAAAGAACGCAAACACCAGTTTGCGGGAACTCTTTCCGGAGGAGAACAGCAAATGCTTGCCGTATGCAGAGGTTTGATGTCGCACCCGAAAATCCTTCTTTTAGATGAGCCTTCAATGGGGCTTGCACCCATAATAGTAAATCAAATTTATGATTTAATCGTAAAGATACGAGAATCGGGAATAACCGTTCTGTTAGTCGAACAAAACGCAAAAAAAGCTCTTTCTATCTGCGACTATGCCTACGTGCTTGAAAACGGAAAAATAAAACTTTCAGGCACGGGTAAAGAACTTTTAAACTCCGACGAAGTCAGAAAAGCGTATCTCGGGGGATAAAATGCAATGTTCGTTTACGCACCGCAGAGTGTACCGCTCTGTGGCATGACCGATGGGGTATAAAGTGGAAATAAAGAACTTTGAAGACATACCTTTTATGGAATTTCCTACGGGAAGAAGGACGCATGTAATGATCGGGCAAAACGGCGCAATAAAAGGGCAAAAATTTTGTCAGGGTTTTGTTGAAATCTTTCCGGGAGGATCAATTCCCGAGCATAATCACAAAACAGTTGAGTCTTATACAATCCTAGAAGGAGAAGGAGAGATAACCGTTGACGGAGTAACGCTGCCGATCAAAAAGGGGCAATACGTCTTTATGGAAGCATGGCAAAAACACAGCCTTGTAAATACCGGGAAAGAAAAAATGCTTATGATGTTCGTTTATGCACCGCAGATAGTCGCGGATCACTGGGCTAAAGAAATAAAATCCTGATCAAACAAGGATGAAAAGTATGAAACATGAAAAATTTCATTATAAATCCCTCGAAGAGATAAAGGCAAAATGTAAGGAGCTTGGGATCGACATTCCTTTTGCCCGCGACACAAAAATCCTAGGCGAACCTCTAAAAATCAAAAACATAACGCTGCATAACAGACTGGGCATAGCTCCGATGGAAGGCGCCGATTCCACTCCCGACGGGAGGCCTACCGATTATACTGAACGACGATACACAAACGAAGCCGTCGGAGGCGTCGCCGTCATATGGTACGAAGCGATCTCAATCGTAGAAGAAGGACGCTCTTCAAAAACACAGCTTCTTCTTACGGAAAAAACGCTTGACGATTTTAAACAGATGAATGAAAAAGTAAAGGAAGCGGGGCTTAAAGCAAACGGATTTTACCCGTATCTTGTAATGCAGGCCAATCATTCAGGACGTTATTCAAATCCCGACAATAAACCTTCTCCTCTCATCGCACAACGCAACGCTTGGCTTGAGTCCTTTAGAGCGGCGAACGACGATTGTATAGTTTCCGATGATTATCTTAAACAGCTTGAAGAAAAATTCGGAAAATCCGCGCTGTTGGCAAAAAAAGCGGGCTTTGACGCAGTGGACATTAAATCCTGCCACGGATACCTTTTTCAGGAAGTAATTGCAGCGTATGACCGTCCCGGAGAATACGGAGGTTCTTACGAAAACCGCGCAAGGCTCCTTAAAAATTCGATCAAAGCGGCAAAGGCGTATGAAGACGATACTTTTATGATCACATCCAGAATAGGAATTTATGACGGATATCCATCAGGATCAATAGGATTCGGACAAAGAGCCGACGGATCGATAGATTTGACGGAGCCCAAACGGCTTATAAAGGAACTTCACGAAGATCTCGGCTTAAGCCTTGTAAACATAACTATGGGCAATCCCTATGCGACAACCCATGTTACGCGCCCTTTCGACGCCGGTAAATATCCTCCGGACGAGCATCCTTTTGAAGGCCTTTACCGCATTCTAATCGGCACACATGAAATAAAAAAGACCGTTCCAGACATGGCAGTCTTAGGTTCGGCGCCCACTTATCTTAGAGAATATGCCGATCTTTACGCGGCGGGAGCGGTTGAACAGGGCGTTTGCGACGGATTTCTTTTCGGCAGGATGGCATTTGCGGATCCGGATTTTGCAAATGAAATCGTAAAAAAAGGAAGAATCGACCCCAAGAGAGTCTGTCTTACCTGCGGCAAGTGCGGCGACCTTATCCGCTCCCACAAGCCTACAGGCTGCGTCATAAGAGACAGTAAAACATATATGCCATTCTATAAAGAATTCATTGAAGAAAAAAAATCTCTCCCTTCCAATTTCAGGGGATAAAGGAGTTTTATGAAAAAAACGGCAGTAATAACCGGAGCAAGCCGCGGAATCGGTTTCGCGATTGCAAGAAAGCTCGGTAAAGACGGTTTTAATGTTGTTATCGTTGCAACCGGTTCTAAAGAAAAAAATCAGGAAAACATGGATACTCTCACGGCGGATAAAACAAAATGGGCATATGTCAGGGCTAACATAGCCGACCGTGACGACCGGCTTAGGATAGTAAGAGAGGCCGTCGACGCCTTCGGCAGAATAGACGTTCTTGTAAACAATGCAGGCGTAGCGCCTCTTGTAAGATCCGATCTGCTTGAAATGACGGAAGAAAGTTTTGACAGAGTTATCGGCATAAACACAAAAGGCACTATGTTCCTCACGCAGGCCGTCGCAAAGCAAATGTTAAAGCAGGAAATTCTTGGAAAAAAAAGAGGAACTATCATAAACATATCCTCGTGTTCTGCAGAAGTTTCTTCAATATCGCGCGGAGAATACTGCGTTTCCAAAGCCGGAGTGAGCATGCTCACTACATTATACGCAGACAGACTTGCAAAAGAGGGTATCCTGGTTCATGAAATACGGCCGGGAGTGATAGCTACGGATATGACTTTAGCAGTTACCGAAAAATATGACAAACTCATAGGGGACGGTCTTTTCCCTATCGCGAGATGGGGCAGCCCGGAAGATATCGCCGCGGCAGTTTCGGCATTTGCCGACGACCATTTTCTTTACACAACCGGAAACTACGTGGATGTCGACGGAGGCTTTCACATAAAGAGGCTTTAAATGAAAGCATGCGGAACAATTTCAAACCTTAAAGCGTATCGCGTCGAAACTGTAATATTGGGAAGCGGGGCTGCAGGATTTAATGCGGCAGACCTTTTACATAAAGGCGGCGCAAAAGACATAGTTTTGGTAACGGAAAGTATAAGGGCGGGAACAAGCAGGAATACGGGATCGGACAAACAAACATATTATAAATTGTCCCTTGCAGGATCCGATTTGGACAGCATAAGAGCTCTGGCAGGCGATCTTTTTAAAGGAAGATGCGTCGACGGCGATATAGCTCTTTGCGAAGCATCTCTGTCCGCTCCTTCCTTTCTTCGCCTTGCAGACATGGGCGTTCCGTTTCCGCAAAACAGATACGGCGAATACATCGGTTATAAAACCGACCACGATCCGTTCAGAAGAGCCACTTCCGCAGGCCCGTACACTTCAAAGTTTATGACCGAATGTCTTGAAAAAGCCGTCCTTGCAGACAGCATTGAAATAGCCGACGGCCTTCAGTGCGTAAAAATCCTCGTAAAAAACAACCAAGTCAAAGGAATCGTCGTCTTAAGCCGAAAGACGGCGGAACTCTCCGTAATATTTTGCCGCTCCCTTGTGCTTGCCACAGGAGGACCTGCGGGAATTTATTCTATGAGCGTATATCCTGAAAGCCAGTACGGCGCCACGGGAATAGCTTTTGAAGCGGGTTGCAAGGGAAAAAATCTTACGGAATGGCAATACGGACTTGCTTCCGTAAAGCCCAGATGGAATGTTTCAGGTTCGTATATGCAGGTCTTACCTAGGTTTGTGTCGGTAGATAAAAACAATAACGAATACGATTTTTTATCCGACTATCCGTATTCAAGACCCGAAATGCTTTCAAGGGTCTTTTTAAAAGGTTATCAATGGCCTTTTGACATAAGAAAGCTTGAAAAAGGATCTTCAATCATAGATATGCTTTGCCACCTTGAAATTGAAAAAGGCAGAAAGGTCTACCTGGATTACACTCACAATCCCGACGGCAAAGAAATTCCGTGGAAAGAACTTTCCGAAGAAGCGAGAAGCTACCTTGAATCTTCCGGAGCGACGGAGGATACTCCCGTTAAGCGGCTCAGAAAGCTAAACGAACCGGCCTACAATTTTTATCTTGATAAGGGCGTAGACCTTGAAAAAGAATATCTTGAAATTTCTTTATCGGCGCAGCACAATAACGGGGGCCTTTCGATTGACGCCTGGTGGCAGTCTAATGTCGAAGGAATATTTCCTGTAGGCGAATGCGCAGCCAGTCACGGCGTCTACAGGCCCGGCGGAAGCGCATTAAATGCCGGCCAGTGCGGTTCAAGACGAGCGGCTGCATGGATATTGGCAAAAAGAACCGGCGATTGGGAATGCGATACAAAAGGTCTTGACGATCAAATTCGCGATGTTTCCGTCTTGCTTTCGGACGCCTTGAGCGGTTCATCCGACGCCCGGGAAGCTTACGAAAACGCCAAGCAAAGAATGAGCCTTTCAGGTTCGGCGATAAGGAGCGCCGATGCAATCCGCGAAGCGCTTAAATTTGTCTGCCTTTCCCTTGAAAATTTCAAGACATTTAAAGTCGACCGAAAATCTCAAATATGGATATTATTCGAATTCAGGAACGCCCTTTTAACGCAAAAGGTATACCTTGCTTCAATGCTCGACTATCTTGAAAACGGCGGGGAAAGCAGGGGGTCGTCTCTTTATTCCGATCCCCGCGGCAAAATTCATCCTGTAAACCTTGACAACAGATTTATTTACAATCTCGAAGACGAAAGGGAACCTTCCGTAATACAAGAGGCAAGTCTCGTTTTAGGAACCGACGAGGCGGCAAGCAAGGTCGTTTTTTCAAGACGGCCTCCCCGTCCGATACCCGAAAACGACGACTTTTTTGAAAACGTTTGGGCCCGCTATAGAAGCGACAAATGCGTGTTTTAGGGCTCCTGCCGGCATCACCGAACGCTTTACGTTATGTTCCTTACGGAAGTGCCTTTATAAATTTTGGGGTTTGACAGGGGCGCTAAAATATTGATTATTATATGTGCGCTTTTACGCACAAATTCAGCTACTGCCAAAATTAATATTTTGTTCGAATTTTAAATTTTAATCTTTATTTAAAAACCAGAAATCGTCTAATAAAATAACCATGTATTGGGTTCAAATGAAAATTTAAACTTGACAGATGCAACAGCGCATGCTATTTTAAATTTAGCATTTATTATAACATTATAATAATACAACAAAATGACGTTATAATAAACTAGGAGGCCATATGAAGAAAAGTTTTACAGTATTTTTCTGCCTTTTGTTGAGCTTCGCTTTTGCAGGAGGCACAAAAGAAACAAAGTCGGAGGCCATAAAAGTCGCCTATTCCATTCCCGGCCTTAGCGCTCCAATTTGGACGGCGGCCAGTCAAGGTTTCCTTGCTAAGGCTGCCGAATACGGATTGTCAGCTGAAATTTTAGATCCGAATGATAATCTGGAAAATCAAATTTCACAAATTGATAATGCAATGTTAAAAGGTCTAAAAGGTCTTGCAATTACACCAATAGACGGTCAGGCCGTTTCCACTTTGATGAATAAAGCGCAGGCGCAAAAAATTCCTGTAATAGCAATCGACCGTCAAGTTGCCGGATACTCTTTGGCGACTGTTGAAGCCGACAACTTGCTTATAGGCAAATTATTGGGTGAAAAATATCTTAAAACCATTGGAAACAAAGATGGTCGCGTACTTATCGTAGGCGGTCCGTTATCTTCATCCGCTACTGTAAATAGAACGGAAGGTTTTAAGGCGGCCATAAAAAATGCGAAAAATGTTAAAGTCGTTGCGGAATCAGCGACTGAGATGGATGCGGAAGTCGTCCTTGGGGCAGTAACTAATTATCTCCAGGCAAATCCCGACATTAATGCTATCTTTAGCTGTACTGATTATATACTTCCGTCTGTTATGACCGCTTTAGCAGAGAAAGGCAAGTTGTTTCCTATCGACGATCCTAAACATGTAAATGTATATTCCGTAGATGGAGACGGATACGGGTTGGATCAGGTCTTGGTCGGCAACATTGATGCAACTTACGGGCTGGACCCATACGCGTGGGCAGCTTCAGCAGTTCAAGCTATCAAAGATAACCTTGACGGAAAATCCGTTCAAAAAAATATACTGATTCTGGGTAATATAGTTACAAAAGAGAATCTCAAATCTCTAAAGGAAAAAGGTGCTCTTTGGGGTGCATCTTCAATGGAAAATAAATAAATGTAACGGGAATATACTTCATTTTATCTAGAATATGCATACCGCCAGGTAGGGTAATGAAAAAAATTTAAACGCGGTCGCTAGGCACGATCGCAAAGCGACCAGCGTTTATTTTTTTAAGGAAGCAAATATGCCGGATTCCGTAATAGTTCACATGAAAGACATATCTATCTCATTTTCCGGAAATCTTATACTGAATAAAGTAAATTTTTCACTTCGTCAAGGAGAAATCCATTCATTAATGGGCGCTAACGGGGCAGGCAAAAGTACACTTATAAAGATTCTTAACGGAATATATCATCAGGATGCGGGGAATATTATACTCTTTGGAAAAACTGTTAAAATCAAGGATCCCAAAGATTCCGAACGGTACGGGCTTGCCTTTGTACATCAAGAGTTGAACATGTGTCCTGACATGACTGTTGCAGAAAACATGTTTATAGGTAATTGGGCAAAAACTCCTTACGGGCTATATGATCAAAAGCAAACATCTAAAAATGCCACAGATCTTCTAAATAAGATGGGTATAGATCTTAATCCCGATACTCCTGTAAGAAAACTTAGAACGGCAGAAAAACAGATAATCGAAATTCTAAAGACTCTTACAAGAAATGCAAAGATAGTTGTTTTGGATGAGCCGACCTCAAGCCTTACCGAAAACGAAAAACAAAAATTTTTTGAAATAATATGCCGTTTAAAAAATAAAAATGTATCTATAATTTTTATTTCTCATTTCCTTGAAGACGTAATGCATTTATCGGATCGTGTAACGGTTTTAAAGGACGGTACGGTAAACGGAGAATTTACAAGAGGAGAATATTCTAAAGAAGACCTTGTTCAAGCTATGATGGGCGTAAAAGTAATGCAATCCACGTTTAAACCTTTTGAAAAAACTTTCCATGGGGAGCCCATCCTTAAAGTCGAAAATCTTAATAGTAAAGGCAAATTTAGTAATATTTCTTTTTCAATAAACAAAGGAGATATCGTCGGTGTTTGCGGGCTTCTGGGCGCGGGAAAAACAGAAATAGCCAGAGCAATTTTTGGACTAGACTCGTTTACAAGCGGGAATATTTACATTGACGGAAAATTAATAAAGACCCCGACCCCGAATATTATGCTTAAAAACAAAGTAGCATTACTCACAGAAGAACGAAAAAATGAAGGATTTATTCCTCTTTTATCCGTCCGTGAAAATATAACTCTATCCATAATTAAAAAATTGAAAAAGGGCATTAAAATAAATTTAACAAAACAAAAAAAATTTGCACAAGATATCGCCGAGACGATGTTAATAAAAATGTCTGGTATAGAACAGCCTGTTTTTGCCTTATCCGGGGGAAACCAACAAAAAGTAGTTTTGGCAAAATGTCTTGCAAGCAAACCAAGGTTATTTTTACTTGACGAACCTACTAGAGGCGTTGATGTTCTTGCGAAATCGGAAATATACAAAATACTTCGCAAATATGCAAAAGAAGGTATTTCCGTACTTATCTTTTCTTCAGAAATTGAAGAACTCCTTTCAAACTGTTCAAAAATACTTATTTTACATAAGGGAATTATAATAAATTGTGTCGATTCGTTATCAATAACAAAAAACGATCTTCTAAAGATGCTCGGATAATAAAATCCGCCAAGGATGTGACAAAGATGATAAAAAATTATTTTCAAAAGATAAAAAAAACTGTAGCCGACGATGCAATGAGATTATGCATAATTATAGCCTTTTTTGTTTTTATGCCGATTATCTCACCTTATTTTTTGCAGACTCGTAATATGATGAATATTTTACAAAACGTATCTCTTCAAGGTATAACCGCAATAGGTATGACAATTGTCATTATAACAGGCGGAATAGACATTTCTGTAGGCGGTGTTATGGCTATGTGCGCATGGATTGCCGCATCCTTGATGAAAAACGGTTTGTATTGGCCTCTAGCATTATTTTTATGTATTTTGATTGCCGTCATTTGTGGAATGGTAAACGCTTTTTCTATCGGTATTATGAAAATCCCTCCTATGATAGCTACGCTTGCTATGATGAACATGACGAGGGGATTACAAACTGTCTTATCAAGAGGTAAGACTTTGACCGGCCTTCCAATAAGTTTTCAATTTCTTGGACAAGGGATGTTATTTGATATAATACCCTTGCCGGCAGCAATCATAATCCTATTGTATTTGGCAGCCAGCTGGTTTATGAAAAATACAATTACAGGGCGAAGCATATATGCCGTAGGGGGAAATCCCGAGGCGGCACGTGTGGCCGGCATAAAAAACACACATATCCTTTTTTTCTCTTACATAGCTTGTGCAGTATTTTCTACTATTGCAGGATTGATCTTCATATCCAGAACCAATTCTGCACCTTCTACACTAGGTAATGCTTTGGAAATGCGTGCTATTATGGCAGCCGTAATAGGAGGAACAAGTGTTACCTATGGCGGAAAAGGAAAAATCTTTGGCACCTTTCTTGGTGTAATTATCGTTGGATTGATAACAAATGCATTGGATCTGTTGGGTGTTTCTGCATACTATCAACAGTTTATACAAGGCTTGCTTGTTTTGATTGTAGTTATGCTTGAAGCTTTAAAAACTATGAACCATGCAAAAAAAAGTTAATTGGAGATAATGGATTTATGTCAATAAAACCTAATGCTCTTTATATACAATCAGGAGGACCGACCGCAGTTATTAATTCTTCGGCTTATGGAGTTATAAAAAGCTGGAGGGATAAAGGAGCTTCTGTCGGAAATTTATATGCAGTTTTGAATGGCAATTACGGACTCGTAAATGGATTATTATATGATACTTCCAATATATCAAAGACAACTCTAAAAAGGTTAAAAAACACACCGTCTATGATTTTCGGCTCATCAAGGTATAGAATTGAAGATAGCCCAAAAGGATACAAACAATATGATGAAATAATTAAAACCATCAAAAAACATAACATCCATCATATCTTTTATAATGGCGGGGACGGATCTTTGCGTGCATGCAATGAATTGTCCCTATATTTAAAAAAAGAAAATATCTCATGTTCTGTGATATTTATTCCTAAAACGGTAGACAATGATATAGACGGTATCGATCATGCTCCGGGATTTCCGTCAACCGCCCGACATGTAAATATTTCAATTACAGAACTTATTCATGACATAGAAACTTATGATACTAATATTATTGCTGTAATTGAAGTGATGGGTAGAAAAACAGGTTGGTTAGCAGCTTCCACCATAGCAGCCAAACATTGTGGATACGGCCCCGACCTTATTTATGTCCCGGAACATAAATTCTCTATTTCAAATTTTTTTAATGACATACAAAGAATTTTGAAAAAAAGAGGTAAATGCATTGCTGTTGTCGCCGAAGGTGTAAAAGATGAGCATAATAAATATCTTTTTGAATACAGCAATAAAAACCTACTCCACCCCGAACTGTCTATGGGGGGGATAACGCCTTATTTGACCGATCAACTAAAAAACAACTTCCCTTGTAAAATAAGGGGTATTGATCTTGGGTTAATGCAAAGATGTTCAAGCCATCTTGTTTCTTCCATAGATGTTAAAGAAGCTTCAGACTTAGGGGAACAAGCTGTTTTTTTAGCCTTGGCAGGCGAAAATAGAAAAATAGTATATGTCAAACGTCTTTCTTCATATCCATATACTGCTGTTTTTGACACCATTCCGATTGAAAATGCAATCAACGGCGGACATCCATTGCCGTTGTCATATATAAATGACGCTGGAAACTTTATCAAAGAGTCATTTCTAGATTATATATGTCCTTTAATAGGAAAAATGCCGTTATATGCCAAATTGAACAACAAAAAAATAATAGGGGGTTCTTGAATGTATAAATACCAAGATCTGGGGTTAGTTAATATCAATAAAATGATGGAAAGAGCTTATATAGGGAAATATGCTGTCCCTGCGTTGAATTTTATTTCCATCGAACAGCTTAATGCCATCTGTGATGCTGTTATTAACAAAAAATCTCCTGTCATGCTTCTTGTATCGCCAAATTTACATAGTCAACTGGGGCCTGAAATGATCGCAAGATTAGCACAATGTGCTGCCGACCGTATAAGAAATTCCGGAATAAACAGTGAAATAGCCCTGCATCTTGACCATGGAAAAACATTTGAACAATGTGTCTATGCCATTGAAAACGGGTTTTCATCTGTAATGATAGACGGAAGCGCGTTATCTCTCGAAGCGAATATAGAACTTACAAAAAAAGTAGTTACTTATGCACATGCCCATAACGTTTCTGTAGAAGGAGAACTTGGTGCTCTATGCGGTGTAGAAGAATCATCCGAAAAAGAATCCGGACAAAATATGATGCAATATACGGATCCCTTGTCCGTTAAACGCTTCGTAGATGAAACTCACGTTGATTGTTTGGCAATAGCGATCGGCACTGCGCATGGACTTGTAAAGATGAAGTATAATCCTGACGGCACTTTGCCCAAGTTAAGATTTGACATTCTTGATGAAATAGAACATCTTCTACCAGGGTTCCCCATTGTTTTACATGGAGCGTCTGCAATAAAAAAAGAATTCATTGACATGATCAATACATATGGCGGAGAGGTAAAAGAAGCCGTAGGAATTCCGGAAGATCAAGTCTCTGAAGCGGCAAAAAAAGCAGTTTGCAAAGTAAATATTGCCTCAGACGGATGGATCGCAGCTTTGGCTCTTACGAGAAAAATCCTTGCAGAAAACAGAGATGCTATAGATAGTCGAGTCTTTATGCTTAAAATCCGCCCTATTTTAGCTTCTATATACGAGCATAAGATAGATATCTTGGGAAGCTCCGGAAAATCGGAAATAAAGGATTAAAAAACATGAAATCATTTATTTCATTTGAAGTCGGAGGAACAAATATACGCTTTGGGATAGTCCGCGAGGATCTTAAATTAATGTCATTCGATCGCTTACCAACCGACCGGCTATCCAAGGCACAAAATAAGATCAGTTTTTTTTCATCCATTATACGTGACTTAATTAAAAAATCTACAGTAAAAAATATTACGGCTGTAACTTTTGCCCTAGCGTCATTAATGGATCGTGATCGTACTTACATATATTCCTCGCCGATGATTGATGGTTTTGACAATATTGCCTTTAAGTCAGAACTTGAAAAAGAATTTTCTTTTCCGGTTATATTAGAAAAAGATGTAAATATACTTTTATTATATGAAATTTACAAAAACAAACTGCCTTTAAGAGGTATAATTACCGGATTTTTTTTAGGAACAGGTGTCGGAAATTCTATCAGTATCGACGGAAAGATATATGTAGGAAATTCTGGTGCAGCTTGTGAGTTAGGACACATACCGCTTTATAGTAATACCGAATTTTGCAAATGTGGAAAAAAAGGCTGTGTTGAGACCAAGGCTTCCGGACGTGTACTTGAACAGTTTGCTTCCGACTTTTTCCATTGTCCTATCAAAGAAATCTTTAAATTACACGGCGAGTCACCTGAAATAGTTGAAGTGATCGAATGTTTTGCAACAGCCATTGCAACTGAAATAGGAATTATTGATCCATACTGTATAATACTTGGTGGAGGCTTGATTAATATGGAAAATTTTCCAAAAGAACTATTAATTTCACGCATTAAATCACATTTAAGAATTCCGTATCCTAGAGATTCTCTAGAATTTTTATTCGCCAGCAGCGATGCAGAAGCAGGCGTTATCGGAGCGGTGATTCATGCCCAAAATATATTGCATTAATTTAATATTTTGAGAATAATAAAGTAGTTTGGTATTTGTTATGGAAAAAGATTTGGATTTTAGCGGGAGAACACAGTTATATTTTCAGTTATACGATAAATTTTATGAAAAAATAAAAAACGGAGAATACCCTCCTGGTACGCTCTTGCCTACTGAAACCGAAATAATGGAACAATATAAAATAAGCCGTATCACAGTGCGTAAAGCGATGGATATGTTGTTAAATGACGGACTCATAGTAAAAAAACGAGGATATGGAACATGTGTTCAAAATAAAAAAGTAGAACAAACTATGCAGAGGGTCTTGCATTTTTCCGAAGAAATGAGGAAAAAAGGGATAAAGACTTACACAAAAATGATTCACAATGAAGTTATCTCCGCTACTATGCAAATTGCAAAAGCACTCAACCTTCCTGAAGGAACAAAGCTTGCTCACGTTTATCGTCTTCGGTATGCAAATGACATACCAATGTGCATAGAAAGTGCTTATCTTGAATTAGCATCATGTCCGGATGTCCCTAATCATGACTTTTCTGTAGAATCACTGAGAAAATTTTTAAAAGATACATACAATATCCAATGGGCACACGCCCGACAAAAAATATTTGCAATAAATGCAAATTCCAAACTAGCAAAACAACTTGATATACCACATAACAATGCATTGATATTTATAGAGCGGGTGTCATATACAGAAGACGGACGTCCAGGAGAATTTCTTCAAGGATATTATCGTGGAGACAGCTACTATCTTACGACAGAATTGCAGGCATAAACTAGGCTTATCACAATCCTTCGACTCCTTTCAGAATTCGCACGAAAGAAGACTACGGCGAAAACTTTTTCGAAGCGGTTTCGCTCATAAGCTGACCGGACAATCGACCAATCATCGGCCGTCGGCAGTTGACCGACGCATGACAGTGCGGTAAAGAGCGAAGTTTCCTGCGCAACGGTAAAGCCCATAACAGAGACAGCGGCCTGCTAAACACGACGCTGCGACCGGCAGCAAACCAAAAATCCGGCTTCCCGAACGCTTTACGTTATGTTCCTTATGGAGGTGCCTTTATAAATTCGGGGTTTTAAAAGGCAGGAATAGTCTTTTGACTTATAGTTCGGATTTTTTATCATTTCAATAATGGTCGTACCGAGCAGACGGCCTATTTCTGTTCCGGGATGCAGAGAACAAGTTATGTTTTCACTTTCATAATCGTTCGCCGAATAGTCGAAACACACAACCGAATAATTTTCGGGAATTGAAAGTTTATGCTTTGCCAGAACTGTTTTAATCGCTTTGTAGATCATTATATTGCAGCATACTATTGCGCTGCAGCGGGGTATGGATTTAAGAAAATTCCAAATGATTCTTTCAACGCCTGTCCCTCTGTCAATATTGTCGGAAATCAAAAATTTCACATATTTATCGTCGAAAACCGCATTGTATTTTAAGACGGCTTTTATATACCCTTGGTATTTCATTATACCCTGGTAATTATCGTATAAGAATATGCCGCATATATATCTGTGCCCGTTATCGACAAGCTCTTTTACAAGCAAATCTGCACATTCCATATCGTCTATAATTATCTTGGGATAATTAGTACCCGAATAATAGTTGTTGTAGAATATGAACGGAATGTTTTTAGCGTACAGCGAAGCATAGACGTCCAGATTCGGGTTTACTATATTCGCTTTCACTCCGTCTATTATCATGCCGTCGAATCCGGTTTTGCAAAACTCAAGGCAATTGCGCTCGTTTGCGATCTTGTTGTCGGTATAAAACAACCTTATGTCGGCGTTATGGGTGTTTAGCATGGATTTTGCAGCTTTTATCAGCGCGGAATTGGCTTCCCGGTCATATCCTTGTATTATCAAAGAAATTAAATACCTGTCGCCTTTTTTATTGTCTTCAAAGGATACGGCCTTAGCTCTGTCAAAATAAGTGCCGCCTCCTCTTATCGAATAAACAAGCCCCTTATCCGCCAACACCTTAATGGCCCGTCTGACGGTTTCACGGCAGACGGAAAATTTATGCGTCAAAAAAGTTTCGCTCGGAAGCTTCGTATTTGAAGAGAATTTATTTTGGTCGATATAAATCTTTAAATATTCATAAACGACCAAATGTTTGATTCGCGTCTTCATGGAGCTGCGCTCAATCTCCGATATTTACTTCAAGTCCTTCAACGTCTTTGATCCAACCGATCAATTTTTTCCTAAGCTCGCTCTTAATATTAACATAATCTTTATTATGCGCAAGGTTGTTAAGCTCATAAGGATCGGCCTTTAAATCATACAAAAAATCGTCCACATAGTAATCGCTTCCGCCTTTTTCTCCGCCGTTTAAATTAGGAGCGACGACGGAATATTTCCAATCAGGAGTCCTTACACATCGTCCGACGCGGCTCTCGCTTATCTGTAAAAACACTTCGTTTTTTCGCGCATGCCGTCCCTTCGGTTCGCCGTCTTTTAATTCGCCCGTCTTTCCCATAGCCAAATCCTGAAGCCGCTCTCCGTCCATATAGTTGTCCACGTCAAGTCCTGCAAGAGTAACTATGGTTTTGGGAATGGAAACGGTGGAAACAAGCTCTTTTATCCTTTTCCCTTTGCACTTGAACGGCCCCCCGGAAATTACCAAAGGTATATGGATTGCAGACTCATGGCAAGTTCTCTTGTAATCGTCGTGCCCGTTTAAATTAGCGTCCTTATTCCGCGTCCTAAAATGAGACCCGTGATCGGAAGTGTAAATAATGACGGTATCGTCGTAAACGCCTATTTCCTTAAGCTTTGCAATAACGCGCCCGAAATTTTCATCCACGGAATTACAAGCGCCCAAGTAGTCCGGATATTCTTCCTGCCAATCCCCGCCGGGAATGGCTTTTAAATCTTCCGGCGGAATAAAGTTTTTGTATTTTTCTTTGCTGCCGGCAGGGCCCTGATAGTGATTGGCGTTGTTCTGATGATGAGGTTCGATATGGCTTACCGTTAAAAAAAACGGTTTATGTTTGTCTTTTTTATATTGCTCTAAAAATTCAAGGGCGTAATCGGTGATGCAGCTGCAGCGGTAACCTTTGAATTCGTGCTTTTGCATGTTTTCATCAAAGACAAAGCCTCCTTCACCGTTAGAAGTAAATTCAAGCACATCGCTTGTCCGCCAAAAGCCGGTATATCCGCCCCTGAGTTCGGGAGGGATCGCCTTTGTCTGATAATCTATTACAGGCTTGCTTTCAAGAGCCCCTTCGCTGGCAAGGTGCCACTTACCTACGTAGGCCGTTTCATATCCCGCGCCTTCCATATAGTTGGCGACGGTTTTAAAATTTATGGGAAGCATCTTGTTGTTTCTAAAGCATCCCGTGGAAGTGGCATAAAGCCCCGTCTGAAATATCGCCCTGCAAGGTCCGCATACGGGCTGCGGCGTAAAGGCGTTTTCAAACAGAACACCCTCCTGCGCAAACCGGTCAAGATTCGGAGTTATGTCAAGTTGTTGCCCGTAGCACCCGCAGGTATCGGCTCTCTGCTGATCCGAAAAATAAAATACTATGTTATATTTTTTATCCATTTTTTAATTGTCCTTTTTGAAATCTCTAATTTTACCGTAAATAACGATTACAAGCGTAAGCGCTATTAAAGCTATAAAAGCGAGGCATATTGGGCTTGAAGCAAAGATTTTCGACGAGCCGTCTGACAAAACCAAGCTCCGTCTGAAATTTTCTTCGGTTATGTCGCCCAGTACCAGTCCCAGCAAAATGGGAATGGTCGGAAAATCGACTTTTATAAGAACGTAGGCCAAAAGCGCAAAACAAAGAGAAATAAAAATGTCTATCGTGGAAGTGTTTACGCTGAATGCGCCTGCAAAACAGAACATGACTATGATAGGCGTCAGTATTGCAAGAGGAATGTTGATAACTTTGGCAAAAACGCCCGTCAAGTATCTTCCCTGCAGGAACATGAACAAGTTGACGAACAACAATCCTATCATGATCGCATACATTGTAACGCCGTGTTCTACAAACAAGTTAGGCCCGGGAGTCAAATTGTGTACCATCAAAGCGCCCAGCATAATCGCAACGCAGCCGTCGCCCGGTATTCCCATCGTAAGAAGCGGAATCAAAGTGGCGCCGGTAACAGCATTATTCGCCGTCTCTGCAGCGGCAATCCCTTCGATCGCTCCGTCGCCGAATTTTTCAGGAGTTTTGGACATGTTTTTTGCGTTGTTATAACTGAAAAACGAAGCCATGGTAGCTCCCGTTCCGGGAATAATTCCGATAATCACACCGATCGCCGCTGAAATAAGCGATGGAAGCGCCATCAGTTTATATTCGGCTTTGCTGATCTTACCCTTGTCCTGTTTAAGAATTTTTGCGTCGGCTTTAAGAATTTCTTCTCGTTTACCGCGTGCAAGTATTTCGCTCAAAGCGAAAATTCCGATCAAACATATAACAATATCAAATCCCGAATACAAATTTATATTACCGAAAATATAGCGCGGCTGTCCGGTCACGGGGTCAAGTCCCACTGAAGAAATAAAAAGTCCCAAAGCGCCTGAAATTATACCCTTTACCAGACTTTTGCCTGAAACTCCCGCGATGATCGTAAGGCCGAAAAGGCAGACTAAAAAATATTCGGGCGTGCCCATCTTTTGAGCAAATTTTGCAAACTGGGGAGCAAAAAATAAAAGAGCGAAGGCTGAAAAAAATCCGCCGAACGTGGAAGCGTGGAGCGCAATATTCAACGCCTTTCTGCCTTGTCCGCGCTGCGACATGGGATATCCGTCAATCATGGTAGCGGCGGCGTGCGGAGTACCGGGAGTCTTAATGAGAATGGCGGATATAGAACCGCCGTAGCCTCCGGCGCAATAAATGCCGAGCAAAAACATAAAGGATTCGATCGGACCCATCGTATAAGTGAGAGGTAAGAATAAAACTATGCACAATATTACGGTAAGGCCGGGGATTGCCCCGAAAATGACACCCAATAAAAGTCCTATATTCATCCATATAAAATTCGGGATGTTAAAAAAAACTTTAAATCCTTGTATAAACAGATCCATTTTATCCTCTTTTACGGTAAACGAACGTGTAAAACTTCTCGGAACACTAAGCCGATTATTACTGCAGAAGCTAAAACTATCAGGTAATAATGCCATTTTCTGACTCTAAAGTAAAAAGTCATGGCAACGCCGAAAATCATTGAACTTACGATAAAACCCAAAAGCTTTATCGTAAAAAAATAAGCCAGCAAAATTATAAAAATGAGCAACGCCCTTAATTCCGTTAAAATTTCAATCGTCACCTTTTCGGTTTTTTTCTTTGCGATGATCTTTATCACTTCTTTTACAAAAATAAAAATTGAACAGAATAATATTATTCTAAGCAGTAAAAGAGGAAACGTCTGCGCATTTATAGCGGACGAGCCGGTAATTTTTATTTGTTCCGGCATGATAAAAATAAAGACGGAAGAAAATATTATAAACAAAAGGGAACCTAGAATATTCGCATTAAAGCTGATTGTTTTCCCCTCCAGGCGCTCACCTATATCGTCCAAGCCCTTATTTATTTTATCAAAAAACACAGTTATTCTATTCATTGAATATCCCCGGTTTAAAAGGCTGCCTAATTATCGCGCTTCAAGGCGGTCTAATTAAACAGCCTTTTTTTGTTATTTATTAGCATTAACAATGTCTATTACGTTCTGAATATGAGCGTCGTATTCAGCCTTGTCCATGGGGTTTGCTTCTATCATTAAGTTCTTAAAAAGTTCGACGACTTCCGGTTCCTGCAAAATTTTTAAATAAGCGTCGCGAATTTTGCCGATAACTGCGGGATCCGTTCCTTTTCTGGCAAAAAGACAGCAAGTGTTAGGATAATAGGCCTTGATTCCGTAAGAACCCACGCCTCTAACATTATAAACGTTGTTGCTTACGCCGTCTTTGTTGAACACCACGATAGGTTTTAAAATTCCGGCTTCCACATTCCCCTTTGCCTGCGACTGGTGGGAAACTGCAAATAGGGCTTCTCCCTTTGCCGCCGCATCCAGAGCCAGATTTGCGCCGTTGTAGCTTACCAGTTCATATTCAATACCCAGCTCTTTAAATAAGGCCTTTACTAAAAAAGCTTCGGATCCGGCCGCGCCGTTTACCGCAATCTTGAGTTTTTTTCCCTGTCCGTAGGCTTTAAGGTCATCAAGGTTATTGATATTGAGTTTTGCATTTGCCGTCATAACAAATATGGCCGAATATATGTTTACAATAGGTTCAAAATCGGAATACTTGAATCGGATAGCTTCGGATCCTGCGATATTCGGGGCAATTGAAAAACCGCCTTCTCCTCCGAAAATTAAATTATAAGAATTGGGTTCGTTTTTTAAGTAATTCGTTAATGCAATGTTCCCTCCGGCACCCAATTCATTGGTAGCAATTACGGGAACTCCAAAATATTTGGAACCGAAAGTTGACATTTTTCTGTTTACTATATCGGCAACGCCGCCGACGGCCCACGGGCAAATCACGGTAATTTCTTTTTCAGGCCATTTTAAGGTTCCGGACTCTTTTTGTCCGCCGGCAAATACCGACGACGCCAGCAAAAACACGGTTAAAAACCATACAACTTTTTTCATAAAACCCTCCAATTTCATTTATTTGTTTCAGTATAAAGTGCAATTGTCATAAAACAAGACAAAAATTAAATGTATTTGGAATAAGTTGTATGGTCAAAAGAAAAAAAATTAAAGTTGTCTAAGCGAAAGAATTTTATGTTTTTGGACGCAGTTATTTGGTTGTTATTCGGCAGCTATTCGGCGCGGGCTATGGCGGCAAGCTGCGGCCCCTTGGAATAAGCGCAAAGCGAAAAATTCCAAGTCCAAACGACATGACCCATAACAGGCGCCGCCGACAATGCACCGGACGCACTGCAAACGACGACTGACCTATCGGTCGACCAATCATCAGCGGCCGGATGAACACACTGATGCCCGGCCGGCAACTGTCCGCTGCGTGCTAATGCCGCAAAGCGCAAAGTTTCCGTGCAACGGCAGGCTGCTGCCGGAATATAGCCGCTTTTTAACACATTTTCAGCATATGATGCATTTTTTACCGCTTCGGGCGCTTTTATATGCGGCGCATATTATTTCGACTGCACGGCTTGCGCTCTCGCCGGTTATGTCCGGTTCGGAGTCTGTGTCAACGGCGTTTATGAACGATTCAAAAAGCCTCTGATGGCCGTGGAATCCTATAGCAGACGGATCGGGAGCTCCGCCTCCTGTTAAAGTCGCATTGCCGTACTCCGCTCTAATCCGCTCGTCTTCATCCGTTTCGTTTGAAAACTCCCATTTTACAATATTTTCTTCTTCCATAACGGCGGTGCCTTCCGTGCCCATTATTTCAATTCGCTTAAAAAAACCCGGATATGCGCACGTAGTGCCTTCTATGGTTCCCACCGCGCCGTTTGCGAATTTAAGGGCTACTGCGGCCGTGTCCTCAACTTCGATTCTCTTATGTCCTACGGTTCCGATAAAAGCGGACACTTCTTTGACAGGCCCCATAAACCACTGGAGCAGATCTATCGCATGTATGCCCTGATTCATCAAGCAGCCGCCCCCGTCCATCTTCCATGTTCCCCTCCAAGCTCCGCTGTCGTAATATTCTTGACTCCGGTACCATTTTATCTGAGCGTCCGCAAATGCGATCTTGCCGAACCTTCCGCTTTCAACCGCCTCCTTTACTATTCGGGAAGCATCGTGATATCTGGAAGGAAAAACGCCTGTCAATTTTACCTTATTTTTTTTACAGGCGTCTATAATGACCTTGCATCTTTCGGGCGTTACTTCAAGCGGTTTTTCAACAATGACATGTTTTCCGGCTTTTGCGGAAGCAACGGCTCCGTCAAGATGAAGCCCTGATGGGGTGGCAATCGTCACAATATCGATTTCAGGATTATTAAGAAAATCCGCCAAATTTTCATATCCCATGCAACCGTGCTTCTGGGCAAACGCCTCCGCCTTGCCGGGAACAGGGTCAAACCCGGCTATAAGCCGGGCGCCGTCAATATGCTCGATCGCCTTTGCGTGGAACTCCGAGATCATTCCCAGTCCTATTATCCCAAAACCTTTTTTTTTCATCGCGTTACCTCCCAAAGAGGTTTTTAACCTTCGACAGCGCCAGCCTTGCTTCTTGCCATGTCTCAGGTTTTTCCGTTTCAAAAGAAACGGTTTCCTCATAACCGAGTTTAAAAAGAATATTGAGCGCATTAAAAACGTATTCGTCGGATTCTTCGGGAATACGCCTGTTAAAGCCGGCAATATGTACATGTCTTACATGGTCAACACAGGGTTTAAGAGAATCAAGGGATTCTCCGTTGCACATCATGTGAAACAAATCGACCATCATCTCAAGGCCGTCGTCATGCACAGTCCTCACAAGCTCAAGGCCTTCCGAAGCCGAAACGATTAAATTGCAGCAGGTTTTATCAAACGGTTCAATGCAAACAAGCATTCCCGCACGCTTTGTCCTAGGAAGAATGACGTCTTTAAGTATCCCTACGAACTGATCGAAAGCTTCTTTCCTTGTCTGCTCCGGGCCGAATGTCCTTGAAGGGCCGCTTCCGAGTATTATTTTTAGGATCCCAAGCCTTTTAAGCCTTGGAAGAACACTATCCAAATATGAAGCCGTCTTGTTAACGTCAACTCTTTTTCCCACAAGTTTGATATCCGCCGGAAAAAAGTTACAGGCTGCAAGGCTTTTGAGGTCCGATTTTTCCGTCTTTTCGACAACGCTAGAAAATTCGGATTCCGGCATTTTGTAAAAATTCATCAATGGGAATTCCACATAGTCGAAGCCCGCTTCCCTAATCATGTCAAGGAACTCAAGGCCGAGCCCGAAACGAGGTTCCGTGGAAAAACCTGTGCAGTAGCCGTATTTCATCTCATTTCCATTCAATGCCGAGCCCGTCAAGGATCTTCCTTACGGCGTTGACTGCAACCGCAAATTTTTCAGGCGAAGTGCCGCCTCCGAACCTGCCGGCGACGTCAAGATGCGGCTCCATGGAAATAAAAATGTCTCTGTCACGCAATCTGTCAAACACTTGCGGAATACAAGAGACGCCTTCGCCCGGAACGCTCATATCAAGCGCATGTCCCGAATAGTCTTTAACATGGACATAGCTTATATACTTATGCATAACTTTTTCGGCATCCAATGCGTTTTCTCCCGCTATGGAATAGTTTGCAGGATCAAAAACAAGGCCGAAGTGATCGGATTTAAGAGCTGCGGCAATTTCAGCGCTTTGCGCGCTTAACTGTCCGTAAATTTCAGACTCATTTTCATGAAGAAGGGTAACTCCTTCCCTTGACGCAAATTCCGTCATTTTTTCAAGTCTGGACAGAACCTCGTCACGGTGTTCAAGGATATTGCCGTTCTTGCAGTAAAAGGAAAAAATTCTCACCCTTCCGCATCCGAAGAAATTTGCAAGCCGTACAGCCCTTTCAAGCCTTTTCATCTCAAGTGAAAGAGGATCTTCTATAAAGGTCTTGCCTATCGGGGAACCTATACACGAGACTTTTATGCCGCATCCTTTAATTGTCTTTCCGATCAGGCTAACCTGTTCGTCCGTCAGCTCCATCACATTGGAACCCCACGCAGACCTCAATTCAAACCATGAAAGTTCCATTTGCCGCCATATTTCCATCTGCGCATAAAAATCGGGACCAAGTTCGTCTGCAAAGCCCGTAATCGTAAACATGCTAAGCCTTCCTTAAAATTGCACAGCGAATAAATCTTCAGATTTAGGAGCTGGGCAATTCGTGCGCTCTTTGCGCACAATCCAATAAACGAGTTTTCGAAGAAAACTCGAAGTTAAAAGATGCCGCGATATTTTAGCGGCGGCTTTTAAACCTTCCTAAAAATTACCTTTTCGATTTGAATTTGTAAACAAGTTTTTCATAAAAGGGAGTCTGTGTGAAAATCAGATACGCGATCAGGAGCATAAAGAAAACGGATATCGGCCGAGTAAAGAATATGGATATGTCTCCGTGCGTAAGCAAAAGCGCTCGCCGCAGATTCTCGTCGGCCATATTGCCGAGTATGATTCCCAAAAGAAACGGCGCGCCGGGCATTTTCAAATAGCTCATAGCTATTCCCAAAAGTCCGAAGACGAACATAAGTTTTATGTCAAATAATCTGTTTGAAACTACAAAGGCGCCTATTACGCAACACACAAACACGATCGGCATAAGTATCTTTGCGTCTACCGCAAGAACTTTTACGCTGAACCTTGCTATAACCATTCCTAAAAACCACATAAAGCAGGATGCAAGGAACATAAAGACTATAACGTAGTATAAAAAGTTTGGGGTATCCTGCATAAGAAGCGGTCCCGGCCTATATCCGTGCATCCAAAACGCCGCAAGCAAAACCGCGGCGGAAGTCGATCCCGGGATTGCAAGGGACAGCACGGGAATGATAGCTCCTCCTATCGCGCCGTTGTTTCCCGCTTCCGCAGCTACGACGCCGTCAATGCATCCGTTGCTCCAGAGCTCAGGCGTCTTCGAAACCTTTTTTTCCGACCAATAAGATATCCATCCGCCGGTATCTTCTCCTACGCCGGGAATTGCGCCCATAAGCATCCCCAGAATACTCGACCTTAATATGTTTAAGCGGTTTTTTAAAAGTATGATGAGTCCTTCCTTAACGCTGTATTTATTGTTCTGCTGCATCATAGCCTTTGCGCCGCCGCTAAAAGCTTTGACAACTTCGGGGAATCCGAAAAGCCCTATCATGACCGGCAGCAGCGATATCCCTCCTGCAAGATTAATGCTGCCGTAGGTAAAGCGCCTGTATGAATATATGGTGTCCATTCCGACTTGGCTCATGAGCAATCCTATAAAACCCGATATCCACCCCTTAAGCGGGTCTCCGTTGCTGGTAAGGTTTCCGCATATTACGACTCCGAAAACAGCCAGAAGAAACATTTCATGACTCATGAATTTTAGGGCAAATTGCGTCAACATGGGAGTGAACAGCGCAACGCATACAATGCTGATGATAGTTCCGAAAAACGAGGCGCCTGTCGCCACAAAAATTGCAAGCCCGGCTTTGCCCTTAAGCGCCAACGGATAACCCTCCATCGCGGTAGCCGCGGAAGCCGGAGTTCCTGGTATATTCAAAAGAATCGCACTCTGGTTTCCCCCTGATATGGCGCCGATATATATCGACAAGAGCGACATAATAGCCAAAGGACCGTTAAAATTATACGTCAACCCGGTGAGCAAGGCTACCGCCATCGTCGAAGTCAGCCCCGGAAGCATTCCGAAAATCAGGCCGGTAAAAACAGACAGTACCAATGCCAGTAATCCCGTAGGGGTGAGGGCGATAGCAAACGCTTCGCCTATGTAACTCAAAGCTGCCATTTTTCATTCCTCCTCTTACGGCATGGGAACATTAAAGATTATTTGAAACACCAGAATGATGGCAAAAGTCGCACATGCGGATATCAGCAGCAGCTTCGCAATCTTTCCGAACGATTTTTCCCAGTTAATGAATATCAGCAAAGTAGATAGGGCAATAAAAGTGGCGATCCAGAAGGGAAGTCTTCCAAGCATAAAAAAAATATAAACCCAGAATATTGCAATGCCGATCAAGGCCTTGTGCACATTTCCGCTTTTTACGAACTCACGACAAAAGGCCCTTATGTCTAAAAGGCATTCTTTAAGAGGATGCTCCTTCAGTGTTCTTCTAATATATATAATTGAAAATATAAAAAGACATATTCCTATTATCATCGGCATAAGCCCTGAAGAATAATAAAATACGTCAACGAAATCTTCTTTCCAAAAGGTTATGCTCTTGCACATAACATAAACGGACACGGCAAGAACTATGACTCCGGCAACAAGATCTATTCCGAACCTGCTCTTGGGATCCGTCTGCTTTTGATCACCCATGATTAGTTTTCCTTTATCCGCAAACCGTACAAAAGACGGTAAAACTGCGGAGAATCTTTCAACGACACTTTTTTTACAAAGCGCCAAAAGGCGGGTCAATACGGAAAACCGTACCGACCCGGATCAAGTCTCTATCTCTTATATCCTAGATCCTGAGGAGATCGTTTCGCTATCCCAAGATCGTAGAGAGTAAATCCTATGGCCGCGGCCGCTTTGTCTTTGAGTTCGTTAGATTCCGCAATCGTCGAACCTAGAAGGATCATACCTTTTTGACCGGCGAAGGCTTTTACGCTGTCGGTTTGGCAGGCTTTTACGAACGCAGATTCAAGAGCCTTTTTTGTACCATCGGGAACGTCCGACGGGAACATAAGACCGAATGCGTCTCCGATCGGCAGGGATTTTGCAAGTTCCGGAATAAAAGTTTTTATAGACGGAATAGGTTTGGAAACGCCTTCAAGAACAAGGTTTTCTTCCGTGAGCGAGCATAAAGCTACAAGATCTCCCGATCTGAGAAGATCTATCATTTCATTTGAAAGCTGGGACGTAAAGTCTACCTCACCTGCAAGAAGCGCTTTAATCGCATCGGCTCCGCCTGCATAGGGAGTGTTCAGTCCCTTGCCCATAACGGCGTCCGTTGCAGAAAGAACCATAACGGCGTTGTATCCCGAAGAACCTATACCTGCGACGCTGTTTTTGATGGTGTTTGCAGGATTGTCCTTAAGCGCCTTGTACAGGTCGTTAAACGTTTTGTACTTACTGTTCTTTGAGACGGCAATTACACAGGGAACGTAGTAGGCGGCCAAATAATCCCAATCCTTCGGCGACCAGTCGGCAAGACCGTTCACATAGTGAGTATGAGGCGTTGCATTTGCAATGAGAGTGTAACCGTCATGAGGTTTTAAAAGACAATCGTTCATACCAACCGTTCCCGTTGCGCCGGGTGTGTTGACGACGCTTATTTTTACTCCGAAAATTTTAGACATTTCATCGGTTACGCGTCTGCCGACCAAATCCGAAGATCCGCCGGCTCCCCACGGAACAATCAGTGTAATGTCTTTTGATGGGAAAGGCTTTTCTCCCGCAGCCTTAGCGAATACGGCCGTACAAACCAAACAGAGAACCAAAGAAACAATACAGATCTTCTTCATACTTTCCTCCATAAAATTATGAATTTTTCATTCAGCCTCTTATTTATAAACGGTTGATGTTAATATCATAACACGCACAAATATAGCCGTCAACGATAATATTAGCGCAATAACTAGGGAATAATCCGGCAGCAAAAGCATTTAATATCACAACTATTATCATAAAATGATATTAATTATTGTCCATTCCGTGAAAAACAAGCATTTCAATTAGACGGGCTTTAAAGAAATCGGCGCAGCAGCCGAGTGCGGTTATGTCTTCAAAATCTCCGGTTATTATCTCTATCTCAACGGAAGGTTTTGAATACCACGGGAGCTTTTCCCGAATCTTTTCAACCAGCGTCTTTCTTATAAATTGATTACCTACGAACGGTCCGTACACGATAACTCTGTCCGCAGGGAAAACCCTATGCGTGTTATCGATGACGCAAGCCACGCTTTCAACGGCTTTTTCAATCACGGGATCACCGGAAAAATCGCGGCTTGCCATAAGCCGCCCGAGCTCTTTTTCATCGGAAGGAAATACGCCCAAAACTGATCCTAAATGCTTCTGTAAAGCCCAGCCGGAGCTGATCGTTTCAAGGCAGCCCCTTTCCCCGCACCTGCAAAGCGCTGCATCTTTGGGCGGCACAATCTTTATGTGGCCTATTTCGGAAATGCTTCCGGCCGCAAGCAAAGGAATTTTTCCATTTATACAGTAAGCGGCTCCTATCCCGTATCCCCAGTGAACAAGAATTATGGAAGAATCGTTAATGCTGACATTCCTAAAAATTAAGGCGTTCAGCTGAGAATCCAAAAATCGATAAAGTCTTACAGGCACTTTGAACCGGACCGAAAGTTTTGAAAAATCAAGATTCGAAACCTCAGGCCATCTTGAATTGAACACCCACCTTGTTCCGTTGGCGCTGACTATCCCGGGAACTGCAACTCCGATTCCTACAAGAATTTGCTTTTTGGTGATGCAGTATTCCAGCTCTATGATCAGGCGCGTTAGAGACTCAAGGAATACCGTGTTATCAGCATCGTCGGGAACGGGTAAACTCTTTTGCCAAATGCTTTTCCCTTCCATATCGATGAGATCTGCGGTTAGGGTGTTTGAAGAAACTCCGACAGAAATCGCCACGAGTCTGTCAAAGCGCGGATGAAGTATTACCTCCGGTCTGCCCTTTCCTTGAATTTTCACTTCCGCGTCCTCGTACACAAGTTCGTCTTCCGTAAGCTGCTGCACCGAATCCGAAACATTATTGGGCCTTAGCCTGAGTTTTTGATTCATCCGCTTGCGCGACGTTCCCTCTTCGGCACATATAAGCTCATAAAGCCTTGCCTTTTCAATGTCTCGTGTTTTAAATCCGCGGTTGAGATAGTATTCCGAAACCAGATAATTCATATATATACTAATCTTATTCTACCATATATCAGTCAAAAAATTCACTCTGCGGATTGTTAAAAGCCGCAATCGCTTCAGGCAACGCTGCATTTTTTTGCGCAACATGTTCCTCCGTGTCGGTTTCAGCCCTGAAGACGCGGCCCTGTTGCCGCAAATAAGCGGTTTTCCGATTTAACATTCCGTATAAAGCAAAATATGGTTTTCATATCGATGTTTTTCACGTCATCAATATTGCTAAATCTACAGGAACGGTATAATCTATAAGTAGCTATTGTTGGTGGTTTTACCACTATCCCATAACTTATCCCAATATTCTTTTAGGAGGGCTTATGTCCAGAAAAAAGCAGTCAATGGACGGTAACCAGGCGGCTGCACATGTTGCGTATGCATTTACGGAAGTTGCAGGTATTTATCCCATAACTCCGTCATCGCCAATGGCGGATTTTGTCGATCAATGGTCGGCAAATAATTTAAAAAATATATTCGGAACGGAGACTAAAGTCATTGAAATGCAGTCTGAAGCGGGCGCCGCCGGCACCGTGCACGGTTCCCTTGCCGCAGGCGCAATGACCACAACGTTCACCGCGTCTCAGGGACTTCTTCTGATGATCCCGAATATGTACAAAATTGCAGCGGAACAGCTGCCGGCTGTTTTTCACGTTTCGGCGCGTACTGTCGCAACTCAGGCGTTGAGTATCTTCGGCGATCATTCCGACGTATATGCCTGCCGTCAAACGGGATTTGCGATGCTGGCGGAAAGCAGCCCGCAGGAAGTCATGGACTTGGCTCCGGTAGCTCACCTTGCCGCGATAGAAGGGAAGGTTCCGTTCCTTAACTTTTTCGACGGATTCAGGACATCGCATGAAATTCAAAAACTTGACGCATGGGATTATGCGGATCTGAAAGAGATGTGCAATATGGAAGCGGTAAAGGAATTCCGTAAGCACGCGCTCAATCCTGAAAATCCGTCGATGCGCGGTTCGCATGAAAACGGCGATATTTTCTTCCAGCACCGCGAAGCATGCAACCTTGTGTACGACGCTTTACCTGAAATCGTACGCAAATACATGGCAAAGATAAATGTAAAACTCGGCACCCAATACGATCTTTTTAACTATTACGGAGCGAAAGATGCGGATCGCGTAATCGTAGCTATGGGATCCGTTTGCGACGTAACGGAAGAAGTCGTAGACTATCTCATGAAAAAAGGCGAAAAAGTCGGTTTGATAAAGGTTCGCCTGTACCGCCCGTGGGTTGCGGAAGCGTTCCTTAAAGTTTTGCCGGCCACCTGTAAAAAACTCACTGTCCTTGACAGGACAAAAGAGCCGGGATCTTTAGGCGAACCCTTGTATCTGGACGTAGCGACTACATTGCGCGAAGCGGGAAAGCACGACGTCATTCTTACCGGCGGACGCTACGGATTAGGCTCAAAGGACACTCCTCCGTCAAGCATATTCGCCGTATATAAGGAACTTAACGAAGCTTCTCCGAAAGCGCGTTATACTGTCGGCATAATTGACGACGTTACCAATTTGAGTCTGCCTGAAATAAAACCCGCGCCCATCACTTCGGCCGAAGGTACGGTCGAATGTAAATTCTGGGGTATCGGTGGCGACGGCACCGTAGGCGCAAATAAGGATTCTACAAAGATCATAGGCGATCACACAGACAAATACATTCAGGCCTATTTCCAATACGACTCCAAAAAAACCGGCGGCGTTACGATCTCTCACCTGCGCTTCGGCGACAAACCGATCAAAAGTCCGTACTATATCAACCAGGCAGATCTTGTAGCCTGTCACAACCAATCCTATATCATCAAAGGGTATAAGATGGTTCAGGACGTCAAAAAAGGCGGAATTTTCCTTATCAACTGTCAGTGGTCCGATGAAGAACTTGACAAGCACCTCAACGCGGAAGCAAAAAAGTATATTGTAAACAACAATATAAAAGTGTACACGGTTGACGCGGTAGACATAGCAGGTAAAATCGGTCTTAACAAACGCACTAGCACCGTGCTCCAGTCGGCTTTCTTTAAACTGGCAAAGGTTCTTCCGGCGGAAGATGCCGTCAAGTACATGAAAGAAAAAGTTGTGGCAAAGTTCTCAAGCAAGGGACAGGACATCGTCGACATGAACTGCAAGGCGATCGACGCAGGAGTAAACGCGCTGCATGAAGTAAAAATTCCTTCTTCTTGGAGCAATCCTCCGGCAGACGCGCCGAAACCCGCTTTGTCCGGCGAAAAGAGCACAGTCGCAATGGTCAAAAATCTCATGCAGCCCATCGCGCTCATGGACGGCGACAGCTTACCCGTTTCCGCATTCAAAGACATTGCCGACGGTCAGTTCGGAACCGGTATTGCCGCCTATGAAAAACGCGGTATTGCCGTTATGGTTCCCGAATGGGATGCGTCGAAATGTATTCAGTGCAACAACTGTGCTTTCGTGTGTTCGCATGCGACCATTCGTCCGTATCTGCTGTCCGACGCGGAAGTAAAAGGCGCTCCTTCGAATCTTGTTACGGCGGACACCAAGCCGAAACCGAGTCAATACAAATATACCATTTCGGTATCGCCTCTCGACTGCACGGGCTGCGGCGAATGCGTAACAGTGTGTCCCACAAAGGCTATCGCAATGGTTCCGCAGGAAACGCGCGTTCAGGAACAGCCGGTATTCGATTATTTGGTTTCTCACGTGAGCAAAAAGACGGATGCGGGCATGGACGACCTTACGCCCAAAGGTTCGCAATTCAATCAGCCGCTTTTGGAATTTTCAGGTTCGTGCGCAGGCTGTGCGGAAACTTCGTACGCAAGGCTTATCACCCAGCTGTTCGGCGAACACATGTATATTTCCAACGCCACAGGCTGTTCTTCCATATGGGGAGGACCAGCCGCTACCTGTCCGTATACCGTCAACAAGGATTCGAAAAAAGGCCCTGCATGGGCGAACTCTTTGTTCGAAGACAACGCCGAGCACGGCTTCGGTATGGCGGTGGGACAAAAATATATACGCAATGGCTTAATCGCTCAGCTTGAAGAAATGGGAAAGAGCGATAAGGCCAGCGCATCCTTCAAAGAAGCTCTGTCTCAATTTATGGCGACAAAGGATAACACCAGAGCAAATACGGAACCGTGCAAAGCCCTTATCGCGGAGCTTGAAAAAGCCGCTGCGTCCGGATGCGGTCTTTCCAAGGAAATTCTTGAAAAGAAAGAATATCTTTCAAAGAAATCCGTATGGGTAATGGGCGGCGACGGCTGGGCCTATGACATAGGATTCGGAGGTCTTGATCATGTTCTTGCTTCCGGAGAAGACATAAACGTCATAGTTTTCGATACTGAAATGTATTCGAATACCGGCGGTCAAGCGTCAAAGGCTTCGAACATCGGTGAAATTTGTCAGTTCGCCGCGGCAGGTAAGGATATCGGTAAAAAATCTCTTGCGGAAATCGCAATGACCTACGGATATGTTTACGTTGCTCAGATAGCCCTAAGCGCAAATCCGTCGCAAACCGTAAAAGCGATTGTGGAAGCGGAAGCCTATAAGGGACCGTCGTTGATCATCGCCTACTCTCCGTGCGAACTTCACGGAATTAAGGGAGGAATGAATCACTGTCAGGATGTAATGAAGTCTGCCGTAAAATCCGGCTACTGGAACCTGTTCAGCTTTAACCCGGCTCTGAAGGCGGAAGGCAAAAATCCGTTTACGCTTTCTTCAAAACTCGGAGACGGCTCTTATCAGTCGTTCCTTGCAAACGAAACGCGCTACTCCGCTCTTACCAGAAAATTCCCGGAAAGGGCGAGCGTTCTGTTCCAGAGGAACGAAGACACGGCAAAAGCCCGCTTCGAGCACTTGCAGAGGCTGGTTGAACTGTACAAATAAGCTCAAAATGCGGCGTTGCAGAACACGGTTTTCTAAAACGCCGCATGAGAGCGGCGCATACGCAAATATGTGAGTTTTCTAAAGAAACTTGCAGCGCGCACTAGCGTGTCAATAAAAGCCCTTTTGCAAGGCAAACAGCTTTGCGAGAGGGCTTTTTTATCGGCGCGGACATTGCATAACTTGGAGCACGGACGAGCAATTTGCCTAAAACGAGCGATTACACTATAATCGCTCTACTATGGCCGGATTTTATGATTTTTTTGACGTCGCCGTCGTAGGCGGCGGCCACGCGGGAATAGAAGCGTCTCTTGCTTCCGCAAGGATGGGACTGAAAACCGTACTTATAACGCAAAACATAGATTCCATAGGAAGGCTTTCCTGCAACCCGTCCATAGGCGGAATTGCAAAAGGAAACATCGTGCGCGAAATCGACGCGCTCGGCGGCGAAATGGGAAAGATCATCGACAAGTCGATGATACAATTCAGACTTTTAAACCGCCGAAGGGGCCCTGCAGTGCAGGCTCCGCGCGCGCAAGCCGATAAAATCCTTTATTCTCAAATCGCGCGAAAGACGGTAGAAACTACGGAAAACCTTTCAACCTTGATGGATTCGGTAACGGATATTCTGACTGCGGTTTCGTCAGCAAAACTTCCGCCCCAGTCCGACAGCATTGCGGAAAAAGGTTCCATTCCCGGCGAATTACGCAGCGTAAAAACAAGCGAAGCTGCAAAAAGCGGAATGAGGCAAAAGGTTACGGGAATCGTAACCGAGCGCGGAAGAATAATTCCCGTTCGAGCCGTAGTCCTTACGACCGGTACGTTTTTAGGCGGTAAAATTTTCATAGGCGATTACGACGCTCCCTGCGGGCGGCTGGGTGAAGAAGGAGCTTTCGGGCTTACACAATCGCTTATCAGGCTGGGTTTTACGATAGGCAGATTAAAGACGGGAACTCCGCCGAGAATTCTGCGTCACACGGTGGACTTTACAAAACTTGCGGAGCAGCCTTCGGACGAAGACATTATTCCCTTTTCCTTCGATAATGAAAAAATTGAAAGACCGATGGTTTCCTGCCACATCGCCTACACGAATACGAAGACTCACAACATCATAAGAGAAAACATAGGCCGCTCTCCTTTATACAGCGGAAAAATTTCAGGAATCGGGCCGAGATATTGTCCTTCGATCGAAGACAAGGTTATGCGCTTTTCGGAAAGAGAGCGGCATCAGATCTTCGTAGAACCGGAGGGGCTTGAAACCGACGAGATATATTTAAACGGTCTTTCTTCCTCTTTGCCGGAATCGGTGCAGGACGCCTTTTTAAGAACTATGGAAGGCTTTGAAAACGCCGTTGTGGCGAGACCCGGCTATGCCGTAGAATACGACTATGTGGAGCCGACGCAGCTTTATCCTTCCCTTGAAACAAAACGCGTGGCCGGGCTTTTTAACGCGGGACAGATAAACGGAACGTCAGGCTATGAAGAAGCCGCCGGTCAAGGCCTTATAGCGGGAATAAACGCCGCCCTGTACTCCAAGGCGCATAAAGAATTTTGCGGCCCCTTGTGCGCCTTAAATGAGGATACGGGGGGAAACCCGCTTATGCTTAATGAACGCATTGAAAAATTCCAAAAAAAGGCCGGCTTTACAAATTTCCGCATAATTCCTGACTGGAAGCCCGTCATACTTCACCGTTCGGAAGCATACATAGGCGTTTTGATCGACGACCTTGTAACTTTGGGAACAAAGGAACCCTACCGTATGTTTACCGCTCGTGCGGAATACCGATTGAAACTCCGCTTTGATACGGCCGACCAAAGGCTTTGCCGATACGGTTTTTACGCGGGATTAAAGACCCGGTCGCAGCTTGACGCCGTAAACGAAAAATACGCTCTTGAAGACAGGATCATAGCGGAGCTTTTAAAAAATCCTAAAATGCAAAATCCGGGATATCCTCAAAAAGTATGGGAAACGGCGCAGATAGACTTCAAATACAAATACTATATAGAAAAACAGGACAAGCGAGTCGAAAAACTGCGCCGCATGGAAAACACCAAGATTCCCGTTAATTTCGATTACGGATCTATCCCTTCGCTTTCAAGCGAATCGCGGCAAAAACTTGAAAAGATCCGCCCTTTAACGCTCGGACAGGCAGGCCGCATAAGCGGAATACGAAACAGCGACATTATGCTTTTGATGGTTTATCTCAGGTAGATAATTTTTGCAGTTTCAGTGTGCGGCTTTCGCCTCCGAACAAGAACACAGTGTTTGTCGCACACCGTTTTTTGCGCCGATTGACCGGCGGCGAATTTTGGCCGCGTTGACTGCACACGGCGATCCAATTGTAAAAAAAGCGTAAAATATGTAAAATCAATTTCTATGGATTTGTTAAAAAAGCTCGAAGATTGCTCCGTCCGGTTAAAGGAGCTCGATAAAACCGTCGCCGATCCCGATTTGGTAAAGGATCCTCAAAAATACAAAGCCGTTATGAGGGAACACGGACATCTCAGTACGATTGCAGCTCTTTACGACGAGTATAAAAAGGTTTTGAAGGGTATTTCCGACGCACATGAAATGATAACGTCGGAAGACGATCACGACATGAGGGAAATGGCGAGAGAAGAGCTGCGGGAATTGGAAGAAAGACTTCCTAAACTTGAAGAAGAGATAAAATTAAAGCTTATTCCGCCGGATCCTCTTGATGAAAAGAATATTATAGTCGAAATACGCAACGGAGTAGGCGGCGACGAAGCGTCGCTTTTTGTAATGGATCTGTTTCAGATGTATACGCGGCTTGCGGAGCGCAAAGGCTGGAAATACGAAGTCATAAATTCCAGTCCTACGGAAGTAGGCGGATACAAGGAAATCACTTTTTCCATAAGCGGAAAATTCGTATACGGAACTCTCCGTTGGGAAGGCGGCGTCCACAGAGTGCAGCGAGTTCCGACGACGGAAGCACAAGGGCGAATCCACACAAGCACGGTAACGGTGGCGATACTCCCCGAAGCGGAAGAAACCGAAATTGAAATCAAACCCGAAGACGTAAGGATCGACGTAATGAGGGCGGGGGGACCCGGCGGACAATGCGTAAACACGACGGATTCCGCCGTGCGGCTCACACACATTCCCACAGGTCTTGTAGTCATACAGCAAGATGAAAAAAGCCAGATAAAAAACAAAGCCAAGGCGTTCCGCGTATTACGCGCTCGTCTGTTCGATATGGAAGAGTCTAAAAAAAATGCCGAACGTTCGGCCGCACGCAAGTCTATGGTAGGCGCCGGAGACAGGTCGGAAAGGATCCGCACGTATAACTTTCCGCAAAACCGTGTTTCCGATCACCGCATAAACCTTACGCTTTATAAACTGGACCAGTTTATGCTCGGCTACATGGATGAAATGCTCGACGCTCTTAATGTTTATGCAAAAGAAGAGCAGCTTAAAGCGGACATTACGGAGATGAACAATGACTGACATCCCGTGCTGCGAACAGGATGATTTGTGACAGTTTCGGAAGCCGTCGGATACGGCGTAAAATATCTTAAAGAAAAAAAAATCGACCGAAAAATTTTTATGCCGGAAACGACACCTATTTTTGACACGCCGGTTTTAGACGTAAACTGTATCTTAGAGCATACGCTAAAAAAATCGCGAACGTTTATCTTATCGCACGGCGACGCTGAGCTTTCAAAAAAACAAACGTCCGTTTTTAAAAATGCCTTAAAAAAGCGAAGAGAAGGACTTCCCGTAGCATATATTACGGGCGTCAAAGAATTTTACGGACTTGATTTTCTTGTAACGCCTGACGTTTTAATTCCCAAACCCGACACGGAACTTTTGGTAGAACATGCGCTAAAGGAAGCTGCCCAAAAATTTGCCTCAAGAGAAAATTTTACGGCGGATTTTACGGCAGGCCTTGCGGCAAAACCCGAAGACCGTAAAAATTCCCGAAATGCCGCTTACCGAGTAGCGGACGTATGTACCGGAAGCGGCTGCATCGCCGTTTCTTTTCTGCACGAAGCCGCCGCAAGCGGTGTAAATGCACCCCCTATCGACCTTGCCGTTTATGCCTCCGACATAAGCAAAAAAGCGCTCAGTGTGGCAAAAAAAAACGCTTATCGTATTCTTTCAGACAATCCGGCGGCAAAAAAGGCTATGGATTTTTTTCAAGGCGATCTGCTTGACGCCTTCCCTAAAGAAATTCGATTCGAATTGATTTTGTCAAATCCGCCGTACGTACCGTCCGAAACGGTAACGGAACTTTTAAAAGACGGCAGAAAAGAACCCCGCGTCGCCTTGGACGGAGACGTCATGGATATTCGTGACAAAGATTTCTGCGATGAAAATTCATGCAAAAAAGATTTTCACGACGGACTTGCAATTATACGCAGGCTTATTCCTCAGGCGTATGAGAGGCTGTCGGCCGGAGGGCTTTTTTTGCTCGAAGCGGGAGAATACAACGTAGAAAAAGCTGCAAAGCTTATGAAAAGCGAAGGTTTTGCGGACGTTAAAATTCACAAAGACTTGTCGGGGCAGCTTCGGCTCGCGGAGGGAAGAAAACCTTTTTAGGACGGACGCTACGCAAAAGTAAACGGCGTTTCCTGATAGACATAGTAGTTAAGCCAGTTACTGTAAAATAAATGCGCCGTGCTCCGCCATGTGGAACGGGGCGGATTTGACGCGTCGTTTCCCGGAAAATAGTTTTTAGGTAAATCTATCGGAAGCCCTTTGTTTTTATCCCTCCAATACTCATCGGCCAGGGTATGCGCATCGTATTCCAAATGTCCGGTTATAAAAATTCTTCTGTTATCGTTCGACTTTATGATCGAAACTCCGGATTCTTCGGATTCAGCGAGAACCGTCAAATCGGGTACGGCACAAATATCTTCAGTTTTAACGCAGGTGTGTCGTGATTGCGGTATAAGGAATATATCGTCAAATCCGCGTAAAAGCGGATCCGACCACGTCATGCGCGTGTTTTTAAATACACCGAATAATTTGCTTTTTAAAAGATGTTTTTGAATTCCGTACAAATGGTAAAGAGCCGCCTGAGCCCCCCAGCATATATACAGCGTACAAAAGACTTTTTGCCTTGCATAATCCATGATCTTACACAGATCTTCCCAGTAATCGACTTGTTCAAAAGGCAGTTGTTCAACTGGCGCTCCCGTGATGATCATTCCGTCAAAAGATTTGTTAAAAAGTTCTTTAGAGCCTATATAAAATTTTTCAAGATGTTCTTCGCCCGTGTTTTTTGAAACATGATTTTCCATGCGGACAAGTGAAATTTCCACTTGAAGCGGAGTATTGCCGAGAAGCCTTAAAATCTGAGTTTCCGTAGAAATTTTCGTAGGCATCAAATTGAGAATCGCTATCTTAAGAGGACGTATGTCCTGAGTCGTCGCACGTTGCTCTGTCATCACGAATATGTTTTCGCGTCCGAGAATCTCACATGCAGGCAGTCCCGACTGTATTTTTATAGGCATAAGACGGAGTATAGCATCCGGGGATCATTTTTGCTATACTTGAATTATGTTTTTTTCAGATAACAGAAAAGCTGCCGTCAAAAAATTAAGAAATCTTGTGCTTAATTCCAAGACCGAAATTTCCGTATTCAGAAAAAAACTTGAAGCTGCGTTTCAAAACCCGATCCTTCCGAACCGAGTTACTCTTTCCGAACATGTTTACGGGAATATAAAATGCGACGTTCTCATACCTGAAATTTATTCTTCAAGGCGCATAGTTCTTTACATACACGGAGGGTGTTTTGCCGGAGGTTCATGCGCTTCCTGGAGAAATTTCTGTGCGAGTATAGCAAATACGGCTTCGAGCCGCGTCGTCGTGCCCGAATACCGACTAGCTCCGGCGCACGCCTTCCCTGCGGCTATGGAAGATATTCAATTATGTTTTAGAAGTCTGTACACCGAAGAACAGATATCGCTCTCGTTGGATGCGGCTGCGGGTGAAAAAGCGGAACCTGAAATAATAGTTGCCGCCGACGGTTCCGGAGCGACCCTCGCGCTGGCCGTTCTGTTCACTTTAAAGGAACGTTACAAAAAATCCGTAAAACAGGCGATCCTGTTCTCTCCGTGGCTTAACCTTTCTCCTTCGTCCCAAGTCTTTCAGGAAAAAAGATCGTGCGATGAAGTTATTACAGCCGATTGTTTAAGAAAAAGCGGAGAATTTTATACCTATGAATCAAATTTGCAAAATCCGCTCGTTTCACCCGTGTATGTTGAAGAAGAAATGCTAAAAGGCTTCCCCGACGTTTTTATTCAGATGGGCGAAAAAGAAATTCTCTTGCCGGATGCAATGAAATTTAAAAATAAGCTTGAAGAAAACGGTGTAAACTGTACGCTCGACGTGTGGAAAGACATGATGTTTATGTTTCAGATGGCGGACGAATACCTGCCTTCTCCTCATCTCGCGCTCGAAAAGATCGGAAAACTCATAACCGCGCGCAAATCGTGTCCCGAAGATTTTTTTGCCGATTATTCAAAATCCGCCGCAAAGAACCGCGGCGACGCAGCTTCAAAAGCCGGCCGGGATTTGACTGAGTAAGCGCAAAAAAATATTGAGGTCTAAGGTAATATATGGAACTCTTGTCGCCCGCGGGGAACGTTAAAAAACTTTATTACGCGTATGCTTACGGAGCTGACGCGGCCTATATAGGCTTAAAAAAATTTTCTCTTCGCGTAAAGGCGGATAATTTTTACGAAGACGAATACAAGAGCGTTATAGAATTAAAAAAACAATTTCCCGGTAAAAAACTTCACTGCGCCTTGAACATAAGCTTTCATGACAGCGACATAGAACAGTTTATGAAGGACATGGATTATTTTCGTCTGTATCCCATAGACGCTTTTATAATACAAGACATAGGAATTCTTCCCATCCTGCAAAAGCATTTTCCTGAGGCAAAACTTCACTTGAGCACACAGGCAAGCTGTGTAAACGGCAGCGCGGTCAAAATGTATAAAAATATGGGATTCAGCCGCATAGTCTTGGGGCGGGAAGCGTCTCTCGACGATATCCGAAAAATAAAAGATTTTGTTCCGGACATGGAACTTGAAGCCTTTTGCCATGGAGCAATGTGCATCGCCTATTCGGGGCGCTGCCTTATGAGCGCTTATCTTACCGGAAGATCCGCGCAGGCGGGTTTTTGCTCGCACACGTGCCGCTGGAATTTCGACGTAATGACGGCAAAAAAAGCCGATCAAGATAAACAGGCTTCCGGCAAAAAAAATCTTTCCGCAGAGCAAGCCAAACTTATCGCCGAATCAGGAACGCTCTTATTGCGCGAGCACGAACGTCCGGACGAATATTTTCCTGTTTTTGAAGGCGACGGTTTTACGGCGGTATTGTCAAGCAAGGATCTTTGCATGATTGAACATTTGGACGACATGAAAAAGTCCGGCTTGGATTCCATAAAAATCGAAGGCCGGATGAAAAGCATTTACTACGTCGCGCTCGTTACGCGCGCTTACCGCAAAGCTCTGGACGCTCTTGAAGGAAAAATTTCAAAGGTTCAGGCGGCGCCTTTTATTGCGGAACTTGAAAATGTGAGCCACAGAGAATCTACAACCGGATTTTTTTACGACCGCACAGAAGCCGACAAAACCGCCTACGGCGCAAGCGACAGTCCCTACGAATTGGGCGCGATCGTCGAAGAAAAACTTGCGGACGATTTTGAAAGAGAGTTTTTTAAAATATCCGGGACAGCTGCTAAAGAAGTAAAAACAAAAAAGACGTCTTGCGGCGAAAAAGACATAACCTCCGGGCAAAAAAGCATGAAAAAAAAGAGCGGATGGAAATTTTACAGGCTGGAGGCGCTGAACAAATTCGATCCGAGTATGAACCTTGAAGTTATAACGCCTGAAACCGTAAGCCTTATACTGAAATCGGGTTCGTGGAAAATTGCGGATCCTGAAACGGGTCTTGAACGGACATGGGTCTGCAATGGGCATAAATGTGTTTTATACGCTCCGGACGACATTCCGACCGGAGCCCTCATACGCATAAAAGATTCAGGCTACGTCTCAGGAAAAATCCGCGTAACTTAAAAGTTTGAGTAAAGCAAAATTCAAAATCCGTCCGGCGGCGCGGCTATTTGCGTTCCGCCTTGTTTTTTGTGTCGTCCGCTTTTGCAGCGTCCTCTTCGTCCCATAAAACGTCGATAGTCCGCTTTTCCACGTTCCTTATGCGCTGGAAGGTAAGGCAATCCGCCCTGTGTATTATTATTCCGCGGCCGTTTGAAACATAACCTACTATAGGCTCGGGATACTCGGGATTGCAGCACTTTGCGATATTCACAAGAAAATTTGTAGTCGTTCCTATTCTGACCTTGCCTGTGCTGCGCTTTACTGTGACTCCTTCACCCGCCGCCTTGTGCCGCGCTCTCTGTTTTTTTACAGGTTGTAAGGGCGCAGCTTCAGCCGAAGGCTTTGCATGAAGCAAGGGATCCGTAAAATTTACGGCGTGCTGGGTAAGCCATGCGCGTATTTTGCTTCTTGCCTTAGAAGTTTTTACATAGGCCAGCTGATTTTCCGTAGGATGCGCCTGCGGATTCGTTAGAATTTCAATGATCTGCGTGTTTTTAAGCGGCGTTGAAAGTGGAATTATCTTTCCGTCGGCTTTTGCGCCCACTATCTTTTCGCCTATAGCGGAATGAACGTGATAGGCAAAATCGATCGCAGTGGATTCCGCCGGAAGCTGCACAACTTCTCCCTTAGGGGTAAACACAAAGATCGAATCTCCCAAAAGCTCGTTCTTTATTGCGGCAAAAAAAGCTTCGTCCGTGAGATGGATGTTTTTTAATTCCTTTAACTGATTTACGATCGTAAGATTGTCCGCAGCCACAGAATCGCGGCTCATTCCTTTTTTATAAAGCCAATGACTGGCAACTCCGTGTTCGGCAATCGAATGCATCTTTTCCGTGCGGATCTGTATTTCAAGCGGTTTTCCTTCGCACATTACGGTAGTGTGCAAAGACTGATAACCGTTGGACTTAGGCATGGCGATGTAGTCTTTAAAGCGTCCGTCCAAAGGCTTCCACAGCCCGTGAACTATTCCTACGAGGGTATAACATTCCGGTTCGGTACGGCATATTATCCTGAGCGCAAGCAGATCGAAAAGTTCCCCTGTCTCCTTATTGCGTTTACGCATCTTTTGATAGATCGAATAGAAATGCTTTGCACGACTCGTTATGGTGACGTCGATACCGAGCTTTACTGCGGACTTTTGGATCGCCTGAACCGCTCTTTCAAGGTACTGCGCCCTTTCGTCTTTTTTCTGAGAAACTATAGCCTTAATCTGCCTGAAGACATCTGGATTCAGGTATTTGAGGGCAAGATCTTCCATTTCGTTTTTTACGGTAGACATACCGAACCTGTCGGCGAGAGGCGCCCATATGTCCAGAACTTCCTGCGCCACAGCTCTTTGTTCCTCAGGCGGAACGCTCGCCAAATCCCTCATGCGGTCAAGGCGGTCTGCAAGCTTTACGAGGATTATGCGCACGTCGTCGGCCATGGCAAAAAGCATCTTTCTGGTAGAATCGGCCTGCTGCAGAGTCTTGTTGCTGATATTGATGTTTGTGATTCTGGTTGTGCCGGCTACAATGGAAGCGGCGCTTTTGCCGAAATTGTGCTCCACATCGCCTATCGTAATTTCAGAACCTTCGGATAATACCGGCAGCGTATGAAAAAAACCTGCAATAATGCTGTCACAATCCATTTCGTTTTCCGCCAGGATATTTGCAACTCTAATAGAATGAACGTAATACGGACTGCCGCCGCTCTGAACGCCGGCGGTTTTTTCTACAAGATAATTCCACGCTTTTTCAATGCGCATTTTATCATCGCCTTTATAATCCGGAAAACGGTTAAAAAAAGAATTTATGAGATCTTCGGGAGTTTCCTTGCTCTCGGACGGTTCATTCATTATATTATCCATACGTAAAACATAACAAAAATCCTCCGGACGGACAATGCAGGAGTCATAACAATAAATTATCAAAAAATAACAGAGTTTTTTTGCTTTAAAAGCCTTACAATATATATATTTGTGACAGTTTATCGTAACTGCCAATTACGGAATTGTTTTAAGATAAAGGAATTCAAACTGTGCGCAAAAAGCGCACGAATTGCACTCAGTCGAAAATTGAAATTTTCTCCCTCGTGCAATTTTAAGGATGTTTTATGAGGTTAAAGAACTTCGCAGCTACAGTGTTTATCGCTTTTTTTCTTTTCCCGCTCGCGGCGCAAAACCGGAATTTATCAGTGGAAGAAGCCGTAAAGCTGGCTTTGGAACAAAACGCTTCGATCGGACAGAGCAAGATCAGCCTTTCAAGCGCAAAGCGCGAAAAAGCGCATTCATGGAACAGCGTAAGCCCATCTTTAACGCTTGGAGGAACTTATTCCAGCCCTAACGAAAAGGACTCTTACGATTGGAGGCTCTCGGGCACGGCGGGAATATCGCTTTTGTTTTCTCCGTCGCTGTTTACGTCGATCAAAACGGCCAAGCTCAATTATGAAAAAGAACTTATCTCCTACGAGCAAATGTGCCGCAGCATTGAACTATCCGTGCGCACTTCATTTTATTCGCTTTTATACGATCAGGAATATATTTCTTTACAAAAACGCCGCCTTGAAACGGCCAAACGGCAGTACGATCAGAACAGCGTAAAATACAACAACGGAAGAATTCCGGAAATCGACGTTTTATCGGCCAGAGTAAAATACGAAAAGCTGAAACCTCAGGTAGAAGAAGCGGATATTACCTTTTTGAACAACGTCGACACATTTAAAAAGCTTTTAAACATAGACGCAGACACGGATCTCACATTGTCCGGATCTTTGGACGACATTATGAACCTTGTCGAAAAAGACATAGCTTCCGGCAGAGTGGAAGACTGGGTAAACGCTTCCGTTTCCGTGCGTTCGCTTGAAAAACAGTTGGAAGCGGCTGAGGCCGCCCTCACGGCGTCCCGTGCAGCGGTGTTCGGTCCTTCGATAAATGCCGGATGGAATTATCAGCCTTCGCTCACGGATAAGTCCGAAGGAAAAACGACGGACGGCGGCTCCCTTTCTTTGAGCGTCTCGATTCCCTTGGACGGACTGCTTCCGTGGTCGTCCAAAGCCGATACCGTAGCAAGCGCAAAGGACAATATCGCCGCATTAAAAATAAAGCTTGACGAAGCCAAGCGCTCCGCAAGCGTTTCCATAAACAACTACGTGCGGCAAATCAAGCAGACGCAATCGTCCATAAAATCTTTACAGATAAACGAAGAACTTGCGGAAAGAACTTATGAGATGACCCTTGACGCCTATAATAGAGGGACAAAGGATTATCTTACCTTACAGGACGCTTCCGATTCCCTGTTCGAAGCAAGACTTTCCGTAAAATCAAAACTTTACACACTTATTTCAACCATACTTAATTTGGAAAGCGTATCGGGATCACCGTTCGGAACGCTTGCCGAATAAAGAGTTTCGGAGGGAAACATGATATTTTCAAAACGCCCCTTTATAATCTCCCTAATCGTGATTTTAATAACCGTTGCCGCCGCATTATTTTTTAACACGGGCGGTAAAAACGCCTCGCAAGGCGCAAGGGGAAAAGGCGGCAAGGATTCTGCCCAAATAGAGATTGCCGTAAGAACGAAGGCTGCAGAGATAAGAACGCTTCACGACTACGTTTTAACGAACGGCGAAATTGAAGCGCTGAATTCCGTCGCCGTCTATCCCGACATCGGAGGAAAAATTTTAAGCGTGAACGTGCTTTTGGGCGACAACGTAAAGCGCGGAGATGTAATAGCACGGATAGACCCGTCCGAGCCGGGCGCCCGCTATGCTTTAAGCCCCGTCGTAGCTCCGATTTCAGGGAGCATTATTTCCACGCCGCTTAAACCCGGAACAACTGTGACGACGGGAAGCACCGTAGCGATTATAGGCGACATAAAAAACCTTCAGGTTACCGCCAAAATACCGGAAAGGTATACGGCCGTTTTAAAAACGGGACTCAAGGCAAACATTGTTTTGCAAGCCTATCCGGATATTGTGTTTACGGCGACAGTGACGCGCGTTTCTCCCGTAGTGGACGCCGCATCCAGAACCAAAGAGATAATATTGAAATTCGACGAAGACGACACGCGCATAAACGCCGGAATGTTTGCAAATGTGACCTTATACACACTCGATTACAGCGGCAGCATCGTAGTAACGAATAACGCAATAGTGACTAAGGGCGATAAAAAATATGTGTTTGTCGCGTCCGACGACACAGATACGAAAGAAACTTTTGCAAAACAGACAGAAGTCACGCTCGGCGAAGCCGTCGACGGCTTTACGCAGATTTTGTCGGGAGTCGCCGAAGGCGAAAGAATCGTGATAGAAGGCGTGCAGTCGCTCTCGGACGGCGTAAGAATTCGCGATGTTTCAGTTTCCGCAGGACAAAAGGATATGCCGGAAAATTCAAACAAGGCGGATTCCATAAATCAATCCGACAAGGAAAAACCGAAAAACAACGCTGACGCTGGCAGTAGCAATAACGGGGGAGATAGATGAGCATTTCAAAAAAAACGCTTGAACACCCTGTGCTTACGCTCATAATATTTGTTTTGCTCGGCGTAATGGGCCTTTTTACGCTTAAAAACGTGGCCATAAGCCTTTTTCCTGACGTGGATTTTCCCATGATATGGATATCGACGAGCTACAAAAACGCCGGCCCTGAATCGGTTGAAAAATCCGTCACAAAGGTTCTTGAAAGTTCCCTCGTGAGCGTAAACGGCCTTAAAAATATCACCTCCAGTTCTTCGGAAAGTTCAAGTTCCATTTCGCTTGAATTTGAATACGGAACGGATCTTGATGTGGCGACAAACGATATCCGCGACAAGATAGACAGAGTGAAGGGCAGCCTTCCCGGCGATGCGGGAACTCCCGCGATATTTAAAATCGACAGCAATTCAATGCCGATAATGCGCATTGCCGTGCGCGGAAACCGTTCAAACGACGATCTGAAAGAAATCGCAGAGAATTCGATAGTGGACGTGCTCGAACAGACTAACGGCGTCGCGGAAGCGAGCGTTTCAGGCGGTCGAGAAAAAATAGTGCGCGTAGAGCTTTCTCAGAACCGGCTTGCAGCTTATAAGCTCAATATCAGTTCCGTCATAAGCGCGATCTCCAAACAAAACCTCGAACTGGGCGGCGGAAAGATAAACGAAGGCACAAAGGATTTTATCGTACGCACGACGGGCGAATACTCCAGCATAGACGACATAAATAATGCCGTGATAACAACCGTAAACGGGTACGACGTAAAACTGAGCGATTTGGGAACGGCTTTTGAAGGTTACCAAGACAGGTCTTCCGAAGTTTATATAAACGGTGAAGAAGGCGTTTATGTTTCGGTCACAAAGCAGTCGGGAACAAATTCAGTCACCGTTGCCAACGCCGTCTACGAAAAATTGGATCAGTTAAAAAAAACCCTTCCCTCGGACATTTCGCTCGATATTATCATGGACGATACGACTTCCATCCGCGACACAATAAGCACACTTTTGACTTCTTTGCAGCAGGGGCTCGTCCTTGCCGTTTTTATTCTGTTCGTCTTCTTGTGTAATTTTAAAAGCACTATAATAATCGCAGTTTCGATTCCGCTTTCAATGATCATAACCCTGCTTGCAATGCATTTTGCGGGGCTCTCCCTTAACATGATGACAATGACAGGTCTCATACTGGGACTCGGAATGGTAGTAGACGCTTCCATTGTTATGATCGAAAACATTTACGGGTACAGACAACGCGGTACAAAGCCCGTCATAGCCGCAGTTCTGGGCTCTCAAGAAATGATCGTGTCCGTAGTTTCAGGAAACCTTACAACTATCTGCGTATTTCTTCCGTTTTTGCTGTTTATTTCGGAACTGCAAATGATGGGACAGATGTTCAAAGGAATAATTTTTACCGTCGTCATAGCCCTGGTTTCAAGTCTCTTCGTGGCTATCTTTCTTGTTCCCGTTCTTGCAGGAAAATTTCTTCCCCTTTCAAACCGAACCGAAAGTCCTGTACGGAACTCTGTTTTAAAAAGGTTTTATTCATTTTCGGCGCTGTGTATGGACAATCTTACCGCCGCTTATAAAAAAGCTCTTACTTCTGCTCTCAATCACAGGCCCACCGTCATTATTTGCTCTATTTGCGCATTGTTCCTTTCGATCACAGCATTACGCACGATGCACATAAACATGATGCCCCACGGCAACGACGATTCGGTTACGCTTAACATAACAATGCCCATTGGCACAAATCTCAAAGAAACAACTCTCGTCGTACAGCAATGGGAAGAAATTGTAAAAAGGGAAGTAAAAGGCTATAAAAATCTCATCACAAGCATCGGAACGGGAGGCAGACGATCTTCCAGCGGCACAACTTATAAGGGCTCCATATCTATCCGGCTTCCCGAAACAAAAGAACAGATCGACACGGCGCCGGTTATACAGCAAAAACTCCGGCAGTTTTTTAACGACTTTCCCGATGCGCAATTCAGTTTCAGCGCTGGAATGGCGCGGCAGATGGCGGGCGACGATCTTGACATCGCCATTCGTTCCGACGACCTAAATACCGCTTTACAGGTAGCCGATCAAATAAAAGAAGTTATGGACGGCATAGAAGACATAGGGGAAGCGAGCATAGACACGGAAAAAGGCCTTCCGCAAGTAGAAATAGTTATCGATCGCCCCAGAGCCTATTCCTTCGGCGTGGACGTTACAAGCGTCGCCAATGAAATTTATTACGCCATAGACGGTTACAAAGCGACAACTTACCGCAAAAACGGAAACGAATATGAAGTTGAGATCATGCTCCGGCCTGACGACAGAGCGAAAATAACGGATTTGGAATCAATCTATGTAAAAGGTAAGAACGGGCTTGTAAGCGTTGCAAATTTTGCCAGTATAAAGCGCGGCTTGGGGCCCGTAAGCATAAACCGCGAAGACCAGTCAAGAATCGTCCATGTTACGGCGGACATAGTGAGCGCTGCAAACGCAAATGTCGTCGAACAGATGATCAAAGACAAGGTATCACAGACATTCGTAGTTCCAGATAACGTAACTATAAACTATGAAGGTTCGTGGCAGGACATACAAAAGCAAGGCTCCGTTTACGGTCTTATTATCCTGCTTGCGATAATACTCGTTTTCGGCGTTATGGCCGGAACGTACGAGTCTTTTAAAGCGCCTATCATAAATCTTACGACAATACCGTTTCTCATAATAGGAGTTGTATTCATATACAAGCTCACGGGACAGGCTCTTTCAATAATGTCGATGATCGGTGTTATAATGCTCGTAGGCATAGTGGTAAACAACGGAATCATCCTTGTCGATTACACGAACCTGCTGATAGATAGAGGATTAAAAATGAAGGACGCATGCATCCAAGCGGGATCGAGCCGACTTCGCCCGATACTTATGACAACGCTTACCACAATTTTAGGTATGCTTCCCATGTGCTTTGCAACGGAAGGTATGGCTGCGGTAGTTCAGCCCATAGGGCTTGCCGTCGTAGGAGGCCTCGCGTCGAGTACCTTTGTCACCCTGTTTTTTATACCCGTCTTATATTCATTGATAATGAACAGCGGCAAAATAAAACACGGTAAGATTCAAGTGCTTTTGAGCGGAGAGACCGACAGTAAAAAAGGAGAAAGATAAAAAGTATGCACCGTGCCGAAATCATAGCAAATCAATCAGTGCAGGACGATATTCTTGAAGCCCTTGAAGAAAACGTTCCTGAAATTCTTTATACCGTAGTTCCGTCGGTTCAAGGACGCGGCGGAGAAAACCGCAAACTCGGAACGACGACTTGGCCTGAAACAAATTTTCTTGTAATCTCATATATTGAAGACGATAAGGTTCCTGCGGTAAAGGCCGTAATAAAGGCCGTAAAAGAAAAATTCAAGAACGAAGGAATAAAATTGTTTTTTACAAAGGCGGAATCATAAAATAATATGCAACTTAAGCGCGCAAGCGGAATTTTACTGCACCCCACCTCCCTTCCCGGAAGTCCCGGAATAGGAACAATAGGAAAAAACGCCTTTGATTTTATCGATTGGCTCTCCGAAGCAAACCAAACCTTGTGGCAAATTCTTCCGTCAGGGCCTACGGGCTACGGCGATTCTCCGTACGCATCGTTTTCAACCTTTGCGGGAAACCCTCTTTTGATCGATCTTGACATCTTAGTAAAAGAAGGCGTTTTGGATAAAGATCAGGCGTCGCCGCCGGAATATATACGCACAAACGGAAACGTAGACTTCGGCTCGGTCGTATATTGGAAAAAACCGCTTTTAAAGACGGCCGCAGTTCAATTTTTAACCCGCGCCGATCTGAAAACAAAAAGAAACTATGAACTGTTTAAAGCTGAAAACACTTTTTGGCTTGACACTTACGCGGTCTTTATGAGCATAAAAGAAATTTATGACGCAAAGGCGCAAAAGGAAGGCGTCGCAAATTCCATGTGGAACGCATACTGGCCAGAGGAATTGAAAAAGTGCAATGCAGATGCAGTCGAAAAATGGCAAAAAGATTACGAAACCGACTGCGAAATTCAAAAAGCGATACAATATTTTTATTTTTCACAATGGAATGCGCTTAAAAAATATGCCAACGGCAAAGGAATTTCAATAATCGGAGACATACCTATCTTTGTAGCGTCGGACTCGGCCGACGTTTGGGCTAACCAAAAGTTATTCCGCCTGACGGCTGAAAGCCTTCCGGAATTTGTCGCAGGCGTTCCCCCTGATTATTTTAGCGCAGACGGCCAGCTTTGGGGCAACCCGCTTTACAACTGGGACGAAATGAAAAAAGACGGCTATTCATGGTGGATAAACAGGATAAGGACGGTGTTAAAACAAACCGATTACGTGCGTATAGACCACTTCCGAGGTTTTGACGAATATTGGAGCGTCCCTTACGGACAAAAAACGGCCGTACACGGTAAATGGGAAAAAGGCCCTTCATATGATTTTTTTAACGCCATAAAAAGCGAGCTCGGCGACATTCAAATAATAGCCGAAGATTTGGGAATTATTACCGACAGCGTACGAAAACTCAGAGATCATTTTTGTTTACCGGGAATGAAGATCCTTGAATTTGCCTTCGATAAAAATGAAGCGGCTAAAGGCGCCATGACCAACGCTTTTTTGCCTCACACATACGATAAAAACAGCGTCGTATATACGGGAACTCACGACAACGACACAGTGCAGGGCTGGCTTGAAAAATTGCCGCTTGAGGACAAACGCTTGATAGCGGCGTATCTGGGCTTTTCGGAAGGCGAAGCCCAAAAAAAATGTTCGGACGGAGCCCTGTGCCGCGAACTCGTGCGTACAGCTCTTGCCTCCGTTGCAAATTGGGCTATAATTCCCCTGCAGGACATTTACGGGCTGGGTTCCGAAGCCAGGATGAACATGCCTTCTACGGCCGGAGGAACAAACTGGCAGTGGCGCATGAGCGAAGATCTTTTGGACAAGGATAAAGCTCTTTGGTTAAAAAAATGCAGCATGCTTTATGCAAGAAACGTATTGTGAGCTTTACAAAACGCCCTTGGTAGAAAGCACTCCGTTTATCCTTTCATCGTATTGAACCGCCATTTCAAGCGCTTTAGCAAAAGCTTTAAAACTTGCTTCCGCGATATGATGATTGTTATTTCCCGAAATGCAGCGCAAATGCAAATTCATCATTGCCGAATACGAAACGGCGTAAAAAAATTCGCGGATCAGTTCCGTGTCCATGTCGCCGATTTTAGGAACGGTATACTCCTCTTCAAAAACCAAAAAAGGCCTGCCGCAAAGGTCTACGGCGCATAGGACTAAGGCTTCGTCCATCGGAAGAATAAAATGACCGTACCGGTGAATTCCGCTCTTATCGCCTAGAGCTTTTTTTACGGCTTCACCGAGCACGATTCCGCAGTCTTCTATTGTATGATGGGAATCCACACGAAGATCGCCCTTGCAGAGCAAATCGACGTCAAAAAAACCGTGCCGCGCAAAACCGTCCACCATGTGGTCAAAAAAACCTATTCCCGTATCGCTTTTGCATTTACCGCTTCCGTCAATATTTAAAGTAAGTGAAATATCCGTTTCTTTAGTCAGCCTGTGAATTTGAGCCGTACGTTTTTCCATATTAACTTCCAAAGATATCTATTATAAAAGCCTAAAAGACCTTACCCGCAATTTTATTAATTTGCCGTATTACGATCTCAACAATAAAAATATAAATTATAAAAAATCTACTGTCAACGCGCGCTCACATTAGACGCGCAGAACCGGTGTAAACGGGACAATGATAACGCTGCGGTAAAAGTTTCAGTTTATTCAATATCGTACACTTCGCCGTATTTTACGATTGTAACATCTTTATAACCCGCCTCGGAAAGATGCTCTATGAAACTTTTTTGAGCGTCCGCTTCGCCGTGCACAATAAAAATCTGCTTTAAACGGCTTTTGTCGATCGAATTGAGCCAATTTATCATTTCCGAATAATCCGCATGAGCGCTGAATGCGTTTATCTGCTCGACTTTCGCCCTTACCTGGTGCCAGTCGTTGAGAATTTTAACTTCTTTTTCTCCGTCACGAATCCTTCGCCCCAAAGTATTCTCGGCCATGTAGCCTACGATCAAAACGGTATTGTCGGGATTGCTTATATTGTTTGCCAAATGATGGAGAATGCGCCCCGCTTCACACATGCCGTCCGCGCTTATTATTATCATGGGGCCGCTCTTGTCGTTAAGCGACTTGGATTCTTCTACGCTCGTTATATACGATATGACTCCGAAGCCGAACGGGTTTTTGTGGTGCTTTAAAAACGCTTCTTGCGTTTCATTGTCATAACATTCAGGATGGAGCCCGAATATTCCCGTCGCGCTCACGGCCATAGGAGAATCCACATAGATCGGAATTTGAGGAATTTTCTTTTGATCCACCAATAGGTGAAGATAGTAAACCAGTTCCTGGGCGCGTTCTATCGCAAACGAAGGAATTATTATCTTGCCTTTACGGACGACGGCTCCGTTTACAATTTTTTCAAGTTCCTGCATCGCAAAATTTTTGTCTTCGTGCAAACGGTTTCCGTATGTGCTTTCAAGGAAAATATAATCCGGAGCGGGAACGTCTTTTTCGGGATTTCTGATTATAGCTTTGTCGGGGCGGCCTAAATCCCCCGTATATAAAATGCGTATTTCGTTGCTGCCGCTCTTGGACAAAGCCGCGGGAGCGTTAAGCCCCCCGTGCCTGCCCTTTATCGTAACATAGGCATAGGCGGAACCTAAAATATGCCCGGCGTCAAAAAATTCAAGCTGAACGTCCGGCGAGATATACATTTTGCGCCTATAAGAAAGAGTTATGATCTGATCCGCGGCTTTCGTACAGTCGGCCTCATTAAACAAAGGGCTCCAATTGAATTTTTCACCTTTTTTTGCCGCCCTCTTTGCCAAATATTCCGCGTCGCGGGCCTGAATGCGAGCGCTGTCCATCATGATAAGATTTGCAAGATCGCGCGTTGCCGGGGTTGCGTAAATATTGCCTTCAAAACCGTGTTTTACAAGAATCGGCAAGAGCCCGCAATGGTCGTAATGCGCATGCGTCAGGATCACGGCCTCAAGTTTATCCGTAGGAAAAGAAAAACTCCTGTTTTTTTCATCCGAAATGGCTCTTTTGCCCTGAAAGGCGCCGCAATCGATCATGTACGAGCGTCCGTTCATTTCAATAATATGTTTTGAGCCCGTAACCTCTTGGGCGGCGCCCAGCGAATACAAAGATATTCCCATGTTCCCTCCTGAACTGTCAATTACAGTCTAAACTTGCAAAGGACTTACAACAAGAGCCGATTTGCAGATTTTACTCATTTCCTGTATAATTTTACGATGTATACGAGGTAATTTTGTATTCACGACAGATCACGCAAGCGCCGAAAAAACTTATCCGCAACGGGAAACCTCTTTTTGGAACCTATTCGGGACTTACCGAAAAGCTTGACATAAAAGGAGTAAAATTTCCTTTCGGCATAATTCCGCTGCCTACGTTCATAACAAATTTTGCAATACGGAGCCAGCTCTTTGTCGCTTTTAATACCGAAAATTATATAGGACAGATCGCATTTTTTGACGCAAAGCTGTTCGGTTATTGCGAGGTCGTATTCTGGGATACACAGACAAACGCAAAATCCGTGTACAGCGCTTTTATAGGGCCGAGAAAACGTCTTATTCCCAAAAATCTTAAAAAAGGAATCTGCATTTGTTTTAAAAAATCGCATTATATAAAAGTAGGATGGAACCGGGCGCACAAAAGAATTTCCATGTTTTTCAGCCTTGCCGGAAATCCTTCCCGCCCGAACGCGGGAGCGCTGCTCACCGCAAACACCGACGATTCTACGGACATTATTTCCGTAATGCCGGCTCCTACGCTCAGAAGATGTTCGGCGACATGGTTAAACACTTTTTCCGTCCATGGAAATTTCTTCGTAAACAAGGACAGCAAGGCAAAGCCCTCAAACAACTGTTCCGGCTATGCAATCATCTCCATAAACCGCTGTTATTATAAACTGCACGTAAAATACAATAACGTAACGGGGCTCGGCAATTACGATAACAGGCGCTTGTCGTTCAGATTGACAACAAGTTCCTTTGACGCCAGAAACACAAACAACTGCAATTCCAATTTTTTGTTTTTAGACAAAGAAGTTACTCCTTTGCCTCAGGTATTTATCACGCATCCTTTCGGAATGGATAAAAGATGGATCATTCAAGACACGGAAAATATGATAGATCTCACTTTTACACCCGTTTCTGAAAATCTTCGCAAAATGAACACTGTGGTGTTCAGAACGGTTTATCACACTATATACGGTTTTTTTGAAGGAACGCTTTTAACAAAAGACGGCGAAAAACTTTTTCTTAAGAGTTTTCCGGGTATCGTTCAGGCAACTATGCTTCGTCTATAGGGAGAAATTTTTATGGCTGATGAAAAAAAATACCTTGAACCCGGGACTCTCGAAAATACCCGCAAAAACATAGGAACAATAAACAAAGAAGAAGCCGCGCAAATGATAAAGGTTTTAGGCGGTGAGATTTTGGAAGAAAAGCCTGTGACGTCTCCCCTGCAATTCACATCTACGGCTTCCCGCAGCGCAAAACCTCCCAAACCCCGCCCGCCGCGGCCGGAAGCGGTGCGAACGCCGGCGGAAGCCGCCATGCTTTCTACAATGTCCGTAAACCGCGCCTCAAAAAGCGCTCCAGTTTCAAATAAAAAAACTTCCGGCATGCCCAATATTTCTCCCCAGGACTGGCTTGCAGTGGATAAAGTGATGATGTCGCCCGAATACAAAATAAAAACGGATTACGGCATATTCAACTTTATACGCCTTCTGCAAAAAGACGGACTTTTACGGATAGACAGGAATTTCGCCAAAAACACGCTCGACCGCCACATAAGTCACATGGAAGCCTTTGTTACGCTCATACGGACAATAATCAACCTTTCTCCGGTATCCTATCAGGCTAGAATAAGATCCGACGACAACCCAAGATTCAGACTCTTGAACAAGGTGGAAAAATGGGACGTTCATACTTTAAGAGCCCTACACAACGATATTAACTTATACCATGTGCAGATTCCGGACATAATGCCGTTTATAAAGGCAATCTACAGCATGCTTGTCCAAATACTTTTTTTAGGCGAACGTCGAGTTACAATGCTCCTAAAAGAAATTTACGAAGATCTTTCGCTTTATCCGGACGTAAAAAAACCTCTTGTCACAGCGACGATGAAAGATACCCATCGCGAATGGCTTTATTTATATTCTCAAATAGTGAAAGGCCTTTATCCTTTGCTCTATTGCATGTGCGGCGGCCCGTTTCAGAATTTCGAGACATTCTTTTCGAACAGGGCGGCAGCAATCCTTAAATTCACCGAAAAATCTCGTTTTGACATCCTCCTGCCGGAAGCCGAAGCTCCGATTCCTCCCGCTTATGAACAAGCGGAACAAAAAAAGGAAGATGTGCCGCCTGCGCCGGAGGAAAAGGAAACCCAAGAAAAAGAGCAAAAAGACAAGGTTCGAAAAAAACTCGTTAAAACAGGGATAAAGCTTTTGGACACTCTTTTTCCGGACGCCGGATTTACAAAACTTGAAACGCATCCCGACATGTATCCGTATTTTCAGCCCCTGTTCGAATTCCCCGACGGATTCAATCTTCTTTCGCCTGAAAATCCGCTTCAAGTGCTGGTGGTTCTCCTTCGCATAATGGAAGACCTGTTTCAGGGATGCCGCAACATACGTTTTGTTTTCGACAGCGACGCGCGCCAAAGAGACGATCAGGATTCCATACTCACGGTTTTAAACGAATGGAACGCTTACAGAGAAGTTTTATTTGATAAAACATATTGTCATACACTAAGAAATTTCGTGACGGAACAGTACACCAAGAGGGATTTTTGTCACACGCAATACGGCAGGGCTATGCAAAACAAACTCTTTTGGTTTATAAAATATCACTTTCTGCCGCTTTATACATTTGACAAACTCGTACTTGAACGTCCTGAGCACAACAATACATACCGCCCCTTACATTCCAGGACGGACTTTATCTGTGATTTTTTTACCGAACTCGCCCATAATGTGGATATAACGGCTAAAACCGAAAACGCGTCCATAACAGGCATTCAAAATCCGTGGGATCATTACAGCTTCGACATTCCTAATACGGTATCCAAAAGACTTGACGTCTTGTTGATGGCCAACCGTACCGGCAAGGGCATGACCGCAACGAACATAAATCTCATCAAATACACGCTTTGCATCTGCGCCGTTTTGGACTGGTGGATAAACGACGGCGACAGCCCTGCTTATCAATGCGATCAGTTTAAATTCTACCGCATTTCGCTTGAAGACGGAGGGCCTCTGTTTACGGTAACGCTAAGAGACGATCAGCAAAAACTGTTTCTTGAAAACTTCAAAAAGCTGACCGCGGAGCAAAACAAAAAAAAGCAGACATAAAATCGGCAAAAAACCGCGGCGCCTTGCAACGGGCGCAAAGCGCGAGGTTTCCCGCACAACGGCAGCGCGCCCGCGGCTCTTATAGCTGAATGCCCGTCTTTATTTTTTCAAGAAATCTGGAAAGCTTTTTCCCTTCAAGCGGGTTGGGTCTGCCTTCAAGAATTTCCTGCAGAGCCTTCATTTCTTCACCGGAAAATCTTACGCCTTTTTCCATGTGATTTTCGAAGGACTGTACTGCAAGCGGCGCGACCTTTCTTGTAAGCTCAAGCAAAACCTTTGCGTATTCCCTTATCTCATATTGAGCATGGGTTTCCAAGCGGAGTCTTAAAAAATGAAACAGATTATGTAAATCCATCTCCCAGTAAAATTCCGTGTACAAAGAAAGGGGCAGGTTTATTCTGGCTATTTCGCGCGCAAGTCCGCCGTCAATAAGGCTCTCGTATTCTTCATAAGAGCGTTTTTGTCCCTCGATAAATTTATTTTGAATTTTTTGAGCTTCTTCGGCCGGAAAAGCTTCTTTAGAACGACCCTGCTTGTTGTCGGGACTCTGCGGAGCGATATTTTCAAGCGCGGGAACGTAAAATTCTTCTTCCATTATGGAATAGCGCCCCGATATTTCATTCATCCTTCCCGTTCTGTGGCGCACCCACTGACGCGCAACAAAGATCGGCATTTTAACGTGGAACGTAAGAACTACTTGTTCAAACGGCGATGTATGCTGATGCCTTAAAAGATAGTCGATCAAAGCAGAATCCGCCGACACCGTTTTAGTGCCGGCGCCGTAAGAAACGCGGGCAGACTGCACGATCCTCTGATCGCCGCCTAAATAATCTACTAAGCGGACAAAGCCCTTATCAAGGACGGGAAATTCCTTATCAAGTATTTTTTCCGCTTCCGGAACTACACAATGTGACATCACCTACTCCATGTTTTCGGCTTTATCGTCGTCTGATACTTCATCCGCTTCCATAACGATGGGCGCATTCTTAAAAGAATACCGGGCAATAAAAACCGCAAGGGCAATAAGAAGGATTCCCAGAATTCTGACTATTAAAACGCCTATTCTGCCCGGAATCGCAAAAAGCAAAACGGAAAGTAAAATCGAAATTATAATTTCAATTACGTACGGACCTGCGGGAATGCCCGCAGCTTTCAGCTTAAATACGGCAAATATTTCCAGAAGAGCCGACAAAATAAGATATACTCCAAGAATGTATAGCATTATTGTCCATACGGTTGCGGCAAGGACAAGCGGCAGCGATACGGCGGCAAAACCTATTACAATCGATAAAAGGCCGCGGATTAAAATATTCTTTTTAAAATAAGGATCGTCGATAAGAGTTCTTACGACTGCGAAATTTATGATTCCGTCGATTACGGCTCCTATGCCTAAAATAATGACGATCGATTTTATAAATTCCTGTGGGGACGTAAGAACCATAACCCCTATTACGGCAGCCAAAAAAGCAATGATAATACCTGATCTTTTCATGTTTTCCATATTTCCATTATATCATAATAATAAAAAGTCATAAATAGGTTTTTAAAGGCATGTTTTTAAAGACATTTTTAAGCCTGGCCTGAATCTTCGCGCCGACGCGCTCTTTGCGGGGATACAGGCAAAAGCGCACGAATTGCACTCAGTCAAAAATTGAAATTTTTTCCTTCGTGCAATTTTAAGGGCAGTTTGATTCATCGGCGGTGCTTAAGCTGAGTCTAATGTGTCAAAAAGACACATTAGACTATGTCAAATAAACACAATTTGTTCCTTGCACGCACAACTCCAATGCAATTTAAGAAAAACCGAGTTCTACGCCTCCTTTTATTCATCTTTTTTCGTATTTTTAGGCTTTTAAGTGAAGTTTTTACCGTTTTTTAGCGAATTCGGCCGCTTATTCTACTCTATGTCCGCATATTTTGCTTGTTTTGCGGCATCAAAAAAGTTGGCATGATATTTGCTAAATAATAAGTGTAAGGCGAAACCCTTTCGGAAACGAAAGAGCGCCGCCGAACATCGGCAAAATAAAGCCGCTGCAAACTTAAATATTATACGGATGTAAAAAGTCCGAACGGAGGATTTTATGAACGAATTATCACTTTTTAACACATTTTTTAACGACGCTTTTGGTGCAAACGGACTTCCCGAATTCAACTTCCACGCAACTCCCGCAGTTCCGAAAGTTGATGTAAAAGAAACCAAAGACAATTATCTTCTTGAGATGGATCTTCCCGGCCGCACCGAAAAAGACGTGAACCTTGAGCTGGATCACAATGTTCTTACGATCTCTTCGCATAAAGAAGACACAAAAGAAGAACATTCCGGCAAAAACGAAAAGGAAACATGGCTTATCCGCGAACGCAGGGTTTCCGATTTCAGCAGGCGGTTTACGCTTCCCGACGATGTAAACGGAGAAAAAGTTGCGGCTACATTTAAAAACGGAGTTCTTCTTGTGACGATCCCGCGCAAGGCTTTGCCTTCTCCCAAACGGATCGCTATAGAAACGAAGTAAAAAGCTGCCGTGCAAAGGCTTTTTAAGGCTTAACAACAGCTTGGGAATTAAAAGGGCTGCCTTTAAAAGTAATGTACTTTTGAGGCGGCTCTTTATTTTTATTGAGCACTGTAGAAATCGTGAATGTCGCAATACGCTAGATTACCGTTTCACGAAATCTTCGATCCGTAATTCCCGTATTTTCTCATATACATCTACTAAAAAAAACATTAAAATACATAATCATGGATGAAGAGCGTTATACCGCCGTTGAAATAAAACTTTCCTATCTCGAAGATCTTGCCGAAAGTCTTCAGAAAGAAATTCTTCGCCAAAGCCGCGCAATGGAAGCTTTAAAAAACGAAAATAAATTGATTTTGGAAAAGCTGCGCAGCATATCGGACAGAATGGAAGAAATTCCCGATAAAAGACCGCCTCATTATTAACCTATCTATGAAATTTAATAAGGATTTTCAAACGAACATATATGAAAAAAATGGAAATTCCTAGAGTGGGAAAAAAGACATTTCGTGAAAATCACGGAAAAAGCGGAAATAGAAGAATTGAAATCCTTTTTGAAGACGAACACATAATCGTAGTGATTAAGCCAGAAGGAATGCTGTCCGTACCGTATGCGGGGAGCAGCAAAAAGACCGTCATAAACACGCTTGAAGATATCATGCACAAAAACGGCGCCTATTCATCAAGGCATAAACCTTACGCAGTACACCGGCTTGACCGCGACACATCGGGCGTAATGATGTTCGCCTTAAACGAAACCGCGCAAAGAAAAATAATGAATAATTGGAATACAATGGTCACGGAACGGCTTTACAGAGCTGTAGCCGAAAATCCCGCAAGAAGACCGCTCCCCGATACAGGGACGATCGACAGTCCTTTATCCTACAACAAATACAATATAGGATTTGTTCCCGCCTCTAAAAACGGACAATCCGGGGCAAAAATCGTTCCCGCAGTCACACGCTATAAAGTGATCGCGCGCGGTAAAACTCATACGCTTTTTGAACTAAGCTTGGAGACAGGAAGAAAAAATCAGATCCGGGCACATCTGGCGTCAAAAGGATATCCGCTGTCGGGCGATAAGGCTTACAGGGCAAAAACAAATCCGTTCGGAAGGCTCATGCTTCACGCGCGGACTCTCCGCTTTTATCACCCCTTTACAAACGAGCTTATGACATTTGAAGCGCCCGAACCTGAAGAATGGATGACCTTTGTAACAAAAAGATCTTAAAGATCATCACGTCCGATCAGTCTCGTTCCGCTTCGTTTTCTTTCGGCTCTAAATGTTTTTCTAAATGTTTTACGGCATTTTCCTGAGCGCGAACTTCTTTTTGCTCTCTGCCGGGCGAAGTAAGACAGCCGGGAGGAATATAAGCGCAGCCGCCTGAAATTCGGCTTATATCCTTGTATCCGCGTAAAATTTTATGTATAAATTTTTTTACGGTATGAAAAATATTATTCATATACCCCTCCGCAAAAATTATGACCTACCTTAAAATTGCGCTGCGAGTAAATGTGCCGTGCAATTCGTGTGCAAAAGCGCGTACCCTCAGATTATTATACTATATTTTTTACCGCGGGATCCGAATAAATAAAAATTACGCCGCACATTTTAAACGGGCAAGATCTTTTCACTTTATCAAAGAACGATCAACGGGCGGCTTAGTTTCAAGCGGTCTGCCGCTGTGTCATATTAATGCGCTCGGCATGCGGCATTTTTTACACTTCTACCCGCACGACGATGCCGCTTCTTCCGTTCTGCATATCGCCGATACGCGCAAGGCGCGCGTTAAACCGGAACGTATTCGGCTTGGCAGTGCGAAGGATCGCAGCTCCTGTTGCGCGGATGTACCCCGTGCGCTGTAAACCGGTGTCGCCTCGGGCTTTAGAGCAAACGTCTTCGGCCGAAACGGAAATCGCATTGGCATCATGGGGATTGTACGGTTCGGCTTGGACGCTTACGCGGAGCGAGGCATAAATCTTTTTCTTTGCATCACGCACTTTTTGCGTGCCGTCTAAAATATCGTCGCCGACTTTTTGGGAAAGAGCGTCGTCCAGAAAATCGGACCCGTCGTTCCAGCCGTAAAAGTTCATCCCCACTATGCCTATCGTAAACGCCGCACTATGATTTTTAAAATACCGTATAAACATCTGCTTGGGCGTTTCGTTTGCAACATCCGGTTTTAAAACGTCTTTTGCAGCGCAATACAATAAAAACCCGGTATCCGTTTTATCCGCCCCTAGAAGCGCATTCGTTTTATAAAGTGCGGAAAAAGCGGCCTCATCGCTGTGCGAACGCCCGTATATCCACGCAAAAAGCGCTTCGGCTGCCACCGGCTTTACGATAAAGAGCGTAAGCTGCGGAAATTTCATAAACAGAGCTGTCCGGCGCGCAAGCAGTTCCGCGGCAAGCAAAGAATCGCCGCCTTCGACCGCAAGTAAAAGCGCTCCGACGTGCGTCAAAAACGCAAACGTATCGGCATCGGCGATTTCAAAATCGTTTTTAAGATACACGCGGATATCCCTGCAGAGCGCTTCGTCCATGTAAGTATACCATGCGCTCGAAAAATACGGACTTCCGTCGAGCGTCTGCATTGCCTCAAGCGTACCTTCCGCTATGTCTTCAAGTTTTCCGCAAAAATCAAGCTGACCGACACGCGTCCGATTAAAACCCCAATAAAAAGAATCCGTCTTTCCCGCAGCCTGAACGATGACATCGGCGCCGCTTGTTTTTTTCATGTCCGTCATATACACCTCCGATATAAATCAAGAAAAGTATATAGCACGGGGTGTGTCAGGCAGTGATACAGATAAAAATTTTATTTTTTTTGCCGCACAAGTCCATGCCGGCAGATCTGCTGCAAAAATAACCGGCGGCGTATCGCCGACTTTTTGGAACAATTTTCGGGTTACCGCGTCCCGTCAATACAGCTCGGCCGTTTTCCGGACTTCCTCTTTTACCGCTTCGATAAGCTCAGCCGGGTTGAGCACGGTAACGGCGCTCCCAAAGCTCATAACCCAATGCAGCGCTTCCTGAAGCTGATTGGTTTCAAACGAAAGATACACGGTGTCGTCGCTGTTGTGCCGCAGCTGCTGCGTCGGGTGCCAGCTGCGTTCCAGAATATACGTGCCGATTTTTTTGTCGAACAAAAGCTCTATTTTCAGCGGCGCGCTGTCGGTATTCCAGACGCCGAATTCGCTGTCGAAATATTTTTTCGGGTTAAAATCTTTCGGACGCTCAAAGCGCTTTTCCGTAGTTTTCGGATTTTTCATTCGGGAAAACGCGAATATTCTGCACTCCTTGTGCTTTAAACAATAGGCAAGCATATACCAGTTCCCTTTTTGGCAGATCACGTGATAGGGCTGCGCCCGGCGAAGACGGAAGGTGTTACCGCCGAGCGATCTGTATTCAAAGGCGAGCGTGCGCTGCATCTTAAGGCTTTCAAAAACCGCATAAAAAACGCCGTTTTCTATCTGCGGCAGCGGATCGCTTATAAAGCTTAAATCGCTCGATAAAAAAAACGAATCGACGGAAACTTCTTCGGGCATCAGGTTTATAATCGTATCGAAGATATTTTTCATGGTCGATTCGAGCGGCGTGTTTCTGTACTGTTCAAGCAGCGGAATAACCGCCGATACGGCAAACAGGTCCCCTTCGGAAAGCATGACGCTTTTTATAAAAAAGGTTGGGTCGGTATAATAATAGCCGCGCTTTTCTTCATCGTATTCAAGGGGCGCGTTGTACCGGTCGCGCAAAAAATCGATGTCGCGCATAATCGTGCTGCGCGAAACTTCAAACTTTTTACGTAAATACGACGTGTTCGGGTATTTCCCACTGCGGATGATTTCGTCGATTTTAAGGATGCGAAAAGTTTTTACTTTTTCTTCGCGGCCTTTTTTCAGCTTTTTTGCCATGGCTTTTAACAGTATAACACCGATTTATAAAAACGCGCTATCGGTACTTCTTTCAGCGTGCCGAAAGTCGACGTAAAAGCAGCGAAGCTAGCAAAGGCTCACGGCACGGACAGCTGCACATATACTATCGATACGCAAGGTAAACGCACCCCGCACAATTTCATGTGCGATACCCCCGTATTGATAAATTCCATATTCTGAAGTATCGTGGAGCTTCTATGAACTATATTGCGCTCCTGCGCGGCATCAACGTCGGCGATTCCGTCCGCATTACGATGAAAGAACTCAAAGCCTTGTTTGAAAAAACGGGCTGCACAAACGTGTCGACCTATATCAATTCCGGCAACGTGATTTTCACGTCCGCGGACGATCGGCTTGTTATCCGTAAAACTCTCGAAAAAGAATTATTAAAAACGACCGGTACCGATATAAAAGTATTGATCAAAACAAAAGACGAAATCGATGCGATCGCCGCTGCCGTTCCTTCCGGCTGGAAAAACGACACCGAACAAAAAGCGGATGTCGCCTATTTATTCGACGTAATCGACGATGCGAAAATCATCGATGAACTTCCGATAAAAAAGAAATTTATCGACATACGCTACGTAAAAGGCGCGCTTATGTGGAATGTCAAACGCGCCGATTACAACAAAAGCCGAATCAATAAGATCATATCGTGCGGACTGTACAAAGATATGACGATACGCAATGTGAACACCGCCCGCGCGCTGCAAACTTGCATTGCCGCGGGCATGCCAAAAGCTTAATCCAAAGCCCCGAAAATACAAAAAAGCATTCCCCACTTGAATAATATGAGTTAAAAATTTATTATTAATCATGGCTAAGACCGTAGATGTATTCGAGACGGATACACTTACAGAAACATTTATCGAAAAATCAGTTCTCAACGCCGGAAAGAAGATTTTGCAGGAAAAAAATATTGCAAAGGTCGAAGAATTCGCTCTTAAAATAGCGGGCGCCTTTGGAGCGAACGATTCCGTTTCAGTTTCCGAATTTGCCGATGAAAAAAAATTGATTGCCAGTTTTAACAATAATATGACGCTTTTGATCCAAAAGACTTGGGTGGAAAAATCCGACGCGGAACTTAAAGAGCAGGTTTTATATCAGCTTGAGCAGTTTTGTTCTCTCATTGATTTTGATACGTGGAACAAAGCGTATTCTCCGTTTTTAAAAATAATATACGATGCGGTTTATCTGATGTTCGGCAGTCAGGCAAAACAGGAAGATTTTCTTGAATACGCTTTCCGCATAGATCCCGAATTCGGGATTTTTTGGTGGTATATCCAGCTGCTGCCCCAAGAGGCGGATTGGACGTCGGAAAAATGCAGGATTATAATTTTATTGGGTATGTATTTTCTGGCTAATTACTAGAATTCGACAGTCCGGAGTTTTACAGCTCCGTTTTTTTATGTAAAATGGTTAAATATGGATATTACGGCTGTCTGCAACGGTTTGCGAAAAAGTTCAAAGATATTGGCAGGGCAAACGGCAAAACAAAAAAACGACGCCCTCGCTTCGGTCTGTAAGGCTATTGAAAAACGTCGAAAAGAAATTCTTAAAGCCAACGAAAAGGATATAAACAAGGCCTCTCTTGCGGGAATGAGCGGAGCGCTCATAGAACGGCTTTCTCTGGACGATAAAAAGATCGACGGAATAATAAACGGCATACGGACAGTCATAGCGCAATCGGATCCGATAGGAGAAGAGATTTCCGGGTGGAAGATGCCCAACGGGATATATATCCGCCAAATCCGTGTTCCGATCGGAGTAGCCGCCATTATTTACGAGTCGCGTCCTAACGTAACGGCAGATGCGTTTTGTCTTGCTTACAAAAGCGGTAATGCGATCTTATTGCGGGGTTCGTCTTCCGCGCTTTTTTCAAATAAAGAAATAATAAGAGCGATAAAAGAAGGACTCTCATCTTGCCCGGACGGCGTTTCCGGTGCGGTGGAGCTTGCGGATTGTTCGGATCGAAGCGACGTTGACCGGATACTTAGCGCCGTCGGCCTGATCGACGTAGTTCTGCCGAGGGGCGGCGAAGGCCTTATAAAAACGGTTGTGGAAAAAGCAAAGATTCCCGTCATTCAGACGGGGAGCGGCGTCTGTCACATTTACGTAGACAAAACGGCGGATCATGTAATTGCCGCCCGTATTGCGGAAAATTCCAAAATACAGCGTCCAGGTGCCTGCAATGCCGTTGAAACCGTTCTCGTTCATAAAGATGAAGCTGATGAATTTCTGCCGCTTTTGGAAAGGCAGCTTGCAGGCCGGGTACAGCTTCGCGCCGACGGAAGGGCTTTTGAAATTTTGCATACAGAATCTCAAAAAAACGGAAGGGATTGTGTAATAAAAGCGGATGATAAAGATTTCGGATTTGAATTTTTAGATCTCGTTTGCGCCGTAAAAACGGTGGATTCTTTGGAAGAAGCCGTTTCGTTTATAAATGAACACGGAACGAAACACTCGGATTGCATAATAACCAATGACCTTGTCAGTGTCCGTAAATTTCAGCAGCAGGTAGACAGCGCCTGTGTTTATGTAAACGCTTCCACTCGCTTTACGGACGGAGGGGAATTCGGGTTCGGAATGGAACTTGGAATAAGCACTCAAAAACTTCACGCACGAGGCCCCATGGGGATAAGAGCTCTTACGACTACAAAATTCCTGATTGACGGAGAAGGACAGATCAGATGAGCGATTCGGGAAACGGAAAGATACTTGCCGAAGTTGTATCGCGGTCAAGAAAGATCATCATAAAAATCGGCAGCAATACGCTTGCAAAAGAAGACGGCACTGCAAATTTTGAATTTATGCAGAGCTTTTCCGCACAATGTAAGAATTTGATAAACAGGGGAAAACAGATAGTGTTGGTTTCTTCCGGGGCGCAGGTAAGCGGTATTTCAACTATATCCGGCTGGGCTCATAAAAGGGACGTACATTATCGGCAAGCTTTGTGCGCCATAGGGCAGGTCGAGCTTATGAATAACTGGAGAAAAGCCTTCGGCGAACAGAGTTTGCACATAGGTCAGCTTCTTTTAACAAAGGACGATTTTGCCGACGATCACCGCACTTTAAATATCCGAAATACGTTGTTCACGCTTGTAGACGAAGGCGTTATTCCCATTATAAATGAAAACGATTCGGTTTCTTTTGACGAAATCCGTATAGGCGATAACGATAATCTGAGCGCTTTGACGGCAATTTTGTGGAGTGCGGATTTGCTCATATTGTTCAGTGATATCGACGGAATATACACCGATAATCCTAAGACGAACAAGGATGCAAAACTTATAGAAACCGTGAGCGACATAGAAGATCTTAGGAAAAATATAAAAATCGGAAGCGCGAACGATTTCGGTTCCGGGGGAATAGAAACCAAGCTTCAAGCCGCCGAAAAGACGACATCATACGGAATTCCGATGATCCTGGCTAACGGAAAACAAAACGACAGCCTTGAGCATATTGCCGACGGGCGCGGAAAAGGAACATTATTTTTGGCGGATGAAAAATGCCTTATCCGCGCGGTCGGAAGAGGATAGTATTCGGCCGATTTTATAACACAATTTGGGAGGAAGTATGAAAGATATTGCAAACATTACGATAGGCTGTATAGGGGCAGGAACAATGGGAAGCGCGCTTTTAAAAGCTATGACAAAAATCATAAGACCTGAAAAAATATTTGTTTCTTCCCTTAATTTTGAAAACGCAAAAAAGTTTTCCGATGAAACGGGATGCACGGTTTGTAAAACCAATACGGAAGTTGCTTCTTTTTCGGATTTTTTATTTTTGGGAGTAAAACCGTCCGTAGTCTTTCAGGTTTTAAACGAAATAAAGTCTTCTTTAAGAAATTCTTCGGTCATAATATCAATGGCGGCGGGAATCCCTCTTGAAAAACTCCAGACGGCGGCAGAAGGTTTTTCCGTCATGCGTATAATGCCTAACATGAGCGCGCTCGTGGAACAGGCGATAACGGCTCTGTGTTGTTCCGCCGACGTATCTGCAGACGACATTGAAGTTGTAACAAAACTGCTTGAATGCGCGGGCAGGGTAGAAAATGTCAGCGAAAGTCTGATGGACTGCGTTACGGGCGTAAGCGGCTCAAGCCCGGCGTTCGTGTTTATGTTTATCGAAGCGCTCGCGGATGCGGCCGTGCGTTACGGAATGCCGCGTCAGCAAGCCTATGTCTATGCGGCGCAGACGGTAAAGGGAGCCGCTTCAATGGTATTGGAAGACGGAAGATGCCCGGCTGCATTAAAGGATGCCGTTTGTTCTCCCGCCGGCACAACTATAGAAGGGGTCGCTTGTCTTGAAAAAAACGGGTTTCGAAGCGCGGTTATAGAAGCCGTCAGCGTTGTCTGCGATAAGGCAAAAAACCTGAGCAAAAAGTAAGAGCCGTAAAGGGCGGCCCGGAAACGGCCCCGGTATGGCGCGCTATTTTGGCGGCGGTTCGGCTTTGCCCGCATTCCGGGCTGCCTAAAAAGTTTAATTTCCTGGGCAGGCCTTAAACAACATCGTAATAATAAGCTATCGTGTAAGCGGCGATCTCTTTAAAACCGCATTTTTTATATAACTCATACGCATTCGTGTTTTTGTCTTTTACAAAGAGGACGCAGTTTTTTTGATTTGAAAAAAGAAAAGAAATGAGGCTTTTTAAAACGGCGAAGGCAAGTCCTTTTCTGCGGTGTTCGGGAACGGTGTATATCCCGCCTAGCTGAGCCCATTCCCAAGAAAGCGAGGACGTTGCGGCTTTTGCAACTGCGGAACCGTCTTTTGTAAAGGCTGCAAATATATATTGCTCTTTCATTCGGCCGGAAAGCATGTATCGGCAGATCACAGGATCTGCCTTGCGCCCGAAAGGCAAAACTTCTTCTTCCTGGTACGCTGTTTCCAGAGGCAAAATATTTAAAATATCCGCTTGCGTGCAGCGCCTGATTTCCACGTCGATAAGAGGCTGAAAAATTTCTTTTTCGCTTTCACAAATGCCGTTATTCTTTAACTCCATCAGGCGGTAAGAATTCTTTATTTTATATTTTACATTGTTTATTTTTTCGAGGGCTGAAATGAGATATTCCGAGCCGAGAGCTTCGCCGTTGATGCCGGAAACGGAATGTTTTTTCAATATTGCGGCGGCGTCATTTTTTAAAAGATCCGTTTGAAATTCTTCGGGAATATAATGCATGAGCATATTCCCTCGGGATAAAGCGATAACGCCTTTTACTTCGTCTTTTATTCTGCTGCAAAGCGCATAAATGTAAGTTTCTTTTTTTTTCAAGGATTGAATGAGGGCTACGCAAAAAGGTTCGTGTTTTTTTAAAAAATCATTTAAGGCTTTATCTTCACGGTCTATAGGAATAAAATTCATAAAGCTTGCGAAGGCAAAGATTTTGCAAGATAAAAGCCTTGTATGGAATCGCAGCCCAATTCTTTTAAAAGATCGAACTGTTTATCTGTCTCAACCCCTTCGGCTATTACTTCAATGCCCAATCTGTGGGACATATCTATTATCGCTTTTACGATATTTACGCCGGATTTGTCGTGGGGAATGGGATCTATAAAGGATTTGTCTATTTTTAAAAGATCAAGGGGCAAAAGACGCAGGTAATTAAAAGACGAATAACCCGTTCCGAAATCGTCAAGGGCAATCTGGATTCCCATATTATGTATGGCGGTCAGTTTTTCTATGACGGAATCAAAGGAATTTATAGCGATCGATTCCGTGACCTCGATTTCAAGTTTATCCGGCGGCATACCGGTTTCTTTCATAATCGAAGCCAAATTTTCAATGAACAGCGGATGTTCAAATTGCACCGCCGAAATATTAACCGACAGCAAGGGAGAGTTATACATGTCCTTTATGATTTTAAGGTATTGATTTATGCTTTCCCGCAAAACCCACTTTCCGAACGTTATGATGTCGCCGTTTCTTTCCATGATAGGAATAAAGACTGAAGGGCGGATGTAGCCGAAATCCTTTGAGGTAAAATAAGACAGAACTTCAAATCCGCGAAGCTCTTTCGTATCGGTATTGAATTGCGGCTGGAATAAGAGCGAAAAAGTTGAAATTTTTTGATTTTCATCTTCGTCCAGATCCTGAAGCGGCATTATGCCGCTGTCAAGATCTTCCAGCGTGTAATGAATATCCGTTTCCAGAGCGATGCTCTTTCGCAACGTGCTGTTAAAAATGACGCTGCGGTTTTTACCGCGCTTTTTAGCTTCGTACAAGGCCATGTCCGCATATCGAAGAATTTCAGAATCGTTTTGCGCATGCTCCGGAAAGCGAGCAATACCTATGCTGCATGTTACGGAATAATTTTTATTCTTGTATACGAACGGCCGTGTTATTCCGATTTCTATTTTTTCAGCTATTGAAAGCAGCTCTTCATCCGTTTTAGATCCGGAAATTATTAAAAGAAATTCGTCGCCGCCCATACGCCCCAAAAGCATGTCCGGCTCTACATGGCAGGAAATATTGTGCACCGCTTCCTGTAAAAAAATATCGCCTATCTTATGTCCGAGGGTATCGTTTATGACTTTAAAATTATCCAAGTCAATAAACATTATTGAAAAAGGCGAAACGGAGGCTTGAGGATCCGTCATGTTTTTAAGCGTGTCGGATATTTTTCTTCTGCTGGCAAGACCGGTCAATTCGTCCGTATAGAGAAGCTGCTCCATTTCGATTTTTGACTTGTTGAACTGGCAGAGTAAATTCCTTTGCCGGTAATAAATGAAAAATAAAAAAACGGCGGCAGCTAAAGGATTTAAAATTCCCGGAAGAACGAATATGTTATATTTAATCAATATTGCAAGCGCAAATAAAAATGGGATTCCGTTTAAAATCTGTATAAAGACAAAACCCCTGCATCTAAAGTTTAAGATCACAAAGCAGAATATGAATGTGAGAAACAGGCTTGAAGCGGAAAAAAATGAAAAAACAAACTGTATTCGGCCGTTATTTAAAAGTTCCTGCGCGGCGGCGCCGTTGAGCTGCATAAAGAATATGTAATGTGCAAAAAAAATAAGAACGGCCAGAGAAATACGTGCAAGGAGAAAATCTTTGTTATACGGTTCGTTATTTACTATTTCCATGCTCACAATGATAATTATAGAATATATAACATAAAAAAACTATAATTTTAGCGCTATGTTGTTACATTATTAAGCCATTTTCCCGAACGCACGCGGATTATTCCGGCAATTGACTTAAATATATTTTCACACAAAAGGCATGCGTATACCTGCCAAGGCTGCCAGCGGAAGACAAGAGCAGTTACAAAGCCCATCGGTATTATGATCGCCCACATCCAAAACAGATCGTGAAACGCCGCATATCTTGTGTCCCCGCCGGATCTGCAAATACCTACTATGAACAGCATATTAAACGAATTAAACGGATAAAACCATATGAGCGTCCAAAGCATTAACTGGGCTTGCCGCAGTATGTCGGGTTCCACTTTAAAGAAGGACGGCAAAAATAAAGAAAACGGATACAAAAGGCAGCCCACCGCAAATCCTACAGCCGGTATGAAAAAGGCAAAGTGCTTTGCGTATGCGCGGGCGCTTTTTTCATTTCCGGCGCCTATCTGTTTTCCTATTATGATTCCTGCGGCGCTGCCGAAGCCTATAACAAAAACCCATGACAGCTGCGAGATAGTCCCGGTGATATTAAAGGCTGCAATTGCCTTTGTGCCTATGCGCGCAAAGATAGCGTTTTCAAAAGTGATTCCCGTGCCCCACAAAGTTTCATTGAACAACACGGGGAGCGCGGTTTTTATAAATTTCGCTACAAACGCGCGGTCGAAGCTTAAAAGCTCCTTTAACGTTCCGCAGGGTTCGTATTTTTTTGAATACGAATAGCATAAAATGATTGTCATTTCGATGCTGCGTGAAATAAAAGTAGCGACGGCCGCTCCCAAAACGCCCAAGGCGGGAATAAAAACGCGTACGCCTGAAAAAGACAGATTCAGCCCGAAGATGAGAATCAGGTTGAAAAATGCGTTTAGGATAACGGAAACAAACGTTGAAAACATAGGTAAGCGCACGTGCTCCGTGCTCCTAAATGAAAACTGGTATGCAAAACTTATAGCCGTCGCAGGATAGCTTAGCCCCACGGCGCGAAGATATTTTGCTCCGCATTCGATTACTTTGGGATCCTTTGAATAAAAACCTATGAGAATTTCCGGTATGAACAGCGTGGCAAGGGTAAAGATCAAAGAAACCGCGACTGAAGCGGAGAGCATAATGCCCAAAACCTGCCGTATGCGGCGTACGTCGTTTTTTCCCCAATACTGGGCTATGAATATGGAGCCTCCGCTTGCAATGCCGAAAAGTATCATATTCAATATGAAAAATATTTGGTTTCCCAGCCCTACGGAAGCTATTTCCACAGCGCCGAGCTGACCTACCATAATGGTATCGAGCATATTTACAAAGGTCTGCATGAGCTGCTGCAGAGTTATGGGAACGGCGATTAAAAAAAAGTTTTTATAAAATCCGGGAACTTTTTGTGTTTTCATCATAGCTTTTATTACATCAGGCTGTAAACGCCGGCTAAGCCCTAGTTTCTGAAAGAATGAATTGGCGCGGGTATTCTTCCTCCCCGATTTATAAAATCCTCGCAACCAAACCTGTTTACGGATATTATCGGCGCGCCTCCCATTAAACCGCCGAATTCGGCCCAATCACCTTCTTTTTTGCCGGGAACGGGAATAATCCTTACAGCCGTGGTTTTCCCGTTGACCATGCCGATCGCAAGCTCGTCCGCCATTATACCGCTTATCGTCGCCGCGCTAGTATCGCCGGGGACAGCGATCATGTCCAAGCCCACGGAGCAAACGGTCGTCATTGCTTCAAGTTTTTCTATAGTGATGGAATGATCTTTTACGGCGTTTATCATCCCTTCGTCTTCGGAGACGGGAATAAAGGCTCCGCTCAATCCGCCCACGCTTGTGCTTGCCATAACGCCGCCTTTTTTTACCATGTCAGTGAGCATCGCGAGCGCGGCCGTAGTTCCGGGAGCTCCGGCTCTTTCCAGCCCACATTCTTCAAGAATACGCGCTACGGAATCGCCTACGGCGGGCGTCGGAGCTAAAGAAACGTCCAAAATGCCGAAACTTACGCCGAGCCGTTTTGCGGCCTCGGTTCCTACAAGCTGCCCCATGCGCGTGATCTTAAAGGCGGTTTTTTTAATGCCGTCTGCAAGAACGTCTATGGGTTTGCCCTTATATTCTTGCGCGGCGGCTAAAATTACACCCGGGCCCGAAACTCCGACGGAAAGAACGGCGTCGCCTTCTCCCTGCCCGTGAAAGGCCCCCGCCATAAACGGATTGTCTTCCGGCGCATTGCAAAAGACTACCAATTTTGTGCAGCCGTAGGCGTCTTTTTCTTTTGTGAGTTCAGCAGTATTCTTTACTATATTGCCCATAAGTTTTACGGCGTCCATATTTATGCCGGACTTTGTAGTTCCGAGGTTTACCGAAGAACAGACCCTGTCGGTTACGGCAAGAGCTTCCGGAATGGAATTTATGAGCGCAAGATCTCCGGGTGTAATCCCTTTTTGAACCAAAGCGGAAAAACCGCCTATGAGATCGACGTTAAGTTCTTTTACGGCTTTGTCCAGTGTAACGGCCCATTCCACATAGCTTTTTTCTCCGCTGGGCTCCGCAATTAAAGAGATAGGCGTAACCGCAATACGCTTGTTTATAATAGGGATTCCGAATTCTTTTTCAATTTCCCCGCCTACCTTTACAAGATTTCCGGCGCGGCGCATGATTTTGTCGTATACCTTCGTGCGGCTTTCTTTTCCACTTGAGCAGGCGCAATCGCGAAGCGAAATGCCCATCGTTATACAGCGTATATCCAGTTTTTGCCGCATGAACATGTTGACCGTTTCTTGAATTTCGACCGGTGAAAAAATCATATATTAACCCCGTAGCTCTAAACTTTAAACATCATATCCTAACGCAAAGAATATATCAAATATTCTATTAAAGCATGGAAGACAGCCGTTGTTTTCCGTAAATCGTATTGTTTCCGTTACAGGCGTAAGCTATTGCGCATGTGATAAAAAAATACGGAAGATATTTAAAGCCGAAAACTTCGCAGCCGATAAACATGGGGGCTAGAAAGGTATTTGTCGCGCTGCCTAAAACGGAGGCGGAACCCAGCGCCGCGCATAAAACCGGCGGAAGTTTTACAATGCCTGCAAGCACATAACCGAAAGAAGATCCTATACAGAGCAAGGGAGAAATTTCGCCGCTTTGAAATCCTGCGCTTAAAGAGATAACTGTAAAAAGAATTTTTAAGATCCAATCCCATGCGTATACTTTACCGCCGTGGAATACCGAATGGGTTATACCGAGACTGAGCCCCGAATAGCGTCCTCGGTATAAGGCTATGGAGGCTATACTTATTGCTAAGCCGACAATAAAAATCCTGACACAGTCGTTGGGTAAAATTTTCTGCAGCAAAAGGCGCATTTTTTTGTCCGCAGTCGAAAAAATCCGGCCTACCATACAAAATGCGAGAGAGGCGATAACTATGCGGAATATGTTTCCTGCGGTAAACGATATTTCTGCGTCCATTAAAATCGTCTCCATCGGCACTCCTAATTTACCTGAGACAAAAGAAGCCGTAAAAGCGGTAATAAGGGAAGGCAGAAACGCTTCGTAAGCGAGGCTCCCGGCTACGAGCACTTCAAGCGCAAAAAACACGGCGGCTATTGGAGTTCTGAAAAGCCCTCCGAATCCGCCTGCAATTCCCGCTATCAATAAAATGCGGGCGATTCTGTCGTTGCGGAAAATTTTTCCTACTCTAAAACCCAGCGCCGCTCCGATCTGTATGGCAACCCCCTCTCGCCCTACGCTCGCACCGAACAAGTTGGAAATCCACGTAGATACGATGATAAACGGTATGATCCTTTTAGGGACGGAAGGCTTTTCGCCGTATCCCACTTCGAAAATCAAAGAAACACCTTCAGCGCTGGACCCGCCCCAACTTTTATAAGCCGATACTATAAGAATTCCTGCGATACCCAAAAACGGAATAAAAAACAGCGGGTGCGATACGCGAAGCGCATCAAGGAACAAAAGCCCTCTCCCGAAAACTGCGCACACCAATCCTGCAAAAACGCCTACAAAAACTGCCAGCAATAAGATCAAAAAAACGTATGTTTTGTGTTTAATAAAATCAAAGACAACCTGCATTCAAGCTCCCATAAAATTCAACAGTCGAACAAAATTTCAATTTTCGACCAAATGCAATTCGTACGCACTTTGCGCACAGTTCAATTTATTTTATGAATTATCGATAATCTTATACATAGGTCTTTCTTTGGGGTGAAACTCAAGGATGTGTTTTTCACAAGGCAGAACTTCAGAGGGGTCATGAGTTACATGAAGCAATGTCGTGGTTCCGCTTTCGGCTATGGTTTCCAGCAAATTCAATATATTTTCTCTGTACGATTTGTCAAGTCCATGGCAGGGTTCGTCTAAAATAAGGATTTTAGGACATTTAACCGCTGCGCGCAGTATTAAAAGCGCCCGCTGCTCTCCGTAGCTTAAATTCCCGAAAAGTTCTTTTTTTCTGCCGGAAAAACCGCCTAAGTTTAACCATTTTTCAGCCGTGATAACTTCCAGGTCGGTTTTATGTTCGTAAAGACCTATGGAATCGCGGAAGCCCGAAATGATTACCGATTCCAGATCTGTTCCGCCGAGCATCCGATATTCTACGTGCATTCTGTACGACACTATTCCCAACTTGGATTTTATGTCCCAAACGGTTTCTCCCGATCCGCGGCGCTTTCCGAACAAGGAAACGTCGTTGCAGAAAACCTGCATATTGTCGCCCGTTATAAGCTCCAAAAAAGTTGTTTTCCCCGAGCCGTTCGGGCCTCTTATGAGCCAGTGTTCGCCTTCGTAAAGCGACCATGTAAGATCGTCCAAAACGACATGACCGCTCCAAGCCACATTGACGCGCTTCATTTCAACTAGGATCTTGCGCTCTGCCCGTGACGCCTTGTCTGCATTGCCGGCCGTTTGACATAAAGACCGCGTTTTAAAAGACTCATCGTTTAACATAGAAACTTCGGCTATAAATGTTTTTTTACGGCTTTTAAGTTCGGAATTATTTTCTTTTTCGCGCTTAAAAAGCAAATTCTCGTAATCGTTTTTCGATCCGCAAAAACTTATCTTTGCTCCGGTAAATTCGATCACATCATTTATCGCGCCGGGAATTTCGGAATATCTGTCCGACGATAAAATTATATAAGGCAAAGTGTCGTCGATGCGGGAAGACCGTTCTTTTACCGTTTCGTCAAAAAACTTAAACAAAACGCTGCGGCTTTCAGAATCCAGGCCGGCGAACGGGTTGCTTAGGATGAGCAGTTTTTTTTCGGACAAAAGAGAGCGGCACAAAAGAGTGCGCCTTATTTCGCCGGTGGACATGTATTTTAATCCTCTGTCCAGAATATCCTCAATTCCGCAGAGTTTTACATACCGGTTGTTTTCAAGGCATTTTATATTTTCAGGAAGGATTTCGTTTTTCTTTACACTGCGTGAAAAAATCGCCTCCGCAAGAAAAATGCGCCCTGTTCTGCCCGCGTCTACGCCGTCCGGCGAAAATTCGCTGTCGTCGTTTTTACGCTCTTCTTCGATGAGCGCGGCGGCTCTTTCCAGCGAAACGGTCTCTACGGAAGAAGAGAAAACGTTTTTATAATAAGAGCCGTCATCATTCGGTTCGCAAGATGCACCGCCGGACATACCGTTTTCCGAAAGCGCCTTTAAAAACGCTTCTTTTCCTTCGCCGCCGGGACCCGTCACAAGCCACGCCTCGCCGCTTTTCATAGTCCAGCTTAGATTTTGAACGAGGACTTTTCCGCGGTCTTGTATGCGGCAATTTTTTATGGATATAAGGCACGAACCGTCTTGCATATAGAGAGTATACTACAATAATGTGTTTTAAGTCATTTGATAGTGCAAAACGGCAAAGCCTAAACGTTGCGAATTGTGCGCTCATGCGCGCTAAGGCGCCGCCCTCAAAAGCGCAGATTTTTCTGCAGCGGCGCATTTTAATGAATAATTAATCCGAATTTGAAATTTTTAAACATCGGGTGTAATATATATATGGGCAAAGGAAAGTTCCGCTTTGATATCCAGACAATATCATCAATCTTCCCGTCTATATTGAACTCTTTGTCCTCCTAATAACCGGTAGTAAGTTTTACTGCCGGTTTCGGTTTTTAAATCAGGGTTAAGCTGTAAAACGGCGCGGTACCTAGACGCAAGGGGTCGGTTGCGGCGAGTCCGCAGTCTGCCGTTTTATTTGCAGCCGTGTGTTTTGTTGTGAAAATATTTTTCTTCAATTAAGCTATACGAGTTTTACCGAAAAAGCATTGCGCTCAGCAGTTGCCGGGGTACACGTATTCGAGGTATTCCCGCGCGATCGAAACAGAGCGGTATACCGTATCGACAGGCGTCGCATCCGCATTCTTCATGCGCCAGTGCGGAAAAAAGCGCGTAATGTGCAGCGGCATAGCTTTATCGATTTTCGAAACCCACTGTGCAAGGGAACGGATCTCCTCTTCTCCGTCGTTTTTACCGGGGACGATGAGCGTAGTGAGCTCAACATGTGTCCGCTTCGCCGAGCGAACAATCGTATCTTTGACGGCATCAAAATCACCGCCTAACGCCCTGTACCACTCGCGCGTAAATCCTTTTAAATCGATGTTCATCGCATCGACGTAAGGCAGCACTTCTTCTATCACATCGGCGCTGACGCAGCCGTTTGTAACAACTACGTTTTTCATGCCGAGAGAGTGTACACAGCGCGACGCATCGCGCACGTATTCCCACGACACAAGCGGTTCGTTGTACGTGTAGGCGACGCCGATATTGCCGCAGGGGATAAGCGATAAAGCTTTTTCAGCAAGAGCCTCGGGTGAAACATACACCGTTTCGATGCCGCCGCCGCTCTGTGAAATCTCCGCATTTTGGCAAAACGGGCAGCGCATATTGCAGCCCCAACTTCCCGCCGACAAAATCACGCTTCCGGGAAAAAATCGATAGAGCGGCTTTTTTTCGATAGGATCGAGGGCTAATGCTGTGAGCCGTCCGTAATTGAGCGGGACGATTTTTCCGCCCCTGTTCATTCGGGCGCGGCATTTTCCAGTTCGGCCATCGGCGATCGAGCAGCGGTAAAAGCACGTATCGCACACGGCTGTCGCTTTTGACTCAGCGCTTTCCACGCTTACGTCGTCCTTCATCACAGTATCCCGAAATCAATAATGGCGCACAACTTCAAAGCGCTCAAGCTCGGGGTTTTCGCTCATATCGATGCCGGCTTTTTTGCACGCAATTTCTATTTGCTCGTCAATTGTGTTTACCGTTTCGAGGTTCGGCAAAAGTAAGCCTCGCCTGCTTCCCTTCGTCACGATGACGCCGTAGCGCTTTACGTCGAGCTCGGTTTTCGACGAAATTTTTTCAGGGCTCGAGAGAACATCAACGCTGTATACGAGAGATGAAAGTTCGTCTTCCTCCACTTCGGAAAACCGCGGATCGAAAGCGGCGGCGCTTACCGCATTGTGCGCGATCTCTTCGGCGATGTTTGCGCACACAGGGGCGATCGTTCCGATACAGCCGCGGAGCATACCGTCTTTTTTCAGCGATACAAAAACTCCCGCGCGATTGTCGAGCAAATCGCCCGAAAGTTTCATCTGTCCGGGGATGCTTGAACCCACTGCCGCGCCGCCTTCGATGCGAAGATAGCCCTTCGTCCGAACGTAAGTTTCGACCGCGAGCCTTGCAAGGCGGACATATTCGTCTTCGCTTTTTTTCCGTTCATCAAAAGCTCGCCGTTCGTTTTCTTCGTACCGCTCCAAAAAATTGCGCGCTTCGTCACTCCCCGTCACGCCATAGATACAAATCCCGTAGCCCACGCCGAAAGGCCCTTCGTAGGAAAGCCTTTCCGCGCGGACTGCCGTGCGGTCGAGGCTTCCCGCCATAATGATAAACGAACGATGACCGCACTCCGCAGCGTTTTCACAAAAATCAGGGCTGAACAAGCTGGCCGAAAGTAGCTTTCCGAAATCTGCGTTTCCCATAACGTTCATGATACGCTCATCGTATACGGGGCCTTCCGCGCGAAATCCGTAGGGCCCGTCCTCTTTTAGCACGTGAGACAGATCTCCGCTTGCAACGACGACAACTCTTTTCCCCGTTTTTTCCGCAGCCCGACGGATGCACTCGCCGAGCGCATAATGCGCTTTGTACGACTGCCCCGAAAGACCGATGCGCACGAGCTTATAATCTGTGTAATACTTATTGATAAAATACAGCGGCACCGCCGTACCGTGGTCGAGCGGCGCATGCTTTTCCGCTTTCGTACCCGCTGCAATCTTTGCCGCGTCGGCTTCGCTGCAGACAGCTTTAACAAGCACCGTATCGTAAAAAAGGTGAAATCGCACTTCAGGCGCGCCGAACTCGGAAAAATCTCCGACCGCTTCGGTTCCCGGCGATATGTGAAAGTAATCACGGTAGAGAGTTGCATGTGGAGACGTGACGACGATCGTTTCGGGCTTTAGACTCGCGATCTTTTTTGCAACCTGCACATATGCGGCTACCGTCGCAGCAATTTCATCTTCCCTGCCGCGCCCCACTTCATGCACGATTAGCGGAGGATGCGGAACCATAAACGCGCCGATTATCGCCATAGCAAACTCCCGTTTTAAGAATTATTTTGCCGCTCCTGTAAAAGCGCGGCGCTTTCTTAAAATAATTGTACTCCATTTTTTCTGAGCCGTAAACGCCGCCGTAAAGTGCGTGCTCGCATTTATCGATTTGTGCGTCCGCCGCTGCAGGCGCGTCTTTGGCGCGCGTTCGTCCTGTGTACACGGCGCATGTCTTCTCGCGAATTTGACTGACGGGCGCGTTCGCGGTATTGTTATCGTATGGAAAGCGCAGCGAATTATTCCCTTGGCGGAAATGCCGACTATATCCCACAGGCGTAAAAACATGATATGCAAAGAATGTTATTCCGAACAAAACAGAGCGACTCCCTTGCTTAATGCCGCGGAATGTTTAAAAAATCATACTCAGTACATATGCGGTTCCTGCGGAAGATGTATTTGCATAGAACATACGGAACGAGGCCTGCAAAGGTGGAATTTTCCTTTTAGAACATTGGAAATCGCAAAGCTGTATTTAAGGACGGCGGATTATACGGTGAAAAATTGCTGCGGCGTCTATGAAATAAAAAATACAAAAAGTAAAATTTCGTACAAGATTTTATCAGGAAAGGACGACTTGCTTTTATATCTAAAGAAAAATCCCGATAAAAGCTGCAAAGAAGAAAAGCCGGTTTTTTCCGTAAAGGAATACGCTGAATTTCCCAATACGGAAGTACGAAAATTAACCGCTTTGGAAGCCGAAAAATATCTGTCTGAAAGATAGAATTAAACGGACTTTTAGAATAACCTTTATCGGGAGGATAACTATGAGCGAATTTAGCGGTGTGGCCGATACAATGCTTATACCTATGGCGGCGCGGATTTATGCGTCCAAACGTTTTCCGGAATATTTTTATGACGAAACGGCTTTGTCACTGGAAGAAAAAATACCCAAAGAAACGCTTGAGCGGATTTGGAAATCATCTTCCGAATACACTATGCTGGCTTCCGTAGCCCGCTATCACAATTTTGACGAGATAACGAAAAACTTTATTGCCGCGCATGAAAAATGCAACATCATTAATCTGGGCGCGGGACTTGAAACTGCGGCATTTCGGCTGCAAGCAGAAAGTGTGCAGACAACCGGGACGCAGGCAAACATCATACAAGCAGACAACTTACAAGAGGCAACTGTACAGGGAGCCGGCAAACATACCGCAAGGACACATACACCTGTCACATATACGGACGGCGCAATTTTTTACGAAATAGATTTGCCTGAAGTTATCGAACTGCGCAAAAATATCTTGGGCAAAAAAGAAAACGAGACTCTCATAGGAGCCGACCTTTTTACGCTGAGATGGGCAGAAAACATAGACGCCGCCCTTCCGTCTTTGCTGGTTGTTTCAGGCGTGTTTCAATATTTCCGTGAAGAAAAAATTTTGTCGTTTTTGTCGGACATAAAAAAACGCTTCCCCGCCGGAGAATTGATTTTTGATGCGACGAATGAAATCGGCATAAAATACGCGAATAAGTACGTACAAAAGACAGGCAACGCTTCGGCGCATATGTATTTTTACGTAAACGACTGTTCCGTCTTTGCAAAAAAATGCGGTATGGAGCTAATCGAAAGGCGCACGTTTTATACCGCCGCACGAAAAATGTTGAAGCGTAAACTGAAGCTGTATACCCGCATAGCGATGAAAGTGTGCGACGACGGCGGAAGAACGGTCATCTTACATTTAAAACTTAATTGATTTTGAGTGCCGAAATGAACGATCATCTTCTACTGTTGCTGCCTTTTATTGGACTGCCGTATTCCATTTTAATCAATAAGACAACGACGAGGCTTTCAAAGCTTTACGGATAAAGACTTTTAGCAGTTTCTCTATTGATAGGCACAGAATTTTTTTGTAATAATTTTTCCCTTATCTGTTGGAATTATGAAAAGAAATATACGTATATGAAATTTGTATTATTCTTTTTATTGTGGATTCAAGAAAACTTAAAAAAAATAGCTAAGGGAGAAATGCAACCTTTTATTCCATTAAATTTATTCAGAAGGGAAAAATTCATCCCCCTCCCACCGCTCGCCGAACAACATCGAATCGTTGCCAAGATTGAAGAACTGTTTACTAAGCTTGATTCCATCAGGGCGCATTAACTGATTAGTTTTATCTTGAAAGGTCAGGGTACAATGCCCAATGCTTTGCATTGTATGTGCGATCCGGTACGGATGCCGGTGGTTCCAAACAGAAGTGGTTTCATTCGGCTTTAATACTCTTTGTTACGGCATGGAGCGGAGACGTAAAACTTCTGGCATTAAACTCTCCTCTCGGAATACACGAATAAACGATAAACCGTATTTCCTCAAATAAAAATCTAACCCAAATGATTTAGGTTCCTCAAGTAAAAATCTAACCGTAGCTATTTTGACCAAGGGACAGCCATAGAGATAAGCGTACTTTGGAGCTGTTGTGTTTTCTCAAGCAGCAGTTGCAAATCCAAGTTGACCATTCTCCGTCTCAGTTCCTCTTTTTCAGCAGGGCTCAGTTCCTTGCTTTCCATAAGCCTTCGGTAAGGAGTCTTAGCAGTATCATATTTTTTTATAACCTTTGCGTCTATTCGTGCCTTAGCGATAATCTTCATCGAAGGGAAAAAAAAGTTGACGAGCTTGTTATAGTATTCATACAGTTCTGCCATGACTTCTCGTGTTTCTTCTCCTTCAAAGCGGTAATAGCCGACAATTCTTCGTACCACACTGTCATTTTTCTGCTCGACAAAGCAATTGTCATTCTTTTTGTATTCTCTACCTCTGGTAAATACAACCTTATGCTCTTGGCACCATTGCAACAGCTGAGTATTTTTGAACTCACCTCCGTTATCACTGTCGATGCCTTTCATCTTAAACGGTAATTTTTCTTTTACATCATCGACCGCTTCTTTTGTCCAGCGTTGGGCTTTGTTCAAAAGAGCTCTGTTTTCCGTCCATCCTGAATGCACGTCGGTGAGTGTGAGCGTACAAACATACTGACCTTCGCTCCTCATACCGCAATGAGCGACCGTGTCGGCTTCAAAAAAGCCTGGTTTTTTCTCGTCCCAATTGAAATAGGTGCGTATGGGAATAAGCTTATTCAGATTTTTTGCAGGACGTGTGGTCGAAATACCGCGGATTGAATGTTTTGGGATTTCCGGCTTGAGAATCCTTGCGACCGTTGCGCTTGATATGGCGCTTAGTTTAAGCTTGAGTTGTTCATCATAGCCTGCCTTTTGAGCAAAGTAGTCGATGTTGTCGCGGATGAACGGAACAAGGCGTTTTGCACACAGATACATCGATAAAATCCACAGGCGAATAACTTCCTGTTGTACGTCTTGACAGTAGTATTTTTCATAGCGCCGCTTTTTGCGTACTTTCGTAATGACCTGCACGCTCTTTTTTTCAACGTTGTTAAAGTGTGTTATTTTTATGTACGCCGTGTTTTTCAAAATGTGGATGGCATACTTTCGGTTGTAGCCGGTGGTCGCAATGAACTCATCGATGATTTTCGTCTTGTGCTTTTTGCTTGCCGTACAGTAGCGTTTTGCCGTTTCTTCGGTTAATTTCTGTTTCGTTTTCATGTCTAACCCCATTTTGCCCTTCCTTCGGGCTTCTATTGTGACTCAGATTTGGGTTAGATTTTTACGTGATTCACCGCTTTTTTTTCGGTTAGATTTTACGTGAGGCAATGCGTAAACTAGCATAAAAATAAAGGCTTATGTTATAATAGAGCATCTCTAAAAACGTGGTTGAATTTTTCGAGGTTTCCACTAAAATTATGTGGAGGGTTGCCAATGTCCTATGAAAAATATGCTCAAATAGAAACTCTGGTTTTAGAAATGCCTTATGAACAGAAAATTCAACTTCTCTCTATGATTGCAGATAATCTAAAAAATACAAAAGTAATTGAAACGGTTCATTCACAGACTAAAAAAATAAAACGCTGCTTCGGTATTGCAAAAGGAGAATTTTCTTATCCGAGAAATTTTGATGAGGATAATGACGAAATTGCAAAACTTTTTGGAACCGTGTGATGAAGATACTCTGCGACACTCACATTTTGATTTGGTTTCTAACGGGAGATGAACAGCTTTCAACAAAGGCGCGTGCCATTATAGAAAACGAGGAGAATGAAATTTATTTTTCTCTTGTGTCCGTATGGGAAATCAGTATAAAACATTCACGAAAGCCGGAGCAGATGAGCCTATCACCTAAACGATTTGTAGAATTGTGCGAAAGTCAGGGGTTTTTAGAATATCCGATAGAGCAGAGGCATATTCTTGCTGTCGATACGCTGCAACGTCCTGTAGATGTGCCGGAACATCATGACCCGTTTGATAAACTTTTACTTTCACAAGCAAAAACTGACAAGCTAACATTCATTACACATGATTCGCTCATTCCGGATTACAATGAGCCATGCATAGTCCCTGTGTAAAGAAACCCGTAAGTATTATGATACAGATCGTTTATTAGACATTATCACTCTCATTACACAGTAACCGCTAAGACCGACCGATTGAACTAAAGCGATCACCCTCTCGTTGGAGAAAGCTCCGGTTTGAGGACGATCCTTTTGTGAGAGGTGTTTCCTTAAATTTTATATGCGCCGCTCTCTTTACCACGTTACATGGGTAATTGATAATCAGCGTTAGGGATTGAAGGGGCAGCGCAGCTGTTCCGAAGGAATGGAGCGTTAGTGGAACCCCGTAAAGCCCGACGGTTTACGCGGACGCGGAAACCGGAACGCCCAAAATAATTACACATTATAAATCAAATAAGGAGAACCCTATGGATTGCAAAGAAGAAATCGTCGATTCGCGAAATTTTAATGAAAAAGCCTTTGAAAACACAAAGCATAATGCGCAAGCGCTTTTCCGCCTGAACCACACTGTGCCGATATATGGATGAATACGATGCCGCTTTGCGCGAATTGTCCGGCGGCAATATTGCAATAACAGCATGATCTCAACACCTTTGCAAGACATGTGTTTCACACCGAGGACAAAATCGAGAATAACGTCTATACAGAAAACAAACTGTTCTTATGAAGCCCGTACAGGTGTGATATAATACATATAGTATATTCAGGTACGAAAGCGGAATAGGGGTAGACGATGTCCATTAAGGCAAAAGATATGACACCGGCTGAACGCAAGGAGCGCGTGGCGCAGCTGGTAAAGCAGTTTAAGGCGAACGAGGCGTTTTATCTTTCCAAAGATTTTGTGGAAAGCGAAGTGCGTAATAAATTTATCGATCCGCTGCTTGAATGCCTAAAATGGGATGTCAAAAACGAAAAGGGTGCGCGGCATGACAGGCAGGAAGTAATTACCGAAGACCGCGTAGTGATGAACGGTCAGGTAAAGCATCCCGACTACACGCTCTGCTACGGGGGCGAGCGGAAGATGTATGTTGAAGCAAAGCAGCCGAGCATCGATCTTAAAACGAATCCCGAACCGGCGCTGCAAGTGCGGCGGTATGCGTATACGTCGAAGATGCCGATTGCAGTGCTGACGGATTTTCAGGAATTGGCAATTTACGATACGCGGATTAAGCCGAGCGAAAAAGACACTGCTGCGACCGCCCGTATTGAGTATCTGACCTGCGATAAACTCGTCGAAAAATTTGAAGAGTTATACGATAAAATCAGCTGGGATGCCGTCGATCTCGGCACCTTCGATACCTATTACGAAGGGACGAAGGATAAGCGGGGAACGGCAACCGTTGACGACGACATTTTGAATATGATCGAAAAATGGCGCACGATACTTGCCGAAGATATTGCGCTGCATAACGAAGGAAATTTTAAAAATAACAATAGTGAAAAATAGGGAGCAATAACTATATCTATGGAAAATCATCCTAAAGTTTTTATATCATACTCTTGGACTGTGCAAAAGGAGGTGGTAAAACTTGCTCAAAGATTAGTAAATGACGGAATTGATACAATCGTCGATTTTTGGAATTTGAAGCCCGGAAATGATAAATATAAATTTATGGAATCTATGGTTACAGATAAAACAATCGATTTTGTTTTAATTGTATGTGATAAAACATATACAGAAAAAGCCAACGATAGAACTGGAGGGGTCGGTGATGAAACAGTAATTATATCGTCAGAATTATATGGAAAGTTTAAACAAGAAAAATTTTTACCGCTCATTTTAGGAAAAAATGAAGATTCAAGTCCTACTGTTCCCGTTTATATAAAGACGAGGATTTACTTTGATTTTTCTGATGAAAATAATTATGAAAATGAATATGAAAAACTTATACGGCATATTTATGATGAACCGCTTATATCAAAGCCGAAACTCGGTTCGAAGCCTGAATACTTAAAGAATAATTCGGTAGATATAGTTTCGCTGCGGAGCGGAATTTCTATTTTAAAGACTGAAAATACTGACTTGAAAAAAAATGCTGTTCTTTCTGATTTTCCCAAAAATTTTACAGCAAAAGTAAAGGAATTTAAAATCGATACCGCAAATTCAGATAAAGATTTTATAGCTTCTGAGATTGTTTCAAAGATAGATGCAATGAAACCGTTACGTGATATTTATTTAGATTTCCTTAAAGAAGTTATATCATCTGAAAGAGATGTTGCATCGTTTATCTATAATTTCTTTGAAACAACATATAACGAATTAATGCTGGTTGATAAAAACGTTCATTCACGGTTTAAGTATTATTTTTATCATTACACAATATTTATCTGGGAATTATTTGTATGCACGATTGCATATCTAAGACACTATGAAAAATATTCATTACTTCACGATATATTAACGCATACGTATTATTTACAAAGAGAACTTTCACCAGCGAGCAATATAAAACCATGCTCTTTTGTCAAGTTTAGATGTTATCCAACAATAGTTGATGATACTTATCGATATAAAGAAGAGGACTTAGTCTCAAAAACTGCGAATATAATGGTTTCCAGAGTTAAGGAACCGATTATAACAAAAAAATCTTTTGCAGAAACAGATATATTTCTAACCCAAATGTCTTTTGCATTAAACCAAACCTACCATGAAAAACATTGGTTCGCTTTATCGTATATTTATGCAGATAATCCCGAAAATATATGGGTTAGACTATCTTCAAAGGAATACTGCGAGAAAATACTCCCATTATTTGGAGTAAGCTCAATTGATGAACTAAAAAAAGTTATTGCGACTAATCCCGTAACACCCAATTATTGCTATCCCAATGACTTGGATTCAATACCTCCTATTCCCTTGCAAATAGGCAATGATCAGATTGCATCGTTAAAATGAACGGTTGTTGATAACTTAAAACACAGGAGGTCTCCCTATGTCTTACGAAACAGTGATTGAACAAGTAAAAATGCTGCCCGAATCGCTATTAGCGCCGGTTTCGACTTTTATCAAACTGCTTGAAGCGGAGCAAGGTGATTTCATGGAAAATCATGCAGAGCAAATAAAATCCAAAAACAAACAAGCCTTTTTTGCATTAGCCGGGAAAATTCACCTTGATAAAAATTCAGTTACAGAATTACGCGAGACAAGTTTAATATGATTTTGGCAGACACAAATATTATCATAGATTGCGGATTACGCTTGCAAGACAGCTTATAGCACTTAAGAAAAACGGACTGGATGTTCTGTTTCAATATGCAGACTAAAATAGCGCAGCTGAAAACATTTCTCAAAATAAAAAGTAAAGCCTCAAGAGAAACCGGCCGATAGTAGTAACTGCAAGATTTTATTTAAATTCGATATATGGAATATTTTTATTTTGGAGGTTTCTATGAAAAAGATCTGTTTTTTAGCTTTATTTTTATCATCTATAATTCCGGCGGGAATTTTTGCCGATCCGCCGTCTTTTAAAATAAACGGAAACGTGAAGTCGTATACAAAGACAAATTATGTGATAACGCAAAAATTCGGCGATTATTTTCGCACGCCGGACATAAGATACACTTATAAATTTGACGATCAGGGAAGAGAAACCGAAGTTTCGGAAATTACTGCGGCGGGAATTCTTTTAAGCAAAATCACAAACTCATACAACGAAAAAGGCCTCGTCGCTTCAAAGATAAGCACGGATGCGGCCAATATTACAGAGTGGCGCATATCGTTTACATACAACGACGACGGTCTTGTCATAGACGAATCGGAATTCAACAAAAACGACACGCTTTCCGGAAGAACGATTACAAAATATTCCGACGATAAAACCCAGTGTGAAGAATCGTCATACAATGTAAACGGACAGCTCATTTGGAAAAACATCCATAAATTCGATTCTTCCGGCAGAAAGATAGAAACAAATCAATATTTTGCCGACGGCGCTCTGGATCAAAAACAAAAATACACTTATAACGACGAAGGAAGGCTAGCGGAAGTCAACAGCACTGACGGCTTCGGCAAAGCGACGAAAAGAATCCAGTACCGTTTTGACGAAAAAGGAACGGTCACGGAAACTGCAGTATACGACTTTGTCACCGGCGCTGAAGAAAGGGAATTTTATCGCTATAACGAAGACGGAAATCTTATAAGAACGACAACTTACAATGTAGCAAAGAAATTCGACACGATCGTAAACGAACTGATAGATATGAGCGAGTACGTTTACGAAAAATAACGGCGCGCTGATTTATAAAATGGATTTATAAAAGCGGCGAAAACATTCTTGCGATCCGGCCTATCATTCTTTGATAGACCGGTATTTTTTTATATTCCTCCAAGGTAATTTCACGGCAGTTTTTCTGTGTCAATTTAAAATCGTCTTCCATGTCGCGGATGACGGGATTTCCGTAAATAAAGACGCCGCATTCAAAATGATGAAACAGGCTCCGATAATCCAAGTTGATCGTTCCGATAACTGCGCGGTCTCCGTCCGAAATGAACATCTTTGCATGTATAAAACCGGGCACGTATTCGTAGACGCGGACGCCCTTGTCTATAAGAGTCTTTATAAACGTTCGCCCTATGCAGAAGGTAACAAAGTGATCGGCTTTTGCAGGAACCAGAATCGATACTTCAACTCCGCGTTTTACGGCAAAGGTTAAGGCGGTTTCAAGCGTGTTGTCCAATATCATGTATGGAGTTGTAATGTGAACATACCAGCGCGCTTTGTTTAAAATATCGCAGTAAACGTTTTCAGCAATGTCTTCCAGGTTTACCCCGTCGTCGCCGTAGGGAATTACGAATCCGCCCGTCCGCTCGGGCGGCGTTTTTGCATCCAGCTTTGATAAATTCTGTTGTAATAAAACGGAAGAAGCGAGTGTTCCGGAAAGCGACAGAGGGGGAACAACATCGGGCGTGTCCGACATTTTAGTGTAAAAATCCCAATCGTCGGGTTTTTTTTCATTTAAATTCCATGTCTGAAGAAACAGAGCCGTAAGAGTTTTTACGGCCTGTCCGCTTATCTTTACTGCCGTATCCTTCCAATAAGCGAACCTGGTATGGCGCAAGTTCATGTATTCGTCTTCTATGTTTACTCCGCCCGTATATCCTACTCGCCCGTCAATGACAAAAATCTTTCGGTGATCGCGGCTGTTTTGATGCGTTGAGAGTATTGGGATCAACGGCGCAAAAACTTTTGCCTTTATGCCGAAGGTACCAAGATACTCGGGATAACCGGAAGGCAATAACATCATTGAACCTATTCCGTCGTACATAACCCTGATTTCAACGCCTTGTTTCGCTTTTTTTATGAGAATTTCAAGAATGGAATCCCAAATTTTTCCCATTCCGATTATAAAGTATTCGATAAAGACAAAACGCTTTGCCGTTTTCAATTCCGTCATGATGTCACTGTAATTGGCCTCTCCGCTGGGAAAATAGGATGCTGTAAAATTCATATAGGCGGGAAATCCGCCGGAATTTTGCAGATACCAGGCGGTATCGTTTAGTAGAGGCGTGTGCTTTACGACTGTCTGAACTTCAGGATCGGGCTGCAGAGAATCTTTCATCTCTTTTGTGGTCGTTTCCAGAGCTTTGCGCAATCCCACGGCTCCGATATTTGTCCTAAAAAAGATGTAGAATAAAACTCCGAAAACGGGAATGACCGCAACGGGTATCATCCATGCAAGTTTAAATTCCGGCTTTGAATTATTATTCACAAGGAATATCATGAATATGAAACTTAATATATTGACGCCGTTTACTACATAGCTTAGTATGGGGTTTAAAAAGCGGCCTATTGAAAACAAAAAAAGGAATTGTATTGCAAGAAGAAATAATATGACGAGTATCCGGCCGAACAACAAGTACGTAAGAATTTTTTTACTTTTTCGGCGGACTTTTATGATCTTTTTTGAGCCTTTTTTTACTTTTCGTTTATATCTAAATGAATCGGTTTTAAGTTCCGAATTTTTCATTCTCATACGGCAAAATTATAAGCGCTTGATTTAAAAAATGCAAATCGCACAGCCGACTGCGGCAAGGCTTGGAAGCCGCGTTGAAATTCGCCTGAAAATTCACAGGCAAAATCCGCCATAAAAATCTCAGCAAAAAAAGAGTAACGCTCGGTGATTTTCCGGTAAAAAAGCCTTTAACAAAACACTTCAGAAATATGCATTTTATGCCGATAAAAGAAAACGGAATGTTATAGACGAGGGTGTGTTATGAGTAAAACAATCGGCATAAAACTTGCGGACGGATCTTTTTATCCTATACTTGAAGAAGGAAAACCTCAAAAGAAACGAATGGAGCTGACAACCGTCAAGGACAATCAGGAGACTGTTCAAGTAGACCTATACCGGTCTGAAAGCCAAACCATGCAAGACGCAGAATATGTCGACTCCCTGCAGATAAACAACCTTGCCGCACGCCCCAACGGGGAACCTACCCTGTCCTTTGACATAACGCTGGATGAAAACAATAAGTTATCCGCCCAAATCAGCGATCCTGACTCCGGAGAAAAGAGCAACATATCCATAAATCTCGTAAACCGTCCTCCTGAAGAACGCGAAGAACCGGCCAATTTTGAATTGGTTCCGGAATCGGAAGTTCCCGACATTGACTTTGATCTCGGAGACAGTTTCGGCACGGAACAGGAATCTGCGGCCGAAAAAACACAGGGCGGATTGCTTGCCGCAGCAGATAAGGTAAAAAGCGACGACGATAATTTTTTTGATCTGCCCGACTTTGATGAAGACTCGGACAAACCCGATTTTGCCGACCGGAGCAGTCTATCCGATCAATCCGGCGAAACGAACGGTATAAATTCGACTGAAAATTTTGACAAAGACGGGCAAAGCAGGACGGAAGACGGACTGAGCTTTGACGATTTTTATGATAAGGAAACTCATGAAGATTCGGGCGTAAGCAGCGAAGATGTAAAAAAGACAAAACGGCACGTAATAATCTGTCTTATCTGCGCCGTTATCTGCATAACGGCTACGGTCTTGATCCTGTTCGTAGTTCCTTCAAAATTAAACCTTCGCACAAAAAAAGCAAATAAAGACGCCGTCAAGATCGCGCCTGTAGCCGTAGAGCAGCCTTTACCTCCGCCGGAAAAGCCCGCGCCCGCCCGTTCCCCTGCAAAAGAAAACGAAATAGTAGTGCCGCCCACGCCTCAGGTAGTACCCGCAGTTCCGGCCGCGAAGCCTGAGAGCAAAAAAAACATTTCATACAAGATAAAGTGGGGAGACACATTGTGGGATATTTCGGACGCATATTACAGGAACCCGTGGAAGTACCGCAAGATCGCAAATTATAACCGCATAAAAAATCCCGATCACATCATTGCCGGAACGACCATAATAATTCCTGCAGAGTAAGGCCGGAAAATCTTGTGGCGTGCCTCATAAGCAAAACGGTAGGGTTTTTTGTTTTTTCATTAATTTTTTCAACTTTGTCCTGCAGTTCCGAGAGCGGGAAGCTGCAAAAACAATACGGAAAAGATTCTTATTATTTTCAGGGGCTTAAGAGCATTGAAAAAAACGACGTAAAAAATGCGGAGCGTTTTTTCAGAAAAGGAATAAAAGAGGGAAGCAAATATACCGCCCGCCTCTGCGCTGAAGAATTGACAAGGTTCGGGAACATACAGGAGCGTATCGCTTCCTGTGAATATCTTGCAAAAAAATTCCCCGACGACCGCTCTCTTATTTTGCTTGCCTCGTCATTAAACGAAGGAAAGGAATTTTCCAAGCTCATTGCCGTAACCGACGATCTTGACATAAGAACGTGCAGCAACGTTCTTGCCTTTCAACGGCTTTCCGCTATGAGAGAAAAACAGGATCTCCGCTATGAAGACACCGTATACAAGTGGTTTGCCTTGCGGCAATATACGCAGGAGCATTTCAGATTTTTTAAAGAAAACCCTTTAGCCGTTTCGGACGAAAATAAAAAAAACATACTGATTTTTAGGGCGGCGGTTTTTACGCAGAACTATCAGTTCGCATACAATCAGATTAATGAAATATCTTCGCTCATAAAAGACACAATCGCTAACGCCGAAGATCCGCGCTTTACAAGGCAGCTCATATCGGACATGGGCAAGGCCTGTCTTTTCGGATCCGAAATAGGCTCTTTTACCGCCCAAGCCTCTCTTTTTGACGGCATTGCAGCCCAGACCGCTTCTAAAGGAGATTCGGAAACGGCCTTTTACGCATGGTTTTACGCCGCCCGCCTGTATGAAAAAGCCGGCGGTCATCATACCCTCGCTTCAGACCGGTACTTAAAAGCCATGGAAGCTTCCGTAACAGGGGAGCAATACGATAACGCTCTGTGGTATCTTTTAAATTTGGATCTTGGAATTTCAACTGATAAGGCAATACAGAGATTAGAGACCTACTGCACAAAGTGGAACGATCCCGAATATTTTTCCGACCTTTTTTATACAATGTCCGTCTTATTGCTTTCGGGGCACAAGCTCAGTGATTTTTACAAGGTTTATACGATAATCAAAGATGTTGCCGACGAGGACGTCTGTGCAAAGTACGCTTATTTGAGCGCACGCCTTATCGAAACAAAACTTATCGAATCTGCGGCGGATCAAAAAACCGAAGAAGACGTTCAAAAACTTTTTCGCGCCGCGCTGAAAGGCGGTTCGATTTCTTATTACAAACTTTTGGCCGCGGAGCGCTTAAACCTTTCAGGACAGGAACTGGAAAATGCATTGCTTTCTTCGAAAAGAAAAGATTCATTTGACGCCGACAAGGACGCAGAAAACCTTTTGCTGGGATATGCATCTTACGGGTTCCCTCAAAAGATATATTCGGCATGGGAACAATTTTATTTACAGAGAATACCGCTGGGGACGGACTGCCTTCTTTCCGTTTCCTCTTTTATAAACAAATGCTCGGGACAAATACCGGGCAATCTATACAAAAGCCTTCGCATAGCTTCGATCGCCGTAAACGAAAGCGATAGAATTCTATCAAAAAAAGATTTAAAAGAAGCTTACCCGCAAAATTATTCCGACTTGGTTTTCGACGCGTGTAAGGAATTCTCCTTGGATGAAGAAGTTTTATATGCGCTTATAAGAAGCGAAAGCTTTTTCGATCCCGACATAAGAAGTTCCGCCGGCGCCGTAGGATTAACGCAGCTTATGCAGAGCACGGGGCAGGACATTGCAAATCATCTCAAAGTCAAAGAATATGACCTGACGGACCCTCAAACAAGCGTCCGCTTCGGCGCTTATTATCTCAGCAATCTTATAGGAAGGCTGGATTCTTCGATATTGCTTGCAGCCTTCGCCTACAACAGCGGAATATCGCGTGTCAGGCGATGGGTGTCGAATTCAAAAAAAGAATTGGAAATTTCAAAAACGCTTCCGATGGATCTTTTTTTGGAGACGATTCCTTTTTCGGAAACGCGCGAATACGGGCGAAAGATAGTTTTTGCTGCGGCGATATACGGGTGGCTTTATTACGATATTACGCCGGGTGAAACGATCCGTAAGATTATGAAATAAAAACTCGACGTACAAAAAGCCGCCCCCGCAAAGACCGCGACGCATAAGAGCCGGCGCGGATTTGATTTGCTCGCCGCAAACGAGTTCCGCCCGGTCTTCCGCCGCGACTTTGAAAATATTTTCGTAAAAAAACGTTTTTCGTCTATGCTTCCGGCAAAGATTTATATATATTAATGTAAAGAGTTAAACAGTGCGCAAAGAGCGCACAGCTAAAAACTTTTTCGGATATTGAAACAGGCCTAAAGCTTCGCTGCAGGCGCCCGCAAAAGTTTTATAGGAGGCATTATGGAAAACAATAAAGAAAATCCGCTTGAAAAATCCGTAAAGGAAGCGTTAGATAAATTTCGTCCCTACCTGCAGTCTGAAGGCGGCGATATGGAATATTTGTCGCTCGATGATGAAAACCGCGTGCACATACGTTTGGTAGGCGCCTGCGGCTCCTGCCCCATGTCCACCATGACTTTAAAAATGGGAATTGAGGAATTTTTAAAAGATGCCGTTCCTGAAGTACAGGAAGTCGTACAGGAATTTTAAAATGACAGTAGCAAAAAATAAAGTTGTCAGCATCGATTATACTTTAAAAGACGAAACGGGCGCCGTTATAGATTCGTCAAAAGACTCAAGCCCTCTTGAATATGTTCACGGCACGGGAAAGATTATTTCCGGCCTTGAGGCTCTTCTTGAAGGAAAATCCGAAGGCGATTCTTTTAGCGCCGTGATCGAACCTAAAGACGGGTACGGAGAGTACGACAAGTCTCTGCTCATAGAAGTTCCACGAAAGAATTTCGATGAAGGAACGGAAATCAAAGAGGGAATGAAGTTTCAGGCTTCAAGCCCCGGAGGACCTTCCGTAGTAACGGTAAAAAAAGTTACGGACGACGTAATCACGATAGACGCAAACCATGAACTAGCCGGTAAGCAGCTTCATTTTGACGTAAGGGTCGTAAGCGTCCGCGACGCGACAAATGAAGACATGGAACCGCTTTCAGGCTGCGGCGGAGGCTGTTCCGGATGTTCAGGCAGTTGCGGAGGGTGCGGCGGCTCCTGCGGAGAGTAGCAAGGAAACGAGCTTTTTTGTGTTTTCGTTTGCAGAGCAGGAAGACGGCGAAAGCGTAAGATCCGCAAGGGACACGTACCTATCGTTCCTGCGCTTGTAAAAATCATGGAAAATTATCCGCACATCTTCTTCGGTGTGCGGATTTTTTTTTGCTATGTAGGCGGGAATGTTTTTTATTTTACCGTTTTCAAAAATCGCTTCTTTTAAGATCCTGTCGGAAGCGGTTTTTTCGGTAACATCTAAAAATACGAAAAGGCCGCCTGACGAGCCGAGCGTTTCCAAAGCGGGATCGTTGTCGCAAATTCCTCCTCCCGTCGCAATTACGGCAGGGCGGTAAACGATATTCTCACATATCGCTTTGCATGCGAGGGTTTCCGCCTTTTTAAATTCGTCTTCGCCCTTTTCCAAGTATATTTTTCTTGCGGACATGCCGCAGATTTTCAGTATTTGATCGTCGGTATCGAAAAAAGGACAGTTAAAATATTTTGAAAGAAGTTTCCCCTGAGTAGACTTTCCGCAGTGTTTTATTCCCATGAGAACGACGGATCTTGTAAGGCAGAACATAAGTTTTTTCCCTTAAGCAAGAGCATAAGGTATGCACGGATAATTTTCAATTGCAAAAGAATTTTTGTTGAGATATGCTGATGCTATGAACGTTTTGGCTCCGATCGCCCTTTGCTTTGTAATGTATGCCGCGATTTTTATCATATTCGCAGTTCTTGTTCCCTCTTTAAAAATCCGCCATGAGCTTTGGGCTTCTTTTCTCGGGCTGCTTGCGGTTTTGCCTACGGCCTTTACGGAATATGTTGTTCTCAGCCTGCCCATCTTTACGGCGCATACGTTTTTTACGGTTTTGATAACGGCCCTTGTCTTTAACGGTTTGATCGAAGAAAGTCTTAAAATGATCTTTATGCTCCTGCTCCCTTATAAAAAGCTGAAATTACCGGCGTTTTTTGCCTGTTCCGTCTTATGCGGGCTTGTTTTCGGCAGCTTTGAGTCGGTGATCTACATGCTGGTCTATCTGCAAAAAATATCTTCAGGCGGAATCGGCGTAGTGTACAAGCTTATATTGATAAGAATGTTCACGGCCGTAATCATACACACGTTTTGCGCAGGGCTTTCAGGCCTATATATCTGGTCGTTCCGAAAAAAAGCTTCGGATATTACGTCCTTTATTTTTGCAGTAGTGTTTCACGGATTATATAATTTTTTCGCCGGAAACTCAGGGCCGCTTTACTGGTTTATCATACCTGTGATTCTTTTTGCGATCGTAGAATGCCGCATCCGCTATTTGGTCGTAAACGAAAAAAAGGCACGAACAAAAAAAGCAAAGCAGGTTTAAGCATGCAATACTTTGCAGCTGAAAATCGCAGCCTGAAAATTTCAATCTGTAAATCACAACTTTCGCGGTTTTTTTTCAGCAAATAGAGAAATATTACCGCGGCGCGAAAATTTTACTGCTTAACAGGTTTTATCGCTATAGTCTATTTTTTAGAGGCAAAAAGGCTTTCCAATTCTTTGAATTCTTTTTCGTAGATTGAAACGCCGGAGCGCCAAAAATCTTTTTCCGTAATGTCGAAGCCCGCTTTTTTACATAAGTCTTCGCAGTTCATCTTTCCGGTATCGGAAAGCAAAAGACGGTAAGTTTTTGCAAATTCGGGGCCTTCTTTTTTGTAGCGGGCATAGAGTCCCAGAGCGAACAGCTGCCCGAAGGCATAAGGAAAGTTATAGAAATCCAAAGAAGTGCTGTAATAATGTGTTTTTACCGCCCACATATACTCGTGCCGGTTTTCATTAAGACCTTCGCCGTACGAGCGTTCCTGAGCGTCTCTCATGAGAGCGCAAAAATCATCGGCGGTAAGTTCTTCGGAAGCGCGTTTTTCAAATACGCTCTGTTCAAAATAATAGCGGCTTAGAATGTCGACTAAAATTTGACACGAATCCTGCAAGTCGAACTCAAGAAGCCGGATTTTGTCCGCTCCCTTTGCCGAAGGAGCGACGTCCTGTTTTACAATGGTTTCGGCGAAGGTGCTGGCGGTTTCCGCCAAAGTCATGGGATAAGATGAAAGCAAATAAGGATTTTCGGTTACGCACGAATGGTGGTATGCGTGCCCCAGTTCGTGAACAAGGGTTATGACGTCCGAAAATGACCCCGTAAAGTTGGATAAAACACGCGATTCTTTTTGCGCCGGAAAATCCTGGCAATAAGCGCCGCCGACCTTTCCGCTTCGGACGGAAGCGTCGATCCAGTTGTTTTCAAAGGCTTTTTCAGCAAAGCCGCCCATGTCCTTGCTGAAAGAATTAAATTCCTTGATTATATATTTTTTAGCTTCTTCAAACGTCCACACGCGGTCAAAAACCGAATCGGAAGCGTCGCTTCCGGCAGGAACGGGAATAGGAGCGAACATGTCGAAAAAAGAAAGCCCTTTTTGTTTACCTCTTGAGGCGGCGCCGGAATTGTACAGAATTTCGGCTTTAAAACGCATGTATCTGCGCCACATGGGAAGACTTTCTTCTATAACGCCGATCAGGGAAGCAAGAGTTTTTTTGCTCATTCTGGCCGAAAAAAGCGAGCGGTCGACGGCGTTTTCCCAAGCGCGGCGCTTATTCAGACAAACGGTTTCGCCTTTCAGATTATTGAGCGCCGCGGCAAAAGCGATTCTGTTTTGTTCAAGCAGAAAAAGCTCTTTTTCATAGGAATCTTTCCTCGTCTTCGCTTCAGGCGAATATGCGCCGCTTCTCAATTCGTTAAAGGTTTTGCCGGTTTCCCTGTCTTTCAAAGTTGAAATAAGCTGCTCGTGAAGCCGCGCCCACGCGTCTCCTCCGGTGCGCTGCAAATCCGAAGCCAGGTTTTCTTCATCGTCGCTCATCTGGTGAGACAGCTCGTCAAGCTCTTCATTTATAAAAAATTCATAGTCGGAAAATTCGGGGTAGCGTCTGTAAAATTCCGGAAGGCGTCCCATGTTTTTCTTTAACACCGAACGGAATATGAGTTCCTGTTTTTTTGACCTGAGCTGTAATTCTTCCATGCGGGACAGGTTGTCAAGATATTCCTTATTCACGGTATCGACGGAATAAATTATGTAAGCGTAAGCGGCAAGCGATTCTTCAAGAGCCCCCGTCTTGTCGGCGCAAGAGATATACATGCTGAGCCACAAAGGAAAGTCAAAATTGTCTTTGCTCTTTTCCGAAAGCGTATTTGCGGAGTTAAACAGCGAATCGATTTCGTCCATTCCCTTTTCATAATCCCTAAGAGCGTCTTTATATTCTTTGCTCTTCAATGAAGGATAAATGCTTTTCAGATCCCACTCGGGGGCTTTTAAATTTTTATTTGTTTGTTCCATATCCATATTTAATCCATAACTCATTCGATTTAGAGCTTTTACCCCCGCCTATCGTTTGCGGCGAGTACCCGCTGCATCGAATGCGCGGCAAACGTACTGCTAAGACCAGCCGAATACGTCCTATGCGGCGAGAGGTTGCCTTGCCCAGCGTCCGGCCGAGCCGCCGATGCGTCAACGGCTCGGCGAATCCGCCGCATGACGAAAAGCCGCTTTGCCGCACATCCGGCGCCATATCAGGTTTCAGCCGTCTTTAAACAAAATCTTTTCTCATCGGATTAAATATATCCAACAAGACGGAATCTTCCAGCGCGACTACTCCGTGCTCTACATTCGGCGCGATTTGATAAGCGTCTCCGGCTTTTATAATTTTTTTACCCGCGCCGGCTTCTTCAACTTCAAACGAGCCTGAAACGACATATCCTATTTGTTCGTGAACGTGTTTGTGAAGCGCTCCGACGGCACCTTTTTTAAATGTAAGTTCGCACAGCATGAGATTTTCCGAATACGTAACAACCTTGCGCGTTATTCCGCCGCCTAAATCCTTATAAGGTATTTTATCCGCATATGTTATCATTGTGTCGCTCCATGCATTTTGTAATACACAAATCTTTTTATTGTGTTCTGAATGTGATATAAATATACTGAATTTGACAATAAAAAAACAGACGGGTTCTTGCTTTGAGCATCGCACTTTAAAAGCTCGAAATTGAACCATAAAGTACTTGCGGGGGCATAAAAAAAGAGCCGCAAAAAGGAGGAAGAATGCGGCTCTTCAAGTTGTTTGTTGCTGGTAAGAGTAATATATATAATTATAAAAATTATGTCAATCGCAATTGTGTGAATTTTTCGCATATAATGCGTTTTTTTGCGGTTTGAAACAAAAATTTGGTAAATTAAGTATATGCTACGCCGATCGGCAGGATTTCCGCAATTGTTGCACCGATCGTTAAAATTTTCACAGGAGATAAAATGAAAAAGATAGGTATTATAGGCGCCATGGAAGTGGAAATTTCTTTATTAAAAGACCTTATGACCCCGAATGAAAAAGCAAAGCGGATAAACGCCGTCAAATACTGCGGCACTGAGTATTTTGAAGGCCTGATAGATGAAATTCCCGTCGTTGTGGCAAAAAGCGGCGTGGGCAAAGTAAACGCAGCGCTTTGCGCCCTCACTATGATTTATAAATTCGATGTAACTCATATTATAAATACAGGAATAGCCGGCGCCGTCGGAAAGGGTCTTGATGTTCTGGACTTCGTGGTTTCGACGCAAGCCGTTTACCATGACATGGACGCGACAGGCTTCGGTTATAAGCCTACGGAAATTCCGCAGATGCAAACCAGCTGTTTTATAGCCGATAAAACGATGATCCGCGCCGCTCAAAAAGCCTTTGACGGTATCCCCGAATTAAAGGGACATAAGCTTATGAGCGGAAGAATCGCTTCGGGGGATCAGTTTGTTTCCGCTAAGCAGGTAAAAAACCGTATCCGTGAAATTTGTAACCCTCTGTGCGTTGAAATGGAAGGAGCTTCGATAGCGCATACGGCCTTTGTAAACGATATTCCGTTTGTGATAATACGCTGCATGTCAGACATGGCGGACGACGGACATGAATCCGTTTATTCTTTTAACGAAACAAACGCCGCAAAAATGAGCGCGGCTCTCGTGCAGAAAATGATAAAGTTATTTTGACCGGCAAAAATATGATTTCAACGAAACAATTCGTTTTTAAAGAGCTCTCTGCAGCTCAGGAAAGTGGAGTTTTCGTATCCGGACAGGAATTGGCTGAAAAATGCGGAGTTTCCAGAACGGCGGTTTGGAAGGCGATAAAGTCTCTTGCCAAAGACGGAATAAAGATCGAAGGCGTCACAAACCGCGGATACCGATTGGAGGGCAATGAAGAAAATTTATCACTGTCTGCGATGGAATCTTTGGTTCTACCGAAGGAAGGCATACGGTTTTGTGTTTACGACCGGCTCGATTCCACGAATCTTGAAGCAAAGCGCCTGTGTGCACAGGCCGGAATATTGCGCGACGCGCTTGGGGCTCTTACGCCTGAAGGGAAAAAGCTTCACAAACTGGTAATAATCGCAAATGAACAGACGGCTGGGCGCGGCCGCTTGGGGAGAGAATTTTATTCGCCGGCAAAAACAGGAGTCTATTTATCCATGATTTACATTCCGCAAAAAAACCTTGTTCATCCGGCAAAGATGACAGCCTCAGCTGCCGTAGCGGTGTGCCGTGTTTTTAAAAGATTGTATAAAGCTGAACCTAAAATAAAATGGGTAAACGATATTTTCGTAAACGGCAAAAAAGTATGCGGAATTTTGACCGAAGGAATTACGGACTTTGAAACGGGAAGGATTGAAGCCGCCGTTATAGGGATCGGGATCAACATATACGAAGATGCAAAAGGATTTCCGGAACGGATAGCGGATACCGCAGGTTCGCTTTTGGGAACAAAAGGAGAGCCGGCAAAGCGCAACGAGCTTGCAGCGCAAACTGCGCTGGAACTTTCACACATATACGCCGAACAGGAAAACGATCCTCTTTCTTCCGAAGCAAAAGATGTAATAAGTGAATACAAGCAATTAAATTTTCTGCTCGGTAAGACTCTGGAAATAACTCCCGTCATAGGCGTAGAAGAAAAATATACGGCAAAAGCCGTGGACATAACGGAAGACGCGGCCTTAGTTGTAAAAAAAAGCGACGGAACTTACCAGACATTACAAAGCGGCGAAGTGAGTTTATATTCAAAAAATTTTTTATCTTTTTGATTTTCTCACAAAGGTTTTACTGTAAACTTACTCAAGTCTGTGATATAGTTATATAGCTATACGCGTATAATATCAAAAAGTAGGAGACCAGTTTCATGAGCGATTCCGAATTAGATCCTTCTATTTTGGCTTTATTAAATCAGGCGACTCAATCTACGGCACAGGAAGAAAACGGCGGCGAAGACGTGCCGGAAGGCGGCTCTTTTACCGATGAACAAGGCGCTCAGGAAACGGCTGAAGGAAAAACGAGCGATCCTATAAAAGTCGATCTAAGTAAAAAAGAATTTGCTCCCGTAGAAAAATTTTTTCAAGACGTACCTGCCGATTTTTTTGACGACCCGTCGTATTATAAAACGGCGCTGTCCGGAGAAGACCAGTCGGCGCAGAGACTCCATTCCGTACTCTCAAAGTATTTAAAATGCCGCGACGCTCAGGACAGGACGGTTTTTCGACAGCGTCTTGTCAGCGCATATTGGGAATTTTTCCGTTCTATCGCGCCTAAGATGAGACTCCTTTCTACGCCGATGCCTAAGCGTCTTTTGCTGCGATACGGCGTGCTCCTTCCGTCGTTGTTTACGCCCGAACAAAAACAAATGTTTGCCAAGGCATTTATTGAAAACACGTCGGACGAACCTGTTTTTTACGTAGACGAGTGGTTTAAGGAAATAGCGTCAGGGCGCCTGCCCATATCGGCAACGGACGAAGCCCGCCCTGCCCACAAGGCTTCTTCGCCCGCAGAAGTGGATACCGCCGAACAGCAGTATCTTTTACAGCTGCAGACTAAAAACAGCGGAAAGCTGCAAAATTCGGAAAGTCTTTTAAGCGTAAAAGAAAACGAAAGAAGCATGCTTGAATCCGAGCTCAGAAACCGCATAGACATGCTTTTGGAGCATCAACCGGCCATCGGGCTTGAACCGCACAAGATGCCTTATTCAGATTTACAAAAAAAATTATTTTCCGAAATAAATGAAAGATTGCGCGCTCTCTCAAGAAACGATAAGGAATTATCCGCCAACTTTAAGGATTTCAGAGAGGCAAAAGAAATACAGACAAGCCTGCAGGAAAAGATAGCCGCCGGACCGCAGCTTGTCGAAGTAAGGAAGTCGGATATTGATACTGAAATGACTACCGTGCGCCAAATGGTAAAAATGACCGTAGGACGACAGGGCAATCAATTCCCGATCTTTTCAAGGGAATTTTTCCACTGTCTGCCTAAGGAAACGGGTTTTCGTGAAAATGTTATTTCAATACTGTCTTGGATAGAATCCATAGATCCGGGAGCCTTTTGCCGGATTCACAAGAATGTCCCCAATAGGATTGTGCCTTTTGTGCTCCTTGTTCCTTCTTACGGGGAATTCGGCTTTTGCTGGGAACCCTTTGACCGCTACAACCGTATCACAAGCCGCGGCCGCATTGTGATCCCCATGTATCCGCGCAACCTTCAAATTTCAATATTGCGCGCCGTTGCGGATCTTCGCTGGCAGGTCGCAAAAGAAAAAGCTTCTTACTACTGGATGGAAGAAGGACTGACCGGACAGTATTACCAGTGGATAGATTCCCAAAAATTAAAAGGCGACCTCAAATCGTTTTTTATCGAAGATTATATCCTATGGATGACTAAGGAATCTACCGGCGTCCAGCGGCTTGAAAAGACCGTTCGGGGAATTTTTTGGAGACACCTTCCCTTCCCGCAGAGTCTCAAAGACGAGCTCAAAAAGAGAAGCCTCGCTTATGCGGAACTTTATCAAAAAGATATAAACCGTGCCATGTCGGACGGATATTGATTTTTTTACAGAGAGGGCTTCGTTTTTGCCTTTGCCGTCAAATTGCTTAAAAACTGCCTCGGCGCGTCGGTCACGGCAGTGCGGCATAAACGCACATTTTAGGGGCGTGAACTTTTTTTACTGTATAAATATTGATTCGCTATCTTTTTGTTTATCTTGTCTTTAAGATCGAATTTAACGATGATAAAGCGTATGATTTTTACCGATAAGATTATATCTAGTATTAGGCCCGCCGCCAAAATGAACGGCATAACTATGTGGAGCGGCAAAGAAGACGAAAAATTAAAGACTTTGTAAATCACAAGAACCGCTACGATAAACAACGCGACGAGCAGGGCAATCATAAAAATAAAATTAAACACTCCTACGGCTATGGAAAAAATAATCGTGTTTTTTTTGCGCTGATATTCGGTAATTTTTACCTCGTCCATCATTTATCCTCCGGATTTTCTTTTTTTATCGCGTAGACAAAGGAAAATATTAAAATTGCCCCGCAGACGACTACGGCCGAATCAGCTACGTTAAACGTAGGCCATCTTTCCATTCCGAACAGGCCGTAAAATTTGACGTCGATAAAATCTACCACGCCTTCGCTTCTGAAAATTCTGTCAAAAAGGTTCCCCAGGCCTCCGCCGAGAACTCCGCAAATACTCCAGCGCTGCAATTTTGAAAATTCATTGTTTCTAAAATAAATGATAAACACGAGCAAAATCACAAAAAACGGCATGACGGAAAAAAGCGCCGCACGGATGTGAGAGGGCAGACTTCCGCCTACGCTAAAAGCGATTCCCGGGTTGCTCACATGGATAATCCGTAAAAAATCCCCTAAAAACGACGCCCCTATTGAAAAAGGCGGAATCCGCTTTACGATAAGCGCTTTTGAAAGCTGATCCGAAATAAAAACCGCCGCCGTCAAAATTAAGGGAATGAGCTTTTGTTTAAATTTTATTTCAGTCATTTTTATGATCCTGTTTACAATCCTGTAGGAAAATCGATAAAGACGGTCTTAATGCCGGTTTCTTTTTCAAGCTTTTGCCGGACAAGATTTATTCCGACGGTTTCCGTCTGATAGTGACCGCCGGCGATAAGATTAAGTTTGAGTTCTTTTGCGGAATGAAAAACTTCGTGGCCTATCTCTCCGGTTATGTAAGCGTCGATTCCTTCGTTTGCAGCCTGAACATGATCTTCGCCCGCCGCTCCTGAAATTATAGCTACAGTCCTTATTTTTTTTACACCGAACGGCAAAACGTACAAAGGTTTTTCGCCCTTGTTCAAGGCCCTTTGAGACAACTCTTCTACGGTAAGAGGGTTTGGCAGAGCGCCTTTAACGCCTATCGTCATCCCTCTCCATTGCCCGAACGGGCTCAGATCGGTAAGTCCTAACCGAAAAGCTATTCCGTAATTATTACCGACGCTGCTGTTTGAATCAAGGGGAATATGACTTGCATAAAGGGCAAGGTCGTTTTTTAAAAAAATATTTATACGCTCGTAGTGTACGCCGGTTATAGTATCACATTGTCCCCAAAAAAGTCCGTGATGGACAAAAAGAAGGTCCGCTCCCTCTTCCGCTGCGCGCAAAGCCGTAGCGGCACAGGCGTCGACGGCAAAGGCAACCTTTATTATCTGCTTACCGCTGGGCGAAGAATTTGAGATCTGTATGCCGTTCTTGGAAGGATCGTTAATAAAATCTTCCTTGCGCAAAAAACCGTTAAAATAAGCGTCCAATTCGGTCAACGTCATTTTTCCTCCAACGCCTGTTTTGTGCGTAAGACCATATAAGAAGGCACAATTAATGTCGGTTCCCGCTTTGTTCCTAAAACATAGGCGGTAAAAGGATCGGTCTGAGTTACGCAGCCGTATCCCTTGTTCTTATAAAGATCTACGGAAGCTAAAGAAAAGACGCCTTTAAAATCGGGGGAATTTTCTTCACTCAGCTTTATAAGAGCTTTTTCCTGCATGAGGTCGCCGATGTAAAAACAGCGGGTTTGTGAACCCTGCCGCTCCGAAACGATCTTTAGCAAAGTTTCGTATTCGTTTAAGACGGATCTTGTGAATTTCCATTCGTTTTTTATAAATTCGTCAGGCTTTTTTAAAGAAAGATAGATCAGGCCGCTTCGCCTGAAAAACGGCAGATCCAGCCTTGAAGAAACGTATGGAACAGGGCTTTGGTATAAATCCAAGGAATATATTGTGTACCCGGAGCGCGCAAGGAGTATCAGATACGGCCTGTACGACCTTGTGTCGCCCCTTTTGTCGGCGCTAAAAAGAATGACGGGCTTTTCGCTCGTCCTTTGTTCGTCCGTACCGTCTTTTTCTTTAAATGTCCATAAAACAGCTCCCTTGCCGTATCCTTGAAGCCTTTCGGCGGTTTCCGTCACACCGTAAGAAGAAGCGTCGACGGGCACTTCACGAAAATAGACGATCAGCACCGTCAATGCAATCGTGCAAATAAAAAAAAACAGTGAAAAAATATAAAAAACGGGACTGTATCTGTCTACATACAAGTGTGAAGCAAATCGCGATATGGCGTGTATGTTAAGGATGAATACCGCAAGCGAAAGGGCGAATATAAGCAATGCAGGAACGGTACAGCCCTGTGCAAGGATCTGAAAAAAAGAGACAATCAGGACGACGGGCGACAGAACCGTAACGGTTATGCTGTTTTTATGCTTTGAAAAAAAGATACGGCCGTTTATGAGAATTAATAGAAAGAGGCAAAGCAGGTTTCCCGTCAACGAGTCGGTCATGACAAAATATTATACGAAAAGATGAAATCTAGCAATGCAGAGAATTCAGTATTTTCGCTTCCATGTCGTATAAGGTCACCGTCTTATTTTCATATACGGCGAATCCCGCAGGGGAACCTCCTTTAGGCAGCGATACGGAGCCAGGATTGCAGACAAGAACGCCCGACTTGTTTTTTTCAAGGACTTGAATGTGCGTGTGTCCGTAAAAGATCACGGCCGAATCCGAAATAGGAGGTGTCTTGCTTCCGCTCACGGCGACATTGCCGTCGGCTCGTTCCGGCGCATACACGTGTCCGTGCGTGCAGAACAGGCGGACTCCTTCGTCAACTACAAGGGAATATGTTCCCAGCACCGGAAACTTTAAAACCATCTCTTCGACTTCCGCATCGCAGTTGCCGCGGCAGCATATTATCTTGTTTGCCAGCGGGTTAAGTATTTCTGCAACACGGCCGGGATTGTGTCCTTCAGGTAAAGGATTTCTCGGGCCGTGATATAGAATGTCGCCGAGCAAGATGATGTGATCCGCCTTCATCTTTGAAAATTGTTCTATGACTTTTTCACAAGCCGTAGCCGAGCCGTGAATATCCGAAAATATCAAGTATTTCATTTGCTTCTCCTATTAAAACGCTACGCGTTCCCTTTAGCCCATTCATAAAGTATTACCGAAGCGGCCTGCGCTACATTCAGGCTTTCAACCGGCGCCGCCTTATCAGGGTCCGTAAACATTCCGGCCGAAGGAATCACGACAAGAGCGTCGCAATTTTCTTTTACTTCCCGTGAAATGCCGTTTTCCTCATTGCCCAGCACGATAAGAGCCGGTTTTGCTTTACAAAGAGCATGTATCTGAGAAATGTGCGTTTTAGCCCCTACGTCGCTGCCCAGCCTGAACATCTTTCCTTTTAAGGCCTCAAGCAGCTTTAAAATCGACATGACGGAATAAATGTTTACAAGTTCCATGCCGCCTTGCGCTATGCGATAAGCGCTTGTCGTAATGGAAGTTTGCTCTTCCGTAAGCGGAATAATTATATTTTTCATCCCGAAAAAAGCTGCGCTTCTGACTATCGCGCCGAAATTGTTTGCGTTTCCTATTCTGTCAAGAAGAAGAGCTCCCTGCTTTTTGTGCAGCCAATCGTCCGTAATTTCGGAAGTGAGCGGTTCGATTTCAGGCTGGGCTATCATGGCCACAGCTCCTTGATGATGTACGCTCCCGCAAAGTTTTTCAAGCTCGGTGTCTTGTACCGTATTGTAGGGGATTTTATGCTGGGCAAGGAATTTGCATGCGCCGCCGAAGCTGTGTATGCGGTTTTCCGAAAAATACAGCCGCGTTATTTTTTCCGGATGAATGCGGGAAAGGGCAAGAACCGCTTCAAATCCGCAGACAGCGAGTTCTTTTTTTGCCTTGTTTTTCATAAAAAAAATATAGCAGTTTTTCGGAGGCGTAACAACTGAAAGCCGGAAGCTGCGCTGACTGAACCGCGCCGACAGCCGGAAACCTCGCCGAGAATTTAAGTCTGGACGAAAAATTAACCGCGGGAAATTTAAGTTTGACAACTGACAACAGAAAGTGTAAAATCCTCTATCTATTTGGTCGAATTTCGAATTTTGAAAATATCAGCCAGTAATGCTATGCTTTCGGCGAGAACGCTGTTCGGCTTCGCCTCACTACCGAGTTTGCTCCGCAAACTCGCTGTGTATGCCGCGGTCGAGCTTTTTAAGAAGAATTCTGTAAGCATGACGCTCGAAGCGTCACGCAGCCGGAACCTCTCCTCCGCACAGTTTTGTTCGTTTTCAAAATTCACCATTCAGTTGGCACACTAAAGGGTTGGAAAATTTCGAGTTTTATCAAACTCGAAATTAACCCTATTATAAATACACGGAGAAATACATGGCTAAAACAGCAAAACTTGTATATTTTTTTGGCAACGGCAAGTCCGAAGGAAACGCGAGCATGCGTTCGGAACTTGGTGGAAAAGGCGCAAATCTTGCCGAAATGACGAACATAGGCATTCCCGTTCCTCCGGGATTTACAATTTCTACGGAAGTTTGCAAACTTTTTTATGAAAACGACAAACAGTATCCGTCTCAGTTAAAAAGCGAAGTGGCGGAAAATCTTTGCAAGCTTGAAAAAGCTTTCGGAAAAAAATTCGGCGATGAAAAGGATCCTCTTTTAGTCTCCGTGCGCTCCGGAGCCGCAGCCTCAATGCCCGGTATGATGGATACGATTTTAAATCTGGGACTCAACGATAAATCGGTGGAAGGCCTTGCAAAGAAAACGGAAAATCCGCGCTTTGCATGGGACGCATACAGACGCTTTATACAGATGTTCGGCGACGTGGCCATGGGTATAGATCACGATAAATTCGAGCGGATCATAGACGAAGTAAAATCACACAAAGGCAAAAAACTCGACACGGAACTCGATACTTCCGAAATTCAGGAAATCGTGGCCAAGTATAAAAAACTTTACAAAAAAGAAAAAAAATCCGATTTCCCTCAAGATCCTATCGAGCAGATGTGGTATGCGATCAACGCCGTGTTCGGTTCTTGGATGAACGCGCGCGCAATAAAATACCGTGAACTCAACAACATAAAGTATCTCAAGGGAACCGCTGTAACCGTCATGGCCATGGTCTTCGGCAACATGGGCGAAGATTCGTGTACGGGAGTATGCTTCAGCCGGAACGCGGCGACGGGCGAAAACAAATTCTACGGAGAGTATCTTGTAAACGCACAGGGTGAAGACGTCGTTGCGGGAATCAGAACCCCCGAAGAGATAGACGTGCTTGCCAAAAAAAATCCGCATATTTACAAAGAACTGATAGAAATACGCGACAGACTTGAAAAACACTATCACGATATGCAGGACATGGAATTCACCGTTCAGCAGGGAAAGCTTTTCCTTTTACAGTGCAGAAACGGCAAGAGAACCGGCGCCGCGGCGGTTAAAATGGCCGTCGACATGGTTACGGAAAAGCTCATAGACAAAGAAACTGCCGTCATGAGAGTTGAACCCGGACATTTGGACCAGCTTCTTCACCCCGGCATCGACGCAAAAGCGGCAAAACTTTCAGGCGCGATCACAAAGGGTCTTAACGCTTCTCCCGGAGCCGGCTGCGGCCAAATCGTGTTTACGGCCGAGGATGCCGAAGAGTGGGTGAAAGAAGGCAAAAAAGTTCTTTTAGTCCGTAAGGAAACCAGCCCGGACGATATCGCCGGCATGAACGTTTCTCAGGGAATTCTTACGGCAACGGGCGGAAGGACAAGCCATGCGGCGGTTGTATGCCGCGGTATGGGTAAGCCCTGCGTTTCCGGCGCGGAAGAAATAAAATTTACTTCCGCAAAAGAGATAAGCGTCAACGGAAAAACATACAAAGAGGGAGACTGGATGACTATTGACGGAACTACCGGCGAAGTCTACGGCGAAAAAATTCCTCTGGTAGAAGCGGTTTCTTCAAAAGAATTGGACACCTTTATGGCCTGGTGCGACGAGATCCGCAACAAGTCCGTGAGAACGCCGAAGGTCGGAAACAAAATTAAAGGATTCGGCGTGCGCGCGAACGGCGATCAACCGATCGATGCAAAAAACGCATTTAAATTCGGAGCGGAAGGAATAGGCCTTTGCCGAACGGAGCATATGTTTTTTGATCCTGAAAAACTTGTGTATTTTCAAGCTATGATAAGCGCCGATTCCACTGAAATGCGGGAAAAAGCTCTTAAAAAAATTCTTCCGCTGCAAAAAAAAGATTTCGCAGGTATCTTTAAAGCGATGAAAGGAAACCCCGTAATAATACGGTTCCTTGATCCGCCCCTGCATGAGTTCATTCCTCACGATGAAGAGGGAACAAAAAAAGTACAGGCTGTCCTCAAAGAAGAGGGAATTGAAATCGACCTTAAAACCTTGGAGATGAAATTTAACGGTCTTAAAGAATTCAATCCTATGCTCGGGCACCGCGGCTGCCGGCTTGCGGTTACTTATCCTGAAATTTACAAGATGCAGACGGAAGCCGTTACTCTTGCGGCCATAGAGTGCATGAAAAAAGGCGAAAAAGTTTTACCCTACATCATGATCCCGATTGTGTGCGACCCGAAAGAGCTTTCCGTGATCCGCGCGGAATGTGAAAAAGTTATCGCGGAAGTTGAAAAGAAAAAGGGTCAAAAGGCGAATATAGAAATCGGCACGATGATAGAAGTTCCCAGAGCCGCTTTGCTTGCGGACGAAATAGCAAAGCATGCGGATTTTTTCAGCTTCGGAACGAACGATCTTACCCAGATGACCTTCGCTTTCAGCCGGGACGACGCAGGGAAATTCCTTGAATCATATTACAAAAGAGACATTCTTCCCTCGGATCCGTTTAAAACTCTTGATGAAAACGGAGTGGGAAAACTTTTGCAGTACGCGGTTGAAAAAGCCAGGTCGGTAAAACCGAATTTTCACTGCGGTATATGCGGAGAGCACGGCGGTGATCCTGAAACTATAGATTTTTGCTACCGTGCGGGGCTGAACTATGTTTCTTGTTCTCCGTTCCGCGTTCCTATAGCGCGCTTGGCTGCGGCGCAAGCCGTTGTCCGAAATAAATAGGCGCGACTGATCCGGCTCGTGCAGGCGGCAGGGCGGCTGTCCTAAAACTTCGGTTTTCGGACAGTTTTCCTTGATATGCTGCTTTTGCGGCGGCTCCTTTCTCCGGTCGGGCAAGCGGTCAAACGGGCAGCCGGTCGATGAATCAATCGGCCGTTCGGTAACAGTTGCCCGGCCAAGTCAGTCGAGCGACCGGTTATCTATCGGTTAATCAAGCGATTTATTGATCATCGGCGGCCGGTGGTATCTATTGGGCGTCTGTCAGCCCGTCAAGCGGTCAGACCGAAGGCCGATCCGGCTTTTTTCCCTTGTTCGCCGCCGCTTCGCGGAGCATTTCCTTTATAAGGGCAATGGAAGCGCCGTAGTTTTTACTGGTCATGGAGGGGAAATGGCGCAGCAGGGTTTCAGCATTTTTTTGCCGCCGGCGTGTGTCTTCGATTTTTTCAAGAAGCCTTTTGCTGAACTGTTCTCTGTGCTGCTTTGAACGCTCTTTTATTGACAGGAGCATTTCGTTCAGGTCGCCCTTTTTGAACCAGCTTTCCGAAGAAAATCTTTCTTCAAGTTCTTCTTTGAACTCTTTTAGTTTTACCATCGTTTCACTGAAGCCGACAAGCCGCCGGAGTGTGTTCGACAAATCTGCGAAGAGAGCGACGGCTATAAAGGATGCAACCCATCTTGCGCCTTTTTCCGACAACGAAAATACGATAGTTAAAAAGAGCGGCTGCACAAAGTGAGAGCAGAGAACGCCCATCAGTCCGAATAAGACGGAATTTAAAAGACACACTCGGCCGTGCAGGTTGAATTTTTTGTCGGAATAATCCCACCATTTTGTTTTAAACAGCGTTTCAAGGAGCCAGCTGCTTACATATTCAAGGACGGAACAAAAAAATGCCGAAGCAAAAAAAAGTTCTACCCACGTCCCTTTCCAGTTTTCAAGACCGTGTAAAACAATGAGTCCTCCGAATCCGTATATCGGACAGATCGGCCCGTGTAAAAAACCTCTGTTTACAAATTTCCGTTCAAAAAAAATACCTACGTAAAGAACTTCGCAAGTCCATCCTAAAAAACTGTACAGAATAAAAAGCAAAAAAAGACGCGGCGTCGTTATTATTTGGAACATGATATTGAAATATAACACGATTTTTGCGTCTTGACTACGCGCAACATTTTTTATATAGTAAAGACGTAAACGGGGGTGTAGCTCACCTGGCTAGAGCGCTTGCATGGCATGCAAGAGGTAGTCGGTTCAAGTCCGATCATCTCCAAAAAACAAAGATCCGTCGCTATTTACCGCATGTTAAATCAACTGTAAATTTTAAAGAACTGACTACCGAATTTTACCCCAAAAAATCCTTTTTAAAGGCTTTTATCTGTTTGGAAATATTTTTATTGACTTTTTCTGCATCAAAAGTTGACAGATCCATATCGTCTACCCCAAGCCACTCTTTGTATTGCTTGTAATTTTTTCCGGTTTTTACTCTGAATGCTTCTTTTATTGCCTCAAGTCCGCCGATCCCGCCGCAATCTTCAATAATCCCGCTTCCTTTTCCGTCCGTAACAAATGGAAGCGAAGACACCGGAATGTCCGTTAAAAAGTCGGATTTTTTAAGCTCTAACTTTATATCCCAACCGTCGCCGAAATCATACAAAAAGTGAATTTCAGGATTTTCTTTATTCAAAAATCTTATAATTTTTACAGCATAGGCTTCAAAACATTCAGGAGCTTGCAGACCGAGCGTTTCAAGCATAAAATCCGCATCGGCTCTGTCCATTTCTTCATCAATGTAACTTTTAATTTTTATGTCGCTTACAAATTCGAGCATATTTTTTATGCTTTCTTTTGAAAATCCTTTTTTCCTAAGTTCTTTTTCCTTTCGGTCTCGGCGCCTGATTTCAAATTCATACAGGTGGCTTCCGTCCATATTGAACATTATCATAAGTGCAAAGGCAAGGTTTTCCATTGTCGTGTTCGGGCTTATGATAAATTCCCGCCAGATTTCTTTTTCAAAACCGCAAAGAAGCGCTTTTATTTTATAGACGGGTTTTTCCTTAAGTTTTTTTTGTCGAATAACAGTAGAATTTTGCACAGGCTGTATCATAGCGGCAGAGAGAATCATGTTTTTGGGAATAACCATTTCTTCGTTTTCACAAGCAAGCAAGTTTTTATAAGATCTTTTGTTTAATATGTCGTTTAGCTGTTTTAAACTCAAATCTTCTTGTAAATTCGCCTGAAACCTTAGCATAAAAGGAATTGAAGATTTCATCCCCCTCATAGATCCCTGCACTGCACGCGAATTCGTCTTTCTAATTGAATTTTCCGCAAGAAAAGGTTTTATGTTGTTCAAAAATAGTTCCGCCATTCCGTTGGCATCAAAATATTCTTTAATTTTTTCTGTTGCCGATAAGATAAAATCTTCTTTTGAATTAAGATCTTTTGCCGGAATTACCACGGAAAAAAGCGAATAGGCATTTGTCAAAAGAAAATATTTTTTTCCATCTAAACTATCAATAATATCAACAAACCAGTCTGAATATTTATTTTGAGGAGCGGTATCGTCTTCATAATAAGCGTTTATATAATCCAATGCATTTTTTGTAAGTCTAAAAACCATAGTTATATTATAGCAGAGAATTAAAAAAACGGGGAGATTTAACTTCGATCGCTGAAAATAGCCGCAGTTATATGAACCAAAATACCTCTGTGTACATCGGTTTATGGCGAATTTTGGCAAAGTCAAAATATTGCTTTTACATATCTTATCGCCGATTCCGGCACAGCGTGTTCCGGAACGCGCAGCGACGGTTTAAGTTGACATTATTGACAGTAAAAGCCAACCACGCTGTGTTTTAGGCGCAAACCTAAAAAGATGTATACATCCTCGGCTCGGCATAAAAACTGCGAATGGACTCCATAGTGTGATCGATACACCAGCGCTTGGCATCGGTCATTGGCGATTCTTTAAAAACTATAAAGATCTTCAGAATAGATGGAACACCGCCAGGCATTAAAAAAACAGGCTTCTCATCAGTTTTGACGACGTCGGCGTAGTATACGGACTGATAGGTGGTGCCGAGTCCTTTCAGAGCAAGTTGATAGGCGGTATTGTTGTTGGCGATGAAGACGATGTCCTTTGGCGCTAGGCGATGCTGCGAAAAGAGCTGCTGCGTATAGAAATTCAGACCGTTTTTTGTAGAAGGGGAGAAAAAAGTCTGGTTGTTGATGAATTCTGGCGGGACATCCAATGGATGGAACGGATCGTTTTTTTGTATATTCATACCGGCAAGATGAGGATTCTGAGCGCCGGTTACAAGGCAGTGTGATTCTTCCGCGAGCATAAGATAACTAAGCGAACCGACGTAAAGAAACGACTCGATAATCGCTATATCGACAGCGTTATGCTGGACTTTTTCCGCCATGACTTCATCTCGACCTTCAAAAACAGAAAGATGAATGCCCGGGAAACGGTGGTACAGATCGGGGAGAATGTGGGGCAGCATGAGCTCGCCGCGGTTACGGCCTACGGCAATGCGGAGAGTCTCGTATGCAGGCTGATCGAGGCGCCGAATAGATTCCAAAAGCTGATCCTTTCGATACTCGATGTCTTTCATCATCGTGATGTATTGCTGCCCGGCGGGAGTTATGCGTAAAGGAGATTTACTTCGATCCAAAAGCTTTACGCCCAAGTTTGCTTCCAGCCGATTCAGATAGGAAGTCAGCGCAGGTTGTGAGATGTAAAGCCGCTCTGCCGCACGGGTGATATTCAGTTCTTCTGCAAGAGTAATCAGATAGTTCAGCTGTTCGTAATCCCGCTTATGCATGTACATCCATCCATATTTCAATCATATCATAGAGAGAAAAAGAATGTAAAGAATATCATAAGATGTGAGTTATGATGAGATAATACTATTGGTATTAGACGGATCCGATAAAACCAATTAAAATAAATTAAGAAAAGGCGCTTGTTCGATTTGTAATATGAAGTATCAGCCAAATACAAATATACAATTACGTGCAAAGGGGTAATGTCGATGAACGAAAAAACCATTAACGTAAACCGGTTGCGGAGTTCCAGAGTGTTTCGTAAAGAACTTACGCCGTATCTTTTGCTGCTCCCTGTAGTACTGATGATTGTTTGCTTTATGTTGTATCCGATTTGCAGTGTTTTTTCCATGAGCCTTGAAAACTATAAGGCGACTAAACCGAATGCCCGCGCTTTCGTCGGTATTGCCAATTACGTTAAGATCTTTACAAAAGACAAAATGTTTATAAAGACTCTCGGCAACACTTCCAAGTGGGTTATAGTCAGTGTCCTGTTTCAGACTGTATTAGGCTTCTGGCTGGCGTATTTGCTTAACAAGCGGTTTAAGGGGCGCGGTATTATCCGTGCCTTTGCACTTGTCCCGTGGGCAGTTGCGGGCGTTATGGTCGGCATCATCTGGAAGCTCATACTCGGTGAGACCTTCGGTGTGTTCAATGACATACTGAAGCGTCTGAATATCATTTCCGTAAATATGTCCTGGTTCTCTACGCCGGGTAAAGCGATGTTTGCGGCGGTTCTCTCCAATGTATGGCGCGGCATTCCGTTTTTTACAATCAGTTATCTATCCGCACTTTCCAGCATCCCTGACGATCTCTACGAGTCCGTAACTATAGACGGCGCGGGTCCTATCCGTATGCTCTTTTCAATTACCATACCGATGATTAAAGACACCATTATTCTTACGACGCTGCTCCGGGCAATCTGGACTTTCAATGCGGTAGATCTCATCATAAGCTTGACCGACGGCGGCCCGAACCGCGGCACAACCACTCTTGCACTATATATCATGAACAAGTTCTCCGGCGAGTTTGACTACGGATATGCATCAACCCTTGCTGTGATCGCGACAACGATGATGATGTTGCTTGCATTCGTCTATATTACTCTGGGCAAGCTCGGAAAGGACGGTGTAAACGGATGACAATCGCTACGAAGAAAAAACTTTCGGATATCGCTTTCCGAAACATTCCTCTTGCAGTTTTTCTAGTCTTTACGCTGTTCCCGTTCTATTGGATCATCAATACTTCATTGAAGGGCAGTATTGAGGTTTTTGCCACACCTATCCTGTATTGGCCTCTGAATCCCACGCTGGCAAACTTTCAAGGGCTGTTTACTCGCTTCGGTTTCGGAACATTCTTTGTTAACAGCGTAATCGTGGCGTCGGTAACAACATTTCTGGTTACGGTGATGTCGTTGCTCGGCGGTTATGCAATGAGTCGTTATAAGTTCAAGGGTAAGGTTTTCATGTATATTCTGTTGCTTATTACACAGATGCTGCCGGCGGTCGTACTGATGATTCCGCTCTTCCAGATGATGAACAATATGAAACTTATCAATAATCTTATTTCGCTGATTATCGTCTGTTCCTGCACAAATCTGCCGTTCTGTCTGTTCATGATGATGGGGTATTTCAATTCTATTTCGGTATCGCTTGAAGAGGCGGCGCAGATCGACGGGTGTACGCTGCTTCAGTCGATTTTCCTTATTCTGCTTCCGGCTATGCTCCCCAGCATCATTGCAACCGGAGCGTATGCGTTTATCAACACCTGGAACGTGTATGTCTATGCGACGGCATTCATTACCGATAAAGCGGTCTATACGCTGCCGCTCGGACTCAAAATGTTCCAGGGAGAATATGGTACGGATTACGGCAGCCTTGCTGCCGGCTGTGTAGTCGCACTTGTACCGGTTATCATGATTTTTGCCTTTATCCAGAAACACCTATCGGGAGGCGCAACTGCCGGCGCTGTCAAAGGATAAGGGAGAGAATAAAGATTAAGGGGTATCTTTTAAAAACTTCGGTTTTTAGAAGGTTCCCTAAGGAGGACTTAACTGTGAAAAAGACTTTTTCTTTTCTGCTTGCCCTGTCGCTTATGCTGGCATTTACCGCCTGCTCCAAGGCAAAGCCGAAAACCGTCAATTTTTGGTATCATTCTGCCGATCCGGTGACTGATGCCTATTTCGAAGGCAAAATTGCCGAATTGAACGCTTCTCAGAATGAATACAACTTTGTTTACACCAGTTTTGCGTTTGCTGATTTCCAAGAAAAATTTCAAATGGCTGTTATGACCGACGTTATGCCGGACGTTGTGTCACTTGGTTTTTCCAACATTGCCACCTTCACTGCGCAGGACACCCTGCTTCCGCTGAATGATATGATTAGTCGGATGGATAACTATCAGTACATCGATGAAAACCTCATGGCTAACCTTATTTCTCTGGGGAACGGAACTATCTACGGTCTGCCGTATGCATACAATCAGGAGGTTGCTTGGTACAACACAGTCAAGTTTGCGGAAATGGGAATTAAAGCCGCTCCGGCAACACAGAAAGAGTTTTTGGCGCTCTGTGAAAAATATGCCGACAAAAAGAACGGCACCTACTTTGCCAGTCTCCGCGGCGTTCGCCCGTATGACAGCCTGCTGGCATGGCTTTTCACCTATACCGACGGCTGCGGCTATAACGGCAGCTGGTTCAACGAAAACGGCAAATGCATCCTAAGCGATGCCCGTTTTGTTGAGGCGCTAAACGTTTATGCCGACATTTACAAAAAGGGCTGGGTTTCCAGCGACTCTGTGAACAACAACTATGCGGAGATCGTTGCCGAGTTCGGCTCCGGCGTTTCTATGTATATTGTTCACAATTCTTCTTCCGAATCCACTCACCGAAAAAATTTGGGCGAGGGAAACTTTGCTTCTGCCCGCGTTCTTGCCAATGCTGCCGGCCATTACTATGCTTCCGGTCTGCAGCCGAACGTATACTGCATAGCTAAAAACAAAAATCCTAAACATAACTACACCGGCGCCATAAAGCTGATCGACTGGATGATAAGCGCTGAAATCGACGGCGGTCTCTGTGAAAAAGTCGGCCGTGTTCCCTGCAACACCCAGATTGTTGAACAGGACTGGTATAAGAACAATGTTAACATGATGCTTTATGCCGATTATCTAACGGATAAAAACTACATGCAGATCCTCAACCCTTATTGGCTGAGCGATTTCTCCACGATGATTACCACCGATATGACCGCTGACTTCCAGGCTGTTCTTCTTGGGGATATGACTGCTAAAGACTGTTGCGCCAAGTGGGCAAAGCAGATCGACGAATATCAAGCTGAATATCTGGCAAGCCTTTAATCCGGCTATACAAGAGTCATTCTTGTGGGATAATTTCATTGCTCTGTGGTTTAAATAACCCAGATGTGGACGCTGCAGCTGACAGAAGAATTTCAGATTTGCGCTGTGAAGCTGCTGTCGGTTGCGGCGTCCGTTTTTTGTAAGAATCTTAAAACAACATACGGTAAAATATCGTATGGAGAAGGAGATGAAATCATGGGACGGACAGAAATTCTTTTTGAAGATGATTTTTCCTCGTTTCCGATCGGGCCGCTGCCTTTTGACAGAGAGCACTCTGCCATGGGTGAATTTCACTATTGCGTAAATCCGGGTTATTCAGGCCGGTGGTATGATCCTATCACAAACTGGGCTTTTCGCGGTCCAAGCTGGATTGTAACGCACGAAGACGAAAATCATTCTATGGAGCAGATGCGAGTTAGAAATCCTCTTACGCACGATGTCTGCTCGACGTTGGTCGCAGGAGAAAAGGATTGGGCGGACTATACTTTGAGAGTAGACATCCGCGCTCTTTGCACAACGGATCAGGCGGGTATTCTTTTCAGATACCAAACATCTTTACATCATTATGCGCTGTTCCTTTGTAATCAAGAGATGCAGCTGTTTAAAGTCGATAAAACAAAACGGACAATGCTTGCGTCGGCGCCTTTTGAATATACATGCGATGAGTTTCATACCCTTAGCGTCTCTGCGGCGGGAGACAAAATCAGCTGTTCTGCGGATGGAAAAGAAATGATTTCCATTCATGACAAAACCTATGGCCACGGGTGCATTGCTCTTGGAGCGTTCGTGCCGGTGCAGTACCGCCGGGTTTGCGTTGAATGTTCGGATTTTCAGTATAAGGAGCTTTTATCGCGCAGGGATAGGTATGCAAAACTTCTTGCCGAAAAAAGGAAAAACTATGCCCAGCCTAAACTGTATAAAACTTTTGATCTGGGTAATTACGGTGCGTCCCGCCAGATCCGGTTCGGTCATTTAACCGGTACGGATGAGCTTTTTTTTCTGATTGCGCAGCATCAAAAGCGCGTTTACAAAGAGCGCTATTGCAACATCAGCTGCCTTACCGCTGTGAGTCTTGAAAGCGGTAAAATTCTTTGGCAATGGGGAGAACCGTCCGAGTTGGAAGTTAATCAGGACACAACCTGCGATCTGCCGATGCAGATCTATGACATAAATAACGACGGATTCGACGAAGTTATTGTCGCCCGCGATTTTAAGCTCATGATCCTTGACGGACGAACGGGCAAAACCCTTCAATGGATAGACGTACCGTTTAACACGGAGGATCCTGCAAAAATTCAGGGGATAGAATTCAAAAAACATGCGTTTGACCGCCTGAATGTAGATGCCATCCGTATAGTCAATGTATCGGGCAAGGAGCGCCCCAGCGATATCCTTATAAAAGATAGATATGCTAGACTTTATGTTTATAACGATCATCTGGAGCTGATCTGGAAATTCTGTCATAACAATACGGGGCATTTTCCGTATGCATACGACTTTAACGGTGACGGCAGAGATGAGATTTTCAGTTGTTATAACATGATCTCTGCAGACGGTGAGCTCCTTTGGGAACTGCCGATCCCCGACGATCATACTGATGAGATTATTATAGGACGGTTTAATCCCGATATGGACGAGGATCAGATCGCCGTCGTTGCCGGATGGCGGGGTTTCATGATAGTTGACATAAAAGGTAATATCTTAGTCAGACACATTAACGGACATGCACAGCGCATCAGTGCCGCCAACTACTGTCCTAATCGTTCCGGCTTGGAAATATGCACAACAACCTATTGGGAAAATCAAGGAATAATTTATCTGTATGATGGGAAAGGCCGCGAAATCTGGCATATGGAGCCGTCCACAAACGGAAATATCATTGCACCGGTCAATTGGCAGGGTGACGGGACGGAACTTATCATGCTGAACGGCAACGTTCGGCTCGGCGGAATGCTTGACGGAGACGGAGACAGAGTCGTTGTCTTTCCGGATGACGGACATCCTGAGATGTGCTGCGAAGTGTTGAATATTACCGGAGATGCGCGGGATGAGATTGTCCTCTGGGATCATAAGAAGATGTATATATACACGCAGGACAGACCTTGCGGCATAACCGATAGGGAATATATCCCTGAAAAGTATCCGATCTACAATTCGTCCAATTATCGAGGAGAATACTCTTTTGCGCGTTGGAGAAGCTTAAAACCGAACGGGCGGGATAAGAAAGGAGATTGAAAAGCTATGCTGATGGAGTACTATCTAAAGGAATACGCCGGACTTTTTGCAAACACAGACAGGAATGTCTGGAATTACGAAGACGGTTGTGTGTTGATCGGTTTAAATGCTCTTTATGAGTCAACCGGAGACGAGACCTACTTTGATTGCATCAAGACATTTATGGATCGGTATATCGAAGAGGACGGACACATCCGCCTTTACCGGATGGAAGATTATAATGTGGATTTTATACCGGCAGGGCGCGTACTATACCTGTTGCACGAAAAGACAGGAAAGGAAAAGTATCTCATAGCAATCGAAACTCTGATGGAACAGATCCGTCGACAACCGCGCACTCAACACGGAAGCTTTTGGCATAAAGCAATCTATCCAAATCAAGTCTGGTTAGACGGGCTGTACATGGCGTTGCCGTACTATGCGATGTATCAGTTGCGCTTCAGCAACGGCAGTCTTGACGATATTGTTATGCAGTTTGAAAATGCAAGGAAATATCTTTACGATGAAAAACAGAAGTTGTACTATCATGCATTCTGTGCTACAAAGGATATTTTTTGGGCAAATCCAAAAACGGGCTGTTCCGCGAATTTCTGGACACGCGCAATTGGCTGGCATCTTATGGCCTTTGCGGATATCTATGCGATGATGCCCAATGGGAAACTGAAAGAGCGCATGGGTGAGTTGTATATGGAGTGCGCTTCCGGTGTCATTAAAAGACGGGATGATAAAAGCGGTATGTTTATGCAGCTCACTGCTCTTCCGGACACGAAGGGCAACTATCCTGAAACCAGCGGAACACTGATGATCGCTTACAGCCTGATGAAAGGAACAAGGTTCGGCCTTCTGCCTGCGGAGTTTGGCAGAACGGGAGCCGAAGTTTTAATGAGTGTGGAAAAGAATGAATTTCGACTGGCAGGGGACGAGTTGCATCTTGGAGGAATCTGTAAAGGCGCCGGCCTTGGTCCAGACGGCAATTTCCGACGCGATGGCTCGGCGGAGTACTACATTTCTGAGGATGTCGTTGAGGATGAGCAAAAGGGTGTCGGCGTCTGTATGATGGCCTATGCCGAATGGCTGTGCTATTCGAATAAAGTGCGGCACGGTGGTCCGAGAGTCGGTATCTTTATGAAAGCCTATGACCCGATCATGCCGGATGAAATCGCAAGGTTGGCAATAGAGGGCAAACGGCCTGGCCGCTTGTGAACTGTAAAATAAATTTGTATGCAATGCTGCGCCCGTGCATGGATATGCATTTATCATCAAAAGGAAGTGAACTATGAGTAGTCAGCAAAGTACCGTTTATTATGACAGCTTAAAGGGTATGCTGCTCAAATATGATAAGTATTCGCGGAAAAGCCGCTTTTTGGGAAAAGGGCTGGAGGACTTTCAAAAATGGAAAATTAACAGCAAAAATATCCTGTGTAATCTTTTGGGATTATCTTTGATGGATAGAACAGAATTAAATCCTCAAATGCTGGAATCCGGTCCTTATACGGACGGGATATCTTTTGAAAAAATTCTGCTAGAGACGGAACCAGATATCTACATGCCTGTTTTGATTCTGATACCGAAAACAACGCCAAAAGGAGTTTTTTTGGCAATGTCGGGACATAGGGGCGTCGGAAAAGAATCGGTTGCGGGGCATCACGTCAATTCTACAGTTGACGGTGCGATTGAGTTTTATAATTATGATTACGGGTATCAGCTGGCAAAACTGGGCTATGTAGTTGCATGCCCTGAAACACGGGGTTTCGGAGAACGAAGAGATGCGGCGGCTCAGGGCAATACGCCTGAAAAATTGCTTTCCTGTTCTTGTTTTCAATTAGCTCACATGGCGGAGGGTATGGGCGAGACTGTAGTGGGAATGCAGGTTTGGGACAATATGCGGCTTATTGATTATCTGGAACGGCGAGCAGAATGGAGTCTTGATAACCTAGGGAGCATCGGCTTTTCCGGCGGCGGTATGCAAACGTTATGGCTTTCCGCCATGGATGCACGCGTAAAGCAGGTTTACATAAGCGGGTATTTTTACGGGGCACGTGACTCGTTTATGCTCTTGAACGGCAATTGCAGCTGCAATTATGTGCCGGGATTGTGGCGGCACTTCGACCTCGGCGATATTGCTTCGATTATTGCGCCAAAGCCTATGGTAATCCAGACGTGTTCTGAGGATGCCCTTAACGGCCCGCGCGGATTGAAAAATGTAGAAGAGCAATTGCAGATTTTACGCAAAGCCTACTCATTTTATAATGCTGAAGACCGCTTGATACACGAAATTTTCCCCGGACAGCATCATATGCATACGGATAATCTTGAAAAGCTGACAAATCAATTTGACTCAATTCTAAGAAAGATGTAGGCTAAGTTGAAAATCATTTATCTTCATTATTCTCTCCGGTTTTTTACAAAAATACTTTTATGTGCTAGAATGCTTTAATTTATGAAGTATGAAATTCCGTTGTTAGAAAAGATCGTTTCCGCCGTTACGGGGAATAAAACAAAAAATGATCCCGATGTGGCTTTTGCAAAAAAATCATTAAAGGGAATTTGTTCTGCGATCGATAAATTCGCGCAAAAGGCGGACGGCCGCCTGGCTGAAAAATTTCCGGAACTGTCTTTAAAAATAAAGGACTTGAGCCGTAAAATGCATATGCTCGAACCGGACGTGTCTACCGCCGCCGGCAAAGCCGAGCAGGCGATCGCCCAGAAAATAACTTGCGCCAGCTCTTCGTGCGAGGTTGTGCTTACGGGCGGCGGCGCCGAAGAATTGGAAAAACAGCTTGCGGAGCTTGAGAAACTTGTTCACATAAGGTCGCACGGATCCTTGCCGCCGCCGGCAAAACAGACGGCTAATCAGGCGGCGCTTTTCTGAGGAGCGCGTCGCCGGACTTGCAGCGGCGCTTTCCGAACGGCGGCCGTCATAATGACGTGCGCCTTCCGCCGGACGCAGCAAGTTTTTACACAAGTTCCGCCGAATACGCGCTTTGCCTTAGGCGCACGATACCGGCCTTGAAGCGGCGATATGCGGCGGGAAGAGTCTCCGGGATAACTTTTCCGCTTTATTTACGGCTCGCTTTTGGATCGGGCGTTTTTCTTCTTCTGACATCGTGTTTTTCTTCCCAAAGTCTCAGCTTATTAAGGCAAACATAAAACGCGGGAACAAGAAAAAAATCGGCAAAAAGCCATGCCGCAGGAGAAGCGAAGCAGGCTCCCGCGAATCCGAAAATCGGAACAAAAACAATGCCTATGAAAGAACGTGCGAACATTTCAAGAACGCCTGCGTAAATCGCAAATTTGCTGAAACCCATTCCTTGAATCGTAAACCTGATTACATTGACCATTGTAAGTAAAATATAAGATGCGCTGTTGACTATCAAAAAAAGCTGTGACTGCTCAAGTATGCTTACCTTCGCTTTATTTAAAAATAACATAGTGAGCTCTTTACCGAAAAAAAGCATGACAAGGAAAGCCAGCACGGAATATGCAAAGCCCAGAGCGTTACTCGAATACATTCCAGTCTTGAGCCTGTCAAGTTTTCCGGCGCCCGTGTTTTGTCCGGCATAAGTCGCCATAGTAGTTCCCAGTGCGTCAAACGGAGTACAAAAAAACGCTCCTATCCTGCTGCCTGCCGTGATCGCCGCCACCGCTCCCGAACCGAGAGTGTTTACAGCCGCCTGCAGAACTACCGTTCCGACCGCCGTAATGGAATATTGCAGCCCCATCGGAACGCCCGTTCCGCACAGAGTGGTAAAATGATGCGTCCGGATGCGTCTGTCGTCCTTTGTCATGTTCAATATCTTAAATTTCTTTTTCATGTAAAGCAGGCACACAACGCCCGCCGCAGCCTGTGAAATAACGGTTGCAAGAGAAGCTCCTTCCACATCGGTGTGAAGAAGACAGATAAAAAACAGATCCAATCCTATATTTATTACCGATGAAAAAAGCAAAAAATAAACGGGAGTTTTGCTGTCGCCCATCGCGCGTATTATGCCGGAAACCACGTTGTATAAAAAAACGAAAGGAATTCCGTAAAATATTATGAGGATATAGTTTGCGGCACGATCGAGTATGTTGTGCGGCGTAAGCATTAAAATCAGAAGCGGACGGCAAAATATGACGGTGACGGCTGTCATAAAAAAAGAAAAAATCACTGAAAGATATCCGGCGTTGGCAACAAACTGGCGCATGGTTCTGTAGTCCTTCGCGCCGAATTTTTGCGCAATAGGAATCGAAAGGCCGCTGCACAGTCCCGTCACAAATCCTATTATCAAAAAATTTACGGAACCTGTAGAACCTACGGCCGCAAGAGCGTCTATGCCGAGAAATTTTCCTACTATAACGATGTCCACAAGGTTATAGAATTGCTGAAACAGATAACCCAAAAGCGCAGGAACCGAAAAACCCAAGATAAGCGACAGGGGCGACCCCTGAGTTAAATCCTTTGTCATGCAGAAAATTATAGCTTATTTCAGCAGAAATCGCGAGTGTCCGTATTGCCTTACTTGTCGCGTACCGCAATTTTTATTTGCTTTTTTTTGCGTTTTACCGTATATTAATTGTATACAATTTAATTTTGGAGGATTGGATTATGGCAATGGAAATAACACAGCAGAATTTTAAAAGCGAAGTAGCCGAATCTTCGGTTCCGGTTATGATCGATTTTTGGGCTTCATGGTGCGGGCCTTGCAGAATGATGGGGCCGATCGTCGATGAAGTTGCCGAGGATCTTAAAGGAAAGGTAAAAGTGGGAAAGGTCAACGTCGACGAGCAAAGCGGCCTTGCCCAGGAATACGGAATTTCAAGCATTCCCACGTTTTTGGTTTTTAAAGGCGGAAAAAAGGTCGCTGAAATCGTCGGAGGCCGCAGCAAAGACGATCTTAAGAAATTTGCATTGGACAATGCTTGACGCCTCTTTTTCAGCTTTAGTATGAGCGAGCGGTGCGTAAAATGTTTCCGTCCTTTGGGAAATTGCTTTTGTAAATACATATTCCCCTTTGATCCCGGAATAAAATTCGTATTTTTAATGCATCCCAAAGAAGCAAAACACCAAAGGACGGGCACCGGCCGCCTGTCGCATCTTACCCTGATAAATTCCGAAATCCTTGTGGGCCTTGATTTTACAAAAAACGAAAGGCTGGCCGAGCTTCTTTGCGACGAAGACTATTTTCCGCTGCTCCTGTATCCCGGAAAAGACGCTTGGACTTCCCAAAACGAGGGTTTTGCAAAAACTGTGGGAAAAAAGAAACTTTTAGTACTCATCATCGACGCAACGTGGTTTTGTTCGCGTAAAATTATAGAACACAGTCCCAATCTTATGACAATCCCGCGCGTCTCTTTTTCAGGCTGTTACCGGTCGATTTTTACATTTAAAAGAGAGCCCCGCCCGGAATATATTTCTACGATAGAATCCTGCTATTATCTGATAAAGGAATTGCAGCCCTTAGGCCTTGCCGCCCGCAGAGCCGAGCCCGAACCTCTTATGGAAGTTTTTAAGCGGATGATAAAATTTCAAATCGAATCCGAAAACGCCCGCATAGAAGGGAAACTTCCGAGCACGCATGCCTATGATTGGAAATATAAGAGAAAAAGAGATATTCTTTTATGACGCAATTAAGAACTTTATGACGCAATCAAGACCTTCGCCGCGGATCCGCAGCGAAGATAAAAGCGCGCGGTGTATTAATTTTGCACGAGCGCAAAGCAGTTATTCGTTAAGTATGGGAAGCACTCCTTTCGGAGAAAATTCCCCAGCAAGCGCGCCGAAAAGAGCCGCCGCAGTGTATTCCGAATAGCTGTAACCCATCAGAATTGCGTCCGACCACGTCAGGCTGAAGGCATTTTCAGGGGACATGATGGAAAGGATTATTATTTTTTTACCCGAATCTTTAAGACTTTTAAGACGCTCGGCGATCTGCCTTGTTCGTCCGTTATGGACGCAAAAAATAACGGTGTTGTAAGATGCCGCCGTGTAAAGAATATTGTCTATCATCCACTGCGTTTCGTTCGGCCCTATTTCATAATTAAAACGGAATTCCGCAGCGTCGGGAAAACGCTTTTTTCCTTCCACAAAATAAGACGGAAAAGCTCCCGCCAAAAGCACGCGGCCTGCGTCTTCTTGTTTTAACGGGAGCCCGTCGGCTTTATACGGCGTTATCGAGCGGCAGGCTTGCTCCAAAAAGAATTTTCGGCCATCTTCATCCGGAATCCTTTTCGGAATGGCCGCCGTATCCGGGTAAAGAGGAGCTGCGTTTTTGTTTTTAAAATAGTCGAGTTTGACTTTTATTACGCGCCTTGCAGCCTTTGTTACCGTTTCGCGGAACGCAAGATCGCTTTTCATCCTTGCCAGATTTGAAGTCCAAAGACCTTCGTTTAAATGAGCCGTCGTCGACGATATTATGATGTCGTTCCCCGCTTCTATTGCCATTCTGAATGCGTTTGAAACCGAACCTGCGTACATGGTGTCGCCGTTCATCATCATGTCGTCCGTAATTATAAGCCCTTCGTAGCCTAACTTTTCGCGCAGTATTTGCGTCAAAAAAGTTTTTGAAAGCGACGCCGGTTCCCCGTTGTTTGTTATCCTAGGGAATCCTAAGTGGCCGGACATAACGGCGGGAATTTTTTCGGCGATAAGGTATTTGAAAGGAACAAGTTCCCTTTCAGACCATGTTTCAAAATCTATATCTATAGCCGGAAGGTGCAGGTGAGAGTCTTCATCCGTAGCGCCGTGGCCCGGAAAATGTTTTGCAGTGGGAATAACGCCTGCGGCCATACTTCCGGCCGCAAAGGCCGCTCCCAGAACGCCCGAATTGTCCGGATCTTCGCCGAAAGAGCGCGTCCCTATGATCGCCGAATGATGATTTGTGTATAGATCCACCGAAGGGGCAAAGTTCATGTTTATTCCGAGCGCATGAATTTCTCTGTTGATATAGTATCCGCTGTACCACGCGTCGAACGGATATCCAGACGCGCCTATTGCGAGGTTACCGGGAGTGTTTGCCGTCGCGCCCTTTACGTGCCTTATCCAGCCGCCTTCCTGGTCGGTAGCGACGAACAAGGGAATTTTATACCGGCGGCCTTGAGCCTTTTTTTGTATTTCGGAAACCGACTTTGCCACAAGGTTTATGTCGTCCGTATTCCACCCGAAAATCTTTACGCTGCCGAGCCCTCTGTCCGACACCCATTGGTTTAGAAGTTCCGACGGTTCGGCTCCCGCCCACCCGAACATGAAGATCTGCGCCAAAAGCTCCGAATCTTCCATGCGCCGTATCAGGGCTTCCGCAAGAACGTCGGAAGGATAATCGCTCCAAAACGTAATGTCTGGCGGAAGGCAGTCGGCAAGAGAAGGAATCTCCGTTTGATTTTTTTGATCCGCGGCGGCGCCTGAACGGTTTTCGACAGGAAATTCGGCGCTTCCTGAATAAGTTTCGGATATGGGCGCAAAATTCGCTTCAGCGGCAGGATTTTTTGCCGATGTTTTTATGATCGCCCGCCCGGCCGTAAATAAAACCGCCGACAGACAAAGCGCAAGGAGAATGGAAAGAGCGACGATTTTTTTCATTTTTAAATACTTCCTTTTTCGGAAGTTTTAAGATCGTATATGTACTCGGCCGCTTGATGCGCCGCCGTAGCTCCGTCCGAAGCTGCCGTAATGAGCTGCCTGAAAGGTTTTGCGCGAACGTCGCCCGCTGCGTAAAGCCCCGGAACTATTGTTTCCATGCTGTCGTTTGTGATTAAATATCCGTTTTTATCCGCAGGCAAGGTAGAAACGATTTCCGTACACGGCGATATTCCTATAAATATAAAAACGGCGTCCGCCGGAAGTTCGGTTTTTTCTTTTGTCTGAGTATCTTCCAAAAGCACGGACTCCACCCTGTTTTTGCCGCGGATTTCAAGTATGTTTGTGTTATAGCGTATGGCTATGCCCGTCTTTACCACCTTATCCGCCACGGCTTTTTGCGCGCCGAGTTTTGCCCGCCTGTGAACGAGCGTTACGTCGCTTGATATTGTGGAAAGATATGCGGCTTCGGTACAGGCGGAATCTCCCCCTCCCGCAACTATTATCTTTTTGTCTTTAAAAAAAGGCCCGTCGCATGTGGCGCAATAAGAAACTCCGTGTCCCACCAGTTCGCTTTCTCCCGGAATTCCCAAAGTATTGTGAGTAGCGCCGGTGGCAATAAGAAGCGCAAGAGAAGAAAAAATTCCTTTTGAAGTTTTAACAAAAAAATTTTGCTTTATTTTATCGACGGAAATCACATTAGCCTGTAAAATTTCTACGCCGAAAGCCTTTGTCTGTTTTATCATATTTATGGCAAAATCGGCTCCGTTTACCGGAGGATACACGCCCGGATAGTTTTCAAGTTCCGCTATCTGCAGAGCCTGCCCCCCGCCGGTTGACGTGTCAAGTATGAGAGTTTTCAGCCCCGCTCTGGCGCCGTATTGCCCGGCCGAAAGCCCCGCGGCTCCCGCGCCGATTATGATGTAATCGAATTCCTGTGGATCCATAGAGACAGTATACCATTACGGACATGTTTACAAAAGATATCGCATTGCCTCACGTAAAATCTAACCGAAAAAAAAGCGGTGAATCACGTAAAAATCTAACCCAAATCTGAGTCACAATAGAAGCCCGAAGGAAGGGCAAAATGGGGTTAGACATGAAAACGAAACAGAAATTAACCGAAGAAACGGCAAAACGCTACTGTACGGCAAGCAAAAAGCACAAGACGAAAATCATCGATGAGTTCATTGCGACCACCGGCTACAACCGAAAGTATGCCATCCACATTTTGAAAAACACGGCGTACATAAAAATAACACACTTTAACAACGTTGAAAAAAAGAGCGTGCAGGTCATTACGAAAGTACGCAAAAAGCGGCGCTATGAAAAATACTACTGTCAAGACGTACAACAGGAAGTTATTCGCCTGTGGATTTTATCGATGTATCTGTGTGCAAAACGCCTTGTTCCGTTCATCCGCGACAACATCGACTACTTTGCTCAAAAGGCAGGCTATGATGAACAACTCAAGCTTAAACTAAGCGCCATATCAAGCGCAACGGTCGCAAGGATTCTCAAGCCGGAAATCCCAAAACATTCAATCCGCGGTATTTCGACCACACGTCCTGCAAAAAATCTGAATAAGCTTATTCCCATACGCACCTATTTCAATTGGGACGAGAAAAAACCAGGCTTTTTTGAAGCCGACACGGTCGCTCATTGCGGTATGAGGAGCGAAGGTCAGTATGTTTGTACGCTCACACTCACCGACGTGCATTCAGGATGGACGGAAAACAGAGCTCTTTTGAACAAAGCCCAACGCTGGACAAAAGAAGCGGTCGATGATGTAAAAGAAAAATTACCGTTTAAGATGAAAGGCATCGACAGTGATAACGGAGGTGAGTTCAAAAATACTCAGCTGTTGCAATGGTGCCAAGAGCATAAGGTTGTATTTACCAGAGGTAGAGAATACAAAAAGAATGACAATTGCTTTGTCGAGCAGAAAAATGACAGTGTGGTACGAAGAATTGTCGGCTATTACCGCTTTGAAGGAGAAGAAACACGAGAAGTCATGGCAGAACTGTATGAATACTATAACAAGCTCGTCAACTTTTTTTTCCCTTCGATGAAGATTATCGCTAAGGCACGAATAGACGCAAAGGTTATAAAAAAATATGATACTGCTAAGACTCCTTACCGAAGGCTTATGGAAAGCAAGGAACTGAGCCCTGCTGAAAAAGAGGAACTGAGACGGAGAATGGTCAACTTGGATTTGCAACTGCTGCTTGAGAAAACACAACAGCTCCAAAGTACGCTTATCTCTATGGCTGTCCCTTGGTCAAAATAGCTACGGTTAGATTTTTACTTGAGGAACCTAAATCATTTGGGTTAGATTTTTATTTGAGGAAATACGGATATGCAAGGGTTTCGCCCCACACGAAAAAACGATCCCAAAACCGGGGTTATGCTTGGGTTCTTACTTCGTCAATAAACAAACTGTATTCGTCTAAGGTCTTGCAGCGGTTTAAGAAAAAAAGCGAAACACGCGGATACGCCCAACTGAAATAGGAAAAAAATAACGGCGGCCGTAAAAAACTACAGCCGCCGCGCATATATAAAAACGGACGGCGTTTTTGCCATACCGCCCGGAAAAAAGAGGCGTCAATCGGAATTGAACCGATGCATAGAGGTTTTGCAGACCTGTCCCTTACCACTTGGGTATGACGCCGTTCTAAACCGAATATATTGTAAAGCCGGCCGTTTGTCAATCTTTTTATCATGTAAAACTTTAAATAGAAATCGTTTGGTGATACAATCATATCGATTTTGAAATGTGCTTTTACCTGCATTTTATCCACTTATTCTTTTTATAGAGGTGCTTTTATGGAACATTACGGCTTATGGGGAATTATTCCTCCCGTGCTTACTATCCTGCTTGCCTTTGTGACAAAGGACGTCGTCGTCTCTTTGTTTTTAGGAATTTTATCGGGAGCTCTGATAATAGGCGGCGGTAATCCGTTTATCGCTCTTATGAAACTGGCGGATCTTTTGGCCGGATCACTTGCAGACGGATGGAACATACGTATCTTTTTATTCTGCGCGCTTTTGGGCGGACTGGTAGGTATGCTCACAAAGACAGGAGCCGCCGGTTCCTTCGGGCGCTGGGCGTCTTCCAGATTAAAAAACAGCCGCGGAAGTCAGTTTATGACCTTTGTCTTCGGAATCATTATCTTTATTGACGACTATTTTAATTCTCTTTCGGTCGGCACGGTTATGCGTCCCATAACGGATAAGACGAAAGTTCCCCGCGCAAAGCTTGCGTACATTTTGGATTCCACCGCAGCTCCCGTATGCATAATCGCTCCCATTTCAAGCTGGGTGGTAACCGTAATGTCCATAGTGCGCGACGCCCAGGGATTTGAAAAACTCGGTATGACTGAATTTACGTTTTTCATTCGCTCCATACCGTACAATCTTTATGCGCTCACAACCCTTCTTATGGTTTTATGCCTTATCATTTTTAAGCGCGACTTCGGCCCCATGAAGGCTTCGGAAGAATTGGCAAAGACCGGCATTCTTTATAATGAAAAGAAATACGGCCCCGTGAGCGGGAACGTTCCCGAAGCATCTCAATCCAGAGCGAAACCTTTCGACATGCTTTTTCCGATCATCGTTTTGATTGTGAGCGCCGTGTCGTTTTTCCCCGTAACTACGTGGATCGGCGCCGTCGACGGCGAAAGCATAACTTCGTTCGGGCAAGCTGTAACAAGCATGTCTTTAAAAGAAGCGTTTAACAACACCGATTCGTCCGTAGCTTTGTGCTATTCGATTATCTTTACGATAGCGCTTACGTACGTATACTATTTGCTTCGCAGGCTTATGTCGCTTCAGGAATCAGGGGAAGCGCTGAGGGACGGAATAAAGAGTATGGTGCCCGCCCTCGTGATTTTGACCATGGCGTGGTCGATCGGGACTATAATAAAATCGCCCCGAACGGACGGCGGACTGGGGCTCGGTATTTATCTTTCAACCGCAGTAAGGGAAGGCGGTTTTCCCATAGTGTTTTTACCGGGCATCTTATTTATATTGAGTGCTCTCATAGCTTTTTCTACGGGAACAAGTTGGGGAACGTTCGGCATTATGATTCCGCTTGCGATGCCTATCGTTACCGGTCTTGCCGAAGGAAACGGACTTCCGCAAAGCGCCCTCGTTCAGGCTACGATGATTTCCATCGCGGCAGTATTGAGCGGCGCCGTATGGGGAGATCACGCTTCTCCAATTTCGGACACTACGATACTGTCTTCTACCGGCGCAGGATGCCCGCACCTTGAGCATGTGGCTACGCAGCTGCCCTACGCGAGCTTCGTAGCGGTCTGCGTCCTGTTTGCTTTTTTCGTCGGCAGCATCTTTGAAAGCCTTCTTGTGTGCTGGATCGCGGATTTAGCCTTATTTATCACAGGTCTTATCGTTTTGCCTAAGGTAATAAAGTCCTAGAGCGATACCGGCCTTGTGTTGCGCTCGTAAAATACTCCGCCTGAAAAGCCCTGTATGGATTTGTCTTTTTCCGCATCTTCAAGGCGCTTTTCGGCCCAAACGCAGTACTGCGGATTTTGTTCTATTCCGCAGTAACGGCGACCGAGTTTTTTTGCAGTGACGGAAGTGGTTCCCGAGCCTAAAAACGGATCGAGTACGGTGCCGCCGGGCGAAGAACTTGCCAAAATCAGCTTTGCGACAAGCTTTTCAGGCTTTTGCGTGGGATGAGCCGTGTTTTCCGGCATAGACCAATAAGGAATCGATATGTCGTCCCAAAAATTTCCGGGGCAAGTGTCTCTGAAATTTCCTTGTTCGGTCTTTTCCCAGTCCTTCGGCTGTCCGTCTTTTTTGTAAGGAGCTATCACCTTTCGCCGTATTTTTACATTTTCCAGATTAAAAGTGTATGCCGATTCGTCGATCGTGCAAAACCAAATATCTTCCATGGAATTTTTCCAGTTGCGCGCAGCTCCCCGACCCTTTTCTCTCTGCCATGAAATTCTGTTTTTAATAAACAATCTTTTTTTATCCTGAAAAGATGTAAGAACTTCGGCAATCTGCACGCTGCTTTTCCAGTCGCAGCAGACATAAAGCGATGCATCGGGCTTTAAATGCGGCAGCAAAAGATTGAGCCACGACTCGGTGTATTTTCGATACTTTTCGGCTTCGAGCTTTCCGAAAGTCGTTTCGCCGTAGTTTTTATACAGATTGTACGGAGGATCGATCACAGCAAGGTCCGCAAAAGAAGACGGCAAGAGCGGCAAAACGGAAAAGGTGTCGCCGCATAAGGTTTTGTCTAAAATTTCGTTTATTTCAAAAGGAACCGCTTTTGCCGCATCGTTCAATTTTATGCATTTATCAAGATAGGATTTACCCTCTTCAAGGCTCATGTCTATGGTCTTATTTCTGTCGGATTTTTTTTGCATAGGAGGCTGATAAAATGCGCCGAAGGCCGCACGCTATTCGCTCATCACGGCTTTTGCCAACTGATCGGCGCAGCTGGTATTCTTTTTGCCGCAGATGTTCCCGGCAAGTTTGTCGCGGATCTGTTCGGCCGTCATCCCTTCTACAAGTTTGGAAATGGCTTTAAGATTCCCGTTGCAGCCGCCTTCAAACGAAACGTTTGTGATCTTCCCGTCGTCCGTTTTTGTAAAATGTATCGTCGTTGCGCAAGTTCCGCGAGTTTTAAAATCTACAGTTTTCATGACTAAACAGTAGAACAAAACAATGCGGGTTGTCAATATTATTTTATATTGCACGCTATTTAATTGTGCTTGAAATTATCGATTAAAATCCTTATAATACTGATATGTCCGGAAGCTCGGATGCTTTAAACCTTGATAACCAGTTGTGTTTTACGCTCTATGTCTGTTCAAAAGAGATAATACGTCTGTATAAACCTTTTTTGGATCCTTTGGGGCTTACGTACACGTCTTATATAACAATGATGGCGCTTTGGGAAAGCGACCGTGTCACGGTGAACGAATTGGGGCACAGGCTTTTTCTTGATTCGGGAACTCTCACGCCTCTCTTAAAAAAAATGGAAAAACAGGGATTAGTAACGCGGTCGCGTTCCGCTTCGGACGAACGGACGGTAGTAATTTGCCTTACGGACAAGGGACGCGCTCTTAAAGACGATTGCCGCAGCGTGCGTTCAAAACTTCTATGTTCTTCGGTTTTTAAAATCAAAGACGCGCCGGAGCTTTTAAAAAAGCTTCACGGCTTGCTGGATTCCTTAAGCCGCCGTTGAGTTAAGCCGATCGAGTTTTCGCCGAAAGCGTAAAATATCAGCTGATATTTTACTGAATTTTTTTCTTGTAAAATCCGTTTTCTTGCCTTATTATTTTTCTTAAGCGGATTTTTTGCTTTATCCGCAAAACAAAATTTTTGACGAAAATTCTTTTTATATGCTTTTGCCGCGCGTATGTGTTGCGCACGGCAGGGAGAGAGGAGTATGAAAAAGATTATCACTGTTCTGTTTTCGGCAGCGTTGCTGTATATGCCGTCCGCGCTTTTTGCAGCGGGCGCAAGCGAAGCGAAAACCGAAACCAAAGAAGTTGTCATCGAATTTTGGACGCACGAAGACGTAAACCGCCAAAGGCTCGAAGACCGTTACATAAAGGAATTCATGCAGGCCAATCCTCATGTCACCGTGAATGTCAAAAGGTTTGATTCCGAAAAAATGGCCGATATCATAAAATCCGCTCTGGATAATAATACCGGACCTACGATGTTCAATCTTTCGATAAACGACGAATATTCGCATATAATGAACGGCCGCATCGCCCATGTGAACTATAAGGCTGCAGGATATAAGGACGCAAAGGCGCTCATCGAATCTTACGCGCCCAACATGCTCGACCCTGTGACAATAGACAGACATGTTTACGGACTTCCGCTTGAACTTACAAATTGGGCGATTTTCGTAAACAAAAAAATGTTTATCGAAGCGGGGCTGGATCCCGTAAACGACTTGCCCAAAACATGGGAAGACATGATGGAAGTTTCAAAAAAGATCGTCAAGCGGGAAGGAAATACCATTACCCGCCGCGGATACGACTTCCGCTATAAGTATCAGCTTGAAAATATCGTTCCAATGGTGGAACAGCTTGGCGGGCATCTCATAAGCATTGATGAAAAAGAAGCAATCGTCGGTAAGGACGCATGGGTAAATGTTCTCAGCTTTTTAAGAGAATGGGGAGCATACGGGCAGAATTTAGGCTCGCCTGAATATACGGCCGCCCGCAGGCTGTTCAACAAGGCAAGCGGCGATGTTGCGATGTGCTCAAGCGGTTTGTATCAGGTTGCGCGCATAAAGGCTGAAAACGAAGAGTTTTACAGCAGCGGAGACTGGATGGTTATTCCCTATCCTAAATTTAAAGACGCCGTAAAAGATGTTTCCGCGTGTCATTACGGGCATTACTATGTGGTCAACTCTGCGGCTACAAAACAGCAAGAGGAGTCTGCGTGGGCTCTGATCTCCTATATGCTGAGCCACAGCGAAGAATATCTGAGGGAAGTAAATATCATACAGCCCACCCTTGCGCTTCTTAACAGCGAAACTTACAAGAGCCTGCCGTATTCGGAAGTTTTTATCAAGGATATGGAAAGGGGGCACATTGTTTATTACGCCGAGAATGCGAACAAAATACAGGATGCCCTTAAAACCGCCGTCAACGGCGTAATGCTTGAAGGCATAGCGCCCGAAGCCGCTTACGAAAAATTAAAAGAAACCGTACAGAAATTCATTTCCGGTTGACACCGACACGGTCGGCCGCGGCGGTTGCCGGGGAACTTCGCACTTGCGCGGGAAACTTCGCGTTTGGTGCTCGCGGCAAGCGGCCCCCACATCTCAACTGCACCTCAACTGCCTCATTGAAAATGTGAGTGTTTTTTGGTAATATGTTACATCTATTGCGATGCAGGGGTGCCATATGAAAAAACGGGCTATTATCAGCGTTTTCAAAAAAGAAGGGATACTTGAGCTTGCTTCTTTTTTGAATGAAGCCGGCTGGGAAATTCTTTCTACAGGGGGAACGGCCTCTTATCTGGCTCAAAACAAGATCCCCGTAGTCGACGTAAGTTCCGTTACCGGTTTTCCCGAATGTCTGGACGGACGCGTAAAGACATTGCATCCGGCAGTTCACGCAGGAATTCTTGCCAGGCGCGATAACGCCGCACATATTGCAAAACTCGAAGAGCTTTCAATAAAGTTAATCGATCTTGTCTGCGTTAATCTTTATCCGTTTTTTGAAAAAGTGCAGCAAGATCTTTCGTTTAACGAGAAGGTAGAATTTATCGATATAGGCGGCCCCACTATGCTGCGCGCAGCCGCAAAAAACTATCAGGATGTTCTGGTTTTGACCGACCCCGCGGATTATGCCAAGGCTATAAAAGGAATAAAAAATGACGATCTTTCCATCGAATTCCGGCGAAGGATGGCGGGAAAGGTGTTTAACCTTACGGCGGCGTACGACGCTGCGATTTCCCGCTTTATGCTCGGCGAAACGGGAGAAGACGAATATCCGGAATACTATACGCTTTCTCTAAAAAAACAACAGATGCTGCGTTACGGCGAAAACGGACATCAAAGCGCGTGCCTATACGTTTCTGCAGACCGCAAAGGCGCCTTCGGCGGAATGAAACAGCTTCAAGGCAAAGAACTTTCTTATAACAATATCCGTGATCTGGACGTCGCTTGGAAAGGAGTTTGCGCTTATTCAAAGTTTATCAAAAACGCGCTTCCCGTGAAGGGCAAAGACAAAGAAGGCAACGCGGTTACCGCTAATTTTGCTCCGGTTTCAGGCAGCGTTTTTACGATCGCATTAAAGCATAACACGCCCTGCGGCGCGGCATTAGGAAAAAACGTTTTGGATTCATACAAAAAAACATACAGCTGCGATTCGGTTTCAATTTTCGGCGGAATTTTAGGATGCAGCGCCGTTATCGATGAAAAAGCTGCGCTTGAGATGAAAAAATGTTTTCTTGAAGTTATCGTGGCGCCCGGCTTTACCGACGGCGCTCTTAAAGTATTTGAAGAAAAAAAGAATCTCCGCCTTATCGTCGCCGAAATTCCGGCGGATGAAAAACACAGCTATCTTTCCGTTGACGGCGGAGCTTTGATTCAGAGTTCAGACGACACGCTTTTTGAAAAGTGGGATATAGTGACAAAGGCTAAACCTACGGCGGCTCAAGTAAACGAAATGGCCTTCGGAATGACGATCGCCATGTTTGCAAAGTCAAACGCCGTTTTGGTCATCAAAGACCAAATGGCTATAGGCATAGGCTGCGGCCAGACGAACAGGATCTGGGCTGCGGAGCAGGCTTTGGAGCGGGCGCAAAAAGTCGTCCAATCCGGCGCCGCTTCGGACAATAAAAACGCCGAAGTTCTCATAAGCGACGCGTTTTTTCCGTTCGACGATACCGTGCGCGCTGCGGCAAAATACGGCATAAAGGCCATCGTTCAGCCCGGCGGTTCTATCCGAGACGAAGATTCTATAAAGGCCTGCAACGAGCTGGGTATAGCTATGGTATTTACCGGAACGCGGCATTTCAAACACTAGAACCGGAAACTGATATTACCGAGGAATTATGCTCTATCACATAGGCTCTTTTTTACAGCAATATTTCGGCCCCGCAAGGCTTTTACAATCGTACACGGTTCTTATCGCTATCGCCTTGTATGCGGGGTTTTTATCCATAAAGTTTTTTTTACCTAAATTTTACGGAATTTTACCGGCTGACCGCGGCCGGGAATTTACGCTGACGGCGGAAGCTTCCAAGGGGAAACCTACCGGAGCGGGCAGCGTTTTTATAACGTTTTTTATCATTTTGACGCTTATTACGGCTCCCGTAACAAAGCTCCAGCTTTGCATATTGGCTCTTACTTTTGTAACCATGCTTACAGGCTTTTTTGACGACGCCAGCATAAAAAGCTGGGGAGAATACAAAAAGGGGCTTCTTGACCTGATCATAAGTCTTTCAGCCGCCTTTGTTTTATATTTTTTTACCGCAGAAAGCAGCGCCGATGGAATTCATTTTTGGCTTCCTTTTATAACAAATCCCGTGCGTATTCCCGGAGCGCTGTACATAGCGATAACAACCCTCATGCTGTGGGTTTCCATAAACACTACTAACTGCACCGACGGAGTCGACGGCCTTTCTTCGACGCTAGTCCTCATCGCACTGATAACGCTTAGCTGTGTTTTTTATTTTGTGTTGGGACACAAGGTAATAGCTACATATCTTCTGGTTCCTCACCTGGCTGCGGGCGCCAACTGGGCCGTGATGACATTTTGTCTGTCGGGAGTTTTAATGGGATATCTGTGGCACAACGCTTATCCCAGTAAGGTGTTGATGGGCGACGCGGGAAGCCGTGCGCTGGGATTTTATATAGGCGTGTGCGTCATGGTTACGGGTAACCCCTTTTTAATTTTAGCGACGTCTTCAATGATCTTTGTGAACGGCGGCATGGGGCTCGTAAAAGTGGCTCTCATACGTTTTTGTCACATACACGTGCTGAACAGCATACGGTTTCCGCTGCACGATCACATGCGGAAAAACAGAGGATGGTCTCCTACGCAGGTTTTAGTAAAATTTATGATCATGCAGCTTTTGATTACAGTTGCGCTCATAGGCGTCTTCTTAAAAGTCCGCTGAAAAGCAATAAGCTGAAAAACACAGATCGAGGCATTTTGCCGGTTTGCGCGGCTGTGCAGGCGGCAGTGTCCCCGGCCGCATTATGGGCAAGCGGCGCATCATCAGCCGGCCGCAATCTCTTGTTTATTTTAAGCAAAAAGATTCTATTAGATTGAGTTTTTCCGCACTTACCTGATAGCCGGATATGTCGTGCTCCGAAACGGGATTTCCGTTACCGTTATAATAGACTATTTTTATGTCATATATTCCGGGTTCCAGAGTAAGACCTGCAACATAAACGCTCGCGGGAAAAAACCTTCCCGTGCGGACGTCGGCGCGTTCCGTAACTTCCGTTGAAACGGAAGAAGCGAACGAAAGCAGGCTTAGCGCAAATCCGACTGCGCTGTCGTATTTTTCCGATTGGTTTTTCAACACACCCGTCATCGTCGCTTTTGAAATCGAGCGCAAAAGCGATCTTGCAAAAAGCATTGCATATTCTTGTTTATACGTATCCAGCGCAATATTTTCAATGCTTTCGATTTTTTCAAGGCTTCCCTCAGTCCTTTGGGCTGCCGTTTTCGACTCCACAAAAATTTTTGCACCCGCGACGCCGGACGCTCTCCTTTGCATTTCAGGCAGAGACAGTTTATAGTACGTGTCCCCTAAAAACAGCCTGAAATTGTTTTCCGTCTTAACGGGAGCGAGCCCTGAAAAGCTTATCACATTAAGGCGCGCCATTTTAGGCGGAACGTCCAGCTCCGAATTGACGGAAGACGGAAGCGAAAAATCGTACAAGTCGGGTTGAAGAGCGAAGGCTTCTTTCAGCAATTTAAGATCGACTCCCGCGTTATCGGAATCTCCGTCGGCACGGTATATGAGCATGCTGATGTAACGCGCAAAAGCCGAATTATGAAATTTTATATCGGAATCGGGAAGTTCGCCGTTGTTTTCGGCCAGAGACTGTTTTGCTTTTGCAATGGCCACTTGATTTTGCGATATTATCTCCTGCAATTTATTGTTAAAGCGCCGGATTTCCACGAAAGCGTCGTCGAATTTGTTCATTTTAAGATAATTCAGCGACATAAAAATATTCGTGTATATGTTTTCATAAGTGCTGCCAGCGTAATCTTTTACAGTGTCGTTGACAAGAAAAGACGCTACGGCTTGGGAAATACTCTTTGCGTAAAATTCGTCTATTTTTCTTTCCGCTAAGGATAATTCCTCGTTGGACCGCTTTGAATTCCCTGCATAATGAGAGACGATGCCCTTGTCGAGATTTTCCAAAACAATGTCGTTTTTTGAATAAAGCCTTTTAGAATCGGCTTCAAGATCGGAATAGACGGCCTCATAGTCCGCGTTTTTTAACGAAGCGTCTATGCTTGAAAAATCGTAATCCGCCGTTGTGGCACATGAAAAAAGAACGAAACCTGAAAATAAAACGAGAAGCGATATAGGAAGGTGCCCGGTTTTTTTCATGTGCAATTCCTTATGCCGTCCGGTTTCAGTCGAGCATCAAAGCCGCCATTGTATATGCGTCCGCTTCCGTATTGGCGATGACGCTGTATTCGTTTGGCTGATGACACACTTCGTCCAATGTGCTCCACACAGCGGCGTTGTATCCCGCCTTTCTGAGATCGCCGCCTACGGTTCCCCCTCCGATCCCTATGGTTCTCGCCTTAATTCCGTGTACTTCTTTGAGCGTTTTTGAAAGTTTTTTTACAATCGGGGCGTCCGCCGGAGTGGCCGGAGATTCTTCCGCCTGGAGGAGTTCAAGCTCGATTTTTACGCCGTATTTTTTTTCTACGTCGGTATAAATGGCCTCAACTTCTTTTAAAACGTCTTTTATCTTATAGCAGGGCAGTATGCGGCAATCCGCGCAGCTTACATCGTCTCCGGGGATTATGTTTACGCCCGAAACGTTTGCAAGGCGCATCGTAGGCTGAAATGTCGAATACGGCGGATCAAAAAGATCGTCTTTTTTATCGAAGCGCTTTTCAAGATTGTTTATGCGGAGCATCAGATCCGCCGCCGCAACACAGGCGTTTTTGCCCTTGTTAGGCATGGAACCGTGCGACTGTTTTCCGATGGTGTGGAAGCGCATCCAAAGGATATTTTTTTCGGCGATCTCGATCGTTTCGCCCTTGGGATCTCCTCCGTCGGGGATAAGTATGAGATCCTGTTTTTTAAACAGATTATGTTCTTTAAGGAGATATTTAATTCCGTATTTCGATCCCACTTCTTCGTCCGCTATAAAAAGCAGCTTTACGGTGTGAGAAGGAGTTATGCCGGTTTTGAAAAACGCCAGAGCCGCAAAAACCGATGAGACCAGTCCCTGCTGATTGTCTTCTACGCCGCGGCCGATCAGTTTTCCGTCTTTTTCGATCACCTTCCACGGGTCGGAATTCCATAAAGAAATTTCCCCGGGAGGAACTACGTCCAAGTGAGACATTATCCAAAGAGAATATTCGTCGCTTTTTCCGGGAATCGTAAGCACAATGTTCGGGCGTATGCCGTTTTTCGCTCTTTTGTCCGGAGCGTCGTAGCGTTCAATATTTTTTAGTCCCTTGTCCGAAAGCCACTTGATCAGGGCCTCCGCCTTATCGAATTCGCCTACGCCTCCGTTTTCCGGCGCCAATGCGGGAACGGATGTAAGAAGCGTTTCCAGGGCGATCATGTCTTTGCGGGAATTTTTTATAAAATCATTCAGCTTTTTAAGCTCTTCATTAGAATTTGTCATATTTTCCTCCGTATATTTTAAGTATCAAGGCCTGTCCTAAATTTTAAGATTTTCGGCAGCTCCGGATACCTTTTAAGCATTTTTTAGGTAAGCTTTCCACGTTGAGCTTACAAGGGTTTCTATGTCGGAATACAAAGCTTTCCAGCCGAGTTTTTCGCGGGCAAACGAAGAAGAAGCCACAAGGGCAGCCGGATCGCCTTTTCGCCGCGGCGCATACTCTGCGGGAATCGGTTTGCCCGTAATCCTGCGGGAGGCTTCGAGCATTTCAAGCACGGTTATTCCTTTTTCGCTGCCCAGCCCCACGGTTATACTTTCATTTTTCTTAACGATGTAATCGAGCGCTTTTACATGAGCGGCCGCAAGATCCGTCACGTGAACGTAATCCCTTATGCAGGTGCCGTCGCGGGTTTCATAGTCGTTGCCGAAAATTTTCAGTTCTTTGCGCATATCGCAGGCAACTTCCATTATTACCGGCAGCAGATTGGCGGGATTCTGTTCAAGACCGCATAAGACGCCGTCGGGGTCGTAGCCTGCGGCGTTAAAGTATCTCAACGCCGCAAAGTTGAGCCCTTTTAATCTTGCATACCATCCCAATATCTGTTCTATGGCGAGTTTCGTGTATCCGTAATAGTTTTCAGGTTCCGTAGGATGTTTTTCATCGATCGGCAAATATTTCGGTTCTCCGAATACCGCCGCGGACGACGAAAACACCATGTTCGCGCAGTTGTGAGCCAGAGCGCCGTTAAGAATATTGATAGTTCCGCTTATGTTGTGGGACGAATACTTTTCCGGAACTATCATAGATTCCCCTGCGGCCTTATAAGCCGCCAGATGAATGAACGCATCGAAACCCTGCGAAAACGCGGAGTTTACGTGTTCTTCGACCATTATGTCGCCGGCTATAAAATCGTTTTCCGGAAAAAGATTTCGGATAAGCCCTGTCGAAAGATTGTCAAAGACGCAAATCTTGTGTCCGTTTTTCATGAGCTCTTTTACGACATGGCTGCCTATATATCCCGCACCGCCTATAACCAATACTTTCATTTTTTCTCCCATAAAAACTTTTACAGGAAGTTTCAACTTCCGAAAAAGTTTTTTCCGCGCTTTCGCAAACATCAGTTGAGAAAGCGCAATAAATAATCGAGTTTGCGAAAATGTAATGTATCATATTAATTTTTTTCAAAACGATATGTATACATGCTTTACGCAAACAACCATGCAAACTCGAGATAAAAAGCGACGGCGATATTTCAGACGGTGCTTTTTATCATGTCTCCTTTTGGAATTATATATCTTTTTGTGCCGCCGCTCAATTAAAAGCCGATCAATCAGGCGCTTTGCAGCAAGCGATTCAGTAAGAACCGCAAGGGCGCCGTAAACCGGATTGAGCGGATTCCGCGTTTATCGATATTTTTCCAAATCCTCCATTGCCTTTTCCCACTGAGAATTCAGGCCGTCAAGCAAACTGTTGATTTCATTTATTTTAATTTGAATCGACTTGCATTTTTCGCCGTTGCTGTAAATTTCAGGCTTGGCCATCTTATTTTCAAGCTGCTTTTTTTTATCTTCATTTTGAAGAATCAAGTTTTCAATATTGTTGACTTCGTTTTCTTTTTTGCGCTTTTGAGCGCGGAGAGCTTTTTGCTCTTCATAAGAAGCCGGAATTTGTCTTGCCTTTTCGGCGGACGGGGCTTTGGGGTCGGATCCCTTTAGGCCGGAACCGCCGGATTTTACCGTGCTTGATGCAGTCGGAGTCTTCGTGCCCTGTGCCCCTGTTGCAGCCGACGCGCCTTTTGCGGCTCTTGACGCCGACGCATTGGATGCGTCAGTCGCCGCCTCACGGTTTTCCGCTTCCAGCCGTTCAAGATAATAATGATAATCGCCGGGAAAATTTCTTGAGCGTCCGGGCTTGAGCTCAAGCACACGGGTGGCAAGGCCTTCTATAAAGCCTCTGTCGTGGCTTACGAATACTACCGTTCCGCCGAAGTCTTTTAAAGCTTGTAAAAGAACGTCTTTTGAATGCATATCCAAGTGGTTTGTCGGCTCGTCGAGCACAAGCAGGTTTACCGGATGCAAAAGAAGGCGGAGCAGGGCAAGCCGGCTTTTTTCGCCCCCGGAAAGCACGTCAAGGCTTTTAAACACGTCGTCCCCACGGAATAAAAATGCTCCGAGCATGCCGCGCAGTTTGGGAATAAGCTCAAGCGGCGATTCTTTTTCCATAAAATCCATTACGGACTCGCCGCCTTTGATCGTCTCCGCGATGTCCTGAGAAAAATACCCTATTTTTACTCCGGCTCCCGGTATTATTTCACCTTTAAAATCTTTGTCCTCTCCTGAAATGATACGCAGCAGCGTCGTTTTTCCGGCGCCGTTGTAACCTGCTACAACAAGCCGCTCCCCGTTTTCCAGAACCAGATCAAGATCGTTAAGCACATTAACCTTTCCGTCATAAGTTTTGCAGATTCCGTTCATCCTGAGCACTATTTTTCCGGCATGGGGCGCTTTAGGAAACGTAAAATGTATTTTTTTAAGCGATTCGGGAATTTCTATGCGTATTATTTTGTCCAGCCGCTTTTGTCTGTCTTGCGCCTGAGAAGCCTTCGTAGCCTTTGCGCCGAAACGTCGTATGTAATCTTCAAGATGTTGAATCTCTTCCTGCTGTTGCTCGTATTGGGCAATAAGGGTTTGAAGTTCTACTTCACGAACTTTTTCATAGTGAGAAAAATTTCCGGGATAGCGTTTTAAATTTCCCCCGAAAAGCTCGTAAACTTCATTGATGGTAACATCCAAAAAATAACGGTCGTGACTTACTAAAAGGAATCCGCCTTTGTAATTTTGCAAAAACCGCTCAAGCCAGCTGCGGGCTTCAAGATCCAGATAGTTCGTAGGTTCGTCCAAAAGAAGAATATCGGGATTTTGCATCAGAACCTTGGCGAGCGCTATGCGCATCTGCCATCCGCCGGAAAATTCTTCGGTTTTTTTATGCAAATCCTCTTTTGCAAAGCCCAGTCCCAACAATACGGACTCCGCCGTCGCACTTCTCATGTGCCAGCCGGACGTTTCAAGTTCGTTCATCAAAAACTCATGCCTCTCAAGGAGGCTCCTTGTGTTTTTGCCGTCTTGGGCAAGACTTTCGCCTATGCTTTCAATTTCTTTTTGTATCTTGTATCCGAAGTCAAAGGCTTTGTCGGCTTCTTCCATTAGCGTACAGCCGTGATGTGTAAGCCCGGACTGCGGAAGATAGACGATCCTTGTGTCCTTTTGCAGCGAGCGTTTGCCGCTGTCCGGAGCTGTGAGCCCTGCCATTACCTTTATGAGAGTCGATTTGCCAGCCCCGTTCGCCCCAGTTAAGGCCGCCTTCGAACCTGTCTGCAGGTTTATCGAAACGTTTTTTAATATGTCGCGGCCGCCGAAAGCCAGTGAAACTTGAGAAAACTGAACAAAGGCCATCATTGCCCCGCAAAGAAAAGCACGAGAGGACTTGCTCCCGGATTTTGTACGGAGAGGCCTTTAAAAACCGCCCCTCCGGCATCCGTAAGCCGTATTCCGTTTTCTTCAAGTTTATATAAAAAATTGAGCTCTTTATTCATCCTGTCAAATTTGAACGTAAGAATTCCATCGTAGGAGGCTTTAAGTGGATTGGAAATAAAATATTTGACGGACACGATGCCCTCATTTCCCGCATTGCGGACTATCAAAGACGGAACCAAAAGATTGTATCCCCGCCAAGTAAAGCTTCCGCCTTCGTTGAAGGTAAGATGTCCGTAATTCGAACTTCTGAAGCGTCCGCCGTTCGCGCATAGCCTTTCTATCTCGTCGCTTCTGCGCTTTATCTCTGCGGAAACAAGCTCGTCGATGTTTTCTTCCACCGTTACCATGTTAAAGTCCTGCGGTTTTCCGCTTTCATCGGTGTAGCGCACTACTATGAAATTTTCGTTCCGAACGGTTATCTCTATGGGAATATCATTGTATTGATAGACGTCTTCGGGCGTTTTTGTTACGCCGTTATACTGCCAGCTTTCAGAAATGCCCGGCATATTAAGCGTTACCGTTCCGGAACCTGCGCCCGTATCGAAGCCGTAAGACGAATTCATTTTTTCTATGTCGATGTTTTGCGAACGGATCATCGCCGTGTAGTAATCCGGATACCAGCGTTTTGAGAGCATATCTTTAAGCACGGTATCTTCTTCCTGTATTTCTTGAATTTGCCCGCCTGTTATGTTCCCGAAAGCGTCGGTTTCATACTGTTGAAGGTTGTAAGAAAAACACCAGCCGGAAGTTCCGTCCTGGGTGAGAACGCGAAGCCAATCGCCTTCAAGCGGAACATTCCCGACCATTACGGTCTGTCCCTTGCCTTTATACAGAAGTTTTACGGTTTCGTTTTTCCGCAGCCTGTACACTTGCTTTGCGGTATTCACCGGTTCGTTTCTGATCGGGAGCCCGTCAAGTTTTACATGCGCGTATTGATGTTTGAATTCCGCGTATTTTTGCGCAGTTTTCGACGCCTTTCTTTTTGACTGGGGTTCTGTGATTTTCCACAGAGCCACTTCAGCTTTTTTACTGCCGCCCGGTAAACCTATGACGTAAACTTGTGAGATATTCGATTTTATATAGACGGGGACTATGTCGCCGTCTTGAAGGCGGTGTTCAGGGATTCCCCATAAGAGCACGGAATAGCCGGTGATATTTGAACATGAACTTAAAAAAAACATTGCGGCTAAAAAAGCGATGACAGATAAACGATAGATACGGAATTTCATGCTTCTATGATAGCAAATACGGCGAAAAAAGTCATATGGCGGCTTGTAAAAACTCGCAACATTGGCGCCTCATCGTATGCCTGCACAGGAGACGCTCGGCGGCGCTTCTTTTGGTTCTTGATTCACGCGGAACCTTAGACAAATGCTTTTGCCCTGAAAACGCGCGACGACGGTTCCTGAATGGCGGAGTGCCGTATCTGTCGTAATGGATCCGAAAGCCCTGAAACTGCGAAAGCCGTATTTTTATCGGCTATGGACTAATTTTTTTCATTTGTTATAATTATTATCATGGCGAATAACAGTATACCGGAAAGAAAAGATGTTCCGGATAGCGATAAATGGGATCTGACAACCTTATTTAAAACGGACGAAGATTGGGAAAAGGCTCTTTCGCAGATAGTTTCTGCGGCCGAAAAGCTTTCAAAATTTAAAGGAAAACTTTCGCTTTCAAGCGGAAATCTCCTTTCCGCTCTAAAGTTAAGCGAAGAGCTTTGGAAAAACGCAGAACTCGTCGGAAATTATGCGGGGCTTCAGCACACGGCCGACGAGAGCGACAGTGCGGCAACCGACCGCGTAGGGCGCTATTCCATGGCGTATTCAAAAGCTTCCGCAAAACTCAGTTTTTTTGATGCGGAAATTCTTTCAATACCGGATGAAAAAATCCGCGCTTGGACGGCTCTTCCCGAATTTGCAGATTATAGGGTTTACCTTGAAAAACTTTTGTATCTAAAGCCCTATGTCCTTTCCGAAAAAGAAGAGCGCATCATGGCGCTGCAATCGGAAGCGGCGGAGGCTCCTCAAAAGACCTTCAGCGTGCTTAGCAACGTGGATCTTTCTTTCGGCGACATTGAAATAAACGGCAAAAAAGAACCTCTTACACAGGGAACCTGGAGCCGGTTTATGGACAGCAACGACAGATCAGTCCGCGAAAATGCCTACAAAAAGTTTTACGGCGTATTTGAGCAGCATCAGCATACCTTGGCCGAATTGTATGCGGGATCCGTCAATCAGGACGTATTTGAAATGCGCGCTCGCGGTTACAAATCGAGCTTGGAAAAGGCCTTGTACAAGGATAAGGTTCCGACGAGCGTCTATCACAATCTCATAGAAACCGTTCATAAAAACCTTCCCGCGCTGCACAGGTTTTACGCGCTTCGCAAAAAAGTTCTTAAACTTGACGAACTTCGCCACTATGATGTATACGCTCCTCTTGTAAAAACGGTGGACGTTAAAATTTCATATGACGAGGCCGTCGATATTTGTAAAAATGCTCTTTCCGTTTTGGGCGGCGAGTACACCGATATTCTCTGCGGCGGGCTTAAAAACGGCTGGGTAGACCGCTATGAAAACAAGGGAAAAAGAAGCGGCGCGTTTTCATCGGGAGCTTACACGGGTTATCCTTACATTCTTATGAATTATAAGGATACTGTCATACGCGACGTCTTTACACTGGCGCATGAAGGCGGACACTCGATGCATTCTTGGTATTCCGCGCACAACAACCCTTTTATGCAATATAATTATACGATCTTTGAAGCGGAAGTTGCGTCTACGTTTAACGAAGAGCTCGTGTTCAGGTATCTTTTTAAAAACGCAAAAGGCGACGAAATGAAAACCTACCTTTCGGCTATGAGGGCGTGCGACATTACGGCCACTCTTTACCGGCAGACTATGTTTGCCGAGTACGAGCTTAAAACGCACGAACTTGTGGAAAACGGAACACCGCTTTCTGCAAAAGTTCTTAGAAAAACTTACCGAGCCCTATTGGAACAGTATTTCGGTCCTGAAATGTGTTTTGAGCCCAACAGCGACATGGAAGGGCTTAGAATACCGCATTTTTATTCCGCATTTTATGTGTATAAATACGCTACGGGAATATCGGCTGCGCTTGCTCTTGCGGACAGGGTGTTGAACGGCGGTCAAAAAGAAAAAGACGATTATTTCAAATTTTTAAAGGCGGGCGGAACTTATTATCCGATAGAAACTCTAAAAGTCGCAGGGGTGGATATGTCGAGTGCCGCTCCGGTGCAAGCTGCGCTTGACGTGTTTACGCAATTAATTGCGCAGCTTGAAAATATGCTCAAGATTTAGTACCGTTATACCGATGCTATAGATATACAAGTCTGTATAAACTCACGGGGGCATTCGTTGGAAAAAGAATTATTTTATTCTTTTATGAAAAAAATACCGAAGGCGGAAATTCATCTTCACATTGAAGCCGTAGCCAAACTTCATTCCATAGAAAAACTTTATGAAAAACGATTTGGAAAAAAAATAACGGATGCCGAACGGGACTCTTTTTTTTCATATACGGATCTTAACGGTTTTATTCAGGCCTTTTTAAAAGTTCAGGATCTGTTTTTGTCCGTCGACGATTTCAATTTGGTTTTTGAAGATTTTGCCGAATACTTGTCTGAAGATAATATCGTTTATTGCGAAGCCTTCTTTGCTCCTTCAGCCTTTATAAAAAAAGGTTTTAACTACAAGGACATGATCGACGTCTTTACCAAAAATATAGTAAAGATAAAGCGGAAAAAAAACATAACGATAAAGCTTCTTCTCGACGTGTCGAGAACGTTCGGCTGTGAAAACGCAATGCGGAATTACGCTCTTTTAAAGCAATTTCCCTGCGAACATATCTTAGGCATAGGGCTCGGCGGAGCCGAACAAAAAGGACCTGCGCGCGAGTTCGAGCCTGTTTTTACACAGGCGCACAAGGACGGTTTTCACGCTGTGGCTCACGCAGGAGAAGACGTAGGGCCGGAATCCGTGTGGGATTCAATAAATCTTTTGCATGCCGAAAGAATAGGGCACGGAATTACGTCCGTAGAGGATCCCAAGCTTGTAGATTATTTAAAAGACACGCAGCTTCCGCTTGAAATTTGCCCCACAAGCAATGTGTTTACAAAAAAAGTGGTTAAAAAGATTGAAGATCATCCTATAAGGCAGCTTTACGATAAAAATGTTCTTGTAACCGTGAATACGGACGATCCGGTGTTTTTTAAAGTCGGCCTTATAGACGAATACTGGAATCTTTACAGCAAACTGAATTTTACTATGGATGAAATCAAACAGCTCGTCATAAACGGTTTTAATTCAACCTTCCTATCTGATGCCGAAAAAAAATCATACATTAAAAACGTAAAAGCCGCGTGGAAAAAAGCATCCGCCGAATAAACAGATAATCGCTGCCGAATAAGCGTGTGCCGTCGGGCGCACAGCAACGCTTTTTCCGGCCTGCAGTCGCCCTGTAAAATACTTATAAACTGTAAAACGCCTGTTACCAGCTGCCGCTGGCTCCTCCTCCGCCGAAACTTCCGCCGCCGCCGCTAAAACCGCCTCCCGAACTATGTCTCGAGCCGCCAAATCCTGTTGAACCGTCGAACCCTCCGAGACCTCCTAAAAAAACGCTTCTGCCTAATCCCCCGTATCCAGTTCTCGAGGCAGATGAACCAAATGTTCCTTGCGGATTTGAACGCGGCTTGAATTTGGAAGCTATTCCCATTATGAATATTAAAAAGTATATTACCAAAAAAGCGAAAACCGGCAGCGGAAGGCCGTCTTTTTCTTCTGTCCCGGTTATAAGGGGATTAAGAGAATCCTCGTTTTCCTGAATGTCTTGCCCCGCCGCTTTTAGTACTACGGCGCTAAGCCCTTGTTCGAGTCCTTTTGCGTACGCATCCTGTCTAAAGTACGGAATCATAACCTGCCTTATTATAAGACCGCAGTATGCGTCCGTAAGAACTCCTTCAAGCCCGTAGCCAACTTCTATGCGCACCTTGTGTTCGTTCAACGCAAGCAACATGAGAACGCCGTTGTCCTTTCCTTTTTGTCCGAGTTTCCAGTTTTCCGCCACGCGCATGCTGAAAGATTCTATTTCTTCTCCGTTTAGGGATTTGACGGTTAAAAGAGCGACTTGTATTCCCGTTTTTTCGTTTACATTGTTGAGGTAAGATGACATCTTTTCCTTTGCCGTTGCGGTCAATATATTTGCGGTATCTGTTACGGCTCCTTCCATCTTAGGTATAGAATTTTCTTTTGCGTGTACGCTTGTAAATATGAATAAAGTTAAAATTATCATATTCAGTTTTTGCCTGTAGTTCATCTTAACCTCGCGAGATTTAATGTTCGCTCTGTGTGCGGCCGCATTCCGCCGGCACAACGTTGGCGGGCAAGTCACAAAACCGCTAATCCGTCCGGCAATTCGGAGCGGTCTTCATTTTTTTTAGGAAAGTGCTTTGCCAAAAGAACGCCGCATTCTTCCAGAGCGCAGAGAAAGGCCTTTTCGCCCGATCCCTTTCCCAAATCCGAAGCGAGTTTTGCCGCTATTTTATCCCATACCGCCTGTTCTATTTTTTGCGCAATTCCCGTGTCGGCCAAAATAAAGACGTGTTTTTCAAGGTAAGAGGCAAAGATAAGCACTCCCGATCTGTCGCTTGTCTTGTATACGCCGCTTTCGGAAAAATAGCGCAAGGCTCTTTCGTATACGCTTTGCCTAAAGACGCTTTTGGGCACTATCAGGCGGTCGATCGCTCTGATATTTGCAAGAAAAAAAACCGCGATGATCGCCGATAAAATTCCGCATCCGTATACAAAGGGCATGTACCATGCGGGAACTACCCAAAAAAACCGTGCGGAAAACTGCATGATATTTTTTGCAAAGGGTAAAAGGAGCGCAAAAAATACCGCCGAAGCTATTACGGCTGCAAAAAGTTCCCAAAACGCATAGGAAGAACTTTCCGCCGTCAGAGCCAAAGCTATTTCACCGCTCGTTGCGCTTTCGATCTTTTGAACGGAGCTTTTTATAACTGCAAAAGCTCTTTCGTTCAATCCGAGATCCTTTAACATTTTGCCGGTTTTCATAGATTTCATTTTATCCGATTTGCCTGAAAAAACGGATTAAAAACTAACCTGCGGAGCCGTCTGCGCCGCGTCCGATGCCGTAAAATACTGTTTTGCCCTAAAGCCCGACATATTCGCTATGATAACGCGCGGAAATTGCCGGATGAACGTATTGTATTGCTGGGCGGCATCGTTAAAACGCTTTCGCTCCGTTGAAATACGATTTTCGGTTCCTTCCAGCTGATCCTGAAGCGCCAAAAAATTGGAGTCGGCTTTAAGGGCCGGATAGTTTTCAGTTATCATCAAAAGCCGCTGCAAACTCGAACTTAGATTGTTTTGGATTTGCTGATATTTTTTAAAACTTTCAGGGTCGTCCAAAACGTTACTGTCTATGTTTACGGTTCCGCCCGCCGCAGCGCGTGCTTTTGCAACATTTTCATATACTTCGCTTTCGTGAGAGGCATAAGCTTTTACCGTCGCCACAAGGTTGGGAATAAGATCCATGCGCCGCTGATATTGGTTTTGAACCTGCGCCCATTGGCTTGTCACGGCCTCGTCCATTTCTACCATACGGTTGTAATTGCCCGTCCAAAATCTGTAAAAACTTAAGCCGATTATCGCTATCGCCGCCAAGACGATAAGAAGCAGCTTTGTCCCTTTTTTCATTGAAAACTCTCCTGTGGGAACATATAAAAATCGCTGAAGGCGGATTTTTTCAAGATGCCCCTATTCTTAAAAATTAAGGATCATACGGATTATAGTCAATAGATTCGTTAAAGTTTTAGGCGAATCCCTAATTCTTCAAACAACCAATCGGAACAACCAGAACTCCGTCCTCTCTTTTGTACGCATACCGGCCGACTCCGGTTAAAACCATCAAGAACGAAGGCTCTTTCATCTTGGAAGTATCAATTTTGGAGCCTAGCTTTTTCAAATTTTCTGCACCTTCTTCTATACAGATTATCGCCACCGAGCTTTATTTCAATTAAACCATATTTACTATTTCTCAGATGAATAACTGCATCACATTCCAAACCTGTGTTATCGCGATAATGATAAACTGAACCGTCAAGGCTTTCTGCAAATACACGCAAATCACGGACACAAAGAGTTTCAAAGAAAAGCCCGCAGGTGTTCAAATCATTCAGCAAATCTTCAGGTCCGATTCCAAGACTTGCAACGGCAATTGAAGGGTCAACATAGTAACGAGTATCAGATGTTCGGATTGTAGATTTTGAGCGTAGATTAGGATTCCATGCCGTCATATCTTCAATCACAAAGATTTTTTTTAAGGCTTCTATATAGGTGTGAACAGTATCTTCATTTACGCTGGAAACATCGTTTGCCAGAATGTCATTTGCAACTACTGTTGTTGCAATCCGGCTGCCTTGATTACGTGCAAACGAACGCATTATCCGCTTTACGCGCTCTTCATTTTTTGTGCTTCCATCAGCCCGATTTATATCATATTTTACAACTCCGTCATAATAATCAAATGCCTGCTGTAAAGCCGGTTTTTCATTCAAATCAATTGCTCCAGGCCATCCGCCACGGCAGATTAAGAAAGCGAGTTTCTCTATATTATTATGATTCTCTCCATCTACATCAAGATTACCGTTAAACAGTTCTTTTAAGCTGACTTCGCCCGATGATTCTCCTGATTCAAATAGCGACATCGGTCTCATCAAAAGCCATGAAAATCGGCCTGTACCGGAATGAGTGATTTCTTTAGTATCCGGAGGAACCGCCGAACCTGTAAGGATGAACTGTCCCATTTTAGCGCGCCGATCTACTTCATATCTTATTGTATCCCAGAGAGAAGGTGCCAGCTGCCATTCATCAATAAGGCGGGGAACTTCCCCCTTTAAGAGTCTCAGCGGATTTAATTTTGCAAGGTTTAGATACTGCTCTTTTTCTGTAGGATTGTCCATGCGCAAAACACTTGCAGATTTCTGTACAGCAGTTGTTGTTTTGCCGCACCATTTAGGGCCTTCTATGAGAACAGCTCCTTTTGCTTCGAGTTTATCTTGTAAGATTGTATCAACAATACGAGTTCTATATTTATTATTGCATTTTTCGGCGTTTTGTAAAGATATTTTTCGGCGAGTTGGAATGATTTTTTTCGGCGTCTTAGCTGGCTTTTATTCGGTGAGTCGACGTATCATGTCCTTGCCGTGAATAATAAAAATCTCAGGCCTAACTCTTACGTTTTACCGGAACGGTGCAGCCATGTAAGTTCGTGTTTGTTGTAATTGAGATGCACGATGCGGCTTTCAGGCAGATTTTCAAATTCCTTTATTAAATTCCAATCGATCTTATCCTGCGTTTCCGTTTTTATTTTCATCTTTATAGTGCAGATCATGTTTTTTGCAAGCCCGCTTTCTACCCATCCTTGAACCCATTTATACAAACGCTCCGGATAGCATATTACGTCGCTGAACACCCAATCGAAGGCTCCCAGTTCTTCGGGTTTTAGGGTAAAGGCGTCGTGTTTTATAAATTTTACAAGCGGATCTTTCATAAGGCCGGGAGCAAGCTCCGCCCTGTCTACCGCAAGAACGTCGCAGCCGAGCTCCGCAAGCACCCACGTCCAGCCGCCGGGACTTGCGCCCGCGTCAAGGCAGCGGTCTTTCGCTTTAGGAAACCCCGTACCTAAAAGACAATCGGCCGCGCATAGCGCTTCCTGAAGTTTTAAATAAGCGCGGCTCGGGGGATCTTTGTGATTTTCTTCAAAGTTTATCGTTCCTGCCGGCAAAAAGCTCGTCGTTTTTGCGGAAGCTATGATAGTATGTTCGTCTATGAGCGTGTACAAGCCTATGGGGCTTTTAGGTATGCAAAAAGGAAACTTTTTAGGCTTTAAATTTATATAGGGAAGACTTTCTTGAATGAAATTCGAGCGTCTGAACAGCCTGTACGTGTACGGCGCCCAGTTTCTTTGAATTTCTTTTAGAGAATTTGCCGCTTCTTTGCAGGAATCGAAATGCAGCAAAAACGGCTCCGTCATTGCAGTTCTACACCAGTAAGGAAGGCTGCCGGCAGGCCAATCGGAAAAGTAAAGCAGATCGCCGTAGGCGGCGTCGGGCGGCCGTTTTATTCCAAGCCGGTCTCTTAATTCTTCCAAAAAAAGACCTTCCGTTCCGTGGAACGCTAATAAGGCTGCTCCTGACAGTTTTTCTGTGCGGCAGGACATAGAATTCAGCTTATAAAATCGTTTTTTAAATCCATTTCGTCATCCGCAAGCTTTTGAATATAATCGTTAAAACGGGCGGTGTCGGGTGATCGAAGGAATTCAAAACCTATCAAAGTGGAACCGTCGTCTTCTTTAAGCCATTGAGGATGGCATATAAGTACGAACAAAAGCGATTTATCCATTTGCGTAAATTTTATTTTAAGCGTATAGTCAAGATCCATATCTATCGTTAAAGAAAGTGGAAAACGCACTTTGCAGCCGGACTTGCTTATGTCCGCAAGAGCGCCGTGAATTTGACATATATCGGGAGCTTCGACGCGTGCAAAAGTATTAAAGCGTTCAAATCTCCTCTGGATCTTTGCCATGGATAAAGTATGCCTTTTTTATCGATCGCCGTCAAGAATAGCCGTAATAATTTTGACAATAAAGCGAATACAATGTAAATTTGTTTTAACGAACAAAAAATATCAGCTACGGAGGTTTTTATGGAAAACAAGGTTATGGACGCCCTGCTGTCACGGCGCAGCTGCCGCTCTTATACAGGCGAAATGCCCACATCGGAAGAGTTAAAGGCCATTCTAAACGCGGGACTTTACGCTCCCAGCGGAAAAAACAACCAGACATCCGTAACGGTCTGCGTTACCGATAAAGCCGTCCGCGACAAATTGTCCTGCCTTAATGCGGAAGTTCTCGGGCGCGACGGCGATCCGTTTTACAGAGCTCCCGCCGTAATAGCTGTTTTAGGCGACAGCACGTGTCCTCTTTACGTTCAGGACGGCTCTCTTGTAATGCAAAATCTGATGCTGGCCTCTTATTCTTTAGGCCTTGCTACGTGCTGGATAAACAGGGCGTATGAGGTTTTCCGCTCTCTTGAAGGCAAAAAGATCAAACAGGGATGGAAAATTCCGGAACAATATGAAGGTATAGCGTTCTGCATAGTAGGACATGCTTCAGGCGCTATGGACGAAGCGAAACCGCGCCGCAGCGGCCGCATTATATTTGTGTAACTTCGACGACTAAAATGCAAGGTTTATTCAACAAAGTCCGCTGCTGCCCCGAAAGCAGAAATTGGGAGCAATGCATTTTACGCGAAAGCCGGCTTTATTCGCGCGGAAATGATATCCGAAGCGATTTTGAACGCGATTATACGCGTATTCTGCATTGTCAGGCTTACAGACGCTTAAAGCATAAGACTCAGGTGTTTTTTTCGCCTCATAACGATCACGTGTGCACCCGCATGGAACACGTGCAGCACGTGGCGTCGGTAGCTTGCACCATTGCAAAATATTTGGGACTCAACACGGAACTTGTCGAAGCCATAGCGCTTGCTCACGACATGGGGCATGCGCCATTCGGCCACCACGGAGAAGATTGCCTTAACGGTCTCTTGGAAACCCGCGCTGGAGCCGGCGGTCTTAAAAAATTCTGGCACGAACGGAACAGCCTTTTTTTTGCAGATTATATTGAAACCTTGCCCGACCCCGACGGGATTGAAAGACGCCTGGATCTCACGTATGCCGTCAGGGACGGAATTATCTGTCATTGCGGTGAAATCGACCAGCAGGGAATAAAACCGCGGACTTCCGCTATAGATCTGTACTCTATGAAACGTCCCGGGCTTATACAGCCTTATACGTGGGAAGGCTGTATTGTAAAAGTTGCGGACAAGATCGCCTACCTTGGGCGCGACCTTGAAGACGCAAGAACTTACCACATCCTTGACATGGGGGCTTACAGGCGCCTGCGGGAGATAGTTCTTGTTACGCTCGGTCTTAACGATAAGGGAAAAAAGGCTTTGCGGAGCGGAAAGGCGGTAAACACTACCGTTTTGATCAATGATTTGATCGTCGATCTGTGCGAACAAAGCTCCCCCGAAAAAGGGCTGTGCTTTTCGCCGGAATATTTTTCGTTTCTTCTTGAGCTGAAAAAATTCAATATCGCGCACATATACAGACACTGGCGCCTGGTAGAATTCGGAAAGTACGCTACGAACATTATTGAAACGCTTTACAGAACTCTTTTAAGAACGCAGCCTTACGCACAAAACGGAAGGATCGCCTCTGCGCTGCGCAATTATCCCAATCTGTGCAAAACCTTTGAGGAATGGCTTTTAAAATATTCGGATTATAAAAAACAGGGACATGACGGCATTTTCGGGACTCTGAAATACGATACGAAGGTTGTTTTTTTTGTAAACGACAACGAATCTTTTAAAAAGTGCATAATCGAATACATTTCGGGAATGACCGACCAGTATGCTACGACCGTGTATCAGGAAATAATTTCTTTTTAAAATCGATCGATAGATCGATCAAACCCTGTGCATTGCGGAAAACACTTTTTCGTTCATGACGTTGATTTCAACCTGCATTTCTTTACTGATCTTATCCATCTCTTTGCGTAGATCGTCGATGGAAATGTCGGCGGAATCAAGGTTTACCATCATCATCATAACGAAATTTCCCGACAAAACGGTCTGCGTGATATCGGCAATATTTATTGAATGTTTTGCCAAAAAGGCGCTCGTTTTTGCTATGATTCCTACCTTGTCGGAACCCACAACTGTAATAATTGCATTCATGCTCTTATTCTAGCAGCAATCATATGTTTTTTCCATACGAAAATCCTAAAGTCAACACGGGGAAAATTCCAAAGTTTTGACAGGGAATAATCCAAAGTCATGTATTTCAAGCTGTAATTTCGACTTACCAATCGTCACAAATACGGCTTTCATAATAACCGCCGCCGGCTGCTTCGATCCCCAAACCCAAAACTAATCGAAACATCATGGCTTTCTTTGTTTTTAGTTTTTCCCGGTTGCCCTTGCTTCCCGCAAATTTTTAAATAGACAAAATCTTCGGAAAACGGTATTTTAAAAGCCGCAATGCAACGTGCGCAAGATGCGCACGACTTGCACAGCTCCTAAATCTGAAGATTTACTCGCTGTGCAATTTTAAGGAATGTTTATGGCTGGTAAAGGCTCGCAAAAAAAAGCTAAAATAAAATTTAAAATCACATACAATGCGCCCGTGACGCTTACTTTTGCGCTGTTGTCGTCGCTTGTCCTGATTTCGGATTCAGTGATTTTTAACCACAGGCTCATAACTGCGCTTTTTGTTTCTCCCGGATGTCAGGGATCCGTCTATGCCTTCGATTGGCACAACGGGCTTGATTATTTTAAGCTTTTTTCACACATACTCGGGCACAGCGACTGGAACCATCTGCTGTCGAATTTCGGATTTATCCTCCTTTTGGGACCGATCCTTGAAGTGCGGTACGGCTCGGCGGTTCTTTTTATCATGATTCTTGTCACCGCCTTTGTCACAGGTATAATAAACGCCTGCCTAATTCCTTCCCCATTGATGGGTTCAAGCGGCATAGCGTTTATGATGATATTGCTCGCTTCTTTTGCGACTATGTCGCGACACGAAATTCCTCTTTCGTTCCTGCTGATCTTGGGGCTGTATATAGGGAGGGAGCTGTTTAACAGGAGCCGGGATTCGGATATCGCAACCTTTGCCCATATAGCCGGCGGAATATGCGGAAGCATGTTCGGATTTCTTGCGTCGCCGACAAGACAATCGTCCGCCGGCAAAAGAAGCGCAAAAAAAGACAAAAAAGAACAGCCGGAAGAAATTTTTCCGGCTGACGACATTCCTCAATAAATATCCGCAAAAGCAGATTATTTTTTTGCAAAAATAGGGCGAACCTTCGTTACGTTTTCAATGGTCGCAAGAGCTCTGAGCGTTTCTTCAGGAACCGTTCCGTCCACGTCAATGATATTGTAAGCCAGTTCCCCCTTGTTTTGGTTTATAAGTCCTGCAATATTAAGATTTGCATCGCCTAGAATTGTCGTGAATTTTGCCACCATCGCAGGCGCGTTTATGTGAGAGATGCAGAGCCTTGTTCCTCCGCCGGGTATCGGATTTTCACTTACGCATTTCGGAAAATTAACCGAATTGGTGATGTTTCCGTTTTCCAAAAAATCGCGGAGTTCTTTTACAGCCATCAATGCACAGTTTTCTTCCGCTTCGGGAGTTGACGCTCCGAGGTGCGGCATGCATATTATCTTGTCGTTATTAAGTATGTCTTCAGACGCAAAATCGGTGACAAAGCACGAAACTTTTCCGCTTTTGAGGGCTTCAAGCATATCCGCATTATTTACCAGCCCGCCGCGCGCTATGTTGATTATCTTTACGCCGTCTTTCATAGCCTTCAGCGTGTTCGCACATATAAGACCTTTCGTGTCGTCCGTCTGCGGAACATGAAGAGTGATGTAATCCGCCTTTGAAAGAAGCGTATCCAATGTTTCTGCGTGCTTTACGTTTTGATTCAGCCGCCATGCCGAATCAACCGACATGAACGGATCGAAACCTATTACTTCCATGCCGAGCTCGACGGCAGAATTTGCAACCATCGCTCCTATGACGCCGAGTCCTATGACGCCGAGCCTTTTACCCATGATTTCATTGCCTATGAATTGAGACTTTCCTTTTTCCGTAAGCTCTTCAATTTCATCGCCCTTACCGGCAAGGCCGTTTATCCATTTTGTCGCCTGAAAGACGGGGCGGCTTGAAAGCAGCAGCGACAGGATGACAAGCTCTTTAACGGCGTTAGCGTTCGCTCCGGGCGTATTGAACACTACGATCCCTTTGCCGGTAAGCTCCTTTATGGGAATATTGTTCGTACCGGCTCCGGCGCGGGCCACCGCTTTTACGGTTTCTTTTATTTCCATGTTGTGCATATCCTGAGAACGCACCAGAATTGCGTCCGGATCCTGGATGGACGAAGCTATTTCATAGTCGTCCCGCGGGAATTTATCCAGTCCTCTTGCCGAAATCTTATTTAAGGTTTGTATTTTAAACATTTGTCTTCTCCTTGATTCGCGATGTTTCAGCGGTCGAAATTAAACTTCTCCTATTTCGTGCGCGTGCCCCGCAACGAGCGCGTAAGCGCGAAGTTTCGAGCGGCGCACAGTTAAAGGCGAAAGCGCACTGCCGCCGATAAGCGGCCGCTCGAAACGGTCAAAAATTTTCTTTTGCAAATTTTTCCATAAAAGCGATAAGTTTTTGGACACCTTCGATCGGCATGGCATTGTATATCGAAGCTCTCATTCCCCCGACGGTTCTGTGCCCGGCAAGGTTTACCATGCCCTGCGCCGCCGCTTCCGACACGAATTTTTTGTTTATAACTTCGGCCTTTTCTGCGTCCGGTTCCTTTGTAAGAAAGGGAATGTTCATTATCGATCGGCTTCCCTTTTCTACGGTCGAACGGTAAAATTTGCTGTTATCCAGATAATCATAAAAAAGTTCGGCTTTTGCATAATTTTGCTTTTTCATGCCTTCGGCGCCCCCGTTTTTTTCGATCCAGTCAAGAACCTTCCCCATAACGTATACCGTGTAGCACGGAGGCGTGTTGTACATGGACATTTCGTCGGCGTGCGTTTTGTAATTGAGCATCGTGGGAGTTCCCTTGAGCGGAGATCCTGTTATGAGATCGTTTCTGATTATGACAAGGGTAACTCCTGCCGGCGCAAGATTTTTTTGCGCGCCCGCAAACAAAATCCCGAATTTCGTAACGTCGAGCGGTTCCGAAAGTATGCAGGATGAGATATCGGCTACTAGCGGAATATCGCCGGTGTCCGGAATGTATTCAAAATGTGTTCCTTTTATGGTGTTATTAAAGCACACATAAACATAATCGTAATCGCCGCTTATTTTTTCAAGTTTGGGAATATAGGAAAAATTCCTGTCTTCCGAACTTGCAATTACATCTACGTCCACAAATTTTTGAGCTTCTTTGATCGCCTTGCTTGCCCAGATACCGGTGTTTATATAGGCAGCCCTGCCTTTTTTTACACCCAGATTCATCGGAACCATGGCGAACTGTGTTGATGCTCCTCCCTGTAAAAACAATACAGTGTAGTTATCAGGAACGTTCATGAGCTTGCGGACTTTTTTTTCACAGCCTTCGATTATAGGCTTATAATCTTTTGATCTGTGGCTCATTTCCATGACGGACTGACCGGTGCCGTTATAGTCGAGCATTTCATCCGCACATTCTTTGAGAACTTCTTCCGGAAGGCAGGACGGTCCCGCCGAAAAATTGTAAACTCTTTTCATTTTACCTCTCTCCTCGTGTATTTTATCCGCCGTTGGCAGCGTTTGCCGCTATCGGCGTCAGTAGTTGCAGGCCTCAGTTGCTGCCGGCGTCAGTCGGTGTCTGTACCCGCCGCGCATTCCGCAGCAAGGTTTGTAAGCACCGTTACGGGTGAAGCGTTTTCAACTGCAATATTTACGGGCAACGAAAGCATCACCGCCGTATAATTGACGATTCCCTTTATTCCGGCGTTTACCAGTCGTTCCGCCATTTTTTGCGCGTCGCTTTCAGGCACGGCGAGCAGCGCAAATTTTATATTCTGCTGCGCAATTACGGTTTCCAGCTTTGACGCGGGATAGAGCGGAAACGTTGAACGCAGAATTTCAGTCCGGTTAACGTTCGAATCAAAACCTGCAATCAGCGTAAACGGCGAGCCTTCAAAGAGCCGGACTTCAAGCAGCGCCGTTCCGAGACGTCCCAAGCCGACTATGCAGCAGTTTTTTTTACCGCCGGCCGCTTCGCTTATTTTAAGCCCCTCACATATCGCGTCGTACAAATCTTTTACGGCATATCCGTTAGAAACGCCGCCCTTATATCCGAGCGTAAGAATATCTCTTCTGATAAGGGAATCCGACCATCCTGTCAAAGACTGTATGGTTTTGGAAGTTATCTTTTCGGACTTTTGTACGGACAAAAGCGCCGCCAACCGGACCAAGCGCCGTTTTGCTGCTTTGGGTATCTGCCTCATGTCTAATGAATATTAGATTTTGGCGTGAACGGCGTCAACATCGAAAATCCGAAATTCGCTTGATTTTAAAAGGAAATGCAAAAAAATGCTGAAATTTGTCGTTTATTGTGATTTATTTCACAGTAAATGCCGGAAGACACGCTGTAGAAAAGTGTGCGGAAAAAGCCGGCGGCGGATTATTTTATCATTGCAAGTTTTACACCCTTCGGCGTTTCAGGCTGATATAATCTGGCTATCTCATTTGAAAAGGTTGACTCCAGCCCCGATCGGTAGCGCATGATTGCGTCCACATAGTTCAGAGTTGACCGGGGCGTATTGTTCCTTCTGACTCTGTTCGCTCCGGCGTTGTACATGGCAAGAGCCGTAACTTCCTCTTCGCCTAGATCAAGGCAAAAGCGAAGGTGCTTCATTCCGTATTTTGCGCTTACCGTCGGATCATAAAAATCCGTTTCGCTTAGGTGCGGAAAAGAAAAGCTGTTGAGCTGAAACAGGCCCCTGTCGATCGAGGAATTAGTATTTTTATTTGCGGCTTTAGGATTAAACCGGCTTTCTACGTAAGCCAAAGCAAATGCCAGAGATAGCGGGATGTCGTTTTTATTCGCTTCCTGCAAGATTGCGTAAGCTATCTCTTTATTTCCGGTGATATTTATGTAAAACCATTCTACGGCCGTTTTTGAACGCGCCTGCCTGTACAGTTCCAGCCCTTTGTCCGCGCGCTTCGAGTGCTGCAGCACAACGTTGGAAGGCGAAAAGATATTTTCCGAAAGATCCGCTGCGGCTTCGGCAAAAAAATTGTCGCCCGTGATCAGCTTGCCCAGCGTTTCCTGAGGCGACGGCATCTTTGCCGGCAAAAAAAACGCAACGGCAAGAGCGGCTGCGGCAAAGAAAACGCAAAACCCGATCGTTTTCAGGAGCAGCAATTGCATGTTTGAGTGCCTGTAATTATTGGACGTTTGATTCTTTTCCATTCGCATAAAACAGACATATATTTACATAAAATTGAATTTTTATCAACAGTTTCGATGAAAATTTTGCATAGTCATGAAAACCGTGCGTTTTTATGGCTTTTAACGCTTTCAATACATCACGATATCCGTATTTGCTATGCCGCTCATGCAATGTGCTTTTTCAATTTCACTCTGTTCGGCAAAAAAAATATAATGTTCGTGCTTCTTTTTCAATTCCGAAATATATTCGGCGGCAAGGCTTTTTTCGCCCAGCAGCCCGCCGGCCAACAGTTTTTCAGGAATCGCAAAGCCTATCACCGACTCGCAATCCTTTATGCGGCGCGCTGCGTGGCTCACGGCGGCGATAAACGAGCCTTGAGAATCGCTCGAACCGGCTTGCAATGACCGTATGTCAGAATCATTTTCAAGGCGAGGCGCAATAACAACGTTGATTTCGCTTTTTTCTATCGCTTTTAGAAAGTCCCTAAGAGAGGCCAGAGCGGTTTCATTATACGCGCCGGAAGAAATTTCCATAAAACTTTGCGGCAAGTCTATAAAAAGAAATTTGTTTTTTGCGGCGGCCGGTTCGCCTTCGGCTTTTTTTAAAATATCGATTTCAAACGTGCCTTTATAGACGTCGGCCGCTTCAGTCCGCACGGGACAAGAAATAGGAATTTCCGTAACACCGTCGGCGCTTAACAGTTTATTGGACTTTACGGTGAATTTCGCTTTGATTTTCATGCGCACAGTAAGTCGATAAAAGACAGCTTTTACAGCGGCGGAGTTTATTCCGTTAAAATCTTTATGACGTCGGCTTTGTCCTGAGTGTTCAGAATCTGCTGGCGCTTATCCGCGCTTTTGAACAGAAGGCTTACTTCCGCCAAAAATTGAAGGTGCGGCCCCGTCTTGTTTACCGGAGAAAGTGTCATAATAAAGATGCGGCAAGGCTCCTGGTCAAGCGAATCAAAATCGACCGGCTTGTCGGATATGCCTATGCAGGCTACCAAATCGGATACGGTATCGGTTTTTCCGTGCGGAATGGCGATACCGTGCTTCATTCCTGTCGACATCTTGCGTTCACGATCCAACACACATTCAAGCGCAGCCTTTTTATTTGTAACTTTCCCGGCCTTTACGAGAATATCCAACATTTCATCAATAATTTCTTCTTTTGTGCTCCCCTTGAGGTGGAGATTTACCATGTCGGTTGTTAAAACAGTTCTAAGATCCATGATATAAGTGTATGTTTACTTTTTGGAAAAGTCAAGAAAATAACGGCTCTTATTCGGTTATCGGCAATGAATTTTAAGCGAAAACAAAAACGGCCAAATAGCGAATTTTGAAAATACCGGCTAATAATTCTAGGATTTCTGCGGGAACGCTTTGAGGTTCCCGATTGCGTTTTTATCGCCGTATCGCTATCATTCTTTTTAATGAACGAATCCGATAAATTTATTGCCGACCTGAAGCGCATCGTTAAATATGAGCGCGCAAAAAACGGCGGCAGACTTAATATTCATGACGTTTGCAAAGCTATGGCGGATTTTTTTGTAAAGGCCAATCCCCCTGCGCCTTCGCTTGCCGCCGGGGTTTTTGACTATTGGAAGGGAACTTATGTCGATTCTTCTTCGAACATCGACCTTGAGCCTACGGAAGAAAATCTTTACAGACTCTGCGCAATGAAAAATTTTCTCTGCGGTGTTGACGATAAAAATGAAATTCTTTGTGAACGGGATTGGAAAGAATTGTCCGAAGCGGTCAGGTTTGAAGCCGAGGATATTCCGCTTGACCTGTTGGAGCGGATGATGGCGATCGTCGTCGATAAAGACGCGCTTTGAACGTTTTGAATTTTATTCAGCGCATATTCGAGCTTCATATGCACGACCGTTTGTCTTTATATAAAAAATGTTTTCAGTGCCCGCGCAAATGCGGAACCGACAGAACGGGCAAAAAAACAGGGGTATGCGGCGAAAGTAAAAGTATAAGAATAGCCTCCGCTTGCCTGCACTTCGGCGAAGAGCCGCTCGTCACCGTTTACGGCGGAAGCGGAACCGTTTTTTTTACGGGCTGCACGCTTAAATGCGCCTTTTGCCAAAACTATCAGATTGCGCAGCAGGGAATGGGAAGAGACGTTTCTTCAGACGAATTTATAAGTATATGCTTGAAGCTTCAGGACGCCGGAGCGGAAAACATAAATCTTGTTACGGCAAGTCATTGCATTCCCAAACTGGCCGAATACTTACGCGGCGCAAGGCGTGCGGGTCTTACAATCCCGTTTTGCTGGAATTCTTCCGCATATGAAAATGTCGAAATGCTTGAGCTTTTGCGGGGGACAGTTACGGTATGGCTTCCAGATCTTAAGACCCTGAGCGCTGCGCTTGCAGGCCGGCTGTTTGCAGCGGAAGATTACCCTCAAACAGCCGTAAAGGCGATTTTATGGATGATGGAAGCGTCTCCTTTAAAGCTTGTTAAAAAGAATTCGGACGGAAGCACAAAAGAAAAAATACAAAGCGGGGTCATAATACGGCATTTGTTCCTCCCCGGGCGTTTTGAAGAAACTGCGGATACCTTGGACTGGCTTAAACACAATGCGGATAAAAAAGCCGTGATTTCTCTTATGTCGCAATACACTCCCGTTCCCTTTGCGGGAACTGAAGACGAACTTTTAAAGCGCAAAAAAGCTCTTTCCGCCATAGAAAACAGACTTGTTACGGCTGAAGAATATCAAGACCTGAAAGATCTCATAGAAGCCTACGACTTTGAATATCTTTTTTATCAGGAGCTTTCAAACGACACGTCTTGGCTTCCGGACTTTAACCGACGGCAGCCTTTTTCAAACGAGCTGGCAAGGCCGTTCTGGCACTGGAAGACGGGGTTTTGCATTTAAATTTTTATTCATGCCCGTACAAAACTTACTAATCATGATATACTTTTATACATGGAAAGTGCTGCCCGCAAAAAACTTCAGCGTCTTACGGGGACTGTAATTCCCCTCGGCGCGCTCCGCACTGAAAAAAGTCCCGTCATCGGTGAATTTTTGTCATTGATCGACCTTATACCGTTTTGCCAAAAAGCGGAGCTTGAAGTCATACAGCTTTTACCCGTAAACGACAGCGGGACTCACGTTTCTCCCTACAGCGCTCTTTCGGCATTCGCCTTGCATCCTATTTACGTTTCGATTCCGGAAATCCTTGAGTTTCCTAAGCTTTATAAGAGCGACAAAGACTTTGCCGGCATCTATGACCGATTCATAAAAGAGCATTCAAAAGCCGCGTCTAAAAAAAGCAACCGCTATGACTACGAAGCGATTCTTGAAAATAAGACCGCGCTGCTGAAGCGCATTTTCGAAAAAAGCGAAATTGCCGCCGGGCATGTCGGTTCAAAACGCTGTTCGTCGGACGGGAGAGGCTTAAAAACCGCAGCCTCGGAATATGAGGACTTTTCTCTATGGCTTAAAAAAAACGGCTGGGTAAAAGGCTATGCCGTATTTAAAGCCTTAAAAGAAAAACACCTGCAGGCCTCATGGAAGACTTGGCCTGAAAAAGACCGTAAAGCCGATGCGGAGCTTTTATGGGATACCGAAGACGTAACTCGTTGTAAACTGCAGCTTTTTTACGCGTGGGTGCAATTCGTCTGCCACGTTCAGTTTAAAAAAGCAGCGGACGCCGTTGCCGATGCGGGGATACTTTTAAAAGGCGACATACCGATTTTGATGAATGAGGATTCGTGCGACTGTTGGGAAAACGGCTATGTTTTCGATCACGGTTTTAGGGCGGGAAGTCCGCCTGACGGCGACAACCCGAGCGGGCAAAACTGGGGCTTTCCCGTATATAACTGGAAACAGCTAAAAAAAAGAAATTATTCATGGTGGAAGGAGCGGCTTGCTTTTGCCTCTCAGTATTATAAGGCCTACAGGCTTGATCACATACTAGGTTTTTTTAGAATTTGGGCCGTTCCCGAAGACGATGTGTCGGCGGAACTAGGACATGCCGAGCCTTTTGTTCCTTGTACTAAAGATGAGCTCGAACGGCTGGGATTCGACGAAGGCAGGATTCACTGGCTTAGTGAACCGCACATTCCTACAAAAGTCGTTGAAGATATTACATGGAATCATGAAAACGCTCATAGAATTCTCTCAACAGTTGCAAACCGCATCGGAAGCGAAGAACTTTGGAATTTCAAAAAAGAACTGAAAGGCAGCAAGGAAATTTATTCCTTGGATTTTTCGTCTTTGTGCGCTCAGGATGCGGAAAAACGCATAAAAGACGAACTTTGTAAATATTGGACGGACAGGTGCATTCTACAGATAAAAAAAGACATGTTCGTTCCCGTGTGGAAATACAAGGATTCTACGGCATGGAAATCTTTAAACATTGACGAACGGGAAAAGCTTGAAAATCTGTTTGAAAAAAAAGATGCCGAACAAAACGAATTGTGGAAAAGCGACGCTTCTGAAATTCTTAAAGAACTCACGTCTTCGGTTAGTATGATACCCTGCGGCGAAGACTTAGGCGTTTCTCTGGAATGCGTTCCCGCTGTTATGAATCTTTGCGGAATTTTGTCGCTGAAAGTAGTGCGCTGGTGCCGTAATTGGGCGCAAGAAAAGCAGCCTTTCATTCCCTTTGAAGAATATCCGCCGTATTCGGTTACCGCAAGCTCCGTTCACGACTCTTCCACGCTGCGCCAATGGTGGGAAACAGAAAAGGATTCCGTAGAAGCTTTTATAAAGGCCTTCGCTTTGAATAAAGATTTAGATTCCGATTTTTCACCGGAAACTGCGTATCTGATCCTTGAAAAAACCGCGCATAGCGCAAGTTTCTGGTGCGTACATCCTCTGCAGGATTTTTTATACCTTGCAAAGGAATATTATCTTAACGAAAGCTCCGACGAGCGCATAAACGTGCCCGGCACAGTTACAAACACCAATTGGGTGTACCGTATGCCCGTATCCGTAGAAGAGCTTTCCAAAAACAAGAGCCTATGCGATTCGATAAAAAGAATTTCTGAAATTCACAAAGATAAAGGCGGCCAGAGATGAAAAAAGACTTACCCGTATCGTATAACGAATTTCATGTAAGTAAAACTGTAAGAGATATGTGCGGCTTCGCCGACACACTTTTTTCTTCTTCAGGCAACGTCGTTTTTAGGAACATACGCGCCGTCCGCCTTTTCGCGCAAAAACTGAACGCACTTTTTGATGCGCAAAAAACTCCGGAGCTGAAAATTTCCGCAGGAAATTTAAATGCCATGGGACTTATTGACGAAATTTTCCACATCGTAAGCATGATTTACCGGCGGGACAAATACAGGGCCGCTTTTTTTGAAGCCTTGGAAGCTCTTGATAAAAAATTCGGAAAAGAAAAAGTCGACGGCATGCTGCTCTGCTTTGTAGAAAATTTTCCGTCTACGGAAGTGTATGCGAAAAAGATTTTTGTCCGCGATTTTTTAAATAAAAAAGCGTTCGACCAAGGCGTCCGAGCGGAAAGGGAAAACCGAGAAAGCGTTTTGGAAGAGCTTATTCTGCTTTATCTTGCAAACGAAAATCCGGCTTTCAAACCTTTTAAAATTCTGTTCGACGATTCTCCTCTTAAAGAGCTTTCAATATACAAGGATGCGTGGACGGAAATCAAGGCGTTTTTTAAAGCAAAACCGGTGTTCGGACCGTTCAGCCACGATCTCATCACCATGCTGAGGGAACCTGTCATTTTCAGTCCTAACGACTTACGCGGCCAGCTGGAATACATAAAAAAACATTGGGTTCCGTTTTTCCCCGAGCTCGCGGAAATAGTTTCGCTTCTCTTGTCTTCGCTTGATCTTCTTTCCGAAGAAGCTAAAGCCGCTTGGAGGGCGCCGAATGCGGGCGGAGCTCTTCCCGACATGTCGGCGTACAGTTATGAAAATTTAATGAACGAGTACGAAAGGTTTAGTCCCGACCGGGAATGGATGCCGAAAGTGGTTCTTATGGCAAAATCCGTTCTGGTTTGGCTTGATCAGCTCGGCAAAAAATATAACAGAAGCATAACCCGTCTGGATCAAATTCCCGACGAAGAGATAAACATACTTGCCGACGAAGGCTTTACGGGGCTTTGGCTCATAGGTTTGTGGGAAAGAAGCTCTGCAAGCCGCCGCATAAAACAGCTGTGCGGAAATCCCGAGGCGGCAGCGAGCGCTTATAGCCTTTACGATTACGACATCGCAGCGAATATCGGCGGCTGGGACGCGATAAACGACCTTAGGTTCCGTCTCTGGAAGCGCGGAATAAGGCTTGCATCCGACATGGTTCCGAATCATACGGGAATGGATTCCCGCTGGATTTCCGAAAAACCGGATCTGTTTATCCAGCGCAAAGACAATCCTTTTCCTCAATACACTTTTAACGGGGAAGATCTTTCTCACGACCCGCGCATAGGCATATACCTTGAAGACCACTATTACAACAGATCGGACTGCGCCGTCGTTTTTAAGCGGGTGGACAAGGCTACGGGCGACGTTCGCTATATTTATCACGGTAACGACGGAACGGGCATGCCGTGGAACGATACGGCTCAAATCGATTTTTTAAATCCTGCCGCCCGTGAAGAAATAATCCAAAAAATTTTGCATGTCGCAAGAAATTTTCCCATAATCCGGTTTGACGCCGCCATGGTTTTGGCAAAAAAACACATACGGCGGCTTTGGTATCCGGAGCCGGGAAGGGGCGGCGACATAGCTACAAGAAGCGAAACACAGCTGTCTACAAAACAGTTTGAAGACGCCATTCCTCAGGAATTTTGGCGTGAAGTTGTGGACAGGGTTGCAAAGGAAGTTCCGGACACCCTGCTTTTGGCCGAAGCGTTTTGGATGATGGAAGGATATTTTGTTCGCACCCTCGGAATGCACCGCGTGTACAACAGTGCGTTTATGAATATGCTAAAAAAAGAGGAAAACCAAAAATACCGGGACACCGTGAAGAATACTCTTGCCTTCGATCCGCAGGTTTTAAAACGCTTCGTCAATTTTATGAATAATCCCGATGAAGAAACCGCTGTTGCCCAGTTCGGCAAGGGCGACAAATATTTCGGCGTATGCACCCTTATGGTAACGATGCCGGGACTTCCCCTGTTCGGCCACGGGCAGATCGAAGGCTTTGAAGAAAAATACGGTATGGAATACACGAGGGCTTACAAATACGAAGTGCCCGACGAAGGTCTCATAGAGCGTCATCGCAAAGTGATCTTTCCTCTCATGAAAAAACGCTACCTCTTTGCCCAGATCGACGATTTTTTGTTCTTCGACGTATGGAACGGTTCTTTTGTGAACGAGAATGTCTTTGCGTATTCAAACCGATGCGGCGACGAAAAAGCCGTAGTTTTTTATAACAACAAATATGAAAGGGCTTTCGGCACGATAAAGCAGTCGGTTCCCTATGCGGTAAATACGGGCGGCGAAGGCGAAGTTCAAATGCGCTCCAGAAGCATAGGAGAAGGACTGGGGCTCTCTTCGGAGCAAGGAAGATACTGCATATTCCGCGATCTGTCGAGCGGCCTTTGGTACGTGCGCGAAAGCTCGGATATATACCGAAACGGCCTGTTTGTGAGTTTGAACGGGTTTGAAACTCAGGTTCTGCTTGACATACGCGAAGTTGCGGACGCGGCGGACGGGAAATGGGGAATTTTGTGCAGTAATTTGGCGGGCAAGGGCGTCCCCGATCTGGAAATTGCATGGCAGGAGCTTGCGTACAAAGAACTGTATGAAGCGCTGGGCGCCTTTATGTCGGCGGAATTCATAAGATCCGTAAACGGAATTTTATATCCGGCGGATATTCCGCCTGAAACCGAAAGCGGCTCGGCTGTCCGCATGCATGGCGGCGCGGATACCGCCGGCGCGGCTGCCGAAGGCAAAAACTCCGCCTATGCGGATGCCGCAGAAAATGACTCGGCTGTCCGCGCCGCTGTGGGCGGCCGCACAGATTCTGCCGGCGCTGCCGCAGCGTTGAAATCGCTAAATTCGATCCTCGGAAAGGTAAAGCCGTATGCGCTCGTCTTTTATTCTTCGGCCGCAGAGTTTTACGCAAAAGAAAAAACCTCTGCGGATAATGAGAACTTAAAGCCTGTAGGTGCGGCAAAGATGATGAGCGCCGTAAAGACGGCGGATAGCGCAAAGCCGGTGGGCTCCGTAAAGCCGGCCTCCTTTATGCCGGAAAAAGAATTCCGCACGTTTTCAAAAAAAGCCGAAATTCTTGTCAATCTTGCCCAAAAGTCCCGAAATCTTAAATCTTCTGAAAACGATGCGCTTTCAAAATTTGCGGCAGAAAATCCTCTGTCACTGAACGCTTTGTTCTGCTTGGCGGCGACAGGCAGTTTTGCAAAAACATCGGCCGCGCTTAAATGGGCATTGCCCAGAAAATTTTGCGCTTTCTTCGCCGATGCGGGAATAACCGCTCCCGGTTTGTATAAGGATCTTGAAACTATGTTCATCTTAGGCGGATTTACTCCTTTTAAAAAGCAAAAACTTAAAAACGAGGTTTCAAAGAGCTTAATAAAAAAAGACGCATATTCGGTTGCAAAATTCATGATGAAAAGCGAATTTTCGGCCGCCTTATGCGGTGTAAATGAGTTCGGCGGAGTGCTGTGGTTTAATAAAGAAGCTTCGGAGAGATCTTTAAACCTTTTTGCCGCCCTTAACATGTTTGAACTTGAAGCCTCCGTGCGCGGAGACTCTCTTGCCGAAAAACAAAGCGCCGTCTTGAAAATGCACAAGATGCTTTCGGACGCTCAAAAAAAATCCGAGTATAAGGTGGAAAGATTCTTAAAGGAATTCGAACCTAACGGAAAGCCCTTGAAAACAGTCAAAGAAAAAAGCGCAAAGGCCGTTAAAGCGCCTGCCGAATAAGGCTCGTCGCAACTTGCAGGCGGCGCGGCATTGTCGTGACGGAAGCCCTGCCGGCGTGTCATTTTCAGTGCGGCATTTAAAAACTTGCGGCCGTAAAATTTTTTGATACGTCCCGCGCTATGCTTAAGACTTCGCTTGAAGACCTCATTAGAGGCTTTCCTATATGCGCGGGGCGGACGGAAGCGGCAACATTTTCAGGCATTTGCAGATTTTCCCCGATACATCGGCGTATAAAATCCGCATCGAGCGACGGATGATCGTTTACAACTAAGACAAGGGTTCCGTTGTCTTGGTACGTAGCGGCTTTTTGCTTTAGAGCAGCCGCGTAAGCGCTCGCCGTGTTTTTATCTGCGTAAAGGTGATATTTCATAAACAGCTCTTTTGCGGCAAAGACCGTATCGTCGTCCGTGATCTTAGCTGCATAAACAAGGTTATGCATGAGAGCCGTATTTGCGGAAAAAATTTCTTCCAATCTTTCAAGGTTTGAAAGGCAGGAAGGATCAGTTTTTCCGCGCTCGTTCACCGGTACGAGGGCGTCGAGCATCACGCAGCGGCCTGCAGGATCCACCGTAAGGGCGTCGGTCGCCGGCAGGATAAAGCCCGAAACGGGCATGGCGATCTTCCAGCTGTAAAGCCCTGCCGTAACGTTGCTGAAATTTCCCGGCGGCATGGCATAGTAAATATTTCCCGTTACTTCTCTCTTTAACCTTGAAAATGCAAAAGGATAGAAAAATGCCTGAGGAAAAAGTCTTCCTATGTTTGCCGTGTTTGCGACGGTCAGATTAAGATCTTCGACGTTTTTATGATCCGAAAAAATATCTTTTACGATTTTATTGCAATCTTCGATATTTCCGTCAATCTCTATCGGAAAAAGGTTTCCCCCGTTCCAAATAAGATCTTCTTCCGAAAGTCCTTTTACGGAATTTTTAGGGAACAAAAGTACGGCCTTTATGCGTTTTTTGCCGCGCAGCGCGTTCGCTAAAGAGGCCGCCAGAGCGGAGGCGTTTACGTCAAGGATGACGGCGTTTGTGTCCTTCATCAAAAGTATGTTTTCAAGGGCTTCGATGAGGTAGCTTACGCCGAAATCGCGGTGCCACCCTGTAGGGCCGTGAAAAAGTTCCAAAGTATAAAGCCCCTTGTCCAATTTGGACAGTTTGGGTTCATAAGGAAACGCTTGTGCGGCTATCGCTTCGCATATTATCGGACTGAACTCTTCGTTTACGCATGCGAGCGTAAGAGCTCCCGCAACGGAAGCGTAGGTCGTTTTTTCATTTGTAAATAAGATCCATCGGCGCAGGTCGTTCACTTCCGCAGGAACGTAAAGACCTCCGTCTCCCGGCATGCAGTCGCGAATAGCTTGTTCAAAGCCTACGTTCAATTTTTTATTTCTCGTACTGGTAAAACGCATAAAAAGATTATATCACTATATGAGAGCTTTGCCAAAGGTGCCGGATGCGACCGTCAACCGCAGTCGATTATTTTATTGCAATAAAAAAAACTTTATTGTATCATATTTATTATATTAAAATCGAAACGGCTTAAAATGTTCTTTAAATCCCGTTTTGCAACGAGACCGATTCGGTTTTATAAAAACAGGAGGCTTTATGCTTAAAAAGAAATTTGCGATTGCATTGGCTGTTGCGTCATTGGCGTTTACGGCAAGCACATTTGCAACGGCTGTAGGTCCGGGTCTCGGATATGTATTCTTCGGCAAAAAGAGCGGTGCCGGATGGGACATCCTTGCCGCTACGACAAACGGATGCTGTTTCACTCAATTTTTTGCCATCACGTTCGGAACGTCCGGATATGAAGGCGGACTTATCGGTATGGAAGAAACCGATAAATTCATTGCCGAAAACATGGACTCTCTTGCGGCGGACATAGCAAAAGGCGACGGCGAATATGTCGACACCCTTTCGACCATGCTTAATGTCGCGGATAAAGTGGCATTTAAAGCTGCCCTGCAGGATAACTTTGATGAAATTTTCTCTTCATCCGAAGTTTCTGCAAAAGAAGTCAGCGCAAAGATCTATTCTTTTGTAGGCTAAGCTGACCTTCTATCTTTGTAAGACAGGGTGCGGTAAAGTCCGCATCCTGTTATTTTTTTGCCTACTTTTTTGTTGTTCAATGAAATGGCGAGTTTTGAAAGCGAGATGCGGCGGCGGGATTCCCAGCTGCGCACAGCTTTAAGCGTTATACTCACGGAATTCTTCTATGCACAAGGCGACGGTTTCACTTACAATTCTTTTGCTCCTTATTCGGTTTTTTCCGGCCTTTTCAGAGCCCGTAAACTCCGGCGGATATGAAAAATCCGCAGAATTTGCCGTAAAAAAAGCGCAGGAAATGCGGCTCTCCGAAGATCCGTATTGGCACACATTGCTGCACTATAAACCAGCCGGAGAAGGGCGTTATAAAAGTCTTATAGACGATCCCAAATTCTTTTGTGCAAAAAACGGAAAAACCGATCCCGCTGCGGAACTTTCGGCTACTTTAAAGGCTTTTTTTGCGCTTCCCGTAGAAGGCGAACGCCATGCGGCAGCGCGTTTCCCGGGCAGGTATGCATGGCTTTGCCGTAAGCTCGGTTTACAAACCCAGGATTTTCCTTATGACGGCGACGCCGAATATTCAAGTCTCATAAAACTTCTTCGCCCCGGTTCGATTTACTTGGTTTTCCCTTCCGGCTATATGAAAAATCCCGCTTCCGTATTCGGACATACCTTGATCCTTGTTGAAACGGAAGGCAGGCCCCAGCTGCTTGCCAATTCCATAAGCTACGGGGCTATTACAACTTTAAACACCGGCTTTGTTTACGCCCTTTTGGGGCTCGTGGGCGGGTTTCACGGTTATTACGGCTTTAGTCCCTATTATGAAAAGATAAAAGAATATGCAAACATGGATATGCGCGACATGTGGGAATACCGCTTTAATTTTACGGAAGAAGAAAAAGACAGACTTTTGCGCCACCTTCTTGATATGACTGGCATATATTCAAATTATTATTTTATAAGCGAAAATTGTTCGTATAATCTGCTTTTTTTAATAGAAGCGGCCCGGCCTGAAACAAAGATAACTCAAGTAGTGTCGGGCGTGGTAGAGCCCGTTGCGACAATAAAGGCCATGTACTCCGCCGGATTATACGACGACTTTGTATACAGACCTTCGCTCTTTAAAAGAATAGAAACATTAAAAACCGCTTTGAGCGCGGAACAAAATAGATACGTAAAATCTCTTTGCACGGGCAAAAAAACGGTAAAGGATTTTCCTTTTGAAACTTCGGATAAAGAAACGCAGGCTGTAATTTGGGAGATTTCGGCGGAATATCTTCAATACCTTCTCAACAACGGAAAGATCAGCCCGGAAGAATACAGGCCGCGCTATGTCGAAGTTTTATCCGAAAGACGAAAACTCGGCGCGATAAAATACGATGCAAAAACAGAAATCCCTAAGGCGCCGCACACGGCGCACGGTTCAAAGAAAATCGCCTTAGGATGCGGAAAAGACGCCGGCGGAAACTACCTCGGCTTTAATTGCAGGCTTACTGCGCACGAGCAGCTTGAAAATTCCGCCGGCTACAGCGATAATTCTCAGCTCTTGTTTTTCAACGTAGACGGGCGATTGAGGCCTATGACAAACGAATTTTATCTAAAGCATGCCCTCCTTGCCGATATTATCTCTTTGCCGGTTTCCGACATATATTTTTTTAATTCAGCCGTCCGCGTTTCATTCGGCTTAAAAAGCAGCGCCTATAAGGATAAGGATGAAAACCTTGCTCTTAATTTAAAGTTCTTATACGGTACGAGCATAAGTCCCGTTTCATGGATTCAGCTTTATTTGATGGCGGGCGCCGACGCATATTTTAATCATGAATACGACTATTATACGGATTTGCGGGCCGGCGGCGAAACCGGATTTATAACTACTTTCGGTGCGTGGAAAAATAAAATACAAGCGGAGATTTTTCAGACGCCGCTTGATCCGCAGCATCTTTTTATAACTTTTTCCGCTGACGAAGAGGTTTCGCTTTCTCAAAATTCGGCTTTAAAGGCCGGCTGCTCGCTCAACATTAACCGAAGGGAACGGCGCAGTTTATATCGTCCCGAGTGGTACTTTTCCGTCAACGCCTTTTTTTAGAGGAATCTTTCCGGCGCGCACGCTCCTGCCGGCCGATGTCGCGTGCCTGTCCGCCGCGCCTTGTTCAAGGATCGGCGTTTCCGAAAGTCCGCATCCGGAAGTTCCGCCATTTCTGCTACTTTACAGTAGTTCTGCTTCGCTCCTTTTCCACAACATAGAGCACAAGGACGGAACCCTTCGCCAGCTCGTACGGCGCTGTGAAATTCCCGCCCGGATGGTTGAAAGCGATCAGCGTATAAGGTTCTGTTTCGGGCGACTGCACTTCGATTCTTACCGGCACGGGATAAGGATAATTTGTAAGCGTTTCGCTTAAAATTCCAAATACAAATTCATCGCCGCCCGCCTCGGGAAAAGCAAATTCAGCCGAAACCCTTGAATAATTCGGAAGGAATTCTTTGTCGAATGTCTGCTGCTGAACCACAGTTCCCGGAGTTTCATTTGCCTTTGCAATATGTGATGTAAAATCAAAGACTATCTTACTTGTCTGCATAATTTCGAGCATTTCTTTTACGTTTTTACCGATTATATTCGGGACACGGGTATTTTCAAATTCCGGCCCGCGGCTCACGATGAGATTTAAGGTTACCGGTTCCGTTATGACCGTACCCGGCGCGGGATTTTGTTCAAGGATCACGCCGGGGGAAGAAACATCGGCCTTGTAAACAGGATCGGCAAGAACAATAAGCGGATTGGCCGAGCCTGCAAACAATGTCTGCAATTGCATACGGACGTCGTCAAGTATGAGTCCCTTGTAATCTTCGATATGGTCTATGACTACGCCCTTGCTTACCACGAGCGAAATCCTGCGGCCTGCCTTTACGATCATGCCGGCGCCCGGATTTTGTTCAAGAATTTTGCCAGCGTCGCCCGGCCTTTCCGAATAGCGCAATCTTATTTTGGGATAAAGCTCCTTTTCCTGCATTTCGATGAGAGCGTCGGCCAGGGTTTGTCCCGTTACGTCGGGAACCATAACCTTTTCCTGCCCCTGCACTACCGCAAAGAAAACCACTCCGGCGGAAAAGATCATTAGAATAAAAGCCGAAACAAAAGTAAAAATCATAGCTTTTGAATTTTTTTGAAACAGCGACAGAGTGTCCGCCGCATTTATCCGCAGTTTGTTAAAAAAGAAATTTTTAAGTTTAAAAAGAATATCCGCTGCGTTTATCTTTGTGATTTTGAATTTGTTTTTTCCGAAAAGTGAATTTTTTTTCGATCCGTCGGAATCGGAAGTTTTGTTTTCATCATCCATAGCGTTTCCTCTATTGTAATGTGGTGCCTATAAAATTGCGGCTGCCGTTCATAAAGTCTATGTAATTCATGGCTTTTTTAAACTGCCATTGAAGCTCTGTCGCAACAATAAAATCCTTTGCGCAGGCAATGTAAATTCCGCTTTTTTTATCAAAGAAAGCCGCCGTGCCCGGTTTTAATTCCGCCGGACCCTTTAATGCCGGATTTTTTGACGCGGAAACGAAAGCTGCTGCGGGCAAAGCGCACGATATGCGAGCCTTTAGGATTTTAAGGTTCACGCCCCCGGCAGTTGTAAAACATCCGGGTTCGCTCGTGTAGGCGCGGATCATCGCTTCGATGTCTTCGGCCGGCTTGTCCCAGCGGATCTTTGAGTCTTCTTTTTTTATAGCAAAAGTGTAAGAAACGTCGCCTTTTTGCGGTTTTGCCTCAGGCAGATTGCCTGCAGCGGCGGTTTCTTTCAGTATACGGGATATCTCCGCCGCTCCTAAAACGGCGCTTTTTTCCAAAAGGCTGTCCGCCGTTTCCGTAAAGTCAAGCGGAATTTCTTTTTGATAAAGTAAGTCTCCGGTATCCGTTTCAAGCGCAATTTTTTGTATGCTTATGCCCGTCGTTTTGTCGCGGTTTAATATGGCCTGGGGAACGGGAGAGCAGCCTCGGTATTTGGGCAGGAGCGACGGATGCAAGTTTATTCCGCCGTATTTTAAGGTTGCCAGGAATTTCGGGCCGAATATATGACCGTAGGCAAAGCACACTAAAATGTCGGGGCTGAACTTTTCCATTTCAGCGCGGAATTTTCCGTCCAAATGTTCGGGCGTAAACACCGGGATGTTTGCATTTCGGGCGACGACGTGAACCGGCGTGGGAATCAATTCCCTGTGTCTGCCCCGCGGTGCGGGCGGATTTGTGAGAACGCTTGAAATTACTACGCCGCTTTCAAAAAGGGATCGGTCCTTTAAAAGAAGTTCAAGCATAACGGCGGAAGCGCCGGGGCTCCCTGCGTACAGTACTTTCAGCACCGGTTCGTTACCTCCGCTTTTTTTGCTTCCTTCGCGGCGATTTTTGCGTTTATTCGGTTCAATTTCGCTTTTTTTTGCGCTTGTTTTTGAGCGGAACGCTCCGCCCGGATTTTGAATTTCTGTTTTATCTTTTCGGCGAAATCCTTATCGCCCTTGTCTATAAAAAGAATTCCTTCAAGGTGGTCGCTTTCGTGCTGAATAACGCGAGCAAGCAGTCCGTCGGCTTCGAGTGTAAACGGTTTACCGCTTTCGTCAAGCGCCTGCACGGTTACCTTTTTGGGACGAACGATGGATTCGTAAGTTTCCGGAATGCTGAGGCAGCCTTCCTCATAGGAACAGACTTCCTGAGAAGTCGATATTATTTGGGGATTTATGAATACGCGGCGTACGTTGTCGTCAACCATGATGACAAACATTCTTAACGGAAGACCTACTTGCGGCGCCGCAAGGCCTACGCCGTCGGCATTTATCATCGTTTCAAGCATTTGTTCAGCCAAAGAACGGATTTCGTCCGTTACTTCGGGAACATCTTTTGCTTTTTGGCGTAAAATTTCTTCTCCCAATTTACATATACGAAGCATATCACTCCTTAAAATTGCACAGCGCCGGAATTTTACCGCAAGCCGCGGCGCAAAATTCATAAGGTATTATTCTCTTATTCTCAGCCTTGCGGACTCTGCGTGGGCAAAAAGACCTTCCGCGCATCCCAAACAGGCCGATACCTTTGCGCTTTTATTTACACCGTCATAACCCGGTTTCGTTCTGAGCGTAGTAACGGTTTTTAAAAAACACCGCACGCTTAAGCCGCCTGTAAATCGCGCGGAACCGGAAGTAGGAAGCGTGTGATTTATTCCTGCAGCATAATCTCCCAAAACTTCTGCGGAACTGTGTCCTATAAAAAGAGACCCGTAGTTGTGTACGCGTTTTTCGATTTTATCGAGGTTCGGGCCTTCATCGATCGCAAGCTCAAGATGTTCCGGAGCTTTGCGGTTTGCAATATCGGCGGCCTGTTCGAGCGATTCGGTTATTATGATCCGGCCGAAATTATCGATGCTTTCCCGCGCTATGTTTTTTGTTTGAAGCGTCTCAAGCTGTTTTTCTATCTCTTCCGCAACGGAAAAAGCAAGTTCTTGCGACGGAGTTGCCAAAACCGGCTGAGCTACAACATCGTGTTCCGCCTGAGCCAAAAGATCGGCTGCTATCCACTCGGGATTCGCCGAAGAATCGGCAATTATGAACACTTCGGTAGGACCTGCCGCCATGTCCAAGCCGACGGTTCCGTAGACTAGTCTTTTTGCCTCAGCAACAAATTTATTACCCGGGCCTACTATCACGTCGACTTGCGGCACGGATTGTGTTCCGAACGCCATCGCCGCGATCGCCTGTGCTCCGCCGCAGGCAAAGACGCGGTCGGTACCGCAAATATATGCGGCGGCCATGATTCCTTCGTCGGCGTACGGTTTTCCGCCTGAAAACGCCTTGCCGGAAACGTTGGCGGCCTTTTTTAGGTCGTCGGGGTGCACCCGCGGAGGAGTACAGAGTATCGTTTCTTTTACGCCCGCCGCCTTTGCAGGCATCACCGTCATTATCACGGTTGAAAGGAGCGGGAACCGCCCCGCAGGGACGTATGCTCCGGCTCTTTCAACGGGAACGGTTTTTTGTCCCGTAAACAATCCCGGCCGCAGTTCGATTTCAAAGTCGCCGAAAGATTCTTTTTGTTTTTTTGCAAATTCAAGCGCAAGGTCGCGGGAATAAGTGAGCGCTTCGTACAAGGCGGGATCCCGCTTTTCCATCTTTTTTGCGGCTGCTTTAAGATCGCTTTGAGGAATTTCAAAGACGGCCGGATCCGCAGCGTCGAATTTTTTAGCGTATTCGTGAAGGGCAATGTCCTTTTTCGCTTTGACGTCGGACAGGATGGTCTTTACCGTCTCAAGGGAAGATCCGAAATCCCGCCCTTCAAAAAAGTCGCTTTCAATTTCACAGGCTTTTTGTATTTTTATCATTTTTCGTCATTTTTCCTTATGGCGCTTGTCCAATTCATCGTAAACGTCCTGCCACGTAATTCCGCTCTTATTCATCAATACGCTTACAAAATACAAAAGATCCGAAGTCTCCCAGACTATTTCATCTTTGGTTTGAGCTTCGCACAGCTCTTCCGCCTCTTCTTCGATTTTTTCACGCACACGCTTGTCGTTAAGAGTCGCAGTGTACGATCCCGGGCTGGGATCGGCAAAGCGCTCGGCTATAGTCGCGTAAAGCCGCTCCATAGTAGAAGGTTCGTCGGGAGCGGACGTAAAGCACGACCAGCTTCCCGTGTGGCACACGCCGCCGTGAGGAACGACGGTAGCTAAAACCGTGTCCCTGTCGCAGTCCGCGCGGAGTTTAACCAGCTCAAGATAGTGCCCTGAATTTTCACCCTTTGTCCATAAAACGCGCCGAGTACGGCTCCAAAAAGTGAGCTTACCGGTTTTAAATGTCTTTTCAAAGGCTTCTTTATTTGCGTAGCCAAGCATTAAGACGGCTCCGTGAACGTCCTGAGCGATAACCGGAACGAGCCCTTTTGTCTTTTGCCAATCCAGGCAGGAAATGAAAGCGTCTTTCAGCGCGATTTTTCCCGTATAAAGCGCCATTCCGATTTGAACGTCGCAATGCATCGTTTCGAGCTTTTCAATTTCTTGGATCGATGAAACGCCTCCGGCGGCGACAATCCTGCACTTTACGGCTTTGCGAAGCTTTTCTACGGTTTTTATGTCGGCGCCTTGCATGCAGCCTTCTTTTTCGACGCATGTGAACAACAGCTCCGAGCAAAAATTCTCCGCGGCCTTCGCTCCGTCTATCAGAGAAATGTTTAAAGATTGCGTCCAGCCTTTTACGGCGATTTTTTCATCGACGGCGTCTACTGCGATGATTATGCGCTGTCTGCCTACGGCATTTACGAGTTCTTCCAAAAATGTTTTATTTAAGATATCGCCGCAGGAATTTGCGTCGGCGTTCCATGCGGCGGAACCGATTATGACTTTTTCAGCTCCCAGGCTGACTAATTCTTTTGCGCGCTTTACGGAGCGTATGCCGCCCCCGCACCTTACGTTTCCACGGCGTAAAAGCGATTTTAACAAGGCGGTGTTTACGGTGTTTCCTTGAGCATCCGCGTTTCCAAGCGCTGCGTCAAGGTCTATAACGGCGACTTCGCCGTAACGGTTGAAGTCTTCGATAAGTTTATCCGCGTCGTCGCGCTGAATTACAAGCTCTTTTCCGTTTTTTAATTGAACGACGTGCCCGCCTTTTAAATCGATAGAAGCGATTACCATACTTCGATTTTATCAGAAATGGAAAGGTCTATCAATTACAGGATGCCCGGCAGCCCGCTGCGCGTTGCGGCATCTCTTACACGTATTCGGCAAATTTTGCGTTTACATACTTGTCGGAAATGCTTCTTACCAAAGCGTTGGCGGCGTCGCACATCTCTTTATTGTTTGCAACGATTTCCCAACGGGTCATACCTTCTTCGCTTCGGCTTATTCTTTGAGCCACTTGGAACCACGGTTTTGACATGTCGGTGTCCTTTGTGATAACTTCCGGCAGGCCGTAGCGCATTAAAGTCGCGTCGAGGCTGCTCTTGTCTTCCATAAATTTTATTACAGTAACGCCGAATTTGTCTTTCATTGCGTTTTCAACGTCGTCCATTATGGACTCCTCTTTGGATTCGTCCAAAAAGTGGCACGGCCATTCCCTTATCCTGAAAATATCTTTTTGTCTTTCATAGATTTTTTCATATTTTTCAGGATATTTTGCCCACATATTCGCGGTTAAAAGCGTGAACAGCAGAGTGTTTTCCGTAGCGGCAAAGCCTTTTGAATAATCGTTCAGATCGAAAGGCTGGTTCAAATAATAGTGAGCGGACTCTTCGCTTGCCACAATATATTGGCGTTTCAAGTTTGTCCTGAGAGCCTCTTTTATAAACGAGTGTCCGTTACGGATTATGTGAACATTGAATCCTTCTCTGCATTGATCGTACATCGAAAGCGGATTGGCTTTAACGTCCGAGTACAGATGAGGGTTATAAGTCGAGCCTTCAAAAAATCCGCTTTCAAAAACGGGGCGATAGATTTCTTTGAATTTGGGAGCCAACAAGGTCATGTTAAAAGCCGGCGCCAACTGCTCTCCGTCGCGGTTCATAATGTCCAGGCGGTCGCCGTCTCCGTCATAGCAAAAACCGAAGTCATAGCCGCCTTTTTTCATAATATCCCAAGTGGGCTTAATGCTTGAGATTATGATAGGGTTGGGATCTCCGTTTGGGAAATATCCGTTCGGAACGATATTGCGGGGCGTAACGGAACAGCCCGCATAGGTAAGGGCTTCAACTATTTCACAGCCTGCGGCGCCGGATAAAAAATCTACAAGAACGGGAACGCCGTTCAAGCTGTCTTTTTCAACGCCTGCAAAGCGCATGCTGTAGTCGATGAATTCGTCCATCACCCTTGAAACTATAACTTTTCCCTTTTGCTTTGAAGGAGAAATTTCTTTGTTTTCAACGTAGTATTCTTTGATACATCTTATTCCGCCCTTAGGCCCGCAGTCCGTCGCCAGAGTAAACATGTCGGGCGCCATGAGCTTTAAGCCTATGTATTCTCCGGGATTGTGGCTTGCGGTAAACATTATGGCAGCGCTTTTTCTGTGTTTCATGCAGGAAAAATAAAATTGGCACGTTGAAATTTGAAGAGGGTTCAGTATTACGTCCAGCCCGATAGACGTGAACAGATCCGACGCTTCTTGAAGCAGGCCCGGCGCGGCGAGCCTTGCGTCCCGTCCCAAAACTACGGAGCTTACCTTGAGATCATCTTTAAAGTATCTTCCTGCCGCTTTTAAAAGGCGCTCGGAAACTTCGCTTGTCATTTTACCCGATCGGGTTCTTATATCGTATGCCTTAAACATCGATAAATTCAAATCGAAATTTTCATTCATAAAATCTCATTCCCCTTACATCTTAAAACTGTTTGACATGCGCAGTCCGCGGATCTTATTTGTTCCGTAGACCACAAGGAACACCACTATGAGCAAAATGGTACTTAAAGCGGACGCTTCGCCTAAAGTTCCTTCGGCTACAGCGACGTAGATCTGAACAGGAACCGTTCTTGTCTTAGGTCCGTACAAAAGGATCGTCGTGGACAATTCCTGCAACAGCGTCGTAAACGTCAGGATTGCGCCGCTTATGATTCCCGGCAGAATCAAAGGAACGCTTACCTTCCTGAAGGTGTAAAACCACGTGGCGCCTGCGATCGTCGACGCTTCTTCCAGCGACGGATTAAGCTGCGTCAAACTTGCACATACAGAACGGTAAGTGTAGGGTGTACGCCTTATCATATATGAAATAATGATGATCGTGTAAGTACCACCGATGCTTATAAACGTATTTCCCGTAAAAGCCGATATGAGGGCAACCGAAACGACCGTTCCCGGCAAAATAAAGGGAATCATTATCGCCATATCGATAATGCCGGCTCCTTTGGGACGCTTTCTCTCGGTTATATAGGCCATGATGCTGCCTAAAAATGCGGACAGAACCGTAGCCGCCGTTGAAAGGTAGAACGAATTGAAAAATTCATGACCGCTTGTCTTGGGAATTACCTTATAGTTGTTTAGGGTAAAGCCTTCGGGGAACAAACCGTACCATTTTTCAAAAAAGCTCATGATGATGATCGTTATCTGAGGCGCCAAAGAAAGCACCAGGACTAAAAGGCAAAAAATAAACGCTAAAATCCTTGCAGCCATGTTCGTGTGCTGCCTGATCTCGGTGTGCGTCGCGCTTATCGTTTCGTATTCTCTGCTTTTTACCATGCGTTTCTGCGCGTAAAGTATGATGCCCGTTATTATGCAGTTTACTACGGCGATCGTGCTCGCTCCGTTATAATCGGCAAAGCCGTTTACTCTAAAGTAGATTAAGGTCGGAAGCACGTACTGGTCGCCGCCGATCATGGCGGGAATTCCGAAGTTTCCGATCGCTCTTATAAATACCAAAAGGGCGGAAGCGCCTAAACTGGGCAGTATGAGAGGCAGCGTAATGGTTCTGAAAATTCTTCCCTTTTTTGCGCCCATGAGCATTCCGGCGTCTTCCAAAAGATTGTTCGCTCCGCTGAAAGCGCCTTCGGCCAAAAGGAACACGAAAGGATAATATGACAGAACCATACAAAAAATCATGCCGAACATACCGTATATGCTCGGAAGGGTTATTCCGAAGGGCGAAAGCAAAAAGTTGAAAAAATACCTCATTATTCCCTTGTTGCCTAAAAGGATAACCCAGCTAAAAGCTCCGATAAAAGACGGCATTATCATGGGAAGAATTCCCAGAGACAGCATAAGTTTTTTACCGGGGATCTTTACTCTGGCCACAAAGTAGCCCATGGGCACCCCTATGAGCAAGGTTCCGAGCGTTACCGAAAGGCTTGAGATAAGGCTGTTCTTCATGCTCGTCATGTAGAGCTTGCTGGTAAAGAATTTCTTAAAGCCGCTTACAGTAAATTCGCTGAGCTTTAACTCTATCCCGCTGGGCATAAAGGCTCTGAACAAGGTTATTACCAAAGGATAGATCAAAAATATCAATAAAAATAAAAGCGGAACCAAAAATATAAAAAACTGCGACCTGTCTTTTTTATAAAGAGCGGAAGCGTCTTTTATTGCAGGCGATAAATTATTTTTGCTATCGGATTTCATTAATTATTTACCTCCGGCTTAAACAAAAACGCTCTTCCTTCTTTTATGCGGACAGATACGTCGTCGTGTTCTTTTAAGCCCTTTACAAGGAACGGCATGTCGACTTCAAGCGCAACCGGACTGATTTTTTTATCGACGGTTATCTCATAGCGGACTACCTGACCCAAGTGCTGAATGATCTGGATTTTACCGGAAATACACGAAGGATCTTTTTCGGACGTAACTTCAAGCATTTCGGGTCTTGCGCCGACAAATACGTCTTTACCCGCAGCGACGGCTCCCTTCGTTCTGTCGTTATTCTCCGAAACAGAAACGGTGATGTTCGTTGTGTGAATTTTTGCTGATCGTCTGTCCGTAAGTTCGGCGTTAAAATAGTTCATCTTGCCTATGAAATTTGCAACAAAGGCGTTGTCCGGAGCCGTGTACAGCTCGTCGCTCGAGCCAATCTGTTCTACAACTCCGCGTCTTAAAACGGCAAGCCTGTCGCCTACGGCCATAGCTTCTTCTTGGTCGTGCGTTACAAAAATTGTGGTTATATTTGTAGCCTTTTGTATTCTGCGGATTTCAGCCCTCATGTAGCGCCTTAACTTTGCGTCAAGGTTTGCAAGCGGTTCGTCCAAAAGCAAAATATCCGGATCGTAAACTAGTGCCCTTGCAATGGCTACGCGCTGCTGCTGTCCGCCTGAAAGAGCCGTGGGGAACGGATTTCTTTTTAATTCTTCCTGCAGACCCACAAGCTCCATAACGCTTTCAACCTTTTTTTTGACGGTTTCGTTGTCCGTCTTCCTTACGCGTAAGCCGTATGCGACGTTTTCAAATATGTTCATGTGCGGATAAAGGGCAAAGCTCTGAAACACCATGCCTATATTTCTTTTATACGGCGGAATTACGGTCATGTCAGTGTCGCCGTAAAGGATCTTGCCGCTCGTTATGGTTTCAAGACCGGCGGTGCTCCTCAGCAAGGTGGTCTTCCCGCAGCCGGAAGGACCGAGCAGGCAAAACAATTCTCCCGGTTCTATCACAAAAGAAACATCGCTTAAAGCCTTTACTGCGGAAGGTCCCTTGCCGCCGTAAACTTTATCTACATTTTGATAGGTCAAACTTAAACTCATCATTACCTCTTGTTTTATGAATTCAAAATCCGCTATAGACGACAAGAGCCGGCTTTTATTAAAACCGGCTCTTCTTTTACAGGCATAAAATCGGCCGTTGTCAGACCGGCTTTTGCGTTTAGTCTCGAAAATCGCTGGAGACGAGTTTTTCGAGCTGCCTTAGAGCATCATTTCCGAAAAACGGTCAGTCAGGTCTTTTCTCAATTTTTGCGCTTCGACTGCGTTATAGTCAAAGAATTTTATATTTTTCAAAGACGGTAAAAAGTCCGGATCGGGGATATTATCCATTACTACGCGGCGTCCCTGCGTTTCTCTGATCGTCCTGTAGGCGTCTTCCGTGGTTAAAAAATCCATAAACAGTTCCGCAGCCTTGGGATTCGGCCCGTTGTTTATGATTGCGGAACCGTCGAAGCGGAGACCCGTTCCGTCTTCAGGGTATACGTAGGTTACGTGGCTTCCGCTCACCATAAATTTTGAAACATTATATTCTGCGGTAACGCCGATAGCGTATTCGCCGCGGGCGACCGATTCGCCTACCGTTGTGGAATTAGGCGTAAAAGTGCAGTTTTTTGCAAGGGCGGGAAGAATGGATTCGCCGTACAGTTTATAGATCATATAAAGCTGGGCGTAAGCTCCTCCGCTCAGCGCGGGGTTTCCCATGATGATCTTGCCCTTGTATTTTGGATCGGCTAAATCTTTCCACGTCTTCGGGTATTCTTCCGGTTTTAAAAGGTCGGTGTTTACCATAAAGCACTGAATAGGCATGGAATAGCTATAGTACTTGGGAACGTCGGCTCTGTCGCGAAGGTTTTTGTCAAGTTTTGAATCGTTAACAGATTTGTAAGCCCTAAAATAGTTATAAGAACCGTCAAGAATTTCCTGAGAAGCTCCCAGCAAAATATCTCCGGAAGGCTTGGGCTGTTCGGCGTTAAGCCGCGTATTGAGTTCTCCGGCTCCCGCTCTTATGATGTTCACTTTAATTTCGGGGTGGATGACGTTGAATTTTGCAACCAAGGCTTTTGCCTCTTTTTCCTGCGCGGCGCTCCAAATCACCAATTCTGTAGGAGCTTTTTCCTGCGCGGCGGCAGATTCTTTAGAACCGGTTGCAAAAGCCGAGCCCAGCAAAACGGTTAAAACGGATAAAACAGCAAGTGCTTTTTTCATGGATACTTCCTTTGCGCGTATGCGCAGTAAACCGCGGCGCCGAAAAATTTCAATTTTCCGCGACGCACAGTTTTAAATAACGTTTTATTTATAATATCGGTTATGATACTTTACGGAATGTGATTTTGTCAATGTTTCGGTTAGGTTTTTATGTTGGACAATGCGACGGATTGAAATGTCTTAAACAAACCCATATACTTATACAATGTTCCGCATATATGTAGAAAGAAAAGAAGGTTTTCAAAACGAAGCCTCACGGTTTTTTTCCGAAATAAGAGATTTTTTAGGAATCAAAGGCGTTACGGACGTAAGATATCTAAACCGCTACGACATTGAAAACATTTCAAAAGACGTCGCAATGTCCGCCGCGACTCGTATTTTTTCGGAGCCGCAGAGCGACCTTTACACGTTTTCAGAAATTACCGTAGAAAAAGACGAAACCGTCATCGCGTGGGAATACCTTCCCGGGCAGTACGATCAGAGAGCGGATTCTTCCCGGCAGTGTCTTCTTTTGCTGCGTGAAGATCTTTCGCGGTCGGTCAGAACGGAAGAGAACCCTCCTCTCGTGTACTGCGCAAAGATGCTGATTTTAAAAGGAAATTTGTCGGCCGAGGACATAAAAAAAATAGAAAACTATGTCATAAATCCTGTAGATTCTAGGCTCGCTTCTCATGAAATTCCTGAAACCCTTGTTATGAAAACAAAGGATCCGGAAGATATCGAAGTTCTTGACGGTTTTATTTCTCTAGATGAGAGGGCTCTTGAAACTTTGCGACTGGACATGGGTTTGGCGATGGATTTCGCGGATATAAAATTTTTGCAGGATTATTTTAAAAAAGAAAACCGAAATCCTACGGAAACCGAAGTCCGTGTTTTGGACACATATTGGTCGGATCACTGCCGTCACACCACTTTTTTAACAGAGCTCGGCGACATTCAAATTGAAGACGGCCCTTATTCGCAATTATTTAAAAAATCCTTAGAAAACTATAATTCCATGAGAGATGATCTGTATGCTAAAAAAAGCGGCAAGCCGGTAACTCTTATGGATATGGCGACGATAGGGGCCAAATATCTTCGTAAACACGGCAAACTCGACGATTTGGAAGTTTCCGAAGAAAACAACGCCTGTTCGATTTACATCGACGTGCATTACACGGCCGATAAAAACGGAAATCCCGTTACAAAAAGTTCCGAAAATTCCACCGAACGCTGGCTCTTGATGTTTAAAAATGAAACGCATAATCACCCTACGGAAATAGAACCTTTCGGCGGAGCGGCCACTTGTATAGGCGGAGCTATAAGGGATCCGCTTTCGGGACGCTCGTGGGTATACCAATCAATGCGCATTACGGGAGCGGGAGATCCCACCGTTCCTCTTTCCCAAACCCTGCCGGGAAAACTTCCGCAAATAAAGCTTGTGCGTGAAGCCGCCCAGGGATTTTCTTCTTACGGAAATCAGATAGGGCTTACGACAGGGCAGGTCACAGAATTGTATCACGAAGGATACAGAGCCAAGCGCATGGAATTGGGAGCAGTCATCGCCGCCGCGCCTGCAGACACCGTCATACGCAAAACCCCTGAAAAAGGGGACGCCATAATACTCCTAGGCGGCGGTACCGGACGGGACGGAATAGGCGGCGCGACGGGATCTTCCAAAGTACACACAAAAAAATCCGTAACTACGGCTGCAGCTGAAGTGCAAAAAGGGAACGCCGTTGAAGAGCGGAAGATCCAGCGCCTTTTTAGAAATCCCGACGTAAGCCTTATGATACGGCGCTGCAACGACTTCGGCGCGGGGGGAGTTTCGGTAGCGGTAGGGGAACTTGCGCCGGGGCTGGATATTGACCTGGACGCCGTTCCTAAAAAATACGAAGGCCTTAACGGCACGGAGCTTGCCATTTCGGAATCTCAGGAACGTATGGCCGTTGTCGTAAAAAAAGAAGACGTTGCAAAATTCATAAAGGCGGCTGCCGAAGAAAATTTGCAGGCCGTCGCGGTAGCTGCCGTAACCGATACGAACCGGCTTGTCATGAGGTGGCGCAAAAAAGTCATCGTAGATATAGCGCGTGAATTTTTGGACGCAGCGGGCGCTCCACATAAGGCGAACGCCCTTATCGAAAGCCCCGCAAAGCCTGAGGGTTCTCCCTTAGTGCATCCGCTCTCTTCCGTTTCAAAAGAGCTTAAAAGCAAGGCAGAGCCTGAAAACCGCCTTAAAAGCGCATGGCTTAAAAACATGGCCGACCTTGCCTGCTGCTCGCAAAGAGGACTCGGCGAAAGATTTGACGGTTCCATAGGATCATCCAGCGTCCTGTTTCCGTACGGAGGAAGGCGGCAGGCCACTCCCGAAGCGGGAATGGCGGCAAAAATTCCCGTGCTCTCTCCTTCGGAAACTTCTACCGTAAGCCTTATGTCATTCGGTTTTGATCCCGGAATAAGCGAATGGAGCCCTTGGCACGGCTCTCAGATATCGGTTCTTTCGTCTCTTGCAAAAATTCTTTGCATGGGAGGAAGGCCTGATTCAGCGCGTCTTTCTTTTCAGGAATTCTTCGGCAGGGCTGTGGACGAAAAAACATGGGGCTATCCCGCAGCGGCTCTGCTGGGCGCGCTGTATGCGCAAAACGCCATGGGAACAGCGAGCATCGGCGGAAAGGACAGCATGAGCGGCAGCTTTGAAAACATGAACGTGCCGCATACGCTCGTTTCTTTTGCCGTTACCCACGAAGAAGTAAAAAACGTAACTTCTGGTTCATTTAAAAAAAGCGGCAGCTCCGTATACTTAGTCCTTACCCCTTATTCCGAAAAACTCGTTCCCGATTTTAAAACATTTAACAAAAATGCAAATACGCTGTACCGGCACAACAGTGAAGGTAAGATTTTTGCAATGTATCCCGTATGCGCCGGAGGAATTGCGGAAGCCGTAACCAAGATGGCCATGGGAAACAACATAGGAATGAAGATAACGTCCGCCCCGAAAGGCGGCTCTGTTTGTGGCATGGACATGCCTTCTTCGGATGTTCCGTTTTCAGATCTGTTTACGCCGTTTTACGGCGCCGTCATAGTTGAAACCGACTTCGACCTTGAAACCGACCCCGATCTGGTTCATAAAACCGTAATAAAACTCGGGGAAACCCAAAAATCCCCTGAAATTACAATTTATGCGTCGGCATCGGCGGCTGAAAAAGATTCGGAACCGGTTTCCATACCATTAAAAGAAGCCGAAGCGGCATGGGAAAGCACGCTTTCAAAGGTATTCCCTACAAAATCGGGAAAAAATTCTTTAAAAGATCTGCCGGATTTTGCAAAAAAAACGCATCCTTCCGTAGCAGACGTCAGAAAAAATCCCGTTTTTAAAACCGTATCCACAAAACCCTTAGTGCTGCTGCCTGTCTTTCCGGGCACCAACTGTGAATACGATATGGCCAGAGCTTTTAATCTTGCGGGAGCGAAAACGAAAATTCTCGTGTTCAAAAACAATACGCAAGAAGCGCTTAAAGCCTCCCTAAAAGAATTTGAAAAAGCGATTTCCGAAGCCCAAATTCTCGCTCTTTCGGGCGGATTTTCGGCAGGAGACGAGCCGGACGGTTCGGGCAAATTTATAGCGAACGTTCTTCGCCAAAACAGCATTTCGGATGCGGTTATGTCCCTGCTTGAAAAGAGGAACGGCCTCATACTCGGTATATGCAACGGCTTTCAGGCGCTCATAAAAACGGGTCTTTTACCCTACGGCAAGATCATTCCCATAACGGAAAATATGCCTACGCTGACATTCAATACTATAGGGCGGCACATTTCAAGAATTTCGCGTACGAAAATAGTTTCAGCCGTAAGCCCGTGGGCGCAGGATCCGTCGGTGATCGAAGACAAAATACATCTTGTCCCCGTATCTCACGGCGAAGGAAGAATCTTTATGCGCACCGAAGAAGCGAAGTTCCTGTTTGAAAATGGACAGATTTTCAGCCAATATGCGGATGAGCAGGGGCGCCCCGCGCTTTCGGAGCCTGACAATCCCAACGGTTCGCTGTTCGCCATAGAAGGCATAACAAGCCCTTGCGGAAAAATCCTTGGAAAGATGGGGCACAGCGAGCGCACGATAGGAAGCGGAAAAAACGGTTGTTCAAGGGATTTAATAAAGAATGTTGCGGGCGATCCGCTTACAAACGAACACGAAAGTTCCTGCCAAAACATCTTTGCCGCAGGCGTGCGTTATTTTTATTAAACATGTGCGCTTTTGCGCACGAAAACGGCATTCTCGGAAATCGAAATTTCCTCGCATGTCGTTTTGCAAGGAGTGTTATGAAAAAAAAACTGACGGCTATGACGGCCTTATTGGCTGCTGCGTCCTTATTTATAAGCTGTAATTCAAACCGCCCCGACCGGTTCGGCTGGTACGAAGACTTTGACAAGGCAAAAGAAGTCGCTCAAAAAAACGATAAAGACATTCTTCTTTTTGTAAGCCTTATGGGCGAAGACGAAAGAAGCTCCTTTTTCAGCGATAACATAATCCGAACCGAAACTTTTAAAGATTTTGCAAAAACGTCTTTAGTTTGTGTAAATTTGGATTTTTCCGACAAAAAATATCCGGGTTTGCCGGTCGACGAATCCGCTTCGGAAAAAGTCAAAAAATCTATGATAAAACTTCAGCAAAAATATGACAAAAACTTACGCATAGCTACGAGTTTTTATGTCGAATCCACCCCCGCCGCGTTTTTGATTACAAAAGAAGGGTATTTTATTTCTTCTCTCAGCTGCGACGGCTCGATCATTAAGCCGGAAGATTTTATTTCCGTCATAGATTCCAAAGCGGAAGAAAGATCCCGTTTAAACGCCCTGGTTGAAGCTACGAAATCCGGCGGAAAAATCGACCAGGCAAGGGCGATAGACGCCTTATGTGAAGCGACTCCTCCACAAAACCGAATTCTTTTGACAAATGAAATAGAGCGCTTTTTAGAGCTGGACAAGGAAAATGAAACCGGCCTTATCGGGAAATACACAATAGCTTCGGTAAATATTGAAGTTCAAAATGCTTTTATGAACGGAGACATGAAAGCTGCCGTTGAAGCTCTTGAAAAAATCACTTCTTCAAACTTTGTAACGGATGAAGAAAAGCAGCAGGCGTATTATATGTCCGCCTATATTTTGAGACAAACGGATGTTGCAGATATCGATGTTACAAGAAGGATTTTTGAGCTTCTTCAAAAGGCCTATGCCGCAAGCCCCGAAAGCGAAGCTGCGCCGGAAATTCTGCAGGCCATAGAAATAACAAAGGAAGCTTTCGATCTGCAGCAGCAGCATCTCAGCGAAGATAAAAGGGAACGGCTGCCTGACGGCCCGCTTTCAAATTAAAATTTCAAAGAGCTTTTCCGTATGAAAGCTGCATCACTTTCTTCGGCAGATATAGGTTTTTCAGCGCTTTTAATTTCGGCCCTATGCCTTATAGCGCTTTCAATGCTTTTTTCCATATCGGAAAGCTCCTTTTTGTCCATAAACAAGCTGAGGCTGCTCTCTAAAATAAACCGCCGCGATAAAAAGGCCTTACGCGCAGGCAGGCTTTTGCAAAAAAAAGAAAAAATGCTTAATACTTTACTGGTGGCAAATGAACTGGTAAACACCTTGCTTTCCGTCATTTTAACCGCAGCGGCGCTAAAACTTTTCGGACCTGCAGGAGTAGGGATAGCTACCTTTTTTGCAACCGCATTATTGCTTGTCTTCGGAGAAATTACGCCCAAGGCTATTTCCACCCGTCATCCCGACGTCTTCGCCTATAATCTTTCCTTTTTTGTGCAGACCGTAGTCAAAATTTTTTCACCCGTGGTTCCTATCTTTACATTCGTTTCCCGCGCCGTATTAAAACTTTTCGGCGTTGAAATCAAAAAAAGCTCAGGTTCTTTTACCGAAGAAGACATCAAAACAATTATAGACGTAGGTAAGGACGCAGGGCTTTTCGGTAAAAGCGAACAAACAATGATGCACAGCGTCTTTAAATTTACCGATCTTGAAGCGCAAAGCATTATGATTCCGCGCACGGATATAGTCGCCGTTCCTATTAACGCCAGCCACAGAGATATTTTGGAATTATCTGAAAGAACGCATTTTTCGCGTTTTCCGGTTTATCGTAACGACATAGACGACATCGTAGGCATTCTTTATATAAAAGACCTTCTGTTTTATACAGGATCTCAAAAAGATTTTAGCGTACAAAATATCATGCGTCCGCCGCTCTTTGTTCCGGGAACAAAAAACATATCGTACGTACAAAATCAGCTTGCAGAAAAGCATCAGACCATAGCCGTAGTTATCGACGAGTATTCCGGGACGGACGGAATTCTTACACGGGAAGACATAGTGTCTGAAATTTTCGGGATCATAAAAAAAGATTCTCCTGAAAACCGTTCTTCCGTCGATCTTTCAAAGCTTGAAACCTCAGGAGAGGCTCTTCTTCCCGGCGAAACTCGTCTTATAGACTTAAGAGAAGGCCTTCATCTGCCCATAAACTCGGATATAAACGAAACCTTAGGCGGCTGGATAACGGAAAAGCTGGGACGCCTGCCGGAGAGCGGCCGCATCCGCGAGCGTTCGGAATTTGTTGATTTTGCGGGATTCCGGTTTATCGTAGAAAAGTTACACGGCCGGCGCATTGAAACGGTTCGCGTGAAAAAGCTCTCGCCGTCTAAGGAAAATGCGCCCTCTGCGCCGTCCAAAGAATCTACGGAGTCCATGGCGTCTGCGGGATCAGCGAAGCCTGCAGCGGCTTTGCAGCCTGCGGAATCTACACTGTCTGCTCCTGAAGTCCGATCTGAAAATCAAAAGGAAAAAGAAAAATGAGCACGCTCCAAATTATTCTTACGGTTTTGTTTTTCTTTGTCCTCGTTTTGTGCATAGCATTTTTTGCGGCGTCCGAAACCGCATATCTTTCAATTTCAAATTTTACGCTTAAAAGAATGCTCAAAAACAACGAAGGCGGCGCAAAAAAAATAGCGGCCCTATACAACCGTATGGACAGGCTTTTAACGATCGTTTTGATCGGAATCAATTTTTTCAGCACGCTGTCGGCTTCAATAGGAGCGGCCGCAGCTATTTCCATTCTCGGCGCCCGCGGAATAACCGTATCCACCGTGATCGTCACTTTTATCATAACGGTAGGAGGTGAAATAATACCCAAAACCGTAGCGGCTTCTCATCCCTTGCCCATCGCAAAAACCGCCGCTCCCGCCCTTCTGGTGTTGCAAAAAATCTTTTTTCCCCTTATATGGACATTTACAAAGATATCCCAAGCCGCTTCGTCCGCTACCGAAAAGTTTTGGAAACACGAAGATCCTCTTATCACGGAAGAAGAACTTAAAACACTCATCGACGTGGGAGCCAAAGAAGGCGTTCTTGAAAGCTCCGAACAGCATATGTTCTACAAATTATTTGAATTTAACGACCTGCACATTTACGACATAATGCGGCACAGATCCCTGATAAAAGCCGTCCCCGTAAACATAAAAAGTACCCGCCTCATCGAAATTTTTACGAATACGGGACTTTCAAGACTTCCTGTCTACAAAGGTTCCATCGAAAACATAACCGGTTTTTTTCATTACAAAAAACTTTTGTTTGCGGGGAAAAAAGAAATTTCAAAATCGGATTTTGTCGAAAAAAATCAAAGCCCCGCTCTCTTTGTTCCCGAATCCCTTACTGCGATAGAATTGCTTACGCTGTTTAAAAAGAACAACGACGATATAGCCGTAGCCCTTGACGAACAAGGCTGTGTAGCGGGGCTTGTGACTATGGACGATCTTTTGCGTTCCGTCTTTGACAGAATCACCGACGAATTTTCAATTTCCGAAATACCGCCTGAAAAACGCATAAAAATTCTTTCCGCAAATGAATTTTTAGTTCCCGGCGACATGCACATTAAAGACGTAAATTCCGTGTTAAAACTTAACCTTAAATCCGAAAATTTTATAACGCTCGGCGGCTGGCTCCTGGAACGCTTTGACGCCTTGCCTTCGACCGGTGAATCAATAAAAAAGGACGGTATGCTGTTCGTTGTCGAAGATCAGGCCTCCCGCCGGATACAGACGGTGAGAATAAAATTAAATTGCCGCTGACGTGCCGACTGACATGTTGACGCAAGGCGGTTTTCAGCTCTTAGTCTGTTCGGCCATCTTACAGATTATCTTGGCAGTTCCGTCTATTCCTAAAAAAGAGCTGTCTATGGACAGATTGTAATTGTTACACTTTCCCCACGTGTTTTCCGTAAAAGTGTTGTAATGGTTTGCACGGCGTTTATCGATCTGAGTGATTATCTTTTTAGCCTCTGCGGCGGGAAGTCCGTACTCGTTTACCGCGCGGTCTATGCGGTCGTCCAAATTAGCGTAAATAAAAATATTGAATACGTCGTTTTTATCCGTTTCGCCCGAAGAATTTATTATGTAATCCGCACAGCGGCCTACGATCACGCATTTTTTATCTTTTGCGATGTTTAAGATCACCTTTCTTTGAGCGTTAAAAATTTGATCCGCCAAAGGCAAAATCGGGTTTGCAGCCCCCGGCGTCGCTCCCGCCGTACCTATCGCATAGCTTGAACCGAGCATCATATTGTAAAGCCATCCGCTTGAAATATTCTGTTCGGTCTTTGCGATAAAGTCAGGGGAAAGGCCGCTCTCTTTGGCAGCCATGTCTATAAGTTCTTTATCGTAAAATGAATATCCCAACATTTCGGCAATTTTTCTGCCGATCATTCGTCCGCCGCTGGCATACTCGCGGCTTATCGTAATAATATTTTTCATATGAACTCCTGTCAGATCGTTTATGGGCATCTTAAAAAACTCGCCTTTAGCGAGTTTTTTAGCTTATCCGCCCTATCTCTATATTATAACCTCAAAATAAAAATTTTACCGCCACAGAGTATTCAAAATATTCGGAAGAAAAGCCGTCTTCCGCGTCGACTTTGTAATATCCCTTGTCTCTTTCGTTTGATTGATATGCTTTGGAAGTATGAATTTCTCCGGTTACAAGGCATCCTGCTTCCAGTTTAAGCGAAATTTTCTCTTTTAAACTGTAATTTGCAGCGATCTTCAGTTTTCCGGCGCAAAACTGGTCGTATCCTATATCGACAAAGTAAATGCTCCGCAAAAAATGAGAATCCCGCGACCACATGTACACATACGGCGCAACGTATCCTGAAACAGAAAAATTCCATTTGTCGGAAAAAACCCAACTTGCTCCGCAGCCGAGCCAAACATAGACGTCCCGTCTTTCATAATCTATCACTTTTCCGAAAAAATCCTGGGTCGTGCTGTAGCCGCCACCTGCATTGTAGGGATAAAAATTGTCTCTCCCGTACCAAGCGGTTCCGTCGCGTCCTGAAAAATACATGTCTTGGTATTCAATGGCGAAAAGAGGAAAAACAAAAATTTTTTCAGACGGGCAAAATTTATAAGCGATTTCTCCGAATGACGAAAAACCCGAAACCAGAGAATTGTCGTGTTCGGAATAATTTGTCTTTACGGAACGATTTCCGCCTGGGCGAAGGCCCTGAAGCCAGTCGGAATCCTGCATATAACCGCAGGAAGCGGGAACGAAGCCTTTTAAATTGACAAGAAAAGAAAATTTTTCGGAAGCGGCTTCAAGGTCTACGCCGTAAAACCACAAAGGCTTCATATCCCATTCAAGATAACTTAACTTGTCGGAAGAGCCTTTGTCGTAATATGCATATTCGCCCATGCGGCCGTATATGAACCCGAGCGACGCCTCTGCCGACCACGTCCATTTCTTTTTATCGCTATGACCGCTTTGAGCGCAAACAAGAGCCGTTGCAAATGCAAGAGCTGTCGCTATAAAAAACTTTCGCCGTTTATTCATATTTTCTTCCGTAATTACGGTTTTAAGTCAAAATTCATTTGAGCGGATCGACCGAAAAAATTTTTTCAAATTGCTTACGCACCGCTTCCATGTCTCTGGGATACGGAGCTGTAAAACACATCTTTTTTCCGCTTAAAGGATGCGCAAATTCAATACCGTAGGCGTGAAGCGCCAAACGATTTAAAAGAGGTTTTTCTTCTTCTCCGTCGCCGTGCCAATTACGTTTAACATCGCTCAATCGAACAGGCTTTTGATTTCCGCCGTACAAGGGGTCGCATACGATGAAAAAACCGTTTTCCGCAAGATGCGCTCGAATTTGATGTGTCCTTCCCGTCCTGGGACGCGCTTCCATCCATGAATAAGGCCCGCATACTCCAAGCAGCCTAAAATCCGTGACGGAAGGTTTTCCGGAACGCTGATTCGCTACGGTTCTGTGGCGGGAGTCTCCGTCAACCTGTAATTTTAAATCAACGCGCAGAGTTTCCCAAAGCGGACGCCCGTTTACCAAACAGTGATAAATTTTTTCAACTTCCCTGTTTTCAAACTGCATTGAAAGAGCCTTTTGCGCTTCCGCCGTACGCGCATACACGATTATACCGGAAGTATCTTTGTCTATGCGGTGCACTGCGAACAACTTTCCGAATTCTCTTTCTGCGCTTAGATCAAGCCTTGGAGCGGCCGCGTCATAGCGGTCGGCTGCAACCGAAAGCCCTGATCTTTTATTCAAGACCGCAATATCGTTATCGCAGTATATCACCGTATAATCGGGAACAAATTTCATGCTATTAAGTATAGCAAAAATTTCACTTATTGCAAAAGTGCGGGCATTTGTCTGTATAAAAAAAGCCGCCATAGGCGCTCTTGTCATGTTTTGTCCATATTCATCTTTCCGTTGCGCAAGAAATTTCGCGCTTCGCCCTCTGCAAAGCGGCGCAGTTAACCCTAATAGGCTGCCCCTGTAGTCGTCTCAGCCTCCATGTCCTGCCAGCCAACACACATCCTGCCGTATCCTTCTTGCCCTAACCTCGGTTTGCTTATATATTTTATCTGTGTCTGTCTTATATATGGTAGGAACGCCCATCGGGAACCTCGGCGACATAACCTTACGGGCGCTTGAAACATTCAAATCCTCAGACTTCGTCGCATGTGAAGACACTCGACACACTCTTCAGCTTTTAAATCATTTTGAAATAAAAAAACCTCTTATTTCCTGCCGCGCACAAAACGAACTTTCCGCCGCCGCAAAAATCATTAAACTCCTTGAAGAAGGAAAAAACGTCGCCTACGCAAGCGACGCGGGAACGCCGGGCATAAGCGATCCGGGCGCCGTGCTGGCGGACAAAGTAAGGAAGGCAGGCTACGATGTAATCCCTATTCCCGGCGTTTCGGCTTTGACGGCGCTCGTCAGCGTTGCAGGAACAGGGGGAAAAACCATTATCTTCGAAGGCTTTCTTTCTCCGAGCCCCGGAAAACGTAGAAAACGCCTTAAAGAGCTTTTGCTTACCGAAGAAGCCTTTATCTTATACGAATCGCCTTTCAGAATCTTAAAACTTTTGTCCGATCTTGCCGATATAGAAGGTATGCGCAGAATAGTAGTCGGCAGGGAACTTACCAAGCTGCATGAAGAAATTATAGAAGGTTCTGCAAAAGAACTTTTTACTAATTTTCAAAAACGTGATATACTTAAAGGAGAGTTTACCGTTTTTGTTTCCGGCATAAAAAAGTCTCAACTTTAGAAAAATATTACCGATAATTATATAAAGGCAGGATAATATGATGATAGATAAAATAGGAGGAGTTAATCCTCTCAATAACCTTCAAAACACAAAGCGAACCGACGAAACTTCAAGGTATGACGCAGGTTCAGATTCTATTTTTGTGTCCGAAGAAGCCCAAAAAATGGCCGAATCTTTTTATCTTAAGGAAGTTGCGGATGCAACTCCCGACGTGCGTGCAGATCTTGTCGCCGAAATAAAACAAAAGATAAAAGATCCGTCATACCTGAATGCCGACACGATCGGTTCTGCCGCCGACCGTATTCTATCCAGCTTTGGTTTGTAGTCTGCCTTATAGCTTTATAAGGATGTAATAATAGGGAATTTAATGGTGTTTTAACAAAAAGGCGGATCTTGTGTTCCGTCTTTTTTATTAGTGCGAAGGTTCAATCCTCGTTGCCGCTTAAAGTTTCGCAGCAAAGCTTTGGCTGGGTTGTTGATTGTTTAAAATACGGAAATTTTATGGCTGATTTTATTTTTAAAATTTCACCGAATATTACATTGGGATCATACACGGCAACCAGACTGGGTCAGTTTTGCCGTGAATGGGGCTCCAAATTCATTGTTATCATAGATCCCGTATTAAAAGACGCCGGCGTTTACGAAAAAATTTTACAATCTTTAGACAGCCGCAATCTTGATTTTTTTGTGTTCAGCGAAATTAGCGAAGGCGCTTCTACAAAAGCCATACAGCAGGCTCTCGCCCTTGCAAAAGATGCACATGTTCACGGCGTCATAGCGGTGGGCGGAAGCAAGGCTTTGCAGGTAGGGCGGGCCGTAAGCGCTTATTATTATGAAATACAGGATCTTTATTCCTTTGTAGACGGCTCTTTGCCTTCTTCGGCGTCTCTTCCGCTCATATGTGTTCCCACGACGCCCAGAGCTCCGTTTGTTTTTACGAATTTTATTCCCGTAACGGATTCAAGAACGATGAGCATAAAGCTGCTAAAAATTCAAAACGGACTTTGTAAACTTGTCTTATTCGATCCGAATTTAACCGTTACGCTCACCGAAAACCAGATTACCTCCATGTCGATTGAAATTCTTTGTCTGGCAATAGAAGCATATCTTTCACCCAAATCAAATTTTTTCAGCGATATGGTAATTGAAAAAGGCATAGAATTGCTCAGCTTCGCCCTTGACGGAAATCCTTCCCTTTCGACGACGCCCGCCGAAATCCTTCTTTCTCAAGGAGGATGCTTGGCTTCTTTGGGTTCTTCATGCAGCTCTATCGGGGCGGCATCTCTGCTTTCTTTGTGTATAAACTCGCGCTTTAGAATTTCACGCTCGCTTACGTCGGCAATTCTTCTTCCCTACATAATCGAAGACGCAGGTCATTTTAAAACGGACAAGATTGTTAAACTGGCGCGCATATTTCGCACGGCGTCGACTTCCGACGCTCCCGAAAATATAGTCGCCGCCTTTTCAGACAATATAAGACAGAGAATCGCAAAGACGAATCTTCCGCCGAGATTAAAAGATCTGTCATTTTCCGTTGAACAACTATCCCTTGCGGCCGAAGACGCAGGAGAGCTTGACCTGATAACGTCCCTTCAGAGAAGTATGACTTCCGACGATCTGTTCGATCTTATAAAACTCGCCTATTAGTCTATAAAAAAATGATCGACCCGTCCAAAATTTTTCAATTAAAAGGCGGCCAAAAACGCAGAAAACTGGCTCTGTGCTTCGGCTCTCTTGAACGCGATATTGCGGGAATCGCCGAAAAAGGAACGGAATATGATTTTCCGCAAATGCCGCGCCGCGAATACATAAAAAACCTTGTAAACATCCTTTTTAAAGATCCTAAATTAAGTCCCGCAGCTCAAAGCGAACTTCAAAATTTGTTAAACGAAGCTCCTTTTGACGAAAGGCGCGTCTGTAATTGCGCTAAAAATCATCTTTTAGCGATTTTAGGAACCTTTCCTGCGGAGTGGGATTTGGTCATAGCGCCGCATTCCGCCCCCGGCTTGCACGGCACTGTAAAAAAACGCTTTTTTTATCCCGGCGTCTTTATCTATGCGGAAGACATCCGCTCTCCTTTTAACATAGGCTCAATTTTTCGTACCGCAGAGGCAATGGGCGCACAAAAGATATTTATTTCTCCGGGATGCACGGACCCTCTGCAACCAAGGGCCGTACGAAGCGGCATGGGCTGTATCGAAACCTTGGAGTATGAAAAAAGAGCTCTTTCCGAACTGCCTAAAAACATGCCCGTCTTTGTACTTGAAACGGGCGGAACCGACATAACGGATTTTGTATTCCCGAAGCAGGGGATATGCATAATAGGTTCCGAAGAATTGGGCGTAAGCCCGCAAGCTCTAAAAACGGCTTCTTACGGCCGCGTTACAATACCTATGAAAGGCCTAAAAGCCTCTCTTAACGTGGGCGTAGCTTTGGGAATATTGATGCAAAAATGGACGGAATTCTTGGACAGGGCGGATCGGGCGGCAGCCGTAGATTAAATAAAAATATCCGCCGCCAATAGAAAAAGCCTGATTCAGTCGTTTTCTTTTTCAAGCGCCTGTCCGAGTTTTTTTACAATGCGGTCGAACTGTTCCTGTGACTCGATGTGAAACATTTCAAGCAGAGATTCGTCTATCTGGTAAAAATCTATATTTCCGTCGTAATAGTCCACCATCAGTGACGCAAGCGAAATCAAAGACGTCAGTTTTCTATACGCTTCCGGCGCCTGATCCGGGTCGTGATGATAGCGGATCACATTTGTTATGACTTCAGGGAAATTCCACCTTTCCGTTATCATAGCGCCTATTTCACCGTGGTTTACGCCTGCAATCATAAGTTCAAAAACCGGAACGGGGATGTCTTTTTCCGAAAATTTATTCCTCAAGTCGTTTATAAGGTTGGGATGCGCCGTCTGAAAAAGCAGTTTTCCTATGTCATGCAGCAGTCCGCATATGTAAGAATCGTCTATGAGCTGTCTTTCCGAAGAACAATAATTCCGCGCCATATTGTATGAAAAAAAGGCGACTTTTTGGGCGTTTTCCCAAATTTTTCTTTTGACCTTATCGTTTCCGGGAGCAAGGGTTTCCATTGAACCGATTGAAAATAAAAGGTTTTTTATTCCGCGTATTCCGATAAGTTTTACCGCGTCCGCAACATTATGACAGGGAGTCGCAAGCGCAAAGGCCGCAGAATTTACCAAATGCAGCAATTCAGTGGTCAAAGAAACGTCGCTGCTTATGGCCGCGGCAATATCCGACATCTTTGAATCCGGATCGTTCAAAAGGCGGTTTATCTTAGTGATATGTTCAGGGAATTGCGGAATTTCGTTTATGGATTTTACGAATTCTGCGGAAAGTTTTGTGAGGCTGTCCTGTGTTTCTTTATTAAGAGGAAGCGTTATTCTCGTTATCGTTTCACCGTCTTGGCAAAGAGTTTGGAAATTTTCTTCGGTAAGCCCGATCTTTGAAAGCATGAGGATCATAATTATGAGCCCCAGCCCCGCTCCTTCTGAGCTGTCAAGTATTTGCGAAATCGCCTCGTTTATGGAAGTGTACTGCTGTGCGCGGGAAAGCTTGTCATGGACGCGCTTGTATTCAAAAACGGTCATTTCGGCATTATTACGGACTTCTATTCTTATTTTGTCTTTTCGCATTTGAAGTCTGAATTTCACATAAAGCCCGGCTTTTTTTTGCAACTCAAGATAATAATTGATGTTTTTCATCGTATCTTCTTTAAAAGTCGCCATTCCTTTTTCGTAGTCGCCGATATTATTTATATCCAGATTTTTTGTCCGAAAATATACGCGTTTCGTATTGGCTTTTTTCGCATTGGTTATCAGTTCGCTCAAACAATAGCTTAAATATTCTATCATTTGTTTTTGGCCCAATTCGGTCAAAAAAACGGTCAAAACTTCCGTCATATATACTTCAACATCATGCGGCAAAGTATATGTTGTTATTGAAAGAGGGACGCCGGTTTCTATCGCCATCCGTATTTTAGAACGATCCACTGTAACCTTATTCGAATTCTCCATAACGCACATACCCTTCTATATATAAAATATATCACGTTATATATAAAATTAAAACAAAAAAATAAAAATTCTCCAATATATCCGATATATCCGATATATTTAAAACTTTTTTGTGTCGTTTACATCAGCAGGCCAGGGGCTTCTTCAGGCGGAGTTTTGCGGCGCAGCGTTTTATCCATAAATTAAAACTGAATCGTGTCAGGGTCGCGCACGGGAACGATGCCCGTGTCCTTGAGTGTCCCGATCAGGCTGCATTCCCTTTCCGTCAATTCAAATGAAAAAACATCCGCATTTTGCCGAATTCTGTCGGCTTTTACCGATTTCGGAAGCGGAAGGAAACCCTGCTGCAAACACCATCTGACGCACACTTGAGCCACCGACGTTTTATGTTCGTCCGCTATCTTTTTCATTTGCTCGTTTTCAAGGATAAGACCCGTCCCCATGGGACTGTAAGCTTCAAGCAGCATTCCCTGCGATCTGCTGTACGAAACCGTTTCCGGCTGTGTTATTCCGGGACAAAGTTTTATCTGGTTTATCACGGGCTTAATCTCCGCCGTTTTTAAAAGTTCTTCAATATGGTGCTGCCTGAAATTGCTTATCCCTAAAGAACGGATCTTTCCTTCGCGGACGGCTTCTTCCATAGCTTTGTATGCGCCGGCGTTGGCTGTTTGCCATACGGAGCGCGTTTTAATGGGATTCGGCCAGTGTATCAGATATAAATCCAAATATTTTAAATTTAAATCTTTTAAAGATTTTTCTATCGCAGCCTTGGCTTCTTCATACCCGTGATCGTTGTTATGTAATTTTGTAGCAATATAAAGATCTTCTCTTTTGCATTTGCCCTGTTTCAAAAATTCGCTTACGGCTTTACCCACGCTTGCTTCATTGCCGTACGCGGCGGCGGTATCTATGTGACGGTACCCGCATTCCAGCGCTGCAAGAACCGCGTCATAACATTCTTCACCGTCTTTCGACTGCCAAGTTCCGAAACCTATACACGGTATTTCATTTCCGTCGGAAAGTTTGTATTTATCGGTAAGGGATTTAAAATTCATTTATCTTCCTCCTAGACAACTAAGGATAGCAAATATTTATTTTTTATTAAAGTCTTAGAAAATGGCAGAAAGCGTTTATGATTCGCAGCTATGACGCGCGACTATGAGCGCAAGCATGCCCTGGCGCTTCTTGCGCCGGGGTTGTTAATTGGAATTACTGCATCATGCTGCGGGAGCATCCCGCATTGGTACTTCGTTATTTGTTTAATTCTTCTTCAATATTTCTTCCACCATATATTACACGAATAATATAAACTTTTTTATCCGATTCGGATGGTATGTAAAAAATCAAAAATTTATCAACAGGCATAACGCGCAAGCCCTTACTGCACCAAGGTTCTTTTTGATATGCTCTAAAACGCTTAGGCATTTGATCAAGGCTCATAATACCATCTTTTAGTCTCATTAATTGCCGAGCGGCAGCTTTAGGTGAAAACAACTTAAAGGCAATATATTCGTAAATGGCTCTTAAATCGGATTCTGCATGGCTGGAAATTTCGATTTTATATGTCATATACAATAATCTTTTTGAATCTTATCAAAAACTTCTGCCGCTGCTTTTTTATTTCCATTCGTTATATCTGAATAGCCTTTCATAAGTTCTCTATTTAAATCTTCTTCAGTTAAATCTGCTAAAACAAGAGGAGACGTTGCCGGAAGTTTTAAATCAAAAGGAATGCCCCGGGTTAAAATTATTTGTTTATAAAACATCGTTATTGCATTAGATGCAGGAATTCCAAGTGAATCTAAAATAATTTCAGCCTGCTCTTTTATTTCAGGTTCAATTCTTGCATAAAGATTTGCTGTTTTTGCCATTTTTTCTCCAAAACTGCTAATATCTATATTATACGCTCATGTGCTTACAAAGGCAATACAATAGCTTTTGAGGATAGCTGGACTCCCCTCTCATCTCCCTTCCCTATTCGCCGAGAGCAACACTGTAGCATTTTTTAAATGCAGTTTGAAAAATACTCGTCGCCGTAATAGTCCACTTCATGACAATCTGTGTAATTGATAAATCGCTGCTTTTTAAAAGCCCAACTGTTCCCTGTCCTTCCAATAATCTTCTATCGTCCTCATGTAAAGAGGAACTTATTCCTGTTGACTTCATTTCATCGAGTTTGTGCCCGAGGAGTTTGGTTTTAAAATATATTTTGCACCAACAGAAAGGAATAGCAGCCAATAAATGAAAAAATTCTATGTTGCTATTACACGGGTTAAATCTTCTGAACATGACTATCCAGGTCGATTAATCATAAGTTCATATATCTGGATACATGGGATTGAGGCTTTAAAAATGGGATTGAGCGCAAATCCCAAAAAATATTTGCCAGTATCTTCTACAAGATTTATAAATGATTTCGGTTGCACAGCACCTAGAACAATACTTGGAAGAGACTGTGAAGTTATTCAGTAGGCTGCGGTAAAAAGTTTTAATGCGGGTATGTCGGGCAAGCAGCTGACAGTGACTGTTTCTTTTTTGAATATAAAATACTGCTGGTCTTTTATCAAGAGTTAAACACAAAAGACAGCTTCCCTGCCGGGCTGTTGTCTTTTTTTCTAGATTAGTCCAGCAGACGGTCGTCATAAATTATGCACATTTCACCGTAGGCCTGGCCCCAGTTGTGGATCGGCTTAAGTCCATTTTTTTGTTGTTTCAAAAGTTGCAAGATATAAAGCTTTAAGCAGAGACTGATCACTGGGAAAAACGTTCCGCTGTCGATTCAGTTTTCGATAGCTGGAATTGAGACTTTCGATGGCATTCGTTGTGTAAATAATTTTCCTGACATCTTTCGAGAACTTGAAAATCGGCACGATAACATCCCAGTTTTCAATCTAGCGTTTCATGGAGTTCGATCATATCATAAATTTTGTGTTAACAAAACAACGCAGTTCACTTAGATGTATTTATCAATTCATTGCATCAACACTTGTATAATTTAAGATTCCCATATATGAAGATGCATCAAGAATTGTTTCCAAAGGAACTTTTTCCAATTTTCTATAAATAACAAAAAAGCCATTATCATTTAATTCTCGAATTTCTTCATCTTTTTCTGTATATAGTTTTCTTACACTTAGCAAAACGTTGGCATTTTGCCCAAAAACATACACATAATAAATCTCATATTCTGAAATTCGATATTTTGTTATTTTTTTTATTTTTATCTCAAATTCCGGATAATAATATTTATCATCTTTTCTTGTTAAATCTGTTATTTCCCCTTTTATATATTTCCCCAGTGCTGGATTACCATCGCCTTTTACTGTAATCTCTCTTGAAAAACATGATATAAGGTTTAAAAGTATAATGTCTCACTTGAGTTGGAGAGAGTCCATTTGGCAGCTCTGTTTCCGTCCGCACTATATGCATAACGCGTGTCATAGACAGAGTTTACGCTTCGGCTTAAAAGGTTTCTGCTGTTCCATTCATAGGTGCGTTTGTTAGTTGAGACAGGCTTTTTACCCGTATTGTTATTACCCCACGGCCATGCCCATGCATAGTTTGCTTCATAGACGGGTGAGCCTTCGTCATTAGTATGAGTTGTTATAGTTACGGGTGTGAGAGTTGATGTATCTTCATTAGAAGACGTTCCGTCGTTTTCGGATGTAACATTCCCGTTTTTATCATATGTATAATACCTAAAGCCTTTCTTTTCATTTCCCACTCTCTTTAAGCGGTGTGCATAGTCCGTATCATACTCATATGTAAACTCATAGTTTAAATCATCCCCATTCTTCTTCTGCATTGCAGGAGTGATTATTTCAGTGCTCTTTTTGCTTATCATATTCCCTATTTCATCAAAAGAGAAGTTTTGACTGTAAGAGCTTAGATAGTCGGGCGATCCTATAATACCGTAGGGATTATCTTTCGTAGTACCTTCTGCAAAAGTAAGCTGGTAAAGAGAATCATATGTGTATGTCTGTTTTGTGTTGTAGCGAGCTCCGTTCATACAGTTATTATCATAGCCTAACACATTACCTACATCGTCAAAGGTGTTGTCAACCATATTTTTTATGCCTGTAATACGATCATAATTTTTGATAATGCATTGAAGACTTTTGATGCTGGAATATAAACTGAAATCAATCATAATCTGAAAAACTTATAAACTTTCCATTTGAATTCAGATAATTATAATTTTCATTAAACTTAATCAAGATCATGTCATCATCTATAATTTTTATAAGTTCAAAGTTCTCCGATTTCCTTTTTCCGTTTGTATCAGTAAGATAAAATAATTCTTTATCAAATGAAACAACTAATAATTTTTTAGCCAGTACATAAATAAACTTATAACCTTTATCAAGTATAACTTCTCCTTTTTTATTGATAAGAATAAAATTTTCATTATCTTTGCTTACTTCAGCCATGCCATATTTAAAATTATCAGCGTATATATAGATCGGAGAAATTATCCATTGATCATTCAAGTTTTTATATCCGTACAATGAATATTCCTCTCCATTTTCAGATAAATATTTTTCTTTGCATTTTATCGCATCATCCGATACTATAGTATACTCTCCTAAAGTGAAGGAAATAATTACATTCCCCTTTTTATCAACAATTCCACCCAAAGCTCCCGACACCCATTCTTGAGCTCCTTTGATTTCTATACCATTCTCAATATACGGGATATAAAAATCGGGTTGAACTTGTTTCAACACATAGGAATAACCATTTACAAACTTTGTTACAACATGATAATCGAAATGCTTAAACATATTCCCGGACTTATCAATTAATCCATAGGCATCTTCCGCAGGATAACGAGCCCATGCAACACCGCCTGAAAAAGGCAAACAGAGTTCATATTGCGCAGGTATAACATAATTTCCGCTTATATCTATATATCCGTATAAACCGTTTTTTTCTTCTTTTTTATCTAACAATCCATTTGAAAAAACATGATCTTCAAATTGTCCTTTTCGCTGAAAATCAATTAAAAATAATTTTGCTCCTGAAAAATCATAATAAGTAAATATATCAGACTCCATTTGGGTTGTCGGAAACTCATATGCTTCATATTTAGAGACACCGGTTATCTTTGCTGTTATAACTTTTCCATTATTGTCAATGAAAGTTACATTACCATCCTTATTGATTGGATACAACATTAAGTTTTCAGCAGCACACGAACAAAAGACTGTAAACAAGAAAGAAAAAACAAGTAAAATAATTTTTTTCATTTTCCGTTTCCCATATTTTCATCATTTACATTTGGTATAGGAACAGATTCTGACTGAGATGCGACGTAATCATTTAGCGGGACATATTTTAATTCTCTCGTACTCTTGTCCTTCGCTGTCGGTTATCAGGTGTGCACTTCCCAAGTGGTCGCTAAAGACTATGCTTTTTCAGAATATGATTTACATATGATAACACCATGTGCTCCATAACTTTCAACCAATTCTACTAAAATAAGTGATTTACTATGTATATGATTGATAATAGATTGCACCCACTCATTTTGTAATTCATCTATTTCTATATCATACAAAAAGCATAATAATCTGTACAAGTCTTTTTCCTCTGTTAAATCATTATAAATATTAACTTCTAACAAAATATTACCAGTTTGGAAATTATTAATTTTCATACGAATTGGATTTTTAAAAACTAATACCTTTCTTTTTTTTCCTCTCAAAACTAATGAGACATTTCTTTGAGCATCAAGTAGTATACCTATTAATCTAAAATCATGAATATTTTCCAAATTATACATCTATATTACTCCCAAAATTTTCACTCTATAGGTGCACCTGGCTGTCGATTATCCGCTGTCGGAGGAGAACCATCTTCCGGCCTCGTCCATTTATACTGATGCGGTTGCCCCTGTCCATGATTATGATCATAATCAATGTCAATATCTGGGTATCCATCATCTCCATATTTCCTTGTCTGCTTCGGTTTGCCGTTATTATCGTATGTCGTATTTGTATCTCCTGGCTTCCCCTTGAAAGGATTACTTTTAGGTTTTGTATCCTTTGAATTTGAATCAGTTGGTATTTGTTCCGATGAGGAAGTTTGTGCTTTTTTTTCTTTATTTTTATCATCCGGCGAGATAGGAACTGGGGCAGCTGCCTGTGCTTTTCCTTCTATATTTTCTTTCGCCATTGAAGATACCACCCATGCCCGGCAGGCTCTGGTTGTGTTTCTTAGCCTTGTCACTTACAGGCGCCTGCGGAATATACTCCCCTACCGCAGGATCCGTTGACAGCCATCTTGAGTACTTCGCATCGAGATACTGTGCTCCGTAGTAATAGAGCCCCACACACGAAACGCCGGCTATCGTGCGTGCTTCATCCTGCTCTTTAGCAGTGAACGCCGCAACCTTACGGTTGCTTCCCGAGTTTTGCGTTGCAAAACTCGTAGAAAAAGGCTCCGATCTGAACTCCATTTCATTTTCTGACTTCTTCTCTACCCACAGCTCTCCATACGGCGTGTATTCTATACGTTGGTATTCGTTTCCCTCATAGTCTGTCACAAGTTGTGCTGAGCCTAGGTGGTCAGGATGGTAGTAATACCTGTGGTGATATTCATCGCTTTGCTCATAACTTATATCAAGCTTACTTGTCTGCTTGGTTACGATCCTTGTCATAGGGCAGAATTTCCTATATGCCGCCTTCGTTAGGAACTGTTAAATCTACAAGTTCCAGTTCTCCAAATTTCTCAACAAAGATATTAAGCATAAAACGCTTTACATTTAAAGTTTCAATCGCATAAGATTTACCAAGCTTTTCCATTCGTTCAAGATATGCACCGCCTGGAATATACATCCATTCTGCAATTTTCGCGATTGTAATTTTCTTTTCCTGAAACAATGGGGGTAGGGCAGACACAAAAGCATATGCTTCAACCTGTGTCTTACAACCCTTACAGACTTTTTGATGCATTACACCTGTTATCGGGTCATTCCAATAACAATACCATTTATGAACGATCTTATCCTTTGATTGTATTGATTTCTTAAAAATGTGATAATTTAAATCCATAGAAACCTCCAAGTTCTTTGTTAAGCACTTAACATTTGCTTAACATTTCCAAAAACCTGAAGATCAGATAATTTTATAAATGCTTATATTATAAAGATTTAGCACTTATCCCGAAGCGCTAAAATATGGGCCATCCTGGACTTGAACCAGGGACCAAAGGATTATGAGTCCTCTGCTCTAACCAACTGAGCTAATGGCCCGAATTGATAATAATAATATCATAAAGGCCTAGTTTTGATCAATATATAAACACGACATGAAACAGTATAATTTAGATAATAAACCGGAAGCCCGCAATACTAAAAACATTGCCCTATCTTAGTAATTATATTTTTCCTCCCATTATCTATCGACACAAAAAATTTTAACTGCGAACAGAATACCCGTCTCGCAATGACCAAACGTCCGGATATGATTTTTTTAAAGTAACTATGTTATAATATTTAAATTAATAAGACAAAATACTGAAAAAAATAAAATTATGGATTTTTTGTGAGGATTTAAAAAAAATGACAAATACGTTTACTTTAAAAGAGATATCAAATAAGACAATAGACGGAATATGTGTAGAAATTCCCTCAATACAAAGAGGTCTTGTTTGGACTCCCAGGCAAGTTGAATTTTTGTGGGATTCTATTTTGCGCGATTTCCCAATAGGAGGTTTTGTTCTTTCAGAGAATAATAAAGGTTCTTACGACTTGATGGATGGACAGCAAAGATTTAATTCAATACAGATCGGATTTGCTGAACCTGATAAGGAATCTAAAGCAATTCTTTGGCTCGATCTTAAACTTAGTGATATGGTACGGGGAATTACGCGAAAATATTATGTAAAAGCTACAACAATTTCACATCCATGGGGATATAAAAACAATGATGAATGCAGTGTTCTTTCAGCTAAAGAAAGAAGAGCCGCTTTGACATTATATTATGATACGGATTCCAAGAATATATATAAAGACGATATCAAAATAATCGATACATATCCATTTGAATCTAGAGACGGATTTCCTATACCTTTAGCATTTTTTCTTAATAATGATTCAAGTAATGCAGAAAATTTTTTACGAGCTATTACTAAGAGTGTAGAATCTTTACCTGAAAAATGGCAAATAAGATTCTGGAATGAAAATAATAAGAAATTATTAAACAACAAGAAAGAAAAATTATACGAATTATTTTCGCGGATAAAATCTACATACAAAGTTCCTTTTAGTATTCTTCCTAAAGGGTCCATGGAAAGAGAATCTAATACGGAAGTGAATCCGGAAGAAAAATCTGATTTAGAGATATTATTTAACCGCTTGAATACGGGCGGAACCAGAATAACTCAATCGGATTTATCCTATTCGGCTATAAAAGCATACTGGAGCGAAATTAATAGTAAGAATGAGGAACTTGCAAAACAGTTTATGCCGGCTCCAAAATTAGTTATGTTGCTTTTCCGTTTATATCTAACGCTGGAAATACCTGATTGTGAAAAGTTTGAACCGCAATTAACTATCAAAAAAATCCGTTCTTTGGCGCTGGATCAAGAGAAGAAAAAAAAGATTGCGGATTTTTTTCTGAATGACGATAAGGCTAAAAAAATTTTAGACTCTGTCAAATATGCTTTAATAGACATTCCTAAATTTGTCCAAATGAGAATTTTGTCTGAAAAACAAGAGTGCTTTTTATTGTTATTTTTTTTAGCGGCTAAAGAATTTGATTTAAATGAAATAAATGCAAAGGGTCTTGTTTTATTACTGTTTTGGTTTTGTTTGGATATCAATTATGCTTGTAATACATTGCTTAAAAGTTTATCGGAATGTTGCAATAAAACGGATGTTCTCAAAAAAATTAGGGATTCCATTTGTTCCCTAATTGAAAATGAAAAAATCGTAATTATATATAGTCCCCAAGATATAAAGGGTTCTCTTTTAAATGAAAATGGAGTATTGAAAGAAGATTTTAAAAGAGAATCTGTCTTTCCTCTTTTACGCAGAATATTATCAATGAAAACATGTCTCGTGTATGCACAACGAAACTATCTTGATTCTATATTTCCTAAATTTAATCCTGCTGATACGATTTCATGGGAAGATCACAACCGTCCTTGGGATTATGACCATATTATGCCTAAAGATTGGTCTTACAATCATTTTAAGAGTGTTCTTAAAACAAGGGTTGATTTCTGGCGTGATACTATAGCTAATCTTGCTGCCATTCCTTTTGAAATAAACCGGGCAAAAAGCAATTACGATAATTATGATTATTATTCATTGCATACTAAAGAATTATTCTTTGATGAAGGGTTTAGAGAATTAAACTCTTCTATAACTTCAAATGAACAAATGGTAACAAAATTTGAAAATTTGTCGTTTCAAAGATTTATTCAGATTTATTCCGAATGCTATAAGGTCTTTTCAGATTTAATTGTATATAATGAGCCGGAGAGAATAGGCATATTGAAAAATATTATTTCAAAAGTTGGAAACAATGCCAAATTATATTTTATTAATCCTCCGTCTCCGTATGAAATCGAAGTCACTAAACAAATTGATTACCTTCATTCATGGTTAAGTGTTGAAATAGAACTTTCCAAAAACTGTATGCTTAGTTTTACATGGTATAAAAGTTTAATTAATAAATGTGAGTTCGGCTTAAGAAAACATATAAATAGTTATGAAGTAGATAGAAATTGCTACAATGACAATAAAGAATTGTTTGATGATTTGGTAAAAGACTTTCGATTTAATATTGAAAATAAAGGATGGTGGTATTTACATTCAGAATCAATTAAGCCGGAGCAGGCGGCAGAAAAAATTCTTGAAGTTTATGCTCGAATAAAAGATAGAATAAAGTAGGTATTCCTTATTCCGCGGGGCCGTGTAGTATATCATAAGGATACTGACAGATTCACGATTATCCATGGAGGCCTGAAAAAAATGAGATAAATAAAATCAGAAAGTTTTTCCGTCTTCCAAAAGAACTTACCGATTTTGACACGGATTTCTACTATCTAATTCAAACTTGATAAAAATTGAAACCTTTTTCAAGGCAATCTTCGGATCTGAAGTTAAACCGGCCGATCATATTATAATCCCCTGACGGTAAAGCGGAACATATTTTGATTCCGCATAGTGCTCATATCCCCAATCGCTGTGCCAGTGGCCGAAGAACCATTTATCATACTCTATTATAGATTCAAGACGATCGTTAAAAACTACATTTGAGTCTTTTAGGAGCTCTTTCAGATTCTTTTCATTTGAGTAATAAGAGTCTGTGCAAGCAATCCCAACAGAAGGACCTGTATGAGAAAGAACATAATCTACCCGTCTGCCTTTTACATTTGAAATACAGCTGTGTTTGTCTTTTTCCGTCCATTCTTCCTGCGGCCACCATGATTCATGCGGTATTCGGTATGCTTTATCATCACTTACCGCACCGCCAAGAGCCAGAAAAGACTTTCCTTCAACCAGATAAATTTCTCCCCTTTTAAGGTAGAAGATGTTGTCGCTCACTTGCAAAACAATAGATCCGAACATTTCTGCTTCCGGCAATTTTTCGATCATATCATAATTATCATGATTTCCCTGAACGGCAAGAATCCTAAAAGGCTTTTGCTTGTACCAATCAAGAAGATACCTATCCGTTTTATCTGTAGGATGAATTCCTTCGGAATCTAAAGGACATTCGTTCCAGGGAAGACCAAAATCGCCAAGAACAATGGCAATTGTAATATCCTTATAATCAGCATTTTGCTCTTTACAACATAGCTTCATATTTTTAGCGGCAAGATTTGACATATCAACCGTATTATGGGTATCACCTGTTATATAAATCATATTTTGTGTATCCTTCTAAGCAATTCAAGGCCTAAAACTAATTCTATTATACTTTTAAAACCTATCAAACAATAATAGTGATCGGAAAATTATTTATTTCAGTCTATCAGGTTTTGATAGTATTTTTTTGTATTATTTGCAACATCAACCGATGGAGAAGCCTATGCAAATAAATGAAAAATTAAAGAAAATACTTTTTGAACGTCAGAGACGTTTAAATGCAAACTTTGTATAGACGCCGGAAAACAAACAGAAAATCATTGAATTAAACAACGGCTTACTGGAACGTTATAGAGAGGCCTACAATGAACTTGTCCGTATAACTAACGAATATGAAGAAAAATTTCGAGCAGGCGACAATAATTACAAGGATTACACAATACACGTAGAATTCTGGTACAACGCTCCGGAAAGTCTGAATGAAGAAGAAAATGAATTATGGGGAAATCTTTGCGAGGAAAGCAATTTTTGGGGACCTTATTTGTCCGTAAAAAGCGATTTCCGAAATAATGAAAATAATAAAATCGAATCTTTCGAGAAAGCGATGTCCATAGATAACCAATCATGGAACGAATACCCTTTTAATACAAAAGAACTCGACGGCACTTACATTTATTATTTTATGCACGACATATTTAATCATAATGGTACTTATTCATTGGAAGATGCCGTAAAGATGAAAGCCGAGAATTTTTCATGGCAGCTTGTAATCTGTCTGGAACATTGGGGTAAATCTTGCCGGTCATAAATTGTAATCCCCAAAAATTTCTTCTTCAACATAGACATAAGAAGCTGCCGATTTTCCGAACCGCTTGTTTTCCGCGCCGCTCATTTTTAGTTTACTTTCCGACGCAAAAATTTGAAAAGATCGTTTCCAAAATATCGTCCGGCGTAACTTCGCCCGTAACTTCCGCAAGCGCTTCCAGACTGTCCTCCAAATCCTGAACGGCGGCGTCGAGCGAATAATTTTCATTTACGCTTTTTAGAGCATGTGTGACGCATTCATACGCTTCTTTTACATTTTTTTCCTGCCGTGAAGAGCCGAGCCCGGCTTTTTCCCTGTCCGTTTCCAAAGAACCTGTAAGGACGTTTTTTACCGCCTCAGAAAGAGCGGCTATGCCTTTTCCCGTTTTAGCGCTTATATGGAGTTGTCCTTTTAACGCCGGAATTTTTTTTATGCTATCCTCCCTTAAATACGGCAGACCCGCTTCTTCAAAACCGGAAGCAAGTGTATCGCATTTGTTCCAAACAAACAATACGGGAATTTTATCGTCGGGCAGCAGCGCCGTTAATTCTTCCGTGATTATTTTTTCTTTTTCTTTAGAACTGTCCAAAGCGTCGGCCAAATATAAAACTATATCCGCATCTTTTGACAAATCTTTTGTCCGCTCGACTCCGCTTTGTTCTATAAGGTCTTCGGTCTTGCGTAAGCCCGCCGTATCAAACAAGCGGGCGGGAACCCCGTCAAAATTCACCCAGCTTTCAATCCAATCTCTTGTCGTTCCTTCTATATCCGAAACTATAGACCTGTCCTCTTTTAAAAGGGCGTTGAACAAACTTGACTTTCCTACATTGGTCTTGCCGCACAAAACTACTCTGGCGCCGTCCTGATACAGTTTTTCACTCTTCCAAGAATCCGAAAGACTTTTAAGTTTTTCAGCTGCGGACAACAGATCCGTGCTGTCAAACGCATCCGCTATGGTTTGCTCGTCTTCAGGATATTCAATGCCCACTTCGATTGCGGCTATTGTTTTAACTATCAACTGCTGAATGTCTTTTATCTGATCGTATACGGAACCTGCCAGTCTGCCTGCCGCCCTTCCGGAGGACTTATCGGTTTTGCTTTCTATTATTTCCCTGATAGCTTCTGCCCTTGTCAGATCCGTTTTACCGTTAATATACGCCCGAAAAGTAAATTCTCCCCTCAAGGCTTTTCTAAAACCGTTTTTTAAAAGCAGGTTGTAAATTTCCGTCACAACGGCGATTCCGCCGTGACAGCTTATTTCGGCCATGTTTTCGCCGGTAAAACTTTTAGGAGATTTAAATACGCTTATCAAAACTTCATCTACGCGCCCGTCTTCGCCGTTTTCCTTTTTTAAAGGATCGATAATCCAACCGTAAACGATCGAATTCCCGCCGGCCGACAACAAAGCCTTGGGCCTTGAAAAAAGACGTGAAATCATTTCTATGCTGTCTTTGCCCGTAGTCCGTATAACGCCGAGCGCCGAAGGAATAAGCCCTGTGGCGACCGCCGCAATCGATTCTTCGGGCGTGTAAGTGATGGTTTCCATGATATATTAAAAATTATATGATTTTTATAATAACTTCAATTACCGCTTATTAAAATATCGACGTCGACGGCAGTTTGAATATATTCAAAAACCTGTTTTTTTCAGGACTTTCATATTTACGAACACTGTCAATGACGGATATGGACGGCAATGTCCTTTGACCTTCCGAATCGCTTTTATTTTTAGCATTTTCGGAAATACCGAAAGCGGGTTTTCTGTATTCCCTGCCGGCTTCTTTTGTCTTTCCGGAATACGGCTCTTCGCCTATATCCGGCTGGATCATGCTGTAGTTACCTACGTTATTCCAATACATATATCCCTTGTTTACGGAATCGCGGATGCCGAACAGCTGCTGTCTTACATATTCCTTGCTGTAAAACTGCCTGTCGTATCTTACATTTAAATAAAATGCCTGAACCCACGGGCGCACGATGATTCTGTTTCTCCCGATGATAGAATTTCTATATGCGCCGTAAAAATATATGCGATAAGGCCGCTCCGCCACCGGTTCATAAAGCAAAAAATCCTGTTCAAAATGGCTCGGATAAAACATAGGACAAATCACATCTACGTAATTTGAAAGCATTTCAACGTCTTGACCCGTCCGTGCGCCGCTGCGATACCAGCCGTTCGCCCCGTAAATATCTATTCCCAAAGGCGCTTCTATTTGCTTTCTGGCGTAGGCTAAAAAAGACATAAGTGCCGATTCCTTTGTCATGCCTTGAGAATGCCAGCGGAAACGCGCATTTTTTAAATTATATCCGTCTGTAGGAAACCTTATATAATCAAACTGAATTTCATCAAATCCTCGCGCAATCAGCTCCTTCGCAATCCCCACATTATATTCCCAAACTTCAGCCGAATACGGATCAACCCAATTTTCATCATAGTAAACGGTTTCTTTTCCGATAATTGTTCCTTCTTCATTTTTAACGTCTTCATATCCTTTTATTCCGACCCAAGCCCTGCCGGTTACGGCGTCCCATACGGCGTATTTCCCGCCGCCGTATCTGGCTAAATTCTTGTCTTTAAATACGACTATGCGGGCGATAAGGTATATGTCTTTTTCTTTAAATTTGGAAATAAACTGATCTATATCTACGGAATATTGGCTTTCCGTCGCTTTTTGCGCTACAAGCGGGTCTTTTGTGCTGTAACGCAAAAGACCGTAATCGTCTTTCATATCTATTACGACGCTGTTTAAACCGTTTTCTTCCACGATCGAAAGAAATTTATCTATGCCTTCCGAACCTAATTGCTTACGCACTTGATACGGCGGTATATATAAGCTTCGCTTATTGTCTTTAATAACGTTTGCGTACTTTGAACCTATCTTTTCAGGATAGAGCATCCACAATTCATTAAGAACAAAACCCTTTTCAAAACCCGCAGCCGCTTTAGGAATCCATGCCGTTTGTACCGGAAAAAATAAAGAATCGAATCTTTCTTTCCACAAAGAAAATTTTTCCGGTGTTCCTACTTCTTTTTGTTCTTTAAGATTGAAGGTTCCGACATCTGAAGGCCTTGTGAATAACAAAGTGTCTCCAACGTTGACTAAGGACTCTACCGTGTCGCTTGGTTCATTGCCGCCGTACAGAAGTTCTCCTTTTTTCTTTTCCCAATTAAACCTGTAGATATTAGGTATGAACGTCTGTGAAATATAAATATCAACGTAATTTCTGCCTTCGGCGTCGGCCTTGAGCACCGGTAAAATATCGGAAATTTCATCCGGCGCGGTAAGCGACGACATCATTTTAAATCCGGATGTCACATCGGTCCAAGCGGGTTTTTGATCGTTGGGCATAATATAAGACAGTCCGAATATAGGGTGCGACATAAAAACTGCCAAATCCGTGCCGTAAAAATTTCCGTCAGGCGCAAAATGCGGCATATCGGCTATTGCGACCGCTTTTATTCCTGCCGTAGTCTTACTCATCGATCCCAGCGATTTCCAATTTAATCCGCCGTCAAAACTGATATATACGTTGTCCTTCGTTGCGGTTACAAGCTGCATGGGATTAAGGGGATTGGCACATATATCCTTCAGATCTTCTATTTGCTGCGTATAATCGTCTTTTTGTTCATCATATTCGTGGATAACAAGGTAGGGAAGGCCGGTATTTCTGAATTCAAACTCGTTTAAATCCTGAGAGTAAAGAATTCCCTTGGACGTAATAAAATACCAATGCTCTTCCGTATTTCCCGTTTTGCCGACCGTTTCGGTTCGCAGAATTTGTTTTACTCGCCCTTCCGTCCACAACGGAAGAGCCGTATTGCTGCCGGTTATCCTGAATAAACCGGCGTCGTTTCCGGCTATTATATTTTGAGTTGCCGTATCGGTTGTTTCTTCTTTTAAAGGCATCGGGGAAAGCTGATAAAGCGGTCTTGCCTGTGTTTGGGCTGTCGCCGAAGAAAGACAAAATAAAAGCGCAAACGGTGCGGCGAATTTTAAAATTTCCATGTCTACTTTATCGGCAAAAATCAAGTGTTTTTATAGCCCTCCGGACGTAAATTCCTCTCATTTCACCTCAGTTCAATTTCCTTTCCTCTAAAGCGATTTCCGTGTTATAATTTTAAAGCTGATTATGGAAAATGATTTTCAGGATCTTATTAAAAAACTTCAGGAATACATAGACGAAAGCGATAATATCGTGTTTTTCGGCGGTGCAGGCGTCTCTACTGAAAGCGGCATTCCCGATTTCAGGAGCCAAGACGGTCTTTATTATCAACAATGGAAATATCCGCCTGAAACTATCATAAGTCACAGTTTTTTTATGGAAAAGACCGCTGAATTTTACGAATTTTACCGCAAAAAACTTATAATAAAAGGCGTCGCTCCGAACGCGGCGCATCTGAAACTTGCCGAGCTTGAAAAAAAAGGAAAGTTAAAAGCCGTGATCACTCAAAACATCGACGGTTTACATCAGGCGGCGGGAAGCAAATGCGTTTTTGAATTGCACGGCAGCGTTATGAGGAATTTTTGCATGAACTGCGGAGCGCCTTACAGCGTCGACGTTATCTGCGACAGCGAAAATTCTCAGGACAAACTTCCTCACTGCACTAAATGCGGCGGCCTCATAAAGCCCGACGTTGTTTTATACGAAGAAGGTTTGGACAATAACGTTATCACAGGCGCCGTTGCGGCTATCTCAAAGGCCGATATGCTTATAATAGGCGGAACATCCCTTGTGGTGTATCCTGCCGCAGGGCTCATAGACTATTTTAGCGGGAATAAGCTCGTTCTCATAAATAAGTCGGAAACTTCAAGCGATTCAAGGGCGGATCTTGTTATCCGTTATCCGATAGGAAAAGTTCTGTCTTCAATTCGCGTTTAAGATTGGATTATGCGCAAAAAGCGCACTAATTGCACTCAGTCGAAAATTGAAATTTTCTCCTTCGTTCAATTTTAAGGAACGTCTGAAATCGTGCCGTTCAATTTAAACTTTCGGTAAAAAGCGAATACAGCCTGTCCAAATCGTCTTTGCTAAAATAATCTATCCGTATGGAACCGGCTTTAAGATCGCCCTTAATTACGACCTTTGTACCTAAGGCTTCTATGAATTTTTGTTCTATAGCCGACAGATCCGGATCTTTATGTTCTGTTTTTTCGGCTTTAAGAACCTTCTTTTTTAAACCGTTATATTCGGCGGCAAGCTGTTCCGCATCCCGCACCGAAAGAAAATTTCCTACTATTTTTCCGAATAAGATTCTTTGGTCCGAAGCGTTTTCCACCGAAAGCAGGGCTCTTGCGTGTCCGGCGGAGATTTGTCCGCTTATCAAAGACGACTGAATATCTTCCGGCAGTTTTAAAAGTCTCATGGAATTTGCAACCGTAGAACGGTTTTTGCCCACACGTCTTGCAACATCTTCTTGGCTTAAATCCCCTAATTCCATAAGTTTAAAATATGCTCTCGCTTCGTCTATAGGGTTCAGATCTTCTCTTTGAATGTTTTCGATGAGAGCAATTTCAAGTTTTTTTACTTCATTGAATTTTCCGAGCAAAACGGGAACTTTTTTTAATCCCGCAATGATGGAAGCTCTCGTGCGCCGCTCCCCGGCTATTATATAAAAGGTTCCGTCGTTCGCATCTTCTATGAGAATCGGCTGCAAAACGCCGTTTTCACGTATGGAATCCGACAATTCCTGAAGGTCTTCTTTTACAAATTCTCGGCGGGGTTGATGGGGATTAGGCTTTAATAAGGCCGGATCTATCCAAAGAGTTCCGTTTTTATCGGCCGTAACGCCTTTGGGCAAATCCAAACGCTCTTTAAACTCCGCTCTCCCGGCTTCGGTACCCGTTTTTGTCTCGGGAATGTCGCCGGAAGACATGAGAGCGTCGATCCCTCGTCCCAAACCTTTTTTCTTAGCCACGGCGCATCACCTCTTTGGCAAGACTTTCATAGCTTTTGGCTCCGGCACACAAAGCGTCATATTCGCATATCGGAAGTCCGTGAGAAGGTGCCTCTGAAAGGCGGACGTTTCTCGGAATGATCGTATTAAAAACAATGTCTTTAAAATACGATTTTACCTGCATAACCACGTCCTGTGCCAAGCGGGTGCGGGAATCATACATGGTAAAAAAAATTCCGCCTATGACTAGACCTGGATTTATGCTTTTTTGAACTTTTTTAACCGTTTGGAGCAAAAGCGTTATTCCCTCAAGCGCAAAATATTCACACTGCATGGGAACAAGCACTTTATCGGCCGCAGCCAAGCCGTTTAAAGTTAAAATTCCCAAGGACGGAGGGCAGTCGATAAAAATGTAATCGTATTTATCTTTTATGGACGCCAGTGCATTTTTCAAAAAAAATTCTCTGTTTTCCTGATCCACAAGCTCGATAGCCGCGCCCGAAAGATCTATAGAAGCACCTATGGCATCAAGGTTTTTTACCGATGTGTGTCGAATAATTTTTTCAGCCGGCACCGATCCGGACAATAATTCGTAAACGGTAGGTTTTTCTTTGGGCAAACCTATACCGCTGGACATATTTCCTTGAGAATCAAAATCAATCAATAAAACGGTCTTTCCGGAAAGCGCCACATATGCCCCTATGTTTATGGCCGAAGTCGTCTTTCCTACTCCACCTTTTTGATTTACAAAAACAAAACATTGTCCCATGCAAACGACTATATCATTTTTAAAGAATTTAGTATACAGTGTAAATTTGAGAAGCATATGATCTTATCCGTTTCTTTTTCCAAACCGAACCCGAAACAAAAAACAGCCTGCCAGGAAAATCCGTCCGGAATACCGCAAAATTGTCTGAGAATAAAGGTCCGTCCCGTTCATAAAAACGCTAAAATAAATTATTTTGCGGAATTTTTTACCAAAACGCAGGTTTTTCACAAAACTTTTTCTGAAAAAGAACTTCTTGCTTTTATAGACGACAATGCGGGAAAAACGTTTTTACAATGTGTGTATCGTACGGAAACGGAAGAAATCACCGTTTTAGGAAATAAAAGCGGCCATGTTTCAAGGCTCTCAAAAAAAACATCCGACAAACCTTTATTGCAGGACTTTAAAAAAAAGAAAAATTATCTTATCTGCGAAGGTGAACCCGTACCGTTTTTGGTTATGCTCGGCATAATGACTCCTTCGGGAAAAATCATATCCTCAAAGCACGACAAATTCCGGCAGATAAACCGTTTTTTGGAATTTATAGACGATATTATCGACGACGTTCTTTCCCTGATCCGAAAAGAAGAAACGGATAAAGCGGCCTTATCTTCGCTTTCCGGAAATACGCGCCCCTTACGCATTGCGGACTTCGGGTGCGGCAAGTCTTATCTGACGTTCGCCGTCTATCACTATTTAACTCAAATAAAAAAGATCGACGCAAAAATCGTAGGGCTGGATTTAAAAGAAGACGTAATAGAATACTGCTCGGCGCTTTCAAAACAATGCGGCTATAAAGATCTTTCCTTTGAAGTGGGAAATATTGCCGATCATAAATCCTCATTTTCTCCCGACATCATGATCACCTTGCACGCATGCGATACGGCTACGGACTACGCTTTACTTTACGCCGTAGAAAACCGCGTCAAGGCAATTTTAAGCGTCCCCTGCTGCCAGCATGAAATAAATTCCCAGCTTGAAAGCCGGTTTAAAAGTCAAAAATCGGATATTTCAGATGAAAAAGATATTTTTGCGTCCGTTTTAAAGCACGGAATATTAAAAGACCGTTTTTCCGCAATAGTAACCGACGCTCTGCGTGCAGACTTTCTTGAAAGCTCCGGCTATAAGGTGCAAGTTTTGGAATTCATAGATTCACAGCATACGCCTAAAAACCTGTTGATACGCGCCGTAAAAAAAAGCCGCTGTGATAAAAAAAATTCCCAAGCGTCCCGAGCGGCTGAAAAAAGAAGCTCTGCTCTCATAAAAGCCCTCGGCATAAAACCTGCGATATTTCCAAACTCTTTAAAGGACGTATGATTCCAAAAAATCCGCAACTCCGTCTTCGTTGTTGGTCTTCCGTGTTACAAAGGCGGCAAGGTCTTTAATATATTCCAGGCCGTTCAACATGGCCACCGACATCGGCGCTTTTCGGATCATTGTTTCGTCGTTCATGCTGTCGCCGAACGCCATAAGATTTTTTTGCGGGATATTCAACCTTTGTATGAGCCACAAGAGCGCTTCGCCTTTTCCGCATTCGGGCGGCATAATTTCAAGAAAGTACGGTTTGCTTGTAAATATGACGGCTTTTTTGCCGAGCAGCTCTTTTAATCTGCTTTGAACTTCCGGTAAAATTTCAGGCGGACCTGAAACCATCATTTTTGCAGAACCTTTTTGCAAAACTTTTTCAAATTCGGGAATAATTTTCATGGGAAGCTTGCAAAGCGATGCGTCCCGCCTTGTCCACTCGTTGTCGACGGGCGTAACCACGGTAGAATCTTCGTAGACATTCGGAGTCAGATTGTATTTTTTTACCTCGTCATATACCGATAATAAAATTTCACCGCTTACCTTTCGCGAATAAATGCCGCTGTTCTTATGCACATCGTATACTACGGCGCCGTTCAGGCACACTACATAACGCCCCTCTTCCGTACCGCTTAGATCAAGCTGTTTTGCATACCGTAAAACGGAATTTTCCACCCTGCCGGAACATAAAACAATATAGATTCCTTTTTCCGCCGCCTTTTTTAAACAGTTTTTCGTCCGCTGTGTTATGAGCAGGTCTTCGGTTAAGAGAGTGTCGTCAAGATCAAGAGCTATGAGTTTGGGCTCAAGTTTTTCTGCGGGAATTTTCATAATAAAATCTTATTTTATGCCGGTTTTAAAAATATTTATCAAAATAAAAAATGCCGCCGTCAATACGATCATATAAATTAAAGCGATAAAATATTTTACTTCGGGTATTATAACGAATAAAAAGCCGCATATCACAGTCAAGGTGCCGACAAAAATCGAAAAACGTCCCGCCGATATTCCTAAAAATCGTCTGGAAGCCTTTTTGTCCGGATCCGTTATATTTTCACAGATACTCTTAAGATATCTTTCCGAAAGGAAATAAAATCCTGCAGCTAAAAAAACTGATCCGCCGGCAAAAAAAACAATACAAATTATCAAATTTTTCATACGTCAACGGTTTTCACAGCCGCTATTTTTTCCAACACGACGTCCGCCTTGTGCTGCGTAGAAACATGCACCGTCATCTTGTTTCCTTGTTTGTCGTAAAATTCCATATCGATCTTTCCGAATCCCGTATAAAACAAAAAATCATACCATTTTTTAGGCGGTTTTTTAAATTCAAGCGAATCCAGCTCGGTGATATTCAAAAGCTGCTCCTGAACCCTTTTTCCGCCGAAAGTTCGTCTTAATATGATATTTACGGAAGATTCATACGGAACTACATAAAAATAAATGTTTTTCGAGCAAAAAACCAAAAGTCCCCACAGCTGTCCGGAAGCATTTTTCTTTAAATTTAGAGCTTCAAAAACACATTGTTCCGCTTCCAAACTTACGAATTCCAAAGAAACTACAATATCTTTTACCTTGTCCGAAAAATCTTTGTAAAATTGTTCTATATCTCTTTGCTGCCCAGCTTCCATATTTTTCAGTTCTTTATCAGTTCAAGATCGAAAGCCAAATATGCGTTTTCGGGAATTACGCCCGGATATCCGCGCTCACCGTAGGCAAGGCCGGGCGGAATTACGATCGTTCGGCTTTCGCCGAGTTTCATGTCCTGTACCATAAGATCAAAACCCGGAATCATCTGTCCGGCGGCGGTTTTAAAAGAAAGCGGCTCTCTTCCCTTCGACTGATCGAAAACCTTTCCCGAAATCAAATAACCTTTATAATCCACCAAAACGTTTTTTCCTTTTCCGGTTTTATTTCCGCTTCCTTCCTTGGCGATCTTGTAATAAATTCCGTTAGGATCTTTTTCGTAACCGGGAAATTTTTTTTCTATAACTTTTATCTGTTCGGCGAATGCGGCCTCTTTTTTTCTGGCGGCGGCAGTCTGTGCTTTTTCCGCCAAATCGTCAAAATCTTTTTGCCCGGCCGTCATTTTTTTTGCTTCATCGCCTTGGCGTATTATATTTACTTTTAAAATTTTATCGTTTTGTTGAATCCTGTTTACAACGTCCTGTCCTTCAAGAACCCGGCCGAAAATCGTATGTTTTCCGTTAAGCCAAGGCGTTTCCACATGTGTGATAAAAAACTGGCTTCCGTTCGTACCGGCGCCGGCATTCGCCATTGCCAAAATTCCCGGTCCCGTGAATTTCAATTCGTCGTCGATTTCATCGGCAAATTTATAACCCGGACCTCCAGTGCCGGTTCCAAGCGGGTCGCCGCCTTGAATCATAAAATCGGGAATCACTCTGTGAAATTTAAGTCCGTCGTAAAACGGTTTTCCCTTCGATGCGTTTAAAGTCCCTTCCGCAAGGCCCACAAAATTAGTAACCGTCAAAGGAGCTTTTTTATAATTCAATTCAAGAACTATGTCCCCTTTGGATGTTTCCATAATTGCAAAAATACCGTTTTTTCCTTCTATAGCTTTCATGCTCTTCTCCGTAGGTTTTGTATAAGAATTCATAACAACCGCACAAAACAAAATTAACGCCGATAATATTTTTTTATTTTTTATTCCGCTTTTCATATAGACCTCAAAAAATCAAAATTGTTCCGTAAACCATTTGTAAATCGCGTCGAGCCGGGCATTTAAAGACTTATTCATTCTTTTTTCAAGAACCGACCACCTCAAAATCCGCGCCTGTATAACCATGTATACCAAAAAACTTTCTCCGCAGTCGGTAACAACCACGTTTATATTCATGTTGCCCTTTTTTACAGCCCGAATGAACGTGTATTTCAGCGGATCCAGATTCTGAAACGTTACGGATACTTCGCTTTCGCTTTGATTATATGTTAAAGAATATTTGCTGCCGCCGAAAGCGTGTTCGTTCTGAAAACAGTAAAGTTTTAATCCGTCTGCGGAACCTTCAAGCATATCGGGAATCGGCGTATCGGAATCGGGCCCTTCGATCATATAAGATTCCGAATACAAAACGTCCCACTCCTGACGGCTGTTTGAAAAATACATCATTCCCTTCATTTTAGAGATGGAACGGACTATCCTTGAAACTTCGTCTATCGACACGTCGGGATCAGGTTTTTCGCTTTTTGCTATCAGATCCGATTTTTTTACCAAATATAAGGACTCGGAAATAAACGAAGGATCTTCGTCTTTTTCATTTCCGTGAAAGACCGCCGCTCTTTTTGCAATCGGCGTGTCGGGAATAAGGGTTAACTGTTTTTCGTCCTTTTCAAGAGTGTGTTTAACCGCTCCCTTTTCTTTCAATTCTTTTATGAGCTTTATATCTAAAATATCCTCTATAAGATAAGTCTGAGCATAAAGCATAGGCATAAAAAAAATAACCGAAAAAGAAAGCAGCAAAAACGTCTTTTTCTTCGGTTTGAACATGTTATCGCACTCCCTTATACAAAACTCTTACCTGCTTGTATAAACCTTCACCTTCGCTTTTAGTTTCAATATCCGGAATATCGTTCAAAGTTGTATGAATAAGGCGGCGTTCAAAAGGATTCATAGGTTCGAGCAAAATCGAACTGTGCATAGAGCGCACCTTATCGGCCGTTACATACGCCATTCGCACAAGCAGCTCTTCCCGCCTTATGCGATAATTTTCGGTATCAAGGATAACTCTGGTATCTTCATGTCCCAACCGTCCCGCGTACACATTTGCAAGCAGCTGCAGGGCGTCAAGGTTTTTACCTTTACGGCCTATCAAAATCGAAGAATTATCGGATTCGAGTTTTATTCCTATTTTCCGCTCTTCGCGGAACATGACGTTCACTTTTACCTTATACCCCATTTTTTCGGTCAAAGTTTCAATAAATTCCGTCAGTTTTTTTTCAAACCCTTCCTGGGGAACCGGATCCGCAAACGTTTTTTTTGCGGGTATTTTTCCGTCAAATTCCGGCGCAACTTCGGGGCTGTCCGTATGCACTCTTATCTTTACAAATCCTTTTTTAAAGATGGAACTCTTTTGCGTTTCAAGAATTTCCACGTCGAATTGCTCTCTGGCAAGGCCAAGCTCGTTAGCCGCCATCTCTATGGCTTCTTTTTCGGTTTTCGCTTCGTATTCGTAGATCATAAATATCCTCTATCGTTTATTTTTAGGAAATTGTTTTATGTTGGAAGACCTTCCGCTTACGGCCGTCTTTCCGTTCGCCGCAAGCGCGGCTTTTTTCTTGTTCATGATACCGTTAATCACAAGCTGTTGAATGAGCTGTACAAAATTGGAAACCGTCCAGTAAAGCAAAAGGCCTGACGGCGCATTGTAAAAAATAAAGAAGAAAAACAATGGCATTCCGTACATCATTATCTTCATCTGCGCTGCGGACGAACCCGTCATAGTTCCGCCGTTCTGAGTGATTTTTCCGAACAAAAGCTGAGAAACCACGTAAATTATGGGCAAAAGCCTAAGTTCGTTTCCGATAAACGGTATCGTAAATTTAAACGTATAAATACTGTCACCGACGGAAAGATCGGGTATCCAGCCGGGAATGAACATGGCTCCGCGGAATTCAAAATAATTGTTGAAAAGGTTGAACATCGCAAATAAAATCACGAACATAAAAACCATGGGCAAACATCCGGAAACGGGATTATATCCGGCGGCCTTGTATACCTTTGCCGTTTCAGCCTGTAATTTTTGCGGATTATCCTTGTATTTCGCCTGTATGGCCTGCAATTCCGGCTGCAATTCCTGCATTTTAAGTGTTCCCATAGAGCTTTTTTTAGTGAGCGGGAACATTATCATCTTAAGGAAAATCGTAAGTATTATGATGGAAGCGCCCCAGTTCGGAACAACCTTGTATATCATTTCCATCATCCATTTTAAAGCCGTTTCAAGCCATGAAAGAAATCCGTTTGACTGCAGACTCTCGCCTAAGTTTTGTCCTTTAAGATTCCAAGCGTTGTTTTCAGGTGAATTGTACCTGTGCAGATCCTTTTCATTCCTGGGTCCGAAATACAGATAATAAGTATCGTTGATTTTTCCGCCGTTAAACGCGTCGCGCACTAACAAAGCCTGCGCGTTGGCATAATCGTTTATCTCCATCAAAGACGAATAATAAGCGCTTTTTACGATCGATTTGTTTTCCGGAATGATCAGTCCTACAAAGTATTTTCCGCCTATTCCTACCCAAGACATGTTTCCCTTATCGTATTCTTTGAATTGCTTGTCCGAAAGAACGATTCTTTTCGATTTATCGCCGTTATATGCGATAAATTGGCGCGATTCATACCTGTCGGTTTTTCTGTTAAAGTGCGGCCCAAGCTGCGGAGAAGTGCGGATCGTATAAGAAGCTCCGCCGAAATTCAGCCCGTTCGAACCTGTGTCGCCGTCTACCGTTACGTCGAGCTTAAAAGCGTATTCTCCGTTTTTAAACGTATAGGTTTTTGCTATCGTAAAAACATTGTCGGTATTATCGGAGTTTTTAATGTTAAAAGTCTTAAAAAAACCTATAGTGTTGTCATCTATCCTTTTTGAAAAAAATATGTCGTTTATTATAGGATTGGAAGCGGAACCGAAAGCCAAAGCGCACATTCTGTTCGTATTGGAAACGTTGTCCGAAAGTTCAACTCCCTTGCCCGTGTCTCTGTCAAGGTGATCCAGCAGTTCATAGCTTACTATATCGCCGCCGCGGTTTGTAAAAACGACTCTTACCTTGTCCGTCGTTATGGTAAAATTCTCTTCCGTAAGAATTTCATCCGACTTTTCAGGTTCCGAAACAACCGCCGCCTGAACGGAAGGTTTTACCGCTTCGTTTACCTGTTCCGGCGCGGCAGTCTGAACGCTTCCGGCGTTGGAAGTGTTTTCCGGCGCATTTTTTGCAGGAAAAAACGTAGTCTGAAAAAACATAAATCCGACTAAAACAAGGGTGGAAAGCACTATAGCCAAAATCGTATTTTTTTCCATAAAATCAAACTCCAAACAAATTTTTAAGGAACAGGATCATAACCGCCGCTGCAAAAAGGGTTACACCTAACAATGCGTTTAAAAGACAAATATATTCCCTTTATCGAACCGTGTTTTTTTATCGCTTCTATAGCGTAATTCGAACAGGTAGGATAAAACCTGCAGCATCTGGGAAATAACGGAGAAATGCAGACTTGATATATTCGGATAAGCAAACAGAAAAATTTGATAAAAAAATTCTTCATTTTTTTAATAATCCTGCTTTATCACATAATGAACTAAATTGAACATACCGCATGCCGAACGAATCGTTTCCCGGATATACAAGCAACAACAGATCGTATCCTGCGTTAAGATATGTTTTAAAAGACCTGTAAACTTCACGGCTGTATCGTTTTGATCTATTTCGTTTTACGGCCGAACCGTAATGTCGGGAAAGAGTAAATGCAATTCTGTTTATTTTAAGACTGTTAGGCAAAAAAAATAACTTTGCGCCCGAAACGCTTACTCTTTCCCCGTTTTTAAACAGATTCCTAATTTCATCGGAACTTTTTATTCTTTCACTTCTATAAAATCGTCCCGGCAAAAGCAAGTCTGCTTCCATCCCTAATTTGTCAAAATCAGTAAGGTTTTTTTTCGTCCGAAATCGTTAATTTTGCACGACCCTTTGCACGTCTGCGGGCAAGAACAAGTCTGCCTCCGCGGGTCGCCATTCTTGCACGAAAACCGAATTTTCTATTGCGTTTAACTTTGCTTGGTTGATATGTCCGTAACATGGTGAACGCGTCTCCTTATTTAAAGAACCTGTGAGGCTCCAATGTTCAATGCAGTGTTAAAAAATATAACATTAATCGTCTCTTTTGGTCAACATAGTCTTTTTTATTCTATTGAACGATTCTATGATTTCCAAGGGAATTTCTTTATTTTCGTTTATCTTTTTGTCTTTATATACGTCTTTTAAAACCTTTTCTTCCCTTTCAAATTCTTTTTCTATTCGCATTTTTTCTTCATATTCTTTTTTATTTTCCTTCTCGGATAAGACGGCCGCGCTGCCTTTAAGCCTGAAAGATAAGGCTCTTATATCCAATTGGGGAACCTGCTGCTTTAACCCTTTTAAAATATATCTTTCATACATTCGGAATAACTGAATGTATGCAGGGTGATCCGTTTCTACCAATAAAATTCCGTTTTTTATTTCCACCAAAGAGCTGTGGGAATATAATTTTTCACCCAAATTTTCTTGCGAATTTCCTTTTTTTACGGATTTCGTTATCGTTTTCCACGCTTCAGTAACGTCTTCTTTTTCTTTGTACTTCTCTTTATCGATAGAGGAAAACACGTCCATTATCATATCGCCGCAATTTATAACCTGCCCTTTAAAATTGCCGTTCACTTAATTCTCCGTTTTTCACAAAATAAACTTTAGTGCCGCTTCTCATATATCTTTCGTACGGTTCCCCAGGCAAAAACGTGCAAAACATTTGATCGTATTCCGGCAAAGACGATGTAACCTTCTTTCTTTTTTCGGGATCCAGTTCAAGCATAACGTCGTCCATGAGCAGGACGGGCTTTTTTCCCGTAACCTTAGTGTAAAACACCGCTTGCGCTATCCTTAATATCAGAGCTATCAATCTTCTTTGTCCCGTAGAAGCGGAAGGAATAAACGGTTTTTTATCTTTTGTAAAATAAATTTTATCGCGGTGGGGTCCGTAAAGGGTAGTCTCCGCCATTTTATCATTGTCTTCTTTCGTCTTTAAAAGATAAAGTATCTCATCTTTTAGAGGAAAACGCTTTATTTCGCCTTCTTTCAATTCTTTCCACGAAGGCTCGTAAAAGATGGAAATTCCTTCTATGCCTGCTATGTCTTCATATAGTTTTCCGAAAATTTGATTGAATTGGAAAATCATATCCTTTCTTTTTTTTTGCATCATTAAGCCGTTTTCCACAAGCTGTTCGTTGTAGACTGGCAGCATTTCATATTCGTGACTTTTTAAAATGGAATTTCTGCTTTTTAAAATTTTTTTATATTTTCTCAGCAAGTCCAAATAAAGAATATCGTACATCGACAAGGACTGATCTATAAAAAATCTTCTTCGCTCAGGTTCTCCCGTCGCAAAAGCAAGGTCGTCGTGACAAAACAGCACGCACGGAATCGTGTTTATAAGTTCTTTTCTGTCCTGTATCTTTTTTCCGTTTTTTTCTATTTTCTTTTTACCGTTTTCAAAAATCACGCTTATAGTCTGCGTGGTATCGGTTTCTGTGCGAAAAAAAGATTTTATGCTGAAATTTTCTTCTCCTTCTTTTACGATCTCATGTTCGTTATTCGTTCTGAAAGAATTTCCATAAGAAGAAAAATACAAGGCTTCAAGAAGATTGCTTTTTCCCTGTCCGTTTTCGCCTACAAAATAAACTTCTTTTGAAAAAAGATCGGTCGTCTTGTTGTTCAAATTCCTGAAGTTATAAAGCGAAATATTCAAAAAAGGCATTATTCAAAATTCATCGGCATGATTATATGAAAATAATCTGCCGCGGGATCGGATCTTAAAGTTATGGCTTTCATAACTTCGGTAAATTCAAATACAACCTTGTCGGTTTTGATCACTTTTAAAGGATCGCCTATATAGCGGTAATTCAAAGCCAACGTTATTTCGTTACCCGCATATTCGCATGGAATTTCTTCGTCGGCCGTACCTATATCCGATTCGGGAGATATGAGTTTTAGAACTCCGGGGCTTATTTTAAACAAAAGTCTGCATATCTTTTTGTCAATCATGAGAGCCGTTCGTTTTAAAGCTTCTTCCAAATCGTTTTTGTATACTTTAAAGTGGAACGATTGCTTTTCCGGAATTACGCGCTGATAATTCGGAAATTGCCCGTCCAAAAGCAGCGAAGAAAATTCGTAATTTCCGAACTTTATGAAAATCATCTTGTCGATAACGGAAACGAGTATGCTGCCTTCGTCCGACGCATTTTTTAAAACACAGTTGAGAATTTTTACAGGTACGATTGAAGAAGGAAAATCAGGCACGGGATTCGTTACGTCCTTTTCTATATAGGAAAGTCTTCTTCCGTCGGTCGCCACCATAACAAGGTTTTCTTCTTTTTTCGTAAAAAAGACACCCGTCATAAAGTATCTGTTGCCGTCTTCTGAAACCGAAAAGATAGTTTGAGAAATCATCTCTTTAAAATCCTTTGCAGAAACTTCAAAGAACGTTTCTTCGGTAGTCGCAATTTCAGGGAATTTATCGCCGGCTATGCTTTTAAGCTGGAATTTTATCTTTTTGGAAACAGGCCGTATCGTAACCTTTATATCTTCCTGCTCAAATTCTATTTCTCCCTGCGGCAAAGAAGCCAGTATACTCATAAATTTGTCGCAATATATAGTGGTGGATCCTTCTTCTTCAACGTTTACAGGAATATGCGTTATAAAATTTACCGAAGTGTCGGAAGCCTTTACCGTAAGAGTGTTTTTTCCCGCTTCCAACAGAATATTTGAAAGAATGGATATTGGACTTTTGTTCGTTATTATTTCTTGAGCAATTGCAATTTCTTTTATCATCGAATCTCTGTCAAAAGAAAATTTCATTTTTTTCTCCTATAAATTTTAAACTTGCGCTCGGTCGAAAATCGAAATTTTCGATCAAATGTAAGCAGTGCGTTTTTTTGCGCACAATTTAGATTTGTCATCAGGCATTATATATTATTATATTTTTAAATTTAATAGTAATAATAATAAGACCTGTTATTATGTGTAAAAGTGCCCTATCCGTATATGTTTTAATAAAATAAAACTTGGATAAGTTTGTTCCTTCTATCAACAGTTTATGCACTTATCAACATTTTTAATACATATCAATAAGGTATCAACATAATATTATCACATTATACACAATTTTGTAT